>JAEYRH010000002.1 GCA_023435705.1 Bacillota bacterium | reverse complement strand
GCTGCTGCGCCGCTCGAAGTTCAAGATCATTTCCGGAATCACGAAGGTGTACATCGCCATCATGCGCGGCACCCCGCTGATGCTTCAGCTCCTCGCCTGGTATTTCGGCCCGTACTACCTGTTCGGCGCCTCGATCCGCGGCTATCGGTTCGCCGCCATCATCATCGGTTTCACTATGAACTATGCCGCCTACTTCGCGGAGATCTACCGCGGCGGTATCGAGTCCATCTCCGCCGGCCAGTATGAGGCCGCGGAAGTCCTGGGTTACAGCAAGACCCAGACCTTCTTCAAGATCATCCTGCCGCAGGTCATGAAGACCATCATGCCTTCGGTCACCAACGAGATCATCACCCTGGTCAAGGATACGTCCCTCGCCTTCGCCCTCGCGTACAATGAGATGTTCGCCATCGCGAAGCAGATCGCCGCGTCCCAGACCTCGTTCACGCCATACGTCGTCGCAGGTGTGTTCTATTTCGTCATGAACTATGTCGTGGCATTCGTCATGGAACGCGTCGAGAAGTCTATGGACTACTACAGTTAAGGAGGTGGCAGTATGGTTTTAGAGATGAAAAACATCAAAAAATCGTTTGGCGATGTCGAAGTCCTGAAAGACATCAGTCTTGGTGTCGACACGAGCGAAGTCGTCAGTATCATCGGCCCCTCCGGTTCCGGCAAGAGTACGCTCCTGCGCTGTGCCACGTTCCTCGAGACCATCGATTCCGGTGAGATCAGCTACACCGGCACCCCGGCGGTCACGACCGGCGCGGACGGCAAAGCGGAATACGTCAGCCCGGCGGAACTGCGCAAGGCAAAGCAGCACTTCGGTCTGGTCTTCCAAAACTTCAATCTGTTCCCGCACTACTCCGTCATGAAGAACATCACGGACGCGCCGATCAACGTACAGAAGCGCGACAAGGATGAAGTCTTCGCCGAAGCGGAAGAACTCCTTCGCAAGATGGACCTCACCCAGCGTGCGGATGCCTACCCCTGCCAGCTCTCCGGCGGACAGCAGCAGCGTGTGGCCATTGCCCGCGCGCTGGCCATGAACCCCGCCATCCTCTTCTTCGACGAGCCCACCAGTGCGCTCGACCCCGAGCTCACCGGTGAGGTCCTGAAGGTCATCCGTCAGCTGGCGGAAGACAAGATGACCATGGTCGTCGTCACCCATGAGATGCCCTTCGCCCGTTCGGTCTCGAACCGCGTCATCTTCATGGACGGCGGCGTCATCGTCGAGCAGGGCGACCCCGAGGCAGTCTTTGGCAACCCGACGCAGGAACGTACGAAGCAGTTCCTTAGAAACTATCAGCAATAATGGAAGTAACATATAGTCTGTTCGACCCGACCGGGAACATCACGCTCCTCGTGGAGACACCGGTGCCGGAAGATAATCAGCCCTCCGTGGCGGCGGCTCTCATGAAAGTCGAGCCGTCGGTGGAGCAGGTAGGTTTTGTTTCCGCACCGTCGGACTCCTCCTGCGATATCGAACTGCGGATGGCCGGCGGCGAGTTTTGCGGCAACGCGACCATGAGCGCGGCCGCGCTGGTGGCCATGCGCAGCGGGAGGACCCCGAAGCAGGGGGACCCCATCGGCGTGACGGTCCGTTCTTCCGGCGCCTCCGGTCCCGTGACCGTAGCGCTGAAAGCAGAGAGCGACACCGCATATTATGGCTCTGTCATCATGCCGCAGCCGCGTTCCATCGATGACGCCCCGTTCACCGTGACCGGGGACGGCAGAAAACCGGTCATCGTCCGGTTTGACGGCATTGCGCACGTCATCCTGGAGCGTCCCGCCCCCGAGGGCGAGAGAGGTCGTTCCCGGGCCGAGGCCCTGGCGCGCAGCTGGTGTGAAGCCCTCGGGACAGATGCCATCGGCATCCTGTTCTTCGAGCGGCACAAGCTGAGACTCACGCCCCTCGTCTATGTCCCCGCCGTCGGCACCGTTTGCTGGGAGTCCGCGTGCGGCAGCGGCACGACCGCCATCGGCGCTTACATGGCTGACCGGACCGGCAAGCCGGTCGACATCACGCTGAAAGAGCCCGGCGGCTCACTGAACATCCTGTCGCTCGACGGCAGGACGCTCCAGATGAGCGGAACGGTCACCTTTGTAAAACAGAAAACGGCATCGCTTGCGTTTCCCCTGGATTGATGCTAAGATAAACCCGTAATCAATGAAACAACGGCGTTTCATCTCACAGAGATGGAACGCCCTTTTTTTGTGGAAAGGAGTCGAGACGATGGCAGCATTTGACCGGGTCAAAAGCGGCATCCCCGAAATGGACCTTGCGCTGGACAACATCCGTCTGGGCGACAATGTCGTATGGCGTGTTTCCGATCTCGACCAGTTCAGGCTGTTCATGGAGCCCTATGTCCGGCAGGCGATCGAGGACAAGCGAAACCTCATCTATTTCCGTTTCGCCAACCATGAGCCGCTACTGGAGGACTGCCCCGGGGTCAAAACGATCGAAGTCCCGCTGACTCACAAATTTGAGAAGTTCACGGTCGCCATCCACAACTACATCGAACAGGAGGGCAGAGACGCGTTCTATGTGTTCGACTGCCTGTCCGAACTCCAGGCCGCCTGGGCGACCGACCTGATGATGGGCAACTTTTTCCGGGTGACCTGCCCCTTCCTGTTCATCCTGGATACGGTGGCGTTCTTCCCGATCATCCGGGGAAAGCATTCCGTCCACGCGATCAACAAGATCCTGGACACGACCCAGTTGTTCTTCGACGTCTATTCCGACTCGAAAAACGTCTACGTCAGCCCGGAAAAGGTGTGGGAACGGACGTCGGACACGATGTTCCTCCCGCACACCTATGACCCGGAGAGCGGCGAATTCCGCCCGATCCTCGACGGGGTCCGGTCCAGCCGGTTCTATCAGTCGCTCGGGCTGGCGCAGCGCTCCGCGGAGGAGCAGTACATCGACTCCTGGGACCGCGAGTTCAACCGCGTCAAACTGCTCCACGAAAACGGCATCGACGTGACGGAGGAATGCGGCAGGATCTGCGAGATCATGATGACCCGCGACGAAAAGATGCAGGAGATGGTCAAAGAGCATTTCACGCCCGAGGACTATTTCGCCGTCCGGGACCACATGCTCGGCACCGGGAAGATCGGCGGCAAAGCCTGCGGCATGCTCCTTGCCCGGAAAATCATCGAGAACCGGGAGCCGGACATCCATGAAGTCCTGGAGCCGCACGATTCGTTCTATGCCGGCTCGGACCTGTATTACACCTACATCGTGGACAACAATCTGTGGGATCTGCGGATCCGGCAACGGACACCGGAAGGCTATTTCTCCCTGGCGGAAGAGTTCGCGGAGGGGCTGATGAACGGTGCTTTTTCCGCGGCGATGCGCGAGCAGTTCGTCCGGATCATCGAGTACTATGGCCAGGACCCCTACATCATCCGGTCCA
>JAEYRH010000014.1 GCA_023435705.1 Bacillota bacterium | reverse complement strand
ATTCCGGACAACGCTCGCCACCTACGTATTACCGCGGCTGCTGGCACGTAGTTTGCCGTGGCTTCCTCTCAGGGTACCGTCATTTCTTTCTTCCCCTGTCACAGAAGTTTACAACCCGAAGGCCTTCTTCCTTCACGCGGCGTTGCTGGGTCAGGGTTTCCCCCATTGCCCAATATTCCTCCCTGCTGCCTCCCGTAGGAGTCTGGACCGTATCTCAGTTCCAGTGTGGCCGTTCAGCCTCTCAGCTCGGCTACCCATCGTAGGCTTGGTGGGCCGTTACCTCACCAACTACCTAATGGGACGCGAACCCCTCTTTGACCAGATGTTACTCCTTTGACCCCTCTATTATGCAATAGCGTGGTCTCATGCGGTATTAGCGTCAGTTTCCCGACGTTATCCCCCTGTCAAAGGTAGGTTGTTCACGTGTTACTCACCCGTCCGCCACTCAAATGCATTGCTGCATCTTCGTTCGACTTGCATGGGTCAGGCACGCCGCCAGCGTTCGTCCTGAGCCAGGATCAAACTCTCATGTTCAAATCCTAACTCAAATCCTCTCGGACTCGATTCTCAAATAGAATTGCGTTTCTTTCCGTCTTGACTGTTTGTTCAGTGCTATACAATTTTCAAGGTACATTCGTCGGCGCTTGACCGGCGGAGTTCATATGATACCGGATTCTTTCATCAAATGCAACTGGTATTTTTAAGTCGATATGAATCCATCCGATATTTCACGCCGCCGTTTTCTTGGCGGAGTTGTAGTATATCACAACAGATACAAAAAGCAAGTGCCAATAATATACAAAATACTTGATATGCGGCGCCTTGCATATAACAATATCAATGTCATATCCATACTTAACGAAGATATTCAAGGATCCTTTCGTTAACTTATGCACATTTCCCTGCCAAGCGGCTTGATATAACACTGCAACCAGCGGAATCGGGTTGTCTGGAGGTTGTGAGTATCACGAGGTTTATGCTTTCATCTCTATCTCTTTTATCGTTTCAACCGGCTTGCGCGATACGAGCCTCAGGCGCATGCACAGGAAAATTGCCACACAAGCGGCAGCCACCTGCAGCAAGAAGACCGGAAGAATTGAATGATTTTGTATATATAGCCCTGCGCCTGTGCTGAGAAACGATATGGGTAACAGCAGCAACCCGCGGGTTACAATATGAAAAATCAAATTGTCCTTCTCTACGACTTCGAGGATGTAGTTGGTATACCCCATCCAGCCGTTTCGTGCAAAGCCCAGCAGGAAAACGCCCACGAGCATCACCGGGTAGGCATCTTTTATGCCTAAACTGAAAATTTCCAGCAGGGGGACAAAAAGCCCAACGCATTCACTCAGTACGAGAAGGCGCTTCACGCCGAATCGCGCGGAGACCTGCGCAGTGACGAAACCACCAACAATCTGGCCCGCCGTCTGCACGATGATCATGTTGGAAATGAGGACCGACGGCAGCTTCAGGATATTTGCTGCAAAAATATAAAAGAATGCGTTCAGCACTATCGAAATATAGGAAGCCACATTGGCGCTCATGATTTTCCTATAATCTTTATTTTGAAAGCACGACGCCAACTTCGCAGCATATCCCTTCAAACCGAAAGACTTGGTCGGAGCCGCAACACTTTTGCTTTCTCTCAGTGGCAGGAACCACAATACGGATGAAGACATTAATAAACCCGCCAGACCGAAGATATAGAAGTATTTCATGTTTTCCGGCAGCGCTGCGGAATCCCGGATCAATTTGATCAGGTTGCCCGCTCCAAAGCTGATGATGCCGGACAGCACCATGATCGATCCGAAAAGTTTCGGTCTTTCCAGTGTGTCGAGGCAGTCGTTCAGCAGATAGTTCCACACGAGACCTGTTACAGGCTGAACCGATGCCAGAATCACGAAGGCAAACAGGAAAACGCCCACAATTGCTCCATTCGGAATGGGGAGCAGCAGAGAGGCTGGGATGAGCAGTATCAATGAGCGAGAAATCCCGTTGCCGATCAGGGATAGGCGGCGCTTGCTCTTCACCCTTGCCGTAGCGCCTCCGGCCAGCAATGGCATGACAGCCTGCGCGATACCCTGGACTGTCGTCAGCATCCCAATCAGTGCCAAACTTGCTCCGTACTGCGATAGAAACAGCGGGGCGATCGAGGTAATGCCAAGCAGGTCGAGACCGGCGGCATTGAAAAGCCCCTCGCCCAATATGCTATAAAAGTTCATTCGACCCTTGATGATACCGAACACCTGCCTGTCACGAAAAATGCCGGACGCTGGCCGACAGCATATTCTACCATATACAAATCTGGATGTGGTTTCATTGATAGTGATAGATATGTGGTTCCAGAAACAAGAGGCTCGCCGGTTCATCTACAAAAAAAGAGGGGTGAGGTTTGCCCCCACCCTATCTCTGTTACATTTCTAGCTTACAGATAGTTTGCTTGTCTTTGATCAAAGGCGCCCTTCCGGACCTTTGACCACCCCGCCATCAATCAGGGAAATCAGGCTCAGCAACGCGCCCCAATGGTAAAACTTGTCGCTGTTGTGCACGCCGCAACCCCAGCCGGTGTCTCCGCTGTAGTTTTCATGCACATGGCCGTAGCCCCTCCATTCCTGCAGCAGCAACGCAGCGCTTTTGCGGGTCAGGTCCCGGCAGGGTCCTTCCAGCCCATGCTTTCGCATGGCAAGATAGGCCAGGAAGTTCATCGGCGCCCAGATGCGCCCGCGCCAGTAGTCCTGGTCGGGATATGCCGGATCGTTGCGGGCGATGGATGGCAGGATGAAGTCACCCCAAAACTCATGCGGGTTGTAGAAATGATCCTTCATCATGCGCGCTGCACGACCGGTGCTCACGCGGTCGCTGAACAGCGCGTAGAAATTAGTCGGTGAAAGCCTGCGGCAGAATTCGCCGGTATCGGTTCTTTTATTCTGATAAATCCCTGTCTGCTCATCCCAAAGGGTCTCCAAGCCCTGTTTGACCTGCTCTGCCCGGTTGAGCAGTTCTTCTTCCTCCTGCCTGCCCAACACCCGCGCCAAATCAGCCAGGCACTCACAATCCAACACATACAGGCCCGTGAGCCCCACATCAGCCAGGCACATCAAGTGGGTCTCGCTGTCAAAAGGCACACCGTCATACATGGGCGAGTTGTCCAGCCCCGATTCCAGTGCGGCGCCCCCTGTATCACCCACGCAGTTGCGCTCCCAATCAGCTCCAAGATGCGGCTCATAGGGATCGGAGCCCCAGCACAACAGATTGTCTGGCGTCATGCGGTGATCACGCCACCAACGGTTCCACCGGAGTAAGTCATCAAACAGTTCCTCCACAAACCAACGCGTGTGCCAGCGGCGGAAAATTTCCCGCACCGCCAGAGAGCCCACAGGTGGCTGGGATCGGTCACGGCTTTTATAGTCATTAGCTCCCGCGAAGTTGGGGATGAGTCCGCGTTCGGTCATCTCCCGCGTGATCGCGACGGCATTGGCACAAGCCAGATCCTCGTTGTCCACCATCGCCAGCATTGCAGCGAAGTAAGTATCCCAGCAAAATAGCACATAGCCGCCCCAATTGATGTTCCACAGCCTGCTGACCGGCGTGCACACCCTGTCCTTTTCCGGCTCATAAATCGTATCCCATGCCACGCAGGTGCGCATCGCGCCGAACAACTCACTCATCTCGCCATAACGTTCCAGCGTGCCTGTTAATGCTGCCTTGGCTTGCGCCATCTTCTCTGCCATCCGGGCCGCATCTATAGGCGACCCGGTGCTGACTGCCACCGGTCGGTTCAGGCACAGTGAGAGATAGGACCCCACGAGGCCAGTGTTGAATTCCGGGGTTGGCTCACCGTCGGTAAATACCTTCACGGTGCGGGTTGGCAAATCAGCCTGAAGGGCATCCCCCTCCCGATGGACATCACCGGGCCGGTTCCAGAGCATCCCGAGCCCCACCAGCAAAGCCGGCGCCTTCTTGGGCTGCCGGTGCAACGGTGTGACCAGCAGATATTGCTCGCCGTCCATCACCGCGCTTTGCACCAGGAGCTCCAGGCCGCCTTGCGTCCAATTGAGCTCGGTGTAGGCCCCGTCATAACTGCGGGGGCCGGGGTGAATTTTTTCTTCATGGTCGCCGAAGCGCCCGATCAAAGACTCCGGCGTCACACGCCCGGTCTGATAATTCTTGACACCCAGGCTGAGCGCCAGCCCATCGGGCAGAAGCACATGGGAAAGCACACTTCTGGTGTTCCATGTGTTCCACCCCTGCATCATGCGGTTCATCGTCTCACGGTATGCCATTGGCACCTCATCAAAATGCAGATTACGCACATCATGGTAAGGCCGGGCAAACGGGCTGTCAAGGCCATTCCGCCGGCCGACAAATTGAGAATCAGCCTTGCACATAAGGTAACGTTATCTATTTTTTAGCTATCAAATTGATGTAACATATATACAAATCATCCATACTCTGATACAGTATATTCAACAAATAAGTGCGTGTGCAGGAGGTGTTTATGACCAACTTCGATTTGCTTCCGAATAACGTTACATTCGCATTCTGGGAAGACAGCACCACGTATACGAAGACCTACTATGTGGCGCAAAACGCACCCAACGCCAGCGATGGCAACCCCGGCACCAGGGAGCTGCCGTTCAAGACGATCTCCAAAGCGGCGGAGATCCTGCGACCCACTGAAAAGGTCATCATCGATTCCGGTGTTTATGAGGAGTTTGTCCGCCCGGTGAACGGCGGCACCGGCCCCGATGGGATGATCTGCTACGAGGCAGCTCCGGGGGCTAATGTGGTGCTCAGCGGCGCAAGAGTGTGGAAGGCCGATTTTGCCCGCTCGGAAGGCTGGGGGATGAGAGAATTCTCCTTTCATCCGGCAGAAAAGTCCGAAGAGAACATCGTGATATGGCATGGCACATTGCCCTTTGACCAGTTCATCGTGAGCAACCCATTCTCCATGACAAACCTGCCGGCGCAGCGTTTCTCCGGCTGCGGGTTCCTGTTTCACAAGATGCCAAAGGAATCAGACTACAAACCGTTCATCCGCCGCCGCGGCATGCTCTTTTCAGACGGTCAGCCGCTTGTGCAGGTGAATCACTATTATGAGCTTGCCAGCACCCCCGGCTCCTTCTGGCCGGAAGACAACGGCATCGACATCCACTTCCGGCTGGCCGATGATGGAGACCCAGCCAGTCACACACTGACATTCACCTGCTGCGAGCAGCTTTTCTCGCCGAAAACTCCCTATCTGGCCTACATCCGCGTGAAGGGGCTCGGCTTCGAATACGTGGGCAACGGCTTCCCCGGCTCGCAGCGCGGAGCGCTCTCCACCCATTGCGGTCACCACTGGATCATTGAGGACAACACGGTCCGCTGGTGCAACTCCGTCGGCATCGATATGGGTCATGAGAACCCGATGCGATCCTCTGAGCACATCTCCGGCGGCCACATCGTGCGTAACAACCATGTGACCGACTGCGGTATCTGCGGCATCTGCGGCGTGCCCTCCAAAAACGGCATGCAGGATCTTCTGGTGGAAAACAACCTGGTGGAAAACTGCTGCTGGCAGGACGCCGAGTTCCTCTACGAATGCGCAGGCATCAAGATCCATGTGATGCAAAACAGCCTGATCCGCAACAACATCGTCAACAACACCTACTATGGCACCGGCATCTGGGCGGACTTTGCAAACCGCAACACCCGCATCACCGCCAACGTGGTGATGAACACAAAGCACACCATCTTTGGGGCGATCTTTGTGGAAGGCTCACAGGTGGTGAACCTGGTGGACCACAACGTGGTCTGGAAGGTTGGCGCAAACCCGCTGGGCGACCTGCCGCAGCGAACCGGCACCGGCGGCCATGGCCTCTATGAGCACGACTGTGACAACCTGAGCCTGACCAATAACATAATCATTGGCGCGGAGGGCTCCGGCGCGTTTTTGAATTACGGCGACCCGATCCGCGTTGTTGGGGGCCGGGGGCCGATGGGCATGAAGCACCGGGTGATCGGCAACCTCATCGCCGACTGCGGCTTTGCCATCGTGCTGCCCAATGAGAAGAACTTCACCGATGAAAATGTGTTTGGCACGCTCAGGCATGTGGGGCCCTTCCGCATCCGCCGCGTTCTGACCGACTATGAGTGGGTCAATCTGGAAGCATGGCAGGAGTTCCACGAGTGGGAGCTGAACGGCCTGCAGTGCGCCATTAAGGCCGAGGTGGACGAGGAGAAGCTGGAGCTGGTCATCACACTGACAAACAAGGACAAGAAAATTGCCGAGCGGATTGACCTGCGAGACAAGGAGCGCCTGGCGGCGTTCATAGACGGCCTGGCGGCAAGGCTGAAGAACTAATAGAACAGCAATGTTTTCAGAAAGCCCGGAGAAATCCGGGCTTTTCTCATATTTGGAGTCAATGAAGATCTAGCCAGGTGCTTATGCCTCAGGCAAATGATACAATATAGAATGTGCCAATGAATGAAGTTGAGCCCCATGGGTGCTCTGGCAACCAGGAGGTACGGCATGGACAATCGAGTTTACCGGTTCGACGCGGTGCTGCAAAAGGTGCCGGATATTGACGGCGCCTATATCGAGTTTCCATATGACGCCAAGGCGGAGTTCGGCAAGGGGCGCGTCAAGGTGCACGCCACATTTGACGGCGTGCCCTACGATGGCATCCTTGTCAAAATGGGCACACCCTGCCACATCATCGGCGTGCGGAAAGAGATCCGAAAGCAGATCGGGAAGCAGGCCGGAGACACGGTTGCGGTTACCATTGAAGAACTCTAATAGCCTCCCAAGAACACGTTGGCCCATCCGGCCCCCGCTCATATCACATTGGACAGCTTGCAAGCCTATGGTAAAATAAACCTATTCCCAATCAGGGAGCGCGCCAATGAACACACTTGAGTTGTTCCACCCCCTCACCGCCCGGTGGTTCGCCGGCTCCCTCGGCACGCCCACGGCGGTGCAGGATGCCGCATGGCCGGAAATTGCCGCAGGCCGCCACACGTTGGTCTCCGCCCCCACCGGCACGGGCAAAACGCTCTCAGCCTTTCTGGTGTTCATTGACCGGCTGCTGGATGAGGCAAGGCGGGGCGAGCTGCCGCAGCAGCTCCAGCTCATCTACATTTCGCCGCTCAAATCGCTGGCAGGAGACATCCGTGAAAACCTGCGCCGCCCGCTGGAAGGCATCTGGCGGGAAGAGCACGGCGGCAGCTCATTCCCGGGGGACAAACCCGGCGGCCTCGATATCATGATCCGCACCGGCGACACGCCGCAGAACGAGCGACGCCGTATGATCAAAACACCGCCCCACATTTTGATCACCACACCCGAATCGCTTTACCTGATGCTCACAGCCAAGTCCAGCCAAGGTGTATTGAAAACTGCCCGCTGGATCATCATAGACGAGCTGCACGCGCTGATTGACACCAAGCGCGGCGCTCACCTGATGCTCTCCATCGCGAGGTTGGACAAGCTTTGCGGCAAACCATTGCAGCGTGTGGGCCTCTCCGCCACGCTGGAGCCGCTTTCGCTGGCCGCAGAATACCTGGCACCTGATGAGGTTGCCATCGCCGCCCCAAAGATGCGCAAAAATGTTGAGCTTCGCGTGACCAGCCCTTTGACCGGCGTGCGGCAGGTGAAGAAAGACCCGGTGTGGCAGGAGGTTGCCCGGGCGGTCTTTGAGCACTGCGAGGGCACCCGCAGCGTGATCGCTTTCGTGGAGGGCCGGGCTTATGCGGAAAAGCTGGCTTATTATGTAAACCAGATCGCCGGCGATGGGTTTGCCCGCACGCACCACGGCAGCTTGTCAAAAGAGCAAAGATATGAGGTGGAGCATGCGCTGCGCGGCGGCAGCCTGCGGCTGCTGTGCGCCACATCGTCAATGGAGCTGGGCATTGACGTGGGTGATGTGGACCAGGTCTTTCAGATCGGCACCCCCCGCTCCATCTCCAGCACGATGCAGCGGCTGGGCCGGGCCGGCCACAACCCCAACCGCACCAGTGTGATGCACATTTTTCCACGGGCCGCCGCCGAAAGCCTCTACAGCGGCCTGGCCGCCGAGGTAGTGCGCCAGGGCGGCGTGGAGCACGCCCACCCCCCGCGCCTGTGCCTGGATGTGCTGGCCCAGCACCTGGTTTCCATGGCGGCGGATGGCGGCTATGCCGTGGACGACGTGCTGGCCATCCTGCCCAGAGCCTATCCCTTTCGCGAAGTCACCGCCGATGACATACGGGCAGTACTTCGGATGCTGGCAGGAGATGAAGAGCATGAGCGGGATATCCCCTCGCGGCCAAGGCTGTTGTATGACCGCATCCACGACCGGGTGGAGGGCGACCCCTACAGCCGCATGCTGGCCGTGTCGGCCGGCGGCACAATCCCGGACAAGGGGCTTTATGCCGTGCGGACAATGGATGGTGTGCGGTTGGGCGAACTGGACGAGGAGTTTGTGTTTGAGGCCCGCAAGGGTGATAAGTTCCTGTTGGGCACGTTCGGCTGGCAGATCTCCGATATTAAGAAAGACACCGTGGTCGTCGTGCCCTCCACCACAAGCGGCGCCAGGCCGCCATTCTGGAAGGGTGACATCAAAGGGCGGCGGATGAAGACCGGCATTGCCTATGGGCAGATCTTCCGCATGCTGGCAGATGCCAGTGAGTCCGGCAAGCTGCTTGACGCGTTGCAGCACCTGGGGCTGGACGAAGTGGCCTCGCGGGATGCCGAGGATCTGTTGAAGCGCCAGCTGGCTGCCACCGGCATGCTGGCCGACGACCGCACGTTGCTTGTGGAACACTACAAAGACGAGGCTGGCAACCACCAGATGATGGTGCACTCAGTGTTTGGCAGGCAGGTGAACGAGCCGCTCTCCATCCTGGCGGCAGAAGCAGCCAAGCGCATTACTGGATCCAACATCAACTTTGTGGCCGATGATGACGGCATTTTGCTCTTCCCCTATGCCGATTGCCCGATGCCCGAGCGGCTGCTGCAGCAGATCGCGCCAGAGATGGCAGAGGGGGTGCTCTCCGCAGCGCTGCCGGCCACACCAGTCTACAACATGGCCTTCCGCTACAACGCGGCAAGGGCACTGATGACCGGCATACGCAAAGCAAGCCGCCAACCGTTGTGGATTCAACGCATGCGCAGCGCCGAGATGCTTGATTCGTTGGTGCGCAAGCCCGACCACCCGCTTGTGCGGGAGACACGGCGGGAGTGCCTGGAGGATTATTGGGACCTGCCCGGTGTGCTCACCGTGCTCCATGGCATCCGCGCTGGCACGATCCGCGTGACGGAGCTTTCACTGGAAGTCCCCTCTCCCCTCTCGATGCCGCTGCGGCGGCAGACCGAAGCATCGATGATGTATGACTACACGCCCACGCCGGTCGGCATCCGCGTGGCCGCGCAGGAAGAGCTGAGCCGTGCCAGCATGATCGCGCCGGAGCGGGAGCATCTTGAGCAGGCGGCGCAGCGGGCAAAGCTACCGGAAAACGAAAGCCAATTGCACTCGCTGCTGATGATCGAGGGAGACCTTGCCGCAGGTGAGCTGGCTGTGCCCTTTGAGTGGCTGGAAGCGCTGGAGCGGGTGGAACGGGCTTGTTACATTGAGCCGGGGTTATGGATTGCTGCAGAGCATGTGGAGGAATATAAAGTAGCGTTGATAGACAAAGACCCGCAGAAGCGGGAACACATCGTGCGCCGGCTGCTGCGCTATCGCGGCGCGCAGTCCGCGGAGCGGGTTGCCGAACGCTACCTGTGGGCGGAGGAAGAAGCGGCAGCGGTGCTGGACGCATTGTGCAAAAGCGGTTCATTGGTGGAATATGAGGGCCTCTATTACCACGGTGAGCTTTTTGACCGGGCGCAGCGGGAGACTGTGCGGGCGCGCCGCAGGCAGATCCGCACATTACCGCCGGAGCGCTATGCGGCGCTTCTGGCAAGCCGTGTGCGCGTGACTGCCCCGAAGGAGGAGCAGCTGGAGGCAGCGCTCTCCGCGCTCAGCGGAGTTCCCTTTCCTGCCGCTGCCTGGGAGAGCGTGCTGTTGCCAGCACGAGTGGCTGGATACAGACCTGAATTGCTGGATGCACTACTGGCCAAAGGCAAGCTGTTCTGGCGGATGGGCCCTGACGGCGACATCTCATTCCACACCTATGATGGCATCGACTGGGACGCTGATATGGCAGAAGCCGCCGCAGGGCTCGGTGGTGAGGAAAAGGTCGTGTTTGATGCCCTGATCAAGCGCGGCGCGACCTTCGCCCATGGCCTTGCTGGTCTGCTGGGTGGGCTGCCACCCACGGAGCCGTTGATGAGGCTTGCTGAACTGGGTCTGGCCACCGCAGACAGCTTCGTGCCGGTGCGCCAGTGGATCGACCATGAGAAGCAGAATGGCCAGCCAACACGGCAGAAGGTGAAGGCGCGGGTGATGGCGCTCACCACCGGCCGGTGGGAGCTTGCCCGCCCATTGCGTGCATTGCCTGTTGAAGAACGGCTGGAGAGGGCGTTCACCCGATCGGCCATCCTTTGCCGTGAGACGGTACTGGGCCTTAATTGGGCTGAAGCGATGCAGACTCTCCGGCTGTGGGAATACACCGGCCGCGCCCGGAGAGGATACTTCATCGAGGGCATGTCCGGCATGCAGTTCATCCTGGACCGCAGCTTTGCCGGCATCATGGCGGCGCTGGAGCAACCGGATGACCGAATCATTTGGCTGGCCGCCTCTGACCCAGCCCAGCCCTGGGGCAAACAGCTGACGCACAAGGCGGGCAGAGCATTCCTCAATGTGCCCGGCACGGCGGTGGCGCTGCAGGCCGGCATGCCGGTTGCAGTGTTCGAGCTGCAGGGTAAAGTGCTCAGGGTGCTTGAACAGGAGTTGCCTGGTGAAGCGCTGCAGGTCTTCGCGCAGGAATTTCACGCAAGGCGTATCTTCAGCACACTGCGGCGGCTTACGGTGAAACAATACCCGCCCGAAACTGCCGACGCGCTGAGGTTTGCCGGCTTTGAGCCCGAGATGCAGGATTTCGTGCTATATCGCAATTTGTAACCCCTCTTCCATCTCATCAATGGAGGCAAACAGCGCCCTACCTCTATGGTGATACTTTCCATTTTTCGGTATAACCGCCATGCCCCGCGCAACACTATTGCCGACGTTGTAGCGCGGAGGGAAGATATGAAGAAGACTGCGGCATGGGTCGTTGTGCTGGTGTTCGCATTGGGGTTATGCGTAGGGCTCTATTGGAACAAATCTCAGACCATCCAGACCTCCCCCGCATCTGTGCATGAGTTCACCACATTCATCGAGGGCGCGGGGGCAGTGAACGCGCCCAAGCAAGTGGTTGTAACGCCGATGGCTGGCACAGTGAAGGGTGTGAACGTTGAGGAAGGCCAATATCTGAGTGAGGGCAGCCCGGTGTTGCAGATGGATGACGACATCCTGAAGCTACAATTGCAGGAAGCCATTCTGGCACTGAACGCCCAAAAGAAGCTGTGGGCCAGGCAGAATGGCAACCTGAGCAGAAGCCAACGGGAAGCGGCAATGCTCGCGGCGCAGCAGACAGGTTACGGCCTTGCGCAATTCAACGCGGCAACAACCGGGCAGGATGCTGAAGAAGCCGGCCCCGAGCAGGTGGATCTGGCTCGTGTGAAGGTGTGGCAAGCCAGCCGCCTCATAGAGGACGCCACGGTGCTGAGCGCGCTGACCGGCGTGGTGCTGGAGGTGAATGTCCGCCCGGGTGAGCTGGTTACAGCCGGCATGCAGGCGGCCATCATCGCAGCAATGGACCAGGCGGAAATCGAGTCTGTGTTTGCTGACCAGGACGCCGCAGCCATCCAACCCGGCATGGAAGTGGAACTCTACGGCGGCTGCCTGGGGAGCGCAATCAGCACCGGCATAGTGACCGAGACAGCGCAGATGGCCCAAAGCCAGCAGGCTCAGACCGGCCCGAAGAGCATGGCCGTGGTCCGGATAAAACCGGCAAACGCCGCACTGTTCAACCGCTTGGGAGCCTCAGTGGAGCTCCGCGTGATCACTGGCAGAAAAACCGCTGTGGGTGTGCCAATCGAAGCGCTGGCGCAGGATTCCTCCGGGCTCTATGTCTATATCATTCGAAATGGCCGGGCCTATCGCACACCGGTGGAAGTGGGCGTGCTGGACGAAACACATGCTGAAGTAAAGTCCGGCGTTCAAGCCGGAGACATATTGGCGCTGAACCCCACAGATCTCCGAAACGGCGAGAGGGTGAGCGCGTCATGAACTTCCGCTTTATCATTGATACACTTGATGCTGTGCTGCATGGCCTAAAGGCGACACGGCTTCGAACGGCGCTGGCTGTGCTGGGCGTAAGCTTCGGCGTTGCAGCGGTCATGGCCGTGCTCTCGATCGGCCAGGGTGGCGAGGAACGGGTAAAAATGGAGCTCAATGACATCGGCATCAACCGTGCCTGGATGTATCCTGACAAGGATGCCAACCGTGGTTTCAAGCTGGAAGACGCTTCCTGGCTGGCCCAACGTTTGGAGAGCACCGTGATCTCCGCACAATCGGAGCGGAATGCGGAAATCAGCAACGGTTCTGTCAAGGCATCGAGCCTTGCCATCGGCTGCCAGTGGCTGCTTCCCCAAATGGAAAACACAGAGTTTTTATCCGGCAGGTTCTTCACCAATTGGGAGGAGGAAAGCGCCCGGCCAGTGGCGGTGCTGGAATCCAGGCTGGCTAAAAGCTTGTACGGCACACTGGACCCGGTGGGGCAATCCATTTTTGTAGACGGCCGCCAGTGCTCGGTGGTTGGCGTTGTGTCCAAACGGAATCTGCTGTATAACGACGGTTGCTGCTATGTGCCCATTACCACTTACAATAATTGGTACGGCGAAGCCAATGTTGAGGAGATCTCCATTTCAACCCAATCCCCCTCTGAGCTCAGAGCCATCAGATTGAAGGCATCCATGCTGCTGGAAGCCCGGATGGGCGATGTGAAGCTGGTCACGCTGGACGGTGAGACGAAAGTAGCCGATAATGTGCTGGGCATTTTCCGCACGGTGATCCTTTGCGTGGCCGTAGTGGCGCTGATCGTGGGCGGTATCGGCATTATGAACATGATGTATATGTCGGTAAACGAGCGCGTGCGCGAGATCGGCATCCGCAAGTCTCTGGGAGCCCGACGCAACCAGATTCTTCTGCAGTTTTTGCTGGAGGCTGTGTTGCTGGCACTGGCCGGTGGCGTTTTGGGCCTGATTTGCGGTGTGCTCTTAAGCCTTGGCGCCAGCGCGCTTGCCGATGTGCCCTTCGTAATCCCGCTTTATGCACCATTCATCGGCACAGGCTTCTCTGCTGCTGTCGGTTTGGCCTTCGGCGTGTTCCCGGCGGTAAAGGCTGCAAACATGAGCCCAGTGGAAGCGCTCAGGAGCGAGGTGTAGCTTCTGGTCAGAACCCACAAACTTGTGCGTTTTACTGTTGTGCTCTTTCGATAACAACTATATGATGTGTATTGGTTGTGTTAATTGGGCAAAACCGAACCGTTTCGCTGGAAAAAAGCATCAAAAGCATTGGCATTTGCCAATAAATTGGGAAACCTCACTGGTAAGAGCGTCTAATTTCACACGATACTTTTTTGTTCATATCGCACATAGCTATTTCATCGATTGTTAATTATAATGAACGCATACAGGAATGTGCCGCATGCTCGCCATAGCGCGCGGTACGTAAGGAGGTAGAAGCATGGCAAACGTCTCTCTGAGGAAAATCTACAAGGTTTACGCCGGTGGCGTCCAGGCAGTCAGCGATTTCAACCTTGACATCGAAGACAAGGAGTTTATCGTACTGGTTGGCCCGTCCGGTTGCGGCAAAACGACTACGTTGCGCATGGTGGCAGGCCTTGAGGAGATTTCCGACGGCGAGCTGTACATCGGCGACAAACTGATGAACGATGTCGCTCCGAAGGATCGCGACATCGCGATGGTCTTCCAGAATTACGCCCTCTATCCCCATATGACTGTGTATGACAACATGGCGTTCGGTTTGAAACTGCGCCGTATGCCCAAGACGGAAATTGACCGCAGGGTCAAGGAAGCCGCCAAGACGCTGGGCATCGACCACCTGCTCACCCGCCGCCCCAAGGCTTTGTCCGGCGGCCAGCGCCAGCGCGTAGCCCTCGGCCGCGCCATCGTGCGTGAGCCCAAGGTCTTCCTGATGGACGAGCCTCTCTCCAACCTGGATGCAAAGCTGCGCGTTCAGATGCGCGCGGAGATCATCCGCCTGCACCAGCGCCTGCAGACCACCTTCATCTACGTGACCCACGACCAGACAGAGGCCATGACGATGGGCACTCGCATCGTGGTCATGAAGGACGGTTTCATCCAGCAGGTTGATAACCCCCAGAACCTCTACAACAACCCCGTGAACCTGTTCGTGGCAGGCTTTATCGGCACCCCGCCCATGAACTTCTTCGACGCCACACTGCTGAAGGAAGGCAATGACCTGCTCCTTGGCTTCGGTGAGTTCAAGGTGAAGATCCCCGCCGCCCGCGCCGCACAGGTCGATCAGAGCTATGTGGGCCAGGAAGTCATCATGGGCGTGCGCCCCGAAGACATCCATGACGAGCCCGCCTTCATCGCCAAGACCCCCGACGCCATCGTGACCGCCAAGGTTGACGTGGTGGAGCTGATGGGTTCTGAGACCAACCTCTATCTGATCATCGAAGGCAAAGACGGCAGCGCCACCGCTGTTGTAGACGCCAGGAGCCTTTCCAGGACCGGCGACACGATCAAGATCGCCCTGGATCTCTACAACGTCCACCTCTTCGACAAGGAGACTGAGGTTTCGCTGATCAAACAATAATTGGATTCGCCATGATGGGGGCAGGGCATGATCCAACGATGGGAAATGCCCTGCCCTTTCTATCAAACCTCATCGTGGTTGAAACGGGAGGGACACCATGCATTTGGATGGAAAACTGGTAAAGGCCGTGCTGGACGCCTCGGACCGGCTGAAAGCAGGCATAAGCCTGATCGATGAGATGGGCGACGTGCTGGTTTCCAAAGATGAGCAAGCCGTGGGTACGGTGGATAACTGGCTGGAGCAGGTTGTGTTTGATGACGGCGCTGCCGAAGTCAAGGAAGCGGAACGCTGCTACTTCCAGTTGCAAACGGAAAACTACAAGCCGCTCTACCTGATGGTGCCCGGCAGGATGGCGGAGGTTGCCCAGGTAGGGTGGCTGCTGTCCAATTTGTTGAGCGAGATCCTGAAAACCTCCATTCGGAAACCCGGCCGTGAGGAAGTATTCAAATCGCTTCTGATCGACAAGGCAGATCCGCTGGAAGTACAGGAAGCCGTCCGCGATTTCAAGCTTGATCCCAACGCCAAGCGTTGCGTGATCCTGGTGCAGACATTTGAAGGCGACGCGTCGCTGCTTTATGATACATTGATGAAAGTCTTCACGCGCAGCAAGGGCGACGTCGTGGTGGCGCTAAACCGTTATGTGGTGGCGCTAGTCCGCCAGCTTGAGGATGAAGACGATATGGATGACATCTCCCAGCTGGTGCAGGCGCTCGATGACACGCTCTCCAATGAGGTAAACAACCGGGCTTGCCTGGGTGTGGGCGGCATCAAGCGGGGCCTGGCCGGCGTGCGTGACAGCTTCATGGAGGCACAGGAAGCGATCAACCTGGGGCTCATGCAGCAAAACAGCGGGCGGGTGTTCATGTTTCACCAATTGCTGCTGGAGCGCTTCCTGCAGCAGGTGCCGCGCGACATCCGACGTCGTTTTTATGAGCTGGCCTACACTGAGAGCATCAAAAAGGTGATGACAGAGGAGATCATCGAGACGATCACCAAGTTCTTCGAGAACAACCTGAATCTCTCGGAAGCCTCCCGCAAGCTCTACATCCACCGCAACACGCTGATCTACCGCCTGGATAAGATCCAGAAGGCCACAGGTCTTGATCTCAGGACTTTTGACGATGCAGTGCTCTTGAAGATCATCCTGATGCTGAGCAAGAGCCTGAGCAGCACAAACCGGATAGAATAGTCCGCACTGAAACAAAATGGAAAGCCGCCGGGATTATCCGGCGGCTTTGCTGTATCCTTACCCTTCAGGGGTCAGGGTTGGCTCTGGTGTTGGTGACGGCGTAGGGTCAGGGGTGGGTGTTGGGGTTGGGGTTGGTGTTGGGGTAGGCGTTGGAGTCGGCTCCGGCACCGTGTATGTGGCATCCGACGCATAAATGCTCCCATTGCCAAACACATAGGTGATGCTGAAGTAGTACTTGACTCCGGGAGTGAGGTTGCTCAAGGCATAACTGAAGGAACCCGTTTCAATTGTTCCAGTGTAATGAATGTAGCCATCATCCGGATACTTCGGGCTGGCATGGGTGGCCATCACAACCTTGTAATACACAAAGTTCTTGTAGGTGGTGCCATTATAGCTTACTGTGGGAGCCGGCAGCTTCTTCCATGAGATGACCAGATTGGATCCCGATTTTGCAACACTTGTGTAGGGGCCGCTGAACGCTGCCGGCGGTTCGGTGGGGGCCGGGGTGCCAGGCATTGTCACACGCACCGTGTTGCCGTATTTCTTGTAGCCGTCATACACATAGGTCACACTGATATAGTATGACTGCCCTGCTTCCAGCTCGCCTTCGATATCACCGCCATTATACCAATCACCGGGGCTGGCAGTGCATGCCGTTGTGTCCGGCTCAGAGATGGCGTAGAGATAGCCATTGTCCGGATATCGCGGGGAAGAATCGCCTTTTGACAACACAACCTTGTAATAGTTGAACCCGTTTGTTGTTGGCGTTTTGTCCCACTTGATCCGGATGGAGCTGCCGGATATGGTGGCGCTCACAGAGTAGTCTCCGCCGGTGGAGGGAGGCGCAGTCGGCTGAGGCGCCGGTTCGGGGCACTTGATGCGAACCACATTGCTGGTTCTTGTTTCGTTGGTATACACATAGGTGATTGCCGCATAATACGTGACACCAGCCTTCACCTTGCCACCCAGATCACCGCCGGAGTAGGCACTGTTGGGCGCAATTGCTGCAGAGAGCGTGTTGATGTTGGAGATCGCTGTGGCGTAACCGCTTTCCGGATATCGCGGCGAAGAATCCGACACAGAGAATACAACCTTATAATACTGGAACTCTCCATCCCCGGCAGGCGCCTTTGCCCAGGTGAGCTTTAAGGCGTTGTTTGCGGCCACACAACTGAACCCGCCAATCTGAGCAGGAGCAGGCGCTTTGGTGGGTTCTTCAGTGGGCTCCTCAGTGAGCTTTACCGTCGGTGTTGCATCTTGCGTTGGTTTGATCGTCTGGGTGGGCAGTGATGAAGGTTGATCGGTTGGATCAGGCGTCTCAGCGGGCTGCGGTGTGACCTCTGGCAGGCAGTTGGCGGCGTTATCGCCGAACTTGTCCAGAATGTCGGTGATCTTGCCCCTTCGGATCTCATCATCATCCATGGTGATGTCGTTCTCTTCAGCGAACTCCCGCAGCAGCTCACGGCCTAACGACAAACCGCTGCGATCAGCCTTGTCTTTGACAGCGCTGTCATCAATGTAAAGCGCCAGCACGTCAGCGTCATTGCTGCCCAGGCCTCCTAGGATTGCCTGCAGCTTATCCTTGTAAGCGGGCCGGTTGCCATTGACGGCGGTGTTCTGCTCATTTAGCACACCGGCAACGAGCACTACGCTTTTCTCATCTTGTATGTACCCTAAGGCTTTGGCGTGGGCAATGGCCTCGCGCACGGCAGACTCCACTGTTTTCCCGCTGAGATTCAGCTTGGCCAGCAGGTTTTTGCCATCACTGTTCAGAGCGGATGCCGCAATCACCTTGCCGTCATCATCAATTCTGAATTGTATGCTGGGGTTGATATCCAGCGCGATAAATGCCGCACATTGGCCAGGCTCCTGCTCAGGAATTTGGCCGCCACCACCACCCATAAAGCTCATGAGCACCATTGCGACTATCAGCACCGCAGCAACCGCTGTAGGCAGCGCTACATAAAGCCTGTTGGGGCGCTGCTGAAACAGCTCTTTACGAGAGAATGCTATTTGCTGGCCCACAAAAAGGCCCAACCGAGGCTTGATAAAAACCACGCCGCCATCCAAAGTGAACACAAGAGCCATTTTCTTATCTATTTCCATCACGGTTCCCATCGTGATCATTTGCCTCGCGCCCCTTCCTCGATGAAATCGATATAACCTTTGATGATTTCCATGCCGCTGGTCAGGATGATGTAGATGGCAATGATATACTTGCGGTTGTTCTCAATGGCTTTTCGCCCAATCCGCACCGTGTCCATCAATTGGGCGATGGGCAACTGGCCGGTTCGCTCCAGCCGGGCAGACATTTCTCCTGAGGAGACAATCCGCCTGGCAAGCATCACGCACATCGCGCGGGTGTCAATGTGCTTGGGAGCACACTGCACCAGATCGGTGAGCTTGATCCCGAATGAGCCAAGTCGCTCGCGGAAGGCATCGATCTCCTCTTTGATCTCAAGGTGATCGGCAAGCATGCCAGGGTTCTGCGTCACGGCTCTTTCCACAGCTTCCTCATCACCATCCACCTCAAAATAAGTGAATGGGTAGGTCCGCTCATGCCTTTTGTTGCTGCGGATGTAATCGATGACCCTGTGGTTGATCACCAAATCGCTCCATGACAAAAAACCACGGTTCCGCGATGGCTCATATCGGTCAATTGCCTCGTTGAACGCGTCCATCGCCACGCTGTACTCATCACGGCCATGCGCCGGGCCGTTGATGAGCCGCGCAGTGACAGAGGCGATATAGGGCTGGTATTGTGAGATGAAGGCGTTGCGAAGCTCCTCCGCTCCCTGGCGGATCATCATCACAATATCCTCCGGGGTGTTCAGGGCGTCCTGCTTGTAGTCGGCTATCGCTGCAGGCATAGGCATACGCTCCCTTTACAGAATGTGGGTCCACGTCATATTATACGGAATATGGTGATATTTTGCAGGGGCCACATGAAAATCCTATATCTCTTAGAATATCAAAATATTTATGCGCAATCTATTGACCGTGCACCGCAAATTTGATACGATTTGTCCAAATCCAGTCGGTAAAGAGGTAGTCCTTTGAGTAACATACAGATCGTGTCTGACAGCACGGCGGCATTCACCCAGCAGGAAATCAATCAAATGGGCCTCGAAATTGTGCCATTATCCATCCATTTTGAAAACGAGGTCTTTGAAGAGGGCCAACCGGATACCTATTCTGAATATTTTAGCCGCCTCGCGGCCTCCAAATCCATCCCCACCACATCGCAGCCGTCTGCCGGCCGCTTTTATGAGGTGTTCCAAAAAGCACTGAGCCAGGGCAAGCAGGTGATCGCGATTCTTCTCTCCTCCAGCCTCAGCGGCACGGTCAATTCCGCGCAGACTGCGGCAGAAATGGCTGGCGGCAAAGGGATCACGGTGATCGACTCAATGACAGCAGTGGGAAACCTCAGGCATCTGGTCAAGATTGCCTGGCAGGCTGCCGAAGCGGGCTCCACCGCCGAGGAGGTCGCCGCATTGGTCAACGCCCAGGCGCCCACAATGTTTGCTGCGCTGACGGTGGGCGACCTGATTTACCTGAAGCGAGGCGGCAGACTCAACAACTCGCAGTATTTTGTGGGCAAGCTGCTAAACATCCTTCCTGTGATCGTGCTGCGAGAGGGCAAGCTCTTCCCCTACGCCAAGGTGCAGGGCAGCAAGGCAATGTTCGCAGCGCTCCAGCAGGCAGTCCCGGCTAATGTAAAGGGCATCTCGGTGCTCCATATCGACACACCGGAAAATGCAGAGCAATTGCGCCAGCTGCTGCGCGATCGCTTCCCCGATGTGCCGATTGACGTCGGCCCGATTAGCCCGGTGATTGGGTCTCACCTGGGGCCGGGAGCGTTTGGATATACCTATTTCTATTGATCAAAAGAGAATAAGCAGAAAAGGGCTGACGTCAGTCAGCCCTTTCTGCTTACAGAAATTTATGCTAACTCAAGGGGCAACCAGAACTCCACCAGCATCTCCTCCCCCGGATCATCCGGCGGATAAACTTCCATCTCCGGCGCCGCTGCATGACGGTATCCTGATGCCGGCAGCCAGATGCCAAAGGCATGCATCTCAGCCTCCACCAGCGCCAGCGGCATTGCACCACGCGTTTTGAAAACAGCCCAACGGCATGCCGGCACGGTGTAGGCCTCCAACCCGTTTGAAGCATCCTTTTCGCTTTCCATAGCCACCATGAACCAAAATTCGCGGTTTTCCGGATCATCCTCCACGCGGGATACTCCCAAAGCCATGCCGCCGGTGCATGGGCCAGGCTGGATGCCAACCTTCCGAAGAAGTTCCATCGTGCCGTCACTGTTGCACTGTGCCCAAAATTGGCCGAACTGCTCGTTCCCTTCGCCGCCAATCCAGGCCTTCTTGCCAAGCACGGCAAAGGAAGGCCTGTCCTCAATTCTGATCTCGATCATTTTTGCACCTCCTGCTTTCAGAACCAAGTATAACCCAGCTCCCAAGCAGCATCAAAACAACCAACGCCTGATAATACTTCTACAGCAGCATTTGGCGATGACGGCCATTGCCGGCCTCCTCCATTTGCACAATTCACACTTTTTTCTTGACAACCAGCAGTTTTTTGGATACTTTAAAATCATTCAGGGTTCAGATTCATCGTGCTGCATATTTGCGTATAACATGTGATCGCGACATGAAAAAATGAAAAATCCTTCGTTGCATATTTTGTCTTGAAACTCTGTAAATAAACTCTAACAGTATGTTAACAGTGCATTCATAAATTATTCACAAGTATTGATTATACTGTAGTCGCAGTCAGAGATGAGGCCATCATTGAGACGGCAGCAGTGCTTTTTCATTACAATCCTCCTTACTCCTGCCCGGCCTAAAAACCGGGCTCCTTTTTTTATACAGCATGATTAGCTTTGTTTCAGTTTCAACAGAACAGGATTCACTTATCCACGCATTGGTGGCCGGGCGCCGAAAATCGCCGTGCCCACACGCACCATTGTGGCGCCTTCTTCAATGGCAACCTCAAAGTCATGGCTCATCCCCATCGAAAGGTGCTCCATACGCACATTGTGGTGATGGTTAATGCCGGCTATACGGTCAAACGCTTGTTTCATCGTGAGAAACTGGGGCCGCACCTCTTCCGGATCTGCTGTGGGAGCAGCTATAGTCATCAAGCCCTGAATCTCCAGGTTTGGAAATGCGGAAAGCTCCACCACAAATTGCTCTGTGTCCGCCACGTTAATGCCGGATTTGGACTCCTCATTGGAGATGTTCACCTGCGCGAGGATGCGGGCTTTCACCCCGGCTGCTGAGGCACGCCGGTCAATTTCTTTGGCCAGCGCAACACTGTCCACCGAGTGGATCAGGTGGGAGTTTGCCAGCGCGTCACGGGCCTTGTTGCTCTGCAGGTGGCCGATAAAGTGCCAGGTGCAATCCAGATCCAGCTGGTACCGCTTCAGCGCAAGCTCCTGGGCGCGGTTCTCACCAAAGTGCCGCACGCCGGCCTCGTAGGCAAGGCTGACCATCGCGGCATCAACAGTCTTACTCACGGCAATCAAGGTGATGGCATCAGCCGGCCTGCCGCTCCGTTGCGCTGCCTTTTCGATCCGCTCCATCACAGCATCCACATTGCGCCGGATCATCTCAGAATTGTCCATACTCACACCCCGCGCTTCGTTTGGCGATATGATAGCACAATGCTCCGCCAGTGGCAAACAAGAGCCCTAAACATGACAATCACACTTGAACTCCTCATCAGAAGTGTATATAGTAATCAACTGGAAGGAGTGATGGCATTTGGCAAAGATGAAAGTGGCAGTCATGGAGGCGATCGGGAAGATCGTATTTGAGGAACGGGAGATCCCCACGCCCAAGCCCGACGAGGCGCTGGTCAAACTGGAATACGTGGGCATCTGCGGCAGCGACATGCACTATTTCGCACACGGCAGGATCGGCAACTTTATTGTGGAACCTCCCTTTGTGCTTGGGCATGAGGCCGGCGGCACGGTGGTGTCCGTGGGCTCGGAGGTCAAGCACCTGAAGCCCGGCGACCGCGTGGCGCTGGAGCCCGGCAAGACCTGCGGCAAATGCGAATTCTGCCGCACCGGCCGCTACAACCTCTGCCCCGATGTGATTTTCTTTGCCACCCCCCCGGTGGGTGGCGTTTATCAGGAGTATGTGGCCCATGAAGCTGACCTGTGCTTCAAACTGCCGGACAATGTGAGCACGTTGGAAGGCGCGCTGATTGAGCCACTGGCTGTGGGCTTCCACGCTGCGAACCTGGGCGGTGCCCACGCCGGACAGACAGCTGTGGTGTTTGGTGCCGGCTGCATCGGCCTCATGTCCATGATGGCGCTGAAGGCAGAGGGCGTCTCCACTGTTTATGTGGTGGACGTCGTGAACAGCCGCCTGGAAAAGGCAATAGAGCTGGGCGCGACCGCCGTGATCAACGGCGCCGCCGAGGATGCGGTGCAGGCGCTGGAGAAGCTGACCGGCGGCCGGGGTGCAGACCTGGTTATCGAGTGCTCCGGCAACGAAAAGGCTGCCCGGCAGGCCATTCAGATGTGCAAGAAGGGCGCCACCATCGTGATGGTGGGCTACTCAAAAACCGGCGAGCTCACGCTGCCCATGGGCATGGCGATGGACAAGGAGCTCACGATCCAAATGGTATTCCGCTATCGCCACATCTACCCGATGGCGATCGAGGCCGTTGCCAGTGGCAGGCTCAACCTGAAGGGCATCGTGTCCAACACCTTCGAGCTGGACGACCTGCAAAACGCCATGGACCGCAGCATTGCAGACAAGGACAACATCATCAAGGCGGTCATTAAGATTTGATCCCGATCGCAGCAAGCTGAGAGGAACCATACATGGGCCCCATGATGCGGCTGACTGCCGTAATGCAGGGGGCCCATGCCTTTGCCTGGAAGGAGAACCCCATGAGCGAAACACGAAACATCACCTTGCCTGAGACAGATTTTTATTACAGAATGGTGAAAGACTACGTGGAGCAAACTCCCGACGAAGACTATTCCCACGCCTCTGAGCAGGCCTTCGAAGCATTCAAGGATATGAAGTACGGCATCCGCATCCATTGGGGCCTCTACTCCATGTGGAGCCTGCCGGGCGAATCCTGGCCATTTTTGAAGATGAACTACCAAAGGCGGCAGGAGTATGTGGATCTGAGCCAGCAATTCAACCCACAGGGCTTCAGCGCAGATGCCTGGATGGGCTTGTTTGAATCGGTGGGCATGAAGTGCATGGCGTTCACCACGAAGCACCATGAAGGCTTCTCCCTGTTTGACACAAAAACCAGGGTGAAGCGACGCGTGCAGTGGGATGCGGAGGGTGGCCCGGTCATTGAGGACTGCGACTGCGCCTATAGCGTGATGGAGTCACCCTATGGACGAGACATTGTGAGGGAAATCTGCGACGCCGCACGGCAGCACAATATACGCATCGACCTCTATTTTTCCAACCCCGACTGGTATGACGCCGACTTCAGGCCCTACGGATACCACCCTCTGACCGTGCCAGGCTCAGAGAAGTTGATCACGCAACAGGAGCTGGACGACATCCCGCGGTTCTACGGCCCGACACCGCCTGTGATGGCTCCCACCCTCACCGAAGAGGAAAAGCGGCGGATGGTCGCACGGCACAGGCAGCAGCTTTCGGAGATCCTGACCAACTATGGCAAGATCGACATGGTCTGCCTGGACAACTGGTTTGGCCCCGATGTGTGGCCGGAGTTCAAAGAAACAATCAAGATGGCCCGCAAGCTCCAGCCGGACTGCATGTTCCGCGCCAGGGGCGTCGGCAACTACGGCGATTACTACACGCCGGAGGGCTTTTTCCCCGGTGCCAAGGCCAACACCGACATGCCCTGGATGGTGATATATCCATTAGGCAAGTCCTTCTCCTACGACCCGGACGGCAGCTTCTACAAGGGAGGCCGCTGGATCATCCACAACCTGGTGGACATCGTGGCCAAGGGCGGCAACTTCATGGTGGGCATTGGCCCGGACCCGAACGGCCAGTGGCACCCGAACGCCATCCGCGACCTGGAGGAAGCGGGCCGGTGGCTCAAGGTGAACGGCGAGGCGATCTATGCCACCAGGCCCCGGCCTGGCACGCTGTATAAGGAAGGAGATACCCTCTTCTTCACGCGCACAAAGGATGGGCACACCGCCTACGCCATCAGCACGCAATGGCCGGGGCAGTCGCTGCAAATCAAAACCCTGCGACCAAAAGATGGTTCTGAGATCACGATGCTAGGGTATGATTCGCCGCTGCCGTGGCGCATCGATGAAAACGGGATTGTGATTGATCTTCCGGAGGGGCTGCAGCAGGAAAGCACCAGACCCTGTGATTTTGCGTATGCGTTCAAGATCCAGGCAGACCCTGATTAAGCTTGCCCCCCTCCCCCCACCAGTAGGGGCCGGGCTCCGACCCGGCCCGACAATACCATGAATATCTTGACAGTCATGGCAAGGTGATCGCTCGTAAGCGAAGCAATGGTGGGTATTTAGAGCTTCACAAACAAACAAGAGCCGCCGGATAACCGGCGGCTCCTCTTGTATCGGCTTTTTATCAATTACAGTTTCTTGAACCGGAACACATTCCACGAAAGCTTCTTGGCCACCGTGGACACCTTGCCGTTTTCAAACTTGGCTGCGGCAGAGATGACGGGCTTGATGGCGTCAGGGTTTTCGTAGGAGTTGCCTGCTTCCAGATCGTTGGAGAAAAGCTCAATCTGCTCCACAAAGCCATACCCGGTAAAACCGCTCACATCCAGATCGAGCGACGTGTCCTGCTCCCAGTTGCGGTTGATCACAAACACGTTAAGATCGCCGTTGGCTTCATCATAGGCCGCAGCGGACTCGATGTAGGGCACGCCCTCATGGGTGTCATACTGGTGGAAATCGTCCACGGCATAACCAGGGATGTCATAGGTATCGCAATCCACCGAGGTGCGCATTGATACGCCGCGCCCATACTGGATCAACTGGCTGTAGGGATAATAGGCAGCGGAGCGCCACACATGGTCGCGGTCGGTCGCAGCCAGCGCACCCAGCCCGCCGGTCATGCAGCCGATCTTGACCCTGTCGGCATAACGCAGCAGTGTGAGGATCGTGGAAGCCTGCGCGACAGCGCTGATGATCTCGCCGCCTCTGGGGAACATCCTGCGCTTGGACCAATCGTCCGGGTCGTGGAGCACGTAGGTGGCGTCAGGCTTGAAGAGGTTGAAACTGGAGAAGTTCAGGTTGCCGCCCTTGCCATAACTGATGCCCTTGGCAGGCCGCGCCATGCTGCCGTATTCGTCAAAGGAAAGCATCATCTGCTTGGGCGCGCGCAGTTTGGTTTGCACAAAGTCGCAGAGTGCGATCTCGGTGCGGATATAGTCCTCAAACATCGCCGAGCCACCCAGCAGCGCGCCCAGGTCGCCGGAGGGCGCGGTGTGGTAATGGTGCAGCGAAATGTAGTCCACCGTCTCGTAGCACTCCTGCAGCACTTCCAGATCCCACTGGGGATAGGTGTGCAAGAACGGCGAGGAGGATACGCAAGCCACGGTCTCGATCTTGGGATCAACCCATTTCATCGCCTTGGAAGCCTCATGGGCCAGCACGCCATAACCCTTGGGGTTTTTCTCCCAGGAGGCGATCTGCCAGGGGCCGTCCATCTCATTGCCCAGATACCAGATCTTCACGCCATAGGGATCCTCATGGCCATATTCGCGGCGAAGGTTGGACCAGTGAGTGCCGCCCTTGTGGTTGGTGTATTCCACAATGCTGATCGCGTCGTTGATGGTGCCGGTGCCCAGATTGACCGTGTACATGGGCTCGAAACCCACGCGCTCGGCCCATTGCAGATACTCATCATGGCCCACGTCGTTGGGGATGTATTGGAACCACGCCAGATCCAGGTTGGTCTTGCGCTTATCCATGGGCCCGATGGAGTCCTTCCAGTCCCAACCGGACACAAAGTTGCCACCGGGCAGGCGCACCGCCGGAAGGCCCGTGCCCTTCAGCGCGTCGATGTAGTCGCGCCGGAAGCCCTTGTCGTCGGCGGTGGGGTGCTTGGGGTTATACATGCTGCCGTTGACCATGGACCCGATCGGTTCCAGAAACGCGCCGTACAAACGGGGCGAAATGTCACCGATTTTAAAAGCGGGATGGAGCGTGACCGTTGCTTTTTTGCCCATACTCTTCCTCCATGATGTAATTATATCGGCGGCTGATGCATGCCGCCCGATTCCCAAAAAACAATGCGCATTAAGCAAAGTGAACCTTCACCATCATAGCACATTTACCGGAACAATACCTTCATAAAATCGCGGGCGGAGAAGCGCCACACATCCCACTCGTGGTGGCCTGGGTAGGGGTTATAGCTCACATGATAGCCCTTATCAGCCAACTCCTGCACTTGAACGCTTGTGTACTTGTGGCGCGGGTCTTCAGTGCCGCAGGAGATGAACGTGAGCTTCATGATGCTGTTGTAGTGCTCCGGTGTGGCAAACAGCTCCGAGTAATCGTATTGGCCGTCGGCAGGGTCGCCCTTCACGATGAAGCCGCCGCCGCTGGAGAACTGCCCAAGGCTCGCGAACACCTCCGGGTGCCGGTGCGCCAAGGCTCTTGCCTGGCCGCCGCCCATCGAAAGCCCGGCGATGGCGCGGTGTTCTCGGTCGGCAATGGTGCGATATTTGCCATCGATGAAGGGCACGATTTCACCGACCATCACATCGGAGTAATCCACGGTGACAAACGTGCCATCCTCCAGCTGCTTCGGCGCATAGCCGGCGCAGCACACGATGAGCATCTCCTCGATCTCTCCGGCATCCAGCAGATTGTCGGCAATGTAGTTGATCTTGCCCTGCCAGATCCACCCCATCTCGTTTTCTCCGCCGCCATGCTGGATATAGAGCACCGGGTAGCGCTTGCCGCTTGTTTCATAACCCGGCGGAGTATAGATCCAGGCATTGCGATAGCGGCCACACAGCTCCGATTTCAACAGCTCCATATGCAATGTGCCATGTGGCACATCCTTGAGCAGATAGAAATCCTCGTTGGGGTCCGGCACCTCCAGATAGTTCACCACTGCATGGCTGCCAAATCCAAAGGGGATCGTGGGGTTGAACGTCTTGACGCCGTCCACATAATAGTCGTGGTAATGGAAGCCGGGTCCCAGGTCATCAATGACAACCTTCCAGTAGCCGCCCTCAATCCGCTCCATATCATAGGAGTTTGGCATGGAGCCGCCATGGCCGGCAATCCTCACACTGTGGGCATCTGGCGCATAAAGGGTGACCTCCACCCTGCCATCATCCATTGTGCGCACACCTGGCATGTCACGATAAGGAGTGTTGGGAGCCGGCGGGAGGCGCGGGAGCTTGCCGTCTGTCGGAAACGGCGGCATCGGCGCGACCTTCTTGTTCACCGGGTCATAGAACAACATGTGGGAGTTGAGCGCCTGGTTTTCACGGATTTCTTTTCTCATTCTGCCTCCGCCTTTCCTCGTGTGGGTTCCATCATCGCCACAGCCGCGCGATGAACTCGCGGGCGCACCAGCGCCACACCGGCCAGTCATGGTAGCCCGGCGTGGTATAGATCACGCTGGCGATGCCAAGATCGCGCCACTCCTGCAGGATGGATCGGTTGTAGTCCGCTACATTCTCATATTCGCCCCAGCTCACAAAGAGCAGGTCAAATTCGGGGCTCACAATGTCCGGGCCAGCGATATATTTCTGCATGTAACCGCTTCGGGTGTCCAGAGGCGCGCTGAAAATGCCGGAGTTGGCAAATATCTCCGGATACTTGAACGATGCCATCTGCGCCTGGCCCCCGCCCATCGATAGGCCTGCGATCGCCCGGTGATGCCGATCGGCGATCGTGCGGTACTTCCCGTCGATGAAGGGCACGCTGTCCTGCGCGATCACATCGTCGGCCACGCCCAGCATTGGGTTGTCCACGGGGCTTTCATCCCACGGCAAGGCGTTGCCGCAGTTCATCACAATGATGAGCTCCTCACAGGCTCCGTCGGCAATCATGTTGTCAGCGATGTGGTTGATCTTGCCCTGCCAGATCCAGCCCGTCTCAGACTCGCCGCCGCCATGCTGCAAGTAGAGCACCGGGTAGCGTTTGTCCTTCGCCGTCTCATAGCCCGGCGGCGTATAAACCCAGCAATTGCGCACCTTTTTGGTCACTTCAGACTTAAAGTAGTCCATCCGCACGGTGCCATGGGGCACGTCACGCATCAGGTAGAAATTGGAATACTTGTCGGGCAGCTCAAAGAAATTGATCACCCGGCTGCAACCATAGCTATAAGGTGCATAGGGGTTCAGCGCCCGCGTGCCGTCCACAAAATAGTTGTGGTAATGGAGGCCCGAGTCGATGCCGGACACAGTGCCGCGCCACCAGCCGTCCTCCCCCTTCTCCAGGTCACGCCGCTCGTCGGAGAACCCGCCGCCCAATCCAGCCACCTGCACCGAGCTTGCGTTCGGCGCAAAAAAGGAGAATGTCACATCGCCGTTTTCATGCACCTTACAGGCCTCAGGGATCACAACGTATTTACCAGCTGGCCGCCCCTCGCTATCCACAGCCAGCACCAGGTTGCGGTGCACATCATCAAAGAACAGGCCGTGTGCGGCCAGCGCCTGATTGTCCAGCATCTCTTTCCTCAGCATGACGCACCCTCCCGCCTGAATAATTTCTGTAAAAATTCATAGGCTGAGAAGCGCCACACATCCCACACATGAAAGCCGGGGCGGTGATAGCCGGTGACCTTGACGCCCTTGGCCTTCAGCTCTTCCAGCACAGGCTCGGTGCGTTCCCGATAGCCCTCGTCGTCACCGCCGGACACAAAGATCAGGTCAAAGTCTTTGTTCACGGTTTTGGCGTCGTTGAAGTATTCGGTGTAATCATACTCGGAGCGTTTCAGCGGGAGCCCACCGGAAAACACGCCGACGCTGCCAAACAGGTCGCAGTGCTTCATCGCAGAGAAGAATGCCTGCGCCGAACCCAGCGACAACCCGGCGATGGCGCGGTGGCGCTTGTCTGCGATGGTGCGATATTTGCCGTCAATGAAGGGGATGCAGTCATTCACAAGCTCGCTGTCAAAGTCGCCGGGGAAAAACACCGGGTCCTCACCTGGCTTGAAGGCATAGCCGGCGTTCATCACGATGATCATCTTGCCGCACTTGCCTTCGGCGATCAGGTTGTCCGCGATGAGGTTCAGTCGGCCCTGCCAGACCCAGCCGGTCTCGTTCTCCCCCACACCATGCTGGATATACAGCACCGGGTACTGCTCCATTTCCGTGTCATAACCGGGCGGCGCATAGACCCAGGCGCACTTTGTGCGGCCGTTGACCGAGGACTTATAATACTCCATGCGCACGTCGCCATGGGGTACATCCTTGAGCATCCAGAACTCATCCTCATCGGATGGCAGGTCAAAGAAATTGATGCCATAAAAGCAGCCATAGCCGCACTGGGCGTCGGGGCTCACCATGCGGTTGCCATCCACGAAATACTCATGGTAGTGGAAGCCCGGCAGGATGCCGGAGACAACCGCCGTCCACCAGCCGTCAGCGCCCTTCGCCATCGCACGCCGCTCTTTGGTGAACCCGCCGCCGATTCCCGCGACCTCCACAGTTTTGGCATCGGGCGCAAAGAAACGGAATCGCACATCGCCGTTTTCCAGCACCTTCACACCGGGCTCAATGGGTTCAATCTCAATGACAGGCTTCTCGCCAAAAAACGGAGAACGCCTCTTGCCTTCCGATTTTTCCGGCGGTTTGGGTTGGCTTTTGAATGTGCCCCATTTCTCTGGCGGATCAAAGAACAGCATTTGTGCCCGAAGGGCTTGATTTTCCAGGAGTTCTTTCTTCATATGAGCTACCCTTTCTATCAGGTTTGGTCAACACGTACTTTGAATGCCAGCCGCAGGAAGCGGTAAAGGCCATATTGCCACACGGCATAATCGTGCTTGCCGCCGACGGCTTCTTCGGCGGTGTAGTTCACACCCTCAATGATCTTGCCTGACCCGGGGATCTTTTCCGCCAGCAGCGCCACGTCGCGGGAGAACGTGGCATAACAGGCCGGGTCCAATGTGCCGCAAAGCAGATAGAGATGGCCAAGGTCATAGGGGCTGTTGTGGATGATCTCCAGCGCTTTGTCCACGGAGAAGGTCATGCCGTTTCCGCCGTTGAACGAGGCGCTGAACACGCCGTACCAGCCGAACAGATCATACAACTCACCGATACCGATCTGCGCTGTCTGAAATCCACCCAATGAAAGGCCGCAGATGGCACGGCCTTCACGCCGCCTGCTCACAGAGAAGTGCGCTTCGATAAAGGGAATCAGGTCATATCGCAAATCGGGCCCGAAGGTATAGGCTGAATTCCATCTGAGGTATCCGTGGGCCTGGTTGACGTCGGAGCGGCAATTCGGGAACACGAGCACACAAGGCTCTATTTCACCGGTATGCACCAGGTTCTCCAGGATCCAGGCGGGGTTGGGGTCGTTCTCACTGAGCCAGTCGTGATAATCGTCTCCCCCGCCGCCATGCAGCACATAAACTACGGGGTAGGTCTTGCCATTGTCATACCCGGCAGGCAGATAGACACGCACTGATTTGGTGTATTCCTGGCCGTATTCCGGCAAATCAGGGTTGTATACCTTCGACCGGTAGTGCAGCTGCCTGACCTCACCCACCGGTTCGGCTCGCTTGCGGAACTGATCCGGGATGCGGAATCCTTCCATTTGGCTCCTCCTCACAGGCTGCCATAGGCAGCGGCCCGCACGCGGTGGTGGTGATCCATTTCCTGGTTGGGCATCATGTTATGCATATAGACGATGGAGACATGCTCCACTGGGTCGGCCTCACACCAGGTGCCGAAGCCGCCGGTCCAGCCGAAGGAACCGATGGACCCGCTGGCACCGCCGGGATAGCGATCCATCAATGTGCGCACGCCATAACCGTAGCCATAGCCAGCGTTGTAGGCATCGTTTTGATAGTCGCGCAGCGCGTCACCGGTCAGGCAATTGGTGCGCATCAGCCGGAGTGAATGCTCACTGATCAGGCGCTTGCCCTGATATTCACCGCCGCAGGCCCACAGCTGCATGAGCTTGGTGAAATCCCGCACGTTGGTCATCAGCGACGGCCTGCCCTCCTCGTTTTCCTCACCAGGGATTTGGCCGCGGTCGAGGCTGGCGGGCATTCTCTGAAACCCGTCCGCCGTGGGCGCATAGGCGGTCACTAGCCGCTCCTGCAAGTCATCGCGGAACAGCGTGTCGGTATCCTTCATGCCAAGTGGCTCAAAGATGAACTCCCGCATCACCTGATACAACGGCATGCCGGTGAGCTCTTCCACCACGCCGCCCACCAGCTCGCTGCCAAAGCCATACATCCAGTGGGAGCCTGGCTCGAAGGCCACCGGCACATCCGCCATGGCGCGGATGGCCTCCCGCACGCGGTAATGGCCCCTGGCCCAGAGCGGCTCCATCGCCTTGCTCATTGCCAGCAGCGTGAGATTGGTGCTGTCTTCACTGGCCGGGCCAAAGCAGTAGGGCATGCCGCAGGTCATGATCACGGCATCTTTCACGGTGATTGGTTTTTCCAGCGGCACCACGGCGACATCGCCGTTGGCGCTGCGCACAAACTTGGTTTTGTGCGCCCACTCGGGAAAAAAGTCAGAGATGGGCTGGTGCATCAGAAACGCACCGCGCTCATGGAGCATCATCAGGATCGTGTACGTGACCAATTTGGTCATCGAAGCTTGACGGTAGAGGGAGCCTGGCCCCACAGGCTTCTTAGTTTCCAGATCGGCATAACCGTAGTACCCCTCATAGAGGATCTCGCCATCACGGGCGACGGCGCAGGAGCAGCTTGGCACACTGCTCTTTGCGAACTGTCTGAGGATTGCGTCCAGATTGGAAAAATCACTCATTGCTCTCTCCTCATTTCAGGCAGCCGTAGGCCGTGGCCCGCAGCCGCAGGTGGTGGTATTCCTCCAGGTTGGGCTGCAGGTTGTGCATATAGACGATGGAAACACCCTCGGCGGGGTCCGCTTCGGCCCAGGTGCCGGAGCCTCCGGTCCACCCGAACGCACCCAACGAACCGTTGTGGTTGCCTTCACTGGGGTGCGACATCGTGCGCACGCCGTAGCCATAGCCATAACCGGCCAGATAGGAATTCCAGTAGTCCTCACGGATCATCGTGTCTGTCAGCGTGTTGGTGCGCATCAGGTCAATGGTCTTGCGGCCCATCATGCGCACCCCATTGTAAACACCGCCATTGGCCAGCATCTGCATGAGCTTGGTGTAATCCCAGCAGTTGGTAATCACGCGGGCAAAACCTGGCACGGTGCCCAACGGCCCCACGAATTTGGCGTCGCGCTCAGTAGAGGGCACCACGAGTGCCTCTGCCTCGCCAAGCTGCTTGCCTGGCTTCAGGTAATAGTTCTTGACGAGCCTTTCTGAAAGGTCGCCAAAGGTGAAATTGGCGGAGCTCTCCATGCCCAGCGGCTCGAAGAGCATCTCCTTGATGACCAACTCCGCCGGTTTGCCGCAGATTGCCTCCAGCAGGCCGGCAGTGAGCTCGCTGGCAAACCCATAAAGCCAGCGAGTGCCCGGTTCGAAGGCCAGCGGCACCTGGGAGATGGCATTGATCTGCTCCCGCAGCGTGTAATACCCCTTCTCCTTTAACGGCTTCATCGCAGCGGCCATCCGTTCGGAAGTGGGGTGCTGCACCGGCACGTCGCCCATGATCATGTCATAGGGCAGGCCGCAGGTCATGTTCATGATGTTCTTGATGGTGATCGGGTGATCCACCGGCACAACAGCAACGCTGCCGTTTTCAAGATGGACGGTCTTCGTGGAGTTGCGCCATTCGGGGAAATACTCGTATATTGGGTCGTTCATCAGGAATTTGCCCTGCTCATAAAGCATCATCGCCACGGTGTACATCGCGATCTTGGTGAGCGACGCCTGGCGGAACACATGGCTGCGGCCCAGTGGCACCCCAGCCTCCACATCGGCCCAGCCGAAATAGTTCTCATAGAGGATCTCGCCCTTCTTGGAGATCACGCACGAGCAGCCTGGCAGGCCGTCATCCACGAATTTCTGCAAAAGCTTGTCCAGATCCTTGAAGTCAGACATAACCCGTCCCTCCCCTATTCGATGCAGCCATAAGCGGCGCTGCGCACGCGATGGTGGTGATAGAGCTCCTCAGTGGGTATCATGTTGTGCATGTAGACGATCGAGACCCCTTCAGACGGATCGGCTTCACACCAGGTCCCGAAGCCCCCGGTCCAGCCGAAGGCACCCAACGAGCCGTTGTGGTTACCCTTCTGCTTGTCGATCAGCGTGCGCACGCCGTATCCATAACCGTAACCCATTTCATAGGGGTTTTCATAATCCTTCATCTGGTCCTCAGTCAAACCATTGGATCGCATGAGATCAATGGTTTTGCGGCCCATGATCCGCACGCCGCCGTATTCGCCGCCATTGGCCAGCATCTGCATGAGCTTGGAGAAATCGCCGGCGGTGGAGAAAAGCCTGGCCCACCCTGCCTCATGCTCGGGGCCCGGCAGGTGCTTCTGATCAAACATGGTTGTGCCCGGCACCAGCTTGCCATCCGGCTGCTTCTGATACAGCTTGACCATGCGCTGCTGGATGTCACCAAAGAAGCGGGAGCGGGTGTCCTCCATTCCCAGCGGATCAAACAGGAATTCCTGAAACACATCGTCAATGGGTTTGTCACACACTGCCTCGATCACCGCTGCGGCAAGCTCGCTGGAAAAGCCATACAGCCAGTGAGTGCCCGGCTCAAAGGCCAGTGTGGCTTGCGCCATCGCTGCCACCTGCTCCCGGTTGGTGAAATGACCCTTGTCCCAGAGTGGCTGCATGTGTTTCTGCATGCTCTTCAATGTGAGGTTATCGGTCTGGCCGGGGAAGTTGCAATAGGGCAGCCCGCATTTCATTGACATGACATCGCGGATTGTGATGGGGCCATCTGTGGGCACCACCCGGACAGTCCCGTTTGCGTCTGTAGTAAACTTCTTCATTTCCTTCCACTCGGGGAGGAATTTATGGATCGGGTCACTCATCAGGAATTTGCCGCGCTCATACAGCATCATCATCGTGGTGTAGAGCGGGAGCTTTGACATGGATGCCAGCCGGAACACCGATCGGTCTGTGACGGGAGCTTTCGTATCCACATCGGAGCATCCGAAATACCCCTCATAAACCGTCTTGCCACGCTGCATCACCTTGAGCGCGCAGCCTGGCAGACCCTTGTCCACAAAGCCTTGCAGCAGCTTGTCCAACTTCGCAGTTGTGGCCATGATAACCCTCCTTGGTTGTTTACTGGATAACCGGAATAGATGGAAAACATGATTTAGCATTCAATTTGATTAGTGTTCTAATTAACTAGATTATAACCCACAGGAACCCAATGTCAAGGCGGATTTAGGAGAAAGGGCTTTTGCCTGATTTCGTCAGACAAAAGCCCTCAAGATTGAGTTTTTGTTTATAAGTCGCAGCTTTAGAGGCAACCGTAGGCCACAGCGCGGACGCGGTGGTGGTGGAACTGCTCCAGGTTGGGCATCATCTGGTGCATATAGACGATGGCCAGGTTCTCGCTGGGGTCAATGGCCGTCCAGGTGCCCAGAGCGCCAGTCCAGCCGAATTCACCCACAGAGCTGTTGCTGTTGCCTGCAGCCGGGTCCATCATTGTGCGCACACCCAGGCCATAGCCATAACCGGCCAGATAGGGATTGGTGAAATCCTTCATTTGCGCCTCATTCAATTGGTTGCGGCGCATGAGATCGATAGTTTTGCGGCCGATGATCATCTCACCATCCAAAGTGCCACCGTTGGCCATCATCTGGGCAAACCGCAGATAGTCGCGCACCGTGGAATAAAGCCCGGCGCCGCCGGCCTCATAAATGGCGTCTGGCTTGTGGTTGTCATCCAAAAAGCCCACTGATCGCACCAGCTTGCCATCGTCGCTGCGCTGATAGTGCGTGATCATCCGCTCCTCAATGTCTCCGCGATACCGGTAACCGGTGCTGGTCATGCCCAGCGGCTCGAAGATCTCCTTTTGCAGGAACTCGCCCACTGTCATGCCGGAGGCCACCTCAATCAGGCCTGCCACGAGCTCATGGCCGTAGCCATACAGCCACCGTGTGCCCGGTTCAAAGGCAATCGGCACCTGGGCCATGGCCTTGATCTCGGTCTGGAGATTGTATTTGCCATGGGTGGCCACCAGTTCGTTACGAACGCGAACCATCTCCTGCGCTGTGAGCGACTTGCCGCCGGCATAAGGCAGGCCCACTGCCATGGAGAAGGCGTGCTTCACCAGCATCGGGTTCTGCACTGGCACAATGGACACGTTGCCATTTCCATTGGCCTGCACGCGGTTGATGTTTTTATACTCAGGGAAATATTCATACAGCGGGTCATCCAGCAGGAACTTGCCACGTTCAAACAGCATCATTGCCGCTGTGCAGACGATCACCTTGGTCATCGAAAACAGCCGGTAAACGGTCTCGCTGGTCACGGGCTTGTTGTTTTCGATGTCTGCCAGGCCATAATAGCCCTCATAAAGCATCTTTCCATCTTTGACAATGCCGCAGCCACAGCCCGACGGGCCGTTTTTGGTAAAGGATTCCAGAAGCGCGGACAGGTCGTTGAAATTGGACATGATCTTCACCCCTTCCAGTCTTTGTCACACAGGCATCACTATACTGTCATCAGGCGGCAGTGTCAACCGGTAAAGGCTATGGCTATACCCCGGAGACAAACCCCTTCACCCACCGGAGCGCCCGCTTTGTTTCCGCCTGGAAATCACCGTTGCAACCGGCTTCGATGGATATCGTCCCACGATACCCTGCCTCAACCAGCGCCTTCAGGAACGCTTCCAAACCAGGATCATCACTGTCCGGCATGACCCGCCCCAGCGTCCGGGCAATGTGGATGTGCCCAAGCTCGGCGACCTCTGCGGCAAGTGCCGCCGGGTCTTCGTTGCCGACGGAAAAATGGAAGCTGTCTGCCAGGCAGCGTACCAAGGGGTGGTCGGCTTCACGCATCAGCATGAGCGTTTCCGTCAGTGTGTTCAGGATGTTGCTCTCGATCCGGTTCAATGGCTCCAGCACGATGAGGATGCCACGGGCTGTGGCTTCCTCCCCCGCCATGCGCGCGGCGGCCACGAGTTGCTCCCAACCCTGCTGTCTGCCCCAACCGATGGGCAGGTTGCGTGCGCCGGAGGATCCGAACACCACCTTCTCCGCCCCAAGCAATGCCGCCCGGTCCAACGCCCTGCGGGTATATTCCCTTGCAGCGGGCAGGTCGGCCTCCGGCCCCGTCAGCCGCAGGGTTGCCGGCAAAAAGTTGTTGCACGCCCCGCAAGGCAAGCCTGAGGCCTGCAACGGCCCCAACACCGATGAACGGAACGCAGCATCGTCCAGCGCCATCATCTGCGCCAGCGGAAGCTCCACATAATCATACCCCGCAGCCAGCAGAGCCAGCAGGGTGCCCATGCCGATCCCGGTGTTGTCTCCCCGCGATGCCATGCCGGTGCAATACCCATATCGCATATTCCATACCTCCGGCTCAATTATCAGGATCATTTCAGCGCTTGTCAACCACAGAGCTTTCCCGACCCCTGAAACGGGAGTATACTGTTCACGGAAATCGGACTAGGAGGAACCGCGATGTCAACCCTCACTGGTAAAACGTTGGGCATCATTCATGCCGCCGTGTTCACCGCGCAAACCGTGCAGCCCTACGCCAATGAGCTGCTGCCCGGTGTGAAAGTGATGCACCTGGGCGATGATACGATTCAGCGCGACAACCTGCGCGCGCCCATTGGCACAATCCCAAAGGTCAACTTCTTTAAGTTCGCCACCTATTGCCGGTTTCTGGAAGAGGCCGGTTGCGACCTGATCATGCTGGGCTGCTCAACGTTTAACCAGGCTGTCGAGCACGCAAGCCCCATGATCAACACGCCGCTTATAAACATCGACCGCCCGATGATGGACCTGGCTGTGCGGCAGGGCCGCCGGGTGGGCCTGATCGGCACGCTGCCCTCCACAATGCCCTCCTCCCAGCGGTTGCTGGAGCAGGCAGCGACGGAGGCCGGAAAGCCTGTGGAGGTAACGCCGGTGCTGCTCTCTGAGGCGTTTCAGGCTCTGCGCGCCGGTGATGTGCGCCGACATAACGACATGCTGCTGGAGGCTATCGAGAGTTTATCCCACAAGGTGGATGCCATCGTGCTGGCGCAGGTGTCCATGTCTGCCATAGAAAAGGAGCTGGGCGCCACGGCGGTGCCGGTCTATAACTCCGGGCGCACCGGCTTTACCCGCGCCCGCCAGATCCTGGAAAGCCTGTGAGGTGGCCTGTGAGCAATCAGATTGAATTTCGCGTGGATGCCGGGCAGTGGCTGGGCGACTTCCCCCACAACTGGAACTACATCGGCTATGACGAATGCAACTACACCCACACACCGGGCGGCATGGCGCTTTTGAAAAAGTTCGGGCAGATGGAAAAGCCATACTATGTGCGCGTGCACCACATGTTCTGCACCGGCATCCTGCACCCGTTTTACAAATGGGGCTCCACCAACCTTTATACGGAGGATGAAGAAGGCAACCCCATTTACACCTTCAGCACCGTGGACAAGATCCTGGACACCCAGCTAGCTGCCGGCTGCAAGCCCTTTTTTGAGTTTGGCTTCATGCCGCTGGACCTGGCCGATCCAAGGGATGCCGCCGACGGAAAACGTTATCAGGGCCACGGCAACTTGAGTGAATACCAGCGGGTGGGCTGGGCGATGCCACCGAAGGACTACCAAAAGTGGTATGACATGATCCATGCGCTGGCGGAGCACCTGAAGGCCCGCTACGGCGAGGCGGAGCTGGCCACATGGTATTTCGAGCTATGGAACGAGCCGGACATCTTTTACTGGCGCGGCACCCATGCAGAATTCTGCAAGCTCTACGACTACACCGAGGCGGCGCTGCACGCGGTGCTGCCCCATGTGCGCTTCGGCGGCCCCGCCACCACCGGCACGCGGGACCCGGAAGGCAACGCCACAAAGTTTCTGGATGGGTTTCTGGATCATGTGAAAAACGGTGTGAACCATTATTCCGGCGCTAGGGGTACCCGGATCGACTTCACCAGTTTCCACACCAAGGGCGGGCTTTACAGCTTTGACCCGAAGAATCTGAAGCGCAAGCAACTGCCGTCGGTGCAAACGCTGGTAGAAAACGTGCGCACCCAGGCAAATGTGATCAAGAAGTATGGCTATGACCACCTGGAGTGCGTGCTATCCGAGGCGGACCCCGACGGCTGGGCCGCCGGCGGCCGCTTCGACAACTTCAACCTGAACTTCCGCAACACCGAATATTACGCCAGCTATGTGGCGTCCGGCTACAAAAACATCGCCGACCTGGCGGAGCAGCTGGGCATGGACATCCGGCCCCAGGCCTGGGCCTTCCTGTTTGAGGGAGAGCGCTGCTTTGAGGGCACACGCACCTTTTCCACGCAGGGCATCGACAAGCCGGTGTTGAACCTCTTTCGCCTGCTGGCTCGGTTGGGCACAAAGCGATTGAAGCTCACAAGCTCCCGTGACCAGGATGTGACCTGCTATGCTGACCCATGGGGCCTTGCCGAAGGCCCGGAGGCCGGCGGCTGGGCCACGATGGCCGCGGACGGAAGCGTGCAGGTGCTGATGTATTGCCACCACGATGACTGGGATGTGAAGGAATCGTTTGATACATCCCTGGAGCTTGCGCACCTGCCCTATGACGGCACAGTGCGGGTGCGGCACTACCGCGTGGATGAGACCCATTCCAACGCCTATGCCGAGTGGGTGCGGCAGGGCCGTCCCGATTGGCCGGAGGGGCTGCAATATGAGGCGATCCGCGCTGCCGGCGCATTGGAGCTGTTTGAACCTGATGCCACGGTGGAGGTGGCGGGCGGCAAATTGAGGCTTGACTTCCCGTTACCGGTGCACGGCATGTCGCTGATCCTGATCGACAAAGTGGAATAAACAAAAACCCCAGGCATCATCGCCTGGGGTTCCTGTTATTATCCACAGATATCAAACCTGACTAGATTTTGACTTCCAGCTGCGTTTTTAACACATCTCTTAACAAAGAAACATCCAAAGCCCTGGGCTGCACACCCTTTTGCACGCACAGCGCCGCCGCAGCCCCGGCGGCTTCGCCCAGCTCCATCATGTTGCCCATGGATTTGCCAGCGCTATGGCCCATAAACGTGGCCGAGGCGCAGCGCCCTGCCACCAGCATGCCATCCACCTTTATAGGCACCAGACTGCGGTAAGGATAAGCATATCCGGAAGCCATCGGGCCGATGTAGATCTGGTTGGCATCGATGTGGCCGTATTTCCTCGCCACCGTGTCGGAAAATTCCTGTGACTGCTGGGAGTCTTCAAAGGTCTGCATGTATTCGCCGACAATGCGCCGGGTGTCTCGCACACCCAGGATGTTGCCGACTTTGTCCAGGAAACAATTCTCCGCACCAGGCACCTTGTAATCATGGAACACACGCACCAGATCCACGGCCACCTTCAACCCATTGCGCCGCGCCGCCGTGAGATCCCCGGCGTCAAGGCCGTTCAGCCGCAGACCCTGGCCCCGCCAGGCGCCGTGGTTCACACCGATGATGCCGGGCACCGTGCCGGGGTTGAACCCATACCAGGCGGCGATGTGGTAGCCTCGCCCATGGGCTTCATCGAAGATCTTGTTCAACTGAGCATAGGGCACAGGGAAAAAAACATCCTTGTCAATCCCGCCCAGAGAGAAGCCCAGCGTAATTGGCATGTGGATGCCGTCTTCCTCCCGCCCCTCCATAAACTCGCAGCCCGCTGCGGCCGCCGCATCGCCGTCGCCGGTGGCGTCCACCACAACGGCGGCATGGTAAGCGACATGGCCCCTCTTTTCCCGCACGACCACACCGGTTACGCGGTTCTCTTCCATCAGCACATCGCAAACGGGGCTGAACAAGCGATACGCGATCCCGGCCTCTTCCAGCATCTCATAGATGGCAAGCTCGGAGTATTCCACATGGCAGCTTAGGCCGTCACCATTGATCACGTCCTCACAGCCTGGCTCCGATGCAACCAGGCCCAGCACCTCGATGTGGCGCACCAGCATGTCATGGGCATAGGAGCGCCTCTGCCCCTTCAGCTTCAGGCGGTTCACCGGCATCCATGGCACGGCATTGATCGTGCCACCGGGCAAAGCGGCGCTCTCGAGCACCATCACCCGGGCTCCCAGTTTCGCCGCAGCCAGTGCTGCGCCCAGCCCCGCCGGCCCGCTGCCGCACACCACGACATCATAACGTTCCTCTGCCACAAACTTCCTGTCCTGCATGGTTCTCCTCCTGCCTGATGATTGCGCGGCGGTCATTCCGCCACGATCAGTCCATAGGCGCGCACAATGGCGCGCAGTTCTTCCATCCGCTCCGGGCTTGGCTTTTCCACGCGGGGCATCGTGTCCTCCAGCCCCAGTGCGCCGAACTTGGAGCGGGCAAAGTCGTGATAGGGCAACAAGCGAACCTCTGTGAGCGATGGCACCTGCGTGAGAAAACGGGCGATGCCCTCAACGGCGCTGTCGTTGACACCGGGCACGCAGGGCACCCTCACCTCCACAGGCACGCCAGTGCGCCCGACCGCCAGCAGGTTTTCGAGGATGCGCTCGTTACCCAGCCCCGTCCATCGCCGGTGCTCTCTGGAATCAATGTGTTTTGTATCGTACAACACCATACTGGTGTGCGGCAATACCATTTCAAAGGCATCCCATGGCACAGCACCGCAGGTGTCCAACGCCGTGTGGATGCCCTCCCTACGGCATGCCGCAAAGAATTCGGCCACAAACCGGCTTTGGAGCAACGGTTCGCCACCGGAAGCTGTCACGCCGCCACCCGACTCCTCATAGAAAGCCCGGTCGGCCAGCACCTCTCCCACAAGCTCCCCCACCGTGACGGGTCTGCCGTAAAGCTTGAGCGCCTGCGGCCAGCAAGCCTCGGTGCATTTGCCGCAGCGCGTGCAAAGCCCCCGGTCGATGGTGTGAATGCCACCGTCGATCCGGTGTGTGCCGTTGGGACAGATCTCCACACACGCACCGCACAGCGCGCACTTCTGCGCTGTATATGATAGCTCCGGCTGGCCAGCCATTCCCTCGGGATTGTGGCACCACGCACAGCGCAGCGGGCATCCCTTAAAAAACACCGTGGTGCGGATGCCAGGCCCGTCGTGCACGGCGAAGCGCTTTACATCAAAGATAATCCCGGTTTCCGTATTGATAAGTGAATCTCCTTACAGAAGATGTTTGTTCGCTTCGATGTATTGTTCTTGCTCCTCAGGGCTCATTGAGGTGAAATACACGTTCCAGCCGCACACGCGCACCTGCAGCGTGGCGTAGTTTTCCGGGTGGGCCTGTGCATCGCGCAATGTCTGGCTGTCAAACACATTGAACTGCATGCCAAAGCCACCCAGCTTAAAGTAGGTGCGCACCATCGCAAGGAACGCCGAAAGACCATCGCCGCCCTGTACGGCCGAGGGGTGCAGATAAATGTCCACCACCGAGCCGTTGGGGATGTCGGTATAGTTCAATTTGGTCACAGACAGGATCTGGGCAGTAATGCCATTCACATCCCGTGCCGTCATCGCGCCAATGCCGCCGGCAATGTATTGGCCGGCAGGCCTGCCATCCGGCGTGGCGCCCATACGCTTACCCAGGCGGAAGCGGTAATCGAGCGTGAACATCGACGCCCGGAACCACCCTCCCCGGGTGTTCGGCGTGGCGTTCACACGCTTGGTGTAGTGGTCGGCCACGCGTTTGGCAAAGGCGTCCACCTCAGCGTTGTCGTTGCCCCATTTGGGCACCCGGTGCACAAGATAACGGTGCAACGCTTCATGGTCTTTAAAGTTTTGGTCAAGAGCGTTAATCAGCTCGGCCATCCCGCAGCGCTTTTCCTCAAACACCACCTGCCTGACCGCCATCAAAGAGTCGGCGACGTTGGCAAGGCCTGCGCCCATGCAGCCGGTGTTGTTGTATTTGGGGCCGGCTTGCCCGATGTCGCGACCCTTTTCCAGGCAATCCACAAAAGACCCTGCCAGCATGGGTGACGGGTTAATCTGCGGCCAGTGGCGCTCAAAGCGGCGGATGTATTCGGTGGCCCGATCCACTTGATTGTCAATTTGCGCCAGCACCGCCTGCTCAAACTCGCCGTAACTGCCCATCAACCGCGGGTCTCCTGTAGCAACGCCAATCATCTTGCCGGTGACAGGGTCCACACCGTCATGCAACGCCAGTTCCACTGCCTTCAAAAGATTGATCTTCAGGCTCATGTTGCAGGCGATCTCCCGGCCCTCGATGGCGGGCTCATAACAGCCGATCAGCAGGTAGTTGCGGGCTTCCTCCAGCGTCTTGCCATGCTTGACGATTGCCGGGATCGCCGCATCATCGTTCACCAGCACAAAAGCTGTTTTGCCCTGGCGGATGATTTTGAGCACCTGCGCCAGAAAGGTATCCGGCGTGCTGCGGCCAATGCGGATGGAAAGCTTGGGGTCGGTGGTGTCCATCTCGTCATAGGCTTCCAGCGCAAGAACCGACAGCTCGTTCACGGCATCGGAGCCATCCTCCAGGCAGCCGCCAAAGTAGAAGTTCTTTCCGTTGGCCACGCCCCTCGTGTGGGCAAAGAATTTGGTCCAGAAATACTTGATGAGCTCCTTGGCCTGCTCGCGGTTCAGGCGTCCAGCGGCCAGGTCGGCGCTGTAATAGGGCCAATAGAGCCGGTCGAAGCCGCCCATGGAGCGCAGCCACTCGCCCTCCATCTCGATGGCCTGGTGCATGAGATAGGTGAACTGCAGCGCCTCGATCAGCGTGCGGGGTGGGTTGGCCGGCACCCATTCCAAAGCCTCTGCCGTCATCAGCAGCCGGGCGGAGCCTTCGGGGCAATGCGCCGCTTCCTCCCTTGCAAGCGCCGCCAGCCTGCCGGCCCATGCGATGATCGCCGTATACACAATCTCAACGGATTCATAAAAATCAACCTGTTCCTGAGTCAACAAGTCTCCATGGGCTGCCCTGCAGCGCCGTGCATCCTCGATCAAGCCCAGCAGCCCGCGTGAAAGCATGTGGGTCCAGCCGGCTGCCGTGTGGCCTAGATCCAGCTCCCCTTCCAGCAGGCCTGTGGAAACGGCCTCAGAAATCCACGCCGTTTCCTCTGGCAGGATGGTTTGCTTCACCTCATCGTTCCATTGGGTTTGGAGTTTCCTCAGGATGCCGCCGTGCTGCAGCTTGTCGGCAAAAAAGTCCAGAGGGTCCACGGCGAGGCAGCCCCGCTCAAGCACCAATTCCGCCACGCGGGCTTTCTGGATAACGCGGCTGCGCCCGGCATACTTGGCAAGGCAATCCTCCGCTGCCTGTTCCAGTGCCTGTGGCGCAAGGCCTGTGGAACCGTCGTATATAGGGCTCACATATTGCTGCTCCAGGTGTTTCCTGTCGCGGTCAAAACAGCCCCATATAGACTCCATATGGTGGGTCAGCCGTTCCTGCATCTTTCCCTCCGCTTACACTCTCCAATAATTGTCCACAGGAGCATTATATCATCTTATATGAGGTCCGGACGCTTGGATTTGCTAAATAACCGAATGTAACCATTCATGATATAATGGCGGGAGTAACCACGGAGGTGACAAAATGAAGCCATTGAAGAGCTACAAGTTTGTGCGCGGGTTCAACTACACACAGAGCAATGTGTGGACGGACACCAACTTTTGGGAGGAGTATGACCACGACATCGTGGATCGCGACATGGGCTACGCCGAGCGGCTGAAGCTCAACAGCGCCCGTGTTTTCCTGACCTACTCTTCCTATGCAAAGAATCGGGAAGGCTTCCTTGCCAATGTGAAGGACTTCGTGAAAACCGCCTGGGCCCACGGCATATCCACCAACCCCATCATCTATCACGGCATGCGCTTTTTGCCGGAAGACCTGGCGCGGGGCTGGTCGCCGGAGCCCTCCAAAACGCTGCTGGACAAAAGCAGCTGGGTGCTGGGCGAGCGTTACTTCGATGATTTGTATGAAGCCATCGGCCAGGAGCCGGGCCTGTTGTTCTGGGATATCTCCAACGAGCCCGGTTACCGGCTCGATGAGGGCACCTATTACCCCGAAGAACCGGCCCATCTGCGGGATGACATTGCCCATGGCGAAGCGGACCTGGAGCAGCTGCGTTATCGGCAGGAGCTGGTGTGGGAGTTCATCCGCCATTTCTGCCGCTATGTGAAGAGCAAGGATCCGGTAAATGCCATCGGCCTGGGCAACACGTTTATTTATGAGACTGAGGCGAGCAAGACGGCGGAGCTGGTGGATATCATCGTGTTCCACGACTACTCTTCCACCCGCAAGCGCCTGCGGGATGTCTGCGAAATGGCCAAGGCGCTGGGCGAGAAATATGGCAAACCGGTGGTCAACAATGAGACCTGCTGCCTCTGCCGCGCCAACCCCTATGACATGACGCTGGAAATCCTTGAAGAGTATGACTTTGGGTGGTACATCTTTGAGCTGATGATCGGCAGCGACGTATGGAACCGCGTGCATGGCGTGGTTTACCCCGACGGCACGGTGCGCGACCCCTCCATCGTGGCGGCGCTGATGGGCTTCTACCGCAACCGCGGCGATAGCGCGATCTATCCCAACGTGAACCAGGAGCAGCATGCCCAACGGGCAATCCGCCTGGCCGAAAGAGCACTTTCCGAAGCCAGCATCAGCTTCAGCGGGGACCACAGCAATGACACAGAAGGCCTGCTGGAAGCTTGCGAATACATCGCCAACCTGCTGGAGGGTGGCGAGCATGTGCCGATGGACGTGCCGCCGACAGCGCGGATTGCGGCCTATCGCCGGCAGGCCAAGCCCAACGCCGATGAAATCAGGCGCTGGCTCGGCGAACTGGTGCGCACGCTGAAAACGGCCTGCCACATTTTTTAGTCACACGCATACACATGAGAAAGTCCCGGAACCTGATAGAACAGGATCCGGGGCTTTTGACTCCATTTCATGTCTGCCCGAATGGGCAAACTGAGGTGTCAGATTATACTTGAGGCTTGCCATCCTGACCGGGTGCCCGCCAGATGATCTTGCGGGGGCACTTTTCCACACAGGCCATGCAAGCGGTGCATTTGTCATAATCGAAGACCGGCAGGTCGTTTACCATTGTGATCGCGCCAAACTCACAAGCCTTCTCACACAGAGCGCAGCCGATGCAGCCCACCTGGCAGTTGTCGCGTACCTGCTTGCCCTTGAACACATTGGAGCACTCCACGCGCACCACGCTGCCAGCCGGCAGCAGGTGGATGATGTGGCGGGGGCATTCGGCCACGCATTTGCCGCAGGTGATGCAGCGGCTGTGGTCGATCACACTCAAGCCGTCCACAATTCGGATGGCGTCGGTGGGGCACACTCTTGCGCAGTTGCCGAAGCCCAGGCAGCTCATCGGGCAGTTCTTCACACCGTCATCCAGCGCAGCCACAGCCGCGCAATCATTCAAGCCTTCATAATTGAATTTGAGCGGCGAATTGTGCAGCGTGCCCCGGCATTGCACATGGGCAATCAGTGGCTTGATGCCGCTGGCGTCCACACCCATGAGCGCGGCGATCTTTCGGGCGTTTTCCGCCGTGTTCACCGTGCAGGCGTTCACGGCGGCGCCTTCGGTCACGATGGCGGCGGCAAGGCCGTCACAGCCCGGGTGGCCGCAAGCGCCGCAGTTGGCTCCGGGCAGCAGCGCACGCACTTCATCAATCTTCGGATCGCGCTGCACGCTGAAAAACTTCCCAGCGATGGCCAACGCTACCCCAAACAACAAACCCAGTGCGGCGATCACGCCGGCGCTGATCAGAATCGTTTCCACAGGAGCCCTCCTTTATTTGCCCAGGCCGCTGAAGCCCATAAACGCGATGGCCATCAAGCTCGCCGCGATCAGTGTGATCGGGAAGCCCTTCAGCGGCTGCGGGATCTGCATGTTTTCCAGCCGCTCGCGGATGCCGGCCATCAGCACAATGGCAATCGTGAAGCCAATGCCGCCGAACGCGCCGTTCACCACGCTCTCCAATAGCGTGTAGTTGCTCTCAATGTTGAGGATTGCCACGCCCAGCACGGCGCAGTTGGTCGTGATCAGAGGAAGATAAACACCCAGCGATTTGTAAAGCGACTCGTTGGTCTTCTGCAGCACCATCTCTACAAACTGCACCAGAGCCGCGATCACCAGGATGAACGCGATTGTCTGCATGAAGCCGATGTTCAACGCGTCCAGCACATAACGCTGCACAACCCAGGTGACCAGAGAAGCCATCGCCATCACGAATGTGACGGCCATGCCCATGCCGGCGGCAGACTTGATCTTCTGCGACACACCCAAAAACGGGCAAATGCCCAAGAAGCGCACCAAAACGAAGTTATTTACAAGCGCTGCACCCACCGCAATCAGCGCAAGACTTGAAATCGTCATGCACGCGCACCCCCTTCTTCTTCAAAGATAACAGATTGAGCAACCCGAGCAGCAGGCCCAAAGCGAGGAACCCGCCGGGGGCCAGCAGCATGATGATCACAGGTGTATAAGCCTGGCCCAGCACCGCAATGCCAAAGAACGTGCCCGCTCCCAAAAGCTCGCGGATGGAAGCCAGGATCGTGAGCGCAAGCGTAAAGCCCAAACCCATGCCCAAACCATCCATGGCGCTGAGCCACGGGCTGTGAGAGCTGGCGTAGGCTTCTGCACGCCCCAGGATGATGCAGTTTACCACGATCAGCGGGATGTATAGCCCCAGCGCCTTGTCAAGATCCGGCGCGTAGGCCTTCATAAACAATTGCACGATCGTGGTGAAGGATGCAATGATCACCACATAGGCCGGGATGCGCACGCGGGAGGGGATGAAGTTGCGCAGCAGCGCCACAAACACATTGGAGCACACCAGCACCGCCGTGGCGGCAACGCCCATGCCAATGCCGTTGATGGCAGCGGTGGAGACAGCCAGCGTGGGGCACATGCCCAGTAACAACCGGAAGGTCGGGTTCTCCTTCCACAGGCCGGTCAGTATCGTCTTTAAGGATTTCATGGTTTCACCTCGATTGAAAGCGCGAAGTCGCGCGCCAGGTTCACTGCGTCGACCACGGCTTGGGTGGTGATGGTTGCACCGGTGAGGGCATCCACTTCGTTGCCGGTGGCGCCGCCACCCTTTTTCACGGTAATTGCGCCGTCTTTGCCGGCAAACTGGCCGGTGAAGCTTTCCTTCCCGGCGTTTTTGCCCAGTCCCGGCGTCTCGTTGTTACTGCCCACGACCACGCCGCACACCATGCCATTGCCATCCACACCCACAGTGACCACAAACGCGCCCGCATAACCGGTGGCTTCCACCTCCAGCACGCGCCCGCCGGTTTCAGCATCCACATAGAGCCCAAGCACACCTTGCGGCAGGGCCGTCGTGTTGTCCTGGGTGAAATTGCCGCTCAGCACCTTTGCCCTGGCTTGCTCAGCCGCCAGCCTGGTCTGCTCGGCAATGGGCTCCTTGGTGACCACATAGGTCGCGCCCAGCGCCAAGCCCGCGATCAAAGCAATGATGAGCAGCCTGCCACCCAACCGTATCATCTCACGCACGGGCTTTCACCTCCCCATACACACGGACCCGCAGGAACCGCTCAATCAGCGGCACGCACAGGTTCATGATCAGAATCGAGTAACTGACGCCCTCTGGATAACTGCCGAGGAAACGAATGACCACAGTCAGCACACCGCAGCCGGCGGCATAAATGATCTGCCCCCACGGGGTGACCGGCGAAGTGGTGTAGTCGGTGGCCATAAACACTGCGCCAAGCACCAGGCCGCCGGAGGCCGCCTGCAGCACGCCGCTCCACAGCGGCCCGTAGGCGGTTTGGCCAAAGGCTCCGGCCAATACTGCACCGGCAAACACGGTGGCGATATACACCACCGGGATGCGCCAGCCCACGACACCGCGGGCCAGCAAATAGACATAGCCGATCAGCAGCGCGATGGCGCTCACTTCACCGATGCAGCCGCCCCGGTCACCCAGCAGCAGTGTCATCAGCACCTGCGCGGGGTTGGCACCGGCCTGCCCCTGGGCAAGCTGGACCAGCGGCGTGGCACCGGTGGCGGTGTCTGCCACGGCGGCAAATACCGAGTTCACCGGTGCAGCCCAGGCGGTCATTGCCACCGGGAAGCTGGCAAGCAAAAACGCCCTTGCCGCCAGCGCCGGGTTCACGATATTGCCGCCAATGCCGCCGAAGGGCACCTTGACCACACCGATGGCAAACACTGAACCCACCACACACATCCACCATGGCGCGTTGGCAGGCAGGTTCATGCCCAGCAGCACGCCGGTGACCAGTGCGGAAAGGTCGCCTATGGTCATGTCGCGTTTCATCATCTTGTGCAGCAGCCACTCGGTGAGCACCGCTGTGGCAGCGCACAACGCCAGCACAACCAGTGCCCTGTAGCCGAAGCGGTAGATGCCCACAGCCACAGCCGGCAGCAGCGCCAGCAATACGTCGCCCATGATCCGGCGCGTGCTTTGCGGCGCGCGGATATGGGGGGAAGCGGAAACGTTCAGTTTCATGCCAAACAAACCTCCTGCGGCCCCGCCTTGGCGGCCGCTTGTTACCGATTATTTCTTGGGTGCCAGGCCGCGGATGCGGTTTTTACCGATGCGGATATTTTGCAGCAGCTGCCTGCGGGCAGGGCAGATATAGGTGCAGGCACCGCACTCCACACAGTCCATCGTGTGCAGCTGGGCGGCCCTTGCCGTGTCGCCGGTGTCCACCGCGTCGGAAATGAGATAAGGCTGCAGGCGGATCGGGCAGACTCCGAAGCAGCGCCCGCAGCGGATGCAGGCCGTGGCGGGCGGCACATGGGCTTCCTCGCCGGAAAGCACAATGATGCCGGACGTGCCCGCGATCACCGGCACGGCATCGCTGAACTGCGCCACGCCCATCATCGGCCCGCCAGAGAGGATCTTGGCAGCGTCGTCAGTTTTGCCGCCGCAGAACTCAATGCAGGCGTGGAAGCTGGTGCCGATGCGAACCAAAAGATTAGATGGGTTGCGCACACCGCCGCCAGTCACGGTGACCACGCGCTCAATCAAAGGCTTGCCCAGCACCACGGCCTCATGGATGGCATAGAGCGTGCCCACGTTGAGCACCACGCACCCGGCGTCAGCCGGAAGCCCACCGGAAGGCACTTCACGGCGGGTCAGCGCCCAGATGAGCTGCTTCTCGCCTCCCTGCGGATATTTCACACGCAGAGGCCTCACCTCGATGGCGGTGCCGGTAGCCGCCTCACGCAGCGCCTGGATGGCGTGGGGCTTGTTGCCCTCCACACCGATCAGCGCCCGCTCAATGCCAAGAGCCTTCAGCGCAAGCTTTACGCCTGACACCACAAACCTGGCCCGCTCCTGCAAAAGCCGGTCGTCTGCGGTGAGATAGGGCTCGCACTCAGCTGCGTTGGCAATCAGAGTGTCCACTGTTTTGCCCTTTGGGATGGTGAGCTTCACATGGGTCGGGAAGGTCGCTCCGCCCATGCCCACAATCCCCTTGTCTCGAATGATCGCGATGATCTCGGCGCCTGTGAGTTTTTCTACATCCGCACAGGGCTGGATGCTCTCATCGGGCGTGTCCTGCTGGTCGTTTTTGATCACGACCGAGATCACATGGCTCTTGCCGGTGGGATGTGGCCTGGTTTCGACAGCCGTCACAGTGCCAGACACGCTGGAGTGGATCGGTGCGCTCACAAAAGCCGGGCTTTCGCCGATGCGTTGGCCCATTTTGACAGCGTCTCCCTTTTTCACCAGAGGCGTGCAGGCAGCGCCGGTCACTCGAGCCATCGGGATCACCACAATGTCCGGCGCGGGCATCACGGTGATGGCGCAGCAGTTGGAAAGAGGCTTTCCATGGTGCTCGGATTGCAACGGATGAACACCGCCGCGAAAAGTTTCGGGTTTCATGCAAGTCTCCTTTGTTTTGAAAACCAAAGAAATGTGAAAAAATTATCAATCAAGGTGAGGAGCCGGATCAGGAGGTTTCTGAGTGCTTTTTTATGACTGCACCGCGGATATCGGTTCAAGTCAGCATCCCTTTCCCGGCTGAGTGAGCACCAAACGTGCCATAGCTGAAGCCTGAAAAACGCAGGTTTCCGGCCAACACGCATTATTCTATCAGAAATATATCGTGTGATCAACATGTGTTATGCCTCAATTTAGCACATGCCAACAATTGTATAATCAGTTTAATGTATAATTTTCACATCTGCCAAGAAGATGGGCTGTATATCGGCCTTGAAAAAACAAAGCCAGATATCTTTTCATTGAAATGCGCCGGTGATTCAGATATATTGAAAGTCAACTTGAGTATACCAGAAAACATCGGCGGGATTTGCGCCAGTGCGGAGGGAACAGATGAAACAATGCCAAATCGGTGTGGTGGGCCTGGCGGTCATGGGGAAAAACCTGGCGCTGAACATGGCGGAAAAGGGGTTTCCTGTGGCGGTATACAACCGCAGCCGTGCAAAAACCGATGAGCTTTTGGCCGAAGCAGCCGGAACGGACATCACGGGTGCTTATTCTCTTGCGGAGTTTTGCGGCCTGTTGGAGCGCCCCCGCCGCATCATGCTGATGGTGAAAGCTGGCCAGGCCGTGGATGACACGATTGAGCAGCTGAAACCCCACCTGGAAGCCGGCGACATCCTGATTGACGGCGGCAATTCCTTTTTCAAAGACACGATCCGCCGCAACCGGGCGTTGGCCGCGGAAGGGTACCGTTTCATTGGAACCGGTGTTTCCGGCGGCGAGGAGGGCGCGCGGCACGGCCCGGCCATCATGCCCGGCGGCCAGGAGGATGCCTACCGCATGGTGGAGCCGGTTCTCACTGCCATTTCCGCCCATGTGGATGGTGCCCCCTGCTGCACCTATATCGGCGCGGACGGCGCTGGCCATTATGTAAAGATGGTGCACAACGGCATTGAGTATGCCGACATGCAGCTGATCGCCGAAGCCTATTACCTGCTGAAGAACCTGCTGGGCATGGGCGCGGACGAGCTTTATCAGACCTTCTCTGACTGGAACGGTGGCGAGCTGGACAGTTATCTCATCGAGATCACGCGCAACATCTTCCCCCAAAAGGATCCGGAGACCGGTCTGCCCATGGTGGATGTGATCCTGGATGCCGCCGGCCAGAAGGGCACCGGCAAATGGACCAGCCAGGAGAGCCTGGACCTGGGCCTGCCAGCCCCCACGATTGCCGAGGCAGTGTTTGCCCGGTGCATGTCTGCCGCCAAGGCCGAGCGCGTAAAAGCATCCAAGGCGTTCACAGGGCCGGCGCGGGAGTTTTCCGGCGACCAGGCAGCGTTCATCGAGGCAGTGCGCAGAGCGCTCTACGCTTCCAAGATCTGCGCCTACGCCCAGGGCTTCGCGCTGATGCGCGCCGCCGCCGCCGAATACGGCTGGACGCTGGACTACAGCGCGATCTCAATGATCTTCCGCGGGGGCTGCATCATCCGCGCACGGTTCCTGCAGCGTATCAAGGACGCCTACGACGCCAACCCGAGTCTCGAAAACCTGCTGCTGGACAGCTACTTTAACGGCGTCGTGCAGGACTACCAGCAGGGCTGGCGCGAGGTTGTGATCGCCGCCGCCCGTGCGGGCATCGCCGTGCCGGCGTTCGCAAGTGCGCTCATGTATTTTGACGGATACCGAGATGCCCAATCCCCCGCCAACCTCATCCAGGCCCAGCGGGATTACTTCGGCGCGCACACCTTCCGCCGGGTGGACAAAGAGGGCGATTTCCACCACCAGTGGTTCTGAGCGAAGCCTGATCACTACAAACGAAACGGAGCCGTACTGATGCCGATATTGGCGCTGGAAGCCAGCACATCCTCTGCCAAGGCCATGCTGTGGGATTTGGAGCGTGGCCTTTTGGCTGTGGAGCAACTACCTTATCCGGCAGATGCGTGCGATGGCATGACATTTGTCCCTCGTCGGGTTGTTGAGTCGGTGATGGCCTGCGGCGCGGCGCTGTTGGGTCACCATCCCAAGGTGGCAGTGGAAGCAATTGGCCTTTCCAGCATCTGGCACAGCCTGGTAGTGCTGGATGGCGAGAAAAACCCCATCGGCCCCGGCTTCACCTGGGCGGACACCTCACCTGCACCCACCGTGGCGGACTTTCGGGCAGACAGGGAGTTTACGGATCACTTTTATCAAACAACAGGCTGCGCCCTGCACAGCTCGTTCAATATCTTCAAATGGCTGCACCTGCGGCAAACGGCGGACACAAGCGCAGTCCGGCATGTTTCCTGCCTGCCGGAATACCTGTTTGACGCGCTCACCGATCAGCTGGCGGTTTCGCTGAGCTGCGCCGCCGGGTCAGGTTTCCTGAATTCCCGCACGCTCGATTGGGATCCTGACCTGCTCAGGTTGGCTGGCACAGACAGAAGCATGCTCGGTAACCCGGTGGAGCCTCATTATTCACTGCCCCTCACTCCGCAAGCCGCGAATGCGCTGGGATTGCCCACAGGCTTGCCGGTGACCGTGGCCGGGCCCGACGGCGCGCTGAACCACATTGCCGCAGGCGGCCTTGGCAGCCCGGCAATGACACTCTCAGTGGGCACCAGCGGCGCGATCCGGATGGCGCACAAGGGACCGGCGATCCCAGAAAAGCAGTCCACCTGGTGCTACTATGGCGCGGAGGGGCAATACATCATCGGCGCAGCAACATCGGGAGCCGGTAACTGCGTGAATTGGTTCATGAGCCAAATGCCGGGAGGCAGCGCAGGCTTTTCCGCAATGGAAGAGGCAGCTATCCTGGTAAAACCAGAGAACACGCCATATTTCCTTCCGTTCCTGTTTGGGGAGCGCTGCCCCGGCTGGGATGACAAGCGGCGAGGCGGCTTTTCATGCCTAAGTGGCACCATGGGCACCGGCGAGCTTTACCGGTCCCTCCTGGAAGGCATATTATTCAACTTGTATCAAAACTACCAGATCCTTGTGGATGTAGCCGGAACCGCGCCGGAGCGGATCGGCATTTCCGGCGGCATCACCCAGTCTCCATTCTGGACGCAGCTTGCAGCGGACATCTTCAGCCTGCCGGTGGAGGAAAACACCGGCGAGCATGCATCCTTGCTGGGCGCGGCCTATGTGGCTGCCAAGGCAGTGGGGATGATCCCGGCGCTCGCAGCAATCCCCGAGGCGCGGGGCAAGCGCCATGAGCCCGATGCAAAGGCCCACGAAGTAGAGATGGAGCGGTTTCAAAACTGGCTTCTGGAATACAAAAAGGGGTAAAATAGATCACTGCATTCTTCGCAGTGCAACTCAAAACACATTCTTCATACCCTCCACAACCCAAGCGCCGGATTGGAAATCGAATACACTTCCTCCCCATTCACCACGCTAAACCCATCGGCAAGACCGCCGTATTCCCTGAGAGCCTGGCCATAATCCATCCACCGGAACCCGGCAGCAACAATTTCCTGCCGGGTGAGCTTTGGCGCGGCGTAATAAACCTCAAAGCGGCCTTCGGAGGAGCCATGGATCAAATGGGCCGCCGCCGATAGGTTGCATGCAAGGTCATCGTTGGCCGCCACAGCTTCCAGCACATAATCGGTGCCCTTGTAGCCGTATTTGCGGATCAAGCGGTCCATCCCGGCGTCTTCACCGAACTTGTCCACACCGGGGGCAAGCACGATGAGCCTGCCGCCATCGGCCATGGCCATGCGCGTGCGGTAGATCGACTTGTTGGCCAGCCAGAAGCTGCGGAATTCCTGCGGCTCCATATGGCACACACAGGTGGATAGTGGCTTGCCCAGCCAGTTGATGTTCTCCTGCCGGCTGCGCTCCACCGCCGCCTCAAAGGCATCACGCCGGTCGCCGATATAGAGGCCCTTGACCCGGTCCTCCCCGTTTTCTTGCCGGATCACAGTCATCACATAAACGACCGGTAGGTTGCCGATGAACCGGCTGGCCGCGTAGTCAAACACCTGCCGCACCGGCGCATAATCGTTGCCCAACGCCTGCTCCATGCCGCAGACAGCGCCAAGGAAATGGGTCTTGTGCACCATCTCGATGCCGCCCACGCCCACGAAGATGTTTTTGGATTGGTTCGCCATGCCGGCAACCTCGTGGGGCACCACCTGGCCGATGGAAAGGATCAGGTCATAGCCGTCAAACAACCTGCCGTTAACTTGCACTTCAATATCATAGGAAAGCTTGCCGCCGGAGATCTCCCATACAAAGTCTTTAGGAACGGTGCCGATTGACTTCAGCCCGCCGCGCCAGTCATGCACCAGAAACGATTCCATGGGGATGTCTGGCCCGAACATGAAGGTGAGTTCCTCATGGGTCATCGCCATGTGGCTGCCCAGCGCCGGCAGGATATCCACCTGGCAGGAGCCGCGGAGCCGGGCATAAAGCATTGCGGTGATGTCACCGGCGCGGGAATGCACACGGGTGAGATCCGGCGGCACCAGCAGCACTTTCTTAAGCTGCCTGCCTGCAAGCATGTTGTCCAGTGCCGCCTCAAGCTGCTCAGCGCTGACTTCACCCTGCGCGGGGGAGTTGATGATGATGCTATCCATGAAAACCTCTCAGATTGAATAAACAGAAAAGCCGCCATCAATGGGCAGCACTGCTCCGGTGATGAAGCTGGCCGCGTCACTTGAAAGGAAGATCACCGCGCCCACCAACTCCGAGGGATCGCCGTAGCGGCCCATGGGGGTCTGGGCGAGGATGTGGGCGCTGCGGGGCGTGGGCTTGCCTGTGGTGCGGTCGATGAGCAGGTCACGGTTCTGGTCGGTCAGAAAGAACCCAGGCGCGATGGCGTTCACACGGATGGTTTTGGAAACATTGAGGCAAAACCATCCGGCAAGCCACTGCGTGAAGTTGGCCACGGCCGCCTTGGCAGCGCTGTAGCCCATCACGTTGGACAGTGGCCGGATGCCAGCCATGGAGCAGATGTTGATGATGTTGCCGCTGCCCTGTGAAGCCATCACACGGCCAAAAACCTGGCTTGGCAGCACAGTGCCCATCAGGTTGAGATCAAGCACGCCCTCGATGGCCTCCTTTGGCAGATCGAAAAACGGGCGGTCAGGCGTGGTGTTGGCCTCCGCCCTGTTGCCGCCGGCGCCATTGATGAGCACATCCACACGCCCGAACCGGTCAAGCACCGCGGTGCAAGCCGCCTCCACACTGGCCTTGTCCGTGACATCGCACGCAAACCAGGCAGCGTCACCGCCACTGGCGTTGAGCTCGTCAGCAAGCTTCCTAGCCCGCTCTGCATGGCGATTGATCACGGCGATCTTTGCGCCTCGCCCGCTAAGCTGCCGGGCCATCTCGCTGCACAACACACCGGACGCACCGGTGATCGCAAACACTTTGTCATTCACGCTAAAATCCGTTTGCATTGCATCCACCCCATCCGCCTAAACTCATCCATTTCGATGCACAACAGAAACAGCTTTCAGTATATCTGCCATTAAGGAAACCTGTCAATCACGCTCGATTCCCGGATAGCGGCAATCGAACCGGAAACACTATGCCCGGAGGTGTCCGGCTATGATAGCACGCAAATCAGTCATTACATTCGGCATGGTGGCGATCCCGATCGCAATGTATACCGCCACGCAGGACAATGACATCCATTTCAACCAGCTGCACAGGGAGGACAACAGCCGCATCCGCTACAAGAAGACCTGCGCCCATTGTGGCAAGGAGATCAAGGCGGAAGACATTGTAAAGGGTTTTGAGTATGACAACGACCAGTATGTGGTCGTCACCGATGAAGAGATCGAAAAGATTAAGACGGAAAAAGAAAAATCCATCCAGATCCTGCACTTTGCGCAACTGAACCAGATTTCCCCCGTCTATTATGACAAGACCTATCAAGCGGCACCGGAGCCTGGCGGAGAAAAGGCATTCGAGTTGCTCCGCGAGGCGCTGATGGCCGAGCAAAAAGTTGCCATCGGCAAAGCGGTCATGGGCACCAGCGACACGCTGATGGCAATCATTCCAAGGGAAGATGGCATCCTCATTTCCACCATGTATTATAACGACGAGGTGAAGGTGCAACAGAAGCAGTATGCAAAACCGGAGCTTTCCGAGCAGGAGCTGAGCATGGCAAAGCTGCTGATCAACTCCATGGACACACCATTTGACCCTGCCAAATACAAGGATGAATACCAGGTGAAGCTGCGCGCGCTCATCGAAACCAAGATCGCCGGCCGTGAAGTCGTGGCCGCCGAGCCGGAAGGCACCGGCAAGGTGATCGACCTAATGGAAGCGCTGAAGGCAAGCATCGAAAAGGCAAAAAAGGAATCGGCCTGATCCATGGCCGGAAATCTGGACGAGTACAAGCGGAAGAGGGACTTTGAGAGAACCCTTGAGCCGGAGGGCCATACAGAGCAGTCGGAAGAGGGCTTGCGGTTTGTCATTCAGCACCATATGGCTCGAAAGGAGCACTATGACCTGCGCCTGGAATGGGGTGGCGCGCTGCTAAGCTGGGCTGTGCCCAAGGGGCCATCCTACAGCACCAAGGACAAGAGGCTCGCCGTGCAGGTGGAGGATCACCCACTGGACTATCGGCATTTCGAGGGCACGATCCCGAAGGGAGAGTATGGCGGCGGCACCGTGATGATTTGGGATGAGGGCACCTGGGAGCCCGCAGGAGATGTGGAAACAGGGCTGAGGGACGGCTCTCTGAAGTTTGCGCTGCACGGCATAAGGCTCAAGGGGAAGTGGGCGCTGGTGAGGCTGAAGGCCAAAGAAGGTGAAACAAAAGACAACTGGCTTTTGCTCAAGGAAAAGGATGCGTATGCCAGGGAGTCAGATGGGATTGAGGAGTTCACCACCAGCGCCCGGACCAGTCGCTCAATGGAGGAAATCGAGGCCGGTGCAGAAGCTCGCGTTACAAAGAATCCATTTTCAATAACCGATGTGCAACTGGCAAAGCTGGTCCGCGAGGTGCCGGAGGGTGATGACTGGCTTTATGAGCTGAAGTATGACGGTTACCGGATCCTGGCATATCTGGAGGGAAGCACCATCCGGCTGATGACCAGGAATGGCCATGACTACACAAAGCGTTTTCAAGCTGCAGCCAACGCTCTTCTTGATTGGGCATCCGGGCGGGCTATGGTTCTCGATGGAGAAATGGCCGTGATTGACGCATCGGGCAAAACCGATTTCCAAGCATTGCAGAATCATCTGAAAAACCCCAAAGCCCATGCCCTTACCTATCTCGTGTTCGATCTGTTGGCGCTGGATGGTGAAGATTTGCGGGGGCGCCGCCTGGTGGATCGAAAAGAGATTCTGGAAGGATTGATGAAAGGTGCGCCGAATAACTTGCATTACAGCCAGCACGTGAGGGGTCACGGGAAGGAAAGCCTTGCAGCCGCCTGCGAACTGGGCATGGAGGGGATCGTGGGCAAGAAGGCAGGATCTCCCTACAGCGGCACCAGAAATGGTGACTGGATCAAGCTCAAGTGCGACAACAGGCAGGAGTTCGTAATCGGTGGTTACACGTTGACGGACAAGAAAACAGAAGGCATCAGCGCCCTGCTGCTCGGTGTGTATACTGGTGATGACCTGGTCTATACCGGGCGGGCAGGCACCGGCCTGAGCCAGGCAGAGGCAAAGGGGCTCCTGACGCAATTTGAGGGCTTGAGAAACCAGGAGTCTCCTTTCAGGGAAGCACCGAAACCCAAGGTGAATGAAGAGATCACCTGGCTGCTGCCCCGCCTGGTCGCCGAAATCAAGTTTGCAGAATGGACTGAGGAGAATTTGTTGCGGCAGGCAAGCTTTCAGGGCCTGCGTGTGGACAAGGATGCCAGACAGGTGACGATGGAAAAGACCGATGGCGACACTCCCCCGCCGCCCAATCCCAACGAATCGGAGGCCTCCATGCAAGCAGACAGCAGCAACAGCGCCCTGATCGGCGGAGTCCGGATCACCAATCCGGACAAAGTGATATTCACCAGCCCGCACACCACAAAGGCAGATGTGGTGCGATATTACGAAGCAGTTTCAACGCGCATGATGCCATATACAGGCAACCGGATCCTCAGCATTGTGTGCTGCCCAAAAGGAATATCCAGCAGCTGCTTCTACAAAAAGCACCCAGGGCCGGATAGCAAAGGGATTGTGACCATCCCCATCACCAACAGCGATGGCCAAACAGAAGAATACTTCTATGTCAACGATCCATCGGGGCTCATGATGGAAGCGCAGATGGGCACATTGGAATTCCACACCTGGGGCAGTCGCGTGGATGATTTGGAAAAGCCCGATCTGATGGTCTTTGATCTGGACCCCGACGAGGGCATGGATCTTACCGGTGTGCGCCAAGGGGTGCGTGATTTGAAGAGCATTCTGGCAGAACTATCCTTGGTCTCCTATCTCAAAACAAGCGGCGGCAAAGGCTATCATGTGGCAGTGCCCCTGCGGCCTTCCGTGCCGTGGGGTGTATTTCACGACTTTGCCCGGCGGGTTGCGGAAGTGATGGAAGCGAAATGGCCGGACCGCTACACCAGCAATGTGCGAAAGGCCAAGCGCGTCAACAAGATCTTTATCGATTGGATGCGAAACGGCAGGGGTGCCACCAGCATTGCCCCCTATTCGATCCGGGCCAGAGAAGGGGCTCGGGTTTCGATGCCCATTGCATGGGAAGAACTGGATGCAATTGCACCAGACGGCATCCATATGGCTGATGGACTGGAGAGAATTCAGGGCAAAGACCCATGGCTGGGATTCTTTGAAACCACACAATCCCTGAACACCAAATGAAGATCGGGCAGAAAAAACGAGCGTACGCTTTCAAAGTATGAGAAAAGAGATCCGGAATCCGGATCTCTTTATTTCAATTACCTGAGTCTATTTCTTGTGCCAATGGTGCGTGAGCTTGATATAGAGCTCTTCATCATATCCGCGCACCATGAGCTCCAGCTCTTCATCACCGATTGAAGTGGTGCGACCTTCGGCGAATTGCCGGTCAATCAGCTCTTTCATATTGCCCACCAGCGGGTGCTTCTTGTCGATTGTGATGCCCACAGGCTTGAAGTAGCCCATGATCCAATAGGCCAGGCCGGCGGCGCCGGAGTGGGGCCCCACCACAACAACCGGCGGGCGGTTCAATATCTTCTGCGTGTCAAAGATGTTGTAGATCTCCTCGTCCTTCAAAAGCCCGTCGGCATGGATGCCGGCGCGGGTGGCATTGAAGTTGCGGCCGACAAATGGCATCCTGGAGGGGATCTCCATACCGATATCCCGTTCAAAAAAGTCTGCAATCTCGGTAATGACCGAAAGGTCCATGCCGTCGTTGGTGCCGCGCAGCTGCGCGTATTCAATGGCCATGGCCTCCAGCGGGCAGTTGCCGGTGCGCTCGCCGATACCCATCAGCGCGCAGTTGACGGAAGAGCATCCATACAGCCACGCTGTGGCGGCGTTGGGCACTACCTTGTAGAAATCATTATGACCGTGCCATTCCAGCAGCTCGCTGGGCACACCGGCATAATGGTTCAACCCATAGATGATGCCCTGCACACTGCGGGGCAGCGCAGCGCCCGGATAGGTGATGCCCAGACCCAGCGTGTCGCAGGCGCGGATCTTGATCGGTATGCCGCTCTCCTTCATCAGGTTCATCAGCTCCGACGCGAAAGGCACCACAAAGCCGTAAAAATCTGCCCGGGTAATGTCCTCAAAATGGCAGCGGGGCTTGATCCCCTTATCCAGAGCGCTCTTGACAACGCTCAGGTATTGCTCCATTGCCTGGGCGCGGGTCATATTCATCTTCTTGAAAATGTGATAATCGGACGCGCTCACCAAAATGCCCGTCTCCGCAACGCCGAGGCTTTTGACCAGGTCGAAGTCCCCCTTCGTCGCGCGGATCCAGGTGGTAACCTCCGGGAATTCATAGCCCAGGTTCATGCACTCATGCAGCGCTTCCTTGTCTTTGTCCGTATAAACAAAGAACTCGCTTTGGCGGATCAGGCCCTTAGGGCCGCCCAACCGGTGCATCAGCTTGTAGAGTGTCACAATCTGCTCCACCGTGAAAGGTGACTGGCTTTGCTGCCCGTCGCGGAATGTGGTGTCGGTGATCCAGATCTCGCCGGGCGTCACCATCGGCACCATGCGGTGGTTGAACGGTGCCTTGGGGATGCTTGTGTATTCGTACAAATGCCGATACAGGTTGGGCTGTGCCACATCCTGCAGTGGGTATTTGTGGGCACTCTGTTCCAGCAGATTTGTCTTGTCACTGAATTCCAACACCGGCATGACGATTCCTCCTTAACAATCTACGGACTCCCTCCCTACCCCCGTTGTTGTTGCCAAAGGCAAAACTAAAGGGGGGCTGACTGCAACCTTCGGCTGCCGCTCGCCTATGCAACCTAGACGTCGCGGCAGCGACAAGGGGAGATTTACTCCAACATCTGAACGAACTCGGCGATCCGCCGCACGCCCTCTTCCAGGTTGTCCATGCTGAGCGCATAGGAAAGGCGCTCATAACCTTCGGCAAAAAAAGCCGAACCGGGCACGACGGCAACCTTCTTCTCTTCCAGAAGGGCCGTGGCAAAATCCATGCTGTCTTTGATTTCCGCGCCACGTAGCTTTTTGCCCAGCACCTTGCTTACGTTCATAAACAAATAGAACGCGCCGCGGGGCATGATCGCCGAGAGACCTTCAACCTGATTGACCAACTCGTGGATGCGCTTTCTACGGCGGTCAAACTCCGCAACCATGCTGTCCACCACGTCATTGGGGCCTTTTAATGCAGCAATCGTGGCATATTGTGCGATCGAGTTGGGGTTGCTGGTGGCCTGGCTCTGGATGTTGGCCATCACGGTGGCCGCAGCTGTGGGGGCAGCGGCCCATCCGATGCGCCAGCCAGTCATCGCATAGGTCTTGGATACACCATTGATCACGATGGTGCGTTCCTTGATCTCCTCGCCGTAGCTGGCGATACTGCGGGGCTTGAGGCCGTCAAAACTAAGGACTTCATAGATTTCATCGGAGATGACCCAAAGGTCACGCTTCACAGCCAGCGCCGCGATCTTTTCGATCTCCTTGTTGTCAAAAGCGCCGCCGGTGGGATTCACCGGGTTATTCAGCACGATGGCCCTGGTTTTTTCGGTGCAGGCTGCTTCCAGCTGCTCAGCGGTGGGCACGAAGCCCTGCTCTTCGCCGGCATGCACCAGCACCGGCACGGCGCCGGTCATCTTCACCATCTCCGGATAAGAGACCCAGCACGGCGAGGGAATCAACACCTCATCACCTGGATCCAGCACTGCAAGAAAAGCATTGTAAAGGGAGTGCTTCGCGCCGTTGGAAACCACAACTTGTCGCGGCGTATATTTGAGCTCATTGTCTTTGAGCATCTTTTCACAGATTGCCGTGCGGAGCTCCAGCGTGCCGGCGGCCGGTGTATAGTGGGTCATGCCCTTTGCCATGGCTTCCCGCGCGGCGGCGCAGATATGCTCCGGCGTGGTAAAGTCGGGCTCTCCAAGCCCAAAGTCAATCACATTGTGGCCTTCTGCCCTCAGCGCCTTGGCTTTGGCAGATATGGCAAGGGTGGCGCTTTCCTCCACCGCCATTCCCATGATCGAAAGCTTCATGATGTTACCTCCTTGTAACACTGAAATTTTGCATGTTATTCTGTAACGACTTTCATAATCGAAGTATATAGACAAAATGAACAGCTGCTTATGCAAGCATTGTGACAATTTTTGCAACATCGATCTTTGAAATATTCATTTGCTAAATAATATCATTCCTTCACCATAAATGCAACGACTTATCAGGCGTTTTTTTAATTAGAAGGGGTCTGTCCGGCACCATTTCCTGACTGTTGGATTGTAATGGCATTGGCTTACCGTCGGGAGAAAAGGAAAAGGCCTGACACCAGTATGCTCTGGCCCAGGCCCTTTCATCATTTATGCCGTTTCCAAACCTTGCTCGTCAGTCAGCGAAACAGATCCGCCAACTTTTCAAAGAACCCCTTGTCTTGTGCGGCCTGCTGGGCAGGCTCCACTTGCTCAGGTAATGAAATATCTGCAGTCTTGTATATGAATTGCACTGAACGGGGGTGGTTGCGATCAGACACATAGGATACGAGCGCGGCGTTCGGATCGTTTCCGAAGTCAAACTTATCAAATGTCTTTCCGGCTTCGTCTATCCCATCTTTGAACTCGGTCTGTCCATCCACAAGCTTCTGCACCTCGCCGGGCAACTTGGTAAGCTCCTTTGACGTGGTCGCCAGCCCATCGGAGAGGCTGGCCATGCCGTTGATGATCTGATCCAGGCCGCTCAACAGCTCAGGATTTCCGCCCTTCAGCTTGGCGAGACCGTCTGAAAAGGCCTGCATACCGGCAGCGAGCTTGGTGATGCCATCCAGGTAATCACCCAATCCATCGCCATAACCGGTCAACCGCTCCTTCAGTGTCGTGATCTGGCCGGCCATTTCAGGAGGGGCAAGCGGCGACATCGTATCCAGCAAGCCGATCACGCTTCCGCTCAGCTGTGTATAGCTGGTTTTGAACTCCTGGCCGCCGGCAGCAAGTCCGTTGAGGCTGGCAGCGATTCCCTTGGCCTTAGCTGAAAGCGCCGCAACGCCGTTTGTATAATCTTTGACGCCGCCGCGATAAGTTGACAGGCCCGATTTGGCACCAGCAGAGCCATCGGCCAGCTTATCCACACCGTCAGCAAGCTCCTTCAAGCCGTCGCGCAGCTCCGAGGTGCCGTCCACCAACTCACGGGCGCCGTCAGCCATCTTGTCGATATCTTCCCGCATGCCTTCGGTGTCAATACCCGTCATCGCCTTCTGGTCAAAGGGCATTGCCGTCATCGTGAAGCCGCCGAAGCTAAACTCGTCGGTTATGAAGCTGATCGTGAACGACCCCGATTTGCCCGGCATCACCGTGTATGCAAGGCTCTTGGACCGGCCGGTCAGAATTGTTGTGGCCCCCTGGGCATCAAGGTCCCGGCAGCGGTCAAGGTCCAGCGACGCCTGAATCTGGGTGAAGTAATTCTTCACAAAACTCTGATTGGCTGCACCGTTGGGCTTGGTTTCCACATGGATGGCAACCTTGCCCGATTTGCCAGCCAGTTCAGCCGGGGCAATCGCCTGGCCGTCCAGTGTGTACGTCACCGCAACCAGCAGCGGCGGCTGGGCATCCGCAAGCGACCCCTGGTAGTAAAAGCCCTTCGGTTCAGCATCCAGCTGCCAGGTGATTTCATCGCCGGAGACCTGCGGCTGGGCATCGTTGGTCAGGTTCACGACGCTTGCGTAAACGCCGTAGTCGGTATAGAAGCCGGTGGCAGCCGTGTCAATGCGGTTCACCACATCAGTGCCCGTGAGCGTGCCGGAAGCGTCCAGCAAGAAATAGACAGTTTCATCCTTGGCAACGGTTTGCGGATCCGTTTTGGCTGCGTTTGATGGGGCAGCGGGGCTGCCGGAAAGGCCCAGCGCAATGCCTGCCGGAGCCGCGACCAGTAATATGCTCAGAACCAGGGCTGCCAGTTTCTTATTCATCCTATCGTCACTCCATTCTTGGATTTCAATGTAGTCTTTTCAATGAGCCAATCCGCCGCGATCAGCAGCGCCGGCAGCAGCAGCACGGACATTGTGCCGCTGATTAGTGCACCCCTGCCCAGCAATGCGCCCAACTGTGAGATGGAATCCACCTTCGAAATCAATCCGAAGGAGATACCCGCCGTGGCCAGGATCAGCGCCGACGTGATAATCGGGGGTGCGGCGGCCTTCACCGCCTCAATGGCGGCTTCCTTGGGCGGCTTCAGGCTTCGGAACTCCCGAAAGCGGCTGGTGAGCAGGATGCCATAATCGATGGTGGAGCCAAGTTGCAATGAACTAATCACCAGATAACCCAGATAGGCCATGCTGAAGCCGGAGAAATAGGGCACTGACATGTTGATCCAAACCGCCGACTGGATCGTCAGCAGCAACAGCAGCGGTAATGTAACCGATCGGAATGTGAGAAGCACGATAAGCCCGACAGCAAGCAGCGACACCAAAGTCACCACATTGCTGTCTACACTCACAGTGTCCTTAATATCGGCCAGGCTGGTGGCGTGACCAGCGGCCAGCCACTGCCCGGGGTAATGGCGCTCGGCAGCCTCACGCACTTGCTTGACGGCTTCAAAAGTCTCAGGCGTTTCGCCGTCAGGCCGTATGTAGGCGATCATGCGGCTATAGTGTGCAGAGGTGAAACTATCCACCACCGATTGAGGCAGAAAACCGCGAGCGATGGCGCTGTCTGCAATGGTAACAAGAGCTGTGACCCGCAGCACCTGCGGCTGTGCTTCCAGATCATCTGCCAGGGCAATCTCGCCTGCAGTGTCGCCCACCGGCACCAACAGCATGATAGCATTGTTGACGCCAAACTTGCCGATGATCTCATTGCGCTCTTGCAAAGCCTTGCCAGCACCGGCGCTGGCCGAGCTGTCACCATACAAGAATTGATTTTTGCTTTGGGCCAACAGCGCAGGAATTGCCAGCAGGAGCGCCACAGCAATGATGCCAAACCGCACCTTTGATATTGCCTTGCCCACCGGGCCAAAATTGGGAATCAACGACCGGTGACGCAGGCGGTCCAGCGGCTTATGCAACAAACGGATCAAAACGGGCATCAGCAGCATCACGGTGACAAAGCTGATCACGATACCCTTCAAAAGCACAAGGCCAATGTCTGCGCCGATGCCGTAGCGCATGAAGAGCAGCGCCGCAAAGCCCGCCACCGTGGTGAGCGCGCTGGCCGCAACCGCCGAAAGAGAAGCCACGGCAGCGTTCACAACGGCTGTCTCCACAGCAGCACCCTGGTCACGCTCCTCAAAATAGCGGTGCATCAAGAAGATGGAGTAGTCCATTGATACGGCCATCAAGAGCACGGACGCCATGGAGTTGGTAATGAACGACACGCTGCCAAAGAGCGCGTTGGTGCCCATGTTGATTGCCACCGAAACGCCCATTACCACAAGGTAAACCACCGGCTCAAGCCAGGACATGGAGGCCAGCACCAGGATCAGGATGCACACAGGCACCACGATGGCGATCACGCCGCCCATCTCTCCGGCCAGCGTTTCTTTCATGCTGCGGCTGCTCTCCGCGTTGCCGGCTATGATCAGTCGGCTGTCCAGAGAGCGCACCTGCAGCAGCGCCTGGCTGGTGGTCTGTGAATAATCCGTGTCAGTGAACTCAATCTGATAAAGCGCGTCGTTGTCTTTGTAATAACTCTCCAGCGTGTCTTTATTGATGAAGTCCAGCGGCTTGCTCACATCAGTCACATCGTCCAACCACAGCACCGACTTAATGCCTGGCACCGCCTTGATTTTCTCCTTGAGAGCAACTGCTTCTGTCACTGTCACACCCTTGGCCATAGCCTGGGCGGTGCCCGGATAACCGAACTCGGCCTGGGCCACCTTGATGGCCCGGCTGGTTCCTGCATCGGCAGGAAGGTAGTTTGCCATATCGTAGTTCACCGTGACCAGAGGCAGCATCGCCGCGCATACGATGACCAACACCGTAAACAGCGCCGGCACAGCAACCTTCCGTTTGATCAAGCCGCTAAAAAACTTGTTCACCATACAGTCACCTCAGCCTTCCCCATCCATCAGGTTTCCGAGCAACACCATGAGTAAGTCGTGAACCAACCGGCCCAGTCTCTCCTCATCTCCGCCATAATGGCTGAATACTGTGACAAACCCCGAAAACAATGATGACGCCAGCGCCTTTGTAAACAACGGATCTACCTCTGAGGCCCGTGCAACCATTGCCTGATGCAAGCGGTCGCTGATGAAATCCTCAATGCTTGCGCGTAGGTTCTGATACCTCGTGCCCCCGCTGCCATTGAGCAGAATGAAACACTGTTGCTTGTTTTCAATGAACACCCGGCTGATGCTTTTTGAAATGCCAAGCAGCTCCTCGGAGCCGCCGCCTTTGTACATCTGCATGTTCATCAGATTGTTGAGAGCCTCCCAAGCCGGAGATACCACCTGGTCAAACAGGTCTTCCTTGCTGGAGAAATAGGAGTAAATGTTGCCGATCGTGATGCCGGCTTGGGCAGCGATGGCGCGAAGAGACGAATTCGTATATCCATCCACGAGGAATTCCTCTGTGGCAGCGTCCAGAATTTTCTGCTTCACTTCATCCTTGAGAGTTTGCAATACTGATCACCCGCTTAGTTTTTCTTATAGTATAACCAGACTGCAGCCACCGGTCAATAATGAATGGTTGATTAATATTGTAAAGAGTTTATGAAGAACCTTAAGGGATTCATAAGAAAAGCCCCTTCCGGTCACAATCCGGAAAGGGCTTGATGGTTTGGGCGGCCGCATCAAGCAGGATCGTCAAGCGCTGCTTTCAGCTCCGCCACCAAGCCAGCTGCAATCCTCACGGCTTCCTCTTCGCTCCCAGCATAGGCCATGCAACGCACGATAGCCGAGGCCACGATCACAGCGTCGGCATATCCCTTCAACGCCCGCACCTGCTCCGGTGTGGAGATGCCGAAGCCCAGCGCCGTCGGCGTGGTTTTAGCTCGATTGATCTGCTCAAAATACCGCTCAAAATCGGTGCCAAATCCCTCGCGCACGCCAGTGACACCCAATGAAGACACACAGTAGAGGAAGCCATCCGCTTCACGCGCAATCCTCGTGATCCGCTCGCCGGAGGTGGGCGCCACCAATCGGACCAAATGCACCCCATGGCTTTTCGCGCATCCACTGATCTCACCGCTTTCCTCAAAGGAAAGGTCGGGCACAATCACACCGTCCACACCGGCCTCAGCACAGCGGGTAAAAAACATGTCCGGCCCGTATTGCAGGATGCAGTTCAGGTAGATCAGATAGACCAGCGGCACCTGCGTGCATTGCCGCATCTCCCGCACCATTTGAAACAACGTGTCCATCTTCACGTCATTTTTGAGCGCCCTCACATTGGCCGCCTGGATCACCGGGCCTTCGGCGATGGGGTCTGAATAGGGCACACCCAGCTCAATGAGGTCCGCCCCGGCCCGCTCCATCTCCAGCACTAACCGCTTGGTCATTACAAGGCTCCGGTCACCGGCGGTGGTGAAGGTGATCAGCGCCTTCTTGCCGTCCGCCGCCTTGCGTGCAAACATCGTGTCAATTCTATTGCTCATTGACATCCACCCCCATATAACGCGCTACTTGATAAACGTCCTTGTCGCCCCTGCCCGAAAGGTTGATTACGATGATCTTGTCCTTGTCCATCTGCGGTGCAAGCTTCATCGCGTGAGCCACGGCGTGGGCAGACTCTATGGCCGGGATGATGCCCTCGGTGCGGGCCAGGAACTGGAATGCCTCCACCGCCTCGCGGTCGGTGGCACCGGCGTATTCAGCCCGGCCAGTGGCGTGCAACCAGGCATGCTCCGGCCCGATGCCTGGATAATCGAGCCCTGCCGAGATGGAATACACCGGCAGAATCTGCCCCTCCCGATCCTGCAGGAAGTAGCTCTTCATGCCGTGAAACACACCCACCGAACCGCGGGCGATCGTGGCGGCGTGACGCTCCGTCTCCACGCCGTCTCCCTGCGCCTCCACACCGATCAATTTCACATCCTGATCCCCTATGAAAGGATGAAACAACCCCATGGCGTTGCTGCCGCCTCCCACGCAGGCAACCAGCGCATCGGGCAAGCGGCCCTCCCGCTCCATCATCTGTGCGCGGACTTCCTTTCCGATCACGCTCTGGAAATCCCGCACGATCATGGGATAAGGGTGAGGCCCCATCACCGAGCCGAACACATAGAAGGTGTCGTCCAGGCACTCAGTCCAATGGCGTATGGCCTCGTTGACGGCATCCTTCAGCGTGGCAGTGCCCGAATCCACGGCAGTCACGCCGGCCCCCAGCAGCCGCATGCGAAACACATTCAATGCCTGGCGCTCAGTGTCCTCCCGGCCCATGAAGATATGGCACTGCATGCCGAAGAGCGCCGCAGCTGTGGCGGTGGCCACACCGTGCTGGCCGGCGCCGGTTTCGGCGATCAACCGCTTGCAGCCCATTCGTTTTGCCAGCAGCGCCTGCCCCAGCACGTTGTTGATCTTGTGGGAGCCGGTGTGGTTCAGATCTTCACGTTTGAGGTAGATCTTGGCACCGCCCAGCGCTTCTGTCATGTTCTTCGCGAAGTAAAGCAGCGACGGCCTGCCGGCGTAGTTGCGGTTTAGGTCATCAAGTTCTCGTAGAAAGTCGTTATCCTTGGAATAATGCTCATAGGCCCGTTCAATTTCCAGCAGTGTGTTCATCAGCGTTTCCGGCACATACTGGCCGCCGAAATCGCCATACCGTCCCTTTTTCATCAGTTGCCTCCTCTGGCCAGCTCGATGAACCGGCCTATTTTGTCATAGTCTTTATTGCCATCGGTTTCCACGCCGGAGCTCACATCCACTCCCAACGGCTTGAGCTTCCTCACGGCCTCGGCCACATTGCCCCCGCGCAGGCCTCCGGCCAGCAGGTAAGGCTTCGAGAACCCTTCGAGCAGCCGCCAGTCAAAGGTTTGCCCTGCCCCACCGGCTACTCCTTCTGCACAGGCGTCCAGCAGCAACAGGTCACAAAAAGATTGCTCTGTAACAACCAGCGATGCGGCATCCCGCACGCGAACAGCCTGGATCACTATCACATCAGGTGGCAGCAGCTTGCGCAAACTGGAGATATAGGAGTTGTCCTCGCTGCCGTGCAGTTGCACCGCCCCAAGTCTGCACAGCCCGGCAATGGCCGCAACAGTCTCCACCGACTCGTCCACAAACACGCCCACCGGCACAATTACCGGATCAAGCCGCGCAATCAACCGGCGGGCATGCTCCGGCGCAACCTGCCGGCGGCTTTTCGCAAACACAAAACCAGCATAATCAGGGCGAAACCGGTTGACTGCCTCCACATCCTCCGGCCTCATGAGCCCGCAGATCTTCACCAGTGTCATCGATTGCCCCGCAATTCCCGCAGCGCCGCCGCCGCGTCCGGCGCGCGCATCAGCGACTCGCCCACGAGGATCGCATCTGCCCCGGCTTCGCGCATGCGGCGGGCGTCTTCGGTAGTGTGGATGCCGCTTTCGGCCACCGCCAGCACGCTTGAAGGCACATGGCGGCGCAGTGCCTCAAAGGCAGCCAGGTCCACCGCCATGGTCTTCAGGTTGCGGTTGTTGATGCCTATGATGGCGGCGCCGCAATCGGCGCAACGCTTCACCTCTTTTTCGGTGTGGGCCTCATAAAGGCAGGCCAGTCCGAATTCGGCTGCCAGGATGGAAAGCTCCCGCATCAGCCGATCGTCCAGGATCGCCGCGATCAATAGGATTGCATCGGCACCGATGGCCCGGGCTCCAATCACCTGCCGGGGATCGATGATGAAGTCTTTGCGCAGCACCGGCAGGCTCACGGCACTGCGCACCTGCGTAAGAATCCGGTTGCAGCCCCGGAACCAATGGCGCTCGGTGAGCACCGAGACAGCCGCCGCGCCGCCGGCTTCATACTGCGTGGCGATCCCCACGGGGTCAAACTCCCCGGCGATCAAGCCCTTAGAGGGCGACGCCCGCTTCACCTCGGCGATCACCGATAGGCCATGGGCCGCAAGAGCCGCACGGAAATCTCGCACAGGGCCGGCATCCTGCGCCTGCCGCGTGAGCACCGGCAGCGGCACGGCCTGCTCCTCCATGACAAGATCCAACCGCTTGGCGGCCACAATGTCATCGAGTATCATGCAGAAACCTCCAGCACCTGTTGCGAAGCTGCCTTGTATTCCTCCAGCTTTTTCATCGCCGCGCCGGAGTCGATCACACTGCAGGCAAGGGCCAAACCCGTCTTGATCGTGGGGGTAATGCCGGCGATGTAGAGCGCCGTCGCCGAATTCAACACCGTAATGTCGCGCTTGGGGCCAAGCTGGCCTTTGAGGATGGACAGCAGAATTTGGGCGTTCAGCGCAGCGTCGCCGCCGCGGATTTCCTCCAAACCCACCGGACGGATGCCGAATTGCTCCGGGTGCAGCAGATAGCCGGACAGCCTGCCGCCCCGCACCTCGCAAACTGTGGTCGGCGCAGAAATGGAGATTTCATCCAGTCCGTCGTGGCTGTGCACGGCCATGGCGCTCTTCACGCCCAGCGTCATCAGCGCCCGTGCCAGCGGCTCCACAAACCGCTCCTCGCACACGCCCAACAACTGATAGGGCGCATTGGCTGGGTTGGCGAGGGGCCCAAGCAGGTTGAAGACGGTGCGCAGGCCCAGCTCCCGGCGAGGGCCAGCCGCGTGCTTCATTGAGAGGTGATAAGCCGGGGCAAACATGAAGCACAGGCCGGTCTGGGTAAAACACCGGGCAGCCTGCTCCTTGGTGAGCGTGATGTTGACCCCCAGGTTTTCCAGCACATCCGCCGAGCCGCAGCGGCTGGAAACGGACCGCCCGCCGTGCTTGGCCACCGGCATGCCGGCTGCCGCCACCACGAACGCCGCCGTGGTGGAGATGTTGAACGTGTTCGCCCCGTCGCCGCCGGTGCCAACAATGTCGATTGCGTCGGCAGCAAGCTGCACATGCTCGGCCTTCTCGCGCATCACCCTGGCGCAGCCGATGATTTCATCAGTTGTTTCGCCCTTCATGCGCATGGCGGCCAAAAACGCGCCGATCTGCGCCGATGTGGCCTCACCGGTCATGATCTCGGTCATAGCGGCGGCGGCTTCATCGGAGGTGATGTCTTTGCCGGAAATGAGTGTTGCAATGGATTCTTTGATCATGGTGGGCCTCCTTTATACTCCCTCCGCCGCCTTTGGCGGCACCTCCCTCTTTACCCCCACCGCCTTCGGCGGTGTCACCCCTAGTAGGGGTGATATAGAGGGAGGCTAGTTGATCATTGAAAGTGGTGTACTTGTCCCCCTCTTGAGGGGGATGTCATCGAAGATGACAGGGGGAGTTCATTTTGTTATCACAGAGTAAACTCCAAGAAATTCCTCACCATGTCCATCCCCCGCTCGGTCAGCACCGACTCTGGGTGAAACTGGATGCCAAACACCGGGTGAACGCGGTGGGCCAGGCCCATGATCACGCCATCGGTGGTCTCGGCGGTGATGGCAAGCTCCTCCGGCAGGCTCTCGCGCTCCACCACCAGCGAGTGGTAGCGGCCCACCTTAAGCACCGGCGGAAGGCCATGAAAGATCGGGCATCCGGAGGCGATGTGGGTGTCGGTGGCCTTGCCGTGCACGGGGCCGGCAAGTGCACGCAGCACCCGGCCGCCATAGGCCTCGCCAATGGCCTGATGCCCCAGGCACACGCCGAGGATGGGGATTTGAGCACCCAGCTTGCGGATCACCTCAATCGTGATACCTGCGTCGGCAGGGTAGCCCGGGCCTGGCGACAGGATGATGTGGCTTGGGTTCATCCGGCGAATATCGTCAATATCAATCTTGTCGTTGCGCACCACGGTGATTTGACGGTTGATCATCCCGGCATATTGGTAAAGGTTGTAGGTGAAGGAGTCGTAGTTGTCGATCAGCAGGATCATCGTCAGCCCCCCACTTCCTGGAGCGCCTTGAGGAGCGCCCCGGCTTTACTAAGCGATTCTTCGTATTCGGACTCCGGCACAGAGTCTGCCACAATGCCGGCGCCGGCCTGCACATGGGCAAGGCCATCCTTGAATAGGATCGTGCGGATCGTGATGCAGCAATCCAGATTGCCGTCAAAGGAGAGGTAGCCGATGGCCCCGCCGTAGTGGCCACGGCGGGTAGGCTCCAGCTCGTCGATGATCTCCATCGCCCGGATCTTCGGCGCGCCGGAAAGCGTGCCCGCCGGCAGCACCGCCATCAGCGCGTCAAAGGCCGTGAGGCCCTGCCTGAGCCTGCCCTGCACTGTGGAGCAAATGTGCATCACATGGGAATACTTCAGCACACGCTTAAGCTCCGTGAGCTTCACCGAGCCAAACTCAGAGACCTTGCCGATGTCGTTGCGGCCCAGGTCCACCAGCATCATGTGCTCGGCCAGCTCCTTTTCGTCGGCCATCAGCTCCGCTTCCAGCGCGGCATCCTCCTCCGGCGTTGCTCCACGGGGGCGGGTGCCGGCAATAGGGCAGGTCTCCACAACGCCGCCCTCGCAGCGCGTGAGCATTTCAGGTGAAGCGCCGGCCACGGTGTAGCTGTCAAACTTCAGGTAGAACATATACGGCGAGGGGTTGGAAACCCTGAGCCTGCGGTAAACCTCGAAAGAGTCGGCAGTAAATGGCACTGTCTGCCGTTGTGACAGCACCACCTGGAAGATGTCACCGTTCACGATGTATTGTTTGGCACGGTTCACGATGTCGCAATAGGCTTCTTTGCTCATATTACGCTGTGGCTGGTTGCCGGCGGCCTGTGCTGCGGGCTTCCTCCCATCAGTCTTCCACCGGGCGCCGCTGATCACGCGGGAGATGGACTCCAGCCGCTCGCAAGCCTGTTGATAATTCACCTCCAAATCACCCTTCACCGGCATCTGCACGATGATCGTGAGCTTCTGCCGGAGGTGGTCAAAGGCGATCATCTCGTCGGCGATCATGAAGTGGCAGTCGGGCATCCCGAGGTCGTCCGGCGGTGGGTCCGGCAGCCTTTCCACGCTGCGCGCCATGTCGTAGCTGAAATAGCCCACCGCCCCGCCGGGCAGCCGGGGCATGCCCTCCACCCTTGGGCTGCGGAAACGGTCCAGCATGGCCTGCACGATGCGGAAGGGGTTACCCTTGATCTTTTCGGCGGTGCCGTCGCGATATTGCATCAGCGCCGTTTTGTCGCGGATACGGATCGTGGCAATGGGGTCGCGGCCGATGAAGGAGTAGCGGGCCCATTTTTCGCCGCCCTCCACGCTGTCCAGCAGGAAGCAATAGGGGCTGGTGTCTTTGAAGCGCAGAAACACGCTCACCGGCGTTTCTGTGTCTGCCAGCTCGTCCATTGCAACGGGCACATAGTCATAGCCCTCCGAAAGCACCTTGACCTGCTCAAATGTCGGGTATGCCATGGTCACCCACTCCTTTCCGAGTCGAAATGAAGATAAAAAACGCGCCTGCCCTTGTTTCCAAGGACAGGCGCGATGCCTGCGGTACCACCTTGCTTGACGTTATGAAAACGCCCTGCTCATATCAGAGTGCCAACACACTCCTGACCGATCACGCCGGCCTGGCGTCGGATATTACTGGCGGCAAATGCCGTTTTCTCTCCGCCTTCAGGAGCCCATTGTGCTGTGCCGTGTCCTGCCCCGATCCCACCACCCGGAGCTCTCTGTAAAGGCGTGCGCCAGCTTTACTTCTCCATCAAAAGTTTGAATATTAAGTTGTTGTGCATTAGTTTAGTGCGATAAAGTCTCTTTGTCAAGAGTTAATTCTGAGGTTCATGCATTTTCTGCCGCCTTAGAAACCTCCGGTACAGCAGCAACATCGATCCATCTCCTTTTATGCTGGAGTGCAAAAAGCAGCAGCCCGACAATCAGCACGGCGGAGCTCAGCAAATACAGTCCAAACATGCTGTGTATGAACATATCATATGTCGAGCAGTTGACATCCCGGTTGGATTGTAATAGAGTAAGAAAAACGCATTGCTTACAGGCTCCAGCACGCAAAATCTGCGTCATTGGAGCTGGAATGGGGAGAACCATGGCAACGATCAAGGACGTCGCAGCACTGTCAGGGGTTACCGTTACCACCGTGTCACGCATGCTGAACGAGCGCGGCTATGTGAGCGAGAAGACGAAGAACAAGATCAAGAAGGCCATGAAGGAGCTGAATTACCAACCAAACGAGATCGCGCGCTCCCTTTCCACCAAAAAGAGCAAGATCATCGGCCTCATCGTGCCCTCGGCTAGCAACCACTTCTTCTGCAAGGTGATCGACGCCGTGGAGCATCACGCGTCCCAACACGGCTACAAGCTGCTGCTGTGCAACTCCAACCATGACAACACAAAAGAGCTGGAATACTTCAATATGCTCAATGCCAACAAGGTGGCCGGAGTGATTGTGGCAAGCCACACGCAGGATTTGGGCAACAGCATCAAAACCGATGCGCTGGTAATCTCCATTGACCGCGTGATCTCCTCGCAGATCCCCTCTGTTTGCTCTGATAACTACCAGGGCGGCGTGCTGGCTGCGGAGCACCTGATCGAGCGGGGTTGCAAGAAACTTGCACACGTGAGCGGCAGCCTATACCTCAACATGGATGCCAATAAGCGCTATTACGGCTTCCGGGAGGTTTGCGAGAAGCGCGGCGTGCCTTATATACTGCTGGACGCCAGCGAGGAGCAGTTCCTATCGATGGCTTATGAAGACATTGTGGCAGGTCTGTTGGACCAGAACCCAGATGTGGACGGCATCTTCACCTCCAACGACATCCTGGCCGCTCAGGTGATCCAGGCCTGCTACGCCCGGGGCATCTGCATTCCGGAGCAAATGAAGATCGTGGGCTATGATGACATTGATGTGTGCAAGCTCTGCACACCGCAGATCACAACGATCCATCAGGCGATCCGTGACATCTGCCAGTATGCCGTGGAAAGCATTGTGTTCAAGTCGGAAAAGCGGGCCATCCCCAACAGCGTCACGTTCCCGGTGTCGCTCATAAAGCGGGGCACCACCTGAAGTACGCCCCGCGCTCAGGCCATCTTGTAAATCGTGATATCCACCGCGCCGGGCTCATCACTGCCCACCAACTCGCCCACAAACACACCAGATTCCAAAAAGGAATACTTGCCCCCGCGATCCACGAGAAAGCGGGGGTTTGTCTTGATTATCTGAGTGCCCCACAGGCTGTTGTCAATCACACCCTCATTTTCCACGGAGATGACCACACCATCATCGGTCTTCAACCAATACTTGGCGAAAACATGGGAGTGCGTGTCATTCAAGCGTGTGTTCCAGTCAGCACCGCCGAGGCAAACAATGCCCCTGATGCCGGGGCCCTCGAAATGGCCACCGGTGATCGGGATGATCGACAGCCTTCCCCGCAGCGTATCCCCCACAGTCAGTGGTTCGCCGATTGTCACATGAAGTTTCATAATCTGGTTTGTCTGCAATTCCATAAAACCCTCCCGGCAGTGATTGTGATGCTTTCATCTTAGCAAGCAAATGACGCTTTGTACAGCAACTCCCACACAATATGTCAACCGTTTCTCACGCCTCGCATTTCACCTGGTCCTGGTACCGGAAGTATCCAAACAACCGCATGCAACCGCTTGTTACAATGCCTCAATTTTGGTATGATGCACGCAGAATACCACTGGAGGTCTTCAAGAAACCGTGGAAAAAGCAAAGACCTGTGACATTGTGGCGTTGGGCGAGCTGCTGATTGACTTCACGCCGATGGGCCCCTCCCCCTCCGGCATGCCTGTGTTTGAGCAGAACCCAGGCGGCGCGCCGGCCAATGTGCTGGCAGCAGTGGCCAGGCTGGGTGGAAGTGCCGCCTTCGTCGGCATGGTGGGAGAGGACCAGTTTGGTCGGTTTTTGAAGGAAACACTGGACAAGCGAGGAATTAGCACCCAGGGCCTGCGCTTTTCAGGCGTATACAACACCACGCTGGCATTCGTCCATTTGGATCATGAGGGCAACCGCAGCTTCAGCTTTTACCGCATCCCCGGTGCTGACTATATGCTTAAGCCAGAGGATGTGGATCTGGAGCTCATTTCGCAAAGCCATATCTTCCATTTCGGCTCCCTCTCCCTGACCCACGAGCCAGCCCGGTCCGCCACGCTGCTGGCTGCCGGTGAGGCGAAACGACTGGGAAAGCTGGTATCCTACGACCCCAACTGGCGGCAGCCTCTTTGGCAAGATGACGCAGCCGCGAAAGCCGGCATGGAGATGGGGCTGCCATATGCAGACGTGCTGAAGATCTCCGATGATGAAATCCGCTTCATCACCGGTGAGCAAGACATTGCCCGAGCAGCCGATTTGCTGTATGCAAAGGGCACCGCCATTGTGTTGGTGACAATGGGCGCGGCGGGCTGCCATTTCCGGTGCGCGGCAGGCAGCGCAAAAGTGCCCTCCTTCGCAGTGGCCGTGGTGGACACCACCGGGGCCGGCGATGCTTTCATGGGCGGCTTTTTGACCCGGCTGCGCCGGTCCGGCAAAGGGCTCCGGGAATTTGGTTTAGCAGAAATGGTAGAGATGGTGCGCTTCTCCAATGCCGTAGGAGCGCTGTGCGCCACCAGAAAGGGAGCGATCAGCGCAATGCCATCGCCCGAAGAGGTGGAAGCACTGCTGGCTGCCCAGCCACTGCAATAACCCATCCCATAGAAAACTCCTCCCGGTTCCAAGTCGGGAGGAGTTTCGCGCAGTCAGTCAGAAGATCGGGTTACATACCCATCTGCGGCTTGCCATACTGCCACTCCATCGCTTTTTCAATGTATTCATCCCAGAACGCCCAGTTGTGAACGCCCTTGCTCTCCCGGTATTCATGTGCAACGCCGATCTGAGTGAAGTATTGATCCATGCTTCGGTTCGGCTCAAGCAGGAAATCCTCGGTGCCGCAGGCCATGAAGATTTTAGGCAGCTCAGAGCCGCTGTCCTTCAGCAATTTGGCAAGGGCTTTCGGGTCTTTGTCGCTGCCAAGCACCTTGGCCGGCTGGCCGAACCAATGCACATAATAGCTGAAAGGCGCAATGGGGTTCGGGTCCCCCTCCTTCATTTGAGCAACCTGGTCGGTGATGAACGCCGAGGAAAGCGCATACACCCAACCAAACACATCAGGCCGCTTCAATGCGCTGTGCAACGCGCCATAACCGCCCATGGACAGGCCGCCGATCGTGGTGTCTTCCTTTTTCGCAGACAGCGGGAAAACCTTGCGGGTGAAGGCCACCAGCTCCTCCGTGATATACTTTTCCATATACTCGCTTCGGATCTCATCATCCAGATAGAAGCTATTGCCGCCGGAGGGCATCACGACGGCCACGTTGTGCATCATCGCCAGCGTGGCGATGCGAGAACCATAAAGCCAGTCGTTGTTGCTTCCGGAGTAGCCGTGGAGCAAATAAACCGTTTTGAACGGCTTCTCCTCCTGCTTGGGAATGCCAGGGATGTCGGGCTTCTCCACCGGCAGGATCACCGTGAGGGGCACAAGCCGCTTAAGCGTGGTCGAAAACATTTCAATCTGAAACGTTGCCATACAGGTCACTCCTTCTACAAATCAATATCACTGCCCGGTCCTGTCAAGTGCGGCGGGCCACATAGTCGGCGGCGCATTTGCTGATCTCGTCGCAAACAATCACGTCCACCTCAGGGTGGATGGTGCTGGTGCCGCCATAGGTAATGCCGGGGATGAAATAGCCGCCAGGGCCATATTCCCGGCAAGCCCGGCGGGTTTCCTCACGCACCGCTGCCTCTGTCCACCCGGCCACATCGATTCTTGCGGTGTCCACCCCGCCCATCAGCACCATGCGGCCAGCCAGGCGCTTCTGCATCGCGGGGATGTCATTCTGCGGCAGCACCCCTTGCCAGATGTTAATGCCGATCTCGGCCATATCTTCCACGATCGGCTCGCAAAAGCTGTCTGCATGGTGCATCACGATCACGTCATTGTCTTTCAGGTAACCATAAAGCTCAGCGTAGAGGGGCTTGAAAAACTTGCGCCAGGTGTCCGGACTCATAAACAGTCTCGTCTTTTCGCCCCAGTCGTCGTGAGAGAGCATCACCTGCGGCCTGAGGTTCTCCACCAGAGCGCGGGCGTATGCCATCTTGTATTGCAGTAATGCCTGCAGCAGCTCTGCCATGTGGTCAGGCTCCAGCAGCAAGTTGCAAAGAGTATCTTCGATACCCATCAGGAAATGAGACTGCTCGAAAATGCCGCCCGTCATGATGGCTGTGACCAGCCTGCCCTCTCCGGCTGCTCGCTCCGCCGCCTGACACGCTGCCGACCAGTCGGCGCAGCGGTTCCAAAGATCGGGCACCACCAGATCGCGCCGCCACTGAGTGATGTCCTTGATCACCTTGTTTTCCTTCGTGATGTGCGGCGCAGCACCCGGTTGGTCCTCATGCCAGAAGAAGTGGGTGCCCCACAGGTCCACTGTCTCATGGCCGCGTTTGCGGCTGCCGCGCAGGCATTCACGAAACGGATCTGTGATCACAGCAAAGGGCTCCCATCCGTTTACAAGCCGTTCCGGGCTGTCGCCGGCCATCGTGCGAAGGAAGTTTTCCTTTGCAGTCATCATGTGCTAACCCACTCCCAAATCCTTTTTGAATTCCTGATCATTTCCATCGGCTTCTCAGCCGGACCAATTGCAGGTTTAGTTGTCTGCCACAAATTTCCAGCGGTTGTTCTCGAGTATAGCCCTCCCGGCTGAGAATGTCCATCATGTTCAACCTCTTTCCTTTCCTGATGATTGCTGAAACTGCAAATAAAAACGGCTGATCAAGCCATCAGCCGTTGAAATGCTCTATCTGTTTGTTACCCCAGCAATATTTTCTCCATGTTTTTCCGGCCTGGCATCTTACCAACCGCCGAAGCTGCGATGTGATCGTTATCAAATACATATTGGGCAACCTTCGTCACATCGTCTATGGTCACGGCATTGACCTTGTTGAGCACTTCTTCCTCTGTGCGGATGGCGTTGTTTAGCAATGTGCTCTTGCCCATATCGGCCATACGGGAGGAAATGCCATCCAAGCCCAGCACATAGCCACCCTTCAGTTGCTCGCGTGAGCGCACAAACTCCTCCTCGGAAATGTCGCCCTGCCTCAGGCTCTGCATCTCCTCGCGAATGATTTGCATGACCACCTCTGCGTTTGCGGGGTTAAGGCCCGCATAAATCGCGAACAGACCACTGCCCACATAGCTGGCCGGATAGGTATAAACTGAGTAAACCAGGCCCCGCTCTTCACGGATGCGTTGAAAGAGCCTCGAACTCATGCCGCCGCCCAGGATGTTGTTCAGCACCAGCATCGGGAACAGCTGATCGTCCATGCGCGGGTAGCCACGGAACGCAACGGAAATGTGCAATTGCTCGATATCCTTTTTACGCACCAGCGCGCGACGGGTGCCACTGTGTTCAAACGGCACAGATTCATAGGGAGTGTGGGGGTGGCCATCGGCGCCGAAGTGTGTGTTGAGCAGATCATCCATACGCTGCTCATCATAATTGCCTGCCATCGAAAACACGAAGTTGCCAGGGCGGTAATGCTTTTCAAAATATGCCAGCACATCTTTACGGGTGTAGCTTTTAATCTCATCAGCCTGACCCAGGATCGGCTTGCCCAGGTTGTGACCGCCATACCATGCGTCGCTTAAAAGCTCGCCCACCAGGTCTTCCGGCGTGTCCTCAACCATTGAGATTTCTTCAAGCACCACGTTTTTTTCCATCTCAAGCGCCTCATCAGTGAAAAGCGCGCCGGTGGCCAAGTCGGACAACACATCCACGGCCAGCGGGATGTGCTCATCCACGACGCGCACATGAAAACATGTGCACTCCTTGGTCGTGTAGGCATTGAGGTGGCCGCCCACAGCATCCATGACGCTGGCAAGCTCGCGGGCGGTGCGCTTCCTGGTGCCCTTGAAAACCATGTGCTCAATCAGGTGGGAAAGGCCGTGTTCGCCTTCGTTTTCGTGGATGGAGCCCACGCCCACCCACACGCCCAGCGCTGCTGATCGGAAATGAGAAATCCTTTCCCCGGCGATGCGCATGCCGTTCGGCATGGTTTTTACGTTAACCATATGGAACCTCCGTTTATGAAACGTTACCCGGCGCACCGATGCAAATCATGCAGCGCGCCGGGTATCAAATGGGGGTTAACGAAGTAGGTTTGTCGCGCACACGCGACAGGCGATACCTCCGGATTACTTTCCTTCGGCCATTTCCGCCTTCATGCGCTTTTCATCCTCAAGCAATTCCTTGCGGCTGAGGTTTACACGGCCCTGACCGTCGATCTCGATGACCTTGACCAGCACCTTGTCGCCGATGTTGACCTCGTCTTCCACCTTGTTGACGCGCTGTGCAGCGAGGCGGGAGATATGGACCATGCCGTCCTTACCAGGCAGCAGTTCCACAAAGGCCCCGAAAGGCATGATGCGCACAACAGTGCCAAAGTATACCTCGCCCACCTCAATCACCTTGGTGATCGCGTCGATCATACCCTTGGCCTTGGCGGCAGAGATCTGGTCGGGCGAAGCGATGAACACGCGGCCGTCATCTTCAATGTCGATCTTCACACCGGTTTCGTCGATGATCTTGTTGATCATCTTGCCTCCGGGCCCGATCACCTCTCGGATCTTGTCAGGATCGATCTTGAACTGGATTACCTTGGGGGCGAAGGGCGAAAGCTCTGTCTTGGGGGCTTTGATCGTCTCCAGCATCTTGTCCAGGATGTGCAGCCTGCCCACACGGGCCTGCTCCAGCGCACGCTCGAGGATCTCACGGTCAATTCCCTTGATCTTGATGTCCATTTGGATTGCGGTGATCCCATCCTTGGTGCCGGCCACCTTGAAGTCCATGTCGCCGAGGAAATCCTCAAGGCCCTGGATGTCGGTGAGCACGGCCACATTACCGCTCTTGGTGTCCTTAATCAGGCCCATCGCCACGCCGGCAACGGGCGCCTTGATCGGCACACCGGCATCCATCAACGCCAAGGTGCTGCCGCAGACGCTGGCCTGAGACGTGGAGCCGTTGGAGGAAATGACTTCGGACACAAGCCGGATGGCATAGGGGAACTCTTCCTCACTGGGGATCACTGGCAGCAATGCCCGCTCCGCCAACGCGCCATGGCCAATCTCGCGCCTGCCTGTGCCGCGCATGGGCTTGGCCTCACCAGTGCTGTAGGGCGGCATATTGTAATGGTGCATATAGCGCTTCGTGTCTTCATCGGTGATGTCATCGAGCCGCTGCACTTCGGAAATGGAGCCCAGCGTGGCCAGCGTCATTACCTGTGTCTGCCCGCGGGTGAACACACCCGAGCCGTGGGTGCGGGCCAGGATACCGACCTCACACCAGATCGGGCGCACATCGGTGAGGCCGCGGCCGTCAGGCCGCTTGCCCTGCATCACGATTTTCTCGCGCACAATTTCCTTGGTGATGTAGTAAAGGCTGTCTTTGATGTCGCCGGTCTTGCCAGGGAAGGTCTCGGCGAAATGGGCGAGCACTTCCTGTGTGACCTGCTTGTCGCGGTTCTGGCGCTCGGTGCGGTCATCGGTATCCAGGGCCCACACGCACTTGTCCCACGCGAAGGCGCGCACAGCGGCATCCACCTCGGGGTCGATGTCATGGGCTTCGTAGCTGAACTTGGGCAGGCCGATCTCAGCCACGATGCCGTCGATGAAAGCAACGATCTTCTTGATTTCCTCATGGGCAAACAGGATGGCTTCCAGCATCACCTTTTCGGAGACGCCCTCGGCGCCGGCTTCCACCATCATCACCGCGTCACGGGTGCCGGACACCACCAGGTGCATGAGGCTCTTCTCGCGCTGGGCGCTGTCGGGATTGATCACATACTTGCCATCCACAAGGCCCACGACCACACTGCCGGTAGGACCGGCGAACGGGATGTCAGAAATGCTGAGCGAGATCGAAGAGCCAATCATCGCAAACACATCCGGCGGAATGTCGGTATCGACGGAAAGCACGGTGGCGACCACCTGCACATCGTTGCGGAAATCCTTGGGGAAAAGAGGCCTTATAGGCCTGTCAATCAAACGGCTGGTCAGGATGGACTTTTCCGGAGGCCGGCCCTCACGCTTGATGTAGCCGCCGGGGATCTTGCCCACCGAATACATCTTGGCCTCGTATTCGCAGGAAAGGGGGAAGAAATCGATGCCCTCACGGGGCTTTTCAGAGGCAGTGGCCGTCACCAGCAGGGCGGTGTCGCCGCAGCGGATCAGGCATGCCCCATTGGCCTGGCCGGCATACTTCCCCGTCTCTACGACGAGTGTGCGTCCGCCCAGCTCCATTGAGAATTTTTTGTCCATTGTGTGTCTCCTTTTTCTATCTTCTTCTATTATTACCAAATTCATGTGGGTTCTCCTTCCGGCGGCAGTGCCGCCACCTCCCTCCAACAGGGAAGCAAGAAGGAAGAGAACCGGACCAATTTCCGACTATTACTGCCCCTATCTTATGCCGAAAAGAGCATATTCAAGGAACAATATCTTGTGAGCTACAGAGAGGAATACCATTTTCTTCCATCCCCGAAGCCTGAAACAACCGATTCCTCCGTTCCAAAAACGAAAGAACAATAATACTATCTTGTTTCAACCGGGGAGTTTCATACGGAAAGCATAGCAAGCGGCGGAACCGTTGAGGCTCCGCCGCAATTTGGTTTACTTTCTGAGTTCGAGGGCCTTGATAATCGCGCGGTAGCGCTCGATATCAACTTCGCGCAGATAGTTCAACAGGCCCCTGCGCTGGCCGACCATCATCAGCAATCCTCTGCGGGAGTGGTGATCCTTCTGGTGAATCTTCAGGTGTTCGTTCAGGTGGTTGATGCGCTCGGTCAGCAGCGCGACCTGCACCTCTGGCGAACCGGTATCGCCGTCGTGGATCTTGTGCTTCTCGATGATTTCGGTCTTCTGGGTCTTGTCCATGGTGATAAACCTCCTGTCATTTCGCAATCGCCTGTGCCCCAGTCCGGCGTTGGAGAATCGCCAGGACCGAGTTCACGGTTCAATTCGCAACAGATAGTTTAGCATGATTGAGTGGGTTTGTAAATATCTGATTTGTACTTCAACAGGTGCTCATCACCATCAACTCATTCTATTGAATCAATGAACTTTCAGCATTATAATGTTTATCATATCCATAATAAATTGTGAAAAGTCTGGAGCAATGCGATCGATGACACAATCAAGACGGCGGGCCCTAGTTGCATTTGCTTCGCTCACCCTTTTTATTGCATTGGTATACATCATTTCTGCAATAGACAACAAAATGAAGTATGATCACTTCACCCACCTGCTCTTCGACTGCAAAACGCCGGAGAAGACAAATAAGCTAAGACAGATGGGACGTTTCACAGAGGATACCGGGCAAATGACAGCCAGAATAATCGTTTCATCCGACTTATCCGAACAGGAACTGCGCGAATTTTATCAGACCAATGTCTTCAACGCAATGAATGCCGATCAAGGAAATGCTGAGTTTTCCATAAACCAAGTGGATGAAGCTAACCTTGCTAACCTTGGAGTGTTTGGTGGATATGATATGAACCAGGAGTGTGGTGGTGTCGGGCAATATAAATCAGTTTATGCCATTAGCTTGGAAAAGTAAAATTATAACGCACTAAACATGAATAAAATGAAGCGCAGAAACCCATACAGGTTCTGCGCTTGATCGTTTTTGGTCATACTTCTAGTTGGAACTATGTAACCTACACCATCAATTTCTTCAGCACCCTGGCCGTATAGCGCCCAAGCTCCGCATAATGGCTGGAGATCAGCATCACGCCATCCTCCACGCTCACAAACTTGCTCAGCACATCGCCGGCAAATTCCTCAATCGGGATCAGGAAGAAGCCGCTCATCAGCATGCAGGGCTTGCGGAGGCCTCGATGCTCCCCATTTACCTTCAGCAGCAGGGAGCTTGCGAGAAATTCATAACGCGTGCCATCGGGGAACACTGCAACAGCAGAGTCACCGGGGTCCACCATCTCAACTTTGGCTCCAAACAGCGCGGCAAGGCCCTCCACGGGCATATAAAGCCCCGCCGTCTCAAACATCTCATTGATAACGTTTTTGCCGGACGCAGGCTCAACCACGCGCACATATCCGTCTGGCGACTGGTGCAGCAGCTCCAGGTGATCCACCTTGTAGGCGTAGTTACTGCCCACGGCAATGGCCGCGGTGTCAGCATCGCCCATCAGGATCTTGTTGGGCTTGGTGATCATCAGCTTGCCGGCCTCACGGCTGCAGGCTGAATACAGATAATCCCACAACACCTGGGCACTATCCGGCGGTTCGCGGTGACCACAGCCCTTGATCTCCCAGTTGATGATCGGTGCGTTCCTGCCTCGGTAGCGCAGGAAGTTGTCTTTGCCGCGCACATCCAGCACAGGCAAACCCTCAATACCATTCACGGCCTCCCAGATTTCCCGGTTGAGGTCATTCATGGAGTAGCGCTTGGCATAGAGATCTTCCGGCGGCGGATCCGGCAGCTTGAAGAACACATCCTTTTCACCGCGCATCTGAATGAGCGGCAGCGCTCCGGCGGGGCGCTCCTCGCCGATCATCTCCGCCGGCGACGGGCCGGTGATGTTGCCTGCTGCGGCCAGCACTTCAGGATGCACCATCGTGAACGCCAGCGTCATCATCTCGCCATTGGACATGCCCTGCATGAACACGCGGCTGCCGTCAATTTTATACTTGCCTTTCAGATGGGCAATCAACGAGTAAAGATAGGCGATATCGCGCTCGTCACAGCACCAGCGGGCCGGCACGATGGAGTTGGGATACACCACGATAAACCCCTCCTGCTCAGCCAGCAGGTGCCAGGCAGTTACATGGGTCCAGATACGGCCGTCGCACCCGCCGCCATGCAGCTGCACCACCAACGGCACAGGCTTCTCGCCGGTGTAGCTGCCGGGAACATACTCATACCACACGTTTTCAATACCCTTGACCAGCTCTGCGCGCACTTCGTGCACATTGGCTTCCGGCAGCCTGGTCATCTGATCGAAGTTGCGGGCCAGATGTTCCGTCTTTGTGGATGCAGGAAACAATCCTTCCGTGTTCAAAAACCCTCACCCTTTCCTTACATTTCTTATAAGTGCATATCGAGAACCGGATTCATCGCCTGGTATATTCACTTTGCCAACCAGTGATACCAATTGATATTGCTAATTCGCAGTATAATCATATAGACAGAAACTGTAAAGCAATTATACAGCTAGAAGCGATCCTCTCCCCATACAAAGCATCAGAATGTGCGCAATGCTCATTGACGATAATCAGACCGGCAGATATCATATTGATAAAAAGGAATCATTCAGTGACATGCAAATCAAACCTAGAATAAATCGACAATGGAAAATGAAAAGATCACATCTGGTCTCAATGGCTCTTGTAGTGCCGATTTTATCCCTGTTACTATACAGCCTGGTGATAACAATATCAAACGATCATGAACTTGAAGCGTTTTCCAAGCCGCTTTTTTCCTGCCCGTTGCCGCCGAACACGGCAAAAGTGGTTGAAGTGGCTTACCGAATTGGCAGTATAACAACGATGGATTATAACGCATATTTACTCATCTGGTCTGATTTGACAGAAACAGAACTGCAGCAATACTATCAAGCAAATGTATTTTCGCTCGCCGAAATAAAACGGAAATCGAATCTGAGCCACAATGTGATAGAGAATCGGAACGGTATAGTTGGCGACGTGTTGGCAGATATGGATTCTGCCTTAGTGAATAATTTGTATGATGACAATACAGAGTATCGCACTTACTATATGGTTGGCATGCATTTTCAAAAAAAGGGATCACAATTGGATCTCAGAAACCGCTAGCAGGAGGCCAACGGACCCCTGCCAGCGCATCTCCTCAAAGATCTTTAGATATTCTCCGCAAGCCACCGGCAGCACTTCGCAACCAGCGGCACACAAACCGTGTTGCGGCCTTCGGCCACGAACTTCTTGTGCTGCTCATCATCGGAGAAATCCAGCCCAGTCAGCTCCAGGCAGCTCAGGCCGCCATGCTCCGCCTTCACCCAGTTCATGAACTCTTTGCCCTTGTCTCCGCAAGCCTTACCGTCTTCCGCGCCGCTGTCGCGGCCCAGGCGGATGCCAATGGCCATCAGGCCGCCGGACACAGCGCCGCACACCTGCTGCGTGCCGCAAAGGCCACCCCGGAACGGCGTGGCGATGCGCGGGATCAGCGGGTTTTGAATACCCCAATAATCGGCCATGGCCAGCAGCACCGACTCGGAGCAGCTAAGCTTATTTTCGGTGAAGAGTTTGATGGCATAAGCTTCCAGTTCGGGAATGGTCATGAAATAGCCTCCTTCAATATTGTACGATCCATATATTCATCGAACACCATCCGCAGTGGATCGCTGCGAAACCTCTGTGAACAACCCCACGACGTCCTTGAAATAGCTGCCGCTCTTGCTCACTTCGCCCAGCACCCGCGCACGGCCCTGTTCGGTCATGTGCCAGTTGTCGCGGGTCAGCCCTTCCGCAGCTGCCGGGCAGATGAGCAGCTCCACACCGGGAAAAGCCCAGCCATAGGTCATCAGGCAGCGCCGGGCATGATAGGGCTTGCAGCAGATGATCGCTGAGCGGATGGTCAAGCCAGCGTCCCCCACTGCCTTACGGGTGAAAAAGGCATTGTCCACCGTGTGGGTGGACTGGTCCTCCCGAAGGATTGCGCTATCAGGCACACCGTTTTGCATCAGCACAGCACGCTCAAATTCCCATTCTGTCTGGTATTCACCGGAGTAGACATCCTGTCTGGATTTCGGCCCGGCAAACCGGCCTGCCTTGTAACTGTATCTGCCCGATGGAACAATCACCGGTGCAAGCCCCTGCCGGTAAAAGCGCGCAGCATGCTCGGGCATCTCCGGCCAAGCACTGCCGGGGATGAAGATGGCGTCGCTTGGTTTCGGTTCATCCTCAAGGAAAATGAAACTGGTGATGTCGCGTACGACCCGATCGGAGGTAGTCATTGATCAATACCCGTCTGTTTAATAGCCGCTAAAACAAAAACCCGCCGCCATAAATCCGGTCCAATATTATCGCAGCGGCAAGCGCCAGCATCACAAAGGACGCCCATAGATCCACCGATGAGAACTTCAGCACCTTCATGCGCGTGCGGCCCTCCCCACCCTTGTAGCAGCGGGCCTCCATCGCCATGGCCAGCTCATCGGCACGGCGGAAGGCGGACACAAACAGCGGCACCAGCAAAGGCACCATGTTGCGGGCGCGGGCCAGTATGTTACCGGACTCGAAGTCGGCCCCGCGGGATGCCTGAGCCTTCATGATCTTGTCCGTCTCCTCCAGCAGCGTGGGGATGAAGCGGAGCGCAATTGTCATCATCATCGCAAGCTCATGCACCGGCAGCTTGATCTTTTTCATCGGGTTCAGCAATGTCTCAATGCCATCAGTGAGCGCCAGCGGCGATGTGGTGAGCAGCATCACCTGCGTGCCCAGGATCAAAAAGATCAGGCGCAGCGCCATAAAGATGGCCTGCTGCACACCGACGTCGGTGATGGTGAAAATCCACCTGTGCCACCAGACGTTGCCATTGGTGGTGAAAAGCATGTTCACCACCACGGTAAAGACAATGATGAACAAAATGGGCTTAAGGCCCTTGAGCAAATATCGCACCTGAATGCCTGAAAGCAACGCTCCCAGCGCCACAAACAGGAAAGCCGCGAAATAGCCCAGCAGGCTCTGGATGATGAAGATCAGCGTGATATAGACGCCGCCTAGAATGATCTTGGTGCGGGGGTCCAGCCGGTGCACAGGCGAATCGCCGGGGAAGTATTGGCCCAAGGTGATGTTGCTAAGCATGGCGGGCCAACCTTTCCACAATCCAGTCGCGCATTTCTTCAATGGTCATGATGCCGGAGGGCACAGCTTCGCCTCTGCTTTGCAGCTCGGCGGTGAGTTGTGCCACGGCGGGGATATCCAGGCCCATCTCGCGGAGCTCTGCCGCCCGGGCGAAGACCTCGCGGGGTGTGCCATCGATGGCAATCTCGGCGCGGTTCATCACGATCACGCGGCTTGCCACCCGCGCCACTTCGTCCATGCTGTGGGAAACCATGATCACCGTGCAGTGGCGCTGCTCATGAATGCGATTCACCAGCGCCAGCACTTCCTCACGGCCCCGGGGGTCCAGACCCGCTGTGGGCTCATCAAGGATCAGCACCTGCGGCTCCATCGCCAGCACGCCGGCGATCGCCACGCGGCGGCGCTGCCCGCCGGAAAGCTCAAAGGGCGAGCGGGCAAGGATCTCGTCTCCGGCCAGGCCCACCTGCGTGAGCGCCCGGAGCACCCGTTCCTTGATCTCCTGCTCCGACAAGCCCATATTTTTCGGGCCGAAGCCCACATCCTTCTCCACCGTTTCCTCAAACAGCTGGTGCTCGGGGTATTGGAACACCAGCCCCACCAGGCGGCGGAGCTTTTTGAGGTCGCCCTTCACAGCGGTGTCAATGCCATCCACGACCACCCTGCCCTGCGTGGGCTTCAGCAGGCCGTTGATGTGCTGGATCAGCGTGCTCTTGCCGCTGCCGGTGTGGCCGATCATGCCCACGAAGGAGCCTTCGCCAATGGTAAGGCTGATGTCCTTGATTGCCGTGGTCATGAAGGGGCTGCCCGGCATGAACACATGCGTTACGTTTTCGAAAACAATTGCCATAACGACTCGGCCATCTCCTCCACTGTCAATATGCTTCCATCAAGCTTAACGCCTGCCTCGCCGAGCATGGCCTTAAGGTCCGCCATCGGAGGCACATCAAGGCCCATGGCCCGCAGTTCCTCCCGGTGGGTAAACACTTCGGCGGGCCCGCCCTCAAGCGCAACGCTGCCTTCATCCATCACGACCACCTTGTCGGCCAGGGCGGCCTCCTCCATGAAGTGGGTGATCAGGATCACCGTGATGCCCTCTTCACGCAGATACCCGATGGCCCGCAGCACCTGCCGGCGGCCTTTGGGATCCAGCATCGCCGTGGGTTCGTCCATCACCACGACCTCGGGCTTCAAGGCCAGCACCCCGGCGATGGCAACCCGCTGCTTTTGCCCGCCGGAGAGCATGTGGGGCGCCTTCAGGGCGTGCTGGGTCATGTGCACCGTATCAAGCGCTTCGTCCACCCGTCGGCGGATTTCGGTGCGCTCCACGCCCAAGTTTTCCGGGCCAAAAGCCACGTCGTCTTCCACCACGGTGGCAACGATCTGGTTGTCGGGGTTTTGAAAGACCATGCCGGCGGAGCGGCGGATCTCCCAGAGCAGGCCCTCGTCGGCGGTGTCCATGCCCTTGATCCACACTGTGCCAGTGGTGGGCAGCAACAACGCGTTGAAATGGCGGGCCAGCGTAGACTTACCGCTGCCGTTGTGGCCGAGCACGGCGATGAATTGGCCCCTCGGGGCCTTGAAGTCCACGCCCTTCAACGCCGGCTGCGATGGCGCTTCACCCTCATGGGCGGGGTAGGTATAGGAGACGTTTTGTGCGTGGATCATTAGGTTTGTATCGTTCATGGCTGCTCCAATTTGTGGCTATCCATATATTTTACAACAAAACAAACAATAGATAAAGGAAAAGTACTTCACACTGATTCCTCATTGCATTTACGGTATCAGAGTTCACTAATATAATACAATTAAAATATCACAACTTCGATCAGCTTATTCGAAAAGACCTTCGGAGTTGCCCGCCCAGCTGATCGCAGTCCAAACAACCATGTTATGCACACAGCAAGAAAGAAGGCTTGGGCAGAAGCCTGTGAAGCATTGCGATACAGCAAGCTAGACTTGAACATTTAATCACACAGTTCTGTGCAACAAATGTGGAGAGGGCATCCGGCAAACCATGTATCATCCGGTTGTGTATTATTCATTATGAAAGGATAAATGTGAAATGCCGAAACCAAGGCGGGGCAGCAATGCCAGGAAAATCCCAAGCTGGCGCGGCACCTGCCCTCTGTGCAACAGGACCCGGGTCAAGGTGTTGTGGACGGCCATGCGCGACGGCGCGCTGCTGAAGGTCTGCAAGCGCTGCGGACAATAAAGGACCAATCCATTCTGTCACTGGTGCAGCAGCACCTCCACGCATTATAATAGGGTCATCCTAGGATAATGATGGAGGCGATTCCCCATCGGCTGGGCAGAAAAAATGAATTCCGCCGTGGACTATATCGAGGAAAACCTGGCAGGCCAAATCAATATGGCCGCGGCAGCACAAAAAGCGCAATGCTCCGAGTATCATTTCACGCGCCATTTCTCGTTCATCGCCGACCTACCCCTGGGCGAATATATACGCCTGCGCAGGCTGACGCTGGCGGGCTTCATGCTGCAAAAGAGCGCCGCAAAGATCATCGATGTGGCCAACCTTTTCGGTTACGATTCGCCCAATTCATTTGCCCGGGCATTCCAGGCGGTGCACGGCATGACGCCCTCGGAAGCCCGCATGCCCGGCGCAATCCTGCAAACCATACCCCGCATCACCTTCCAGCCCCAACCCCAGCCTGCAGACAGGCTTCCTTTCCGTATCGAACGGGAAGGAGCCCGCTCGGTGTTTGGCCGGTCCTTTTTGACCGGGCATGCGGAAGCGTATGAGGCGATCCCGGCATTTCTGGACAAGTGCGAGGCGGAACGACTAACCAACCGGATCGTGCAAGCCGGCCACGGCGACGAACACACCTGCCTGAAGTCCCTCCTGTGGGACACCGACGACGGCATGCTGCACTATATGATTTGCCTGGACATGCCAGCCGGAGGCGTCCCCGACGAATACGAGGTTGTTACCGTGCCGGAGCGGACGTGGGCGGTATTCCCCCTTGTGATCGAGCATCCGGGGCAAGACCACATCATTTCGGTGTGGAAGCGCATCTGGATCGAATGGTTCCCCGACTCAGGTTATGAACAGGATACAGGCCCCAGGCAGGAGCGCTGCCACTGGCGGGAAGACGGTAAAATGGCCGTGGAAGCCTGGGTGCCGGTTGTCAAAACCGCTGCCGCAAGAAAAGACTGAGGTGCTACAAATGAATCAGATTGAACTGTTGATGGATATCCTCTGCCGACGCAGGAGTGTGCGCCGCTATCAGCCAGGCAGGCCTGTTGAGCATGACAAGATTACGCTGCTGCTGAAGGCAGCGATGGCCGCACCTTCGGCCTGCAACCTGCAGCCCTGGGAATTCATCGTCGTGGACAACCCCGATGCGCTGGACAAGTTGAAAGACAGCATCCACCCCGAGCATGGCAGGAGCTATAACGCGCCGGCAGCCATCGTGGTTTGCTCCAACACCAATTACATCCCCTGGGAGGGCGACGGCGCAATGGACTGCAGCGCGGCCATCGAAAACATGCTGCTGGCCGCCACGGCCATGGGCCTCGGAGCGGTGTGGATCGGTGCGGCCGACAGCGCCACGCTGCGCCAGCTATTTGACATCCCCGCTCCTGTGGCCGTGATCAGCGTGGTGCTGGTGGGGTATCCGGCAGAGGAGAAACCGCCGCGCACGCAGTATACCGAAGAGGCTATCTATTGGCAGAAGTATGACCCCCAGCGGGAGCACCCTCCAAGAAGTACAGATCTAAGGTTCCTTTGAACAAAAGACCCGTCCCCAACGTTGAGGACGGGTTTCGTTTTTCCTGTCACACAAATTGATGGGCATACTCCAAAAACACCTGCTCCATCAAGGCATGCCCCTTCTGGTTTGGATGGATGCCGTCGGCACACATCAGTTCTCCGGGCAGGTGCACGGAAAGGAACGCGTCGCGGATGTCGACAAAATGGCAGTTGTACTTGCGGGCAAGCGATGAAACTGCGTTGCTGTAGCGCTCATGCCAGCGGTAGATATGCTGCACGTCGCCAAGCCATTTCAGGATGTTTTCCCGACTCAGGCCATTGCGGGTGATCCAATCAAAATACCGTTCCGCATCCAGCGGCGGCAGTGAGACCAGAACCGGTTCGATGCCCTTTGCCCGTACAGAGGTAATCATATCCGCATAGCATTTTGAGAACTCATCCAGCGGCGTCTTGGGAGTGTGCTCCTGATCGGGGGCGGCGGCCACCTGAGCCCAATCAAAATCGCAGTCGTTGCCGCCATATTCCAGGATCGCAGCGGAAAACTCGGCGTCAGTCTCCAAAGCCCTTGTGAGGAATTTCATGCCCTTCGGGGCAGTACAGCCAAATTTGGAATTGTTTTTGATCGTGATGCCGATCTTCTTGGCCAGCGATGCCGCCACGTTGTTTTCCAGGATGGAATACCTCCCGGCCTTTTCATCCAGAACAACACCCGCCAGCAGGGAATCACCCCACACACCGATACTGCTCAACAACTTTTTCATCAAGATCACCGCCGCTTCACTCGTTACAAGTAGTATACTACCGCCTTACATGGTTTTCAATACTACATAAATAAGATTTGTGTAAAGTTCTGTTGGTAGTATTGCCAGAAATGCAAAACGGCAATTGTTAACCGAGGCATTCCAACGACAGTTCGCTGCCGTCCACTCCCGCCTAAAAGTGATTATTAATAAAACGCCGCCGGATGGCAGCGTTTCTCTGCGGTCATTATTGCTTAGTCAAGACCCATTCGCTTCGCAAAGGGCATAACCACAATGGATGTCAAAGGCATGATGAGCAGCCTTTGAATATCTTTACCGCATTGAGCAATGAACCATTCAATAGCTTTTCCATAGCATTCTTTGTCATTGAACTGCCAATACGAGAAGTATTTCACACACTTCACAATCTTGATGAGCTCTCTTGGCGGATTCCCCGGTTCAACTCCATCGATTGTATGAAACTGCTTCATATACCCAAATCCGATGCAGCCGGGCTGTTGCCGTTGCGCAGCGGTAACTGTTTTCACGAGGGCTTCAAACTCTTTCCAACCGATCGGGCTTCACTTGGAATATCTTGACTTCAGAAAAATGGCCTCGCATACCCAGCGCTCCTCTTCGCCTCTTGTCCAGATTAGCCAAAGCCTTAATGCCGTGCGATATAACACAAAAGCCGTATAAACTCATCGTTTACACGGCTTTCCTGTGGTAGCGGCGATCGGATTTGAACCAATGACACTTCGGGTATGAACCGAATGCTCTAGCCAGCTGAGCTACGCCGCCAAAAATGGTTGCGGGGGAGGGATTTGAACCTCTCGACCTCCGGGTTATGAGCCCGACGAGCTACCGGACTGCTCCACCCCGCGTCGTTTGCCTGCAAGAGGCAAAGAGTATTTTATCTGTTTGGGAGCCTGATGTCAAGAAAAATCTGAGATATCGCTATTGGTATATTATGTTATGTCAAACTCAAAGTCTACAAAGGCCCTGTCGCTCCGCACTTCCGACATAAATGCAGACACCTTCTTGTGCTCCGGATGCACCACATACTCCTCGAGCGCCTCCATGCTGTCAAACTCCGCCACCAGCGCGAAGTCCCACGCGGTGCCACTGCAGGCTGCATTCGGGCCAGCTTGCATACTCCTCAAGGTGGGCACCTTGCCCAGGAGGTTCAGCAACATCGTCCGGGCAGTGGCGATGTTCTCCAGCTTGGAGCGGCCACCCGCTTCTTCCTTGAAGTTAGAAAAGACGATGTGTTTGATCATGCCTGCGCCTCCTGACTAAGCACATAAGCCAGATAGCCCTCCAGGTTATCCCTGTCACTCACAACCATCTGGTCCACAGCCATAAAATCCATGAATTCCAACAGAATCACCAAACCACCGATGATGATATCAGCCCGCTCCGGTTGCAATCCCGCAATCGTCCGGCGCTTCTCCAAAGGCGTTTGCACAAGCTTGCTTAGCACTCTTTCCACCACGGCGCGCGTGAATCCGTGGCCCTGCACACGGGCACTGTCATATTTTTGCAGTTTCATGTCCATTGATGCCAGCGTCGTGATCGTACCGCCAATGCCTGTCCAGCGGATGCCGTTGAGCCGCGCGGTGCAATCTTTGGCGCCGGCGCAGTCTGCACGAAGCACATTGGTAGCCCATTGCCGCATCGCCTCCAGCGCCAACGGGTCGGTTGTGTCGCCTAACGGATACTTCTCAAGAGCCCGCACAGCACCCAGCTTCAGGCTCACCGCGCAGTGTACGTCATGCCCGACACCCACCGCAACCTCCGTGCTGCCACCACCGATGTCAAGGGCGCCCCTGGGCCCTTGCTCCTGCGTGCCGACGAATCCCACGCGGGCTTCCTGCTCCTCGCTGAGCACATCCACGACCATCCCTGTTTCTTTCAGCGCTTTGGCAAGGAAATCGTCACGGTTGGCGGCCTCCCGCACGGCTGCGGTCGCAAAGCAATGAAGCGAAGCTGCACCGGCCTGACGGGCTTTGTCCTTCAAGATGTTGATTGCCGCCAGTGTGCGATCCACCGCAACAGACGACAGCTTGCCGGTGCGCGCCAATCCCTCATAAATGCGGGTTGTCACCAATTCTTTCTTGATTGGCTCGATCGCGCCTCCGGGGCCAACATCGGCGATCATAAGCCTGACCGAGTTGGAGCCGATGTCGATGGCCGCCATCCTCCGCTTTGTAGTATCCATGCTTGCCCTCACATAAAAAAGGCATTCCCCTCGGGGAACGCGCCTTCGCATCACGCCGTCATTTATAAGTCAATTTCCCTTTTCTACGATCTTGATCTCACCGGGCCTCACCCAGCCAAGAAGCTCTCTTGCCACCCGCTCCACAAATGAGTCACTGCTCGAATCATCCAGCTTAGCCTGCAGCTCCTCATTGCTTTGGGTTTTGGCGTCCAATTCGGCTGTGCGGGCGGCTTTCTCGGCATTGAGAGCTTGCAGGTTTTGATAATCTCTGAAGAACTGAAAGCCCACAAAGGCAGACACCGCGATCAGTGCCGCCAGAACCAACAAATACCGCCGAGCCCTTTTGCTCATCGTTGCTCCTTCAGCATCCTTCACATGCCCATTGAAACATCCAAATTATACCACCAGCCATGCAAAAAATCAAACAAACTCGCAATGGATGGATTCTTGAATATCACTCATCAATGCTGGTGACCTCTTTTATTCTGATTGGAATTGTGATATAATCATCAAGCTTAAAATCGCTTTGTCGATCATAAGCCACCAGACATGGGGGCGTACTGGTTTCGACGGGGAAGTTTGAGGCGTTGCAAGCGAGCCGTGGTTGTTCGGATCCACGTTAATAGCCGGGCAAAACAAAACAAATCAGAACGACAATCTCGTTCCGGTCGCCGCTTAAGGCGACCCGTCGTTGCCTCGAGTCCTGCGTAGAGGGCCAACGGCGTCATTTAGCAGGGAACCAACCGGACCAAGCTTTGAAGCCGGCGGGATAATATGAAGCTACTCTGACCGGGACCCAGCCGTGGGGGGCCCGGAGCCAGAGGAATTCTAAATCAACGGCTGCGCTCGGAGAAAGTGGCGCTGGGGCTTTTTCGGACGAGGGTTCGATTCCCTCCGCCTCCACCAAACAGTCCTTAGACGAACTTATTTCGTCAAGGTCTATATCAAAATTGCCGTCCTGTGTATTACACAGGATGGTTATTTTTTTGTCGTAAAGGTAGATTTTGCTCACAAGCATATCGATCAGGCCGCGCCGATACTTGGTATCATCAACATTGCCCTTCCGAAATTGGGACAAGAAAAAGCGCACTTCGTTGACCGTCGGCGCTGGATGTTGCGCTTCTTCAACTAATATCTGCTGTTCCAGTTCGACCTGTTCCTTTTTCTTCTTGGCGATACGCTCCGCAAGCACATCTACGATTTGCCCGTTTTCAAGGGCTTTGAGCAGGTTCTCCATTGCCTTACCGTTATCACTGAGAAGCTTTTTCAAACGCTTCAGGTTGTCATTATTTCTTTCCCTTTCACAGAGCTCAACCACTTCTTTGGCTACGATATTAATGTTTTCGGGAGTCAGAAAATCACGCAACTTGCAGACAACCAACTCCTCGATATATTCTTTACCAACGGTCTTTTTCGTGCAGGATTTGTCACGGCGATTATTAACGCATTGATAGTAATTGTAGATAGTTCCCGTCTTGCTTGTGCCGCTGATTCCTGTCATAGCAGCTTTGCAATGTCCGCAAAAAAGCTTTGTAGTCAAAAGGTATTCCGCTTTGGCTTTCGCTCGTGCGGGGGCCATTTTATTCTTCTGCATTTTGCTCTGTACCTCCCAGAACAAATCTTTATCGATGATCTGCGGTAAGGCATCGGGAGTCTCTTTGTCTCGATACGTATATACTCCGATGTAACGCTTGTTGGTCAGAATCCTGTGGATGCTGTTTTTGTTGAAATCATTACCATAGGATGTTTTTACTTGATTTGCATTAAGGTAACGAATGATATCAGCCATTATTTGCCCTTCGGCATACATTTCGAATATTTTCACGACAATGGGGGCAGTATCAGGATCAACAATTATGTGCTTCTCTGAATCCGACTTGAACCCAAGAGCGATATTGCCACCGGTGGACAAACACTTTGCAGCATTGATGTCCATTCCACGCCGAATTTTCTGAGAAAGCTCAACACTGTAATATTCCGCCATACCCTCTAATACTGCTTCCATCAATACGCCGCTCGCATCATCAGAAATATTCTCACGAGCGGACATAACACGTATGCCGTTTTTCTTCAGCTTCTGCTTATACATTGCACTGTCGAAACGATTACGCGCAAATCGATCAAGCTGATAGACCAGCACGCCCTGAAAGAGCTTTTTTGCGCTGTCCTCAATCATCTGTTGAAATTGAGGCCGGTTATCTGTTGTACCAGATATTGCGCGATCAATGTATTCGCTTACAACGGTATAGTCATTCCGTCGTGCATATGCGTGGCATTCTTTAAGTTGCCCCTCGATGCTCTGTTCGGTTTGGCGGTCTGAAGAATAGCGGGCGTATATAACAATATTCATTACAATCTTCCACCTTTCCAAGAATTCTCAATATTCTCCAGATATTCATTGTAGGCTAACAGATTCTTTATTGTTGGCTTTGCTTTTATCTGAGTAACATATTCTTCACATTTGACGAGAAAGTCAGAATACTCGGCAAAAAATGGAGCTTCATGAAGTTGAACGCTTATACTTTGCTTCATTTTTTTAAGAATGCGTTCACTCTTCAGTTTGAATTGTTGTAATGCGTGTCTTACGGTGTTCTCGCAATAATCCGGCTTACTCTCTTTTTGGGAATAAATATCACGATAAGGGCTTATCCTCTTGCAGTATTTTTCTTTGCGGTTTTTTCTAGCAAACATCATATGACAGTGTTTGCAATTAGATAGGCTGTAGCCTCTGAGCATATAGTAGTGGAGTATAGCAGCTACCATATCAGTAATAGAAAAACAAGTATATGTGAACCAGCACATACTATTAGCCATGTCAGAAAGAGAATCTATATTAGCTCCATACGATGTAATAGCCCCATCCAAAAAACTATTACCGCGCTTGCTTATTTCACATACATATTTTATCCTCAGTCTTTGTTTGAGTTCCTCGAACTCAATCAAAGAGTTATACCCCATTCTACTTTTTTTCGATTCTTGAAGGCCAAGATATTTATCTATACATAAAAACGCTCTCTCCATATCTTCATCAATTTCCTTATAGAACGTATCTCTGAGGTTTTCTGATGTCTCTGTAAATATATGGTTATTATATTCAAGAACAATTTTTTGCTGCCCAGTCTTATGATCCACTACACTTTTCCTTATGGCTAAGAAATCACCAAGCACAAATGAGATGTTAAAGACCTTACTATCATACCCACGCAATTCACAGTTGAGTCCATTGGTATCTTCAACTATTTGTATTGTCCACTTCATACTGCTCACTCCAATGTTTTAAAAATGTTTCCTTTACGTACATATTATAAGGAGTTATTTTTGTTAAGTAAAGGAATATTTCATGTTGTAGAATTAAGTTAATGAATTTCCTGACACATATCAAAGGTGGTGATTGCATGGGATGGATAAATATCAGATAGAAACAGCCCATGCAAGATTGTTTGCGCGGACAATCTACCGAGATATTAGCACCTACATTCAATCACACCAAAAGGAATTCCAAGAATTTTTACAACAAGAAAAACGAGAAGGTGAACAGTCAAATGGAGATAAAACTTCACATCGACAATAGAGGATACAGAAGCAAGCCGGACAGCAAAGATATTGCCGGATTAAAGAAGCGGTTGCAGAATAACTCAAAACCTATAAGTATCACCGTAGAAGAACTGCTTCATAAGCTTGAATCGGGGCATTCAATAAGTCCCGCAGTAATGAGCGGTATGACTGCTGCTTCCTGGGAAGAACAGCAGCTTTTCATGGTTGATATTGATAACGCAAATGACGATATACCTGTACTTACACCTAAACAGGCAATTGACCTGTGTTCCCAGAATGACTTGCCCCTGGCTTTTTATTACTATACTTTCAGTCATATCAAAAACAAACCGAAATTCAGGCTCGCATTTATATCGGAAAAGGTTGTGACTGACCCAAGGGATAGGAAATCGATGATGGATGCTCTCACATCCTTCTTTCCTCAGTGCGACAAAGCCTGCATTAACGCTGATAGGATTTTCCTCGGCACGAATAAGAAGGTTACTTTATTGGATGAAAATGCTCGTATTTCGATAAAACGAGTTTCGGCAGTATACTCCCCACCCTCACCTAATCCTAGCGATTCTAAGCAATATAGCGATGCTAAACGGGCATCCCCTGAACTGGATGAGCTTATTCGTGATTTCGATTTCCGCAAATATTTGATTGAACGTAATGGTGATTATTCCGAGAACGATAAAACCATAAAGTTCAAGCATTGTGAAGTCTGTGGGCATAACAACGATTTAGTGTACTACAAAGAAACAAATAGCTTCTATTGCTTTTCAGCGAACGGTGATATTGGTGGGAGCATTATTGATTATCTTATAGCAACGGAGGGAATAACAATGGCACAAGCAATTGATAAGCTCAAGAACGAACTGTGTGATAATGAATGGCAAGTGCCTGTGCCACTTGAAGAGTATAAACTGCCGCCATTTCCTATCGAAAGTCTCCCCACACCTTTGCGGAAATACGTTTCCGCTGTTGCCAATAATACATCAACGCCTGTTGATATGGCGGCGGTATCTGCGCTTGCCATTGCCTCACTGGCGGTTCAGAAAAAGTTTGTGATTCAGGGAAAACCCGGCTGGGTAGAACCACTCAACATATACATTCTCATCATTGCAAATTCTGGTGAGCGAAAGAGTGCGATCATCCGAGCAATGACCAAACCCATTACCCAATATGAAGCAGAAGTGAATGAACGGCGCAAACCAGAGATTGCGAAGCAAGAGGCACAATTGAGCTTTTTGAAAAAGCAGATAGATAAACTTGAAAAGCAAAACAAAGAGCAAGAAGCGCAGAAATTGATGTTAAAGTGCCGAGAACTTGAAAATAAGAGGATGAAGCTTCTTCGGCTTACCGTTGATGATGTCACACCGGAAGCTTTGACTTCCGTGCTTGCCGATAACTATGGTGCTGCGACGATTCTTTCAACAGAAGGAGGCATTTTTGATATACTCAATGGTCGGTATTCAGATTCAATCTCTATCGATACTGTATTGAAAGCGCACAGTGGAGATTCCATTAGGGTAGACCGTAAAGGACGTGAAAGAGAAACCATAGAGCATCCCGCACTTACAATACTTATATCAGCTCAGGAAAACGTCCTGGAGGGTTTGATAAATAATGAAGCTTTCAAGTCAAGAGGTCTGACGGCACGTTGGTTGTATTGCAAACCTGAATCTATGATGGGAACACGTCCGTTTGCTACACCCGCAATACCAGTACAACTGGAAAATGCTTATAATAAACTTGTATCGGATATGCTCCGCATCCCTTTAGATAAAGATAAAGCATCCACAATAAAGTTGGATATTGAATCGACCAATTCTATTGAAAGTTTCCACAATTGGCTGGAACCTCAATTAAGGGAGGATTTGAAACACCTTGGGGGATGGGCAGGCAAGCTGATAGGCGCTACTTTGCGGATTGTTGGAATTTTACATTGCATTGAAAACAAAAAGTCTTCGGCTGATGTTTTGGTTTCGAAGACAACAATGGAAAGAGCTGTCTCCATCGCAAAATACTTCCTTGAACACGCTAAGTATGTACATTCTATTATGGGAACTGATAAAACTTTGAAAGGAGCAAAAGACATCTTGCGAAAACTTGAGCAGCAGACTAAGGGGGAGTTAACAAAATACGAAATATTCCGTCTGTGTCGAAGTTTCCAAAATGTGAACGAAATACTGCCGTCATTGGATCTCCTGATCGATTATGGCTATATGAAAGGGCGACCAAATAATGAGCGTACAGGGGGAAGGCCAAAAGGAAAGACCTATATACTAAACCCACTACACTTCAAGGTATAGTCCTAACGATCTGCGGTATTAAGGTTAATAAGGTCGAAAAGGTCTGTTTGGCTTTCTAGCCTTTATAACCTTTATACCGGGTGAAACGAAAAAATAACGACCATGACGCCTGACATGGTCGTTATTCTTTGTTAGTGGAATTGTCATCGGGCAGGTTTTTCAGTGCGTATTCGCAGCATTGGATAATAAGGTAGTTTAGGGACACCTTTTTCTCCTGAGCAACTTTACTCAATTTTTCAACCAGTTGCACGGGTATTCGAAAAGTCTTGTTGACCATTTCTGGTCTGTTAATATCAAACAGGTTACCACCCCCTAGCACATAATAATTATACAAGTTGTATGCCTTGCAAAAAGCACTCTATATTTGCACTTATTTTTATGAGTGTAATCTATTGACTCGAGGGTAAACGTGCCTTACAATGATGAAAAAGCCCGAATATTAACAGTAGGAAGATAGCTATGAAACTTCAAAAACTGTTGATTGATATTGACCTTTCGAGGACAAAACTTGTTCGGCATAATATTTCAAACGATACGATAGCGCATAATTACCCTCTTGGATATATTGAGATTTACCAACGAATTCAGCCTGAGAACAAGTTTAAAAATACTGACTATGTACTAAGCTTTTTGGGCGATGAAGGTACTAAGGGTAAATACCTTGGATGCTATAAGCTTAATGGATTTGAGCCCTATAAAACCGAACTCCTTCCAATTGATTTTTATCTGGGCAGCGAAACATTTTCAAATTGTGTTATGTGGAATATGGAACGAACTGATATTCTTTCTGATTGGATAGATAGATTGGTAATCGATTGGGGAAAGGGTACAATAAACTGGTGCCAGAATGGAACAACGGAGAAAGAAATTCTCTATATTTCCCCATCTGTATCAGAGATAGAATTCACTAGTTATGACCAAATTCTGATACCCTATCAGACATTGCGGACTATTGTATACAACAGGAAGCAATTCCATGAGTGGGAAAACAAACTGTCAGCCATTGCTGGCATATATCTCATTACCGACACTAAAACCGGCAAGCACTATGTCGGGTCTGCCAGCGGTGAAGATGGTGGCATATGGCAGCGCTGGAGCGATTATGCCCATACAAAGCATGGCGGTAATTCGCAGCTTGTCAAACTTATTGCTACTGACCCTGACTACTCAAATAACTTTTTGTATTCTATCTTGGAAGTGTTTCCGATCAAGCGAGACAAACATGAAGTTCTGGAATATGAGCAATTGTATAAACGAAAGCTACAATCACTCATCCCCTTCGGGTTGAATGAAAATTAGTACAAAACAACAATTGGATTAATAATAAAAGCAATAGATAAAAGGCTATACCCCCCCACTTACAACGTTATACAAGGCGCATGAGGAGCGGTAGTGTTGCTTTATAGACCCGGGCATGAGTTTCATATGACCCCCGGCCCAAAAGAAACAAAAGCCTTTGGATTAACATAGAAATCACATGGAATTAGTAAATTCGTATTCTCTCATAGGGTTTATATACGGAAGAATCATAATATTAGTCAGCATACACTTTCCGGTCTTAAAGTACATTTAATACTAGTTATTGTAGCAGGTGGATATTTCTGATGAATCACCATATGACAATTCGGACACACCGGCCTTAAATCCTCAATAGGATCAACCTCATATTCTTCCTTTATCTCAGATAGTTGCTTTAAATGATGGACATGAATCTTACCCTCATATTCCGGACCATAAACTTTCCCAAAATTGAAACCGCACACAATACACGAAGAACCATAATGCTCGATGCATTGACGCCGCGCTATAGGATTGCGCTCATAAGCATTAACCAGAATTTGCCTAGCAGCACCTTCCTTCAACCCATGCTGATCATCCAATGGCACTTCATCGGGAATGAGTGGAACCGACTTCTGAGCAATCAAATCCAGAATTTGGGGCATGCTCTCAGGATTCAAACGCTGCTTCGTCTGACTGAATCGGATGACAGTGGAATCAATACGATGCAATTCTTCATAGAATATTGGCTGGAATATGCGGATTGAATCACGCTTGAAACAAATTGCGCCATGATAGACACCTTCAATTGGTTGCTGATACTCTTCAATATGATCAAAAACTGCTGAGGCTATGATCGCTCCGTCATACTGGAACAGAATCAAAGAACCTGATATGCTTTTGATGGATACTTCACGACAATAATATTTGCAGTTCGCGCGGTTGGGCAGTGTATACTGGAAATACTCCATTTGCACCTGCTCAATTGACCGGTTATCAAATTCAAGACTTTTACTCATGGGAAGGATACGAATTTCTGGAATCGACCTATTTAAGCCATCTATATGTTGTTTTAAATATTCGGCAAGTTCATACCACTGCGTACACGCCTTTATTCTTGAAATTTCTGATTGATAAATTTCTTCATCAGATTTACTCTTATAGTCACTTCGAAGCGCTCTGCAAAGCGGATAATACCCCTTGCTGGGCCGGTCTGAATACTTACCAACAACCAAACCAGAAATAAAGGGCAAGCCTAAATCATTGCAAAGCTCGGTAACCTTACCTAAATGCTGACCAAAATTTGATGGTAGCATTTTGGTTTCTACCTGAGCACCCAAATCGTCATAAGTAATTCTATATTTCTTTGCCGCGATTGTTTTTAACATTGCTACGGCAACTCGCTCCTGAAATGAAGAAAGATTCGTCATGACTTCACACCTCATTCACAACCGAAATATTAGTACCCTGTATCAAAATAATCGGAATCAATCTTCTTAATTTCATATAAGCTAACTTTTGATACCCCGATGTTATGCTCAATCATCAGATTTGCAAGTTCATTGCCATCCACCAATACGACTTTTGTTGTATGTTGCTTGGAAGCATAATCTATAGCTTCCTTTGAAAAGCTTGCCGTGGAAATGAACAACCCCTTGGAAGCTCCTTGTCCTGCTAAAGCACCGACAAATTTCTGGACTTCCGGCCTGCCGATGGTCTTATCCATCTCCCACTTTTTGGCCTGGAAGTATATCATATCGAAACCAAGCTTATCTTCCCTGACAATGCCATCAATTCCTTCGTCACCTGATTTCCCCGTTACTTTACCGGCATTTGTAATGGAACCGCCATACCCCATAGCCAACAGAAGATCGACCACTAGATTCTCAAAAAAGGCTGGGGATTGGCTGGCAATCTCCTGTAGAAGATCATCTTTCAATGTATTGATAATTTGTTTATAAGATGCATCTAGAATATCTTGAGGCGAATTTTCTTGATCTGTTTCCTGCTGCGCTGATGCTAGAGTATTTGAATTATTCTTCTGCTTGAATACTCTGAAGCTCTCGAAACGCTCTAGATAATCACGCTTGATGGATGGCGGATTTTCTTTAAGAACAGCAAGGCCTTGAGAAGTAATACGAATATTCCCACGGCTAACTTTTTCAATTAAACCGGCCTTTGAAAGATATGTCTTTGCCCATCCTATTCGATTACGATAAACGGGCTGTTTCCCACTCGGAAGGATAGTTGCCTTGTCTTCATCTGTTAGCTTGAATTGAGCTGATAAAACAGTATATAGTTCCTGCAACTCATGCTCTTTTTGATCGCCGCACAAAACTAATAATGGTTTCATGTATTCATAATACTTAGGATTTGGCATAATATCACTTCCTGGTAATTCTTACATCATTATACAGCTATTTACAATTTTTTCCAACATAATGGTGGTTACTCAATCATTTTTATGCAATATGCCAATTTCTTGCTCAACTGCACAAAAAATGTTAAAATTTTAATTTAGGAACTAAAATATCGGAGGGCACAACGCGATGTCTTATTTAGATAAAGCAATAAAGGCTGGATATGCCCATATAACAGGCCCAGATGGTAACCGTAAAATCACCTATGTCACGTCGAACAATTATACAGATCGATATGATGACCCAGAAGAACCAGTCAGAGCTGAATATTGGGCAGAGTTAATTTATAGGTATGATTATCCTGTTAATCGGATAAAAGTTGAAGTAACTGTTCCAGATAGACTTCCATCAGATAAAGCTGATATTGTTGTCTTCCGTGACAACGATTGTAAACGCCCTTATGCAGTTGTTGAATGTAAGAAAGAGGGTGTCTCCGATGCAGAATTCAATCAAGCCATTGAGCAGGGTGTCGGAAACGCAACATGGGTAAAGCTCCGCGCTGAATATGCCGTTATCGTAGCAGGCACTACTCGCCGTGTTTTTGATGTATCTGATAAATATGGTGTGATGGAGCGCGAGTCAAACATCCTTGCCGATCTTCCTAAATCATATGGCCAACCACAAGAATATCGTTTCTACAAGGGTGATAAAAATAACGATATTCAACCTGTATCACGAGAAGAGCTTATGTCTACCATTCGAAAATGCCATCAAACATTATGGGGAGGTGGGCGATTATCCCCTCCTACGGCATTTGGTGAGTTATGCAAGCTCATTTTTGTAAAGATTAGCGATGAACAAAAACCACGTAAGGACGGCGAGCCATACGAGTTCCAAATCAAAACACATGAACCTTCCGGAAAACTTGCTGAGCGTATCAATAAGATTTACGATGAACAGAAAATCCGTGACCCGGAAGTATTCACTGAATCCATTAAGGTAGATGACCGGGTATTGCGCACTGTTGTGTCGCATCTTGAGAGCGTAAACTTAAATAAAACAGACCTTGATGTTAAAGGCGTGGCCTTTGAGCGGTTTATGGACAGCTTCTTTAAAGGAGATTTTGGACAGTTTTTTACTCCACGTCCAATTATTGAGTTTGCCATAGAAATGCTGAAACCAAAGAATGATGATTTCATTCTGGATACATCTTGTGGTTCAGGTGGATTCCTTCTGTACGCGATGGATTCCATCCGTAAAAAAGCAGAAGAATACTATGCCAAGGATTCCCAGGATTACTACAAGTATTGGCATGAATTTGCAGCAAAGCATCTATTCGGCATCGAAATTAATGACGAGATAGCTCGTGTTGCTAAAATGAATATGATTGTTCATGATGACGGTCATACAAATGTAATCAGCATGGATGCACTCGACAGCATTGACAAGATGCACAATTTAAATCCCGGATTTTCAAAGGACAAGTTTGACCTTGTCCTGACAAATCCACCATTTGGCTCGCAAATCAGCGCTGTGGAACGGCCCTATTTAAGCAGCTATACGCTTGGTAATATGTACGATGCCAAAGGTAAAGCAAAGGTGCGAAAAAACCAAAGTTCTGAAGTGCTCTTTATTGAGCGCATATGGGAGTTCCTAAAACCAGCCACAGGAAAAGCAGCAATAGTTTTGCCTGATGGTATACTTACAAATAGCTCTTCACAGTATGTCCGGGATTTCATACTAGAGAAGTTCCAGTTGTTAGCAGTGGTAAGTTTACCTCAAGTAGCATTTGCCCACTTTGGAGCAGGGGTTAAAGCTTCGATCATGTTCGTTCGCAAACGAGGCAAAGACGAAAAGCCTAACAACGATGAAGCTATTTTCATGGCTTCACCGGAAGATATTGGATATGATGCGTCCGGGCGTGCTAATGACCGCTCCCAATTGCCAGAAGTCTTGCGACAATTTGAGAAGTTCCAGGAGGACGCAACCCCTTTTTTTGTGTAACCCCCGACGCAAACTCTCTGTGTGTGTTTGCGGTTAAGCGGGGGAAGGTAAATGCTAAGCGATTTGATGTGAGGTTTCATATTCCTCACATTGAAAAGGAAAATGAGCATATAGACAAAGTGACATTAGGTTCTTTGTGTAAACAAGAGCCTGATTATGGTGTTTCTGCTTCGTCGATAGAGCGTACAGATGAAAACCAGCCTAAATATATCCGGATAACAGACTTTTCAGATGATGGTATAGAAGAAAACCATATTTTTACTGCGCCATCAGACTACTTGCCAAAACACATTCTACACGAAAATGATATCTTGTTTGCAAGAACTGGAAGTGTTGGGAGAACTTTCCTGTATAAGAGTTCATTGGGACTTGCTGTTTTTGCAGGTTACTGTATCCGTTTTTCTATTGATGAATCAAAGGCATTACCTCAATATGTGTATTGGTATACGAAGACATCGCAATATGCTAGATGGGTGCAAAAGCTACAGCGTCCTTCGGTGCAATCCAATATAAATAAAGAGGAGTATAAATCACTTGAAATCCCTTTACCTTCTGTTGATAAGCAAGCTCGGCTGGTGGCGGATTTTGAAAGAGCAGATGCTCGACGAGCCGCCTTGCTACATGAGGTCAACGAACTTCTGGCGGACTTGGATGGGGCGGTTTTTGAACGTTTAGGCATTCAAATGCCTGCATTGAATAGTAGGCTCATCTATTCGGTGAGACGTAAGGATATAAGTGGGTCCGAAATATTTTGTCGACCAACCTATCCAGCCTATAAATTAGTCCTGGATACTCTGCGTAATAGTAAGTTTTACAAAGGTTCTCTCGAAGAGTTCATAGCAGTTAATCCTAAAACTGATAGCTCTATGTTAAGTGATACTAGCATTGTTTCGTTTGTGCCCATGACTGCTGTCGGAAATCGTGATAACACAGTGGAGTATGAGGATAAAGAGTATAGAGAAGTGAAAACTGGCTATACAGTATTCCAACGTGGCGATTTGCTTTGGGCAAAAATCACACCCTGTATGCAAAACGGAAAGTCTTGCATAGTTGACACTCTTCCCACAGATATTGGATTTGGGTCAACCGAATTTCACGTTTTACGTAGCAAGGGAAAAAACATACACCTTCCCTATATCTGGTGCTTACTCTCAAGCAGAACATTTTTGACTGTTGCGCAGGCAGTTTTCACCGGTTCTGCTGGCCAGCAGCGTGTTTCTGATACTATCTTAAAAAAGCTACCGTTGCCTTTGCCAGATATAGATACGCAGAAAAAAATTGCGCTGGAAGTGTTTACAAAGCGTGATAAAGCTCTTGCGCTGAAGAATAAAGCTGCCGAGGAGTGGGCAACAGCACGCGCCCGATTTGAGAAAGAATTGTTGGGGGAATAAGGGTATGAAGCTGAACGGACTTCTGGACTTCTCGATGGGAGGGTTCCTTTGCTTGCGTGGCTTTGCGCCGATAAAAGACCTTGCCCGTATATCCGAGCCGAACCCTGCTATTCAACGGGATTTGATTGCTGAGCATATGGGTCAAATGGCAAGATTCCTGAATCGTGGATTGTATCGGTTTTTTCCTGAAGTTATCCTTTCGTTGGTACTTACCGGGACGACGCCTGCGGAACAAGACGCTTTCTACAATATGGTTAATTCGGCGCATGGCATGAGCCCCAAAAGATTGGGTGACTTTTATGTCAGTGTTGGGCCTCACCCGGCACGAGGGTACAGCGATGATAAGGTAAAGGTTGCGAGTTTTACTATTGACGCTGGAGTGCGGCTAAACCGTATTGATGGCAACCATCGACTGAGTGCTGCACAAGCAGTTGAAGAAAACCTAAACATACCATATTGCGTTTTGATTTTCAGAACGGAGGAAGAAAGCCGTCAATATTCACGCGCCATCTTCCATAACATCAATTCCAAGCAGATACCGTTAAGAATGGAAGAGAATCATAGGATTATAATTGAGGGGAAAGACACCTTTTCGGATTATGTGCTAGAAACCGACTTATCGTTTGGTTTGGAGTTCCTATTAACGCGCCTACTTGTCAATGAGAATAAAGATAAATTTCACCTGTTTCATTCGGTGAACACTTATATTGGTTCTGCGCCTTACACATTTTTCGTCGATTTATTTAAATATTTGCTTGATAAAGGAATTGTTCAGAAAGAAAATGCTGTTGAAACTGTGATGACGCAGCTTTTTGACATTGAAACATCCTTGAGAGAATCAGAGATAACCGCAACAACAACTAATATTGCGGTAATCGGTGCCATGGCATATTACAAACTGGCCCATCCAGACAAGTATCGGCATTTCATATTATGGGTAAAAAAGAACCACATCGGGGATGTGGAAATGCTTCATATTGTCGATGTTATAAATCTCTATGACAAGGTGTACTTGGGTTGTCCGCGTAAAGCGTTTTTGGCAAGATGGTATCCTGACCATGATAAATTTCCAGAAGAAAACACAAAAGCAGTGCGGCGATTGGCAAAGATAAAGGCGGTCGTAGAATCACTTGGCCTTGAGCTAATTGATATGGGCACTAGGGAAACAGGCTCGTTTGATATAAGGAGCTTAATGTGGGATTCTCTTAGAGAGTGTGACATTTTTATTGCGGATTTGTCTGGTGCACGACATAATGTCATGGTAGAGGTCGGATATGCTTTGAAGTTCATCAATAACGGGCGCATGGTCTTTTATTTTCAAACTTCTGATGTTTGTAAGCAAGTCCCATTTGATTTAAGTGGTTTCGCATATGATGAAGTAACCGCAACCGAAGATATTGATGAAAAGGTAAAACCTCGACTTGAATATATCCTTGAAAACGTAAAGGCTGGACAACTGTAAAGTTATGAAAATTCTATCATCACCATAACCCCTGTTTTAAAGCAAAAGAAGTTCGTATTTGGGTCGTTTCGGTCCACCATATCTAGAACAATGATTGAAACAAAGAACCCCGGCTCGATAGGGCCGGGATTCTTTGTATGTTTTAGTTGATATTGGCTGATTTACTGGGCATATGAATTTATTCAATGATTCTCATACAGCTTGGCAGTTTACCAGGTGTCGAGATTTCACATCACACAGGAGGGTGTTACTACTTAACTTTCCTCCACATACTGTCGTATTTTTGTGTTGCAGCAGCATCATATAAAAATGCTTCGCAACGTGCAAGTTCCTCTGTTGTCGGGAACATTACCTTATTATTGCCAAACTCAGCCCACGCACCTTTAATTGGTGAAGTGTAGCCAATTTGTGTCATATTCCTAATGGCGATATTGGGACGGCACATGAAGTTTATGAATTTCTCTGCGGCGTCTTTGACTTTCGTATTTTTCATAATAACAAAGCCGTCTACCCATTTATTGGAGCCTTCTTTTGGAATGCAATACGCCAGGTTTGAATTTTGGTCCATTGCGAGCTTTGCCTCGCCTGAATAAACAAGAGCCAACACGCCCTCGCCGGCCACCATTTTATCGCATATTTCCTCATTTCCGTATTGAACGGAAGACTGGATTGATAACAACTTTGATTGTGCTTCGGACAGTTCTTTATCGTCCTTGGAATTCATACTATACCCAAGCATTTTTAGGGTTGCGCCTATAACGTCACGCTGTGAATCCCACAATAGAACTTTACCTCTGTATTGTGTACTAAACAAAGCTGACCAATTATCAATAGGTTCAGATACCTTTTTCTTGTTATATAGAATACCTACAGTCCCCACCATATAAGGCACAGTATACTCATTGTTCGGATCGTAAGCAGGTGACAAATATTCTGGTGCGACATTCGATATGTTTACAACTTTAGTTTTGTCGAGCTTTAATATCTTTCCCTCCTTAATGAGACGATCAACCATATAATCAGATGGCACTAACACATCATAAGAGTTTGGATTGTTTGAGATATCCTTATGCATAGCTTCATTGCTGTCAAACTCCGCATACTCCACACGGATTTTATACTCCTTTTCAAAGTCCACAATAGTACTTGTGTCGATATACTCAGTTGCATTATAGACTCGTAATGTTTCTTTATAACTTTGTCTGTCTCTTTCGTGTTGCTTTGCCGCATTTTGAGCGCCAGTGTTTGCGGTGTTGCTCGGAATGTTGTCAGACATGCCACAACCAACAAGCCCGAAACACAACACAACAACTAACATTATTGAAAGGTATCTTTTCATGAATTTCCTCCTGCTTTTGAATTAGTCCATCAATTCATATCTTTCTGTTTCTCACTCGCCTGCGGCTGCAAAGATGAGAATTACTTTAACTGGGAGCTGAACAAGCTTTCCAGCCTATAAATAACATTGTCGTTATCCGCGTTCATAGTGGCTGCTTCATTGATGTTTGATAGTTCTTGCAAAATATCAATTTTTGCATTATAGCCTATCGTATAGATAGGAATTTTAATCCCGCGGGTTAGATCCTTAATATCTTTAAATCCAAAACCACGATTTGAATCACCGTCAGTTAATACAAATAGCATCAACTTTGTATTGGGATTCTTTGCCTTTTCTTCCATCAGCATTTTTTCCGCAACAACAATTGCATCAAACATTGCCGTTGCGCCACCTGACCTCAAATTACCTACAGCATTTGAGAAGTATGATTTCTGTGTGCTATCAAACTTAGCGATTGGAAGCGCAATGCTTACATCATCTGAGAAACTGACAAAACCTACATTGGTATCCGATCCAATCACATTTATGGCTTGATTTAAGCTTGCTTTCAATTTCAAAAGCGGCGAACCCTCCATGCTGCCTGAAACGTCGGCGACGAATACGGCTGTCAGACCACCTCCGCCTATTCTTTGATCTTTCCATACGCCTTGCGCCTGCAATATTGTTGCTCCATCCGGATTGGGCAGAGTATAGGCATACTCATTTAAGCCATTAAAACCCTTTTGAGTCGCTAGTTTTTGAGACTCGGAATTTTTGCAATATTCAACAAACTTAGATGTGATTTGCTTTTTAATCGTTGTCAACTCACCTATTTCATAAATAGGTTGGTCGTGACGAACGCCGAAAGGAATAAACACATAAGAACTCTTCAAGTCAGGCGAATTAACAAAAGATTGATACTCCGACAAAAAGCCGTCAAGTGCTCCTCTTTTGGCAGATGTTTTCATTTGTGCTGTGCTATAGGCGGTAAACGCAATATTTTGTTGGAATTTTTGAAACTGTGAAACTGCTGCTTGGCTGGTTGGATTTGTAGAGTCAAAATTTTGAAGAACCATTAATAAAAAGTTCAAACCAGTTGAACTTTCATAAGGATCAGAATATGCCAGCTTAATCTCATTGTTGATCACACCATCAACTATGGTTTTTCCATTAACTGCTCCGTACTTTTTGATTAGCTCCTCGTTCTTTTCCTTTGACAAAACAACACCAGCAACATTCCCTGCAATGCGTTTTTCAATCAAATTAACTATAATGCCTTTATCCGCGAGTATATCTGCCCATAGTTCACTAGATGGAGCTAGAACATCCGGCGTATATTTGCCTGTCGAGATAAAATCAGCGGCTAGCCCGCTTGAAATAGAACGGACGCCAACTGAAACAGGCATGCCATTTACTTGCACACCACTTTGATTGAATTTATTAGCAACATCAACAAGCCAGCTTTCGTAATCAGCTCCTGCTTTTTCGGGTGAGGAATAAATGGTGATGAAGTTATCCGTTGTTGGATTTACAACAAAAGGATATTCCGAAATGTCCGGCAATACCGACGCAGTCTTTTCATCGGCAATAAATTCAGGATCCATTTTTGGCGTCAGTTCATAGACATTTAACCTGGAATATAAGGAATTCAATCGTTTTAAGGCTTGTTCAGTACTAATTGTGGCCTGCGTTTTCCCCCAGTTTGATGTGATAGAAACAATACCAAAAATCAGCCCAAAAACAAATACGGCTATTAATACCAATTTTACAATATTGTTTTTGAAAATCTTCATCGATTCTTCTCCTGTTTTACATTTTCAATCACTTCGTCTATTTGCATAAGGGCAGGCAATCTTTTGATAGCGGATCATCTATCAAATAATGAATCAATTAATATAATAAAACATTTAATCTTAATAAACAATATTTTCCTTGTTTACCACAAAGGGGGTTTCTGGCTTAGGTTTGAATTTCCGTAAATCAAAATATATCAATGTGTTTACTTTTTCATTCTAAGAAGTATATTATTAAAAATGATAAGGACATGTAAAACATTTGGGAGGATCAAGTTCTTTCGTTCCAAGTGAATAAACGCAAAATGCCATGGTTGAGACTAATAAAGCTGACTCGATGAATATATTGAGAACCGAATAGGCACGCGTAGAATCTCATATGCCAGTATAGATTGAAAGGATTCAATATATCATCAAATCACGAGAGGGGCATCAGTAATGAAAAAACGGATCAGGATTCTCCCTATCCTGGTAATTTTATTAACTACAGCGTGTTTTGGATTAGCGTTTCAAAGCAAGGTAGCTGATATCAGAGAAGTAGTATGGACCAAACTCTCTCTTCAGAATCGGAGCGAGATTATTGGCACATGGAGGGACGCAACACTTAATAAGGTAATATGTCTAGATCGATTTTACCCCAAATATCTAGGAAAGGAAATCTATAGTGTAGAATTCCAAAGTACACACGATGCACTCTTAGGGCCAGTAATTGTATACGTAGATCCAGAAACAATGGAGATAATTGGTGTACCACCGCGCTGCTAGAAAATGTCATGGAGCTTGAAAAAGCAGCCCTGTTCGAATTCAAACATCTTTGTTAATCGATTAATTGCATCAGTGGGGTAATCCAGACGCAAGAAACCCCAGAAATTGTTGTTTCCGGGGTTTTTACTCTATTCACTTGTCAAATTCCCTTAATCAGGCTCAACCAAACCGGTACACGATGAAAATAGTATATCCCTGGCCTTTTCTCTGTCCTGCGGAGAGATGGCGCTGCGATAGATTCCCTCCAGCCTGTCCCGTGCGGCTTTCACTTTGGCCAGATGGGCAGTGCCCTCATGGATCTTTGCTTTATAGGCGGCAGCGATCTCCTGCAGGCGGTCAGCATTGGCTTCATCGGTGCCGGGCGTGATGATCTTCTCATACAGGTCAATGATCTCATCGGATTCCTCACTGGGGAAATACTCGTGAGGTGCGGTGGTATCGATCACGGCAGTGCCAAGCTCCCGCAGGATGACCATGTCGAGGCTGTCCGGGTCAAATCCGCAGTGGTATATTTCGGTATCGAAGCCCTTGCTTTGCGCTGCTGCTGCCAGCTGCTTGAGCAGCGTGGACTTTCCTGTGCCAGGACGCCCTTTGAGGAAAACCCGCCGCTGCAACCCCTTGGTCAGGCTGGGGATGCAGTCCATTGGGCCGGCCGGCGTTGCTCCGCCTAGAAAGCGGTGCTTGACCACAGCTGCCTTTTGCCGCGCCTTGTCTGACAGAATGTCTTGAATCAATTCGGCGGTGGCTTTACCGTGGGCAGCTTTGTCCATGGTGGATATGTAGATGGTCTCCCAATCATCGTGGATGCGCAGCGCCGCCGCAAAGCATGCAACCGCATCGGACATATTGGTGGCGATGACCTGGTAGAGCTGACCCACGCGGTCCAGTCGCTCGTCCAACTCCCGTGCGTTAATCGCACCGCAGTCAATGGTTTCACCGGCAGCAGCCATTGTGTGGGGTAATTCAGCATTAATGACTCCGCAGGATAAATCGGGGGCAATCACACCGTCCAAAGCGTCCTGATCCAACGCGCAGTGCAGATATTCCACATTCAGACCGCTTTGTTGCCACAGCGCGCCGATTTGTTTCATCCACTCGGTTTTCTCTGCGGCCAAGCCGCCTCGGAGTATGTAAAGCTTGTCCAGTCCGGCTACGTTGGTGTCCAGCAGAGTTTTAAACCCTTTGGCAGTGTTTCCGCAGGTGAAGTAATGGATCTCGTTTCCAAACATAAAATCACTCCATTCATATCCCGGCGTTGGGGCCCTAATACTTAATATGCGCAGAGATACAAAGAAGCTCCGGAACTGCATGTTTGAATTTCAATAGAAACCAAGACTGGGACAAGCGAACGCGACGCGCCTTATTGATTATGGCGCGTGGCTTATGGCAACTGGCTTTTCAGTTCACTACAAGTTGGCTCGACTCAATTGTTGGGCAGTATTTCTTTTCAATAAACTCCACGATCAGCCGCGTGCCTTCCTCATGGCTGACATATGGCGGCATCTCGGGGTTATACATGGCGTCGGTGAGGTCGCGGGCCAGCGCCGTTTTCATCCCGCGCCGGAGCATCCTCTTGATGCCAAAGGAGCGGTGGAGCACGCACAGGTTGGTGTGCACGCCCATATAGAGGAGGAACTTGATCCCCCTTGCGCTCAAGTAAGAAAAGAGCTGGTCACCCTCATCGCCGCAGATCACATCGCGGCTATGGTCAATACGGATCTTCTCCGTTTGCCGTGACCAGACCTGAGTGTTCGGCGGAAATCCGTCGTCCGCGGTGTCACTGCCATCATCGGATGCGTCCACCGGCAGAGGATAGTCCTCGACGGAGACCGGCTCCGGGATGTATTCCAGCATTGGCACGGAAAAGAGGCGCTGCCGGGCTTCGGCATCTTTGTAAAACTCCATGGTATCAGACGGGGCGTGGACAATCAGAATGCCTTTTTCCCGGGCAACTGTCACGACCCGGTTGATCTTCTCTGCCAGCAGGCCGCAGCGGAGCGTCGCCCCGCGGGACCAGTGCCTGTCCCACATGTCCACGATGATGATGGCGGTTTCGGAGGGGTTCAGGCAGGTTTCTTCATAGACGGGCTGCCAGGCGCGGAAGCCGTCTTGGGTGGTGAGGGTTTGGGATTTGAGGGTGAGGTTTCGCATATATTTCTCCATTTCGTTTCGGTTGTTGTTCATAACATAGCGGCGGGCGGCTCGTAAGCCGCCCCTACATACAGATTATAATGCTATCGTAACAGCTCTGCAAGTTTTGTCCTTCACTTATTACTTTATGGTGTTTTACACCCTGCTTTGAATTACCCCCCCTCACTAATTACTTACGGGTATGCCCCAAGTGCTTTCAGGCAAGTTCTGAATATTCTCCCATTTGTCACCTATTACCGAGCGGTATACATCAATACAAGGTGTCGGAAGTCAATAGTTGTTCTTATACCAATAAAGTGATAGAATTTCATGTAGAAAATTCTGCAAGGAAGGTGAACACATGACAAATACCGATTTGTTGAAACTCAGCAATCAGGAACTTGCTAAACGGATGCTCAACTACCTCACACGTATTGAAGACATCAGCCAAATGATTAGTTCTCATCTGAACGATAAAAAGCGAATTGATAAGAATTTTGTACGCAATGAGTATGCTAGCATCAAAACCGCTATTCGTGATGATGCCCACTTTATTGCACTTCAAAGGAATGAAGCCCATTTTGATTTGCCTGTGAAGGATAGATACAAGTGGGCAGTAGAAGAAGCATCAGCATATTTTGATGCACCCATTAACTGTAAGGATATGCACCGAATTCAAATGACGTTGTTTGAAGTTGAATACAAGCTAACAAAGCATACTGATTTTCAAGAATGGCAAACTTTGTGTGCGTGAAGGGATTGATAGCAATGAACAAAACTGATGAACTCACCAAAGAAGAATATGAAACTTGGGTGTATTGTTTTGCTCGTGCCTGTAATGATATTCGCTGCGCTAAAATCCTTATGGCAAGCAACCAATACACCTATCATCAATTTGATAACAATTTCTTTGTGAAGCTGATACCTTCTTTTCTACGTGAAGCATTAATCCTGATTGACAAAGCTACTCAATACAAAGTGTTTGAGTATCAGCCTAACGACAGGGTTAATGAGATTTTGAAACTGCTTGAAAAAGAGGAATACACCAATATTCTGAGATTCGACAGAAACAATCTGCTTCATTATGTGGAAGCAAAAGACGATGCTCTACAAACACAATTCCTTACGCTCACTCCCATTATCAAAGGTTATAGCACAGCAGCCAAAAACCTAGATTCTGATGCAGGTGTTCGCTACATTTGGGCAGAAAACATCAGCTACATTCACCGATTTAGCAAACACAACATGTCATTCAATTCACCAACTGTGCCAGAAATGTTTGCAAAGTACACCTCTGTGCTAAACAACGTCTCTGCGTTGATTATCGAGCTATGCACACTGGTAGTTGATAGCTACAATAAAGAATAAGTGGAGTTTTCCATCCCTCATTACTTCCGCAACTCACCTCACCTGAGCTTACCAACCATCCGGCGGCTGCACCTCCAGCGTCCGCTTGGCGTCGTTCTATAATCTTTTGATCAAATAATAGCACTCACCCCTGCCCCCAATACTTCCTATCCAACACTCTGTACTGTATCGCCTCAGCAAGATGCCTGTCCGAAATGCTCTCCGCACCCTCCAGATCGGCAATCGTCCTGGCCACCTTCAAAATCCTCGTAAATGCTCTGGCACTTAAACCATACGCCTTGAACGTCTTCTCCATCATCGCATGCCCTGCCGCATCCAGCTTGCAGTGCTCCTCCAGCTGCATCGGCCCCATGCCGGCGTTGGTGAGCATCCCCTGCCCGCAGAAGCGCTCCGCCTGTATCTGCCGGGCGTTGTTCACCCGTTTACGAACCACGCTGGACGGCTCTCCGCCGGATTTGCCGGTGAGCTGGCTGTATTCCACAGCGCCCACCTCCACCTGAATGTCCATGCGATCGAGCAGTGGGCCGGAAATGCGCCCCAAATAGTTGGTGATCTGGTTCTGCGTGCAGCGGCACTCCCGCACTTTGCTGCCGTAATAGCCGCAGGGGCAGGGGTTCATTGCCGCCACCAGCATGAACCTGGCCGGGAATTGGAAGCTCCCGGTGGCGCGGGCGATCGTGATCTTGCCATCCTCCAAGGGCTGGCGCAGCACCTCCAGAGCGTTGCGGTTGAACTCCGGCAGCTCGTCCATGAAAAGCACGCCACAATGGGCCATGCTGATGTCGCCGGGGTGCACCGGGTTGCCGCCGCCGGCTAGCGATACCGTGGTCGCCGTGTGATGGGGTGTGCGCACCTGGCGTTTTCGGATGATGCCGCTGCTGCGGTCCAACTCGCCGTTGATGCTATAGAGCTTGGTGACCTCAATGGCCTCCTCAAAGGTGAGGTCCGGCATGATCGTGGGGATCGTGCGGGCCATCATCGACTTGCCGGAGCCGGGAGGGCCAATCATCATGAGATTATGTGATCCAGCAGCAGCCACCTCCAGCGCCCGTTTGGCGCCATGCTGGCCCTTGATGCGGCTGATGTCATCGCTGTCAAACTCTGGTTGGGTTTCCTCGGCAGCCCACGGTGCGTGGGGCAGAAACTGCATCGTAGCCGGGCTATTCAGGCATTGCACCAACTCCCGCAGTGACTTCACCGGCAGGATCTGCACGCCCTCCACACAAGCGCCTTCCACGGCGTTCTCCTGCGGCAGGGCGGCTCGCTTAATGCCAGCGTCACGGGCGGCCAGCACCATTGGCAGCGCGCCTCGGATGCCGCGCACCTCGCCATTCAAGCCCAGCTCACCCAGAAACATCATGCCTTCCAGGCTCTTTGCCCGCACCTGCCCCGATGCGGCCAGCAAGCCCAGCGCGATTGGCAGATCGTAGATGGGGCCCTCCTTGCGCACATCGGCCGGGGCCATGTTTAGCACCGTGCGCTCGGTGGGGAAATCCATGCCGGAGTTCTTGATGGCGGAGTGCACGCGCTCGCGGCTTTCCTTCACGGCGGCATCAGGCAGGCCGACGATCTCAAACAGCGGCATGCCGAAAGAGATGTCCGCCTCCACGGTAACCGGGTAACCGTCAATGCCCATCAGGCCCATGCTGAGAACTCGTGAGAGCATATGAACCTCAATATGTAGGATATAACGAATTTTATACTATTTTGGGAATAAGTTCAAACAATAATGCTGTTCCGAAGCAATAAGTAGACGCAACTAAATTGTTCTTAAGCAGAGTACCGCGTTTCCTTCCTACTAAAGAAATCAACTTCGACCCAATCTATATACCCTTATTATGTTATAATATAAACAAAAAGGAGGTAATCTGATGGAGATATGGATTACGGTTATGATATCGATAGTTACAACAATAATCGGTGGAGTTTTAGGTTATCTCTTATCACGCTTGTCAAAACACGCAGATAGAAAAATTGACAAGAAAGAAAAGCTGGATGAAAAACTCCAAGAGTTAATGTCGGAGAATGCAGAACTACGGCGTACTATAAATGCAATTAATGAAAAGAGAAAAAGGAAAGAGGCGTATCATTTATCGAACAATTCATCGTACTATATTCTCAATGGTACTAGCGAGCTCTTTTGCTCCCTATGTCTTGATGCAGATGGGAATGAAATACATTTACACGTCGATAAGGACACAGAAACCTTTTTATGTCCAAAGTGTAAAACAAGAGGGGTGACCGATAGTTGGAGGCCAGCTGTGGGAGTAGAATCAGAAGGAATATCCTGGGTTAACTGGAATGGTTAAGTATGCTTCTTAGCCGTCAATCCCATCAGACCCATATTGAGACCTCGTGAAAACATGAACCTCGTTTATTGCATGAATCAATAAAAAGCGGCCTCCCCGAACAGGGAGACCGCTCTTTACTCAAACTTTTGAATCGTTACAGCAGCATGATCCCCGCGGCCTCGCAGGCATCCCGCGTCGCCTGGTCCCAAATGCTGCTCTGCACCTCGCCGATATGAGCCATGCCCATCATCAGCATGCACAGCCTTGATTGGCCGATGCCGCCGCCAATCGTCAATGGAAGCTCGCCGTTCAGCAGCATGCTGTGAAACGGCAGCTTGCGCCTGTCGTCGCAATTGGCAAGGGTCAGCTGCCGGTCAAGCGCTTCCTCGTCCACCCGGATGCCCATAGAAGAAATTTCAAAGGCCCGGCCAAGCACCTCATTCCAAAAAAGGATGTCACCATTCAGAGACCAGTCATCATAATCCGGCGCGCGGCCGTCGTGGGGCTTGCCGGAGCGGAGCTTGCCGCCAATCTGGGAAATAAACACGGTGCCATGATCGCGCACAAAACAGGTTTCGCGCTGCGAGGGCGCGAGTTCCGGATAAAGGTCTTCCAGCTCCTGGGAGGTGATGAAGGTGACCTCCCGCCCAAGCTTGATGGACAGCTGTGGGAATTCCGCTTCCAGCGCCTCGTTGGTGTCGCAGACGGCGCCCACGATGAGCCGGACCGTCTGCTGAAGATAGTCAAGATTCCGGTCTTCCCTACGGATTACCTTTTCCCAATCCCACTGATCGACGTAGATCGAGTGGATGTTGTCCAGCTCTTCATCGCGGCGGATGGCGTTCATATCGGTATATAGGCCATTGCCCACATAGAAGTCATATCGCTTCAGCGCCAGCCGCTTCCATTTGGCCAGTGACTGCACCACCTGGCCGTTACCGCCCACAGCCGGGATGTCAAACCCGACGGGCCGCTCATAGCCATTGAGGTTGTCGTTGAGGCCGGACTGTTCTTCAACAAACAGCGGGGCCGATACACGCTTGAGGTTCAGCGCCTTGCTCAGCCGCTCCTGGAACACTCTCTTGATGAGTTCAATGGCCCGCTGGGTCTCATAGATGGACAATGGGGGGCGATACCCTTCCGGAATGACAACCTTGTTCATCAGCGATCTCATTTCGTTTTTTTGATATTGTAATCGAGAGGGGGCAGGTTGTAAACAAAATATACCATTACTCATAACGCTGGATAAGCAGCTAGCGCTTTACGCCCCTCTGCCAACCCAGTATAATTTGTCTTGGTGCTCCAAGCAAATGATGAGGTGAATCTGATGGATCACAAACTGAAACATCGCGTTTCTACCAAGACCATTCGCGTGCTCAACCCCGACGGCACCCCGGCAGTGGGCAAAGAACTCAGGATCAACCAGACCGGCCACAAATTCCTGTTTGGCTGCGGTGCCTTTGACGCCGTGGAGCTGGCCAAAGGCACCGATCCGGCTCGCGAAGAATTCCTGCTGGACCGCATGGACAAATGGCTGGCGCTCTACAACTACGGCACACTGCCCTTCTACTGGGGGCGCTATGAACCCGTGGAGGGGCAGGATATGGGCGACGTGACGATGAAAGCCGCCCAGTGGCTGCGAGGAAAGGGCGTCACGCTGAAGGGCCACCCGCTGTGCTGGCACACCGTGTGCGCCGACTGGCTGATGCAGTATCCCAACGACGTGATCCTGCAAAAGCAGCTTGCGCGTATCCGCCGCGATGTGGGGAAATTCCAGGGCGTGATCGACATGTGGGACGTGATCAACGAAGTGGTGATCATGCCGATCTTTGACAAATACGACAATGCCATCACCCGCATCTGCAAAGACCTGGGCCGCGTGGGCATCATCCGCGAGGTCTTCCAGGCCGCCAGGGAAACGAACCCCGGCGCCACGCTGCTGCTCAATGATTTCAATGTATCCACCAACTACGAAATCCTGCTGGAAGGATGCCTGGCCTGCGGCATCCCGATCGACGTGATCGGCATCCAGAGCCACCAGCACCAGGGTTACTGGGGTCTTGAAAAGCTGCACGAGGTGCTGGCGCGTTTCGATCACTTCGGGCTGCCGATCCACTTCACGGAAAACACACTGATCTCCGGCCACATCATGCCGCCGGAAATTGACGACCTGAATGACTACCAGATCCCCGAATGGCCTTCCACACCGGAGGGTGAAGACCGTCAGGCGCGGGAAATGGTGGAGATGGTGACAGAACTCTTCCGCCACCCCCTCGTGGAGGCCATCACCGCATGGGACTTCAACGACGGCAAGTGGCTGGGCGCGCCCAGCGGTATCCTCCGCCGCGACAACAGCATCAAGCCCGCCTACACGGCGCTCATGGAGAAGATCAAGGGCGAGTGGTGGACGAAGGAAGACGCGGTGACCAACGAAAAGGGAGAAGTGAGCCTCACCGGGTTCCTGGGTGACTATGAGGTGGTTGGAGCCCATGGGAAGGGGCAGTTCCGGCTGGAGAAAGATGCCGGGGAGATTGTGGTTACGCTGAAGTAGTATACGATGCGTTTTTATTGGGGCGGGTACAGAGCCCCGCCCCTACATTGACCGCCATGTTCAAGCGATTTCGTTTATTCGTAAAGCCACCCGAGCAGGGTGGCTTTTCTTTGTCGGCTGACTCTCCTTGGCGTTTCCGTATGGCGGGCGGCTCGTGAGCCAGGTTGCATGGCGAGCAGCAGCCGAAGGCTACGACCAGCCGCCCCTACATGGCCACTCGGTCATCTTCAACGCGAGGTTGCTTTCTTTTCATAAAAAAGTGGAGTAAACCTGTTGACAAATCACCATAAACTCGCATATACTTAACTAGTCAAGTAATTAACCTCTTAACCATCAAACCAGAAGGGAGGCTCCCATGCTGCTGGATTTCAAAAGCGACAAGCCAATCTTCATCCAGTTGGCCGAATCCATTGAGGACGACATTTTGAAGGGCGTGTTTGAGGAGGAAACCCAGATCCCCTCCACAACCGAAATGGCCGTCACTCTCCGGATCAACCCGGCCACGTCCGCCAAGGGCGTCGGGCTGCTGGTGGACGAAAACATCATTTATAAGAAACGGGGTGTGGGCATGTTTGTAGCAACAGGCGCAAAGAAGATCATCGGAGACAAGCGCCGCAAATCATTTTTTCAGGACTATGTGCTGGCAATGCTCACGGAAGCCCGCAAACTTGGAATCAGCCAGGATGAACTGATCACCATGATTGAGAGGAGCGATAAGGATGAACGCGATTGAGACCAAACACCTGACGATGCGCTTCGGCTCCACCGTTGCGCTGGACGATGTGAACCTGGCGCTTGCCCCAAACCGAATCTACGGCCTGCTGGGCCGCAACGGTGCAGGCAAGACCACGCTGCTGAACATCATCGCCAACAAGCTCTTTGCCACTTCGGGTGAAGCGCTGGTGGAGGGCGAGCCGGCCACAGAGAACGCCGCCGCCCAGGCAAAGATCTTCTATATGACGGAAAAGAACCTTTACCCCTGGGCGATGCGGGTGAAGGAAGCGTTCCGCTGGGCGGCGGAGTTTTACCCGGGATTTGACAGGCAGTATGCTGACGAGCTTGCAAAGAAATTCGCACTGGATACAAGGAAGAAGATCAAGGCGCTCTCCACCGGCTACCTTTCCATCTTCAAGGCCGTGCTGGCGCTGGCAAGCGGCGCTGCGGTGCTGCTGCTGGACGAGCCGGTGCTGGGGTTGGATGCCAACCATCGAGCCATCTTCTACCGGGAGCTGATCGCACGCTTCAGTGAGAAGCCCTGCACCGTTGTGATCTCCACCCACCTGATCGACGAGGTGGCTGAGGTGCTGGAAGACGCGATCATCATCAAACAGGGTCGGGTGCTGCTGCACCAGAGCGTGGAAGAATTGCTGCACACCGCCTGCGCCGTTTCCGGCGAAGCCTCAGCGGTGGACAGTTTCACAACAGGCCGCATCGTGATCGCCATGGAGACGATGGGCCGGTTCAAGACGGCCACACTCCACGAGGCGCTGGACGAAGTGTCGATGGCCCTGGCCAGAGAACTGAATCTGGATGTCACACCGGCCACGTTGCAAAAGCTGTTCATTGACCTGACCAACGAGTGAAGGAGGCGCAACCATGAACCGGATAACAAAAGTCTTTCGCTATATAATTCACGAGACCACCCGGCCCGTCATTATCTTTTATGCGGTGATGGTGCTCATCAACATCGCTGGCGTGACCATGAACCTTGTGATGACCAATTGGAACTTTGAATTCAGCGGCATGCGGCTGGCAACGGCAATCTTCCTGTTTGTAGCAGGCCTGAACGCTTTCAAGCCAGGTTACCTGTTTATGCAGGCCAATGGCGTCACCCGCAGGCAGTTTTATCTGGGCGGCCTGATGGCAATCGGGGCAGTAGCGGCAGCCCTCACAATATTTGACGCAGCACTGTACGGCTTGCTGCAACTGATCCTGCAGCCGGAGCAGATGGTGGCAATCCAGTTCTACCCCAACGCCGTATATGCCGGTCTGCAGCTGTGGACGCTGGCGTTCAACCTGCTCTCCATTGCCTTCGGCTGGTTTCTGACAATGCTGTATTACCGCATGAACAAAGGATGGAAGATTGCGGTTTCACTCTCCCCTGCCGTGTTGTTCACCGTCCTGCCAATCATCAGCAGCGCAACAGGCGGCACACTGCTGAGCCGGCTTGCAGAAGCCTTCATGGCCGTGATGGGCCTGGGAGCCAATCCCAATGTGTGGCTGGGCACACTCACGCTGTTGTTGGTGTCTTCGGTCTGCGCAGCGCTGTGTTATTTGCTGGTGCGCCGGGCCCAGATCAAGGAGCAGGACAGATAATGACCACAGGGCTGCCACCCCATTTGCCAACGCACCGCCGGGAACAAGTTTCCCGGCGGCGTTCTTTTATGGAAGAAATGTATCGTGATATCATTAAATACAACAGCAGTATATGATATAATAAACCAAATCAGGTTTGGAGGGATTCGATATGCAGCATGAAATCAAGGGCGGCGCCTTCCCCGTGGTCATCATGGCCCTGCAGCCCGGCGAGTCAGTCGTGACCGAAGCCGGCGGCATGAGCTGGATGAGCCCCAACATGCGGATGGACACCAACATGAAAGGCGGCCTGATGGGCGGTCTTGGCCGTGCGTTCTCCGGTGACTCCGTCTTTCTGAACACTTATACCGCCGAGGGCGGCGCCGGCATGATCGCCTGCGCGTCCTCGTTCCCCGGTACAATTCTTTCATTGGATCTGGGCCCCGGCCAGAGCATCATCGCGCAGAAGGGCGCATTCCTATGCGGTTCCAGCACCGTGTCGCTCACTGTACACCTGCGGCGCAGCCTGGGTGTGTCTATGTTTGGCGGCGAGGGATTCATCATGCAGAAAATCATGGGGCCCGGCCGCGTGTTCCTGGAGATCGACGGCAGCCTGGAAAAGTATGTGCTGGCCCCCGGCCAGACCTATATGGTCAACAACGGCAACCTGGCCGCCTATTCCCCCAACGTCACCGTGTCGCTGGAAACCGTAAAGGGCATTAAGAACATCTTCTTCGGCGGCGAGGGCTTGTTCCATGTGAAGCTGACCGGCCCCGGTGAAGTATATTTGCAGACGCTGACGGCGCAGAATATAGCTCGCTCAATCATCCCCTATATCCCCAAGGGCGGCTGATAAGTTCACCATCGCCCCGGCTCGCCACAGAGCGAGCCGGGGTTTTCTTCACCGCAATGACGCACACAAAGGAGGGATCTCATGCCCGAATACCCGGAGATCCGCCACCTTGCGGAGCAAATGCACTCTGCGCTTGCCGGCAAGACGCTATCAGGCGTTGAAGTGGCCAATCCCAAATGCTTGAACTTGCCACAGGAGGAGTTCCTACGGCGTATTGAGGGCCGTACAATCCTCGGAGCCACCTCAAAGGGCAAATGGGCTTTCCTGAAGCTGGATGACGGAAGCCGCCTGGCGTTGAACCTCAATATGGGCGGTAATGTGGTGCTCTATGGCCCTGGGGAAGGCCCTCGGGAGAAGTGGCGCGTCGTGCTCCGGTTCACCGATAATTGCAGCCTTTCCATTGGCTTCTGGTTCCTTGGCTACCTGCACCTGATCGGACCAGGAGAGCCACACCCGATGACCGACGGTTTGGGCGCTGATCCATTGTCAGAGGAGTTTACCTTTGAGGAGTTTGACCGGCTGCTGGGCAGGCGCAAGCTGCCCATCAAGACCTTTCTGTTGCGGCAGGACGTGATATCAGGCATCGGAAATTTCTACATTCAGGACCTGTTATTCCTGGCGAAGATCCACCCGTTGCGGCCCATCGAGTCGCTCACAACGGAGGAGCGCATCCGCATCTATGAAACAATGCGGTCCTATCTACAGCAGGCGCTGGATCTTGGCGGAGCATCCTATGAAAACGGGCTTTATGACGAGCCCGGCGGGTTCAAGGAGATGCTGATCGGGTATAAGGAAGGCCAGCCCTGCCCAGTGTGCGGCACGGCGATTAAGAAGATTAAGACAGGAAGCACAAGCGGGTTTGTGTGTGAGAGGTGCCAGCCTCTTTAGTCAACATCTCCGGGCGGGGACGGAGCCCCGCCCCTACTGTCAAGAAGGTCGCCCTGGGTTTCTGGGGGTCCGGGGGTTTGCAAATTCCACCTCAGAGATACGGAAATCAGGGCGATATGGCCGAGCGACTGTTTGAGGCGGGGCACAGCCCGGCGAGTTGTCGTCGGCCAGCCCTGATGACGGTATCGCAGAGGTCTTAAGAATTTGCCTTCCCCCGGGGCTTTTCGGTTCCTTTTGGCCGCCAAAAGGAACAAGTAGATGAGGAATAAATGTCTGAACAAGAATACCGTGCATTGATCTATAAGTTCATCGCCAACATCCCCGAAGGCAAAGTGGCCACCTTCGGCCTGCTGGCAGCGCTTGCAGGCAACCCCAAGGCCGCGAGGAGAGCCGCGCGGGCCGTCGCCCATGCGCCGGAAGGACTGCCCTGCCACAGGGTTGTGAAGGCCGGAGGCGAGCTGGTGCCGGGTTATGTGTTTGGCCAGGGGGAGCAAAGGGCCCGCCTCATAGCCGAAGGCGTACTATTTGCAGAAAGTGGAGCCGTGCGGCTGGCAGATCACATCTGGAAAACAGAAGAAGCATTGGAAAAGCTTGCAAAGCAAGACAAATAATCACTGGAATGCAGCCATTTCACTCCGCAAACGCTATTGCGGGTGGTGATCATCATGACGCTCAGGGAGCAGTTCGAACTACGCTGCGGCAAAACGGGCGACGATCTTTATCAGCATGTGCTCACTTTGGCCCTGGATGACCAAAGGCAATATGTCCACCTTACCGATGATGAACTGAATTGGCTTTTGGACCCAGCCCAATTCCCGCCAAGCAACCACCAGACCGAGCGGCTTGATGAAGTCCGCGAGCGGCTACTGGAATCGATGGAGATAATTTACGAACTTGTACTGAGAATCGGCCGGGGCTAACAGTCACTCAACACATTTGGCCATCTTCCCTTAAAAGTTCCTAAGGATGTCAAACATGCTGTTGCGCTCCGAATGGGCATAGTGTATTATGAATACCTGAAAAAGTACAATAGGATGGTGCAAAAATGCCGACTACTGATATGTCTGGTATCACTCAGATTTTAGCACAAGTACTGCCGTTGATTCTTCTCGTGGTTGTCTTCTATTTCATCCTGCTTCGCCCGCAGCAGAAGCAAAAGAAGGCCCGCGCTGAAATGATGAAGAACATGAAGGTGGGCGACAGGATCAAGACCATCGGCGGCGTACACGGTCGCATCGTCGAGCTTAGAGACGACATTGTGACGATCGAAACCAGCCGCAACAAGACGCAAATCGTGTTTGACCGCGCCGCAATCAGCACAGTGGAGGGCGGCGCCGAGGAAACCAACGCCGACCTGCAATAATCCAAGCCGATCAACAAAAGCCGCCGGATCACACCGGCGGCTTTTCATATTGCAAAAAGTGCAAAAACTCACAGTTAACATTTCATATATTCGTTTCGATATATGCAATACAGGCAGAAAGGATTCGGCCTGGTTTGGTTTCAGACAGGGAGGTCCTTATATGAAAATCGCAAATTCTACCGTCACCATGGCGGCCCACAGCAGTTTGGACATTTCCAGCACCAAACAGACAACATTGCAGGCTTGGGTGGGCAACAGGCCCAGCACCATTGTCCGCAGCCTTCCGGCCAAGGAAGCGGACACAGTGGACATTTCCTTCTTGGCAAAAAAGCTGAGCTTAAAGGCCATCAAACTGCCGGCAGAAAGCGAAGCCCAAGCCGCCGCTTCCGCCATGGCAAACAGCAGCGATGTCGGCAGCAGTGAGCTGGATTTGACCGATAAGGAGCTGCAGAAGATCAAACTGATCGAAGAGTTCATGTATCGGCTCACTGGCAGGCGCTTTAAGTTTTTGATGGTGGACAAAAACAAGCTGCAGGAGTTGGCAAAGAAGATCCAATCGGGCGAAGCAACAACGCTCCCGCCAATACAAGCCGCACCCCAAAGAGCAGGTTATGGCATTATTTACGACTCGGTGGAAACCTATTCGGAAAAGCAGACGATGGACTTCACGGCAACCGGTTCGGTTCAGACTGCTGACGGCAGAAGCATCGATTTCAATGTCACGATGCGGATGAGCCGGGAATTCTACGCCTCCAGCGAGATCCATTACCGGGAGGGCGACGCAAAGATCGACCCGTTGGTGATTAATGTGGATGGTGCTGGCCCCCGCCTCACCCAGCGGGATTTCCTCTTCGACCTGGATAATGACGGTGATGAGGATCAGGTCTCACGATTGATGGCGGGATCCGGTTTTTTGGCGTTGGACAAAAATGAAGACGGCACAATCAACAACGGAAGCGAGCTGTTTGGCCCGGCCATGGGCGATGGTTTTGCCGAGCTTGCCCAATATGACTCCGACGGCAACCGCTGGATCGACGAAAACGATCCGATCTATGACAAGCTGCGCATCTGGATGGCCGATGAGAATGGCGACATGCAGCTCTTCGCGCTGGGTCAAAAGGGCGTGGGCGCGCTCTATCTGGGCAATGTGGCCTCGGCCTTTGACATCAAGGATGCCAACAACAGCACCTTAGGCACGGTGCAATCCACAGGCATTTATCTCAAGGAAAACGGCCAGGCCGGCACGCTGCAGCACGTGGACCTGACCGTCTGATCTCTGAAAACTGCCCTATTTGGCGTATTGGTGCAGCCGCTCACCCACCACGGGCCTGCGGTGCTCCAGCGCGGCCATCGAGTATTCCACGACCTCGCGTGCTTCGCCGGGCGTCATGCAGCCCACGGCAACCATGTCCTGCTCGCGGATGCTGTTCCAAACAAAGGTGAGCCCCACAAAGGGGTTCAGATGCCCGGCTGCCATCGGCTTGATGGTGAGCACGGGCTTTTTTGCTTCCCAGATCACACGGTGCACACCTTCCACCTCGATCTGCATTAAAAAGCCGGCGGCGTTATAAATCTGGATGTAGGTCTCCACATCATATCCGTTTTCATCGGTGAACTCCACGACCTCCGGCATGTGGGCCGAAAGGCCGGGGATCATGCCATGGTCGCGGATCATATACAGATAGTCCTCAATCCGCTCGATCTTGCGCTTACCCTTGTTGATCAGCTGCTCCACCACATAGTGCAGCGGCAGCACAATATCAATGCCGGACTCCTTGCAGCGCTTGATCACCCCTTCGGCGGATGCGCGGGCTTCGGGGCTGTCCGCCGTGTCAAACACCGCCAGTTCAATCACATTGACCTTCTGCCCGGAGCGCTGCTCCGCCAGGCGGATGCCATCCATCGCAAAGTCATGGCCTACCAGGCAGCCGATGATTGTGTCCACGCCGTAATGCAGATAGGTCTGCACGATCTCCGCCACAGCCTCGCGGTTGTTATTGATCTCCTTGATGTGGTTGTCGCGGGCCATCGTGCGGTGGCTGCCGCCCATGATGTTGTTGGTGCCCATGATCATGCGGGATACCGACAGCCCGCCGATATTGGTGCGCGGGAAAAGCTTCTGGTCCATGTGAGCCTCCGTCCTTTCTTCCTGGTGCGGGAGATATGGCAACACCATTATACATGATTGTTTGATGAAAATAAGCTGTAAGCTTGCACCCACACCATATCGATGACTTACGATTGCTAGAAACTGATTCCACATGACCTATGCCCCATTACCAAACACCCTCACCATCCAGTCTCATCCCCCGTTCTCTGAACACCCTCACCCCTGCCCCTCTCCTAGAGCAAGCCCCTATTACCCCGAAGATAATCCAGAATGACGTCTCAGATAAAACTGGCCTGTGCTCGGGGGACCGGGAGCGCCAGCCCCTGAAGTAACAGCTCACCCTACCTAGTGTCATTCCAAGGGAATGATGCTAAAGCAAGGAGGAGGGGGTTGGGGGAAGAGGGTTTGTTGGGTATTGGATTTACCAATGCCATCCATTATAATCATAGGGATATCCCATTTCATATTGAAAGGCATTCGATGGACATCAATTGGTACCCGGGGCATATGCTGAAGGCCCGCCGGATCATGGAAAGCAGCCTGAAGGCAGTGGACTTCGTGATCGAAGTGGTGGATGCCCGCATCCCCAGGGCATCTCGCAACCCCGATTTTGACGATTTGTTTCAGACAAAGGCCCGTGTGATCGTGCTCAACAAGGCCGACATGGCTGATCCGGCCCGCACCCGGGAGTGGCTCAAGTGGTATGCAGCGCAGGGCGTGCCGTCGGTGGAGTTTGTGGCAACGCAGCGGCAGGGCCGCGAGAGCCTCCTGAAAATGATGCAGCAGGCCGCTGAGGAAAAGGTGCAGCGGATGGCCGCACGGGGTGCAAAAAAGACCATACGGGCGCTGGTGGCAGGCATCCCGAACGTGGGCAAATCCACGCTGATCAACGCACTGGCGGGCGCTGCCTCTGCCAAGACAGGCGACAAGCCCGGCGTGACCCGCGGCAAACAGCTGATCCGAATCACGCCCTGGATGGAATTGATGGACACACCCGGCGTGCTGTGGCCCAAACTCAATGACCCCAAGGGCGCGCTGAACCTGGCCTTCACTGGAGCGGTCAAGGAAGAAGTGATGGATTCCTATAAGCTGGCGCTGGAACTGATTTCCGCGCTGGCCGTCCAATATCCGAAAGCAATCCCGGAGCGGTATAAACTCGATCACGCGGAGGGCGGCGCCGACGAGGTGCTGATCGCCATCGCAAAGAAGCGCGGCTGCCTCATTTCTGGCGGCGAGCCGGACGAGGAGCGGGCCGCGCGGATTGTGCTGGATGAGATGAAAGGCGCGAAGCTGGGCAGGCTCACGCTGGAAAGGCCTGGCGAACGTGAAGACCAACAGCCTTTTGAGCTTTGACAAAGACGCAGCCTCCGCGTGCCTGGGCCTGGTGGCCGGCATGGATGAGGCAGGCCGGGGCCCTCTGGCAGGGCCGGTGGTGGCAGCCTGCGTGATCATGCCGCTGGAAGACCCCATCGATGGCGTGAACGACTCCAAGAAGCTCACAGAAGCACGGCGCGAGAAGCTCTTTCCGCTCATCATGGACAGGGCAGTGGCTGTCGGCGTGGGCATTGTGGACCGGGCGGAGATTGACCGGATCAACATCCTGAACGCGACCCGCCTGGCGATGCGGATGGCCTATGCCGACATGAGCCTGGAGCCCCAACTGCTGCTGGTGGACGCTGTGGAGGGCCTGGACCTGCCAGTGGAAACCCAGCCGATTATCCGGGGCGATGGCACCAGCTATAACATCGCGGCAGCCTCCATCGTGGCCAAGGTAACCCGTGACCGGCGCATGGCTGAGCTCGATCGCATATATCCCGGTTATGGCTTTGCGCAGCACAAGGGTTATGGCACCGCCGAGCACATTGAGGCGCTGCGCTCGATAGGCCCCTGCCCGGAGCACAGAGCCAGCTTCATTGGCGGCATCCTGGGCCCTAACCGCAAGCAAAAAGGCCGGGCCGGCGAAGACATGGCCGAGAAGCTCTTATTGGCCGAGGGCCTGGAAGTGCTGGAGCGCAACTGGCGCACCGCCCGTGGCGAGCTGGACATTGTCGCGATGGATGAGGACACCCTGGCCTTTGTGGAAGTGAAATACCGTGAGAGCGAACGGTACGGCCTGCCCCGTGAAGCAGTGGACCAGCGCAAGCGCCGGGGCATCGTGCAGACGGCGCTGAGCTATCTGCACGAGAAGGGGCGCAAAGGCGCCCGCTGCCGCTTCGACGTGGTGGAGATCGTGAAGCGGGGTCATGGATATGATATCAACTATGTCAAAAACGCATTCCCTGCCGAAGGAGGAGAATTCTTTCTATGACACTGAGGAAAAAGCTGGCTGCCGGTGTGCTGGCGCTGACGCTCTGCCTGGCGGCTTTGGCCGGACTCGGCGGCGCTGCTCGAGCAGATGGCAACAACCTGCTGGTCAACGGCACCTTTGAGGAACACGACGGGGCGACGCCCAACGACTGGGAGACTGACAGCTATGAAAAGGAAGAGGGCTTCACGCTGTTTTCCGTGGACCCAACCGGCGGCGCCGATGGCGGCGCGGTGGCCGTAGTGGAAAACGCGGAATTGAACGATGCCCGGTTCCAACAGACAGTCAAGGTGGAAAAGGGAAAGCTCTACCGACTCTCCGGCGACATCAAGGTTGAAGGCGCCGGCGGGGAATGGGGGGCGACGCTTTCCTTCAAGGATACCTATACCTATTCCGAGCCCACCTTTAACACCAACGGCCAGTGGAAACATGTGGAGCTGTACGGCCGGCCCGGTGCCGGGCAGAAGGACGTGACCGTTTATGTCCGCCTGGGCGGCTATAGTAACATGACGACAGGGAAGGCCTGGTTCGATAACGTGGTGCTGGAGCAGGTAGAAAGCCTGCCCGCCGGGCTGGAAGCCGGCACGATGGCCACATTCACCCCCACCAGCAGCGAGTCGGACGGCAATGCCGGTAAAGAGTATCTTGCCCAGATCATCATCATCGCGCTGCTCTTCGGCGCGGTGCTGCTGTGGGCCTTCAAGCACATGGGCGACAACAACGGCCTGTTTGCGGGCGCCGCCAACAACTGGCTTTATCTGATCGGCATCCTGGTCACAGGCAACCTGCTGCCGCTGCTGCAATACTTCAACGACGAATATGACTGGAAGATCCACCTGATCATGGCGGTGGGCGTGGGCCTGGCCCCGGCGCTGATCCTGACCTGGATCAAGCGATACTTCAACAACCGCGACCGGCGCTGGATCGACATTGCCTATCTGGGCTTTGTGGCGCTGGCCGTGCGCGCGATCCTGGCGATGACGATCAAGGGTTACCCAAACGACATTGCCTGCTGGCTGGGCTGGTCCAACCAGGCGGCCACCAACCTGTTTGGCATGTACAAAGGGGAAGGGTTCCTCGATTACCCGCCGGGATACATGTATGTGCTGTTCTTCGTGGGCAAATTGAACAGCCTGATCCCAACAGAAAAAGCTCAGTGGCTCATGGTCAAGCTGCCATCGATCATCGCCGACCTCGCCACAGCCTGGTTCATCTGGCGCATCGCCGAAACCCGCCTGGGGCCCAAGCAGGCGACACTGTTGGCGTTGCTCTATGCCTTCAACCCGCTGGTGATCCTAGATTCCTCGGCCTGGGGCCAGATTGACTCCATCCTGGCGCTGATCCTGGTGGCCTGCTTCTGGAAGGCTTATCAGGGCAAGCTCTGGCAGGCTGCGCTGATCTATGGCATCGGCTTGCTGGTGAAACCGCAGGTGCTGCTCTTCGGACCGGTGATGCTGGCCGCGCTCATCGTAGCCTGCCGCAACGCGGGGGGCTTTGGGAAAGGTGCGATGCTTTTCCTGAAAACAATCGGTGCGGGCCTGGCCGGGTTTGTGATTCCTGCCCTGCCCTTCTGGATCACACAGGGTGATCCGATGTGGCTCATCAACATCTATGTGAATGCAACCTCCACCTATCACAGCGCCACGATCAACGCCGCCAACCTGCTGGCCTTCCTGGGCGGCAACTGGGTGGAAGACACCCAGGGCGTGCTGGGCCTCACCTATGCCCAGATCGGCTACGGCGGCATGACACTGGTGTGCCTGTTTGTGATGATCTGGATGGTTTTCCGCGACAAGACCAACCGCACGGTGTTTTTATGGGCCGGCGTGCTGATCACCGGCCTGTTTGCGCTGGGCCTGAGGATGCACGAGCGCTATATGTTCCCGGCGCTGGCACTGTTTTTGATGCACTACGCACTGGAGCGTGACCGCCGGTCGCTCTACCTGTTTGGTATATTCTCACTCACGCAGTTTATCAACGTGGCAATCGTGCTGGCCAACGAGCACCTGCCGCAGGATGTGATGCAGTTGGGAGATTCGCTGCGGATCGCCAACCCCGACGGGCCGGCGACCTACTGGGTCTTCCTGCTGTCACTCATTGTGGTGGCAGGCTTCGGTTACGCGGCGTGGGCTGCCCATATGGCCAGAAAGCCGCTGCTCTGGAAAGCCACCGGCGGGCCCGGCCTGCTCCCACTGGAGGTAACGGTTGAACCGGAGGAGATGCCTGGCACCATCGCATATCACGGGCAGGAGCCCATCGCCCCGGTTGCTGAAAGCCAGTTGGAAGAGAGCACCGTTGAGGACGAAGGTGATGAAGACGACGAGCCGGAGGAGACGAAGCAGGCCCGATCCGAACGAAGGACGCTGAGCCTGCAGCGCATTCGCGACGACCTGATGGCTCCGGCAGAGCTTGCCCGCATCCCGATGAAGAAGAAGGACTGGCTCATCGTGGGTATCCTCACGCTGGTCTACGCCGTGGTGTCACTGGTGAACCTGGGCACCACGCAGGTGCCGCAGACGATGTGGACGGCGATGAACACCGGCGATTACGCCGTGATCGATTTCGGCCAAACCAGGGATGTTGCCGAGATTTGGCACTACGACAGCCTGACCAGGGGCAACATGCAGGTTTCCGTGTCGGATGACGGTGTGAACTGGGTGGAACAGCACGAATTCCGTCACAAGGACTCAGGCGCCGACAAAGAAAATGACTCCAACCTCTACCGTTGGTCTGTCACGCCGCTCAGCTTTTCCGCCCGCTATGTCAAGCTCATTGTGACAGCGCCCCCGGTGCGGCTGCTGGAAATCGTGTTCAAGGATGGGGCGGGCAGCATCATCCCACCGGTGGCTGTCTCTGATGCCGGCGGCAATGACAAGACAAAGGCATCCGCCGCCAACATCATCGATGAGCCGCAGATGACTCCGGACCGCCCCAGCATCCTGAACGGCACCTATTTTGATGAGATCTATCACGCCCGCACCGGCTGGGAGTTCACTGAGGCATTCAAGGCCAGCGCCGACTACCGGCCGCCGGTGCCCTATGAAAACACCCACCCGCCACTGGGCAAAGACCTGATCGCGCTGGGTATCACGATCTTCGGCATGAACCCCTTCGGGTGGCGCGTGATGGGCACGCTGATGGGCATCCTGATGGTGCCGGCAATGTATCTGTTTGGCATGGCGCTCTTCAAGAAGACGCGCTATGCCTTCATCGCCTCATTTTTGATGACGTTTGATTTCATGCACTTCGTGCAGACCCGCATCTCCACAATTGACAGCTACCCGGTGCTGTTCATCATCCTCACGTTCATGTTCATGTATCTGTATGTGAGGACCAACTTCAACACACAGAAGATGGGCCGGGGCCTGCTGTGGCTGGCGCTATCCGGTATCACCTTCGGGCTGGCGGCAGCCAGCAAATGGATCGGCCTTTACGCCGGGGCCGGCCTGGCGGTGATTTTCTTCTACAGCCTCTATAGGCGCTTCCGCGAGTATCTGGCCGTGCGGCGAGGCGAGGTGGATCTGGACGAGGCGATCAGAGAGAAGGTGAATCGGGGCTTCCCCCGCAAGGTGATCGTCACACTGCTGTGGTGCCTCATCTTCTTCGTGATCATCGCCGGTGTGATCTACTTCGCATCGTACATCCCTTTCAACATTGGCTCCGGCGGCACACTGGGCGATTGGGACAACTTCAAATACGCCTTGGACAATCAATCGAGCATGTTTGGATATCATAGCAAGCTTGTGGACAACCACAGCTTCAAGTCGCCGTGGTTCCAGTGGCCGGTCATCGGCAAGCCCATGTGGTTCTACAAGGCCGATTATTTGCCCAGCGGCTGGACCGGCGGCGTCTATTCCACCGGCAACCCGCTGGTGTGGTGGCCGGGGCTGGCGGCACTGGTCTGGCTGGCTGTGCGGGTGTTCCGCAGCCGCAAGTTCCGTACGATGGAGATATTCCTGCTGGCAGGGTTTCTCACAGAGTTCCTGCCGTGGGTGCTGGTGCCGCGCACTACGTTCATCTACCATTACTTTGCGTCGGTGCCCTTCTTCATCATGGCGATCGTGCTCTGGATCCGGGAGTGGGAAGAGAGACCCTTCCCCAGCGAGCCAAACCTCTTCCTGCAGGCGATCATCGCGCTGGCGGCAGTGCTCGCGGTGTCCATCCTGATCAGCCCGCTGCTTGCGCTGGTCGTGGCGGTGCTGCTGGTGGCGGCGATCATCCTGCATCGCCAGCGGGAGTCGGCCAGCCTTGTGAAAAAAGACATGACACACCTCTATCTGGCGGCGGTGCTGGGGCTGTTCATCCTGTTCTATCCGGTGCTATCAGGCCTGCCGGTGCCGAAGTGGTATGCAGACTGGCTCAAGTGGCTGCCGTCGTGGTTTGTGAATTATTAATCGTAACATGCAGAAAGGGAGGGCAAATGCCCTCCCTTTCTGTTCTTAATCGCCTAAAAAGGCGGAGCTTTCGTCCTCTCAAAATGAAACAGAATCTGTTGCGCAAGCCCGGCCAATCTTCCAAACCGGTCAAAGGCAAATCTCCTGACGTCATTCGGAGTTTTGCCCTCGCAGGCAAAGTGCAGGTTCATCGCCCGCCTCACCCACACATCCACCGGGAACGCCTCCCGGTAGCCGCAGGAAAAGAGCAGTACGCAATCCGCCACCTTCTCCCCCACGCCGTGCAGCTGCATTAGAATCTCTTTTGCCGCTTCATGACCTATCCGGGGCAAGCTCTCCAGATCAAAGCCATCCAACACCGCCTGCGCTGTCCGGGCCACATAAGCGGCGCGATATCCAGCGCCGCAGGCCTTGATGCCCGCCTCGCCAGCAAGGCTAAGTGCCTCCGCCGTGGGGAAGGCGCGATAACCGCCCATGTCCTTGCCATATGCGGCGCATAATCGCTCCACAATGCCCGTGATGCGTTTCACATTGTTGTTGCTGGAGAGCAAAAAGGAGACCAGGCACTCCCAGACCGGCTGGTTTAGTATGCGCAGGCCCCCGCAGCAAGCGGCCATTGGAGCCAGCACGCAATCCTGCGAAAGCACGCTCTGCCAGGTGGCATAATCGCCATCCAGATCCATGTAATGCCGCCAGAAGCCTTCATAGAGCGCCTCATCGCAGGGTGTGATGGCAATACCGCCTTCGATACAGCTAATTCGGGCCCTGTGCCCTCCGGCCACGCCCTCCCACACACCGGGCTCCGCCTGCTTCCAGCGGAACGCCTGCCCGCAGGCGAAGGTAGCCTCCAGGTCGAAGCTGCCCTGCACCGGAATATAGGCCGTGTTGTGACTGAACTCAGCCATTGCCCGCACCCATTCCACCGCTAGGAGCATGTTTCGTTTGAAATTTGCGATAAACAAACAACCCAAATGCCGCCGCAAACAATGTGGCACTGATGATAAACGGTGATTGCGGCGACCAATGGTCAAAGGTGAACCCGGCCCAAAGCGGGCCAAAGATGTTCATCAGGCTGCCCAACGCCGTCATTACGCCCATCAGGCTACCCATCTCGCGGCCCTCCACACTGCCTGTGATCAGGGTGGTCATCGAAGGATAGATCAGGCCGTTGATGCCGCTCATCAGCACATAGAGCGCAAAGAACACGATTGCGTACGGGCTTAAGAAAATGGCTACGCAGCAGAGCGCCAACCCAGCAAGGCTCGCCGCGGCGACCTTGCGCTCCCCCACCTTGGGCACAAACATAGGCACCAGCAGGATCTGCACCAATGCCGTGGCCACGCCAACCAGCACCGTGAGCAGGCCAACTTGCCACTGTTCTCCGGCGAACCTACGGATCAGATAAGTTGGGCCAACATTGTTTACACCGCTGCCGGCAAGATTGAAGATTGCCATTACAATCAGCAGCCAACCGGTCAACGGCTTTGCGAGCATTTTACCGATGGGGCCAATCGGGTTCAATGTGGAAATGGCAAATCTACTGGTGTCCCGATGGTCCTCCTGCAACGTCTCGGGCAACAGGAAAAATGCAGCAGCAAAACTCAGGGCCATCAGCGCTGCCGCAAGAAAGGCGGGAGCATTCAGGCTCCAGGCGCCAAGCGCGGATCCCAGCGCCGGCCCAGCCACCAACCCGATGCCCCAGGCCATACCCACCAGTGTGAAGTTTTTAGCCCGCTCATGAGGCTCCGAAACATCGGCTATCACAGCGCTGGCTGTGGACATGTTGCCGCCGGCCAGTCCGGAGATAATGCGGGAGAAAAACAAAACGGCAAGAGAGCCGGCAAAGCCAAACACCACATAGCCTGCGGCAGATCCTGCCAGGCTCAAAAGCAGGACTGGTCTGCGGCCGAAGCGATCGCTCAGTTTGCCAAGGATTGGCGCGGCAATGAACTGCGCCGCTGAAAAGATCACATTGAGCATCATGATCATGATCACTTCGGGCGTAAACCGGCCAACAATATATGGCGCGATGGGGATGAACAGGCACATGCCAATCACATCCATCAGCATGATGAAAAACACCAGTGCAAGCATCGCCTTTTTGTTTCGGGTAGTTGTTGGTTTCGGTTTCATTCATTCACTCCCAATATGAAAAGAAGCTGCAAATTCATATTTGCAGCTTCCGGACAATCAGCTTGTTCAGTTTGCGAGGGCTTCGGGATATACGCTGACCTTTTTGCGGTCTTTGCCCAGGCGCTCAAACTTCACAACGCCATCTACCAGCGCGAAGAGCGTGTCATCGCTGCCGATGCCCACGTTGTTGCCAGGGTGCAGCTTGGTGCCACGCTGGCGAACCAGGATGTTGCCGGCCAGCACTGCCTGACCGTCACTGCGCTTCACACCAAGCCGCTGCGCATTGCTGTCGCGGCCGTTTTTGGTGGAGCCTACGCCTTTTTTATGAGCCATTCATCTCACCTCCGGTCAATGGCTTTCAGGAGAACTCAAATCAATGGTTGATTGCCGTGATCTCGACCTGCGTATAGGGCTGCCTGTGGCCCTGCTTGCGACGATAGTTCTTCTTGGACTTGAACTTGAACACGACGACCTTCTTGCCTTTGGCCTGGCGGACGATTTTGCCTTCCACCTTCACATTGTCAAGCACGGGAGCGCCTACGCGGATGTCTTCGCCCTCGTCGGAGAAGAGCACTGTGTCAAACGTGATGGCCGCGCCGTCTTCCATGGCCAGCTTCTCAACATAAATGCTGTCGCCGACCTGGACGCGATACTGCTTGCCACCCGTTTTGATGATCGCATACATGAGGTTTACCTCCTTTTGCCAGTCTCGCCGGAAAAAGGCAGGCTGACGCCATTTCAAGCCCGTTCCGTGCGGCTATACCGCAATATATTAACACTTCTCGGATATTTCTGTCAATTAAAAAATTGAGCTGCACGCTGGAATAAGCCATGATGCAAGCGAAAGAAAAATACCATTGTCCCGACCGGAAGCGCAGGCATTTCCTTTGATCAGGCAAGTTGTGTATACGCAATGGGTCATAACAGTAAGAACAAGCACTCAATCAGTCCTGACTGATCGACATTTGAGCCTGATTGATTGCGTCCAGCGCTTGCTCCAGCAGCCTTTGTTCATTGAGGTCACGGTTATCAATTTTCTGCTGCGCCTGCATGATTTTGTCATGGGCTGTCTTTAGATAATCATGGATACTATGCTCTTGATCAGGCTTCATTGCGGGCCTCCAGTTGTTTCGGTTAGTTTATCAGTTTTCAGCGAGAATAAACAACAACTTATCATAACTAGCGATCGAACGCTTTATGTTCAAAGGGGATAAGTATGTGAGGCAAGGGCGTCGGTATGCATTTCTTGTCTTCTGCATACCGCCTTTTCACCTGTCGAATACTAACCAAAGGCATTTCTGAGGTAGCATGATGAAGCTTTTGAAAAACATTGACTGTTATAACCCCAACACGATCGGGCGCAGAGACATCCTGCTGGCCGGGGGCAAGATTGCCCGGATCGCACCACCGGATCATATCCCGCAAGCCGACAGCCTGTTTCAGGTGATCGATGGATCTGATTATCTCGCGTTCCCTGGCATAATCGACCAGCATGTGCACATCATCGGCGGCGGCGGCGAACAGGGACCGGCGAGCACCATCCCCGAATTGGATTTCAACGAGATCCTGCTAGCCGGCGTGACCACCGTGGTGGGATTGCTGGGGTTGGACAGTGTCGGAAAGACTCTCCGCCAGCTACTGCAAAAGGCCAGGGCGCTGGAGGCACAGGGTCTCACAACCTATCTCTACACAGGAAGCTACTCGGTGCCCTGCCCCACCCTGACCGGGTCAATTACAGATGATCTGGTGATGATTGACAAGGTGATCGGCACCGGTGAAGTGGCCATCTCCGACCACAGGGCAACCGTCTCATCCGCCGAAGAGCTCCTGAAAGTGGCGGCGCAGACCCACATTGGCGGCATGCTGGGGGGCAAGGCCGGTGTGCTGCACCTCCATGTGGGGGATGGCCACAGGGGGTTGGAGCCGCTGATGGAGCTTGCAGACAACACCGACCTCCCGATCAACATGTTTGTGCCCACCCATGTGAACCGCAGCGAGAAGTTGTTCCGCCAGGCCATGCGATACTTGAAAGGCGGCGGCTGGATTGACCTGACCGCCGGGGAGGAAGCAGGCGTGCCGGTGCCGGAGGCTGTGCTCCGGTTGGCCGGGGCCAATCTGGACCTGAGCCGCGTCACAGTCAGCTCAGACGGCAATGGCAGTATGCCTGGCGGCGGGGTTTCCAGCATTCAATCACTGCTTTTTGACATTAGATCCTGTGTGCAGACCGCAGGGTTGCCGCCGGATGTTGTGCTCCGCCTGGTCACAGAAAATGTATCAAAACTTCTGAAGCTTTATCCCACAAAAGGTGCATTGCTGGAGGGAAGCGACGCCGACATTCTGGTCACTGACCGGCAATACAATCTGGAGAAACTGTTTTGCAAAGGCACGATGCTGGTGGACAATGGCATGCCGGTGGAAGCTGCCTATGAGTGATGGAGCAAAGGGAATTCTGATCATCATCGGTGGTGCGGAAGACAAGACCGGCGACTGCGTGATCCTGAAGCAGGCGCCACAGTTGCTTGCGCCGGGCGACAGGCTGGTGATCCTGACCACCGCCACCGAACACCCCGAGCAGGTGGGAGCGGAATACAAGGGAGTGTTCCAGCGGCTGGGCGTGCAATACACGGAGTCGCTCAACATCAACACCCGCCGCGATGCCGACGACGCGGCGATGTGCAGCGCTATCAGGCAAGCCCGGTGCATTTTTATGACCGGAGGGGATCAGCTCCGCATCACAAGCATTCTGGGTGGCACCGCCGCCAGCCAGGCTTTGAAGGACCTCTATTGTTCCGGCGGCATCATCATGGGCACCAGCGCCGGCGCCTCTGTGATGAGTTCCACAATGGTGGTGCAAGGCAATGACGAGGCGCCGGCGCGGAAATGCACGCTCAAAATGGCCCCGGGGCTTGGCCTCATGGAAAACGCGATCATTGACCAGCACTTCGACCAGCGGGGCCGGTTTGGGAGGCTGCTGTGCGGCGTGGCGGAAAACCCAGGCGTGCTAGGCATCGGCATCGACGAGGACACCGCCATAAAGGTGCACCCCGACTGCCATTTCGAGGTGGTCGGCACAAACGCCGTGACAATCATCGACGGGCGATCCATCCATAGCTCCAATGTGTCGGAACTGAAACCCGACGAGCTGCTGGCCATTGTGGGTGTGACGGTGCACGCGCTGCCGGCCGGATATGGATACGATATGCTCAAGCGGGAAGCGCTGCGGTTAAAACAGGATGAACCGGGAGACTGATGATGCAGATACAGGACATATCCGTTTATCGAGGCAGAAACATCCACAGCCACAAAACCACCATACGGATGCTGGTGGACCTGGGCAAGTATGCCGACACCCCATCCAACCGCATCGAAGGCTTCAACGACGCACTGCTCACCCTCTTCCCCAACCTCAGGCAAAACACCTGCGGCCTGGGCTACCCCGGCGGTTTTCTGGAGCGGCTGCAAACCGGCACCCTCCTGGGGCATGTGCTGGAGCATGTGATTCTGGACATGCAAAACATGCTGGGTTGTGAAGATGTGAAATATGGGAAAACAAGGGGCACTGACAATCCGGCACAATACAACGTGATCTTCGAGTATAGCAACGAGGTGTGCGCGCTGGAATGCGCCAAAGCAGCGGTATTCATCCTGAACAGCCTGATCGACGGCGAACCGATTGAGATCGGCGAATTTATGGAATACCTCAAAAAGGTCGCGCTGGATGCCGAGCTGGGGCCAAGCACCGCCGCCATTGTGAAAGAGGCGATGCGCCGGGGCATCCCGGTGAACCGCATCGGCCACGACAGCCTGATCAGCCTTGGATATGGCAAATACCGAAGGCTTTTGGAATCCACACTGACCGATGCCACCAGCTGCATTGCCGCCGACATCGCCACCAACAAGCAACTGACCAAGCTTCTGCTCAACGATAACAAAATCCCGGTGCCTTTCGGCAAGGTGGTCTATTCAGAAATCTCTGCCGTGATGGCAGCGCGGGACATTGGCGCGCCGGTGGTGGTCAAGCCCTATGATGGCAACCAGGGCAAGGGCGTAACGTTGAATGTTTTTGATGAAAAGGACATCAAGGCTGCATTCCGGGAGGCCACGCAATACAGCAAAGGCGTTATCGTGGAGCAGTTTGTGACCGGAAAGGACTACCGGGTGCTGGTGGTGGGCGGCAAGGTGAGCGCAGTTGCCGAACGGGTGCCGGCCAGTGTGACCGGCGACGGCACCCATACAATCGAGGAGCTTGTAGAAATAGCAAACCACGATGAGCGCCGGGGCGAACACCATGAAAAACCTCTGACAAGGATCCGCATCGACACAGTCTGCCAGAACATCCTGAAGCGTAAGGGCATCACACCTCAACACGTGCCGCAGCATGGAGAGCTTGTGCTTCTAAGGGAGAATGGCAACCTGAGCACCGGCGGCATTGCCATTGACCGTACCGATGAAATCCACCCGGACAACGCCGAGATCGCCGTGCTGGCCGCGTCAGCCATCGGCGTGGACATCGCTGGAATAGATTTCGTAGCCGAGGATATCTCCCAGCCCATCCGCAAAACCGGTGGAGCCATCGTGGAGGTAAACACTGCGCCAGGCATCCGCATGCACCTATATCCCAGCGAGGGCACACCCCGCAGTGTGGCCCGCGACATCGTGGACATGCTTTACCCTCCGGAAGAGCCCATCGACTTCCCCATCGCAGCCGTGACCGGCACCAACGGCAAAACCACGGTGACCCGGCTCATCGCCCATGTGTTGGGCCTCCATGGCCGGTCGGTGGGTATGACGACCACCAGCGGTGTGTATGTGAACGAAAAGTGCATCAGCAAGGGCGACAACACCGGCCCGGTGAGCGCCCGCACGCTGCTGTGGAACAAACAAATTGACTGCGCGGTGCTGGAAACAGCCCGCGGCGGCATTGTGCGCTCCGGCCTGGGCTATGACCTGGCGGATGTGGGTGTGATCACCAACATCACCGCTGACCACCTGGGCCTTGACGGCATCGACACGCTGGAAGACATGGCCTTTGTAAAGTCCCTGGTGGTGGAGGCAGTGAAGGAAGGCGGCCACGCCGTGCTGAACGCCATGGACCCGATGACAAAGGTGTTGCTGGACCGGGTGGTTGTGGACGTGATCCTTTTCACAACTGACATGAAAAAAGCCGTAGCAGAATATGGCACCAGAGTGTCCAAGTTCGTCTACACAGGAAACGGATTCATTCACCTGCGCGAGGGCAACGACGACGTGCAGGCCGCACGGATCGCTGACATCCCCATCACCGGAGGCGGCACAATCGCATGTAACATCGAAAACTGCCTGGCGGCAGTCGCGGCACTGTGGGCGCTCCACGTGCCACCGGCCACAATCGTGTCGGGGCTCAACAACTTCACGAACAACCCAGGCCGGTTCAATTACCACAAGCTGGGCGACATCACCGTGATGGTAGACTATGGCCACAACCCGGCAGGCTATCAAGCGGCAATTCAATCATTGAAGGCAGCCGGCGGCAGGCGTTTGGTGGGTGTGATTGGCGTGCCCGGTGACCGGTTGGATGAAGACATCCTCACGGTGGGCAGGCTGAGCGCCGGGGCTTTCCAGTTGCTATACATCAAGGAGGATCTGGACCTGCGGGGCAGAGCCCCGGGCGAGGTAGCGGGGCTTCTAAAAAAGGCAGCATTGGAAAGCGGGTTTCCGGATGACAGAATCTCGGTGATCAACCGGGAGCTTGATGCGTTGAAGGCCGCCGTGGAGCATAGCCAGCCCGGCGATATGATTGCTGTGTTTTATGAGGAGCTGGAGCCGATCGAGCAGTATTTGTCAGAGTTGGCGCAGGCAAGAAGATGATCCAAAACAAATAGGCTCAGAAGAGCACCCCCCCGCCCTTTGGCATCCCCTCAGGATGAGGACAAGGGGTTTTTACCACAAACTTTTATAGATCCCCACCAAATCCTCTTTTATGACCTCGCGGATGGTGTTGCTGGGGCTGCCGCTCATCATCGCGTCTGTGGCCATTTTATCGATCAGAGCCAAGAAGCGCGCGCGGTCGATGCCGTATTGCGCAAGGCTCGGGATCTCAACCTGATTGCAGAGGCTGTCCAACGCTGCCAGGAACGCATCGGCACCATCCTTTATGCTGTCCTCTGCCACGCCGATGGCGCGGGCCATCGCGGTGAAACGCTCCGGGCAGCCCTCCATCGAAAAGGCCAGGCAAGGCCGCAGGATCATCGCGTTGGAGATGCCATGGGCCACATGAAACAGTGCGCCGATGGGCCGGCTCATGCCATGCACCAGGGTGACGGAAGCATTATTGATGCACAAGCCGGCATGGTAGGCGGCAATGGCCAGATCTTCGCGGGCTTTGCAGTTGCTACCGTCATGGTAAGCTGTGGGCAGGCTGCGAAAGATGCGCGTGATCGCGTCCAGCGCCAAGGCATCGGTGAACGGGTTGGCCCGCCGCGATGTGTAGGCCTCAATGGCGTGCGTCAGCGCGTCCATGCCGGTTGCTACGGTAACCAACTGCGGCGAGGTGAGTGTGAAGGCCGGATCCACCACCGCCAGGTCGGGCAGCAGGGCATCACCCTTCAGCAGCATTTTCACATCACGGGCGGTGTCGGTGATGATTGAAAACTTCGTGGCCTCGGAGCCTGTGCCGGCCGTGGTGGGGATCAGCACCATCGGGGGAAATTCGC
>JAEYRH010000007.1 GCA_023435705.1 Bacillota bacterium | reverse complement strand
TGCCTACTCTGCGAGCGACCGAAGGGAGCGAGCTGATTTTTTTTAAAGCAAAGCAAATACAAACAATATTGATTTCATTTTTTTAACTAAGGGGGATTAAATTTATGGCGAATATTACTTTTCAGCTTACATCAGCTATTAATGCTGGTTTCAAGGAAGGTACTGATAAACATAGCTATAGACAACAAAATAGCACCTGGGGAAAACCTTCTGGTAAAGTATTTTCTTATTCAAGCCGGAAAGAATTGATTCAAACAGCTAATAATTTTGGCAAATATCTAAAATCTAACTGTCCAGAGGTTAAATATGCTTATCAAATAACATCACAGAACGTTGAAAATTGGCTCAAAACTAAATTAGGAAACCAACAGTCTACCGTGAACCAATATGCGAGCCGAATGAGGAAAATAGAAGCCTTGTGTAAGATGCAATACAAGACGTTGGATAATAACTGGAATGTAAAAACACCACGGTGCGAGTTTCAGAGCAAGTTAAGAGATGTAGTTTGTAAGCAAGAACACCTAAAAGAAGTTATGGATCTGACGAAAGATAGAGAGTGCCATAGCAGAGGTGCAGTACAATTTTCTATGCGATTTGCTGCAAGGGTAGAAGAATCTTCGAGTATCAAAGTAAGCGAAATCGACTTACGCAACAAAGTAATACATATGCACTCAACCAAAGGTGGTAGAGCAAGAGATTTACCAATTAAAGATAGGGATGTTGAGTTTTTAGAAGAAAAAATGAAAGGTTTAGAAAGAAATGAAAGGCTTTTTCCAGTGAAACCAGACAGCATAAATAAGTGGCTGCATGATAATATGCTCAAAGCTGGGCATAAAGAATATTCTGAAGCTAAAACAGGTATCCATGCGATTCGTAAAATGGTAGCTCAAGAACGATATGATGAATGTAGAAATTCAGGTATGACAAAGGAACAATCATTAGGATATGTGAACGAATACTTAGGACATAGTTATTATCGAACATCATTGAATGAGGTTTATATAAATAATCAGTGGTAAAAATAAAAAGTCATGTTAAAATAATGACTAAAAAAAATTATTAATTATCATCATTTGAATAAGATGGTAATTAATAATTTTCCATTTTTTGTACAAGCTATTGACAAATTATAAATAAGCATGTTATACTAAGGGTAGGGGTTATTTTACGTTTTTTTACCCTACCTATAATTTTTTACATGCTTTTATTTTAGATTATTTATTTTTTATTGTGTGTGAAAATTATAATTGTCACCCATTAACCAATATGATATTCGCAGTATCATATTCATCAGCGGAGGAAATTATATGTAAAAATTTTAATTAACTTTTTCTATGCAAATACTATTTTATCATATCGGTATGGAGCTGTCAACACTGATTATTTAACAGTTTCTACATAAAAGTAGTAATTTATACTTAAAAAGATATGATTAGTAAAAAAAAGTTATTAGCTATCCAAAATACGTATAAGAAGGCTCCGCAACAGAAAGGAGCCTGTAATGAAAAATCATAAAGATAACATTGCCTTAGTTATTAGTGCAGTGCAATTAGTTGTGAGTTTCATCGGTTTAATAGTTACAATTTTACGCTAATGATAAGTTGGGTGTATCAAATGATACACCTTTTTAATTGAATTATACAAGAAGAACCATGCCTAAGGGTATGGTTCTTCTTGTATAATTGCAGTCCTATATTCACCAAAAACAATATTTACACAAGCTTCTGATAGTTTTAGTTTTTGAGCAACATTAGGAATTATATAAGTTTTATCAGGATAGCAATAAATTAATGGTATTGATAATCCTTTTTTCTTATGCTCATTTATAATCTCATCAATAATTTGAATTTTTTTATCTATTGTTAACTGATTTATTTCTTCTTTGAGTTCATCATAGGTTGGAGTAGGTAGAAAACTAATTGATTTAATCAATTCATAATCACAAATATCAATCATCAGGATCACCTCCATAAAAAGAATAACAAATTTAAACTCTTATGGAAATATTATTATGTAGAAAATTTAAATAAATTTATTTACATAATTAGACAAGGTAAATTTATGAAATTTTTCTCTTGACATTGTTTCGGAGGGGTGATATGATGTGTTTGTAGCTGAGAGCGAAAAATAAGCTCAGATGTAGACAGTAAAAAATATAGCTCAACGGAGGAGTGTAAAAAATGGAGATTAAAGATTTAGGGTACTTATCAAAAGCAGTCAAAGATCTTATTCAAGAAGAAACATACCAAGAGATTATTACAGGAAAACAGTATAAGCATTCGCTTCAGACGATTACAAAAGAGAACCGTACCGTAGCAGTTGGAGCCAGAATGACCTCACGTCCATTTAATTGGAATCAATTCACTTTGAACTTGAACAATTCTCAGATTGTTGCTACTGGTTCTTCTTGCAAATACACAGGAAAGGATATTGCTGATATTTTCATCAATAGTGTATTAAAGCATGGTAACAGCTATTATCCCCTTCCAGGTGATTGGAGGAAGAATGGAGTTCAGCAACTAGTTTTATTTATTAAAGATAATGCTGCAAAAAGATATGTTCCTTATGCTAGGTTTTCAATAGACGAGATCATTTCTTCATCAAGAATGACAGCTGCACAACTTGCAAATATTATAGATATTACGCCTGTATGTTATTGTCAATATAAAACAGTTTTGCATATATCTGATGTACAAACTACCAATCTTCCTACTGATTATATTGGAAATAATTCCGGAGTATCAATTTATGATCTTGCCTTCAGTGGATCTAGTCCTAATATTTTAATGATATAATTCATGTTATATACTAAAAAGATGGAGTTCAATTGAACTCCATCTTTTTTATTCTGACTAACTGCGGTTGTTTTTTCAAAGCAAGCGAGACTCTAGGACATAGTCGTATATCTGTTGTAGCTAATAATTACTTTTGAAGCTTAAAAACCTTGAATATCAAGTAATTGAGTGCTATGATGAACTTAAATAATACATATATCGTACATGTATCATACTTTGTATTGAAAGGAGCTTGCAATTATGACAATTACTGAATTTTGCAAAGGTAGGAATGTCGATGCTCAAGCTGTCAGAAAGTACATAGAGAGACATCCAGAGTACTTTAGTGGGCACACTAACAAAAAGGGCAGGGAAATCACACTGGATGATTATGCACTTGATATTTTAGAGGACAAGTATCCTTTACCTGCACCTATAGAGGTTATAGAGGATGTGGAAGCCCGCAGGGAACTCATACAGGCCCAAAAAATGATCATACAGCTACAGAATAAACTGCAGGCACAAACAATAGCCTTAACTCAAGTAGAGGTAACTAAAATGCTTTTAGAGGATAGGGAAAAACAACTACAACAAGCTTATGAAGATTATGATAAACTTCAAGATAGATTGCAAGTTGAGCTCTCAAAAACCTGGTGGGACAAGTTAAGAGGAAGATAATTAATTTATTAGAATAGTAATCGATTTGATAATATAACGTGCCCTAGTGGTCTATTCCTTTATCCTGGCTTGTTTATTTATAATTTTGTTATTTACTTCTCTAGTGGTGCAAATATCAAATATATCTCTACTCTTGATAAAGAACTTTAGTGATCCAATTGGTTGCCGACCTCTTTTACCTGTTTTTATTTTTATTTCCTCAAAATAAACTTGTAAATCAGAGTACTCATTAATTTCTTCCAAAGCATATTCTATGACCTTTCTTTTGAAGTCATAATAATCCTTATAATTTTCAGCCATAAGGATACGCTGAAGTTCTGTCACTTCATATACCACAAATTCTTTGTGATACTTATTAATTTCAATTTCCCTTGATTTTAAAATTTCATACAAGTGTCTGCTATACTGTCCTTTCATCGGCAAGGTGTAAATCATCATAAACTGAGTGTAATTTCCCTTTTTAATTAATCCTATTGCGTGTTTTAATATAGTTTCATCAAGTTTCATTACGCCTTTGCCTGTTCCCTTATTTAACCTAGCAGTTCTTATCCAACGACATAATACTTCTGTTCCGTCTTCTTCTTCAATCCAAAAGGAATTGTCTGAAAGTCCCTTTATTACGGATTTCACGTATTTATAGTTACCACCGTTGTTATAGTCAATGCCACAGACATCACAGAAATTCTTGATTTCAAAGCTGTATTCTGTAAGATCTGTATCCTCTGGCTTTATCTTGCTAAACAAATACATAACGATCTTTTGCTCTAAGGTACTTAAATTATATCTTGATTTTCGTATCATATCGTTTGATTTAGCAATCATCATATTCCGTTCTTTTTCTAATTCTCCTATGTCTGCCATCTTTCAAAAAACTCTCTTTCAATTTATTTTTATGGAAAATATTACATTAAATATAATATACTATAATAAACCGACTTCGTCAATACATTAAGTCGGTTTATTAGAATTTATATCGTAAATTTAGTCGGTTTAATTATGATTGGTACGTAATAAAAGTCGGTTTAATACGTAATAAAAGTCGGTTTAATATATATTAACATATTAGCTCAAACCATTGATTTTACTTGGTTTTTAAAAATTGAAATCTTGTCCTAAAGTAATTTAAAGTATTTTTTAAGTATTTATTTATTAATCAAAAATAAAAATCTTTTATGTAAAGTGATCTTATTTCATAGTTACTAAGTCTTTTTTTGTAAAATCAAGGGTTTTATTTGAAACAATGACGTGCTGCATAAATAAAATTAGCTTGTAAGCTTACGACTAAGATGATATAATATAACTATATTATTTTTTTATTAATGGTTTGCGTTAGCTAACCAGTCGTGTAAGAGGTATCAGATAATCTCTGGAATACCCGTCAATTATTTTAACAGGTGTTTTTTTTGTGTGCTCATATCTATATGGATAGGAGTTTTTTTATTTTTAGGAGTGTTATCAGTTTTTATGATAACTAATATATTTTCTTTGAGAGATGTATCACACATTTTATTTTGAGTGATACATTTTTTTATTTTTATAGATGATTAAGGGGAGAGTCGAGTAATAGACGACCAATAGTAATTTTTAAAGTAAAGATGAGCCCAAGTAAAGTTGGGACAGATTACAACTAGTTACATCACACATATGGTGTAATAGCAAAACGACGATACCGTCGTTTTGCAC
>JAEYRH010000004.1 GCA_023435705.1 Bacillota bacterium | reverse complement strand
TTACTGAAAATATCAGGCATTCACCGGAAGGAAGCCCTGTGCCCTGTGTGACACTCGAACAAGAGTCAGCATTTTCGCTGGGACAAATAAGCGTTTGGGAAACCGGAGGCATGGATGTTGAAGTAGTTAATACTCAGAGCGAAACGGTTATTCTGTTTGAGCATCACGAGCTCCAATTGAATTCCGATTTTGAGGTTATTCTGGGCCGGTATTTCGAGGCGATGAGAACAGGCCAACTGTCATAGAATAGATTTTTCAGACCAGATAGTCAGCCCAACAAGAGACAGATTGCGGAGGCGCACGCACGATGACCGTAGACAGAGCGGTATTTACTTGCCAGAATTGTGGTTCAAAGCGTGATGTGTACTCTACATCGGAATTTCTTTATGGAATTGGCTTGTTCAATACAGAGGACGGTAGGTATTACTCCTACATCAACCATTTTTACGATTCTGCCAGCGAAGAGGTCGATCGAATTCTTGTTAAAATTCTCGGGAAAGATGCAGAAAAGAATTTTCTATCAAAATGCTTTGCAAAGGTGTTTGGCGTTTCCTGTGACCTAGTGAACGGCGTAAGCCTGGATACGGAGAACTACAAGACCGCATGCATTGCATGCGGCTCCGATCAACTCAAGCGCGATCCGGGGCCGGATGAAATCGTAACGGTCAGGTTTCCCGTGGTCACCCATGAGAACTGGGACAGGCTGAGTGGGCAGGAAAAAGAGGATTTGATACGGCAGGAGTTGAAGAGGAAGGGGTGCAACTAAAAGCCGCAAACTAGTCTCATTGTAAAACATCTCTCTATAAAGCACTTCTGACTGCGGGCCACACGCTCTCCACATTGGCGATTGACAGAAATTCCCATAACCGTTATATTGATGATATCTCATGTTTACGGGAGGCCGCGCCATGCACCGCAACCGGCTTTTCATTCTGGTATTCCTCCTTGCCGTGCTGCTTTGCCTCTGCTCCTGCGCCAGGCCGGAGGGGGTCACTGTGGTCTATGCCACGCCGCTGCCCTACCCAGTTTATGAGGAGGCGGACATTTCGCTGTTTAACGGCGAGAATCCCTTTGGAAACATGGGCAACACCTTCATTTTCAAAGGGAAGATTGACCGGGTGCAGGAGATCAACCTCATCGAAACCAGAGAAATCGGCGGAAAGATAATACAGTTTGACAACTGGAATTCAATATGCGATGTGACGGTGCAAAGCACCCTGTATGGAGAAGCACCTGACAAGAAGGAATCTGTCAGGGTGCTGTTTGGGCAATCCTCCCGCCGATATGACAAATCAGGATTTGCGCTTGTGGTGGGGCAGGAGTACTATTTCATCACCTATTTGTTCGCGAGCAAGACCGATCAAAGACCTTCCGACAGTTATGCCGATGCGGCAGGCGGTATTTATTATGACATTTTCCCGGTGAAGGACGGCGTGGTGCGCTACCAGGGGTGGAAGTTTGAGGGAGCGCAGGTGCTGGGTAAGAAAGACTCCGGCGCGATGCTGAAGCACGAGGATCTTTGCTCCATTGACGAGGAGAGCTTTTTAGAGCAGTTCACCGCAATGATCGAGGAGGCGAAGACTAAGGCGGAGGCCAGTACTGGCCCAGGCTGATTAGTTGATGCAATACGCTCCCAGCAGTAGGGGCCGGGCTCCGTCCCGGCCCGATCGCTCTGGACTGAACTCCCCCTGCCGCCTTGCGGCGGCATTTTAGGAAATCCCCCCTGCCGCTTGCTAGCGACATCCCCCTCTATGAGGGGGACAAGTTCATTCCTTTCCGTTTGAGGAGTACCTCTCAGGTTTTCCCGTGTGCAAACATTGACACCTTTTCTTGCTTTGGTTTACACTGATCCCGCAAACAAAGCACATCTTCATTTCACACTGTTTCAAGAAATCACCCAATCAATCCAACCCACATCAAACACGAGCTTACCCGGATGCACAGGCCCAGGCCTGCCCACCGGCGTGGTTTGACAACGCGGAAAGGCGCGAAAACCGACAGGAGGATGGACATGGAAAATCGCAAACCGGTCGATCAGAAACAGAAGGCCGAGGAAGAGGCCACGCTGATGGAAGCCCAGAAGCCGGGGCGGGACGACGCCGCCCAGAACGATCCGGCATATTACCGCTCACAGAAGGAAGTGGACGCGGCTTTTGCCCGAAGGCTCGCCGCCGCCCGCAGGAAGTGGAGCCGTGACGGGGCCCAGGGCCCGCAGGCCGGCCTGCCCTCGATGGCCATGCCCGCCCCGACCGGACTGGCGGCTCAGCCGCAGACTCCGGCAATGCTTTCGCAGATGGCGGCGCAGGCCCAGGGCCTGCCGCAGGCGGCTCCGCAAATGCCAGGCATGGGGCTGAACCCCGGCGCGATGCCGCAGATGGCGATGGGCCAGCTGCCGGAAGACCCGGCGGGTGCAGTGATGGGCCAGGGCCCGCAGGCAAACCCGATGACACCCGGCATGGCCGCTCCCGGCGGGCTGGATCCCAACGGGATGGGCATGGCCGGGGCCGACGGCCTGAACCGCATGGCGCTCAAGCTTCTGGCCGAGGAGGCAGACATCCAGCGGGTGTTCCCCGGCTTTGACCTGGAGAGCTTCCTGGCCTCCGACGAGGTTGTGCGGGATGCACTCTTGCAGGGCAGGAGCCTGTGGTCGGTGTTTGCTTCTGTGTATGGCGGTATCGTGCGCCAGCAGGCCGAGGCCGAGGCGCTGGAGCGGGTGCGCAGCCGCAACGACGCGGTACCTGACGTGCTGCGGGCCGGGGGCGCTGCCGGAGCCGCCGCGCCGGATTATGCAGGCATGCCCAGCGACCAGTTCAACCGCCTGCGCAAGCAGTATGAGGAGCAAATCAGGATGGGGAAGAGAATCAAACCATAGTAAGGAGCGATGTAAATGGCTTACAACACCAATCTGACCACTGCCAGCGGCCTTTCCGCCGAGATGCAGACCTATTACGACCGCCAGCTGCTGGAGAGCATGAAGCCCAAGCTGGTGCATTATGAATACGCGCAGAAGCGCCCCTACAAGCGCCAGAACGGCAAAATGGTGAGCTTCCGCAAGTGGACACCCTTTCCTGCGGTGACCACGGCGCTCACCGAGGGCGTGATCCCCGATGGGCAGGCGCTGGAAAGCACCGAGATCACCACCACGGTGGCCGGCTACGGCGGCTATGTGGCCGTGAGTGACCTGCTGGACCTGACGGCCATTGACCCCGTCATTTCCGATGCGGTGGACCTGATGGCCGACCAGGGCGCCCTCTCCGTGGACACGTTGATCCGCGACGCGCTGCACAGCACCGGCACCAACGTGATGTATGCCAACGGCAAAGCCGGCCGCTCGCTGCTGCTGAGCACCGATGTGCTCTCCACCGCCGACATCCGCAAGGCCGCCCGCCTGCTGAAGAAGAACAAGGCGCTACCCTTTGTGCGCGGCGGCAAGAGCTACTATGTGGCGATCGTGGGCCCGGACACCACCTATGACCTGCAAAGTGACGAGCTGTGGCAGGATGTGGCCAAATACCAGGACGCAGAGGCCATCTTCAGCGGTGAGATCGGCAGGCTGTTTGGCGTGATCTTTGTGGAGACCAGCGAGGCCAAGGTGAATAAGCCTGCTGCGCTGCCCGGCAATGTGAACGGTTTGCTGCACGGCGCGGCCTCCGGCTCCTACAACGCGGGCACAAAGACCCTCACATTGGCTGAGCCGCTGACCAGCGAGCAGGCAACGGCCTTTGCCAGCCGCAAGGTGAGCATCGGCATCACTGCCGACTATACCGACGTGGTGGCCTCCGCCGTGGCCGGCGTCGCAGGGCAGGCAAAGCTGGTTCTGACGACCGGTTACACTGGAGAGGCCGCCGAACTGGACGGCAGGGAAATCCGGCCCGGTGAGGCAAGCACCGCCGCAACGCTGGTGCTCGGCCAGAACGCCTATGGCGTGGTGGACATTGAAGGCAGCAGCCGCCCCCGCGCCGTCGTGAAAACGCCCGGTGACTCGGGCACCAGCGACCCGCTGGAGCAGATCAGCACCGTGGGCTGGAAGGTGGATGCCTTCGCCGTGAAGGTGCTGCAGCAGGGCTTCATGGTCCGGATCGAGCACGGGATCAGCGGCTAACCCTCACCCCCCGACCCTGAGATATAAGCATTGAGCGGGCCGGGACGGAGCCCGGCCCCTACCGGAAGATCTCCGCCTGAATTTGGGTGCAGGGTGTAGCCCTGCAGAATGCTCCCCCTCCCCCAATGGCAGTCAGGAAAGCCCTGAAAGCTTGACGGGGGAGGGGGTCGGGGGTGGGGGGATGCTGCAAAACCTTTCATTCCCTTCTTTATCTCTCACTTTGACCACTCAGGGCTTTGCCCTATTTGAAATCAGGAGGACACCATGGCTCGAACTGTAAACACCACCAAAGCAGCCACCAAAACTGAACCCGTGCCGCAGCAGAACGCCGCGCCGGGCAGGCAGGAAACGCTGGAGCAGGGCGTGGAGCGAATCCGCGAGGTGTTTCGCCAAGCACGGCGGATGGACATCCGCATCACGGCGCTGGATGGTGCCGACCGGCTGGGCAACGTGATCGAGGGCGGCGTGAACGGTTACATGTTTGCGTTGAGGCGCGGGGAGGACATTTGTGATGTGCCGGAGCCGATCCTGGAAGTGCTGAAAAACGCCGGCATCGGCTACACAGGGCTATCCGGCTGGAAGGGCTGACAAGGCAACAATGAAGCGCCGGTCTGCTGCCGGAGGAAAGGATGAGGACATGACGACTTATGACCTGGATCTGCTGACGTTGACCAACGTGGGTGAGGAGCTGGAAAGCCGCGAGGGCCTGGCCCCGCTGTTTCTGGGCGCATATAACGAAGCCTATAGTCTGCTGTGCAGCAGCGTGCTGAAACCGGAGGCCACTGAGGCCGTGCGGCTGGATGAGAACCGGCGCTTTGACCCGGAGGTTTTGCTGCACCCGGTGGCCCCCGGCGGCATCCTGGCGGTGAAATCGGGCTTTGACTTCGGCGCCGATGGCGCGGGCAAGGCCCATGTGTTTTCCCATTACCGCGCCGACGACGGGGTTGTGGCCGTGCCGGGCGCTCCGGCAGGCGGCACGGTGGTGGTGACCTATCGCTGCGCGCCGGAGGTGCTGCTGGGTGGTACTGCGCCCGGCCAGGGCAGCACGCCGCAGCTTCTGCCGGAGGAGGCCCATGCAGCCCTTGCCAGCTACGCGGCAGCGGCGTTTTTCCGTGTGCGCAGGAAGTTTGAGCGCATGCAGGTGTGGATGGACGCATGGCTCAGCGCCGTGCAGGCCTTTCGGGAGCAAAGGCCGCCGGAGAACCTGAGCATCCGGCAGGCCTATTGCCCAATGCCGTGAGGGGGTGTGACGATGCGATTTGCCGATGAACAGGAACTGAGCTTCTCGATGGAGCGCTTTACCGGCATCAACCAAAGCCTGGAGGGCAACGACACGCCGATGCACATGAGCCGCGACGCCGCCAACTGCGACACCTCCGGCGGCGTGCTACGGATGGCGCGGGGTTGGGCGGTGGACACTGCCATTGCCGCAGCGCCTGGCCCCATCCGGTCGCTCATGAATTTCTATAAAAACAACGCCGACGGATCGGTGACAACCAAGCTGCTGGCAGCAACCGACACAGGCCTCTGGCAGTGGGCAAACAACGCCTGGCAGGACATTGCCGGCAGCCAGCCGGTGACCAGTGGCCGCTTTAGCCATGTGAATTATCAGAACAAAGACAAGGCAATGATCCTGCTGGCCAACGGCACAGACAATGTGTATTGCTGGAGCGGTGAGGGCAAGATTGGCAAGCTGGCCGCAGATGCAGCGTGGGTGACGGGAATGCCGGCCTGGAGCGTAAACGCCAACACGGTGCGGCTGACCAACCATGGCCTGAAGGAAGACAACGAGGTCGTGTTTGAGAAGCTGAAGGGAAAGCTTCCCACCAACATTGTGGAGAATGACACCTATTTTGTGTATGACGATAAACCGGATTCCTTCCGGGTGTCTGCCACAAAGAACGGCGGCGCGGTGAACCTGAAGGGCGAGGGGGCGGTGGGCTGGCGCGTGGCCAAGGCAAAATGGCTGGGCGAGGGCTCCATTGCCGTCACGTCCGCCAACACAATCACGCTGACCAATCATGGGCTCATGACCGACGATGAGATCGTGTTCGATGTGTTTTCCGGCAGCATGCCATCCAACATCAAGCGGAACAAAAGCTATTATGCTGTTGTTTTGTCTGCAAATACGTTTCAGGTGAGCAACACCAAAAACGACCCCAACGATCTGGTCACGTTTGCCGCTTCAAACTATGGCGACTGGAGAGTGCGCAAAGGCCTGCCCACCACCTGGCTCAATGGCAGGATCGCAGCCAGTGCCAAGACCAGCACGTTTATGCTGACCAATCATGGCCTGAAGGACCTGGATGGCAACAAGCGGCCCACCGCCGTGGAGTTCGGCATCGATCCGGCTGCTGTGCTGCCCGGCGGCATCGCGGCGGGCACGACCTATTATGTCCGTGTGGTGGACGCAAACAATTTCAAGCTTGCCAAAACTACTGATGCCGGCAGCCCGATTGTGGACATTACTAGCGCGGGGGTGCCCGGCTGGGCCATGCGCCGGCTGAATGCCGATGAATGGATGGCAACTGTGCCAACCGCCATCAACCTCTCCACGAATGCACTCACGATGGTTGCGCACGGCTTTGGCAATGGTGACGCTTTGGTCTTTGGCATTGCCGATGAGAACAGCTATTTGCCCGATGGGCTTTACGCCGGGCACACCTATTATGTGAAATACATTGACACCAACAAATTCAAACTGGCCGCAACACCCGGCGCGGACCAGCCCATCGATCTTCTGAGCGCTGGCATGAGCGGCTGGGCGGTGAAAAAGCTGGGTGCTGCATCCTGGCTTGGTATACCCGCTGTTGACATCGGGATCAACGAAATCACCATTGCCAATCACCAGTTGCATGATGGAGATGCCGTGGTGCTGGGGCTGAACGAAGCGCGGATGCTGCCCGGAGGCCTGTCGGTGGGGCAGACCTATTATATCCGCGACTACACTGCTACGTCTTTTCGGCTTGCCGCTTCACCCGGCGGCGGCGCGGTCAACCTGACCAGTGTCGGGCTCAACGGGTGGCGCATCCGGGCTGCCAATGGCATGTGGAAAGCTACAGCGCCACGCTACGACATCGCGAGTGATAAGATCACCCTGTCCAATCATGGGTTTCATAACGGCGACGCCGTGGTGGTGGACATCCCCAATCTGAATGGCTTCATGCCCGGCGGGATCATTGCCCACGACGGCACGCCCTATGGAAAGTTTTATTATGTCGTGAAGGCCACCGACAGCACGTTTCAGGTGGCTGAAACGCCCGGCGGCACACCGGTGAAGCTCACCAGCGATGGCACAAACGCATTCCGCGTGCGCCTTTCCCGTGAGAACCGCCCGATGGGGTGCAGCCTGGCCCTGCACGCGGAGCGCGTGTGGTGCGCCGGTGAGCGCACCCGGCCCAACTCGGCCTTCTTTTCCGACGACATGAACCCCACCAACTGGGCCATCGGCACCGACAGCGCCGGCGAGATCGTGCGGCCCACCTGGGATGGTGACGCCGTGACGGCAGTGGCCAACCTGTTTGACAGCATCGTGGTGTTCAAGGGCAAGAGTGTGTTCCGCGTGGCCGGCACCACGCCCGGCGACTACCAGGTGGTGCCGGTGCTCTCCACAGCCGGCACGCTCTCGCCGCTATCCATCTGCCAGTGGCAGAACGGAGCCTTCTTCCTCTCCCCATTGGGCATCATGGCCTATGACGGCACCCGGTGCGAGCTGCTGGGCAGCGATGCGATGAGTGCGTTCTGGACCCGGCTGAACCGCAGCGCTGCGGCGCTGGCCGGCGCCTGCGGCACCGTGCACCGGGGCAGGCTGCTGATGGCGCTGCCGGTGGACGGCTCCATGACCAACAACGCCGTGGTGGAGTTTGACATCGGCCAAGGGTCCTATATGGTGCGCGAAGGCGTTGCGGTGTCGGCCTGGCTGCCCGGCGACACGCTTCGGTTTGCCAGCGGAAACCAGGTGTGCGTCTGGGGCGGTGAAGACGCGCTAACCTATGGCGGCCAACCGATCAGCATGCGCTGGGTCACGCCGGAGACCGACTTTGGCGACCGGAGCGCATGGAAGACCGTGACCGGCGCGCTGGTGACCGGCAAGGGCGGCAGGCTTCGGCTGACAGCAAAGACTCAGGGCAAGGAAACGGGCAAAGTCATCGATCTGCCATCAACAGGTGGCACAGTGAAGGCGCCTCTGCGCCTGCGGGGCAGGACGCTGTCACTCATGATCGAGAATGTGGAGGGTAGCGCCGTGGAGTTGACGGGCCTGACCATGCTGTATGAAAGGGAGGACGGCCAATGAGCGCTTATGTGGACCTGCAGGATCTGTCGGCCGGCAATCTGGCAAGGCTCAACGACATGCTGCGCTACCTGTTTCAGAAAGTGCAGGGCGGCATCACCCGCGAGGAGCTTTCCGAGGAGCTGGCGGAGGACATTGACACCGTGGACGGTGACAAGCTGGAAGACGGCGCGGTCACGGCCGAAAAGATCGGCGACGAGGCCATTGCCAGCTATCATGTGCAGGATGCTGCAATCACCAACGCCAAGATCGACCGGGCAACGGTGGATAAGCTCGTTGTGACATCTGCAGATATTGAGGATGCAAACATCAACTCCCTTTCAGCCGGGATCATCAACACGCAGAATATCACAGTTCAGGGGGAGGGAGAGAGGCTCCAGATCTCAAAGAACCTCATCAGGATCAATGATGGAGACCACGACCGTGTTCTTCTTGGCGATGTGAACAAAGATGAGAGTATTTACGGGCTAAAAATTCTCGCGCGGAACGGCACATCCGTATTGTTCAATGAAACTGGCATCACAGCCGATGGAATTCCCGACAAAACGATTGAATACAAAAAGCTTGACGAATATCTGAAAAATCAGATTGACTTCATGGCTGGAGCCAGCGCTGTCTTCTATCAGCCATCGGAGCCGACCGGCGGGATATACAACATTGGAGACGTCTGGTTCAAGACAAGCGACGGTTACAAGGTGTTCCAATGGGATGGCAAGGCATGGGTTGCTGCACCGGAGAACTCCGCGGCTTTCAGCGTGGGGCGGCTCATGACAAAGCTCTTGTTTGCCGGTATCATCACCGCCGATATGGTGCAGACGGGCACACTTCACTCCAACTACACGCTTACCGGCAGCCTGACCGTGGGAGACCCTGAAGCCGCGCACATGGCAATCGCGCCTGTGCTCAACAGCGGGTCAAAGGAGTATGAGCTGCACACATACAATGTGGACAATGGCAACAAACAGTATAAGGTAAACAGCCTGACCAAGCAGGGCCTGTTTGTCCGAAACTCAAACATTGTGCAGCACACATCGATCGGCAAAGGTAGGACAGGCATCGGCATATTCGCCAGAGCGGACCGACAGGAGGAAAACCATGGCTGAAACCAAATACACCCCCAGTTCTTCGGGCTACACCTCCAGCAACGTCGGATGGAGCACCTCGACCTCAACAATCATTCAGGGCTCCTCTGGCACATACACCAATTACTACGGTATTGTGTACTTTGACTTTGCTGCGATCCGCGCAAAGAACGCCAACTATTACCCTGCGCGGATCCGTGTGCGGTTGAAATCCCATGTTTCGTATGCCCGGACCATCCGCTTATATGTTGGCCAGGGCATGGGTAAGGACACATACGCCTACGGGGAACGCCCCAGGGCAGCGACCGGCACCTCATACAAGGAGGCAAGCTGCGCCGAAAATGGCTGGGCGGAATTCAGCATCACTGATCCGGCATGGCTGTTCGCAATGGTGGTGTCAACCACGACGTGCCTGTATATCAACCGAGGCGACAGCAGTGCCTCTTATTGGGAGGGCGACGGAGCCGAACATGCCACCCCCCCTGAGCTGTATATCGACTGGATTTCCAGAGCTCCCAAGCTTACAACACCGACCATGACTGCCGTCGGCACGATCTACGGCGACAGCAAAACGTTTGACTGCTCTGACAGCTCAGATACATCCGGTTACATTAAGGCAACAGATCTTTGTTATGAGCTGCAGTTCTCCATAGATGGTGCAGCCTGGCGTGGCCCGGAGGGTGAGCCTGATCAATGCTATACCAGTGCTCTGGGGGTTTCACAGATCTCTTTTCCTGATGCTGATCTTGGGATCCCCGACCTTAAGGCTGCCTGGGTTCTGCAGACAGATCCTCTGCAGCCTGCCCAATATTTCTACAAGACACAATGCATGGTCCGGATGCGATCCAGGACACCTGCCTGGACCGATGGCAATGTGTACCGCTCCGCGTGGGCGACTGTGCCCTTCGTAATCGACTACCGTATCCCGCCAGATGCGCCTTTGTCACTGACACCGAGTAATCCAGCACCTTTTGAAGGTGAAAACATCACACTGACGGTGGAACGGCCACTGGATGGAACATACAACACCCACACTCAGGATGGAACCCCCATGCCCATGACATATACCGTGGAGCTTGCCGACGGCACTGCTCTGGCCAGCGGCAGCAGCACAGCAGCCAGCGGCAGCGTTGCCATCCCCTACACAGTGGGCAATCTGACCGTCGATAAGGCAGACAGGTTGATAGAGATTCGCGCAAAGGTGACTGACGGCGCCCAGCCGCCGCAGGTCAGCCCTTACACACTCGGTGTGCAGCTTACAATCAGGAGGCTTCGGGCACCCACCATCACTGTTGTGGGCATTGACCGCACAGCGGAGCAGGCGGTTGTGCACATCCGGGTGACGGACACCGGCTACGCAGAGCAGAGTGAAGAGAAACTGGCAGACACATGGCCGGTGCAGTATAGTTTTGACGATATCAATTATCTCAACGCATCCCTTGGCGAATGGCAGGGGCTGGACAATCGATTCACGGTTTCTGGCCTGCAGAAAACGGATCGAAAAACCCTTTTCGTGAAGGTAACGAATGCCGCACCGGGAAGCCTGACCAGCTCAGCTTACTCAGATGCGATCATTGAACACCTGCCGAGTTTGTTCGCCTGGCATCGGCCTGTTGTGAATGATCCCCAGGCGCAATTTGGTGCATTTGCGCAGGCAATGATTGTCGGTGACGACGATGATGCTGAGGTGAACAAGGGCTGTGCTGTGATCCAAAATGACATTGATGTGGGCGGCGAAATTCGTAAGGGGGGCTTTGCGGTAGCCCCCATGAGATGGCTCGCCCATAAGGAGTCCAGCGGCTCAGGTTGGTGGAAGCTCCTGACATTCGTGCCGCCAATCAACTTGTCCGGCGCAACGCTTGAGGTCAGCGGATATTCGAACACACCCAACCTGCCCGGCAGAGGGCACTGGAAATTGATCATTACCGGGGAACCCGGCAATAATGCCAACTACGTTTTCGCCCAGTTAATCTACTCGGATATCGGTATTGGTCCTGCCAGCTTTGACTTGCGATACAATGCCGGAGTATATGCACTTTACTTCAACATTCCGCAGTATACAAGATACAACATTTTCTGTATGCCATGCGAGTTTGGTGGTTATTCACCTTCTGTGATGCCGCACAACGTTGCGGAAGATCCGGCTGGCACCGCAATCGTTGTTAAAGCTTACATCTCTGACTTTGCCAAAACGTTACTGGATGATGCTACGGCTGCAGGTGTTCGAGATACACTTGGGGCGGCGGCGACGGTTGATGTGGTTACAAACCTCTATCACAGAGGGTTTGTTGCTGCGTTTCGGCAAACAGACACATCCTTTTCTGGTGCCATCCAGATAAAGTTACCGACCCTCTGGAGCAACGATATGATTGGCTTTTGGGTGGATGTATATGGGTATGGTGCTACCAGAGGATTTAGTGTTCTTGTCGGCGGATATACATATGCTGGTGGAAGCCAATGGGTGAACTTCAGTGCCTCGGCACAAGGCGGTAGTGTTATCATTCCCGTTCGGTTTGGATATACGGCTGATAACAAAGCGGCCGTCTGGATCATGACCAATACTCAACCATGGACCTACAATTGTTCAGTTGTTGTTCGTGATGCATGGGGCAGTAATTCAAATGACATCAATGGTACATGGGATCTCAGTATAGTTAGTTCATACGGTTCGGTTCAGCAAACAATTTCAGATGCAAGAGTCTAGATACGTAGTTTAGCAATAATAATTTATTCTTGATGGAGGATCCACATGCCAATTCCAGAATGGGCTGCCGGCGCGTTGGCTGGCCTTGGCAGCCTTGCGTTTGCTGCCTTGGGCTTTTTTGTGGGTCGAAGAAAAGACCGTGACAGAAAAATTGAGCGGGATGCTACCGATCGGGCTGAGGTGAGAGAAGCGCTCAAGCAGCAATCTCTCAAGCTGGATACGATGGACCGCAACATCAATGACAAGCTGTCTCGCATGGAGGGCCAATACGCCAACCATGACGCGCAGATCCGCGACCACGAGGGTCGCATCGTACGGCTGGAAGAATCGGTAAAATCCGCGCACAGGCGGATCGACGAACTGAAGAAGGAGGAATAAGACCATGAAGACCATTCAGAACCGTTACCTGTCCAAGGCTGCCTGGACGGCGGCCATCGCGCTCATCCTGCTGGTGGGTGACACATTCAGTCTGTGGGACAGCATCGGCATCACCGGCGAAGCGGCGCAGGCCATTCTGAACGGCTTGCTGGCATTGGTGGCTGCCTTTGGCATCTTCAACGACCCGACCAATCAGACTGGCTTCTGAGGAGGGAACCATGGCAATTAAACCGATCAAGGCATCACTCTATGTCGCACGGGCAAAAGCCCGTGTGGGCGAGGGCTATGTGTATGGCGCGACGGGGCAGAAGTGCTCTATGGCGCTGCTGAGGTCAAAGCAGGGGCAGTATGGTGGCAGGATGGGCAACGGCTATTACCAACTGAACGGCGACTATGCCATGGGGAAATGCGCCAAGTGGCTGGGCAAGGCCGTGGCGCCGAAGAAATCCCCCTTTGCCGGCCCTGTGCGCGTGCAGGACTGCAGCAACTTTCTGCAGGATGTGCGGCGGGAGATGGGTCAGGCTGTGGCCAGCGCCAGCGCCAACATGCTCTGGAAGCAGTGTAAGGTGCGCGGCAAGCTGGCCACCATGCCCAGGACACCCGGTGTGCTGGTGTTCAGCGTGAACAACCTGGGCGTGATGCATCACGTGGGCTTATACATTGGCGGCGGCAAGGTTGTGGAGTCAGCCAATGTGGTGTCCGGCGTGGTGATCAGCGGCCTGCCCGGCGGCTGGGAGCATTGGGGTTATGCCAGCTTCCTGGACTATGACCTGCCGGCAGAGGGATCGGCCCCCGCGTCGCCAGAACCGCCTCAGCCGCATCCGGAGACGGAGGATGTGGTCTGCACCGTGGAACGCGGCGACTCGCTGAGCGCCATCGGCAGGCGCTATGGCGTGAAGTGGCAGACCATTGCCACAGTCAATGCTATCAAAGCGCCGTATGTGATCTTCCCCGGTCAGAAGCTGCGGATCCCCGGCGTCGCAGCGGAGAAGGAGCCGACCACGCAGCCAATCATCCACACCGTTGCCAAAGGCGAGAGCCTGTCGCGCATCGCCAACCATTACGGCAAGCGTTGGCAGGACATCGCCGAGGACAACGGCATCAAGGCGCCCTGGATCATTCATCCGGGGCAGAGGCTGCGGATCCTGTAGGCGAGGGTTTCATACTCGAAGGAGCGCATGCATTGACGGGCGGAGGGGAATGCCCCTCCGCCCGGCTTTCATTCAACACCGTAAAGGAGGCGCAACATGGCGAAGAAGAACGACCCTTTGGCTGTATTGGCTAACCCGTATGGCCAGACCCCCAAGAGCTGGGAGAAATGGAAAAAAGACACCTTTGACCCATACAAGCGCCGGCAAGCCGGCGCGTTGAATCGTGCGGAGCGGCAGGCGAAGGAGGGCTACTCCACCTTCCGCTCGCAGGCCCGTGACCAGCTCACGCAGGCCGTGCAGCAGCTGAAGTCCGCCACGGAAACCGACGCGCTGCGCCGGGGCCTGGCCCGCTCCACGATCCACGGCGCGATCGTGGGCAGCGAGACTGAGCGCATGGAAAAGGAGATCGGCAAGCAGACAGACGCCGCCAAGTCCGCCATGGACAAGACGTTGTCACAGGTGAAGGCCGGGCGTGCGGGTTTGGCGAAGAACAGCCGGGCGGTGGACAGCGTTGATCAGGCGTTCAAGAATTATCAAGCGGTGAATGTGACCAATGTGAAAGCGGTGGCTGACAAGAAAGAAACCAATGCAGATATTGTTGGCCGGCTGGTCGCCTTGAACGCACCGGATCAGGTGGTAAGTTCCCTGAAGACTGCCGATGCCACGGCGAAAGCGGCATATGGCTCCCAGGATGTAGCCGGATACAATGACGTCAAGCAAAAAGTTTTTGCTGCCTACGGGTTGGGAGAGGGCAAGTATGACCCCACCAGCACCAAGGATACGCTGGGCAACCGGCTCTATTGGGCAGCAATGGGTACGACAAACAGTTTGGTGAACTCATTGAAGGCAGATTTTGACGTGGATGTGAAGGTTGCGTCAGCAAAAGCCAAGCAAATGGAGGGACTCAACGGAGTTGATCCAACCATTACAGATCCATCAGTTTTCAGCTTGACCGATGCATTGAAGAAGAAAGGCATTCTTTCCTACGATCCAAAAAATCAAGACCTTGATACTGGAAAAATGAAGGATTATTTCGATGAAAGATCCGTCAATAGATCCAGGTTGCTTGGGCTTGATCCGAACGATGAGAAAGGCAACATAATCGATCCTAAATACGTTCAGGTAAGCGAGAAGCAATGGAACGCCAGCGGGTATCAGTATGATGAAAAAGACAAAGAGGATGTGGAACGCCGGGCGAGAGGGCTGCCGCCGAAGACGTTTTTGAGAGAGTATTCGAACTCGGAAGAAGATCAAAAACGTAGAAAGGAAGGCTTGCTGCCCGTAAATCTTGAGCTAAAGCAACAACAGCAGAACTTTATGATTGAGTACAATTACCTGCTCAGCAATCCGAACACTACCGCAGATGACCTTAAGGATTTTGAAAATGAATACAAAACGCTGATCGATCAATCTAGAAACACGAAAGATTACCTCCATAAGCTCGCGTCGCAGAATGGCGGCAGTGAGGATTTCTTCAATGGCTTATTGTCGCAATTGAATGCTGGTGTAAACTCAAATTATGATGGGCTGGTTCAGGATGTATACGCCAATCTTGATTCGCGCAATACGACTCCTATAAAAGGTGGAGGGCTGCCCGCATCATTCGATGTTCCTTGGGGGCAAACGCAAACAGATGATTCTACTTTCCCGATTGTGATTCACCACGATGACCCTCAGCCCACGTCGACACAAGACCATGGGCAAAAGGTCTTGGGTTTTTTGCGAGGCGGAGCATTACTGCCAGGGATGTCTGCTCAAGCAGAGACCCAACCTGATAAATCATCAACAAACACTGATTCATCGAGCCCCTTTCCAATTACTGTTCCAATGCAGACCAACGGCATTTGGAAAAATGACGCGCAGAGCCAAATTGATTATTCGCAAGGTCCATATAAGTTCTATAATCAACCGACATCTAGCCAATCGACCAAGACAGAACAATTGATCAATGACCTTAAGCTTGATCCTTCCTTGCTATCAGATCAGCAGATTTCATATCTGGATAGCGTAGCACAAGGTAAGACATACATCAAAGAAGATATGCCGGAGAGAATAAAAAGAGAATCAATTCTCTTCGGTTTGCAGCTATTGGAGCCCCCGGCGGCTCCTCCTCCATTTAGAACTTTCACCAATGAGGACTATGTTCAGGCTGTTGAAAACAGAACCATGGATGAGTTCTTCAAAGAATACCCTGGCATTGCCGCTTCTATGAAGAACGGAACTTTCCTCTTTACTGAGCCATTCACGCAGGAGCAGAAGATGCGATTGGCTATGGCAGAGGTTGGTCAAAATGGATGGAATCAGATGAGTCAGGCTGAGAAAAATGTGGTCGGATTGCTGACTGGCTTTCTTGATACAGTTTCATTTGGCGCTCTTCAAAATTCGCCAGACAAAGAAGGATCGTTATATTTTTCGGCTCTCAGCGATGCCACGAGAAGGGATGCGACGGATGCATATGCCGTTGGAAGAAGCCTTGGCGGCGGGCAGATTTGGGATGCGCTGGAAACACCAAGCGTACTGACAAAGCAATTTATCCAAATGGCGATTGACTCTCAAAATCCATACCTGTTTATCAACCCGGATCACACGGTGAAATACACCATGCTGGGTTGGGAGAATGTGCCTGAATATGCCGATATGCTGACGCAAGCATATGGCGATCAACCGTGGATCAACACCTATCGGCCATTCATCAACCTCGCTGGCGATGTTATTCTTGACCCGCTCAACTTTGTGCCATTGGGAGTCGCCGCTGTATCAAAGGTGAACAAGATTGTCAGGATCTTCAAGAACGCAAAGAAGATCATGAAAGTTGGCAAGGAGGCAAAACAACTCAGCAAGCTTGAAAAGATTTTCACATCTTTCAAATCAGCGGAGCGCATGGAATCTGCCAACGCGATGAGCGCAGGAATCCGTAACCTTGATGACTTGCGTGTTGTTGGCAAGCAGAAGCTTGGTCGTTTGGCGGATAAGGCGGATGATCTCCTGGGCCGCTACCGGGAGTATAAACGAGTGTGGCAGCAAGCCACAGCCGACGATGAGGCTGCCCTTGCCATGCGCATGGGCAAGCATATGGATGATGGAGAATTCTTCAGCCAGACCACGAATGCAGAAAGGCAACGGGGATTCACCAGCAATGCAGGTCAGTCAGGGCGACGCCTAAGCGCGTTTGCAGATGATCCGGAATTCTTCGGCCAAACTCTTGACTCCGCGCGGTATAATAGGGTTACACCTCAAAAGGGTGTAATCACCATTAAGAAAACGTTTGATGTTGGCCCGCACACACAAGTAATCAAAGGTATCCGCTCAGAATCCCTCACCGACACCCTCGCCGCTGCTGGCCACACCCTGAACCAAGGCGACGCCATCCTCCTCCAGGTTTCCGGAGGCAAAGCCATCGGCATAGCCCCCTACTCCGAAGCCACCCTTGTTGAAGCTGCGCAGTTTGCCGACGGAACAAAGCTCAAGGTCATCCGCGCAGAGTGCTTGAGCCTGGACGGCAAAGGCCCGATCTTTCGCAATGTGACCAAGGAGTATGCGCCGCAGATCGCCAAGGCGGAAGGAAAGAATTTCGCGGCTGCGGCAGGAAAAGAGTGGGTGGGGGGAGAATTAAGTAAACAAGCGATTAACGGGAGTGGAGGAAGTGTCGATAATCTGCCTAAGGCGGGACTTAAGACTTCATTTCGTTATATCAACAACCCAATGGACAATCCAAAAGCAGCCGTAGATATTATCGAGAATCCGAATGCTGTTTATGGGTATTCTCCCAAGCCAGGTTCGAGTCTTGATGAGTATAAGTTTGTTGATTGGAGTGATCCAAGTGTAGTTGATGCGAAACGAATTGAGAGGATTGATTATCATATAAAGCTTGAAAGGCAAAAAGCTGAGTTAGCTCAATCGGTGGACGAGATGCTTGTGGAGGGATACTCTATAGAGGATATTGCTCGAAGCGTTGTATATGATAGGAATGCGAATCGAATAAAGTCCTACAATGGCAATCTTATGGGCTTAGAAGCGATGAAAGCTAGAAACTTGAGGAAATACGGTAACCCTGAAGGGCCAACACCGGAAATGCTCTTTGAAAAGTACGGTTCGTGGGAAGAAGTGATTTTCGCGTCTTTTAGAAGCAATCCTGGGATGGATGCATGCCTCGGCTTATATGATCTTTATGGAGGTAATTGATTATGATGTCTGAGACACGGAGAGTGAAAAATACTGTATGGTATGCCGATGACGGACTTCAATTTAAGGCACAGTGTGTTGGTAAGGATGTTGTGTTATGGGCAAATATTAACGGATACGATATTGTTAAGCCAATGTTGATATGGGATTTCAACAATTATTTAGAGGATTATGATATCAAACTTAAGCTTAACTATTCTTGGAATGAGCATGTCGGCTTTCAAGTTGAAAAGGATGAGTTAATGCTTCTTATAGGTTTGATTAAGTTTTTTTTCAATGAGAAGGATGCTTCTTCTATGACCCTATCAGAACAATTTCCTGACTGGGAAAGTGAGATGTAGAAACTTTATTACGTGCCCCCCAACAGGGGGCTTTTTCATACTAAGTTTTATTTGTATACAGAGTTATTTCTACGAAATCGTCAATAAAATTCATTTTGACGCGCAAAAATACAGTGATGAAGCCCTGCAGGAGCTTGTGAAGGGCAACCAAGACTTTGCCATCCTGCGGGTCGATCGCGTGGGACCTGCTGGGAAGAACTATAGATTTCTGAATGCCGTGGGTGATTACCGGCTGAAGATCGCGGCGGCAAAAGGAAAGAATTTCGCAGCGGCGGCAGGAAAAGAGGGGGTGGGGGGAGAAGTAACTAAACGAGTAATCATAGGTGAGACTGATGTGCTTTCTGGCTACAATAGAACTATCAGTGAAACCAATATTCAAAGCTATTTATATGGAAGTAAGAGTTTTGATGATGTTCTTGATGACTATTCGTTGATCTATAGTGAAGGTGTTAATGGTAATCAAAAATGGCAGTGGGATGAAGATATCTTAGGTGGGGATGCACTCACAAAAACACAAAAGAGAAAAATTAAAGAGAACGCGGTTAAGAACGGGTATATTCCAGAGGTAAAGATAGTCAAAGTTGATGGTCGAACATATGCCGATTTTTTGGGGGCTGGAGTAGTGAAAAACTCATTTGAATTGCCTGATAATATGTGGCACCTTTCAGATGATGTGCAGTTCAGGTGGTTGGATGAGCAGATAGGAGGGCATTTATCAGACTATACATGGCACCATTCAGAAGCACCAGGAGTTATGCAATTAGTTCCATATGGAATTCATAATATTACGTTCCATAATGGCGCTAGAACAACGGGAATGTGGGCAGATGCACCAAGATAGGAGGCTATTCATGAATTGTGTAGAAGGATCAGTTATTTTTCCCTTGCCGACAGATCAATATATTGCAAAGAAGGAAAGCGCTTGGCGGGTTAAGCTACCAGATTCATACATATTCCATGTAAAGAAATGTGGAGGCGGCATACCCAAGACAAAACACTTTGTTTGTAATAAGCGTGAATATGTAATTGATAGATTTCTTTGCATATTATCAGAATACAGATCGCATCCGCTCGGAAATTATGATATTGGCGTTACTTTAACACAAATTGAAGATAGGTTATCAAATAATCCTGATCTAGTTGGCACAGAACTATTACCAATTGCTGTGCTTTTTGCAGGTGATTTTGTATGCCTTGACTATAGAGATGGAAAAGAAGATCCATGTGTATGTGTTTGGAATCACGAAGAATCAGGTATTGATAATCCGGTTACATATTATGTAACCTCCTCGTATGATGAATTTCTTCAGATGTTGTATTAGTTAGTACTGATAAGCAGAACGCTTGTAAATGGTGCAGTGATCGAAAGACCGCGGCACTATTTGTTTTGTCTTCAGCTAAAGGAGTGTTCGTAATACACAAACCTCCCCACCGGCAAAACCTACCTGACCAAGCCGGACACCAAACTCATTTCCTCTATACTCGACAGCAAGGGCATTGTGACAAAAACCGGCGATGACATTCTGCTCTATTCCATTGACGGTGTTCAATTTGATGCGATAAAATACAGTGACGAAGCCCTTGCGGATCTTGTGAAGGGCAACAAAGATTTTGCCATCCTGCGGGTCAAGCGCGTGGGGCATGCCGGGAAGAACTACAAATTCCTGAATGCTGTGGGTGATTACCAGCCGCAGATCGCCAAGGCGGAAGGAAAGAATTTCGCGGCTGCGGCAGGAAAAGAGGGGGTTGGGACCCCTTATGTTGCAACAGACTTCTTCGTTGCACCAAACAAAAAGGCTGTTCCGGCTATATATAAAGAGTGGTTGGGAGTGAATCAACGGAATACATTAATGGCAGCGGTGTCAGATACAAATCTAAGGAATGCGATAGACCAACTATATAGAGAGAGTTCGATTATTGGAGATGGCGGTACAGCATCTTCGATTCTCTTTGAAAAAGAGACGGGTATTATGTTGAGCAAGAATGGGCATATGCAGAAAGGGTATGATATGTTAGGATATCTTGACAATATTATTAAGAATGGGAATTTGTCTGCTTCAGACATTCAAGTTCTCAAAAATGAGTATGCTAAACTTTTAGAAGCGCTAAAGAGGTGAGGGTATGACACTGACAAATGTTGTTACATCCATTAGGAATGAAATTCCGGAGTTGGATTATGTCTTTAGTGGTAAGGGTAAAGAAAACTTGATAACTGAATCAACAGGAGCGCATGTTGTATTTGGGATTCTCTTTGTGCCATACATAACATCTATGTTGAAATCTCAGCCACAACCATCTGACTTTTTGCTTCGTGTATTTGCTTTTTTCGAAGAAATGGCTTTATGCAAGAACGAAGAAGTTAGAGAGGTGCTGCAATACTCGGTTCTTGAAGTTCTTGGAGATGACACTGACGCATATAATGAAGCTCAGAAGTTTTTTCTTGCAGAAACGAAGAGACTCAGCGATGACATCGAGGGTTTCTTAGGTAGACGATAAATGCATCTTCTTGTTTATTTCCGATAGGGTTCTTATCTTGCCTGCCGCTTGATTAGCCGGCAGGCTTTTGCATCACCACCTTGCTCCAAGAGTAGTGTTGCGAGGGAGGTAATTGCCTCCCTTTTCACTTACCACATTTATCTACGTCGCCTTTACAATCTACATATTTAGTTTTCTCCGCCCTCCCCACCGGCAAAACCTACCTGACCAAGCCGGACACCAAATTTGTTTCCTCCACACTCGACAGCAAGGGCATTGTGACAAAAACCGGCGACGACATTCTGCTCTATTCCATTGGCGGCGTTCAATTTGATGCGATAAAATACAGTGACGAAGCCCTTGAGGCTCTCGTGAAGGGCCAGAAAGACTTTGCCATCCTGCGGGTTAACCGAGTGGGGGATGCCGGGAAGAACTACAAGTTTTTGAATGCCGTTGGTGAGTATCGGCCGCAGATTGCCAAGGTGGAAGGAAAGAATTTCGCGGCGGCGGCAGGAAAAGAGGGGGTGGGGGGAGAATATAGAATTGCTAGAAATAATGTTGACGCAACAAATTTTGACACTTATCATAAGAATGTAGATGATCCGTTTAGTGATTATTATGGGCCTGGCATCGAATCTCATCCAAAAGAGTGGGATAACATTTGTAAGGATGTTGAGAGATTAGGCGGAGAAGTTGATGTGAGAGACCGAATAGATATGGCATATCAACCCAAGAGACCAGGAGAGCCAGGAAAAATCATTATAAACAAGGATGCATCTATTTATGCATTAAGACACGAATATCAACATTTTCTTGATGATTATGAAGCTGGTTGGCCAGGGGCAGCTGCGAACTATAAAGATTATCGGACGAGAATACTTCGCGAGGAAAAAGCATACTTGCTAGAAATACGCGAAGCTGATGCGCTAGGACTTAACGATGTTGCAAGACAGCTATGGGAGAACTATTTAAACGAGCGGAAATACATTCTTGGTATGTATGGGCCATTTCGATAGGAGGATATGATGGAAATAAATCTTGGTGAAGTTATCAACGATATACAGCATAATGGCCTTGGAAGAGATCGGCTGCTTGAGTACTTGAAAATACCACAGTACTATATTCAGAGCAATGTTATTATGCAACTTGTAAAGGCGAATATTTGTGATGATGTGATTGTCGATCAAATCTTTATGCTGAAGGATCTTAATAGCAAACGAGACCGAATGTCAGGTATATATACCCTTGGGCACCTCTCGGTTGCTGCGTTAAGCAAATTTAATCATACTTATGCAATAACTCGTTATCAAGAGGCAATGCAATCTTTGGATAGCGTTAACAAATCCTTAGTTGAGGATTTGCTTAACACGGATGTATTCGATAAGTAGACATCGGTCACAGATACGAAGGTTTACTATTTCTAGAAAACAGAACCGGGATCTTTTTGATTCCGGTTTTTTATGCGCCTAGTAATCAAAGGCATCCGCTCAGAATCCCTCACCGACACCCTCGCCGCTGCCGGCCACACCCCAAACCCAGGCGACGCCATTATCCTCCAGGTTTCCGGAGGCAAAGCCATTGGTGCAGCCCCCTACTCCGATGCCGCCCTTGTTGAAGCTGCGCAGCTTACCGACGGAGCAAAGCTCAAGGTTTTCCGCGCGGAGAGCATTAGTCTGGACGGTAAAGGCCCGATCTACCGCAATGTGACCAAGGAGTATGCGCCGCAGATTGCCAAGACGGAGGGAAAGAATATCGCGGCGGCGGCAGGAAAAGAGGGGGTGGGGGGAGAATTAGAGAAACATACGACCAGATGGCTAACCGAAGACACAAGAGAGGCGCAGAATCCCGACAAAGCACTAGAGCTAGCCACCAGATTCCTTAACAAGATGGATCCATTGTGGGAGAATGCTGAAAAAATTAAGCCGATCAAAGGGTATCAGGATATCGTATGCCATGGGGACAAGACGGGGTTCTCATACTTGGATCTTGACGGTAATGAGCTCTATATGACTCCGCGCGAATTTGCAGACATTCTTAAGAATAGCCCGGTTTACGAGGGAAGGCCAATTAGGTTGATATCTTGTGAAGCAGGCGCAAATGGTTCTTTTACGGCACAATACGTAGCTAATCAACTCGGAGTTCCTGTTTTAGCGCCAACAGATCGAGTATATGTTTATCCTGATGGTATAATGAAAGTTGGGAAATATGACACCGGAAGATGGATACTATTTTACCCAAGGGAGAAATGATATGATCTATATTGGAGAAACAAGAGAGTTAGACAATGACAACAGGCTTCCATCGATTAAGGAGTTGATAAATAAGCCAATTCGAGAAAAGATCAAAGTTATTGAATACATGAAGAAATGTCATGTAGATGCTGTTGCTCCTGCAATTGTACGTGATGTACTTAACCCGGCCATTAGAATTCCTAATCTCTTTTTGATGTCTGACGGCACATACGGATGGCGCTCAGATGTGATATATTATGTTGAGAAATATGACATGGAGTTGCCGGAAGACTTTGTCCAACATGTGTTAGCCAAGATAGGAAAATAGCATATCTGTATAAAGCACAAGATCAAACAGGGCAAGGAAAGACTTCTTGCCCTGTTTTGCCTTAAGACCGTGTAAAATGTACAATCTCTACATGCAATTTAGTACCTCTCCACCCTCCCCACCGGCAAAACCTATCTGACCAAGCCGGACACCAAACTCATTTCCTCCATACTCGATAACAAGGGCATTGTGACAAAAACCGGCGATGACATTCTCCTCTATTCCATTGACGGTGTTCAATTTGACGCGCTAAAATACAGTGACGAAGCCCTTGAGGAGCTAGTGAAGGGCAATAAAGACTTTGCCATCCTGCGGGTTAACCGAGTGGGGCATGCCGGGAAGAACTACAAATTCCTGAATGCCATGGGCGATTATCGGCTGAAGATCGCGGAGGCGGAAGGAAAGAATTTCGCGGCGGTGGCAGGAAAAGAGGGGGTGGGGGGAGAAGTATTATCGAAGTATAGCACGAAGGCAACGCCCCAGGATATCTCTCGGTTCAATTTCAATAAATACTTGCGTGATCTTATCGGTCCGCCACCAGCAGATATGGTTGATCCTCATGCTCATCATATATCGTTTAAGGAGGGTAACGGGGCATGGCAAAAAGAACTCGCAAGAGAAGGACAAGCAATTTTGACCAGAAACGGTATAGACCCGATATTTGGTAAAGAGAACTTGATCTGGGCACCAAATAGAGTTTGTGGTCAACATGATTCAGCTGCTCTTGAAAATGTTGTTACTAAGCTTAGAGAGGTAGAGAGAGCTGGCGGTGATTATGATGATTTTGTTGAGGTGCTGAAGAAACTAGGCGATCTTGCTGCAAAGAGGAGGTAATTAAATGAACGAAATAAACACTTCAAAAGAGATTAGGGCTGCAATTAAGCAAGGGGATGCACATAAGGTTAAGAAGCTTATCGAGCAAAACAATGGAGCAATCGACTTGATAACCCCATTTGGAACATGGTTGCATGTTGCTTCGTCTCGTGGACAGTTAGAAATTGTTCAGCTCCTAGTTAGTTTAGGTGCTGATGTGAATAGGAGGGCAGGCGTGTTTGATGGCACCGCTTTAAATGAAGCTGCAAATGAGGGCCATTTGAGTATAGTTGAGTTTTTGCTTGCATGTAATGGAATCATGGACACAAGTGAGCCAGAACGCAATCCATTATTTAGTGCGATAATAAGCGGTAATCAAGAAATTGTTAAACGCTTGCTTGATAGCGGCATTGATGCTTCGGTGAGATACTCAGGGAAAAACATGGATGGGATGGATGCTTATGATTTTGCAATAGAGCGTGGCCAAATTGATATTGCGAAAATGCTTAAGCCTTATCGAAAATAATTGAATTACTGCACTGAAAACACGACATCAAAGACAGGGCTTGATTATCTCTGTCTTTCTTGTTAAAAACAAATATATCTTGTACCACCAACGACACCACCATTCCACTTTCCATCAACAATACCGGTATCCCATCTGGTCTGCAAGCATAAGCCTGGACGGCAAAGGCCCTATCTACCGCAATGTGACCAAAGAGTATACGCCACAGATCGCCAAGGCGGAAGGAAAGAATTTCGCGGCGGCGGCAGGAAAAGAGGGGGTGGGGGAAAGCAGATATCAAATTGTTCCACCAACAGATGAGATCAGAAATGAGTATAATGCAATTGGTCTAGACCAGAAAAAGATTGATGATATCGTAAAAGCGCTAAAAAGCGAGAAGCCAAGGCCAGAGACATATCTTGACAAAATCTATATTAACCGTCACTTACAATCATTTAGAAAAACTGGGGTTGTCAAGATCATGAGATCTGCACCATCCGGAACGATTGGAGGAACAGGTGGGACTTTTGTTATGTCCGGAGATCAACTTGAGTACATAATTAAGTCATGCAGTAAAGATATTTCAAAGATTGAGAAAATGCTGGGTTTTGACAAAGGATATCTAGGAGATAATCCGGTCATTGTTGAGATAAATAATGTATCTGGACTAAGAATGCCTATGGGCAATGAATTAGGTGCTGATCCTAAGTATTGGCTTCCAGGCGGTTATACCATCGGAGGGATAAAGGAGGCGGTTATTGACCCTGCTCCAATTGGGTCATATACTTATCGGTATCTTAAATAAATTGTAGGAGAGATGAATATGGATAAGATTCTTGAGTATGAAGGGATTAAATTATGCAGGACGATGGGGCAATATTTTCTACAATACGATGCTGGTGAATTAATGATCAAAATGAAAAGCTTAATGATCACAGAGGGCGAAGCAAACCAGATTATCCAAAGACCAGATGCTGCTTATAAAACAATAATTTCATATCAGGATAGGGGTATATATGGAGAGGATTTAGTGCATCTAACGCGAGACATCGGATAAGCGATATAAAATTTGTTGAGTAGCTTAATTACCCGAATGCTGGTGCCTCTATTGGCATCAGCATTCTTATTGTAAAGACATCCAAAACGCCATCCTCCTCCAGGTTTCCGGAGGCAAAGCCATTGGTGCAGCCCCCTACTCCGAAGCCACCCTTGTTGAAGCTGCGCAGCTTACCGACGGAGCAAAGCTCAAGGTCTTCCGCGCAGAGAGTGTGCGCCTGGACGGCAAAGGCCCGATCTATCGGAACGTGACAAAGGAGTATGCGCCGCAGATTGCCAAGGCGGAAGGAAAGAATTTCGCGGCGGCGGCAGGAAAAGAGTGGGTGGGGGGAGAATTTAAGAAACAAGTATTAGGCAGGAGGGGAAAAAGTCCACAAGATAGCTTTGCTTTGTTGAAACAATCAACCTGCACAACTGATGATCTCCACAAATACCTGAGTAAGATAGATAACAAAGCGGCAGAGGTATTTGCGAGAACAGGAGAATGGCCTTCTGATGTTCAAATACCGAAAAGTCCTGATGTGACCAATGCAGACGGGTCGATCAATTGGGACAAAGCACCAAAGGGAGGCTATGTACTTAATAGCAATGGGGATGCGATACGGACAAAGGATTATCCTTTGATTGGGGAAACTTTTGATCGCTTTGGCTCTTCTGACGGAAGATATACATCCCCAATAATTGATGGGAAGTCAGTCGACTACGACCAAAGAGCACTTCCATTTATTGAAGACAGATCTCAATATCATAGATATCAGGTAACAGGGGATTTTTCGAAATTACATGATTATGTCGAAAGTTGTCCAGACGCGGATCTGAAATCAAGGATAGTTGGGGCAATTGACTATTACTACAATGGAGATTATTCTGAGGTTATACCTTACAGAGGGTTCATTGCAGGCATCGATGGATGGGGCTCCGGCGGTGGTTTACAAGAGGAGTTTCCAATCAGAATTGCTTGGTTAGAAAGGCTAGGATTACTTAAGGAAGTTTTTAACTGAAAGGATCGTTTTTTTATGAAATTATCAGATGCAGAGAAGATCATCAGTGCTGAAGGCTTAAGCAATATTAATTGGTATTGTGAGAACAAACTGAAAGAGAATCAGGTTGGAATTGCAAGACAAAACAACGAATGGATTGTATATGTTACAGATGAAAGAGCAAGTGTAGTACCTGCTTCTATTTCAAGTTTTAGTACAGAAGATAATGCGTTGGATACTTTAATTCAAAAGGCACGATATGGGAAAAAGTATTTGCTCTAGGTAACAATCCCATAAGCATGTTGGTCAAACCTAGGGCTCCCTCGCCGCTGCCGGCCACACCCTGAACCAGGGCGACGCCATCATCCTCCAGGTTTCCGGAGGCAAAGCCATTGGCGCAGCCCCCTACACCGATGCTGCTCTGGCCGAAGCTATACAGCTCACCGATGGAGCAAAGCTAAAGGTCTTCCGGGCGGAGAGCATAAGCCTGGACGGCAAAGGCCCAATCTACCGCAATGTGACCAAGGAGTATGCGCCGCAGATTGCCAAGGCGGAAGGAAAGAATATCGCGGCGGCGGCAGGAAAAGAGGGGGTGGGGGGAGAATACTTAAAAAACAATCAGGTATCTCAGTTAATAAAGAATAAGGAGCAGGGGTCTAGCTTTGAGAAGGCCCAGAAAGAAATTCTTATAAATGTAAAAGGAGAACTTGATGTAGAGGAACAGATTACTGTTGTTGCTGAGAACGGTGTCAAGACTCGTATAGATTTCTTTAGCACGCATCCTGATACTGGTAAGATAATTCTGTCAGAAACTAAATCATCAACTCTAGCTCCTTTAACTAGGAATCAAAAAAAGGCTTTCCCTGAAATTGAGGCTACAGGTGCAACCGTTGTTGGAAAAGGAAAGGGCGTCTATACCAAAGGGACAAGAGTGCCGCCTTCGAAAATTAGGATTATTCGACCAGATAGCGTATAGGGAGGAGAAACGATGGCTGTAGATAATAGAAAAACAATTGATGCGATAGGAATTGACAGGAACTCTGGCCATGTGATTTTAACAATATTTGACGAAAAGGATTGGACCAACACATACGAACACCTATATTTTATCCAAGAAAAGCTCAACAGTTATTTGAGTTATATAGAAAGTGGTGAAGTGTATACGTCATATCCAAAAGCAGACGGGAAAGACTTTGAATTCAGTATTGTTTTTAAATATGATTTGACTCGAGACGCTATTGAGTTTCTTGATAAATTTCAAAAAATTGTTGAAAATGCTGGTTTTTCGCTTGCCTGGGAAGTTGCTAAGTGATAAATGTTAGCAAAGTAGAACTCTGCTTGCCGGATTTTGTATGAAGTGGTTGAGCACCCTTAGCCATACTAGATCTCCTTATAAATGAGGTCTCTTTTAAATGCCGTAGAATAATAACCTCCGGCGATTACGAATGCAAAGATCAATTTCATTATACTTTACGTTCTACTTAACATAAACCTCCTACCATTTCCAGCACATCGTGAAACACTAGCATTGACAACCACCCCTGGCGCTTGTTACCATATCCATGCAAGGCGAACATGTGTTCTCGTTATTCAAACAATGGAGGTAGTTTCATGGCGCAATCGATCGCCGGCTGGTATTCCCAGCGGCTGGAGGAGGAGCAGGACCAGCTGGATGCCGTCAACGACGCGCTGGACGCGCTGGATGTGGACAAGTTTCAAAACGCTGTCCGCAGGATCAACAACCGCTCGGTCGCCGAGGTTGCCGCGCGCATCGGCGGCCAGGGCGACGTGGAGGCCGCGTTGGACACGCTGGAGGCGCTGGCCGGTTTTTTGAAGGCCCGCATTGAATACCTGCTGCCGCTGGCCCGCGATGAGCAGCGCCGGGAGCTTGCCCAACAGCACCGGGAATATGCCGCCTCCGTTTGAGCCACACATTGTCACATTTCGCTCCGGCTTTTCTGCCGGACGCGCACACGCAAAACCCCTGGAGGAATGCAATGGACGATCAAAACCGCGCGGGTTGGTACGCGCTCTATCTTTCCATCACCCAAAACATCACCCCGGCCCGCGCCATCTCGACGATGGAGGGGCGCAGGGTCGGCGGCAGGCCGTTGAGCTGGGAGCAGTTTGTGACCGCCTACCACGCCGGCGAGCAGAAGATTAGGTCGCAGCGCCTCCGTCGCAACCGCAGCGAGAAGGTGCGCGAATACCAACGGGAATACCGGCGTAGCCACCCGCTCACCAGCGAGCAGCGGGAGCGCCGCCGCCAATACATGAAGGCCTATCGGGACGCGAACCGGCCCGGCAGGGCAGGCCGCCCCGGCCAACGCACGCCAGCACCGGGAACCACCGATTGACCGAACAAACATTCCCGTGATAGAATAGCATGAACCTATCGCAAGGATGGAATGCCATGAAGCTCACGCAACCGCAAGCCCGCCGGTTTCTATTGAAGCACCAGCGCCTGCTGCCCACCCGGGCCCATCCTGGCAAGGAGGCCGCGCTAGAATTCCTGCGCCAGGTGCGGTGCATCCAGTTTGACCCGCTGGATGTGGTGGGCTGCAACCCCCACCTGGTGCTGCAGGCCCGCGTGGCGGGTTACCGACCCAATATGCTGGATGCGCTGCTCTATCAGGACCGGCTGCTGGTGGATGGCTTTGACAAGCAGCTTTCCATCTGGCCGGTGGAGGACTGGCCCTGTTTTGCCCGCGAGCGCAACATCTCCTCCCAGTGGTACGAAATGGACAGCCCGCTGCTCCTCGAAACCCAGAGCCATGTGCTGGAGGAAATTGCGCGCCGGGGCCCCTTAAGCTCGGCGGACTTTGAGGCCCGCGGCAAGGTGCGTTGGCCCTGGGGGCCCACCAATGCCGTGCGGGCCGCGCTGGAAAGCCTCTATTTCCGGGGCGAACTTGCGGTGCACCACAAAGCGGGCACCCGTAAGTATTACGATCTCGCCAGCCGCCACATTTCCCTGGAAATCCTCGCCGCCGCCGACCCTCACCCGGAGGATTGCGACTACTTTGCCTGGCGGCTGCTGCGCCGCGCGGGCTCGGTGGGCTTGATTCGGGGCGGTGTCAGCGATGCGCTGCTGGGCATCGGCATGAAAGGTGAGCAGCGGGAGCAGGCGTTCCAGACGCTCCAGGAGCAAAAGCTGCTGCTGCCGGTGGAGGTGGAGGGCTTTTCCAGGCCGCTCTATGTGCGCGCAGAAGACGCCCCCGGCCTGGAGGGTCTGGACACAGCCGACGAGGCCTCGCCCACGATGGCGTTCCTGGCCCCGCTTGATAACCTCATCTGGGACCGCAAGCTCATTGAGGCGCTCTTTGGTTTCGCATACCGTTGGGAGGTCTATACCCCGGCGGCCCAGCGCAAGTATGGCTGGTATGTGCTGCCGGTGCTCTACGGCGACCGGTTTATCGCCCGTGTGGAGCCCCGGTTTGACAAAAAGGCGAAGGTGCTGGAGCTCATGAACTGGTGGTGGGAGCCGGGTGTCAAGCCCGACGCCGCGATGAAGAAGGCGTTCCGGGCCTGTGTGAGGGAGTTTATGAAGTATTTGGGGGCGAAGGAACTGAAGGTTGGCGACGGATGGCAGGGGCCGAAGCTCTAGAGACGATAGGAATACACTTTGACATAGAGGAGATGGATGACATTGATCGGACGAGATGTAAGGGTGGGCGCATGCATATACGCCGGCGACATGGACAGTATGGTACGATTCTACAGAGACACCCTGGGCTTTCATACTCAATGGGATGGCGGGGATTTCGCGGAGTTTGAGACGGCAAGCGGTGCGCTATCCTTGTTCATGTACAGCAGGAAAGCATTCGCGCAGGCAATTGGGGAGAACTACGTTCCTCCAAAGGGAATCAATCAGACGTTTGAAGTTGCTTTTTGGTTGCCCTGCTTTGCCGATGTGGATGCGGAATATGAGCGACTATCGAAGTTGGGCGTGCGATTTCCGACTGGAGAACCCATGACCTTTTCCTTCGGCATCCGCAACTTTTATGTCGCCGACCCGGAAGGTAACCTGCTTGAAATCGGCAGCACGAGCGAAACGTAGTTTGATGGGGATGCCGCCACAGCGGCAGGGGGAGAATGCTATATGGGGCCCGATTGTTCGGGCTCCTTTTCTAACTAATACTTCCCCCCAAACACAGTCCCATCCGGCGCCTTGAGATAACTCTCAACCCGCGCGTTCATGTATTCCACAACCTCCGGGATCGCGTTTTGCTCCCGGATATAGTTGGTCACCAGGCCCAAATCCTTCCGCTGCTTGTCGCCTGTGTCCATCGCCAGCACCTTGCTCAATAGCAGCTTCTCCGGCGACAGCACGAAGTAGCGGTCAAACTCAACCGCGCCTTCCAAAAAGAAATCATAACCGAGCTTCCAGATCGACCGCCAGATCTCAAACGGCTCCACGACCACGCCCAGGTCGCCCCAGATGTCCTTGCGGCCATCGGGATATTTTGCGGCGAGAGCCGCGTAATCCTCAAATGTTACAAACAGGTCGATGTCGTGGCCATGCGGGCGCAGGCCGTAAAACTCCATCGCCATGCCGCCGAACACAATGGGCTTGGCGGCAAGCTGGATGCCCAGCAGCGAAAGATCAATCTGCGCGTCAAAGGCCTCGCTGGATGGCGTGTTCATTGTTGATCCTCATTGAATTCGTTATCAGAGGACAGTGGTATGGTGAGCAGCGGCACATACCGCAGCGGCCCGTTGCCGGCGGTGCTCTCCATCAGCGTGATGGCCGGGCAGGCAAGCCTCGTTTCCGGCAGCGCCAGAGCAGAGAGCTCTTTGGGGAATGCGCCGTCGCGGGCCACGGTGATGTGCGCCTTGAAAGGCTTTGTTTCTATGGGGAAACCTTGCGCTGCCAATGCGCGCTCCAGGTCGGCTTGCAGCGCCGTAAGCTCCTTCGCGCCCTGGCCGATGCCCAGCCACAGCACGGCCCTGCCGTCGCGGCCAAAGGAACCGGCTCTGTCCGTGACCATTGTAAAGGGCCTGTGGCGGGCGGCGGTCTGTCGCATCGCGGCCTCGATGGCCGGGAGCAATGCCAAATCGGTTTGCCCGAAGAAATGCAGCGTGATATGAAAAAGCTCCGGCGCAACAAAGCGGCCGGAGGCTCCGCGGCTGCGGAAATCTCGGGTGGTCTCTTCCAACCCCCGTTTTTCTCCAGGTGTAAACGAGACGGCAGCGAACAGCCTGGCGCTTCTCATTGCCCTGTGAACTTCACGGTGCAGAGCTGCTCATAAGTGGGGATGCCGTCGGTGATCGTGCGCTTTAAAAGCGTGAATGCCTGCGCGTACAGGCTCATTGAGGGCACGCTGCCCTCTTCCAGCGTCTTGGCAAGCGCCGTGGCATCCACAAACCGGCCGATAGTGATGTGCGGCGCGTCGGTGACGTTCTCGGCGTGGAAGCCAGCCTTTTCCAGCTTTTTGCCCAGCTTGTCGTGCAGCTGGTTCAGCGCGTCATGCCCGTCGCTTAAGTTGATCCAGATCGTTGCGGATTTTGTATCGCCCACGATGGAGGGCTGGCCTGTCACCAGCGTAAAGGGAGCCTGGGCCTTGGCTGCAAGCTTCAATACCCGTTGCAGGTCTTTGAGCTTCTCCTCCGGCATTTCCTCCAGCAGGTGCAGTGTGATGTGATACGTGCCTTCGTCATAGGCATAGCCGCCCTTGAATTGCGAGCGCAGCTCATAGGTGATGCAATGCAGCGCGCGTTCTTCGGCGGGGGAGAGATCAATGGCAACAATGAACCGGGTGCTGTTCATATCGGGTTTTTCACTTCTTTCAGATATCGTAGGTCTCGCAGTTGCTTTGTTGATTCGCCGGGTGCTTTATGCAACAAACCCAACTCGAGTATCGCAAGATGGCGGTGCGCCATCAAGCGGTGCAGATGATTTTAACGCAGAATTAACCGTGGCGCAAGTGGCAGCAAAGCAATTACCGTGAAGCGCCGCGCTGCTGCTTTCGTACAGCACAAAACAGCCTGCCGTCTTGTTCTGAGGCAGGCTGTCATTTTGCTATTGGGATTGGCGCAATGCGCTATTTGCCATCGGCGTTCCGGTCGGCGCTTGTGAGTCCCGGTGAAATCTCATACTTACCGATCACGGTTTTTCCGTCTTTCTGATACAGGGGGATCGTATAGGGGCCGCTCACTGCTTCGCTCAGCGCGATTGCCTCTTCCGGTGTTTTCGGCTGCGGGCCATTCAGGTCAGTAATGCGCACATATCCGACTGTGCCGTCAACGCCCATGGCCTTCACCAGATCAGGCTCGGTCTCCGGCGAGGTTGCATACAGCAAAGACCCATAGGTTTCACCAGATGCGTTTTTGGGATATTGGGGCGCTGGCGCAAGGCTCTGGTTGAGCAGATGATCTGCCGACGCGAAAGCAAATGCACCGATTGATGCCATGGCAATCAAGATGAAAAGGAAGACTAAGCACTTGACCCCGAAAGATTTGGTTTTCATGCCCTTACCTCCTTGAGTCGCTTTAGGCTGGTACTCTGGATGATTGTGTAGCTCAATGACACTTTATCCCTTGTTATAGTATGCCCTTGACCAGGAAAATGAACAGCCAGGTCGATGTGGAAATATCGAAACAAGAATCATACAATGAACACCAACTATTGTGTTTAGTATAAGTGAAACATTATGTTTTGTCAATGAATCACCATGATACCGCACAGCGCGGCGGTTGCGGCGTAAAGCCCATCATGATATCATATGCTTATCAAAGGATGTGTTACGATGCTTGTGACCGATTGGTTGGATGACGAGGCCCCGAAGGTTGCCCGCACGCTGGAGCAGCAAAACCGGGATTATTATTTTAGAGAGCGCACGATTGGCTTTGCCGGCAAGCAAAGCATTGTGAGCGCTTTGAACCACATGCGCGCGGCGTTGTTTCCCGGCGTGTTTGAGCGCGAGGCGGTGGATGAGTCCTGCGCAAAGATCCTCATCGGCAACAGCCTGAGGAGCGCCGCCGTGGAGCTGAACACGATGGTGGAGCAGGCGCTTGTGAACTGCTGCGAGCGGCGGGAAAAGCACACCGGCGCCTGTCATAAATGTGAGGAGCGGGCCAGTGAGATCACCGTGGAGCTGCTGCGGCTGCTGCCCCAGATCCGCGAGACGCTGCACACCGACATCCAGGCCGCCTATCTGGGCGACCCGGCGGCCCGTTCCGCTGAGGAAATCCTGCTGTGCTATCCCTCCATCGAGGCGCTCAGCGTGCACCGCGTCGCCCACGAGCTTTACCGCATGGGCGTGCCGCTGATCCCAAGGGTGATGAGCGAATACGCCCACCAGGCCACCGGCATTGACATCCACCCCGGCGCCACGATTGGCCGGCATTTCTTCATCGACCATGGCACCGGTGTGGTCATCGGCGAGACCTGCACGATCGGCGAGCATGTGAAGCTTTTCATGGGCGTCACGCTGGGGGCCAGGAGCTTCCAGCTGGATGACCATGGCAACCCGGTGAAGGGCAACAAGCGCCACCCGGACATTGAGGACAATGTGGTGATCTATTCCAACGCCACGATCCTGGGTGGCGACACCCGCATCGGCCACGACAGCGTGATCGGCGGCAACGTGTGGCTCACCCATTCTGTGCCCCCGTTTTCCAAGGTGTACAACTCCCAGCCCAGCCCGGTGATCCGGACCACTGGCGGGGAGATGGATTACTATATCTGACTTTCAGCACCAGAGAGAAGCGCAAGGCCGGTGGCAAACGAAATGCCGCCGGCCTTTTCACAACCTGGAAGAATCAGAGCAAAATTTCTGAACTTGACAGCCTGATGTTGGGTTGCCTGTGATACAGTGAAAGAAAATTCTTTGAGGTCCGGCATGCTTCGATCCATGATGCAGGCATATCTTGCTGGCAGCGACAAGGCGGTGGAGTGGTACAAAAAGGCGTTTGACGCCAAGGTTGTCAGCGCCTATCCCAATGAGGACGGCACCTATTGCCATGTGGAGCTGGATGTTTATGGGCAGATCCTGGCCATCGCCGAGGCCGGCTCCGGGATGGACGTGCCCGATGCAGACAGCAAATATGCCGTGAGCTTCGCCCCCGGTGCCGAGCGGAACCCCGGCAACACGATGCAGTTCTGCCTGCACTTCGGGCCGGGGCATGCAGACAAGGTGCACAAGGCTTATGAGGTGCTGCGCGAAGGCGCCGTGATTCTCTACCCCATGGGGCCGGTGAGCTTCAGCCCCTGCATGTTTGGACTGGTGGACAAATTCGGGGTGAACTGGTGTGTGTTTGAGTGAAGTCGTGGCGTAAACAGTGGTGTGTGCCCATCACAATTGCATAGGAAGATGCAAGGGCCGGTGCGAGACCGGCCCTGCGCGGTTGTGGTTCACTGCGTGCGGGGGAGTATCTTGCTTTGTGTTTCAGTTTGAAGCTGCAATGCCAGAAGCTCTTCGAAGTCTGAGGAACACATCGGTTTGTAATGATAAAACCCTTGAATTTCGTCACACATTTTCTGTGTCAGGAAATCGTGCTGCGTCTGAGTTTCAACACCTTCAGCGATCACGCTCAACCCCAGGCTCTTTGCCAATACGATGATCGATTTGGTGATCGCCTGATCTTTAATTCCCAGATCAATGCCGTGCACAAACGGCATCGGTATCTTGATCTGATCGACAGGAAGCTGCTTTAAATGGCTCATTGACGAATACTCAGTGCCAAAATCGTCGATCGCAATGTGGATGCCCATGCTGCGAAGCATATTGAGCGATTCCAGGATATAACCTTGCTCCCGCATTGCGATGCTCTCGGTAATCTCCAGCTCCAGGAAATGGGGGTCAAAGCCTGTATCATTCAGGATGCTCTGGACCTCGCTGACGATATTGTGATTCTGGAACTGGCGGATGGAGAGATTGACACCAATGCGAATTTTCGGATACCCAGCATCCTGCCAGGCTTTGTTTTGGGCGCATGCTGTGCGCAGCACCCATGCGCCAATCGGCAGAATCAGGCCGGTTTGCTCCGCAATGGAGATAAACTTGTCGGGCAGAACCATCCCCATCTCAGGATGGTGCCAGCGGATCAGCGCTTCGGCTCCTACGATCAGGTTCGTGCTGCAATTGATCTGGGGCTGGTAATATAATTCAAACTCCCCATGATCCAGCGCGCGAAACAGGTGGTTGGATATTTTCATCGTCTCCAGCACCTTGTTTCTGATCCCCTCACTGCACATCACGTATTGGTTCTTGCCCTTTTCCTTGGCGCGATACATCGCGATATCCGCATTCTTGATCAGTATCTCGCTATCCTCACCGTCCGGCGGGCAAACGGCCACGCCAAGCGATGTGCTGATAAAGCACTCCTGGTCGTTCACGTAGAAAGGCAACCGGAAGCTGTCCAGAATTTTCCTGGCAATACTTTCAATAGCACCCACATCGCTGATGTTTTCCACCATGACCACAAACTCGTCTCCACCCAGCCTGGCAATGGTATCGCTGTTGCGCAGCATCTCCTTGAGCCGTTTGGATACCTCAATGAGCAGCAAGTCGCCTGCCATATGGCCCATGGAATCATTGATCATCTTGAAGCCATCAAGATCCAAAAACAGGATGGCCAGCATCTTCTCTGCCCGTTTTGTCAATTGGATTGCGTGGTTCAGATGCTCTGAAAAGTGAAGGCGGTTGGGCAATCCGGTCAGATGGTCATGATACGCCAAATATGATATTTCATCCTGCGCCTTTTTGCGCTCGGCCACCTCTTGCTGCAGCTCCTTTGCAAGTAACCTAAGCTCACTCTCGCTGTTTATGACCTTCTTGTGAGATTCGTGCATCTTGTCCAGCATGGAGTTTATTTCACCCGTCATGCCGGACAACTCATCACAATATCCGTCAGGCTTCAGCCGTTCTGTTGGATCGTCATGTTCGCCGATGCCCTTGATCGATTTGCTCATCGAGAGCACTCTTGACAGGATCAACCTGTTCACGAAGCTAAGAATAAGCAGTGTGAAGATCAGGATGGACACGATCAATGCAATGAGCACCGATCGAATGCCAGCGCTTCCGATCATGCTCATATCACGGTTCATGTTGAGGCTAAGCGTTGCAGCCGGTCTTCCAATCATATCATAAAGAGTTGTGGAGCCACGGATTACCTGATCCGATACTGCCCGCACATCGATAGCCGAAGGACCATATGACATGATGGAGGCGTCTTCTACAATAATTTCCTCATCAATGATCGCTGATAAATAGGATAATTCCCTTCCGTTCAAATATCTGCAGATGATAAGGGTGCCATTGGCCGGCCCTCCTCCATTGCTGGTGTGCACCGGAGTGCCGGCAAATAGCATTGCACCGCCAGGAATATCCAGGATTCCTTTGATACCGGCATCCAGATCACTGCCCACAAGTTGCTTAATCTGTTTCTTCACTGTGTCAGGCGCAGGAGTGAGCGCGGTAGCGTCTTCGTTGAGCTGCTGGGCAAATATGAAATCACCGGAAAGGTTCATATATACCATAGCATCCAGCCGAAGGTAATCAAAAGAAGCTGCACTCATGTTATCATCAATGAACTTTTGGTTACCGTCCATCACAAATTGATAGCCATCATTCCAATGAGCCAAATCTGTTGCAATCTTCTTCAGGTCATTCAATTCAAAATCAATGGCTATGCTGATGTGGTTCATGCGTTCTGATACGTAGTTCTTTTCCAGAGCCTTGATGTTGTTCAGCAAGTACGAGTTAAAGCTGGCAATCACCGTGGCCAACATAAAGAGATACATCGCTACCATGGTTGCAATTGTCCTGGTGCGTATGGAGTGAAACAGCCGCTTACCCACAATGAATCCCCTAACTCACATTTTTTGGGGCTGCAACTTGTGCTATTTAGATATACCCATGTGTTTTGGCTGTTTAACAGTTTGATAGAAGATAACGGTGAAATGTGATGGAATCTCTCTCAATGAAGGGGGCGGGAGTTAAGAATTATCGTTCTTGCCTCCCTGGAGGTGCTCTTCGTACCGGGCGGAACCCCGGCAACACGATGCAGTTCGTAAACTTCAGCCCCATGCCCGATCCGCCAGCGCGGCCACCAAAGCGTTGTAATAAATGGCTGTTCCCGGCTCAATAAAGACTCTGTGCTTGATAAATGTTTCGATGTTTGTGCAAAGCCCAACCAGCAAGGCCTCTTCCAGGCTCTGCAGTGCCAGCGCCCGCATCCGCTCCACCCGTTGGCCGGACCGGGCGGGCTCGGTGGCGTCTGCCAGCCGCACCACGTTATCCAGCACGGTCATATCTTCAGCGGCGCATTGGTGGCGGTAAATCGCCTGTAGCACGTCCCTGTCTTCCACGCCGTATTCGGTGCGCGCCACATGGGCTCCGGCCTGGCCGTGCAGAAGCTCATAGGGCTGCGCTTCCTGCGCCTTGGTCAGCTTAAGCCCCATCGACTGCGCGATCTCCAGAATGCGGCTGCCGTCATATGCCTTCGCGCAGTCATGCAGCAGCCCGGCCAGATATGCCTTGTCCGGGTCGGCCCCAAACCGTTCCGCCAGCTCCCTGGCTGTCTCCGCTGTGCGCAGGCAGTGGCCATAGCGGGCTTCGTCCAACCGTTGTTGCATCATCTGTTTGATCTGGTTTGTGTCCTGCATTGCAGCCTCCGCTCAGCCAAGCCTTTGCCCGCATCCGCCGCAAAACTTGGTGCCCGGCTGGTTCTGCTGGCCGCAGTTCGTGCAAAACACCTTCTGCGGCGCGCCCAGCTTGGCGCCGCACTCCTGGCAGAACTTCGTGCCTTCGGCGTTTTGTGTGCCGCAGCTTGGGCAGAGCGTCTGCGCCGCCGCCTCCTGCTCCGCGCGCTCGGCTGCCTCTTTTGCCTGCTGGAGGCTGGCAAGCTTATCTTTGGCGGCGGCCAGGTTGCTTTGCAGCAGCCTGAGCCGGTCTGCCTGCTCGGGGAAGCCGCCGGGGTTCCTGGCATAGGCCAGCCTGCCGATCTCGGTGTAGATCGCCGTTTCCTGCTCCTCCAGGGTGCTGACTTCATTCTGCGAGCTCAGTATTTTCACATTGGGGTCATCCTGCGGCATGAAGCTCGAAAAGCCCTTCATCAGCCCGTCAAGCCCTTTGAAGAAATCGTTTGCCATATGCCTGCCTCCTCATCGTGAGTATCATTTCCCAATGTGTATTCAACCCGCAGCAGCGGCGCCTGCCCCGGCCTGCCCACGCTTTTTTGCCCATGCCGCCAATGCCCACGGCGCATACAGGATGCCCCAGAGCACCAGCGCGAACCCCAGCAGTGGCCCGATATACCATGGCCAGCCCACCCATTTATCAAAGATCTCAATTGGTGTGCCTGCCGGCGCGAAGTGCACAAACATATAGTTGCTGTTGCCGCCCAGCAGCAGGTTCAGGCCAAAGCAAAACGCCGCAAGCCCCGCCAGGATCGCCATGTTTTTGGGCAGCGCCCGGATGTTGGGGCGGAAGCCGTCCAAAATCCACAGCAGCGGCACCAGTGCCAGCAGCGCGTGCACGAAGATGCTCTCCAGATACTGTATGTTCCAGAAGGGGTAGTTGCTGGGCTCCGGCGTCAGCAGCGCCATCGCCGCACCGGGCAAGCCGCATGCGTAGGCAAACTCCTTCATCGCCGGTTTTTTGCCAAACACGGCGAAGGCCTCCACAAAGATCATGATGCCGCACAGGTGCAGCGGCAGGTGCCGCGTGATGTCGTAGCGGCCAATGATCAGCAGCCAGCCCTGCCGGATCACCTCCAGCACCAGGATCGCGATTGTGGCCGTGGCCGTGAACCGCTGCCGCGCTTCGTGGTTCATCCTGCGGTAAAGCAACAGCAGCACGGCGATCACCACGGCGGTGGCGGCAAGCCAGATGAAGTGGGTGGCTGTGAAGTTGGCCACGCCGGTGCCAGCGGGAATGTCCTTGTCATAAGCGAAAAAATAGCGGAACATGGCGTGCTCCTGATGACGGATGAATGGATGGATTTATTCTACTTCGTTTGCGCAAAACTGACAAGGAGCGTAAATATATAAGCCAGACGGGGGTGACCCCATCTGGCTTTCCTGATATCTTGTTTACGCCTGCAAGGTAGAGGCCCCTGAAACTGTCTTCAGCTTGCTCCAAACCGCAAGCTGCCAGATGCCGAAGCCAATGTTGATCATCATCTCCAGCCCTTTTCCAAAGATCGCAGAGATCCCCAGGGTGACGATCGCGATGAGGATGCCAACGGTATTGTTCATTAAAAACAGCGCACCGTTGGCGATAAAGCTCCATAGGCAGCTCGTGCGCGCATCTTCGCCAATGTCTCCAAATACAGCTCTCGCGTTGACGAAGAAGATGACAGACAACACCACGGAAGCCAGTGCGCCCAGGTCAAACAGCACCCAGCCCGCAAGAGAGTCCACCAGCAGGCAAATCGCGGAAATCAGCAGGATTGTCAGCATGGATTGCTTGCTCATTGATTTTTCTCCTTTCCAATGATCCGATGGCTCTGATTACGCCGCCGTCGCGGCCCGCTCTGCGCCGCGGAGCTTGCTCCACAGCACGATCTGCCAGATGCCGAAGCCCACGCAGAAGAAGAACGACAGCCCGTGGATCAGGCCGGGCACCCAGCCCATGAAGCCCAGGTGCAGGATGCCCAGCCCCTGGCCGGACAGCAGCCCCACGCCACTCACAATGGCGTTCACGATGCAGGCGGAGCGTGCCTGGTCTGCCTCCGGGCCGAACTGCCTGCGCACATTGGCCGCAAACAGGATGGAGAGCACCACGGAGGCCAATGTGCCCAGGTTGGCAATCCAGAGGCCCGAGGCCGCGTCCACCAGCAGGCAGATGGCTGAGATCAAAAGAATGGTTCGCAAAGTGTTCTTGTTCATCACATTTCCCTCTTCTTTGTTTACTACTGCATATTATGCAATAGGTCGGCACAAATGTCAATATTATGAATTGTATAATTTATAAAGTTGAGTTTCGTGTTGAATGTATATAATTCGACATTGAATCATGGCAGGTGTGCCTGCCTGATCTTGGCTGAGCCATTGTTGTCTAGGTTGGCTGGGAGCCAGTGAAGCCTTCCTTGTCCGTCCATTGGATCAGGTCGATCTCAAAGCCGTCCGGGTCCTTCAAATAGAATTGCCGTGAGAACTGTTTGACGATGATTTGCGTGCCCATTGGCGCAAGCCCCCTGGCCTTAAGGTCTGCCAGCAAGCTGTCAGCATCGGCCACGGCATAGCCGATGTGGCGGAAGTTGCCGCCGCTCTCCGCCTTAAAGCCCTCCTGCTGGCTGATAAACAGCTCGTGGCCGCCGCCCAGCAGGATGGCGTAGGGCTGGCCGTTGGCCTTTGTGCCCTTCCGGAGCAGCCGGTAGCCCAGCGCTTCGGTGTAGAACGCAATAAAAGAATCCACATTGGAGACATAACGGTTCAGGTGGTCGATTGGATGCATATTACCCCCGCGCCAATTCCATCAGCTTTTCCATCACTTCCAGATTCCTCGTGGTTGCCTTCATCTTCAACTTCTTCTCAAAGAATCCGTTGGAATAGGCCGTCTTATGGTATCCACCCCGGCAGAGCACCCAGGCCGCACGGCCCGCGACGGCAAACTCGTCGGCGCTGCGGGGGTCTTTCGCAAGACAGGTGACAGCCTCCAGCGAGGGCTCCCGTTCCAGCACCGTGACATAAAGCCGCTCACCCTCTGCAAGCTCCCGGCCGGCGAAGAGGCTAGCGTCTAGAATACCAGCCAGCCCTTGCGCCGAAAGCAAAAGCACCGGCACCTCGAAGCCCAAGGCAGCCTGCAAGCCCGCCGTAAGCCTTGCGGCCAGGGCGTCCGCCGGTTCGCCGGTGGCGTCAAACAGCACGTTTCCGCTTTGAATGTGGGTGGAAACGCCTGTGCAGCCCATCTGCTCAAACAGCTCTCGCAGCCGATCCATCTTCACCGTGTGGCCGCCCACGTTGACGCCCCGCAGCAGGGCCAGAGTTTTTGGCATGGTCATCTCCTTGTGAAGATTCTTCGTCGGCAAGAGCATGAGATCGAACCAGGCCGTTGCTCCTGACGATACCATTTTACCATGTTTTGGCATATAATGATAACATCATAGAAATAACCAACGCCTGAGAGGTATGCCCTATGAACCCATCTCTCCGAGATATCCGCATTGCCTGTTTCTCCGGCACAGGCGGGGCCCGCCGCGCAGCGGAGGCGCTGCTCAGGGAGTTCACCGCGCAGGGCGCAACCGCCTCGCTGCTGATGCTGGAGGGCCCGGCGCGCCGGGGCGGCTGGGGCACAGAGGCCAAGCCGGACCTATTGGTGCTGGTGTTTGCCGTGCACGCCTTTGACGCGCCGGAGCCGGTCTACCGCTGGCTCAAGGGAACCGACCTTGTCGGTGTGCGGGGCGCGGTGCTGTCGGTGTCCGGCGGCGGCGAGATGTGGCCCAACACCGGCTGCCGCAGGGCAGTCATCGCAATGCTGCAAAGCCGGGGTTGCGATGTGTTCTATGACCGCATGCTCATCATGCCCTGCAACTGGGTGATTGGCACCGGCGACCACGTGGCGATGCACCTGCTGCTCGTCTTGCCCGACAAGGCCCGCGCCATCGCCGGTGATATCCTGTCTGGGCGGGAGTGCCAAGGGCAGGGGCGCATGGGCGCCATCCGCCGGCGGATTTCCGCCATGGAAAAAGCCGGGGTGCACCAAATCAGCGGCAAGTACCGGTTGGAGGGCTGCACCGGCTGCGGGTGGTGCGAGCGCAGTTGCCCGGTGGGCAGCATCACAATGGCAAGCGGCAAGCCGGTTTTCGGGGATCGGTGCGTTGCCTGTTTTCGGTGTGTCTATGGCTGCCCGGCCCATGCGATCAAATCCAAGAATTTCATGATCGTTCAAAAGGGCTTCAGCATAGATGAGCTGGAAAGGCGCATGGAGGGCGTGGAATTGAAGCCTGTGGAGCAGTGCTGCAAGGGGTGGGCGTGGAAGGGTGTGAGGGAGTATTTGCTGAACCCGGATGAGTGAGGGGCATTATCGCTTTTGGAACGGGTGGAAGATTTCGTGCGTCATAGTGGTATCGATGGTGTGGGGTGGAGGATATGAAGAAGGCGCTGTTGGTTGTGGTGGTTGCGGCGATGCTCGCGGGGTGCAGAGCCATGCCGTCTGTAACTCCTTCAGTGGCTGTGACAAAAAGCCCCTTGGAGACATTATCAACTACAATGGCTGTTCGTGATGTATCGCCTGAAGTGACAGTCTCCATCACCGCACAACCCACCCCAACAGAAAAGCCGGAACCACCATCCCCTACACCAATTGCAACACTGACCTCCGCGCCGAAGGTTGATTCTGTCACGGATCCTGGTTTGAAAATTGGTTTCGTTGTATCGAATGATGATTCGGTGTTCTACCTTGAAAGGCAATACGGAGAGGCGGAAACCAAGTATTCCATCCATCAACTGGATCTGAAGACCAATCAAGAAAAGAAGCTCAGGGAATTCTCGGGATCTCCGCTCACGCAAATTTTTCTGGACAGCGTAGGCAGTCTGTATTATGTCAAGTCCATTGTCTTCACCGATGCGGAGAATGGTGTCACCACCCGGCAGAACCTGTATCAATACACCAATGGTCAGGATAAGTTGATTGCTTCATACATCGATTCTGTGATCCGTGTTGATCAGGAGCATATTTTCTACATCGGGCCAAGCGGAAACATATATCAATATCACATTGGTAAACAAACGAAAACCAAAATCGCTCAGGTCAGCCTAGACAAGAGCCTGTATGTGTCCTATTTCTCCTGCCGTGGTCATTTCTTAATGGACGTTCGCAACACAACAGATGCTGAATACCGGAAATACTACATGGTCAACCTCTACACAGGGAAGACCAATTTGCTTTCCGAAAAACCTGAGGATCAGTTCATTGGCTCTGATGAGGGCGAATGCCTGATCAAGTATTCACATTCTGGTAAAAGCACCCCAGTGATCATATATGATATGAAAACCAATAAAACGAGTGAGTTTTCCGTCTCTGGGTCTTTATGGATCGATCGTGCATTCGTACATGGTGAGATCGTTTATCTTGTGGCCAGAAGCGGAACAAAACAACAGCAATCTCTTTATGAAATAAACTTAACCAACGGTAAAGTCCAAGCCCAAACAGGGCTGCCATATCACATAGGCAGTTCGGTTGCTCACAATGGGATGTGGTATTTCTATACTTATGTATACTCAACCAATGGTGATACTGAATACACCAGGCAAAGCATTAAGGCAATGGCTCTTAAGGATGGGAAAATCACCACACTGCATAGTCTCAAGCAGGCTGTGGACAATGGCCACTATTTGCGTTTGGACATAGCGCATGGCACTCTCTGGCTTGATTATTATGGAAGCGAAGAACAGTCTCACAGCGTGGTTGCAAGGGCCCCGATCAAATGACTTGTAAACCCTCAGATTTGAGCGGTCTGTTAGGGGTTGGCGTTGGCTGGGCGGAGGAAGTATTTGTAGAACCCGATTGAATAATGGGCTTGATTGCTTACGTCATCGCGGTATTAACGGTATGAGGTAGAGGATATGAAGAAGGCGCTGTGGGTTGTGGTGGCTGTGGTGATGCTGGCGGGGTGCTCGATGGAGACAACGACCAATCCCATCACAGAAAAGCCGTCAAGTCTCCTAACGGTTAGTCCAACGATATTCGCTATTGTTTCCACTTCGGCAAATGCGGTTAATCTATCAACGCTTGAACCAACTCTTGATGAACAAGATCTTTCGACTCCATTCCCATCAACGACGACACAACATGAGTATTCATATCTATGGTCAGTTGATGCAGGGGAAATGGAAGGCCGAAGGCTTAGTGATGTTGCAGTATCAGATGGTAGATTTGTATATTACCTGGATAATGTTGAATATAAAAGCGGTAAGGATGATTATCGATACGACTACTATACAATCATTAAGAAATATGATGCCAGAACAGGAAAGAACAAGGTGTTACTGAGCACCAAAGGAAAAGGTTTTGTCTTTAAACTTCTGATCGATAGCAATGGTACTTTGTATTATGTTATGGCGGAGAATATTGCACCGGACGTGCCAATGCAGCTTTACCGGTTTCAAAGCGGAAAGAGTATATTGTTACAGAAAGATGTTTCCTCTGTTGTTCGACTAATAAACAATATGCTTTACTATACTCATGACGAATATGGCGATGATATAGTAGTAAAGTGTTACTCCCTGGACCTTTTGACAAACAGCAAAACAGCTGTGACACAAGGAATCATGGGTTATATAGAATTTAGTCCTGGGACTAAAGTATCATGTCTGGTAAATGAAACAGGAACGAAATTTTCCATATCTGAGGATAAAACTATACTACAAGCCTTCCAGATAAAAGAGCGCGTTACGGATGTCAGGGAAACCCTTTTATTGAATAACCTTCTATACATTATTGATCATGCAGAGGATCACAGCCGTAGCACAATTTATTCTATTAATACTTCTACTGGGAATATAGTACACAAGACAGTAGTGAAAGGTGAAATTGGTGATGCTGTTTATTATCATAACAAATGGTATCTCTATTCATCACTAGTAGATGAAGATTATATTCAGTATGATGAGAAATTGAGCTCATATGATTTTTCGAATGGAACGGTATCGTTTATCTCTGATGTAGATACGATGAGTTGGCTCATACTTCATAGTGTAAATATTGAGGTTGGATGCGGCTATATCTGGGTGTATTGGGTAGGCGGGGGCGATGGCAGATATTTTGGGTTTGTGGATCGGGTAAAAATCCCTAAGGGCTAGTAGTACCAAGCTTTCCGCCCAGCCTGAAGGCGACCCGGTGACCTATTACTATATGATCACCGTGGATGCCCAAACCGGCGAGGTGCTGGACGACACCCGGGGGTGAGGATCTGAACCTAAAGAGGCGGGCAATTGCCCGCCTTCGCTTTACCCCTTGAACAAACAATACCCCCTCCCCCAATCCCATGGGGGAGGGGGCAGGGGGGGTGAGGACTTATTGAGGATTCGTTACCGAATCATTTGAAAGGAAGATACTTGTCCCCCTCTTGAGGGGGATGTCATCGAAGATGACAGGGGGAGTTACTTCTCCTTCCCCTTCTTCTCCTCCTTCATCTCCTCCACCGTCTTCACATGCAGCCGCACCGCGCCGGTGTAGCCCTCCCTGGTCGGGATCAAATTGCCTTTGCTCCACCGCTCCTTGGCCTCGGCGATGGCCTTCGTATATTGCGGCAGCCACTGCTCTTCGGCGATCAGCATCTCGTCGGCCATTTGCCAGATCTCCGGTGGGTTGCACACGGCGCCAGTGAGGGGGTCCATCATCAGGGCCTGGCGGAGCAGCTTGTCGTCACCTGTTACGGCGGCCTCCACGGCCAGCCTCTGCACCCAGATGGAGGTGGAGACCACCGCCGCGCACCCCAGGGGCAGGTCGCCCACCTGCGGGATTGCGATGCCGTTGCGGTCCACATAGCCGGGCACTTCCACAATGCACTCGTCCGGCAGGTTGGTGATGGCGCCGTGGTTCATCACGTTGAAATGGCCGCGATAGACCCGGCCGGTTTCCAGCCCCTCCACGATGTGGGAGCCATGCTCCTCACTGCGCTTCTCCTCAGCATACACAAAGGGCTCCTCGGCCATCCACTGCGGAAACTCGGTCTCAAACCAGTTGCGGCCCTGGGTGCACTCCCGCAGGTAGCCGCCGGTCTCGCCGTTGATCCACCGGTCGGTGCTGATCCAGTTTTGGATCTCGTCGGGTCGCTTGCGGTACCAGGCCACATATTCGGAGAGGTGGCCGTTGCTCTCGGTGGAGTAATAGCCGAAGCGCTTCATCATGTCGATACGCACTTTTTCGTTCTGGCTGTATTCGGGGTGCTCCTCAAAGCCCTTGAGGATGCGCTCCATCGGCACGTCCTGGCCGTTCAGCTTCACCTGCACATACCAGGTCTGGTGGTTGATGCCGGCGCAGATGATGTCCACATCCTTCTTCTCCGCGCCCAGCACATTGGCAATCTGGGTGTGGCCGTGCTGCACGCCGTGGCAGAGGCCCACGCAGTTTACGCCGCCATACTTGATGGCCGCCCATGTCATCATTGCGTTGGGATTGGCGTAATTGAGAAGCAGGCAATCGGGGGCAGCCACTTCGCGGATATCGCGGCAGAGGTCCAGCATAAAAGCCACGCCCCGCTGGCCGTAGAACACGCCGCCGGTGCAGAGCGTGTCGCCCACGCACTGGTCCACGCCATATTTCAGCGGGATGTCCACATCCATGCGGAAGGCGTCCAGCCCGCCGATGCGCACCACGTTGAACACATACTTGGCGCCCTTGAGCGCCTCGCGGCGTTCGGTAGTGGCGCGGATCTTGATCATGAGGCCGTTGCTGTCAATGTCGCGCTGCACGAGCTTCGTGACCATCTCCAGGTTGGCGGTGTTGATGTCCATGAAGCAGAGCTCAATGTCCTTGAACTGGGGCACGGAAAGCAGGTCGCGCACCAGGCCCCTGGTGAAGCCGATGCTGCCCGCGCCGATAAACGTGGCCTTGAATGACATGTGGGTCACCTCGCGTGTTTACTTTCAGGCGGGTTGCCGCCAAACCATTCTATTTTAACATGAATCAAACCTTAAGGCGAAGCCCTGCATTCAAGCTTTACCCCCCTCTCCCAATCCCATGGGAGAGGGGGCAGGGGGGTGAGGGTTGAAACAGGGGGGATTCTCACGGGCATTGGTGACAGGGGGTGCTATATAGGGATTTCTCCGGCAAAACCGTGGCATTTCCTCCCCAGCCTTAAAAAATTGCCAAGTTCATGTTATAATATGTATTTGAATAATTGGTTTGTTTCGAGGTAGCTTGTATGCATCTTCCCCGCCGGATGGAGGCGCTCAGCGCGCCGGGCGTGTTCACGGTGTTGGCTGAAAAGAAAAAAGAGCTGCTGGCCCGCGGCGTCGATGTGATCGACCTGTCCGTGGGCTCCCCGGACAACGCCCCGCCCAGGCATGTGGCGGAGGCCATGCGGCAGTGCCTGTGTGAGGGCGACTGCTTCCGCTACGCCATCGGTGACCTGCCGGAGCTGCGGCAGGCCGCCGCCCAGTGGTATCTGCGGCGCTTCGGCGTCACGCTGGATCCTGAGCGCGAGATCACCTCGCTGCTGGGCTCGCAGGACGGCCTGGGCCACATCTGCCTTTGCATGGCTGACCCCGGCGATGTGATCCTGGCTCCTGATCCTGGCTATCCGGTCTTCCACGCCGGCCCTGTGCTGGCCTCTGCGGAAATGGCGCCTGTGCCGATGAAGCGGGAAAAGGGCTTTGTGATTGACTTTGCAGATATCCCAACGGAGCTGGCCCGCCGGGCCCGGCTCATCATCGTGTCCTACCCCAACAACCCCACCACTGCGCTGGCTCCCAAAGGGTTTTTCGGCGAGCTGATGGAGTTTGCGAAAAGCTTCGACGTGGCCGTGCTTTATGACAACGCCTATTCGGAGCTGGTGTTTGACGGCCACACCGTGGGCAGCTTCCTTGCTGAGCCCGGCGCCAAAGAGGTGGGCGTGGAGTTCAATTCCCTCTCCAAGACCTATGGCTTTGCCGGGGCCCGCATGGGCTTCGCGCTGGGCAACGCCGAGATCGTCGCGAGGATATCAACACTCAAGTCCCATATCGATTATGGTGCGTTCCTGCCGGTGCAGCGGGGGGCCATCGCGGCGCTCACCGGCCCGCAGGGCTGCGTTGAGCAGGCCCGCCTGGCCTATCAGGCCCGCCGGGATGTGCTCTGCGACGGCCTTCATGAGATTGGCTGGGCCATGGAAAAGCCCCGGGGCACCATGTTTGTGTGGGCGCCGCTGCCCAAGGGCTATGCCGCCTCCACCGCGTTTGTGATGGAGCTGGCTGAACGCGCCGGCGTGCTGGTGACGCCGGGCGAAAGCTTCGGCTCCTGCGGCGAGGGCCATGTGCGCATGGCGCTGGTGCAGCCGGTGGAGCGCATGGCGGAGGCCGTGCAACGAATCAAGGCAAGCGGCATGCTGGAGGCTCGTCATGGGCGTGTTTGACCTGCATTTGCACACCACCGCCTCCGATGGCCTTCTCTCACCGGAAGCTGTGGTGCAGGCCGCCGCGCAGGCGGGCCTCATTGCCATTGCCATCACCGACCACGACACAGCCGGCGGTGTGGCGCGCGCTCAGGCAGAGGGAAGGCGGCTGGGGCTGCCGGTGATCGCCGGTGTGGAGCTTTCCGCCGAGGCCGAATGCTCGATGCACATTTTGGGCCTGGGCGTTGATATTGAGTCTCCTGCCTATCAAGCCTTTATGCAGGAGCAGAAAGCCCGCCGCCGGGAGCGCAATGAGGAAATGCTCAAGCGCATGGCCGGGCAGGGGTTCCACCTTCCGGAGGACTGCCTGCCGCAGGGCGTGCCCGGCGAGTATGGCCGCAAGCACATGGCCATCGGCATGGTCAAGGCTGGCTATTCGCCGGATATTGCCGATGCGTTCCAACGCTTTCTGGGCCGGGGCTGCCCCTGCTATGTGAACCGCAGGAAGTTTTCTCCCGCAGAGCTCATAGCAGCTGTGAACGGCTCCGGCGGGCAGGCTGTGCTGGCCCACCCCGGCCGGATGGGGCTGGAGGACAGCCAACTTGCGCCGATCGTAACACGGTTGAAAGACGAAGGCCTGGCCGGGCTGGAGGCGTTCTACTCCCTGCATACGGTGGAGCAGGCAGAGGCTTATCGCGCCATGGCCGACGGTCTCGGGTTGGTTTGCTCCTACGGCAGCGACTGGCATGGTTATGGGGAACCCACGCTGGCAATGGGGTTTGAACGATTTGATATTCCGGAACGCACACTTCAATGGCTCAACGGCCTGATCAGGGCAGGAGGACAGTGATGAGGGAAACGGGAACCGGCACGAGGCGGGGCGCTTCCGGCGGAAGCGCTCGGGGCAGGCAAGCTGGCTATGGGCGCGAGCCCTCACCCAGGGGCCCGGCCAGGGGCGGTTATGCCCCGGAGCCGCCCAGGCAGAGCAATGACTACGGCGCCAAGCCCGCCCGCCGCAGGAGAAGGATCCCTGTGGTGGGCATTGGTGTGCTCTTCCTTGTGGTTGTGATCGCCGGCGCCGTGGTGATGGGCCTCGTCGCCAACGCCGAGACCCACCGCTATGAATACGGCACCATCACTGCCGGTGTGCGCATCAATGGCGAAGACTACGGCGGCTGGGAGGTGGAGCGCCTCAAAAAGCACCTCATGGAGGAATACCAAAAGAAGCTGAATAGTGTCGAGATCAAGCTCACTTGGCAGGACCGCGTGTGGACATTTGGCGGCAAAGACCTGGGAGCCACCCACAATGTGGAGGAAGTGGTGAGCAAGGCGTCCTTCCTGGCCCGCGTGGGCACCAATGAGCAGCGTAAGGAAGAAGCAAAAGCCATCCGCACCCAGGGCCGAGAGTTTGACGTGCAGTTCACGCTGGATCCGGCGGCGCTGCGGGCAGCGGTGGAGGAGCAGACCGCCGGTGTGGCAAGTGAGGGCCACGACGCCACCGTGGTGTTCAACCCCAACCAGGTGGAGTTCACCATCCCCAAGGACATTGAGGACCTGAAGCCCTCCCAGGAAGAGATTGACAGGATGTTCACCGTCAACCCCGAGCAGGCCGGCAAGGCGGTGGATCTTGATATGACGGTGCAAAAGATCATGGAGGCGCTCAAAACCTCCGACAAGGTGGCGCTGGAGCTCATTGTGAACGACTTCCAGCCCACGGTCACCGAAGCCGACCTGCGCAAGGGCTTCCGCCTGATCAACGCCTATCGCACCAAGCTGCCCAGCACCAACGAAGCCGCCCAGCCCAGGATTGCCAACATCAAGCTGGCGCTGTCCAAATTCAATGGTCTGGTGCTCAAGCCCGGCCAGGAGCTGTCGTTTAACGAGACCACCGGCGAGCGCTCAGAAGCCAACGGTTATCTGCCGGCCCCCACGATCGGCGGCGACAAGTCCATCGTGGACGACTACGGCGGCGGCGTCTGCCAGGCCTCCACCACGCTCTACAACGCGGTGCTGATGTCCGGCTGCGAGATCATGAAGCGGCAGTCCCACTCCTTCCCGTCGGCATATGCCTGGAAGGGCTTTGACGCGATGGTGAACTATCCCAATGCCGACCTGCTGTTTCAAAACACAAGCGATGGCAACCTCTACATCAAGGCCTATGTGAAAGAGCCCTATGTGTATGTGATGGTGTTTGGCAACCCACTGCCAAGTGGCGTGGCGAGGATCACCCGCGAGTCGGAGCTGATCTTTCAAGGCCCCGATCCCAAGGTGGAGGTCCGTGACGACCCAGACGGCAAGTATGCAGCAGAGCTGGCCAAGGGCGAGCCCTATGTGCTGGTGAAGGGCCAGCCGGAAATGAAGTATCAGACCTATCTGATCTATTGGGATGCCAACGGCAATGTGATCGAAAAGAAGGCGCTCTATAAGGACCGCTTCCGAGAAATCACCCGCGTGGAGATCTACAGCGTGAAACCCGAGCCCACGCCCACGCCGGAAAGCACAGCCTGGACAAAGCCCGAGTCTGACTAAAGGGTGTTTTATTCAGCGGTCCCTAATAGAGCCCCCGCTCCGGCATCACCATGCCGCAGGCGATCTTGGGTCCGGCGTTTCCGGATGGCTGGGTGTGGTAATCGTCGGGCTGCAGGTGCACCACCACCGCGCCGCCGATGGCCTGCGCCACGGTGAAGCGGTCGGTCAGAAACACCAGCTGCGCCGCCCCATAACGGGTCTCCATAATCACCGGGAAGTCGCCGGCGTGGCGGGGGTGGGGCTGGCTTGTGGGGTTGTAATGGCTGCCGGCGCTTGGGAACCAGTCACCGCCTGCGCCGTCGGGGCTGAGCTTGCAGTCCCCGCTGTGCAGGTGGAAGCCAAAAAAGCCCGAAGGGGTCTGCGGCAGGCCGCTAAACTCTGCCTTCACGACCACGCCGCCCCGGGTCTGGTCAAAGCGCACGGTGCCCCGGATGCCCGGATAGGCCGGGCTGCCCGTGACCACGGCCACGGCGCTTGTGGGCTGGCCGTTGTGTTGTTCCGCCATGTTGATCTTCTCCAAACCGGGCATGCTTAGGCATATGCCCGCATGTTTCATCATATGAAAACCCCCCGCACTCCGTGCGGGGGGTTCATTCATCCCATGGCCGTTGCAACACTATATCAGCTTCAACAGGCGCTCTATCGTGGTGGAAAGCTGTTGCTGATCACCGTCGCGGCAGTCCAGCAGCAGCACCGCGCCGTGGCACTCATAAAGCAGCCGTTTCAACCCCTCCGGATCGGGCAGCCCGGCGGCGGTGTCCATCTCCAGCAGCAGCCGGGCCCCGGCCGGCAGCGCCGGGAACCCCTCGGCCAACGCGTCAGCCATCGGCAGCATGGCCCCGGCTTGCGTTTGAGTAAGCTCCGCAAACACTGCCGCAGTGGGTGCGGCAATCTCAAACCATGGAAAGAGACCAGCCTTGTGCAGCCACTCGGTGTGGCGCTCTGCCTGCCCCAACCAATCCTCAGGCAATGGCAAGGCCGCGCCGTCGCGCAGCACACAGGCCCTGGCCCCGGCCCGGCAGGCTTCCTCTGCCCGGCGGTGCAGCTGGCGCTCCAGCTTCCTCAGGCAGCTGGCGGCGGCTTCGTCAGCGGTGCTTAGCGCCCGGCGGGCCAGTTCCGGCCCGGCCCAGCGGGTTTCCAGCTCTCGGGCGGGTGTGAGCCCCAGCAGCGCCAGCGAAGCCACGCCTTCCTGAAGTGGCTGCGCCTTGCATGGGTGCAGCTCCACGTCGCGCAAAAACCCCCGCAGCACCTCAAAGTCCTGCGGCTTCTTTACATAGTGTTCCATTGCAGCTCCAGCCTCGGGCCGGAGCTCATGGAGTTTTCCCCCCGGCGCGAAAAGCGTGGTCTGCACAGCGGGCACTCCGCAATGCTCTGCGGCTTTGCGCAGAAAGGCCGAGTGTGGGTGCTCCACGCGGCAGGGCTCAAAAAGGCGCAGCGGCAGGGGGCAGTCTTCGCCAAACCGGGCGCGCAGCGCCTCCAAAAGGCCGGGCTCGCAGCCGCGCAGCGCAATGGCCGCGCCCTCGGCCCGGCCCCGCAGCAATTTTTCCAGTTTCGTTTCGGGTTTGTGTTCCATTTGGATTTCCGCCATAAACCGCCTGTCCTGACCGCTTTGCATCCATCGTAAACCGGCACATTTCAATACCTGATTATGATATCAGAAAATCGCTGTTTATGAAACAGGCCGCCAATGTGCCTTACTCCACCACAATCACCGCGCTCTGCCCCTTCACAAACCGGTCATACATGAACTTGGCAAAGCTTGTGTAGTTGCGCACGCACATGTGCGACTGCGGCGTGGTGCCCAGCGAGCGCAAGGATTCGGCGGCGGGCTTGTCCTGCCGCTTGCCGGCTTCGTCATAACTGCTTTTGCTGGGCACGCCGTGCAGATAGCCGCCGCCGGAAAAGCGGATCGCCCACGGCGCATGGCCGTCGATCACCTTGGTGCCGTCGGCATAGTAATAAAACTGTTTGTAGCGGCCCTGGGCCATGAAGTCGCCCAGCGGCGTTTTCAGGGAGTAGCCGCCCTCCTTGCCGGTGGTGATGTAGCTCAGGCCAACCACCTTCCAACCCCCCTCCGTGTGTTCCAGCACGGCGGTGTTCTGATATAACCGATCCACCGCGATGACCTGCCGGAGCGATGCAATGGCATCTTCTTCCTTGGACACATACTTGTTTTGCACCCAATAGGCTTGGCCAAAGGTGGGGAAGTAAATCTTCGTCATGCCGTCAGCCTCCTCGAGCTTGTGGCCCAGCAAACCGTCCGGCGCGTAGCGGAAGGTGGATTTTGTGCTTGCGTCAGAGTAAGCCGGCGCGCTCTGGCTGCGGCGGTAACCCCAGGCGTCCTGCTCCTTGCCGCCGGGCAGTGCCGGTGGCTTGCCGATGGCGTTTTTGTAGTTCACGATGAAGACGGTCTGGCCCATGTCGGTCTGGTCCTTGAGCTTTTTTGCCCGCTCCAGCATCATGCCCAGGCGGAAGCTCCGGGCCTGCCCGGCGCTGTGTTTCACATAGCCCGAATGGCTGCCGTTTTTATCGCTCCACAGCACATGGTACCATTGGCTTTTGCCATCCTCACCCAGCACCGATTTGTCCACGCGGTAGCGGGTGCCGGCGGAAAAACTCAGTAATTTTTTGGATTCACCAGAAGCCTTTTCATACACCTTGCCGCTTTTCAGCGCCACGAAATAATCAAGCGGCGTGGCATAACGGTCATACTCCAGCGCCATTGTGAGCCCCTCTGGCATGGTGCTTTCGTATTGGGCCACGGTGTCATAGGGTTTCGGGGCTGCCGTTGGCACGGGTGTTGGTGTGCTGGTTGCAGCCGGCACGGTCACAGTTGGCTCTGCGGTTGCAGCCGGCGTTGCTGTGGCGGTAGGTGCTGCCGTCTCGCCGCTCCCGGGGAGCGGGTTTCCGGGCAGCAAAAAAGCAGGAAGCAACCCGCAAAAGGCGCATCCCGCAACGGTTGCGGCGAGCATCAGCATCGCCGCCAATATGATTCCTTTTCGCATGGAGAACACTCCTTATGTAGAGAACCGATTATTTCGAATTAACTATATCATGTGGACAATTCTTATGGTAGTAATATTAGTTTGCAAATATGGAAACAAATGCCGTTATGGAGTTATTGTAATCTTCCTGATTGCCATTGTTTGCAATGATTTTTCTGGCCGTTGTTGTTTGAATGGGTTATACTGGTTTTGGAGGTGAGCGCATGAATCCATGGCATGACATTTCTTCGGCGCGCATGGCAGCCGACCGGTTTCTGGCCGTGGTGGAAATCCCCAAGGGCAGCAAGCAAAAATATGAGATGGACAAGGAAACCGGTATGATCCGGCTGGACCGCATCCTCTACACCTCCACCCATTACCCCGCCAACTATGGCTTTCTGCCCCGCACGCTCTCCGACGACGGTGACCCGCTGGACGTGCTGGTGCTGTGCGCCGAGCCGCTGCAACCGCTCACATTGGTGGAATGTTACCCCATCGGTGTGATCACGATGACCGACTGCGAAGAGATGGATGAAAAGATCATCGCGATCCCCTTTGGCGACCCTCAGATGAATAGCTATACCGATATTTCGTCGTTGCCACCCCACATATTCGCCGAAATCGCTCACTTCTTTGAGGTTTATAAGCAACTGGAGCATGGGAAAACCACGGTGGACAAGGTGGAAGGAAGGGTGGAGGCAGTGCTGGCCATTGAACGGGCGTTGGAGGGGTATCGGAAAGCCTTTGGCTAAATGTTATTGAGCGGGCCGAAGACAACTCCTCGGTCACTTCGTTCCCTCGTCAAACAGTCTCTCGGCCTTATCGCTCTGATTTCTGCAACTCCAAGGTGGAACTTGCAAACCCCCGGACCCCCACAAGAAACGATGAATCCGGAAGACAATTGTTGCGCTACACATACAAACTATACGCCAGCAACCCCTGCCCCACGAAATAGCAGATCAGGTTCAGCGCCCGCAGCATGGGCTCTTTGCGCTTGCCAAACACGATGAAGCACAGGATCACGTCGGATGCAAAGAACAGCAGCCCGCCTGCGGCGGCTGGCCATGCAATGGCCCAGCCTACGGTATATAGGCCAGAGATTGCTTTTGTTGCCATCGCCGAGAGAGCCACGGCGTAGAGCAGCGCCGGGAATTTCATCTGCCCATACTCCATGCGGGGGGCCAGCAGCAGCGTCGCCAGCGCCGAGCCGGCAAGCACGGAAAACACGAGCGAATCCCACGGCGAGAGGCCCCAGCGGGTGATGAACGCCTCCGCAAAGCAGCACTGCGCGATGAAAAACGCGCCCATGCCTGCTGGCAGCGAGCGCTTCATCGGCACAGCCAGCAGCACGTCTCCAGCCAGGGAAAGCATAAACGCCAGCACAAAAATGCCGTGCCAGCCCCGCCAGCCGCCGGGGGCAGTGGCCGCGGCCACCAGCGCCGCTGCCAGAAAGGCCAGGCTGCAGGCGGTCTTCAACGCAAGCTTCCACCAAACCGATGGGGATCTGTATTCCACGATGAGGTAGGGGATCATCAACAGTACCAGCAGACCAATGGGAATCAAAGGCTCGGGCATGGCGATCACCTCAGAGCTATTGTATTACAAAGATGAGATGAATAGGCAATGGTTTCCATCAAAAACGGATAATTTATTCACCTGGCAAGATAGATGAAAAGGGGTTGCACACCGGCAACCCTTTTACTTATAGGTAATACGGCTGGATCAATCCGTCAGCCGGATCCCGCTGCACATTGAGCCTCTTCGCCAGGAATTCCCCAATGTGCCCCACGGCCTGCCGGGCCTCCGGCAGGATTGCCGTGAGTGCCTGAAACACATGCCACAGCTCCGGCCACACCTGCAGCGTGGCCTCCACGCCGTCGGCGCGGGCCCGTTGGGCCAGCGTGACCGAGTCGCTCAGCAGCACCTCCAGCTCGCCGGTCTGGATGAAAAGCGGCGGCAGGCCTGCCATGCTCCGCTCCAGCAGCCGGATGCGGCTGCTGTCGGGCTCCTCGCCAAAGTATAGTTTGCCATCGGCCATCAGAGCCGCCAGGTCAATGGAGGGGTCGTCATCCTGCATGCTCACATGGGTGTCACCGGCATAGTCCACCACATCGAGCCATGGCGAAAGCAGCACCGCGGCGGCCGGCATGGGCAGCCCCTCGTCGCGGGCGGAAAACAGTGTGGAGAGCACCAGGTTGCCACCGGCGGAGTCGCCGCCCAGGGCGATGTCACCGGGTGCCACGCCCTGCGCAAGCAGCCAGCGGTAGGCGGCCAGTGCGTCCTCGTGGGCGGCGGGGTAGGCGTGTTCGGGGCTCATGCGGTAATCCACCAGCAGTGCGCGCAGTCCGGATGCCTCGGATATGGCTGCGGCCAGGCCTTTGTGGGTCTCGCTGGAGCCGCTGTAAAACGCGCCGCCGTGGAAATAAAGCAGCGTCTTTGTGCACTCCTCGGGCACGGCTTCGGCCCGCACCCACAGGGCGTCCATGCCGGCGGCCTCGTCCCGCTCCATCATAGTGCCGCGGGGGGCGCGGATTGCGGCCTTCATCGCAAAGTCATCCTGGGCACGGCGCTGCAGCTGGGAGCGGTCGCGGCCCCGTTCCTTCACGTTGTTTCTTCTTAAAAACTCCCGGATCAGATATGCCTGCCTGGACATGGTCCCTCCCTGCGGCTCAGGCCGCATGGAAAACATTATAAATACAGCCGCCCCTCCGGTCAATCGACGGAAGGGGCGGCTGCTCCTGCTTTTTGCTAATCAATGCTTATTCGCCGGGGAATTTGATCGTCAGGCCTGTGATAAACTGCGCGAACTGCCTCAGCCCGTCAATCATGCGCGGGCCCGGGCGGCTGCACAGGTTGGCGTCCACCACATAGACATTGCCGTTTTTCACAGCCTTCAGGTTTTTGTAGGCGTCGCCGGTCTTGAAGCTTTCCGGGTCGCCGAAGTCACTGGACAGCAGGATGATGTCCGGGTCTTTGGCCACAAGCTCCTCAGTGCTCAGGTTCACCCAGGCCACCGGCGCGCCCTCTGTGATGGGCTTGCCGCCGCACTTGGTGATGAACTCATAGGGGAAAGTGCCGGGCCCGGCGGTCCAGTTGCCGGCCTCGCCCCAACACATTGCGAAATACACGGTCTTGCCGTTTTGGGCCCCAGCCACGGCGTCCAGCACGGCCTTCTCCTTGGATTTCATATCGGCAATCACTTCGGCGGCCTTGGCTTCGGTGCCGGTGAGCTTGCCAATGAGCTCAATGCTTGCAAACACATCGTCATATGTTGTGGCCTCAGCGGCCACGGTGGGGATACCAATGCCCTTCACCTTATCGATGGCATCCTTCTGCAGCTTGTTGCCGCCCAGCACCAGGGCCGGCTTCAGCGCGGCGATGGCCTCCAGGTTGGGGCCGTTGAAGTCGCCGACCCGGGCGATGGCTTTTGCCTCCTCCGGGTAATCGGAGACCGAGTCCACACCCACGAGCTTTGCCCCCAGTCCCAGCGCGAACACAGTCTCTGTGTTGGCCGGAGACAGGGAGACCAGTGTTTCCGGGTATTGCTCCAGCGTGATGGTTTCGCCCAAAAAGTCCATGAGACCGGCCTCGGGGGCCGTTGCAGTGGTGGCGGTGGGTTCTGCGGTTGGCTCAATGGTTGCCTCCACGGTGGGCGCGGCAGTGGGGGCCGGTGCGGCGCAGGCGGCCAGCGAAAGTGCCAGCAGCAGGGTAAGCAGCAGTGTGAATTGCTTCTTCATCGGTTTGGGTTCCTCCTTGAATAAAATATCGCCCTCCGGCCAGGCGGGAGGGCGATACGCAAAAAAACCGATGCAGGTTTTCCGGCGCCCGCTTCCCTCCGAAGCATGGCCATAAACCCCAAAACGCAGAACCGCAAGCGGTTCCGCTCGTATCGCTGGCTGCGCCATCGACACTGCTGGGTAGGTCTCCTGGCTTGGGAGTCATCCTCCCCCGGCCCTTCCCGTTTGCACAGTGGTTTGCCGGGTTTGTCTTCCCTCACAGTAGCGGGGGCTGCGGCGGATTTGCACCGCCTTCCCTATTAAGCCCGTGGCGGTTTCCCGCTAGGGCACCCATTGGGGTATTCAGTTGGGTGTAATGATACCACAGGATGCAGTGTTGGGATAGGATTTTTTTGCTGGATAATGTGCAAAGGTTGTGGCGGGGGCATTGCATAGATGATTGAGATAGGTTAATATTACAATTATGTTACTTAATAAGACATTTTCAGTGGGGATAGACATGAAGAAAGTTGTGCTTATATCCTTTTGTATTATGATCATTATGGGGTTTTCTGGGTGTGGATTCAAACAAATTCTGGATCGAAATCCACAAGTAGATTATGACACGCTAAATCCGGATAGTGACTTGCTGCCGGTTAAGGATGCCAAAGGGAAATATGGATATATTGACTATCATGGAAACATCGTAATCCAGCCACAATTTGATTCTGCACATGATTTTAGTGATGGATTGGCCAGGGTTTATTTTAGCAATCAATGGGGTTATATTGATAAAACTGGTCAAATCGTAATAAAACCCAAATATGAACTTCTTGGAGACTTTTACAACGGGTATGCCGAATGCTTATCAGCTGATCATAAATTTATATATATAGATAAAAGTGGAAACGAGGCCTTGCCGCCTTCCGATTGGGTATCTCCTTATGATAGATTCAATACAAAGACAGAAGGCAGCGAGACGACCATAAGCCTCTCGCCTAAATTTGATCCAGATACAGATTTGGTGGGATATGTGAATACAAATGGGCTTTTTGAAATACAGCCCCAATATGCGCAAGCAATGGATTTCCAGAACGATATGGCGGCAGTGCAAGACAAATCGACCGGCATGTGGGGCTTTATTGATGGCTCCGGCGAATTGGTAATTCCATTCAAATTTTACTCTACTGAAGGCTTTTTTGATGGAATTGCCATCGTCAATACTTCTGAGGATTTACAAACTGCTGCCGTGATTGATAAAACAGGCAAGAGGCTTTTTGATGAAATGGTCACGGGCGGCTACTGTGGTGAAGGCATCCATTGGGTGACAGACTTTAACCGGTTAACGTTTTTTGATAACAGTGGGAAAGTGAGATTCGCACTTGAAGGCGACTGCGCCGGCACATTCAGCGAAGGGCTTTGCCCGGTTAGCAAGCCATATTATGGGGAGACCGAGTCTTATCAGCAATACGGGTATATCAATATCAGCGGCGATTTGGTGATCGGATACAGTTTCCATCATGCGGATTCATTTCACAATGGGGTTGCCCGTGTGCAACTAACAGAGGATCCTGATGGGAAATTCGGTTATATCAATCTGAAAGGGGAATACATCTGGAATCCGGAGGGCAAGCCTGGCACCGCGAGCGTTGCTGCCTCACCCGCAGCCACTGCTGCGACTACAGATACAATCCCACTTGATGCGGACGCAGACCTTCTTGTTGTGAAAAATGAACAGGGGAAATACGGTTTCATAAACCATGCTGGGGAAATAGTCATTCAACTCAAGTACTCGTGGGCATCGCCGTTCAGCGAAGGGCTTGCCCGCGTTGATCTCGGCAACACGCATGGATATATCAATGAGTCGGATGAAATGGTGATTCAACTTCCGGTTGGCTCTACATCAGCAGCCGAAAAGTATGGGTTGGAAGATTTCCATTTTGGAAAAGCATTTTTCGCGGACGAAAACAAAATGCTCTGGGGTGTGGTAAACAAACAAGGCATCGTAGAAACTGAGCCGGTTTATGCAAGCATACTTGAGTTTTCCGAAGGTCTTGCAGCTGTTCAGGATGGCACAGGCCGATGGGGTTATCTCGATGCAGACTATAACATGGTAATTAAGCCGACCTACTTCTTTGCCCATAGTTTCCACGAAAACCTTGCATCTGTGCAGGACGACAAAACAAGTAAATTCGGGTTCATAGATAAACAAGGGAATGTTGTGATTCCGTTTCAACTAAATAATGCAGAGGATTTCTCAGGTGGTATCGCAGCAATTGCCACAGCCAATGGCTGGGGATACATGAATAACAAAGGCAGGATCACGGTCGAACCACAATACGAAACTGTAAATTCATCTGTTGGTGGAGTAGGTGTGGCATACGTTGGTGAATATCAGCAGAAAACGATCTATAACAAGCAAGGCAAGCCGGTGGCTCAAGATGTGCTTAATGGTGGCTATTGCGGAGACGGATTGCTTTGGTGGAATGACAATCACGGAAATATTCATTTTGCGAATGAAGACGGTGATGAAGAATTTTCGCTGCGTGCTGATGAAGTAGGTACATTCAGTGAAGGTCTTTGTGCGATCGGTCAGTATAATTGGGGCAGCGATTCACCGCAGAGAGTGCAATATGGGTATATTGACCGCAAAGGAAACCTAATCATTAAGCACAAGTATACCTATGCCTGGCCATTCAAGAATGGTGTGGCCAAGGTAGAGATGGGCGAATTTACTGGAGAGAAATTTGGCTACATCAATAAAAAAGGTGAGGTCATTTGGGATCCTAGATAAATTTCCTCTGCCTCACCGCTCCTCTTCCAAGCCAGAATAAAGCTCCACGCCAGAAACGATGTGAGCTTCCGGTGAGCAAAAACCCCCAACCAATTCGCACCGGTCGGGGGTTCCTTTATTGCCTATTTGCTGTGCCGCCTAGACTCCCTGGCTCTGTAAATATTGCCCCAGCGCCTTGTCATGCACATTGATGTGCGAGAGCAGCCAGTTGGAGAGCGTGATGGCCATCATGGGGCCGGTGGCCACGGTCACGCCGTTTGTCTCAATGTCTGTTTTCATGGCGTTGATGTCTTTCACAAAGGCGTCGTGCAGTTTCTTGTGTTCGAAATACTTGGGGTAGTTGTGCTTGCGCTGCAGGCCTTCCTCGGCGGTGAAGTGCGTCACCGTGTAGTCCTGCATGAATGCCATCACTTTCAACACTTCATCGCGGCCATATCCGGTCTTGATCGCGTCATGAAAAGAATCTATGCGCGCAAACAGCTCCTTGTGCTGGTCGTCAATCAAGCCCACGCCCACGGCCATTGTTGTGTTCCACTGCATGAAGAATACCTCTTTCTCAGGATGTATAACTAATAGATGCCCACGGACGCTGCCCTCAAACGGCTTATGACTATTGACAAAACATGCCGGTTGTGCCATGCTTTGGTCATTGATTCAAAGGGGTGGGAAGATGATTCTGTGATCTGCGAAGGAACGTGTGCTGCCAAGGGGGCAGGCCGATGGCCTGTCTGGCCGCGCCGTTGGGAAAGCAGGTCGCCGGAAATCATCACGCCTGACTAGTAGTCATGGGTCTTGTGCTGTTTGCTTGCGGTCCTTTTCCTTCGGCGGAAAGGGACTTTTATTTTTGAAGGGAGAATGACGATGACCGCGACATTCCGCAATTACACCGCAACCCCCGGCTTCACCGAGGACTACCACCGCGTGCGCGAATTCCTGCTGCGGGTGAATGAGCCCGTGCCCACCACCCCCGGCTTCCACTGGGGCCGATGGGAGTGGGGCTTCTCGCTGCCCTATCTGGACACTGCAAACCTTTCCCGCATGGGTCTCTGGGAGGACGACGGCCAGATCGTTGCGCTGATGGCCTATGAGCAGGGGTTGGGGATGGCATGGCCTGTCGTGGATCTCCGATATGGCTGCCTCAAGCCGGACATGCTCCGCCACACCCGTGACAATATGGCCAAGGATGGCTCCGTCAAGGTGCTGATCCCTGATGGCGACCGCCAGTTTCAGCAGGCGGCCTGGCAGATGGGCTTCCGCGCCACACAGGAAAAGGAACACAACGCCGTGCTGGAGTATTCGCCGGAGGCGGTGTCCTACAGCCTGCCGGAGGGCTTTCGGATCGTGAGCCTGGCCGACCAGTTTGATATGGGCAAATATAACCAGGTGCTGTGGCGCGGCTTCAACCACGGCGACCACCCGCCTCAGACGGCGGAGGCGATGGAGGAGCGGCGCGTCAGCGTGTCCGGCCCCAGCGTGAACCTGTCGCTCAAAATCGCGGTGGAGGCGCCGGACGGCCAGTTTGTGTCCTTCTGCGGCATGTGGTATGAGCCTGGCACCGACAACGCGCTGGTGGAGCCGGTGGCCACCGACCCGCGCTACCGCCGCATGGGGATGGGCCGCGCCGCCGTACTGGAGGGTGTGAAGCGCTGCGGCGAGCTCGGGGCCAGGCGGGCCTTTGTGGGCTCCAGCCAGCAGTTTTACTATGGCATTGGGTTTGCGCCTTATAGCACGGAGACGTTTTGGGAGATGAAGTTATAGTCTTAGGTAAACTTGTCCCCCTCCCCCAATCCCATGGTGGAGGGGCACGGGGTGAGGGTTCACCACCACTTCTTCCTCTTGAAATACACCAGCATCAATCCTGCCACCAGCGCCATCACACCCCACACCGCCGGATAGGCCCAGGGCTTGTCAAGCTCCGGCATGTGCTGGAAGTTCATGCCATACACCCCGGCGAGAAAGCTCAATGGCATAAAGATCGTGGAGATGATCGTGAGCACCTTCATGACCTCGTTCATGCGGTTGCTTGTTGAGGACAAATAGATGTCCAGCATGCCGGAGAGGATGTCCCGCTGGGTGTCCGCAATCTCCATTACCTGGATCACATGGTCATACAGGTCGCGCAGATAGATTCCGGTTTCCTCTTTCAACAGGCTGGTGCCGCCCCGGCTCAGCGCCCCCACCACTTCGCGGAAGGGCCACACGGCCTTGTGCAGCAGCAGCATGCAGCGCTTCATTGTGTAGATCTGCCGCAAGGTGTCGGATGAGGGCTTTGCCACCAGCTCGTCCTCGGCGTCCTCGATTTGCTCGCCCAGTTCCTCCAGCACCACAAAGTAATCGTCCACGATCACATCCAGCAGCGAGTAAAACAGGTAGTCTGCCCCTTCGCGCCGGATGCGGCCCATATCCTTGCGCAGGCGCTCAATCACCGGCTGGAAAAGATCGGTGTCGCGCTCGGAGAAGCTCAGCACGAAGCCGTCGCCCAGCACCAGGCTTTCCTGCTCCACAAGCAGGCCGCCGTCGGGTGCCCGGCTCAGCACCTTCACCACGGCGCAGGCGTAGCTGCCGTAGTCCTCCAGCTTGGGGCGCTGCTCGGTGTTCAAAATGTCTTCCAGCACCAGGGGGTGCAGGCCGAAGCGCTTGCCCACGGCCTCCAGCACCGCCACGTCGGCCAGGCCCTCCACGTTGACCCACTGCACCGTGGCGGGGTCGCTGTCCGGGTTGGGGATCTCGCCGATGCCGATGGCCTGCGCCTCAAAGAACTTGTCCGAGTAGCGGATCAGCGAGAGGGCCGAGCCCTCGGTCTTCACTTCGCCCACATGCACCAGGCTGCCCGGCGGCAGGCCGTAGGTCTGGCGAAAGGGTTTGCGGCGGGGGGTGATTTGAGAGGCTTTGGTGTTCTTTTTGTGCTTTTTCATGGTGGCCTTCCGTTTGCAGCACTTAGTTCAGCGGCCCTTTTCCCGATCCCGTTTGTCATTGATCCGGTCGATGTGCTCCGGTGTAATCAGGCACACGCTGTTCTCCTTTGCCCACTTCACACACCCGCCCAGCACCGTGTTTAAAAACACGCGGGGCACCTTGACCAGTTTGGCGCAGGCTTCGCGGGTGAACTGCACGTCCGGGTCAATGCGGGCAGCCGCATAGACCACTGTGTCCAGGCTGATGCCTTTGGTTTTCGGGATTGGCTCGGCGATGGGCCGCGGCATTGGTGTATACCAGAAATTCTTGCTGTCACGGTAGCCGTAGTCCACCGGCACCCGGGGGAACCGCCCGGAGGACACGCCATTGACGATGGCGTCGTAGTGGCGCTCCTTCATCAGCACCTTGTCCACGCGAAGGATGAAATGGGCACCATGCTTGCTTGTGATGCCGTTGAAATTGTGATAAGGGCCCGGATACCCTTCCAGCGGCCCCGGCTGGTCGCCCGCCGCATCGTCCAGATCACGCATCCAGGTGCACTCAAACACCTGGAAGGCCTCAGCCAGGATGCGGGGCCGGGCCTCGCCGGGCTCTGCGGCGGCCATCAGGCCGTCCTGTAGGGTAAAGGCGCAGTCCTTCATCTTCTCCGCTGCCGTTTCACCGGGATACCCCAGGCGCACAGCCTCGCGAAAAAACTTGCGGTCGTGCGGAATGAAGTTCAACGAGCATTTGCCATATCGCAGCAGGTTTTGGGCGGTGTTGGAACTGTTGCGGCATTCCAGCAGCATCGCATAATAGTCCTTGCCGGCCACATAGTAGGGAAAGCACAGTGAATAAGCGCCCAGGTTGGTCTGGCCGTCCTCAGTGAGCGTGCCCACCAGCACCGTGGGCATCGGGAAAAACGCGGAGGTTTGATAGAAATTATCGACAATGCGCAGATCCTTGAAACCATCACTCATGACACACCTCAAAGCAGTGTTTATTCCATTATATACCTTTTATGGGCAGACTTGAATTGACTGCTGTATGCACAAAGCTGCCTGGCGGCAGGTCTTACTTATTTGATGGGGATGGAGAAAGTGTCCCAACAGCCGGTTCCATCGCCTTCGGCATAGCTGCCAACCCATAGATACCCGCCAACGGCTTCAACAACCAATCCATTTAAATAATCGCAGTCTGCAAGCCGCTTGATGGTGTGTAATTGGCCAGTGCTGATTGTGTACGATTGGATCTTCCGGTTGCTCTCGGTGCTTTCGTCTTGCATTTCAAAGGAGTAAAAGTAGATTTTTCCCTTGTAGACAGTCAACCCACCATCTGTTCGGCCGGGGATCTCCATTTTTGAAACAATCTTGTTCTTATTGATGTCGATATTATAGATGTAGAGCATTTTCGGAGCCTTCAGCGAATTCACAAACAAAACAAGAGTTTCATCAGTGACAAAACTCTGTATGGAATTTGTGACCTCAGAATCCTCAAATTCAATGATGGGCAATTCGCTTGCAGAAAAGCTGGATATCATCGTCTGCTTGCTAATGCCATCGTGTATAGATATCTTGTATTGACCATTCTCATATGTCCAGCTTATATCATCGCCATCTGAATCAAAGAGTTGATTGCTTATTTGACTGATGGACCGATTCTTTAGATCATAGGCCATGAGCCTGTCGGGGTTGTCGTCATCCCAATCAGTTTGTGGATAGTAAATAATGTATTTTTCATCAACCCTTACTACCTCTCGCACTCCGGTAACAAGCAACTGATCACCGCTTGGTGAATACTGGTAGATACCACTGCTCATCCAATTGTTCCAGTCTTCCATAAAATAGAGCAAAGAGCCTTTTGAATCCGTGAATAACTGACGAATGATATATTCTCGGCCTGGAATTCTTCTGATCTCTTTGCTCTTCCTGGTTTTAGGATCAAACCGATAAATGCATATGTAATCATATTCTGCGTCATTGAACAAGAAGAGATTGCTGTAGAAAATGCTTTTCCCGTCCGTTGCTGCCACAATTCCAATATCCCGCCCCGGCCCCGGCTCCAGATCGGTGATCGTCACCAATGGATAGCTTGCCGTTGGCGACGGCGTAGGAGTTTCCTCCTCCGGTGTGCTTGTCTGCTCCGGGGTGGGCGTCACTTCTGCCGATGCGGTGGCTTGCTGCACGGTTGGGGAGAGGGTAGGGGTTCTTGTAGCGGTTGTCGCGGTGGCCTGCTGGGGTTGCGTGCTTGCGGCAATCGGCAATGAAGCCCCGGCCCCGCACCCCGCAAGGAGCAGCACAGCCAATAACACCGCGAATGTTCTTCCCATGGTGCAGCCCTCCGAACAGCGATTCAGTTCCCTTATCGCAATACCGGCCATAACCTTGCGGATTTTGCTTTATTGTATCACATCGCCGATCTGGTATAAAATAGGCCATAAGGACAGAAACCACCAACGGAGGCCCCATGAGAGTCAGCACCTTTGCCTCGCCGCAAGCCATTGTGGATGAAGGCATCACGATAAAAAACCGCTTCGTCATCGTCATCGACACGCTTCGGGCCACCACGGTGATGGCCGTGGCGCTGGCCGAGGGCGCCCGCGCGGTGATCCCCGTGATGGAGATTGAGGAAGCCATCCGGCTTTACCACGAGCTTGGTGAAGACATGGCAAGGCTCTGCGGTGAGCGGGAGGGCAACCCCATTTCCGGGTTTCATTTCGGCAACTCGCCCTTTGAATACCGCGCCAAAACGGTGGCCGGGCTCACGCTCATCATGACCACCACCAACGGCACCCGCGCCATCCACGCCGCAGCCGGCGCCGCCGTGCTGGCCGTGGGCTCCATGGCCAACGCCTCCGCAGTGGCGCAGGACGCACTGGCCTCCGGCATGGACGTCACAATCCTCTGCGCCGGCACACGGGGCCGCTTCACCACCGAGGACGTGCTCACGGCCGGGGCGATCATCGACTCTCTTGGCATGCAGGGTGTGGCGCTGGATGACCTCTCTGTAATTGCCCGCGACTTGTACCTCCACCACACCGATGACCCGGCCGCGGCGCTGGATCAATGCGCCCATGCCCAATACCTGATCAACGCCGGTTATGGTGACGATGTGGAGTACTGCATGCGCAAGGACAGCCTGAAGGTTGTGCCGTATTTTGAGAAGGGCATGGTCAGGCTGCTATAACTCCCCCTGCCCTCTGCGAGGGCATCCCCCTCAAGAAGGGGACAAGTGCAGCTTGTTCAGAGTGTCTTTGCCTCCCTCCTGAGGGAGGTGGCAGCGAAGCTGCCGGAGGGAGTTTCTAGGAGGGTTCCATGCATTACGACACCGAACTGCGCGTGCGCTACGCCGAAACTGACCAGATGGGCATTGTCTACCACGGCAGCTACTTTCCGTGGTTTGAGGAGGCCCGCACCAACTTGCTGATGGCGGCAGGTTTCACTTACCGGGATCTCGAGCAAAAGGGCCTCTTTTTCCCGCTCATCGAGTGCAGCTGCCGATTCCGCCAGCCGGCGAAATATTTCGATGAGCTCATTGTGCGCGCCATTGTGGAGCAGGTGAGGGGCGCGCAATTCTCCATCATGTATCAGGTGATCCGCAAGGAAGACAACGTGCTGCTGGCCGAGGGCCGCACCGCCCATGCTTTTGTGGGCCGCGATTTCCGGCCGGTGAATATGATCCGGTATATGCCTCAGGTCTATGAAGCGCTGAAGGAAATGGCTCAAACGGAAGAAGAATAGTTGGTTATCTGCTTCGCATGACGCTGCCGGGTTGGTATAACCGTCTGGTTGTCATCAGCCCGCTCTGAAAGCTTCGTGAGAGGCCTTTGTTAACAGTAGGGGCCGGGCTCCGTCCCGGCCCGCACAATCATGTCCGTCCCGGCCCGCTCTATGGCTCCGTCCTGGCCCGCACAATGGGCTCCGCTCCGCCCCATACTCACTTAATAGTTATTTCGGATAATACAACACCATGCACCCCCGCATGGGCCCATCCCCCTCATTCACATACCCGTGCTCCACATCGGCGTCAAAACGAAACGCCTGCCCGGTTTTCACCTGCGACCGCTGCCCGTCCACCCACATCGTCAGAACGCCTTCATACACCATGATGAACTCCTGCGTGCCTGCGAAGTGGGGCTCGGCCTCGATTTTCCCTCCTGGTTCAATTTGCACCGAGAACATCTCGAAGTTGCGCTGGCCTTCCACGCCAAAGAAGGGCAGCACCACATATTTGCCCTCGCCCTCGATGAGTGGTGTGATGTCCGCCCGGTCCACCAGCTTGCTGGCAGGCTCGTCCCGTTCCAGAAATGCTGAGAATGACACCTTCAAGCCGTTGGCGATCTTCCAGATGGTGTTGATCGTGGGGCTGGTCTCTCCCCGTTCAATCTGCCCCAGCATGCTCTTGCTCACGCCAGTGAGGTCACTTAAGCGATCCAGGCTGATTTGCCGCCCGGCTCTCAGGCGTTTGAGGTTTGCTCCCACAACGTTGTTGAGTTGTTCCATAGTTCCCTCTTGTGCAATAAAATGCACGTATGATATATTATAACGGTGACGTGCGATATCTCGCACCTGCGGGCAATTATATCATACGAATTGAGGCTATGCCATGCCAAACATGCTGTCGTTTGTCACGTTCTCGATGTTGGCGATCTTTACGCCGGGGCCCAACAACATCATGGCGCTGGGCAACGCCGGCCGATATGGCTTCAGGAAGAGCCTGCCCTTCAATATGGGGGTGGCAGTGGGTTTCTTGTTGCTTTTGGCGGTCAGTGTTGCGTTCAGCGCGGCGCTCTACGGTGTGCTTCCGCAGGTCAAGCCCTGGATGGCTGCCGTTGGCGCGGCTTACATGCTTTATCTGGCTTATAAAACACTGCGCAGCAAACCCCACGGGCAGGATGGAGCAAAGGAGCACACCAGCTTTTTGTCCGGCGTGCTGCTGCAGTTCATCAATCCTAAGGGTGTGCTGTTTGGCATCACTGTGGCTGCCACCTACATCACCCCGTATTACCACACTGTGCTGCCCATCGCGGCGCTGGCGCTCGCCTTATCGTTGCTCACCGTCGCGTCCACCTGCAGCTGGGCGGCCTTCGGTGCGGTGTTTCAGCGGTTCCTCGCCAGGCACCAATTGGCCTTCAACATTGTGATGGCGCTGCTGCTTGTTTATTGCGCGGTGTCGCTGTTTGCATAACAATTCAAACTAGATAGTTAAATATTGACATATTTTAAAATATATGATAAATTTCGCTAAGGGTGAATTAAGAATGAGTGTGTTAAGAATAAGCGCATTGTCTGATTCTATGTGGAATTCGTCTGATATAGCATTAAGACAGAAAAGCAGATCGGTTACTGCTGAGGACATTGCCAGCAGTTGGTTTCATACTTTTGTCTCTGATCTTTTCGAAACCCTTTATACTACTCCGAGTGGGGTAGGATTGGCAGCCCCGCAAGTTGGTATTCAACTTAGGGTCGTAGCAATAGACATTAATCGTGATAGCAAAAAGCCAATTTTGCTAATTAATCCATCATATGAACCGGTAGGAGAAGAGCAGGAAGAGTCATCTGAAAGTTGCCTAAGTGTGCCAGGTGTAGTAGGTAATGTATGTCGCTATAAATGTGTAAAGGTTAAGTATCAAGATATATGTGGTTCATATAAAATGGTGGACTATACTGGCTTTCTTGCGGTCGTCATGCAACATGAAATAGATCATGTTGATGGGATTCTATACGTTGACCGTATGAAGCCTGGGGATACAGTTATTACTGATGCAGGTCACCCAAATAAGCTTGCTGTAAGAACAATTCAAAGATTAATAGAAAAAGCCAACCAAAATGAAACATATGAAGTCGAGGGCAAGCAAACATGAGAGAGAAATGTGAGGACAAGAAAGTCAAATTATTATCAATTACTGCAGATGTGTTGGGGGTCATTTCTGCAGCCATTACTATAGTTCCTTTTATTGTATTAGCGAAAGATGTTGAAACGCCGTTAAAAATTGCGATATGTGTAATAGCAGCAATAATAATTATTCTCATTGTTCGAAACTTTTCGCAAATAGCATATCGTATACTTGTCGCACTTATGAACTTAACTGCACCTGACCAACCATACAAGTTAAATCATAAAACTGTTGTGTATGAATTTTTCAGTAGACATGAGATGTATCATGAAAAGATATTTGAAGGAGTTGCTTTGCATAATGGCGTGGACCATATTGATGATAAGTATAAGTGGACTGGTAACAATACTTGTGTTGTAGAACCTTTATTTCCAGGACAATCTATTGAGATTCTTGACAACAAATACGGAATGCAAAATTATCGAATTAACAATTACGATAAGAAAAGGGTATGCCGAGGACAAGAGATAAAAATGGGTATGAAAATCCAAGGTTTGGTTGATCCGAATGGAACATCCTCTTTACATTTGTCAAGTGGTGTCTATGAAATCACGGATAAACTTACCTTAAGAGTTGTTTTTGACAATACACTGAAACCGCATAATATACGTAAGGTGGAATACTTACATTACACTGATGATAACCATTTTAAATGTAGTGATAATGTAGAGTATGATTATGATACTCTTAATGATAAGAAGTTTGTAGAATGGACAATCGAACATCCCGTGTTCGGGGGCAGATATGTTATTGATTGGTCGTTCTAAACAATCCAAAACGGGGTATGATAATCTTGACAGAATGTCGTACCTACGTATAATAGACTTATGCTAGTGTTCTTTTTCAGTTTCACAGCATAATATCTATTGAGCGTTAGTTGGAGGTGTTTACGTGGAATAGAATGCATTGGAGAGACATTACCTAAACTAAATATCTTTTTAATGCCCAAATAAACTCCTATTTGGGCCTTTTAATGCTAATTGTCTTCAGCAACACACTAATAATCCAAATAACCACGGCATCAAGCATGCGTGATCACCGTGCATGCCCGCTCATAGTCCTGCTTGTGCACATAGAGGTAATAGGTCACCATCAGCTCCTGGTTTAGGCCCAGGCTACCGGTGCGGCCCCGGTCACGGTAATTGTCCACCACCCTGAGTGCATACTTGATGCCGCCGGAGGCCAACGCCTGCCGAATGTCGGAAAACTCCCTTAGCGAGTTGCCCAGATACACTTCACGGCGATTCCAGGGAAGAATCATAGTGATATTCCTCCAAAACCAGATTGATGAAGAGAAGACAGCTAAGGCTTTCTCTCCATGTACGGGCCGGGCTCCGTACCGGCCCCGTTTTTGGCCGGTTGGAAGGTCTATTCCTTCCTCAGCGTCACTACCACAATCTCCGGCGGGGCCAAAAACCGCGCCCGCACCACCGATGTGCCGATGCCCCGGCTCACATACAGCCGGGTCTGGCCTGCTGTGTAAAAACCGGCGAAGTAATCCTCATGGCCGTAGAGTAAAAACGGCCCGATCAATGGCAGTGAAATCTGCCCGCCGTGGGTGTGACCGGAGAGCTGCAGCGCGAAGGGGTATTTTGTGTTGGCTTCGGTTTGCGACGGCTCGTGGCTGAGGAGCAGGGAAAACGCATTGTGTTCTGTCGTCCATGCCACTTTGGACACGTCGGCCTGGTCGGTGGGGCTGCCGGGTCCGTCGTCTGATGCGGACCCTGTGCCGCAGAGGAAAAAGCCCGGCGCGATCTCCCTCGAATCGTTTTGCAGGATCTGAAACCCGCCATTCTCCAGAATGCTTGTGGCGGTTTGCTGCATGTCAGTTGTGCGGATGTCATGATTGCCCAGCACGGCGAATTTTCCCAGCCGGGGCTTGAGCTTGGCGAATGCCCGGCTCACCCGCGCACCGTCCACCTGTTGATAGTCGCTCACCTTTTGCAGCAGGTCGCCACCGAAGAGCACCATATCGGGGTCAAGCTCTGCCATCTTCTCCAGCATGCGCTCCACGTCGCGCTCGGAGTAAAACGGCCCCACGTGGATGTCGGTCAGCAGCACCACCCGTGTGCCGTCAAATTCCTTTGGCAGGCGGCTGTCCGCATCCTCCACTTCGCTCACGGTGAGCCGCAGCGGCTCCACGGCGAGGCCCCAGAGCAGGCAAAATGCCGCCACACAGGCAAATGCCAGCAGCAGCACCCGGGTGCGTTTGGACAATGGACGTTTCGTTTTGCGCTTCATAAGCTCCACTTTGTTCCGCTATGACCATAGTATACCATTTCTGCCAATTCCATTGCAGCATTATGGCTTGTAACCCGTATAAGGGACCAGGTCGTCGTCGTATGCCATCGCAGTCACGCGCCAGAAGCCATCTTCCTCCGCCACGACAAGGCAGGCCCCCAGCGTTCCGGCCGGCCCTGCGCTGGTCATCATGTGGAATCGTAGCTGGAATGTGTGTTGCCCTGTGGTTTGCCTGTCGGATTTCACAATTTCCACCTGCTGCACCCAGGGGCTGGACCCGCCGGTGACCCAATTTGGCGCGAAGGTCTCCAGCGCTGCTGCATATTCCTTTTTCAACCGGGAGGAAAGCGCGGCATACTGCATCGCCCCGCTGCGGCCTTGCACACCGTCGGCCCAAAGCCGTGCGGCATCTTCCGGTTTGCACACGCCCACCCTGTCCATGGCCTCCATGAGCAGCTGGCTGCGTACCTCATAGGGGTCCATCGCGATGGCTGCCACCGACCGCTCATCCATGCTCCAACCGGCCAGTTCCCAGATGAGCGGCGCAGCGCACAGCAGGAACAACAGCCCAAGCAGCAGGCTCTTTGCGGTGATGGATTTCATTGCCGGCACCCCCGAAGTGTTCTATACTAACATATGATTCCGAAAGAACCGGATGCATTTTCCAACCAACCCCAACCTTTTGCCCATTCATCCGTTATATCCATGACAGCGCTGCAACACCGGGGAGGGAACCTATGAACCAGCCGCCCAGCCTTCACAAGGCCCTTGCCGGAGACCGGCAGGCGTTGGAACAGCTGGCGGCAGACTGCCACCGGGCGGTGTTCGGCTACCTCGTGCGGATGACCGGCAGCCGCGAGAGGGCGGCGGACCTGGCGCAGGACACGGTTCTCAGCATGCTCCAATCGCTGGATGCCTGGCGGCCCCGGCCCGGGGCGGGCTTTCTGAGCTGGGTGTTCCGCATTGCCCGCAACCGCATGATTGACGAAAGCCGCAAGCGCCGCGAGGAGCCGCTGCCGGAGGGCGACGGCTGGGCGGCCACCGCATGCGATGCCTGTGACGACACCATCCGCCGGGCAGAGGCCGCCGGTCTCATGGCAGCGCTGGACAGGTTGCCCCCGGCAGACAAAGAGCTCATGCTGTTCCGGTGGTTCCACGGCCTGTCGCACCGGGAAATTGCCGCCATCCTCAGTGTGAAGCCTGCCATCGTGAAGTCCCGCTTGAACGCGGCGCTCACACGGCTCCGCAAGCAGTATTCCAGCCTGGAGGGGGAGGGCCCAAATGCCAAAACCAACCAAACAAGAGCTTGAGGCCATTGCGGCGCTGGCGGCAAAAGCCGCTCCTTGCCCGGAAGATACGGCGCTTGCGCTGGCCGCGTTGTCGCCGCAGATTGGCCGAGTCGTGTTTGCCTTGCGGGAAAGGCGCGTTGAGCGCCGAAAGCTGCTGTGGCAGGCGTTGGCGCTGGCCGGGGGCATGGCCCTTTTCGCCGCTGTGGCGCTGCTGGGCTGGCAAAACCTGGATTATCTGCTGGAAAGCCCCTGCCGGTGGGGCCTTGCTGCCGGGGTGCTTGCCGCCATATTGATGCTGACATGCTGCCTGCCATTGTTGGGTGGGCAAAGGAGAGGAGTGCAAACCAATGGGTAAAGTGATGCGACGGGTTTTTATGGGGTTCATAGTGTTTATTTTGGTGTTGGGCATTGGGATGGTGATCCTGGGCAACACCCAGAATAACCACTATGCTTATCTCAGCGCCAGACAAGAAGAGACTAGAGATGCGCTGCTAAAAGGAATTTCCGAAACCTATATCGATTCCGGCGTGGGCGACGCACTAAAAGTTGCAGTCGAGCAATATTTGCAGCAGATCCCCGAGGAGACGAGGAAGAACAACAACATTGTTCTGTTGGATGAAAACGGCTCGATCCTCTACCGCTACAATGACCAATACCTGCGCGCCGGGGCCACCAAGATCAGTGTATTCTTTGACCGTTGGTACGGGGCCATTGTGTACGCCCCCGATCAATTTGATGTATTCGGTAGTTACGGTGGCGGTTCTTATGGGGAAACCAGCATTTTCGGTGACGGATCCATGACGATAGAAGCCGCGGAAACGACCCGCCAGGCTCTCCGGGAGTGGAGTGATGGGGCCAATGACACACGTAAACAAATGACCATGATTGAGGGTAAGCTGCAGAACAAAAAGTTTCTCCTGCTGTGGCTATACAACAGTGATGTGACCAGCAGCATATATAATGCCATGAATCGGGATTACCCATGGGGCCTTTGGTCAGGCGTCATCAACAGCGGTGCGATTCTGATTCTTGCATACTGGCTGCTGCTGCCCGTGTGGGTCTTCCTGGACGCCCGCCGCAAAAAGACCCCGCCGCTACCCTGGGCGCTGCTGGTGCTGGTGACCAATATCGTGGGCCTGATTGTCTACTGGATCGTGCAGAACCAAACCAGTAAGGCTCCGGCAATTGCGTGCCCGGTCTGCCCGGCTTGCGGCAAGCCCGTGCAGGAGGAGCACCCCTATTGTCCCTGGTGCGCGACTCCCCTGCACAAGAGCTGCACCGCCTGCGGCAAGCCGCTGGAGCGCGACTGGGTGGCCTGCCCCTGGTGCGGGAAGAACTGCGGGGAATAACCCCACCTTCCGCCAGTAGGGGCCGGGTATTACCCCGGCAATTGTGTAGCATTTTTGCGAAGCAAATGTGCGGGCAATTGCCGATGCGATTCGCGAAGCGAGCGCATGGGGCTCCGTCCCGGCCCGCTCTTAATTGCCCCCTGCCGTTTGGCAGGGGGCTCCCTGTTGTCTCCGCCGCCCGCGCCGTTTATAATTTCCATAACAGATCATGCTACCCTGTGTTGATCATAACCGCGCCCGAAAGGAAACCGCAATGAAACCTTTCATGGATGAGGATTTCCTGCTTCAAACACCCACCGCCCGCACCCTCTATCACGAGATCGCCAAGGGCCTGCCCATCATCGACTACCACTGCCACCTGAACCCCCGCGAGATCGCGGAGGACAGGCATTTTGCTAACCTCACGGAGGCGTGGCTTGCCGGTGACCACTACAAGTGGCGGGCCATGCGGATCAATGGTGTGGAGGAGCGGCTCGTCACCGGCCCGGCCGATGACTACGAGCGCTTCCTGGCTTGGGCCGCTACGGTGCCGATGGCAGTGGGCAACCCGCTGTTTCATTGGACCCATCTGGAGCTGAAGCGCTACTTCGGCGTGGACGAAGTTCTGACCCCTGCCACCGCCCCGGCCATCTGGGAGAAAGCAAAAGCCGAGTTGGCCAGGCCGGACATGGGCGCCAGGGGCTTGATCGCCCGCTCCAACGTGGAGTGCCTCTGCACCACCGACGACCCGGCAGACAGCCTGGAGTGGCACCGGCAGATTGCCGCCTCCGGCTTTGCTTGCCGCGTGCTTCCGGCATGGCGGCCTGACAAAGCGCTGAACATCGATAAGCCCGGCTTCACCGATTACATCGCGACGCTGGGCCGCGCCGCCGGCATCGCAATAACCGACTGGGACACACTGTTGGAGGCGCTGGACAACCGTCTTGCCTTCTTCCATGAGATGGGCTGCCGCCTGAGCGATCACGGCTTTGAGGCGCTGCGTTTCACCGGCTGCCAGGCAGACGAGGCCGCAAGCCTCTTTGAAAAGGCGCTGGCCGGCAAGGAAGTGACCGGCCAGAAGGCTGAAGTGTTCCGTTCAACATTGCTGCACTGGCTGGGCACCCGCTACGCTGAGCTCGGTTGGGCGATGCAGCTGCACATCGGCGCCACCCGCAACAACAACAGCGCCATGTTTGCCCGCCTGGGGCCTGACGCCGGCTTTGACGCCGTGGCTGACCGCCGCCTGGCCAACAGCCTGTCCGCGCTGCTGGATGGCTTGGCCTGCCGCGGCAAATTGCCCCGCACGATCGTCTACACGCTGAACCCCAAAGATTATTACGTGATCGCCAGCACCATCGGTTGCTTCGCCGGTGATGTGCCGGGCAAGCTGCAGATGGGCTCCGCCTGGTGGTTTGCCGACCACAAGGACGGCATGGAGCGCCAGATGACCGACCTGGCCAATCTGGGGCTGCTCTCCCGCTTCGTGGGCATGCTCACCGACAGCCGCAGCTTCCTTTCCTACACACGCCATGAGTATTTCCGCAGGATATTCTGCAACCTGCTGGGCTGCTGGGTGGAGGAGGGCGAGTGCCCCGATGACATGGCCATCCTGGAGCCGATGGTGCGGGGGGTGTGCTATCAGAACGCCAAGGAGTATTTTGGGTTCTGAGAGCTCATCCATAACAATTACCCCCACCCCCAACCCCCTCCCCCATAAAGCAGACTCTCTTGCCCAGGCTGCCATCGTGGGAGGGGGCTTCAATATGCAGGGCTTCACCCTGCACCCGCATCGAAAGGGCACAACACCTATCGTTCCCCACCAGTAGGGGCCGGGCTCCGTCCCGGCCCACTTCTTAATTCCCTTTGTAACAGTGATCTTGCATTTTCACCCAAACATACTACAATCATCTTATTAAATAAAAGTAATAATCCCCCTGAACTTTTCCCCCTTTCATCCGTATCATCCATGTATTGAAAAGAAAACAGGAGAACAATCATGCAGGAAAACATCATCACTCTGGAAGGAGTCACCAAGCGCTATGGCGAGGTGCAGGCGATCAGCTCCATGAGCTTTGCCGTGCAGCCCGGCGAAATCCTGGGCTTTCTGGGCCCAAACGGCTCCGGCAAGACCACCACGGTGCGCCTGATCAACGGCGTGATCTATCCCGATGAAGGCGCGATCACCGTGGCCGGGCTGGACACCAGGAAGGATGGCTCGGCCATCCGGGCCCGCGCCGGTGTGCTCACCGAAACAGCCCAGCTCTATGAGAACCTCACTGTGGAGGAAAACTTGAAGTTCTATGCCGAGCTCTACAACGTGGAGAAGGCCAGGGTGCAGAGCCGCATCGACGGGCTGTTGGAGCAGTTCCGCATCACCGAAAAGCGCGGCGCCAAGGTGGGCGCGCTGAGCACGGGCTTGAAAAAGCGCGCCGCCATCGCCAAGGCGCTGATCCACGAGCCGGATTTGCTCTTTCTGGATGAGCCCACTTCGGGGCTGGACCCGGAGGCCTCCCGCGAGATCGTGGAGCACATCAAGGCTTTGAACGGCGGCAACGTGACCGTGTTTGTGTGCACGCACAACCTGGCGGAGGCCGAGCACTTCTGCACCCGGTTTGTGTTTCTGGAGAAGGGCCGCATCCTGGAGTCCGGCACGCTGCCGGAGCTGGAGGCCAAGTATGTGGCCGAGATCGACCTGCAAGTGGATGTGCGGCCGGAAGACCGGGCCAAGCTGCCCGCCGGATATGAATACACCAGCCAAAACGGCAGCGGCGTCGTCGTGAAGCTCAAGGGCAAGCCGGCGATCCCCGGGTTCCTCCGGCAGGCCACCGAGGCTGCCGAGGTCTTTGGCGCAAGGGTGCTGAACAGCAACCTGGAAGCGCTCTATTTCGAGATCAGGAGGGCAATGCAATGAAAAACCGCGCGCTGTGGGCGCTTGTGAAAAAAGACATCCGGGCCATCACGACGAGCCCGCAAATGTGGATCCCGATGATCATTGTGCCGCTGATTTTCGTGGTGGTGCTGCCGGCGGTGTTTCTGGTCCTGGGGCGCACGATCAACTTCCAGGCCGACACCGAAGACATGCAGTTTGTGAATCAATTCCTCAACGGCATCCCCGATGGCGCCGTGAAGGACATGCTACACAGCTTCACCACCGTCAACCAGCAGCTCATCTATCTGCTGATCAACTTTGTGTTCGCGCCGATGTTTCTGATGATCCCGGTGATGGTGTCCAGCATCGTGTCGGCGGCGGCCTTTGTGGGTGAAAAGGAAAAAAAGACGCTGGAAACGCTGCTGTACAGCCCTATGAGTGAGAACACGATGTTTTGGGCCAAAATCCTGGCCGGCTTCATCCCGTCGATGGTTGTGTGCCTGGTCGGTTTCGTGGTCTTCTCGGTGGAGTTTATGACGCTGGGTGCGCCGCTGTTTGGGCGGGTGCTGCTGCCGGCGGCTCACTGGCTGCCCATTGTGCTGTGGCTGAGCCCGGCGCTCACATTGCTGGTGATCTTCATCAACGTGCTCATCTCGGTGAAAGTGAAGGGCTTTCAGGAGGCCCAGCAGATGAGCGTGATCGTGATCCTGCCCTTGCTGTTTCTGGTCTATGGGCAGATCGGCGGCATTGTGTTCTTAAGCTCGCTGTTGGTGCTTGTGATCGGGTTGGTGGTTTTCCTTGTGAATGCCTTCCTGATCCGTGTGGCGGCAAAGACCTACAACCGCGACAAGCTGTTTGGCACGCAGGTGCTGTAATTAACAGTAGTGGCCGGGCTCCAGGACGTATGGGCGAGCAGCGATCTACGATCGCGGCCAGCCCGCCCCGGCCCGTAGATCATACGGCGAAATAACTGGCAGCCCTCATCGGGCTGCCTTCTTTTATTCTGTCATGCTATACTAAAGCGAATGGTGGTGTGACATGGCTGAGCTATTGAAACGCTTGGCACCCCGAATGCTGGAATTTGCCGATATCGACCATGGGGAGCTTGCCCGTGGTTTTCTTGTGCTGCATTTGCAGTTTGCATGGGCGAAATTCCAGATCCGGTTTGGTGAAGTGAACTATGCGAGCGATCAGCAGATCCCCGCCGGGGTTTCCTATGCCAGCGCGGCTATCTGTGAAACCGGATCAGAGGAGTGGCCCTATCAGGTCACGCTGGTTTGCACAGTCTTCCCGCCAGACTTTGATGAGGATATGGCCACAGGGGCCGAGGCCGCTGATGAAGAACCTGAATTGATTCAAGTGACTGTCTTGGCTTTGTCACAAGGGATCTCTGTTGAATATGAGCTATTGGATTACTCCCGGTTTGGTTCCTCCACACTCACCACGGGTTCTGAGTTTGCCGCACGCTCCCTAATACAGAAGCATTCCGTTTTTGGCGAGGAAGGATTGAGCGAACTGGAACGGAAGCTGCTTGTTGCTTGCTGGCTTCCCTTGCTGTTGGCGGGGGATGAGCTGTTGAGTGAATCACTGGCCATGCAGGAAGAAGGTTTCACCCTGGCCGACGCTGCGGATAAAGCCGCACTGGCTGCGCAGGAATTCTCGCAGGACGGCAAGCTGATCAAGTTGCTGCAGGACTATGCCCGCGCTTTGTGCACCAATGACACAGTGTTTCAGCAGCACCGCAGAAAGGCCATCACCCGCCATTATCGCTGGATCACCCTGAACCCCTCGGACTTGCCTCTCTATCACAGCCTGCACCTGCGCTTTGCCGAAGCCTGCACGGGCTTTGCCGGTTCGCACTCTGTGCCGCCGGACGATGATGGCTTCCGCCTGATCGACCAAACCCTGCGCATCAATGGCTTTTCCGGTGATTACCCTCATTACCGCAGGCGATATCACCGCACCGGTGAATATGTCACCATTGAGGTAAATGCGATGCCAGCCGATGCAGCAGGCCAAAATCAGTCCACCTATACTTTCCATGCCGGGGTGGGGCATCTGTCCGGCAGCAGGCGGCAGGGCTACCGCCTGGGCCCGATTCCCTTTGACCAGACAATAGCCTTTGATTGCCAGTGGGAGCGCACCGGCCTGCCGGTAAACAACCGTTACCGGGAACTCTTTTCGGTAACGGGGTCGGATAAACTGGGCTCTGTGCTGGACAATCTGTTGGACGCGTTCGATGGCAAGTGGCTGCCCAAGGAGAACCGTGAGGAGTTGTATGGAGTAATCCAGCCAAAGGACTTCTTCAGCAAAGGGATGCTGTTCATCTTTGCCTTCTCAGGATTGTTGTTCTCTGTGATCTTTGAGTTGGCTGCTGTGGCATTGATGCTGTTGGCCTCCGGCATCGCCGCAATTGCCCGGCAAAGCTGGGAGCCGTTCTCCATGCTGCTGGATTGGAGCATCTACCTTAAGATATTTCTATGGTGTTTCTTTGGAGGTGGGGTTGGCATGGTGATCGCCATGCTGTGGGAAACCCGCCTTGCCTTGGGGGTTGTAACGTTTCGCCGCCGCAGGAGGAAATCGGTATCTTCTTGACACCCTGCATAATCTAGCTTAAAATGGTAATCACAAAAGGGAGTAGCGTTTTGCATGGCCAACAGCCCGATGCCTTGGCATCTGGACATGCAACCGGTTCGGTAGCGAGACTTTTGGCACGATTCAGAGGAATTGAGCCAAAAGCTTTTTTTGTATGGAGGAGTATTCAGATGGACGTCTACGCAAAGTCGGTCGAACAGGCCGCGGCGGACCTCGGTGTGAGCAGTGAAGCAGGCCTTACCGCCCACGAGGCCGAACAGCGCTTGAAGCAGTATGGCCCCAACGCCCTGGTGGAAAAAAAGAAAACCCCGATGATTGTCCGCTTCCTGATGCAGTTCAAGGATGTCATGGTGATCATCCTGTTCATTGCGGCGGTCATCTCGCTGTTTGTGGGCGAGCATGGCTTCGGCTTCAACTCCGAGGGCGCGGTGGATGCCGGCATCATCTTTGCCGTGATCCTTTTAAACGCCATTCTGGGTGTGGTGCAGGAAAGCCGGGCCGAGCAGGCGCTGGAGGCATTGAAAAAGCTATCCGCCCCCAACGCCCGGGTGCTGCGCGACGGTGCAAAACAGGTGGTGCCGGCGAGCCAGCTGGTGCCCGGCGACGTGGTGTTTGTGGAGGCAGGCGATCTGGTGCCTGCCGATGGGCGGCTCATCACAGCGGCAAACCTCAAGGTGGAGGAAAGCTCGTTGACCGGCGAATCGGTGCCGGTGGAAAAGCACACCGAGGCCATCCCCGGCGCCGATGTGGCGCTGGGTGACCGCACCAACATGCTCTTCACCTCCGGCACGGTGACTTATGGCCGGGGCACTGCCATTGTAACGGCCACCGGCATGAGCACCGAAGTGGGCCGCATTGCCACGATGCTGCAAGACAGCCGCGAGGAGCAGACACCATTGCAGATCAAGCTGGAGAAGATCGGCAAGATGCTGGGCATCCTGGCGCTGGCCATCTGCGCGCTGATCTTTGGCATCGGCCTGCTGGAGGGCAAGCCGGTGTTTGAGATGTTTATGACCAGCATTTCGCTGGCCGTGGCAGCGATCCCCGAGGGCCTGCCGGCGGTTGTGACGATCGTGCTGGCGCTGGGCGTGTCGCGATTGGTCAAGCAAAACGCGATCATCCGCAAGCTGCCGGCGGTGGAAACACTTGGCAGCGCCTCGGTGATCTGCTCAGACAAAACCGGCACGCTCACGCAAAACCGCATGACCGTGGTGAAACTTTACACCGGCTCGGTGACCGACTTCAAGGGCAGCGCCGAGGGCGACTCCCTTGAGCTTCTGAAGCTGGCCTCGCTGTGCTGCGATGGCACTGTGGCCATCGAAAACGGTGTAGAGAAGCACATCGGCGACCCCACCGAGACGGCCCTTGTGGCCGCTGCGATGAAGGCTGGCCATGAAAAACCAGCGCTGGAGGCAGCCGCGCCCCGCGTGGCTGAGATCCCCTTTGACTCCGACCGCAAGATGATGACCACGGTGCACAAGGTGGATGGCGGTTATCTCTCCATCACCAAGGGCGCGCCGGACATCATCCTGGCCCGCTGCCAGCCCAGCACTGCCCACGACCGCGCCATTGAGGCCAACGGCGAGATGGGTCGGGCGGCACTCCGCGTGCTGGCCGTGGCCACCCGCCGCTTCGAAGCGCTGCCCGATGACCTTTCCTCCGGCAGCCTGGAAACCGGCATGGAGTTTGTGGGCCTGATCGGCATGATCGACCCGCCCCGTGAGGAAGTCAAGCACGCCGTGGCGCTGTGCAAGGCCGCCGGCATCCGCCCGGTGATGATCACCGGCGACCACTTGGAGACGGCTGTGGCCATCGCCAAGGAGCTGAAAATCTTCCGGCCCGGTGACAAAGCAATCACCGGCGCCGAGCTCGCCAAACTGTCTGAGGAAGACTTGAACCGCACTGTGGGCGACTACTCCGTATATGCCCGCGTGGCCCCGGAGCACAAGGTGCGCATCGTGGCCGCCTGGCAGAAGCGCGGTGAGATCGTTGCGATGACCGGCGACGGCGTCAATGATGCGCCTGCTCTCAAAACCGCCGACATCGGCTGCGCGATGGGCATCACCGGCACCGATGTTTCCAAGGGCGCCGCGGATATGGTGCTCACCGACGACAATTTCGCCACCATCGTGGTGGCCGTGCGCGAGGGCCGCGGCATCTACAGCAACATCCTCCGGTCCATCCAGTTTTTGCTGGCCACAAACCTGAGCGAAATCCTGACAATTCTGGGCTCGATCCTGTTCATGTGGGCCACGCCATTGAAAGCAGTGCACTTGCTGTGGGTCAACCTGATCACTGACAGCCTGCCGGCCCTTGCCCTGGGTGTGGAGCCCATTGACCCGGAGGTGATGAACGAAAAGCCCCGCCGCAAAGACGAGAGCATTTTCGCCAATAACTTCGCCTGGAAGGTCGTGCTGCAGGGCCTGATGGTCGGCGTGCTCACGCTGGCCGCCTTCGTGATCGGCAGGATGATGACCGGCGTGGCGCTCACCGACACGAAGATCGTCGTGGATGCCGGCATCACGATGGCGTTCATGACGCTCTCCATCGCAGAGCTCTTCCATGCCTTCAACCTGCGGAGCCACCGGTCACTGTTCAAGATCGGCGTGTTCGCCAACAAATATCTGAACGGCGCGTTCGCAATCGGCCTGGCGCTGCAATTGCTGGTGGGTCTGCTGCCCTTCACGCAGGACATTTTCGGGCTGTATCACCTCACACTGCCCATGTGGGGCATCGTCTTCGGTCTGGCGGCCAGCACGGTTGTGATCATGGAGATTGCCAAGCTGATTGCGGGGCTTGGGAAAAAGAAGAAAGCTTGACCTGTATGAAAAAAGGCCCGGATGCCGTCGGCATCCGGGCCTTTTTGTTTGGCGCTGGAAGCATCAGCCTCGCTCATGAAACCCCGCGCATTTAAAATCTCCATCATACTCAAACTCATCCACGAAGCAATGGGGGATGTCCCCATATGCTTTGATCTGGCGCATCAGCATGCCATGGGTCACAAGGATGATCTTGTCATACCCGGTGTATCGGTCCAGCACACCCAGCAGCCGCTGTTCCATCATTTCGATGGTCTCCCAGTTCCGCTTCTCACCCTGGGGATATCGGCCCTTGCAGGCCGCGAAATCTGATTCTCCGCCTTCGTTGGCTCTGTTTTGAAACGTGAGGTCGGGGATCCATTCGTACAGGTCGATCTCAACCGTCAATGGGATGCCCGTGATGCGCGAGATGATTGCCGCGGTTTGCATGCAGCGGGTGTAGGGGGAGGAGAGGATCAGTTGCGCGCCAGCCAGCATCGGGTTTGCCGCTGCCTCTTCGGCCTGGCGCACGCCTCTTTCCGTGAGCGGAGCCAGCTCCAGCCCTTGGCCGATGAAGCCCCGCTGCTTGCAGGGCTCATAGTCTCGTTCGCCGTGGTGGATGGCGATCACATTCATAGCATCCTCCTGTATTGACTTATACTGGTTGGTTTCGCAGAAGCATCAACGCACCGCCTGGCAATATGGCCGGCACCGGCGCTCTTTCGAAATCGTGCACGTTTCTTGTCACGATGTAGTCCGCGCCGGTTCGCTTGGCGCACATGGCTTGAACGGCGTCTTCATAATCCGTCATTCCGCCTTCAAATGCGCCTGTGACGTCAGCCTTTTTGATTTCCTCCAAATCCAGAATCGTCAGAAGGGTCTGGACAGCCTCTCGCACATTTTCCGGATTGATGTGCTTCCGAAGGATGTACATCACATCAAGCACAGTCGCAGTTGTGATAAAACCCACCGCGATTTTTGCCTCGCAAAACCGCATCACTTCCAGAGATTCCTCATATCCGGATCGTTGCGACAGGATATCGACGATGATGTTTGTGTCCAGCAGCAGCTTCATTGGCGAGACAACCTTTCTTCTCTGGCGGCCTTGTCATCAGCATCAACCGGGATCAGGCCAGCCAGGCGGTCTGCCAGAAAGGAGATTGAGCTATTCACGCCCACAAGGCGGGCCACCGGCAGGCCGTTGCGGGTGATCACGATCTCCTGCTCGCTAGCCAGGTCAAGATATTTCCCGAAGTTGTTTTGGATTTCAGTTGATTTCACGATCATTGCAAACACCTCTTACGGTATAGATTATACAAAATATAGCTAATTCAATCAATGGAAGATTAGCTATAATTGCAGCAAAGTCATTGGTAAACATCAGTCGCACTGTGAGCATCTCTCTGGGGTGTATGGGGCGGTAAATATTGATGTTTCAATATGTTGGCATTATAATCGCTATACTATATGACTGGTGATTTGGGGAGGTGCTGATGACGTCGACTCATACCGACATCCCATTGGAAGCTCTTGTTGCACTCAAACACATTAAGGAATCCCTTGGCGGCTCGGTGGCTGCGGTGTATCTCTATGGCTCTGCCGTAGCCGGCGGCCTGCGCAACAACAGCGATGTGGACATCATGGTGGTCGTGAACCAAAGGCCATCGGAAGCCACACTCAAAGATCTGGCAGAACGGCTGCTGCGGGTGTCCGGCAGGATGGGCGACAATGCTGTGCGGCCGCTGGAAGTCACCGTGATCAACCATGATGACGTTGTGCCATGGAAATATCCGCCAAGAAAAGAGTTCATCTATGGCGAGTGGCTCAGGGGCAGCTACGAGCAGGGGCAGATCCTGGAGCCAGCCGATGACCCTGACCTTGCCATTATCCTAAGCCAATTGTTGCAGCACAGCGTTCCACTGATGGGCAAGGCTGCATCAGAACTGCTGGACCCTGTGCCGATGGCCGATGTGCGCACCGCGATGCGGGAAAGCCTGCCGGGGTTGATCGCTTGCACCAAAGGGGATGAGCGCAATGTGATCCTGACGTTGGCGCGGATGTGGGTCACGGCGGTCACTGGCGCGTTCCTTCCCAAAGACGAGGCTGCGCAATGTGCCATGAGGCGGCTTCCTGAGCAGCAGGCTGCGCTGCTTGATCTGGCTGGGAGGGCTTATCGGGGGGAGTGCGTTGATACATGGGGGGATAAGAGTTCCGAGGTGTCCATGCTGGTGCAGCATCTGGAGAAAGAAATTGAGCATTGCTTAAATCGTAATTGACGATATAACTCCGAAAGCTCCGTTGTCACAGAACAGAAAGAGCTGCCTCACGGCAGCTCTTCTTGATCATTTATGCTTGGTTCACACCGACGCAAGCCTCAGCACCATGTCATGCAGCTCCCGGTTGAAGCGGCTGGGCAGCTTCAATGCCTCCAGAATGTCCATGTCGATGATCCTGTTCTCGCGGATGCCCACAGCCCGGTTGCCGATGCCCCGCGCCAGCAGATCCACCGCCCGGTCGGCCATCTGCACGGCCAGGCTGATGTCCATCACTGTCGGGTCGCCGCCACGCTGCTGGTAACCCAGCACCGTCTCGCGGATGTCGCCCAAAAACTTGCCCCGTTTGCTCAGTTCCCCTTCCAGCGCCAGCCTCAGGTCATAGGCGCGGTGGGGGTTGTCAAAGCAGATTCCCTCGGCCAGCACCACCAAGAAACTGGTGCGGCCCTTCTCGTGCAGGTGGCAAAGCCGGTCCGCCAGGTTCACCACATCAAAGGACACATCATAGTCCATCTCGGGCACCAGCACGTAGTCGGCGCCGGTGGCCATCGCCACATTCAGCGCGATGTCGCCGCAATAGCGGCCCATCACTTCTATGATGCCGATGCGGTCGTGGGACTCCATCGTGTCGCGCACCTTCAGCGCAGCCTGGCAGGCCGTGTTGCAGGCGGTGTCATAGCCCAGCGTGAAATCGGTGTAGGCCAGGTCGTTGTCAATTGTGCCGGGCATGCCGATCGTGGGCAGGCCCCTGGTGGCCAGGATCGCCGCGCCGTGATAGCTGCCATCGCCTCCCACCACGATCAGGCCCTCAATGCCGTGCCTTTTGGCGCTTTCCAGCGCCTCGGCGCGGCCTTCCTCGGTTTTCATTTTCAGGCACCGGGCGGTCTTGAGCATCGTGCCGCCGTTGTTGTGCACGTCGCTCACGCTCTTGGGCGTCAATTCCCGCAGGTCTCCGTCGATCAGGCCCTGATAACCCCGGTTGATGCCCAGGATGTTCATGCCCCGGCTGTGCGCCGACTTCACTGCGGCCCACACCGCGGCGTTCATCCCCGGCGAGTCTCCCCCGCTCGTCAGGATGGCAATCGTCTTATTCCCCATATTGGTCTCTCCCCAGATGCCTCCGGCTACTCTTTGCCGGATTGCAGTTTTCCGTATTTGGTCAAAATCTCCGCTTTGCCCCGGATCTTGATGGCCGACGTGTTTTCCGTGAATTGCGCGAGCATCACTTCGCCGGCGTCAATCTTCTCCGTGTGGTGGAAGCGTGTGTCGCGGCCCCTGGTCATGCCAATCACCTGCACGCCGTTTTCCAACGCCTTGATGCATACATATTCGCCCAGGATCTCATCGGTTTCATTCATGGTCATGGGCCTCCCTTGTGGATCTATGAATGAATTCAAGCCATTATTATAACATGGCGTTCCTCTGTTTCAAAGTCAGGATTCTACGAAAAAATCAATAAAATACAGGTAAATCAACTACCATTTGCTTCAACCCCCTCCAAATAACGGCTTTTCGATCCCCGGTGGATATGACGACCGCTTGCTCATGGTATCGGCAGCCCGATTATGGAAACAATCACCATAAGCCATTGCATCAATGCCGTCTCAAATGTTGTTGTATTGACACATGCGTATTTCGGTATAAAATATACAACTATGGGGTACTATAGCCTTAAGCACATATCACAGACAAACCGGCACAGCCGGGCAAAGGAAGCAGGGCGATAGCATGACCGATTTCAATTTCCTGAGGATCAAGTGGCCGAAACTGGCCGCCATCGCGGCAGATGCCGGCAGGCTTGTGGAAGTGAGCCCGGCAAGTGCCATTTCAACGATGCAGAACTTTTGCGAATGGGCGGCAGACATCGCGCTGGATTTTTATGACATCAACGCCCAAAACGGCATCACCCAGCAGGAGAAGCTGGACACGCTGAGGACCACGGGCCATGTGCCGCAAGAGATCATCGAGCGGTTTCGCAGCGTGATGCTGGCCGGGGGCCGCAGGCTCTACCGCGACAATGAGGATGTGCAGGAGGCGCGGGCCTGCATTGAGGATGTGTATGAGATTGGCCGCTGGCTCAACAAGGAGGCCGACCGCGCCGGCTGGCCGCCCAAAAACGATTACTACCGGCCCGTCGTCTCACCGCTGGGCGGAAGCGGCGAGGGGGGCGGATTCTCCTCAGGCAGCATCGGGCAGGCTTTCAACAACTACAAACCGTTTATTGCCTTTGGCGTGGGTGCTGTCGCAGTGCTTGTGCTGGCAATTTGGGGCATTTCCGCCGTGATGGGCGGTGGCGGCGCCAAGCCCACCGCTGTGGTGCTGACGCCCGCGCCTTCGGTATCCGCCACATCCACCTCTCTGGTGGTCACGATGACCGATGAGCCCACTGCCACGCCTGCGCCGGAAGAGGTAAAGTTTTTAGACTCGCTGTCGCCTGTTCAGCCGAAGCGCGAGTCCTTCTACCTCAAGGAGTGGAACTTCAAAAGCGGCAAGAAGCCTCTGACAATCGGCGACAAGCGTTATGAAAACGGCATTGGCATGTATATCCCGAAATCCGCCATCAGCCAGGCCCAGGGCACATGGGTGCTGAAATTCAAGCTGAACGGGGAATACAGCAAGCTGCGGTTTGACCTGGGTGTGGACACGATGCAATACGGCGAGGGTTATGGCCAATACCGCATCCAGATTTACTGCGACTCCGACCGTAACGACCCGGTTTATGACACCAACGGCCTGAAGGACTACACATACCGCGAGCTTGGCGTGGAGGTCAATATCACTGGCTGCGAGACGCTGATCATCAAACTCACCGAGAAAAAGGGCAGCAAGGGCACGATCAACGTGGTGCTGGGTGACGCCCGGCTTGTGAAGGCCGGCACCGGCGATGCGCCCACAGCCAGCCCCGATCCCAACAGCACCGGCTCCGGCGAGGGCGATGGCACGGCAACGGCCGGCGCGAGCGCCTCCGCCTCAACGAATCCGGACGGTGAGGGAGATCAGGAAACCACCACTCCATAAAGTATGCAGAGGTTAACAATTGAGGGGGGCGCGATGAACTGCGCCCCCTGTTTTTTATTGTTTGATTTTTCATTTTGTGTTATAATAATATTACTATAAAGGATAAGCGCTGGCCAAGGAGGATGCAATGCTGGAGATTCTTGCCCTCTATTTCCTGTGCAAGCGCAATGCCCGTGTTGCGCAGGCCCGAGGCTATCGCGGCGGGGTTTTCGGGTTTGTCACCGCTGCGGCCTGGGTTTTCCTGGAGCTGTGCGGGTTTGCGATCGGGATATTCCTTGATTTGTGGTATTGGTCCTATTTGCTTGCGCTGGCCGGCGCCGGAGTGGGCGCGGTGCTGAGTCTGATTGTGGTGGCCGCCCTGCCTGACCGCAGCGTGTGGATCATCCAGCCGCAGATGCTGGATTCGCTGTCGGTGCGCCGCACGGTGGTGCCCAAGCCAAAGCCAAAGGAGCGTGTGTGGTGCATCCGGTGCGGCCAGGAGCTGACTTCTGCCAGCCGCACATGCGACCGCTGCGGCGCACAGGTGCCCACGCTGGATTGATTCTGGGTTGAGGAGCATCTGCCGCCACACCGGGCCTGAGATCAACTAAGGTAATACAGGTCACATGGGTGACAGAATGAGCAAGCTGCGGGCTTAGCATCGTATGTTTGTTGACGCAGCTCGCGTTTTTTGATATATTCAAGACATCTGAATATTTGTTTGGTTTTCTAGGGTTCCGTAACAAGATTGTTAGTCTGGTCCGAGAGAAAACGCACAGCAAATCGCTTGTGTACACGGTGGGATAAAAGCCTAGGAGTTATTTTGCAATACTCCTGGGCTTATTTTTTTGCTCAATCATCAAGGAGGAACATCATGTGGGGATTATTTCTGTCAACGATTGTAACGAGTGCTGCGGATAGCCTCAATCCGATTGGTATTACGCAGCAATTTGTTTTACAGGGCATGGTGAAAAAGCCAAAACACATACTGTATTTCATTATCCCTACCGGTGTTACAAACCTGATAGGAGGATTTCTGGCGTATTATGGGCTTGTCATCTTGCTCGAGAGATTTATGGGCAGGCTCGTGGATCAATACGGACAGATCATGTTCACTGCTGAGCTGATTCTCGGCATTGCTTTCCTTGTTGCCGCTGGCATGATGATTCAAAACAACAAGATAGAATCCCTAAGAAAACAGATCAAGAAGCTGAATGCTGAGGCAAACGCTGAAAGTGATGAGCAAGAGGCTGCGCGCAGAATTAAAGCCGTGTCTCCGTTGGCGTTGGTAGCCTTAGGCGTGGGCGCAACGATTTCTGAATTGACAACCGCATTTCCGTACTTCGCATTCCTGGCCATTCTCTTGAATTACCAGCTCACACTTCTGCAGGTTACACTGATCCTGATCGTGTATAATATGATCTATACTTTGCCGTTGATCATTCTTTACTTCATATACAGAAAGGCACAGGATATGTTTGATCGTCTTTACGGCATGATAAAAGCAGGTGTTGCAAAGTGGTCAAATATTCTGGCACCTTCTGTCGTGGGCCTTATTGGCGTTGTTATGGTGTATCATTCTGTGTCACTGCTGTTAAAAGCTTGAGCGTGGATGCATAGACGCAGGGTTCATGGCGCTTAAGGCCATCTTAAGCTCAATTTCCTTGATGGAACCCCGCGATTCGTATATAATAGAGAAAAGACGCAAAGGGGTGGTCGCCAGTGATACAAGTTTTGTATGGCCGCCGTGGCCTGGGAAAGACCAAGCGTATGATCGACATGGCAAATTCTGCACTTTCTCACGTTAAAGGCGATATTGTGTTCATAGATGATGACAGCCGATGCATGTTGGACCTGCAGCATAAAATCAGATACATTAACGCCGGGGAGTTTCATGTCACAACACCTTGCCTGTTTGCGGGCTTTGTGTGCGGCGTGCTGGCGCAGGACTATGATATCGAGCAGGTTTATCTGGATGGGTTCCCCGACCTGGTGGGCCTGAACAATGTGGAGGACCTGAAAAGCCTCTTTGCCCAATTGGAGGATATCGCCAAGCGGCGGGAGATCACGATCACACTGTCTGTCAGCGGTGACCCGGACAAGGTGCCCGACTTCATCGCGCCGCATGTGATCGCGTAGCAATCACAGGAGGAACCATGCTTTATCAAAGCACCCGCGGCAGTTGGCCTCCGGTATCGGCAAGCGCTGCGGTTGTGGGCGGCATTGCGCCCGACGGCGGGCTCTATGTGCCCGCGGAGATCCCGGTTTTCAAGCCCGGCGAGCTGATTGAGCTTGCCGGGTTGCCTTATGCAGCCAGAGCCTATCGGATCATGACCCGCTATTTTGACGACTTCGCCGCTGGCGAGCTGGCCAAAATTGTGGATAGGGCCTGGGGTGGCCGCACCCGCTTTGACGTGGCCGGCGTGGCCCCGCTCAAAGGCGCTGCCGGAGTCTCCTTTCTGGAGCTGTGGCACGGCCCCACCTCCGCCTTCAAGGATGTGGCGCTGCAATTCCTGCCTGGCGCGATGGAAGCAGCCCGTAAAAAGCTGGGCATCGCCGAGCAAACACTGATCCTCGTGGCCACCTCCGGCGACACCGGCAAGGCTGCGCTGGAGGGCTTCCGCGACGTGCCCGGCACCCACTGCGCCGTGTTCTACCCCGAGGGCGGCGTGAGCGCCGTGCAGCGGCTGCAAATGGAGACGCAGCGGGGCGGCAACGTGTCGGTGATCGCGGTGAAGGGCAATTTTGACGACGCGCAGACTGGTGTGAAGAAGCTCTTCGCCGACGAAGCCTACAACGCAGCCCTGAAACAAAAGGGCTGGGCGCTCTCTTCCGCCAACAGCATCAATTGGGGCCGGCTTGCCCCGCAGATTGTCTATTATGTGTCCGCCTGGTGCGACCTTTTCTCTGCTGGCCGGATTGGCCCCGATGAGCCGGTGGATTTTGTGGTGCCCACCGGCAACTTCGGCAACATCCTGGCCGGGTGGTATGCCCGCGCCATGGGCCTGCCGGTGGGGAGGCTCATCTGCGCCAGCAACAAAAACCGCGTGCTGGCCGATTTCTTCACCACCGGCCATTATGACATGAACCGGCCTTTTTACCAGACGATCAGCCCGTCGATGGACATCCTGCTCTCCAGCAACCTGGAGCGCCTTTTGTTTGAGCTGAGCGGCCGCGACAGCGCCTGGGTGGCCTCCACGATGGCGGAGCTGCGCGTGAGCGGCCGTTATGCGGTGAGCCCGGCCTTCCGGGCCGAGGCCGAAAAGGTATTCCGCTCCGGTGCTGCCGACGACCATGAGACGAAGGCCGCAATCAAGGAAGTCTATGAATCCGCCGGATACCTGATGGACCCCCACACCGCTGTGGCGTGGAAGGTGTTGCAAGATGTGGGCGTTGAGCGCCAAACCGTGATCGTCTCCACCGCCTCGCCCTATAAGTTCGCCGCTGACGTGCTGGATGCCCTCGCTGGTGAATCAGCAGCCGGCCTTTCGGCGGTGGCGCGGCTCCATGCTCTCACGGGCCTGGATGTTCCCGAGGCGCTGGCGGAGCTTTCCAATCTGCCGGAGCGGCACAACCGCGTCTGTGAAGTGCCCGCCATGGGCGAGGCGCTGCTGCAGGCGCTGGGCGGCTGAGATGGCTGCCCGCGACGCGCGGCTCTATGTGTGCTCCGCCCGCGTGGAGCTCACCATCCCCGGCGCGCTCACGTTGAAAGACCGCCGATCCGTGGTCAAAAGCCTGGTCGAGCGGCTGAGCGCCCGTTTCAACCTTTCCGTCTCCGACCTGGACGGCGGTGGGGGAGGGGCTGCCCGCGCCATCCTGGGCATTGCCGCCGCCTCCAACAGCGCCAGCCTTGCCCGCGAATCCATTCATAAAGCTGTTGATTTCATCGTGGAGGATGGTCGGGCGGAGGTGCAGTCGGCGGAGATTGCCGAGCAATAATCCGGGCTCGGGCTTACCAAGTGCTTTTGCATCGCCATTGGCTGCGCCATGGTGTGCTAATCCGGTTTTAGGCTTTTTTAATGTTTTATTCGGCCCATCCTGTGATATCCTTAAAAGGATGCTTTGTTTGGTGTGCCCTGTTGAAAAGGAGGAGATTCATTGCGAATTTGGCTTGATAAGCTAAAAGAGGTATTGCTTGCAGTTTTGCCCGTTGTCTTTATGGTGATCCTGACCAGCGTGATCTTCCTTTCCCTCTCCTGGGCGCAGATTTTCAGCTTTTTGCTTGGTGCTGCCTTCATCATTGTGGGCCTGACGATTTTCCTCGTCGGTGTGGACCTGAGTATTTCGCCGTTTGGCCACAAACTTGGGGAGCTTATCATCCGTCCGAACCGCATTTGGGTGGTCGTGGCAGCAGGCCTGCTGCTTGGCTTTTTCATCTCGGTGGCCGAGCCGGACCTGCACATACTGGCCGATCAGGTTTCGCTGGTCACGTCCGGCGCCATCGGCAAGTGGAGCGTGATCCTGGCGGTGTCGCTGGGCATTGCCGTGCTGATTGCCGTGGGCTTGCTCCGGAGTTTGTTCAGCTTCCCCCTTTACAAGTTGCTGACAATACTATATGGTATCATTCTAGTCCTGTCGATCCTTGTCTCTTCCGGTTATCTTGCGATCTCCTTTGACTCCTCCGGTGCCACAACCGGGGCGATGACAGTGCCTTTCATACTGGCGCTGGCGCTTGGTGTGGCCACGATGAAAAAGGATCGGAAGGCATCTGAGAAGGACAGTTTCGGCCTGGTGGCCATCGCTTCGGCCGGGGCCATCATCGGCATGCTGATCATGGGCATCCTCGCGCCGCAAAGCGAGTTCAGCGGCACCATTGACTTCAGTGTCGGCAGCGGCTCGATCCTGGCGCAGCTTTCCGGTGAGTTTGTCCACCAGTTGTGGGAATCCGCTGTGGCGATCGCACCGATTTTTATTATTTTCATCGTGTGCCAGATCTTCTTCATGAAGCAGAAGGGGAAGTCCTTCCTGTCGATGGCCAAAGGCTTTGTCTACTCCTACATCGGGCTTGCGTTCATCCTATCCGGCGCCAACACCGGCTTCATGCAGATTGGTCGCGAAATGGGCTCGCAGCTGGCGCAGATGGACAACAAGGTTCCTCTGATCCTCGTGGGCTTTCTTCTGGGCCTTGTCACGGTGCTGGCGGAGCCGGCGGTGCATGTGCTCACCAACCAGATCGAGGAGGTCACCAGCGGCTCCATCCGCAAATCCGCCGTGCTGGCCGCCCTTTCCCTGGGCGTAGGCGTGGCCGTGGTGCTGTCGGTGCTGCGCATCCTGATCCCGGGCTTGCAACTGTGGCACATCCTGCTGCCCGGTTATGTGATCGCGCTGCTGCTGGCCAACTTCGGGCCCAAGCTCTTTGTGGGCATCGGCTTTGACTCCGGCGGCGTGGCATCTGGGCCGATGACCGCCACGTTCATCCTGGCATTTGCACAGGGGGCTGCAAACCAGGTGCAGAGCGCCAATGTGATGATCGACGGTTTCGGCGTGATCGCTCTGGTCGCGCTCACACCGATCATCACGCTTCAGCTGCTTGGTTTGATTTATCATAAAAAAGCACAAGCGAAAGGGGATTCAAAGCTTGCTCAGTAATTGCCAAGGATCGGCTCCGCTGGAGCTGCTGGTTGTGATTGTGAACCGGGGCAGGGGTAGCAAGGTGTTGAAGATTGCCAGACAGAATGGCGTGTCCGGCGGGACCATCGCGCTGGGCCGTGGCACCTACAGCCATCCGAAGTCTTTCTGGCTGGACAGCAATGACATCCGCAAAGACGTCGTGCTGATGCTGGGCATCCAGGAAACACTGCTCAACGCGATCCAGAAGATTGATGAGGAACTGGAGCTTGCAAAACCCAACCACGGCATCGGGTTTATGATTGACATCCGAGCTTTAATCGGCTCGAAGCTTTGCCGCGTGGTCGAGGGCACTGCGGAAAAAGGAGAGGAAAAAGCTGTGATGCATGCGATATTTACAATTGTGGAAAACGGGTCCGCTGAAAATGTGGTGAAGGCCGCCGAAGCCGCCGGGTCACGAGGCGCTACGATCATCAACGCCAGGGGCGCCGGCGTGCATGAAACGTCCAAGCTCTTCGCGATGGATGTGGAGCCGGAGAAGGAGATCGTGCTGATCCTGGCAGAGACCGCCGCTGCGCCGGCCATCATTGAGGCGATCCGTCGGGAAACCGAGCTGGACGAGCCTGGCCGTGGGCTGTTGTTCTGTGTGGATGTGGGGCAGGCGTTTGGGATGGCGAAATAATTGAGGGCAGGATTGTTTCCTGCCCAAGTGGAGAGCTCAACATCATGGTGCGTGCTCATTGCATGGCCGCCGCTCCGTGGTCAAACGCTTGCTGGAACGGATGAGCACCCGCTTCAGTCTTTCTGTCGGGTGAATTGATTGTGGATGAGGAGGCCTGGAAGATCAAAAAGGGAAAACTCACTCACATCAGTTATCACGATCTGGTAATATGTTTTGTAGCGGATTTTTTCCTCAAAATGATGATGTGGCAGATTGTCAGCGGCTTTCATAAACATTACGTCCGTTTTATTGTCCATTTGAGTAACCCAAACATCCACCGGGTTTTCATCACGAATGGTAACAAATTTGTTTTTGCTGTAAAACTCCTGAATTGCCTGATAATCCAGATCAGACCGTATCAGTAATACGGCCCAGTATTGTGTTTTTTGGGCTTCTTTATCTCCTGCTCTGCAATGGATCTCCAGAACTTTAGAGGTGTGATCGGGCAGCTTGATTCCAAAAAGCTGTTGAGCGAATTGGTTCTCGGTGTGGTTGTTTGCCAGCGTTGTCACAGTGACAAACAGCGCAGGAATAAGCAGAAGGGCGATCAAGACGATAAGGAGCGCTTTTTGGCGCAATTTCTTCATTTCAGCACCTCGATCACCCATATTTGCATGCGCCTGGGGAGTTGGATAAACAGCTTACTTGCTGTGTGCCGCCACCGCCGCCTTGATCGCCTGGATGTGCTCCGGTGTGGTGCCGCAGCAGCCGCCGATGATGTTTGCCCCGGCGCTGATGAGCGCGCCTACGCGGGCGGCCATCGCCTCCGGCGTCTCGGGGAAGGTAATTACGCCGCCCACGGTCACCGGCAGGCCGGCATTGGCCTGCACCAGGATCGGCACACCGGGCAGCGCCGCGCGGATCTCGCGCACAATCTCGATCATGCGCTCAAAGCCGTTGCCGCAGTTTGCGCCGATGATGTCCGCTCCGGCCTCCAGCGCAGCCTCCGCCGCCGGCACCGGGGCCAGCCCCATCATCGTGCGGTAATCGCCGCGCACGGTCCGTTCAAAGGTGAAGGTGGCCATGATCTCGAGGTTTGTGTTCTCTTTTGCCGCACGGATGGCGATGCAGGCTTCGTCGCGGTCGCTCATCGTCTCAATGCACACGGCATCGGCGCCGCCCTTTTCCAGCGCCATTGCCTGCTCTTTGAAACTGTCGTAAAGCTCCTGCTCGGTCACTTCCTCCATCAGCAGCAGCTTGCCCGTGGGGCCTATGCTGGCGATCACCCACCGGTCTTCTCCGGCTGCCTCTCGGGAGGCTCTCGCGGCAGCCTCGTTGAGCTCGGCGGCGCGACCGGCCAGGCCATAATGATCAAGCTTGAGGCTTGAGCCGCCGAAGGTGTTGGTCTCCACCATATCGGAGCCCGCGGCGATGTAGCTGGAGGCGATGGCCTTCACCTCGTCAAACCGCTCCACATTCCACAACTCCGGGCACTGGCCCGGTTGCAGGCCCAACTTGTGCAACAACGTGCCCCAGGCGCCGTCGCTCACCAGCACCCTGCCGGTTTTCACTGCGTCCGCGATCCGCTGCCTCGCCATTTCCCGCCTCTTTTCGCGCCGCCCTGCGGCGATATGATTTTTCATGATGCAGAGATTATAAAGCAGCGCCGTTGCCGGTGCAAGCACTGCCTGATTCCAGGCAAGAATTTGCGCAAAGTGACCGTCACTGATACAAGATATGGTGGGCATCAGCGGTTGACGGCCACATCTTCAGGATGCGCTTGCGGATTTGTGATTCAAGGTGCGCGTGGTTATCAAAATGCAACCTGTTGCGATCAAGCATGCGAGAAACCGCCTTATTATCCCCAGATTCCTGTCTGTTGCCTAATATTTTGATTGTGTGGCTTAAAAAACTTTCATTTTGACCATGGTTTCTTCTTGACATTGAGAAAGGCATATGCTAATTTTATTATCAATTGGTGGAGCAATGGCGGTTCACAAAGGGCATGCTGTTACTTCACCAAAAGTGTATTAAGGAGAGATGGAGAAATGAAGAAGTCACGCGTTCTTACCGTCGTGCTGGCCGTCATGCTCATCGTTTCGATGGGCCTGGTGTTCGGCGGTTGCACAGCCGAAAGCAAAACCATCAAAATCGGCGCGATCATGCCGATGACCGGTCCTGTTTCTCTGTATGGCACAGGCACTGTCAATGCCATTAAGATTGCCGTGGATGAAATCAACAAAGCCGGCGGCATCAATGGCAAGCAGATTGAGTTCTTGTATGAAGACGATGAAGGCAAGTCTGATAAGTCGGTGCTGGCTTATAAAAAGCTCGTCAGCCAAAACAAGGTTGATATCATCATCGGCTGCCTGACCTCTGACTGCTCTCTGGCCGTGGCTCCTTTGGCCCAGGCTGACAAGATCCCGATGATTTCCACTTCCTCCACCAACCTGAAGGTCACCCAGGCCGGAGATTTCATTTTCCGCACCTGCTACCTCGATCCCTTCCAGGGCACCGGTTGCGCCAACTATGCCTTCAAGGATCTGGGCAAGAAGACCGCCGCCATCATGTATGACAATGCCAACGACTATTCCAAGGGTCTGGCTGACGCCTTTGAGGCTGCCTTCACCGCCGCCGGCGGCACGATCTCCAACAAGGAAGCCTATACCAAGGGTGATACGGATTTCTCCGCCCAGCTCACCAAGATCAAGGGCAGCACTCCCGAGCTGCTGTTCCTGCCGGACTACTACTCCACCGTTTCTCTGATCGCCAAGCAGGTCCGTTCGCTGGGCATGGCCGATGTGGTCATGATGGGCGGCGACGGCTGGGATGAAATTGTCAACAACGCCGGCGAAGAGGTTGTGGGCTGCTACTACCTGAACCACTTCACCGCTGACACCACCGATCCCAAGGGTGCTGAGTTCGTGGCCAAGTATAAGGCCGCCTACAACAACGAGCGCCCCAACGCGCTGGCTGTTCTGGGTTATGACGCCATGCAGATCGTGGCCCAGGCCATCAAGGCCGCCGGTTCCACCGACCATCAGAAGGTCCGTGACGCGATGGCCGCTGTGGAAGGCGACTTCCTGACCGGTCACATCAAGTTTGATGAAAACCGCAACCCTGTGAAGTCCGCCGTCATCATCGAGGTCATCAAGGCCGAAGATGGCAAGCTCAAGGAGAAGTACATCGGCAACGTGGCTCCCTGATCAGCCGTAATTCACAGAATCTTTAGTACCCTTTCCATTGTTACCAGTCGGAAGCGCGAAACAACGGGTTTCGCGCTTCCATTGTTCGATGAGGTGAGGACATGGAATCATTTGTCAACTTTCTCGTGATCGGCATCACGGTCGGGTGCATCTATGCCCTGATCGCGCTCGGTTACACGATGGTATACGGCATCGTGAAACTAATCAACTTCGCCCACGGCGATATCCTGATGCTTGGTGCCTATATGGGTTACTTTGTAATGATTCGTCTGGGTGTGTCCTTGTGGGCGTCGTTATTGGCCTTTGCCGTGGCGATGGCAGGCTGCGCCGTGTTTGGTGTGGTGATGGAGAAGACCTGCTACAAGCCGTTGCGCAACGCCCCCAGGCTTAATGCCCTCATTACAGCCATCGGTGTTTCCATGCTCATTGAAAACGGCAGCAAGATGCTGCCGTTCATCGGACCGAATCCCAAGCAGTATCCCCAGCTGTCCGAACAGGTGCTGAGTGTGTTCCAGTCGGTATCAGACTGGCTGAAAGCTACCACCGGCATTTTCATCACGCCGGTGCAGATCCTGGTGCTGCTGGTCTCCATTCTGATGATGGTAATTCTGAACTACATTGTGAACTACACCCGCACCGGCAAGGCGATGCGGGCCGTGTCTTACGACATGAACGCTGCGCGCCTGATGGGCATTTCGGTGGACAAGATCATCAGCATCACGTTTGCCATCGGCGCGGGGCTGGCGGCCACCGCCGGCATCCTGTTTGCCTTCTCCTTTCCGCAGATCAATCCCTATATGGGCATGATGCCCGGTCTGAAATGCTTCATCGCGGCGGTGTTGGGCGGCATCGGCAGCATCCCCGGCGCGATGATCGGCAGCATTGTGATCGGCCTGGTGGAGTCTTTCACCAAAGGGTATATCAGTTCTCTATGGTCAGACGGCATCGTGTTTGCGATTCTGATCCTGATCCTGTTCGTTAAACCGTCCGGCATCATGGGCAAGCCCATGAGAGAGAAAGTGTAAGGGGGTGGGCAGTGTGAAGAAGAACGGATTCTTGGCAAAGCTCATCAAGCAGGCGGTCTTTATCACGGTGCTCTTTGCGATCATATCCGCGCTGGTCGGCCTGGGTGTGATCGATTCCTATATCGCGTCGCTGTTGTCTCTTTCGTGCGTCTACGTGATCGTTTCCCTTGGGGTGAACCTGGTCACCGGCATGACGGGCCAGCTGGTGCTTGGCCACGCCGGCTTTATGGCCATCGGCGGCTATTGCACGGCAATCCTCTTAAAAAACCTGCATGTGCCGATGGTGCCGGCGCTGCTGGCGGGCGGCGTGCTGTCCGGCCTGGTGGGCCTGGTCATCGGCTTCCCGACGCTTCGGCTGAAGGGCGATTACCTTGCCATCGTGACGCTGGGCTTCGGCGAGATCATCCGCGTGATATTCAATAACCTTGACACAATCACCGGCGGCGCTGCCGGCTTTATGGGGATCCCCGGGTTCCCTGGTTTTGGCGGCAACCAGCCCCTGGCCAGCATTGTGATCAACTCCGTTTTCATGGTGCTCGCGATCTTGGGCGTGGTGCATCTGATGACATCCTCCCACGGCAGGGCCATGGTGACGATCCGTGACGATGAGATTGCGGCGGAATCCATCGGCGTGAATTCCTTTTACACCAAGATGTTTGCCTTTGTGCTTTCCACGTTTATGGCCGGTGTGGCCGGCGGGTTGTTCGCGATGCAGAATGGCTTTTTAAGCCCGGTCATCTTCAACTTCCTAAAGTCCATGGACATCCTGATTATCGTGGTGTTCGGCGGCATGGGTTCGCTCACCGGCACGGTTGTGGCCAGCTTTGTGCTCACGCTGCTGCAGGAGCAGCTGCGTGTCCTGATGGATTTCCGTTTGGTGATCTATCCGCTGCTGCTGATCCTGATGATGATTTTCCGCCCGCAGGGGCTGCTCGGCACCAAGGAGATGAAGCTCACCGAAACGCTGCTCAGCCGCCGCTGGTGGGTTGAGGATTACCCGGTGCTCTGGCGCAAGTTGGCCAGCAAGATGGCAGCGCGCAAAAAGGGGGCTGAAGACAATGGCAATTCTTGATGTGAAAAACATGTCCATCCAGTTCGGCGGGCTGAAGGCGGTCAACAACTTCAACCTCCAGCTGAACAAGGGCGAGCTGGTGGGCCTGATCGGCCCCAACGGTGCGGGCAAGACCACGGTGTTCAACCTGCTCACCGGCGTCTACACACCCACTGCCGGGTCCATTACCTATTACAGCCAGGATAAGAAAACGTGGTCGCTGGGTGGCATGCAGGCCTGGAAGATCGCGCGGCTCGGCATGACCCGCACCTTCCAGAACATCCGCCTCTTCAAGCGCATGTCGGTGATTGACAATGTGCGCGTGGCGTTTCACCCCACGGTGAAATACAGCCCGTTGACCGCTGTGCTGCGCCTGCCCGGCTACTGGAGGGAAGAAGCCCGCATTGAGGCCGAGGCCATGGAGCTTCTGAAGATTTTCAACCTGGAGGGCAAGCGCAACGAGCTGGCAGCCAACCTGCCCTACGGTGAGCAGCGCAAGCTGGAGATCGTGCGGGCGCTGGCCGCCCGGCCCCAGATCCTGCTGCTGGACGAGCCCGCCGCCGGCATGAACCCGCAGGAAACAGCCGATCTGAGCCGGTTGATCACGTTCATCCGCGACCGCTTCGGGCTCACGATCCTGCTGATTGAGCACGACATGAGCCTGGTCATGAAGATCTGCGAGCGCATCCTGGTGCTGGACTATGGCGAGCTGATCGCGCAGGGCCTGCCCCATGAGATCCGCAACAACCCGCAGGTAATCAAGGCCTATCTTGGCGAGGAGGTGCAGGCCTGATGCTGAAAATAGAAGGTCTGAAGGTTTCATACGGCAACATCGAGGCGCTGCACGGCCTATCCCTTGAGGTGAATCAGGGCGAAATCGTTACGCTGATCGGCGCCAACGGCGCCGGCAAGACCACTACGCTGCACAGCGTGTCCGGCATCATCCCCAAGCAGGCGGGCAAGATTGAGTTCCTCGGCCAGAACCTTGAGAAGATCCCGGCGGAAAAGCGTGTGGACATGGGCCTGGTGCAGGTGCCTGAGGGCAGGCGTGTGTTCGCCAACCTCTCAGTGCTGGAAAACCTGGAAATGGGCGCCTATCTGCCCCGCACCCGCGCAAAGGTCAAAGAAAACCTGGATAACGTGATGCAGCGCTTCCCGCGCCTGAAAGAGCGCAGCCGCCAGCTGGCCGGCACGCTCTCCGGCGGCGAGCAGCAGATGCTGGCCATCGGCAGGGCGCTGATGAGCGAGCCCAAACTGCTGTTAATGGACGAACCCAGCATGGGGCTGGCGCCGATGCTGGTGCAGGAGATCTTCTCGATCATCCGCTGGATCAACCAGCAGGGCGTCACGATCCTTTTGGTGGAGCAAAACGCTCACATGGCGCTGAACACCGCCCACCGGGCTTATGTGCTGGAGACCGGCCGCATCGTGGCCAGCGGCCCCAGCGCGGAATTGAAGGAAAGCGAAGAGATCAGGAAGGCGTATCTGGGGTAATTTGTGTTAATAAGAGCTCCCTGCTTAAATGCGGGGAGCTCTTTTCGTAAGTGATCTTACCGCTAGATTCTTAATCAGGAGGGGATGTCCAAGTAGTCCAGGTTTTATACCCATTTACGTTGCTTGGCGATTCATCTGTATAGTCATTGCTATTCAAGTATGAGGTAGAATATATTACTGAAGGGTTTTCTTTATCACCGTTAATATAGATATATAAATGCACATCCGGTAACTCGCAGTTAAAACTCTTAAGATTGCCTTCAATTGGAAAAGCTTTCACTCTTTCAAATACAGCATCGATTGTATCTTGTGGTGGCTCATCTGAGAAAAATATTTCTATCTTTGCCCACGGACCCCATGCCGTTACTTTTACTGTTTCTATGGAGGACGTAATCCCCATTAAATCTTTCCTTAAATCCTTTACAGCTTTGTTATTAATCGTAGTCAAAGGAGTGCAACCTGCCAAAAGCAGTAAAAACATTATGGAGAAGGTAATATAAAAGCCGATTTTCTTCATGACTGACCCCCTTTCACTGGGTATTATTGCACTTTAGAGTATCTATTGCAATAGCTATACTCTGTATTTATGTATATGTCTCTATACCTGCCAAGCACCACTTGCAGACGGCTCTGGGCAGACCCTTGAGAATGACGGCTAAATCGTCGGCTCTGGTGAGCGGTGGGAAAGAGCCATGCACGTTCCTGTTTGAAATTGTAGAGTAGCTGGTGCTGAATCAATTTTGCCCGATGACCAAAGCCATTGCTCTGATATATAATGGAACCATGGAATTGTTCCGATTGAAGAAGACCCATGTTCCTGCTGCCTCCCAGGCTCTCGCCGAGTCCTTTCTGGAGGATCCCTTTGTGTGCCAAATCAGCCCGGACATCGCCACGCGTGCGCGGTCGGTGCTGCCGGTTTTCCGGTTTTCCACGGGCCTTGCCGTGCGCAACGGTGAGGCTTGGGCCACTTCCCCGGCCATGGAGGGCGTGGCCCTTTGGCTGCCATCCTGGCGCATCAGCTGCCCGCCGCTGCAGTGGCTGAGGCTGGGCGGCATGGGCATTCGGCGGGGGCTGTCGGCCGCCGGTTACCGGGAGCTTTCCCACGTGAGCGACCGCATTGACCGCGAGCGTGATGCCATCGCGCCCAGCCGCTTCCTCTATCTGAGCTGCCTTGGGGTGCGGCCTCAGTTCCGCCGGCGAGGCCTTGCCTCAGCACTGGTGGAAGGGCGTGTGAAACAAGCCGCGCGGGATGGCTTGCCCACCGTTGTGGAGACCAACACGCCGGAGGCGCTGGCGTTTTACCGCTCGTTGGGATTCGTGGTGAAAGTATCGTTCCGCGCGGCTGAGCTGGATTATTATGTGCTGGAGCATCCGGCCTTGCCAGATAACCTCTAGCGCCGTGGTTGCTCATCATCTGCCGGTAACGATGCAGTGAAAGACAGGCGCTTCGATGAGAACGCCCGCCATGTGAATGAAGGCTTGCCGTATGGTCTGTTTGCTTGCACCTGCCGGTTGCCCGTTCTCACAGGATCGACATGTCGGTCTCTGAGTTCAGGCAGGTGGCGCAGTAGCCGTCATAATGGCGTTCGCACTCATAACACAGCGGCTGCCCGCAGGATGGGCAGCTGGACATTTCCCGAATCTCGCCGGGTTTGTTGCAGGAGCAGCAATTCACTCTTGCCAATTGGGTCACTCCCTGAGTTTAGTAGTGTTAGTGTCTCCATGGCAGGCCGCATGATACATCACCTGCCATAAGGTTTGTCGCCCTAGACGATATAGGCAATCGCGCTGTTTGGGAAGTAATGCCCCAGCCTTTCCCGGAAAAAAGCTGATGCCTCTTCCTTCACCTCTTTGCGGTAGCCGAAGCGCCCCCTGCCGCAGGGTGACATGAGCCCCTCGTCAAACGGTTCTTCTGCGCCCGGAAAGGCCTGCGGGTTGATCTGCCTGTGGGCGTAGCCATAGGTCATGAAGATGAGCTCAAACACTGCGTCATCCAGCAATGGCTTTGGCAATTCGTCAGCCATGCGCTGAAACAGCCTGTCATACTGTTCTTTCCACCCGTCCAGCAAAATGAGCGGCGCCACCAGGATGCCCACCGGGTATCCGGCGTCATAAAGCTTGTGCATCGCGGTGAGCCTGCCGCTGAGCCTGGAGGTGCCAAACTCCACATGGGTGATCACTTCCTCGGGGTTCAGGCTCATGCGTACCGTGGTGCGCCCGCCATGCCGGAGACTCAGCAGCCCATCCACCATGTCAAACTTGGTGGGCAATGTGAGCCTGCCCTTGGGCGATGGCGCGAATTGCTCAATGGTCCATGCCAGGTTGCCGGTCACAGAGTTTTCCAGCACCAGGTCGCTGTTGCTGCCGATCTCAAACACCAGGTCGTGATCGGCCTTTTTGGCCGCCCGCAGCAGCTTTTCCATCATCGCCTCGCGATTCACAAACACGCGCAAATAGGCGCTGGTAAAATAGGTGCAGACCAGATAGCAATACAGGCACATGGCCGAGCAGCCGGAGCTGGTCCACGGCACCAGGAAGTCACTGGTTTTGTGGTTGGGCTGGTGGGTGAGCGACTTGCGCACGCCCAACACCAAATGGCGCTTCATTGCGCCGAAGTCTGCCTCGGGCCTTGCGCGGAGCTCGGGGATCTTGTTGTGCGTCTCGATGGGCGTGAGCGGGATGCCCATCTCTTTGTAGCGGGCCAGCAGCTCGTCGCCCAATGGGTAGTTGACCACGGCCAGCTCATAAAACACGCGGTCCGGTGTGAAGGGTTGCAACTTGCATCACCTGTTATATTGTGAGTGAAGGCGAATAAAACATGCACGAAAAAAGCGCGAACCGGCTGGCGGTTCGCGCTTTGTCTGAATGCTTTTTCCTATTTCTTGTCGTCCGGCTTCGGCACTTCCCTGCGCATGGCCAGATAGATGAACTTTCCACCGGATCCTTTGTTCAGATCTGCCCGGTTGGACACCCACTCCCACCAGGATGGGAGCGTGTAGGAGTTTTCCGTGCTGGTGTAGACGCCCCGGATCTCTTTCAGGCAGGGCTCATCCTTCGTTGTGGCTGTCTTGTAGCACAGGTAGATGAATTTCCCGCCAGCGTTATGGTTCAGGTCCACATTGATCTTTTTGTAACCGTTTATCGAGGCGCTGCTGCTATCGCCAACCGCCAGTTTGATGTCGGTGATGGCGTTGGTGGGGTCGGCGGATAGCTTGTAGGCAATATAGATGTAGTCGCCGCCGGCGCCCTTGTTGGCATCCATGACTTCTGCGCTGTCGGTGCCGGGGTTCAGCATCACCTTGACAAAGCCGTTGGGGATTTCCTTCAGCGCGTCTTTGCTCTCCGGCTCGCTATAGACGCCGATCTCGGTGATATACATCGCTGTGGGGTCCATGCTCAGCAGCTTGCCCTGCGCCGTTTTGGCCAGCGCATTAAACTTCTTCTCCAGGCTTTCGGCGGCTGCTTTGTCGTCCACCAGCTCCCAGATGGGGAGCAGTGCCTTGTCAAAATCAGCGATGCCACTGATAGCAGGCTTGCTGGCAATCGATTTCACCCATGCGTCATACTTGCCGGAAATATCGCTTGGGCTGTTGCCGGTCAGGTTGTCGCCACCTTTTGACCTGAAGGACATGGAGGAGTGTTCGGTCACTACCTTTGCCTGCTTGTCTGTTTTAGCGTCCACCTTGCCGGAGAACGACTTATAGGCTGCCTGCACGTTTACCTCCAGTGATTCCTTCGTCTGCTGAGAGGTGTTGCGATACAGGAAGTTCAGCTCCGCCCGGCCGCCCAAAAAATACTGCTTGATCAGATGGGTGCCGTAGGTGTCAAAGATTTTCTTCGGATTGGAGACCGCATAGGCCTTCACATCGTCCAGGAAGTCCTGCGTCAGCTTCTTCTTGAGCGCGCTGACACTCACCGTGTAATACTGCTCCGCCGTCTGGTGGTATTGGATATACTTGATCAGCGTCTGCTGCTCATGCAGGCTCTTGGCGATGCTGTAATCGGTCTTGATGCTGCCGCTGAAAAACACGCCCTTGTATTTGCTTTTGGCCGATACGTTCAGCGAGCTGTAGAAGTCGCTCACCGTGTTGGAGAACATATAATCCACATCGGAAGATGTATTGGTGACGTTTTCATATTCGGAGCTTTCGAGCTTGGTTTTGTCAATGATGGGGTTGGACTTGTCAATGCTCTTGGAATCAATGTATCCATCATCCAGCACATTGTAGCCATAAAGCAGATAGTTCGTCATCGGGCCGTCGGCTAGCAGCGGTTCTTCCTCTTCCGCCCCATTCAGGTTGAGGAACCCTCCCAATGGTTCGGTTTCATCTTGCAGGATCACATCCTGCCGGTCCGGATTGGTCACTGGCTTTGCGGCGCAACCTGCGCTTGCCAGCATCATGACGGCGCACAAAACGAGGATGGCTGATCGTGCCAGAGACTTGATGGCAGGCTTGCTCCTGGTGGTTGGCGCGCCACAAGGCATGGCGCTGTGCTTCTCTGTATTTTTTGTCATTGAGCTGCTCCCTTCGTCGTTGTAACCTGTGTGGGTTGGCTGTATAATGCGACTTGGATATGACCGCATTCACATACCGAAGTCAGTGACCGCAGTCTTTATATACCACAATGCCGATTGGCTGAAACAGGAGCAATGGAAATTACCATGATAAAAGACGGTTTTGATCGCAGAAAAGAAAGGGCTGTTCAGACCAGGGAAAGGCTTTATGCCTCCGCTGACCGGCTGTTTTTGCAGCATGGGGTAGACGCTGTCAGCGTAGATGCCATTGTGGAAGACGCCGGCGTGTCTAAGGGCGCCTTTTATGTGCACTTTCAATCGAAAGACGAGCTGGCGTCGGCGTTGATCGGCGACTACGTGAGCAAGATTGATATGGATTACCAGTCTTATCTGGACAGGCTTCCGCCCGGCCATTCGGCGGTTGACACATTGCTTGGGCTGGTCGGAGAAATATTCGATGTCATCGAAAATCGCGTGGGATGCGAGAGGATAAAGGTGCTATACCGGGCGCAGATTGTGCATCCGGGCGATGCGCAGAAGGCGTCGGGCTATAGCCGCGCGCTTTATGCTATGCTGGGCGACGTGTTGGAGAGGGGCATGCGAAGCGGTGAGTTCAAGCAGCAACAGCCGGCGGAGGAGTTGGCCCGGCACATGATGCTTGCCATGCGCGGGCTCACTTATGAATGGTGTATCCGGTATCCGGACTTCCCTCTGAAGGAGCAGGCCGTTGCCCATTTTAGGATGCTTTTGGAAGGAATTGCTGTAAAAGGATGAGGCTGCTGCCGAATATACAAGAAAACACCGCAGAACTCTGTCTGCGGTGTTTTGGCGGAGAGGATGAGGTTCGAACTCATGCATGGGTTTCCCCATCTAACGGTTTAGCAAACCGCCCTCTTGACCTACTTGAGTACCTCTCCAAGTAAAATCGCTGCCAATAAAGCCGGCGGCTCAATCGGCATGAATATTGTATCATACTTTTCTTGCTTGTCAACCCATTATGATTGTGGGCTCTGCATCAAGCTGTATGTGTGAATGAATATGATATTGTATAGATATTCATGCCATAGGATGATTTCGTTAATCTGTGGTATAATTTTCTATATAGCAGATGATCAGAAAAGGAATCCATTGAAACATGAAAATTGCAGTGATAGGTTGCGGCCGTTGGGGAAGCTTTTTATCACAATATTCGAGCCAGCTTGGCCATGAAGTTATTCTTTGGGGCAGAAAGGAATCCGGCTCATTCCAGAAATTGGTTCAGACAAGAGCAAATGAGTTCATGGCGCTTGATCACAATATCAGCTTAACATCTGATCTTCAGGTTGCCATGAAAGGTGCCGGCCTGGTGCTGGTGGCGATCAAAGCCCAGGAATACCGCAGCTTTGTGGAGGAGAATAAAGTTCATTTTCCGGCGGGCGTGCCGCTGCTGCTTTGTATGAAGGGGCTGGAGGTCCATACCGGCAAGCGCCTGACCCAGATCACAATGGAGGTGCTGGGCGCTCAGGCACCTGTTGCAATCCTGGTGGGCCCTGGCCATGTGCAGGATTTTATGGGCGGGCAGCCTGGCTGCATGATCGTTTGCGGGCAATTCTTTGACACAGTAAAGCTGGTGATCAATGCGCTGTCCGGAGACCTTCTCCGCCTGTATGCAGGAGAAGATGTGATTGGCGCAGAAGTGGGAGCGGCGGCAAAAAATGTGATCGGGATTGCCGCAGGGATATTGGATGGGCTGGGTGTGCCTGCCCTGAAGGGTGCGCTGATGACCCGCGGGGCCTATGAGATTGCCCGGTTGGTCCGGCGCATGGGCGGCCACGAGCAGACGGTATACGGCCTTTCGCACCTTGGAGATTACGAGGCCACACTGTTTTCTCCCTATAGCCATAACCGGGCATTCGGGGAATCCCTTGTGAAGGGAGAGAGCTATGCATTGCTGGCCGAGGGGGTGGACACGGCGTCGGCTCTGCAGGTGCTTTCGATGGAATATGAGGTGGACTTACCCATTTGCAAAGCGGTTTATCGGATTCTGAAAAAGGAAATTCCGCCGAAGGCCGGCCTTGCAACTTTGTTTGACCGGCCAGGCCGGTTTGAGTTCACCTGACCGGTGGCCGGCTTAATATTCTGTAACCGTTGACAGCGGCCTTTGGATGGTTTATTCTTCATTTCAGCAGGGGGGCATTGCCATGAAGGAACTGTTTATCCGCGAAAAAGACGACCGCAGGCTGCGGCTCACCGTAGTGATCACGGTGCTGGCGGCGATGCTGTTTCTTCTGATCTTCACCGGCTGCTCTCCGGCCAAGGTGGCCGCCGCGGATCAAGCCAAGCCCGTGGCCACCATAAGTGTCACGGCGGATCAACCCGGCAAATAGCGCACCGGGCTTTCGCCCGATTTTGATGGTGAATAGGCTTCAAGGCTCTCCGGATATCCCGGTGCATATCGCATGAGCATTTCCACCCCTTCCGCATAGGATGTATCGGAAGGGGTGATTTTTTTGACCCAGAGCAGATGGAAATCGCCTGTGGTGTGGCTGAGCCTGGCGGCGCTGGTTGTTTTCGTGCTGAAGACATGGGGGCTGCTGGCGTGGATGGGCCTCACCGAGGATTCCTATGACCAGCTGGTGAGCCTGATCATCGCAGTGCTCACGGCCTTTGGGGTGCTCAATAATCCCACGGATAAGGCAAATTTTTAGTATTTGTCAGTAGTTGAAACGCTCCGGATTTCGGAGCGTTCAATTTCGTTTGGTTGCAACCTTACCCGTAGATATCCATTTCATAAGTGTCTGCCTCATCAAGATCGGAGTTGCCATAGAAAATCCTGTAGAGCCGATACCGTCCACTGTAATTGCACACAATTTTCTCAAATGAATCGATATTTTTCTTATCCATACTCTCTTGTACAGCTTTTAGATCAGCTATGAAGTTTGTATCGCATTCAGCTGTGTTTATTGAATATTCTGACGGAGCTAATGCTTTGCTTGACCCTTCCGATATTTCAACATATGTAATGCTTCTCGTCTTTGAGTCATAATCCATCACGACTGTTTTTACTTTATTGTCAGATATGAACTTTGAATACCAGAAAGTTATCTCGTAGGTTTCACATGATGTATCCATGAAGCCAATCGTGATATCGCCAAGAAACAGTTTGGGATCAAGCGATGCGGCGTATCGATTGCATTCTTCCACCATGTCTTTGAAATGCAGGATGTCTGCGGATATTTGCTTGTTTGGAGTGAGCTCTTTTGTGGAGTATCCTTCTTCACAACCACACATCATGATCATGAGCATTGCAAGCACACACACAAGCAGCTTCCTCATGATAGCCCTCCCAATGTAAAGCTGACTTGATTATTATTGTAACATCACACCGAAAGCACCGCCCAGCCTTCCTCCTGCAGCATCTCCGTCAATGGGATGCCCATGCCCCGCACGGTGATTCCCAGTTCTTTCAGCTTCTCCGTCACACCATACATCTCCGCGCACGCCACGCAGGCCTGCACCTCCACGCCGATGGCGATCAACTCCTTTGTCTTCTCCTGCAAGGCTTCGTCATTGGCCAGAAGCTTGGCCGAAGGCCCCCACACGATCAGCGTGATGTGCCGCCACCAGCCGTTCAGCATGCCGTTTCGCACATACATATACACCATCGTGTCCGCCACCTCGCGGTCGCCGCGGGTCCAGAGCAGGGCCAGGTTTGTCTTTTCAACGGGAGCGCACATAAGGATCACCTCTTTGGAAACCAGTTTACTGCGCTGTGCGGTTTATTTCAAGCCAAGAGGTGGTGATCCATCTTGGCAGGGGCGGGGTTCCATACCCACCCCTAATTCACTAACTTTCTGAACTCTCTCTGCCGAGCAACCCTCACCCCTGCCCCACCCCCGTAGGATCGGGGGAGGGGTGAGGTTAGCTGGGGGCTTCGCCCCCAATCCCCCATAAGGTATAAAACCAAGGATTAATCTCTCCCCCTCCCCCAATCCCATGGGAGAGGGGGCTAGGGAGTGAGGGTTGCGTATCCCATGGGGCAGGGGGGCTGGGGGGTGAGGCTTCGTTTGCTCTTCCCCCCGCAGTTTTGTATAATAGTCCCATCTCACACACAGGAATCACCGCATGCAGGGATTTTGCGACCATTACCGCACGCTGCAGGTGCACCACGAGGCCAGCCAGGAGGTCATTGAGGCCGCCTGGAAGCGCCTTTGCCGCATCTGGCACCCCGATGTGAATCCGGCCAGAGAAGCTGCCGAGCGCATGAAGGAGATCAACGGCGCCTACGACGTGCTCCGCGAAGAGGCCAGCCGCAAGGCTTATCACCGCCAATGGTTGATGCATGTGCGAGTGGCGGGGCAGGCAGCCCCCCGGCGGGAGTCGCCACCGCAGCAGGACCCTTCTGAGCTTGCCCAGCAGGCGCTGGATGGCTACTTCCGCAGGCTGATGGATGGCCGCTGGGCGGAGGCCTACGCGATGCTGGCCCGGCAGGACCGGGCAAACGTGCCCGAGGGAGATTTTCTGGAGTGGAAGCAGGCGGTGGCAGAGTGCTTCCGCATCGGCAGCTACGCGATCAAGCCGTTTCGCCGCCATGTGAACTGCACGGTGGCTGGGTGCTTTTACCGCGAGGTTTATGAGTTTTCGGTGTTTGTGTGTGACATGGATGCCCGCACCGGGCATGTGAGCGAGGAAAACTACTTAAAATATGTGGCGGCGGATGGCGGCGCGTTCCGCGTCTGCTTGGGCTATGATGATGTGAAGCCTCTCACTCTGCGCTTCCGCTACATGGCCGAGGATGCCGCGCTGCTGGATCCGAACCAGGTGTGGGCGGAGGCGGTGATGAGCCGCGACCGCCACACAGGGCTTTTGAGCCGCGCTGGTTTCACCGAGCGGGCCGAGGCGGAGGCCGTGCGCAGCCGCCGCTACGGCAACCCCTTTTCGGTGGCGCTGGTCACCGTGCGGCCCGGCCCTTGCCCCAGGGAGTTTACAGCCGGCGACTATGAGCGCATGTGCGTGGTGCATGCCGCCAAAACCATCGACCCGCTGATCCGCTGCACTGATATTTTCGGCCGCTGGGGCGCGCTGGAGCTGGCGCTGCTCTTCACCGAAACCCCCCGCGACAACGCCGGCTTTGCCATGGAGAAGATCACCGCCGCGCTGGCCAGTCCTAAAGAGTTGGACTACGCCGTGTCCTTCGGCGTCGCCGAATTTGACGGAGGCCAGTTTGAAGACACGATCTCCGCCGCCGCCTCCGATGCCCAGGTGCAGCGCCGCAGCGCCGATGGCGTCACCGAGACTGTGATTTTAGGTGGGGTGGGGATGTAGTTTGTTCCTTTTGGCGGCCAAAGGGAACCCTGCTCATCACTTCGCCAGCATCCAGCTGGCTGGCGCACACGAGTGTGCGCCCAGTGATGTTTGGCTTGTGGCGTCCTGCCACTGGGCAAAAAAGCCCCGGGGGTGGCAAGTTCCCAATCCCTGATCGCCCGGCACATGCAGTTGTTGCCGCGGCGGTAACTCGGCGGCTTGGAACTCCGCCGCCTCAAACATCCCGCCCGCTGCCGTCACACTGAATGCTGCCGGTCGTCAGGAGGAACTTGCAAACCCCCGGACCCCCTGAAAGGTTACACCATAGAGGTGATCTCATGTTTCAATTTGATTCATCCATTGCCGAAGAGCTGGTCTTCACAGCCAGGCTGCTCTATGACAAAGGCCTGGCCAGCGCCTTTGAGGGCAACGTGTCCATCCGCGCCGGTGATGCGGTCTATATCACGCCCAGCGCTGTGTGCAAGGGCTTTCTGAAGCCGGAGCAAGCCGTGGTGCTCGCCATGGATGGCGCGGTGCTGCATGCCGATGGCGTGAAGCCCTCCAGCGAGTCGCGGCTGCACCTGGCTTGTTATGCTGCCCGGCCCGATGTGAGAGGTGTTGTGCACGCCCACCCGCCCCATGCCACGGCCTTTGCGGTGGCCGGGCGCGAAATCAGCGCCCCCGGCTATCCGGAGGTGCAGGTGCTCTATGGCAAGATCCCGCTGGCAGCCTATGGCCGGCCCTCCACCGACGGCATCTGGCAGGCTGTCGTGCCGCTTCTGCCCGAGTATGACATCGTGCTGCTGGAGAACCATGGCGTCGTGGCCGTGGGCGATACGGCGCTGGAAGCCTTCTTCCGGTTGGAGTCTGCCGAATCCATCGCCAGGGTGCTGCTTCTTGCGGAAACCTTGGGTGGCGAAAAGCCGCTGCCGGAGGAAGAACGGGCGGCGCTCCGTGATATGCACCAAAAGTACCGGCACTGCTAGACCATCCACTTTCTCTTTTTGATACAACTCCATTTCTGTTTGCACCGCAACACCGCAATGCAGGATAAGCGCCGGGCTCGTGGTATGCTACAATAATGCTACCGATCGGAACCGAGGTGCTTTCATGGACTATGCCGCCCAAATCCAGCCCGTGCTGCAACGGATTGACGCACGCATCACAGAGCGGCTCACCGTGGCGGAGCTTGCCGCGGCGGCCAACTTCTCGCCCTATCACTTCAGCCGCGTCTTTCAGGGTGTTACTGGCATGCCCGTGATGCTCTATGTGACCCGGCGCAAGCTGCAGTTTGCGCTTGATGACCTGAGCCGGGGCAAAAAGGTTGTGGATGTGGCGATGGAATACGGCTTTGAAACCCATGCCGGCTTCACAAAGGCATTCCGGCGCTGCTTCGGCTACCCGCCGTCGCTCTACCGGCTGCACGGCGGGCTCCACGCGGTGGGCGCACCTGCCATCAACCAAAATAAAACTGGAGGAATTTCGATGAACTACGTGATAAAAGAAATGGGACCGATCACAATCGCCGGCTATGCCAGCCGGCACACCCTGCCCGACGTGAAACACACCCACGACGTGCCCGCCTGGTGGGACAGTGTCAATATGGAGTTCAGCGAGCTGCTGACCAGGCTGCACCGCACGTTCTCCCAGTCGAAACACTGCGAATACGGCATCTGCTTTGATGTTGATTTGGAGACCGGCGGGTTCACCTACCTGCTGGGCGTGGGGGTGGATAATGCCGGGGATCTCAACAAGATCGAGCCGGACATGCGCCGTATCGACCTGCCCGGCGGCACATACGCTGTGTTCACCACGCCGATGGTGCCCAGCGAGCAATATGCCGACTCCATCCGGGAAACCTGGAAGGAGATCCTGCTCCGCTGGCTGCCCGATTGCGGCTATGAGTTTGATGATGCCCGCATGGACTTTGAGTATTACGACCAGCGCGACCATGCATGGGAGCATGACAACATGGTGCAGATGGACATCTGCATCCCGGTTAAGAAGAAGCAATAGAGCGGTAACACAACAGGGCGGGGTGAAACCCCGCCCTCTGTTTGTTTATGTGGCTACAAATCAGTTTCATCCAGCCAGCCCATCCACCGCCCGTAGGCGATCACCTCTGTCAGGGGCAGGCTGTAATCCGCAGCCCCGACTGCCGGGTTCTGCCTGTATTTTTGGATGGTTCTGTCAGTCAGCTCCCGCGTGTTCATGGTTCTTTCAAACACCAGCGCCTGCAAATAGGTCGCGGCCACCGTTTCCCGCAGCCGGTCATAGCGGTCGCTCCGGGGGCAGCACACATAGAGCCGGCAGATCACCGGCCTGATCCCATAGATGGAGCAAAGGCTGGCCTCTGTCACAAAGGGGCAGGGGCCTTTCTTTTTGAGCACCAGCTGCCGGAAGCCCAGCGCGTAATTCCACTTCAGCTTGAGGCGGTTCCGCAAGAATTCGTCCGCACCCTCCCCGGCCATGCGGCGGGCGGCCACGTTGTCCACCTCCACGGCCCAGTGCTTCTTGCAGCAGCTGTCGGAGCACTCCTGGCAGGGCAGCGGGTGCGCCTGCAAAAACAGGTCCACCGCGTCCAGCAGGTCCTGCACGGTGGTTTGCCCGCCGATGCCGCCGCAGTCCACCGCGCCTTCGGCGTTCAGAAACACATTCATTGCGGCTTGCCCGCATCCCCGGCAGGCGGCTCGCAGGTGGCGGGGCCGAGGCCTTTCAGGTTCTTGTCAAAGAATGCCCACACCCCCAGGCCCATCAGCGCAGCGCCAGACAGCATCAGCAGCAGCTCAATGCTGACCAGGTCGGCAACGGGACCAAACACCACCGTGCCAAGGGGCATCGCCGCGACCATCACCAGGTTCACAAAACTGAACACGCGGCCCTGGAAGTCGTTTTCCACCCGCTCCTGCAGCATCACCATGTTGGCTGTGTTGAAAAAGGGGATCAGCAGCCCCATCAGCAGCATCACCGCCAGGAAGAACCAGAAATACACAAAGATGCCCAGCACCACCGACAGCGTGCCAAACAGCACGCAGGTCACGGCGATTGTGATGGACCGATCCTTGAAGCCGCCCCACACGGCCACAATGAGGCCGCCCACCGTCATGCCGCCGGAAAAGAGCATTTCGATTGCAGTGAGCCGCCACACCTCCTCGCCGAAGGTGCGGGTGACCATCAGCGGCGTGAAGAAGGCTGCCGGCACGATCAAGAAGGAAAACACCGCGAAGAAGCGGAGCAGGCTTTTCACAAAGGAATGGCAGCGGATGTAGGCAAAGCCTGCCTTCAAATCGTCAAAGTAGCCGCCGGTGGGGGCCTCCAGTGCCTTCTTGTGCGGCGGCACCTTCAAAAGCCACATGATTGTGATGGCGATTGCCGCGGTGAACACATCAATGAAGAAGATGTATTCCAGCTTGGCCAGCGCGTAAAGCAAGCCGCTCACCGCCGGTGAGGCCAGCATGATCAGCGATTGTATCGTGCCGTTTATGCCGGCCACTCGCATCAGCTTTTCCTGCGGCACGATCTGGGGGATGAACGCGCTCACCGCCGGCTGCTGAAGCCCAGAGCCAAAGGAACGGATGGCTGAAATCACCAGCAGCATCCACAGTTGCCCATGACCCAATAAAAACAACACTGCCAGCGCCAGCGTGGCCACGGCGATCAAAGCATCCGCCAAAATGATGATGCGCTTGCGGTCAAACCGGTCTGCCCACACGCCGGCAAACAGCGTGATGGCGATCTGCGGCGCGAACCCGCAGAGCGTGGAAAGCATGATCATCGTGCCCGATTTGGTTTGCAGCGTGATATACCAGATGATCGCATATTGCACCAGTGAGCTGCCAAACAGGCTCACCGTCTGCCCGGCGAGGAACATCACGGCCTTTCCAACCCAGCGTTTGTTGCCGCCCGATGGTGGCTGGCCGTTGGGTTCCGGTTTCGTGGTGGTCTCCATGTATACCTCCTGATCAAAATGGTTAGAGATTCTATTATATCATGAATCAGGGGGTTGTTTTCTTTGCAGGTTTTGCGATTAGATATCAAATTCATTCATGCAGGCTTCTTGCCCTCTTGCAGGTAGCGGGTTATAATCGGGGTTGCGCGGCCTGAGACGGCTGCCACGGAGGAAGAAATGAGCCAGCAGACTGAGACAATCCGCTACAACCGCCCGGCCGAACGATGGCTGGAGGCGCTCCCGGTGGGCAACGGCCGGCTGGGCGCGATGGTGTATGGCGGGGTGAACGAAGACCGGATCCCGCTTAACGAGGAGACCGTTTGGTGGGGGGATCATTCGGACAAGAACAACCACAAGGCGACCAAGGCGATGCCGGAGATCCGGCGGCTGCTCTTTGCCGGGGAGACGGATAAGGCCACCAGGCTGGCCGACGAGGCGTTGATCTCCGTGCCCAAGCTGTTCGGATCCTATCAGCCGCTGGGCGACCTGACCATTCACACCGTTGATTCGGCGGATTATACGGACTATGAGCGGAAGCTGGACCTCACCGGCGCCATTGCTTCTGCAAGCTATACCAGGGGCGGGGCCCGCTGGCACAAGGAGTATTTCGTCTCCGCCGTGGATCAGGTGATCGTGGTGCGATATACCTGTGACGACCCACGGGGCATGGATCTTGTGATCCACCTCACCAGGGAGAGGGATGCCTCCAATTGGCTGCTTTCCGATGACGGGCTGGAGCTGACCGGCCAGCTCGGGGAAAAGGGCATCCGCTTTTACGGAGCCGTGCGGGTGCAATGCGAGGGCGGCAAAGTCCACCTGAACACCTTTGTGAGGCCCGAGGCAGACAAGAGCGCCCATGTGTCCGGTGCGCGCAGCGTCACGCTCTTTGCTGCGGCCAGCACTGATTTCTTTGGCAAGGACCCCCGCCAGGAGTGCCTTGGGACACTGGACAGGGCAATCGCCAAGGGGTATGAAAAGATCCGGGAGGAGCACATCCAGGAATACCGCTCGTGGTATGACCGGTTCTCCATTTCGCTCTCCGGCGGCAAGCAGGCTGCCGAGCCCGGTTTTGACACCACGTCCCAATGGCTGGAGTCCATCCGGGGCAATGGCGCTTCTCCGGAGTTTGCAGCCCTTTATCTGAACTACAACCGCTACCTGCTGATCTCAAGCTCCCGGCCCGGCTGCCTGCCTGCCAATTTGCAGGGCGTGTGGAACGACCGGTATTGGGCCCCCTGGGAGAGTGACTACCACACCAACATCAACATGCAGATCGGCTATTGGCCCGCAGAGGGTTATGGCCTCAGCGAATGCTGTCTGCCCGTGTTCGACTGGCTGGAGTCGTTTATCGCACCTGGCAGCTTCACTGCCAATGTCTATTACAATGCCCGGGGCTGGGTGCTGCACCACTGCACCGACATTTTCGGCTACACGCCGCCCAACTACGGCATCTGGGGTGTCTGGCCCATGGGCGCGGCCTCCATGTGCCTGCACCTGGTGGAGCATTATCTGTATACCCATGACGAGGTGTTCCTCCGGGAGAAGGCATATCCGCTCATCAAGGGCGCGGTGCGCTTTCTGCTGGACTTCATGGTGGAAGCGCCGGAGGGCACGGCCTGCCCCGGTTGCCTTGTCACCAACCCCTCCCACTCGCCGGAAAACGAATTTGTCGCCCGCGACGGATCCACGGGGCTTTTCACCTACAGCGCCACGATGGACACCGAGATCATCCACGAGCTCTGCTCCGCCTGCGCCGAGCTCATCGGCGTGCTGGGCCGCGAGGAGCCTGGGTTTGACCAGGAGTTCCGCGATGAAATCCAGGCGGCCCTCAAGCGGCTGCCCCCGGTGCAGGTGAGCCCGCGCACCGGCGGCATCCAGGAGTGGGCGGAAGACTTTGAGGAGAAGCACGTGGGGCACCGCCATGTCTCCCACCTCTACGGCGTCTATCCCGGCACCATGATCAACCCCCAGGGCACACCGGAGCTGGCCGCGGCGGCGAAGCGCACGATCGACCGGAAGTTTGAAAACGGTTATGACGGCCAGGGCTGGAGCCTTGGGTGGATCGCCTGCATCCGGGCCAGGCTGCTGGAGCCGGAAAAGGCTTATGCCGCATTGCAGGAGATCTTCCAAAAGCATGTGCTCTACAACCTGATGATCAACGCCCATGGCAACCCGCAGGTGAGCGACGCGCAGGGCGTTCCGGCGGCGATCCTCGAACTGCTGGCGCAAAGCCATGGCGGAGAAATCGTGCTGCTGCCGGCGCTGCCCAAGGCCTGGCCATGCGGCAGCATCCGCGGGATGCGCCTGCGCCATGGTTATGTGCTGGATATGGACTGGGAGGGCGGCAGGCTGCAAAAGGCCACGCTGCAGTTGCAGGATGTGAAGCAGGAGCTGCCGGTGCGTGTGGGCTGCGAGGGCAGATATTCGATGAACCGCTCCGGATCGGAGCTGGTGATCACCGCCCAGTAACCTGAAACACAAAGGGGACGAAATGAAGAGGGCTTGCCCGCGCGGGCAAGCCCTTGGTTTATTATGAGGAATAACACAATAGGTTCAGCTATTGCTTATTGTGATGGTTCTCCCTGTCTGTCGCTTCGGCCCAAATTATGTAGCATATGCCAGCTATCAAGCTAACAATACTGAGAACCAGCAATGGAGTGCCCACATATTTCAATCCGGCGGAAAAGAGGCTTCTATCCCACGATGCAACGCCAGACATAAATATTGAGGCGGCAATATATCTGGACGAAAACAAAATTCCTGATATCAGGCAAAATATTGCGCCGGTTCCTCTCTTATTCATTGCCGATACCCCTTTCGTTTTGAAATATACACTATACACCATGGGAATGATGATGACAAACCTCAGTTGGGCTTAACGCCAAACCTGCCTCCTATTCTGTAAAGTAAAGAACCCACCCGACCGCTTCGCTGTGCTCAGCTCGGCTTTGCTCTTGTATCGGTTGACCGATACTACGCAAAGCCGGGTGATACCCAGCGACATGCGCGGTGGGTGGGTAACGGATCGCAAGAACGAGTTAGAACTCGCTGAGGTGCGTCAGCACCGATGGCGAAGATTAGCGCACGCAAACACCGATGGTGTCGGTCTTCGTCACGCCGTCCAGCGTGAGCTGGGCGGTGAGCCTGGCCACGCCCTTGCCCACGGCCTTGATCCTGCCGTTTGAAACAATGGCGACGCGCTCATCGGACGACTGGAACACGAAGGGCTGCTCGCCGGCCTTCAGGTGCACGGCGTTTTCCAGCGTGGCGGAAAGCTCCAGCGCCGACTCCTCGCCCACGGCCAGAATGCTGCGGCTGGCGAGCATTGTCACGGCGGAAAGCGGTGCCTTCCACACGCCGGAGATCTTGATCTCGGTGAGGGCGTGGATGGCATCGGCTTCGCAGTTGGCGCCGAACCACACCTTGTAATCTCCCTCTTCCACGGCGAACATCTCGCGCCACGAGTTCCAGAACTTGAGCTCGCGCACCGGCACTTCCACCTTCACGGTGCTTGTCTGGCCGGGCTTCACAAACACCTTGGCGAAGCCGTGCAGCTGCTTGTAGGGCTTGTTGTCATACTTTCCGAACTTGCGCACATAGAGCTGCAGCACGTCGGTGCCGGCGCAATCGCCCGTATTGGTCACGTCGATGCTGGCCGTGATGGTGTCGTTGGCGTCATAGCTGGCCTTGTCCAGCCTGAAGTTGGAATAGGCAAACTTCGTGTAGGACAGGCCGTAGCCAAACGGGAAGCGCACCTTGCCCAGGTAATACAGATAGGTGCGGCCCATCTCGGTGGAGGTGTCAAATGGCCGGATGCCGTATTCGCTGATGTGCGGCTGGTCGGAATCGCTGTAATACCATGTCTCAGTGGTGCGGCCGCTGGGGTTGTAGTTGCCAAACAGCACGTCGGCAATGGCTGCGCCCTGTGATTCACCGGCATAGGTGGCATAAATGACACCCGGCGCCTGGTCCAAAAAGTCGCCGATGGTGGGGCCTGAGGCGATGATCACCACGACGGTGTTGGGGTTGGCCGCCAGGATCTGCTTGATCTTGCCATCCTGGTCATAAGGCAGCGCCAGCGTGTCGCGGTCTTTGCCCTCTCTGGTCACGCTGGGGTCGGTGCCGGCCACCACTACGACCATGTCGGCGGCGGCGGCAGCCTGCAGCGCCTCGGCAAAGAGCTCCTCGTTGGGGCGGTCCAGATCGGGATCTTCCACCGGGTGGCGGGAGGGCACGATCGGCGCGTTCATAAAGAACTCGCGGAACTCGGCGTGGCGCTTCGTGTGCCACTCGCGTTCACACTCCGGTGTGCGGTCTTCCAGATATTCCTTTACCGACTTCCCGGCCTCTTCGGCTTCATGCTTGAGCACCGGGATTTCCGGTGCGTCAAAGCCATGGGCCCGTTTGGCGTAGTTCCAGCCCTTGGCATACGACACCTCAATGCCAGCCTTCTCAGCTTCGGCGCGGATGCCGGCCAATGCCGGGATGAACACGCGGGTGTTGGCCACGATCCTCGGGTTGTCTCCGATGGAATAGCTGCCCAGCTGCCGGTAGATGGCGTTGGGGCCGATCACCGCCAGCTTCTTCACCTTGCTGGAGTCAATGGGTAAAATCCCGTTGTTGCGCAGCAGTGTGAGCGACTCAGTGGCGGTCTTGCGGGCAAGCTCGGCGTTGGCCTCGCTGCAGATGTGCTCCTTGCCGATGCTGTAGTAGGGGTTCTTCTTCGGGTCATCAAACTCGCCCATGCGGAAGCGGGCGGTGAAGGTGCGGATGAGCGCCCGGTCCAGCATCTCCTCGCTGGTGATGCCCTGCTCCACGGCGTTTTTCAGGTAGAAGAGGTGCTCGTGGCCGGTGCAGATGTCGGTGCCAGCATTCAGCGAAAGCCCGCAGGCCTCCTCCATCGTCTTGCCATAGAACTGCCCGCGGATGTCGCCAAACATCCGGGCCGTGTTGGGGCCTACGTCGCCCACGGCGCCGTCATCGCTCACGATATAGCCCTTGAAGCCCCACTCCTTGCGCAGGATGTCGCCGAGCAGGTGGTGGTTGGCCGAGGAGGGCACGCCGTTGATGCGGTTGTAGGAGGTCATGATCGAATAGGCACCGCCTTCACGCACGCAGCGCTCAAACACGGGCAGGTAGTATTCGCGCAGCGTGGCCTCGTCCATGTTGGAGGAGCCCCTGCAGCGGTTGTATTCCGAGTTGTTGGCGGCGAAATGCTTGGGGGTGGATACCGCTTTGAGATAGCGGTCATCGTTGCCCTGGATGCCGCGCACATAGGCGGCAGCCAGCTTGCCGGCCAGATAGGGGTCTTCGCCGAAGGCCTCGTCATTGCGGCCCCAGCGGGTGTCGCGGCCCATGTTCACGGTGGGGCACCAGTAGTCCAGCTCCTTGCCGTTCAGGTTCCACAATGCGCGGATCTCGTCGGAGATGGCGGTGGCCACTTGCTCGATGAGCTCCGGGTTCCAGGTCTGGCTCATGGCCAGGCAGGTGGGGAAACTGGTGGCTTCCTCAAACTTCTGAAACACCGCCGGGATCACGCCGTGGGAGGCTTCATTCCACCAATCCCATGAACGGATGCCCAGCCGCGGGATGTCTGACGCCGAGTGGACAAGCTGCTTGACCTTTTCCTCCAGCGTCAGCTGGCTCACCAGGTCTGCCGCGCGGGCTTCAAAGGGAAGGGACTGATCTTCATATAAGTGCATATCCGCATCTCCTTATTGGTATTCAGTTTGGGTATATCATGAAAAAAACGGGAAGTCAAGAATTAAATTAGCATACTAATAAGTCAAATCCAATGCTTATTTCCGGCTATGCAGGCTATAGCTCCACTAAAACCACGATCGCCATTGACATTTTGCATGATATGTGTATAATTTTAATTGATTAGATTGCTAATTTTGATAGCTGAGATATGCCATCGTTTGTCAAGCGGAGCAAGAAGGTTCTGCCGGTTCACCGGCCAAAGGGGAGGGTCATACGTATGGGGAAAAGGCTGCACAGTTATCTGATTGAAGCGTCGGGGGCGCACTACAAACGGAGCCGCCAGGAGCTTCAGGCGCTGGACCTTTCGCCCGGTCAGCCCAAGGTGCTTGCGTTTCTCAATGAAAATGAAGGCTGCTCCCAAAAAGAGCTTGCCGAGCAATGCCGCGTGGAGCCGGCCACGATGACGATCCTGCTGCGCAACATGAGCCACAAGGGATTGATCAAAAAAACGGCGGCCAACCTGGCGTGCGGCAAACGGGCGTTTATCATCACGCTGACGGAGCTTGGCCGCGAGAAGGCGGAGCAGACTGCCGGCATCATGAGCGCATTGGAAGAAGTATGCTACATCGGGTTTTCCGATCAGGAAAAAGAAACGTTGTGCCAGCTGCTGCAACGGGTGACTGATAACCTAATGGCTTGATTCCAAGAGGGATGGCCCCTGCGATTTTGGCAAGTATGAGCCATTTGCGGGCCTATTCATTTGTGATGCCCTGACAAGCCAATGCCGACTGTTTCTGCGCTTTTTCAACTGATCCATTGCGATACAATGCTGATGAAAAACTTCTTTTGTAACATTTGTCATATTTTCCCAAAGTATCAGAGAGGCGTATCTGCACATCCGCAAGGGGTATAGCCACCGAATTGTATACATGTATACCACGTTTCGACGGCAACTATTCGATTATAACAAATATACATAAAACGGCCTGGGAAATATGGAAGTAATGCACATACAAAATAGTCTGAGAAACGTTTATTTGAGCATTGACATACATGTTGTTCAATGATACTATAAGGTCGCCATTGAAAATGGAGTTGGTCAAATCAACCAAAGGTTTTGAGTGCAATGATTGATCGGGGCAGCAAGACACCTGTATACAAGCAGATTTACGAAGACATCACGCTTCGTATTCTGCAGGGTGTGTATCCGCCGGGAAGCATGATCCCTTCGGAGAGCAAGCTGTGCTCCATCTATGGGGTTGAGCGCGCCACAGTGCGCAGGGCCCTGGCGCTGATGGTGGATGACGGCAAGGTGGTCAGGATCCCCGGATTGGGCACATGCGTCGGGTCATTTGGCAATCAGGCCGAACAGGGCAAGACCAAGCTGTTGCTGTTCATGCTTCCAAGGGGCCAAAACAACGCAGACATGATCCGTGAGCCGTTCAATGCCCAATTGATGGACGCCATGGAGCACGAATGCTCCTCTCGAGGATACGATCTGTTGTATAAATCGTTTGCAGAAAAAGACACTGCAGACGATATCCTGCGGTCCTGCAACCCAAGCGGCATCTTCTTCGCAAGCTTTGTGCCCGTTGAGATTTACGCGGAGCTGCATAAAAAAGGCATTCCCGCAGTATTGGTCAACCAGAGCTTTTCCGAGTATCCTTCCGTTTCTCTGGATAATAAAAGCGGTGCGCATATGGTGATGGACTACCTTCTTGGCTTGGGCCATCAGGAGATTGGCTTCATCGGCACCGACACAGGGGGCCCGATTCATGCGGACAGGTTCCGCGGCTATACAGAGAGCCTGGAGCGCAAAGGGCTTCCGGTCAATCCAGAATGGATTGTGGCGGGAGACTGGACAATGGCCAGCGGCAAGGCGGCCATGCGCCAAATGATTGCCCGGGGGCGGCTCCCCACCGCTATTTTCGCCGCAAACGACGCAATGGCCATCGGCGCCGTTATGGAAGCCTTGGATTCCGGTTATTCCGTGCCGGGAGACATCAGTATTGTCGGGTTTGACAATGTGGATCAGGCCACCTACATCCGGCCTGCCCTCACCACAGTGGCTGTGGATTACCGGACGATTTCCCGCGCCGCCTTCATGCTGATGCTTGATATGATTGAGCGCAACAACAGTGAGCTGAACGTCAATGTCTATGTGCCCTTGAACCTTGTGGAAAGGGAATCGACCTTGAGGTTGCTACCCAGTGAGACGAACCGGCTGCAATTTATTAGTTAAGGAAGGTGGAGGAAATTGGTGGTGAAGAGTGAGAGCCGTTCGAAGTATAACGTTTCGTTCGGCAGCAAGGTCGCCAAAGACTGGAAGAGATTCAAGGCAGTGTATCTGCTGGCCCTGCTTGGTGTGGCATACTATGTAATCTTTTGCTATATGCCAATGGCTGGTGTTCTCGTCGCATTCGAAAATTTTAAACCCCTGAAGGGCTTCTTTCGCAGTGAGTGGGTCGGTCTGAAGTACTTTGAGCAGTTTTTCACGAACCATTACACATGGCGCATCATCCGCAACACGCTGCTGATCAACTTTTATGACATCCTGTTTGGTTTCCCGGCGCCGATCCTGTTTGCGCTGCTGGTGAACGAGGTGTCCAATAAAGCGTTCAAGCGCACGGTGCAGACGGTATCATACCTGCCCTACTTCATCTCCCTGGTCGTTATCTGCGGCATTCTGGTGGACTTCCTCTCCATGGAGGGCCTGATCAATCAGGTGTTGGTTGGCCTCTTTGGCGCGGAAGGCCTGATCCCCCTGGGCTATGAGAAAACAATTTTCCTGATGTTCCCGCAATACTTCCGGACGATCTATGTCGCTTCAGGCATCTGGCAGTATCTGGGTTATGGAGCCATTATCTATATGGCAGCGTTATCCTCGGTGGATGTGCAGCTGTATGACGCGGCGGTGATCGATGGCTGCAACCGGTTCCAGCGCGTGCTTCACGTCACGCTGCCCGGCATCATGAGCACCATCGTGATCATGCTGATCCTGCGCGTTGGCAGCATGATGAGCGTCGGGTTTGAAAAAATCATTCTGCTCTATTCCGGCACCACCTATGAAACAGCGGATGTGATTTCAAGCTTTGTGTACCGCTACGGCCTGCAACAGAACAATTACAGCTACAGCACCGCTGTCGGCTTGTTCAACTCTGTTGTGAACGTGATACTGCTGGTCAGTATGAACGCGTTCAGTCGGAAGATGACCGACGTTTCGCTCTGGTAAGTCAGGAGGGGATATAACAATGTGGCAATATGGCAAAAAGAGTGTTGGCAGCAAGGTCTTTGACACCGCAAACACGATCTTCCTGGTGCTGCTCAGCATTATCACGATTTATCCGTTCATCTACGTGCTGTTCGCTTCGTTCAGCGATCCGGACAGGCTGATGGCCCACCGCGGGTTGCTGCTGGCGCCCCTTGGGTTCACAATCAACGGATACACTCTGGCGTTTAAGACAGACGACATCATCAATGGCTACAAGGTCACCGGGTTCATTGTGGTGGTCGGCACCATGCTGAACTTGCTGATGACGACGATGTTCGCCTATGTGCTTTCCCGTCGCGGTATGCTCTGGAACCGGTTTTTGACCATCATGGTGGTCATCACGATGTATTTCAGCGGCGGTATGATCCCCTCCTTCCTGGTTGTGAAGTCGTTGGGGTTGTATGACAGCATTTGGTCGCTCATTTTGCCCGGTTTGATCAGCACCTATCTGCTGATCATCATGCGCACGGCAATCATGGGTGTGCCGGCTGAGCTGGAGGAATCCGCCCGGCTAGACGGTGCCGGGGAGTTCCGGGTGCTGTATCAGATCGTGCTGCCCATGATCATTCCCACGATCGCAGCCCTGGGTCTGTTCTACGCGGTCGGCCACTGGAACTCATGGTCAAATGCGTTGATTTATCTGAAAACCAAGGAGAAATTCCCGCTGCAGCTGGTGCTTCGTACAATCCTGATCAACAACCAGGCCGGTGCGCAGATGTCCGGCGGTGCATATGAAGGGTCTCAGAACGAAGCATATAAGAGGCTGATGAAGTATTCCACGGTGATCATCTCTGTCATTCCGATCATGCTGATCTATCCCTTCATCCAGAAGCACTTCACACAAGGCGTGATGATCGGTGCTCTGAAGGGCTGATGTTCGAACAATGCCGGAGTTCCGGTGTTGAATATAAGGAGGTTGAGCCATGAAAAAGTTTCGTGTCCTGTCCTTGCTGATAGCGATCGCAATGCTGCTCGCTATGGCGGGATGCCAGTCCGCCGCCCCCGCTCCGTCCAACGCGGCAACGGTTGCACCTGCTGCTACGGATGCTCCCGCTACATCCTCGGAGCCTGAACCGAAGGGTGAACCCGCCAAGATCTCCTACTACAGGGCTGCTCCCAACAACACCAAGCTGATCACCAACTGGTCAGACGCTGTTTGGATCCAGACTCTGGAAGAGAAGATGAACGTCAAGTTTGACTTCCAGGGCCCCGCGGCTGGCGAAGATTACAACCAGGCCGCCAACGTCATGCTGGCCAGCGGCACGCTGACAGACATGTTCTACCACAACTTCAACAACTATGACGGCGGTCTGTCCGCTGCTATCGCCGATGGCATCGCCATTGACTTCAGCAAAAACGAGAAGTACAAGGCTCTTGTGCCCAACTGGTTCGCATTGCTGGATTCCAATGAAGCGATCCGTAGGTCCGTGACGCTGGATGACGGCACTTCCGCTCTGTTCTGCCATGTGGATACCGATCTCAGGCGCGGCGCGTACTGGGGCCTGGGCATCCGCTCTGACTGGCTGAAGAAGGTCAACAAGCAGACCCCAACCTCCATTGACGAGCTGTATGACGTCTTGGTTGCGTTCCGTGACCAGGATCCGAACGGCAACGGTCAGAAGGACGAGATTGGTATCACCGATTACAACCTTGGCGGTGGCACTTGGTTCTTCACACTGTCCGACATCATCTCCGCCTACGGCCTGCTGTATCAGGAGACCCAGATTGACCCCACAACCGGCAAGGTCAACTACTGGATCGCTGTCAACGATGGCAAGAACTTCCAGGAACTGGTGACCACGCTGAACAAGTGGTACACCGAAAAGCTGCTCGATCCCGAGTGGTCCGTGCAGGATGGCACAGCTCAGGACGCCAAGGTCACCGGTGACCGCGTCGGCGTGCTGCATATCTGGCCCTCCAACTTCAACATTTTCCAGACCGCTCTGCGCAAGACCAACCCCGACGCCACCTTTGAAGGCCTGACCCCCCTGAAGGGGCCCGACGGCAAGCCCTACAGCCCCAACAGCGCCCTGGTGCGTCCCGCGGCTTCCACCGAAGGCACAGTTGTCACTCCTCAGGCTGAGAAGGACGGCGTGGCCGAAGCTTGCTTCAATCTGATCAACTTCATGTACTCCCAGGAAGGCAGCGACATCATCAACTGGGGCAAGGAAGGCGTTTCCTACACAGTCGGTGCCGACGGCAAGAAAGCCTGGACCGATGAAGTGTCTAAGGATCCTGAGTTCACCATCAACGACAAGGTGAACAAGTATGCCATCCCCACGTTCGGTTCGTGGCCGAAGCTGATGAGCTATGAAGCTTGGGGCTCCATCGAGCTGAACACCCCCGAATCCACCGAAGCGCACAAGAGATGGGCCACCGGTGACGGCAGCCTGTGCTTGCCGAACCTGACCCTCAGCGCCCAGGAGTCCAAGGACTATGCCAAGATCATGAACGACGTGAAGACCGCCATCGTGGAAAACTTCATCAAGTTCGTGGTTGGCCAGCGCCCGATCTCCGAGGTTCCGCAGGTTGTCCAGCAGTGCAAGGACATGGGTCTTGAAGATGCGATGAAGCTCTATCAGGGTGCCTATGACCGCTACATGGCTAAGTAATCTGTAACCCAGAGAAACTACACCCAAGTGCAAAACCAAAGGGCCCCCGGCATTGCCGGGGGCCCTTTGCTGCACAGGATAATAGAAAACGCCCTGCGCAGTGCGCAAGGCGTGATACGACCTGAATCACGATAACCGGTAGGGGCTCGCCGCCGTCTCCATTTCATCGGGCTCTTCGATGAACTCACCCAGCGCTGTGCCGATGTGCAGCTCTGGTGCGGCTCCCGGTTTGATTGTGATGGACCGCAGGAAGTCCTGCATGAGGTCGGTGTTGATCACAAACACCAGGTCGCCCCCTCCGGTCTGGGGATTGACCCGGTTGCGGAAGTCCTCGATCATGCCAAGCAAATAGAGGTTTTTGTTGATTTTGATTGTGTAGCATGGTTCCTCAAAGAAAAGCGCTCTCCAACGCCGTGCCCTGTCGGCGATCTCTTGCTTCAGCTCCTCCGGCATGCCGTCCTCAATGGGCGGCATGTTTTTGAGTGACCCGCGCATATAGTGCTCGGTCAGATAGATGTGGGTGAGCCGGACTGTGGGGGAGTATTGCCAGGCAATCTTTTTTCCCACCAGGTCTGCCGAGTAACTGTGGCGCAGAGCCGGCAATGGTTCACCGGGCTTCTTGATCGCTCCGAAGACCACCTGATGGGTCGTGAGCCTTGGGCGGGCGGAGTTTGCGCCCACGGTTGCCTTCACCATGGTTGCAAGACTGTTCTTCAGATCCAGCACCACGCTCAGGCAAGGTGGCGTGTCGCCACTGCCGCAGAAGAAGCTCACAAAATAAGTCTTCGGTGCCACCTTCGCGCACTGGTAGCCATGGTTTGCAAAGGCATCGCCCCGTCCGGCCCAGGAAAGCACCTCGCCGCTCAGGAATTGAGCCACATATTCGTTGCCGTCATCCATGACCAGGTGGAAATTCTGTCCGGCTAGCTCCTGGTTCGAATGCAGCACAAAGCTCCTGCGCCCCCCCTGCGCGGCTTCCGGCATGTCAAACCGCTCTGCCACCGCAGTGAAACGCTTGCGGGCAAAGGCGTTGTTTTCTGCCTCGTCCACCATCGCAATGGCATAGTCGGCGTAGCTGATGTAGCTCTCTCCGCCATCGTTCTTGATGATGTATTCGCTGCCCAGTGTGTAGTTGCCGGTGCGCCTGCCCTTGGGGTCAAAGCGCAGCGCCGGGCTGAAAAACGTCCAATTCACTTTGCTTTGGCGCAGCAGGTTCAGCGCCTTTGCCATATAGATGGGCAGCTTTGCCGTGGGCGGCAGGCTCTCAACCAGCTGATGGGCCAGCGTTTCGTCGGTGTAGAGGCTGGCGACGCCGCCTACCACCAGCAGGCGCACATGGGGCAGCTGCTCAAACACGGTGATCAGCCGCTTCATCACATCCACCTGTGATTCCTCCTGGCCGGGGGCGCAGCCATAAGCGCTCACCACCGCCTCAAAGCCGCGCACATCGTCCGCCGTGAGCTCCATGATATCCCGCTCGAGCACAGGGTAGAGACCCTGCGCCAGCTTGCTTTTGTTGCGTATGATCGCGGTCACCTCATGGCCCCGCTGCTTTGCCTCGCGGGCAATCAGGCTGCCCGCCTTGCCCGTCGCGCCGATCACTGCGATTCTCATATGATCTTTCCTTCCTTCCGCCCTCAAACCCGATAAGGGCTGGGCAGATCATCCACCGGGGTTGGCTCGTCGGAATAATGGCCATGGGCGATCATCATGCGGCTTTGGGGCTGGTTGTCGTCGTCGGTCATTTTGAAGGACCGGCCCACGTCAAAGCCCTTTGCCATGTTGCTCAGGATCACCAGGTTGTTGCCGCCGATGCGGTTGTCCAGCTTGTTCATGTTTTCCTCAATGAAGCTGCACAGGTAGCAGCCGTCCTTGATCTTCACGCAGCTGAGCGGCTCTTCGTAGAACCACAACTTCTCGCGTTCCTCATTGGTCTTGAGCCTCCAAAGCCGCTCGGGGGTGATGTCCGGAGGCAGCGGGGGCCGCTGCACGGCCCAAGCCCGGCAATAGTGCTCGCTCACATAGATGTGGGTGTTGATGAAGCCGTTGCTGTATGTCCAGGTCACCTTTTTACCTGCCAGGTCGGCGGTGTAGCAATGCCGCTTGACCGGCGGCATCTGCCCTGGCAGCTTGATGGCGCCAAAAATGATCTCCACTTCCACCATTCTTGGCCGGTGGGGGATGCCGCCCTGCCTTGCCACATGCATCGTGACCAGGCTCTGCTCCAGATCCAGCACCAGCGTGCGGCAGGTGCGCAGCTCCGCGCCAAACAGCTCCATCACCACAAACCAGGTGTTGTCATCTGACTTCAGGCACCGGTAGCTCTCCCAGCGGAGCGGCTCACCCAGCTCCGCCCACTGCACGATCTCGCCGGTGAGGAAGGTTGCAGTGTATTCCCGGCCGTTGTCCATCATCAGGCGGAAGGTTTGACCGGCCAGGCCATATTCCAACTCAGGCTGCTGCATCGCGTCTCGATCCGGGGTTGTTTTGTTCATCACGGCTCCTCTGCTTTCCACGCTCACACCCGGTAAGGGCTGGGCAAATGCTCCACTTCCAACTCCACTTCCGCAAACTCCCCGAAGGAGCGGAACATGCCGCTCTCCGGCTGCTGCTGCCCATTCAGGCAGAACGTGCGGCCGACGTCAAACCCATCCTTCATGTTGCTCAAAAACAGCAGGTTGTTGCCGCCGATTTGGTTGTCCAGCTTGTTCATGTTTTCCTCAATGCCGCTGCACAGGTAACAGCCATCCTTAATCTTCACACAGCGGAAGGGCTCCTCATAAAGCCACATCTTTTCCCGCTCCTCGCCGGCCTTGCGCTTCGCAGCCTCATCCGGTGTCTCGTTTGCCGGCAGTGGCGGCCGCTGCACGGCCCAGGCGCGGTAATACATTTCGCTGATGTAGATGTGGGTGTTTACAAACCCGGAGGAATAGGTCCAGTTGATCTTCTTGCCCACCAGGTCTGCGGAGTAACCGTGCCGCTTGATGGGCAATGGCTGGCCAGGCTGCCGGAGCGCGCCGAAAATGATTTCCACTTCCACCATCCTGGGCCGGTGGGGGATGCCACCCTGCCTTGCCACATGCATCGTAACCAGGCTTTGCTCCAGGTCCAGCACCAGTGTGCGGCAGGTGCGCAGCGGCTGGCCGTAGAGCTCCATCACGACCAGATAGGTGGTGTCGTCCGATTTGAGGCATTGGTATTTCTCCCAGCGGAAAGGGTCTCCTTGCTCAGCCCAGAGCACGATCTCGCCGCTGATAAAACTGGCCACATACTCCCGCCCATTGTCCATCACCAGATGGAAGGTCTTACCTGCCAGCTCATGGTTGAATTTGCTCACATATTTGGCGTTGCTCTCAAACACCCGTTCTTTCATTCCGCTGCCTCGCTTTCCCGTCAATATCATTAATTATACATCTAATTCAATGGATTTCAAGCCAAACAGAAAGGGTTCAGCTCCGATAATGGGGTGAAAAAAGGAGGGCTCCGGTTTCCCGAAACCCCCCGTTTTCTGATTGTTGAGCGTAGTGATCAGTTCTTGTGCTTGAACTGCGGCAGCCATTGGGCCTGGGCTGCAAAGAGTTTGTCCACCATCTCCTGGATCTCCTGCATGGAGCACACAGAGGCGGTCAGCGGGTCATAGAGGCAGGCATGATAGATCTTCTGCGGGTCGCCGTCGAAGGCGGCTTCCACTGCCAGCTCTTCGCAGGCGGCGTTCACCTGATTCAGGATTGCCAGCTGCGGCGGCAGCTTGCCCACGCGGATGGGGCTCAACCCCTTCTTCGAGGCCAGCACAGGCACTTCCACGCAGCAGCCGGTGGGCAGGTTGTCAATCAGGCCGAAGTTTTGCACATTGCCGTTGAACTCAAACAGCGTGTTGTCGCCGAACACCGCGTTGAAGATGCAGGCCGCGTACTCATGGCCGCGCTTCAGGTCCACCGGGCTGTCCATCCACTTTTTGAATTCGGATACTCTGCGGCTCTCGCCGTGGTCGCCGGACTTCTCCCACTCCTTGATCAAAGACAGAATGTCGCGGGTGAGATTGAACTTCTCGCGCAGGTCCGGCCTCTTGCGGAACCAGTAGTTGTATTCGGAGTTGTGCCAGCTGGATTCGGTCACGTAATAACCCAGGCGCATAAACATCTCGTTACGCACCGGCTCCTCCTGCAGCACCTCGGGCCGCTCGGTGATGGCCTTGCGGATCAGCGGGTAGGCATCTTTGCCGTTCCAGTTGAATTCCAGATAGTGGGCCTGGTGGTTGATGCCCGCGCAGGTGTAGGTGATCTCATCCAGCGGCGCGCCGATCCAGCGGGCCAGCATCATCGAGGTCTCCTGCACGCTGTGGCACAGGCCGCTCAGCCGCACCTTGGAAACACCCTGCATCGCGCGGCAGAGCATCGCCATCGGGTTGGTGTAGTTCAGGAAGATGGCGTCGGGGCAGTATTTCTCAATGTCATGCAGGATTTCGAGCATGGGCGGCAGCGTGCGCAGGAAGCGGAAGATGCCAGCCGGGCCGCGGGTGTCGCCGATGGCGAAGGACACGCCATATTCCAGCGGGATGGACACATCGATCATGGAGGCTTCTCTGCCGCCCACCTGGATTGTCGTGAGCACGCCGTCGGCACCCGTCAGCGCTTCGGCGCGGTTGGTGGTAGCGGTGACGATCGCCGGGTAGTTGCCCTCGCGAACGATCTTTTCCACCGCAAGCCTTGAAAGCTCCAGGTTGTTTTCATCGATGTCCATCAGCGCAAATTCACAATCGGTGAAAGCCGGAAAGGTCAATACATCGCGGACCAGGCTTCTTGTGAAGATGAAGCTGCCGGACCCGATGAACGCGATCTTTTTCCTCATAAAACGTACCTCCTCCATCCAGTTGGGACCAATTGCTGTTTCCAATCAATGATTATAGATTAGCGATATATGCTATACAAGTATTATGGAACAGGTATCTGTAACATGACGATATTTTCCCGGTGAACCCCGGCATCCTGAAATTTGGTGCAAAATATCGGGGGCAACTCGTGATAGAATGTTTCAATGTGGAGAACAATGTATACCTGTTGTATAGAAAAGGCCCGGCGAGGCATCCGAGAAGCCCACGCCGGACCGGTTTCCTTGTTTCAGGATTGGGGCTTGAGGCCCACGCCTGCCGTGAAGGTTTTCACCAGGTTGATCTGGTGCGCCTCCTCTTTGGAAATGGGTGTCTTGCTCCAGTCGATCGTGCGCTCATAACCGGCATAGTCGGAGATGCGGATGGCGCAGAGCAGGCCGTCCTCTCCGCGCTCATAGGCGGAGATGCCCGACAGGCACACCCGGCCCAGCTCGGCCTGGCCGGTCTCGGAGACGATGTGCTGCCACTCGATCACACAGGTGATGCCGTCGTCCACAATTGTCTCATAGCGCATGCCCACGCAGCGGGGGATGTAGCTGGACATCCGCACGAATTTCTGGCGGATCTCCTCCCGGTCGGCATCGTGTGGCTCATCGCCCCAGGGCTCGTAGCCGCCGAACTTGCAGTCTGGCCCCACCGCGCCCATGATCCGGTCCACATCGGCCTTGGGCACATGGTGCAGCGCCTCGTAGTATTCGCGCACAGATCCTGTGAGCAGGCCCGGGTCGCCCATCTCCAGGTGGGCTGACTGAAACAGCGGCTTGCGATAGGCGGTGATCCCCGGCACATAGGTGAAGTGGCAGTAGATCCGCACTTCCTCCAGCGTGGAGGCAGTCCGCAGGTCGCCCATCACAAACATCGGCACCTGTTCGATTTCGCCGTCCACCACGAAATTGGCCACCAGCTCTGTGACAGACCGGCCGTTGGCGCGGGTCTGCACCACAGGCGTTACAAAGGCGCTTTGGGCATGGAAGAGCCCAAGCCAACCATCGGCAAACGCACGGATCCCATCCAGGCCCTCAAATCGGCCATGGGGGGCATCCACCACCGGGGGCACGCCGCCAAAGAGCTTCTTCTCGCGAAACAGCGAGACAGCCTCATCCGTCATGCCGCCGCACACGGCGCTGATAAACTTGAGCTCCGGCGAGTTGGCCAGGATCACATGCTTCGGATTGGCATACATGTCAGCCAGCCACGCCTTTTTTCTGATGTTCATATTCATACCTCCTGTGCAAGAGTATAACTGAATCCGAATGGATTGCAACCAACATGCTTGTTTTTTTATATACAGCGTGTTAGAATACTAATCAATAGATCGAAGGCACTCTTTTCAATGTTTTGAGAGAAACCATTTCGCTGATAGAAGGCAGCCCATGTATTGTGTTTGCATATGGATAACAGTGTCATAAAGGAGGTTTTCGCATGAAGAAGGGATTTTCGGAAAACCAGGCTTTGGTCCAGCATGCCTTGTTTTTTGACCCATTCAACAAGAGGCCCAAGTTTGACCGAAAGGAAAATGGCGAAGTCAGCATCCATTACTTTGATGTGAAGCCCGGCACCCGCCTGCTTGAGGATGGCTCGGTGGAGTTCAACTTCCATGCGCCGGACGCCAAGTCGGTCCGTGTGGAGGGGCTCGGCGGCTCCATGCCGCAGAAGTATGACCTGCAGCCGGTCGGTGACGGCAACTGGCAGGTGGTGGCCCATGACATCGCGCCCGGGTTCCACTACCACCGCTATGTCGTGGACGGCGTGCAGACCGTGAACAACCAGGGGCTGTTTGGCTACGGCTGCTTTGAGACGATCAACTTCATCGATGTGCCGGGGGAGGACGGGGAGTTCTTCCTGCTGCAGGATGTGCCCCACGGCGCGGTGCGCATGGAGCTGTTTAAAAGCAGCTACACCGGCCGCACCCACGCCTGCTATGTCTACACCCCTCCGGGTTATGATGACGACCCCTCCAAGCGCTACCCGGTGCTCTACTTGCAGCATGGCGGCGGTGAGGACGAAACCGGCTGGGTGTGGCACGGCAAGATCAACTACATCATGGATAACCTTTTGGCCCAGGGCCAGTGCAGGGAAATGCTGATCGTGATGAACAGCGGCTATGCCTTCAAGCCCGACGGGTCAGACAACCGCGGCACCGGCGGCTTTGACGACTTCCTCGTGCAGGATGCCGTGCCCTTCATTGACAGCCGCTACCGCACGCTGGCGGACCGCTGGAACCGGGCTGTGGCGGGGCTTTCCATGGGCGGCATGCAGGCCAATGTGTCCGCGATGAAGCACCTGGATGTGTTTGCAAACATGGGCATTTTCAGCGGCGGCTTCACCAAAAAGGGCGACGGCTTTGACCTCACCGCATTGTTTGATGACCCTGAGAAGTGCAACGAAGCATTCCGGCTGTTGTTCGTGTCGGCCGGCCAGCAGGAGCAGCCCATGTGCGGCAGGGTGGAGGCCGAGCTTGCGGAGCTCAGGCAGAAGGGTGTGCGCAACGTGTTCCACTCCTGCCCCGGTTATCACGAGTGGGATGTGTGGCGCTACGCCGCCCGCGAGATGCTCAAGCTGCTGTTCGCGGATTGATTCAACGACGAAAGAGAAACAGATAAAAGCAATCAACAGGAGGCATTCCCATGCAGAAGATTCTGGACTTCATCAAGGAAACACGGGTGGGCTACTTCGCCACGGTGGAGGGCAGCCAGCCCCGCGTGCGCGCCTTTGGCTTCGGCTACTATGAAGACGGCAAGTTCTGGTATTGCACCAACAGCACCAAGAAAGTGAGCGCCCAGCTCAAAGCCACGCCCTATGCCGAAGTGCTCTATACAAGGGCTGATTTTTCGCAGTCACTGCGCTTGAGCGGCCATGTGGTGTTTGACGACAGCCTTTTGGCCAAGCAGAAGGTGATGGAGGCAATGCCCGGCGTCAAGAACCTCTACAAGAGCCCGGACAATCCCATTTTTGAGGTGTTCTACATCGAAAAGGGTGAGGCCGTGCTTGAGACCTCCGGCGGCAAAGAGCCGCCCCATGTGGTGAAGTTTTAGGTTCAACCAAATAGAGGAGGCAAAGAGCGATGAAAATCGGCGTGATCGGTGCCAACGGCAAGGCCGGCAGCCTTATCTCCAAGGAAGCGATGCTGCGCGGTCATGATGTGGTCGCATTTGTGCGAAACAAGCAGAAGGTGGCAGACATGGGGTTTGCCAAGGTCAAGGAACGCAACCTGTTTGACATGGACGAGGGCGATGTGGAGAGCCTGGACGCGCTGGTTTGCGCGGTGAACCTGCCCAGCGCGGAGCAAGAAAACATTTACCAGAAGGCGATGGACCATTTGATCGGCGTGCTCAAGCGCCTGCCAAACACCCGTTTGATGATGGTGGGCGGGGCCGCGAGCCTTTTCACCGACCCGCAGAAGAAGCACCTGCTGATGGAGAGCATCCCGGAGAAATGGCGCACCGCGCCGACCGATATGGCGAAGGCCTTTGCGATGCTGCAGGAAAGCAAGATCAACTGGACGTACTTCTCTCCGGCGCTGATGTTTGACCCCAAGGGGATGCGCACCGGCAAATACACCGTGGGCAGCGACTTTGTGATCACCAATGCCTCCAACGAAAGCTACATCAGCTATGAGGACTATGCGGTGGCGATGGTGGATGAGATTGAAAACAAGTTTCATGAGCGCCGCCGCTTCACCGCCGTGTCCGACAGCAAGCCGGAGCAGCCCAAGGCCGAGGAAAAACCCGCCGAACCGGCAGCCCCGCCGAAGAAGGACGACAATTACTACGGCATCTTTAAAAAGAAGCCGGAGTTCTACGGCCTCTCGCGCTACACCCCTCCGCTCATTTTTGAGCTGGCCGGAAAGCAGTTCAAACTGGTGATGGACAAGGAAGACGACTATTATGTCAACTTCCTCACCGGCACCTCGCTGGAGTGGTCCAAGTTCTCCGACGGCAACATCCGCCGGGAAAACTATGAGTGCCTGAAGATTGACGAGCTCACCTATTTTGTGAAGTTCGAGCTCAGCAACTTCTCGCCGCGTACCAACCTTTCCCTGATCATGGACCTGGAGCAGAGGCTTGTCACCTTTGTGCGCACCAGCACCGGCTTCAGCGAGAAATATCCCTATCTCGTGAAAAGCGAGTTCGACTTCGGGGCCATCGACATGCCCGGTTACCCGCTGCCCACCAAGCGCCACGGCTACACCACCGATCTCGTGGGCAAGCGCATCAACTGGAACTACGGCCCCGACATGTCCATTGTGCACGTCTACTACAGCCCCAACTACATCCGCGCGACGTTCCTGCCGGGCACCCGCATGGCCTTAAGGGTGATCACCCCCGAGGAGCGCGAAGAGATGGAGCGCTTCCCCTACGACGAACCCACCACCTACATCAAGGTCAAGGAAGGCATCTATATCGTCAGCGTGATCGAGCAGCACCGCTCCATGCGAGGCGACACCGGCAACACGCTGCTTTTCCTGATGGATCTGAAGCGTGTGCATGACGTGGGCATGTCCTTCGGCAACACGCCGCCAAGGTCCGGCGCGATCCAGCCGGAGAATTACTTCTTCGCAGCCTACGGAGACTTCGTCTATTCCGACGGTGTGATCGAGGCGCAAAAGAGCGTCTATCTGGAATAGCGCACCAATCAGATCACAAAGCAACTGGATCGGGAGCCCATCGGCGATGGCGCTCCCGGTTCTCTAGGATCCCCAATCGGGCCGCCGCGGCGGTGAAAGGAAGGCACTCCATGAAACAGTTTTCGATGTCATTGAAGGCCCATGAGTTCCAATATGGACCAATGCCTCTGGAGGCGCGCAAGGCGGTGTTGCCGGAGCGCAGCGTGTGCAGCCTGTATCCGTCGGTGGATTATGCCGATTCCTTTGCCACCGGCAACGGGTCCCAGAGCCTGGACTTGCTGGGCGACCCCTACAACGAGGAAATTGGCTTTTCGCAGGAGCTACTTTATGAGCCGATGTGGGCCAAGGCACCGGAGCCGCCGGACCTCACCGGTGTGCTGCCAACAGTCCGCAAGCTGCTGCTGGAGGGCCGGGCCGATGAGGCGGCAGACATTGTGGAGCAAAAGCAGATTGAAGCGGGCATCACCGCCACCTCCAGAAACGGGTCACTGATGCCGCTGTGGTCGCTGCGCCTCAACCGGGCGTTCTGGATGGGGATCAAGCAGCCGGAAGCAGGCGCTACCAAGAACTATCTGCGCTGGCTGGATATGATGACCGGCAAGGTGACCGTGCAGTGGGAAAACGACGATGGCGGCTTCGCCCGCGAAGCGTTTGTGGCCTATGACGGCGACGTGGTTGTGCAAAGGTTCACCGCGCCTAAGGGGAAGCTCGATGTTGAAATCGAGATGAAACTGCCCAACGAGGGCGGCCACCATTCCTTTGTGGGCCGGCTGGCCAAGCCCGACCTGTGCTCCCACGAGCTGGAGATGACCGGGGAGCTGTTCACGCTCAAATGGGCCTATAACCCGGAGTATGGCCAGAAGGGCTATGTCTCCGTGGTTCGCCTGCTCCGCAACGGCGGCAGGACCGAGCGCACCGAAAACGGCATCCATGTGACCGGGGCAGACAGCCTGATGATCCTTTCCAAGACCGTCAAGTTTGAAGGCGAGTTCACCTTTGACTGCGCCAAGCCCGTGGTGGCCGAGGTGCTTGCCATCCAGCCCGATTTTGACGGCTTGCTCCAGGGAAACCGTGAATATCTGGGCTCCCGCATGGATCGCTCCCGCCTCTTCATGGGCGACCGGGCAGATTATGCGCTCTCCGCCGAGGAGCTGATGCAGCGCTCCAACACCGATTATTCCATCGACGGCATGCTGATGGACAAGCTCTATGACATGGGCCGTTTCTATCAGGTCACCGACACCGGCAAGCTGCCGCCCATGTGGGGCCAGCACAACATCAACACCAATCTGCAGGTGTGCGCCGGCAACAACACGGGCCTGTTTGATGAAATGGACATCTACTTCAAATACTACGAAACCAAATTTGATGATTTCCGCACCAATGCCCGCAAGCTCTTTGGGGCCAGGGGCCTTCTGTGCAGCATCCACTGCGACTATGACTCGGGCCTTTATTACCACTTCAGCAAGACCTATCCGCACTATGCGTGGACTGGCTGCCTGGGCTGGATCTACAATGAGCTGTGGGGTTATTACCTGGTCACCGGCGACACGGAGTTTTTGAAAAACCGTCTGGTGCCGGCGCTCAAGGAAATGGCGCTGTTCTTCGAGGACTACGCCTGCGACCGTGGGCCGGACGGCCATGTGATCTTCTATCCGTCCTTCTCGCCGGAAAACCCCACGCCAAACCCCGATTTCTCCACAGTCACTTGCAAGGACCACAACCCCACCCGCATCAACTCTGTGATGGACATTGCCATCTGCCGCGAAGTGCTCGATAACCTGATCACTGCCTGCCAGACGCTGGGCATCGAGCAGGAAAGCATCGCCCACTGGGAGGCCCAGCGGGAAGCGCTGCCGGTCTACCTGCTGGATGAAGGCGGCGGCCTGAAGGAGTGGGCGTGGCCCACCATTGAGGAGAACTACAACCACCGCCACGTGTCCCACCACTACGATGTGTGGCCGGGCCGGGCTGTCACGCCGGAGCGGGAGCCGGAGCTTGCCCGCGTTATCAAGATCTCCAACCGCAAGCGTGCCCAGCAGGATGACTCCGCCCATGGCATCATCCACCGCTGCCTTTCGGCCATCCGTCTGAAAGACGTGGAGGAGACGGTGCAGAACCTGTCACAGCTGATGAACCACGGCTTCGTTACCCGCACCTTGCAGACCAGGCACTTCCCCTATCGGGGCCAGTTCCCTGATTTGCAGGGCGGCATGCCGGCAATCCTTCTGGAGATGTGCGTGTTCTCCGAGCCCGGCGTGGTGGAATTCCTGCCGGCGATGCCCGATTCGCTCAAGGCCGGTGCGATCCAGGGCGTGTGGCTCTACACCTGGGCCAAGCTTAAGCGCATGGACTGGAATGAGAAAGGCCTTGAGGCCACGCTCTCATCCAACCGGGTCCAGACGCTCACGCTGCGCTGCCGCAAGCCCATGAAGTCCTTCCGTGTGAACGGCAAGGAAATGGCCCTGTGCGGCGACCATGTCGAGGTAGCGTTCCAGCCCGGAGAATCAGTTGAGATCAAAATCCAATATCTGTAAGCCAAGAGGAGCAAACGAATGAAGTCTCAGTTTTCTTCCAGAATCATCCCCGCCCCGGTCAAATACCAACCGATGCCTTTGGAGGCAAGGGCCGCCCTGCTGCCGGAGCGTAATGTGTGCAGCCTGGTGCCGGGCAAGAGCCTGGCCGATGTGCTCTATACCGGCAATGGCCGTCAGCGCCTGGATGTGCTCGGCGACCCCTATGAGGACAAAATCTCCTTCACGCAGGAAATGCTATATGAGCCCGTTTGGGACAAAGCGCCTGAGCCGCCGGATCTCACCGGCGTGCTGCCGGAGGTGCGCAGGCTGCTGCGCGAGGGCAAGTTTGTGGAGGCCGCCGACCTGGTGGAAAAGGCGCAGTTGGAATCAAGCCTTGCGCCCTATCTGAGGACCACTCCCACCGGCGTGGTCATGCCGCCCTGGCCGCCGGACCGCACCAATGCGTTTCATCTGTCTGTGAAGCAGCCGGAGAGCGGCGAGACGAAGAACTATCTGCGCTGGCTCGACCTGATGACCGGCAGCATCACCGTGCAGTGGGAAAACGACCTGGGCGCCTTCAAGCGCGAAGCCTTTGTGGCCTTTGCTGGCGATGTGGATGTGATCCGCTTCACCCCGCCGAAAGCCGGGGCGCTGGATGTGGAGATCGGCCTTTTGCTGCCCCTCGGCGGTTTTGGCGGGCTGAAGAGGCCAGACCTTTGCAGCCACAAGCTCTCTGTGGCCGAAGACCGGATTGTGTTTGAGTTTGCCTATAAACCCGAATTCGGCCACAAGGGCTTTGTGTCGGTTGTGCGTTTCCTGCGCAAGGGCGGGTCAGTCAAGACCACGGAGAGCGGCATTGTGGTGACCGGGGCCGATAGCCTGATGATCCTCTCGCGCACCATCAAGTTTGAAAGCGGCTTCACCTTCGGCCTGGCCCAGCCGCTGGTGGACGAAGTCATGGCCATGAAGCCCGATTTTGACAAGCTGCTGGCCGGCAACCGAGCCCATCTGGGCTCCCGCATGGAGCGCTCCCGCATCCAGTTTGCGCAGGGAAAAACCGACTTCGCGCTCTCCGGCGAGGAGCTGCTGGAGCGCACCCACATGTCTGCGGAGTTTGACCCGGCGATGCTGGAAAAGCTCTATGACATGGGCCGGTTCTACCTCATCATCGACACCGGCGAGCTGCCGCCCTTCTGGGGCCAGCACAACATCAACACCAACTTGCAGGTGTGCGCCGGCAACAACACAGGCCTGTTTGATGAGATGGACGTCTATTTCAAGTTTTATGAGACGAAGTTTGACGCCTTCCGCATCAACGCCAAAAAGCTCTTTGGCGCCCGGGGCCTGCTGGCCAGCGTGCATTGCGACTATGACTCAGGCCTGTTCTACCACTTCAGCAAGACCTATCCCCATTATTGCTGGACCGGCACCCTGGGCTGGATCTACAACGAGCTGTGGGGTTATTACCTGATCACGGGAGACCGCGAATTCCTCAAAAACCGCCTGGTGCCGGCGCTTAAGGAGATCGCCCTCTTCTTTGAGGACTATGCCTGCGACCGCGGGCCTGACGGCCATGTGATCTTCTATCCCTCCTTCTCGCCGGAAAACCCCACGCCGGACCATGTGAAGAACGGCACCTATGCCACCAGCATCAACACGGTGATGGACATCATGATCTGCCGAGAGGTGCTGGACAACCTGATCACCGCCTGCAACACGCTGGGCGTCGAGCAGGAGAGCATTGCCCACTGGCAGGCGCAGCTGGCTTGCCTGCCGCTCTATCTGTTGGATGAGGAGGGCGGCCTCAAGGAGTGGGCCTGGGCCGGTGTGAATGAAAACTTCAACCACCGCCATGTGTCGCACCACTACGATGTGTGGCCCGGCCACCTGGTCACCTGGGAGGATGAGCCGGAGCTTGCCCGCGCCATCCAGATTTCCAACCGCAAGCGCGCCCAGCAGGACGATTCCGCCCATGGCATCATCCACCGGCTTTTCACGGCCATCCGCCTGAAAGACATGGAGGAGACCGTGCAGAACCTGTATCAGCTGATGAACCATGGGTTTGTCACCAGGGTGATGGGCACCAACCATTATCCCTATTTCCTGAGCTGCCCGGACCTGCAAGGCGCGATGCCGGCCATCCTGCTGGAGATGGCCGTGTTCTCCATGCCGGGCACTGTGGAGTTTTTGCCGGCAATGCCGGCAAGCCTGGGCTGTGGCAGCATCGTGGGCGTGTGGCTTTACACCTGTGCCAAGCTGGAGCGCATGGACTGGAGCAGCAAGGGCCTGAAGGCCACGCTCACCTCCAACCAGGACCAGACGCTTACGCTGCGCTGCCGCAGGCCGATGCAGGCCTTCCGTGTGAACGGCAAGGCGATGGCCGTGACCGGCGACCATGTTGAGGTTGCCTTCTCTGCCGGGGAAACGGCGGAGATTGAGATTGTGTTTTAACCCCGGCGTTGACCGATGATTCGGTTGAAAGGAGAATGAACATGTCAAACGCAAAGCTGGTGAAGCATTCCACTCCCTACGAAGCGATGCCTTTGGAAAAACGCAAGGCCATTTTGCCGGAGCGCAATGTATGCAGCCTCTGGCCGGCAAAGAACTATGAGGACTGCTTCTGGCTGGGTAACGGCTTCCAGAAGGTGGAAGTGCTGGGCGACCCCTACCACGACGAGCAGGCGTTTGCGCAGGAGCTGCTGTATGAACCCCAATGGGTGAAAGCCCCGGAGCCGCCGGATCTCACCGGCGTGATGCCGGAGGTGCGCCGCCTGCTGCGGGAGGGCAAGTTCCTCGAGGCGGCAGACCTGGTGGAAAAGGTGCAGATTGACACTGGCTTTAGCCTCTCCATCATCAAGGGCTCGGTGATGCCGCTGTGGTCCTTGCACCTGCACAAGGCGTTCTGGTTGAACATCAAGCAGCCGGAAGCCGGCGAGACCAGGGACTACCTGCGATGGATCGACCTGCTCACCGGCAAGTTCACCGTGCAGTGGGAAAACGGCAAGGGCGCTTTTGCCCGCGAGATGTTCGCGGCCTATGATGGCGACGTGGTCGTGCAGCGTTTCTCCGCGCCCAAGGGTGCGTTGGACACCGAGATCACGATGCGCCTACCCGGCACCGACAATTCCTTTTTCATCCCGATGGGCATCGTGCATCCGGAAACCTGCCAGCATGAGCTCACGATGACCGAGGAGCTCTTCACGCTCAAGTGGGCCTACAACCCTGAGTTTGGCCAGAAGGGCTATGTGTCCGTGATCCGCTTTGTGCGCCAGGGCGGCAAGGCCGAGCGCATCGAAAACGGCATCCGCGTCACCGGTGCCGACAGCCTGATGATCCTCTCCAAGACCGTCAAGTTTGAAGGCGACTTCACCTTTGATTGCGCCAAAGCCGTCGTGGATGAAGTGATGGGCATCAAGCCGGACTTCAACAAACTCCTCCAGGGCAACCGGGACTATCTTGGCTCCCGCATGGAGCGCTCCCGCCTGCGCCTGAGCAACAAAGACGACTACGCCCTGTCCGGTGAGGAGCTGCTGCGGCGCACCCATTCGTCTGTGGAGTTTGACCCCACGCTGCTGGACAAGCTCTATGACATGGGCCGCATCTATCAGATCATGGACACCGGCAAGATCCCGCCGATGCACGGCCAGCACAACATCAACACCAACCTGCAGGTGTGCGCCGGCAACAATACGGGCCTGCTCGATGAGATGGATGTCTACTTCAAGTACTACGAGACCAAGTTTGATGATTTCCGCACCAACGCCAAAAAGCTGTTTGGTGCCCGTGGCCTGTTGTGCAGCATCCACTGCGATTATGACTCGGGCCTCTATTACCACTTCAGCAAGACCTATCCGCATTATTGCTGGACAGGCTGCCTGGGCTGGATCTACAACGAACTGTGGGGCTACTGGCTGGTCACCGGCGACAAGGAATTCCTTAAGACTCGTCTGGTGCCGGCGCTCAAGGAAATGGCGCTGTTCTTTGAGGATTACGCATGCGACCGCGGCCCTGATGGCAAGGTGATCTTCTATCCGTCGTTCTCGCCGGAAAACCCCACGCCGGACCATGTGAAAAACGGCACCTATGCCACCAGCATCAACTCGGTGATGGACATTATGATCTGCCGCGAGGTGCTGGATAACCTGATCGACGCCTGCAACACGCTGGGCATCGAGCAGGAGAGCATCGCCCACTGGCAGGAGCAGAAGGCCTCTCTGCCGGTTTACCTGCTGGATGAGGAGGGCGGCCTCAAGGAGTGGGCATGGCCCACGATCCAGGAGAATTATGACCACCGCCATGTGTCGCACCACTACGATGTGTGGCCGGGCCGGGTGATCACCTGGGAAGACCAGCCGGAGCTGGCCGAGGCGGTGCTCATTTCCAACCGCAAGCGGGCCCAGCAAAATGACTCGGCCCACGGCATCATCCACCGCCTGTTCACTGCGATCCGCCTCAAAGACATCAGCGAGACGGTGCAAAACCTGTATCAGCTGATGAACCATGGCTTTGTGACTCGTGCGCTGCACACCTGCCACAACCCCTATGTGGCCCACAACATGCCCGATTTGCAGGGCGCGATGCCGGGCATCCTGCTGGAGATGGCGGTGTATTCGGCGCCGGGCGTGGTGGAATTCCTGCCGGCGATGCCGGCCTCCCTCGGCCATGGCGGCATCGATGGCATCTGGCTTTACACCTGGGCCAAGCTCGAGCGCATGGACTGGGATGAGAAGGGCCTCACAGCCACGCTCACCTCCAACCAGGCCCAGACGCTCACGCTGCGCTGCCGCAAGCCGATGAAGGCATTCCGCGTGAATGGCAAGGCGATGGCTGTCAACGGTGATCACATCGAATATGCGTTTAAGGCCGGTGAGAAGATCGAGGTCGAAATCGAGTTCTAGGTTTCTGCCTGTGAGTGACATGCAATTAATGTAAAACAAGCAGCCTGGTGGCCATGTGGCGATTAGGTTCGTCACATGGCCAACCGGGTTGCATGCTTGGGGTGCGCCAACATGAATATCACGATCAAACCGCTCACACCGGAGCTTGCCGCCGATTACTTCGACTTCTTTGAAAATCGGGCGTTTACAGACAACTCCCCATATCGGTGTTACTGTCAGGTCTATCAAATGACCAAAGAGCAGGCAAATGCAGCGTTTGACAAAGTGGATGGGGCTGACTTCGGCAGCGTGTCACGAAAAGCCGCCGAACAACAGATCGATTCAGGCGCGTTGCGGGGATTTCTGGCTTTTGTTGACGGCGCAGCAATCGGCTGGTGCAACGCGAATGACAAAGCGAATTTCCCCATCGAGTCATGCAATGGCGCCCGTTTCCACGCGCCGGCTGAAAAGCGCGAAAAAGCCGTGGTGTGTTTTGAGATTGCCCCGGAATTTCGCGGCAAAGGCGTCGCCACCGCGCTTTTGCAGCGCGTGATTGATGATGCGACATCCGAGGGTTATCGCGCCATCGAGGGTTTTCCCGTTGTGCGCGATGAGCGATTTGAATGGGATTGCACCGGCCCCCTTCGGTTGTATGAGAAGGCTGGATTTATCAAAGCTGCAGAGCAAGGTAATTCTGTAGTTATGAGGAAAGTGCTGAAATAATACCGGTGCAACATGGCGGCTGTTCTTGCCACAGGGCCAACCGGATGCCTGCTTTAAGGGGTGCCATCAGAGGTGGTGCCGTTTCCGGCTATATTGTCTATTTTATAAGAGGAAGATATAATGACTATAATTGTAGATAGATAGGGATTTGTCACACAGCTTAAAACTTCAGCTTGTTTATGCAACCTAACTTTATGGGGGAATCACTGTGAAGCTAGCTTGTAACTGGTCTTTTGAGTTGAAAGAGCTTCTAGATAACGCTCTTATTGATATCGATTATATTAAGGTTGGAAACCATAATAATTTTGAAAATGAAATTGATGTGTTAAGGACCAGAAAAAACATCCTTCTTCACGGTTTGGGTTACAACGAATGTACCGGAATGAAGCATATTGAAATTGTGGACTTTGAGCAAGTTAATCGATTATTGGCATTCTGCAATTCACCACATTTGGGGATTCACTCGGCTATACATAATGTTGATATGGATCAACCAATGTCAGATATAGAAATAACAAAGCGCATGTTAGCGAATGTGGAGATATTTAAGCGAAAGATTGACGTCCCCATCCTGTTGGAAAACACACCTAACAGTGATACGGATAATACAGTTTTCGACCACTATCCGTTTATATACCCTGACAATCTTTCTAGAATTATTTGGGACTCAGACGTTGGTTTGCTTCTAGACCTTTCACATGCCAAGATAACAGCAGCATATTATCATTGGAACTTGCACGACTATTTAGAGGCATTACCGTTATGCAAAACCGTAGAAATTCATGTGAATGGATCTGGTTGCGATCAACATGGGGGGCCAATGGATACCCACAGTGCTATGAAAGAGGATGACTTTGAGTTGCTTGAATGGGTTTTACAGTATGCAAAACCACAAATTATTACGTTAGAACATGGATCTCAAGTATATTCCGTTGATAGATTGATAGATATCGATTCGCTTCTAGATAACCTTAAGGAGCTTAGAAGAATTGTTGTTTGAGGTGGTGAAAACCCAACGACTTGGAATGTGTGAGCACACTTAACATTGGAAGGATATATATAGTAAACGTGATGCCGCCAAGGCGGTTCATCCGCTGGCGGCAAACGGCAGAATGATCGGGAAGTAATTCCCACCGTAGTGACATCGGTTTCCGTGATAATTGGCGTGAAATGTGTGGTTTGGTGGCCATGTGGCGACAGTTCTCGGCACATGGCCAACCGATAAGAATGCTCAGGGCACACCACCAGGGGGTGGTTTCGGCGGGGGATGGAATCCCCAGCCGATTTCGTCAAAACATCATGCTGCTGTCATCCGGCTGGTAGAAATGCCGGAGCATGGGGTCACTCTCATCATTGGGCCGCTCAATCTTGGGCGGCGTGTCGTTCCATTTGATATAAGCCTTATAAAACGTGGAATAATCGCTGAACCCGGAGCGCGCGGCGGCCTCCTTGATCATCACGCCTTCGTGCAGCAGGTGCCGGGCGTGGATCAGCCGCTTTGTGGTCACGTAGTGCCACAGGGTGACGCCGGTGGCCTGCTTGATGATCCGGTCAAACTGCGAGCGGGAGATATAGAGGCCCGCGGCAATCTCATCAGGGTCCAGATGGCCGGTGAAGCGCTCGTTGATCTGGTTGATGATCTTTTGGGTGAGCTCGGGGCGAGTGTCACAGGTGGCAACGGCAGCGGGGTCATACACGCGGTTGATCTCGCTCAACGCCATCGTGAGCGCGCCCATCACCGCGATGCGCCGCATATACACATCGGGCACCTGCACAATGCTCTGGAAGCAGCTGCGCAGCAGCGCGGAGTTGATCCTGCTGCCGCGGATCAGGTTGTTCACCCCCAGGGGCCGGTCTGCAAACGGGCGGATCATGCGGTATTGGGGGTCAAACACATAGAAATAGTGCAAACTGAAATAGGCTTTGCTGTATTCGCAGGGGTATTCCAGTATGGTGATCGCGTGAGACTCGGCGTCGCGCACCAGCAGCACGTCTTCCGGCTCCATCGTGTATTCGGTGCCTTCCACCAAAACCTGCATTTTGCCGGTGTGGCAAAAGATGATGCCATTGGCTTCAATGATGTAGGTGTGCGGTTTTTCCTCGGTCTGGCGCTCCAGTAAATCGTTCAGAAAAAAGACATAGCGGTCCTTGTATCCGTATCTGGCCAACAATGAACACCTCGCCTCTATGATATCAAAAACAGGGGGAACTGGCAATGTTCACGGCCTTTTCAATGTTTCCCGTTATAGGAATGAAAAGCGGGAAGATATCTGCAACATGATCCGAATGGGCGCTGAAAGATTGAGTTGATTATATAACTAACATATAATAATGCTGTTGCCGCGAGGCTTTGTTTGAGTACGGTTATGATCGATTGCCACCGCGTCCGTTCGAGAGGGCGCGTTTCAGAAATTCGATTCAGCGAGACAGGGAAGGGAGAATCACCATGCTTAGAGTGGTCACTGTGGAAAATGGCGTGATCAAAGGGCTGCCGGCGGCAGACCCCCGCATCACCAGCTTCAAGGGCATCCCCTTTGCAGCCCCGTCCATCGGGGAAAACCGCTGGAGGGCGCCGCAGCCGGCCAAGAATTGGGACGGCGTTTTCAAGGCGTTTGAGTTCGCCCCCATTTCGCTGCAAGCGCCCACCGGTGTGAACAAGGAAGATATCTACACCCGCGAGTGGGCTGTGGATCCGGAGATCCCCATGGGGGAGGACTGCCTCCATTTGAACGTCTGGACGCCGGCCTGCGCCACCGACGAAAAGCTGCCCGTCTATGTGTGGTATTTCGGCGGCGGCCTGCAGGTAGGCAACACGGCCGAAATGGAGTTTGACGGCGAGCGCATCGCCCGCCGGGGCATCGTCGTGGTCACGATCAACTACCGCCTCAATGTGTTTGGCTTCTTGGCCCACCCGGATATCACCGCCGAGTCGCCGGACGCACCCACCAACTTCGGCCATCTGGACCAGAAGTTTGGCACCGAGTGGGTGAAGCGCAACATTGCTGCCTTCGGCGGCGACCCCGATAACATCACCATCGGCGGGCAGTCTGCCGGCGGCGCCAGCGTGATGTATATGCTCACCTCGCCGCAGACCGAGGGCCTTTTCCAAAAGGCGATTGTGGAAAGCGGCATCTTCACCAAGGTGTACCCGAACCACCGCGCGCCCAGCACCCGCACGCTGGCAGAAGCCGAGCAGGATGGCATCAAGTTCTTTGAACGCCTGGGCGTTTCGACTCTTGCCGAGGCCCGCAAGCTGGACAGCCGTTTTGTGCTCCAGAAGGCGCTGGAGAGCCGGGGCCACTGGGGCTCCATTTTGGATGACCGGTTCATCACCGGCTATTCCTTTGAGCGGTTTTTGGAAAACAAGCGCTGGAAGGTGCCCGTGATGATGGGCCACACCTCCGACGAGTTCTATGTGGATCCCAAGGCCGCCTCGGTGGAGGAATTCCGCGCGTCAGCGGAGAAGATGTTTGGCAGCGACGCCGACGAGTTTATGAAGCTTTGCGCCGCCGGCACCGTGGAGGAGATGAACAAAAAGGCATCGATCCGCGGCCTGGAGTATGCCATTCGCATCGCCGCGCAGGCCAACACCGACACCAAGGCCGGCACGCCGTTCTACTACTACAACTTCGATCCGGAGATCCCCGGTTGGGACAACCCCGGCACTTTCCACTCGGTGGACCTCTGGTTCTTCTTTGAAAACCTGGCCAAGTGCTGGCGGCCCTTCGTGGGCAAGCACTACGATCTGGCCCGCCAGATGTGCAATTACTGGGTCAACTTCATCATCAAGGGCGACCCCAACGGCAATGACTCCACCGGCGAGCCCATGCCCCAGTGGGATCCCTATACGACGGAAGCGCCCTATGGCATGGTGTTTGGCGACAAAGCGGAGTTTGCCCGCGAGCAGCCCAGCGACGTCATGCGCTTCCTGGTCAGCCAATATTTCAAGCAGAAGTAAGGCAACCCGCCCTCAAACCGTGGTTTTGGAACAGCTGTTCCACCAAGTATAAGACAAAGGAGAATGAACATGTCGCGACTTGCCAAGATTATGGTGCCCTTCCAGTTCAAATACGGCGCAATGCCGCTGGAACTGCGCAAGAAGATCCTGCCGGAGCGCAGTGTGTGCAGCCTGGCCCCGTCGAAGGATTGGGCAGACATCATCAGCACCGGCAACGGCTTCCAGCGCATTGACATCATGGGCGACCCCTACAACGAGGAGTTCACCTTCACGCAGGAAGCGCTCTATACACCCCAGTGGGCCAAGACGCCCGAACCGCCGGACCTCACCGGTGTGATGCCCCAGGTGCGCAAGCTCCTGCTGGAGGGCAAGCTGGAAGAGGCGGGTGACCTTGTGCATAAGGCGCAGATGGACGCCGGTTTCGGCCCCATCATGAACAAGTGGAACGACAACATCGTGCCGCCCTCCAGCCTGCACCTCAACAGGGCGTTCTGGCTGGACGTCAAGCAGCCCGAAGCAGGTGCCACCAAGAACTACCTGCGCTGGCTCGATATGATGAACGGCAAGGTGACCGTGCAGTGGGAAAACGACAATGGCGCTTTCTCCCGCGAACTGTTTGCCGCCTACAAGGGCGATGTGGTGGTGCAGCGCTTCAACGCCCCCAAGGGCAAGCTGGATGCCGAGATCATCATCACGCTGCCCGGCGAAAAGACCGGCATGTTTGCCAGGATGACCAAGTTGGAGAATTGCTCCCACGAGCTTGAGATCTCTGAGGACCTGATCACGCTGAAGTGGGCCTACAACCCCGATTTCGGCCAGAAGGGCTATGTGTCCGTGATCCGCTTCATCCGGAAGGGCGGCAAGACCGAGCGCCTGGAGAAGGGCATCCGCGTCTCCGGTGCTGACAGCCTGATGATCCTCTCCAAGACCGTCAAGTTTGAAGGCGACTTCACCTTTGCCTGCGCCAAGCCCGTTGTGGACGAAGTGCTGGCGATGGACCCCGATTTCAACGGCTTGCTGGCCTATAACCAGGAATACATGGGCTCCCGCATGGGCCGCTCCCGCCTTTTCATGGGCGACAAGGCCGACTTCGCGCTGTCTGCCGAGGAGCTGATCAACCGCAACTGCGCCGATGTGGAGCTGGACGGCATGCTGATGGACAAGCTCTATGACATGGGCCGTTTCTATCAGATCATGGACACCGGCAACATCCCGCCGATGTGGGGCCAGCACAACATCAACACCAACCTGCAGGTGTGCGCCGGCAACAACACGGGCCTCTTTGATGAGATGGATGTGTACTTCAAGTATTACGAGACCAAGTTTGAAGACTTCCGCATCAACGCCAAGAAGCTCTTCGGCGCCCGCGGCCTGCTCTGCAGCGTGCACTGCGACTATGACTCGGGCCTCTTCTACCACTTCAGCAAGACCTATCCGCACTATGCGTGGACAGGCTGCCTGGGCTGGATCTACAACGAGCTGTGGGGCTACTGGCTGGTCACCGGTGACCGCGAGTTCCTGAAGAACCGCCTGGTGCCCGCGCTCAAGGAAATGGCGCTGTTCTTTGAGGACTATGCCTGCGACCATGGCCCCGACGGCAAGGTGATCTTCTATCCGTCCTTCTCGCCGGAAGACCCCACGCCGAACCCGGACTTCGGCACTGTGACCTGCAAGGACCACAGCCCCACCCGCATCAACTCGGTGATGGACATCGCCATCGCCCGCGAAGTGATCGACAACCTGATCGACGCCTGCAACACGCTGGGCATTGAGCAGGAAAACATCGCCCACTGGGAAGCCCAGCGCGAGGCGCTGCCGAACTACCAGCTGGACGAGGGCGGCGCGCTCAAAGAGTGGTCCTGGCCCACGATCGAGGAAAACTACAACCACCGCCATGTGTCCCACCACTACGACGTGTGGCCGGGCCGCGCGGTCACCTGGGAAAAGGAGCCGGAGCTGGCGCAGGCGATCAAGCTTTCCAACCGCAAGCGCGGCCAGCAGGATGACTCCGCCCACGGCATCATCCACCGCTGCCTGTCCGCCATCCGCCTGAAGGACACCGATGAGATGATGCAGAACCTGTCGCAGCTCATCGAGCACGGCTTTGTGACCCCCACGCTGCAGACCAGGCACTTCCCCTACAAGGGCCAGTTCCCCGACCTGCAGGGCGGCATGCCGGCGATCCTCATTGAGATGTGCATTTTCTCCGAGCCCGGCACCGTCGAGTTCCTGCCCTCTCTGCCCCGGTCCATTGACAAGGGCGCCATCGAGGGCGTGTGGCTCTACACCTGGGCCAAGCTGGAGCGCATGGACTGGACGGCCAAGGGTCTTACAGCCACGCTCACCTCCAACCAGGCCCAGACGCTCACGCTGCGCTGCCGCAAGGCCATGAAGGCGTTCCGCGTGAACGGCAAGGCCATGGCGGTCAACGGCGACCACATTGAGTATGCGTTCAAGGCCGGCGAGAAGATCGAGGTTGAAATCGACTTCTAAGCCACAATCCCAACCAACAAAACCAAAGCCGCCGGGTTTCGCCCGGCGGCTTTGTTCGTTACGTTGGCAGAGTCGCTATACTTTTCCTCTGGGGAATACCCCCTGGCTTCTACATCATTGCACCTCCGCGGTGCAATATGATGACATCTCATTCTATTAAGGAGATAATGAGCTAAGTTCATGCCTTCCATACCTCCCTCTTGAGGGAGGTGCCCTCCGCAGAGGGCGAAAGGAGTTTATGCCAAAACCGCCGGGCTGCCCCGGCGGCTTTGTTCATGTTTGGTTTGGTTTGTTTTTACATTACCGTTTCCACAGCCTGCTCCGGTGAGCGCTTTTTCATCTTCGCCGCTGCCCACAGGAGCGCCAGGCAGATCACGACGAACGCTGCGATCATCGCCATCGGCAGCCTTGTGCCGATGTCCGGCAGGTCGGAGAGCACGCCGCCCAGCCACATGGCCGGCGCGGAGATTGCCACCGTGAGCACCGTTACAAGCGAGAGCAGCTGCGCCCGCTCGTTGTCCGGCATGGCGTTGGCCATCGAGGTGTCCACCAGCATGGCGGAGACCACCGACCCCGCAGCAGAAAGCACGGTGCTTAGGATCAGCAGCGGCATGGAGTTGGCTGGCGCCACGACCAGGATCAATGAGCTGATTGCCAGCGTGCTCAGGCTGATCACCAGCGCCTTTTCTGTGGAGAGCGTGCGCAGCCTGCGCAGCAGGATGAACTGCGCCAGCAGCATCACGGCGCCTGTCACGAAATTCAATGTGCCGATGATCTGGTCTGCAAACCCCATTCCATGCACCACGGTGATTGGCATAAAGGTTGCTTTCAGCTGGATCTGCACGTAATAGAGCGTCCGCATCAGGATGCTGATCAGCAGCAGAGGGCTTGAAAAGATGAGCTTCAGGATGGGCAGATAGCCCTTCAGCGCCGCCAGAGGGGATTCGCCTTTGGCCGCTTTTTGCTGCTCCACTCCCACCGGCAGCTCCCGCATCATGCCATAGCGGATGATCACAGCGATGGTCAGCACCACCGAGGATCCAATCAGCACCCAGCGCATCGCAGGCACCAGGCCGAACGGCCCGATCAGCAGGTTCATGAGCGGCGTTACAAATGTCGTAAGGGTCTGCACAATGCTGATCCACCAGAAAATGTTCACCCGGTGCTCCGGCGGCGTGCCCTCGCTCAGCACGCAGTTCCACGCCACACCGCTCAGGCGCATGAAGGACTTGGCGCAGGCGGCGATGATGAACCACACCACATTCTGGGAAAGGCCCCAGAGCAGGCTGGCCAACACCCAGCAGAGCATGTCGCCCACTGCGTTGGCAAGGCGGCGCCCCATCCGGTTGGTGAGCCAGCCGGCAAAGATAGCCACCACAACGCCGAAGACCATGCCGATGGCGTTGATCTGCCCCACCTGCTCGTTGGTGCAGCCCACCGCCAGCATATAGAGCGTTACATAGGGCGTAAACAGGTTGCCCAGCACGGACCAGATCGGTTGGGTCAGCAATCCGGCACGCGCATTGCCCTGCACGTGCCGGAAGGAATCTTTGATGCTGCCTGTAAATGAGAGGATTGCGTTTTTCATATAGTCTCCATGGATGATTCAAGGATTGCGCGGGATTGCATCGGCTGCAGTCAGGGCACCAGCCTGTAGGCCTTGCCGCCCTGTGCCGCAAACGAGAACCCGATTGCCGTTTTCACAACCGGCACCGCGGCCCCCTCGCAGGTGACCCGCAGTGTGTCTCCCACCACTTCCACCGGGCCGTCAAATCGCGGCGTGATAATGGCTTCGGTCAGCTTGCCGGCCTTCCAGGCCAGGTCCACCCCGATGCTGCCGCGGGCCCGCAGGCCCTTGGCGCTGCCGTCTTTCCAGGATGGGGGCAGCGCCGGCAGCAGGTGCAGCGCCAGGTGGCTTTGCATCAGGCACTCGGCAATGCCCGCCGCCGCGCCCAGGTTGCCGTCGATCTGGAACACCCTGCGGCCGTTGAAGAAGTTGCGTGCGGAGGACCGGCCAATCATTTTGCTGATCGCGGCGTCCGCAAGCTGGCCGTCCAGCTGCCGGGCGTAGATGTTGATGTACCAGGCAAGCGGCCAGCCGCCCACACCGGCGCCGTTTTGCACGCGGATCTCCAGTGACTTGCGCACCGCATCCATCAGCTCCGGCGTGTCGCGCCAGTTGATCGCGCTGCCGGGGTAGCAGGCATACAGGTGCGAAATGTGGCTCATGCCCGGCGTGAGCTCGGGGTATTCCTTGTCCCACTCCAGCAGCTGGCCCTTGGAGCCGATCTGGTCTTTGGGCAGTTTTTCCGCGATGGCGGCATATTTTGCCGACTGGTCGGTGTCCACACCGAGCAGCTTCTGCGTCTCGATGAGCACCGCGAAGAACTCCCGCAGGATTTGGTTGTCCATGGCCGGTGCCGCGCACACAGGCGTGTCGTAGCCGTCGGGCAGCAGGTAGCGGTTTTCCGGCGAGATGGAGGGGCAGGTGATCAGCTTGCCATCCACTTCCATGAGGAAGTCCTCATAAAAGAGCGCCATGTCGCGCATCACCGGATACATCCGGCGGAGGATGCCCAGGTCTTTGGTATACAGGTAGTGCTCCCAGATGTGCATCGCCAGCCACGCGCTGCCGGTCACCCAGGGCATTGCTGCCATATACCAGTCCTGCGGGGCGCAGTCGCCGTAGTAGTCGGTGTTGTGGTGGCACACCATGCCGCGCATGCCATACATCACGCGGGCGGTCTCGCGCCCCTTTTCCTGCATGACCTCCAGCAGATCCATGAGCGGCATGTGCAGCTCGGAGAGGTTGCCCATCTCCACCGGCCAGTAGTTCATCTGCAGGTTGATGTTGATCGTGTATTTGCTGTCCCACATCGGGGAGAAATCGGCGCACCAGATGCCCTGCAGGTTCAGCGCCGAGCTGCCCTCGCGGCCGCCGGCCACGATGAGGTAGCGGCCAAACTGGAAATAAAGCGCCGCCAAAGCCGGGTCGTTGGCGCCGTTTTTCACGGCCTCGATCCGCTTGTCTGTGGGCAGGTCGGGGGCGGGGCCCAGGTCCAGCTCGCAGCGGCCCATCAACGCAGAGAAATCGGCCACATGCTCGGCCTTCAGCGCGTCAAAGCCCTTCTGCACCGCTTCATCCAGCCGCTTCATCACATCGGTAGCGGGGTCGTCGGAGCGGTTGGAGGTGGAAGAAGCCAGAACCAACAACACTTCGCTGGCATTGCGCGCCAGCAGCTGGGTGACCGGGTTTCTGAGCTCGCCGTCGCAGAGCACACGCACCGCTGTGGCAAACTCGATCTCCGAGTCATGGCCGCGCATCAGGATCGTGCGGTCATCCACGGTGCGGATGGAGTCGGCGATGGGGGCGGGCCAGCCGCCGCCGCTCACCCGCCTGCCGGGCCGGCGATCATCCATCGCGACTGCGTCGGAAATGGCAATGCGGTTCATCATCACGTCCAGGTTGATTGCGCCGGGCTTGCCGCTGGTCAGGCGGATGCAGAGCACCTGCGCCGGGTGGCTCGCAAACATCTCCCGGTGGTATTGCACGCCGGCTTGCGTGTGGCGGATGTTCAGCACGCCTGTCATCAAATCCAGGTCGGAGGCATAGCCCTCCGCGCCGTCGCTGTTGGGCAGGGAGCCTATGGCAAAGGGCAGGTGCTGGTTTAGCGCCAGATCGAGCTCTCCCAGGTGGGTGTAGTGCCGCATGCAGCCGGGAGTGCCGGCCATGTATTGCAGGATCATCTCCTCGGCGTGGTAGATATCACCCTCCAGCACCAGCCGCCGGATCTCCGGCAGTTTTTCGCGGAGGGAGGGGTTGTTGCGGTCCATGAAGGCGCCATACCACAGGGAATCGTCGTTCAATTGAACCCGCTCCAGGTTGGTGTGGCCGTAGACCATCGCGCCCAGCCTGCCGTTGCCCAGCGGGATTGCATCTCCCCAGGCGTCGGAGGGTGAGCTGTAGCGAAGGTGAAATGGGTGGTCCATGATGTACACCTCCAAAAAACATGTTGTATACTGGAAACAGCATTTTTATTATACCACATGTATGTAAATAATTAGTGGTCTAATTTTTTTATTTCATTTGCAGATGATGATCCAGGTGCGGTATAATGTGCAAGGTGTAACGTTTCGGTTTTGTACCTTGATGGTCAGATTGATGGAGGAGCAGAGCAGATGATCGAACAATTCAAATTGTGTTCCCAGGGCGTTGAGTTCCGTGTGAAGGACATGCTGGTTCGGATAGACGTGTATACCGGCAGCATTTTCCGCGTGGTCTGCACCGGCAATGAATCCTTTGCCCAGGACAACAGCCTGGTTGTGACGATGCCCCGGCCCGAGTCGGCGGCCTTTGAGGTGGAGGAGCTTTCTGACTGCGTCCGCGTGCGCACGGCCAGTCTGATGTGCGACATTTCCCGCAAGACCGGCGCGTTTACCTGGCGCGATGGCCAGGGGAACCTGCTCACCAAGGAGCCGGCCAAAGGCGGCAAGACGCTCAACCGCGTGGATGTGGTCAAGACCGATTTTAGCGGCGATGCCGAGGTGCGGCTGGAAGACAATGTGGATGGCGTGAAGGCCAGGGCCGAGGGCGTGCGGCGGGTGGACCGGCAGGCATGGCAGACCAAGCTGGAGTTTGTTTGGAAGCCGGACGAGGCTCTCTATGGCCTGGGCTCCCATGAGGAGGGCGTGTTCAACCTGCGTGGCACGATGCAGTATCTCTATCAGGAGAATATGAAGGCCACCGTGCCTGTGCTGCTTTCCACCGAGGGTTATGGCGTGCTGCTGGATTGCTGCTCGCTGATGACATTCCACGACGACCTGTTTGGTTCCTACCTCTGGGCCGATGTGGAAGACCAGATGGATTATTACTTCATCGCCGGGCCCACCTATGATGCCGTGCTCAAGGGCCTCCGCGCCCTCACCGGCAAGGCGCCGATGCTCCCGATGGCGGCGCTTGGCTATGTGCAGTCCAAGGAGCGCTACAAGACGGCGGATGAATTGATCGAGATTGCGGAGGAATACCGCAGCCGCCACCTGCCGCTGGACGTGATCGTGCTGGACTGGCAGTCCTGGCCTGACAAACAGTGGGGCCAGAAAACCTTTGATCCCTCCCGTTTTCCCGATCCTGATGCCATGACCAAGAGGCTGCACGAGCTCAATGTGAAGATGATGATCTCCATCTGGCCCAACATGAGCGAGGGCGGCGCCAACCATGCCGAAATGCTGGAGCGTGGCTACCTGTTGGGCAACCGCTCCACTTATGACGCCTTCAACCCCGACGCGCGGGCTCTCTACTGGAAACAGACCAATGACGGGTTATTCAGTCACGGTGTGGACGCCTGGTGGTGCGACTGCTCCGAGCCCTTTGAGGCCGATTGGAAGGGCAAGGTGAAGCCCGAGCCGGAGGAGCGCCTCAACATCAACGTGTCGGAAAGCAAGAAGTATCTGGATCCGGAGTTCATCAACGCCTACTCATTGCTGCACTCCCAGGGGATCTATGAAGGCCAGCGAAAGGCTTCCTCTGAGAAGCGTGTGCTGAACCTCACCCGTTCCTGTTACGCCGGCCAGCACCGTTATGCCACGATCACCTGGTCCGGTGACATCTGTGCCAATTGGGACACGCTGCAAAAACAGGTGCCCGCTGCGCTCAACTTCTGCGTGACCGGCGAGCCCTACTGGACCACCGACATCGGCGCGTTCTTTGTGGCATCCGGCGGCTCGCTGCACAATCCGAAATTCCCCGTGCCATGGTTCATGACCGGCGAGTATGACAAGGGCTGTGAAGACATGGGCTACCGGGAGCTTTTCACCCGCTGGTTCCAGTTCGCCGCGTTCCTGCCCATGTTCCGCGCCCACGGCACCGGCACGCCCCGCGAGGTGTGGCGGTATGGCGAGCCGGGCACGATGTTTTACGACGCGCTGGAAAAGACACTGCGCTTGCGTTACCGCCTGATGCCCTACCTCTACTCCCTTGCCGGCCAGGTGACCCATCAGGATGGCACCATCCTGCGCGTGCCGGCGCTGGAGTTTGCTGACAAGGCGCTGCGTAATATCAAGGACGAGATGCTCTTCGGGCCCTCTCTGCTGGCCTGCCCGGTGACCAGGCCCATGTATTTCAACGCCGGCTCCGAACCCATCGAAGATGCTTCCATCACAAGAAGCGTCTATCTGCCCGCCGGCTGCGCGTGGTATGACTTCTGGACCGGGGAAAGGCTGGAGGGCGGCCAGGCCATTGAGGCTGCTGCCCCCATTGACATCATCCCGCTGTATGTGAAGGCCGGGGCCATCCTGCCCTATGGGCCGGACATCGAGTATGCCGGGCAGGAGACCGGCGAGCCGCTGGAGATCCGCGTCTATCCCGGTGCCGACGGCAGCTTTGCACTGTATCAGGATGAAGGCGACAATTACAACTACGAGCAGGGCAAGTTCGCCTGGATTAATCTTGCCTGGGATGACCGGAAGAACACGCTGACCATCGGCGCGCGCGAAGGCTCCTTCCCCGGCATGAAGGAGAAACAGGAATTGCTGATCCGTCGCATGGGCGGTGCGGAAAAAACCGTTGCGGTGCAATACACCGGGTCAGCCATGGAAGTTCAGCTGTAACCTACAAACAAAAAGGGCAATCGGATACGTCCGATTGCCCTTTTCCCATTTGACCTATTTTGGGATCACCGGCAGCACCAGCCGGGATGGGTGATCGCTGTTATGCAGTATGGTCTGCACAGCAAGCCTGGTTTGCCCGCCGATCTCGCCTGGCCTGCCGCCGGTGTTTGGGTTAGGCTCGGCATCGGGGGTCAGGCTGCTGGTGATTTCCAGGCGGATGCAGTGCCCCTTTGGCAGCACCATCGAGATGTTGCCGATGTCAAAGTGATATTCATATGCCTTTTCCGGCTCCAGAAGCTCCGCTATGCAGCCGTTGCGGTAGCGGGCGCGGATGAGCTTCATTGCCAGGTTCAGCGCCCGGCCGTCGGGGTGCACATCGCTCACCTTGCACACAAAGTCGGTGTCCACTGCAGAGCTTGCCGCGAAAATCTCGGCGGTGATCGGCCCGGTGAGCTCGGTGTCCTCGGCAAAGGGCACTGTGGTATACACCAGCACGTCGTCCCGCTGCTGGTTGGGCCGCTGGTCCTGCACCATGAAGGTGAGTGGGTCGTCAATGTGGCTGGGCACAGGGTTGGCCGGGTCATAGAGGTAATGATCGGCCCGCTCTTCGCCGGGCACCATTGTGGAGAGCGTGCCGTCGCCAAACAGTGAGTTGGCCCGGCCATCGCTGTGTAGGTAATACTCCCTGTATTGCGTGCGCGCCAGCGGCCACTCCTGCTCGTCGCGCCAGATGTTCGGGCCCATCACAAACAGCTTCACAGGAGCCCCGGTGATATATGTGCTGCTCTTGCCCTTGATCCAGTAATCAAACCAGTCGATCAGCCTGCCGGTGATGTCCGCGCCGTCGCCGGAACCCTCGGGGCCGAAGTGCAGGCCGTCAAAGTCACCGCTCAGCCGGTCGCCGTGCAGCCAGGGGCCCACGATCAGCTTGCTGCCCTCGCGGCAGATCGGGCTGCCGCCCCGGGTTCTGAACTGCGTGTAGTTGTAGATCGTCATATCTCGCAGGAAATCGTGCCAGCCGGTCAGGTTCAGGCACGGCACTTCCACCTGCTCAAAGCCTTCGGCCCGCCCGACTATTTTAAGGTATTCAGGGTTGTCGATGTTTTCCAGCAGCTCCTTGTGATGGAGCGGCCCCGGCACACCGAAGGAATAGAGGGCTGGGAACTTTGTCCATGAGGTCTGAAAGGGGCAGATCGCCCTGAGATGCGGCGGCCTGGCCCGAGAGGCAGCCAGCTGCGTGAACCCATGGTAGGATTCGCCCACCATGCCCACATTGCCGTCGCACCAGGGCATCGCCGCCACGGCCTCCACTGAGTCGTAACCGTCCTCATCCTGATAGCCCACCGGGTCGTTCACGCCTTCGGAGCAGCCGGTGCCGCGCACATCCTGAATCACCACGTTGTAGCCCTGGCCGGCCAGCTCATGGGCGCGGATGTAACCGCAGAGTGGGTTCGGCATGTCCTTTTGGTAAGGCGTGCGGTCCAGGATTGCAGGATACTGCTGATCATCGTCGGGCCGGTAAAGGTTGGCGTAAAGCACAGTGCCGTCGCGCATGGCAATCGGCACGTCATAAACCACTTTGATGTTTGCACCCTTGCGCATGGTGTCTCTCCTTGCTTGTCATTCCCAGCGGGCGAATGCCGTTTGCGGCGGTGCGTCAAAGCCGCCCACCTGTTTGACTGTGGAGGAGATCGTCACACCGCCTTCCTCAAACCGGAACACGATCTGCCTGGTGCGGCAGATCTCCAGCCACCGGATCTGCAGCGCCAGTTCGTTTTCCTCAATCCAGTTTGCTGAAAGCACAACATCCTCGGTTGGAATGTTGCCGCTCAACCGGTTGAGCCGTGTCCTGCCGTCCAGGCCGGCAAGCGCCCGGTGCATGCCGCTCTCGCTTTCGATGGCCAGCACCAACAGCCCCCGTTTAAACTCAAAGCCAAACGCGGACACGGTGTCGTGGTAATTGCGGTTGAAGATAGCCACATCCTCAGCGAAAAAGGCCGCGTGCCCCTCGGTGATGCGGCACTTCCGGCCATGCACCAGGGGGATCATTGGCGAATCCGGCGCGTAGTCCGGCGCGGGCAACGCCAACGTTTTCAGCCTTCTGGTCAGCATTCCCCATGCCTTGGGGTCTTCGGGCATGGGGCTGTTGTTGGCGAAGGCGGCAAAGCCAAACAGAACTGCGCGCATGCGGCGCTCTGAAGCCTGGTCAGCGCAGGTCTGGTTCACGGAGATCAGTAAATCTTTCTCCGGAAACCCGATTGCTAGCTGGCCCATCGCGCCGTCGGCATAAAACGCGCTGCCCTGTGTCCACATCATGCCGCCGTAGCCCATGCCGGGAGGCGCGTCTGCCGCCACCTCGCAGAAGTGATTGTTGCGCAGCTTCGTCGCCCAGCGCACCCATTCCTGAGGCAGAATGCGCTCGCCGCCCCACATGCCGCCGTTCAGGTAAAGCTGGATCAGCCGGGCGTTGTCCTCCGTGGAGGTCACGATGCCGCCGCTGCCGTTTTCCAGGCCGTCTTCATGGCAGTACCAGCGGATGTTGGCGCTGCTGATCCCGATTTTCTCAAACAACCGTGGGCGGAGGTAATCCATCAGGCCCAGGCCAGTCTTTTTGCGGATGCAGGCGCCCACCATCGAGCAGGCGATGCTGTTGTAGTAAAAAGCCGAGCCGGGCTCATGCACGATCGGCATCGTGAAGAACTTTCGAATCCACCCCTGGTCAAATACCGCCGGCTGCGTCTCCATGCCGGCAGACATCGTCAGGATGTGACTCATCCTGAGCTCGCCAAGCCAGCGTTGCGAGTTCTCTGGCACGTATTCGGGAAAGATGTCCACCAGCCTGTCGTCCAAAGCGAGCAGGCCTTCGCCCATCGCAATGCCGAACGCTGTGCCGGTCACGGTTTTGGTCAGTGACTGGCTGGCGTGGGCAAAGCCCGGCGCGTAGGGAGCCCACCAGCCCTCTGCGATCACCTTGCCGTGGCGCATCACCATCAGGCCGTGCATCTCCGAGCCGCTGTGGTCCAAGTCTTCCACCAGCTGCAGCAGGTCGCGACTGGAGATCCCCTCTGCTTCCGGCGTAGCCCGCACAAGCTTTTCCATTACCGTCTCCTTTCCGGAACTATTCCGCCACCTGGGGCAGATAGGCGCAGCGGAACCCTGACAACTCATATTTGTGTGTCCTTGGGAATGTGAGCCCCATGAAAAACACGCCAGCATGGTCCACGGCCCGGTGGGCGCCGCCGCAGATCGGCATGCACTCCCCCTTGGTGTCCAGCCACCGCCAGCCGCCATAGGTGTCCTGTTCTGTTTCCGGATAGAGCGCAAGGGCCTTGAGCAGCTCCGGCACAGCCACGCCCTCGTCAGAGCGGATGGCGTGGAATGCGCAATTGAAGCGCCCCGGCTCATTTGCTGACGATGTGGTGAGCCGTATGCCACCCTCATGGCCCCGATAGCGCAGCGTGCCTGCCGTGCCGGGGGGCACCAGTGTCCCATCTGATAGGATTGCCCGCCAAAGCGCTGAGTCGGCGGTAATGCTTGCGCCAGCCAGCATGCAAAGCGCGCCGGGCACGATCTGGATCTCTCCATCCACCACCCGCAGGCCGTCGTCCCATTCGTTCATGTTGCCGTTCAGGTCAAAGATGCCGTCCAGCCTGCCATTGTGAGACCAGGAAATTGGCCCCGAGCCTGTGGCCACGCGGCCGCCCTCCGTGGGCCACCCGGCCTCCTCGGGATGGAAAATGTCATAGCCGCCGTTGTTGTTGCCCCGCGGCATCGTGCCGTTTCGCCGGGCCCAAAGCGCCAGCGCCGCCCGCAGTGCATAAGGCGTCAGGCCCCAGCCGGGGCCCTTGGCGGCGCAATAGGCCCGCGCCTCGTCAAAGGAAACATAGGTTTGCGGATCCTTGAGTGGCAGCGAATAGCCCCTGCCACGGCAGACAATGTTTTGGTATTTGGAGTAGTAGATCGCATCCACCGGTTTGCCGCCGGCCACAAAGGCCGGGTGGGGGCTTTCGGCTGCGCTGTCCATCAGCTCGCTGAGCGCCATGCGATCCACCCGCACCATCACCGATGGCATGCCCGCATCGTCCAGCAGCACCGTGTTGGTGCCGCCGGAAAGGCATTCCACGGCGGCCTTGAATTCGGCATGAAGGTCTTCGCAGTCCCGGCCAAAGCCTCCGGCCATCAGCCGCTGCGCGCTTTCCACGGCGCAGGCATCGGCGGTGCGGGCGGCGTCGGCCCGTTCTGCTTCGGGAATACCGGTGTGATCGTTCATTGGTTGCTCCTTTCTAAAAAAGGCGGCAAGCCACCGGCCCTCCCACTGAATGATCGTGGCAGCCAGTGCCGCAAATGGAGAAGAAATTTTTATAAGATGCTATCAATTAGATATCTTACCAATGTCACAGAGGCCTGTCAATATGCGTTACCGGGCACCAAAAGCCATGATACTCATAGAATGCATGGCAAAAACCTGCAAATTATCGCTATTTATTTCAATAACAGGCATTTCCTGTGCTATACTGTTTTGGGGAGTGGCAATGCATGAACATTGATCGAAAAAACGGTATTCCGGTCTACCGGCAAATCAGCGAGGATATCCACCAGAGGATCGCGCAAGGGGAGTACCCGTCCGGCGGGATGCTGCCGCCGGAGAGCAGGCTGTGTTCCATTTACGGCGTGGAGCGAGCCACTGTGCGCAGGGCGCTGGCGCTGCTGGTGGATGCGGGGTTGGTCTCCAAAATCCCCGGCTTGGGCACCATGGTGAGCCCTGAACGCAAGGAGATACGGAAGCCTCAGAACACTGTGTTGTTTTTGCTCCCAAAGGGCAAGGACAATGCAGACATGACCAATGAGCCATTTAACGCAAAGCTGATCAATGTGCTGGATCATGAATGCTCTGAGTATGGGTTCTCCTTGCTGTATAAGTCACTGTCTCAAACCGATACGGCGGAAGGCCTGATCCGGTTGTGCAATCCCTGCGGTGTATTCATCAAGAGCGCCATGCCTGAGGAGCTTTGCGCGGAGCTAACCCGGCGTGGCGTCCCGGTTGTGCTTCTGAATCAGATCCATGGGGAATACGCATCCATCTCCATGGACAACCGGCAGGGAGCCCGGATGGTGGTTGAGCATTTGTTTTCGTTGGGCCACCGTAAAATCGGGTATATCGGCGCCCCGACGGACCATCAGACCGCGCTGGCGCGCCTGGAGGGGTATCAGGAGGTGCTGAGCCAAAACGGCATTGCGATCAACGAACGATGGATTGCCGTGGCCGACTGGACGATGGACAGCGGAAAGGACGCCATGCGCCAGATACTTGGCTCAGGAGGCACCCCCACGGCTGTTTTCTGTGCCAACGACGCGATGGCCATCGGTGCGATGAACGCGATCATGGATGCAGGGCTCTCTGTGCCCGGCGACATCAGCGTAGCCGGCTATGACAACATCGACCAGTCCTCCTGCATCATGCCCTCGCTCACAACGGTCGCAGTGGATTACCAGATCATGGCCAGGGTTGCCTACATGCTGCTGGCAGATATGATCAAGCGCAGTTCCTGTGATTTGAAGGCGGATGTTTATGCGCCGATCCAATTGATCATCCGGCAATCCACCGCTGCAGCAAGCCCACCTGCCGGTGTTTGACTGAGCTCAGTCCTCCAGGCCTTCGCCAATGAGCGCGCTCACCGTCACAAACCGGAACCCCTTGGCCTGCAGCGCCTCGATGATGCCGGGCAGCGCCTCGGTGGTGTGGCCGCCATTGTTGTGAAACAGCAGGATTGAGCCCGATTTCACCTTGGGCAGAATTCGGTCCTCCATTTGCCCGGGCGAAAGGCCCTTCCAGTCCAGGCTGTCCACATTGGTTATTACAGTAAAGTGTCAGATGATCCGGAGTGCGCCTTGCCGCGGTTGATCCGGGAAAGTGCTGCATGGAGCTACTCCGGCACTCTCCAGACAATTTGAATTGCACCGTCGTCCTTGATGTCCACCCTGTCGATCAATTTCTTGCTGATCTTTTTTCGATGCTCAAGGTTACCGCATTGCCACATTGCCAGCAACGCCTCGGTGCCTGCTGCCGCGGCATCTGAAACGCCGGCCTGGAGCAAGCGTTTCTGCAGTTCTTGGGCGAGTTTGTTCTGCTTTTCTTCCAACGCCTTCAGCCGTGTTGTAATATGCTTGCGCAGATAATCGTCGGCATGGCGGAGCTGGCCCATATAGTCCTCATATTCCTTGTCGATCCCGACAAGCTGCATCTTGATCTTGTTGGCGTGTTCATCAAAAGCCGGAGGTACCTGCTCTGCAAGGTGGGCCAGGGATGCTATCTTTTCCAGCAATACGGCCTCAATGAGCTCCTCCATGTCTTCCACAAGCACAGGAGCGGAATGCCCTCCACAAAGATGGAAATTTGTTTTGCCTCTGCAGTTCAGATAATTCCGCCCCTCCCGGTATGCCACATAGGTCATGGCATACCCGCAATAGCCGCACTTCGTCAGGCCGGACAGCCATGTGTAGCTGCCCTTTCCGGAGTTCTTGATCTGCTCGTTTGCTTCAAGCTTGTACTGCACCCTCAGCCACTGGTCAGAAGTGATGACACCTGCATGCAGGCCGATGGACACATATTGGTTGGTGAGATCATTGTACTTTGAAAGATTGCGATCCCGCTGCCCATAGAGCAGCAATCCATGGTCGCCGTCGAAGGAGCTGACATCATTTGTGATGTGGCACCCCTTGGAGAGAAAGTGGGCATAGACATCCACATCTGCCTGCACATAAAACGGATTGTGCAGTATCTTGGATACTTTTGAAGACTCCCATTTCCCACCCATCGGAGCCGGGACAACCAAAGCTTTTAACCTGGTGCAGATTTCGGAGAGGCTGCAGCCCTCGTCATACCATTGAAACATTTGAATCAGGTGAGGGTTTTCAATCTCATCGGGAACGCTTCGCTTCACTGTTTTCCCGGCATCAACTGCTTGTATCTTCCGATATCCGTAATGGGTCTTTCCGCCCAAGGCGCGGCCAAGGCTGGCGCGGGCATAATAGTTGTCCTTCACGCGCATCGCAATGGTTTCCCGCTCCAGCTGAGCAAACACCAGAGTGATGCTGAGCATTGCCCTGCCGGTAGGCGTGGAGGTGTCGAAATTATCATTCAGCGACACGAAATCAACGCCATGCTTCTCCAGGATCTTGTACACATTGAAAAAGTCAATCAATGAGCGGCTGAAGCGGTCAACCTTATACACAATGACCTTTGTGATCATCCCTGCTTCAATATCATGCAGCATCCGTATGAAGTCCGGACGGTCCATGTTGCTGCCGCTATAGCCGCGATCCATGTACACCTTGTAATTCATATCTATTTTTGGATCATCGATCATGCGGACGCATTTGTCAATCTGCGTCTCTATGGAGATGCTGTCCTTTTTCTCCACACTTTGGCGAGCGTAGACTCCGATCATGGATACCTCCAAAGTGAAAGGCTGCAATCCCCATAGGCGTATTGGATTAATTCCTCTTTTCTTTCGCTAATTGCCGCATCCCGCGTGTTTGAGATGAGATGCAGAATCAAACTTGCGTGCCGCTCTTCTCTGCAGCGCGCTGCTCACGCAATAATTTGACAACGCATAGGACTGCTTCTTGCTGCCGGCGCTTCCCCTCTTCTTCAGTGAGTTTTGGATAAATGTCCGTTACGGAGTAGACCCTTCCCGATTTTGTCGTATATGTCCTGGCCATTCCATCACCTTGAACTATGTCTATGTGTTGCAACGCCGGATATTCGATTTTTATCATCCAAGTTTCCACATCCCACTGCACAAACTCATATTTCTGCCCGCACACCACATCCACAGTCTTGCCGTTCCACGAACCATAGGGCGCCCGGAATGTGGCCGGAGGGCTGCCCGTCACCTTTTCAATGGCGTCGGAGGCCAACTTGAGCTCTTTGACCATTTCGTCCTGGCTGAGCTTCACGAAGTCGCGGTGCGTGTGGCCGTGGCTGCCGATTTCATGGCCCCGCCTTGCGATCTCCCGAAGCTCGTCGGCGTTCAGTTCCGCCCAGCGGCCCGTCACATAAAACGTCACCTTCACGCCGTATCGGTCAAAGATGTCCAGCTGCTCGCCGGTCATCTGCGAGCCCCAGGCCACATCCAACGTTAACGCGATCTGGTTGCCGTTGGTCTTCACGCTGTAGATTGGGATGTTGTCCTTCGGCGCAAACACCGCTGCTGCGCCGCCGGCTAGGGTGAAGATCAGCACAAACAGGGCAAAGACTGCGCAGGTGAATATGATTGCTGCCTGGCGACGGGTGGGGGATAGCACAAAGACACGCATGCGGATGCACCTCAGGGAATTGTATGCGGGGGAGGGGAGGGGGAATACCTGGTACGATCCCCATCGGGGGATGCAGGTGCAGTTTCCCAACACCTATCGGGATGGGTGGGTGAACTCATTGGGAGATTATGTGTTTGCCGACAGCCCGGGCTATAATCCGAATGTGGAGGACAACCGGAGCTGGAGCAGGATGGAGCAGAGGTAGGATAGGCTAGGCATGTTCCTGGCAAATTGGTATGGGAAAAATGTGCCAAGATAGAGGTAATTTCTAGCCTCTCGGTAGGGGCCGGACTCCGTTCCGGCCCGCCAGCCCATAAGTGTTTCTTTGTATGTTGTCTTTTTAGATCTCATTCCCGTATTCTTCAGCCCCCTCATCCGTCATTTCAGCCGCCCCCTCTTCTCCCATTCCCTCCCAATATGCTAAAATAGCACCATTGCAATTATTATTTTAGGAGGCATACATGCTGACCGTCCAAAATCTTACCAAGCGCTACGAAAACACCACCGGCGCTGACGACCTTTCCTTTAGTGTGCAGCCAGGTCAGGTAGCCGTGCTGCTCGGGCCCAACGGCGCGGGCAAAAGCACCACGATCAAAAGCATCTCAGGGCTATTGAAATTTCAAGGCCGCATCACGATCGGCGGGCTGGACAACAAGAGCGTGGAGGCCAAGCGCCTGTTCGGCTATGTGCCGGAGACGCCGGCGCTTTATGATCTGCTGACTGTGTGGGAGCACATGGAGTTCATCGGCCGGGCCTACAAGGTGGAAAACTGGCAGAGCCGCGCCGAGGAGTTGCTGCGCCGCTTTGACCTGGATGACAAGAAGAGCAAGCTGGGAAAGGAATTGAGCAAGGGCATGCAGCAGAAGGTGAGCATCTGCTGCGCGCTGCTGCCCCAGCCGAAGATGGTGCTCTTTGACGAGCCGATGATCGGCCTGGACCCCAAGGCCATCAAGGAGCTGAAGGCCGTGTTTGCCGAGCTTCGCGACAGCGGTGCTGCGGTGCTGATCAGCACCCACATCATCGACAGCATCGAAGAAGTGTGGGATGAAGTGCTCATCATGAACCGGGCAAAGATCGTGCTGGCCCGCACCCGCAAGGAGCTGGAAGCCACCGGTGAGGAGCTGGAGCATGTGTTCTTCCGCGTGACCGGCGAGGGCGAGGAGGAGAGCGCATGAGCCCACTGCTCTATCTGATCCGGCGCACGCTGGCCAACATTGTGAAGGGGCTGGCCAAAAAGCCTGCGCTGCTGATCCTATACATCGTGATCGCGCTGGCCTCGGTGGGCATGATCGTGATGGTGTTTGCGATGCCCTCCAATCTGGTGCACAAGGCCGATCCGGCGCTCTTCCGCGTAATCATGACGGCGCTGGGCATCGTGGTGTATTACCTGTCGATCAAGCAGGGTATCGAAAAAGGCGGCAGCTTCTTCCGCTCGTCGGATGTGGCGCTGGTGTTCACCGGCCCTTTCCGCTCCAACGACGTGCTGCTTTATGGTTTCATCCGCCAGCTTGGCGGCATGGTGCTGGCAATGTTCGTGGCGTTTTATCAGATCCCAAACTTGAAAAACAACTTCGCCCTGCAGCCCTACGGCATCCTGGTGCTGATGCTGGCTGTGGCGCTCTATGCACTGAGTTACCCGATCTTCGGCATGGCGCTCTACGCCTTCACCAGCAAGACCAGGGCCCGCCGCCGCGCCGCCAATGTTGTGTTGAACCTGGCTGTGCTGGCGCTTGTGCTGGTATTTCTCTACAATCTCACGCAGGTCAAAGACCTGATGCAGGCCGCCACCGCCACGCTCGATGGCGACTGGATGTTCTGGGTGCCGGTGATCGGCTGGATGCGCGCCATCGCTGCCGCCGCCATTGACGGCATCAGCTGGCAGTTCTTTGTGGGCACGGGCCTCATGGTGGCGCTGATTGCGGCGTTCCTGGTGATCCTATACCGGCAGAACCTCGACTATTACGAGGAAGTGCTGGACGCCACCGAATACAAGGAAGCCGCCCTGGCCGCCAAAAAGGAAGGCAAGGGCATGCAGTTCAACGTGAAAGCCCGCCACAATGTGCGCAATGGCCTGTTTGGGCAGGGGGCTTCGGCATTGTTCGGGAAGAACATCCTGGAGATCCGGAAGTCGTCGTTCCTGTTGTTCTTTGACCGCACGTCGGCCATTGTGATCCTTGCGGCGCTGGCATTTAATTTCATCATGCCCGGTGAGCTTTCCTCCCGCATGGTCATGGTGCTTTCATTCGCAGTCTATATGCTGTTCCTACTGCAGATGCAGGGCCGCTGGCCGCTGGAGCTCAACCGACCGTTCATCTTCACGCTGCCGGCCCGGCCTGCCCAGAAGCTTTTTTGGGCCACGCTGAGCGACCACATCAAAAACCTGATCGACGGCATCGCGCTGTTTGTGATCGCCGGAGGCTATCTGGGCACCACACCTCAATATGGCGGCATTCCTGTGCTCACGGTACTGGCATGCATCTTCTGCTATGCGTGCCTGGGTGCAGTGTTCGTCTATGCCGATGTGCTCTCCCGCAGGCTGTTCGGCGGCATCCACAGCAAGCCGCTCACGATTTTCTTGAAGCTGTTCTTCACGATCTTCGTGATCACGCCGGGCATTGCGCTGCTCATTGCTGTGCCGATCCTGCTGCCGGAGTCAGTGGCCCCCGCGACCAAGGAGCTGCTCTCTGTAGTTGGCTTTGGGCTCTGGGCGCTGCTGGCAGCCGGTGTGTCGTTTGCGGTGTCGTCGGGGATCTTCAAAAATGTGGAGGCGGGGGCGTAGGCCCTCTACTCTTGCCCCTTCTCAAAGACCCTCTCCCCCAGCCCCCTCCCCCTTGCTAGCGGGAGGGGTATTTTAGTTTTGGGGCTACTCCCTCCGGCAGCTTCGCTGCCACCTCCCTCAGGAGGGAGGCAAGTTGTACCTTGAAAGAACTGTACTTGTCTCCCTCTTGAGGGGGATGTCACGAAGTGACAGGGGGAGTTTCATGGGGATTGGGGGCGCCAGCCCCCGAACAAACTGCTCCCCCTACCCAGCGTCATTCTGAAGGAATGATTCGAACGCATGGGGGAGGGGGTTGGGGGTGAGGGTTGCTTGACGCGGGGGCCAGGGTGGAGTAGGGGATTGGGCATAGGTTTTCGTTCTTCCCCTGTCATTCTTCCGCCCGATTGTGCTAAAATATCTTCATAGAAAGGTGGTATGCACAAATGAGTTATGAATTCTGGTTTGTTACCGGCAGCCAGCATCTTTACGGCCCTGAAACCATCAATCAGGTCAATGCCGACAGCCGCGAAATCGCCGCGGCGCTCGATGCCTGCGGCCAGATCCCCGGCGCGGTGGTCTTCAAGCCCGTTGTCACCACACCGGAGGAGATCCTGGAGATCTGCCGCCAGGCCAGCGCATCGCCCGCCTGCGCCGGCGTGATCACCTGGATGCACACGTTCTCGCCGTCCAAGATGTGGATCGCCGGCCTGCTGGCGCTCACCAAGCCCATCCTGCACCTCAATACGCAGTTCAACCGCGATATCCCGTGGGAGACCATCGACATGGACTTCATGAACCTGAACCAGTCTGCCCATGGCGACCGGGAGCACGGGTTCATCCATGCGCGCCTGCGCACCCGCCGCAAGGTGGTGTCCGGCTATTGGAAAGACGCCGAGACGCAGCGCCGCATCGGGGCCTGGGCCCGCAGCGCCGTGGGCGCGATGGAGAGCCGCAGCCTCAAGCTCGCCCGCTTCGGTGACAACATGCGCGAGGTGGCTGTGACCGAGGGCGACAAAGTGGAAGCGCAGGCCCGGCTGGGCTGGAGCGTCAACGGCTATGGCCTGACCGAGCTTGTGGACGCCGTGAACGCTGTCAGCGCCGCTGATGTGGAAGACAAGATGGAGGAATATGCCGCCTCCTATGTGCTGGATACCGGCAACCTGGACGCTGTGAAGGTGCAGGCCCGCATTGAGACCGGCCTTAAGAACTTCCTTGCCTCCGGCGCGTTCGGCGGGTTCACGACCACCTTTGAAAACCTGGCCGGCCTGCAGCAGCTGCCGGGCCTTGCCGTGCAAAACCTGATGGCCAAGGGCTACGGCTTCGGCGCTGAGGGCGACTGGAAGATGGCCGGCCTGCTGCGCGTGATGAAGCGCATGGCCGCTGGCCTGCCCGGCGGCACCTCCTTCATGGAAGACTACACTTATCACCTGGAGCCTGGAAACGAACTGGTTCTGGGCGCCCACATGCTGGAGGTCTGCCCCAGCATCGCCGCCTCCCGCCCCCGCATCGCGGTGCACAAGCTGGGCATCGGCAACCGGGCCGACCCCGCCCGCCTGGTGTTTGACGGCCAGGCTGGCCCTGCGATCCTGGTCACATTGATCGACATGGGTGACCGGTTCCGCATGATCGTGCACGATGTGGAGGCCGTCACGCCGCCCCGCGCCATGCCCAAGCTGCCTGTGGCCCGCGTGATGTGGAAGCTCACGCCCAGCCTTTCCAGCGGCTCCGAGGCCTGGATATTGGCCGGCGGCGCCCACCACTCCATCATGAGCTATGGCCTGACCATCGAGCACATGCGCGACTTCGCGGAGATCTTGGGCCTGGAGCTGATCCACATCAACGCCAAAACCGATGTGGCGGAGCTTGCCGACAAGCTGAAGGTCAATGATGTGGTGTGGAGGATGATGAGGTAGGCACTCACCACAACCGCTTCCCCCAAAAGACCCTCTCCCCTTGCCCCTCCCCCCTGCTGGTGGGAGGGGTGTTTTTGTGTAGGGGCTGGTCGCACACTGCGTGTGCTGCTCGCCATGCATCCTGGCTTTCGCCCCTATTACCCCGAATACTATCTTGCATATCAACCCGATAGGATTCGGGGATCGGGGCGCAAGCCTCGAGCTAATATCTCCCCTCCCCCAATCCCATGGGGGAGGGGGTCGGGGGGGTGAGGGTTCCTTCATGAGGGGGAGAGGTTGGGGGAGAGGGTGCTTTGTAGCCATAACTCCAATGTTGATCACGTTTCTTTTATGCAAAAGAAATTTTAAACAAAACTAAAAAATTACTTTGACACACAGAGCTCTTTATGCTATTATTGCCCCATCAGATAGAGCTCTATCAAACAGAGCACTATCACACAGAACACGCAAAGGTGAGCCAATGATCAGCAGCGACATCATCCGGGGCCATCTCGATGCCATCCTGCTCGTTTTGATCGGCGAGAAGGACCGCTATGGTTATGAGATTTCCAGGGAAATCAGCCTGAGGACACAGGAGCGCTTCCAGATCAAGGAGGCCACGCTTTATGCCGTCTTCCAGCGGCTCGAAAAGCGCGGTTTCATCCGCTCCTACGAGGGCAGCGTGACGCTGGGCGGCAAGCGGCGTTATTATGCGATCACGGCGCAAGGCCGGGCCTATCTGGAAGAGGGCCGCAAGGAGTGGCAGTCTGTCAAGGATATCATTGACATATTTTTGGAGGGAAAGCAATGAAGAGCGTCAAGCAACATGTGGACGAGCTGTTTGAGCAGCTGCCGGATAGCGACCGCAAGGAGCAGCTCAAAAATGAGATCATACTCAACATGCAGGAAAAGGTGATTGACCTGATGTCCGCCGGCAAGTCGGAGGAAGACGCGGTGAACAAGGCCATTGTGGAGTTCGGTGACATTGAGGACATTAAGGCAGAGCTTGCGGCCAATCCGTCGGAGGTGCGCAACACAGCGGGGCTGGCGCTTGGCTTCTCCATCTGGGGGGCGGGGCTCATCATCGCGCTGGTGGTGTTCATCAACCTTTATTTCTCCCCGGGCGTGCTTTGGTGCGTGTTCCCGATCTTCGCCGTGCTGTGGTGGCCCCTTGCCGTGTTTTACTGGTGGCTCAGGAAGCGGCAGAAATAGCCATGAATAAAAGCAGAGCGGCGCTCGCGGCCGCCTTTGCCGCGATGGGCATCCTGTTTGCCGTCATTGTCAACTTGCTTTTTTCACCGGGGTTCCTCTGGTTTTACTATGCGGCCTTTGGCCTGCTGTGGTGGCCGTTGGTGGCGTTTCTTCTGCCCCGTCGGCCTGTCGCCTTTTCGCTTGCGGGCAGCGCGATGACCATTGGCTTTTTGGCTGCGGTGAACATGCAAACCAGCCCGGAGCACCCATGGTTCCTGCACACGGTGCTCCCGCTCGTGTGGTGGCCGGTCAGTGTTCATTTTGGCCGCCGGGGCCGCGCCAGGGCGCTGTCTGTGGTGGGCAGTGCGCTCACGATTGCCTGGCTTGCGGTCGAAAACCTGCTGTTTTCACCGGGTCACCTTTGGGTGCTCTATGCCATTTGGCCCATCCTGATGTGGCCGGTGGTGATGCTGTTGGGCCGCCGGGCTGGCTCGCTCTGGTTCGCCAACCTGTGCTGCGCCGCCACAATCCTCTACTATACTGCGCTCAATGTGTTCTATTCTCCCGGTCACCCGTGGGCGATTTATCCAGCCTTTTCGGTGCTGTGGTGGCCCCTGTCGCTGTTCTTTTCACGGCGCCGTTTGTGGTTTGGCTATTCGGTTGCCGGATCGCTGCTCGTTACGGCGTTCTTTGTGACCGTCAACCTTGTCACATCGCCTGGCGTGTTGTGGGCGGTGTTCCCTGTCTTCGCAGTTGCCTGGTGGCCGTTGGCCTTTTATTGGTTCCATCACCGCCGGCAGGCCATGCATTGATTTGACAACTATCTCCTGTAGCGCGGGCCGAAAGGCCCGTTTTTTTGACACAAATTATCATTATTGGTTCTCCTTTTCCAATCTAGCAGTCATTGTGATGAGAAGTTGCGGTAGAATCGGGCAAACTATCCCGAAGAGTTTGCCGTTTTCCACCTTTAATTTTTTGAAGGAGGATGGGGCGATGAAGGGATTGGCTAGATTGATTTTGCCTGCGGCACTGGCGTTCATGCTGTTTATGCCGGGCACGGCTTTGGCAGCGGCGGACACCACGGAGATTGAGCAGAAATGGATTGATTTTCAAAAAGTCGTAACCGACCAGATGGTGAAAGACGGCAGCATGACGCGCCAGCAGGCAGACGACAAAATGGCCGCGGTGAAAAAGAAGTTCGCCGAAAGCGAAGGGGACTCCATCTATGAATTCTTTGCCAGGAAGAACAAACCCGAAAGCGGCAGAGACGGGGAAAGCCGGCGGCGGCTCGGCAGTAAGGAAGCCACATAAGCCAGTGACTGAATGAACAGCAGCACAGGGTTGCTCTGACGTTAGGCGGAAGGCGGAAGCTCTTTGGGAGGCGGGAATATTTCCTGCCTCCTTTGTTTATTCGCTCATGGTGTTCATCAATACATGACCAGATGCATATTCTTTTTAGTATGGGGAACCCCCCGGCTGTAAATACTTCAGTTGTCAGCCTTTCCAAAAGAAGGGAGAAGAACCAATGAAAAGAATATTATCGGCAACCATTGCCATCTTCGTTGTGTGTTGCGTGTCTGCCTGCACCGGTGTGAAAGACGCTCAGGCTGTCGCCACATTGCCGACGGACGGCTTGACCGACCCGGCAACTGCCGCCATGACCGAGGTGCCTGCCTTCCTTTCTTTGTCTCCGTCACCCGCCGTTGCAGTGACCGCACCTGTGGCCACCGCAACGCAAGACATCATTATATTACCCAAAACAAGCGTTTCAGAAAAGGCGACGGTTGCAGCGAGCAAGGCTGCTTCCACTGCTTCCGTGCCGGCAGCTGCCATGGCCGCCGCGGCGCCGGATGTTTCTGCGCTCATCAATGCTGAGGCCCAAAAGTATGCGGTGAAGGCCGCAAAGTATTACGGCGGCTTTTCCAGCAACCACTACAAATTCACCGCTGCAGAGCTGAAAATGCTGGCCATCGTGATCCACATGGAGGCCAGGGGCGAGCCCTATAAGGCCAAGCTGGCTGTGGGCAATGTGGTGATGAACCGGGTGCTGGCCAGTGGTTATCCGGGCAGCACGATCAAAGCTGTGGTGACCCGCCCCAACCAGTTTTGCTACAGGGCTTCCGTAACCCCCACCGCCGAGTGCATGAAGGCTGCCCGCGACGTGCTGGAAAATGAGGTGTGGGTGGTGCCGCAAAACACTTACTTTTTCCGTTGCACCGGCAGCAAGGCCAACTGGGGGCGGCATAAATACTGGGGCCACATCGACAGCACCGCCTTTTATCAGGATAATGCCTATGCCGGCCGCTCAAATACCAATGCTATCCCGGCAAAGCTGTTTGACCGGGTGTATCAATGGCCGCAATACGGCTGCAAGCCCGCCGCCCGCGTCCGCAAGGTGCAGGCGATGCTCAATGGCCTGGGCTATAAGGTGACGGCGGACGGATGGTTCGGCCTGGAAACCAGGCAGGCGCTGATCAGTTTCCAGAAGGCCCATGGCCTTGCAGCCGACGGCGTTGCCGGCCCGGCCACATTGCGCAGGCTCATCGCCAAATATGGGTGGAGCAGATACCTGAAACTCTAGGCGAAACTCGGAAGGGTCGTCACGGGACACCATTTCGTCCGAATAGGATGAAACGTTTCAGTTTCACTATATTTCTTGCTTGATTTCACCTTCCTTGTCCACTATCATACAGATAGAAAACACTGGTGGTTCTTGGGACAAGTGAGGAGAAAACTATGGCGGAGCTGAAGATCCTGAAAGACGTGTTGGCCCCCATGCGTGACGGTGTGATGCTGGCTTGCGATATCTACCGCCCAGACGGAAGTGGCAAGTATCCCGCCGTCCTGATGCGCACGCCATACATCAAGGAGCGCTTCGCCGGTGAGTGGCTCTATTCGAATTACCGTGAGCTGGCGCTGGCAGGCTACAACGTTGTAATACAGGATGTGCGCGGCACGGGCAAGTCCGAAGGCGTGCTTCTCTCCAACGGCGGCAACGAAGTGGACGACGGTTATGACACGGTGGAGTGGGTTGCCGCGCAGGACTGGTGCGATGGCAATGTGGGCATGTATGGCCTGTCCTATTTCGGCTTTACGCAAATGGCCGCCGCGCAGGACAACCCGCCTCATTTGCGCACTCTCTGCCCCTTTCAAAACGGATCACTTACGCCTCTGAGCATCACCAAGGCGATGACGGTGGGCCATTACCACCTGATGTGGCTTTATGGCCGCGTGGAAGACCGGATGGAAGCGCTGGGCATGCCGGAGGAGGAGAGGGCGCCCATTCTCCGGCAGATGGCTGATAACCGCGCCCATTGGGCCGAGCTCACGTCCCGCCTGCCGCTGCGCGACACGGAGGCAGCAAAATTTGACGGCGTGCCGCTGCTGCACGACTTTGTGGATTTGGTGGACGGAGTGGAGGATAACACCTATTGGAAGCAGGCTCGCCGCCCCATCCGGCTCAGCAACATTGCCAACCCCATGTTTCACCTGACAGGCTGGTTTGACGGCGCCTGTGGCGGCACCTTTGACAATTACAATGAGATCGCCTCCCACGGCACCGAGACTGCAAAACGGATGAGCCGCCTGGTCGTGGGCCCCTGGGGCCATGGAGGGTCGTTGTCCTCCACGATCGACGGCATCGATTTCGGCGCGGAAAACAGCGGCGCAGCCCGTGGCGTGCAGGGCATGATCAAGGCCTGGTTTGACCGCTGGCTCAAAGATGTGGACACAACCGACTATCCGCCGATCACCCTTTTCGTGCTGGGCAAAAACATCTGGCGCGACGAGCAGGAGTGGCCTTTGGCCCGCACGAGATTCACCAGGTTCTATCTCCATGGCGGAGAGGGCAAAAACGGCGGCCTGATCAACGAGGCGGTGCCGGCCGATGAAGCGCCTCAGCGCTATACTTATGACCCGGAAAACCCTCTGCCGTCATCCTATAAAGATGCCAGCGGCAGAACGGCGCTGGCCGATCCCGCTGCCATGGAGCAGCGGAGCGATGTGCTGGTTTTCCACACCGGGCCCTTTGCGCAGGAAACCGAGGTGACCGGTCCTGTGAAGCTTGCGCTCTTTGCCGCCACCACCGCAGTGGACACCGACTTTTTCGCCCGCCTTTCCGACGTGGATGAAACCGGCCGCGCGTTGCCGCTGATCAAGGGAATCGTTCGCGCCCGCTTCCGCCACGGCCGCATTTCCCAGCCGGTGGAGCCTGGCCGCATCTATGAATACACGATTGATCTTGGCAACATCAGCAACGTTTTTTTGCCAGGGCATAGCCTCCGTCTGGACCTGTCCTCCTCCTCCTATCCGGAGCATGACCGCAACCTGAACACCGGCGAGCGCATCGGCCATGGCACGCACTCGATCAAGGCGGAGCAAATGATCTATCACGACCGCGAGCATCCGTCGCACCTTGTGCTGCCGCTGATACCATAATCAGAGATTAGGTCATTTATATCAATCAATATGCTGTTTCAGATCGTGAAGCAGCCATTGTTTGGCATCGGAAATGGATTGTTTGCCATTGCCTCTGAATGCATTGAAATAGCGTGGCTGACATGATAAAATAATCAAGCTTGGAGAGATGGTTGAGTTGGTCGAAGGCGCCAGACTCGAAATCTGGAGATGGGAAACCATCCGTGGGTTCGAATCCCACTCTCTCCGCCAGAAAAAGCTCGGAAATACGTCGTTTCCGGGCTTTCTGCTTTTTTAGCGGACATATCCATATTAACACTTTAGCTATTTTTGTTGTAAAAATGTTATCAAACTTTGTAAACAGATATAAAAGCATATAAAGAAATATAGGAGGTTATGCGCAGCAGTTTGTTTCTCGTAACCCAAATTTTGAATATCGAGAGGAGAAGAGTATGAATTTTCAAATAATCGACTTACTAGACAAGCTCGTTTCCAAAGACTCCGAATACGACTTGTCGATCCTGATGAAGGAAGGTGTCTTGTCAACCGAGGGACAGATCGTTCTTAATAAGCTCAATCTCATGACAGGCGCATTTGCCTCTGAACTGCTGGATAACATTGCGGATGCGGATATTAATATTCAGGAAGTTATGGAGCATCTTGGACACCTTATGAAGAGAAATGAATATACAGGGTGCTACTATTTCCTACTCACGTTGTTTATAGCCGTAGATATGGATGTCCCATATCTTTTCATTCAATTGCATAGTCATTTAGAAGTTATGAGGCAATACATAAACGAGCTTGTGGATGATATCAAAGATTACAGCTTGGATATGGACCAATAGTAGTTGTCATCATTATGAAAATCGATTTAAGCCTCATACCCCAAGGTAGGAGGCTTTTCATTTAAGGAGGTATGAAATGTCCAAGGTCATCGCTCTCGCAAACCAAAAAGGAGGCGTGGGGAAAACCACCACAACGGTCAATTTGGGTATAGGCCTCGCCATGCTGGGAAACAAGGTTCTGTTAGTAGATGCCGACGCGCAAGGCAATCTGACCGATTCGCTGGGCTTCCATGATCCGGATAATCTTCCAGTGTCGCTTGCCACCATTCTGACTAAAGTCATGCAAGAGGAACCGTTTTCGCCAGAGGATGGCATCCTGCACCACGGGGAAAGCGTTGACCTCATGCCGAGGCTTTGGCCCGGAGCATCACAGAACACTCCACCGCCGAATCGGTCAAGCGGATCATTGAAGGCTACATCGCGGAGCACCACTTGCGCGTCGATGGCCTGTCCATGCGGCAACTCGCTGAGCGGCTGTACGGTGATATGGCCGGCTTCGGTTTTCTCGACCGCTACATCGCAGACGATGAGATCGAGGAGATCAATGGCAATTCTTGGCGCGACATCGAGATCGTTACGCGCTTTGGATGGCGGAAGATATCTGAACGCTTCCTGTCACCGCAGCATGCCGAGGACACGTTGCGAAAGATGGTGCGGCTGGGCGGGCTTGTGCTGGACGGCTCGAACCCCATCGTCGACAGCTACATCACCGAGGGCATCCGCATCTCGGCGATGATTCCGCCGGTGGCTGACCGGCGCAGCGGTGCGGTGTTCTCCATCCGCCGCCAGCGTATGGCACGTGTGACGAAGGAGCAGCTTGTCGAGTGGAAAACGGCGACGCCCGAGATGCTCGACTTCCTGACATTGTGCATCAACCATGGTGTCTCTATTGGTGTCGCCGGCAAAACGGGAAGCGGCAAGACGACGGACTTGTCCTTCCTACTGAATGCCGCAGATGGGAACAAACGCATCTACACCATCGAAGAAACACGAGAACTGGACCTGTTCAATACGGACAGTAATGGCAACGCCATCAACCGCGTTATCCATACCTGTACCCGTCCGAGCGAACTGGAAAGCGCCGACGTGGATATGAACGACCTGCTCCGCAAGGCCTTGCGATTTTCACCGGACATCATCGCTGTGGCCGAGATGCGCGGCGCAGAGGCGATGGTGGCGCAGGAGGCGGCCCGCACCGGCCATGTTGTTGTCACAAGCCTGCACGCCAATTCGGCCCGCAAAGCATATGGCCGCATTCTCTCGATGTGTCAGATGTCAGGGACGAACATCTCTACCGCCGTGTTACTGGGTTTTGTTGTCGAGGCTTTCCCGGTCATGGTGTTCAAGCGTCAGTTGACTGATGGTACACGCCGCATCATGGAGATCGTGGAAGCGAATGGTGTGAGGGATGGTGCGGTGCAAGCCCGGACGTTGTTTCGATATGAGCAGCACGGGGATTCGGGCACTTTTGTCCGGATGTGCGGTATTTCGGATGCTTTGGCATCCGTGCTGCGGGAAAACGGTGCGGATCAGAGCGAAATCAACAGGCTCCAGGAGGTGAGTTCCTGATGGTTCAGGCTCTTTGTGCTCTGCTGATTACAGCAGGGCTTTTTTTGTTACTGGGCATCCGCCCCGCTGATGTCGCCGGGGGGCTTCGGAAGCCCTTCCTGCGGAGATGGGAACGGCAGCGCCGTATCCGTCGGATCACCTGCAAGCCCAAGGGTAGGCTGGCCTCGACACTGGACAGCGCCAGGGATATGCTCGCGGCTGCGGGCATGGGCGAACAAGTCGGCATATATGGCTGGGTGGCCAGCAGTAATTGCGACGCCATTGCATACAATCAGAAAAAGGAGAAAGATGCATATCATGAAGAAACTCATTTCCTTGGCCCTCGCCATTGTCGCCCTTTGCTGCTTTTCCGCTCCTGCCTTTGCCGACCAGCCGGTCGATCTCCCGCTCCCCACAGCATATGCCCCACAGCCGGTCGATGACGACCAGTCCACTGTGAGCCTGTATGGCATGGTGGAGCCGTCCATCTTGTCTGCCGAAGTCACACTGAGCACCTACTTCACCATCGATCCCAACGCTGCGCCGGGCAGCCGATTTGTGAGCCCCAGCATGTCAATCAAGAACACATCCACGATGCCCATCGAGGTATCTGCACTTTCGATGAAGGCAACCGGTGATGCGCCGAAAGTGGTAGCATTTGACAAATACACTTTGGCGCAGTGGGACACGCTGGGAACTGCCGATACCCACGCCAACATCGCCCTGGGCTTGACCGGCGTGGAAGCCGGTGACTTCTGGTTCGCTGCCGAGGCTACTCAGGTGGAGTCTCCTGTAACAGGATTGGATTCGCAGGAGAGCACCGCGCTTGGCCTGCAGTGCAGGCACGGTCTGTCCTGGGCAGAAGTCGAAAACTTCAAATATGAGCTGGTGTTCGAACTGGCCATCAAGGACTGATTCATCATACTCACAACAACACCCAGCCGGCGTCTGCCGGCTGGGTGTCCTTTTTGAAGGAGGAACCATGAAGTACAAGAAGCGAATATCTCGAATTACAGCTTTCCTGTGCGGTTGCTGTGTGTTGCTGTTTTCCATGGCAACGGCGGCTAAAGCAGACAGCAGCGTTCCGGCACCTGTGTTCACAATACCGACACCGGGCCAGACGGTGATCCAGGGTGGAGATCATCCCGATTCCTTTTTCTTCACCTATGATGCGAAAGGCTATCCGGTCAGCTACCTTGAGGTGGAGTACAATCTGGATCAGCTAGGCGACTGGCAATCGTATGAGTACTTCTCACACATCGATCCAGCCACAGGTGACAATAATGTCTTCGAGGTCTGGGACAACTACATCACGACGATGCAGCCCCATTCCACTGTTCAGCTCCGGGCTAGGGCGGTGTATGAATCATCGGCAGCCTCCGACTGGGCATATTCCGGTCTCCATCTGCGCAACGCCTGGCCGTACACCCCCACGATGACAATCTCCCCCAACCCCACGTCGTGCCATCGCCGATACGAGGATGTAATCAACTTGAGCTGGCCGGCGGCCACGGACGATGACGGTAATGCGGTAGGTTATCAGATTGAGTTGGGATTATGGAACGGTCGGTATTACACCTACCTAACAATTGGCAGGACGGAGAGCCTTAGCTTCAGCTACGACATCAGTAGAAGCACCGTATTTGAATCGGTCAACATACCTGCAATAGCCAGGGGCCAGAAATTTGCAGTTCGGCTGCAAGCATATGACCATCTGGATGCTTCGACAATAACATCCACGATCTATGACCTTTACCGGAATACAGTCCCCAGCTTGGTGACGAACGTCCAAGTTGTAGAGAGCGAAGTTGCTGTGGGCACTCCTGTCACTATCAGCTTCACCCCTGGTGCGGATCCGGATGGTGACGTGGTTGGGTATGAGGCGGCGTTGAAGGATGCAGACGGGAATTGGTTCAACACTGGCGCGGTCGTTGGAACTGTTACCACAGCCAGCCCAGCCGCGTTCACAATAGCACCTGGAGAATGGTCTGTAGTCGGCAGCCAATGGACATGCTTCATCCGCGCAGTTGATAGTTCTGGTGTGCGGAGCGGATGGAGCGAATTGGGAGCAACATTCACGGTTTGTACCGATCCCCCCGGCTCGGCTTTTGTAGATCATGCGGTACTCGACACAGATCAAGGTGTAGTTGGCATCTATGGTTCCATTGAACCGGCAATGGTCTCTGCCGAGGTGACGATCAATGCCTGCTTTGCGATCAACCCCAATGCAGCCAATCCAGATTCTCGGTTCATCTCACCGCAAATACAAATTAAGAACACATCCATGATGCCGGTGGAGATATTACTGCTATCATGCAAGGCAACAGGCAGTGCGCCAAAGCTCATTGATCCCGGTCTGTTCAACCTGAATCAATGGGCGAAGCTCGGGGCTGCCGACAGCACGAAATACATAGCACTTGGTTTGCAGGGCAGCAAGTGCGGAAGCATTTGGTTTGAAAACGAAGTGGCACAACAGCCAAAGTCCCTGGGTGTTTTCCAATCAGGGGAAGCATCGGCGACTTCTCTGCAGGCTCGGCACGGCCTGGCATGGAGGCAGCAGGAGAACTTCAAATATCTCATGACCTTTGAGATCAAGCTGGTCCCGTAAGTGTCCAGCTTTGTTGCCCCTCATCGGTAAACAAAACAATATGGCAGAACATCCGGGGCGGTTCGACCGCCCCGTTTCTGTACCGGAAAGGAACAGCATGAACGACGAAAAACGCATGGTGGGTGCATATGAGGTCAAGCACGCCATCCATATTGGCGACAAGGAAGTCTTGTTCTGTCAAAACGGTAACAACGCAGAAACACCATACATGGTCTGCTTCTGCTCTTGGGATAACCCCCTTAATATGGATCAGTTCTTTGATGCCGTAGGCAGCGATGACTACATCGAGATCATGACCGAGTTTGTCAGCCGTGTACAGGCGCAACTTGCTCAAGTCACGACAGAGCGAGAAAGTGTCACAGTCCCCACTGCCTGTTTCACGGTGGAGCAATGTGTTCCGCTAGACTCGGATATGACCCTCGAGAACAAGGTGGCGGTCATCCGTCAGAGCAGTCTAGGTCCGGAGTACCACACCGCCGATAAACAGCTTGTGCTGGTAACGGGTGGCTTTGGCGCTTCGCCCAATTCTCGTGGCCGCGCTGTGTTTACCATCAACTTGTATTCCGGCAAGGAGGCTCGCTGGAACCGGGAAGACATCCTCGGCACCCTAATACCGGACGAACTACCTGAATGGGCAAAGGAGAGGCTGATCCATATTCAAGCACGGCTAAAGTCCGAGAAGAAAAGAAACCTATCGGAGCGATAAGGAGGAGACGATGGAACAGGAAATCAACGCCGGGTATGTCATCACTGACCGGCTCGTCGTAGGCAACTCAGAATTTGTCATTGGAGAGAGTCAGACTGCTCCTTCTCAATTCGTGACATGGAAGCGTAACCTCGGCGAGAAGGAATTCTACTGGGGTCACTATGTCGGTGACCGGCTGACCGCGATGGAAGATCTCTGCAAGCGGGTTCTGGATGAAACCTATTATCAACGAAAGCAACAGCCAAGTATGGTGCCGGAAAAGCGAGCCGGAAAGTACACCAAAAGTCATGAACGATAAGGATAAGGGGGTGCCCGTGAACGACCTGACGAGATACAAGCTCATTTCCAAGATCCACACTTCCGCCGCCGCAAAGCTCATCTATTGTTACCTTCTCGATCTGTCCGGTGGTCGTCACCGAGCGGTAACTATCTCAACTCGAACCGTCGCGGGCGATGTGGGCCTCTCTCGGTCTGCTACAAGCCGGAATTTGCACCGGTTGAGGCAGTCAGGCATGATCGGCATCGTTTCGCGCTACACAGAGGACGGTGGAAGGCTCTCCAATGAATACACCTTGAAATAAAGGAGGATGCCCGTTGGCAACCAAACTGCAACTGATCACCGACCTATCACGGCAGGCAGCCAGGGACCTCACCAGAACATGGGATGCCTGGGCGGCCTTTCTGAAAACTGCGGCGTGGAACTACAAGTATCCCTTCCAGGATCAGGTTTTGATCTATGCGCAGAAGCCCAACGCGACCGCCTGCGCCCCCATCGAGTTCTGGAACCGCCGTCTTGGCCGCTGGGTGAACAAAGGTGCAAAGGGAATCGCACTCATCGACGATACCGGCAACCGCCAGGCCCTGCGGCATGTGTTCGATGTATCCGATACCGGCAGTCGCAGCGACCGGCCTGTTCCACTCTGGGCCATACAGGCCCGGTTCGCAGATGCGACGACCGAGGCGCTTGGGAATGCTTTTGGTGAGCTGGAAAAGAGCAACACCCTGCCCGATGCCCTGCTGTCAGCGGTGGGCAATGCCGTCGAAGACAACCATGCCGACTACCTGACCACGCTGCTGCAGAATCTCCAGGACAGCTTTCTGGAGGAGCTGGATGAGCTGAACGTCCGAGTGGTGTTCAAAAAGATCTTAATCGCCTCCGTGTCAGTTAAGGTGCTGACCCGCTGCGGGTTTGACCCCGACGATTACATCGCCGAGGAGGACTTCCAGTCAATCACCGACTTCAATACATTGGATACCATTGCCCGACTAGGTGCTGCCACAAGTGACATTTCCGAAATGCTGTTGCGGGAAATCGAGCTCACCGTGCGCAGCCAGCAGCGCGTTGAAGAGAAAGAGCGCCGCACATTTGCATACGGGCAACAGGTGCGGCACAATGGGCATGTAGAATCAAACGAAAGGATGGATGAGCATGGAACTGACATACACAGCGAAGGGAGACTACCTGCTGCCCGACCTGACCCTGACGGAGGAACCGCCGCTGGGCAAGTATGGGATGTTGCGCAGAACCTATCTGAAGAACCACGACCGGGGCATGTACGCCAGCCTGATGCTCTCCGGCAAGTTGACGGAGCATCTGGCGGAGATCGATCAAACAGCCCGCGAGAGGGTGGAGCAGATGATGTCGAAGCTGCTGGAGCAGGAGCCGGGGCCGTACAAGGCGACCGACCAGATGGGTTGGGTGGCCCACAGGAACAGCCTGAAGCATCAGGCGGAGGAACTGGTGCTGACGGAGCTGGTCTACCGCTAGAATGGTTTGACCGCGAAACGGAGGACAGAAGTCTTCCGTTTTTTCATGCCCCCGAGCGGATCAATGCCATCCTGTGCCAGACAGATTTGCTGAAGGCGACCAAACAGGAGATTGCCGATTTCTTCGCCGGACACCCGGACAGCGCCGAGCGCACGGCATACATCCGTAGCCTCTTTCCCACGGGCATTACAGAATTGCTAGCACTGCAGGCGGGTTATCAGCCCTATGAAAACGTGCTGCACCTCTGGGAAGGCAGCTTTGACGCTAAGACATATCAAAGCTACTTTGACTGGGGCGTGATCGCCGGCCACTACGCCGGTATGATGCTGCTGGGCGAATTCCTCGATGAACCCTCGGATGCGTTACCCAGCGAACGGCAGCAAATGATGCTCATCGACCAGGCGGCGGCTGAAAAGGCAGCCGCTTTGCTTCTCCCACAGGAAGCCATCGACGCCATACTGCAACGGGGCAGCGGTGTTCATCAGGGTAAGCTCCGCATCGCAGAGCAATTCGCCCGCAATGCATCGATCAAAGAAAACGCCGACTTCCTGAAGCAGGAATACGGCACCGGCGGGCAGTACCCTGCACTCACTGGCACAGGGATCGATGAGTGGCATGACAGCAAGGGTATAACCCTGCGCCGGGGCAGCTCCGCCGATCCGAGCGCAACGATCCTGCTGCCCTGGCCTAAAGTGGCCAAACGCATCGGCGAGCTCATCGCCGCTGACCGGTATCTGAACCCCAGGGAGAAGGAATATCTGCCCACATACCAGCAGGAGATGGCGGATCACCGCCAACAGGCAACGGAAGAAGCTTATGCCCGCGAAATTCTGAGCCGTGAACCAGAAAACAAACCAGCGCGGGAAACAGCACGATATGCCATCTCGCTGGGAAGCACGGTCTATCTTGGTGCCGATGAATATGAGGTGTGCTCCCTCGTCAGCGAGCAGGTATCGCTTCGGGATGCACGGTTTCCGCTGTTACACAAAGACCTGGCCCGTGCGGAGTTCGAGCGGCTGTTGCGGGAGAATCACCTCAACGACCACCTGATTTCTACAGCCCCTGATGATACGGAACCAGCCGAAAATGAAACCGCCACGGATGATACACCCCACGGCGGTCTCGGTGATGTTGAACCGGATGTCGTGCTTCCTGATACGGTGGTCCAGGCGGAGCCATCTAGTTTGCTCCTGGATGAACCGCCTGAAGCGAAAAAGGTGCAGGACAACGTCCTGCTGCAGGGCGAAGTCCTACCCTTGCCCCGGCGAGACTTCCGTATCACCGACGACAACCTGGGTCACGGCGGGCAGAAAGCCAAGTATGCCGCCAATGTCGCGGCCATTCGTTTGCTGAAGCAATTGGAAGTGGAGAATCGCTTTGCCACTGCCGGCGAGCAGGATATCCTATCCCGGTATGTCGGTTGGGGCGGCCTCCCGCAGGCGTTCGATGACGGCAACCCTCAATGGACCAGGGAGTATGCCGAACTCAAGGGACTGCTGGGTAGTGAGGAATATGAGCTCGCACGCGGTTCCACGCTGAACGCCCACTACACAAGCCCCACCGTCATCAAGGCGATCTACACCTGCTTGGAGAACATGGGCTTCAAGACCGGCAACGTGCTGGAACCGGCGTGTGGCATCGGCAACTTCTTCGGCCTTGTACCGGAGACCATGAATGGCTGCAAGCTCTATGGGGTGGAACTGGACAGCATCACCGGCCGCATCGCCAAACAGCTCTACCAGACCGCTAACATCGCCGTGCAGGGGTATGAGGCCACAAACCTGCCCGACAGCTTCTTTGACCTGGCCATCGGTAATGTGCCCTTTGGCGGGTATGGCGTCTCTGACAAACGATACGACAAATACAAGCTTCTGATCCACGACTATTTCTTCGTGAAAACCCTCGACAAGGTGCGGCCGGGCGGGCTCATCGCATTCCTCAGCAGCAAGGGCACACTGGACAAACAGAGCCCGGAGGTGCGCAAGTACATCGCCCAACGCGCCGAACTGCTGGGTGCCATCCGGCTCCCGAACAACGCCTTTCTCGCCAACGCCGGCACTGAGATCACAACCGACATCCTGTTCCTCCAAAAGCGGGACCGTATTGCCGATGTGCTGCCCGCTTGGGTACATCTCGGCGAAACCGAGGACGGGGTGCCTGTCAACCGATACTTTATCAACAACCCAGATATGGTCCTGGGCCGTATGGTCTATGATGACCGGATGTACGGCAACGCCCGCGATACGACGTGCCAACCCCATGAGAACGGGAGCCTGGCGGAACAGCTCCGGGAAGCGCTGGATAACATCCACGCAGAATATGCGGAGCTTGGACAATGCACTTGCCGAGATCCCGAAGAAGCTGGAGTTTTGCCGGGAACAACACAAGACTCTTCAGCAACAGATGGAGACGGCCAAGGAACAGATCGTGGTTCCCTTTGATAAGGAGCGGGAACTACAGATGAAGACAGCACGGTTGGCAGAGCTCAATAGCCTGCTGAATATGGATCAGCGTGATAATGTCATCATGGACGCGGAGCCCGAGGAGGAATCGCCGGAGTCGGATCGCAGGGCGGTTTGTCATGAAAGATGAGGTGAATACGGATTCCAATGTAACCAGGGAACAGAGTGAAGCGGCGAAGCGGATGGACTTGCCGACCTACCTACAGATCTATGACCCGAATGAACTAAAGCATATCATCGAGAACCATCCGCCGTACATGGAAAGACTTCAATGAGCTACTACAGATGTAGCATGGAATCGAACACATACTAGGCAGCTTAATCTTTTAGAAAGGTAAGTATGATTGAGGTGCACTTCAGCATTGCCCCCCTTCTCAATTCGTATCAATAAAGGTGTAGGTGTAGATACACCCTACACCCGGTCTCGATTTGATTTCAAACATTTGCAGCAAAATTTCTCTTAAGCAACATTGTCGTTGTTCTAACCAACATAAAAGTTAGCGTCATCAACTCAACTGCCAGCAGTCTCGGCGAATCGAGCAGATACCTGGCATCAGCAGAGAGGAAGAACCGCGCACCCAGAAGCATGGCCACCTGCATCAACGCTGCTGCCAACGCTATGCCCACAGCAGCGGAACAGACAGCGCCTATCAGCGCGGCCTGCAACCGCACTGGCGGCTTTCTCCACAGCGCCCACACTGTGCTAGCCAATGCCAAGGCTGCTAGAACACCCCATTGCCTGCTCATGGCAGAGCTTTCTTCCAGTGTGCGTGCCTTGTCTTGGGCAGGGTTCTCCACGAGAAATCTCTGTGCTCGCAGCGCTTGAGCCACTTCCTGGGATGCTGCCACCGTGCGGGCCTCTACTTCCACCCTGGTAATGGGCAGCGGGTTATCGCTGCGTTCAACCGGCAGCAATTGGCGCAGGATCGATTCGTCCAGCCACAAGCCATCATCACGAGCAGTGCCCGTGGCCTGCGCCACGCCGCTGAGTTGCACATCCAGGGTTCCGCCGCCCTCCAAAGTTAACCGCACCGTACCGGGTAGCGAGAGGTCGACTCGGTTGGTGGCTTCAGCCAGTTCTGATGCCAGCTTGCTGCCCACCAACGCCTGCGTGCGCCATGCACTGTCGGGCAATGCTCCCTGCTGCAAGGGCAACCGCAGCGACTCGAGGGCAGTCTCTTCGACTGCAAACACCGTGGCAGACAACGTGTAATCCAATCCTGACAGCGTGACGGGCACTTCGGTGATCGCCACTGCTGCCCGCACACCTTCGATGGCGCGGAATGCCGCTGCTGTCTTCTCATCCAGAGCCGGTGCGCCGGTGCTGCCGGACGAATAGACCTGCACCACAGGAGCTCCGGCCGCATCAAACTGCGCCGCAGCATCGCGATAGCCCAGATCCGCTGCAAGGGCGATTGTGGCGCACAATGCAAACGCAGCAAGCGCTGCTCCAGCCAATGGATGCAGCCCCTTCATCTTGCAGCCCTCCTGCGGCGGGCCCACAGCGACAGCGCGATTGCCACCATCGCCACCACCAGCGCGATGCCGGCCACCACCCAGCCGGTGGGATCCTGACGGGCGGCTGTGCTGCCTTGCTGCGTCTGCGGCACGGTGAAATCGGGTTCCTGAGGCCGGGGAATGTTGGCCTGGGCGGCAAAACGGATCGTTTGCGTATAGACTTTGCCGTCTGCATCTTCATAGGTCAATGTGACCTCAGCGGGCGCTTCCAGCGTCGGGGCAGAGTCGCCGGGCTGCGCGGTCGTCCAGGCATCAGAAGCCTTTACCGCTTCGGCAATGCTCTTATCAAATGCCAGTGTGAGCTCAATGTCCGCACTCTTCCCGCTGTCCAGATTGCCGGCGTAGGCGTCGCGCACCAATGTGAGCCCTTGGCCGCTGGCGGTGGCGCTCAGGTTATAGAGCGTGCCCTTGCCCAGATTGTGCGCAGCGAGCTTAACTGTGACCGGGTCTGCCACACCCACCGGCAGCGGTTCCGGCGCATCCGCCCGCAGCCGTGGTTGCTCCAGCGGGGCTGTTGCCGCCCGCACCTCCACAGGCACCGTGGCGCTCATGGTCCCTTCCATGCCCTTGGCGTCTTCATAGCGGATGTCCAGCGTCAGGGTGTGCACACCGGCGGCAGCGTTCTCCACCGCTTTGAGAGCAATGGAAACCCCGGTGCTTTTGCCGGCGTCCAGCCGTGGCAGATACCATTGGTTCCGGCCCTGGCACAGCAGCGCGCTGTCGGCACTGGCCGTCACAACGGTGATATTGCGCACATAAGACTTGTTGTGGGTATTCCGCAGGGTCACAAGCAGCTTGCCTGCGGTGCCGGGTGTGAGTGCGTCACCGTCCAGCTTATAGCTGGCAACGATAAGCCTTATCTGCATGGAAGGAGGGGGCGCGGCAAAAGCCGGGGTTGAAAGGGTGACGGCAAACAATGCCGCCAGCAAAACAGCGATTAGTTTCTTCATTTTATCCTCCAGTCAGTCCTGAGAAATCGGTTCTTCCCGGCGCACCTTTCGCCATTGCCGCACGGCCAGCAGGCCCATAGCGGGCAGCATCGCCGCCCAAAAAATGCATAACCATGCCGGCTGCCACAGCGCGCCATTCCACAGTGCAACCGCTTGCATGGCCTTCATGCCCGGCTGGGCAAGCAGCAGCCGCGAGGGCAGATAGCGCAGAATGCAATCCAGCACCGGGCTGTCCAGCTTCATCTGGGCCAGCAGGGTCGGCGCGGCAAACAGTGCCAACGCTGCCACCGCCGGGGTGGTGACTGAAGGCAGCGCCGCGCTGAGCAGCGCCGTGCAGCCGGCCAGCGCCAGCGCTCCCATCGCTGCCATGGCAGCCCGCAGGCCTGCGTATTGCGCAAGCGTGAGCGGGTAGGCGATGGGGTTGTCCAGGGTTCCGGCAAATTGAGCGGGCAGCTCGCGGCCCTGCAATCCAAACAGCACCGCGCCCGCCGCCAACGGTAAGCCTACGCACACCACTGCGGAAAGGATGGCATACGCCGCCGCCGCCGTGATTTTGCCCAACGCCAGCGCTTGACGGCCATGGCGGGTGGTGCGCACGCAGGCCGCCATACCGGATGACCCTTCCCCGGAAAACAACGCCGACACACCGAATGCCGCCATTACCGCGCACAGCCACCCGGCTTCGCCATCGAAGGCCGCCAGCAGCGCCCGCCAGCCCTCCCAATAGCCATGGGCAAACCGCACAGGGGCGGGCTCCAGCATCGGCGCAAGGCGCAGGATTGCATCGGGAGAAGCATTTTTCGGCGGTTCTGTAGCCGAGATGCCGGCAGCGGCGATGGCGAATTCCTCGTCCAGCGTCCGCAGCACCATTCGGCGGGCGGCGGCCTCTGGCGTATCCCGGCTGCTCCATTCGTCGGGCAGCGCCCGCCAGTCCTTGCGTGCCCGGTCGGCTAGCTCTTGATCGAGCGGCCCGGCGTATTCCATCGAGATCGCCCGGATGCCCGCGCCGTCCATCGAGGCCTGGCCGGTCATGTTGGCATACCGCCCCGCCATCGAAGCAAGCAGGATCACCGCCGTGGCAGCCCACAGCACCAACACGGGCAGGCTGAAGAGTTTCTTCAGTTCATACCAAATGATGCGCGGCATGGTTATACCTTCCTGCGGCGCAGCACCGCCCGCTGGGCCAGCCAATAGAGCAGCACCGTCAAAGCGGCGGGCACAGCCAGCAGAAGAATCAACAGGGAGGGTTGGCAGATTAGCTCTGCCAGATCATAGGTATCCCGCAGCACGGTGAGCGGCAGCGCGGACATAAACTTGTGTATCCAGTCAAACGCCAGGGTGCCATAGATAGGCTTGAACAGCTGCGGCCTGAAGTCCCACACCAGCGCCATGGCAGTCAATATACCACCGCCCACCAGCAGCGTCAGCAACCCGTGGCGGAACCGGGCCGAAACCCAGGCCACGATTGCACCGCAGGCCACGGCGGCCAGCGCCAGCGCCAGCGATGACAGCGCGAAGGCGGGCAGGATGGGCATCGTGCCGGCACCATAGTGTGTGTTCATCGCGCTCACGGGCAGCATCGCGCCATCCAGCCCCCAGGCAAAGGCCACCGCCGCAAACCGCAGCCCGAAGAACAATGCGGCGACGCCGGTGGCAACCAGCGTGGCAGCCAGGAGCTTGGCTGCAACAGCCCGCCGCCGGGCTTTGGCCGTGAGTAGGATGGCCTCCATGCGGGCGGAAGCCTCACCGTTGAACAGCCCCAACAGTGCCAATCCGATCACAACAATGGCCATGAAGCCGTTTTCATCGATGCCCTGAAAAAACTCCTCCCACCCTCTGGCATAGTGGATCACTGACGGTATCGCGCCTTCCTGCACAATTTCCTGATAACGGCGCTTGTCCTGATAGGTCAGCGGCTTGCCCTGCTCGGTGGTGCCATCATCCAGCCGCTGCTGCGCATAGCGCACATACTCCTGCTGGTCTTCCAGCGACCGGCTGCCAATCAGGTTGTAATAAGTGACCCACGCACTGCTTTCATACCTCGTCGCTGCTTCGTTCGGCCAGTATTCTTCCTTGCTGTCCGGATCGTTCTCATCTATCTGCATCAGAAAAAAGCTGTCGGGATGGGCGGCGATGTAGCGTTCCATGTCTTGCTGCAAGCGAGCCTGGAGGGCCTCGGTGATCACCTCACCCTCATATTGCCCGAGGATATCCCGTTCCGCCTGCACCGAGCCGCTGAGCCGTTCATTCACGATGCCGATGGCCCGCACCTGCACCCACATCCCCACGGCGAGCGCCAGCGCCACCCAGAGGATTTTTCGGTTGAGCAGCTTCTTAAGTTCATAAGCGAGCAGTGTTTTCATAGATCCTCCTAGATCTTGCTGCGACGAAAAAACGCACGATAAGCAAGCAGGGAAAACAGCACCGTCATTGCCAGCGGCACACCAAACTCGAGCAATGGCCAGGGCATCGTATACGCCCGATATGGAAGGATCTCAGTTTGAATGAGCGCGATGGACGGCAGGAGCAGCAGGGCGTTGTTTACAAAGTTTGACCAGGAATCGCTTGCAAACCGATAAGAATTGTGCACCCAGGTGTCCTGCGCCAGCGCCATGCCACCTAGGATTGCTCCGGCTGCCAGCAGCGCGACCAATGGGTGGCGAAACCGTGCCGACGCCCAAGTCACGATTGCCCCACAGGCGGTTGCCATCGCCAGCACAAAGAGCATGCTGAGCGCATAGGCTTGGCCTATCGTCATCGCGCTGCTGCCGGGCATGTCTCTGTGGTAGTCTGCCGGCAGCATTGAGCCCTCTGTGCCCCAGATGCCCAGGGACACGGCATATTGCAGCCCGAAGAACAGCGCGACCACGGCAACGGAAACGAGCACACCGGTGATGAGCTTCGCCCACACCACCCGTCTGGAGTGCTTTGCAGTCAGCACAAGCACTTCCATGCGGGAAGTGGCTTCGGTGTTGAACAAGCCGAGAAGCGTTATCCCTATGCAGGCCAGTGTCAGAATTCCTGTCAGAACCGAATCATACAGGCATTCATCCCAGCCCCTGGTAAAGCGGACGATCGGTGTTGTCACCCCTCTGGCGACTGTGTTCTGATACTCGTGCAGCTGATAGGGCGGCAGCATTGCCCCCTGCTCATCGGTGCCTGTGGCGACGCGTTCTTCGGCATAGCGCAGGAACTTCTGATTATCCTCCAGCGTTGATGCGCTCTTTAGGTCGTTGTAGGCTTGCCAGATGCCGGTATCAGCCCCCCATGGGCCGGTTGATTGATAGTAGGCATATTCCTCAGGGCCACCTTCATCAAGGGCAACCAATTTGAAACGGTCAGCATGAGCCGATACATATTGGAAGAAATCCTGCGTGACTTGCGTGCGAAATGCATCGGTGACGGTCTGGCCTTGATAGCGGAGATAAACCTCGTGATATCCCCCGGCATAGCCGCTGAGGCCATAAATCTCCATTCTGCTCCAGCAGATAAAGAGAAACAGAGCCATTCCCAGCACAAGCACAACCCAGAGGATTTTTCGGCCCCTGAGCTTTTTCAGCTCCCACCCAACCAGCCTGCCCATCGCTCATTCCCCACTGGCCTGGCGGAAATGATACAGATACACATCCTCAAGACCCGGCTCGGCGGGCATCACGCCGGGCAGCTGCGGTGCGTCGTCACCCACGATGCGCAGCTCCATGCCGCCGTCCACATTGCGCAGGTTGCCGATGGGGTAATGCTTTTTGATCTCCTCCATCTGCTCGCGGCTGGCCCGCACCGTCCACACGCGGCCCCGGGCCTCCTGCACGATCTCCTGCGGCGCGGCCATGCGCAGCAGCCGGCCCTCCTTCATCAGCAGCACCTGCCCCGCGATGTGCTCGATGTCGCTGACGATGTGGGTGGAAAGCAGCACCAGCCGCGACGCGGCGATTTCCGAGATCATGTTGCGGAACCGCACCCGCTCCTGCGGATCAAGCCCTGCGGTGGGTTCGTCCAGGATCAGGATATCCGGGTTGTTGAGCAGCGCCTGGGCGATGCCCAGCCTGCGGCGCATGCCGCCGGAGTAGCCGCTGACACGCCTCTTGGCATCGGCGGTGAGGCCCACGGTTTCCAGCAGCTCTTCCACGCGCTGCTCCGTTTGCTTGCGGTCCAGGCCCTTGAGCGCTGCGATGTAGCGCAGCGTGTCGAGCCCCGTGAAGCCCCGGTAAAATCCGAACTCCTGCGGCAGATAGCCCAGCATCGCCCGGAAGGTTTCACCCAACTGCTCAATCGGTTTGCCATCCAGCAACACAGTGCCGCCAGTGGGCTCCAGGATACCGGTGAGCATGCGCATCAGCGTGGTTTTACCGGAGCCGTTGGGGCCTAGCAGGCCATACACACCGCCGCCCAGCCTGAATGAGAGATTGTCCACAGCCACTTTTTTTCCATAGGTTTTGGTCAGGTTCGATACGCTCAGTTCCATTGCAGCAGTTTCCTTTCCATCAGCTTGGAGTGTTCGGAAGACAGGGTCTTGACAGCAAACCCCAGGGCGATGGCAGAAGCCACCATCGCCAGCGCCCAACCGACCGGTGTGAGCGCCATATCGTGGTTGCTGATGCTGGAATTCACCGCGGCCGCAGCCACGCCGTTGGTCAGCGCAATCGCCAATGCCACCTGGGCGCTGGAGGCGCGGCCCCGCAGCGCCGACGAGAGCAGCAGCCCCAACGCCGAGCCGCCGCAGAACGGCACCACGACCACGCCGGCTGCCACCCACCCCTGGGCGATCCCCGAAGCCATGCCGATGACGGCGGCGATGAACGCCGAGATCACGCCCACGATCAGCATTCGGGCGCTCATCACCCGGGCAGGTGCGTAGCGGCAGGCGCTTTCGATTTCGCCCATACCCTCATCGGCGCCGTGGAAAAGCTCCAGAAGGCCCAAAAGAGCCGGCAGCGGCGCCATGCCGATGACCAGACCGATGCGGGCGGCATTGTCATAGGGCATCAGGCGCAGCAGCATTACGCCGACCACGCAGAGCACCGCGCTGGCTGCGTAATACCACCAGGGCAGGAATTGGGCTTGTATGCGCAGCTGACGCCACAACGATTGTGCCGCCGATGGTTTGGCGAGCAGCAGCTCCGCGGCATTGCGGGCAATGCTTTCGCGGATGGACTGCGGTGCTGGTGGCGCTGCGCAGGCATCAAGCTTGCCGCTCAGTTCCTCCAGCAGTGCGCGGGTGTCCGCATCCAGTTCAGACAAATTCCTGTTCATCGAGCTCTCCTCTCAGCCTGCCCCTCAGCTTTTCCAGGGCAAGGCGCAGGCGGGATTTCACGGTGTTTTCATTGCTACCGGTCACGCGGGCCACATCCTTGATGCTCATGTCGTGGTAATAAAAGAGAATCAACGCCTCCTGCTGGGCAGCCGGCAGCTCGTTCAATGCTGCGCGCACGCAACGGTAATCCTCGCGGCGCATCAGCAACCGGATGCCGTCGCCACCATCGCTGATTTCGTCTTGCGGCACGGAAGTATTGGGCCGGTTTCGGAAATAGGCACGCACTTCATTGGCGGCAATGGTAAAAAGAAATGCCCGGAACCGGCCCAAAGGCCGGTAAGCACCCACGCTGCGCACGAGGTTTTCAAATGTGGTTTGCGCGATGTCCTGTGCAGCCTGCACAGAGCCGGTGCGCCGGGTGGCAAAGGCATAAACGTCATCGTAATGACGCAGCACAAGCAACTCCATGGCTGCCCGGTTGCCCTTTGCCGCCTCCAGCATCAATTGATCGTCGTTCATGCTTCCTCCGCATTGGTACATCAATCATAATGGATAATGGGGGTAATAAGTTTAAATATAATGGAAATTTCTTTGGGTTAATAATATTGTCCGCAAAATCTGTCCGACTGATTTGGAGCAGCGAGCCGGGCGCATCGTCAGGCAGGGGAACAAAAATGAGGAGGTTTACATTTTCCGCTATGTTACTGAGAACACGTTCGATGCTTACCTGTATCAGATATTGGAGAACAAGCAGCGGTTCATCTCGCAGATCATGACAAGCAAGTCCCCGGTCCGGAGCGCTGAGGACATCGACGAAACGGCGCTCAGTTACGCTGAAGTAAAGGCTCTTGCTACCGGAAATCCATACATTAAGGAGAAGATGGACCTGGATATTCAGGTTTCGAAACTGAAGCTTCTCAAAGCCAACCACCTGAGCCAGCGGTATACGCTAGAGGATAGGCTGATTCACGATTTCCCACAACAGATCAAAGCTGCGGGAGAACGGATTGCCGGATATGAGCGCGATCTGGCTCTGTTTAAGGAGCATAGGGGTGACGGGGATAGAGAGAAATTAGCCGCAATGAGCATCAAGGGCAGCTATTTTGAAGATAAAGCGAAGGCAGGCGCAGCTATCATTGAAGCCTGCAATGGAATGACGTCTCCTGAGCCGCAGGAATTGTGTAGCTATATGGGCTTCACGCTGCTGTTCTCTTTTGACAGCTTCTACAAGCAGTATCAGATTACATTTCGCGGAAACTTGAGCCACACGGTCGTTTTAGGGACGGACGTCCACGGCAATCTTACGCGCCTCAACAATGCACTTGAGGACATCCCGATGAAGCTTGAGCATTGTCGCGAACAACTAATAACAATCCTGCAGCAGCTAGAGACTGCCAAAGAACAAATAGAAATCCCGTTTGAAAAGGAGCAGGAGTTACAGACGAAGTCTGCGCGCTTGACTGAGCTCAATAGCTTGCTAAACATGGACAAGCGCGAGAACGAAATGATCGACAGTGAGCCGGATGAGGATATGAACATGCCGGAGCGAAAAGCCGTGGATTACGAAAGGTAGGCCATTGCGATATCCTATGTATCGCTTAGAACTAAAGAGCTCTAGGTAGAAATTGATAGGGGAATACCATTTCCCCCGTCTCTCGTCTTTTATCAAGACTAGAGATTGATTTTCTATAACTCGTGGTATGTTTATAGAACGAAGTTGGAGATACTCAGTAGTTTGCCTAAAACATGCAGTTCGCATTACTGAGTGAGTTATATTTGGTTTACTCATTGCACGCAAGCCTCTAATTATCTATAATTATTTGCATATATGTATTCTAACTGTTAAGAGGTTTTGTATGGCAAAAATGTATCCGCATGGGATAGTCGTAAACGGGGAATTCGCCGGCTTGAATGTGTACGTTTGGGCGGAGAACAAGAGCCTGATGATTGTGGATGGTGTCCTTGACAATGGCTTTTTCGGAAGGTCATCCACAAACAAGTGCGAACTGAACGCTTCGACAATAAAGGCATATGAAGATTTGGGCAGCGTCACGCAAAACGCTAGCCCTAAGGCAGTCTCCACCGCCACATTCTGGTTTGGCGTAGGCGCGGGCGTATTGGCGAGCCAATTGGGCAAGCAGGAAGTCCATACCGTCGTAGTGCAGTATTCAAGCGGAAAAGTCAGCATGCTGCAATTGAACAGCTGGGCATATCGGAATTTCATAGCCTTCACATTTGCCCTGCCAAACAGCATAGCCCGGGCAGGCAGGCAGACGGCGGAACCCGAAAAGCTAAAAGCCGGGCAACAGACCCGAAACATATTGATTAATACGGGCAACATCGATGCGTCGCTCAAACGCATCGAGCTTTTCCTTGAGGATGAGGAGTGGAAAACCGCGTTGGAATATTGCGACGCCGTATTGGATATGGAGCCGACCAACGCGCAGGCATATATATACCGGCTTTTCGCCGAGCTGCACATCAGGAACGCCGCCGCTCTATCAGAGCGCGATGATGCCTTTTGGGAGAACAAGAATTACGAGAAGGCAATTCGATTCGGGGATGAGGCGGTTACCCGCGCAATTAGGGAGCCTGCCGAACAGAGAATAAAGCAGCGTAAGCAGGCAGAAATTGACGAGCAGGAAAGAATCGCCAATCAAAAGGAACAGGAAGAATCTGAGCGCAAGCAGAGGGAACTAGACGAGCAGAAGAAACAGGAAGCGCTCACGGCGTTCTGGAAACGCCACCCAGCGGAACAAGAGCAGGTGGTATCCGAAATAGAAAAGCTGTGGGATAAGCGGAATCAGCTGGAGAAAAGGCAAAAAGAGCAACCGCACCAGAAAAAGGAGTACCTGGATAAGCAGCTGGAATTGGTCGTGGAGCGGCTTGCGCGCATCGACATCGTTTTAAAAAGGGACTTCCTACGTAGTCCGGAATTTACCGGCCAGGAAATCCAAATCCTTCAGGAGGGAAACTCCGTATGGAATGCGCTGCAGAAATATGATGAGGAGGAAAGAAGAACCCAGGAGAAGAAGCGGAAGCGGAAACGAAACGCCCTTATCACGCTAGCTGCGGCGGCGGCAGTGCTGGCAGCCGCGGGTGTCGTGACAAACTTCGTGATTATACCAAATGCAAGGTATCAGGAAGCACTCCAAAGCGTACAGGCCGCAAAGTATGATGACGCAATACGGCTGTTTGAGGACCTTGGCAAATACGAAAACAGCCCTCGGCTTTTGCTGGAGACGCGGTATCTGAAGGCACAGAGCCTGCTGTCGGAAGGGAAAAAGGCCGACGCGGCGGCGTTGTTCGCGGAAGCGGCCGGCTATAAGGACAGCAAGGCGCTGGCTGAGCAATACAGGCCGTTTTGGATGGAGAAAAACGCGAAGACGCTTAGTGCGGGAGACACTCTTACCGTAGGCGTCAAATCGGACGGCTCAGCCATAGCCGTTGGTAATAAAGATGGCCAATTTGATATGTCGAGCTGGAAAGAAATCGCAGCGGTTTCCGCAGGGTATTCTCACACAGTAGGCTTGAAATCCGACGGCACGGCGGTGGCTGTGGGATATAACAAATGTGGCGAATGCGATGTCTCTAGTTGGAAGGATATCATAGCTGTTTCCGCAGGGCTTTCCCACACAGTAGGTTTGAAATCGGACGGCACTGTGGTAGCTGTGGGATATAACAATGAGGGCGAATGCAATGTTTCTGGATGGAAGGACATCGTTGCTATTTCCGCAGGGTCGGCTCACACTGTAGGCCTGAAATCCGATGGCACGGTGATAGCTGTTGGAGATAATTATAACGGACAATGCAATGTGTCAGGATGGAAGGATATCATTTCCATTTCTGCAGGGTCTTTTTTCACTGTAGGCCTGAAATCCGACGGCACGGTGGTGGCTGTAGGGAGTAACAAAACCGGCGAATGCGATGTATCAGGATGGAGGGACATTATATCGGTTTCAGCCGGGGGGGCTCACACAGTAGGCTTGAAATCCGACGGAACGGTTGTGGCTGTGGGACATAACAAGGACGGCGCATGCGATGTTCCAGGATGGAAGGACATCATATCGGTTTCCGCAGGGGGATCCCACACAGTAGGCTTGAAATCCGACGGAACGGTCGTGGCTGTGGGAAGTAATAAAGACGGGCAATGCAATGCAAACTATGTCGCCGCTGTTTCGACCCCTGAAGTAAGGTCTAGTACCAAGATCGTTACCGCCGGACTGGAAGAAAACAACAAGGCCGCTATTTCGGGATGGAGCGATATCATCGCCATATCCGCCAGCACGAAGCACACAGCTGGCTTGAAATCCGATGGTACAGTATTGGCTGCCGGATATAATAAAGACGGGCGATGCAATGTATCTAAATGGAAAGACATTGTCGCCATTTCCGCAGGGGAGACGCATACCGTTGGCTTGACTTCCCAAAAAACCGTAGTAGCTGCCGGGTTGAATACAGACGGCCAATGCAAAGTATCCGCGTGGAGCGATATTATTGCAGTATCCGCGGGCGGGGTTGATACAGTAGGATATAAGTTTGGCGTCGTTGGTCAAATTATCATAAAAGAGGGGCACACGGTTGGATTGAAATTTGATGGAACGGTCGTGGCTGTTGGGAGTAATGATAATGGGCAGTGCAATGTGTCCGGATGGACGGACATTGTTGCCGTGTCTGCAGGAGGTCACCACTCGGTTGGCCTAAAATCTGACGGCTCTGTATTGGCTGTGGGAAACAATGGCAATGGAGAATGCAATGTGTCCGGATGGACGGATATTATTGCTGTATCTGCGGGAGATTATTGGACTGTAGGCTTGAAATCAGATGGTACCGTGGTGGCTACCGGATCAAACCTTACGCATGTATGTGATGTATCTTCCTGGAATAACATTGTAGCAATTTCTGCGGGTGAAAATGTCACTCTAGGCTTAAAAACCGATGGTACAGTTGTTGCAACCGGGAATATTGGTTATGACTTCTCTAACGAATTATCAAACTGGCAAGATATTGTCGTAATAGAGGCAGCAGGCGTCAACGCCGAATCTGGCGGCTATGCGATAGGGTTGGAATCAAAGCTTATCAAAAAGGCAGTGAATATTGCCGAAGCTGGCTGGAAGGACATAAAAATATATGAGGATAAATAATTAGAGTGATTCGGCCGCCCAAGCCCACTCCTGGTATTTGCGATTACCAGCTGGCACGATGCTAATGCAGCGGGCTACAGATTTTGAGTAAAATGCACCCCATTTTACAAGGGTTTCAATTGTATGTCAACAGAACAAATTGAACATGAGGGCCATGATTATTTCGTTTTCTGAGGATTTAACCCCATAAAGTAAAAGAAGCTCAAGACCAGGCTAAAGTCAGTAATGCCTGATAATATTGTCCGCAAATTCTGTCCGACTGATTTGGAGCAGCGGGCCGGGCGTATCGTCCGCCAAGGCAACAAGAATGAGGAGGTGCATATCTTTCGGTACGTTACGGAGAACACGTTCGACGCGTATCTGTATCAGATTCTAGAGAACAAGCAACGGTTCATTAGCCAGATCATGACGAGCAAATCTCCGGTACGCAGCGCCGAGGACATTGACGAGACGGCGCTCAGTTACGCCGAGGTGAAGGCTCTTGCCACCGGCAACCCATACATCAAAGAAAAGATGGATCTTGACATCCAGGTTTCTAAACTGAAGCTACTGAAGGCCAACCATCAGAGCCAGCGGTATGCCCTGGAAGATGCGGTATTCCAGCGGTTCCCCAAGGAAATCCGGCTGTTGGAAGAGCGTATCTCCGGGTTTGAAAAGGATGCTTCCCGCCTGGAGCAATACAGCAAGGTGTCGGGATTTGGTACCAGTGATGATATACAGAACAAGTTCGCTGGCATGACCATTCGTGGCAATGCCTATACCGAGAAAGTCGATGCAGGCGCGGCCATTCTCGAAACATGCAGAGCAATGACTTCGCCAGAACCACAGGAATTGGGTAGCTACAGGGGCTTTCCCATGCTCTTCTCCTTCGACAGTTTCGGAAAACAGTATATGGTCACGTTGCAGGGAGCCATAGGCCATACAGTAACGCTTGGCACCGACGTGCATGGCAACATCACCCGCCTAGACAACGCGCTAGCCGACATTCCGAAGAAACTGGAGTATTGCCGGGAGCAGTTCAAGACCCTTCGGCAACAGATGGATACAGCGAAGGGACAGATCGAGGTTCCTTTTGAGAAAGAGGAGGAACTGCAGACAAAGACTGCTCGGCTGGTGGAACTCAATAGCCTTCTGAACATGGATCAACGAGAAAACATCATCATGGAAACGGAGCCGGATGAAGAAGCACTGGAGCCGGAGCGCAGAGCGGCTGGGTATGAGAGATGAGGTGAATATATAATGCCCTATGTAACGCCGGAGCAAATCGAACGAGCCAAACAAATGGATTTACTGACCTACCTACAAAGTTAAGAGTCTCAGGAGTTGGTGCATTTTTCCGGCGATGTCTATACTACCTGCACCCATGACAGCCTGAAGATCTCAAATGGGAAATGGTGCTGGTGGTCGCTTGGCGTCGGTGGGCGCTCTGCGCTGGATTATCTCATCAAGGAACGGGGAATATCGCTCCCCAAGGCGGTAAACCAAATTGATGGGCAGACGGCGGCTTTGCCGCCTGCCCACAAGCCGAAACAACTGCTGAGACAAAGCAACTGATGTTGCCAGAGAGAAACGGCAACAACGACCGTGTAATCGCCTATCTTGCCGGTCGCGGCATTTCCAGAGGTATCATTAAATATTGCATCCGGACGGAAAAGCTGTATGAGAGCAGGGAACACCACAATGCAGTGTTCGTCGGGTTTGATCGGCAAGGCGTACCAAGATAAGGTGTGCTTCGCGGTACATCCGGCAGTAGATTTATAAGCGATGTGGGGGGGCGACAAACGGTATTCCTTCTCCACCTCGGCAAAAGACGTTTCGGTAAAGTTGCATCTGTTCGAGAGCGCCATCGACCTGCGAGTTGGAGCGGTGATATTAACCTAATCCTTTTCAGAGTGCGCTTTCATTGACGATAAACCGCTAATATTGTAACATAATGTCATATACACATTATACCAACAGAGCCACCATTGCAAAATTGAGAGATTGGGAGAACCCGTACTTGTGACGGTGGAGAGGCTGGAACCATGAAATTGAAGCGTTTCACAAGCATTTTAATCCTTGCGGCGATTGCGTTCATGCTCCTGCCCGCCACGGCGCGGGCGGACGACGCAAGCGTCACGTATATCGACGGGTCCGGCACGGAGCAGACCGTAACCGCTGCCGTCGTCGATTCAAGTACGTCCACCCTTGGCACCGGCTGGTATGTGGTGAACGACAGCGGAGTGACGCGCTCGGGCACCATCACAGTGAGCGGCAGCGTAAATTTGATCTTGGCCGACGGCGCTTCGCTTGCGGTTACCGCAAGCACAGATAACGTGGGTATCAACGTTACTTCGGGCAACACCCTTACGATTTACGGACAGTCCCTTGGCACCGGAACGCTGAACGTTACCGGAGATGAAGACAGCAGTGGGTTAGGCGGCGGCGACAGGCAGGGCTGCGGAACGGTGAACGTATACGGCGGCAATGTCACGGCAAAGGGTGGAAGCTACGGTGCCGGTATCGGCGGAGGACTCACGGGTAGCGGCGGTACGTTGAACGTATATGGCGGAACAGTCACTGCAACGGGCGGCGAGTACGGCGCAGGTATCGGTGGAGGATACGGTGGCGGCGGCGGCACGGTGAACGTATACGGCGGAACGGTCACGGCAACGGGTGGCAGATCAGGTGCGGGCATCGGCAGATCTAACGGTGGCGGTACAGTGAATATACACGGCGGAACAGTCACAGCAACAGGCGGCGGGGACGGCGCAGGTATCGGCGGAGGATTCGGTGGCGACGGCGGTGCGGTGAACGTATCCGGCGGAACGGTCACGGCAACGGGTGGCAGCTCAGGTGCGGGCATCGGCGGCGGTATGTTTGGTTCAGGGGGCAAGGTCACAATTTCCGGCGGAATGGTCACGGCAAAGGGCGGTAGTTTCGCCGCGGGCATCGGCGGCGGTGATGGAGATCCGGGAGGCAATGTCACGATTTCCGGCGGTATGGTTACGGCAACGGGCGGTAATTACGGCGCGGGCATCGGAGGAGGATACAGCGATAATGGCGGCGCAGTCGTTGTCAGCGGCGGCAGTATCAAGGCGCAGGGAACCGGCGGCGGGGCGGCAATCGGCGCGGGCAAATACGGCAGCGGAGGCACGCTGAAAAACGCCAACGGAGACAATGTATATCTTACTACCGTCACGGTGATGGACGGCGGTGCGGCGGTCGCGTCGTCGGATATCAGCTTGCTGTCCTGGGGCGCGGGCAGCACTTATTACGCCTACGGCGCAAACGATGTGAAAACCAACGCAAGCGGAAAGCTGTATCTGTATCTGCCCGCAGGAACGGCGGCGATGGCGGCGAAGACGCCCGCGCCGCTCAAATACAGCGGTTCGGTCACCGCGAACACATCTTCGGGCGTGCTCGCGCCGGATACGCAGCCCCCTGTCGTTACATCCGTCGAACCGGCCGGACAGTACGCGCCGCTTGACGGCAGCATCGTCATTACGTTTGATGAAGAAGTCATAGATGGGACGGGTACGGTCTCTATTTCGAGCGGCGGCGAGTACACAGCGCTAGCCGGCGGCACCTGGTCGGCTGGGAACACCGTTTACACCCTGCCTTATGCCGGCCTTTCAAACCGCACTCACTACACGGTCAAGGTTGATGGTTTTCGGGATGCCAACAACAATGTGATGGCGTCCGCCGACACCAGCCATACCTTCCGGACCACGCCGCCCGTTTACACGATTACGTATGACCTTGCAGGCGGAACCATAAGCACACCGAATCCGGCGAGCTTTACGGACGAAGGCGCGGACTTTACGTTTGTGAGCCCCACGAGGGCAGGCTATACCTTCACCGGCTGGTCGGGCACAGGCATTGCGGGCATAAACCCAAGCGTAACCATCCCGTTTGGTTCCACCGGCGACAGGGCGTATACCGCGCATTGGACGGCCAATGACTATACGCTTACATTCGACGCGCAAGGCGGAACGGTATCACCCGAAAGCATCACCGTGACGTACGACGCGGTGGTGGGAGCACTGCCGATGCCCGGAAGGACGGGCTACTCCTTCGCAGGATGGTTCACCGAAGCCTCCGGCGCGGGCAGCGAGTACACTGAAGAAACCGTATACCGGACGGACGGCAACAGTATGCTCTATGCCTGCTGGACGGCCAACGACTATACGCTTGCATTCGACGCGCAGGGCGGAACGGTATCACCCGAAAGCATCACCGTAACATACGACGCGGCGGTGGGCGAACTGCCGACGCCTGAAAGGACGGGCTACACGTTCGCAGGATGGTTCACCGAAGCCTCCGGCGCGGGTACTCAGTATACCGCTGATACCGTCTATCAGACGGCAGGCGACTTGACGCTTCACGCCTGCTGGACGCTCAACACCTATGCGCTGGCTTATGACCTCGCGGGTGGTACTGCCATCAATCCTGAGAGTTATACAGTGGAGGATATCCCCCTAACGCTGGCAAACCCGTCGAGGGTTGGTTATACATTTACCGGCTGGTCAGGCACGGATATTGACGGGACAACGCTGAACTTGACGATACCGGCGAACTCCACCGGCGACAGAGAATACACCGCGCACTGGACGGCCAACGACTACACGCTGAGTTTTTACGCACAGGGCGGAGTGGTATCACCCGAAAGCATCACCATGACATACGACGCGGCGGTGGGCGAGCTGCCGACGCCCGTAAGGACGGGCTACACGTTCGAAGGATGGTTCACCGCAGCAGGCGGCGCGGGCAGCGAGTACACCGAAGAGACAGTTTATCAGACGGACGGCGACTTGATGCTTCACGCTTACTGGACGCCTACTCCCTATGCGCTGGCTTACGACCTCGCGGGCGACGCGGCAAACAACCCTGTGAGTTATACGGTGGAGGTTCTCCCCATAACGCTGGAAAACCCGTCGAGGGTTGGTTACACATTTGCCGGCTGGTCTGGCACGGATATTGATGAAACAACACTGAGCGTGACTATACCGGCAAATTCCATCGGCGACAGAGTGTATACCGCACACTGGACATTGAACACCTACAGCATACGCTATGATTTGGATGGCGGTACGCTCGACGAACCCAATCCGGACAGCTATACCGTCAAAAGCGGTGCCATTACGCTGAATAATCCGGAGAAAGAGGGTTATACATTTGTCGGCTGGTCGGGCACCGGTGTTTCGGGCATGGTGATGTACGTTACGATACCGGCAGGCTCTTGGGGTAACAGAAAGTATATTGGCCATTGGGAACAAAACCCGGTCTATATCGCCCAAACGCTTGTGGACGATTCTTCCGGCATCTCGGTTTCAGGCGATAACATTCGCGAGGACGCTGTGCTGACTGTGACAGAGCTGAACCTCGGGGATAGCGAAGCCTGCGATGCGATTCGGCAGCGGATGGATGACGGCGACTACGTTTTCCTTCTTGGCAAGAACATTTCCCTTTCCGGCGGCTTCACAGGTATGATTTCCATTAGCCTGCCCGTCGGAACGCAATACGATGGAAAAACAGTAACGGTTCTGCACTGTAATAACGGTGAACTTGAAAATTACACTGTCATTGTGAAAGACAGGATGGCGACAATCCAGGTGTCCGGCCTGTCACCCTTCGCGGTGTTTGCCGAAGTCGATGATACGCAACCCGATTCGACTGAAACCGTATCACCATCGCCATCCCCATCTCATACGCCTGCTGTAACTGCGGTGCCCGCAAACGCTGACGATACTGTGAATCCTGGCGGCGGCATCGGTTTGATATGGTGGCTGCTGGGCGGCTTGGTTCTGGTTGGCGTCATATTGCTGGTTGTCTTTATAAGGCATAGAAGAGCGTAAGGGAAGTCTGTATCCATTTTTGGAATGCCTACAAGGATTAGCGGTTGGCGAAATTTCAGCGCATCTATAGATGCATTCTGGTAGCAGGCCCTTCTGGGGCTTAATCAGGCCAATGACTAAGCCGGTGGTCATGAGCTCTTGCCAGCAGATCATGGAAATCCAACTTCGTGTTATCATAATCCGCTTCTCTATACGTGATGAATTGACTTCATGTTATTAACACACCTGCTATGAACATTTACCAACGCCCGATAATATTGTCCGCAAACTCTGTCCGACTGATTTGGAGCAGCGTGCCGGACGCATCGTTCGACAGGGAAACAAAAACGAGGAGGTGCATATCTTCCGGTACGTTACGGAGAACACATTTGACGCTTACCTATATCAGATATTGGAGAACAAGCAGCGATTCATTTCGCAGATCATGACGAGCAAATCTCCGGTCCGCAGCGCCGAGGACATTGACGAGACGGCGCTCAGCTACGCCGAGGTGAAGGCTCTTGCCACCGGCAACCCGTACATCAAGGAGAAAATGGACCTGGACATCCAGGTTTCCAAGCTCAAGCTCCTGAAGGCCAACCACCTAAGCCAGCGGTATGCGTTGGAAGATGCGGTATTCCAACGGTTTCCCAAGGAAGTTCGGCTGCTGGAAGAGCGTGCCTCTGGGTTTGAGAAAGATGCTTCTCGCCTGGAGCAATGCAGCAAGGTGTCAGAATCTGGTGCCAGTGATGAGACACTGAACAAGTTCACTGGCATGACCATTCGAGGCAATGCCTATACCGAGAAAGTCGATGCCGGAGCGGCCATCCTCGAAACATGCAAGGCGATGACTTCGCCAGAACCACAGCAATTGGGCAGCTACAGGGGCTTTCCCATGTTCTTTTCCTTCGACAGCTTCGGAAAGCAATATATGGTCACGCTGCAGGGTATCATCGGCCATACAGTGACGCTTGGTACCGACGTGCATGGCAACATCACCCGCATGGATAACGTGCTTGCCGACATCCCCAAGAAGCTGGAGTATTGTCGGGAACAACTCAAGACCCTACGGAAACAGATGGATACAGCGAAGGCACAGATCGAAGTTCCTTTTGAGCAAGAGGTGGAGCTGCAGGCTAAGTCGGCTCGATTGGCGGAACTACACAGCTTGCTCAATATGGATCAGCGAGAGAACGTCATCATGGATGCGGAGCCGGAGGAGGAGCCGCCTGAACAGGAAAGGAAGGCAGTTGGATATGAATGATGAGGTGAATGCAGATGCCCTATGTGACCCGGGAGCAGATCGAGGCGGCAAAGCGGATGGATCTGTTGACTTACCTGCAGACTTATGAGCCGGACGAACTGGTGCGTTTATCCGGTAATGTCTATACCACACGCACTCACGACAGTCTTAAAATCTCCAACGGCAAATGGTGTTGGTGGTCGCACGATATAGGTGGGCGCTCAGCGTTGGATTATCTCATCAAGGTGCAGGGCATGTCGCTCCCCGAGGCGGTTATCCGGATCAATGGGCAGGCGGTTACTATGCCGCCTGCCTGTTCTCGGATGGTAGTGCAGGATGAGCTCAAGATACTTCTTCTTCCGGATCAGAATGAAAACAATGATCAGGTCATCTCCTATCTTGTAGGCCGTTGCATCCATCGTTCCATCGTTGAGTTTTGCCTTCAAACGGGACGGTTTTATGAAAGCCGGGAGCATCACAATGCTGTCTTTGTTGGGTTCGATCCACAAGGAGCGCCTCGGTATGGGATGCTCAGAGGTACAACCGGCAGCCGGTTCATGGGGGATGCTCCTGGGAGCGACAAGCGGTATTCCTTTTCCATACCGACATGTGGTGAAGGTCGGAGGCTTCGCTTGTTTGAGAGCGTCATCGACCTGCTCTCTTTCGGCACGTTGATGCTTCTAGATGGAAAGGATTGGAGGCAGGAGCATTGTCTGTCGCTGGCAGGAGTGTACAGGCCGAGACGGAACATCGAGGAAAGCACCTTGCCTATGGCGCTTGCCCAATATCTGATGGACTTTCCTCAGATAAACAACATATCTTTGCATCTGGATAATGATGAGCCAGGAAGGTTAGCTGCAAGTGCAATTATGGCCAAGTTGATGGACAGGTATGTCGTCGAAAACTGTCCTCCACACAGTGGGAAAGACTACAACGAGCTGCTGCAGGTGCGTCTTGGAATCGGAACGCATATAAGGCAATTTGATTATTTGAAAAGGTAAGTATGGATGGGGGATGTATGCTATTGTCCCCTTCTCTGTTCTTAGTAACTCGAGGCACAGGGTGTGTTTATAATGCTCGCACTCACTAAATGATTGTTTATGATACGCAGTTCACTATGAGCGGTAACATGTGAACCAGTCAGATATGATTGTATGTATTACAAAAATTGCTATATCATGTATAATGATTAAAGGAATCATAGGAGAGAATGGATATAATCTATGTTTTTCGTCGATTCCCCATAATGCCAGTATGATTCCCCTGCTCAAAGAGACTCAAAAGAATCCGTGTTTTTCTTCATGGAGATGATTATATGCCTCAACCGGAAAACCTGCCAACGCCACTGGTGCAGAGCAAACTATTGAAAGCGTCCAGCATTCAGGATTTCCTTGCGGAAAACAAGGGCCGGCTGGGTGTCCCCCATTTCCATGAGTATATCGAGGAGTTGTGCAAGGCATCGGGGCACACACGCGGGGAAGTGATCCGGCGGGCAGGCATCGACCGGACCTATGGGCACCAGCTTTTCAACAGCAGACGGAAACCCTCCCGCGACAAGGTGATCCAACTTGCGTTCGGGCTGGGCTTGGATGAGGGGGGCACGCAGCGACTGCTGCAGGTGGCACGCAAAAGTGCTCTGTATGTGAAAGACGAACGGGATGCGGCAATCCTTTTCTGCATTGAGAACCATAAAAGCCTCGATGAAACACAGGGCTTGCTGGAAGATATCCATGCCACCTTGCTGGGCGGTGATGACATCAATGGGTGAGCTGCCGTTTCGGGATAAATCGCTTTTGGAAGCGTTTCGTAAGGGGTTCAAGGGTGGCCGTTACCCTGAGGGGTTCCTGGCGGATTATGAGATCTTGGAGTGCTTTGCCCACAGTGACACTGGAGAGACTCTGCTGGTCAAGAACCGGTTAACCGGCGTTTATCATGTGGCAAAATGTTACCTGGATGCCAGCCTTCTGTCCTCAGCAACAGAAAATGAGCTATTGAAAAGATTTAGCCATCCCGGGCTGCCGGCTCTTACCGGGGAATACCGCAGCGAGCAGATGCTTTGCGTGGTGCGCGAATATGCGCATGGGCAGCCGCTGGATCTCTACGCTTCCGAAACGGGCTTTACAGTGGCTTCCGCTGTTTCTGCAGCCATGCAACTCTGTGACATCCTCACCTACCTACACACACAGTCGCCCCCTGTGATCCACCGTGATATCAAACCGCAGAACATCATCATTGACAAACAAGGGCGCATCAAGTTGATCGACTTTGGCATCTCGCGCCTGTTCAACGGGCAAGCCACAGAAGATACCGTGTGCTTTGCCACCAAGTATTTCGCTGCACCGGAGCAATATGGCTTTGCCCAGACCGACTGCAAGGCAGATATCTTTTCATTGGGTGTGCTGCTGGCCTGGATGCTGACCGGCCGGATGGATACGAAGCAGGCATTGCCCTTGATCGGCAACCAGCGACTGCGGAAAATCGTGGAGCATTGCGTGGCATTCGCACCGGAAAAAAGGGCTGCTTCTGCAGCAAAGGTGAAAGCGGCGCTCCTCAATGCCGATGGCACCAGGCAAAAACGGCTTCTGGCAAAGGTTTTCGTGGCGGTGGCGTGTGCCATTTGCCTGGTCACGGGGTTTGTGGTGGGTAGATTCACCGATGTGCGCCCGCCGTTGTTTTACAACAATGCCTACACCCATTTTTCCAGCTCCCTCATCGAGCGGGCGGTGAGACTGCAGTTGGGCAAGGCGGAAGGTGAGAGAATCCGCACCGAGGAACTGGAAGGTGTGCGGGAGCTTTATCTCTACGCTGGCCATACAGCCAAGACACTACCGGAGTTTAACGAGCTGCGCGGTAAAATCGACCGCGGCGAGATCGATGCGGCGGATAGCAAAGTATCCAACCTGAATGACATTGCCCAGCTCACAAACCTTCAAAGCCTGAGTCTGGGGCATCTGGGCTTCACGAACCTTTCTCCGGTTGAGCAGCTCCGCAACCTTCATTCCCTGGAAGTGTACAACTGCCCCATCACAGATATCCGCGCCATCCGCCAGCTTCCCGAGCTTATGCATTTCTCGCTGACGCAATGCGACGGAGTCAAAGACTTATCTCCGCTGGCTGATTGCCCCGGCATCAGGGAGCTGATCCTGGTCGATTGCCGGATAAAGGATTTTTCCACTCTAGCGCATTTGGGGGAGATCGATTACCTGCACATGGTCAACATGGATCCACAGGCTTATTTGACCCACCTCAACGGCAAAACGGTGCATCAGCTCAAGATCGCATTCTCTTCCCTTGACTCATTGCGTGCTCTGCAGGGCATTGTAGCTTTGGAGAGCTTGGAGCTGGATGAAGTGACGATGAAATCACTGTCTGGAATTGAGAGTTTATCCGACCTTCAAAGCATCGGTGTCTGGAATATGCCGGGGATGGACTTGACTCCCTTGAGGGAGCATGCAAAGCTTGAAACTGTTTACCTAACCGAGGATATGCGCAACGCTGCGCAAGCGCTCGCAGGAACTCCCATTCATATCATCTTCAAGTAGCAACCAGATTGATCAAAATGTGCAAATGTGTGCAGCTTGCATCCCATTTGGGGTTTTCATTTTGCTATCCTATTTTTGTCAATGACAAATTGTCATCGGCTGCGGGAGGGTTTCATTGTGAAAAAGGCAATGGTCACAATCATAGTTTTTATTCTTCTTGGGATAGTGTACGGCTGCAACACACCCGGGCCAATGACTCAAAGCCTTGTGCCGACGGCCACGGCCGATCCGATGGAGCAATATGAGAGGTTGGCTGGGCAGGGGGATTCCGACGCTACCTTAGGCTTGGTGAATGCATTGGTGGCCAATGGTGAATACACTAAAGCAGGTGACATAGTTGCAGAAGAACACAAGGAAGGCAGGATGATGGAATATCTGCTGCTCTGCCGCATGTTTGAAGGGCATGAAGATTCCGTTGCATTGCCGGTGTGGGACACGCAATATGCAGACACTTGCGACCGTTATGAAAGGGCTGCCACCGAAACGATTGAAGACCGGATGGCGTTAATGGGCAGCTACCACCGCATACTGTACAAACATTTTGAAAGCACGGCCGACACGTTGGAGCATGCCCTCTCCGTAAAAGCAGCCTGCTTCGATTCCAATGGCAAGCTGCTGGCGCCCTGCGGCACGGCGGGCAAGAAAAAGGCGCTGGTCTATATCAACAACAACAATGCCTGCAGCATCTCCCTGAGCATGACGGCAGCCCTGCCGGAAGCCATGATCCCGTCAACACTTGAGGAAGCGGAATATGTTGTGATGCTGGAGTATACAGCGCGTGTGGTAGGGCGTTACACCAACGGCGATGCCGCACGGCGTGTGGATGCCGACGTCAGCATCCTACACTATCCCGATATGGAAATGCTGTATGCCGGTGACACTGTCAGCGGTGGAGACCCGCCGCAGAGCATCAAAACAACCAAGGACAGCGCCCAGGGGGCGTCCGGTTCTTATCCCAGTGATGCAGAGGTTGCTAAAGTATTGGCGAGTGCGTTCCAATACATCAAGGGGTTGAGTGAGGATTGATTATGATTGGGCCATGGTTGATTTGCCGTAATAGCATTTAAACGACTGCTGGAAGGAAGGGCTCATGCTGAACCCGACAGAAAACCTAAGAAGTGTGTTGAAGCGCTTCCAGATTGGCAATAGCGAGCTGGCCAGGGCACTGGGGGTTGATCCGTCGCTGGTGAGCCGGTGGCTCAGCGGCGAGCGGAAGCTGAAGGCCTCCAGCGTGACAATGGAAGCACTGGCAGAACTTCTGATGAAGCGGTGCCGGCGCATGGAGGACTTCCGCTGGTTGCAGGAAAACTTCCTGCGTTCGGGGCTGCCGACAGAAATGGGCATGGCGGGGTCTGCGCAGAACAGCCTGATTCTCTGGCTGGCTTCCGATGGGGATGACCTTCGCAGAAACATCGGCACGCCATCCCGGCTCCAGTACAGAAGCGGTTCGGCGGTTTCCGCCGATGCTCCGCAAGAAGAGCGGGTCTGCCAAAGCGGAAACCTGCTCCCCCTTGTCATGGAGCTTGACCGGTTGCTGGAGAGTCTGCCTGATGGCGCAGCCTTGGATGTTTTTCTTTCTGACGACGAGGCAACGGCCATTACCGATGGAGAGGTTGTTCGGCTCCTGGTCAGGGCCGCTGATCGCGGCAAATGCAACATCCGGCTCCTGGTGCGCATCTCGGGGAACACCGAGGCCATGTCCGGGCTAATTCATTGCTATCTTCCGCTGCTGGTTTCGGCAAAGATGCGCATCTTCACCATTCATGGCATGACCCAGGCGGTGGTCAGCCAGACGCACATCCTCCTGCCCGGCCAGGCTGCCCTGCTCATCAGTGAAATCAAGAAAGGCGTGTCCGCGCCGGTGGGCATGGTTGTGCGCGATGGGCAGTTCCTTCGCGATATGGAGATGAGTTTTGAACGGATCCTTCGTTACGCACAGAAGGCGTTGAACGTGTATGACGATAATTATTCCCGCAATATCCTGGAGCTGCTGTATCAGGAGTTTGCCATGCCCGGCCATCTGGATGTGGTGAAGGATAGCATAAACCCCCTGTTTATGGCTGGCCCGGCCTATGAGAGGGTGCTGCGGGCCCAAGGGCAGGGCGGTGACGAGCTCGCCTGGCGCAGCGCCGAATTCAGCCGGTTCAAGCAAGGAATGGATCAGGTGCTCGCCGGCGGCACTGTCTTTCGTGAAATTCTCCCGATGTCCAGGCTAAACCGGATCGTGGAGTGCGGGTGCTGCCGGATGCCGGGGCTCTATTTCATGGAGCAAGGATGTGTGGATCTGGACGCGCAAGGATGCGCGGACATCCTTCAGGGATACCTCCTTTCCCTCGAGAATGTGCCGGCATTTCAAATGATGATCATGGATGACGTTGCCCCACTGCACACGGACAGTTGCTGGCACATCAAGCAGCATCGGAGTATGGCCATCAACACCTGGAACGGTGAGGAGCCTGTGATGATCCATTCGGACCAACCCTGGCTCGTGCGCGAATTCCAGGCTCATTTTGAGCGGCTTTGGGCGCGGCAAAACAACGTGGCGAGCAGCCGGGGGCAGGTGGCTGCCATCCTCCAGGATGCGCTGACCCGCTTGACTGCCCGGCATTTGCAGAGAGCAGACTCAACTACCGTTACTCATTGATACGGATTCATGCCGGTATCCGGCTCTCATAAACTGAAAGGGGAGATCAAGGATGAAAAAAGTACTGACCATGTTGCTGGTCCTGGCACTCCTGTCTGCATTCACTGCCTGCGGTGCGGCGCCCACCCAGACTGCGGCTCCGACCCCAATTGCGGAAACGGAAGCGCCTGCACCTTCTCCAACAGAAGCGCCTACACTGGTAACCTTCCACGATGCTGCGTTGGAAACCAAAGTGCGTGCCGCGATGAACCGGCCTGACGGTGAGATCACTGTGGACGAGGTGGCGGCGGTGACGGAGCTGAACCTCTCGAATGAATGGCAGCCCCAGTTCCCTGAGGAAGTGTTGATCAAGGATATTGATGCGTTAAAATACTTCACAAACCTTACGGCGCTGGATCTCACGTTCAACGCCATCACCGACATCAGCCCCCTGGCGGGCCTCACAAAGATGCAGAGCCTGAAGCTCCCCGGCAACCGGATTGAAGACATCGGCCCGCTTTCCGGCATGACTGCACTGTATGATCTGCACATTTGGGGGAACCAAATCACAGACATAAGCCCGCTTTCTGGTATGACGGAACTCACATCGCTTTTCATGTTTGGCAATCAGATTACAGACATCAGCGTAGTCGCCAACATGAAAAAGCTGGATTTGCTTGCCATGGACAATAACCAGGTGACAGACATTTCTGCCCTGATAGGCCTGCCGCTGACCCGCCTCAGGCTCAACGGCAATCCCATCGCCGATTTCGGCCCCATCAAAGATATTTATCCAAAGCTCACCGAAAAGGATTTTGAGGTCCTGGATGCCAGCACCATCCCCAACGACCCCATCGAGATTGCCGAACCGCAGTTTGAGAAGGCGCTTCGCAGCGCCATGAACATCCACGACCGGCCGATTACGATGCGCGATGCCTATCTGACACAGTCGTTGGCTTTGTTCAATGAAAAAAGCGAGGACACAATCTTTTCCGACATTACGCCACTCAAATACTTCGTGAATCTCACCTCTCTTGAATTCAACTCCAATCGGATTTCCGATCTTTCTCCGTTGGCCGGGCTCACCAAGTTGAAGTCGTTGAATGTGTCGTTCAATCAGGTGAAGGATCTCTCGCCGCTGGCGGGCCTCACGCAGCTGGAGCGGCTGCAGCTGAATAACAACAAGATTGCGGATGTGACACCGCTGGCTGGGTTGAAGAGCCTGAAAGCACTGAGCTTGCGCGACAACCCGATCACCGATTGGTCACCGCTCAAGGACATTGCCACTGGCCTTGAAAGCAAGGACTTTGAGATCAAGTAGAGCAGGCAATTAAGGAGGAGGAATTGATATGGCAGGCAGAGTTCTAAGGTTGGGGCAGAGCAAGGCCATTCTCATCGCAATGCTGTTGCTGCTGGCGATTACATTGGGCGGCTGCAAGGCCAGCGTAAAGATTTCTGAAATTGCCATCACACCGGAAAAGCCTGTTGCCGGTGAACCGTTCACAGTTGAGGCTCAAGCGGAAAACATGGGGCTATTCAAAGGCGACACCGACGTTGTGCTGACGATAGACGGCAAGGAGGCGGGCATCCAGCCGGTGAGCCTCAATCCGAAAACGCCCCAGCCTGCCACATTTTCCGCCACACTGGCGGAGGCCGGGCTGCACAAGCTGGCCATCAACGGCGTTGAGCATGAGTTCACCGTTTTAAAGCCCGCCAGTTTCCAGGTCACCAGATTTTGGGTGGATTCTGAGCAGATGATTGCCGGTGAGTTCGTTACAGTTAATGCCACTGTGGCCAATTCGGGTGAGGTGGCAGGCGCGTATGCCGGTGATATCCTGCTGGATGGAACCGCCGCCAACACATGCAAGGCTACAATCGAACCGGGCAGCGTAATGGGTTTCGAGCTTCTTGTTAAGATCGGTTCGAAGGGCGAACACACACTCTCTCTGGAAGGGCAAAGCTGCAAGATCAAAGCAATCGCCCCGGCCGCTTATGAAACGGTTTTGACCATCGAACCTGCTTCTCTCATGGTTGGAGGTACTTTCAAGGTTCATGCCATCGTGCGCAACACCGGCGAGGTAAAGGGCGATTTCCAGGATTGGCTGAGGGTTGACGATAAAGACCAGAAGATGCTGGAAGCCGCCATTGAACCAGGCGGAGAAGCCGCCTTCGACGCGGAGTTGAAGGCCCCCGCCCGCGGTGATCATGTCGTTTCCCTGGGTGAGGCGCAGGCAACGGTGCAGGTGAAGGCCCCGGCCCACATTGCTGTGACCAATATTGACCTTTCCGATGAGGAAGTCAAGGCCGGCGAGGCAGTCACAGCCACCGTACGGTTGAAGAATACCGGGGATGTCGCCGGAAAATTCTTAGTGCAGCTCCTGGTCAACGGCAAGGCGGCAGCATGCAAAGAGGTAACCGTAGCGCCTGGGTCACAGGAGGTGGAGTTTCCTGTCACGCAGAAGAAGGGCGGGGTCTACAAGATCACATGCGGCGAGGAGACGGTCACGCTCACCGTGCGACAGATCACCCGGCCGGCCACCGGTACATTGCTGGTGAAGTCCGCCAATGGCGGATACTGCTCCGTCACCATATCCAACGGCAATGTGGACAGAGACGCAATGTTCGTCTTTTGCAGCACATCCAACCCCACCAAACCGCTGCTGACGGTTTATGTGCGCGCCGGTGAGAAAACGAAGAAGATCAAGATAAAGAATGGAACCTACAACATCTATTATTCTGTCGGGACCGATTATGATGCCGGATCAAGAAAATTCCTTACGGACGCTGATAACAGAGTATTTGACCAGACCATGCCCTGCAGCGGCAGCAGAAGGCGCTGGACGGACTATACGCTGAAGATCTTTGCCGACAGCGGCAATGCGAGCACTTCACCTGTTGACGATGATGAATTCCCGAACTAAAGTAGATCGTGATTGGAATCGATGTATAACTGGGATGACTGCAGGTGCAGGCAGTGTGGCTGCACCCGTCACGAATGGTGCCTGGAACGGGAAGAATTCTTTTGCGATGTGTACCATGACGACGCGCGCAGCAGTGGCCACCCGGAGACCTGTTACGGTGCAAATTGCCCCTGCAGCTTCGGTGGAACTATCGCATATTTCCGCTGCGCTCGCTGCGGGGAGGAAAAGTGCGAAAAAAAGAGCGGATGGGGATGAACCAAAACCAGACTCCGGAAGAGAATATGGAGGGTTGAAGGTATGGCGGAAGAAAAGTTCTTTGCAAGAATCAGGCTCAATGGCCTGGCTAACCGCCTGAAAAACGGCAGCACAAAGGCGCGGAAATCCACGGTTGCAGCACTGGGCAAGAGCAAGGATCCTCGCGCCTTCGCGCTGCTGGTCCAGGCGTTGGGAGATGCGGAAGCGGATATTCGTGACGATGCGGTTATCGCGCTGGCAAACACCAACGATCCCCATGCCATGAAGCCCATCGCTGCCATGCTGGACGACAAGGATGGGCAGGTGGCGAAAACGGCAGTCCGAGCGTTGGCGCATCTGGGTGGCCCTGAGGTCGTGGAGCCGCTGATACGCAAGCTTTCGGACCGCATGCTGCAGGATGCTATCATTGCTGCGTTAGGCAGCCTGAGAGACAGGCGCGCCGCTATGCCGTTGACCGTATTGCTTGACCGAACGAATTATGTCGAGATCGACTCGTCGGACATCAAGCATCCCAGCCAACTCAGGGATAAAAAGGCTGTGGAGGACTATGTTGCTCTGCTGATCAAAGCGTTCTACGCCAGCAGCGGCGATATGCGGGCCGCAGAAGTTGAGCTGCAGGCGATGCTCCTGGCTGTAGGCGGGGATGCTGTGGCCAAAGGGATACGGGAGCACAATGATCGCATTGCACAACGGAGGAAGGACATTGCGGAGGTGCTGGGGAAACTCGGCGACAAGAGATCATCCGATGCATTGGTCAGGGCACTTTTCGATGTGCATTCTGAGGTCAGGCTGGCGGCAGCGGCAGCACTCGCTGGCATCGGTGAGACCCAATGGAGGCCGTTGGTCACCGGGCAGCTGATGGAAGATATTGCCGCACTCGCCAAATCGAAGGATCGCAGAGTCGCGGATATGATGCTGAGGCTTCTGGATCATGGAGACAGAGACAGACGAATCGGCTCGATCCTGGCGCTGGGTGAGCTCCGGGATGAGCGGGCATTGCCGCACATCATTAGGCTGTTTGACGAAGCAGACAGTACTGTGAAAAACGCAGTCATCCATGCGCTCGGGAATTTCGGCGAACCGGCCGCCATACCCCCGCTGATAACGATCTTCCGCACCAGCGATTCTTACCGAAAAGATGCAGCGGCAGCATTGATCAAAATCAAAAGCAAATCCGCTGTTGCTCCGCTGGTTGAAGAGCTTAAAAATCCACAAGCATTAGTCCGCAAGGACGCGGCAAAAACACTTGGAGCGCTTGGTGACGCGGTTGCCGTAAAACCGTTGCTGGCAGCGATAAAGGACTTGGATGGATTGGTGGTGCGCGAAGCCGCAGGGGCACTGGAGAAATTCAAGGACCTATCCATTGCGGAGCCGATGCTGCAGGTGTTTGCCCACGGAGGCAAGAGCGACGTGGCGGATGCTGTTATTCGGATGATAGAAAGCGCTGCGCCTGCCATGTCACAAGATGATGCTCATTCGTTGGAGAAAATTGGTGACGGGCAAGTCGGCGATTTTTTGATCGGCATGTTGAAGTCGTCGTCCAGCAACGATATCCAGCGGGCAATGAAGCTCATTCTGCTTCTGAAGATGAAACGGGCCACATTGCCTGTAATCGAATGCCTGGGAGATGAGGATGCCGAGGTGCGCAAGGCGGCGGTCAAGACGCTCGAGGGTTTGGGCGAGCCGGGCTGGAACAAATACGTGGTGGGGGGAGCCGGTGATATCCGTCACCTGCTGAGCTGCGCCGACGAACGGGTGACCCCGGCGTTGCGCAAAGCAATCAAGCACCTTACCATGGCAATACAGGCAGAAGACAGCTACCACAACGTTTGGGAGTCCCGAAAAAACGCTGCTTTGACGTTGATTGCATTAGCAAAGGCACGGCCGGAACTGTACTCGTTCGATTCAAGTGCCATTGCATTAGTGGAGAACCAACACGCTGATTATTATACGGACCATTCCTCCGACTGCAGCGGTGACGGCCACACTGACAAAGGCATTGGCTTGGATTATGATCATGTCCGAAATAGCCTGTAAGCGTTACCGCCCACACTTCATGATCGTGCCGTCGCTTTCCTGCCCGGCAGCATGTTCCTACTGCTTCGGCCCCAACGACGGGCCGATGATGGATGTTCCTGCTGCGTTACGCACGCTTGACTTTATGGAATCCATCGTGGAAGAAACCGGGCAGAACAGGGTGCGCATCACGCTGCATGGCGGGGAACCCCTTGCGGCGGGCCATGCTGTCGTGGAAGCACTTGTAGCGGGGGCTTACCATCGGTTTGCTTCCCTTGGATGCAGCATCGCCATACAGAGCAATCTGTGGCTGCTGGACGACCGGTATTGTGAATTGTTCACCAAATACGGTGTGTCTGTAAGCACAAGTCTGGATGGCCCTGACGACATCAATCGTTTGCAGCGCGGTGAAGGGTATTCGGAGCGAACGCTGCGCGGGATCGAGTTGGCCCGCTCCCACGGGTTGCACCCGGGGTGTATCGCCACATTTACCTCACTATCCGCTCCTGATTGGCGAAGGGTCTTTGATGATTTCCTTTCCCGCGGGCAGCAATTTTGCATGCACCCTTGTGTGGCGTCCATCGGGAGAAAGACCGGATTTGAGCTGATGCCGGAGCAGTATGCGGCGCTGTTCCACGAATTGCTTGACCGTTACCTCGAGAAGCGTAAGGATATCCGTATTGAGACGATCGATCAGATTTGCCAGGGTGTTGCTCTGGGCCATGGCAAGGTTTGCACGTTTCAGGATTGCTTCGGGATGTTCTTGTCAGTCGACCCAACCGGAGATATCTATGGCTGCCAACGGTTTGCTGGCCGGCAGGATTACCGGCTAGGCAACATCGCCGAGCGCCCGACGATGAAAGACCTTGCTAACAGCGATGGGGCGCTGAGGCTGCTGCGGCGGGAATCGCACATTGCGGAGAAGTGCGGTGAATGCCAGCACTACGGCTACTGCAAAGGCGGCTGCCCCTATAATTCGCTGGCGGCCGGCGACCCGGACGGCCGAGACCCCTATTGTGAAGCATACAAGACCATATTTTCCCGCGTCCGTGATCAGTTGCACCAGGAGATGGTCTCGGATGAGAACCAGAAAGCGATCTCTGAACTCGGTCCTGCCGAAAAAGGTCATCCGCTGCTTCGAACAGGCCCCTTGATCAGCCTTGTACGCGAGCACTTGCACCCCTATCACACCGCAAACACCGCTCGCAGGATCGTTGCGGCTTATGAGCTGGCTGCGGGGCCGGATCTGCCCGCGGTGGCTTTACGGCTCGCAACTGCAGGCGTTTATCCAGCGGAAGATGCCGCATTGGCAGCATTAACATCGCTATGGAACAGCATTCAGCCGGGTGAAATGCTGAACAAACTGTATCTGCATGTTACGTGGAACTGTCAACTGCAGTGCAGCCATTGTTATGCCTCCGCGGGGAGCAATGCAAACACTTCGGTGATGAATGCATCTGCCATCGCTGCCTTGGTCAGGGATGGGGCCAAATGCGGATTCCGTGAAATTGTGCTGACAGGTGGCGAACCGTTGTTGCGATCGGATCGCGCTGAGTTGTTGAGACTGCTGCAAACGCTGCGCTGGGAAATCAAGCCAGCGATGCTTGTGTTGCGTACGAACTTCGCCATGCCGCTCTCCTGCTGCGATCACAACCTGCTGGCCACGGCATTTGACGAAATCGTCGTGAGCATGGATGGAGACAGAGAGGGGCACGATCTACGCCGAGGTAAAGGCGCCTATGACAAGACATTGGCAAACCTTGAGGAATATGTTAGTGCTATCAGATACAGCCCGGGAGCAAAAGAAACGCGGCCGGCAAAGCTTTCTCTGTCTGCCACGATGCAGGCTGACCAGGTGAACGGCAGCCAGGGCAGGGCGGTAAAGGACCTGGGCAACCGGCTTGGCATGGTCCGTGTGAAGTTCAGACCTTTGCTTCCGCTGGGAAGGGCGCTCAGGTCCGGCGAGCGCATTAAGCAGGAAGCACTTTATTCCCATCTGTCGCCGTTGGAGCGGATAGAATCCGGGTTTCGCCCCGTTGCTTCCTGCGGTATTGGCCAAAACCTCTATGTGGAGCCGGACGGAGAAGCATATCCTTGTTACTCCTACCATCCAGAACAATCGTTTCTGGGTAGTGCCTTTGTTGACGGACTTGAAAAGATCGTAACAGGCGAGCGGTTTTGTTCTCTTAGCAGCCATACAGTTGACACAAACCCCGGATGCAGCTGCTGCAACTACCGCTATCTCTGCGGTGGCGCTTGCAGGTCATGGGCACGGGAAGTAGCACAACTGGGTCTAGACGATCCTCCAAGCGAATGTGAAAACTTGAAAAGGCGGGCGCTAGATCTTTACATGGCAGCTGTAGAGTACTTAATGTTAAGTATAAGGGAGAATTCAGTCATAAAGCCATCTATTACATGATTCCAAGTATCATTCGCTTCCAATTATTAGTACTCTATGTGTACTGATAACTGTTAACGCCCGATAATATTGTCCGCAAACTCTGTCCGACTGACTTGGAGCAACGAGCTGGGCGTATCGTGCGGCAAGGCAACAAGAATGAGGAGGTGCATATCTTCCGGTACGTCACGGAGAACACGTTCGATGCGTACCTGTATCAGATTCTGGAGAACAAGCAGCGGTTCATATCACAGATCATGACAAGTAAAAGCCCGGTCCGTAGCGCCGAGGATATCGACGAGACGACGCTAAGCTACGCCGAGGTGAAGGCTCTTGCCACTGGCAATCCGTACATCAAGGAGAAGATGGACCTGGATATTCAGGTTTCCAAGTTGAAGCTCCTAAAGGCCAACCACCTAAGCCAGCGATATGCGCTGGAGGATGCGGTGCTCCAGCGGTTCCCCCGAGAGATCAAGCAGTCGGAAGAACGCATATCTGGCTTTGAAAATGATCTCGCCAATTTGGAACATCACAGCCCAGCGTCGACGCCTACCAGCGTAGGTGACGGCGGTAACATGGAGAGCAAGTTCGTCGGTATGACTGTTAAGGGTATCGCATACACCGAGAAGGCCCAGGCCGGCGTGGCCATCCTCGAAACTTGCAAGCTGATGACGACACCAGAGCCGCAGGAATTAGGAAGTTATGTGGGTTTCCCGATGTTCTTTTCATTTGACAGCTTCGGGAAGCAGTACCAGATCACTCTACAGGGAACTATTGGTCACTTGGTAACACTAGGCGTCGACGTACACGGCAACATCACTCGCCTGGACAACGCGTTAGCCGACATTCCGAAGAAGCTGGCGTATTGCCAGGAACAGCTCAAGACTCTCCGGCAACAGATGGAGACGGCCAAGGAACAGATCGACATTCCGTTTGAAAAGGAGCAGGAGTTGCAAATGAAGTCTGCTCGCCTGGCTGAGTTGAACATCCTACTCAACATGGATAAGCGAGAGAATGAGATGATCGATAGTGAGCCAGATGAGGAAATGACGGAGCGGAAAGCCGTGGGTTATGAAAGGTAGGCCATTACGATGTCCTATGTGCCGCTTGGAAGCAAAGAACTCTCGGTAGAAATTGATGGGGGAATAACACTTCCCCCCTTATCTCAATTTCTTATCAAAATTTATCACTGAATTTCTACAACTCCTGGTATGTTAATCACTTGGAGATACTCATTAGTTTACCTATAATACGAGGTTAAAAACAACAAGGTAGTTTGTCAATTATGTGCAGTTGGCATTGCAAAGTTTATCTATAACAATAAAATGAAATCTCATAATCCTATATAACGAATTTAGCAATCCTCTTGAATAATAGAATATTGTTTATATCGATTAATTATGCTATTATTGTTTCAATATAGAAAAATGAAAACTGTTAGGTGATAACCAATGGAAATATCTTTTCAACAAATTATCGATTGTCATCCAGAGAACAAAAAATACTATGAGATGCTTTTAAACTTTATTTGCGATGGGGGTATTTCGATTCCGTTTATTGGAGCCGGCATGTCAAAACCAATATATCCACTATGGAAAGAAATTCTTCGAAAAATTGCAGATGAAGCTGGCAAGGGGCATAGAAATGAAGTTGATAAATACATAGAGAATGGACAATATGAAGAAGCTGCGACTTATATACAGAGAATAAGAGGGATTAGTCGTTTCTATGATGATTTATCAAATGAGTATAGTCCTAATAAGCTTATTATTTCTCAATATTCTGAAGCCCTCAGATTAGTGACACTTTTATGGAGCGGAGCAATAATTACTACAAATTATGACAAGGTTCTAGAAAATCTATATGAGAGTATAGGGCATCCATTTCAGGGTTGTTATATGCCTAGGTTACCATATGATAAAGTTATTGTCGACCGAGCTACTAAAATAAACAAACATTATTTAATAAAATTGCATGGCGATATTGATAATCCAAGATCTTGTATAATAACTTCAAACGATTATAATCAGATTTATGGAGAGTTTGAAGATGATAAAGTAACAGATTTTGTTTCTTTACTAAGAATACTTTATATTCAAGGTAGCTTCTTATTTCTTGGATGCGGTTTAGAAAATGATAGGACTCTTAAAATACTAAGTTCTGTTACTAGTATAGGTGAATTTTATAATTTTGCTATTGTTGAATTACCAGATCAAACAAAAGTTGATGATCCTTTTTGTGCTAATATTATCGATCCTTTAAGTGGAAACCATTGGTCAGTTTTAGAAAGAAAAGAGATTGAGCTTTCGAATCTAAATATTCGATTAATTTGGTATCCAAGCGGACAACACAACGCAGTAGCAGTTATATTAAGGCAAATTATTGAAGATTGCGCCCGGAAGGGATTTATTCCTAATAGAAATGAGAGTACATTTGTAGAATTCAGACATAGACATAATTTATATGGACGTGAGAAAGAAGTACATGATTTGTATACTAATTTACAAGACATGAACAAGAGCTTGTTTATTGTATGTGGTGCACCAGGCATTGGCAAGACTGAAATATGCAATGAAATAGCTAATCGCATAAATAGAGATGGATGGATTGTATTGCCAGTTATGCTACAAGGGAAATGTGGTTTTGAATCATTATTAATTTCTATTGCAAAAAGCCTAAGAATTTTCAAAGAAGATATGATAATTTCAAGAGATAAGTTGGTGAGCATACTCAATAATAAGTGCAGAAATCGAAAGTTACTTCTTTATCTTGACAATTTTGAAGACATATTTTACACGTCAGATTCTTCTAGCAACAGTTTACATAGAGATGAACAAACACTTAGCTTTATTTCGGATTGTATTAGTATACGTAATTTGAAGGTATTAATTTCAAGTAGAGAAACAATTTCAGGTATTGATTATTATATGGGACTCAAGCCGCTTGATAATGAAGCTGCAACTTCATTGTTTAGTGATATTTGGCAATCAAGTGGCGGTAACAAATCCATTTTAGATAAAGAAAAAAACAATTTACAGGATTTTATTTCCGAAAAACTTGATAATCATCCTCTTTCAATAATTTTGGTAGCTTCACAGTGTCAACTAATAAATTCTATAAATGAGTTAGAAAAATTATGGGATGAAGAAGCAGGTAAAATTAGTATTGATATTTCCAATAATCGGCAGCAAAAAAGTCTCGCAATTTCAATTTCGACATCATTTAAAAAAATCCAGGATGATGAGTGTTGCTGTCAAATATGGGGTATTTTTTCTTTACTACAAAGTAATATTGAACTACCGATACTAAATGAGATCTTTTCGAATTCATCTTCGTTATTAATGGATTCAATGTTAATTCTCAAAAAGCTTAACCTTATTTATGTTGATACCGAAAGTTTTGGAATGCTTTCTCCAATAAAGCAAAGAATATTTGATTATATATCTCCTGAGAAGCAAGGTGGTGAACAAAATAGTATCAATCTGTTGTTGAATTATTATATTAATAAAATAGATATATCTACTCCTGGACATATAGGATGGAACCAAAATCATCGTAGTATTATTAAGCAAATTGATAATATTCTATTCCTTATATTATATCTTTTCAATCATCATTATTGGTCTGAAATGCTTCAATTGCATAGATCAATGTATAATTTATATCAATATAGGGCGCAATATTCAAATGAGATAATTAACAAAATAATTGAAAATCAAGGAATTATCAATATTGATAATGGAACACTTGGTTTCACCTTTTGGATTGCTGGCAACATTAAGCATTTACTTGGAGCTATAAATGAAGCTAAGATATTATATATTGACGCAGAAGAAATTTTCCTAAAAAATCAAAACTCTCTTGGTGTGGCACATGTATTACGCAGCAAGGGTGATCTTTTCTTTCGAATGGGTTTAGTTAAGGATGCTCGTGTTGAGTATTCTCAAGCAGAAAAGTTATATATACAAGAAAAGGAAATATTGAGTTTAGCGAACTTATATAAAAGTATGGGAGAATTATTTGCACGCATTGGTTACCTGAGAAAAGCATCAGATAATTTTAATAAAGCTGAAGAACTTTTTATGAATGAACAGGATCATCTTGGTCAAGCTTACATATTACTAAACAAAGGTAATCTATTAATACAATTCGGAGAAGTTGACAAAGCTTTCCATATGTATAATCAAGCAGAAGTCTTATTTATTCAAGAGAAAGATGATTTAGGATTAGCCTCTGTATATAGTAGTAAAAGCGAGCTACTTATTCGTCTTGGCTCAATAGAAGAAGCTGGAAAGTTACTTGATCAAGCTGAGATATTATTAAGACGTTGTGGTTCTGGAGTACCCAATATATTATTATCAAAGGGAAGATTAAAAAGCCTACTAAATGATGATGAGGTAGCATTAAATCTATATAATCAGGCAGAAGAGCTATTTGTACAAGAACAAGATAATCTTGGTCTTGCAAATACTTTTCTTGATAAAGGAGAAATGAAAGTCCGCCAAGGGCTAATAGATGAGGCTTTGATTTTATTTAAAAAAGCAGAAGGCCTATATAAACAAGAACAATCAATACTTAGTCTCGCTAATGTTCTTCATAGTGAGGGTGTCCTTATGTTCAAGAAACGTTCAATTGGTGAAGCCTTAAATCTGTATACACGATCAGAGGAGCTATATAAAAAAGAAAAATGTAAAATGGGTCTAGCAAACGTTCTTAATAGCAAGGGCGAATTATATCTACGGACTGGGCAACATACCTGCGCTAAGGAATCTTATGAAGGTGCATTAAAAATTCATCGAGAACAATATAATTACATAGGTGAGGCATATTCATTGGGGGGGCTTTGCGTAACTTTTGCATGTTTGGAACAAAATGAACAAGCATTTAGGACTATAAATGATATCTATTCATTGTTTGGAAAACTACCAGATAGAGTTAAAGCCAATTTACTATGGTATATTCAACTTGCGAATATCGCATTAAGTGATTCTGCTGAATAACCATTCAATTTGAACCTCTTTCTTATAGAAGCACTGTTATGAGCATAATACTACCATATCTATAAAAGCATCAATCGCGTGTTGCTAAGACACTCATTATTAACATTCACAAAAGTCTAATAGTATTATCCGCAAAATCTGTCCGATTGACTTGGAACAGCGTGCCGGGCGTATCGTCCGGCAAGGAAACAAGAACGAGGAAGTACATATCTTCCGGTACGTTACGGAGAACACTTTCGATGCGTATCTGTATCAGATTCTGGAGAACAAGCAACGGTTCATATCACAGATCATGACGAGTAAAAGCCCGGTCCGCAGCGCCGAGGACATTGACGAGACGGCGCTCAGCTACGCCGAGGTGAAGGCTCTCGCCACTGGCAATCCGCATATCAAAGAGAAGATGGACTTGGACATCCAGGTTTCCAAGCTGAAGTTGCTGAAGGCCAATCACCTGAGCCAGCAGTATACGCTGGTAGATGCGGTGCTCCAGCGGTTCCCCAAGGAAATTCGGCTGCTGGAAGAGCGTATCTCCGGGTTTGAGAAGGATGCTTCCTGCCTGGAGCAATACAGCAAGGTGTCAGAATCTGGTACCAGTGATGATACACAGAACAAGTTCACAGGCGTGGTAGCTTATCGGGATGCCGGGTGCGACTTTCTGATCGCCATCGGTGGCGGCAGCCCGCTGGACAGCGCCAAGGCCATCGCCGCGATGACCGTGCAGCCCGGCGCGATCTCGGACTACATGGGCAAGGAAATAGAAGGCGAATTTCCCCCGATGGTGCTGATCCCCACCACGGCCGGCACAGGCTCCGAGGCCACGAAGTTTTCAATCATCACCGACACCGCC
>JAEYRH010000009.1 GCA_023435705.1 Bacillota bacterium | reverse complement strand
CCAGGATCAAACTCTCATGTTCAAATCCTAACTCAAATCCTCTCGGACTCGATTCTCAAATAGAATTGCGTTTCTTTCCGTCTTGACTGTTTGTTCAGTGCTATGTGGTTTTCAAGGTGCGTGAGCTTACTTTTTGTTTGCTTTCCTCATGTGAGGCGAAGCTTTTATATGATATCAAGTTGCCGGCTCTTTGTCAACTGGAATTTCTATTTTATTTCAATTCCTTGTTAACTCCCCGTTAACCTGACGCGCCGTTTTCCGAGGCGCAAGATGGAATTATACACATGTGATTACGATATTGCAAGAGGTAAATTCTTAAAAATCGCCATAATTCGCCATACAGATATTATAGCCTCATTATAGCCATGTTCCTGTGTATTTTATATAACTATATATACAGATGATATATTTTCGAAACAATGCTTCATTTGCTCGATGAGCAGATCGATAAGTTGTAATCAATCTTATAGCGCCACCATATTGATTTCCCTGTTTGGACTCAAATATATCTTGCAGCGAACCAAATCTGAGGGGACAATAAAAGGTACCTGGCAAATGGAGATCTTGACTCCGTAATACAGCTCCCGTCGGCAAAGAAACTGGCTGGAGCCATTCCCTCTGGCAGCAGCGTTCAGGGTTGCCTGCTCGGCAAGCAATTCTTCGGATTCCCGTTCCTGGCTTTCTTTGGTGGCGATGGCCTTATCCAGAACGAACACCTTATCAGAGGGTAACTTGCCGGCGTCATGCAAAGGTTTCAGCATACGAACGATTTGGATGATCTTGGCATGTTCCTGTTCCAGTACGCGGATGCGCTCCTTGATGTTTCTCAGGCTGTCCATTACAGTTGGGTCGACTCCCAACTCCAGCACTGTGACCACACCGCTGGCGGTGCCCACCGAAAGAGCTTTCACATCATGACCAACAATATAACTGCCCCCGATGACTACGCCACGCCTGCCTTCTGCCACCAAATCGCCGCCGCACCGCACCTGAGAATGCATAAACACATCGGCCGTCACATTACCTCTGGCTACTACCTCGGCGTTTTCCACAAACAGAGCCTTGAAGTTGCCGCCGCATACCGCCCTGCCGCGTCCCTGCCCTACCAGGCCCGCCACAATCTTAATATCGCCACCGGCTTCAAGGACCGCGCCCTCCACATTGCCGACAATCGTGATGCTCCCTGTGGCCTTCACCAGAAAGCCAGCCTGTACGTCGCCGTTTACGGCCACAGTGCCATCAAACACAATATTGCCAGTGGCGCTGCAGACATTCCCACTCACAGTGAAGACCGTGTTGACATGCACTTTACCATTCAACATCTCAACCGACCCATTGCAAGCCGCCAACAAGTCCAGCTTGTTTTCTGAAACTTTGGTGTTCTTTCCGATCGGCAGCCCAAAGCTGCGCACCGGATTAGGAAGAATGACCCGCCCGGTCACCGTCCTGCCCGGAGTTCCCTTCACAGCAGGCGTGAGGGTCACCAATTTCTGACCGGCCGCAACAGACTCTATCAAACCAAGATCGCGGTAATCCACCGTGCCATCTTGCCGCTCGCGCGGCCTAATCTCCCGAGACATACTAAAGTGATAAGCCAAAGCGGCATCTGAACCTTGCACCGGCTTTGTGCCCTGCGCCACAAGAACCATTTCGTTATACATGGGTTTTTCCGCCAGCTCTTTTACAGCACCGTCGTTAATGCCATAAAGCACACGGCGTCTCTCAAGCGCTGCTTGGAGTTGCTGCAAGGTCAGGTCGTTACCACCGTATTTGGGCGGGCGGATGCCAATATAAGCCGACTGCTCATCGTCTGAAACAATGATATCAGCCTCTGCATCCACCGGTGGCATGTAATCACTTGGGGTGATTTTCTCATCAGGACCTTGAAAAGGTTTACTCTCCATGTGACTCCAATCCGGGCACTGGCGCAGATCAGCTAATCTGCGCCAATTTTGCACCCAATCACCCCGACCGAATTCACCGGGGGATCGAAATGAAATCGTTAACTTACAGTTGCCCAAGATGCGAGCAACCTAAACGATGATATTGCGAAACTTAGATCATCACATGATTTGCATTCCACTGATGCCTTGATCGCCATAACCACACATTTAACGATCAGACTTGTCTCCTGGAAGAGGGGGAAATGTGATTTCATACAGCGCCTTTTGATCCGGCAGGAAGACGTGGGTAAAGTCAGAGTAGAAATCATTCTCAGAGAGAAAGATGATGCCATTGGCCGCACCGGCCCATATACAGCTTGACATTGCCGCTGAAAGATCATACTTGGCATATTTGGATTTTTCGATCTGGAAAAGGCATGCGGGCTTCCAATTCACAAACCAATAGCAGCCCTCGTCGGTCACCTGGCAAAACAATCCTTCCTGCGCGGTGTTGCCAGCGCTGAACCATGATTTCGCCGCGACATCGTAATAGCTCAGTGTAACAGTGTCTGATCCTGGGAATCCAATCCCTCCACCGGATGAGAAGAACGATTGGCTCGGTGACAAGCCCGAGGGCATGCCACCTGTGTTTGCTATGAGCACATAACCTGTGCGCCGGAAATGGTACAGCTTGCCGGCAGCATCCATGACGAAGCTGTCACAATGAAACTGCCCACCGGGAAACCTTGCCATGTCCAATCGGACAGCAACCTGGCTGTCTTCACCCAGGCTGGACAGCGCCATATACTCACCGCGAGTGTTGCGATAATATACGGAGCTGTATTCCTCCGAGACCCGAATATCAGGTTCGGCTGCAACAGTGTCAATTTTAACCTCCTTGCCGGTGACGGTGTGGCATGCCATCAACGCGATGCCGTCCAAATAAAGGTAATACGGCCCCACCATCAGGATTCCCTGCCCATCAGGGAACCGTATGCGTTGGTTTTCCTGCCGCATCAATGCAAAGGCACCGGAAGCCTTGTCATAACGATAGGCACATTCCAGTTCGCGAACCTCACTGCCCTCAATTCCTATTCCACCCTGCACACCAAACCAAAGGTTATGGGATTCGTCCACATACATCCACAAACTGTCAACATTGCCGAGGATGCGCTTGGTCACACCGTCTTCGACCAGGTATAAGTCCTGTGCCCAGGCACAATACGCAGTATCGCCCCGCTTCACGATCCCAATGCTGCCATATCGATCCAAGGGGGTATCCTTCATCTGGCTGATCAATTGTTGAATTGTCATTGTTTTCTTTGCTATTTGGGCAGGGGGTGCCGTGGCTTGGGCTGTCGCGGATGCCGATCGGGTGGCCAATGGCAACGGAGAGGGGGTTGCCGAATGTGTGGGCGTGGGCGTAGGCGTTTGCATGGTCAGAGTGGGCCTGACGGACGATTGTTCTGACGGTGATGGAGCCACTCGCGCTGTGCCAATCACCCCGGTCTTTACAATTGTTGCGGTTGCAGCGGCATGCCCCGAGGATTCAGCCAGCGGAGAAGGCTGCCCGCCTGATGGGGTTGCTCCTGCACTCGCCACCGCCCCAGAGGCAAGCGCGGGCACAGACGCAGGGCCATCGCCCTGTGCCAAATACACCGCACCGGCCAGCAAGGCTGCGCTGATTGCCAGTAAGCCAAACACCACACTGGCCATTACGTATTGTCTGTTGTTTTTAGCCATGCCTTCCTCATCCAAAATCATTCGATACATCAAGACAATTGATTATATACCCATTACGCACACAGAATAGTCAAAAAGTGTGACTGGCAGTCTCATAAACCTTCGAGCTACACCATAACCTGTCCGGAAGCAATCATCGCAGTAACACCACGGTGACCCCTTCGTTGTTCGCGATTCGCCTCTCATATCGCGCGAGCGCCGGGCATTGTGCCAACAGCTCCCGCTTGCGCCAGTGCCATTGCTCCCCAGGCACAAAATCACGCACCACGGCGGAGAGGCTGCCGTCAGCGAGCGCACCGCGCACCGCCAATCGGATCGCTCCGCCCACACCGGAGGATCCGTAGCCATGTATCAGCAGGGCCGCACGGATGCCTCTGCGCGGACAAGCCATCAGTGAGTTTTTCATATTTATTACGGCAGTGTCGGCAGCGGGGCGGCCGGCTTCCAGATCAATCTCCAGCACAATGGCGGGCATTGGCGCCTCCTTCTCTGTTTTGCTGTATTGTACACCATGGGCAGCGTCATTTCACCTGGAGCGATGGGAAAAAGCACCTCACACGGTCAATGTTTTCATCGATATGAAAATCATGTATAATTACATGTTAAGAAACAAATAGTGCAAGAGCAGCACAGCGCGGCGTGTATGGATTATCACACCGCAAGAAACAATATATACGGATACCGTCATGAGATCAGAAAGGAACCCGCAGGATGAAATGCCCGGTTTGTGGCACTGAGAATAAATCTACCAACAGAGCCTGCTTCAAGTGCGCCCATTTGCTGAACGACAGCGTCGTGCAACCCAAAGGCAATGTCAACTCGCTGTGGTATAACAAGTCCGCCGAAACGGTGAAGCCAAAAGGGCCGCCGCCTTTTTGGGGGGATACGCAGGGCAAGCCAACCTATGAAGACAAAAGTGAGTTTATCGTGCTGCATGACGAATCCTCCAACGACAATGCCGCACAAGACCTGGTAGACAGCGGTGCGCCGGTGCCGGACAACCGCACAAAACTCTCCCGCCTGGCCGGCCGGCGCGAGGTGGAAGTGGTGGTGCCAGCCCGATCCAAGCCAAGAGAGCAAACGCAAAGGTCAACGGCTGTACGGATCCGCTGGCCTCGGCTGATCGTGTCAACACTTGTGATCCTCATGCTATTTGTGGGCGTGGGTTATGGAGTCTTCCAGCTCTATCAGCTGATCGCCGGCACAATATCAGACATGACGAATGCAAAAGGAGACACTGCGTATCAGGATCCAGAAGTGGAAAAGGTAATGATCGATGGAGAATCCTGGCACAGGATCACCTTTTTTGGCAAAGATGGGGATATGGTGCTGGTAACAGACCCGAAGCGCCAGCTGCCGATACAAAAAGGAAAGGCCGAACTGCTGCTGAATGACCAGGGCTATATCACCGATGAGGCGCAGGATAAAGTGACCGTGTCGCTGGAGGCCATCATTGTGTCTCCGGACAACACTGAGCGCAAGATCACCATCAACCCTTATGACATTGAAGTGCCGCTTGCACCCTTGAAAATCATCACACCAAAGGAACAAAACTCCACCACCGACCAGGATAACATGACCGTGAAGATCAAGGTGCTGCCCGGAAGCACACGGGTGTTGATCGGCAACCAGAACCGTACAGACTACATTAACAATGAAGGAATGGTAACCGCATCGGTTAACATCGAGCCCAGCGGCATCAACACGATCCTGATCACCGTGGAAACACCCAAGCACCGGAAAAATATCTATGAGCTCAAAGTCAACCGCCCGATCATGGATGTGCCAATTGAGCTTTCTGAAACAACAACCGACGGCACCTATGCGCAAATCTCCGGGAGCACCGTGGCAGGCGCCACAATAACCACCGATGCGGATCTATCAGGAAATATCACAGTCGACGGAAACGGCATGTTCCGCTTCAAGGCCAAGCTGAAGCGCTGGGGCTGGAATGACATATCAATCACTGCGACCGACTCTTCCGGCAAAGCATCCACAATGGTGCACCGTGTCAACCGGCCCGCAGCATTGGCCAGCTACACCAAGAAAGCATGGAAGATGGATTACTCCTATCTTTCATCGTCCGCAGAGAACCTGATCGGCACTGTCTACAAGCTGGAAGGCGTGGTGATCAAGCAAATTGAAAATGAGGAATCTCAGTATTACCTCTTCAATGTGGGCGCTGCCGGTGAGAACAAACCGCTGATTGTGGAATACACAAAAGACAAGGGATTGCAGGCGGACAAATACTACTCCATCTTTGCTGATGTGATCGGCGTGATGGATGGTTACCCTGTGTTAAGTGCAAGATTTGTGTATGATGCCGACTACCCCGCAGGATACACGTCTCCGCCGGCAAGCGGGTCCACCGCAACAACTTCTCCGGAACCATCGGCAAGCGAGAGCCCGGCTGAGTAATCAGATTACAAAGGCAATTGAAGCAGTGCTACCAGGCGTTGGTGCAATCGCAACTTGGCGAGTTCTATTCGACCATATGATTCGTCGCCATCCATTGTTCAAGTTCTATCACTATCTATACTTGTTGGTTACCATGCTGTCAAAAAAGAGCGGTTCCCCGCTCTTTTTCTGCATTGTGACATATGTAACTTTGCTTCAACGAACCGCTAAAAGATCACAGTCAGCAGAATCAACAGGCCGATCACGGCAATCACAGCGCCAATGGCTTTAAACAACAGCAGTGACTTGGCGGTGTCATGGCCGCTGAAGATGCCTCCCAACTTCCACGAGTTGACCAGCCGCCCTGCATAAAGGAACAACAACACGCCGGCAGCTATCAACAACAATAGAAGGACTACCCAACCAAGCGAGCCGGTTTGTGTGCCGCCCACTTCCTGCAGGATCCGATCCCGAATGCTTAGTGCCTTGTTCATCTGTGTGTAGTCATTCTGGCTGATCACAGTGCCATAGCTCATTTTCACAGTGGCCGGTGTGCCGGTACTGTCCAGCGTGACGTCCAGCTTCTGGCCGTTGGTCAGCGAAAACTGGGCATGTCCGGCTTGAATCACGGTGATCAGCGCATCATTGAGTGTGAGCTGCTCGGCGCTGCCGGATTTCTCCCAGACCCACACGCTGTCTCCCTCGGTATATTTGTAGCCCCCGTTATCCATCTTCGACAGGTTGCTGAGCCTGCCGGTGCAACCGGTGACGAATACTGTAACAGCCAAAACAAGCACGGCAATCATCACTACCAATGCCCTGCTGCGTCTCGTCATAGTTCCTGCTCCTTTCAATTGCATATGATACATGCTATGAACCCGGGCGGCATTCTGCCAATTCACGGGCTTTGCGACCACGTTCTATCTTATTCTACCACATATTGTGAAAAATAGTAATGTGTATGAACAGTATACAAAAATCTATCCAATGTATGCCGGTTTATAGAAAACTCAAATAGAAGTCAACAACAAATCATGCCAGTCGCGCTCTTCATTATTTGCTATTTGCGAACGTTTGTGCTATTATTAGGCAAACGGAGGCTATAGCCATGGACCTGATGGAAAAACTGGCAATTCTGGGTGATTCGGCAAAATATGACGTTTCCTGCTCGTCCAGCGGTTCGACAGGCCGCAAGGGCGCTTTTGGCAGCACCGCCGCGCCGGGCATTTGCCACACTTGGGCCGGTGATGGCCGGTGCATCTCGCTTCTGAAGGTGCTGATGACAAACCGCTGCATCTACCGCTGTGAATACTGTGGCGTGAACGCCACAAAAGACATCCAAAGGGCTGACCTATCCCCAGTGGAGCTGGCTGACATCACCGAGGCCTTCTACCGCCGCAACTATATCGAGGGGCTCTTTTTGAGCTCTGCCGTGCAAAAATCTCCTGATCACACGATGGAGCGCATGATCCAGGCAGTGAAGCTGCTCAGAGACAGAGGCTTCGGCGGCTACATCCACATGAAGGGCCTGCCGGGGGCCAGCAGGCAATTGATCGAAGAGGCAGGGCGGTTGGTGGACCGCATGAGCGTGAACATCGAGCTGCCCAGCGAAAAGAGCCTGACGGCGCTGGCACCTGATAAAAACGCGCAGACCATTCTCAAGCCCATGGGGTTGATTTCCGGCCTGATCGAGGCAGGGAAAGAGGAGAAGAAGCAGATCATCCATGCACCAAGCTTTGCTCCTGCCGGGCAGTCCACCCAGCTCATCGTGGGGGCCTCACCGGAAAGCGACCTCACGATCCTGAAGCTTAGCGAAGCGCTCTATAAAAAGTACACATTGAAGCGCGTCTATTACTCTGCCTACATGCCAATCAACAAAAGCCCACGGCTGCCGGAGATCGTCAAGCCGCCGCTGGTGCGCGAGCACCGGCTCTATCAGGCAGACTGGCTGCTGCGGTTCTATGGCTTCAAGGCCGGCGAGATCCTGGAGCAGAAGGACCCGCAGCTAGACTTGGATCTGGATCCAAAAAGCGCCTGGGCACTGCGCCACCCGGAGTTCTTCCCGGTTGATCTGGCAACCGCGCCGATGGAACACCTGCTGCGGGTGCCTGGCATCGGGCAGGTGTCGGCCATGCGCTTGGTGCAGGCCCGGCGCTTCGGCGGGCTCACCTTTGAGGATATCAAGAAGTCCGGAGTGGTGATGAAGCGGGCTTGTTACTTCATCACCTGCCGCGGCGGTTTCCTGCCGGAAATCCGGCTCTCGCAGCCCCAACTGCGCATGCGGCTCACACCGCTCTCCCGCGTACCGGAGGTCACCGGCGGCACGCAGCTCTCCCTGTTTGACGCCGGACCTGCCGATGCCTACGGCGCTCTCTCGGCAGATATGCACAAAAGCCCATCGCCACTGCTGCTGGGAGGTGTTTCTTGAACACCGCCTATGTAACCGACGGCAGTTTTGAGGGCATGCTCTCCGCCGTTTATGATTCCTGGTATCGCAGGGAGGACAACGTATTCAACATTCTTCCGGCCATGCCGGTGCAGCCCGATTTCCTGATCACCTACCGGCCTGTCAAGACCAACGAAGCCAAGGCCGAGAAGGTGTTTGACGCGATTGTGGAGAAGATCGGCGATGAAGCCGCCCGCAAAGTGATGCTGTGCTGGTTTTCGTGCGACCCCAATGCCGGGCGGATGATCCTCAATTACCTGCGGTTCGGCTTCCGCACCGGCCCATCGGTGGAGGAAATGGTCACACACCAATACGTTAAGCCGCTGCACGACATGGCCGGCCGTGTGGGCTTTGAAGCCCACCGCATGACCGGCCTGCTGCGCTTTCACAAAACCAATCAGGGGAGCTATTGCGCAGTGATCGAGCCGCTCTACTACATCCTGCCACTGCTGGCCGAGCACTTCGCCGACCGCATGCCCGATGTGCATTGGCTCATTCACGACAAGGGCCGCGCGCTCACCGCCGCCTATGAAGAGGGGCAGTGGGCGATTGTGCCGGGGCGGCTCATTGACACGGTAAAACAGGCCGGCGACGAAGACCAGTTCCAGGAGATGTGGCGGCGCTATTTTGACACGATGGCCATTGAGAACCGGCTGAACCCCAAGCTGCAGCAGCATTTCATCCCGAAACGGTATTGGAAGCATTTGGTGGAGAAGCCGGGGAGACACCTATAAGAATATCGAAAAGACACGACTAACTAATGCGCATAAACATCAATGACATATCTATACACTGGCTGCGGTTGCGATTCCTCTTCTACAGAGGACTCACCCAGAAGGGTAAGTTTCATCCACTTAACTTTGATTTCCCTTCCGAATGATCGGAACCCCGGTGCACCCGAATAGTCATTGTATTCGAACTTCATCCCATTGGAAAGCTCAACAATTATGTTACTCGGGACATCACAAAGTTCCTCAGAAAAGCGCTCATTGATAAAGTCCATATCAATCGTGAAACCCGTCATAACAGTTGACTTGGCAAACGATAGTTTGAGCCAGCTCTCTGTTTCTTGCTTCGACAACCAAAAAGTGTCCTTATTCCCATCCAACACGTTTTTGGGAGAAAACGTCAAACCAGAATCCGGCACATGATAGGAGGAGGCCTCCACAGCACGAAACAATCTGGTTGTGTCTTTCAATGTCTTCCAACCTACTAAAGTGAAGCCATATATGCTGTTTTCATTCTTCTTTATCGTTGCTTCAACCTTATCTTGATAAACAGAGTATTGGAAATGCACACCAACCACATCAAAAGAAAGTCTCCACGTATCTTGTCCCACCTTCTTGATTTTATAGACAAACGGTCGATTACGCGGGTCGCCTTCCATCAAGTAATAAACATAACGGTTATCAATAAGCTGAACTTCAAAATCCGTTGTGGCTGTGCAGTTCTCCCGGAAGATGCCACCAAATGCAGATTCGATCAGTTTCTTCATATCCTCTCGGCTGATGGACTCGCCTTGGTCTTCACCAGAATCTATGGGTAGCAAGTCTGAACCATAAAAATCGTTCAATACAAAAAAACCAAAAACCAAATAATCTTCATCTGACATGGATTGAATCGGTTTCTTATAAAGCATCGATCCGGATATGCCAACCAGCATAAGTTGAATTTTCTGAAATTGTTCATTGGTTAAGCCAGTCTTCTTGATATCCGGGATATCATACTCCGGTGTAGGCTCCGGCTCCTCTGTGGTTTCAGGTTCCAGCTCTTCTGTCATCTCCGGCTCTGGTGTAGCGGTTTCTTCCTCCACCGTTGATGAAGGGCTTAGAGTAGGTGAAAGCGTAACCATTGTGGGTGTGGCAGTAATAACCGGCGAAGCCATCACAATTGTTGGCTCAATTGTCTCAATGGGCATCCCATTGCAGGCAGCGACAGCAAGCATCATCACAACGCAGACCACCATGGAACCCGCCCGCTTCACGCTGCCCATACACTGCCTCCATATGAAATTGTCATAATATGGTATCTGAATCAGATTATAGTGATAAAATAATCAATCGTCAACGTCACGGTTCCTAAGCCGCAGCATCATCTCCCACTGCTCCTTGGACATCCCCTTTTGCAGCGGCGCACCGGCGCCTTTCATCAACCCCAAGCATGCCTTGCATTCATGGCCGCACTCTGGGCATTTGCACTCGCTTTCCAGGCCTTTGACCACATTGGCCATCAAAACCCCGCATTGGGGGCAACCGCATTGCATGATTTCACCTCAATCACAAGGGAATAGTGGGCAACCTACAAGAAACTCCACCACACGAGTCAGAGGGAGAAACCTCCCCACCCTCCCTTACGAAGGGGGGATGCCCTCCGCAGAGGGCAGGGGGGATTTCTCCGGGGTGCCGCCCGCAGGCGACAAGGGGGATTTTCGCGACGTTACCCGCAGGCAGCAGGGCTTACTCCCCCTCCCCCATTCCACTGGGGGTGGGTGTTGGGGTTTGAGGGCTTCGCTGCCTCACCGCCTCATACATCAGTACACCCGCAGCCACCGAGGCATTCAGGCTGTTGAGCTTGCCCAGCATCGGCAAACGCGCCACAAAGTCGCACTTCTCCAGCACCAGCCGGCGCACGCCGCCGCCCTCGCCGCCCACCACGATGGCGATGGGGCCTTTCATATCCACCTCATAGGCAAGCTTGCCCTCCATATCGGCGCCGATCACCCAAATGCCGCGCTCTTTGAGCTTTTCAATGGTCTGGGCCATGTTTGGCACCTTGCACACCGGCACATGCTCAATGGCCCCGGCGGATGCCCGGCCCACCGCTGGTGTCAGGCCCACGCTATTGTGCTGCGGGATCACGACTACCTGCGCCCCGGCGCACTCGGCGGTGCGGATGACCGCCCCCAGGTTGTGAGGGTCCTGCACCTCATCGAGCAACACCAAAAACGGTGTTTCTCCCTTTTCCGAGATGCTGTCAAGCACATCGTCCAGTTCGGCATAGCCATGGGCAGCGCACAAGGCGGCAATCCCCTGATGCCTGCCGGTGGCGGAAAGTGCATCCAGCCGTTCCTTGGGCACAAACTCGATCTTGATCTTCCGGCTGCGGGCCAGGCCCGTGATGCCGCGCACGCTCTCCTGGCTAATGGTCTTGGCGATCATCAGCTTCTCGATGGGCCGTTCGGCTTTCAGGGCCTCCCAAACAGGGTTTTTGCCCTCAATCAGGTTGACCTGCTCTTCATTTTGGTTCACATTTCTCACCAAACATTTCGTCGTATTTCTGTCGTACTTCCTTGATTTTACCGCAGGTCATTTTTCCCTCGGTGCACCCGCCTGATACGCAGGGCGGCCCGGCCTTGGCAAACAGCGCCGGGGCTGCCGTCTTGGCAAGCCGCAGCATCTCCCACGCCAGGGCACGGATCTCCCACTGGGCCCGGTTGCAGCACCGCAGATGGAAGAAATGCATGAGCTCCCGGGCGTTCATCGTTACGATGAGCTTAGTCTCGGCGGCGTTTGGCAGCACGAAGCGGGCGTCTTCATAACCGGCCTCGTTTTCGCCCAGCTGACTCACCCAACCGTCATACCACGCCTGCATTTGCGCCATCTGCTCTTCAAAGCGCCGCACAGCGTCCGCTCCCAGGCGGGCTACGCCCTCCGGCACCACATAGCTGAAGGTGCCGCCATCGGAAAGCGCCCCCACATACCGCTGGGACTTCACCGAGAAACTGGCGATTCGGTGGCGGGTCAACTGGGCCAACAGGCTGCGGGAAACCCCTTCCACGCCAAACGTGAAGCTGGCATGCTCCACCGGGGAAAGGTGGCCCATCTCTATGAGCTTGCCCAAAAACCTGGACTGATCCCTGGCCTCCACGCCGGCCTGCAGCGATTCTATATCTGCATCGGAATAGCACAATTTCGATGCCGTGGCAACCAGTTGCTCCGGGTCGGGGGTGTGGCTGATCAAAAAAACCTTCTGACTGACTGCGCTCAATGCATGACCTCTGATTCATTTGCATTCGGTTGGTTCATTATACCGGATATGCACGGATCTTTCCAGCCACTGTCAAACTGTTGTATAATCAAGCCAACTTTGTTGTGTACCGGGAGGTGCCGCTATGATCGCAATCCTTTGGGCCAGCCCCAACAACGATGGATTAACCGCCGCTTGCGCCCATGCCGCCGCAAAAGGCATTCGCAATGCAGGGAAAGAATGCAAGTTGTATCAGCTCAACAACCTTAACATCAACGCCTGTAAGGCCTGTGGAAACGGCTGGGGCACCTGCCGTGAAGGCCATATCTGCCAAGTGCAGGATGGATTTCAAGCGCTGCATGAAGAATTGAAACAAGCTGAGGCGCTGGTTCTGGTGACGCCGGTGTATTGGGGTGACATGGCCGAGGCGGCCAAAAACTTTACGGACCGGCTGCGCCGCTGCGAAGCGCTGGCCCGAGAGAAGAGCCAGTTCCGCGACATGCCCATGGTGGCTGTGGCCGCCGCCGGCGGCAGCGGCAATGGCACGGTAACCTGCATGCTGCAAATGGAGCGGCTGGCCCAGCACATGGGCATGAGGCTGATCGACGCAATTCCGGTGAAGCGGTATACCAGGGAGTATCAGCTGAAAGCCATTGAGGGCGCGGCCGGAGCGCTGTGCGCTGCCATCGGGAAGTAATCGGAGGTGCCGCATGAGCACAAGGGACTATCTGGCCTTTGACCTGGGTGCCAGCTCCGGCCGGGCCATACTGGGCCGGTTTGATGGCAGCAGGATCAAATTGGAAGAGAAGCATCGCTTTGCCAACGGCCCCGTGGAGGTCAACGGCAGGCTGTACTGGAACGCGCTTGGCCTGTTCAACGAGCTGAAAGCGGGTTTGGGCAAGGCCGGCGGCTCCGTGGCAAGCTTCGGCGTGGACACCTGGGGAGTGGATTACGGCATTGTGAGCGGCGGCAACACCCTTGTGGCAATGCCCGCCCATTACCGCGACAGCCGCACCGACGGCATGATGGAGCTGGCAGACCAGATCGCCGGCAACAGCGCCATGTATCAGAGCACAGGCACCGCGTTTATGAAATTCAACACGCTCTATCAGCTGCTGGCCGCAAGCCGTATGGGGGAGCTGCCCTCTTCCGGTAAGTTGCTCTTCATGCCCGATCTGCTCCGCTGGATGCTGACCGGCCAGGCCGGCTGCGAATACACAATCGCCAGCACCAGCCAGCTCATCAACGCCGCCTCCCGCGATTGGGATAGGGCGCTGATTGCGAAGCTGGGCCTGCCGGAGGAGCTTTTCCTGCCGGTTCGGATGCCCGGTGAAGCAAGGGGCAGCCTGCACAGGCAGATTGCCTCGGAGCTTGGGCTGGGCACTGTCACGGCCGTTGCAGTGGCCGGCCACGACACCGCCTCGGCGGTGGCGGCTGTGCCCGCCGGCGGGCAGACCTACGCCTATTTGAGCAGCGGCACCTGGTCGTTGATGGGGTTCCTCTCCATGGCACCGGTGATCGGCCCCAAAAGCCAGGCCTGGAACTACACCAACGAAGGCGGGGCTGACGGCAGCTACCGTGTGCTCAACAACATCATGGGCCTGTGGATATTGCAGGAATGCCTCCGGCAGTGGAAGCATGATGACCCGTCACTCAATTTCATAGAGCTAGTGCGGCTGGCAGAGCAGGAGAAACCGCTTACGAGCCTGATCAACCCCGATGACGGACTGTTTTACACGCCCGGTGACATGCCAGGCCGCGTGCGTGACTGGTGCAGAAACACCAACCAACCGGTGCCTGAAACAGTGGGTGCCATCACCCGCTGCGTGTTAGAATCACTGGCCCTCAAATATCGCTGGGGAATGGCTTGCATCGAGTCACTCACAGGCACCAGGCCCAATGCGCTGCACATTGTGGGTGGCGGCAGCCAGAACAGGATGCTGAACCGCTTCACCGCCGACGCCCTCGGGATGCCGGTGGTGTGCGGCCCGGTGGAGGCCACGGCGGTGGGCAACCTGCTCACACAAGCCATCGCGCTGGGTGACCTTGCAGGCTTTGATGATCTGCGCCAGGTGGTGCGGGCAAGCTTTGATCTGGAGGAAGTGCTGCCACAAGATGAGGCCATGTGGGACGACGCCTATGGCCGGTTCCTCCAGGTGACAGGCCTGACCAATCCTGAATGAAGGTGAATGACATAGCGACAGACAGACAATTCCAACTGGGCGGTGAAGCGCCGGAAGACGTGAAGACGCTGGCCTACATTGGCGACGCCGTGTGCAGCCTGTTCATCCGCCAAGCACTGGCCGGCAGCGGAGGCCATGTGAAAGGCCTCACGCAGCGGGCTGTGGCCTTTTCCTGCGCCTCAGGGCAGGCCAGGGCTGCCGAAGCGCTGCAGCCTTTGCTGAGTGAAGACGAGGCTGATGTCTTCCGCCGGGGCCGCAACGCCAAGTGCGGTGTGGTGCCCAAGGGCTGTGACCCGGTGGATTACCGCAAGGCCACGGGCTTTGAGGCGCTGATGGGCTGGCTTTACGTGAATGGCCGCCGAGGCAGGCTGGAAGAACTGCTGACACAGGCATACAAACCGGATGAGGAAGCGCAACATGAAAACCATTGAAACAGAGCGACTGACCCTTCGCCCCTGGCAAGCAGCCGATGTGGACGACATGTTTGAATACGCCAGTGATCCCGAGGTGGGTCCAAACGCCGGCTGGCCGCCCCACGCCAGCTGTGAGGTCTCTGCCCAGGTCATCCAAAAATTCATCGAGCAGGATGATGTATGGGCCATTGTATGGAAGGAAACCGGAAAGGTGATCGGCTCCATCGGTCTGCACACCGACCAGCGCAGGCCTGGCGTCAACTGCAAAATGCTGGGCTATGTGCTCTCCAGGGACTATTGGGGGCGCGGTGTAATGACCGAGGCCGCCGCCGCCGCAATCCGCTACGCCTTTGACGAATTGAAGCTGGACATCCTGTCCGTGTGCCACTTCCCCCACAATGCCCGTTCACGCCGGGTGATAGAGAAGTGCGGCTTCCAGTATGAAGGTGTGTTTCGATTGGCGTGGAAGTTTTATGATGACACCGCCGTGGACGATGTGAGTTACTCCATGCTGCGAGGAGAATATGAAAAAGGTAAAAGCAGCCTTGCACCGGCGCAGTGGGAATGAGAATTATTTCCAAGTCTGACAGGCAGGTTATCGCATCATGAGTATCAAATCTCCATCCGGCTCCACATTCCCTTATTATTACAAGGGTGGTGAACTGCACGCACTGAAATACGGCGGTATGGGCTCCGACTTGCCACGCCTGGATGCACTGATGGAAGCAGAGGAGTGCTTCCTCAAAAACCGCCCCGCCCAGCACCTGCGGGTATGGGTGGACTTTTATGAAACAGACCTCTCCATGGATACGGCTGCGCTCTTTGCCAGACATATCAAGCGGCTGGATAACCAATTGGTGCGGCTTGCCCCGGTGGGGTGCGGAAGAATTGGAAGACACCGTGTGGAGACAGCGCTCCGAAAGGCCGGCGGCATTGAAGCCTGCATACAATTCTTCGATGACCCGGAGGAAGCCAAAACATGGCTGGTGTCTTCAGAACAAGGATGAGCTGTAAAACCACAAACTCAATCGTCCAGGCTCCTGGCCAGGCTCGCAGCTACTGACTACATGCTGTTGACTACTCACTTCACCCCGAAATATTTGCATACTCCATCGAAGACACTCTGTGCAAGCAGCTTCTGATGCTTCGCATCCTGCAGCAGCTTTTCCTCTTCAGCATTGGACAGATAGCCGCACTCCACCAACACGGATGGTTGATCCACCACCTGCAGGATGTAGAGATCACCGGAGTGGCTCCTGCGTTGCTTCTGAGTGTTGATGCTCATATTTAATTCATCCTGTATGCACTGGGCCAAAGACCGGCCATTTTCCCGACCATTCTGCCAAAACACCTCCGCCCCGCGCACCGAGCGCTCGGTGAATTTGTTCATGTGCACGCTGACCACCGCGTCCGGCTCAAACTCCCGGATGGCCCGGGCGCGATTGTTCATATCCTTCAACTTCTCTGTTTGCGCTTCACCGGAATAATCTACCTCTGCGGTCTGACGGGTCATCAGCACCTCCGCCCCGGCTTGCTCAAACAACTCCGCCAGCAGGCTTGCCACTTCCAGGTTCAAGCGGGACTCCAGCACACCGGTGTCGGTGCCCGTTGCTCCATCATCCTTGCCGCCATGCCCCGGATCCACCACAATCCTGAGGTTCGCCGCACTCACCGGCGTGCCGGCGTTGGCAGCGTCACCGGGGTCGCCGCCGGCAGGATAAAGCGCGAGGCTGCATGCCGCCAATGCAACTGGGAGGAGGAGTGTCAAAAGCATTGCAACAAACCGTTTCATTTTGTTCCGCCTTTTTTATGGATGGGCATGCTGATCAAGCATGCCGGTTCAGTCATATTCTGTGCAGTTCCGTGCCTTTTAACAGGATAAAGCAAAGATGTTTCAGAACTGTATCAAACCGGAAAAAATGCCGTAAATCGCCGCTCATTCCAGCCCGAGATAGGCCCGGATACCCTGATAGATGCTGGCGGCAATCTTTTCACGATATTTTGGCTCCAGCAGCTTTTTCTCCTCGTTATGGTTGGAAAGGAATCCGCACTCTACAATTACCGAGGGGCAGTCATGCACCTTGAGCATGAAATAGTCGCCGGACTTGGCTATGCGATCTCTTGCATCCAGGCCGTCGTTCAACGCCTGCTGGATGAAACCAGCAAGCTTTTCGCCTTCCTCGCTGCCCTTCTGAAAAAAAACCTGCGCGCCGCTCACCCTGCGGCTGGGGTATTTGTTCAGGTGGATGCTCACCAGCACCTGCGGGTTTTGGGCTTTCACAAGCCTGGCGCGGTTGTTCATGTCGCGGCGTTTCCGGGTGTTGCCCTCCCCCGAATAGTCCACGTCGACGGACTTTCGTGTCATCAGCACGTCGCAACCCTCCAGCATAAACCTTTTGGCCAAGAGCTGTGAAATCTCCAGGTTGATCTCAGCCTCGGTGACGCCGGTGTCAGTGCCGGCAGCACCTTTATCAATGCCGCCATGACCGGGGTCGATTGCGATGCGAACTCCATGGAGCCCGCTTTCCAACGTACCGGTGTGGGCAGTGATCGATTGGTCACAGGCGGAAAACAGCATCACCGCCGTCACCGCGCAGCAAAGCAGTGCACGCAGAAACCTCATCAAAAGCGAGCCCTCCTGATATAAGGCTGGGTTTGGCTACACTTTATTGTTATGAGGAAACATCGGGCATATCACCGATAAACAGGTAATTGCCAAATATGCCACCAAACGAGAATTCAGAGATCCAACGATGGGTTGGCGTTTAGGTTTAGTTCACTGTATCCTTGCCGACTGATTGGAAAATAGGCGGCGGCACCCACCATTGCGGCGTTGTCGGTGCAATACCGTTTCTCGGGGATGTGCAATGCCCAGCCCCTGCGGCTGCACAGGGCAGCCATGGCCTCCCGAAGACCGGAGTTGGCAGCCACGCCGCCTGCCAGCGCGAGTTTCGCAACACCCTCCCGCTCGCAAGCCCGCGCTGTCTTCTCCACAAGCACATCCACAATGGCGCTCTGGATTGCGGCAGCGGCATCCTCCACCTTTCCGGCGGGGTGGCGTTGCAGGTGCTGGATCACAGCGGTTTTCATGCCGCTGAAGCTGAAGTCCAGATTATCTCCAGGCAGCGCCCTGGGGAACGCATAGGCGGCGGGGTCACCGAGCCGGGCCAGATCGTCGATCTGCCGCCCGCCGGGGTAACCCAGGCCCAGCACGCGGGCGGTCTTGTCAAAGGCCTCGCCGGCGGCATCATCCAGAGTGCCACCCAAATAACGGTATACGCCATAGTCCGGCACCATCAGCAGCTCCGTATGGCCACCGGATACCACCAGGCACAAGAAGGGCGGCTCCATGCCATCACCCAGAAAATTGGCCGCAATGTGGGATTCGATGTGGTTCACGCCCACGATGGGCTTGCCTGCGGCCCAGGCCAGCCCCTTGGCGTAAGATAACCCAACCAGCAACGCTCCAGCCAGCCCCGGCCCATGCGTCACCGCCACAGCGTCTATCTGATCCAGAGAAACGCCGCTTTCTGCCAAGGCCTGCCGCACCACCGGTGTGACCAGCTCCACATGCCTGCGGGAGGCAATCTCCGGCACCACGCCGCCATAAGGCGCGTGGTCAGCAATCTGCGTGGCCACCACATCGGAAAGCACCTCGCAGCCGCCCCGCACCACCGCGGCGGAGGTTTCGTCACAGGAGGTCTCAACTGCCAGTATCGTCAGTTCGCTCATGCCTTGCGTTTCCCAGCATCCTTTTTTTCGGCGGTTCGCCGCATCACGAAAACTGCGCCCGCGGTGATTACAGCCAGCACAGCCCCAGACCAAATGAGAACCGAGCGCACAATGCCGTCAAACAGCGGCAGCAGCAGCTGGATCAACATATCATCTTCGTACAGCAACCAAAGATCGTTGGTGAAGAAGATCAGGTGGAACTGTGTCCACGCGGCTTCAAAATCCACCGTGAAATAAATACCGATAGCCAGCAACACAGCTCCCAGCGCCGCCACGGCGATGAGCCAACCCCGGGCAAGCTCCCGCAATGTCCGCTTGCGGGCCACATAAACAAGCACCAACGCAAGGAACAAAAACGACGCCACCAAGATCAGCCGGAGCTTGATCACCCGCGTGAACAGCACCTGCACATCCACCATGTGATCCTTTTCCCGCTGGCTGAACACCTCACGGGGCTGCCCGTTGATCACAGCCTGCATGTCCAGGTTCGGCCGGTCGCCCCGGCAATAGAGAAGGAGCTCGTGCATGATCCGGCCCATATCCTCTTTGGAGACGCCGGCCACCGCATCAAGCCCAAGCTTTTGCTGCTGCGCCGCATAATAGCCTTCGTCAAAAGCCACAATCTGCAAACAGGTGAGAAGAACCGCAACAAACAAAGCAACCGACGCGAGTGCGGCGATGGCGACAGAAAAAGTCTTTCTCACCCTGCCGGGTTTTCCAGGCTCCTCTATGCTCGGCAATGGCTCAAGAATCACATCGGGTTGGTCTTCCATGAGTCACTCCTCCCTTCTGCGGATGAGAGCACGCGCTGGCGCTCCGTCGCCTCCCGCCACGGGCAGAGGCAGGCAAACGAGGTCATGCCATCCTTCCTCCGCCTGCCTCAGGTCAATGTTTTCCAGAGCGACGGCGCCTTGGGCACCCAAGAACGCCTTGTGCGGCCGCACCGGGTCATCAAAGGGGGCGATCGAGTAATAATCCAGCCCCACCAGCCTGACACCGGTCTTTACAAGATAGAGCGCGGCGTCTTCGCCAAGCGCCACAAAATCAGTGTGGAAGTGCCCATCTCCAAGAAGGCGGCTGTTGCGGGTCTTCAGAAGCAGCCGAACAGTACCATCCGGCACACGGCCCCGCAGGTCATCATCTGTGATCACACCGGTTACGCACATCAAATCCAGCACCAATGCCGGGCCGATCAATACATCAGGATCAAGGTTGTCCACCGTTTCGCCATCGGCGATGAAGTGCCTCGGGGCGTCCACATGGGTGCCGGTGTGGGAGCTCATTGACAAAAGCGACGTGTTGCAGACCGAGCCGTTCACACCGATCCTTGCGTCCGGCGCGCGGCAGAATGCTTTCTCGCCGGGCCACGGCGGCAGGTCGTTATGAAGCGGAAGGGTAATATCGATCCAGGTGTTCAAAAAAACTCCTTCCGCCGCCTGCTCTATCGCAGCGACGCGCTGCGATGTGGCGGCACCTCCCTCTATGGGGGAGGTAAGAATTGGAGGTCACGAACTCCTCACCCCCTTCATAGAGGGGGGATGGCCCCCGTAGGGGCCAGGGGGGAGTTCTCAGGGTGGGAACCTCCTGCCCCAGTATACCAGCCCTATTCCTTGTATTGCCTTAAGTATTCATTAATAAACAGGTCAAGCTCGCCATCCATCACGGCATCCACATTGCCCGTCTCCGCGCCGGTGCGGTGGTCCTTCACCATCGTGTAGGGGCAGAACACATAGGAACGGATCTGACTGCCCCACTCAATCCGCTTTGACTCGCCTTTCACGCGGGCCATTTCATCACGATGCTCTTGCTCCTGCTTTTCCACCAGCTTGCTCATCAGCATGTTCATGGCCGTCTCGCGGTTTTGAATCTGTGACCGTTGCGTCTGGCAGGACACCACAAAGCCCGTGGGAATGTGCGTGATGCGGATGGCGGACTCGGTTTTGTTCACGTGCTGGCCGCCGGCGCCGGAGGAGCGGTAAGTGTCCACCTTCAGGTCCTCAGGGCGGATTTCGATACCGGCAGCGTTGTCCACCTCCGGCATCACCTCCACCGACGCGAACGAGGTGTGCCGCCGGGCAGCCGAATCAAAGGGAGAAATGCGCACCAGCCGGTGCACACCTTTCTCTGCTTTCAGGAATCCATAAGCGTTGTCACCCTCGGCCATAAACGCCACATTCTTGATGCCGGCCTCGTCGCCGGGCAAAAAGTCCAGCAGCTTGACCGCATAGCCCTTCTTTTCGCAATACCGCGTATACATGCGGTAAAGCATCTGCACCCAGTCCTGGCTCTCGGTGCCACCGGCCCCAGCATGGAGCGTGATGATGGCGTTGTTGGCATCATAGCGGCCCTTCAGCACCGTGGTCAGGCGGAACGTGTCCACCTCGGCCAGCAGGTCATTGAGCTCGCTCTCCAGCAGCTCCGCCGTCTCCATATCGTTGTGGTCGAAAGCCAGCTCCATCATCACCGCCGCGTCGTCGGCGCGAGATTGAAGCTTCTTGAAGCTCTCCACCTTGATCTCCAGTGTGCGGATCTTTTTGTTGATCTCATTGGCGCGGTCCACATCATCCCAGAATCCGGGGGCGGACATGTCGCCGTGCAGCTCTTCCAATTGCCTCGCTATGCTGGCGAGGTCAAAGTGAATCACCTGCCTCTTTCAGCATGGACAAAATCTCTTTCAGGCGCTGGTCGGCCTGGAATTGCTGGATCACTTTGATCATCCTCTCATTATTTGGTGGTTCAAACACTTTATTGTACAACAGGATTGGGGGATTGGGAATCCCCCAACGCCGTTCACGTGCCAATGCCCATCCAACCCATACGTTATACACAGAACATGCTATACTAAACCATGAATATATCAGTCCGGAGGTGCAACCATGGGGCCAATCATGCTGGGCGCTGTCACGTAAGCAATGTAAAGATTGGGTTTCAAAGAAACCTTGATTACGTTCCGCCTGTGTGGCCGGAGACACCGGGCGCGCAGCAGCAGATGGTCCATCTGGACTTCCATGTGAAAGACAAAGAAGAAATGGAAGCGATGGTTGCGCACGCACTCCGATGCGGGGCGCAAAAAGCGAGCGAGCAATACTCAGAATTCTGGACAGTCATGCTCGACCCCGCCGGGCACCCGTTTTGCTTGGATACATTATAAAAGGGCATCGTTGGTATGGCAAAGGGCCGGTACAGAGCCCGGCCCCTACATTTCCATCGTTCTCAAACAGATCGTTCTGACTACTGACTACTGATTCGCCCCGCAGCAATTCTTATACTTCTTGCCGCTTCCACAGGGGCAGGGGTCGTTGCGGCCCACCGTCTTGTCTGCCTTGACCGGGGCTTTCTTGGCGGGCTCCTTGCCCTCCTCGGTGCCGCGGCTCTCATGCATGCGGGTGGCCACCTGCTGGCGCTCCGGCGGGGCCTTCTGCACGTTTAAATGCAGCAGCATGATCAGGACATCCTCCTGGATGCCGGAGATCATCTCCTCAAACATATCAAAGCCTTCGAACTTGTACTCAATGACCGGGTCACGCTGGCCGTAGGCCCTGAGGCCAATACCCTGCCTCAATTGGTCCATCGCGTCAATGTGGTCCATCCAGCGGCGGTCCACGGCGCGCAACACCACAGCGCGTTCAATTTCATTCACGTCAATGCCGGCGCCGGCAAGCTCCTGGGTCTTGGCGGCATAGGCACGGTCAAATTCCGCAAGCAGACGCTCTTTGAGCATGTCGGCATCCAGCCCGAAGAGCTCTTCTTCGCTGATACGCATCGCGCCGGGGGCAAGGAAGACCCGTTCGGCGGCTGCATAAAGGCCGGGCAGGTCCCAGTCTTCAGGGCTGTTGGCAGCGTAGGTGGAGACAACACGGTCCAGCCATGCCTTGCGCATGTCCAGCACCATGGTGTGCACATCGTCGCCCTCCAGCACCCGGCGGCGCTGGGAGTAGATGATCTCGCGCTGCTGGTTCATCACATCGTCATATTGCAGCACATGCTTGCGCACCTGGTAATTGCGGCTTTCCACCTTCTTCTGGGCGCTTTCAATCTGGCGGGAGAGCAGGCCGTATTCCAGCTGCATGTCGTCAGTCATGCCCAGTGTGGTGATCAGGTTTTGCACCTTCTCCGAACCAAACAGGCGCATGAGCTCATCTTCCAGAGACACATAGAACCGGCTGCTGCCGGGGTCGCCCTGACGGCCGGCGCGGCCGCGCAGCTGGTTGTCAATGCGGCGGCTCTCGTGCCGCTCGGTGCCGATGATGTGCAGGCCGCCCAACTCCACCACCTTGTCGTGGGCGGCGTCGGTCTCTGCGCGGAACTGCTTGAACAGCTCGTTATAGCGGGCACGGGCATTCAGGACCGCCTCATCGGCAGTCTCAGCGTGGCCGGTGGCCTCCATGATGGTGTGCTCTTCCACGCCTTCGCGGCGGAGCACGGCACGGGCCATGAAATCGGGGTTGCCACCAAGCAGGATGTCGGTGCCGCGGCCTGCCATGTTGGTGGCGATCGTCACAGTGCCGTATTTGCCGGCCTGGGCCACGATTTCCGCTTCCTTCTCGTGGAACTTGGCGTTTAACACCTGGTGTGGGATGCCGCGTTTACCAAGCATGTCGCTGAGGATCTCCGATTTTTCCACCGAGACGGTGCCCACAAGCACCGGGCGCTTCTTTTCGTAAAGCTGCACCACTTCCTCAACCACGGCGTTGAACTTGCCGCGCTCGCTGCGGTAGATCACATCGTTGTTGTCCTCACGGATCATCGGCTTGTTGGTGGGGATGATCACCACATCAAGGTTGTAGATGCCCTTGAATTCCTCTTCCTCAGTCTTTGCCGTGCCGGTCATACCAGAGAGCTTTTTGTACATGCGGAAGTAATTCTGGAAGGTGATCGTGGCCAGCGTCTTGCTCTCGCGCTCCACCTTCACGCCTTCCTTGGCCTCGATGGCCTGGTGCAGGCCGTCGGAATATCGCCGGCCGATCATCAGGCGGCCGGTGAACTCATCCACGATCACCACCTGGCCATTTTGCACCACATAATCCTTGTCGCGCCGCATCAGCACCCGGGCCTTCAGCGCCTGGTTGATGTAGTGCATGAGCTCGGTGTTGCCGGTGTCGGAGAGGTTCTCCACGTTGAAGTGCTTTTCAGCCTTTTCCACGCCCTCCTCGCTGAGGTTCACAGCGTTGGCCTTCTCATCCATCACATAATCTGAAGAAGTAAGCCGGGAGGCGAAGCGGTCTGCACGCACATACATGTCGGTGGATTTATCGCCTTCGCCGGAGATGATCAGCGGTGTGCGGGCTTCATCGATCAGGATGCTGTCCACCTCGTCCACGATGGCGAAGTTGAGACCCCGCTGCACCATGTCCTCACGGCGAACAACCATGTTGTCTCGGAGATAATCAAACCCGAACTCGTTATTTGTGCCATATGTGATGTCGGCGGCATAAGCGGCGCGGCGGGCGGTGTTGTCCATGTCATGGACGATCAGGCCCACCTCCATTCCAAGAAAGCGATAGATTTTGCCCATCCACTCACTGTGGAACTTTGCCAGGTAATCGTTTACGGTGACCACATGCACGCCACGGCCGCTCAAAGCATTCAAATAGCTGGGCAGCGCAGCGGTCAGCGTTTTACCCTCACCGGTTTTCATTTCAGCGATGCGGCCCTGGTGCAGCACAGTGCCACCGACGAGCTGCGTATCAAATGCACGCTGGTCGATCACGCGCACAGCCGCCTCGCGCACCACAGCGTAGGCTTCCTCCAGCAAACTGTCCAACTCAATGCCGCTCGCGATCTTCTGCTTGAACTCCGCTGTCTTGCCTGCAAGCTCGGCGTCGCTGAGAGCCTGCATGACCGGCTCCAGCTCGTTTATCTTTTGCACCCGCTTCAACAGTCGTGCGATCTCACGGTCATTGGCGGACCCGAATATCTTCTTAAGCAGTTCCATCTTTTGTATCCTTCCCTTCAATCGATCCATTCTATCATTTTTGGTGATTGGAAGGCAATGTCAACGGATGTGGGAAGATCAGTTTTTATAGATTCTTTACAATTGCGCTAGCCAGCAAAAAAGAACCCCCTCTCCCGATGAACCGGATGAGGAGGCTCGCAGCACCTAAATGCTGATTTGTTGATTAATACTTCCCGAAGTCGTTATCTCTCAAAGAGATCCTGGGCTTGCCCTTGCCCTCAGGGAGCGTTCTGCCTTGTGCAGCCGGCTGGAAGCTGGCCTTCTGACCTCCGGCCAGGGATTGGCCCCTCAGGCTGAACCGCCCCACCATTTCCTTGAGGATCTGCGCCTGGCCGGAAAGCTCCTCGCTGGCCGCTGCGCTTTCCTCGGCTGTGGCAGAGTTTGTTTGCGTGACCTGGCTCACCTGCTCGATGCCGCGGTTCACCTGGGCTACTGCGGTGGCTTGCTCGTTGCTGGCCCGGGCGATGCCCGCCACCAGCTCGGTGGCCTGCTCCACACCCTTCACAATGCCGCGGAGCGCGTCCGCCGTGTCGTTGGCGATCCTGGTGCCGGCCTTGGCCTTGCTGATGGAGCTCTCGATCATCGCAGTGGTTTCCTTGGCGGCATTGGCGCTGCGCTGCGCAAGGTTGCGCACTTCTTCTGCCACCACGGCAAAGCCCTTGCCGTGCTGCCCCGCCCTGGCTGCCTCAACAGCTGCGTTCAGCGCCAGCATGTTGGTCTGGAACGCGATTTCGTCGATCACCTTGATAATCTTCGAAATGCTGGCCGATGCATCGTTGATCTCCGCCATTGCCTGCTGGAGCTCACCCATCCGCTCATTGCCGCTCACGGCGCTGTCGCGGGCAGTGATTGCCAGCTCATTGGCGCGGCTGGCGTTCAGCGCGTTCTGGCGGGTTTGTGCGGCAATCTCGGTCAGTGATGCGGTCAGTTCCTCAATGGCGCTGGCTTGCTCAGTGGCACCCTGCGAGAGCGACTGGCTGCCGTCAGAAACTTGCCTGGTGCCGGAAGCCACCTGCTCGGCGGTGGTGTTGATATCACCAAGCACCATGTTGAAGGACTCTGTGATGACATTCAATGATTCGGAAATGCCGGAGAAATCGCCTTTCCAGGCCTCCACATCTTCCATGGAGATGTCGCCTTCCGCCATGTGCTGCAGGATGCCGGAAATGTCAGACACATAGCCCTTCAGCGTGACAAGGGCGCTGGAAAGGTTCTTGCCCAGCTCCACAAAGACTTCGCGCTCATTGCCGGTGTATTCATCACCTTCGCCCACGTTGTATTCAAAGCTCAGGTCGCCTTGCGCCAACGCGTCCAGGGCTGTGGAAAGCTTGTTCACCTCGGTGTTCAGATAACCGTTCACCCTGCTGCGGGCGGTGACGTCCTGCACAATCTCGATGTGGCCGATCTTTTCACCGTTGGCATCCATGATGTAGCTGGTGTCCACCTGGAAGTTCCTGCCGCTTTGCGCGAACATGGTTTGCAGGTCTCCGGCGCGCAGGCGGGCGATGCCGCACATCTCGGTGTTACAGATATCAGCGCTCCAGTTGCTGCACTGGATGCCCAGCACGTCGGCCCGCTTCATGCCGATGAAATCTTCCACCGCCTTGTTGATGAATGTCCAGTTCATATCCATGTCAGTGACAGAGAGCGGCAGCGGCACAGCGTCCAGCAGAGCCTCATACCACACCACTTTGGCCACGACCACATCCAGCGTGCGGTTGACGCCGTCCACGATCTTCTGGTAGTCGCCCAGATGGGCGGTCACATCGGCGCGGGTGTCAAATTTGCCGGCTGTGGAAGCAGTCGCCAGCATATCGGCATCGGCAACAAGGCGGTTGATGGAGTCCACCACACTCTGGAACGACCGCGCCAGAGCGCCAACCTCATCTTTGCCTTTGATGGAGATCTGGATGTCGGTGTCACCGTAGGAAAGGCGATTGGCCACCTTGGCCAGCTTGCGCAGAGGCCTGCTGATGCCGGTGGCGATGATCAGGCTCAGCAGCACTGACAGACCAAAGGCGACGCCGGCGATGACCCATGTCATGCTGGTAAACTCTTTGGCCTTCTTGGCGTTGTCCTTTTCGACCTTGCCAGCCTCACCGACCAGTGTATCCTTCAGGCTTTTGAGCTTCTGCTCAATCAAATAGGCCTTCATCGGCAAGTTGAGTTTGGTGAATCTGCTTTGGGCGTCATCAAACTTCTTGCTGTTGATATCAGCCTGGATTGCACCAACATCCTGTTTGTATTCCTCAAGTTGCTTTTCCAGGTCATCCAGGCCGGATTGTACATACTTATTGTTGTTGGTACTCAAAAATGACTTGAGGTTGTCAACATAGGAATCAATTCCAGCAGCGCTGATTGATTTGTTTTCCTTGTTTCTGAGCGAGGTATCCATATTGGTTTTCAATGTCGAGAGATCTGACACCATATTGGTAACGATGTAGAGCGGATACGCATAATTCCGATACATCGCGCTGACTTCGGTGCTGGATCGCTCCACCTGACCGAGCGCGATGAACCCTGTCGCACTGCTGACAAGGCACACCACAATAAACCCGGCCATGACCTTATACATAATCTTGATGTTGTTGGTCCATGCAAAAAGCTTCCCAAGGTGCTTCACCCACCCGAAGAGCTTCCCGATGTGCCTGACCCATCCAAAGAGCTTTTTCATAAACGCGGTGACCCTCCTGCTTCCTTTCCCGGTTCAGCCCATGTTTTCCAGTTCGGCAAGCTCGCTGCCCTTGAACAGCTTGTCGCAGTCCAGCAATAGTTTCACATCATTGCCGACCTTGCCGATGGCCTTGATGTAGCGGTTCTGCGCGCCTGTGCGCCAGTCTGGCGGAGGCACCACATTGGCATCGTCGATGGTGATAACCTCGGAGACACTGTCCACAATCAAACCCACGCAAATGTCCTGGATATCCACCACAACAATGCAGGTTCTGTCGTCATACTCCAGCTCCTCACGCCCGAAGCGCAGGCGGATGTCGATGACTGGAATGATCTTGCCGCGCAGGTTGATCACGCCCTTGACATAATTGGGCACCTCGGGTATGGGCGTGATGGGCTGCACGCCCACGATCTCAGTGACATTCCGAATTTCCAGGCCATATGCTTCGCTGCCCAATGCAAAGGTCAAATACCGGCCGTGTTGGGTATCCTCTTCCAAATACTGGTTGTTTTCCATAGCCTCCACCATCCTTACAGACGAGTTGGGATTTTCCCTTGTTAATTACCCATGTTTGCAGGCAGATAAACAACTCAACAGAAAATCCGCCTCTTTCCATTTTGGAAAAAGGCGGATTCTTCATAAGTCTATCCTCTCATCAATACTTGCCAAACTCCCGGTTTTCCAACTTGGAAACGGGCTGTTTCCTCATCTGCGGCAGCGCAGTTGAATGAGCCGGGCTGCCGACCCTGCCCCTCAGCGCAAACCGGCTCACAAGCTCCTGCAGCGCCTCCGCCTGGCCAGAAAGCACCTGGCTTGCTGCAGAGCTTTCCTCAGCGGTGGCCGAATTCGCCTGTGTCACATCGGACACCTGCACGATTCCACGACTGGCCTGGGCCACTGCGGCAGCCTGCACCTCGCTTTCACCGGCGATCCCAGCCACAAGCCCGGCTGTTTGGTCCACACCGGCAACAATCCTGCCAAGCGCTTCAGCGGTATCCGCCGCCACGCCAGCACCCTCCCGCACCCGGTTCATCGAGTCCTCTATGAGCGCAGAGGTCTGCCGTGCAGCCTCCGCGCTGCGCTGCGCGAGATTGCGCACCTCCTCGGCGACCACCGAGAAACCCTTGCCGTGCTGACCAGCCCGCGCCGCCTCCACCGCCGCGTTCAACGCCAGCAGGTTGGTCTGGAACGCAATTTCATCAATCACCTTGATAATGCCGGAGATATTGGCCGACGATTCTTCTATGGCACCCATCGCACGCTGCAGCTCGCGCATGCGGGTGTTGCCCTCCAGCGCCTCCTGCCGAACAGAGCTGGCGAGTTCTTTGGCCTGCGCAGCATCCCTGGCGTTGCCACGGGCCTGCCGTTCGATCTCAACAAGCGATGCTGTCAGCTGCTCGATGGCAGACGCTTGCTCGGTTGCTCCCTGGGAGAGTGCTTGGCTGCCCGATGCCACCTGACGGGTGCCAGAGGCTACCTGCGCGGCAGAACCTGAAATGGCCTGCAAGGTGCTGTTCATCGTGTCCAGAAGCCCGTTCAAAGCCGTGGAAAACTCCAGGAATCCACCCCGATACCCTTCCCGCATCGCGCCGGTGAAATCATTGGAGGCCATACCCTTCAGCACATCCATTGCCTCCGTCATCGGCACGACAATGGCCTCGATTAGCTCGTTGATTCCACCGATCACCTGCGCATAGCTTCCTTTGTAGACAGACCCGTCACCCCGTATGCCCAGGTTGCCTGCGGCAGCCTGCTCGGAAAGGTCGTAAGCGTCTTTGGCCAAACCATTCAGCGTGTGCATCGTGCGCACAACGGCGGGGATCATCAGGTCGTTTTCACTGCGCCTGCCGATACTCTCATACACGGAAAGCTGCGACATATCGCCCTCAGCCAGCGCCACAAACACCTCCTGCGTGGCGATCGTGCGGTCCACCGTTTCGTTGACATAATCGGCCATGGCCTTCATATCGCCACGATATTGGCTCTGCACCTTCACCGTCAGGTCATTCACACACAGGCGCTCCAGCACGGTGATGCACTCCTGCACCGGTGTGACCACAGCCTCCAACGTGTGGTTAAGCCCCTCCACCAGGCGCCGGTACTGGCCATGATGCCGCTCTGCATCGGAACGGTAGCCAAGCTGGCCTTCCTCAGCGGCTTCCATCTGCACCTCCACGTCTGCAATGAGCCCATCCACGGCAGTGGCAACGTGATCCAGTGATTGAGCTAGCTTTCCAATCTCGTCACTAGAGCGGATGCCGCTGCGTACTCTGGCCTCCCCCCTGGCCAGCGCATCGGCGGCTAACCCCAGCTGCTTCAAAGGGCCGGTGATGGAAGCAGCAGTGAGAAGCATGATCAACACCGAAACAAGCGCTCCGGCTGCCAGCACAGCAACAATGGTGATCCATGAGGCGGTGGCAGTTTTGCGGTTTTCTTCCATTGTGGCTCCCGCAATGGCCTCCAGTTTGTCTCTGAGCCCGTCAAACGTGGCGGTCACAGCCGTCTCGGCGCTCTGGAATTTTTGTTCACGGAGCAGCACCCAAGCCTGGCTGTCAGACTCCGGCTTGTTGGAACGTGCCAGAGATTTCACGGCCGTGGCCATATCATCGTAAGCATTGAATTGCACATCGGCGCCCTTCAACGCGTCAGCGGCCTCCGCAGGCAGCTTGGCCTTGAGTTTGATGATCTCCGTGTCGATCTGATCCAGGAGCGCATCATGGTTGATCAGCAACGCCTGCACCTGTTTCGGGTCATCGGCAAGCACTGCGTCACCCAGCACGGAGCGGGCACGCATAAAATCCTCAGCGATTTCCCCCAGCGTCATCAGCGGCAGCGTGGCCTTTTCATACATCGCCTGGTCAGCCTGGTTGATGGAGGACACCTTCCAAACACCCACAGCTCCCACTGCAATGGCAATGATCACCATGAATATCAGTGACAGAAACAGCCTTGCCGATATCCTCATATTGTGGAACCACTTCATATTGCCTCCCCATAAAAAAACAAGCTTCGGCGGGGAACCTCCTTGCTCCATCGCCGGGCTTGTCATGTTGTTTGCAGTTGAAATTAATTTGCGCTACATCAGGCAGCCCATGATCTCCGAAGTATCCAGGATCAGGCTGATGCTGCCGTCGCCCAGTATAGTGCACCCGCCGATGCCGGCCCTGGCCTTGATGCCGAAGCGCACCAGGTAGTATGGCAGAGGTTTCACGACCACCTGCTGCTCCCCGATCAAGCGGTCAGCAAACAGGCAGACTGTCTTGCCATCGCTTTCCACTACCAGCAGAATGCCCTCGGAAAGCTCGGTCACATCGGTCTGAATGCCGTAGGCCTTGTGCAGGCGGATCACCGGCAGGCACTGCCCTCGCAGCATGATCATCTCATGGTTGTCGGTATCACGCACGATGGCGTGGGTGCTGGGCCGGAACGCTTCCTTGATCGAAATCGTGGGCACTGTGAACACGGAGCTGCCGATGGAGAACATCATGCCGTCAATGATGGCCAGTGTGAGCGGGATCTTGATGGTGACAGTGGTGCCTTTCCCCGACACACTGTCGATCGTTACGCTGCCGCCCACCTTCTCAATGTTCTGCTTGACCACATCCATGCCCACGCCGCGGCCGGAGAATTCGGTAACTTTCTCCTTGGTGGAAAAACCGGGCAGCAGCAGGATCTGGCTCACATCCCGGTCGCTCATCTCGCTTTCGGGCTTGGTGAGCAAGTTCATCTCGCGGGCTTTCTTCAGGATTGCCTCGCGGTTGATGCCACGGCCATCGTCAGTCACAGTGATGAGCACGTCACCGCCGGTGTTCACCGCTTCCAGCCGGATGTGGCCCATCTCTGGCTTGCCGGCCATTTTGCGCTCCTCCGGGGGCTCAAGGCCATGGTCCATGGCGTTGCGGATCAGGTGCATCAACGGATCGGAGAGATTATCGATGATGTTTTTATCCACTTCGGTCTCTTCGCCGGCGATGTAGAGGTCCACATCCTTATCCAGCTTTTTGCCCATGTCACGCACAATGCGTGTCATCTTGTGGAAGGTGTTGGCCACCGGGATCATCCTGACCGACATCACCAGATCCTGCAGCTCGTCCATGAGCTTGCGGAGCTGCCGGGCAGCCTTCTGGAAGTTGTCCAGCGGCAGACCGTCCAGATCGGGGTTGTGCGTAACCATCGATTCGCTGATCACAATCTCGCCCACCAGATCCATCAGGCTGTCCAGTTTGGAAATGTTCACAGAGATCTGGCTTTGCTTAACGGTGCGCAGAAGCGTTTCCTTTTTCTCCTGCACATCCTCCCTGGCGGCGTCCTCAACCTGCGCTTCAACCACAGCAGGCACCGTGGCAGCCATGGCCGGAGCCTCATGGAGGGGCTCTTCGGCAGCTACAGGCGCATCATCTTGCGCCGCCTCACCCACGCCGTCCATCTCCAGAGTAAATGTCTTTAGAAACATCGTCTGATCAAACAGGTGCTCAAACTTGACGCGGTCCTCACTGGTGGTGAACTGGAGGGAGAAGCCGCTGGTCTGGATCACTGAGGCGGTTTGCTCGTCGTCCAGCAGGTTTTCAGGCTGATGGACGATGTCAATGCACAGGTCCTTCATGTTGTGAATCAAACCAAACGCCCGGATGTTTTCCATCTGGCAGTTCTCGTCAAACATCACATGAGCCCGGTAACGTGCTACACCCATCTCCAGGGGAAGCTCCTCGGCGGAAGCCGCCGGAGTGGCCTGTTTGGCTGCCTGCTCGGGCACATGCGCCGGCTCAGCCTTGGCGGCCGGCTTTGCCGGCTGCTCCTTGGCCTTGGGCGCGGCCTCCCCCGCCTTCAAAGCTTTGGCAAATTCACGAATCTCATTGGAGAGGCTGTCGGGCTTGCCGTCGGCCTCCAGATTGTTCATGATCTTGGCAATCTCGTTTTTGATAAAATCCGACGCACGGAGGACATAATCCACCACATCAGAAAATGGCACCACAGCGTTTTTGTTTTCACGGATGAAATAGAACATGTCTTCCACGGCATGGGCCAGCGACGAAATGTTGTCATACATCATCATCGCCGAGGAGCCCTTGATCGTGTGCATTGTGCGGAAGATCTCGTTGATGCTTTCGGTGGAAAGGTTGTTGGCCTTTTCCGAGTCCAGCATAATTTCCTCCAGCTGCTCCAGCAACTGGCTTGTTTCAAAGATAAATATCTCCATCAAGGGGTTGGAATTGTCAGCCATGATTGGACCTCCCGTCAGCAAATGTCAGGCATAGCGTCCTTAAGGCGGCTGCATCGCGCGAACTGCTGCCCGCCCCAGCTTCCGTCCTGCCTGGCAGGGATGGGCTGAATAGGCGCCGCGCAGCAAGCCGCAAGACCCTCACAGCTTGGAAAGAGCCCCCATGACTGTGTCTTCCTTGAATGGCTTGACGACAAAGCCTTTGGCGCCTAAGAGCACAGCGTCCTTCACCATTGCCTGCTGGCCCATGGCCGACAACATGACAATGCTGGCGTTGGGATCCATCATGCGGATTGTCTTGAGCGCCGTCAGGCCGTCCATCTCTGGCATTGTAATGTCCATCGTGACGATGTTGGGCTTCAGCTCGCTGTATTTTTGAACCGCCACCAAGCCGTTTTCAGCCTCGCCGACCACGGTATAGCCGTTTTTCTCCAGCATATTCTTGATAGACAGGCGCATGAAAGCGGCATCGTCCACGATCAAAACTGTTTTCACAGGTGTTACCCTCCTATGATGTGCTAGAAATTAGATGCCCATATAATGAGACTTTAAACGAGCAAATCGACCAATAACCCACGAATTGTTCCCAGTTGTTGCAAGATCTCCAAGTTTCCGCGCTGATCGTCCAGCACTGCGCCGGTCAGCTCTTCCAGCTCGGCGTTGATTTTCTTGACTGTGGAATACTCGCGGAGCCTTCCCCTGCCATCAAAGGACCGATCCCTGTCGGCCTGATAGGTGGAGCGCATGGCCTCATCCAGAAAATCGGAAACCAATTGGCGGTATTTCTTCACATCATTGATGTCACGGCGGTGGGCGATTCGCTCTCCCAGCTCGGTGATCCGCTCCAACAGGCCGTTGAGCGTAGCCCTGCTTTCAGCCTGCCCCGTTTCTTTTAAGAAAGACTCAAAGGGAGCCGCAGCACTCTGCGTCCCCCTTTTGGCTTGCGCATTTTGCCCGCCCTGAAGCTCCTGTACAGGCGGGCGGTCATCGGAGACTCTCATCGTATGAGATTACCCTTCCTTGTCAATAAACTTGCTGCCCCTGTCTACTGGCGCAGCATATGCTTTCATGCTTCTTAATACGGCCACTTCCCTGGAGTCGGCCTTCAACGATTCCGCCATGGCAGCGGCATTAAGGCGGTTATCCCGGTCCAGTTTCATCAGCCGCTCCAACGCGGTGCGGATCTCACGGACCAGCCCTTGCCCCGCTTCCGGCGGGAACGCGGCAATCTGCCGGTCCAGGTCATCAATGGCATCCATCAACGCCTGCCGGGCAGCAAGAGAGGGCTCCAGCCCATCAAGGTCGTTGGCCTCAATCAGGCTTTTCTGCTTTTCGGTTTCTACAAGCAACGAATTCAACAACGCCAGCTTCTGCCCAAGCAACTTCGCACAACTCTCCATCGGGCAGTCAGCGGCCCTGGGCGGTCATCTGAGCCCTCTGGGCCTGGATGGCCATCTGCCAGGTGTTCCTGAGGTCGATCATCATTTCCAGCACCGGAACAATGCGTGCTGAATCCTTTTTGATGTTGGCCTCCGTCAGTTCCTGATGAAAGAACCGGTAAAGATCCATCAGCGACGCAGAGATTTCATAGCTCATGTCCAGATCATCCATCAGTTTGCTGAGGATCGCCTGGGCTTTCACCAGGGCATTGTGGGCCCCCTCAACAGACTTTTCCTCAATGAAGATGCGGGCAAGCTTCAGCTGCTTGATGCAGCCGTCAAAAAGCATCAGCAGCAGCTCACCCCGGTTGGCGGATAGCACCTCTTGCTGTTTGTAGGTCTCATACGGATTGGCGGCCATACTCGTTCATCCTCACTTCGACGCAAATTGCTGCGCAAGCCAGCTGCTCTGGGAATTCAGCTGGGAAAGCACCTGTTCCATACGGGTGAACTGCTTCCAATAACGCTCTTCCTTGTCTTCCAGCAGATCCTCCATGCGGTCCATACTGTCTGACAGGTCATCATACTGGTCGTTGAACACCATGGTGCGATATTCCTGATAATCCTTGATGTAGTTGTTCACCGTGGTCTGCATACGCGCCGCAAGGCCCGACTCCTTGAACTTGTCCGCAGCAGTGTTGGCGTAGGAAACCTTTGTAAGCGCGTCAGCCACCTGCTGAGGATTGTTTTGTATGGCCTGGCGAAGCTTCGTCTCATCCACTGTGATCAAGCCCTTCGTCTCATAAGAGACTGTGCTCAGGCCCAGAGCCGAGGGGTTGATGCCGGCAGAGGATACCGTTTCATAAAAGCCCTTGCGAAGATCCTGCAGCAAGCCTCTGAGATAGCTGTCATTGCGAAGAGTGCCGGATTTGGCCAGCTTCTCCCATTTCTCAACCTGGGCCTCAGACATGGCTTCCTTCTCTTCGTCGGTCAGCGGATTGTAATCGGAATAAGTCTTTTCATCAATCTTTTCCTGCAGGCTGGTGATCAACGTGTTATAGGAGTTCACGAAATCCTTCACAGCGGTCACGGCGCTGTCTACATCCTGCTCGACTGAAAAATTCACTGCCGTGGCTGTGGGGGCTTTCAGGCTGTAGGAGATGCCGTCAATGGTGAAGCTGTTCGTGTCTCTTGTCACATCAACACCGTCGATCCTGAGCACAGCGTCGGTGCCGTTGGCAAACGTGCCAGCTGCGATGCCAAAAGCTGAGTCAGCTGCAGCAAAGGCGTTGCCGGTCAGGTTCTCAATGGTCATGCTGGAGGCACTGCCAAGCGCTCGGCTTGTGACAGAGAGCTTCCCGCTCAGCGTGCTAAAGCTCATCCGCACATTGGCGTCGGCATTGCTGTTTACGGTGTTGATCACGGTGCGCAGCGTATCAGTCGCGCTGAAGGTGAATGTTTGGCCGTTTATTTTAAATGAAACATCGCCGCCGGAGAAATCCAGGCTATTGGTCAGCGCCAGATCTGAAAGGGCGGTATCCAGAGAAAGGCCGGACCCCACCGATTCACCGCTGGAGGCGCTGGCGGCAGTGGCCACGGAGGTGATGCTGTTGACCGTGTGGGCCCCAACCAGAGCGTCTCTGCCGGCGGTGATGGAAACACTGCCCGTGGAATCGGCATCCACCTTGTATTTCATGATGGCCGAAGCGTTCAGCATGTATTTGTCTTTGTTCAGCACGCTCAGATAAGTGTCGCGGAAGGTCCTCAGAAGGTTGTTGACCTCCAGATTGGCTTCCTTCTTCCAGTCCATCCTTGTCTTCTGGCGCACAAGCTTGTCATACTTCATGCGCTCCACCTTCATCAGGCTTGTCACCATTGACTCGGTGTCAAGCCCCGAAGCCATGCCGGACAGTCTCATGGAGCTCAAAGAATTAATCGCCATGTTGCAGTGTCCTTTCCGAACTGCTACAGCAGCCGCCGCGCAATTCTGAAGTCGTCTGTGATCTTGAGTTTGGAAATAATCACGCCTGTTTTCACGCTGGAGGCGTGGATGATCTTGCCGTCACCGATATACATCGCCACATGGGTCACCGGCGCGTAGTCTGCATTCTTGAAAAACACCAGGTCGCCGGGCTGCAGGTCGTTCACACTGACCTCCTGCCCCACCTTGGACTGCTGATAGCTGGACCGGGGCAGTTTGATGCCAAACTGCTTGTAAACCGACTGCACAAACCCGGAGCAATCGGCACCCTTCACCAGGTCTTCTCCGCCCGCCACATAAGGCGTGCCCACAAATTGCTTGGCAAAAGCCACCACCTGCGCGGCACGCGCAGAGTCACCGCCCGACTGAGGCAGGAACGATTTGGGCAGCGCAGAAGCCGGGATGAACATTGGCGAGGAGCCGTATGCCTTGGTGGCAGAGGCCATCGTTTTCACGGGCAGGCTGATCGTTGCCTTGGGCTGGGCGGAAGCCTGCGCTGCGGGGTTCTCCAGGATTGTGAGCTCCTGCACCGGGGCGGCGGGATTGACCTCACTGTTATGCAGGGCGTCTGCATATATGCCCGTAAACCCTGTGTCCAAACTGCCGGCCGGTGGCAGACCTGCGGCACCGGCTCTGGTCCGAAACATCATGTTTACACTTGGGATCTGCATCGTTCCTCCCAATGCGGGTGCTGTGTATTGTATATATCGGAAGAATCATCGATGAGATAACTGCATCCCACAAAAACTAGATGCCCAATTACTGCTGCGGAAAACATAGCCACCGGTGTTATCGCTGCCGCTTTTGAGCTATACTGAACCCAACGCACTCGGAGGTGTCACAATGAAAAAAAACAGTCTGCTGCTCGGGCTTGCGGCGCTGCTGCTTTCAATCTCCATACTGGCCGGTTGCCGGCCCGGAGCAGCATCACCGGGGCAGAATGCGCCGACACCATCAGCACCCATGGCGGCGGTTTCACAGCCGACCCAAACCTCTGCTGTGGAGGCTGGTTCGCAGGAGCTTCTGGCACTGCTGGAGCAACGGGCTGCAGCCGTAAACAGCGCCGATCAAAAGCTCTATCTCTCCACCGTGCTTCCCTCAGATGCTGTGCTGCAAACGGAGGAACGCAACCTGATCCGCGCGGCCTCAGGCCTCGGCATCACCGATTATGCGTTGAATGCAGGCAACATTGAGCAGCAGAGCGAGGGGCTCGCCGCATTGCTGGAGCAGAGCTACACTGTGGGCGGGCAAAAGCGGAGTGCAAGCTTTACGGCTGTCTTTCAAATAGAAAACGGAAAGTTGTATTACGCCGGCCCCAAATTCCTTTTGAAAGAAGGAGAACATGCGCGGGTATACTACTCTCAAGCCGATGAAGATTTGGCAAACCAGCTATTGGAGGCAGAAACACAGACGTTGGGCCAGATGATGAACCTGTTGGATTTCACGCCAAACGGCTACATCACAATCAAGCTGTTTGATGACCAGCAGGTGTTTCTGCAATCGGTGAAGCTGGATTTGCCCGAATGGGTGGGCGGCTGGCACGAATATGGCGAATCGATCAAGTCCTTCACCGGTGCCTATGGCAGCAACGCTGCCAACTACAAACACATGCTGAACCATGAGTCCTCACACCGGATGGTTTCAGAACTTTCCAATGACAATGCATCCTACTGGCTGCAGGAAGGGCTTGCCGGTGTGTTTGAGAATTGGCTCGACAACCCAAGCGAACCCTGGCTGAGTGCAGCGGAGGCCATGATGGAATACACACCGTATGCCAAACACAAAACCATCGATCTGGAAAAAATCGGCACTGATGACTCATCCGCCGTAATGCTCTATTATGCGTCGTCAAAGGCTTATGCCGCATTTTTAATGGATCAATACGGATGGGGAAAAATGCGTGAAGCATTGGAGTATATGAAAAAATTTGAGTTGATTCCGGTGACGGCGGCGGAAAAGATCCAGGAAACCAACGAGCGCACCGGCGAGGCTGTCAAGGCCGTGTTTGGGCTGGACGACAGCAACATGCAGGCTGGTTTTGAGCAATGGCTGGCCGACCTGCGAAAATAACAAATTCGGATCTGCTGGAAAAAAGCCGTATGGCAACTGGATTTTGCCGGCTTAACCAGCAGGCTGGCAAAGTAATTTCCTTCAAACGAACCAACTGGAATGTTCATGCCATCTCCGCAATTTTTACTTGGTGTTGCGAAGTCTCTGAAAGGGAACATTATTATCGCAACGCAAAACAATTGCGAAACAGGAGGAAGAGAAATGGACGTTCAAAGCCGTATCAGCAGGGCCAAGCCTTTGGTCACAGGCGCGCAGGACAAGCTTTACAACATGAAATATGAGACCGCTTCCGAGCTTTCGATCAGCATCCCCAACCAGGATTACTGGGGCGACGTCTCATCCCGCGATTGCGGCCGGGTGGGCGGCAATATGACCCGCAAGCTGGTTGCGCTGGGCAAACAGCAACTGTAACTGTCAAGTTCACAGCCAAGCCTGCGACATTCCCCTTCCGAACCCATATGGGCCGGAAGGGGAAAACTTTATATCCTCTGGTCTGTTTGTGCCACATGTATCAAGCGGATGGTATGGGATAGTTCAGGCCATCCTAACAGGTAAACCAGATTAGAGGGATGATCTTTTGGGCTCTGATATACTGGCTCTCGTGGTAAGAACATCAATTTCATTTTCTGTTTTGCTGATCCTGGCAAGGTTTTTAGGGAATAAGCAGTTGAGCCAACTGACATTCTTCAACTATATTACTGGAATCACCATTGGCTCAATTTCCGCCAATATCATCAGCAAAGTCAGCGAATCACATCTGGATGATTTTCTTGGGATGATCTGGTGGTGTGTTCTTGCTGTCGTGATTGAGTACATAAGCCTGAAATCGGGAAATGCACGGCTTATTATCGATGGCCAACCCACGATCATCATTAAAAACGGAATCCTCAAGAAAAAAGCGCTTCAAAAATGCAGAATCAATCTGGATGACATCTCCATGATGCTGAGAGAGAAAGATGTATTTTCCATTTTGGATGTCGATTACGGAATTCTCGAACCCGACGGGCAATTAAGTGTCTTAAAGAAACAAGAGAAACAACAGGCCACAAAAGAAGAACTGGGCATATCCTCACCATTATCAAAATACCTGCCATCTGAAATAATCGTGGATGGCAAGATCATCCATCATAACCTGGTGGAATTCAATCTGGACGAGCAGTGGCTGATGCAGCAGCTCCAGCAGCAACAGATCCGCTCTTCCAAAGATGTCCTCTATGCGGAACTGCAAAGTGACGGAACATTGTATATCCAAAAAGAGTAGAGTTACGGGCAAGAGAAAACCCGGCCATGTAGGCCGGGTCATCGCTACTATTTACCCTTTATCCTAATTGGGCGCTTAGATTTTGGTGCCGAAGATGGGACTTGAAGCCGGCGTTGCCGGCGGCATTTGCCGCCTTCAGGCTTGCGCCCGCCGCTTATGGTTGACTGGTTGTTCGCCCTTCGTAGTAAGAAGCCCGCACATGCTTTTGCGTAGGTTCAAGTCCCCCTCCCAAATGAAAAACCCGACCATGAAGGTCGGGTCTTTCTCCATTTGGTGCCGAAGGTGGGACTTGAACCCACACATGCTCATCACATAACGGATTTTGAGTCCGCCGCGTCTGCCATTCCACCACTTCGGCAATTGGGTTTTTTTAATATAGCATACCGCAGCGATTTATGCAACACAGATTGAGCGGATGTGTTATAATTTGATGTATGAAATAATGGATTATTGATAATCTGTTCGGAGGGATACGCGAGATGACCGAAGCAGACATTCTGCTGATCAAACGCGCCCAGAAAGGCGATGCTGCGGCTTTTGAGTCGCTTTATAACCAGCATCTGAAACGGGTTTATAACATTGCCTGGCGCATGATGGGCAGCGGATCCGACGCCGAAGACATCGCCCAGGAGGTCATGCTCAAAGCCTGGCGCGCACTGCCTGCCTTCAAGCTGGACAGTGCTTTCGGCACATGGCTGTATCGCATCACGATCAATGCCTGCCATGACGAGCTGAGGCGCAGGAAGGCAAAGACAGTATCTGTGGAACAAATGCATGAGGTGGGCCGCGAGCTGGAGACGGAAGGGTTTGAGGAACGCTCCGACACCGGCGGCAGTATCGCCTGGGCCATCGGGCGGCTCAATGAAGAATACCGCGCGGCGCTGGTGCTGCGCGACGTGGAAGGATATGCATACGATGAAATAGCTCAGATCCTGAAATGCCCCATCGGCACCGTGCGATCGCGGATCAACCGGGCCAGGGAACAGCTCCGGAACATGCTGTGCGGAAGCGGAACTTTCCTCGGATCCACCGCGTCCAATCTAGCAGAAAGGGGCAGAACATGAAAACGTGCGGCTTCGAAAACCAAATCAACCAATATATGGACGGGGAGCTGTCCGGTGCGAAGCTTCGCTCGTTTGAGGCCCACCTGCAGGAGTGCCCTTCATGCCGCGAGGAAGTGGAGCAGTTCCGCGGATTGCTCGACGGCCTTCACAGCCTGGAGGACCGGGAGGTACCCCCGGCGCTGCAGGATAGGCTCCACGCCGCCCTTTCCGAAGAAATCGCAAAAGGGGATGGCAGGGTGAAACGGAAACTGAACCCCTGGGCGCTCACAGCAGCGGCAGCCGCTCTGGTTGTAGTGCTGGTGGGTGGCACAATGCTGGCCGGCGGAGGGCTTGGGTTGATGGGCAACACCGCATCTGACCTTGCCGCGCCAGGCGCACCGGACAATTACGTTGCCGCGGATCTGGATAATAACCAGACAGGCAGCGCTTATGACGGCAAACAATCCGAGGGTTTTGGTGTGCAGGCAGCACCCACAATGGCTCCCGCTGCCACTGAAGCAGCTGCGCCGGAGAAAGAAATGCCGCAGATGGGCATTGCCCGCTCCGGCAACGGCGATGTGCTTACGGGCAAGGGTTCTACCGGCACCGGCAATGACATGATAACCAAAGCAGCAGAGGGCCGCAAGATCATTTATACAGCCTACCTGGTGGTAGAAACCCGCGAATACGACAAGGGCATGGGCGCGCTGAAAGGCCTGCTGGCCAAATACAACGGTTATCAGGAGAATTCACAGGAAACCGGCGTGCCCGACTCCGGCGACAGCCTGCAAGGCCGCACTGCCGTGGTGAGCATCCGGATGCCGATCGACCAATACGGCGCGGCGATGGATGAGCTGCAAAAGATGGGCAATGTGCTCAGCAAGAATGAGAGCACCGAGGATGTCAGCCGCCAGTATGTGGACACAGAGGCCCGCAACCGCGAGCTCATCAAGGCCCGCGAAACCTACTTCAAGCTGCTGGAGAAAGCGGACAGCACCGAGAGCATTGTTGCCATCCAAAACGAGATCACGCGCCTGACCATTGAGATCGAGCAGGCCACGGCGCAGTTGAAATACTGGGACGACAAGGTGAGCTATTCCACGATTACCATCGAGATCCACGAGCTGGTCACGCCCAAGACCGTGAAGCCCGTGGATCCTGACCTCAACGAGCGCATGGGCGGCGCGCTCAACAGCACACTGAACAGCATGAAGAAAAGCGCGGAGAATTTCGCAGTGCAATTTGTCGGGTTCCTGCCCTGGCTGGCAATCATTGTAGTGGTTGCCGCGATCCTGGCAGCGGTCCTGATCCCCGTGGGCATGAAGGCCCGCCGGGCGGCAAAACTCAAGGAGGCCGCCCCCAAGCAAAAGGAGGAATAACCATGAAATCCAATCGGAGCAAGGCCATCGCGGCAGTCGCGATCGCGGTGGTGTTACTTGCCGCAACCCTCGTGGGCTCAGCGTTGGCCGCACCGGCAGCTAAGGCGCCTGCGGAAGCCAATGCCCGCACAGTGAGCGTGAGCGGTAGCGCAAATGTCAAATTGCAGCCTGACATCGCCTATATGAGCTTCGGCGTGCAAACCCGCGCCGCCGACGCGGCAGCCGCCCGCGACGCCAACAGCACCGCAATGGACAAAGTGCTGGCGGCGGTGAAAGGCAAGGGCGTGGACACAGACAAAGACGTGAAGACTACCAACTTCAGCATTAACCCCATCTATGATGAAAAGAACCAAAAGGTGACCGAATACCAGGTGTATAACACCATCCAGGTGAAGGTGCGCGACCTGGACAAGCTGGGCGAAGTGATGGAAGCCGCCACGGCTGCCGGTGCCAACACTGCCAGCGGGCTCTGGTTTGATGTGGAAGACCGCGAGGCCGCCTATAACCAGGCGCTGGTGAAGGCCATTGAGAACGCCAAGCTTCGCGCGCAGACACTGGCCGGCAGTGCCGGCACCACGCTGGGCGATGTGGTGAGCGTGACCGAAAACGGCTCCTACCGCCCATGGCCCTATCCCATATACTACGACAAAGTGACTTATGGCGCAGCCGGCAGCGTGCCGGTCTCCTCCGGCAGCATGGAGGTCAGCGCATCCGTCAACATCACCTTTACGCTGAAGTGACGGAAGGAGGAAGTATTATGATGAGTTTCAACCACAAGGTTTCGATCACGGCCCTTTTGGCCGCAATATTGGCAGCAATGCTCCTACTGGGAGGCTGCACCGATCCAGTGCGAGCCTACAACGACAAAGGCCCTGTAAACAACAACATCCCCGCATCCTCCGATCTGCTGATGGGCGGCTCCGGCTCCGAATCAGCCGATCAGGGCGGCATCTCGGTGTCCGGCCAGGGGTCAGTCACCGTGAAGCCTGATGTGGCCACTGCCACACTGGGCGTGGAGACCACCAACGCCGACGCCTCCAAGGCCCGCAAGGCCAATAATGAGGCGATGGACAAGGTGCTGAAAGCCGTGAAGGCATTCGGCATCGCCGAAGATGACATCACCACGACAAACTTCAACATCTACCCGGTTTATGACGAAAAAGGCCAGAAGATCACCGGGTACCGAGTGACCAACACCGTGAGCGTGCGAGTGAAAGACCTTGCAAAACTGGGCCAGGTGCTCACCGCCGCCACCGACGCCGGGGCCAACAGCTCCTACGGCATCAGCTTTGACGTGCTGGACCGCACCCAGGCCTACAACGACGCGCTGAAGCAGGCGATGGAAAAGGCCCGCGCCCGCGCCGATGTGATGGCAACTGCCCTCGGGGTGAAGGTTGGGAACGTGCGCACGATCAACGAGTCCAGCAGCTACAGCGGCCCGACCTATGCCGTGGCCGAAGCGGCAATGGACAGCAAAGCCGGCGCGGTGCCGGTGCAGTCCGGCACGCTGGAGGTGACAGCTTCAGTGTCTGTGGTGTATGAGATTGCGAAGTAGCCAGTAGTCAGTTTATTGAACGATGCAGCCAGAATATGGCGGTCGATGTACGGGCCGGTTTCCGTACCGGCCCTTTCCTCATACTCGTGGGTTGTCTGGCCACGCCAAACCAGGCCGATCTCCTTCCCACAACACTTTTCTTATTCGAGCCACGCGGGGCTCATGAGCCACCCCTACAACAAGACAGGGAGGGCCACTTGCGCTGCATCCAGCTTTCCCGTAATATGATGCTCATCAAATAATTGGAGTTCATTCATGAAGCTTACCGGCGAACGAGTTTATATCCGCTTTTTGGAGCCAACTGACGCAGAAGCATTACTAGCCATGCGCCTGCGCAACGCGGACTTCTTCCAGAAGTTCTCACCTGCCCACGGCAGCGACTACTACACCATTGAGTCGGTGCATAACATGCTCAACGATGTAGCTCAGCATCGGGAGGAAGGGCGGGATTGTTTCTTCGGCATATTCCTCAACGAGACCGGGGAATTGATCGGAGACGTGAATCTGTTTCACATCATGCGGGGCCCCTTGCAGAAATGCATGGTCGGCTACTCATTGGATCAAGGCCACAACGGCCATGGCTATGCCACCGAAGCGTTGAAGCTTGCGGTGCGCTATGCCTTTGAAGAGCTGAAGCTGCACCGGGTGGAGGCGGGGGCTATGCCGGTCAACATCGGTTCCATGCGGGTGCTGGAAAAGGCGGGCTTTGAAAAAGAGGGCATTGAGCGCAAGGGCGTAAAGATCAATGGGCAGTGGCAGGATCATCAAATATTCTCGATCTTATCTGACAGGGAAGAGTAGATTAGTTGTGTGACAGCATAAGTAGCTTACTTGCATGTTGAGTAGTAATAGGGTGTATTTAGTTACAAATAGATACGATGAAAATGCGTCCGGCAATTATACCGGACGCATGTCTTGTCAGTCTGCCTTGATTATCCCGTCGAAGGCTTCATAGCTGGGGATGTGCGGGTCTGTCAGCGTTATCAAATCATCCATGTGCAACCAACCGGTTCCCTGTTTGGTTCTGATCTCGATCCATTCCTTGTTGTCCGTGGACCAAAGCGTCACCAAGGTGCGTGCAGGAACAGTAAATGCAACCTTGCTGGTGGCGTCACGGGAGGATAGCAACGGAATATCCACCAATGTGAATAATTCAAGTCCTCGGAAGCTATAGGAATTCTTAGGCACAAGCACCAGTTTGCCTGCATTATCTAGCCGATAAACTACCGGATCTGACCACGGCATCAGGATATCCATGCGCCGGTCGGTGGGGACATTGCCATTACCATCGGGGCTGGTAGCCCAGCCGGGGATCTTGCCACGATCCTGGAAGCTCCCTTGCCTGTAGCCAGCGACATACATGGCCCAATTCCCGTCTGTACCGTTTTCACGGACGATCAGATCCAGCATGCCATCGGTAATGTCGATGTCACTCACATAGGGCGCATTGACGGGATTTATGCAGTCGATCGCCCACGAGTACATCTTCGTGCCGTCTTGTATATACAAAACCATACTGTCGTCATCACTTGAGAATGTTAGCGTCTCCAGATCGCCGTCCTGGTCAAAGTCCAGCTTTGTGCCGGATGGGATTGGCACGACCTGTCCCTTGAGCAGAGCACTTGCATCAGCGCCAGCTGCCGTCAACGCTTCTGGTGTGAGCTGTGGAGGTGCGTTAGTTAGTAACGGGGTTTCCTGCATGGGCGTGGACTCTGGTGTAACCACCACGGGCTTCATCGGCGTTTTAGTGGGGATCACAGTCTCCAGGCAAGTCTCTGCGGCGGTCTGCAGATCCTCTGATGTGGGCGTGGGCATCTTCTCTGCAGTAGCCGTTGCCTCCCCGCCCGCCAGCGCCTGAAACAAATTGCTCATCCCACCCGGATTCACCCTGCTTGCCACCGCCAGCCCGATCACCGCCACAGCTACCACCGCCATCGCCGCCGCCGGCACGAAACGAAGCACGGAAGCCTTCTTTCTCTCCGGCAGCCTGTCCAGCGTCTGCCTTACTCTGCCCGCAAACAACGGGGTGGGCACTGGCATGCCAGCCCTCATCCTCTTTTTCAGAATATCATCGCGCATCATCGCGGAATCCCTCCTTATAGTCTCGCAATTGCTCCGCCAACAGCTGGCGGGCCCGGTGGAGCCGGGATTTCACCGTGCCGCGCAGCAGGCCTGTGGCCCAGGCGATCTGCTCCACCTTCCAGTCCTCAAAATAATAGAACACCACAACCAGCCGCAGGCTCTCCGGCAGAGCGGCGACGGCACTGGAAACGTCCAGCCTCGCGTCATGGCCCGGTTCACGGCCTGCAAAGGCCGTTTCGGCTTCCGTCCGTTTGGATCGGCGCAGCTGCCGGTAACAGCGATTGATGCAAATCCGGGCTACCCAGGCCGGGAAGCTATCGGCGTTCTTCAGCTGCCCCAGGCTGCGCCAAGCCGTGATCACCGTTTCCTGCACGGCGTCGGCGCAGTCAGCCTCGCTTTGCAGGATCGTGCGGCACACGCGGTAAAGCATGCCCTCGTGCTCCATGATGAGCCGGGAGAATGCCTCCGCGTCGCCGGACGCGGCCAGTGCGACAGCGCTGGCACGGGCTAGAGCCGTGTTTTGTTGTGCTTGCGTATGGACCACCATCCTTGCTGCATGCATGCAATCACAGGATAGATGCTTTCAGATGGGCATTTGGTTCAAAAAAGTTTCTCGAAATCCTCAGCGGTGAGTTCAAAGGACAGGCCGGCAAAAGAAACGGGAGTGCCATCATCTGCATTTGAAAAAGCACCGCTATGCTCCCCGGTTTGGCGGAAGCCGAGGCGCTTGAGCAGCTGCACAGAAGGCCCGTTGGCCTGTGCTGTGCCGGAGATCACCGTTTCCACGGCCCAGTTTTGGAAGGCGTGGGCCAGCACCGCGCTGCAAGCCTCCAATGCAAGGCCCCGGCCCTGGGCGGCAGAGTGGAAACAATAGCCCAGGTTGCGCCTGGTTGGGGTGTCTGCACCGTTGATCGCGACATAACCCACAGGGCCGGCGGCTTCGTCAGCCCGCAGGCACACGGCAAGGAAGTCGTCGCTAATGGCGAACCACTGGCAAATTCCTTTCAGCTCCTCATCGGAGGTGGGCCAGCGGTAATCATAGTCTGCATAAGGTGACGACTGGAAATCCAGCACGATGGCCTGCAGCGCCTGCCAGTCATCCGGCAGGAAATTGCGGATGATCAGGCGGTCGGACTTAAGATGCACCATTTGCTTCACCTTGCTTTTTGTTGATGCAGCGCAGCATCCCAGGCACGTCGGACAGCTCAATCGGCACTTCGTTTGCTCCACGGCTGGCCTTCCCGTGCACCAGGATTGCCTGCATGCCGGCGGCGTTTGCGCCGGCGATGTCTGCCACGGGGTTGTCGCCCACCATTACGCAAAGGCTGGGGCTCCCTGCTGCGGCGCGGGCAGCCGCAAAGATTTCCGGCCGGGGCTTTTCCAAACCGACCAGTGCGGAGACCGTGATGCCGCTGAAATAATCGGCGATCCCCAGGCTTTCCAGAATGGATTGGAGCTCCGGGTAATTGTTTGAAAGGATATGGTTCTCCCAACCGTCATCCAGGCAGGCTTGCAACGCCTGAACTGCATCCGGATATAGCTCATAATTGTCTGGGTTCAGCACCATCGAACGGACAACGGAAGCAATTCCATCTGCCCGTTCTGCTTCCACACCCAACACGCGATAAATCCCAGAAAAATGCTTCGTCATATGATCCCACCAGCATGAGCCGGAGGCTAAATGAGAATAATCACGCTCCGGGCAATGCCACGGAAAGCCTGATTGCATGTGGGGGCGCACATCCTCAATTGTCCACGGGCAATCGATGCTTGCATCTGCAAGCGCTTTGTACACCGAACCAGTCCACAGACTCGGGCTCCTCACCAACGTGCCGTCAAAATCCCAAAACACCGTTTTTCGCATGTCAACTCTCTATACTATGTTTGGTCTTTGATATACTTTTTCAACGCCTGCGCCAGTTGGTCCGGGCAGGAGGTGCCGTTGCGGCACTGGATGCCCTCCAGCAGCAGGATCACTTCCTCCACAGGGCGGTTCACAACCAGGCGGGCCATGCCCTCCAGATTGCCGTCGCAACCATCGGTGAAGCGGCATTTGGTCACAATGCCCTCCTCCACCTCAAACACAATTTCGGAGGAGCAGACGCCCTCGGGGATGAATGTTGCCATTGGTCAGGGAGTCTCCTTGTCTTCGTCTTGGGTCAGCCGCTCAATGAGAGAGGCATATAGATCGGCGCCATCGCGTTTGAAACGGCGGCACACCAGCTCTGCGGCCTCGGCGCTTGGCGCGGTCAGGTTCAGCTCCAGCAGCGGCAGGTTGTTCTCAAATATGCGCAGCATGACAGGAAATTCAACGGCAGAGTCCTGCACATAGCTGGCGGTGATCTCCTGGTCGCGCTCCAAATCTGAGCGCCGCTCGGCCATTTTCTCGCCGATGAAGCTGCGGATCGAAAGGGGGATCTTGCTCTTCAGCAAGCCCAGCACATTCAAGCCCTCTGCCGTCACGGCATAAAACTTTTGGTCCGTCTGCACCCGCACGGAGAGCAGCCCGCCCTCCACGAGCTCCAGCAGGTATTGCTCCATGTCAAAATAGAGCATCCAATCGCCTTCATCGTTGAAGAGCACGAAATCATCATGCCCAAGCCCCTGCGGCATCCGGGAGGCCAGATAGAGCAGGATCAGCTTGTTGACGGCCAGCTCGGTTTTCAGCTTGTATTTCATGTCCATCCCCTTCGCACGCCAATTATAGCAGATGAGCAGCCGGTGTGAACATTGGTTTATGCTGGCCGAATTTGTATGTTAAGCAGTATCCATCAAAAACAACAACTGTTCTGTGATGGCAGGCACACGAGATTATCATTTCAATGTGGGGAGTATGCTTTCAGGCCTTTTGGCATGGCAGAATTTGAGATATAATCAACCAGGGCCAAAGCAACCAGCGGCAGCCTGTTCTGCCTGGTGCAGCAACCTTACTGCACGGTGTTTCCATAGACTATGGACAATTTGCATATAGGGGAGAAATTTTACTCATGCTGGAAGGAATCACAAGCAAAACAGCGGAAATCCTGATCTACACCCGCGAGCCCAGGGCGGAGGATTACCCCACGAATCTGGCCTGCAGCGCCCATTTCGCCATCCGCAGACCGGGCGGCAGCTTTGAAGCGTTGAACCAGAACTACGGCATCCTGTTTGCCACCTCCACGATTGGCGATGACAACACGATCCATTTGAAGGCGCTACGCTCGCCCTGGCTTTTCCAAACTGCCGATGGTGGTTTTGCAGTGGCAGCGGTGCGCGTGAACGGAGACGGCAGCCCCGACGAGGAAAGCCGGGGGAAGGTCCTCCTATGGACCAGCGACGATTTGCAGACGTTCCACGAAATCGGGCTGATGGACCTGGGCTGCGATGTCCATGTGGCCGAGGTAGCCTGTGCTTATAACACAAGCAAGAAGGAATACCTGGCGACATGGCGCGGCACCGATGGAAACGTGTATCAAAACACATTAACCGGCCTTAGTGGCAATGTCAGCATCTCTCCAGCACGGAATGCAAATTGTATGCCGGGCACGGCGGAGGCAGCAAGCCCGGAGGGCGCCATAAACGGCAATATCCTTCCCGTGAGCAACTCCTTCTGCGACAGGCTTGCAGCCAAGTGGATGCCGCTGCGTAATGTGGCGGTGCAGGTGCCGGGCGCCCTCGAAACTCGTTCCATATCCGAACTAAACGCAGTGCAGGCGACCGCCTTCTATTCCGACGGCTCCACGGCTCAGAAGCCCGTGTTGTGGGAGGCCGGGGAAATAGACTTCCAAAAGCCCGGCTCTTATAAGGCTTACGGCACGTTGGTGCAGGATGTTTACCCCTTCCCCTTGGCCAAGGGGTATGCCGATCCCGATGTGCTGGCGTGGGGTGGCAAGTATTATTTCATCGCCACCAACGACAACACCGATGCCGTAGGGTTCTATGTGCGTGAGGCGGACACTCCGGTGGGCCTTTTTACCCCCGATGTGAAAGAGCATCTGATCCTCGGCAAAGGTATATTCACCCGGTGCTTCTGGGCGCCGGAATTCCATGTGATCGGTGGGTCGCTTTATATCCTCTGCGCACTGGCAGGAGAGGGCTGGGGGCCGCAGTCACACATGATGCGCCTCAAACCGGGCGGCAGCATCACGGACCCCGGCAGCTGGGAAGCCCCGGTGCGCGTGATGAAGCAGGACAGGGCCTATCTGGCGAGCGAAGGCATCACGCTGGACATGACCTATTTCAAAGCAGGCGGCGCATCCTATCTGGTGTGGTCCTACCGCGAACACATCTTTACCCCGCAGGACACCGGCTCTATGCTCTACATCGCCACAATCAATGAATCAGAGCCCTGGCAGCTCACCTGCGAGCCAATGTTGCTGTCGCGGCCGCTTTATGGTTGGGAAAACGTGCAGGGCACGATCAATAACGAAGGCCCTTATGCCATCGTGACCGGTGAAAAGGTCTTCCTGGCGATTTCCGGCGGCGCCGCCGGCGGTTACACGTATGCAGTCGGGTTGCTCACCGCCACGATCGGCAGCGACCTTCTGAACCCCGCTAGCTGGGCGAAGAGCCCCGCGCCGCTGATGAGCCACTACTCCGTGGAGGGTGAATATGGGCCAGGGCACAACGCCTTCTTCCGGGATGAACACGGCAACCTGATGATCTCGTATCACGCGCAGGAGGCTCTCACCGGCACGCCGCGCTGCACAGCGATCCGGCGGGTGCATTTCAACATCTGCGGAGAGCCCGTGTTCAATCTTTCCCCGGAGCGGGATCTGGATCCGAGCCTCACAAAGGTTAGCACAACGGTGACTGTGCACTGAACTTGGAAAGGAGAGCGAAAACAACCCCTGTTTTCGCGTAACGGCAATGAAGAAAATCTACAGTGAGTTCCCCCTGAAAGGCATGCGCGCCATCTATCTCACGGAGGATGGCGGCACAGTGGGCCTGGCGCTTGTGCCAGAAGAACGATATGCCTCCATTGAGTTGGACGGCCGGTGGGATCTCTCTCCCTGCGTGCAGCTGCACCTGGCCGGCGATAAGTTCCCCGGCGGCTTTTCCCATGGGCACACGATGCTCTACGGGCAGAGCACCACGGACCTGCGCTTCATCAAGCAAGACGTCTCCACCACGGCGGACGGCATGACCACTGTGGAGACCGTCTATGAAAGCAGCCGCGTGCGTGCGCGTCATCGCCTCACCTTTCATCCGGAGCAGCCGTTTGCACGCTCTATCACAGTGCTGGAAAACATCACCGGCGAGCCGGTGACGTTTGAGATGCTCTCCTCCTTCGCGCTTTGCGGTTTCCCGATGCAGGAAAAGGAAAACCGCGTAGAAAACCTTGTGCTGCACCGCCTGCGCAGCAAGTGGAGCGCTGAAGGTCGGCTGACCAGCGAGGAATTCGCCGATCTGCAATTGGAACCCTCCTGGGCCAACTTCGGCTCCCAGTCCATCCGTTTCGGCCAGGTGGGCAGCATGCCGGTGCGGGGCTTCTTCCCCTGGTGCGTGCTGGAAGACAGGAAATATGGCAGTTTCCTCGGCGTCCAGCTTTGGAGCCCGTCGTCGTGGCAAATCGAGGTCTTCAACCGCAAAAGCCGTTATGACCTGTGCGGTGGCATCGCCGATTACGAGTTCGGCCATTTCCGTAAAACACTGGCGCCGGGTCAAGTCTTTGAAGCGGTGCCGGCAGTGCTGACCGCCTGCATTGGAGACATCGACGACGTGTCCGCAAACCTTGTGGACTCCCAAAGGCCGGTGCTGGAGACAACCCCGGCGGTGGAAAAAGACATGCCGGTGCTGTTCAACGAATACTGCACCACATGGGGGCGGCCCAGCGAGGAAAACATCCTGAAAATCGCCGAAAAGCTTAAAGGCAGGGGTTTCAAATACCTGGTGATCGACGCCGGCTGGTATACGAACAAACCGGGCGACTGGACCGGCGGCATCGGCGACTGGGCGGTGAACCCGGAGCTTTTCCCCCATGGCCTGCGCTTTGTCTGCGACAAAATCAGGGAGTGCGGCATGATTCCCGGTTTGTGGTTCGAGATGGAAAACATCGGAAACGACGCTGCGGCACCCCACCCAGATGACGCATGGCACCAGGCGAACATGCAATTGAAGCGCAACGGGGCGGTGCTGACCAACGGAGAGCGCAAATTCTGGGACATGCGCCAGCCCGAGGTGATCGAATACCTGACCGAAAAGGTGATCGGCACATTGCGTGAGGGTGGCTTCGGCTACCTCAAGGTGGACTACAACGATAACATCGGCATTGGCTGTGACGGTGCGGAATCCTTGGGCGAGGGCCTAAGGCAAGCGGTGCTGGGCTCGGTGGGCTTCTTTCAAAAAATCCGCCGGGAACTGCCGGACCTGGTGATTGAGAACTGCTCCTCCGGTGGCCACAGGCTGGAGCCCACGATGATGTCACTGGTGTCGATGGCATCCTTCTCCGACGCCCATGAGTGCAACGAAATCCCGATCATCGCGGCCAATGTGCACCGGGCGATCCTGCCGGCGCAGAGCCAGATCTGGGCGGTGCTGCACGGCACCGATTCGGAAAAGAGGCTCTATTACTCGATTAACAACACAATGCTGGGGCGCATGTGCCTCTCCGGCGATATCTACAACCTTTCTGACGGGCAGTGGAAGATCGTGTCAGACGGAGTGAAGTTTTATCACAAGGCAGCGCCGATCATCCGTGATGGCAAATCCCGCCGCTTGGGCGTGCCTGTGGTGTCCTACCGCCACCCGAAGGGCTGGCAGGCGCTGGCCCGCGAGGGGGCCAACGGGCAGGTGCTTGTTGTGATCACCACATTTAACGAGATGGCCGGAAAGGCCTTCACAGTCGGCCAATTCGCTGGTTATGAAATCACTGACTGCTTGGCGCGCAGCGGCGTTGTTGCGCATATGGCAGATGGGCACCTCATTGTCTCCGGCGCAGAGGACTTTGAGGGGCTTTCCGTGATCTTGCGCAAAGCCTGACACCATCTGCTGCATTGCAAAGAAGGAGAGGTAAATCATCATGGCAGAAAACCTCAGAATTGAGCAAGTCAACGACCACATCACCGCCCTCGTGATGGAGGGCTGGGGCGTATCCTATGTGGTGCGCGGAACAAACCGCGCCGCCTTGATTGACACGATGATGCTGGAGGAACGTTCCTTCGGTGAGGTCGTGCGCTCCATCACATCCCTCCCGCTTGTGGTGCTGAACACCCACGGCCACGGCGACCACACCGCCGGAAATGTGTATTTTGACAAGGTGCACCTGAGTGAGCTCGATCAATGGATGTTCCGTGAGGATCTGCAGGATCCCGGCATGCGCCAAACCATGGCTGCCCAGGGCCTTACAGCCTGCGAGCTGGCAGGCCTTGCCGATGGGGATGTGTTTGACCTGGGCGGCATCACGCTGGAGGCCATCGCCTTGCCAGGCCACACACCGGGATGCATTTGCCTGTTGAGCCGTGAGACCCGCATCCTCTTCACTGGTGACGCAGTGCTGGACATGATCTGGATGCAGCTGGAGGAAAGCCTGCCCATCCCGAAACTTGTGGAATCATTGGAGCGCCTTGAGGCCAGGCGCGGCGAGTTTGATAATCTGCTCACCGGCCACTGGCAATGGCGTTCGCAAGGCTTGACCAACGCCAGCCTGGTGGATGAGCTGCTGGCCGGTGCCAAAGACCTCGCTGCGGGGAAAACGGATCAGGATGTGCCCTATGAATGGTCCGGCGGCACAAGCAAGGTCCACTATTACGCCGAGGAGCGCAGGATCGTCTATAACTGAAAGTTACACAGGCTTTCCTCAAAGCACCTCTCCATGAGAGGTGCTTTGTCATTTCCGGGCGCATTATGCTATACTGCACAACAACCCCACTCCAAGGAGCAATTTGATGAAGATCAACAAGGTCACCATGATCGGCCTGGGTGCCATGGGCGTGTGGTTCGCGCCACGGTTGGAAGCGCTGCTGGGCAGTGAGAACTTCCGCGTGCTGGCCGGAGGCGAGCGCGGCGAACGGCTAAACAGCAAGGGCGTCACCGTCAACAGCGTCAACCACCGCTTCCGCGTCATCTCCCCTGCTTTACATGGTGACCCGGCAGACCTGATCCTCATGGCCGTGAAGGACACTGGCCTCATGCAGGCCATTGAGGACATCCGCAACCAGGTGGGGCCGGGCACAGTGATCCTGAGCGTGATGAACGGCATTGACAGCGAGGAACAGCTGGCCGCCGCATATGGCTGGGAGCATGTGCTCTATTCCTACATGCGCGTTTCCATCGTGATGAAGGACGGTGTGGCCAATTTCGACCCCGGATTCGGCAAGGTGCATTTCGGCGAGGCCAGCAACGAGGTGCACACCGCGCGGGTGCAAGCCGTCAAGGCGCTTTTTGACGCTGCGGGCATCCCATATGAGATCGATGCTGATATGATAAAAGGTATGTGGTTCAAGTTTATGTGCAATGTGGGTGAAAACCTCACCTGCGCGCTGCTGGGCATCCCCTTCGGTGCATACCGTGTGAGCGACCACGCCAATGCAATCCGCCGGAAGGCCATGTGGGAAGTGGTGCATGTCGCCAACAAACTGGGCATAGCGCTGGGTGCGGAGGATATTGAGCGCCAGGAACCGCAGATCAAGCGGCTCCCCTTCTTCAACAAACCTTCCACGTTGCAGGATCTGGAATCCGGCCGCAGGACGGAGATTGAAATGTTTGCCGGAAAAATGGTGAAACTGGGTGAGGAGTTGGGTGTGGAAACGCCGCTGTGCTGGATGTTTTATCACGGCATTCGGGTGCTGGAAGAAAAGAACAGGGGCCTTTTCCATTCGGATGTCAGCACTCAATAACAGACCGTATGGGAAAGCCCAGGGTGTTTGAGCAGCCTGCCGCTGCCGAAATGTGCGGCTATGGCAGGCTTTTTGATGGAATGATGCATAAAATCCAGAAAAACACATACAGTCTTGTCATGCCGGATATGTAACAATTGCTGTTGACAGCATGGATTCAGAGGGCAAGCGCGGCAGACACCATTCGACATGGTGGCAGAAGCATGAATAAAAAGTCGATCCGATGTGTTTTTGTTAAAATATTGTCAAGCGGTAAACATGATGTTATAATACCATAGTGTAATATGGGGCAGGATTAGCCTATATCAATATCTCCAAAAAACATGAGTCTCCAATGACGGGGAATCTGTATTTACAGACCCCCTGTTTTTTATGCCGAAACCAAAATATCTACATAGAAAGGCAGCTGCCAAATGAGAGTCAACATCACAGAAACTGTGTTGAGAGATGCGAACCAATCGCTGATCGCAACAAGACTCCCCTTCTCCGATTTTGAAAGCGTATTGGAGAAGATTGACCAGGCCGGGTATCATTCGGTGGAATGCTGGGGCGGCGCCACGTTTGACTCCTGCCTCCGCTATTTGAATGAAGACCCGTGGGAAAGGCTTCGCAAAATCAAGGCAAAAGTAAAAAACACCAAACTGCAGATGCTGCTGCGCGGCCAGAACATATTGGGTTACAAGCATTATCCAGACGACGTGGTGCGAAAGTTTGTGAGCCACGCCATTGAAAACGGTATGGATATCCTGCGCATCTTTGACGCGCTGAACGATTTCCGCAACATTGAGGTGGCGGTGGATGAAACCCTGAAGCGCGGCGGCCATGCCCAGGGCACGATCTGCTACACAATCAGCCCCATCCACAACCTGGATAACTATGTGAAGCTGGGTAAACAGCTGCAAGGCATGGGTGCCAACTCCATCTGCATCAAGGATATGGCCGGCATCATGGGCCCGCAGGAAGCCTTTGATCTCGTGACGGCACTGAAGGCCAACGTGAAGCTGCCTGTGTTCCTGCACACCCACTCCACCACAGGCCTTGCGCCGATGACCTATCTCAAGGCCGTGGAAGCCGGCTTCGACGGCATCGACTGCGCCATCTCTTCTTTCTCCGGCGGCACCAGCCAGCCGGCCACTGAGTCGCTGCACTTCGCGCTCAAGCAAATGGGTTTTGCGTCAGGCCTCGATGAGACGCTGCTGAAAGAGATCAACGACTTCTTCAAGCCCGTCCGCGATAAGTTCCTGGCCTCCGGCGTGCTGGATCCCTATGTGCTGGGCACCGAGACCGACGCGCTGGTTTATCAGATCCCCGGCGGCATGCTCTCCAACCTTGTTTCACAACTGAAGCAGCAAGGCGCGATCGACCGTCTGGAGGAAGTGCTGCAAGAAACGCCCCGGGTGCGCGAAGACCTGGGCTATCCGCCGCTGGTAACGCCAATGAGCCAGATGGTGGGCGTGCAGGCGGCCACCAATGTGCTGATGGGTGAGCGTTACAAAAACATCTCCAAGGAGATCAAAGCCTATATCCGCGGAGAATACGGCAAAGCCCCCGGTGAGCTGAACCCCGATCTGGTCAAAAGAGTGCTCGGAGACGATCAGCCTTTCACCGGTCGCTTCGCTGATACACTTGAGCCCCAGTTCGAGCAAACGAAAGCCCAACTGGCCGGTGTTGCCCGTAACGATGAGGATGTGCTGAGCTATATCGCCTTCCCGCAGATCGCCGAGAAGTTCTTCAATGACCGTGCGGAAGCGGAATCGAACCGTGTGACCTATTCCATCCGTAGAGTTTTGTGAGGGGTGCGAAGATGACAGTATTGGAAAGCATTTATGTCGGCTTGTTTGGAATGGCTGTCGTGTTTATCGTGCTAGTGGGCCTGAGCCTGATTGTCAGGCTTCAAACTGCCCTTGTCACCAGCTTATCGAAGCCAAAGCGGGGCAGTCAAGCCGCGCAATCTGATTCGCCTGTGGTCATGGAGACCCCCAAGACTGCGGCTGTGGCTGACGAGCCATTGAAGCTCATCAATGTGGATGAGAAGACCGCGGCAATCATCATGGCCATCGTGAGCGACAACTTGCAGGCGCAGCCCAATGAGCTGTATTTCAAATCCATCAAGGCACTGCCGGAAAACACTGAGGAGTAGGAGAACGAATATGAAATACATCGTGACAATCAATGACAAAGACTATGAAGTGGAAGTGGAAAAGGGCGAGGCCAAGCTGTTGAATGTGGCCAAGACTGCTCCGGCGAGCGCTCCAGCCCCTGTGGCAGCGGCAGTTGCCGCCGCCCCGGCCCCCGCACCGGCTCCCGCCGCTGTGGCGGGCGCTGAGGTGATCCCTTCCCCGATGCCCGGCGTGGTGGTGGATTTGAAGGTTGCAGTAGGCACTGTCGTGAAAAAGGGTGACACCCTGCTGATCCTGGAAGCAATGAAAATGGAAAATGAGATTACCGCGACGAAAGACGGCACAGTCGCGCAGATCCTGACAGCCAAGGGCGCCACAGTGACCACGGGCACGCCTTTGGTTGCCCTGCAATAAGGGGAGGATGTTGAAATGGATGTAGGCCAAACCATACAAAACCTCGTAAATACGTCCGGCTTCATCGTGATGGACATCCCACACCTGATCATGATCGCAGTGGCATGCGTGCTGGTCTATCTGGCGATCGTGAAAAAGTTTGAGCCACTGCTGCTGCTGCCGATTGCCTTCGGCATGCTGCTGGCCAACCTGCCGATCACAGGGCTGATGGATGAACCCACTACAAATGCTGCGGGCAAACTGGTGCCCGGCGGCTTGCTTTACTACTTGTATCAGGGTGTGAAGCTAGGCATTTATCCTTCGCTCATCTTCCTGGGCATCGGCGCGATGACCGATTTCGGCCCGCTGATCGCCAATCCCTCCAGCCTCCTGCTGGGTGCGGCAGCGCAATTGGGCATCTACTGTGCCTTTTCAGTGGCCACAGCCCTGGGCTTCAACCCCCAGGAGGCCGCCTCCATCGGCATCATCGGCGGCGCGGACGGCCCCACGGCCATCTATCTGACCACCAAACTCGCGCCTGACCTGCTGCCGGCCATCGCTGTGGCTGCCTATTCCTATATGGCGCTGATCCCGCTGATACAGCCGCCGATCATGAAGATGCTCACCACCAAGAAGGAGCGGGAAACCAAGATGGACCAGCTCCGCGAAGTCTCCAAGGTGGAAAAGATCCTGTTCCCGATCATCGTGACGATCATCACGATCCTGCTGCTGCCCTCTGTGGCGCCGTTGATCGGCATGCTGATGCTGGGCAATCTCTTCCGTGAGTCCGGCGTGGTAGACCGCATCTCCAAGACCGCGCAAAACGAACTGATCAACATTGTCACGATCTTCCTGGGCGTCACAGTGGGCGCCACCGCAAAGGCAGATACCTTCTTGCTGCCCTCCACGCTGATGATCATCGGCCTGGGCTTGTTCGCGTTCTGCTTCAGCACCGTGGGCGGTGTGCTCTTTGGCAAGGTAATGTATTGGGCTACCAAGGGCAAGGTAAACCCGCTGATCGGCTCCGCCGGTGTATCCGCCGTGCCAATGGCTGCCCGTGTCTCCCAGGTGGAAGGCCAGAAGGCCAACCCCGGCAACTACCTGCTGATGCACGCAATGGGGCCCAACGTGGCCGGCGTCATTGGCTCGGCAGTGGCAGCTGGCTTCCTGTTGGCGATGTTTGGCAAGTAATCAACATACAGTGCGCAAAAGCCCCGGAAACTGCACGTTTCCGGGGCTTTCCTTCATTATGTCATGTTCCTATTTTTCGTGATAATCCTCCGGCACGATCACGCCAAAGAAGTATTGCAGGCTGATTCTTGTCGAATCCGATTGCGTAGGATCCGTGGTTTGCAACACAACGACGTATCGGCCCGGATCGGTATTCTGGAACAAATAGGTCTGAGGCTCCAATCCAGAAGGCGTAATGAACTTCATCTGCTCAAACTGCTCGTTGTAAAGAGTATATAAGCCAAAAGCTTTTTGACCACCCACCGCAGGTGTAAAGGGCGTCATAGTTTCTTCCACATGCTTCGGATCAAGCTCCAGGTATTGCACATACGAAGCCATGACCTGCGGAGTAACGCCCCTGGCGCTGCTCAATGGGTTCACTGGCACCGCCATGGCCTTGACTTCGTGTTTGCCGGAGCGCACCATCATTGTATCGGGCAGGCCGTAACCCATCGCCAGCTCCCGCAACGGTTCATAGACCTCTTCGTTGATCATGGTGTACATGCCCTGCCCCGCCTGCATGCAGTGCTGCCCATCCCGCCCGAACACATGGTAGACGGTGGGATACCCATCATCCCGTACAAACTGCACGCGGATTGTGATCCTGTTTGGGATGGTGGCGGGATCATCACCGGGCCATGCAGCGGATCGAATCAAATGGTTGAAGATGGCGTCCATCAGCACCTTTTTGCCGGCGTTGTCCACCACATCCACGGTGTGAATGGATTGCCCGGCCAACACCAACTCCACAGTTGCGGACTGGGGCAAATAGCCTTCCTCGTCTGTCTGCGTCGGTGAAGGCCCGGTGGCTGCGGCTGAAGCTGAGGCAGATGTGTTTGTCAATGGTTTGATTGGGAGAGTAGCCTTTACTTGCGGCGGTGCAATGCCTGCTGATGCAACAGGGCTAGCGATTTGGCACCCGGTCAGCGCCGTCGCCAGAATGGGGATCATCAATGCTGCAAACATTGCCGCCGTCTTTCTTCCATGACGCAAGGCAAACATCGCCGGGCCTCCTCAAGTCATCATTCATAGGCACCCGGCTACAGACTACTACGTTAGTCTGTTTCTGTCAACGGCGCATTTGCAGATTGCCTGTTGTTTCTGCGTGTGTAGAGCCAGAATGCCATACTACCGATGAGCCGGAATCCGCTCACAACAATCAGCGCCGGGATGATGCCCGTCCATTGCAGCACGAAATAGGCCGCAAATGGCGACACACACAGGCTAAGATTGACCAGCGTGTTGTAGGCGCCCACATAGACCACGCGATTTTGCCGGGGTGAGACTTCCAGCAGTGCGTTCAAAAGCACCGTCGAGGTGCCTGCGGTGACAAAGCCGGCCAAAAGGTTGGTTGCGGTAACCCAATATAGGTTGGGAAACACCACCATCAACACGGGGTTTAGCGCCATACCAAGTGTGGCGAACACCGCCGTTCGCCCGTTGCCCCAGCGGAGAATGGATTTGTTCCAGAAGCTGTAACCCACAAACATGCCGATGGCACTGAGCACGTTCATCACGCTCAGCCACAACTCGTTGGCGCCAAGGTGCATGATCTGATAGATGCTGAAGAGCGGCCACCCCATCTGCCAAGTGAAATAAAACACCAGAGACGCGGCGGTATAGGCCATGTATCGCTTATTCTGCCACAATGAAGCAAGCATCGGGCGGAGCCGGGGCCGGGTCTCATTCAGTGCCTCGGCATGGGCTGGGTCGCCCATGCGCCGCATCATGATAACTTCAACCACACCCACAATCGTTGCCACCAGGAAAAAACCCTGATACATCGTGAGCCGCTGCGCATCGTTGCCCGGCAGCACACTCAGCGCCACGCCAGAGGCCAGCGACACCAGCAGCGTGGCAGGCACACTGGCAAGGCTCCGCTGCGTGATGGCGGTGGAGCGGTCCTCCGGAGCAAACAAATCGCCAGTCAGCCCTTGAAATGCCGTCTGCGAGATCGATTCGGGCACGTTTTTCAATGCCAGCAGCACCACGCAGCAAATGGGCGCCCATTGTGGCGACAGCCACACCAGCGGCACAAGAGCCAGCAACATGAGCCGGCTGGCCAGCGTAAAATCCACCGTGAGCGCCTTGAGGCCCCTGCCCCCTCGCCCTGTGAGCCACAACGCACCGGGCAGGCTCACAGCCACGCCCACCAGGCCAGGCAATGAGTTTAAAAGCGAAATGTGGAAGTCATTTCCGCCAACCCGCTCCAGGAATTTTACTGTGAAGGGGTTGAACAGTGAAAACATGACGGCGTTCATCACACCGCTCATCACGAACCAGTAATAAGTGGGGTGCTGAGTTTTGGCTTGTTTCATCGTAAACAAATGCGGGGATGACATGCTGTGACCTTCCTGCTGACTTGAGTCGGTAAACAGTATATCCCATTGGGATGTGAAATGGTAGGCAAATCAACAATTGGGCGGTGGTACGGCAAGATATTTTTGAGGATGGGTTGATGGATTCATCGCCAGGCCATCCCACTGACAGTTTAGCACTATTCCTGAGCCAACCGGGCCGACTGGGCCGCCGCTGAGCTTTATCGGCGTCTACCCCGGCTTGACCTCGCATATGCTGGACTATGTGCTGGATCGTTCGGCCAATTCATGGCTGGCCATCCGGCGCCATGAACCGGAGGAGCCCATGCTGCTGACAGAACCCAGGCCGGAGCAAAAACCGCTGGTGAGCGTGGTGCTGCTGGCATACAACCATCTGGACTATACAAAGCAATGTTATGAGAGCCTGATCGCACACACCGACGGTGTGGAGTATGAGCTGATCACCGTGGACAACGGCTCCACCGACGGCACCGCCGAATACTTTGAAAGCCTGCCCCACAAAAAGAAGCTGCGGTTTGAAGAAAACATCGGCGTGGACAGGGCCATCAACCGGGGGCTGCAACTGGGCGAGGGCACATACCTTCTGAACCTGAGCAACGACATCGTGGTGACCGACCATTGGCTGGAAAATCTGGTCGCCATCATGGAATCGGATGAGAGGGTTGCCATGGCCGTGCCGGTGTGCGGGTATTCCCCCAGCCGCCAGCAGATCTGCACCTGCCTATATCGCGCAGAGGCTCTTGCCGACGCCGGATGGCTTGATGAGCAGGTTGCACTTGACACCTGTGACAGTGACACCATCAGTGTCAGGCTGCGGCGCATGGGCTGGCGGCTCGTGCTTGCCGGTGAAACCTCTGTGCACCCTCTCGGCTCAACACCTTTGGGCTCCACGCCTGTATAAATATTCTCTCATATTGATATTATGCACCACGCATTGACGGAAACACCGCCAACAGGTATAATTTGAGGAATTCCAAAGAAAAGCAGTGATACGATGATTCAATTGATTGAGACGCCTGTCTATTTGCTGAACGGCAAAGAAATGGCCCCATCCATCGACCCGGCGCTGGAAGCAAATGCCGCCGACGGCACGATGGCCTGGAGCATCCTGGACGCGCACAACAGCGGCTCCGAGACAGAGCTCAAGCTGAAGTTCGACGCGCTGGCCAGCCACGACATCACCTATGTGGGCATCTTGCAGACGGCCCGTGCCAGCGGTCTGGACCGCTTCCCATTGCCGTGGGTGCTCACCAACTGCCACAACTCGCTGTGCGCGGTGGGTGGCACGATCAATGAGGACGACCACCTCTTCGGCCTTTCGGCGGCGGTGAAATACGGCGGCATCTATGTGCCAGCCCACCTGGCTGTGATCCACACCTATATGCGGGAAAAGCACGCCGCATGCGGCGCGATGATCCTGGGGAGCGACAGCCACACCCGCTACGGCGCGTTGGGCACGCTGGCCGTGGGCGAGGGCGGCCCGGAGCTGGTCAAACAACTGCTGGGCCGCACCTATGACCTGAAGCGGCCGGAGGTGGCGTTGATCTGGCTCGCCGGCACCCCGCAGCCCGGCGTGGGCCCTCACGACGTGGCGCTGGCGATCATCAAGGCTACGTTCGCCAACGGATTCGTGAAGAACAAGGTGATGGAGTTTGCCGGACCCGGTGTGGCAGGGCTTTCGATGGACTACCGCAACGGCATTGACGTGATGACCACGGAGACCACCTGCCTTTCCTCCATCTGGACCACCGATGAGAAGACAAAGGAATTCCTGGCCATCCATGGCCGCGAGAACGATTATAAGCCCATAGCCCCCGCCTCCGTGGCCAAGTATGACTGCGCGGTGATTGTGGATCTTTCAACAATCAAGCCGATGATCGCGCTGCCCTTCCACCCCTCCAACGCCTGGACAATTGAGGAGTTCAACCAGAACGCCGGCGACATCCTTCGCTCGGTGGAGCAGCGCGCCGGCAAGGCGATGGACGCACCGGGTCTGCAATACAAACTCACCGACAAGCTGATTAACGGCCGGCTCCATGTGGAGCAGGGTGTGATTGCTGGTTGCGCCGGCGGCACCTTTGAAAACCTGGCCATCGCGGCGGGTATTCTGAAGGGCAAAGCCATCGGCTCCGGTGAGTTCGCACTGTCCGCCTACCCCGGCAGCCAGCCGGTGATGCTGGAGCTGATGAAGAATGGTGCGTTGGCCGACCTCATCGCCAGTGGTGCCACGCTGCGCACCGCCTTCTGCGGCCCCTGCTTCGGCGCCGGCGACGTGCCGCCCCACCAGGGCCTGAGCATCCGCCACACCACGCGCAACTTCCCCAACCGCGAGGGCTCCAAGCCCGATCTGGGGCAGGTTTCCGCCGTGGCGCTGATGGACGCCCGCAGCATCGCAGCCACCGCTGCCAACGGCGGCATGCTCACTCCTGCGACTGACATCGACATGCCCGCCGTACCCGAATATCATTACGATGACAGCCCTTATCAGGCCCGCGTTTACTCCGGCTGGGGCGACGCAAAGACCGACGCACCGCTGCGTTTCGGGCCTAACATCGCCGACTGGCCGGACTTCCAGCCGTTGCCGGACAACATCGTGCTGGAAATCGCCTCCGCCATTGACGACCCGGTGACCACCACCGACGAGCTGATCCCCTCCGGCGAGACGTCCAGCTGGCGCTCCAACCCCCACAAGCTGGCGGAGTTCACACTGTCGCGCAAGGATCCGGGCTATGTGGGCCGCTCCAAGGCCGTCCGCGCACTGGAGGCTGAGCGCCTGACCGGCAAGAGCGCATTGCTTCAACAGCTATCGCAGCTGACCGGAATCGATCTTAAACCGGAAAACACTGGCATCGGCTCGGCAATCTACGCCGTGAAGCCCGGTGACGGCTCGGCCCGCGAGCAGGCCGCCAGCTGCCAGAAGGTGCTGGGCGGCTGGGCCAACATCGCCCATGAATACGCCACCAAGCGCTACCGCAGCAACCTGTGCAATTGGGGCATCCTGCCCTTCATCAGCGATGAGAGCTTTGAAGTGGGCCAGAGAATCGTGATTGACGGCATCCGCGGCACGGTGCAGGGCACCCGTGAAAGTGTCTATGGCATCCTGATTGAAACCAACGGTGCGGTGCGTAAAATCAAGATGAAGCTGCCGTTGTCAGAATCGGAAAGGCCGATCTTGCTGGGAGGCAGCCTGATCAACTTCTATGGGGAAGAGAAGAAGTAAATCCCCCTTGGCGCCTGTTGGCGACATCCCCCCTTATTAAGGAGGGTAGAGATAAATTATGATCAATCTATCAAAGTAGGGGGCGGGCTCTGTACCGACCCCCACATTGTTGTATGAACCCCCACCCCTACCCCTCCCCCGTCTGGCGATTGACCACGATCTCACTCCCTTCGGGAGAGGGGTGGTATGCGGGCTTCGCCCTGCACCAATTCATGCATTCGGCAGGCTCGATCTGGCGGGAACGAGGAATCAGCCTGCACACAGACAGCCAAGATGTGGTTATATGCCATGCCCAAATTCTTTGCTTTCGGTATCGGGCCGGTACAGAGCCCGCCCGTACATTGACCGCCATCTTCAGGTGGTGCCGATCTCTCAGATTTGTTGTGCGCATAATCACATACATCCAGTCAGATTCTACCTATACTATAGTTGACCCAATCCAGCATTGAGGAGGCATGCCTCATGAAGAAAATACTTGCCCTCTGTCTATTGCCCGTTCTCATCCTTACTGCCTGTACCGCCCCGAAGCCTTCTGCCATGTCAGGCTCCGCAGCACCCGACACCGTATCCACTGCCACGATGAAGCGATACCGTGAAGGTGAACTCCGGGAATACAACGGCAGGAAGCTTGACCCCGCTGTAGGCCCCCGCGACAACTCGATCAAAGGCACCCAGCAGGTGGACATCTCCACATATCGATTAACTGTGGATGGCTTGGTGAACAAGCCTTCCGAATACACTTATGAGCAGGCCAAAGCCCTCCCCAGCGAGGAGCGGCTGATCACGCTGTATTGTGTGGAAGGCTGGGATGCGACAATCCTGTGGAAAGGTGTTGCGATGAATACGCTGCTGGACGCGGCGACCGTGCAGCCGGAAGCGAAGACGGTAATTTTCCACGCCGTGGACGGCTACACTACATCGCTGCCGTTGCAGGAAATCCTGGATAAGAACCTGATGCTCGCCTACGGTGCCAACGGCATCGCGCTGCCGCCGGAGATGGGTTACCCCTTCATCTTTGTGGCAGAAGATAAATGGGGCTACAAATGGGCCCGCTGGGTCAGCCGAATCGAGCTTTCCGATGACACAAACTATAAAGGCTATTGGGAGAGCAATGGATATAGCAATGAGGGGGATTTATCTCAGAGCTCCAGGTAACAACTGGGGTTCATTGCTGGAATGAGCGTTTGGTCACATAAATTCCATCAAAACAGCATTCTGTAAATCCATGCCCCGCTCGGTCAGCCTGACCGCATGCGGGGTTTTCTGTATCAAGCCCAGTGCCACCTGTCTGTCCACAATATCACCATACCGCTCCAGGAAATCAAACCCATGGCGGGCTGTAAAACTCATGAGGCCGATGCCCTCAACCAACCGCAAGCCCAGCATCACCGACTCAAACGCCGCATCATTATCATCAATCTCATGGATATCGGCCGGAGGCAAGCTTCCCCGTTCCAGCACCTCCAGATAACAATCAAGATCAGGGTGGTTCTCCCACCGGATGCCACCGAATTGCGACGCAGCACCGGGCCCCAGCCCAAGCCAATCCCCATTGCGCCAGTAATTGAGGTTGTGCAGGCACTCCATGCCCGGCTTTGCAAAGTTGGAAATTTCGTAGCGCTTGAGCCCCGCCGCTTCAAAAACCTGTTTTGCCTCGTGGAACATCTCCCGCTCCAGGTCGCCATCGGGCACGGTGAGCGTGCCAGCTTCCACGGCGGCATGCATTGGTGTGCCCCCTTCCAGGATCAAGCCGTAGCAGGACACATGCTCCACGCCCAATGCTGCCAGTTTTGTGGCGGTGTCCACCGCCTCGGCAACCGTCTGGCCGGGCAGGCCGGTCATCATGTCGGCGTTGATGTTGGCAAAGCCGGCTTCACGGGCCAACTCGTAGGAGCGCACAAAGTCCTGCCAGCTGTGGATACGGCCAATGCGCTGGAGCAGACTGTCCTGTGCCGCCTGCACCCCGAAGGAAATGCGGTTGGCGCCCATGCGGCGGAAGGACTCAAGCTTCGCCCTGTCCACTGTGCCGGGGTTGGCCTCCACGGTGAATTCCACGGGGTTGATATCCAGCACGGAGCGCAGGCTGTCCATGAGCCGCTCCAGATCACCAGCGGGAATTAGGGAGGGCGTGCCGCCGCCTAGGAAGATCGTGTCAAATTTTGTTTTGGTTACTCCGCCCTTTACTCCTAATAAACCCTCACCCCCATCCCCCTCTCCCATGGGATTGGGAGAGGGGGTGAAAAGCCTCGCCTCCGTCACCACCGCAGAAAAAAAGCGCCCTGCATCACCTTCCCGTCCGGCCACGGAGGGGAAGTCACAGTAGGCGCACTTTTTTACACAAAAGGGAATGTGGATATAAAGCCCTGCCATCAATCCAGCTTCAGAACAGACATGAACGCCTCGCTGGGCACCTGCACACTGCCCACCTGCCGCATGCGCTTCTTTCCTTCCTTCTGCTTTTCCAGCAGCTTTCTCTTTCTGGTGATATCGCCACCGTAGCACTTGGCCAGCACGTCTTTGCGGAAGGCGCTCACCGTCTCGCGGGCGATGATTTTGCCGCCGATGGCCGCCTGGATCGGGATCTCAAACATCTGCCTCGGGATCGCTTCCTTCAGCTTTTCGCACATGGCCCTGCCGCGGGCATAGGCCTTATCCTTGTGGGTGATCAATGACAGCGCGTCGCACACCTCGGCATTCAACAAGATGTCCAGCTTCACCAGCTCGCTGGGCTCATAACCGGTCACCTCATAGTCAAAGGAGGCATAGCCCTTCGTGCGGGATTTCAACGCGTCAAAGAAATCATAGATGATCTCATTGAGCGGCAGCTTATAGCTTAATTGCACGCGGGTGGCTTCCAGATACTTCATCTCGCCGAAGATGCCCCGCTTGTCCTGGCACAGGCCCATGATGGCCCCTACAAACTCCACCGGCGTGATGATGTGGGCGGAGGTCATCGGTTCCTCCATGTGCTCGATGTCGGTGGGGCCGGGCAGCTTGCTGGGGTTGTCGATCATCAACACCGTACCGTCATTGAGCACCACCTTGTAGACCACGTTGGGGGCGGTGGTGACCAGATCCAGGTCAAACTCCCGCTCCAGCCGCTGCTGAATGATTTCCATGTGCAGCAGGCCCAAAAAGCCGCAGCGGAACCCGAAGCCCAGCGCAACCGACGTCTCCGGCTCAAACTGAAAGGCCGCGTCGTTGAGTTTCAGCTTCTCCAACGCATCGCGCACATCCTCATAATGGGCGCCGTCGGCAGGATAGATGCCGCAGAACACCATGGGGATGGCTTCCTTATAGCCCGGCAGGGGATCGGAAGCCGGAGAGGAAGCATTGGTGATCGTGTCACCCACACGGGTCTCAGCCACGTTCTTGATGCTGGCGCAGATGTAGCCTACTTCACCGGCGTAAAGGCCTTCGGTGGGTGTGAGACGGGGTCGGAACATGCCCACCTCAGTAACCTCAAACTCCGAACCGGTGGCCATCATGCGGATGCGGTCGCCTGGCACCACGCTGCCCTCAACAATGCGCACAAAGCTGATTGCACCCTTGTAGTTGTCGTAATACGAGTCAAAGATCAATGCCCGCAGCGTGTCTTCCTCACTGCCCTTGGGCGGCGGCACCAGCTTGACCACCTGCTCCAGGATGGCACGAATGTTGATGCCCTCCTTGGCAGAGACCGCCGGAGCGTCCTTGGCGTCCAGGCCGATGATGTCTTCAATCTCCTTGCGCACAGCCTCCACGTCGGCGCTGGGCAGGTCGATCTTGTTGATCACCGGGATGATCTCCAGGTTGTGATCCAGCGCAAGATACACGTTGGCCAGCGTCTGCGCCTCGATTCCCTGCGTGGCGTCCACGACCAGGATCGCGCCTTCGCATGCCGCCAGCGACCGGCTGACCTCATAGCTGAAGTCCACATGTCCGGGAGTGTCAATCAAATTGAGTTCATATTCCTGCCCGTCCAGCGCCACATAGGGCATGCGCACGGCCTGGGCCTTGATCGTGATGCCGCGCTCACGTTCCAGGTCCATCGTGTCGAGCATTTGCTCCTCAAGGTCGCGCCGAGCCACCGCGCCGGTCAATTCCAGCAAGCGGTCGGCCAGCGTGGATTTGCCGTGGTCAATGTGGGCGATGATGCAAAAGTTGCGGATATAGTCCTGCCTGCGGGGCATGTGGTTTCTTCCTTTCAAAAGGGAGATAGAGTTTAACTGATTAATGATACAGGAAAATGAAGGGGAATGCAAATATTGATTGGATCTATAACAATGAAATGAGATTGCAATTCTTGACTAAAAGAGACATAATAATGTTATGAAATATACATTAGGATGATGAAACATGGTAGAACTATTCAATAAAGGTGACACTACTGGCACATTTACACAATGCTTACAGAAGCTAAAAAATGAGATTGATTTACTATCAGATACTCAAATTACAAGCACAGACATTGACGAACTAAAGCAATATTACTATGCAAAACACATGGTTGAGCCGATAATTATATACCTAGAAAATTTGACACAAGAGCTAAATAATGTAAAAGTAAAACGCTACAATCATTTTCGATTCCATGATGAAAGTGAGTACATCTATATTGATGGATACAGGATTTCTTTCATTATTCCTTATGATGGTGATCCTAGTTTGTTATATATTCGAGCCACAACATTTCTTTTAACTAGTTTTGTGGTTGACGATGTAAAAAGGCCTACCAACAATCAACTCGGAACAATTCGTTTCTCTCTAGAATACACTCATCAAGAACTTGAAGGAAAAAATAACATAAAGGACTATATTAGTGAAATGTTTAAAAAGGAGTTTGATCCATATATAAAGGCGATACAATACGTAAACGCAGATACAGAGAAATTTAACAACAACCTTCAATCACGAATAAATGATTATTTGCAGAATCGCCTTAAAAAAGCCCAAGATTTCATTTCACTGGGTGAAAAACTAAACATTCAACTGAAACCAAGTGATACTGCGCCGAACACTATTCCAATTATCCTAAAACCGAAAATAAAAATACCTCCTGCGATGCCATCACAAAAACCAGTTCAAAATGATTTTGAGATATCGGATGCAGATTATCAAAACATAAAAAACATAATAAACCTAGCCTGCATATCTATGGAAAGAGCAGCAGTTACGTTCAAGAAATTGAGCGAAGAAGAGTTGCGAGATATATTGCTATCTAATCTAAATACTCATTATCAAGGTACTGCAACTGGCGAAACGTTCAGTAAGGTTGGAAAAACGGATATAAGAATAGAATTCAAAAACAAATCTGCATATATAGGAGAGTGCAAAATTTGGCATGGACCTACTAGGTTCAATGATGCATTGCTTCAGTTATTCAGTTATGCCACATGGAGAGATAGCAAAACTTCACTTATAATTTTTAATAAGGACAATAAGGACTTTGGCAATGTGGTTGATTCGATCAATAAATGCTTACAGGATTCCAGTATGTGCAATGCACGGCTCCGTTTACAGAAAAACGAATGGCAATGTCGTTTCTATAAAGAACCCAACAGTTCAGATCAGATTGCCATACACATCGTTGCATATGATCTATATCTATAGAAGCTGCAGTTTTATCTGACTGGGCTTGACCGCTACATCTCAAAAGAAGCTCTTCAGCAAGGCCAGCTCTTCAAGTATCACCTTGCTTGCCATTGAGGGTGTTCAGGTCAATTAGCATCTGCTTCACCTCAGTTCATTGGTCACACTTAGGGCTGGCACCATCAATCAAACAAACCTTTAATGCAATCCCATTACCGATACGAAATAATTCTACCATAATCTCGTAACCGGATCCTGATGGGTTCATGTAGCAATCTCTGCGTCATTAGTTGAGTCATCGTCAAACGACACATCCCCCCTCAACGAAGAATTTCAAATATCATGAACTTCCCCCTCATAGAATATCAGAGGGGGAGTATCATGAGTTTCCGCTGGAGCAAGCCTCGTTTCCGGCCATCCAGACCCTTTTTGATCCGTTTGGCCACCACAGCCATCGTGTTACTGCTTATTGGAGTCATCCTGTTTGTTTATGTGGACCATAACATCGCGCCGGTCATCATCACAATGGCCGAAGCCCGCGTGCGCTCCATGGCTGTGCAGGCCATGAATGACTCGGTGCGCTCAGTCATGTCCAACCCCGTGAAATATACAGACCTCATCCGCATTGTGCAAGATAAAGATGGCAACGTGATCTTGATCCAGGCAGACACAATGAAAATGAATGACATCGCGATGACGACCGCCATGACCACGCAGGGGAACATCACAAAGATCGGCGAGGCCGGCGTGGGCATCCCGCTGGGCACCGTGCTGGGCGGCCAGCTGCTGGCCGGCAGGGGGCCGAATGTCTATGCCCGCATCATTCCGGTGGGGTCTGTCACAACCGATTTTGAGTCCGAATTCCAGAACCAGGGCATCAACCAGACGCGCCACAAGATCTATTTGAATGTTCACACTACCGTGAGGATTGTGATCCCCATGCAGAGCCAGCAGATCGATGTGAGCACTAAGGTGCTCGTGACAGAATGCATCATTGTGGGGCAGGTGCCGGAGTCTTATGTGAACGTAACCGACCCCAACATATTGAACGCAGTGCCCTTCTTTGGTGATTCGACAGAGGGGCGCTGACCCACGCGAATAAAACCACCCATACATGTATGGAATAAAAAAAAACCGTGATATATAATGTTAGAATCTGGGTATCTATATCAATGTTACGCTCTCGCTGAAGACATGCTATGATCCGAAAACGCACAGGCCGGTCAGGAGGAATTTGTATGATCCATGCAAAAAATTGGCCCCAGGTGGTTTCGCTGGTTCTTGTGCTTGCTCTGGTCTTGGCGGGGTGTGCAGCTCCGTCGGGAAGAAGTGTCGCGGCTAACGCTTCCACGGGCGTCCTCATGGCGGCGGCTGCAAGCAGCGGAGAGATTGTGAAAGAACTAAAGGCCGCAAACGAGGATTTGAAGATCATCGATGAACTGATCGCTGATAAGGATTTGGGGTTGCTGGAGGAAGAGAGCTCCTCCGACACCGAGGAGATCACGGAATCTGAAATAACCCTTTATATGGGCATCCTGGATGAGTATGACAAGCGTCTCAAACAGGCGTTGTCCGACCTCAAGGCCAGGCAGGAGCTTGACAACAAAGACATGGCCGAATTGCGGAAAGCGGAGATTGCCCAGTTTTTGTTGGCCTGTGACGTTGTGGAGGAATATATGTCAGTGCTCCACTACATGCAGGCGCTGCTGGATCTGGCCGGGCAGATGGATGCCATCGGCAACGTCAGTGCCACCGACCCAGCCGGGATGTATGAAGAAATCAACCAGGCAATTGAGAAGGCTGTCGCCAAGCTGAAATCCAGCGAGGTGCCCTCCTTCCTTCAGAGCATGAACGATAACATGATTGCGTCGCTCAATGAAATGAATGACGCCGTGCTATATTCCCTGATCGCTGAGGAAATCAATGACCCGGTGCGGAGGAACGGCGCTGCCTACCGCATGGGTATCCTGGAGCGGAAATTCACCAAGATTACCGCTGACGCCAATACCGATACGGAAGACCGCATGAAAAAGCTCAAGCAAGATGTGAACACCGTCCAGCAGGTCAACGAAGGCTTGTCCAAATGGGTGCAGGCCAACCTTGACAAGCTGGGGAACTAGGAGGGGATAGAAATGGCGAAATTCTGTGAAAAGTGCGGTCATCCCCTGGGCGACTCAATGACCTTTTGCGAGAAATGCGGCCACAAAGTATCGACCACATGCAATACATGCGGTGCGTCAATGGCTCATGGTGAGCGCTTTTGCCCGAAATGCGGATCACCGGCAGGCACTTTGCCGCAACAACAGCGCCCGACTATAAGCCAGCAAGGCGCCACTGCGCCTCGAAGCATGGGGGTTGCCCCGCCTCCCCCGCCTCCCGTTTCCCAGCCGAATGCAATCCGTCAAGCTATGCCGGACTATGCGCCGAAGGCAACCAAATCACGGGCAGGCTTGTTTTGGGGCCTGGGGTTGGGCGCCGTGGCGATCATCGCCGTCGTGGTGCTCCTGCTGGGAGCTGGGGCGGCTTATGTGTTCTGGCCCAAACCGGCAGAGCTCAAGCCTTTTCCAGAGGAATTGAAGATTGATCCAAACGTTGTCAAAACAAACTGTGAATATAAATTCCATGATGAGATCATCCCGGCAAACTACCGGTCGATGGATTACGTGGTGTATATGCAATGCTGGACCGACCGCGGCCGGACCAAACTGATGGTCACTGTGGAGATCCCGGAGTTCACGCAGAAATTTGAGCAGATGGTGGAGGTTTCCCGTGCTGAAACCGAGCTCATCATCCATCCGCCGCTGCTGGAAAACGTGGCGAAATCCCTGAAATCCTCCAAAGAAGCGCAACTGATGGTCACGGTGACAGACATGAACACCGGCGAGATTGTCAAGCGGGACACAAACAAGGTCAAGCTGTATTCCCGCAACGATATCCTGTGGGCTGGCGCAGACGGCACGCCTTACAGCGAAAACATTTTGGCGTGGGTGACACCGGAAGCGGACGAAATCGACAAGATGCTGCGGGACAGCGCCGATTCCTTCAGCGAGCTCACTGGGGGCGCGATTGACTCCATCGTGGGCTATCAGGAAATCAAAGGGCTCACCCATGACGAGATCACCGCATATCAGGTCTGCTCGATGATGTATACACTGGCCAACCGATACCAGGTAAAATATATCATGGCTCCCTTCAGCGCCACCAGCGCAGACATGCAAAGCGTGAAGACTCCCGCCCAGGTGATCGAAACGAAAGGCGGCCTGTGCGTGGAGACAGCCGTGACGATGGCTTCCGCGATCCAACGCACCAACATGCACGCCGTGATCATACTGCTGCCGGGCCACGCACAGGTGGCCGTGGAAACCTGGACCAATTCCGGAGAATACATCCTGATTGAGACCACTGCGCTGGACGCCGCCAACAAGGGGGAATTCAACAGCGTGGTATCGTTCCTGAACAAAGAGGAATGGCAAGAGTATATGGGCCGGGATGGGTATGTGGCCATCGACTGCGCCCTTGCTGAAAAACTGAACATCAAGTCGATCGACTGAGCGGCGGAGCGGGCAGGCCTTTGCATGCCCGGCGCCCGGAAGAGTAACTGGAGAGGAACGCTAGCCCGTATGAGGTATGTACCGGCCAATTGCCTGCGAGAAGGCCAGATATTGGCATCCGACCTGATCATGGAAGGCAAGAAGGTCATGCTGCGAAAAGGTGTGAAGCTCAGCGGCATCCTGATCAACCGCATCTGCCAATTGGGGTTTCAAGGCGTATACATCATCGATGATCTGTCAAAGGACCTGGAAGTGGCAAGCGTGATCAGCGACACCTTGAAACACAAGGCAAAGGCTGACATACAATCACTGTTCATCAGCGTGCAAAACAAGACGGAAATGAAGGCCGCCCAGCAGTTTGACCTGATCTCCAAAGTGATCACTGATATTGTGGATGAGATCCTGTATAACAGGAAGCTTATGGTCAACGTGGTGGACCTGCGCACTTTTGATGACTACACCTTCAGCCACAGCGTAAACGTGGCAGTGCTCTCTGCGGTGATGGGCACGGTGCTGGGCTTGACGCGTACACGGTTGCATGAGCTGGCAATGGGCGCGTTGATCCATGACATCGGCAAAGTGTTCATCGACAAAAAGGTGATGAACAAACCCGGCAGGTTGAACGCCGAAGAGTTCGAGGAAATGAAAAAGCACAGCCAGAAGGGCTATGATTACCTGCGCAACCATGGCAAGGTGCCTGAGCAGTCGCTGAAAGTGGTGCTGCTGCACCACGAGCAATACAACGGCAACGGGTATCCGTTTGGCTACTCCGGCGAACAGATCGACTTTTTCGCGCGAGTCGTCAACGTGGCCGACGTGTATGACGCATTGATCTCCGACAGGCCATACCGGCGCGCTATGCTGCCATCAGACGCGATGGAATACATCATGGGCGGTTATGGATCCACCTTTGACCCAAAGGTGGTGAAGGCTTTCACAAGGAGAGTGGCCCCCTACCCCATCGGCACCTGCGTGAAGCTCAGCAACGGCATCATCGGCATCGTGGTGCAAAATTATGAGCTCTCCTGCCTGAGGCCGAAGATCCGGGTGATCCATGAGGGTAAGCCCACTGATGAGTATCTGGACCTGACCTCCGACAGCGCAACGCTGAACATGACAATCAAAGAGATCGTGTTAATGTGACAAAGGCATAAACCAACCCGTAAAACGCAATCATGAGCGCTGCAACACCAGCAATCAACTTGCCATGGCGCGTTTTGTGCCGGAATGCCACGAACCCAATGAGCACACCCGGCCCGCCGCCGAGTGCAGCCAGCCACAAAAACACCTTCTCAGGCGTACGCCACTTCTTCTGTTTCGCTTTTTGCTTGTCCGCATAGGCCACTGCCACGCCGGTAATGTTGGCAGTGAGCACTACAGTCCAAAACATCATCTTCAGAAAATCCATAAAAACTCCAAAACAAATGTTGTAAACAAGGATAGACCAGACGCTACAATTTGGCAATGCGTATTGGTTTGCAGTGCCAGATCCAGACAAATGGTATACTGTGCCCGGGAGGTGATCCTATGCGTTACCACTCTGCGAAAAGCACGGGTTTTGTTATACTGGTGATCAGTGTGATCGTGCTGCTGATCGTCAGCATTGCCATAGCGCCAGCCGATTTGCGGCTGATCGTCATGTCAGGCGCAGCACTCGGCATTGGTCTGCTGCTTTGGATCTGGTTTGGCACATGGTATGAATTTCAACCCAGCGGTTTGTTGTTGCGATGCGGCCCTTTTTATGAGCGCATCCCATATGACCGCATCACAGAAGCAAGCAGAATAAAAGGCATGGCATCCTCCATGGCGCTTTCCAGTGACATGATCGAGCTCCGCCACGGCGATAACTATATTACCGGCACCACAATGATTTCACCAAAAGACAAGGAAACCTTTCTGGCAGAGCTCAAGGCGAGATGCCCGGCACTTAAGCCAGTGACGGGTGACTGAGTCACATATTGCTTCATTCACATGCAAAGCGCCATCAGCGGAACCACCAGGTTGTTTCCAAACATGCCGAAGGGCACAGTGAACACCTGTATCCCTACATAATAGGGCGCGATGGAGTATAGCGGGTAAAACACATTGAGCCCCTGGCAGGAGAGGAAGAAATTTTTCTCATCGAAATACTTCCGGATGTTCTGCTCCAGCCCATCAAAGTAGGAAGCCTCGCCGCTGGTCTGCCTGCGGGCCGCCTCAACGCTTATGTATTTGAAGATTGGAATGGTGTAATCATAGCCCCTGCGAAACAGGTCACCCATGACCACCATCCGGCAGCGCTGCAGGTCCCAGGTGTCGCCGGTGCGATCGGTCATGCCATGAGCTCCGCCTGTGTATTGATACACGTCATAATATAGGCTGAGAACCGGCAGGGAGTTGAAAGTCACAGAATAACCCTGCATCAACTCATATGGGTTAAATGGATATCCCTTCTCCTGTCTGAATTTGAAATCTTCCACCGCGCTGCTGTACAACTCCCCGTGGGCATGCCTTCGCTGGGTTTGAGCCTCCCTGGCATAATGCTCATTGAACCGCCTCTCGCAGAGCTTTGAGATCTCGCCATGGATCTCTGGATAAGAAATATCCACATTTACCATCGTAACGCCCTGATACTCCAACATTTCCTCAATTGCCCTGGAATGCACATCGACCGGTTTCAATTAAACCACCCCTCCAGACATCCTATGTCCAGACAGTGCAATTTGATCATAGCTGTCATACTTTTTGAGATAATTCCTGTGTTTGCATATTTCACGAAAATGGCAAATTGTGTATAATGAGCATGATTACAAGATTGGAAATCTGCCATGAATACAACACATCAGGTGCTCATCATCGGTGCTGGCCCGGCAGGGCTGGCAGCGGCAGACAACGCGGCGGCACAAGGCGCCAGGGTTACACTGTGCGGCGCAGAGCCATACGCGCCTTACTGGCGGCCCCGGCTCACCCATTGCCTTTCCGAGCCAGAAGAGGCAACCTCCCTGGCAATCCGCAAACCGGAATGGTTTACCGGCCGGGGCATCACATTGCAGACCGGCAAGGCAGCGGAACATATTGATGTTGAGCGAAAGATCGCGCACTTCACTGATGGCTCAGAGCTGCCATGGGACAGCCTGGTGCTGGCGACAGGCGCTTTACCCAACCGCCCAAACCTGCCCTGCAAAGAGCCGCCCATGACACTGCGCAGTTATGATGACGCGGTGCGCTTGCGCAGCTCGGCCCTGGCAGCCGGCAGGGCAATCGTGGTGGGCGGCGGCCTGCTGGGGTTGGAAACAGCCTGGGAGCTCAACACAGCAGGAGTGAAAACCTCCGTGATTGAGCTCGCGCCGTGGCTGATGCCAAGGCAGTTGAACCAGGAGGCTGGCCAATACCTGCAGCACAGGCTGGAGGCAGCGGGAATAGAGATCATGATCGGTCAGGATCCGCAAACCTGCCCGGGTGTGTATGATGGTGCCTGCGTGGTGCTGTGCGCCGGCGTGCGGGCCGATCTGTCGCTGGTGAGCGGCACAGCAATTGCAGCAGCCCGATCCATCCAGGTGGATGAACACATGCGCACCAACGTGCCTGGCATCTTCGCATGCGGTGACGCCGCCGAGTTCAACGGCCGCAATTGGTGCCTGATGACTGTGGCGCAGGAGCAGGGCAAGGTGGCGGGCATCAACGCCGCCGGTGGCAACGCAGCCTTTACGGATACCCCACCCTCACCGATGCTGAAGGTAGGAGCCCTTAGCGTGTTTTCGGTGGGTGACATCACGGAAGGTGATGGAATTGTTTCTCTGAGTGAAGAAACTGATACCGGTTATGGCTGCCTGATGCTTCGGAACAATCTGTTGGTTGGTGCGGTGTTGATTGGGGATACGAAGACTGGGATGAGGCTGAGGAAAGCGATCAGCGAGAAAAGAGAGTTTAGTATAGCCAACAAATACATTGATGTGATGCAGCAACTCTAGTTTCCAGAGCATTCTGCATCCATCTCAGCGGTCTGTATTGGCCAGCGAACTGCAATGATAGGATAAACCGGGGGGCGGGTTTAAACCCGTCCCTACCGATATCACTTCATTTTCTAATCAAATTCTACATCCCGACGGATTGCCTCCTTCCGCTTGGTCTCCCTGTCACTTTTCTGCAAGTGGTTCAGCCGGAAGCCCGCCTTTGCCTGCTCGCGCTCCATTTCCTTGCCGATGCTGCGGTAGCTCTTCAAGCGCTTCGCATCCAGACGGCCTTCTTCAAGGGCCTGCCGCACAGCGCAGCCTGGCTCCCGCTCATGGGAGCAGTCGCGGAACCGGCAGTCCGCTGCAAGACTCACAATATCAGGAAAGGCGTCCGCCAGGCCGTCGCCATCGCCCACTACACCCAGCTCCCGCATACCGGGCGTGTCGATAAACAACGCACCATTGGGCAGCACCGCCATCTGGCGGTTTGTAGTGGTGTGGGCGCCCCGAAAGCCATCGCTGCGCAAGGCTCCAGTCCGCATGAAGTCGCCGCCATACAGCGCGTTTAACAAAGTGGATTTGCCCACGCCGGACGAGCCAATCACCAGCGATGTGCTGCCAGGATGGAGCAGACCGCGCAGCGCATCCAGCCCATCTCCGGTCACCGCGCTGATCGGCAGAACCGCCACACCCGGAAACAAATCCGTGAGGCTGTAAACTTTCGCCCAGTAGCCGGAGCACAGGTCAGCCTTGGTCAGAAGGGCCACCGGGGTCACACCGCCTTCCGCGATCGCCGCAATGTAGCGCTCCATGCGCCTGAGGTTGAAGTCACGGTCCAGCGCCATCGCAGCGAATGCCACATCCACGTTGGCGGCCAGCACCTGCCGGCCGGACACGCTGAACGCCATGTGGCGAACCAGTGCGTTTTGTCGCGGGAGCAGCGCCGCGATCCGCACACTGCCCTGATCTGCACGCACTGCCACAAAGTCGCCTACCTCCGGGAAGGCATCCTCGGGCTGTTCGCGGCGAAACCGGCCAGTGAGGTCGGCGAGCCGCAGCCCGTCGCCGCAAGCCACTTCCCATTGGCCCCGCCAGCGGGCAGTCACGCGGCCAGGCAGCAGATCTTCAAAACCTAATACATCCCATTTCCGTTGCCATTGTTCATTCCAGCCATACATTTCGATAGTGCTTGCCATATTGTATCAATTCTCCTCGTCTTTTCATGTTATGTCCCGGTGTTCTGTCAGTCGTGGTCGCGCATAATGCGCAGGCAAAGTCACTCTTGCTCATAAAACATTTCTCCTTCCTGTCCGTTAAAAAGGCAAACGCCGGAGGGCATGCCTCCGGCGCTGGAAACCAACAAAAAAGCGCGACATCTGCCGCGCCTGATCTGGCTATCCTCCGCCCACTGGGGGCGGTATCATAAAGGGCTGTCGTTGGAGATGGGCCGCCATGGCCGCCTATTCAATTTTTCGCGCCCTCCAGCGCCACAAACTCCAACATGATAACCGCTCCTTTATTAAAGAATAATGCAATTCTAAGGCAACGGCGGCGTGTTGTCAATCACCCTTATCCAATAAAGGGTATATTTAGCATTTGTGGCAGAATTGAAGCATTTTACAAATTTATCGCAATACATAAAATATTATGTTATAATAGCTTATCAATGTTAATAGCTGTATACACAATTTGATTAGGGGTGATGGGTATGCGCAACTCCTTGAGCTTCGCTGACTCCGTCTATGAAACCCTCACATTGCACACGGCAGCAGTCGACAACACGGTGAGTGCCCAATCCATACTGGACATCCTGGACGGCTCTTCCATTGGCTCTTTTACAATTGAAATTGGCAATTGGCAGAACGTGGTGTTTTCCGACAAGTTCGCGAGACTTCTCAACATTGAGGGCTTGAGCAGCTACGAGCAGCTTCGCCACATCTTTCATGCCGTTCATCCCGAAGACCGGGATCGGGTCAGAGACTACTTCCACTCAATGATCAAGATCGGAGAATCCAAGGACAGCATAGAGTTTCGAATGAATCCGGATCACAATCAAACCATCTGGGTTCTGGTCAGAGGGAAATATATCTTTGAAAACGGCCAGGCGGTGAAGTATTATGCATCCTGTTTTGACACCTCGAATCGGAAGGAACACGAAGAGGAGCTCAGGCGCAAAAACAGCCTGATATCAGACTTCTTCACCAATATCTCCCACGAGTTTCGCACACCGCTTTCCATCATGCTTCTGGATCTGGATCTGATGGACATCCATTTGGGAAAGGTAGATTGCAACCACAGGGAAAAGATTACGCACAATGTGACTGTGCTCCGGCAGAATACATACAGAATGCTCCGGCTGATCAGCAACCTTCTGGATGTTACCACGGTGAATGCCGGCTCCATTCATTGTAATGTATTCTATGACGATGTCGTGGCCAATACAGGAAGAATCGTGGATTTGGCCACCGCTTATGCCAGGAAGCTTGGGATCACGCTCCTTTTCCACTGCGAAACGGCTTCCCTCCCGATCACGATTGACCATGAGAAATTTGAGCGGGTGCTGATGAACCTGCTGTCAAACGCCATCAAGCACACAAATTCGGGTGGTCAGGTAATTGTCTCGCTGGCATACAGGCACAATCATTTGACTGTGAGCGTGGCAGATAACGGCTGCGGCATCCCAGACGATAAAAAAGACAGCCTGTTTGACATGTTTCGGCAAGTCAATACATCGCTCACCCGCAACAACGAGGGTGTGGGCATCGGGCTTGCGCTTTCAAAAGGTTTGGTTGAGCTGATGGGCGGGAAGATCTGGTTCACCAGCAAAGTGGGCGATGGCAGCACATTCTATTTTCGCCTGCCCGTATTCGAACCGCAAACCGGCATCGCGTTATCCGGTGCAGAGCGGGTCCCGCTTGAAAAAAGGTTGGATATCGAATTTTCGGATTTGATCAACTACTAATGAATCCATATAACCCCAAAGGAACTGCGGCTTCATTTCTCCCGCAATAGCCAACCCCTCCACAATCAAGAGTGTCAGGGGGTTGGTTCCCTACTAATATTGGTATCATGCGTTTTGATCAAGCCCAAAAACGCCAGCCCAAGATCATGATGTAATATTATCCGGGCCTCACGTTCATTTTCCTGCTGACAAAATCATTCAGGTAAGGTGTTTTGTACCCAAACATTGATGTTGACAGCACATTCCCTTGTCATTATAATGGTATGGCAACTGTTCAGGTGCCAATGGGCAATTTATGCCATTCTTTCTGAACAATGCCAAAGAAGATGCAAGAGGGGAAACTGTTATGATCAGACCATATCAGCCGAAGAAACGCCAACGCAAGAAGGAGCATGGGTTCCGCAAGCGTATGGCCACAAAAAATGGCCGCAAGGTGTTAGCCCGCCGTAGGGAAAAGGGTCGCAAGGTCCTCACAGCCTGACAAAGAGAAAAGGCCGGTGTCGAACCGGCCTTTTGAAGTTTGTCAGGCCACCATGGGAGGAGAGCGCATTGCTTAGCGCCAGGTACCGCCTCAGGAAAAACGCGCAATTCAAGTATGTTTACAACAAGGGCAGGTCCTGCACCAACCGCACGCTCTCGCTGGTTTATGTAAAATCTGGCCCGCCCGGCTTCATGCGGGTGGGTTTTTCTGTAAGCAAGAAAGTGGGTAAGGCCACCGTGCGTAACCGCATCAAGCGGTTAATGCGCGAAGCCTGCCGCAAGCATTTGCCGCGCATTCGTGCGGGCTATCTGTTGGTATTTGTGGCCAGGCCCGCCGCGGTGGGATTGTCCTATGCAGAAGTCTTTGCGTCCATGCAGCATCTGCTGGAAAAAGGCAATCTTCTCAAGGAGGTGCAGAGCAATGAAAGCATTTCTGCTGAGCCTCCTCAAGGGGTATAAACGGCATATCTCCCCCCTGCTGCCCCCCGCCTGCCGCTATCTGCCCACCTGCAGCGAGTATGCGATGGAAGCCGTGGAGCGTTACGGTGCGTTCAGGGGTGGCTGGCTGGCATCCAAACGGTTGCTGCGGTGCAACCCCTTCTCCAAAGGCGGATACGACCCGGTTCCGATATTGCCCTCCCGCTCAAAAGGCGGAAGGAAGGAGTCATAGATGTACAATTGGCCCATCATCAAAGACATTGTGCCCATTTTCAGCACTGTGCTGGACTGGGTGTACAACTTCATCCCCAATTACGGTTGGGCGATCATTGTGCTCACGATCCTGTTCCGCCTGGTGCTGATGCCGCTGGACATCCGGTCCAAGATCAGTATGAAGAAACAGGCGGCGCTGCAGCCCAAGATCCAGAAGATCAACGAAAAGTATAAAAACGACAAGGAAAAGGCAGCCCAGATGACAATGGAGCTGTATAAGAAGGAGAAGGCCAGCCCATTCTCCGGCTGCCTGCCTTCGCTCATCCAGATGCCGCTGTTCATCGCTTTCTTCGGCGCGCTGAACATCATGGCCGGCGAGCAGATCTTCAGGCTCTACAACGAAGTCATTAACAACGGCCTGGATGCCGCCTTGGGAAAGATCCAGCCCTGGCTGTGGGTGCACAACGTGTGGGCGCCGGACACGGCGTTTTTCGGCCCCAACGGTTTCAACTTCTTCGGTTGGAACTCCTCCATCATCCCGTCGTTCCAGGCGGTGTCGCTGTTGGAGAATTTCAAGGGCATCTCCCAGGCGCAATACAACGCCGTAATGAGCGGCTTGATTGCCCGCACCGCCACCAACTACAACGGCTGGCTGATCCTGCCGCTTCTGGCAGGCCTGACCAGCTGGTGGCAGACCAAGATCACAATGCCGCCGCAGGCTGCTCAAACTGACCCCAACGCGGCAAAGAACCCCTTATCCGGCAAGACGATGCAATACATCTTCCCAATCATGTCGCTATTCTTCACGGCAAGCAGCAACGCCGTGTTTGCGCTCTACTGGATCACGAGTAACCTGGTATCCATCGCAACCTATAAGGGTGTTGACCTCGTCTGGAAGCTACGCGAGACGAAGCGCCTGGAAGAAGAAAAGTTAAAGCAGGAGCAAGAAGAACGGGAAGCAGCCCAACGCGCAGCCGATGCCGAAGCGAAGCGGTTGGAGCGGGCTAAGGGCAAGAAGAACCCCAAGGAGGGAAAATAGGCATGAAAACAGTGGAATGCATCGGGCGGACGGTGGACGACGCGATCGCCTCCGCGCTGACCCAATTGGGCGTGAGCCGCGAGAATGCAGACATCATTGTGCTGGATGAAGGCAGCCGCGGCATCCTGGGCCTGGGCGCCAAGATGGCGCGCGTGCGTGCCAAAGAGATTGTGGTGGTGGCGTCTGCACCGGTCAGCATCGCCACGAACTTTTTGAACAGGGTCGCCACACTGATGGGGTTGCCCGAGCCGACCATCGACATCCAGGAGAGCGGAGACACGCTCACGATCAATGTGGACGGCGAAAACGTGGGCCCAATGATCGGCCATCATGGTGACGCTTTAGACGCCCTTCAGCTATTGACCGGCCTCGTGGTGAATCCGCAGGGCCGCGACAGCGAGAAATATTGGCATGTGTCGCTGGATGTGAGCCGCTACCGCGCCCGCCGTGAGGAGACGCTGGTTCGCCTGGCCCACAGGCTGGCTGAGAAGGCGGACGAGACCGGTGAGCGGCAGGAACTGGAGCCAATGAACAGTTATGAGCGCCGGATCATCCACACCGCCCTGGCTGACTTCGATGGCATTGAGACGTGGTCGGAGGGTGAAGAGCCCTACCGCCACATCGTGATCGCCCCGGAAGAGTATGAAGACGAAGAGCCGGAAGAGGAAGACGAAGAATAAAACTCTTTACCTTTAGTTCAAACGGCTCAGTATTTGTTTCATTCATGTGATCATTTGCCCACCCACGCGCATGTCGCTGGGTGGGTTTTCTATCTATCTATATAGATGCAATAATCCTGATCAGACCATCTGATTCACTGATTCGTATCATTTGAGCATCAAATTGATGGAGTTGGCAGATTTTCCTTTTCAATCAAAGAAAGTTCAGTATAATACTATTTGTTCATAAGTAAGCCGTTTTATCAATTATAAGGAGGAGTTTCATTTTGTCCGCCATCATTGATGTTCAAAACCTCGTGAAGCGATACGGCAGCCTGGCAGCCGTTGACGGCATCAGCTTCACCGTGGAGCAAGGCGCATTGTTTGCCTTTCTAGGGCCCAACGGCGCCGGTAAGTCCACCACGATCAACGTGATTTGCACAACACTGGCCAAGTCTGAAGGCACCGTCGTGATCAACGGTCATGAACTGGGCAAGAAGGACGACGAAATCCGCCGTAGCATCGGCGTGGTGTTTCAGCACTCGGTGCTGGATGACCTGCTGACCGTGCGTGAAAACCTGGAAGTGCGTGCCAGCTTTTATGGCGTGAAAGGCGCTGCGCTCAAAAAGCGCTTGGATTACCTCACCGATGCAGTGGGCCTGGGCGATTTCATCGACCGGCGCTACGGAAAATTGTCTGGTGGCCAGCGGCGCCGTGCCGATGTGGCGCGCGCGCTGGTAAACACACCAAAAATCCTCTTCCTCGATGAACCCACCACGGGCCTGGACCCACAGACACGCCTCAAGGTGTGGAACTCGCTGTATGAGATGCAGCGCAAAGAGAAAATGACTGTATTCCTTACCACCCACTATATGGAAGAAGCCGCCACTGCCGACGACGTTGCGATCATCGACCATGGCAGGATCGTGGCTCATGGAACGCCGGCTGCTCTGAAAGACCAATACAGCAGCGATTGCCTGATCCTGGTGCCGAAAGACATGGGTGGCATGACTGCAAAGCTGGCGGCCGACGGCCTGAAGTGCACCATCAAAAATGACACCATCGCCATCCCCGTGAAAGACAGCCTGGAAGCTCTGGCAATCCTGAAGAGTGTCGAGCCGCTGATTGCAAGCTTTGAGGTGGTGAAAGGAAATATGGACACCGTGTTTATGAATGTGACCGGCCACCAAATTCGCGGCGAGGGGGAGGAATGATTATGATCTGGAAATTGACGCAGCGCAACATCCTGGTATATACACGCAACCGCATGTCGGTCTTCTTCTCCTTCCTGTCCGTCATCATCATCATAGGCTTGTACGCATTGTTTCTGGGCAAGGTGCAGGTGGACAATGTGGAGCAAATGATGCAGCAATATGGCCTGGTGACTGACAGCGCCCGGTTCCTTGTGGACTCCTGGATCATGTCCGGCTTGCTGGCAATCAACGCCGTCACCCTCTCGTTGGGGGCGTTGGGCACAATGGTGTTTGACATTGAAGACAAGCGCTTCCAGGACTTTATCGTGGCACCGGCGAGCCGCACAACTGTGGTGCTGAGTTATCTGATTGCCACCTGGGTCATCACGTTGGTGTTCAGCCTGATTGCCTTTGTGCTGAGCGAGCTGTATATCCTCTCCGGCGGCGGCCAGATCCTGCCCCCCGATAAACTTCTTGAGGCGCTGGGTGTGATGGTGCTGACGGTGATCACATCATCGTCCACAATGTTTCTGCTGGCCTCATTTCTAAAGTCTGGCTCAGCCTTCGGCACGCTGAGCACGCTGCTGGGCACGCTGATCGGCTTCATCACCGGCGTGTATGTGCCGCTGGGGGTGCTGCCCTCCTTCGTGCAGAAGGTTGTGAACGTGGTGCCTTTCAGCCACAGCGCGGCACTCCTGCGGCAGATCTTCTGCGAGCAGCCCTTGAAGGAGGTGTTCGCAAGCGTGCCGGCGCAGGGCCAGGCGCAAGCGATTGCGGAGTACTCCAGAACCTTTGGTGTCCAGCTTTATTGGGGAGACTCGGTGATCACAGTGCCCACAATGCTCATTGTGTTGGCGGGCACGGCAGTGGTGTTCCTGATATTATCGGCACTTAAGCTCAGGCGCTACAAGCAAGGTTGATTGGTTCCCTCAGTAAGAGACGATGCCTCCCGTCGCGGAAAAAGCGGCTGGAGGCTTCTTTTGTGTTCTGAAAAGGATATTTGGCTTGAGAATCGCAACCGTATTGTTTAATATGGTTTGGAATGAAACAATACTGAGGTGACCTATGGACCATTGGTGGCAAAACACCCCCTGGCGTCTGATACAGACCAACCTGCGTGAAACCGACATGCTGGATATGGATGCCGAGGAATATGTGCGGCAGCTCAAAGACTTCGGCGCGACAATGGTGCTGATTAATACCGCCGGCATCATCGCCAGCTATCCGACCAAGCTGCCATATCACTTCCAAAGCCCTTATCTGAAGGGCGACAGCCTGGAGAAAGTAATGAGGCTCTGCCATGACAACGGCATCCGAGTGCTTGCCCGCACCGATTTCTCCAAGATCCGCCGCCCCATCTATGAGCAAAATCCCGGCTGGGCCTATCGCACCGCAGCGGGCGACATCGTGGACTACAACGGCGATGTGCACGCCTGCGTCAACGGCGGATACCAACAAGATTACGCGCTGAGGATCATCCGGGAGGTCTGCGAGACGTTGCCCATTGACGGGCTGTTTATCAATATGGGCGGCTTCCAGGTGCAGGACTACAGTTATCGCCAATATGGCATCTGCCACTGTGACAACTGCAAACGGAAATTCAGAGCGCAGTACGGCAAGGACTTACCATCCACGACCAAGATGGAAGACCCCACCTATCGCGACTACCGCGCCTTTCAACGCCGCGTCCTCGCTGACCAGAAACGGCAGCTGGAGGCGCTTGTGCATGGCATCAACCCACAGATCATGATCGAGGGCATCGACTTCCACCGGATGGAATCCAACACGGAGTATGGCCGCCCGCTGCCGTCGTGGCAATACAGCGCCTCCTCCAACACACGCTGCATCCGGGGCGTTGACGGAGCGACGCCTGCGAGCAACACGACTGTGGATTTCATCGGGTTTTGTTACCGGCATGTGGCGGTGAGCCCGGAGCTCCAGCAGTTGCGGCTCTGGCAAAACCTGGCGAACCTGGGCGGTATCGACTACTATCTGATCGGGAGGCTGGACAACAAGCTGGACCGCTCCGGTTACGGGCCGATCAAGGAAGTGTTTCACTTTGCCAGGAAAAATGAGCAAAGCTATTTGAATATGCGTTCCGTCGCCGATGCGCTGGTCATCCGCACGCACAAATGGGCCCGCTCCCCGGAGGAGTTCGGCTGGATCAGGGCGCTGACAGAAAGCCACATCTTGTTTGACGAAGCGGAGGCCGACAATGCCCTGCACGACGATCTTGGCAAATATAAGGCCATCATTCTGGGCGGCATCGAGGTGGTGCCCATAGCGCTGGCAGAAAAGTTGGACGGCTATGTGAAAAACGGCGGCTGCATGATCTGCTCCGGCGACAGCTTGAAATATAATGAGGAGTTTGAGCCCTATGAAGGCTGCCCGATCGCGTGCGCTGGTGTGAACAAAAGGGTGATCCGGCGAGACGATATGGCTTCCGCCATGTTTAGGATCGGCGACGCAGAGGTGGATCTCCTCCCCTCTTTGAGGGATACAAATGTGGTTTTCTTCGGCGATAGCTATTGGTATAACGAGTATCACAGTGGCGCGGAGAGGCACCTGCAAATGATCGCGCCGCAGATGTTCGGGCCGCCGGAGCGCTGCTACCACACCACGATCACGGAGCAGCCCGGCATCGTGGTCAATGGGGTTGGAGCCGGGAAATGCATCACCCTGCCTTGGAAGGCTGGCGAGCTCTACTTCCGCGAGGGCTACAGCAACACTTATCTGCTATTGCATGATGTGCTGAGAACGATTGCCGGGCTACCCAGCGTGTCTGAAAACCTCACCGGTATGGTTGAGGTGAGCTATGGCGTCAGCACAACCGGTGAGCACGCCCTGGTGCAGCTGGTGAATGGAACAGGCCATTTTGGCACGTCTTATCTGAAGCCCGTGCCTGTCCGTGACATTACCGTAACAGTGCCATGTGCCCAGCGGATCCTGCGCGCAGCAAGCCTGGTGAGCGGAAAGGAATGCTCCTTCACGCAGGAGAACGGCGTTGCCACAATCCAGATTGGCGAGCTGGCAGCATTTGAGAGTGTCCGTCTTGATTTTGCATAATCCAGACCAAATCACACAACAACAAGATTACGAAAAAGCCGCCCGGTAGGGCGGCTTTTCTCATGCTGCAATTAGCGCTTGCTGAACTGGGGCGCTCTGCGGGCTGCCTTCAAGCCATACTTCTTGCGCTCCTTCATGCGGGAGTCGCGGGTGAGGAAACCGGCTTTCTTGACCGGGGGGCGCAGCGCGCCATCATCCACACCGAGAAGTGCGCGGGCAATGCCGTGGCGGATGGCTCCGGCCTGGCCGGAAAGGCCGCCGCCCTCCACATTGACGATGACATCATACTTGCCCTGGTTCTCGGTGAGCACCAGCGGCTGGCGGATGATCAGTTTCAATGTTTCAAGGCCGAAATAATCGTCGATGTCGCGATTGTTGACTGTGATCTTGCCGTTGCCGGCGACGAGGCGCACGCGGGCGATGGAAGTCTTCCTGCGGCCTGTGCCCCGATACTGTAAAACTTCTGCCATGTGTGCTCTCTCCTTACTTCAACAGCGTGATCTGTTCGGGCTGCTGCGCCTGGTGCTTGTGCTCCGGGCCTTTGAAAATGCGCAGGTTCCTGAGCATCTTGCGGCCCAGAATGGTGTGAGGCAGCATGCCCTTTACGGCGTGATAAATGACGAACTCGGGCTCCTTGGCCAGCACCTGCTTGAAGGTGCGCACCTTGAGGCCGCCAACATACCCTGTGTGGTGCACATAGGTCTTCTTCTCGGCCTTCTTGCCCGTCAGCATCACTTTTTCACAATTAATGACAATGACATTGTCGCCACAGTCCACATGGGGCGTGAACGTGGGCTTGTTCTTGCCGCGCAGCACAGCCGCGATCTGGCTGGTGAGCCTGCCCAAGGGCTGGCCCGCCGCATCCACAACGACCCATTTCTTCTGCACGGTTTCGGCATTCGCCATGTAAGTATCCATCGGGTCCCTCCATACTTGGCAACGGGCCATCTGCGGCGTGGGGGTTACCGCTTCGGTTGCTGCCTGCGTAGTCCCGGCCGGGGCTGTTTGGCCGATTAGACGCAACGAACATTTTACTAGAAATAATCAATGCTGTCAATCATGAATTGGCAAAACCACAAGGATTTTGGATCATTCCACCACTTACAATAGAATCATTACCAAATACACCTGATAAAACACAGAAGCCCACTACTATATACAACTGTATCAATAAGCTACGTCACATGATATCTGATATAATTCTATTTTGTCTTGCAAAACCAGGAATCAGGAAATGAAACCATGCATTCAGTTCGAGCAAAAAAACCTATCGTTTCCCCTGCCATAATCATGAGCATCCTTTTGCTGACCGCGGTTGCTGCACCACTTCACCTGAATAAGGTTTCTGCCATCGCTCCATACCTAATGGAAACCTTGAAAATCGGCGAGACGCAACTAAGCCTTTTGATATCTGTGCTTCCGCTTACGGGCATCGCACTGGCGCTGCCCGGCGGCATGCTGATCCGAAAATTCGGCCCATGGTGGTGTGTGCTGGCAGCTCTTGTGCTCCTGCTGGCAGGATCTGTGGCCGGAGCACTAACCACGAGCTTCTCGTTGTTGGTGCTCAGCAGGGTTGTGGAAGGCGCAGGCATGGCACTGGTCGCCATCGCCGGTCCATCAATTGTCTCAGTGGCCGCCAATCCGAAGTCTCGTGGCTTGGCGATGGGCCTGTTCGCCTGCTATATGGGCATCGGTCAAGTAATCACATATAACCTGGCGCCGCGCGTTTTAGTCCTGGGGGGATGGCAATCGGTCTGGTGGTTGGCATCAGCTTATACAATCCTTTTCCTGATGATATGGTTGATTCTGATGGCCCGGCTGGAACGCAAGAAGAGCATAGAACAAAATCCAGTGGGTATGGCTTCCCCATCAGGTTCTGTCATGGCCAGCAAAACTCTCTGGTTGCTTTCAGCCTCCATCGGACTTTATGTCATTAGTTATGTGAGTATACAAACATTCCTGCCAACCTATCTGGCCAAAAACCGGGGCATGGCGTTGGCCGATGCCGCCAGCCTAACCAGCATCTGCTGCCTCGCCGCCATTGTGTCGTCTCTACTGTCTGGTCTTTTATCCGACCGCACCGGTTCAAGGCGGGTTTTAGGTGCCGCAAGCATGGTCATCAGCGCAGCAAGCTTTGCCTTGATACCCTTCATACCCACTCAGTGGTTTTTGCCGTATGCCGTGATTCTGGGATTAATCCCTCCGGTGTTGCCGGTCTGCGCATTCGCGGCTGCCAGTGATGCGGCAGGCTCACCAGAGCAGAGCGGGTCTGCGATGGGAATCCTGATCCTGGGCCAGAACATCGGGTTGGCGTTGGGGCCGTTGCTGTTGGGTGGAGTGGCTGAAGCACTGGGGTGGACAACCGCGTTTCTGATCACTGTGCCGGTGGCATTGGCCAGTGGTGCGTTAATGTTCGCGAACAATAAAGTTCGATGAACATCAAGAATCGCCGCAAATCGCCTCTAGTAACCCGATTACCATCCGCTTATCCACGCCATCGGGCCCAACGCAGCTTGGACAACCCGACGGGCAGGGGCATTCCCTCACCATCTTGAGGCTTTGCTCCAGCACCGTGTTGTGCAGGTCATAGAGCTTCTCCGACAGCCCCATGCCGCCGGGGATCGTGTCGTAGATGAAGATCGTCGGATTCTGTGTGTAGGGGCTTTTGGCTTGCGGAAACACCGAGATGTCCTTGGGGTCGCACATCAGATAGACCGGCGCGATGTTGGAGACCAGGTTGGCGATGCCCATGAGCCCCCCTTCCAGCGCGTCGGAACCATAACTGCGGAAAAAGCCCTCGTCAAAGCTCATCCAATAGGCCGTGGTGTGCATCTCCAACTCCGGCAAGTGCACGCGGCCCCAGCCGATGCTCTCATGAGTCTCCAGGTGCATTTTCTTGAACATCGTGACCAGACTTGTTACCAGCGCCTCGCCCCAACCCTTGCCGCTGATCCGGTGCTGCTCATTGGAAAAGCAGTCCAAAACACGGAGGTTCACCGCCAGGTCCGCGTCGGTGTAGTAGTCCACATCCACCGACTTGACATAGGCCTTCTTGTTGGGGAAGTCCAGCTTCTCCACCTGGAACTGCTGGCCTTCATGGATGTAGATTGCCTCGTCATGCAGCAGCATGGGTGCGGCAAAGCGGTCCATCTCGCCGATCACGCGGTGGGTGCCGCTGGTGGTGTCGATGATGATGAAGTTCTCATTGCTGGCGCTGCGGAGGCTCACATCGGATGCCGGGAACTCCTCAGCAGACCAATGCCACACGCCGCCCACATGGCGGAGGATGCCGGCATCCTCGAGGAACTTCAATACCTCGGAGATGCCCTTGCCGCCGTAACCATCGCCGTCGTGGAATGGCAGCTCGAAGGCTGCACACTTCACATGACTCAGTAGGATGTAGAGATTGTCGGGGTTCACAAGTCCGTTTTCCGGCGGCTGGTTCAGAAAGTATTCCGGGTGCTTCATCATGAACTGGTTGATGGGGCTGGAATTTGCCACGAAGACCGTGGCCGCCACCCCCTGCCGCCGCCCAGCCCGGCCACTCTGCTGCCAGGTGCTGGCGATGGTGCCGGGGTAGCCATTGAGCACGCAGGCATCCAGGCTGCCGATGTCAATGCCAAGCTCCAGCGCGTTGGTGCTCACGACAGCCCGCACGCTGCCCTCCCGCAGGCCCTTTTCGATGGCCCTGCGTTCGCTGGGAAGGTAGCCTCCGCGATAACCGCGCACCAAGCCCGAGTCGCCCAGCACATCCTTCACGGCAGTTTTGAGTGCTGACACCAGCACCTCCATCGTGACACGAGCCCGCGAAAACACAATTGTCGGGATGCCGTTGATCACAAGGTCGGTGGCGATCTTTTTGCTCTCCTGCAGGGAGCTTGCCCGGATGCCCAATTGTTCGTTGACGACGGGCGGGTTGTAAAAGATGAAATGCTTCTCCCCCTGCGGTGCACCGTTTTGATTCACCAGCGCCATGGGCACGCCGGTGATATGCTCGGCAAGCTCCCGGGGGTTGGCGATGGTGGCCGAGCAGCAGATGAACTGGGGGTTGGACCCGTAGAACGCGCATAAACGCCTGAGCCTTCGAATCACGTTGGCAAGGTGGCTGCCGAACACGCCCCGGTAGCTGTGCACCTCGTCGATCACGACATATTTCAGGTTTTCAAACAGCTTCACCCACTTGGTGTGGTGGGGCAGGATGCCGCTGTGCAACATGTCTGGATTCGTCACCACGATGTGGCCGGCTTGACGCACCGCTTTGCGGGCGGCGGGGGGCGTGTCGCCGTCGTAGGTATAGGTTTTCACATCCACCTCGGCGGCCTGGATCAGCTCATAAAGCTCGCTCACCTGATCAGCAGACAGTGCCTTGGTCGGAAACAGATAAATCGCCCTTGCCGAAGGGTCCTCCACAATGCGGTTCAGCACCGGCAGGTTGTAGCACAGTGTCTTGCCCGACGCTGTGGGTGTGACGACTGTGACGTGGCGCCCATCACGGGCCAGATCTACTGCTTGCCGCTGATGGCTGTAGAGCTGCCAGATCTGCCGCTTTTTGAGCGCACACGCGATGCGGTCATCCAGCCATTCGGGGAATGGCTCGAAAACGGCAGGTCGGCTGTCCTGCACATGCCAATAAGCGATGTTGCGGGCCGTGGCGGGGTTGTCTTGGAAGTGGGCGAGCCATTGACGGAGGTTCATGGGGGACTCCTGTTACTTCACCACGATATTGACGATCTTACCCTGCACCACGATCACCTTGGCAATCGTCTTGCCCTCGATCCATGCCTGCACATCGGGGTCAGCCAGTGCCTGCTTCTCAATCTCGTCGTTGCTTGCGGCAGCGGCGATCACAATGCGGCCACGCACCTTACCATTGACCTGCACCGCAATTTCCTTTGTTTCATCCACACAGAGGGCGGGGTCATACTGGGGCCAGCGGCTCCGGCAGATCATGCCGGCAAACCCGCCACGCTCCCAAAGCTCCTCGGTGATGTGGGGCGCAGCCGGGTTCAGCAGCTGCAGCAGCACGCCGAAGTCCGCTTTGCCGAGGCTGCCAGCCTCATAGACCTCGTTGGCGAAGGCCATCATTGCGGCGATGGCGGTGTTATACTTCATCGCCTCATAGTCTTCGGAAACCTTGCGGATCAGCTTGTGCACAGAGGTGGTCAGCGCCGGATTGCTCTGCCCTTGCACCATCTCTCCCATCCGCCACACGCGCTCCAGGAAGCGGCGGCAGCCCTTCACACCTGCCGTGCTCCACGGAATTGCCTGGTCGAAGGCACCCATGAACATCTCATAGAGGCGGAATGCGTCGGCGCCGTAGGCGCGCACCATATCGTCCGGGTTCACCACGTTCCCGCGGGACTTGCTCATCTTTTCGCCGTTCTCGCCCAGGATCATGCCGTGGCTGGTGCGCTTCTGATAAGGCTCAGCCGTGGGCACCACGCCGATGTCATGCAGGAACTTGTGCCAGAACCGGGAGTAGAGCAGATGCAGCGTGGTGTGCTCCATGCCGCCGTTGTACCAATCCACCGGCAGCCAATAGCGCAGCTTTTTCATGGCACCCAGCTCGTCATCGTTGTGCGGGTCAATATACCGGAGGAAATACCAGGAGGAACCGGCCCACTGGGGCATCGTGTCGGTTTCGCGCCGGGCCGGGCCGCCACATTTGGGACAGGTGGTGTTCACCCAGCTTTCGATGGCAGCCAGCGGTGACTCGCCGCCTTCGCCGGGGCGGAACTCCTCCACCTCCGGAAGCGTGACCGGCAGTTGCTCAAAGGGCAGCGGTACCCAGCCGCAATGGTCGCACTGCACCAGCGGGATCGGCTCGCCCCAGTAGCGTTGGCGGGAAAACACCCAATCGCGCAGCTTGTAGTTCACGGTGCGGTGCCCCAGCTTCTGCTCCTCCAGCCAGTCGGTGATGCGAGCCTTTGCCTGCTTCACGATCAAGCCGTCGAGAAAGCCGGAGTTCACCATCGTGCCGCTGTCAATGTCTGAGAACGCCGCCTCCTGCACGTTGCCTCCGGCCACCACCTCAATGATGGGCAGGCCAAACTTTTTGGCAAACTCCCAGTCGCGCTCGTCGTGACCAGGCACTGCCATAATCGCGCCGGTGCCATAGGTCATCAGCACATAGTCGGAGATCCACACCGGGATGGTTTTGCCGGTGGCCGGATTGACCGCGTCAAAACCGCTGAGGCGCACACCGGTCTTCTCTTTGGACAGCTCGGTGCGCTCCATCGCCGACTTGCCGGCGGCAGCCTTGCGATACTCCAGCACCTCGCTGAAGTTGGCGATCCGGTCCCTGTGTTTGTCAAGCAACGGGTGCTCCGGTGAGAGCACCATGTAGGTCGCGCCAAACACCGTGTCTGGCCGGGTGGTAAAGACCTTGATCCTGTCTTCGGAGCCGGCGATGGCAAAGTCTATCTCCGCGCCTTCGCTGCGGCCGATCCAGTTGCGCTGCTGTGTCTTTACTTTATCAATGAAGTCGATCGTGTCCAGGCCGTCCAGCAGCTTCTGGGCATAATCGGTGATCCTCAGCATCCACTGGCTCTTCACCTTCTGCACAACGGGGCCGCCGCAGCGCTCACACACACCGTCCACAACCTCTTCATTGGAAAGGCCCACGCGGCAGCTGGTGCAGTAGTTGATCGGCATCTCCGCTTTATAGGCCAGGCCGTGTTCAAACAGCTTGAGGAAGATCCATTGGGTCCACTTGAAGTAAGCGGGATCGGTGGTGTTGACCTCACGGGAATAATCAAAGGAGAACCCCAACGACTTCAGCTGGCTGCGGAACCGGTCCACGTTGTTCTTCGTGACCACCGCCGGCTGGATGTTGTTGGCGATGGCGTAGTTCTCCGTGGGCAGGCCGAAGGCATCCCAGCCGATGGGATACAGCACGTTGTAGCCCTCCATGCGGCGCTTGCGGGCAATGATATCCATCGCCGTATTGCTGCGTGGGTGACCCACATGCAGGCCTGCGCCGGAAGGATAGGGAAACTCGATCAAACCGTAAAACTTGGGCTTGGAAAAGTCGTCCTCCGCGCGGAAAACGCCCTTTTCATCCCAGATGTCCTGCCATTTCGTTTCGATTTCAGACGGGTCGTAGAATTCCTTGGCCATCATGAACCCTCCCAGAACCTATTCTTGGGCAGGTATGAAACCCCGCCCCTACCAAGAAGCAAAATAAAAGCCCTCCACCTCACAGAGGCGAAGGGCCGTTCGCGGTACCACTCTGATTGGAGGCATCGCCTCCATCTCTTTCGGATTTGATGCACACCTTAGGTGTGCAGATATCCTACCCATTTATCGGTGGGTCTCCGTCCAGGCCTACACGGCGGCAAGCGCCTTCGGTTGGAAGCTCTGGGGTGAGAGAAGTGGCTGCTTCCCTGCCGCCTCGCACCGACCGGCGGCTCTCTGGGCGGGATTGCTTGCCCCTGGCTCCCCATCATCGCTTGGATATTTGAGTATTTGAGTTAAGGATATTATATGCAGGCAGTGCATAGGTGTCAACCAAAAGGTTTATAAAGGCCAAGTGAGTTCAAAATGATGAACCGATGCTAAATAAGTGCTATACTGAAAAGCATCAGAAAGATCGTTGGCAGGGTTTACAAGGAGGTATGAAATGGATTCGAGAGCGGTAAAGCGGATCGTAACCGGAGTCCGCACGACCGATGGCGCTGGCGTGAGGTTAGTCCGCGTGATCGGGCACGACGATGTGGCCGACTTTGACCCATTTCTGATGCTGGACGCGTTTGACTCCACCGATCCCAATGATTATGTCAAGGGTTTCCCATGGCATCCCCACAGGGGCATTGAAACCGTCACCTATCTGATCCAGGGCGCCATCGAGCACGGTGATAGCCTTGGCAACAAGGGCATGATCCGCGATGGCTGCTGCCAATGGATGACGGCAGGCAGCGGCATCATCCACCAGGAAATGCCACAAGCCTCACCAAGGATGCTGGGGCTTCAGTTGTGGCTCAACCTTCCCACAAAGAACAAGATGGCGCCGCCCCAATATCGCGACCTCACGCCCAACCGGATTCCAAAGGTGCGACAAGAGGGCGCTGCGGTGGCCGTGGTAGCCGGGCAGTATGAAGAAGCCACCGGTGCCACGCAGGGTGACTATGTACCTGCCACACTGCTGGATGTGCAGCTTGATGCAGGTCGGCGGTGGGCGCTGCCTACGAAAGAGGAAGACAAAGTGTTCCTCTATGCGGTGGAAGGCTCCGGTGCGGTTGGACTATCAGAAACAGTAGTGAGCCGTCGCCAGGCAGCATTACTCGGCGCGGGCGACTTATTGGAGGTCACCGCAGGGGCCGATGGTATGCGATTCATCCTGTTCGCAGGAACACCGCTTGGGGAGCCAGTGGCCTGGGGCGGGCCCATTGTGATGAACACAATGGATGAACTAAGGCTGGCGTTTGATGAGCTGAAACAGGGCACATTCCTCAAGCACACTACCGCATCTCCTGCCCGCCAGTCACATTGATAGCCTGACCGGTCATATAGCTGGACTCGGCGCTGGATAAGAACACCATCACGTTGGCCACATCCTCATAGGTGCAGCCGCGCTTCATCGGCACCTGGTCGATGTATTTCTGGCGCACCTGTTCCTCCGTGATGCCCTGGTTTTTTGCGTATTGTTTGAACAGGCTATTCACCCACAATGGCGAATCCAGCAGGTTGCCAGGGCAGATGGCGTTCACGCGGATGCCCTCCTCGGCAAACTCCAGCGCCAGGCTCTGCACCAAGCCGATGCCACCGAACTTGCCAGCGGCATAGGCGGAGTTTTTGAACGAGCCCTTTTTGCCGGACTTGCTGTTGATCTGCACAATGGTGCCGCCACCCGCTTTGCGGATGTGGGTAATCGCCGCTTTCACCGTGTTGAAGCAACCGCATAGATTGACGTCAATCACCTTTTTGAAACGGGCTGCGTCCAGCTCCTCAATGGCGCCGGAAAACAGGATCGCCGCGTTGCACACCAGCAGGTCGATGCCACCCATCGCTGAAGCCGCCTCGGCAGCCATGCGCTCGCAGGCTTCATAATCGGTCACATCACAAGCCACCGCCGTGCCGCCAATCTGGTGGGCCACAGCGCGGGCAGTCTCGATGTTGATGTCTGCCACGGTCACCTTTGCACCTTCCGCCGCCAGCCTCAGGCAAAGTGCCTCACCCAACCCCTGGCCGCCGCCGGTTACCAGCGCCCGCCTGCCTTCCAACCTACGCATGCCTTCCATTGGATCACTCCTGCTTTCAACAAAGTAAATTAGTCTCAGATGTTGTGAAGTTTTATCAACATCACTGTATCACAAGTGGAACAAAATGCAATCCCATTTTGTGCCACATGCGCCATTGACACAATACGACAACCTCGTTATGATGAACCTAGGTTATGAAGGGATGATCGTCCAATGGAACTGGAAAACGCGATTCTTGGCTTCCTGGCTTGGAATGAAATGACCGGCTATGAACTGAAGGCGCTTTTTGCAAAGCTGGACTTTCTGCCGTGGTCAGGCAACAACAACCAGATCTATACAACGCTTATGGCACTGGAGAAAAAGGGACTGGTGCGCAAGGAGACCATTCAACAGGAAAAGCTACCGGCCCAAAAGCGCTACTCAGCGACCGATGCCGGAAAAGCGCAACTGAAGCTGGCCGTCTTGGAGCCCGGCGGCGCGCCACCTCACACAAACGATTTTATGATGCACATTGCCTGGGCTGAGTGCCTGAATGGCACTGAGCTCACCGTGATGCTGGACCAATACCAGCAGGCGGTGGAGATCGAACTCAAGATGGCCCGCGAGCAGCTAAACCGCGGCAGCGCCATTGCAACGCGCGACCGACGAGCGGAATACCTGTGGGGCATGATTGGCACGCATCGCTTGATGACGCTGCAGACAGAACTGGATTGGCTGGTTCGCCTGAGAAACGGCCTGGCGGGCAAAGAAGCATAAAAAAATCGTCACATACCATACAGCCAATAAGTAAAAGTGGCAACAGCAGACGGCAGCACGGTTGGCCGTCTGTTTTTTTACAAACACATCAATTGTTTGTTTTGGGAGAAACTAATTCGGCCATTCACCGGAGGTGTGATATGAAGCCATTGATTCGGGTTTTTGCGGCATTGCTGGCACCACTGATACTATTTGGCTGCCGGCAGCCAGCCAACACTCCATTACCAAAAGCCGCCCTTCCCACAGTCGAGAGCACCAGCACGCAATCCGCCGGAGTCAAGGCCACAGCAAGCGGGGAGAACTATCTGCTGGTTCAGCCGGAACACTCCGAGGCACCGGCGCCAACGCTCAAGGCGGAAACCGGAACTCTACCGGAAACACAGACATTTACCAACCATACTTCTGCCGAAGGCAAGTATGACATCCAGGCGCCGGACACCTGGAAGAAGGAAGAGCGGGGTGCCAGCCTAAGGTTTACTCATAACATGAGCGGCATGCTTGTAGAAATCATTCAGTCAGCCGAGCCGTTCTCAATCGATACCGTGAAGGGTGTGCAGGTGGCCGGCCTTGTGCGTACAGGCCGGGCTGTGGACATCAAAATCGTAACAATGGCCGAAACCAAGGGCGGTCAGGCGGTTTATGTGGAGTATGAGAGCAATTCCGAACCTGTCAAAGGCAAACAGCACCGCCAGATCAATCACCGCTACTACTTCGGTCACAACGGCTTATTGGCTGTGCTTACGCTCTGGGCACCGGTTGGTGCTGACAATGAGAATATTTGGAAACAAATCCCCGATACATTCTATTGGCGATGAATGGAGGAAAACACATGAAAAGGACTTGTGTCATCCTGGCAATGGTGCTGACAATGCTGATATTGGCCGGATGCAACATGCGAAATAACGTGCCGGTGCAGCCGCTCGGGTCACCATATGCCACGGCAGGTTCGCCAGCCGGCAACAGAAACCCAGGTTACGCCACTGTGGCACCCGATAAAACCGCCAGTCAGGACACAGCAGGCGCAGTTACAAGGCTTCCAGAAGCCGCAACGGCAGAAGGAGCCACCACAATGCCATGAAACCCAGCTCTGCCAGCGATTGGGCACATGGCATGCCCAAAGTTGGAGCAAGCTATCGGTGAAACGGATAGGAAAGGTGATCGGATGAAGAAGACAGTATTCATTGTTGCAATCGTCTCAATGCTTCTGGTGGCTCTCATGGTTGGATGCAGGGCTGTGGAAAAAGTGCCCGGCGTGTCGGCAGTGCAGTCTGTAATGCCTACACTTCCAGGTGTCTCCCCCTCCCCGGCCTATACAATGACGACGGCGGGCCCAACCGTTACCGCCCCCGCGAGCAATGGCTCACCCGGTGCGAACTCAATCAGATAACCACGTTTCCAGGATAAAACCCGCCCTCGCGGCTGCGATGGGCGGGTTTCCTGTTAAGTCATTATATTGCTATTTCACAGACACGATCTCTCCGCCCGTGATCTCCACCAACGCCTGCGGCGTGAGCCTGAACACCGTATTGGGTGTGCCGGCTGCGGCCCAGATGCACTCATGGGTGAGCAAGTCCTCATCAATGAATGTCTCGATTGCTTCCACATGCCCCACCGGCGGGATGCCACCGATGGCGTAGCCGGTGTGCTCCTGGGCGTAATCGGCGTCAGCCTTTTCGATTTTTTCACCGATGTGGTCGCGCAACGCCTTTTCATTCACGCGGTTGGCGCCGCTGGCAATCACCAGCACCGGCTTGTCTGTGCGCTTCGTGCGGAAGATTAAAGATTTGGCGATCTGGGCGACCTCGCAGCCGATGGCCTCGGCTGCTTCCTGGGCTGTGCGGGTGGATTCATCAAATTCCACGACCTGCAGGGCAAGGTTGTGTTCATCCAGAATGGACTGCACGCGCTGTGCTGATCGCGGGAGAGGGTCAGACATTGGTCTTTTGACTCCTTCTGAAGTGGTATTTTTCTTATTATATCATGATTTCAACTGATTTCATCAATAATTTGAATGGCGCCTTCCGATAACGAGAACTGTTTATCCCAGATTATCCGTTGCCGGCGTTGCAGACGATGGAACGGGCGAATGAGGCTCCGTTGTGGGCTGCATAGACGGCGGATCAGATGCCGCAGGTGTGGCGGCTGGAGATGGCTTTGGCGTGGAAGCGGTGTTGCGATACGGGTTTTTGGAGTCAGGATCGGTGGGATCCCAGCCATACTGACCATCCACACTGGTATAAGGCGGCCCAGACTTGAGTGCCGGTTTGCTGCCGGTGCCAAATGGGCTGCTGCCGCTGACAACCTCCACCCTGGTGCCTTTGGGGCAATTGTTATAAATCCACAGCGCGTCGCGCACCAGCAGGCGCACGCACCCGTCAGAATCCATTGAGCCCAGCTTGTTGTAGTTGCTGATTTTCATGCGGCTCTTGCCCACAGACATTTTCTTGGCTCCGTTGTCAATCGGCACACTGTGAAACAAAATGCCGCCGTTGAAGCGCGAGCAATATTGCCCCATAGCACCTTGAAGCTGGCGATACGCATACTTGGCGTAGATCTTGAATGTGCCATTGGGCGTGAGGCCGGAAGTGCGGCCAGTGGAGCAGATCATCACCCTCGCTGCGGTTTCCTTGCCGCCCTCCATGCGGATGGCCACGACGGTCTGCGAGCCCTTATATACGCGCAGCACCGCGATGGATTTGGACGGGGCGGGCGTGGCGGCGGGCTTTTTGGTGATTGTGTGCGGCGCTGCCGTCTTCTTGGTGGGAACAGGAGTGGCCGGCAACAATGACGGACTGGGAGCAGGAGACAAAAACAGTGTTGCCACAGGAGCAAGGGTGGTGACATCCGGCTTGGCTGTTGGGGTTGCCGCAACAGACCGAATCGGGGTTGCGGTGCCGGGCTGATGCGTGATGGCTGCAGTTGGGCTCGCAATCGCAGTATCCTCAAAGGCCGGCAGAAGACCGGAGCCATACACGGGCACAAACACCAGCAGGAGCAGCAGGAGCGCACCTTTCAGCACGGCAGGAGCACTGGCTCGCACGGCGGCAGAGGAAAACAGCCTGCCAAAAAGGCCCACTGCTCTTTTCGCAAAGTGGGCCAGGTGCTGTTTCAGGGAGCCCAGGATGGGCAGGATGTGCTTCATATCCTAAAGTATACCAAAAGGCAGGAGGAATCAAAAGCACGCCAAAAACACCATTCACTCTATGAAAGCAGTGATATGCATGTGCTGATCATATGATATAATCATGACGAAAGAGATATTGGCTTTGCGGAGGCGAGCGCCATGTGGTGGATCATTGCGTTGGGTTTGTTGAGCATCGCAACAGGCATCTGGCTCAGCCGGTCCGGCAGGCCTCTCAAAGCAGGGCCGTCGGCGGTGCACAAACTGGTGGCGGTAGGGCTTGTTGTCCTTGCTGTAATCGGGCTTTTTGGCGGATCGGGGTTTGCATCACTGCCGGTGGCGCGGCAGGTCGCGGGCATTGTGGGGCTGGTTGGGATGGTGTCGCTGTTTGTCACGGGGGCGGTGCTCTCCGGGAAGGATCGAAAGAAGCTGCTGGTGGCTTTGCATGTCATTGGGACGGTGGTGGTGCTTGGTTGCATAGTGGGGTGGGCGCTTCCCCCGAAACAAATCACTCTATCAGACCCAACCGGCCAAGTTCGATACAGAATCGCAGACAGCAGCAGCATTACTACCGATTATCGGGCAAGCCGCGCAGAGCTGATAAAGCGTGATCTGATTCATTATGGTAAAGAATTCGGTCAAATTGACAGAGCTCAAGACGCTGCAATAGCGGCTGCACATGTTCACGAAGAAATCTATGGCGAGCCATCGGGAGACTATATCGTCGGGTTCAACGATACTGCAAATGTCTGGATTGTATACGATGAGTTACCGGATGACTGGCTTGGCGGCTGCGGCGTGTTTGCCATTACAAAAGATACCGGAGAAGTCATCATGGGGTATCATGAGAATTGACTCCCTCCGGCGGCTTCGCCGCCACCTCCCTCACTGACCCCCACCGCCTGTGGCGGTGTCACCCCTTACAAGGGGTGATATAGAGGGAGGCAAGCGCGTCAATGCCAATTGGATCGGGTATAACTTGTCCCCCTCATTGAGGTGGATGTCGCCGAAGGCGACAGGGGAGTTTCGACAGGGGATGCTACCCCGTCTTCACACACCCCTCCCCCACCAAGTCGCACAGATCCTTCATCAAGTCTCCATCCACCCGCACCCAGCGTTCCTTATTGACCATATAGCTCTTGCCGCTGTCCTCATCCTTCACATAGACCGGGCAGGCGCCGGGGTGCTTCTTCAGCACACCGAGGAAAACCTCACGGGCAAACTCGCTGGTGCCAGGTGTAAGCCGCACATAGAGCTTGGCGGCTTTGCCCTGCCGGGAGATGGGGCGGATCTGCTCCGCTACCAGCTTGCCGTTTTCCTCCTCGCGGAAGCTGGCCCTACCGGAGACAACCACCACACTGTCCTGCTCCAGCATGCGGTCGCTGCGCTGCAGCACCTTGGGGAACACAATCACTTCCACGGTGCCGTAGAGATCCTCCAGCGTCACAAAGCACATCAGGTCATTGGACTTGGTGGTTTTCATCACCTTGTTCACAACGATGCCGGCCAGCTCCACGTGTTGCCCATCGGAAAGACTGCCAGCAGAATCGCCGCCCCCCTCACCCTCGGCATTGATTGTGAGCGTGGCGTCCACACCGCTGGCGTCATCGGCAGCAAAATGCGAGCTGTTGTAATCGAAGTTGGAGAGCTCCTCCTCATACTCGGCCAATGGGTGGCCGCTGATGTAGACGCCGGTCATTTCCTTTTCCATCTTCAAAAGAATGCGCCGGGGGTGCTCGTTCACCTTGGGCAGCGCGTGGGATAAGGATTCGGGCCGACTACCCGTCTCAAACAGGCTCACCTGCCCCTCAATGTTGCTGCGCCGCACACGGGCCATGCCGTCCATCGTGTTTTCATATACAGTCAAAAGCTGGGCGCGGTTGGCGCCGGTGGAGTCAAAAGCCCCGGCTTTGATCATGCTCTCCACCATGCGCTTGTTGATCGTGTCTCCTGCCCGCTCTGTAAAGTCGAAGAAGTCGCCGAAGCTGCCCCGCTGGCGTTCGCGGATCAATTCATCCACAGCGGCAGCGCCTACGTTCTTGATAGCGGACAAGCCAAAGCGAATCGCGTTGCCCTCCACGGTGAAGGCCGTACCGCTGGAGTTCACATCCGGCGGCAGCACGTCAATGCCCTTCTTGCGGCAATACTGGATGTAGACCGCCACCTTGTCGGAGTTGCCCATCACGCTGTTCATGAGCGCGGCCATAAACTCCACAGGGTGGTGCACCTTGAGCCAGGCCGTCCAGTAGGCCACCACGGCATAGGCCGCCGCATGGCTTTTGTTGAAAGCGTATTGGGCGAAGTCGATCATCTGGTCAAAAACCTTGGTGGCCACAGCCTCCGGCACACCTCGGCGCACCGCACCAGGCACGGTGACTTGCCCATTTTCCACCAGGCCGTGCACGAAATACTGCCGCTCCTTCTCCATCACGGAGGCCTTTTTCTTGGCCATGGCCCGGCGCACGAGATCGCTGCGGCCATAGGAATAGCCGGCCATGTCGCGCACGATCTGCATCACCTGCTCCTGATAGACCATGCAGCCGTAGGTGACGTTCAGCACGTTTTCGAGGATTGGGTGGTCGTAACGCACACTGGCAGGGTTTCTCTTGCCCTCCACGTAGCGGGGGATACTGTCCATCGGGCCGGGTCGGTAAAGCGAGATGCCGGCGATGATGTCCTCAAAGCGGTTGGGTCGAAGCTCCTTCATGAAACTGCGCATGCCGGAGCTTTCCAGTTGGAACACCCCATCGGTGTCGCCGCTGGCGATCACCTTGTAGACCTCCGGGTCGTCAAACTCCAGTGCGCCGATGTCGATGCGGAGGCCGGTGCTTTCCCGCACCATATCCACCGCGTCGCGGATCACCGTGAGCGTCCGCAAGCCAAGAAAATCCATCTTGAGCAACCCCAGCTCCTCGATGTTGCCCATCGGGAACTGGGTCGTGATCGCATCGTTGTTGCGATTAAGGGGGATATGGTCGGTAAGCGGCAGCTTGCTGATCACCACACCGGCGGCATGGGTGCTGGCATGGCGGGGCAGGCCCTCCAGTTTGCGGCCCATCTCAATGAGCTTGCCTGCCTTTTCATCGAGACCAGCCAACTCCTTGAGGTCCTTGTTCATCTCCAGCGCTTTTTCGATCGTCATATTGAGCTGGAAGGGGATCATTTTGGCGATGCGATCCACCTCGCCGTAGCTCATGCCCAGGGCCCGGCCCACATCGCGGATCACCGCCCGGGCCGCCATTGTGCCGAACGTGACAATCTGCGCCACATGGTCGGCACCATATTTCCGCACAACGTAGTCGATGACCTGCTGCCTGCGCACATAGCAAAAGTCGATGTCGATATCGGGCATCGAAATACGCTCGGGGTTCAAGAAGCGCTCAAAGAGCAGGCCATATTTGATCGGGTCGATCTCGGTGATGTTAAGGCAATAGGCGGCAAGGCTTCCAGCTGCACTGCCGCGGCCGGGGCCCACGATGATGTTCTTTGTCTTGCAGAAATGGATGAAGTCCCACACGATCAGGAAGTAATCGGTGTAGCCCATCTGGCCGATCACGCCCAGCTCGTAATCCAGACGGGCTTTGAGCTCGTCCATATCAAGCCGCGCTGGCTTGCCCGGTTGCTCATAGCGGCGCCTGAGGCCCGCTTCGCAGAGCTCCCGCAGGTAACCCTCGTGGGTCTTACCCTCCGGCACCTCATAATTGGGCAGGTGCGTGGTGTTGAAGTCAAACGCCACCTTGCAGCGGGCGGCGATCTTCTCAGTGTTCTCAATGGATTCCGGCGCATAACGGAACAGCTCCGCCATCTCCTGCGGGCTCTTCAGGTAAAACTCGCTGGTCTCAAACTTCATCCGGTCGGTTTCGTCCACGGTGCGCTGCGTCTGGATGCACACGAGCACATCCTGCGCCTCGGCATCATCCCGGTTCACATAGTGCAGGTCGTTGGTGGCAACCAGCGGGATGCCCAGCTCTTTTGCAAGCTTCACCTGCTGCGGCAGGATCTGACGCTGCTCATTCAGGCCATGGTCCTGTAATTCGATGAAGAAATTGCCCTGCCCGAAAATGCCGTTCAGGCGCTCGGCCACGGCCTTGGCCGTGTCATACCGGCCATCCATCAGCGCCTTGGCCACATCGCCCGCCAGGCAGGCGGAAAGGCAAATGAGGCCCTCGTGGTGCTTCTGCAGCAGGTCGAAGTCCACACGGGGCTTATAATAGAAGCCATCTACAAACCCGGCGGAGACCAGCTTGCACAGGTTGTGGTAGCCCGTTTCATTTTCCGCCAGCAGCACCAGGTGGGCCGGCTCACGATCCTGGTTTTCCTTGTCGGTGTGTTTTCGGGGGGAAACATAGACCTCGCAGCCGATGATGGGCTTGATGCCCTCATTGATGCAGGCCTTATAAAACTCGATGCAGCCATACATCACGCCGTGGTCGGTGATGGCGATGGCGTCCATGCCCAGGGCCTTGGTCTTCTTGACCAGGTCTTTGATGCGGGCGGCGCCGTCCAGCAGGCTGTATTCGGTGTGGACGTGAAGGTGGGTGAATGGCATGGGTGGTTCCTCCGAGAGAATTATAACATATTCAAAACAAAACTTGCGTGTCAGCAAGGGCTTATCAGTAATTATGGCAAAATACATAGGTACTAGATTTATGTAAAACAAGCTTTTCTGGATAGCAAGTTTACTCACCCCTTCCTCTCACCGTTCTCCTTCACCCCAACCAAATCTCCTTTTATAAAACCGATTGCAATTGACGGTACATCGCCAATGAGATAAAATTAAAAAAATGGCATATATTGCCGAAAGAAAGGAAAGCCACACAATGAGCTGGTACATCAAGGCGATCAAGAGTTACGCCGATTTCAGCGGACGGGCCAGAAGAAAAGAATACTGGATGTTCTACCTATTCAATTCAATCATTGCGTTCGCACTCTATTTACTGATGCTACTGTTCATGGTTACAAGCAGCGCCTTTGAATCCAATGTTATTATGATCCCTAGCCTTATTATAAGTCTGTTGATGGGCGTGTACGGTCTGTTCATCTTTATCCCGAGCCTGGCAGTTCTTGTGCGCAGGCTGCATGACCAGGATAAGTCCGGCGCATGGGTCTTCATCTCATTTGTGCCCTTTATCGGCGGCATCTGGCTGCTCGTCCTCACATGCATGGAGGGCACCCCCGGCCCCAACCAGTATGGCGATGATCCAAAAACAATCTGAACCATAAAGATAAAGCCGCCGCGCAAACCAGCGCGGCGGCTTTCCATTTCTCCCTACCCTTACCCCTTGTTCCTGACCCCCTTCTCCTTCCTCCCCAGCCAAATCTCCCGCTGCTTCTTCCTGGCATCCAGCCGAGCCGTCTCCTCATCCAGCTTCCGGTAGTTCCGATACCGCGCCGGATCCAGCCTGCCGGACGCAATGGCCTCCCGCACGGCGCAGCCCGGCTCATTGGTGTGCCCGCAATCGGAAAACCGGCACCGGGCGATCAACACCGCCACATCCTCAAAACTATCCTGCACGGCCTCCGCATCGCACCACATCTGCAGCTCCCGAATACCGGGCGTGTCAATGAGCATCGCACCGTTTTGGTGGATCAGCAGCTCCGCCCTGGTCGTGGTGTGCCGCCCCTTGCCGGTCACGTCGTTCACCACCCCGGTGGCAAGTTTATCCGCACCAAATAACCGGTTGATCAGCGTGGACTTGCCCACGCCGGACGGCCCCAGAAAGGCCACTGTTTTCCCCGGCAGCAAGTATTGCTCCACCGCAACAATGCCTGCGCCGGATATGGCGCTCATCGTGTGCACCGGGCAACCGCCGCCGATGCGTTTCAGCTGTTCAAGCACCATCGTTGCGTCTGGGCAAAGGTCCAGCTTGTTCATCAATAGCACGGGCTGGGCTCCGCTGGCCAACGCCATCGTGAGATAACGCTCGGTGCGGGCAATGCTGTGGTTGCCGTCCAGTGCGCTCACGATAAACACCGTGTCGATATTGGCCGCCAGCACCTGACGGGCCGTTGTGCCGCCGGTGACCTGGCCGCCCTTCATCTTGCGCCCGCCGGATATGGCGGGTTTTCGGGCAAAACATGTCCTCCGCGGCAAAAGGACCTGGATCACAGCGTCATCCCCTCTGGTTTCCACCGTAACCCAGTCACCCACCACGGGCAATTCTTCTTCTCCCCGGTTGACCCTGTTCAAGTATTTGCCGGACAACACAGCCTCATGATCCCCGTCAGCCGCGAGAAGACGATATCTCGTGGCCAGCCTGGCAATCACCCTGGCTGGCTGTTGGCCTTCCAGGCGATATGGCTCGAAGGAACGCTCAAACCCTGCGCTCCAGCCAAGCGAAAACAAATCTGTCATTACGGATACTCCTTTTCTTTGCACGAAAAAAGCACGCCTGCAGCGTGCTTGATTGTGCGCGTTTCAGGTGGATGCGGCAACGGGCAAACCCGCTGCCCTATGATACTCAGAGGAAGAATTCCACTCTCAATCTGGTTTTCATCATAGTCATCCCCCTTCAAATGGAGTAATGGTATCATATTCCAAATTGGCTGATTCGTCAAGGCGCAGACCTATCGCTGCATTATCAGAAATGTTATAATAATCACGGAACAACAAATGATATTCACTTATGATGAAGCAAATGAAACGGAGGAATCACCATGCTGAGCAAAAAGATTGAAGATCTTCTGAACAACCAGATCAAAAACGAGTTCTATTCGGCTTACCTATACTTATCCATGGCCGGGTGGCTGCACAACTACGGTCTGAACGGCTATGCGCACTGGTTCCGCGTGCAGGCCCAGGAGGAGCGTGACCACGCGCTGATCTTCATGAACTACATCATTCAGGCCAACGGCCGCGTGCACCTGTTGGCCATCGATGAACCCAACTTTGAATTCACCGACATTGAGGAATTGTTGAATCTGAACCTCAGCCACGAGCAGCTGGTCACCAGCCTGATCTATAAGATCAACGCCGCCGCCCGCGAGGAAGGCGACTACAAGACTGAGGAAATGCTTAAATGGTTTATCACCGAACAGGTGGAGGAAGAAGCCAACGCCGTCGATAACATCACAAGTTACAAGCTTTTCGGTGGCGACGGAAAGGGCCTGTTTATGCTGGATAGCCAGAAGGCAACCAGGGTTTACGCTCAGGCAGCTCCATTGGCGGCGCAGGGGATGTAATCATTTCGCCTGCGGCTCTGCCGCATCTTGGCGATTTTCAGCTAGGCCATTCATTGCCCACCCACCGCGCATGTCGCTGGGTGGGCAATTTGTTATACCGTGTTCGGCAATGGCTGCTGGTCTAGACAACTCGCCATCGCAGAACAAAAGAGCTGGTTATTGACACCCTCCCCCCCTCACATTATGATTAGTAGGAATTTCTGACATGCTTTTACAGACGCTATTGATAAGGTGGTGCCAATGCGCCGATTGTTGATGATGCTGCAGGACTTCTTCCTGCGCTTTGCCTGGCGGGCCCGCACCGGCGCGCGGATCTCACTTCTGTCTGTTTTTACACCGGGCTGCCGGTTTGGCTGCAGCGCCCGTGTGGAGCGCATGTGCGTGCTGCATGACGTTTCTCTGGGCGACTATTCCTATCTCGGCGACGGCACCCGGGTGATTCGGGCAGAGATCGGGCGGTTCTGCTCCATTGCCGGGTCGGTGCAAATCGGGCTTGGCAGCCACCCCTCGGGGATGGTCTCAACATCGCCTGTGTTTTACACAAACCGCAATGCCGTGCGCACACAATGGGTAGAGCACCCACCGCAATTCGAGGAATACAAGCATACCGTGATCGGCCACGATGTGTGGATCGGCACAAGGGCGATGATCCGCGACGGTGTGACGATCGGTCATGGCGCGATCATCGGGGCCGGGGCAGTCGTCACGAAGGATGTGGAGCCCTATGCGGTGATGGCCGGTGTGCCAGCCCGGATGATCCGCAAGCGTTTCGATGAAGGAACCGTGGCGAAACTGCTGAATCTCAACTGGTGGGATTGGCCGCAAGAAAAGATTCGTGAGAAAGCTGCGTTATTTGCAGACATCAGCGGCTTCCTCGGCAAACATACGGAGAACTGATATGAGAATCGTGCACGTAGACGACAACTTCATGCCCACGATCGGCTTTCAGACCAATTTCCTGGCCAAACATGCCGTGCAGCACGGTCACGAGGTCATCATCGTGGCCAGCGACTCCATCAAGTATTGGACCGACAGCGGTTTCTTCCCCAAGGAGATGGAGCGGGACCTGCCTAAATATGATGAGGAATTCAGCCAGAAGCACGGCGCGCGCATCATCCGCGTGAAGAGCCACAGGCGGTTTCTAAACCGCGAAGTGCTGACCGGCGATGTGTTTCGTGTGGTGCGAGAGCTGAACCCCGACGTGGCGCTGGTGCACTACTGCGATGCATTGACCGGCGTTCGTTTCGCGATGAAGGCAAAAAGGCTCCCCTACCCTTTTGTGAGTGACTGCCACATGGTGGAAGCCGCTGCCACGCAGAGCTCGGCAGCACGAAAGATCTTCCACAATCTATATCGCATATTTGTCACGCCGATGTTCCGGCGCAGCCACATCCCGGTGATTGCCGTGGTGGAAGATGTGAAGGCTTATTGCATGAAGAACTATGGCATGACAGCGGATATGCTGCCGGTGATGCCGCTGGCAGCCGACACACTGCTCTTCCGCCCGGATGAGGAAGCCCGCCGCAGATTCCGCGCTGAGCACGGCATTGGTGAAGATGACTTTGTGTGCGTCTACACCGGCAAGATCCAGCCCAGCAAGAAAGTCCATCTGCTGGCCAACGCATTCCAGGCGGAGCTCAAAGGCAATGGAAAGGCCGTGCTGATCATCGTGGGCAGCGGCTCCGGCGACTACAGCGATAAAGTGGATGCGGCCCTGACCGGCAGCGCCAACCGCGTACTGCGGTTCCCCACGCAGGATGTGGAAAACCTGGCGCAGTTTTATCAAGCGGCAGACGCGGCGATCTGGCCGGGTGCGTGCAGCCTGAGCTTTTATGACGCGCAGGCCTGCGGTCTGCCCGTAGTGGCCGAGCGCATCAGCGCCAACGAGGAGCGCATCCATGCTCAATACAATAACGGGATGCTATATGAACAGAACGACGATACCGGTCTTCGCAACGCCATCGAGAAGCTGTATGCAATGGATCACAGCGAGCTTACGGCCATGGGCCAAAACGGGCGAACCATCGTGCTGGAGCGTTATGATTACGACAAGGTGGCCCATGATGTCGAGGAGCTGATGTGGGAAACCCACGAAAAGTGGCTAGCCCGCAGGATGAAATAACGTTCGATACTGGTGAAACTGATGCATATCCTTATCATTCCGAGCCTATTGTACCAGACGGAATACATGCCGCTGTCCGGCATCTTCCAGAAGCACCAGGCCGACTGCCTGCACAGCGCCGGCCACCAGGTCGGCGTGCTCTCGGCAGGGTTGCTGCCGTTCAAGTGCGTCTTCAAGAAAAATCGCTACAGCAAGCCCCTGCCCGCCAAAGAGTCCGGCGTTGCCGTCGTCCGCAGATATAACAAGGCATTCCTGCCCCAACGGTACTTGAAACCAACCCAACAGATAGAATCCATGTGTCGGCTGGGGTTGGAGGCTTTTGGCCGATATTTGGAGCTTCACGGCCGACCAGACGTGCTGCACGCCCACGATTGCCTGTATGGGGGTGTGCTGGCTCTGCGCTTGAAGGAACAATACGGGGTGCCCTATGTTTTAACCGAGCACAGCACCGGGCACCTGCGCGGCATCTACACCCCCGAACAAGACCGGATCATCCGGTTGGTGCTGGCAAGCGCCGACACTGTGAGCACCGTGGGTTCCGGTACGCTCAATGTATTCAAACAGAAATTCAACGACGTGGAAGCCGTTCAAAAAACGGTGCTGCTGTATAACCTGCTGGACAAGTCCTTTGAGGAAAACGCCATCCCCGCCGTGGAGAGGGAGCAGGGCAAGTTCGCCTTTTTAAACGTGGCAAATCTGGTCGAACAGAAGTCACAGATCAACCTGATCAAAGCGCTGCCCAGGGTGCTCGGGCGCCGCGGCGATACGGTGCTGCGCATCGGAGGGTCCGGCCCCATGCGGCAAAATCTCGAACAGGCCATCACCGAGCTCAACCTCGGTGAGAAGGCAAGGCTGCTGGGTTTGCTCAACCGTGACCAGGTGAAGCGGGAGATGGCCGGTTGCGACGCTTTTGTGCTCTGCAGCCGCGTGGAGACCTTTGGTGTGGTGCTAATCGAAGCCATGGCGATGGGCAAGCCCGTCATTTCGACGGTCTGTGGCGGCCCGGAGGACTTTGTGGACGAGGTAAGCGGTTATTTGGTACCGGCAAACGATGTGGACGCGTTGGCCGGGGCGATGATAAAAATGATGGAGAACATCAATTCCTTTGATTCGGAGCGGATCCGGCAGCACTGCATCGAGCGGTTCGGCAGGGATGCATTTTTAAAGAGGCTGGAACAGATATACAATCAAGCAGTGCGTGTGTGAAACAGATAAGGTGTCCAGCGCAGTGGACGGAAGAAGCCAGAGGTATACGTGCCAATCACCTTATGATATAATATGACAGCTATTTGCGAATACCAAAGTTATCGCAGGTGATATTTTGAGCGTACCTTACTTTACACTGTCACGCCAATACGAGTCCATCAAGCCCCAAATTGACGCTGCCATCGCCAAGGTGCTTTCCGAAGGCCATTTCATCATGGGCCCGGAGGTGGCGGAGCTCGAAAAGGCACTGGCGCGATACCTGGGTGTCAAGCATGCAATCGCATGTGCCAATGGCACCGACGCGCTGGTGATGACAATGGACGTGCTGGGCATCGGCGAGGGCTGCGAGGTCATCACGACGCCATATACATTCATCGCGTCGGTGGAGTGCGTGTCCCACATGGGCGGCACACCGGTATTTGTGGACGTGGAGGCCGACTCCTTCACGATCGACCCAGAAAAGATCAAAAAGGCTATCACATCACGCACCAAAGCCATTATCCCGGTGCATATCTTTGGCCAGCCCTGCGACATGGACGCAATCATGGCGGTCTCTCGCGAGCACAACCTGACCGTTGTGGAGGACTGCGCCCAGGCCATCGGGGCCACCTACAAAGGAAAGCGCGTGGGCAGCATCGGGCACATCGGATGCTTTTCGCTGTTCCCCACGAAAAATCTGGGCTGTTACGGAGACGGCGGTTTCATCGTGACCGACAACGACGATTGGGCTGCGCTGCTCCGCAGGAAACGCACCCACGGCTCCAACCCCAAGTATTACCACGACATGTTCGGCTACAACAGCCGGTTGGATACGTTGCAGGCCGCCATCGTGCTGGCGAAGCTGCCGCACCTGGACGGCTGGAACGCCAAGAGGCTGGAAATCGCACGGCGTTATAACCAGGCGTTCGCAGGCCTGCCGGTGCGGCTGCCGGAGGAGAAGCCCGGCCGGGGCCATGTGTACCACCTGTACATGATGGGAACGGATAACCGGGATGCCTTCAAGGGTCACCTGGATGCCAAAGGCGTAGGCTCCGGCGTCTATTACCCGCTGCCGATGCACCTGCAGAAGGTTTACGCTGACATAGGCCACAAGCCCGGCGACTTGCCGGTCGCAGAGGCGCTGGCGCCCTCGATGCTGGCAATCCCCTGCTTCCCAGAGCTCTCGGACGATGAGCAGAACCAAGTGATCGACGCTGTGAAAAGCTACATTCGATGAGGTATCAAGATGATACATTATGAATCGCTCAAGGAAAAGATCGCAAACCGTACAGCCGTGGTGTCGGTGGTGGGGCTCGGGTATGTGGGTCTGCCGCTGGCCGTGGAAAAAGCCCGTGCCGGCTACAAGGTAATCGGCTTTGATGTACAAGCGAAGCGGGTGGACATGGTCAATCAGGCCGTCAACTACATCGGCGACGTGGTGGACGATGACCTGGAGCACTTTGTGAAATCAGGGATTATCCAGGCGACGACGGACTATTCCCGCATCGCCGAGACCGACTGCGTGGCAATCTGCGTGCCCACGCCGCTTGACAAATACCAGCAGCCGGACGTGTCCTATGTGCAGAACTCCAGCCGCGAGGTGGCCCGCTACGCCCATCCCGGCATGCTGATCGTGCTGGAAAGCACGACTTATCCCGGCACCACCGAGGAAGTCATGATGCCGCTCTTCACCGAGAAGGGCTTCAAAGTAGGCGACGACATTTTCATGGCCTTCTCGCCGGAGCGCGTGGACCCAGGCAACAAGGTCTACAACACCCGCAACACCCCGAAGGTCGTGGGCGGCGTGACGCCGAAGTGCACGGAACTTGCGGCGCTGCTCTACGGCAATGTGCTGGAGGGCGACCTTTTCAAAGCCAGCAGCCCCAAGGTGGCCGAGATGGAGAAGATCCTCGAAAACACCTTCCGCAACATCAACATCGCGCTGGCAAACGAGATGGCGATACTCTGCCACCGCATGGGCATCGACGTATGGGAGGTCATCGAGGCCGCCAAAACCAAGCCCTACGGCTTTATGGCGTTCTGGCCCGGCCCCGGTCTGGGCGGCCACTGCATCCCGATCGACCCCTTCTATCTCACATGGAAGGCCCGAGAGTATAACTACCACACAAGGCTAATTGAGACGGCCGGCGAGATCAACAACTACATGCCCGAGTTCGTGATAGAGCGCGTGATGCGGCTGCTGAACGAACAGGGCAAGGCGCTCAATGGCTCAAAGGTGATGCTGCTGGGCGCGGCATACAAAAAGGATATCGACGACCTCAGGGAATCGCCGGTGCTGAAGATCCTGGAGCTGCTGCAGGAAGCGAAAGCCCAAGTCACCGTCAACGACCCGTTCATCCCCAAGTTCACCCACGGCGGCGTGCACTATGTGTCTCAGGAGCTTTCGGCGATGTCCGAAGCAGACATCGTGATCATCACGACCGACCACACGGCATATAAGGCGGAAGACATCGCCAAGCAGGCAAAGCTCGTATTCGACACCCGCAACGTAACCAGCGATATCCGCGCGCCGCACGTACACCGGCTGTAAGGAAAGCATGAAGATCGTATCGGTTGTCGGGGCCCGACCCCAGTTTGTGAAGTCCGCAGTGGTTTCTGCGGCGCTCCGGAAACGCCACGAGGAAATTCTCGTGCACACCGGCCAGCACTACGACGACAATATGTCGAAGGTCTTCTTTGAGGACCTATCGATCCCCGCGCCGGACGTGAACCTGGGCATCGGCTCCGGCGGGCACGGCGCGCAGACCAGCGCCATGCTGGCCGCCATCGAAAATGTGATCCTGGAGCACAAGCCCGGCGCGGTGCTCATTTATGGCGACACCAACTCCACGCTGGCCGGCGCGTTGGCCGCCAGCAAGCTCTTGGTGCCGCTGGCGCATGTGGAGGCCGGTCTGCGCAGCTTTGACAAGGCGATGCCCGAGGAGCAGAACCGCATCTGCACCGACCACCTCTCGGACATCCTGTTCTGCCCCACCCAGTCGGCAGTAGACTGGCTGGCCGACGAGGGCATCACGTCCGGCGTGCACAACGTAGGCGACGTGATGTATGACGTGGCGCTGCACTACGGCGCGCTGGCCGAACAACGATATGGCAACAACGGCATGAAGCAGCTTCAAAAGCTCTATGCCGATGGGCCGGAGCAGTCCGCCGTGGCCAAATGGTATCTGGCGACGATCCACCGGGCGGAGAACACCCGCACTGCCGACGCATTGGGCATCATACTTTCCGCCTTCGAACGGCTGCCCCACCCGGTCGTGTTCCCGGTGCACCCCCGAATCCGCAAGCTCGTGGACGGCCTGAATGGCCAATTCCACTACAGCAACATCCTGTTCTGCGAGCCGGTGCGCTACACGCTCATGAGCTGGCTCACCCGCCGGGCCGAAAAGGTGCTGACCGACTCCGGCGGCCTGCAGAAGGAGGCCTATATGCTGGGCCGCCCCTGCATCACGCTGGCCGACACGACGAGCTGGGTGGAAACCCGTACCGGCCGGTGGAACATGCTGACACCCGTCGTGACCGCCGACGAGATCCTAAAAAACGTGCTGGACGTCACTCCCGACCCGCTGCTGCACGACCCGGCCAGGTATTACGGCGACGGGCACGCGGCGGAGAGGATTGCGGGGTTGATGGATCGTATAAAGTTTGTAAGGGATCGGAGGAGTTAACTCCCCCTGCCCTTCGGGCATCCCCCTCAAGAGGGGGACAAGCAATCCTCTTTCAATGTGCAACTTGCCTCCCTCATAGTGGGAGGTGGCACCGAAGGTGCCGGAGGGAGTTTCATTTGCCCACCATCCACCCCACCGCCCAAATCGGAGAAGAAACCACGATCGGCGAAGGCTCGATCGTGATGGAGCATGCAACCGTCGGCAGCGGCTGCCGCATCGGCTGCCATGCGGTGATCCATCCCGGCACCGTCATCGGTGATGGTGTGCGCGTGGACGACCACGCCGTGCTGGGCAAACAGCCCATGCGCTCGGTTTCCAGCATTATGGCAGAGACCGGCACCTTGCCGCCGCTCATGATCGGCGAAGGGTGCATGATCGGTACAGGCGCAGTGCTTTATGCCGGGTGCACGCTGGGCCGCAGCGTGCTGGTGGCTGACCTGGCCACCGTGCGTGAAAATGTCACGGTTGGCGAACGGACGATCATTGGGCGAGGCGCGGCAGTGGAAAATTTCTGCACCGTGGGCAAGAGCTGCAAGCTGGAAACCAACAGCTATATCACCGCCTATTCAACACTCGAGGATTATGTGTTCATCGCCCCCGGCGTGACCACTTCCAACGACAACTTCGCTGGCCGCTCCGAGGAGCGCAAAAGGCATTTCAAGGGCGTGACGTGCCGCGCCGGCGCCCGCATCGGCGCCGGGGCCACAATCCTTCCGGGCTGTGTGATCGGCCGCGACGGATTTGTGGCGGCGGGGGCCGTGGTCACCCGCGACGTGCCGGACCGCACGATCGCGGCTGGCTGTCCGGCCAAGCCCGTGCGGGAAGTGCCGGCGGAGCAACTGATCGAATACCAAGTATTCTATGACGAAAAGGACAGCGGAAGCAAATGACGGACCGGATCAAGACCTGCCTGATCGGCTGCGGTAGGATCTCAGTGAATCATGTGGAGGCCTCCTTTCACAACCGCGACGCCATGGAACTCGCCGCTGTGTGCGACATCATTCCGGAGAACATGGAGAAGGCGCTGGCAACCTCGTCCTTCCCCGAAGGCGAGCGAGCTGCGATCCGCCGTTATGCCGACTACCACGAGATGCTGCAGAAGGAGCAGCCGAATCTGGTCGCCATCGCCACAGAAAGCGGCAACCACGCCGGCATTGCCCTGGACGTGATCGCCACCGGCTCAAACCTCATCGTCGAAAAACCCATCGCGCTGTCGCTTGTTGACGCCGATGCGATGATCGCCGCGGCCAGGAAGCAAGGCGTGCTGCTGTGTACAAACCACCAGAACCGCTTCAACAAGTCGATCCAGAAGATCCGGCAGGCGATGGAAACAGGGCGCTTCGGCCGCCTGCTGCACGGTGCGGCGCACATCCGCTGGAACCGGGGGCAGGACTACTACACGCAGGCTCCGTGGCGCGGCACCTGGGTGCAGGACGGCGGGGCTCTCATGAACCAGTGCATCCATAACATCGACCTGCTGCGCTGGATGATGGGCGATGAGGTCACAGAAGTGATGGCCTATACAGACCGCCTAAACCACCCCTACATCCAGGCCGAGGATCTAGGCCTGGCCATCGTGAAATTCGCGAACGGCAGCTATGGCCTTATCGAGGGCACGACGAACATCTTCCCGAAGAACCTCGAAGAGACGCTCTATATCTTCGGCGAGAAGGGCACCGTGAAGGCCGGCGGCAAGTCAGTGAACCTGATCGAGGAGTGGACGTTTGCCGACAAGATTGACGATCCCAAAGCTGTGATGGCCGAATGCGCTGAGACGCCGCCCAACGTGTATGGCTTCGGGCACACGCCCCTTTATGCCGACGTGGCCACCGCAATCCAGGAAGGCCGCGCGCCTTACGTCGATGGCGAAGCAGGCCGGCAGGCGTTGGAACTAGTGCTGGCGATCTACAAATCAGCGAAGGAAGGTCAGCCGGTGCGGCTGCCGCTCACCGACTTTTCCACGATGGATATGGCAGGAAGATTTCAAACCTGAAGTGCCATCAGCAGGAAACACAGCGCCGATTCGCAACCGGCGCTTTTTTACTGCCAACAGGGCAAATATGTGTTAATATAATATGATTAACCTGTTCAATGGAGAACAACAGTTTATATGAAAACACTTTACCAACCATCCTTGCTTAGTGACATGAGAAAACTGGCAATTCCGATTGCCCTGCAGAACCTGCTGATGGCGGCGTTCCAACTGATTGACTCGGCGATGGTCTCCCAACTAGGCAACGCCGCAATGGCCGGCGTGGGTATGGCAGGCCGCTGGAACTTCATCATGATGATCTCGCTGTTTGGCATCAATTCCGGCGCCGCGATCCTCTATTCCCAATATAGAGGCGTCAACGACGAAGCGGGCATTCGCCGTGTTTACGGTTTCGCACTGCTCAACACAATGGCGCTGGTGCTTTTGTTTGGTGTGGCAATGGCACTGTTCCCCCATGAGTTGGTGAAAGTATTCGCCGGAAACAACAACCCGGAGGCTGTGCGGCTGGGTGCGGAATTCATGGAGATCATCGCGTTCAACTGCATTGTGATGGGCTTCAACTTCGCCACGACGAACATGCTACGAAGCACCGAGGAGGTGCGTGTGCCGCTGATCACAAGCATCCTGGCTGTCACAATCAATACAGGGCTGAACTTCCTGTTGATCTATGGCAACCTGGGCTTCCCGAAGCTGGGCGTGCGTGGCGCGGCGGTGTCCACGTTGATCTCAAGTTTTGTGCAGATGTGCGTGTTGATCACAGTTTTGCGGCACCGCAAGCACCCGGCATTGGCCCGCATTAGGGAATTGTTCACTTTTACCAAGCCAATGGTTCAGAAGTTCTATGCCGTGGCTGCTCCCGTCATCATCAACGAAGTGTTGTGGTCGCTGGGAACGTCCGCCTATCTGTTTGTATTTGGCCGTGTGGGCGGAGAAACCGGTGTGCCGGCCTACACACTCTACAGCAGCATTGACCAACTGCTCTTTTCCTTTGTGATCGGCATGGGCGCGGCATGCGGCGTGATCGTTGGCAAAGCCGTGGGCGCTGGCGACAACGAGCGGGCATGGCGCAGCGCCAAGTGGTTTCTGGTGGCCGGCACGCTGTTTGCAGTGTGCATGAGCATTTTGGAAATCACGCTCCGGGTGCCGATCATCAGCCTGATCCACCCGGCAGACCAGGCCACCGGTGATCTGGCTGCGCAACTCCTGCTGATCGGCAGCTTCGGCTTGCCTTTTAAGATGCTCGGTATGCTGTTGATCGTAGCGATTTTCCGCGCAGGAGGAAAGCCGAAACTGGGCGCTGTCATTGATGTGGCGGCAGTGTGGCTGGTTGGCGCACCGGTTGTGGCGATCGCAGGATTTGTACTGCATCTGCCCTTCATCTGGATCTTTGCGTTGATCTTCACCGAAGAGGTCTTCAAAGTGGTCGTCGGGTTGGTCTTCTTCTTCCGAAAAAACTGGATGATACGCCTCACAGATCAGGATGAGCCGGCTTTAACCGATGCCAACGCGCTTTCACTGGAAGTCGAAGCAGATTGAGTTATTTCGCTGCTGAATTTACTGACTGCCCTCATTCAATATGCAATACACGCGATTTCGGGAAAGGACAGGTTGCCAAATGTCCACAGAAACGATTGAACTGGTCGGAAAAATTGGCTCCATGGCCCTGATCCGCAAGGAGGACCATGACATCAATTATAACATCTTCAGCCGCCTGGGCGCGGAGCTCAAGCCCGGCATGGTGTGGGTGTCATCGGGTGCTACAGAGATCGGCCGCCTGGACTACATGAAACGCAACGGAGGTCAAGAGCTTGCCGGCGACGAGGAAGAGGCCAAAGCCGACTACGCCGCGCAGGGGCAGGCCATCCTAATGGAAAACTACCGGCGATTCATCTCGCCGGAATACTCTGTGAGGCAACTGCTGGTGGAGCACACCCACTTTAATGACCCTGATAAATGCAGCCACATCAAAAGCCTGTTGCTGCGCTGCACCGGGCAGGGAGCGATCCCAATCGTGAATTACAACGATCCGGTAAGCTTCGAGGAAAACCGAAAAATGGAGCTGGTGCAGCTCCGCCAGAACCGCAACGGCGTGGTGGAATGCATCGACAACGACGAGACGGCCGCGGTGATTTCCTCATTGGTTCAGGCCAAGCGGCTGCTCATCATGACCAGTGTGGACGGCATTTATCTGGACTCCGCCAATCCGGACACCCTCGTGGAAACAATCACCGGAAACGACGCGCAGGAAGTACTGACCGCTATCGAGCGCATGCAAGACCATTGCGATGGCGCCAGCCGCCGAGGTGCCGGCGGTGCAAGGGCCAAGCTGGAGTTTTGCAAGGGGCCAGTGAAGGCCGGCACCGAGGTGATCATCGGCCACGCAAGGCACAGGATCTCCGACCTCGTGGAAGGACGGGTGCGCTGCACGAGGATCGGCGTGAGGATGTAATAAAGCTGGGAGACTTTGGGAATGGATATCAATCCATCGAAACTGGAACACCGCAAAGCCCATGACTTGCTGACTGGCCTGATCATCCCCCGCCCCATCGCATGGGTGACGACTGTTGGTGATGGCGGCACGGTGAACCTGGCACCGTTCAGTATGTTCAACCTGGTGGCCTGGAGCCCGCCCACGCTGAGCATTTGCGCCGTGAACCGGCCCGATGGCAGCAGGAAGGACACAGTACGCAACATCCTCTCCACCGGCCAGTTTGTGGTCAGCCTGGTCTCAGAAGAGCTCGCACCGAAGATGGCAGCCACCTCCGCCACACTGCCCTACGAAGTGGACGAGGCCGCGCGGGAAAGCATCCAGTTATCTCCGTCTATGGCCGTTGCTCCACCGCGGGTGCTGGATGCCAAAGCAGCGTTTGAGTGCGAATTGGATCGCATCATCACCGTGGGTGAAGGTGCAAATGCAGGCAACCTGATCCTGGGGACAATTCGTAATGTCCATCTGCAGGAAGGCTTGCTCGGTGAAACCGGTGAGATCGTTTGGAGAAACTTGCACGCGGTTGCACGCCTGGGCGGCAACTCCTTCTGCCGGGTGGAGGCAGATTTCGAAATCAAGTTCCAGTAAGAAAATCGTTGATAAAAAACCCGCAAGGCGATTGCCTTGCGGGTTTCCTGTTATGGCGCAGGTGTGGGTGTCGGGCTGGGCTCCGGCGTCGGTGTGGGCCCCGTATCCGGCAGCACATACTCGGCATAACCCTTCAGGTCATTATAAGCTGCCACCAGGTTGTTATAAACCTTCTGAGGCTTCACCAGCGGGTCGCTGAACCCCTTTTCGATGATATCGTTGACTGTCTTGATCTTCGCATTCAGTGCATCCTTGACACTCTGGGTGAGCATCGCGCTCCCCATCCGGTCCTGCACATCCTTTACCAATGCCTTGGAAAGCGTCACAAGTTCAGCATACTGCTGCTGGACCCCAGCCCAGTCCTCGGTGTGGATCGGGCAGAAATACTGGGCAAAATCCGGATTATCCGCAGTGAGCAGGCTCAGATCCTCCACCGTGGGGAACTCAAGCATCGCATTGGGGAAGTATTTGGTGATGTCCTCGGGCTTCATCTTGCGGATGATCGAGTCCTGCGGCACGATCAGGATGCTGCTCTCTTCCACCTCATCGGCAGGGCAAAGATCGGTGGCCAGCTTGCCCGATACTTTGCATATCCTCATCTGGTAATGCATGTTGCACGGTTCGGTGGGCACGGTATCCTTCAAAAACCAATCGGTCACCGGCTTATACTTGGCGTCAAGTTTGCAGGCATCCGTCACCAGCATGCCGGACACACCGCAGACTGTGGCCTTCACCAAGCCAAGGTCCTCCGGTTTGGCCTCAATGATGGCCTTGTTCTTGAGTCCTTTGTGGATCTTGGCCATGAACGCCTGCCAAAGCGGCGCGGCGTCTGTGCTTCCGGTGGCGCCTTTGTAGAGAGGCTTATAGGCATCGCTGCCCACCCACACGGCCGCCGCGTAATACGGCGTGATGGCATTGAAAGACACACCCACATAATTACTGTTGGTGCCTGTCTTGCCCGCCACGGTCATATTGGAAATCTTGGCCCTGGTGCCGGTTCCCTTGGTGATGACATCGGTCATCATATTGACCATGAGCCAGGCCGAGGAATCCTTGAAAACCTTTTCGCGCTTGCGCACCTTTTCGGCATCCAACACCACGCTGCCCTTTGCGTCCACTACCTTGGTGAACGAAAGTGGCTCGATGTATTCCCCTTTGTTGCCGAATGTGCCGTAGGCTGCCACCATCTCCACCAGGGTGATGCCGGAGGTGCCAAGCGCCAGGCCGGGGCCGTCTTTTTTCACACTGGTCGTGGGCTTGATGCCCATCTTCATCAGCGTGTTGTAGGAATCCTCAATGCCAACAGTGTCCATCAACACCCGGGCTGCGATCACATTGTAGGAGTTGGTGAGGCCTGCGCGCAATGACATCGGGCCCTTGAAGGAGCCGCCGCCATAGTTGCTGGGGTAGCCCTGGGCGGTGTTCCACCCCTCGACAGGCGCGGGCACATTGTAGACAATGGATGCCGGTGACAAGCCCTTTTCGATGGCAGGAGCATACACCGCCAGCGGCTTGATGCAGGAGCCCACCGGCATGGCGGACTGCCACGCACGGTTCAAAGTGCGCTTGGCATTGGGTTGCTGGCGACCACCCACGATGGCCTTGAGTTCACCGGTGTGGTAATCCAGCACCACCGCCGCCGCTTGAGGCTGCTGGATCGTAGTGTAGCCATAGCCGTCTCGCACTGTGGTGGAGCCATCGCGGCTGATCTGCGTCTTTGGGTATTTCTTCCAGGTGTAGAGCGTGTTTTCCACGGTCTTCTGGATTTCCGGATCCACTGTCAGATAGATCTTGTAGCCACCGGACCGCAGCTCGCTATCCAGCTTGCCGCGGTTCTCGCTGGTGTTTTCTAACCCCCGGCTTTCCAGCAATTGGGTCTTCACATCCTCAATGGCATATTCCACGAAGTAGGGCATGTCATACATCTGAGTGGTAGCAGCATCCTTGAGGATCGTAACAGTCTCTTTGAGCGCCTGCTCATACTGGGCCCTGTCGATGTAGCCCTGCTCATACATGCGCCCCAGCACCGTGTTTGTGCGCTTGTCTGTGATGTCCATACGGTTGCGGGTGTAGGTGTTGCGACGGGGGTCATAAAGATAAGGGCTCTGTGACAGCCCGGCCAGCATCGCACACTCTCGCAGTGTGAGATCTTTCAGTTCCTTGCCGAAATAGTCCTTTGCTGCAGCCTTCACGCCATAATTGGATTGCCCCAGAGGGATCGTGTTCAGATATGCCTCAAGGATCATACCCTTGTAAGTATCAGGATACCTGCTCTTATAGTCTGCCTCCAGCTGCATCGACAGCCATGCTTCCTGGATCTTGCGCTTATAGGTGCGCTCATTGGTGATCATCGTGTTCTTGATCAGCTGCTGGGTGAGCGTGCTGCCACCCTGCGAGCTGTCGCTTGACATGTTGCTCAGGAAGGAGCCCACGATGCGCTTCAGGTCCACGCCGTTGTGGGTGTAGAACCGGGCGTCCTCCACGGCCACAATGGCGTCTTGCAGGCTTTTGGGGATCTCGTCCACTGTGGCCCAAACACGGTTCTCCATGCCGGCAAACGTGGTGATCAGATTGCCGTTGCTGTCATAAATGAAGCTGGTGAGATCTTGGTTTTGTATCTTGCCCACATCCAGCGTGGGGGTGGTGTCCACATAAGCCTTGGCGATGCCAATGACTGCACCGGTGCCGACCACGCCAATGAGCAGCACGGCGAACACAATGAGCTGCAGCGTGGTGAATGCCACGCCCAGCACCGCGTTGGGCTGCTTCTGGCGGGCCTTAAAAAGTTTTAAACGTTTCTTTGCCACTGGGTCCTCTCCGCCGTCCTGCCCGTTGCCGGCTGGAGCAGCTTCGGCCTGCGGTTTTCGCGCCCACAAGCTCCGGATCCGCTCGATGCCATAAGCTTGCCGGGGCTCTTCCTTCGCATCATGCTCTGCTTCGCTCTGCTCTTTGCCATTCGGGGGCTGCCAGAACGCCGGGGATCCAAGGCCCTCCTCCGGCTGCCGGGGCGCCATGTCAAACGAAGCGCCTGGTTTTACAGGATCCTTGCCCACGGGTGGAGCGCTTACAGGCTCCACGTGCTCCTGCTCCAGGGGCTGGGGGCGGGAGTAAAACGGTTTTCTGGGCCGGGCGCTGTCAATGGAGTACCCTTGCATGCCTGAGGGTTCGCCGGACGGTTCCTCCGGCTGAGTCTGTATGGGGTCCATCCTAACCTCCGGCTCTGGCTCAGCCGGCAGCGCCACATCCACCGGCTCCATCTCTGCCGAAATGGCGTCAGGCTGAAATCCGGCGGTGCGCGGCTCAGGCCTGTCACCGGGGTGGTGTTTGTTCAGTTCAATTTCCAGCCGGTCATCCTCGGAGAGTGGTTTGTCAGGATCCGATGAAAAGCCGTGATCGGATGCAAACTCCACATCGGCAGCATGGTGGGTGCGTTGCCCGGCTGCGGGGTATCCCTCACCCAAGCCAACCCTTGCACGGGAAACCATGCGGCCCCGGCGGGAAACAGCCTCGCGGGAGCCTGGCCTCGCAGCGGTGCGGTAGGATGGGCGCGGCGGCTCCTGCTCCTTTCCAATCAGAGAGGAGAACCAGCCCTTTATTTGATTGATGATGTTGTTTATCGAATCCATTGCGGTAAAAATCCCTCCAGAACTGTGACAGCGAAGTAGAAACATACTACTGAACCGAGTATTAATTATAACCGATCTGCAATGCAAAAGGTAGTTCCTGAATCAGGTGATACTGCCTTATCATTCAAGTAAAAAATGCATCAGTCAAATAATCACAAAAACAAACATGGCATTGCCACAACCAAAAAGCTCATGCAGTTGGTAAATCTGTCCGTCTGTGATATACTAGATTTGAAGGGCGGGAGTCCATGTCATTTGCGGCAGGTGTGAAGGAAGAGCTGGCCGGGGTGCCTTTGGGCAACCCGTGTTGCCGCCGCGCTGAGCTGGCAGGTGTGATGCTTTCCGCAGGCTCCATGCATCTGCGGTCCGGCAATCTGCAGGCCGAGGTCTCCACCGAAAGCCCGGTGATCGCCCGTAAGGTTTTTAAGCTCATCAAATCGCTGTATGGAATACAGCCCACGATGGAGCAACGGGAACGCCACAGGCTCAATCGCAACTATAGTTACCGCGTTACGATCGAAGACGGCGCCGCCGCCAGGAAGGTGCTGGAAGATGTGGGCGCGCTGGATAACACTGGGATGATCAGCGGAGTGCGGGCTGACCTGGTGCGCCTAAGTTGCTGCGAAGGAGCTTTTCTGCGAGGGCTGTTTCTGGGCTGCGGCTCCATGTCTGACCCCGGTAAGGGCTATCACCTGGAGCTGGTGCTGGAAGACGAGTCGCTCGCCCAAAGCGCCGTCTCGCTGCTGGCTGCCGCGGAAATCAATGCCCGTATCGTTGTTCGCAACGGCAAGCAAGTGATCTATATCAAGGAAGCCGACCATGTGTCTGGTTTTCTTGCCACCATTGGTGCCCATAGCCAAATGCTCAGATTCGAAAGCGTCCGGGTGGAAAAGGGCGTGCGCAATACGGTCAACCGTGTTGTCAACTGCGACACAGCAAATATGGACAAAGCCTTGCGCGCCGCTGCCACCCAGGTGGAAAACATCCTTCTTATTGAGCGGGAGGGTGGCCTTGCCAGGCTACCGGAATCGCTCCGGCAGACGGCGGAGGCCAGACTGGAAAACCCCGACGCCACATTGGAACGGTTGGGTGAGATGATCGGTGTGAGCAAATCTGGTCTGAGCCACAGGTTTCGGAAAATTGCCGAATTGGCCGAAGATATCAGATCCAGGGAGGTGTTTATTTATGACAATCAAGAAACTTAGCATCCGCACCGATGACGGCCTGCAACCGAAGGCGGCTGCTTTGCTGGTGCAAGTGGCCAGTAAATACAACTCCAACATTCTGATTGAACAGGGGAGCAAACGGGTCAACGCCAAGTCGATCATGGGCGTGCTGTCTTTGCGGATACGTCAGGGCGAAACGTTCCTGCTGGCCGTTTCGGGTGAGGATGAGGAAGAAGCCGCAAACGCCGTCGCGCATCTGATTGAAAAGGGCGAGGCCAAATAGTAAAGACCTGCCCAGCAGCCGGAAATCCATCGCCCACTTTAGCTACATTTATTTATATCTTTGATACAGATTGACGATATATCAGGATGATGCATTTGCACCAAAGGGCTATGCCTGTACCTTTGTGTGGCAGGGTTTTACCTGTCCAGAGGGGTTCAGGTGGTTTCTGTTGTTTTCGTGGCCTGATCGTGCTATAGTTTGGTGTCAAAATACACCATAAAGAGAAAGTTTTTCCTTATTCTGCTACCGAAAACCTGGTTTTCCGAAGGGATCGTAGAAGATGGATATCACAACAATTCTAGGCATCCTCATTGCGCTCGGCGGCGTCGTCGGCGGATATATCATGGAATCGAAGGGTGGCATCGCTGAAGCACTGGTTGGATTATGGTCAGCCACCGCTGCGCCCATCATCCTTGGCGGCACGGCCGGTGCAGTGTTGGTATCGTTCCCCATCAATGAGGTGAAGCTGATCGGCTCCATGTTCAAAATGGTCCTCTTCAACAAGAAGATCAACGAGCTGCAGACAATCCAGGAAATGGTGCGATATTCGGAGATTGCCCGTAAGGAAGGTTTGCTGGCTCTGGAAAACGAAGCCTCACAGAACAAAAACCCGCTCATCGCCAAGGGTTTGAAGCTGATCATTGACGGCACCGAGTCGAAAACAACCAAAGACATCCTTCTTTGGGACATGCATCTGCAAAACGATGTCTATGTGCGCGGGTCCAAGCTATTTGCAGCCGCAGGTGGTTATTCGCCCACAATGGGCATCATCGGCACGGTAATGGGCCTGATCACGGTGCTGGCCGGCAATCTGGAAGACCCGGCAGAACTGGCAAAAGGCATCGCTACCGCGTTCATCGCCACGCTGTATGGCGTGAGCCTGGCAAACCTGTTATGGCTGCCATTTGAAAACAAGATCAAGGTAAAGGCCGCCCGCGAGAGACTGATCAATGAACTGATTGTCGAGGGCGTGCTTTCCATCCAGGCCGGTGATCATCCGGATTCGGTGCGCGACAAGATGAACCTGGCCTATTTTGAGAAGACATCCGGCAAGAAACAGCCAGCAGCACCAAAAGCCGCCGAGGGATAATATGAACGGACATGAGGAACACGAAAAAGAAAACGGCGAACGATGGCTGCTCACCTATGCAGACCTGATCACACTGCTTCTGGCCTTTTTTATCATCATGTTTGCGATGAGCAACCTGGATAAGGAAAAATACAAAGCGGTCATCCATTCTCTTGGAAGCGCTTTCGGAGCAGTTTCCGGTGAAGGCGACGGCGCCGGTGCCGGCGGCGAACTGAATTACCCGTTGTTTTCCCCCGGGTCATCAACGCCGCCCGGTAACGGTGGTATCCCAAGCCTGAGCTCAACGCCATCCGCGCAAGCCACCACGCCAATCGCTTCCCCTTTGGTCTCCGCCAGCCCTCCCGGCGGAGGCGTCGGCAATGCGATCGAGATTGAAGAGATGGAAAACGTGCAGGAACAGGTGCGCGGATTACTGTCACAAGAGAGCCTGGATAATGATGTATCCGTTACAATGCGCGCAAGGGGTTTGGTGATCAGCATCAACTCACGCGTATTGTTTGCCAGTGGCAAGGCGGACCTGACTGCCGCGTCCAAAACACTGGTGCTTCGTATCGCGGATGTGCTGGCACCTTTGGCCGGCAACCAGATTCTTGTGGAGGGCCATACTGACACAGACCCGATTAGGACAGTGCAATTCCCATCCAACTGGGAGTTATCCGCAGCAAGAGCATCCACTGTGCTGCGATTGTTGCTTTCCACAGGAAAGCTTAAGGAGGAAAACATGTCTGCCGTCGGATATGGTGAATTCCGTCCGATTGCACCCAACGATACACCTGCAAACAAAGCAAAAAACCGGCGCGTAAACATCGTGATCCTGAAAGACGATTACGACAAGAGCATCGATATCGTATCGGATAATTGATGTTTGCCGGCATGCCGGACCCCTTTGGGAACATGAAAACCCTTTCTCGGAGCAAACGGGGAAAGGGTTTTTCTGTTTATCCAGCCGATCACCAAACAGTATGAGCACAGGAAAATGATGGAATACTAATCCCAAAGGATTCCAATGCACCGGAGGGATTGGTCCACGATGAGGAAAACCTCAACCTTCACAATGTATGCCGCGGCGGCGCTGTTGTGCGTGGCCGGCGCGGTGATGGCAATCGCCGGCGACGCCTGGTCTGCAAGGAGCAGGCCCAGGCCCAGTGTAACGCAAGAGCCTGCCGGCTCACAGGCTCCTGCCGGTGTGAACCTGGGTGAAAGCCTGCAAAGCGTGCAACCATCCACACTTGTTGCTGCAGATATGAGCGTCTTCTGGGTCACGACATATTCCACCTGCGGGCACATGAAGGTGTTGGAGGAGGCACCAGACAGCCGGCTGACGGGAAAAACCCTGACGGAGTTCGCGGGGTATTACCCCGACTACAAAATGTCACTGGTAAGCGGCAACATCCGCATGGACCGCACGATCCACCAATACTGCCCGGACCACTACATCATTAAAAGCGACGGCTCCGGCAGTATCTATGTATACCGCAACATGGGCGGACTGGACAAGCTGACCATGGTCACAAAGCTGTCATTCCCTGTCGAATCAATCCCACCGGATTATCGGCCACTGCTGGAGGAAGGTATGGCCTTTGGCAGCATTGAGGAAATTGAGGGGTTGATTGAGGACGCGGAAAGCTGAGCAGACAAACATACCCGCGCCACTCTACTCTTTTGAGCAAATCAAGTTGATGCATTGGTGAACCTGAGCCATTTTGGCTGAAGTGCAATTGACAAACTGTCAGAAGATGCGCCAAAATACCCATAGCGTAACACGGCCGGAAGGCCGTGGTACGAGTAGCCATTCGGAATGCCGGAGGCTACCAATCAATGCACGGGGGAACAAAATGGAAACAATGAGATTGGGCCGGACTGGCATCACCGTCTGCCGTACCGCGTTTGGCGTGTTGCCGTTGCAACGCACCGCTACGGATGAAGCTGTGCGCATCCTGCAACGAGCTTATGAAGGCGGAATCAATTTTTTCGACTCAGCAAGGGGTTATACCGACAGCGAACAGAAGATCGGCCTGGCGCTCTCGCCGGTGCGGAAGCACGTCACCATCGCCACCAAGAGCGGCGCGCAGAACAAGGAAACCCTTCACAAGCACCTGGCCGAGAGCCTGAGCATGCTACAAACCGACTACATTGACATCTACCAATTTCACAACCCGGCCAAAGTGCCGCTGCCAGGCGATGAGCTTTATGAAGAGATGAGAAAGCTCAAGCAAAGCGGCGTGATCCGCTTCATCGGAGTGACTTGCCACCGGCTGGATAACGCGCTCCTTGCCGCCCGGTCCGGGCAGTATGACACAGTGCAATACCCGCTGTCCTACTTATCCAGTGCCGAAGACCTAGCGCTTGCAGATGTCTGCAAAAACAATGACGTGGGCTTGATTGCAATGAAGGCACTGTCCGGCGGGCTGATCACATCTGCCCCGGCGGCTTTCGCATTCCTGCGGCAATATGAGAATGTGCTGCCCATTTGGGGCATTCAGCGCATGGAGGAGCTGATGGAGTTCCTCGGGCTTGAGCAGAACCCACCGGAGCTGGGTGGCTCACTCCAGGAGATCATTGACCACGACCGGCAGGAGCTCGCCGGGTCATTTTGCCGGGGCTGCGGCTATTGCCAACCCTGCCCGGCAGGCATCCCGATCTTCTCAGCGGCGCGCATCTCTCTGCTGCTGCGCCGGGCGCCTTATCGCCAGTTTTTGACCGAGGAGTTTCAACAGGCAATGGAGAGGGTGGAAGACTGCACCGGCTGCGGCCACTGCACGGCCCACTGCCCCTATGGGCTGGACACGCCGGCGCTGCTGAGGGCCAACCTGGCCGACTACAGACAATTTGCCAAGGAGCATGAATCGGAAATGCGGTGACACAATGCACGAAAAGGCAGGCATGTTGCCCGCCTTTTATTGTTTACTCCCATATCTTGATTAGTAGAGCTCAAACAGGAAATTCCTCTGCCTTGGATACATCCGGCTGAGCAGCTCCGCCGCGCCCGCATCCCCATGAGCCACACCGGCATCGAGTGCTTCTGTGGCATCCATATGGCCGGTGAGCATCCGGGCCAACGTACCAATGCCACAGGAAAACTGAGGCTGCCCATCGGCGCGAATAGCCTGCACTTCCCCACCGGCAGAAACGATACGGAAGACTCCGTTGTTGGCCGGCACCATGGTGTCGCCGGAGACTTCCAGTACCAGTTCCCCGCCGCAAGCAGGAGCGGCCTGGCCAAATGCCAGCGGCACATCCACCACACGAAACATCACGTGGGGCTGCAGCCGCACCCGGTCCTTCCAGGCGCCACGGAGCATCAGGAATCGGTCACCCTCAGGAGCTGTCCACCACACCTCTTTGCCGATGGGCTTGATGGCCGCCAGCACGGCGTCCACCGCCGCCAGGCACGTGTATGCCAATTCCACGAGCTCCACTTCGTCTGCCCGTTCCTCACAGAATGCATAGGCTTGCGCGGGCCCATTGCCCGTGGCCAGCAGGAGGAATCCACCATTGGCCGCATTCTCCTCCACCCGCCGTTGCCATTGGCCATCATCCCGCAAACAGCAACAGTTCAGACTGGTCAGGAAACGTTTGTAAATCGTTGAAAGTAAAGTGTGATCTGGGGATGTAATGCGTTCCACAGTCCAGCCGGCAGGCGCGTCCGGCAGCTCTGCCGGTGAGAGGCGTGGTTCCAACGAAAGGGAGCAGGTCGACCACCCCAGCCGCTCATAGAACCTGTGTTGAAAGGGATACAAGAAGCTAAATCCAAGCCCCCGTTTGCCCATATCAGCCAACGCATGAGCCATCAGGTCTCTTGCATAACCTCGGTTCCTCCATGCCTGGGCCGTGGCAACGCCGGAGAGGGTCTCCACCGCCACGGGCTTGCCCCGCAGGCCAATTTCATAGGAGATCATCTGCAGGTTGGATGCAAGCTCATCGCCATCAAACAGCGCGAACGTGTGATCCTCACGATAGACGCTGGAAAAGTACCACGCAAGAAACCGCTCGCCGCTTTCGGGAAAGCTCTGCCGCCAAAGGTCGCAGATCGCGCCCCGTTCGGATGACTCAGGTTTTCTGATCACGGGCGGCATTCTGTTCTGATCCTGAATTTGTTTGCCATATGGTGGGGGTAATAGGATTCCTTTGCGCGGCGCAGCCCAGGGATGCCCATATCCTCCTCGCGGTTCACAAATTGAACATCCGGGAATTGCCGGTTGATGAATTGCTGGTTGATATACGCGTAAATGCCAGGCACAGAAGGGTCTGCTTTTTCCAGATGGATCAGCGCCAGATCAGGCCGCAGCCGCTCGCCAACGGTAAACGCCACAGGCTTGCCGTTCATTTCGATGAGCGCACCGGTGAGCCCAAGCACCTTCATATGGGTCACAGCCTCGCGCACGGCGAAATACTCGCATCTGTCCGCATCGCTGCTGTCATGTTCACTCATCCACTGGTCGCAGATTGACAGGCAACGATCCAGGTGCTCCGGCTCAAGATCCAGCCAGTCATGGCCAGGCCCAGTCAGAAATTTGTTCACATGGTTGCGTTTGGCGTGGTATTTCTTGCCGGGCAAGTCCATCAAGTCACTTCGAAGATAAATATACTCCGCCAGGTCACGGTCTTCCGTCACATCAAAGCCATTGGTACCCTCAGACCGGAGCCTGTCCACAAAGTCCTGGTTGACGCCCATGATATCCAGGCCGCAGGCGCGGGCGGAAATGTCTTCAATCGCCTTCTCCACAGCCGGCCTTACCGGCATGCCCTTGGGCACGATGGGCTGCATATGGCCCATACACCCCGTTTCCGGGTGGGTGTAGCACAAATAGAGCACGTTGTCCTGCTCGCAAAGCTCGATCATCCAGCCCTGACGCCAGATAAAAAGGTTGGCAAATGACATCTCGGAGTTTTCAAACGGCAAGTCAGCGGTGTATCTTAAAAACAGCTCTTGATCTTCAAGTTTCAACGGCCGGAATGGTAACAAACAAATCCTCCTGACCATTTGCACGAATGGGTCTATTATAACCCATTCCAAGCAATTGGTGAAGCGCGAAATGCCACATTCTGACGCACGGGCGCAGCCTGCTCGGTCAAGCGGCGGAACATCTGGATGGTTACATTGGAAATCTTGCCATCGGTAACCTCTGTGGAAGCACTGCCGGCGAGCTGCAGTTCTTCCTGCTTGGACATCACCTCAAGCCTGTAGCGCCCGGGGCTCACATTCAAGCGGAAAAAACCATCCTCATCGGGCGAAATCCGCGTCACAATGCGGCTGGTCTCGACATCTCGCACGATGATCACATATTCGATCCGGCCGGAATCGGTGAGATTTTGGCTCTCCTCAGAGGCGTTCCCCTGGTTCAGCACATATCCTTCAATCCCACTGCAGGAACCGCGGCTGGGGCTGAATAAAATAACCAGCGCCAGCATCACATCCAGCACCAGCGCCCATGCCAACAGCAACCTGTTTGGCTTGGAATCTGCAGGTATTCTGAGCATAATCACAACCCTCTCGATTGAGATATGCCAATTATATGCAATTATTCATAAAATGTAAATAATCCGCAATTCCTGTCAAGATCGGAGCAGACCAGCAGGCCCATGGCTGCCTCACTGCTATAGTTCCTCTTCCGGCTCGGTGATGCCGAGTTCTTCCTTGATGGCACCGATGCGTGCCCGGAGCTTTTCCGGTGTCACGTCATTGAGCGCGTCCATATTCTTCGTCATGGCTTCCCGATAATAATCCAACGCTTCGTCAAGAAGTTCGTCGTGCTCGGCAATCAGGCCCATGTGGTAGAGCACGTCGGAAAAGTGCTTCTTGGCATATGATTTCTCAATATACTCCCTGGCCTTCTCCCACTCGCCCATTTCCAGATACATTTGGCCGGTGTTGTCCAGAATCACATGATCATCGGGCTCAAACTCCACAGCTTCCAGGTTGTAGGGCTCGGCCTTGTCATACATTTTAAGCGACGTATAAACATAGCCGAGCGTCTGATAAACACGGATGCTGCGGAAGTTTTGATGGAGGTCTTCCAGGGCGATCAACGCTTTTTCATTGTTGCCCAGCTTGAACCACGTGATGGCGCGGTTCATGCGGATCAGGTTGCGCAGGGGTGCTTTGCAGGCCGGAGATTTCAACGCGTTGTCAAAGCGTTGCAGCGCCTCGTCAAACTTGCCCTGTTTCATCAACAACACGCCGAACGCGCCTTCGTTTTTAAACGACATGCCGCCATACTTCATGCCAAGCCGGTAATACTTTTCGGCCTTGCCAAGAAAGCTGCGCATGTGGTTGTAATACCCAAGGTTTCCGAAGAAATCTCCGATCAATGACATTTCAGCACTCCCCCTTGTCGAGCTTGGCCAGCAGGCGGCTCCTGCGCTTGGCGAAGGAAGCAAGCTCCGCGCTATTGGGTGTAAAACCCATCGCACGCAATTTTACCATGCAGCGCTCCACAATTTCCAGCGCTTTTTCCGGATCACCCCGGCGGTGCTCATGATATTTGGCCAATTCTGCATAAGGAAGAAGGCCGTGGCCACCCTCATCGAGCATCTTTTGCCAAAGCGACACGGCCTCGTCGTGGCGGCCCTGGCGCTTCAGCAAAAGCGAGAGCTCCTTCATCGAGCCATCACCCGCCCGCTGGTAATACCGCTCGGCCTCTTCCAGGCTCCCCATACGCTCATGCAGCCGCCCGCAGGACCATAAATCCTCGGCGTGCTCCAGCTTCTCCGGCTGTTTGACAGCCTGGCACATCCGGCAGAGCAACGTGAGCAGCGACACGATGTCGCGGCGGTTGTGCTCCAGCACCATCCGCATCGGTTCAAAATCGTCGCTGCGCAGGTATTCAAAAAACATCACCGGCACCAGGGAGCCCGGCACATCCTCACCGCGCTCGCGGCCCAGCACTTCCTTTTCAAGGTTTTGCAGGTTGCATTGCCGCAACCGCTTCTTATAAATCCTCCGGGCCCCGTGCAGCAGATCCACCTGCTCCATCTCATCCAGCGGCGCAGCGATGCGGTTGATCACGGCGCGGGACGCAATCAGCGGCGTGTCGAAGCATTTGCCGTTGAAGCTCACCAGCCAATCAAAGCCCCGGAGTTTTTTGCACAGCATGGAGAGCATGTCGCCCTCCACGTCGTAATCCTCCATAAAGAACTGCTCGACCACAAACTTCCCGCCTGACACATAGCCAAGGCCGATCAAAAATGCCACGGTGCCGCTGCCGCCTGCCAGGCCGGTGGTTTCGGTGTCTACGAAGGCCGCACGGGTGATGTCCCAATCCTCAAGGCCGGCACTTTTACAGATCACGCGCACGGCGTCTTCACTGGCGCAGCAAAGCAAGCCGCCAGACGCTTCCTCGAGATCGTATTCCACAACCTCATGCAGGCAGGTGGATTTCTTTTCCGGGCGCGGGGCATCGTCCTGCGGGCGGTAGGCAGGAGATTCCTTTGCGATTCTTTTCAGTTTTTCTTCCAAAGAAGACATGGAACCATTATATCGCAAGTCAAACAAAAGTGCACGAACCCCTCCCGGCATGATGGGAAGGGGTTCGTATGGTGTTGGCAGGAGGTTGTCCTGCTGTGTTCGAAGCAAATGCGCCTTACCGCGTGATCTTGATTGTCTTGTAATAATACCTTGGCCCCACAGTAATGCGCACTGTATAAGTGCCAGTGGGCACAAGTGCGCCGGCTTTCAGACCGGCAGTGTTTCCGGCAGTCGCCTTGCCGTTCCAAGTCACGGCGTAATACTTGCCATAAGGCATATTCACAAAGCTTTTCACTGAGGCGGCCACTTTGCCTTTTGAATTGATCACCAGCACAGTCGCATTGGTCGGGTAATTGACCTTGAAGGTGCATAGTGTGTAATTGGTTCCCGTCGCCCGGAAAGTTCTGGCATAGCTCTTCCAATACACAGTGGGGTAGCGCACAATCTTGACCGAGATCGTATAGGCCGTGCCGGTAATACTGTTGGCAATCGGGGTGATGCGCACCTTGTAGGTGCCGACAGCCAGATATTTGCCCGAGACTTTGCCATCCCACGCCCATGACTTGGTCCCGGCGGTGGATTCAGCCCGCGTCAGAATCGGAACCCAGCGGCCGGACCTGTAGACCTCGATCTTTGCGGTGCCCGGCCCGTTCATGCGATAGCTGAAGGTCATGCGGTTGTTGCCCCCAGGTGAGAGTGCGGGGGTGGTTCCAATCTTGGGGATGGCAGTGAAACCGGACACCGTTGTGGCCCGCTTCAGCGTGAGCGTATAGGTCTTGGTTTTGTCGGTGGTGAGTGGCGAAGATACCACGATGGATACCGTTTTCGTCAGCCCCAACCCCACAGAAACTGAGCGGCTCAACGCCTGCGCGCCATCAATGGTCACAGAGGCCTGTGTGCTAGCTCTTGTGGCCCAAACGGTGACTGTGCCGACCGACGCCGGCATGAGGCCGGTGTAGGCTGTCACGGATGTGGAGAATGCCGGGCTCCTGGAAATGGACGGAGACACCGTGATATTGGTAAGGCCCAGGCCCACAGCAGGCGCGCGCACCACATGCAGCGTATATGTTTTGGTGGTGGAGCCGTCTTGCGCCGTCACCTCCACGACCACATCCTGCGACTCGGCAGAAGACGCCAGGGCAACCTCCACACTGGCAAGAGCCTCTCCGCCAATCTTGCAGGTTGCCTTGCTGCTGGCCATCTGCGGCGTGATGGTGACAGAGCCCACATAATCATACAGCGTGATCGTGCAGCTCTCTGACTCAGGATTGAAAATCGGCAGAATGTAGGCCCCGGCGGAGAGGCCGATGCCTGAAAGCCGCGGGTTCTGAGAGATGTAGATGGCAGTGTAGGTTTTTCCGGCTACGGAATCGGGCGGGTCTGGCGCAAAGGAGGCCGAACCGGCACCTGCCGTGTCAACCGCGCCGTCGCCGTCCAAATCCCACCCCACAAAGATTGACTCGACACGGGCAGCCACCGGCAGAGGGATCTGCTCCCCATACCAGTAAACGGGCTTGGGCAGGGCGTCCCCTGTGCCGCCGTCAAACTCCAGTGTGATGGTATAGGTGGTTTGCGGCTGCATCACCGCAAAGCCGGGCAGCCCCGCAGGCGGCGCTTCAGGGTTCAGGTAATTGCTGCTGAGATCCAATGATAACAGCGCAGTCATCCCATCAAAGAAGTTGACGGGTATGGTTGTGAGCAGGTTTCCAGACAGATCCAGCGACAAAAGAACCGTGTTTGTGGAGAGCCACGCCGGCAGGGATGCGATATCATTGCCTGCCGCGTCCAGCGATGTGAGTGACGCAGGCAGGATCGCGCTGTCGGGAAGCGAAGAGAAGGCGCAGTTTGAGATGTCCAGTGTTGTCAGCATGCCGAGCCCCGAAAGATCGGGCAGCGCGGAAAGCGGATTGCCGGACACATCCAAGGATTGCAGATTGGTCAACGAGGCCAGTTCTGCGGGCAACGACTGAAAGCCATGGCCGCCAAGCTTGAGCGACTGCAGCGCAATGGCACCACCAATGCCCTCGATGTTGGAGAACACACCTCCGGAGAGATCCAGACTGGCTACAGCCGCAAGCTCGACTGAGGTCACAAAGCCATCGGCATTGGCATCTGCACCGGCGGAAATGAGCGCCGCGCCAAAGCCTGCGTCAACAAAATGGATTGTGCCGGTGGCTTCATAACGGGCGGTAAAGGTCTTGTTGGCGGTAATGTTCATCGCCAGGATCTGGGCTTCGGTTACCTTCGTCTGGCCATCGTACCAACCAAGGAAATCATAACCTGCCAAAGGAGCCGCATCGGGCACAGCGGCGACACGGTCTCCGGCGTTCACCTGCGCCACAATGTCATCGGCGCCGCCATCGATGGTGCCGAACCGCTCGGTTTGGAAGGTGACCCTATAGCCGAAGACTGCCTTGAACACGACCGAAGCAGCAGTGACGGGGTTTGGGCTGATTGCCGTTGATGTGCCGCCCTGCGCATCCACCGTGCCGTTGCCGTCCGCATCCCAACCGCCGAACACATATCCTGTTTTCGTGGCGGAAGGCAGCGAGACCAACTCACCATGATAATATTTGGCTTTGGGCAAGGCGCTGCCGCTGAGGGTGCCGCCGCTCAAGTCCAGGGAGACCGCGTAATCCTTTTGCCGTAGATACACCACCGAGGCACCGGTCCGGACTTTGCCAAGCTCTGTGCGATCATCACTGCCGGCAAGGGGATTCAAATAGTTGTATTCAATCTCAAGCCGGTTCAGCGAAGCCATGCCGGAAAACGCGTTGGTGGGCAGCCCCGTAAGCCGGTTGTAGTTGAGCACCAATCTGGTGAGGCTTATCAAATTCCCAAAGGTTGCGGGCAGGCTTGTGAGATTGTTATGCGCCATGTCCAGATCGGTCAGGCTTGTCAGGTTTCCGAAGCTCTCTGGCAGCGACGTGATGCCATTTTCCCACAGTGTGAGCGTTTGCAGGCTCCCCAGGCTACCGATGGAGGCTGGCAGCGCAGTGAGGTTGTTGCGGTGCAGATAAAGCTCCTGGAGCTTTATGAGGCCGGAAAACTCATCGGGCAGCGAGGTTAGCCCGTTGTCATACAGATTGAGCTCAGTCAGGTTCACCAGATTGCCAAACTCCGGGGGTATGGAGGAGATGCTGTTAAGCTTCAAATCCAGCGTGGTCAGCGTGCTCATTGTCCAGAGTGAGTCGGGCAGGCCTGCCGCTGTGAGCATGTTGCTGGTCAGGTCCAGCGTAGTCAGTTTTGTGAGATTGGAAATGTCAGTCGGCACCGCGGTGATGCGCGTGCCGACGACGGATAACGATGTAAGGTTCGTGGCGTATCCGATGCCGGAAATATCCGTCACGGCGCTTCCCAGCACAGTCAACGTGGTCAGGGCAGCCATCTCACCTTGCGTGATGATGCCATTGCGATCGGCATCCACTCCAGCGGCCACCAATGCATCCTTGAACGCAGGCTGCAGCACGACCTCATCTCCTGCAGCAGCATGCACAGTCGTGGTAAGGCCGGGTACTGTACCAGAGATGACCAGGGAGAGCAGTATTGTGATTGCTGCAGCAACGGCTGTTTTTTTCATTTCTCATTTCCCTCCAATTGTCGGCGGAAATAACAGATATTTCAATAACTGAATAGATACCCAGCCTTCACCCCGCCAAAACATAAAACTCTTATTCTGTTCTTATTTTCAAAAAAACAATCCAATATGAATGTTTCCGGAGATCAACATAAGTGCATAACAGGAGAGAAGTATCTACTGGAGAGAAAAAGCGCCATGACTTCAAGCAGGAGAAATTATCAGCCAGACCATCTGCCGCATCTCCCTCCCCATTTGGCAAGCTCCTTGTCTTCTGTGCTGAACACCACCAGCTCGCACTGGTTCTCACAGCCAGTGCACTGCCTTGTCTCAGTGCTGTATTCCAGGCCCATGGCGGCAAAGCCAACAAAACTGCTTGGCGAGCTGTACTGCTTTGCCTGTGCGGCAAGCAGCGCGGCGCCCCAGGCACCCATCACATCATGGTTTGGCGGCACAAGGATATCCATCCCAAGGGCTCGGCGGAACGCCTCCACCATGCCGGTGTTGGCGGCCACACCACCCTGAAACAACACCGGCGCGGCAATCGTTTTGCCCTTGGCTAGGTTGTTGAGATAGTTGCGCACCAGAGCATCGCAGAGGCCCGCCACAATGTCCTGCTGGCGGTGGCCGTTCTGCTGCTTGTGGATCATGTCGGACTCAGCAAACACGGCGCAGCGGCCCGCAATGGCCACCGGGGACAGGGATGCCAGCGCCAGCTTGCCAAACTCCTGGATGGGCACGCCCAGGCGTTCGGCCTGCCGGTCCAGAAAGGAGCCGGTGCCGGCAGCGCAGACGGAGTTCATCGCAAAGTCAGTCACGACCCCATCCTTCAGCAAGATGATCTTTGAGTCCTGCCCACCGATTTCCAGCACCGTGCGCACCTCAGGGAGCCAATGCCGCGCAGCCACGGCGTGGGCGCTGATTTCATTCTTGACCAGATCTGCGCCCAGCATCGCACCGGCCAGCTGCCTGCCGCTTCCGGTCACACCCACGGCGCCAATTTCTGGCGCAACACCGTCCAGCAGGCCGAGCAACTCCGCCATACCCCGGCGGATCGCTTCCACCGGCCTGCCGGCGGTCTTAAGATAAAGCCGCTGCGTGATGTCGCCCGCACCATCCACCAGCACGATGTTGGTGCTGACCGACCCCACATCCACACCCAATGCCATACCGTTCATCAAAACCCCTCCCCCACTTTTTGCTGCCGCCGCTGCCGGAGCAAATCCACAAAGGCCTCGATGCGGGTGACATAGCCGGCCTCACCGGTCATCTCATCGATGACCAGCGTGAGCACCGGCAGGTCATAGTCTCGCGAGATGGCGGGCAGGATCGCCTGTGCCACAATCTCCGGCATGCAGCCCAGCGGATAAAGCTGGATCACACCGTCATACCCCTGCCGGGCATGCATCACCGTGTGGCCCAGCGTCTCGCGGGTGTGGCCGCCGATGTCGGTGCCAAGATAGCCCGCCGCCGCCTCGGCAAAGCGGAGATCGCGGCGTTTGTGCAGCCCTTTGTTCATCGTGTCATTCACCCAATGGCCGATGGTGACATACCGTTCGGCTTCCACGCCCATCGAAGCAAGCCTTGCCTCCAGCCGCATGTTCGTCCATGGGTCGATGGTGCCGTAGATTTCGCCCACAATGCCCACCCGCAGCACATGCCTGCCCAAGTCCAGCGGCACCTCGCTGAGCTTCCGCCCCGTTTCGGCAGTCAGCCGGAGCATCTCCCTGGTGCCAACAGTGGCTCTGGTAGCCCGCCGGTAGCCCTGCCAGATTACCTCGGCAGCACCCCGATTTACCTCCCAGGCCATCACATGACGCGAAAGCCTCTCCAGCTCATCCACAGCAAGCGAAAGCCTCGCTGCGCGGTTCAGGATGCCGGCAAGCCTGGGCGGGTTGAAGCCGCCGGTCAGTTTGCGGATCCTTCGGATGAGCTCGCCTGCCCCTGCCCGGCAGACTTCCAGGTGGATGGCGTCCATTGCGCAGCCGGCATCCTGAAGCACTTCCCGCTGCATCTGGCAATAATACCCAAACCGGCAAGGCCCCCAGGCACCCACCATGAGCTGGGTGTCTGCACCCATGCGATGGGCCTCAATGAGATTGCCAATCGTGATTTTCAACGGCAGGCAGGCCCCCTCCGGCACATGGCGGGCACCCAGCTCCAGCGTTCTGAGGCTGTTGTCCGGCGGGATCACGTAGGGCGCGCCCATATCATCCAACGCGGCCTTGGCGGTGATGTAAGCGTTGCCCATGTGGGGAAAGCCGATCAGCATGCTCCGGCCCTCCGATGCAGCAATGTGTCTGCAAAGGCCTCCAGCCTGGTTTCCAGACCGGCCTGGCCTGTGTGCTCATCCAGCGACACCGTGGCAAACGGGATGCCGCGGCTGCGCACACGCCGTTCAAACAAGTAGCTCACAAAGCTGTCCACACCGCAACCGAAGCAGGTGAGGTTCAGCACGCCATCCACAACAGGCTGCGCCATGAGCAGGTAAGCGCATCCCATTACCGCTGTGCCGGGGCTCCAAAACACAGGCTTCTCCTGAGGCTGGGCGGCCTGGCGCAATGCCCTGCCGTCAAAATGCTCCAGCGTGATGGTGTCCACACCCAGCGCAGCAAGTTTTCCGGCGGCGTCCATGTTGAGGAATCGGTCGCCGGTGGTGTAGCTATGGCCCAGCAGCAGTACCCGGATCCTGCCATCATCAGATGGCGGCTGTGCAGCTTCACGCACCTGCCCCACCTGCGCCGCCCGATGGGCAAGATATGCCCGCACAGCCTTGCCATAAGCATGGCGGGATTCACTCTCCTTCACACCCAGCACTCGCCCCGCCTGCAAAGCCGCCCGCAGCCCACCGTCAGCGCGGTTATGGCGGTTCACCTCCGGTGAGAGAAGCTCCGGCAAGCCCGGCAAGCTGTGGCGGGCCATGTCTGGAAGCCCGCCGAACTTGGGGCAGATGTATTCCTTCTCATGCACACTGGTATAGCGGGGCGCGAAAAGAAGGTCACAGTGGCCCTTCAGGCTTTCGGCATGCCCGAACCAAGCCTTTACGGGCAGGCAAGCCTCCCCCACACAGGAGGCGAGTCCTTTCTCCAAGATGCGGCGGTTCGTCTCCGGCGAGACAGCCAGCTCCGTGCCAATTTCTTCAAAAAAGACCTTCCACAACGGAAAGTACTTATAGTAATGCAATCCTCGAGGGATCCCCACAGTCATAAGCAATTCCAACCCCTTCACCGTTTGACGCAGCCACATTTTTTATTGGCACGGGCAGGGCAATTTATACCATTGGGAAGGAACTCGGGCCTGTGACGAAGAAACTAAGGGAAACGACAGGGGAGGTGCCTCTATGATTAAGATAGGCCATATCGCCCTCTATACACAAGATTTGGAGCGCTCCACAAATTTCTATACCAACTATTTCAATGGCGAGGCCGGGACGCCCTACCACAACCCCACGCGGGGGTTCCGCTCCCGTTTCATCCGCTTTGGTTCCGATGTGACACTGGAAATCATGACACTGGATAATGGCCTTCAACTAGCCCGGGATGACATCCCAGCAGTCGGCTACGCACACATGGCGTTTTCTGTGGGAGGCAAGGACGCCGTGGATGGCCTGACCGCCCGGCTTGAGCAGGACGGTTACACGGTGGCGAGCCGGCCAAGAGTGACCGGTGATGGCTATTATGAGAGCTGCGTGCTGGATCCGGACGGCAACCGGGTGGAAATGGTGGCCGATGATCAACACTGCGTTGATCAATGCATCTATTAAAATGATATCATTCAACAAGAAATCACGAAAAACTTGAACAGAAGGCAATTCGGGAGTAAAATAAAAGCTATTAATAACGTGGGACGGAGAGACAGTTGACCGATGAGCTTTCTGGACAAGCTGTTCAAACCAAAATCATCGATGCCCAAGTATCAGTCCAACGTGCGGTCCTATCTGGATGAATATGACGGCAAGCCGGTCTACTCCATTGTGGACCTGGGCTTGTCTGAGATTGCCCCTGTGGCTGATTATGACCGCTATCTGGCAATCATCCTGCCGGTGCAGATCAACAAGGACGACACCGGCAATGACCTGAGCAACACTGAGCTCAAGGCGCTGCACAAAGTGGAGGACAAATGCATCCACGAGGCAGAGGCCAAGGGCTATCTTTATATCGGCCACGCGGTTTTCGCCTCTGCTGAATATATGTACATCGCCTTTTACTGCCGGGAAGACCAGAAAGACGAAGCGATCCACAGCCTGCAGGCAATCTGCACAAGCAACGGCCGGGAGCCCACCCGCATCTTCAGCAAGAAGGATCCGGAGTGGAGTTACTATCTGGAGCAGCTTTACCCCGACATCAAGCACATCCAGCCCATCAATCACCAGGAGATCCTGGAGGATCTGAAGAAACATAACGACAGCGGCATAAAGCCCAGGGCCGTATCTTTCTGGATGTATTTCCCCACCAAGGCTGAGGCCGAGCGGTGCCTGGGTGAGGCGGCCAGCAATGGCTACACGCTGGAAGCCATCAACGACATGCGGGAAGATAAAAACTTCTCCGGCCAGAAACCCTTCGCGCTCACAATCCGCAAGGAAATGCCGCTGACAATGGAGCAGATGAACAACACCGCCTGGGCGCTCATCGACATGGCCCGAAAATACAACGGCGATTACGACGGCATTGAGACTGAAGTATTAAAAGGCGGCTAAACGCCATTCGGTACTTGAGTAGACCCATCACCTGCCCGCCAACAAAACCGGGCAGGTTTTTTTGATGCGCATTGTCACCATATTGATCGAATCCGGTTGACATTATCTCAATCATCCTCTACAATTCACCCAATCAAGGAGAAATTATATGACTGCGAAGGACCAGGTTCTCTCCGCGCTGGAAAACAGCCGGGGCCAATACATCTCCGGCGAGCAGCTGGCAAACAGCCTGTTTGTGAGCCGCAACGCCGTGTGGAAGGCCATCCGCGCACTTCGGGCTGAGGGCTACCAAATCGACGGAGCGACCAACCGGGGTTATTGCCTGCGAAGCGATTCGGGCATTCTGTCAGCACAAAGCGTGGGAAGGCATCTGGGTGATTGCGCCGGCGCGTTTCGCATCCTCACGCAGAAGTCGGCGGGGTCCACCAACAGCGCCCTGAAAGAGGCTGCTGCCAAAGGCGAGGCGGAGGGCCTTGTGCTGATCGCCGAGGAGCAAACCGCAGGGCGGGGCCGCATGAACCGGGGCTTCTTCTCCCCGGCCAAGACGGGCCTTTATATGAGCCTGCTGCTGCGACCAAAAGTGACGGCGGCGGAGTCACCGCTGATCACCATCGCTGCGGCCACCGTAGTGGCAGAGGCAATCGAAGCCCTCTCGCAAAAACAGGTGCGGATCAAGTGGGTGAATGACCTGTTGATCGGCGGCAAAAAGGCTTGCGGCATCCTGACGGAGGCCGCGATGGATGTGGAAAGCGGCATGCTGGACTATGCGGTGCTGGGTGTCGGCGTGAACCTGGTGCCGCCCGAAGGTGGATTCCCGCCGGAGTTGGGCGGTATTGCCGGTGCAGTCTTTGGGCGGGGTGAATGCCCCGCCGATGGCACAAGCAGGCTCGCGGCGGAAATCCTGAAGCGTTTCCTTGGATATTATTGTGAACTTGATAGCAGGCGCTATCTGAAAGGTTATCGGGAGCGGTCGGCAGTGATCGGCCGCGATGTGGTGATCGTTGGCAGCGGCGAGACAGTCCACGCATTGGCCATTGATGAGGATGGCAGGCTGGTCGTGCGGCAGGCAAGCGGTACAATCAAGGCGTTGGGCGCCGGAGAGATCAGCATCAAACCAGCGGAGGGATCCATTCTATGAAGAAGATATTATCAATTCGAACCATCGCGCAAGTGGCCTTGTTTGTGGCCATCACGGCAATACTGGCCCAGTTCGCCTTTCCGCTTCCCTCCGGCGTGCCGGTGACATTGCAGACGCTGGCGATCGCCCTCTGCGGTTATGTGTTGGGTTGGAAGCTGGCGCTTGTTTCCACTGGAGTCTATGCGTTGGTGGGGCTTGTGGGTGTGCCGGTGTTCGCCCAACTCCAAAGCGGACCCGGAACACTGTTTGGGCCTACGGGCGGCTTCCTCTGGGGTTTCTTCGCGCTGGCCGGGCTCTGCGGCGCAGGGCTCAAACTGAAAATCAAACCGCTTGCCATATTGCTTGGCCTGGCAGGCCTGGCAGTTTGCCACACATTGGGCGTGCTGCAATTTGCGCTGGTAACAAAAAGAACGATCCTGCAATCGTTCCTGTTAGTATCTGCGCCTTTTCTCATCAAGGATGTGATATCTGTAGCCGGTGCGTTCGGGCTGGGTTTGTTGATCCGGAACGCACTTAAAAACAGCAGCCTGCTGCCAAATGCTTAAGCTCCGACCCCACCATCTGCTGTGCCTCAGCCTGTTTGAGGGCAAGGGCTATGATCACTCTTTTGCGCAAAACATGGCTGATGTGCTGAAACGGCTGGCAAATGAGGGCAGCTTCACCCTGGCAGAGGGGCGAGACGACATCTGCACTGCCTGCCCAAACCTGGCCGGAGACAGCCTCTGCGCGCTTGGTGAAGCCGATGTACGCCGGATGGATCGTGCTGTGGCAGAATTCCTAAAACTGGAGCTGAACAACCAATATGAATCCAAGCTGGTGAACCAGATGATGAAAGACAGGATGACGGAAGAATTATTTCTGTCTTGTTGCGGAAGCTGCCGTTGGTATAGGGAGAAGATTTGCTCTTATCAGAAATTGGTGGAAAGACTACACTCCGAATTATAGCTACTCATCAATCCCCATCGCCACTACATACACCTCATTTTTGGCCACACCACGGTCTTTGGCCACCTGCTTCACGGCATCCTTCTTGGCCATGCCCTGCGCCAGATAGCGCCGCAGGTGTTCCTCAATGGTGACCTCTTCATAGCTGACTTCAATAGGCTCCGCGCCCTTGACCACCAGGGCGTATTCGCCCTTGGGTTCCTTCTGCTCAAACAACGCCACGGCCTCAGAAAGCCTGACCCGGTCGGTGCGCTCATAAAACTTTGTGATGTCGTTGCACACTGCCGCCTCGCGGTCACCCAAGGCGGCAAGCAGGTCTTTAAGTGTCTTCAGCAAGCGGTGAGGGGCTTCGTAAAAAATGAGTGTGCGTGGCTCTGTCTTCAGCGCTTCCAACGCCTGCCTGCGGGGCTTTCCCTCGCGGGGCAGGAAACCCTCAAAGGCATAACGGCTGCCGTCAAAGCCTGAAAGCGCCAGCGCCGACGAAGCAGCGCAAGGGCCGGGGATCACCACAACAGGGCAACCCTGCTGAGAAGCCTCCACCACGAGCTCTGCGCCGGGGTCGGACACCACGGGCATGCCTGCATCGGAAACCAACGCCACGGTTTTGCCTTCGAGCAAAGACTCCACCAGCCGCCGGCCCGATTCCCGTCGGTTGTGCTCATGGTAACTCACGATGGGCTTTTGTAAATTGAGGTGGTTCAGAAGCTTCAGGGTTCGGCGGGTGTCCTCAGCGGCGATCAAATCAGCCTCTCCGAGGATGCGGGCGGCGCGGAGGGAAAGGTCCTCCAGGTTGCCGATGGGCGTGCCCACCAGATACAATGTGCCCTTCCCCACCGTCAAGCCTCCTGCGTTTTGCCGTAAATTGCGTTTAATTCCTTCGTGTATGCCCCGTCGGGGCCGTAGACGATCAGCGGCGGCTCCCACCGCGTTCCGGGGTTGCCGCCCCTGGTGGCCTCCACCAGCATGAGATTCGGAGACCGGTCCAAGCTGGGGCAGATCATGCGGATGCGCTTGGGTTCCAAACGCGACTCTTTGAGTGTAACCAGCACCTCAACAGCCCGGTCGGCCCGGATGATCATCGCGAGCCTGCCACCCTGCCGGAGCAGGTTGAATGCGGCGCGGGCCACATCCATGAGCGTGCAGGCTTCCTCGTGGCGGGCCAGCGTCCATGCAATGTCCTGGCAAACCACGCCGCCACCCTTGCGCTCATAGGGCGGGTTGCAGGTCACCACATCAAAACCGTTGTAACCCAGCAACTCGTGGGCCTTCCGAAGGTCGCCCTCCACGATTTGTATCTGATCCTGCAGGTTGTTGAGCCGCACGCTGCGCCCGGCCATTTCGGCCATCTCGTGCTGGATCTCCAGCCCCACATAGCTTTTCCCGCGGGTGTGGCCGCACAACAGGATTGGGATGATGCCGGTGCCTGTGCCCAAATCAACCACACGGTCACCAGGGCGCACATCGGCAAAGTGGGCCAGCAGCACTGCGTCCATGCCAAAGCGAAACCCTCGCTGGCTCTGGATGATGCGCAGGCCGCCAAACTGCAGGTCGTCCACCCGCTCATATTCGTTCAGGCTGACATCACTTTCCACTGTCCGCCCTTCTCACGGCTTCCAGCACCGCGTACAGCTCTTTTTCACCGGTGAACGCGCCAGACTTCAACAGGCGCACGTTGCCCTGCTTGTCGATGATGTAGTTGGCAGGAATGCCCTGTTGCTCGTAATTCTGCCAGACAGAACCGTCCGTGTCAAACAGCACTGGGAATGTGAAGCCCTGGTCTTTTACAAAAGCGCTCACCGCGGTCTTGGATGCCTCGGCGGTGCCACCCTCCAGCGCTGTGCTGGCCACAGCCAGCACAATGACTTCTCCATCCTCGCCGAACCGCTCGTAAAGTTTCTGAAATTCTGGCATCTCCATCTGGCAAGGGCCGCACCAGGTTGCCCAGAAGTTCAGCAGCACCACTTTGCCTTTGAGACCGGAAAGTTTCCATTGTTTGCCATTGAGGTCGGAGAGCGTAAAGTCCTCTTCCGGCACGCTCTTCATCGCGTCCTGATACTTCTTGATGGCGGTTTCGTCATCGCTCCAGCTGGCACTTGTATCAATACCGGATGCCGCTGTGGAGGCTGGGGTCTCCGAAGCGGTTTTATTCGCCGCAGTGCAGCCACCGGCAAAGGCAGCCAGAAGCAACGCAGCGATGGCGGCAGAAATCACTCTTTTCTTCAATTTGACCCTCCTGAATGATACTGGTTGTTTGCAGTATAACCGGAAGATCCCGAAAACAATGTAACAAACGTTACACAGAGCTGTCAGGCGGTTCTTCCGCATATCGTGCCAGCATCTGGGCAAGCACTGTTCGGATACCCTCTCTGGCGCTTAGCGGGCCAATCACCTCAGCATCGCCGCCAAAGTGGGCCAGCCACGCTGTGAGCCCGGGGCTCACCACAAGCCTTGCGTGAAGCATGAACCATTCGTCGCCGTCTGGCACAATGCGGACGTCCTCCCCAAGCCGGTCGATCACCGCAGTGACCAGGTGGTTTTTAAAGCGGATGCTCACATCCTCCAGGGGCCCCTCAAACATGCTGAATGCCCGCTTACCGTAGTCGGCGATGTTCCACCGGCCGTCGTCAAAAAACTCGGAATAAGGGAGAGTGGGGTCCTCCAGCACATCGATGTCCTTCATCCTGTCCACACGGAAATGGGTGAACTTCATCAGCGTGCCCACCCGGCAGATGAGATAGTAGGCATCGCTGTTCCACTCCAGCGCGTAGGGGCTGGCGGTGTATTTCGCGCCACCCCGGCGCTCCACACGGTGCTTTTTCAGGTCGTATTCGCAATACTTGAAGCTGATCTGCCTGCTGCAGCGGATCGCCTCATAAATGTGGTCTATGTTGTAATAGATTTGCTCGTTGGCGCACTTGGCGCGTTCTTCCAGAAAAACACTGCGGAGCAGCTGCTCGGCCTGCGCCTTGCTGGCAAAATTGGCAAGCTTTTTCACAAGCTCCCGCGACTTTCTGGAGGTAATGAACCGGGCGGACTGCACGGCGTCCATCAGGAGCTTCAGCTCAGCGATCTCAAACTCCCGCTGGGCCAGATAGAAGCCCTCGCTTTTGCGGGTGACATGGATGATCTCCACACCCGCTTCCTCCAGATCGGCAATGCTGCGGTAAATGCTGCGCCGCTCCACATCCATGCCCATGGCGTGCAGGTGCTCGGCAAGCTCAGCGGCGTTGATCGGGTGCTCCTCATCGGTATGCTTGCGCAGAAGATCCCAGATCACCAGCGTGCGGTATCCAGCCTGCATAAACCCTCCCAACCAGCATCAGTCAATGAACAAAAGGCCGAGGGAACCCCGGCCAAATCTCAATCAGTATAGTGGGTGATGTTGTCGCCGTTGTTCCACAGGCGCTCCAGGTTGTAAAACTCCCGCTCTTCGCGGTGGAACACATGCACCAGCACGTGGCCCAGATCCAACACGACCCATCGGGCGGCTTGAAGGCCTTCCCGGCGCAGGGGGGCCAAACCGGATGCCCGGAGCTTTTCCTCGAGCTCATCGGCCAGAGCCCGCACCTGAATGGGGGTGCGGCCGCTGCACACCACGAACGCGTCTGCAATCACCGTGAGGGCGGAAATATCCACCACCGCGATGTCTTGCGCTTTCTTTTCCAATAAAATGCCGACAACCTTGTCGCAAAGCCCTTTGGCCTGATCGGTCATGCAATCCCTTCCTTTGGGTCATTTTAACAAAACAGGAAAACGTTGGCAAGCGCTTTTGAAATCCCCTCGGGATCACAGCCTCTCCCGCGCCAATGTCAGCTCATTGTACACCTGCAGAGTGAGCGGGTGCACGTAGAGCCCTTCCTCCAGCACATAGGCCATCACACGGGCCAGCGAGAGCCGGAAGCCTTCGTCAAGGCTTATTTTGGCTGCCTCGCGGACGCGCTCCACGCCGCGGAAGTCACGGTTCGGCTCAATGATGTCAGCCAATGAAACAATCTTGTCCAGCAGCGACATATCGGCGCGGGGCACGGTGTGCCACATCACGGCGGAGAGCACCTCATCATCCTCAATGCCAAACGCCCGCCGGGCGAGCACTGCGCCGGCCGGGGCGTGCAGGATGCCCACACCTGCGCTGGTGATGCCCTCCATCGGAAAACCGGTTTCGCAGGCGTATTGGGCCATGAGACCTCGGTCCATGCTCTTGGCGCAGTCATGCACAAGACCAGCCAGCGCCGCCTTATCCGGATCAGCGCCATAACGCCTTGCAAGCTCGGCGGCAGATTTTTCCACACCAAGGCTGTGCTGCACCCGCTTGGGCTTGAGGCTTGCCTTGAGATAGGCGAGGATTTCGTCACGATTCATAGTGTCTCCAAATATAACTTGTTATCCACAATGTATTGAGCCACCGCAGGCGGCACCAAACCTGTGATATCCTCCCCAGCAGAAACCATTCGCCGGATCGCGGTGGAGGAAATATCCATGCCGGGGCATTCCACCAGCAGAATCTCGCCGCCATAACGGGCAAGGAGTTCAAGCCGCTTGCACTCCAACTCCTGCATGGAGCTGTCGGGCCGGAACACAGCAATGAACACAGCAAGCTTAAGCAGGCCTTGTGGATCAAACCATTGATCCAGATACATCAGCGAATCGCCGCCGATGATGAAGTGCAGCTTTGCGGCGGGATGGGCATTTTTCAGCAGGCGAAGTGTGTCCACCGTGTAATCCACACCGGGTGCGGCAATTTCCAAGTCCGATGCATCAAAGCCCTTCGTGCTGTCAATGGCAAGCCGCACCATTTGAAGCCGGTGATGGGCATCGGTGAGCCCTGTCGCTTCTTTATGGGGCGGCGTGCCGGAGGGCATAAAGATGACATAATCAAGCCCTGCCGCCTCACGAGCCAGGCGGGCCACCATCAAATGGGCGTTATGCACCGGGTCAAAGGTGCCGCCATAAATACCGATTCGCTGTTGGGATTGAAGCTGTTCCACCACGGGCCAGACCCCTTATTGCCTCTGAGGCATATTTTTCCAAGCGAGGGACAAACTACCTACAAGAGGCTCCATATCAAGTCGGGTTTGCTGATCCAACACGAAACCCCAAGCAGGAGGTGCCCTATGAATATCACCAGTCCAATGACGCCCCGGCGAAGGGCTGAGCCCTTTTCACTGGCAAGGCTGCTGGACGGCGTCGCGTTTGTAACACTGGTAGCGCTTTTATCCTTCATTGTTTTTTCTTCGCGCATCCACAACCCTGTGGTGGCAGCCCTGCCGGCAGCGGTTTTCACTGCAAGCGCCGCAGCGGCTTTTCTGCTGTATCGCCGGCAGAAGCTCCGCCGCCGCCGCATCCAGTTGGAGCGCCAGGCCTATGACCTGTGGATCTGCGATGAAATGGTGAAAAGCGAGCCGGACCGGTTCCACAAGTTTACGCTCAACATCCTGCTGTTTCAGTGCCGCTACCGCTATGTTACCCCGCAGGATGGCGGACCCCGCCTGCAGATGGACGGCCAGGATTCCGACATCGCGATCCTGCGCCGCCACCCCACCGCCCCTGTGACTGCCCAGGACATCCTGGAGATGGTGGACCGGGCCAGACAAGCTGGTCTTGGCAATCTGGTCATTTGCACAACCGCCGAGTTCACACCGGAGGCAAGAGCATTTGCCAAGGCCGTGCCCGGTGTGGTCGTGGATCTCTACGACGGTGAAAAGCTTTCCTCCATGGCCTGGGACGGCGCTTTCGCCCCGCCGCCAGAAGCACTCAAGCCTTATATGGAAAAAGCCGAGGAGCTGTGGCGCAAGCGCCGCAAGCAGTCGCGCCCCAAGTTTGCCAGCCTTGCCGTGAGCATCCGCTTTGCGCTCACCGGCGCGATGCTCTGCGCGATGGCGTGGCTCACACCCTTCCGCACATGGTATCTGATTTGCGCGGCTGGGTGCTTCGTGATCGGCGCTGCGGCAGCGTTGTTTCCGAACATGAAGTATTTCAGGAGGCGGGCGTCTTAGTGGTCATCGTTCACAGACGGGCCGGGCCGGAGCCCGGCCCCTACTGATGAGACCGGGTGCAGGGCGAAGCCCTGCAATCGGCCTCCCCCTTCCCCAATGGCAGTCAATTCATAACCATTGGGACTTACGGGGAAGGGGGCAGGGGGATGGGGATTACACCTTCTCCAAAAATATCTTCTTGTTCTCCTTCGATTCCCGATAAAGCACCAGCCGGTTGCCGATGGAAAACACAGCCTCGGCGCCGATTGCAGCGGCCAGTACCTCGCAGGCTTCGCGGGCAGGTGTGGGCGATGTCTTGAGGGCTGTGAGCTTGATAAGTTCGCGGGCCTCCAGAGCATCATTGACCTGCTTGATCAGGTTGTCGTTGATGCCGCCTTTGCCAACCTGGAAAATAGGGTCCATGTCGGTGGCGAGGCTGCGGAGGTATTTACGCTGTTTGGGCGTGAGCATTTTGTTCCTCTTTCGTTGGGAAATGGTGGGTATAGTGTAACCCAAAATGGCAGCGGAGTAAACTACAAGAAGGTGGACAGATAAATCACCGCCGTGAGCGTAACCGCGCTGAATAGCGATGTCACCATCACCACCTGGGAGGCAAATTCCTTCTCATTGTCCATCTCAACCGCGACTAACGCCGTGTTCACCGCAGTGGGCACCGAGGATGAGATCAACAGCACCCTTGCCATATCACCATGGACTCCAAACAGCCAAATCACAAGCAGTGCCAGCGCCGGGCCGGCGACCAATCGCATGAACGAGGCCAGATAGACTTCCGCATTCTTAAACCGAAGGGCAGACTTTGAAAGCTGGATTCCCAATGTGAGCAGCGCGACGGACACCAGGCCGTCCTTGATATAAACAGCCGCCGGCCAGACAAAGGTCGTGGTGAAGTCAATCGGAATGAGCTTCAGCAGCATTGCCGCCGCAATGGCATAAATGGCGGGCATTCTGGCAACCGCTTTGAGCGAGTCCAGCACACCCAACTTGCCGCGCCCCGCGTTGAACAGGCCGATGGTGTTGGAGCAGAGGTTTTGCACGAGCAGCACCATGATCTGTATCGATACCGCGTATGGCAGATAGGGCGAGTTCTGAAACACCAGCGTGACCAGCGGCAGGCCGAAGTTGCCCGAGTTGTAAAACATGACGGAATTCATAAACGCGCTGCTCATCGATCTGGAGTGCCGCAAAAGCCTGGACACTGCCGCGGAGCCGGCGGCCAGCACCGCAAGGAACACCACCGCATATAGCAGTGCCTGAAGATGCTGGCCTTCGACTTTGGTTTCATACAGCTTCACAAACACCAAAGCGGGCACATACACATACAGGTTGATCTTGCTGAAGGAATTCACATCCAGCTTGAATGACCTGCCCAGCAGATAGCCTAGAAAAATCAACAGGAAGACGGGTGCAATGTTATTGAGCAGGATATGAAACAGTATGCTCACAGTGTTCTCCCCAGAAATGTTGTTTCCTCACCGGATAGAGGATTCTTCCGGTGGAAACGGTGGGAATAGTGTAACCCAAATCTGATGCTGAGTAAACTGGAATGCAAAGCAGCCATTTGCAAAGTGCTTGTGGGGTGAATACTTCTTCTGTATAATGGTAGACATATGGGGGATTAGCTCAGTCGGTCAGAGCTTCCGGCTTATATCCGGGGCAAGGTTCGAGTCCTTGATCCCCTACCACATAAAGAACCCTGCCGGATTCGGCAGGGTTCTCAGTTGAAATCAAGACCATATCAATCCCAGAACTCAAACTCCAAATCATTGAGCCTCACCGGATCATCACACCTGCCCATCCCCGACCAAGGACGCAGCGTTTGGCTTTTTGGAAAAGTACAAAGCAAACCCCAAAGCAAGGATAAAGAGCGCGATGAATTGTGACGTGGACAGGAAAGCGATGCTGCCGCGATAGTCATTGCGCAAAAACTCAATGAAGAAGCGCCCCACACTGTAGAGGACGAGATAAAGTGCGCCGGTTTTCCCGTCCGGACGAGTTTTCCTTGCATGGAGAAGCAGCAGCAGAGCAATGGCAAAATCCCCCGCGCTGGAGATAAGCTGCGTCGGGATGAGCTGCACACCGCCGGGCGCAAGGCTGCCATCGGGAAATGTGACACCATACCAGGTGTCAGTTTCACGACCGTAGCAGCAACCCGCAAGGAAGCACCCGATCCGTCCGAACCCCTGCGCCAGTGCCACCGACGGCGCCAGAAGGTCGAGGTATTTCGAGAAAGAGACCCTTTTAACACGGCAGTAGAGCATCGCCGCGACCACGCCCCCAACGATGCCCCCATAAACCACAAACCCGCTGCCGGATAAGAATTCCCAGGGATTATCTAGAAATGATTTAAAATTGATCAGGCAGTATAGAAGCTTTGCACCAAAAAAGCCCGACAGAAGCGCTACAATACCGATGCCATAAATCATGTTTTCGTCCAGCCCCCTTTTGGGGGAGCGGAGCACAGCCAGAATCACAGCCAGGATCACGCCGACTGCGATCATGAGCCCATAACCATGCACCGTTACAGGGCCAATCGAAAACAGGTTGTTGTACATCCCAATATCCTTCTGGTTCCGGCTTAATCCCAGAACTCAAACTCCAGCTCATTGAGCCTCACCGTGTCATCATGCTTGGCCCCCATCTCCCGGAGCCTGTCAATGATCCCTGTTTCATAAAGCCTGCGCTCAAAAAACTGCATGCTCACGCTGTCGGAGAAGTTGGTGGAGTCAATGATCTTGGTGATCAGCGGCCCGGTCACCACATAGACATCATCCTCCATGTCCACGGTGTAGTCGTTGTTGGGCAGCGACTCCAGCTCCTCCATCTCCTCATGGAACACCTCCACGGGGGGCAGCTCAGCCAGCTTTTTGGCCACTGCGCGCATCAGCTCCAACAAACCCTGGTTGGTGGCGGCGGATACCGGATACACCTCATAGCCCTGCGCTTTGCAGTGATTGGTAAGCTCCTCCAGATAGACCTCTGCGTCGGGCAGATCAGTCTTGTTGGCGGCCACGATCTGAGGGCGGTCAGCCAACACAGCGCTATAAAGGCGCAGCTCCCGGTTGATCTGCTCAAAGTCCTGCACCGGGTCACGGTCCTCACTGCCGGAGGCATCGATCACATGCACCAGAAGCCTCGTGCGTTCCACATGCCGGAGGAAGTCGTGCCCAAGGCCGGCGCCTTCGTGGGCGTTTTCGATCAGGCCGGGGATGTCTGCCACCAAAAAGCTCTTTCCATCCACCTCGGCCACACCCAGGTTGGGTGACAGCGTGGTGAAGTGGTAGTTCGCGATCTTCGGGCGGGCGCGGGTGACCACCGAAAGCATTGTGGACTTGCCCACATTGGGGAAGCCCACAAGGCCCACGTCCGCTATGGTCTTGAGCTCCAGCGACACCTCATAGCTCTTGGTCTTCTGCCCCGGCTGGGCGAAGTTGGGCGCCTGACGGGTGGGTGTGGCGTAGTGCACATTGCCCCAGCCGCCGCGACCACCTCGCAGCACCATGCGGCGCTCGCCGGGCAGATACATGTCGGCCACCACACGGCCAGACTCCATCTCACGGATCACGGTGCCCACCGGCACTTTGATGATGAGGTCTTCCCCATCCTTGCCAAAGCACTTGTTGGCGCCGCCGGGCTCGCCATTCACCGCCTCAAACTTCCGCTGATAGCGGAAGTCCAGCAGCGTGCGCATGCCTGGGTCTGCCTCAAAGATGATGCTGCCGCCCCGCCCGCCGTCGCCGCCGTCCGGGCCGCCCTTTTGCACCATCGCCGAGCGGTGGAGAGACACCTTGCCGTTGCCGCCGTCGCCGGACTTGATGAGGATTTTCGCGATATCTACAAACATTTTTCTCTCACTTCATGGGCTTGTTGGTTTCTGCCCCTAGTATTGGTTTTCTGCCTGGATGACATGTAGGGGTTCAAGATTTGAACCCCTACTCAAACGATAGTATAGCATAGATTCACAAATTCTGGAAGTGACACCGTTTTCGAATACCCACCCCCTGCCCCCTCCCCGCAAATAGACACGATTCTGCCGAAGCTGCCGTGGAGAGGGGGTGTCTGTTGCGGGGCTGGCGCCCCGCACCTCTGTTGTTGGGAATAGGACACTTCTTGGAATATACGACTCAATGTACGGGCCGGGCTCTGTACCGGCCCGCAACAACGCTAAGGCAATGGGTGCACTCTATTGGTTCAGCCTACTCTGTCAACCTCTTGTGGATCGCTGCCGCAGCTTTCTTGCCAGCGCCCATCGCCAAAATCACAGTGGCAGCGCCGGTCACAGCATCGCCGCCGGCATATACGCCGGGCAGGCTGGTCGCGCCGGTCTCCTCCTCCACCACGATTCCGCCCCATTTCTGGATTTTGATTCGGGGCTCGCTGTTGGTGAGTGCGGGGTTCGGTCGGGTGCCGATGGCAATGACCACCACGTCGCAATCCATCGTGAACTCGCTGCCATCAATGGGCTTCACGCCCCGGCGGCCGCTGCTGTCCGGCTTGCCCAGCGCCATCTTCACGCACTTGAGGCCAGTCACGAAGCCGTCCTGCCCCAGCACCTCGATGGGGTTGGTGAGCATATCGAAGATGATGCCCTCCTCCTCGGCGTGCACAACCTCTTCGGCGCGGGCAGGCATTTCTGTGCGGGACCGGCGGTAGACGATGTGCACCTCTTCAGCGCCCATCCGGAGTGCGCAGCGTGCGGCGTCCATTGCCACATTGCCGCCGCCGACCACAGCCACCCTGCGGCCCTTTTTCACCGGCGTGGCGGCGTCAGGTTGATAAGCCTTCATCAGGTTGATGCGTGTTAAAAACTCATTGGCGGAATAAACACCGATCAGATTCTCACCGGGGATTTTCATAAACTGCGGCAGCCCGGCCCCGGAGCCGATGAACACAGCCTGAAAGCCCTCTTCCTCCAGCAGTTGGTCGATGGGCGTGCCATAGCCCACGGCCACATTGGACTCAAGCTTCACGCCCAGCTCTTTGAGGCCGGCGATTTCGTCGGCCACGATGCTCTTGGGCAGGCGGAACTCGGGGATGCCATAAACCAGCACGCCGCCCGGTGTGTGCAGAGCCTCAAAGATTGTCACATCATAACCAAGCCGCGCCAGATCGCCTGCGCAGGTGAGGCCGGCAGGGCCAGAGCCCACCACGGCAACCTTTTTGCCGTTGGGCGCTTCCTTATGCAGATCCTTCAAACTGGCCTTGCGGGCGTAATCGGCGGCGAAGCGCTCCAGGTTGCCGATGGCGATGGGCCGGCCGGCCTTCTGAAACACACACAATTTTTCGCACTGCTCCTCCTGCGGGCACACGCGGCCGCACACGCCGGGCAGGCTGTTGGTGCTGGTGATTATTTCATACGCCTTGTCAAACTCACCGGCCTTGATGTGGCCGATAAACTGGGGGATCGGCACGCTGACCGGGCATCCGGCCACACAGCCGGGTTTTTTGCAGTTGATGCAGCGTTCAGCCTCGGCCATCGCCTGCTCTTCGGTGTAGCCCAGCGCCACTTCGTCAAAGCAGCGGGCACGCTCCGCCGCGTCCCGCGCGTCCATATGCATCCGTTCCTTCATCGCCATCTCAACCACCCACCTTGCAGGCATGCCGCTCGCTGGCTGCCTTTTCTTCTCCGCGATAGGCGGTCAGCCGCTTCATCGCCTCGTCAAAATCCACCTGGTGGGCGTCAAACTCCGGGCCATCCACACAGGCGTATTTGGCCTCGCCGCCCACACTAATCCGGCAGCCGCCGCACATACCGGTGCCGTCCACCATGATGGGGTTCATGCTGGCCCAGGTCTTCACGCCGTATTCCTTGGTCAGCTTGCTCACGAACTTCATCATGATGACAGGCCCGATCGTGATCACCTCGTCGTAATGCTCAGCTTCCAGCAGTTCCTTCAGCACGTCGGTGACTAAGCCTTTGCGGCCCCTGGAGCCATCGTCGGTGGTGATGAAGAGCCGGTTGCACACGGCGCGGACCTCGTCTTCCAGTATGATCAGGTCCGCATTGCGGGCGCCGATGATCACGTCCACATCCACGCCGCGCTCATAGAGCGCCTTCACTTCCGGATAAACCACGGCCACGCCCACACCGCCGCCCACGCACAGCACATGGCCGTGGTCCGGCAGCGCCGCAGGTTTGCCCAGCGGGCCCAAAAAGTCCAGCAGCGCCTGGCCGGGCTCCATCGAAGCCAGCAGCCTTGTGGCATGGCCCACAGCCTGAAAAATAATTGTCACAATTCCCTTTTCATGATCCACATCGGCCATCGTGAGCGGGAAACGCTCGCCTTGCTCATTCACACGCAACATCACGAACTGGCCCGGTTGGGCGCGCCTGGCAGCCCGGGGGGCCAGAATATCCATGCGGTAGGTATCAGGCCCGATCTGGCTTTTCGTCAGAATCTGATACAAGGGGGTTACCTCCATGTGGTATTTATAAGTCTGGATGTATTATAACACGGTGAAATGGAATGTGAAAAACAATATGTATTGGAAATTGACAAGTCGGTATCACCTAGACAAAAAAGCGGAAGAGAATCTCACAAGAATCACACGAACTGCATTTCCAAATAACTAGGCAATACAGAAAAGGCCAGGTAACCACCCAGCCCTCATCCTATCGAACTAATACTTCTATTACGCCTGCCCGCTGGCCCTGATATGTCTGCCGATATCCGCATCCTGCCGGCTGATGTGGTTCACCAGCCAGTTGGACACGGTCATTGCGATCATCGTGCTGGAAGCAGTGGTGATGCCGTTCTTCTCAATATCCGCCGTCATCTCCTTCACTGTGTCAAGAAACTCCTTGTGCAGCTTGCGGTGCTCTTGGTACTTCGGGTAATTGCATCGCACCTGGATGGCTTCCTCATCACGGAAATGGTTCACCACATAACTGGAAAGGAACGCCAGCACCTTCAGCGTTTCCTCCCTGCTGTTTTCGCTGCGCAAAGCGGCAAAAAACTTGTTTACCCGGCTGATCAATTCCTTGTGCTGGTTGTCGATTGTGTCCACACCGACGGAAAGGTTATCTGCCCATTCCATACATTCCACTCCAAATATAGATTCTACCTCTAAATACCCACAGCCCCTGTCTCTGAAACAGACCAAAGGCCGGGCTCCCTTCGGTGCCCGGCCTTAAATGGAGCAATTGATCAGTATTTTCCAAATTCCCTGTCGTTCAAGGCGATGCCCGGCTTGCGGGAAGCACGGCCCGTGCCCATTGCCTTGGCTTCATCTTTGGGCTGGAAGGAAGCGCGCTGCCCGCCGGCCACAGACTGGCCCCGCAGGCTGAAGCGCCCGACCATGCCCATCAGCAGCGTGGCCTGGCTGGAGAGCTGCTCGCTGGCGGCGGCGCTTTCCTCGGCGGTGGCAGAGTTGGTCTGGGTGACCTGGCTAACCTGCTCGATGCCCTTGTTGACCTGGGCCACGGCGGTTGCCTGCTCATTGGAGGCGCTCGCTATGCCGCCCACAAGCTCGGTCGCCTTTTCCACACCGTCCACGATCCTGGTGAGCGCCTCGGCGGTGCCGTTGGCGATCTTGGTGCCTGCCTTTACTTTCTTGATTGACTCCTCGATGAGGGATGTGGTTTCTTTGGCGGCTCCGGCGCTGCGCTGCGCAAGGTTGCGCACTTCCTCGGCCACAACGGCGAAGCCCTTGCCGTGCTGCCCGGCGCGGGCGGCCTCCACGGCTGCGTTCAGGGCCAGCAGGTTGGTCTGGAAGGCGATCTCGTCTATGACCTTGATGATCTTGGAAATACTGGACGAGGCATCGTTGATCTCGCCCATCGCCTTCTGCAGCTCCTTCATGCGGTCGTTGCCGTCCACCGCGTTGTCGCGGGCAGCCACAGCCAGGGTGCTGGCCTCACCGGCGTTGAAGGCGTTCTGTCGGGTCTGCCCGGCAATCTCAGAAAGCGACGCGTTGAGCTGCTCGATGGCGCCTGCCTGCTCGGTGGCGCCCTGCGAGAGCGCCTGGCTGCCTGAAGCAACCTGGCGGGTGCCGGATGCCACTTGCTCAGCGGCGTTGTTGATGTCGCTTAGCGTCTGGTTCAGCGTATCCAGCACGCTGTTGATGGACTGCGACAAGTTGGCGAAAGATCCATGATACCCGTCGCTCATGCCGGCGGTGAAGTCGTTGGCGGCCATGGCCTCCAGCACACCGCGGGCTTCGTTGAGCGGCGCGGCAATCGCATCGATGATGCTGTTGATGCCGTCAATCAGCTGGCCATATTGGCCTTCATATCGGCCGGCGTCTACCCGGACGTCCAGATTGCCGCTTACGGCTTGCTCGGTGAGCAGGTTGGCATCGTTGATCAGGCTGTTCAGCGTGTTTTTTGTCTTGATGATGGCGGGCACCATCAGGTCGTTTTCGCTGCGGGCGCCGTCCTGCTCAAACTCCTCGAGCTTTGACCAGTCGCCGCGAGCCAGATCTATAAACACGTTTTGGATGCTGGTCATATGGTCGATCGTGGTGTTGACAGCCCGTGCCAGCACCTTCATGTCGCCGCTGTAGGTGCCTTTCAAGCGCTCGGTGAGGTCATTGTTGGAAATGTTCATGAGCACCGAGATGGATTCATCCACCGGTGCAATGATGGCCTCGAGCGCCGTATTAAAGCTTTCAATGATCTTGCCGTATTCACCCTGGTGCTGCGAAGCATCCACGCGAATGGCCAGCTTGCCAGCCAGCAAAGAGCTGGCAAGCATGTTGGTATCGGCTAGCAGGCGGTTCATCGCGTCTGCCATATTCTTGCAGGCTGCAGCCAGCTGCCCAACCTCATCCTGGCCTTTCACTTCCACCAGCACGTCCATATCGCCTGCGGCAAGCTTGTTGGCCACAGTCACCAATTCGCTCATCGGTTTACTGATGCCCCGGGCCACCAACTGTGACAACAAAAGGGATACAATTAGGGAAGCCGCGCCAAAACCAATCAGAAGCCCCATCCACAGATCCTTTTTGCCAGGATCGTTCATGCCGCAATAACCGAACACGGCAACAGCAACGGTAAACAGCATCACAATGCCAAAAGACAGAAACAATTTCCGGTAGATTCTCATGTTCCTAAACATATGCCAGTCCCTTTCCTCGCAAGATGATTGATGGGAATTTGTGCATATTTTACATATGCCCTTCATTCTGGCATTCAAACACACAATTGTGATTAATCCGACAATAATTTCGAGCAAGTATCGATCGGGGACATTATTCCATACAAAGTGCGTAGACAGCAGGAATGACATCCTGCAGGAACAGATGGTTATCACCAAAATCATATGCCGGCAGAGACACAGCAGCCGGGTCCTCCGGGGAAGAAGTGCCATTGGGGTGCGGCGACGGAGTCTGAACAGGCCCAGGTGACGGCGAAGGCGTGGGTGTTGGGCTTGGAATGCCATCCACCGGGTTGTATACAATCACCTCACCGGAGGCTGGATAGTAGCTTTCATGCTGCTTAACGCGGTTGAACTCTTCACCATCCAAAAGATACAGCTTGTATGTGGTATAATACTGGCCGTCACGAGCCTTGTTGGTTTCCGTGGTGCCGGGTGTGACGGCATCACTGGGCACATAGCGGGGCGGGCCCGAGGGGGCAGGCACTGTTTTTGTGCGCTCAGACTTGAGCTCAATCGTGACACCTTTTTCCAGCGGCACGCCATATACTTCGCCATAAAGCTTATAGGTTCCCTTTTCCACAGCCACATACAGGATGATCAGCACAGGGTGCTCCTTGTTGTTGCGGATCTTCAGATCCAGGTTCGGCCAGTTTACTGTGGCATCTTCACCAGCCTTCATATAACCAGACTTCAGTGTGTGGTTGGTCCGTTCTGCGATTTCCAGGTCAGCTCGAACCGCCACGTTCCACAATGTGCCGGAGACCTGGCAAACACCGCCGGCCAGGCCGTTGTCCGTCACGCCGCCATTGATCACATGGGCCACCTGGTAGCCCTTGTCCGCGGTGCGCTGGCCGGTGGCCTCATTGAAGCTCAACACCTCTCCCGGCGCAAGGATCCTGCCGCTGATGGCGGCGCTGGCAATCGTGATGTTGGCAAGCCGGGGCTTGGAGTGATCCTTGATCACTGAATTCCAGCGGTCCACCAGCTTCATGCGCTCCTGCAGATCGGCCAGCTTCACTGCGGCCTCCACAGGCTGCAACTCCAGGGGCACAGTGCCATAAACACGGTTTACAAACGCATCCCGCACGGCAGCCCACAGAGCGTCGGCGTCCACATGCTCGCCAGGTACGTCGGCAGAAAAGCTCAGGCGCTCCCCGTCGGGCTTGGTCACGTCATAACCCAGATAAGCAGCGTCCACCGGCGCCTTTTCAAAGGGCAGGGCCAGATCACGCACCCGCTGCTCCAGCGCAGACGGGTCTATCTGTATGGTTGTATAGAGATTCACAGGCGCCTGTCTCAACTGCTCAATGGCAGCAAGCCGCTCGGCTTCGCCACCCTCCCGCCCCTGCTGCCATGCATCATCCAGCACTGCTTCGGTGTCAAACGAGTAGTTTGTTTCAGACACGCCAAATTGCCAACGCTGGCCGTCTTTTTCCACCGTCACGAAGTTCGATTCCACCGTCTGCCGCTGTTTGGCCTCCACTCGGCTGCTGGCTTCCTGCCTGGTCAGGCCGGCCAATGGCAGACCGTCCACAAAAACGCCTTCATAAAACGTGTCATTGTTCAGTATCCTGCGCTCGCCTGGCGTGATGAGCGCCGTCCAGCCCAGCAGATAAGCAGCAAGGAACCCGCCCAGGGCAAGCACAACGGCCCCCAGTGCGATGAGCAGCACCGCCACGCGGGAGATTCCTTTTTCGCCGTTTTTTTGCCGCCAGAACCGGTTCATGGAGCACCTCGCACAGATTCTTTCGGCTTTAGTATTCCATGGCGCGCTGAATTTCGAGTTGGTAATTTTTATGGTCGATAAAAAAAAGCCCCCGCAATTGCGGGGGCGGTGTTTGATGATGTGAATTATGTTGCCGGTGTTGAAGCGGCATCCGGCGTGGGAGTGGGAGCGGGGGTCGCCGTGCTTGGCGGAGGCGTGTGGGGCGCTGCAGTGGCCGTGGGAGTGGCATCCGGTGTGGGAGACGCACTGGGCGTATCGGTGGGCACGGCGTCTTCCTTGAAATAAGCAAGCACATTGCAGTCAGACGGATAGGTGTCGGTGTAGAGCTTCTTGACCCTGGTCTTTGTGCCGTCCTTATCCACTTTCACCAGATAGACATCCACCACATAACCATTGTGGGCTGGGATCAACTCAGTGGTGCCGGGTGCAACGGCGCTGCTGGGAACTTTTCTTGTCTTGGTGCTGTCACCTTTCAGCGTTTTAACCGTCACACCCTCCAGCACATATTTGGCGCCAGTGGAGTCGGGCACACCGTAGAACTTGGCATGCATGCGGTAGTCGTAACCAGACCGCTTGCTATCGTAATCATAATAGGCAATGATCAGTATCGGTTTGTCGCTGATGTTCTTGAACTTCAAGTCCTTGTTGGGAAAGTCAACGGTTGCGTCGGTGCCTTTGGCCATATAGCCGGACACCAGCGAGTGGTGATTGCGCTCCACAATCTCGATGCGGTCCGGCCCACAGGCGATCGCCGCGTTATACAGGGCGCTGGATACCTGGCAGACGCCGCCCGCAAGGCCCACGTCTTCAATGCCGTTGGCATCCACAGGAGCTTTTTGATAGCCCTTGGCCGCTGTGCGTTCACCGGTGGATCCGTTGAAAGAGAATGTCTCGCCGGGCATCAGGATCTTGCCGTTCACAGTGGCGCTGGCAAGCTCAATGTTCTTGCGGCGCTGCTTGGTGTAGTTTTTGATGTTGGACTCAAACTCACCGATCAGCTGCATCTCGCCCTGCAGGCTGGCCAGCGTGACTGCAGCAGGCAGCGGTACCACCTGCATTTCAACTGTGCCAAAGGCACGGGTCTCAAAGGCTGTCTTCACCGCGGCCCACAGCGCGTCGGCATCCACCTGTTCACCGGGGGTGTCCGGCGTGAACACCAGCCGCTCGCCCTCGGGCTTTGCCATGTCGTATTTCACGAAGGTGGCATCCACCGCAGCCTTGGTGTAGGGCGCGGCGAGGCCGCGCACCTTCTGCTCCAGCGCAGAGGGGTCGATCGTGGCAGTGGTCACAAGCTTGACCGGCGTGGTTTTTATCAGCTCAATGGCTGCAAGCCGCTCCTCGTCGGTGCCCTCGCGGCCCTGTTTCCAGGCTTGCTCCAAAATGGCGTCGGTGTCAAATGTATAGGTTGTTTCCGCCATACCGATCTGCAAAGCGGTCTGCCCATCCTTGGTGATCGTGACGGAATTGGCGGCCGCATATTCCTGCTGTTTGGCTTCCACTTGCTGGCGGGCTTGCTCCATCGTCAGGCCATTGAGGGCGATGTCATCCACAAAAACGCCTTCATAAAACGTGTTACTGTCCAGCACAGGGTTGCCAGTGGGTGGGGTGGCTGTAACGCTGGGGTGATTGCCGCCGCCGCCGGGTTTCAAAAGCGCCAGCACACCGGCCGTCACACCGATTAATAGCACAAGCACCACCGCAAGCGCCAGGATGCCCGGCCTTCTTGCTTTCCTGCGATGGTTACCGGAGCTGCTATTTCTTGATCTGTAGGTTCGATTCATCAATCGTTTCCTCCATGTTGAAGTTCCGCCCGAACTGGCTCTATCTTAGTATTCCACAATTGCACATTTCTATATATGATAACTGAACCGGTGCCGTATGTAAAGAATTACTATATAAACACCCACGATTAAGGAGTTCCAAAGCGATATGTGCGTGCATCAAATAATGTCGTATTGTTCACTTCCCTTTTCTGAGTTCTCCAAGGCGGTAGGTCAAAGCCATCAGGCCGTCGGTGAGCTGGGCGTTTTCCACGACCACCCCCTGTATGACGATCTCTACTGGTGCAAAGTTCCAAATGGCCCGCACTCCCGCTTTCACAAGCCTGTTTGCAAGGGGGCGTGCGGCGGCAGCTGGCACTGCCAGTACGGCGATATCCACAGGCTGGGCTCCGATCACATCCTCCAGCATATCGACGGAGTGCACATGGATGCCCCCAACCATCTTGCCCACGAGCGCAGGACTGGCATCAAACAGCGCCAGGATGTGATAACCTGCCGCACCGAATTGCGTATAGTTGGACAGCGCCTGGCCGATATTGCCGGCACCCAGTATAATCATATTATACTCTTTATCGATGCCCAGGATCTCGGCCACATGGCGCATCAGCTCGCTCACATTGTATCCATAGCCCTGCTGGCCGAAGCCGCCGAAACAGCTCAGGTCCTGACGGATCTGGGATGCCGTGAGATTCATGATGCGGCTTAGGGCAAGCGATGAAATCCTTTCAACGCCATCCTGCTGCAAGGCGCTCAACTGCCTGTAGTATCGGGGAAGTCGGCGAATGACCGCGTCGGACACCTTCTGCGCCATGGGGACCCCTCCTGTTTAACAATAATCATCATAGTAAACAGTTTGTTAAAAAAGCAACAATTTCATTTGATCATCATACCACCGATTATGCGGATAGGCAACAATCTGCGGAAAAACACAGTCTGTTGAACCAGCCGCCCACGCATTATGAAAAAAGCAAAATAGCAGATTGTTCTTTATGGTAATCATTACATTGGAAAAAATCATCGCTTTTATTTGATATTCAAATTACATGGTGTTAGGATATGAATCACAAACGGAAACGCGGCTTGTCCGCGAAATACACAGGAGGGAAACATGAAGCGTTTTAAGAAACTTTTGATTGTGTTATCTGGGCTGATGGTAGCCGCGCTGGTCATTATGCCTGTCGCGCAAGCAGCCCCGGCCAGGAGGGTTACTTACTACAATCGTTACGGGTACAGGAGTGCGCCCAGTACGTATCGGAGCACATCCTACACATCCGGAAGCGCATCCAGCCCGGCTTCCACGCCCTCAGCATCTTCTGTGTCTTCCGCGTCATCGCTGGAAGGCAGGATGATCAACCTGATCAACGAGGACCGGGCTGCAGAAGGCCTGAAGCCTCTCCGCGCCGACAGTTCGTTGCGCACAGGGGCCATGAAGCACAGCCAGGACATGGCGGTAAACAGTTTCTTCTCGCACACCTCGCCGACCTATGGCACCTTCTCCGAGAGAGCCAAAGCATCGGGTGCAAGCGTGTCAGCGGAGAACCTGTCATTGAATGGTTCAGTGGAACGGGCGCACGCAAGCCTCATGGGCTCGGCCGGGCATCGGGCAAACATCATGAACGCCAACTACACCCGCGTGGGCATTGGCATCGTGTATAGCTCCCAAAAGGGAGGGTATTACATCACGCAGTGGTTTGGCAGATAACAACAATCAAAACACAACGCCGAGGCGCACCCAAAACGGGTGCGCCTTTTCACATTTGCCCAACCCTGGTTTGCTTCTCACGAATCCATTTCAACACCGCGTCAGTGGTCACGCCCAATCCGATACCGGTGGTGTCCAGAAGTTGAATTGCAGTCCTTTCCGCATTTCCCTTCAGCCACTGGTTGAATTGCACATGGTTGCGAATATTCTCCTCATCGCCGGAGCCTCTCCACTGCGGGCGGGCCTTCAGCCGCGCCGCCAGCACATCATCGTCGCAGACCAGTGCCAGGTAATGCAACGCGCCAAAATAGCGCCTTTCCACGCAGGGTTCAAACTGCTCCGGCACAGCGCAGCCGCACAGCACCACCGGTTTGCCAGCCTGTGAAATGTTTTTGCAGACCCGAAGCCACATCTCACGGTATTGCCGGTAGTCCGGCCCTTGGCTTGCATACTCATTTCGCCACAGGATATCACTTTCCATCACGACCACATCATCGGTGTGGTGCGCAAGCTCCGTGCACACCGACGATTTGCCCGCACCACTGGCACCGGTAATCACAAAAAGCGGCAGTTGCCGGAAGGGATGCCTGTATCCGCACTCGGGGCATATCGCATATGGCCCGGCGGGGTCTATGGTCTTGTCGGCGTGGTAACTGCCGCAGCGAGTGCAGGTGTTGAACATCCCGATTTCCTCACTTTTTTGTTATATAGAGCTACAGATACACTATATCACAATGGAAACCAATCTCCTTTCCCTTTTCAGAGTCTCCTCATTCCTGTATAATCACCCTGTCTATAGAGGAGTATCACATGATTCAGATTACCCTTGACCAAGTCGCCAAGCACTACGGCGTGGATACAGTTGTCCAGGACGTGAGCCTTGCCATACAAGCCGGCCAGCGCCTGGGCCTCGTGGGCGCTAATGGCGCGGGCAAAACCACTATCCTGAAAATGATCACAGGCGAGCTTGCGCCGGACGAAGGCGCCGTGCGCAAGCCTGACGGCCTTCGAATCGGTTATCTGGCCCAGGAGAGCATGGCCGTGCCCGGCGGCACGCCTTGGGAAGAGATGCTCACTGTTTTTGAAGAAATTTTTCTCATTGAGGAGCGGCTGCGCAAGCTCGAGCATGACATGGGCGAGCTGCACAGCGATCCTGCGGCATTTTCACGGCTTTCCGAAGAATATGACAAACTGACTTTGAAATTCGAACAGGGCAACGGTTATGGCTACAAAAGCGCCATCCTGGGCGTGCTGAAGGGGCTGGGGTTCACCGAGGAGCAAATATACCGAAGGGCCAGCACGCTTTCTGGCGGCCAGCAATCAAGACTAGCCCTGGCCAAGCTGCTGCTGCGCAAGCCCGATATCCTGCTGCTGGACGAACCCACCAACCATCTGGATATCCAATCCACGGCCTGGCTGGAGGAATACATCCACGATTTCCCCAACACGGTGATCGTGGTCTCCCACGACCGTTACTTCCTGGATGCTGTGTGCGATTCCATTGCAGAGGTCGCGCTGACGCGGCTCACACTTTATCAGGGCAACTTCACCGATTACATGATCCAGCGGGAGGAACGAATCAATCTGCAGCAAAAGGCCTATGAGCTGAACCGCCGCGAGATCCAGCGCCACGAGGAAATCATCCGCCGCTACAAGCAATACAACCGGGAAAAAAGCCTGAAGGCCGCCCACAGCTGGGAGAAAAAGCTCGCCCGGCTTGATCGTGTGGACAAGGTGCGAAATGAAGCCACCGTGAACTTCAGCTTCGACACGGTGCGCCGCACCGGCGGCGACGTGCTGCTGGCCCAGGGGTTGTCGAAAAGCTTTGGGCCGGTGAAGCTTTTTGAGGGAATGAGCCTACACATCAAAGCCGGCGACCGCGTGGGCATTGTGGGCCGCAACGGCATCGGCAAGACCACGCTGCTGCGCATCCTGATGGGCGAGCTCAAGCAGGATGGAGGTCACTTCTATTGGGGCACAGGCGTGCAGCCGGGCTACTATGACCAGAAGCAGCAAGGCCTTAGCCCGGAGAAAACGGTGATCGACGAGATCTGGGACACTTACCGAACGCTGGAGCCCCAGCAGATCCGCGACACACTGGCGGCGTTCCTCTTTCGCGGTGACGATATCAACAAGCGCATCGCCGACATTTCCGGCGGCGAGCGGGGCCGCGTGGCGCTGATCAAGCTGCTGCTGGGGAAATACAACGTGCTGCTGCTGGACGAGCCCACCAACCACCTGGACACCAACAGCTGCCAGGTGCTGGAAGACGCATTGCTCGATTTTGACGGCACGCTCTTGTTCGTGTCCCACGACCGCTACTTCATCAACCGCGTGGCGACCCGCGTGCTGGAGATGCGCGACGACGGCGTGACCGACTACCCCGGCAACTGGGATGAGTACCTGCTGCACAAGGCAGCAGAAAAGAACCAGAAGGACGTGGAGGAAGACGACGGTCTCACCCGCACCGAGCGCAAAAAGCAGGACAAGCTTTCCCGCCAGGCGGAGGCCGAGTTGCGGGATCGCAAGCGGGCTGTGAAAGCGCTGGAGGAGCAGGTGACCAATGTGGAGGCGGAGATTGCCGCATTGGAGCAACGGCTCAGCGATCCGGCGGGGCTGGCCCCGGCTGATCTTGAGAAGCTGTCGCTGGAGCACGACGAGAAAAAGAAGCAGTGCGACGAACTGATCGTAAAGTGGGAAGAAGCGCTGGAGGCGCTGGAATAGAAAACAACCAAGTCATTGCGGCTATTCTGCAAGGAGGAAAGCGCAACATGGTGACAAGAAAACGGTTGGTAGCCCTGTCCCTCATTGCTCTGGTTTCTTTCTATTTGGTTTCCTGCGATGCAATTTCCGTGTTGGCGGGCCGCATCGGCGAGGCGGAAACACCCACGGCGAGGCCTGCCGAAACCTCCTCTTTGCCCATCCTGGAGCGTGAGCTCAGCCAATATCCCTTCTCGCTGATCAGTGACAGGCTGACGGTGCAGATGCCGGTGGGAGCAGAAGATGAAGCCATGCAATCGGATGCCATGGGCGCCCAGATATCGAGCAAGGCGGAGACAAGGCTTGTGCTGGAGGGCGAAGGGCAGCAGATGGTCCTTTATGCTCAAGAAACGTTCTACACAACGGACAATTTGGAGAAAGATCTGGATGCCATACTGAAATTGCGTTACGGGAAGGGCTTTACCTATACCGCAGAGACTGTGAAGCAATCTGGCGACGACATTGAGGTGATTGGATTTTCTCCAGAGCAGCTTGACAAGAGCGCCAGCAGTGTATTGATCAAGGGTGCTGTTGTGGGCATTGACGATGGCGCAATAGTCACCGTCGGTGTATATGCAACGCCGGAGACAGCAGCGGACGAAGTCCTATGCCAGAAGCAGGCGGGGCGCATTCTGGATTCCATTGTGCCCGGCTCCCGTAAAATAGACGGCAAGGCCCACGAGGAAAGACTGGGCCAAAACAGCCTCACCATTCGGCTGGATAAGAACTATGTGGTTGCACAACAAGAGGGGCCGGACTTCTCCGTGTTTTATCTTATGAAATACGTAAAACTCGGCGAACCCGCACCTTCCATCGGGATCTACATCGGTGAGCACCCCACGATGAGGTATCCGCAAAGAGGTATTAAAGAGAACCAATTGACAAAAACAGAAGGGAAGCTTCTTAAAAAGAACGTCGAGTGGTTGTCTTATGAGTCAAGCGGCGGTGGTTACAGCGCCGAAACCAACCTATATTTGAATGATACGCTCATCATGCACATCTTCGTGGACACGGCGGATGAGGCTGAGTTTGAAACGATCAAGAAGATGATCCAAACGCTGAAAATAAAGTAATAGCAACACTGCGCGGCAACCCGAAGATTTGACATTTGAGTGCCGCCGGAGCAAAGGAGTGCGACAATTGACCGCCATTGAAGCCATCTATGCCCGCCGGTCCATCCGCAAATACGAAGATCGCCCGGTGGAAAAGGAAAAGCTGATGGAGCTGTGCCGACTGGGCGCGGCAGCCCCCTCGGCCACCAACAAGCGACCCTGGGCTTTCGTGGTCGTGGATGAGCCGGCGCAGATGAAGAGGCTCGCCGCTGCAACGATGTTCGGCAAGTTTGGAGCACCGGCGGCCATTGTGGTGTGCGGAGACCTCCGCCGTGTGGTGCCTTTGGGCAAAGGCTTCTGGATCCAGGACTGCTCCGCCGCGATGGAAAACATCCTGCTGGGCGCAACAGCGATGGGCCTTGGCTCCGTCTGGCTGGGTGTCACGCCGATCAAACCCGCTGTGTGGGCGATGCGACAGGCGCTCAAGCTGCCCCGACACATTGAGCCGCTGGGCGTGGCCTATCTGGGGTATCCAGCCGAGACAAAGGAGCCAAGGACACAGCTGGAGGACGGCATGGTGCGGTGGCAGCAATGGAGCCAAAACAACCGGGAGGACAAATGAACATCTCAAAAACCGACGCACTGCTCTGGTTCGACCACTTCGCACAACTGGGTGAGGACGAAGAACTGGGCGCATTGCAGGAGGAAATTGCATACGCGGCCTTTGCGCAGATCGAGGCAGCTGTTGATCATCAAAATGATTTGCTCATGGCTGAAATCAAAAGTTTGAAGAGCCTTGACAATAGAACTTATTTTGTAGGAAGCGAAGAGAAATTCCCGCAGGGCTGCCGCTCCTGCCTGCTGGGAACGGGCCTCAGCGCGATCCGCAAGACAAACAAATGCAACCTGAACTGCAAGTTCTGCTATGACTTCGGCCAGCACGGGCATATCCCGCCGGTGGGCGAGGGCATGTGGGAAATCGGCGGCACCAAGTTCTATGAGCGGGATCTGGACCTGCTCCTATCAACCCACCACAAGCCCACAGGGGTTTCCTATGTCTATCTGGAACCGTTTATTGAAATCGAGAAGTACTACCCAATCGTGCGGAAATTCCGTGAGGCGCAGGTTCATCAGCACCTCTACACAAACGGCACATTGGCTACGGAGGAAACCCTGCGTGCGCTGGGTGAGGCGGGCCTTGATGAGATCCGGTTCAACCTGGGGGCGTCCAATTGCGCAGACAGAGTGATCGAAAACATAGGCATTGCAAAAAAGTATATCCGCAGTGTCGGCATTGAAACGCCGATGACGCCGGAGTTTTCTGACGCGTTTTTGCAGAAGAAGCGAGCAGTTTTACAGACCGGCCTCGACTTCATCAATTGCGCCGAGCTGCATCTGAATGAGAACAACATCGGCAATTATTTCGGGGAAAACCTGTATCTTTGCCGCCACGGCTACATTTCCCCCGTCTGGAGCAGGGAGCTCACGCTGAAACTGATGAAACTTGCCAGCGAGGAACAATGGGATCTGGCAGTGCACGACTGCTCCAACCGCACCAAATTTGCCAGAGGGCTGAACCTCAGCGCCAAAGAGGGCAAGTGGTTTGGTGCCAGCAACTATGGCTGTGAGTTTTCAAGGATCCCCTACGAAGCGTTTTTGCCGATCCTGAATGACGACAGCTTCCGGTTCCTCTGTGAAGAACTGTTACCCGAGGCATACAGACCGGCACTGCTCGAGTACTGAGAAAACAGGCCCTACAAAATGCAGTGGTCGGTCATGAACTTTTGCAAGTCAACCTTCTCCCAAGGGTTGCAAAGGTAGGAGAAAAACCGATAAAAGCTGCGGCATTGGCTGAGGTCCGGCAGGTTCTGGTATTGCTCATAGCCATCGGCGAACGGCCTTCGGTTGTTCAGGCACATCTCCAGGATGCAAAGCTCCCACTCCCGCGGCCCAACCACATAAGCGTCAACGTCTACAACAGCGTTGATCCTGCCCAGGTCATGGGAATAGACGAACTGGTTGGCTGAGATATCCGGCATAATCAGGCTGTAGGATTGCGGTGCAATGTCGCAATGCAAAATGGTGTTGAAGCAATCCCACACACATTCGTCATTCTTCCAATGGGTTTCCATGATGTGCTGCATGCAGCCACTCATGTCCTGCCGGAAGCAGCCCTTCCTGTTCGGATCAGGATAGACGCCGTAGCAATCATATTCGATGCTGTGAAGATATCCGATGTATAGCCCCAGCTGGCGTTCGATCTCCGCGCTGTCAGGAAACTCATCCGGCTCATACTTCACGCCGTCCGCTTCCCTGAAGATCTGCCAGCGGGATGCGTCACTGGTGCAGATGAGCTCTGCGACATTAATATGAGGATTGCGCAGCCGTTGCAGCACGCTGCTGAGGTGTTTGCGCTGTATGTCAAAATCAAAACCGAACACCCGATGAAGCCCATACCAAAAGGGAGACAGATTGTCCGGCGACATCCAACTCTTCTTGAGGATATAGCTTTGCTGGTTGTGAGTAAACCGATACACCTCGTTGGAGGATCGGGTCAGCAGTTCAAATTGGCTGATATGATTGGCGACATAATCTTCAGAAAACATCATAAATTCTCCATGCCGCGGTTACATCACAAACGCGCCGATGACCCCTGCCGCCAGGATCACGATCACCGGGTCCACCTTAAATTTCTCAGCCGACACAAACGCCGCCACGGCAATCAGGATTGCCGGCAGGCTGAAGATACTGCCCATCTGCGGCCAGATCGAGGCGTGCGATGAAACGAGGGTTTGGATCAACTCGCTATTGACCAGCGTGTTGTCCGCAAAGAAGATGAAGGCCGATGCAATCATCCCCACCGTGGCAGGGCGGATGCCGCCCAGCACCGCCTGCAGCGGCTTGCTGGCCTTGAACTTCTGCAAAAAGTGGGCTACCAGGATGATGATTACAAAGGCCGGCAGCGAAACTGCCACCGTGGCCGCGATGGACCCCAGCACACCGGCGGACTTGAAGCCCACATAGGTGGCAGCGTTCACTGCAATGGGGCCCGGCGTCATTTGCGAGATCGCGACCAGGTTGGAAAACTCGGTGGGGTCCATGAGGCCAAACTTCTGAATCTCCTGATAGATGAGTGGCAGCATTGCATAGCCGCCACCAAAGCTGAACAAGCCCAACTTGAAGAATACAAAAAACAACTGCCACAGCTTAAGCATGCTTTTTGGCCCTCCCAACCACATGGAAGGCCAGGCCCACCGCCGCGCCCATCAGAATGGCATAGATCACGCTCACGTCAAAGAACACAATCATAACAAAGGCGGCTGCGGCGATGGCATAATCCAGCCACTTCTTCATGGACTGGCGCCCAAGCTTGATCGCCGCACGCAGGATGAGGGCCGCCGCGGCCGCCCGGATACCGGCAAACGCCCGCTCCACATAGGCGTTGCCCTGCACGAAGGATAGCACCGTGAGCACCAATAGGATGGAGATGAACGATGGCAGCACAGATCCGAATGTGGCCGCCAGCGCGCCGGGCAGGCCCGCCAGGCGGAAGCCCACATAGATGGAGGCGTTGATGGCAATCACGCCGGGCATCGATTGCGACACGGCGAACACATCAAGCATCTCCTCGTCGCTCATCCATTTATTCTTATCCACGATCTCCTTATGGATCACCGGCAGCATGGCCATGCCGCCGCCAATCGTAAACGCGCCGATCTTAAAAAAGATCAGGAATATTTTTGTCAGGTGCCGTAACTTTTGCATGTGCCCATCCTGCCTGAAATGCTTTCATCATACCTTAGCCGTATCAACAGGCTGTTATGCGCCTGAGCGGCATCAACCGTTTGCACTGTAGCCGAATCGGGCAGCCCTGTCAACCCCATATCTCCATGGGGGTGCCTTTCGGCAATCAGGGTTTCGGCATGCATACGCAAAGAAAGGCCGGCTCGGTGCCGCCCTCTCTTTGCGGTTATGTTGCCTGGCCTAGAGTTTCTGCGCCCGGATCATGCCCCTGCCCTCCAGGTTCAGCTGGCCGGTCACTTGGCTGGCGTTCTTCATGATTTGGCTTTTGATGGTGTCAGGAGTCCAGTCTGGATGCTTCTGGCAGAGCAGCGCGACCACACCAGCCACCAACGGTGTGGAAACCGACGTGCCAGACATGACCGTGTAGTTGTTTCTGAGCTTGCTCTGCTTGCTGCCGGGCTGATACTCCTTGTCGGTGTTCACCGACACGATGTTGACGCCGGGCGCCACCACATCGGGCTTGGCCTTGAAGCGCACCGGGCCCCGGCTGCTGAAGTCCGGAATGGTGTCGTCGGCAGTGTCAACCGTACGCTTGTCGTCCACCGAACCCACCGTGAGGATCACCGGGCTGATGCCCGGCACCGTGATCGTGGAAGGCTCCGGGCCTTCATTGCCGGCAGCAGCCACCACGGTGATGCCCCGCTTCCAGAGCGTCTCCACACCGCGCACCATCGCGTCGTCACGGCGCAAGTCTCCGGCGAACGTGCCCAGTGACATGGAGACCACCTTGATGCGGAGTTTTTCATAATGATCAGCCACCCATTGCAGCGCGGAAAGCACGTCGGATGACCTGCCGTTTCCCATCTCATCCATCACCTTGATGGAGATGATGTGGGCGTCGGGGGCGATCCCCTTGTAGACGCCGTTGGAGGCATACCCGCTGCCAGCCGCCACGCCGGACACAAATGTGCCGTGGCCATTGTCGTCATAAGGCGACGTCTTGCCGTTCACGATGTCCAGAAAGGCGGCAATCCTGTTTCTGGGCATCGTAAAGTCAGGGTGGGGGTAGATCCCCGTATCCAGCACCGCAATCCCCACATCCTGGCCGGTGATGCCAGCCTTGTGCAGTTCGTCTACCTGCACCGCCTGTGAGGCAATCCTCATTTGGGCCTTGATATCCAGATCAGCCGCGATATACTTCACTTGCCTCTGCCCCGCCAGCTTGTTGAGCTGGCTGTACGGGAATTCCACCACATAACCCTGGATCAGCGGGATCTCGGCGGAAACCTTCACACCCATGTTGTCAAGCAGCGGCTTGATCTTTTGATACTCATTGGCAAACAGAATCACACGGCACGGCTCATCGGCAGCCACTTTGACGGCATTGCGCACCGCCGGGTCGATTTTGCGGTTAAACGTCCTGCTCATACATGCTCACCTCGCAACAGTACGAGGGGTACCCCTCGCAAGCCCCTTTCCCTCCCCCATGGGAGGATCTGGCGCTATGTAATGGGCAATGGCAGAGGTGAGCGGGGTCCGTCAGCCCTGGCGCAGATATCTCACCAGGTCATCAAGCTTTTTCTGCTGGTCGCGGCTCAGCACAGGCTTGAGGGTGTTGGCAAAGGTGTCCAGCTCCTTACCCTTCAATTTCTCGGCTACATCCTTGTTGAGCTTCATGCGGTCCAACTCGTGCATGATGTCCGACAGGTCCTTATCCTTGTATTGGCCCACCGAATCCTTGAGCTTTTCAAACTGCGCCTTCTGCTCGCTGGTCAGGGTTTCCGGGGAAACCTTCTTTTCGCGCATGAGGTCCCGCAGGCTCTTTTCACGCATGATCATCCCTCCCATCAATCACCTATGTTATTCATATTACGGCAGAGGCCCGATTGTCACAGCACCCTCCAAAAGCCCGGCGAACCTCCGGTTGCTGCAGAGCATACAATGGATACGGGATATCCCAGACAGGAGGGCTCAGCATGATTGACAACAGGCCCAAGAGACGCCGCGCCCAAAAGCAGCATGACATCACCGCCATCGAGCCGGAGCCAGCGCAAACCGTGGAAATACATAATCACCCCGCCTCAACGCCTGCCGATCCAAGCAAGGCCCCGGCGCCGAAAGCCAAGGCATCCCCGGCGAACCCGTTGGCCGGGCTTGGCGCCACCCTGGGTAATATGGGCCCGCTGCCGCTGGCACTGGCTGCCGGTGCGATGCAGAAGGGACGCGGGCAGCCCTCGGCCCGTGCAAGTGCGGCGCAGCCATTTCCGGATGTAAAGAGTGAGCGTGACATCTCAGTGAAAGCCGCTACGGCCCCGCAGGTGGCCATGGCGCAGACAGGCCGCAAACCGCACAGCCTGCGCGAGGTGCAAACGCCCCCGATATCTGACACGACCATTCAACAGGCTGTGCCGGCTGCGCAGCCAAGGCCTGCCAGAATCGCAAGGCCAGGGCCCAAACCCCACGAAATCAGGGGCCTGCTCAACGACCTGTCCGGCTATTTGCCCGGTTCCGGCGGGGCTTCTGTCGCAAGAGTGGGCAAAATAATGGGAATTGCCGATGAGTTGCGCAATATCAACAACACAGGGGTATTCACCACCTCCGCACCGGCCAACCCGATGGACCGCAGCATCGGCCTGCTGAATGTGCTGAGCCGTAACATGCAGACCGGCAGCGCGTCCAGCCTGGGCCGGGCCACTCAGGTGCTGAGCCTGGTGAACACACTGAAAGGCGCCGGCAGCGGCCAGGGCTTGGGCGGTTTGGGTGCTCTGGGTGGTTTGGGCAACATCGGCAGCATGGCCGGCATGCTGGGCGGCATGATGAACCAGCAGCCCACAGCAGCACCTGCTCAGCAAATCAAGAATGTGACGCCCGCTCAGGCCGATGGCATCAAGGACACGGTGAACAGGCTGTTAAGCGGCATGGATGACAAAAAAAAGGCCGAATTACTGGATCGGGCGAAGGACTTTTTGAATCAGTCAAAAAACTGATCAAGGCTACATAAATCATCTGCCCTGCCAAAAGACAGGCAATAACCCCACCCTTGGCCCCTCCCCATATCAAGACACCATCTCCCCCACGCCTTCCCAAGAATAAACCCGCTCTCCACAGCCCCCTCCCCCAGAAAGAAACCCTCTCCCCTGGCCCCTCCCCCATGGAATTGGGGGAGAGGGTTTTTTTGGGAAAAGGGTAGTAATGAGGGTTCGAAAATACCCTCTTGACCTGACTACTGCTTTATAGTTTATGATGCTGCTGTAACGTTACCGCAAAGAGGTGATCCCACAATGGCCATGACCGCCGGGAAGCTGGCGCGGCAATACGGCATGTCGCGCACGGCGCTGCTATATTACGACGAAATCGGGCTGGTGAAGCCATCGGAGCGGAGCACTGCAGGCTACCGGCTCTACAGTGAAGCAGATCAGCGCAGATTGGAAACGGTGATTGCTTATCGGGATGCCGGCATCCCGCTGGAGGAAATCAGGCGGCTGCTGATGGGCTCCGGCACCAAGTTGGAGGCGGTGCTTTTAAAGCGCCTGACCGAGCTCAATCAGGAAATCATCGCCGTGAAGCGGCGGCAGGCGGCTGTGATAGCAATCATACAAGGCGCTTTCACCGGAGACATGGAGGATATCCATCGGAATTGGCGCGATGCTCTGGAGGAGGCCGGTTTCAGCGGCGAGGACGCCCTGCGGCTGCACGCAGAGTTTGAGGAGCACTCCCCTGAGCTGCATGAACGCTTTCTGAAGGCATTGGGGTTGCCTGACCGGGAAATCAAATCCATCCGCGAAAAGCTCATCAAAAAGTAGCCACGGAGGAAATATGAAAAGAGAGTTTGACCGCAACCTGGCGCTTTTGTTGGGGGGCCAGTTCATCTCGCAGCTTGGGGACAAATTCTACGCGCTGGCGCTCTCCTGGTGGGTGCTGCAAACCACCGGCTCACCGGCCAAGATGGGGCTGACCCTGTTCGCCTCCATGGCGCCGTCGGTGGTGCTGGGGTTTTTCACCGGCGGGTTCATCGACCGGTTTGACCGCAAGGGCATCCTGGTTTGCACAGACATTGTGCGGGGGCTGGCCATCATGGCGGTGCTTGCGGTCTATCTGACAGGCCAGCTCAACCTGGCGGTGATCATCACGGTGCAGGTGCTGCTTTCTGCGGCATCGGCTTTCTTCAATCCGGCAGTACTGGCCGCAATGCCGCAAATCGTAGAAAAAGAAAAGTTGGTCAAAGCCAACGGCACCAGCCAGCTATTGAGCGGCATTGCCAACATCGCCGGCCCCGTGCTGGGCGGCATGGCGGTGTCGAAGCTGGGTTATGGATTCATCTTCGTGTTCAATGGGTTGTCCTTTTTCGCCTCGGCACTCTGCGAATGGATGCTGAGGTTACCGCAGCGCGAAGATAGTGCCGTTGTGAAAACCCCGATGGCAGAAACGCTGCGGCAAGGTTATACCTACATCCTAGCCCACAAGCGCCTGATGGCGCTGCTGGCTGTGGTAGCGGTGGTGCACTTCTTCGTGGGCTCTGTGCAGGTCGTGATGCCGGTGCTGGCCAACTCCCTGGCTGGCGACGGTGCGCGGAACCTGGGGTATATCGAGTCAGCCTTTGGCTTTGGCATCGTGGCGGCGGCGTTGCTCATCCGCACGCGCAAGCCAAAGGGAAGCCGGGAAGTCTGGATGTTTGGCGGCCTGGTGGCGTTGGGGGTGATGCAACTGGCCTCCGGCCTGCTGGCTGGGCTGGGCGTGCAGCCAGTCTTCCCCTACCTGGCGGTGTTCTTCCTGCTGAGCGCTTCGGTGATCGTGATTTCCACCAACTACACCGTAATCCTGCAGCAGACGATCGACAACAACATGGCGGGCAGGGTGTTCGGCATTGTGGGCTCGGTGGGCAACCTCACGCTGCCGGTGGCAGTGCTGGTGTTTGGATATGTATTGACTGGCGAATCATTGGGGATCGTCACCATTGCCTGCGGCGCGGGGGTGCTGGCGGTGTGCGGGTTGGTGGCAGTGGCATATAAAAATCCCCCCTGTCGCCTGCGGGCGACATCCCCCCTTGAATTTTTGCCTTCGGCAAAAACAAGGGCGGGTAAGGAGGGAACGGGTCAAAAACAGGGTTAAATCCTTCGATCCAAGGGGATTACTCCCCTTTTGCGCTGAGCACCGTGGCGCTTGCCGCCGGCAGGCTTGGTGCATAAGCCGGCTCCTCCTCCAAAAACGCGCCGTTTTCATGGAGAATATCAAAGAAATGTCGCACAGGCACCACATCCAGCCCCAGTTTCTCAAAGTTCTGCTGCCAATTGCTGGCTGGGATGAACGCCCTGCGCGCCCCGGCAGTGCCCGCGGCTTTCAGCTTCACCGGCACGCCGCCCACCGGATAAATGTCTCCACGGATCGAGATCTCGCCGGTGAGCGCCAATGTGTTGTCCACCTTCAGGCCATGCACCGCCGAGTAGAGGCCGCAGGCAATGGCCAGGCCCGCCGAGGGGCCGTCCACCGGGATACCGCCGGGAAAGTTGATGTGGATGTTGTAGTCTGATGTGTCAATACCAACTGTGGAGTGCAGCATCGTGCACACATTTTGAACACTGGAGCGCACGGCGCTCTTCATGCGCACCTTGTGCCCCTCGCTGCCCATCTCCTCTTCCTCCAGCACGCCGGTCAGCGTGAGTTTCCCAACGCCTTGCGCCACTTTTTCGGCAATCACCTCTATCGTCATCACCGCGCCCTGCTGCGGGCCGCACACGGCCATGCCGTTCACCACACCCACAGCCGGCCTGCGTGGCACACGCACCTTGTGCGATGGGGTGTAGTTGCCGTTGTTCAGCACCCACTCCAAATCCTCCAGCGTGATGCCGCTGCGCCCTTCACTCACTGCCACGCCGGCTGCCATCTGCACGATGTTCACTGCGTCACGGCCGTTGGCCGAATAGCGCCCCACCATCTCCGCACAGCCATCCTCCATCGCCACACCGGCCTTTTTGGCAGCACCCTCGGCAATGAGCGCCATCTCGTTTTCCTCCAAGGGCCGGAAGAACACCTCCACGCACCGGCTGCGGATCGCCGCAGGGATGTCGTTTGCGTTCCTCGTGGTCGCCCCCACCAACCGGAAGTCCGCTGGAAGCCCATTTTTAAATACGTCATGAATGTAGCTTGGGATGTTGGAGTCACTCTCGGAATAGTAAGCGCTCTCGAAATAGACCCGCCTGTCCTCCAGCACCTTCAGCAGCTTGTTCATCTGTGTGGGGTGCAGCTCGCCGATCTCGTCAAGGAACAGGATGCCGCCGTGGGCCTTGGTGACAGCGCCGGGCTTGGGCTGCGGGATGCCCGCCACACCCATGGCCCCGGCCCCCTGATAAATGGGATCGTGCACCGAGCCGATCAACGGGTCGGCTATGCTGCGCTCGTCAAAGCGCACGCAGGTGGCGTCCATCTCCACAAACTTCGCTTCGCGGCCAAACGGGGAAACCCGGCTGGCCTTGGCCTCAGTGAGCACCAGCCTTGCAGCACAGGTCTTGCCGATGCCGGGAGGACCATAGATCAGCACATGCTGCGGGTTGGGGCCGCACAGCGCCGCCCGCAGGGCCTTGATGCCCTCCTCCTGGCCGATGATGTCGTCCATCTTCTGGGGCCGCACCTTTTCAGACAGGGGCTTGGTGAGCTGGATCTGGCGGAGCTTTGCGAGCTTGTCCATCTCCTTGCGGCTATCGTGGGTCACGGCGGCACGGGTGGATTGTTGGCTTTTCAGTTGGAACAGGAAATACAGCCCGATGATGATGCTGAAAAACAGCTGGACAGCGGCCAGCAAACCGGTCATAGGCAACCCTCCATCGCAAATTGCAGGAATAGTATGTGAATAGAGGGGGGAAATAACTCTTTCACAAAATGGGTGGAGTGGAAGGAATTGGGAATCACAGGCGCAGGGTATTGCGATTATTAATCTATTCTACAACATTCATGTTTTGGTTCTGCGCAGCCTCAACTTTGCCCTAGTTCAACCGCTTGTTTGCCACACTTACGTAAGCAATATCACATAGAAATTGTTAAAGGTTCTGCTATACTCGCCACACAAAGATTCGGTCCAAACTCCGAAAGGACGAGATAATCCGGTCTCTGCAAGGTTAACCCCGCAATCCCAAAGCGAGGCTGAAAACAGAGCGCTCGACTCCAGAACAACGAGCGAAATGAATGCAGAGAGGTTGACATAATATGACAAACATGAAAAAGATCATCGCCACAGTTCTGGCACTGATGCTTCTGTTCACCTGGAGCGGCGTGGCTGCCGCAGACGGCATAGATCAGCCCACTGAAGAAGATCCAGCCATCGCTGCTGCAGACATCACCGGGCAGGAAACGCCTGACGAAGCACCAACAGCCGACGTGATGCCCGCCATGGTTGCTTATGTTGTGCCCGACAATCCCGGCAAAAGTGGCACAACCCTATCAGCCGATGTTTCGCTGAGCGCCACCCACACCAGGACCTGGTCGTGGGACATTGAGAAGACAGGGGTGCTGGACAGAAACCCCGGCGAGTATTATATGCAAGAAGATCCTATGGCTACTTATACGCTCACACTGACAAAATCAGGCCCCGTGATCGACAAAACACTGTCAGGCACCGTAACCGTCACCAACGGCGGAGCTGTGGCAACTGAGGGCTTGGCGATCCACTTGACGCTCTATGCCCGCGAAGGAAATGCATGGGTTGAAAAGCAGACCGTCGCAGCCAATACTGCTTCTTATCCTGTGCTGGCTCCCGGTGAAACCCATACCTATGCATACACCTTCAGTTATGACGCGATACCGGGCGTGAATTACAAGGCAGACTCCAGCATCACGATCACCAACCACTCCGGCCACCTGGGCGTGCCCTTCGGGCCCTCACCGGACGCCACCCGCGTGTTCCCCGAGGCGACGGAAATCCACGCATCGGTGCGTGTATCAGATACCTTTGCCGGTGATCTGGGCCAATACAGTGACAGCAACACCATCCTCTATCCGTGGCATTTCGGCCCCAATGTGGATGGTGACTTTACCAACACGGCTTCCATCAACGCGCTTGACGACGGGGCGCTGCTGGATTCCGACAGTGCGACCGTAACGATCGTGCGGATCAACACTGGCAAGACCAGGACGATCGGCTACTGGAAAACCCACGCCGGCTTTGGGCCGCAACGAGACGTTGTGACCGACTTGTTGCCGGTCTGGCTCGGAACCTCCGGCGGGGCAAAGAGCATATACGTCACAACCGCGGGCAGTGCAGTCAGCTACCTCAGCATGTCTGGAGGCGCCTCTAACGGCATCGTCAAGTTGTATGCTCAACTGTTGGCAGCCAAACTCAACATCAAGAACGGTGCCAGCAATTCCGCAGTGGCATCAGTGATCGCAGCAGCTGACACCTTCCTGGCAACCAAAAACGCCGCCGACTGGGACAAGCTTTCCAAAGCCGACAAGAACATGGTGCTTGGCTGGATGACGACACTTGATCAGTACAACAACGGAATCATCGGCCCCGGCCACGCCGATTGATAGAAGCTTTCAGTGAAAATGTGAATACAATATAGCGAATGCCCCTGCCCATATCGCGCAGGGGTATTCGCCGCATTCTTGCCGCACTTCTGCCACCAATCTGCCATAATATGGTTACAGCATCAGCATTGCTTTTCGAATATGGAGTGCTATAATTCTGACAATTTGCATGAGAAAGTAAACATAGGCAGAGATTCCCAAATTCATTACTGGTGACATATCCTATGTAAAACAGACTGGGGCTGATTAAGCATGTTTGGTCATGGGCATCTATCTACCAATGAAGAATACAGTCTCAATTTGTCATGCATCGATTGGGATTGACAAGTATTTTCATTGAATTACATATGTCACAAGAGTATAATTCACAGATCAAAGAATAAACGAGAGTGAAACATGGCGATACGCCGGAAGTTCCTTGGTGAAATGCTCGTAGAGGCCGGTCACCTCTCCCAGCAGCAGCTGGAAGAGGCGCTGCGCATTCAAAAGGAGACCAACAAGCGCCTGGGCGACGTTCTGAAAGAGCGGCGCTGGGTCACCGAGCAGCAGATCATCGAAATGCTGGAGTTCCAGCTTGGCATTCCCTTTGTGGACGTGGCCAACGTCTATCTGCCCGCGGGCATCGAACAATGTGTGCCGGTGCAGATTGCCCAGCGCCACACGCTTGTGCCCATCAAAACCGATGGCAACAAGCTCTATATCGCCATGGAGGACCCGCTCTCCATCGTTGCCATCGACGATGTGCGCACCGTGTCTGGCATGGACGTGCAGCCCATGCTTGCCCGGGGCCCATCCATCATCGCTGCAATCAACCGTATCTACGGCAGCAAGAAGGCCGAGCAGGCCATCGAGGAATTCAACCGCGAAGGCCCTGCCGCCACGCAGGACGACCTGGATGCCATTGACCTGAGCGACGGCGTAAACAGCGCGCCGATCGTGCGCCTGGTGAACACAATTCTGGAGCAGGCCGCCAACGCCCGCGCCAGCGACATCCACGTTGAGCCCGGCGAGGGCGGCGTGCGGGTGCGCTTCCGCGTGGACGGTGTGCTCACCGTGGCGCTGACACCGCCGAAGAACGCACACGCGGCCATCGTGGCCCGCATCAAGATCATGAGCAACCTGGACATCGCCGAAAAGCGCCGCCCTCAGGATGGCAGGCTTGACCTCGCCACCGGCGGCCGCAACATCGACGTGCGTGTGTCCACGATGCCCACCGTGTATGGCGAGAAAGTCGTGATGCGCCTGCTGGACCGGGGCAGCTTCCTGATTCCGAAGGAAGGCCTTGGGATGACGCCTGCGAATATGGCCCGGTTTGAGAGCCTGATCCGGCACCCCCATGGCATCATCCTGATCTCCGGCCCAACCGGCAGCGGCAAGACGACCACGCTTTATGCGATGCTGAACGAGCTCAACGACCCCATCAAGAACATCATTACGATTGAGGACCCGGTGGAATATGTGATGGCAGGCCTCAACCAGGTGCAGGTGAACGCCAAGGCCGGCCTCACCTTTGCCTCCGGCCTGCGCAGCATTTTGAGGCAGGACCCCAACATCGTGATGGTGGGCGAGATCCGCGATGAGGAGACGGTGGAAATTGCCATCCGCGCAGCCATCACAGGCCACCTGGTGCTTTCCACGATCCACACCAACGACGCTGCCAGCACGATCACCCGCCTGGAGGACATGAGCGTGGAGCCCTTCCTGCTCTCGGCGTCGCTGGTGGGTGTGATGGCCCAGCGGCTGGTGCGAAAAAACTGCCCCTCATGCACCAGGGATTATGAACCTGACCCGGCGCTGTTGAGCCTGGTGGGCCTCACACCCGGCACGGGCTGGTTTCGCAAAGGCAATGGCTGCGTGAGCTGCGGCGGCACCGGCACCAAAGGCCGGCAGGCTGTCTACGAGATCCTGACTGTGAATCAGGAGATCCGCGAAATGATCCATTCCCGCGCACCGCTGCAGCAAATCGTGGAATCATCCCGCAGAGGCGGCATGCGAATGCTGCATGAGGAATGCGCTGATCTGGCAGCCAAGGGGATCATCTCCGTGGAAGAGGCCGTCCGGGTTGCGTTCAGACAGGAATAGCAAACTCCCCCTGCCACTACGTGGCATCCCCCTCACTGAGGGGGACAAGTTCGTCTCTGCCAAGCCATCACTTGCCTCCCTCTATAACCCCTTATAGGGGTGACACCGCCAAAGGCGGTGGGGGTTAATTAGGGAGGTGCCGCCCTCAGGCGGCGGAAGGAGTTTTCATGAATTCCACCGAACTGCTGGAAAAAACCGTAGCACTGGACGCCTCTGACCTGCACATCACACCGGGCACAGCGGCGACCTATCGCGTAAACGGCAGGCTGCTGAGCGAAGGCGAGCGGCTCTCCACCCAGGAGACAGAAGGGTTTGTGCGCTCCATCATGAGCGAGCGCCAGTGGGAGCAGTTCATCTCAACCGGTGAGCTGGACTTCCCCCTGTCCACCCGCATCGCCCGTTTCCGCGTGAACGCCTACCGCCAGAGGGGATCCTGTTCGGCGGCCCTTCGCCTGATCCCGCCGGGCATCCGGTCGCTGGATGAGCTGGGCCTGCCGGCGTCGCTGGAAGACTTAAGCACGCTGCAGCGGGGCCTTGTGCTGGTGACAGGGCCCACAGGCAGCGGCAAATCCACCACGCTGGCGGCGCTGATTGACCTGGTCAACACCAACCGGGACTGCCACATCATCACGCTGGAAGACCCGATTGAATATCTGCACCGGCATAAAAAGAGCATTGTGAACCAGCGCGAAATCGGCAGCGACACCCAGTCCTATGCCAACGGCCTGCGGGCCGTGCTCCGGCAGGACCCGGACGTGATCCTGATTGGTGAGATGCGCGACCTGGAGAGCATCTCCATCGCGCTGACCGCCGCCGAGACCGGCCACCTGGTCTTCTCCACGCTGCACACAACCGGTGCTGCCAAGACCATTGACCGCATCATCGACGTGTTCCCGCCCTATCAGCAATCGCAGATCCGCGTGCAGCTTTCCATGGCGCTGCAAGCCGTCGTGTCGCAGCAGCTTCTGCCCACGGCGGACGGGCATGGCCGTGTGGCTGCCATTGAGGTGATGCTTGCCACGCCGGCCATCCGCAATCTCATCCGCGAGGGCAAGACACCGCAGATCAACAACGCCATCCAGACCGCAGGCCTAGCCGGCATGCAGACGATGGACACGGCGTTGGCGGCGCTTTACAGGGCCGGCCGGATCACACTGGACGATTGCATCTTGTACTGCGTGGATTATGAAAACATCAAGCGTTTCCTGAACCTCAGATAAAGGAGGCTCCAAATGGCAAAGTTTCAATACAAGGCCGTCAACATGGGCGGCAGAACCGTGGAAGGCATCGCCGAGGGCAAAGAGCGCCTGGAAGTGGTGTCGATGCTGCGCGGAAAGGGCTTCTACCCCCTGGACATCGCCGAGGTGAAGGCGCCCGGCGCCCTCAACCGGGAGCTTGGCCAGAAGATCAGCCTGAAGGTGCTCGCGCTGTTCTGCCAGCAGTTTTCCACGATCCTGTCATCCGGCATCCCGGTGGGGCAGGCGCTGGACATCCTTGCCCAGCAGACGGAAGACAAGCGCCTGAAGGGCGTGCTTCTGGATGTGTATGAAAAGGTGCAGACCGGCCGGAGCCTGACCGACAGCTTTGGCGAGCACGGCAAGCGCTTCCCCACCATCTTTATGAGCATGCTGTCCGTGGGTGAGGTCTCCGGCACGCTGGAAGCCAGCCTCAAGCGCCTGCATGGCTATTTCAAACAGGAGTACCAGCTGGTGGCGAAGTTCCGCACGGCGATGATCTATCCGGCAGTCATCATGGGTCTGGCCATTGCGATCACCACATTCCTGCTGATCTTCATCGTGCCCACCTTCCAGGGCATCTTTGACCGGGCCGGCGCCAATCTGCCGCTGCCCACGCAGATCCTGCTAGGCCTGAGCAGCTTCGTACGCACCCAGTGGCCGCTGATTCTCACTGTGGTCGCGGGGGCGGTGCTGTTCTTCCAGATGTATCGCAAGTCTGACAACGGCCAGCTGAACCTGGCCCGCATCAGCCTGAAGCTGCCGGCATTCGGGCCTCTCAACATAAAGATGCTGGTGTCGCGGTTCACGCGCACTTTGGGCGCGATGACGAGCTCCGGCGTGCCGCTGACGCAGGCGCTGGACATTACATCTCGCGTGGTATCCAACAAGCACATCGAAAAGAAGCTGAAGCATGTCACCGAAGCGGTGCAGCAGGGGTCGGCGCTCTATAAGCCTTTGGCCGATATCAAAGAGCTGCCGCCGATGGTGCACAACATGACGCGATTGGGCGAGGAATCCGGCCAGTTGGACTACATGCTGGAGCAGACCGCCATCTATTACGACGCCGAGGCAGAAACGGCCATCGCCCGCACCACCGCGGTGATTGAGCCGGCAATCATCATCGTGATGGCAGGCATTGTATTGTTTGTGGTGCTGTCCATCCTGATGCCCACATTCCAGCTGGCTTCTGTGGTGAGCGGGGTGAAATAGGTTTCCGTTCGGTGATGTTTGAACCGCCATCATCCGGGGTATCTGGAAATAGATGGATCAAGCAGCTGCGCCGCCGGGTTATCATTCTCTATAGAGATATTATGTTTGATGACCTAACAGCCTGATGAAAAGCTCCCGGCACAATGATCCAAGGGTAAAGCCGCGAAATCACGAGGATTCCAGCCCTCTGTACTTCTGCCAATCGCGCCAATCGCCATTCCAATAACGGTTGGAGATTTGCGGAAGAATTGTGGCAGCAATGTGGCAATTTCTGGGTTCGGAATTGAAGGATTAACAGCAAAAGGATATAATTCAATGGTCGAATTATATGGCCAATGGCTATATGATAAATAAACTGGAGGTGCAATACCCATGCTTCAAACACTCAAGAAGAAGAACAAGAAGGGCTTCACACTGATCGAGCTCATCGTCGTCGTGGCGATCATCGCCATCCTGGCCGCCATCGCCGTGCCCAGCTTCATCAGCCTGCAGCAGCGCGCTGCTAACGGTGTCGAGATTGCAAACGCCACTGCTCTTTGTGGCGCAGTCAATGTCTACAACGCAATGCAGACGAACCCCGCAGTAAAAATCTCTGCTACATCCGGCATTACATCAGGGACCCTCGCAGATCTCTGGCCGTCAGGCATTGATGCTGCTGCTGCTGCCAAAGCTATCGCAAGGATTGATTTCACATCTGGCGTAGCATATGTTAAGAATGTTGATCTCGCTCCTGCTTCTGCATCGTGATCAACTGATCTCAAGAAAGACCAGGGCGTATGTTTGCAGTGCTGAAGAGTAAGACAAAAGGGTTCACACTGGTAGAATTGATCGTAACGGTTTCGATTGTTGTGTTGCTTGCTGGGGTGGCAGTGCCCATCTTCATCGGCTTGACCGATAAAGCCAAGCAGGGCGCGGAAATCGCCGGTGCCACGGAGATCGCCAATGTGATCAACCTCTACAACAACATGAGTCCTGACGACAAGCTTTCCCAGGCGGATGTTGACGGATGGGCCTCCTCAGATGACATGAAGGCCAGCGGCCTGAATGAAATGGCACCGATCCTTGAGCCAATGGATTTTACCAAGGCAAGAGATCGTGTCAGCGTGAGCCCAAAAGGGGTGGCCACCGTGGATACCGCATTTAACTGAGTCGTAATGCCACAACGAGGAACGGAGCGTGCCTTCACGTTCCGTTCCTTTCATCAAACTTCTGGAGTATGTATGGACCTGGAAACAATCCTCCGCTTTTATGGCTCAAACCCCTGGTATGGGGCAATCCTGACCGGCATCCTGGGCCTTTGCGTGGGATCATTCCTGAACGTATGCATCTATCGCATTCCGAATAAACTGTCTATACGGACTCCCCCCTCCCACTGCCCGGACTGCAAGGCGCGGCTCACCGCGCTGGACATGGTGCCGGTGGCAAGCTGGCTCTTCCTGGGCGGCAAGTGCCGCCACTGCGGCAAGCCGATCAGCCCCCGCTACATGATCGTGGAGCTGCTCACAGGAGTTTTATTTCTGCTCTGCTGGTGGCGGCTGCCGGGGCTTGAACGCCTGATCCCGGCGCTGGCGCTGGCAAGCGTGCTGATCGTGGCCTGCTTCATTGACGCGGAGCACACGATCATCCCCAACGGCCTGGTGCTGTTTGGCACCTTGTGCGGGGCGCTGGCCGTGCTCATCACAAGCCTCGCAGGCAACCCCACGCCAAGCTGGCAGGACGCCCTGCTGGGCGCATTGGCCGGCGGCGGCCCGCTGTTTCTGATTGACGTGGTCTCCCGCCTGATCCTCCGAAAGGACGGCATGGGCGGCGGCGACGTGAAGCTGATGGCGATGGTGGGCCTGTTTCTGGGCTGGCAGCACACCTTGCTGGCGCTGGTGCTGGCGGTGATAGCAGGCGGCCTGGTCGGGGCCGTGCTGCTGGTCACAAAGGTGCTCAAGCGCGGCGACTACTTCCCCTTCGGGCCGTTTCTGGCGGCCGGTTCGCTGGCGGCGTTGCTGTTTGGGCAGGAGATCCTGCAAGGGTATCTTGCGCTCAACAACGCGATTGTCAAACTGATCATAGGGTGATAACTTTGAAAAAATCGGCACTGAAAAACAACAAAGGATTAACGCTGCTGGAAGTTCTGGTGGCGGTGTTTATCCTTGCGCTTGTGGCAGCGCCGCTCATCAATATGTTTGTAACAAGCACCAGGTTCACGGTGCTGGCGGAAGACAACACCAAGACCACCTATCTGGCGCAGGCAAAAATCGAGGAGCTCCGCACCAAAACGTATGGCCAGCTCTTCAACCTGCTTGGCACCAGCCCCGCTTCCAACCCGAATCATGCCGCTTATGACGGCAAGTATTACACCATAGAAACATCGCCTGCCGGTGCAATCAGCAAGGCTGCGTTTTCCGGCACGCCCAGTTACGCACACCTTTTCATCCGCGGCGGCAGCGCCACATTCACCGGGCCAGACGGCAAAGTGGCCACAGGCAGCTCCGGCTCAATCACGCTGGCGGTGGCCGGCGGCGGCTATACCATCTCCGGCGGGGTGTCTGCATCCGGCTCCGTGCCGGGCGGCAGGCCGCTGGGGCTGATCATCAACTGCGGCACCGCAAGCTTTTCCAGCATTGTCACGCTTTCCGGCGTGAGCGCCTGCGCCGTCTATGAAACGCCCGCCCAGGCGCAGGTCAGCAGCATGAACGTAGTGGGCATTTCCACGTCAAACCTGTTTATGTATGACAGTGACAATCCGCCGGCCACCGCGCTGGTGGATGTGAAGTGTTTGGTTTACGAATCCTCGTCGTCCGCCACACCGCAATGCGTCGTGCAGGACACGCTGGAGGTGGCCGCGCCATGAAGAGGAAAACGCTGGGAAACCGTGGGATCACACTGGTGGAGCTGATGGTGACGATCGCCATCCTGGCCATCATCGGAACGTCTGTCTATTCCTCGATGATCCTGGGCATCAAGACCTACAACATCAACATGGACGAGACAGTGGACCAGCAGGGCCTGAGGCAGGCTGCACTGCACATCTCCAAACAGGTGCGTAACACAACCGCGGCCGGCGTCAGCGTGTCATCTGGGTCACTGACGGTCAACGGCAAATCCTATACCATTGACAACACGGCCAAGACGCTGAACTACAACGGCTCGGTGCTGGCAAACAATATTAGTGCATTCACCGCTTCCATCAGCGGCGAGCTGCTCACCGTCACGCTGACGTCGGTAAGCGGAATCACAGTCAGCACACAACTGGCTCTGAGATGACAAGGAGATGTGAGCCATGAAGAAATTGATCAAGCAAAGACTTGCAGACAACAGGGGCTCGGCGCTGGTGTCGGTGTTCCTGGTAATCATGGTGATGCTGGTGCTGGGCATGGGTGTCCTGGCGCTGACGATGAACAATGTGAAGCAATCCGCCGTGGTAGACAACTATGAGCGGGATTATTATGCTGCCAACCGCGCCGCCCAGCAGGCCATAGAAAACCTGAAGCGCACCGTGAGGGACTATTATAATGACCTGGCGTTGAAATTTGCCGACAAGGCAAATGTTGCCGCATACCAAACGGCCTATAACAATTTCTTCGCCAACGTGCGCAACAACGCCAATGCCACCTTCACCGAGCCGGCGCTGGATACTTCCAGGGGCGGGCCCGGCAGCACCGTCACAACGGTTGCGATGGGCACGCCGAACGGCAACACCTGCACCTATACGATCTCCTCAAAGGCTGTGGCCGGCGAGACCACCCGCACCGTGTATGCTTCCATCACGATCATCCGCACGGAAAAGTTCAAAACGGAGTTTTTGACCAAGTTTGGCACCAACGCACTGATCGCCGGCAACAACGTGAACATGGATGGCAATAAGAACGCCAAGATTGATGTGAACGGCGATGTGGTCGTCGGCGGCTCCGTGGTGGACACAACGCACGGCGGCTCCGGTTATTTCGATGCCACAAATTATGACCCGGCCCATCCGGAGCTGTATGTGGATCCCACCATCGTGTCAAAGCTGACATGGTCATTGTCTTACGGCAGCTTCCCACAGGTCGCCAAGGATGCCGCGGTGGCCGCGGCCGCCCCGAAGATCGCCAACGGCGCCACTGTGCAGGCATCCGGTTATGTCACGCCGATGAACATTGAGGGCAACCCTGGCGCTTCCTATACGATCAAGGGGGCCTCTCCCGCCACCTCCGGCCAGATCGGCAGCACAGGCAACCTCACACTGAACGGCGCCACGCTTTCAGGCGTGTCCATCTATGTGTCCGGCAACCTGACCATCGAGAACAACACATCGCTCAACGGTGTGAGCATTTATGTCACAGGCGCGTCCAGCCTGCTTAAAATTGACGAAAGCACGCTGACCAATGTGAAGATCTATTGCAACGGAAACATGGAATCCTATGATACCGTTTACCGCCACAATTCCTCCGGCCAGGGCTGCCAGGTTGCAGTCCGGGGTGACACCACGCTTTCCGGAGACTCGCTGGACAGCCAGCAGAGCAAGTGCTATTTCTACACCGGCGGCACATTTGCAATCCGGAGCAGCCACTTTGACAACATCATTGTCTATGCCGGCACCAAGCTCAATATCTTGCTGGAAAGCCACGGCAACCGCAAGGGCAACCGGTCCGAGCTGACCGGGCTGCTCTATTCCGCCGGCTCTGCCGAGATCAACAGCTGCCTGATCCGAGGCCAGCTGGTCGCGAAAAACGACGTCCTGGCGGATGACAGCATCAACTCCAGCACATTGGCTGACCTGGTGTTTGCCCCGGCAGACATCAGTGACCTGCTGAATGACCCCACATTCACCAGCAGCATCTTCGCCAACGAGACCCTCGGGTCCGTCACAAAGACCTATATCAAGCCGCTCATCTCGGAGATGTATTCCGGGGAGTCCGGCATCAAGGAAAGCTGACATCCAGAACAGGGAGGAGAGGAACTTCATTTGCCGATACAAAGGAAGAATATCGTCGGCATCGACGTAGGCTCCAGCGCAGTGAAGCTGGTGCAAAGCTATGGCCCCCGCAACTGGAAAACCGGGATCGCGCCACTGCCTGACGGCGTGATGGCCGGCAACATCATCAATTCATCGAAGCTGCTGGCAGCCACCGTGAAAAAGGCGATGGCGGCCGGCCATATCGCAGGGGGCAAGGCTGCCCTGTGCCTGAGCGGCATGGACATCATCATCCGCCACACAGTGCTGCCCAAGATGTCCGCCGAGCAGCTCAAGCAGAATGTCGTGGACGAGATCTCCGGCTATCTGGCCGTGGACCCGGCGCTCTATGTGATTGACTACAAGGTGCAGGACGTGCTCACCGAGGGGGCTGCCACGCAATACAAGGTGATGATTGTGGCAATGCCGAAGAACATCATCACGCCCTACATTCAGGCGCTTTCCCAGGCGGGGCTGAAGGTGGTGTCGGTGGATGTGGCTGCCAACGCCAGGGAAAAGCTGGTCAACCACATCCTGGGCCGCAGCAGCAGCTTCGCCGTGATCGACCTGGGGATGAACACCACACTGATTGACACCTATCAGTCCGGGCGGTTTTTCGTAGGCAAGGCCAACACAATGGGCTTGTCCGCCATCGCGGCCATGCTGGCCAAAACCATGGATACCGATGAGCTAAGGGCGCTTGAGATGATCCTGGGCATGGACCAAAGCCCCGAATGCAAACAGGCCATCAGTGACTATCTGGACCAGGTGGTGGGTGACGCAGTGCGCACCACTGACTATTTCCGCTCACGCAACCAGATGACCACGGTGGACCAGGTTTATCTGTGCGGGGCAGGAGCCCGGATCCCGGGGATTGCGCAAATGATTCAGGACCGGATGAACCTGCCTGTGCAGGACATCAGCGCCCTGCTGTCCAGCGTGCTGGCCAGTGGGAACGATTCCGGCCAAAGATTGTCAGCTTTTGCAGCCGCTGCCGGCTGCACGCTCACGGAGGTGGATTGAGATGATGCAGAATCCAATGCCATCCACCGAAAAATCAGCCGTGAAAACCACAAGACCATCCGGCGCACTGAAGCGAGACATCAACCTGCTGCCGGTAAACGAAAACTCCGAACGGGTCGCCCGGCAGGGCACAATGGCGCTGTTTGTGCTCCTGGGTGTGCTGGCTCTGGCGGCGGTGGCTGTCTATCTGCCCTCCACCTGGCTCAGCAGCTTGCAGAACAAGGCAAACGCCGCAGAAAACCAAGCGGCCGCGCTGACCCACGTGGAGACGGAATTTACTGAGGTCGTCGCCCAGCGCAACAGCCTTCAGGAAATGGTATCAAGCATTGAGGGCATCACCGGATCGGGCCTGCACCCCGCCAGCATCAACAGCATGCTCTCCATCGCCTGCCCGGATAAGATCACACTGATCGCATACACGCTGGCCAACGGGGAGCTTTCCGTCACAGGGATTGCCGCGACCGACTCGGACGTGGCCCAATTCCTCGTGAACCTGCGCGCCCAACCCAACACTTATGGCGCCTCGCTTGCCAGTGCCGTCGAAAACCCGGATCCGGGCGCCACGTTGCCGCGGCTTTTCACCTTGACCGTCCGCCTTGTGCCAGCGCTCGCACCCACAGCAGAACCAACGCAAGCACCTGCCACGCAAGGAGGTGACGGTCAATGACACTGACCAAAAGGGAGAAATTCCTGATTGTCTTCGGGCTGATCGTCGTGACGGTGGCCGTTTATGTGATGTACTTCCTGATGCCTTATCTCCAGAACACCAGCGACGCCAAACAACGCCTGACATCCGCCCAATCACGATTGAATGTGCTGAACATGCAAGCGTCCAAGATCGGGAGCATGAAAGACAGCATCGCCGAGCTGGAAAGCAATCTGAAGGAAAAGGGAGCCACTGTGGCAACCGGCATCGACCACGCGAAGATCCTGCTTTATCTGGAAAATCTGGTCAAGGGCAGGGCGAAGGGCATCTCCATCCAGGCCCCTGCCGATCAGGAGCAAGCAGGGAAATTTCAAACTCAGCACATTGCGATCGACTTTCACACCTCCTGGAAAGAGTATGTGGCGATCATGGACGACCTGAAGAACAATGAGCTGTACAATCAGGTCGCTTATATCCAGGCCGAATACCGCAAGCCGGAATCGCAGCAGGCACCAGTCACCACCTCGCCGGAAGGCACAACTCCAGCAGATGCAACCGCCACACCGGCACCGGCAGCGTTACCGGATAATCAAGTGATCTATGTGCATCTGGAATTGGTCTTCTACGCCTTCGAGCTGCCGGAAGGGCAACAGCTGGAACCGCCGCTCACACCCACCGAGGCGGACAGGAAGCTGACGCTGTTCCCGGCGAAATAGCCAGTACAAAAACAGAACCGGGGCGATCGCATGCAACAGCGGTAGCCCCGGTTTCTTTGTGGCTCACTCCACCAACGAGATCTTGATAGAGGTAACAGCACCATCAGCCAAGGTAATGATCAAGTTGTCATTGCTGCCCACACCCCAGGCCAGCGTGCCGTTGATCCCCTCATGGGGCTCACCGAGCACAGCCTTGAACTGATCCAGCGTCATACCAGGGTGCAAACCCACCACAGAGGCATTGGAGTTTGTGGTCTCAATGGAGTAGAGATCGGCGTTGCGCAACACGGCAATTGTTCCATCGGCCCATGCCACAGTGCGGGTTTTGCCGCCCCCGCTGATGACCGTATCATCTCGCACCGGTTGTGAACCAATCGCATCGGTCAGGGCGTTGATTGCCTCGAATCCATTGGTGTCCAACTTCGCTCCAAAGATCATCAGGTTGTCCCAAGTGAGTTTTGTCGGTTTCAACTCCGCCGTGGGCGCCGGTGTGGGCGCCGGTGTTTGAGGCATGGCGGACTCCATCTGTGACGAGCGCACGACCTCAAAGGTCTTCAACATCTCGAGAAACCGGGCACCATGGCCCTCTGCCGCTTCGCGGAACATCCGGCAGCGGATCACGAAGCAGCCACCTTTCGTATTATCAACCACATAGATGTTTTCATAGGGGGCATCACTGCCCTCCTCATCGTAGGCCAGGATGGCCCAGCTTTTCACAGGCTCGGTGACCTGCCCGAGGCCTTCCGCAACGTCGAACCCGCTTTTTGCGTCAGAAAGAAGCTTCTGATACTCCTGCTGGGCGTCTGTGCCCATGACCTGGCTGATCTCCATTTGCACTGGCGGATAACCTTCCGGCTGGTTCAGAGCCTTGTAATAATCCACCCCACCGTTGCTCTGCTTTCCATACCGCTCGGTGTCAATATAGATCACATAGCCCACTTCGCCATGCTTATTGGTGAAAAGCGCCGCCTGCTGTGTTTCTGTGCCGCCTTCAATCTGCGTGTCCAGCTGCTTTTGCGGCGCAAAGAACTTCACGACACGGTCGGCCAGCGCCGTGCCCTCAGGCGTCAAAGAGAAAAACACCAGCCCCGCCGCCGCCACTGTGGCGGCCGCTGCGGTGGTGAACCACAGTTTCCGTTTCATACGCGCCTCCTTTTGTTGCTTGTCTTGTTCGATTTGAGCAAGTTTCCTTTGAACCGCCCGCCAAACCGGCGCCTTTTGCCGCGCAGCGGTATCGGTGCTGCTCCGCAACGCTTCGGCGACCCGGCGATCCCACTCGCGATCGTTCATCGTTCATCACCTTTCACGAGCTCCTGCCGGAGCTTTTCTCTGGCCCGTTTCAGGCGGCCCTTTGCCGCCACCACGCTCACACCGAGGATCGCGGCGATCTCCCGGTCGCGATAACCCATCAGGTAATGCAGCACCAGCGGTTCCCTGAGGCCAGTCTCCATTGAGCCCACCGCCTCATAAAGAGCCCGGTATTCGTCCTGCTTCGGCGCAGCACGGTCTGGCACGGATTCCACCGGCGCAAGCCGTTTCCGCCACCGCATTGCCCTGCGGCATTCATTGAGGAGGATGCGGTAAAACCAAGGATCAAAGGGCTTGCGGGTGTCAAAGCGGTGCATGTTGCGGTGCACCCGCAGGAACGTCTCCTGCACGGCGTCTGCCGCCAGGCTGTCGTTTCCCATGACTGCTGCAGCAAACCGCAGCGCAGGCTCGGCAAGGCGCTCATAGAGCGCGGCAAAGGCGTGGCTGTCATTTTGCCCGATTTTATTAAGAGCTTTTTGATCCAACGCACACTCCGTTTTTGAAAGCTTTCAACAATACTACCCATTATAGTAGCAAAAAGAGACGGAAACAAAATGGCTCAAATGAAATTCGTATCAAAAGGGGCGGTTCGTGTGAACCGCCCCTGCAGCATCCGATTATCTCTGGCCACTAACTGCTGACTACTGGCTACTGCCCTAATGCACAGATATTCTGCGCCAGCTCCTCGTTGACGCCCTTGCCAGGCCCCGCACCCACAAGACCGTATGTGGCTTTCACCTTACCGCCCTTTTTCTCCACTTGTGCGGCCATTACCTGCCAGGCCTTTTCAGCTTTAGCAGAGGGGTCTGCCATCACCGCGTACAGCGAGACGGTTTTGCCCGAGAAATCACAATCGAATAGGAAACGGTTCATCGCCGGCACCGGCTTGGAGGCCCAGATGGGCGTGATCAGATGCAACTCCCCAAAGCCGGACACGTCCTGACAGGGTTGGTCGGCAAGCTTGCTTTTCAAGCCAACCGAAGCCTGAAATCCCGCCAGTATAAAGCCGCCTGGGCCCATTGACCGGCTCTTGGATTCCCTGAGCTCAACCAGGCGCGCACCAAGCTTTTCCGCCAGAGCCTTGGCCGCCAGAGCGACATTACCCTGAAAGCTGTAATAGACCACCGCAGCGTTCATCTTTCTTCCTCCTGCCAATTCTTGAGCTTTATTGCTTCACCAACACCAACGGCATCTCCATCTGTCCGATCACCGGTAAACCCGCACCATACAGGCGCAGCTCTCCATCCTCCAGGGAATAAGCCGCATAATACGATGCGCTGCCTTGCTTGAGCCTCAGCATGCCGTCGGCAGCAAGGGCCGTAAAGGCGGTGTCCTCCTTGTTGCTGTGAAGCTTGAATGAAGAGTCCTCCACAATCAGCGTCACAGCGCCGTCATCAGTGGCCCAATTTCCGGCAAGCTCGCCAAGCGGCTCTGCTGTGGGGTGGTAACGGCTTTGGTCCACATACCAGCATTCATCCACATCGGGATTGCCCACAAACAGCACGCCGCCCTCGGCACCACACCAGGCATACAGGTGGTCGCTGCCGATCCGCATGAGCAGAAACCCACCGTTGTAATACTCCCAATGGAAATCTACCGGCATGGCACCCTTGGCACCAGCCTTGCCCATACCAGCCGCAGCCATCTCCAACATATCCGGCATGGATGTGTTGCCGGTGTCGGTGCTGATCACGCGGGCCCATTGGCCGAGCAAGCCCTGATCGGGCTCGACCCGTTTCCAATAGCTCGTCCATTGCTTCACATCATTGTCATAATCGGAGGTCTCTGCCAGAAGCAGAGCGCCATCCTGGCTCATGGAGTAGAGATTATAGGAGAAATTACCTGAGGTGTCCTCCGCTTGAAGAATCCCATCACGGGCAGCGTAGGTCTGGTCGATGCGGGTGTCGCCACCCTCGGTGTGCACCATGCTCACAAGGCCGCCCTTGCCGTCAAAGGACAATTTCCCCCAGCTATCGAAAGCAGCCCACTCGCCCGCGAGCTCTCCATTGCCGGAGGCTTCCGCCGCGAATTCATCAGGATTGATGTAAAAGGAGCTGACGTCAGCATCCATGTCAAAAAGCGTGAGCATGTAGCCGGAGATGGTATAGCTAAAGGAACGCTCAGCACCACCCTGGCGCAACACCATCAGGCCACCCTGCAACACCCAGGTGCCAGTTTCATCGCCCAAGGTGGCGCTGCCCGACGGATCCAGCAAAAGCTGCTCCGGCAGGGCTTCCACCGGGATGAATTGCTGCCATCGGCCCTGCAAAGCCTCCATGTCCGGGTGGGCCGTGGCATCCGGTTTGGGTGCGCCGCAGGCGCTGGCCATCATGGCCGCTGCTGCAAAAATGACCGCCACCAATGGGCGGAATGCTCTGAAAATTCTCATTTTCCTCCCGGTTTCAGGTTCATCAACAGGATTCCCGCAAAAACGGCGACGATACCCAACCATTGGGTGGGCGCCACCTGCTCGCGGAGCACAAACGCCGCCGCAAGCACCACCGCCACATAGTTCATGCCGATGACCAACGGAAGCACATAACTCAGATCATAACGCTGCACCAGAAACAGATAGGTGCAAAAGCCGGCAAAATAGATGGCCAGGCCCAGAAAAATCTTCCAGTTTAGCCTAATGCCTGCCAGCATCACCCCACCGGTGCCTCCGGTCTTGATCAGCAGCAGGCCGATCACCGAGCAGCAGGCATAAAAGATCGCAAAGGGGATCAGCTTGGCCAACTCCATTTTGAGCGCCATATCAGCCTCCGGTCATCCTTTGTCCATTCCTATCATTATACAACATCAACAGCAAAAAGTCTGTTATTCGACACGATACACTCGGTTCAGCTGCTTGCAAACAGAAAAACGCCTCCCTGTCGTTGAGGCATGGAGGCGTCGATGCTTATGGATAAAGTGTAGCGGTCATTCCCACCGGGTGGAAAAGAAGCGCCGGTCTGCGCAAATTTCGTTGGGCAGCACTGCAGGGTATTCGGTCACCCCGGCAGGGTCATTCAGACCGAATGTGTGCCAGGCATTGGCGCGAGGCGAGCCAAAGCAAGCTTCCACCTCCCCGGCGGTCACATCGAAGAGCATCGACCACAATGTGCCGAACCAGTCAGAATAGTAGTGGCAGCTCAACCCATCGGGCACAGGAGCGGTCAAAAGCGCCTTCAGCGACTCACGGCTGGCCTTGGGCCGCTGGGCAAACTCCCGCTCGATCCGCTGATGCCGCGCCACCGACATCCACATGGGCTTACTGCCCCGCTCCGCCATGCCTGGAAGCGTGAAGTGGTTGGTGGAAAACAGGTGCCGCTCGGCGCTGCCCGGGCCGATGCGCTTAACGGCGCGGTGGCCGCAGGCGTCTTCAATGAGCGCGGCGTTGCCAAGGTTATCGGTGAGGATCAGGTTGTCATAGAAACAAGAGGGCATCGCCGAGATGTGCGCCACAGCCTCGTCCACGTTGGCGCAGCTGTCCAGCGCGGCGCGAATCGCCGCCCAGAAAAAGAAGCCACCGCCGGTGGGCTCCTTGCCCGGCGCCCCTGCTGACATGGTGATGCACAAACCCTTTTCGTTGATGCCGTCAAACCGGCCGCACCCCATGATGGAGAAACCGATGTGGGCATACTTGCCAATCACGCGGGTGGTGATCAGACAGAGCGCATCCTCTGTGCTCCACTCATAGCTGCGGGCGACTAGCGTGTGGTTCTCTACTGTCTCATCAGCCAGCACGGCAATGTGGCTGCAGCAGCCCACAGGCGTGTGCCACATCAGGTTGGCAGCGAGCCTTGGCAGCGGCACGCACAAGCCGTCGGCCATGCCCCTGATCTCATCGCTCACACCGGGGCAGTGCCTGTCGTTCAGTGCCATCAGCGCCTGCAGCGCCTCCGGCGCCATGTCAGACTGCTCGGGCTTAAGCTCCGTATACATCGCCCGCTCCTGGGCGGAAAAAGCCTTGATGTGCTCACCCAGGGCGAGGCCGCACTCGTAGGAGGTGCCCTCCAGCACAATGTGGCGGAAAGTTGCGTTGGGTTGGATTGTTGGGTTCATTTCTTCTCCTCTCATCAGCAACAGGACTGATATGGACAAATTTATACGATATGGAATTGAACGAGATGTTTCAACTATGACGGGCCGGGGCGGAGCCCGGCCCCTACTGGGAAACTGGGGAAGAAGATTCTGTGAGGGGTATCACCCCTTCTTCACCACGGGGATCCACACTTCGCAGCGATACTTGTCGTCATCCATGCTGCCCTCAAGGTAGACCTCGATCTCAGGGCCGTCAGCATGCTCGAAATTGGAAGCGGGGAACCACTCACCATAGATCTTGGGCATCAGCGACTGGATGGAATTGGGCAGGCGGCCCACCGCGTCAAACACCGCCCAGGTGAGCGACGGGATGTTGAGCTCCGAGACCCCCTCGGAGAGACCGCCCTCCTTCTTCGGCACAGCCACATAATAGTCAAACTCCGACATGTCAGGGCTGAAGTTGGCCACCACGCTCATCATCACCGGTTCGTCGGCGATGCCGCACAGCGCTTCCACAGTGCCATCGGCGTGGCATTGGGACCAGAACCGGGGGCAGATCTGAAAGTTCTGGCCATCGGCCGTGGTCACACGGGTAAACTTTCCAACGACCCGGAAAGGGTCTTTCCTGATAATCCTGTAGTCCATGTTGGTTGCTCCTTTCACCGATACGATCAGCCGGAGGCGGGGAATGGACTTGAGTGTGACCCCCGGCTCGCGCGCCTCCGAGGGTGTGACGCCATGAAACCTGCGGAACGCCCTGGCAAACGCTTCCGGCGTTTCATAGCCGTATTTCAGCGCAATGTCCAACACCCGGCAGTCGCCAAACGCCAGGTCTTGCGCCGCCAGCGTGAGCCTGCGCCCGCGCACATAGTCGGCCACAGTGGTGCCGCAGAGCATGGAGAACATCCGTTGAAAGTGAAACTTTGACGAGTACGCCAGCTTCGCGGCCTCGTCGATGTCCACAGTGCCTTCCATGCCCTGCTCCAGATACTCAAGCGCACGGTTCATGCTGTCAAGCCATTCCATTTGCTTCCTCCACGGTGATGATGATACCGGATCAGGACAATGGTTGTCCTGTCTTTTTGTGCGCATGCAAAACAGGATATCCGCCTGAGCCGAACAGGAGCACAACTCGAAGAATACACTGTGGATATACTGGAATACGGGGAGATGCCGGCCATGCTGGATATCGTGGGAATGCCCATTAAGGATTATATCAAAAAATATGGCAAGCCGACGCGGATCGAACGCAACGAATATGGGTTTTATTGGTATGTATACGCCAAGGATTACAATAAGTTTTTGCTGGTGGGCGTGGCGGGTGTGACGGTTGTGGGAGCCTATAGCAACTCCATATACCTTTCATACAGGGGTATCAAGCAGAATGCCGCAAAAGCGGCTGTGCGGGCCATCCTGGGCACGCCGCTCAAGTATATCCGCCGGGATAACCTTGTGCATATCCTCAACGATGCCGATCAGAAAGACTATTTTGAGGCCGGAGACAAGTTCATCATCGTGTTTTATGACATCCTGAAGGGCGGCGGCGTGACGGGCATCCTGGTTGTGCCGAAGGCTGCAGAGACTAGAATGCTGCTGGACAGGCCTGCTCTGGATGACAAAGCCGTGCTTTGCTACCAACGCATTAGCCTTGACCTTGTGAACGCTGTGCGGGTTCGAAACGGCTTGAAGACGCTCACTGCCGACGCGAAGAGCACCAGGCTGGCTGTCTCCCGCAGCAAAGACATGCGAGACCGCAATTATTTCAGCCACTATACACCGGAGGGCAAAAGCCCCTTTGACCAAGCCCGCAAGCTGGGGATCAAGTTCAAGCACATGGGTGAGAACATTTCCTTTGGCAACCATAACGCGATCTTCTGCCACGAATCCTTTATGAACTCCGCCGGCCACCGCGCCATTATCCTGAAAGCAGCATACAAGAAGATTGGTGTGGGTGTGGCAGCTGGCGGCGACCGCTATGTGCTGGTGGCGCAGGAGTTTACGGGGTGATTAAAACTCTAACCCTACTCCTCCCAATAACCAGTGCGTTAACCAATGCTTCAGGCACATGATATGTGCATTTCACGTCTGCCCGTCGGCAACACTCCTGTGAAAATTTTTGTAAAGAATAAAAAGGACGGACACAAATGTCCGTCCTTACGGAATTATATGAATTCGGGCGGGTACAGAGCCCCGCCCATACATCGAGTCGTTTGATCGAGCAGTTCCGTAACAAAGGGAGCAGAATCACTTCTGCTCCCCATTGGTTACTGACTACTGGCTACTGACTACTGGTTCAAGCTATCTCCGGCTCTTCCTTCATGAGCTCGGCAAATTCCTCACCGGAGATCTTCTCCTTGTCAAGCAGCCGGTCAATGATCCTCTGCAGCTTGTCCAGATTACCGGACACGATGTCGGCAGCCCTACGCTCGGCACTGCCCAGCAGGCGGTGGATCTCCGCGTCGATCTTGGCGGAGAGCTGCTCGGAATACTCGCGGGTGCGGCCGAAGCTTGCGCCCACAAAGATTTCCTTGTCTTCCGCCAGATAGATCGGGCCGAGCTCATCGCTCATGCCATATTCGGTGATCATCTTGCGGGCCAGGTCGCTGGCGTGCTTGAGGTCGCTCTGCGCACCGGTGGTGATGTCGCCAAGCAAAATGCGCTCGGCCACATGGCCGCCCATTGCCACGGCGATGTCACCCATGAGCTTGGTCTTGGTGCGGTAATGAAAATCCTCATTGGGCAGCATCTGCGTATAGCCGCCAGCCATGCCGCGGGGGATGATCGAAACTTCCTGCACAGGGTCGGTGCCGGGCACCAGATAGGCCACCAGCGCGTGACCGGCTTCATGGCAGGCCACGAGCTTCCGGTCCAGCTCGGTCACCTTGCGGCTCTTCTTTTCCGGGCCCATCGCCACGCGGTTGATCGCCTCAACGATTTCGGCCATCGTGATCGTTTTACGGTTGCGGCGGGCAGCCAGAATGGCAGCCTCGTTCATCACGTTTTCCAGATCGGCACCGGTGAACATGGGTGTCATCTTGGCGATGGTCTCCATGCTGACGTCAGGGGCCAAAGGCTTGCCGCGGGAATGCACCTTCAACACGGCTTCACGACCGCGGCTGTCGGGATAAGTCACAGTGACCTGCCGGTCAAAGCGGCCGGGCCGCAGCAACGCCGGATCCAGGATATCAGGCCGGTTCGTTGCGGCCAGGATGATAATGCCCTCATTGATGTTGAAGCCATCCATCTCGACCAGCAACTGGTTCAGTGTCTGCTCACGCTCATCGTGTCCGCCGCCCATGCCTGCACCGCGATGGCGGCCCACCGCGTCGATCTCGTCAATGAACACAATGCAAGGCGTATTGCGCTTGGCTCGCTCAAACAGATCGCGCACGCGGGATGCACCCACGCCCACATACAGCTCCACGAAGTCGGAGCCGGAAATCGTGAAGAACGGCACACCGGCCTCACCGGAAACAGCCCTTGCCAGCAACGTCTTGCCTGTGCCGGGAGGGCCCACCAGCAGCACGCCCTTGGGGATGCGGGCCCCCAGCTCCATGAACTTCTGGGGGTTTTTCAAAAATTCAACGATCTCCGCCAGTTCTTCCTTCTCCTCATCGGCGCCAGCCACATCGGCGAAGGTGACGGTGCGCTGGTTGCCTTCCACCATCGTGGCACGGCTCTTGCCAAAGCTCATCGCCTTGTTGGCGCTGCCCTGCATCTGGCGCATAAACAGAAAATACATCGCCCCGATGATCACCAGCGTGATCAGATAAGGCAGCAACATCGTCAGCCAGGATTCCTTGGGCAGCGGCAGGTATTTCAGGCCAAACACCCAGTCGTTCTTGGTGATTTCGTCTGCCTTCTTGCCGGTCTTGGTGGCATAGATGCCGTTGATGTCCTTTTCATAGTCCTTCGGAAGTTGGGTCTTGAAATCATAGGTGGCCTTGGGAAAATCAGCGTCTGCAACCTTGGTGTCTGTTTTCAGGCCTACCAAGACGCCATCTTCTTCCACAATGTTGACGATTTTCACGCCATCCGCTTTGACCTTGTCCAGAAATTCGCGATATGAAATGTCCTTCTTCTCACCTTTGCTTGCGCTCAGGTTACCCCCCACAAAAACGGACATCACAACCACAACGGCGATGATACCGATCAACAAGATCAACCCGCGGGCGAATGAGTTCTTCACTATTCAGATCCTCCTGAAACTGTGCTAACAATAGATAACACCATAGTAAAAAATTATAGCATGCCTCATAATGCCACGCAACCGATACAGAGCGCAATTTAGGCGAAATTAAGGTGTTTCGCCCTAAGCGGCCCGGCATGGGGCATCTCCTGATTCATTATAATATCACCCGGCTGCCAGTTCGGTGAGTCATGTTACGAAACTGCACCGACGCGCCCGGCCAGCGCTGCAAACTCCTCCGCCTTGCCGCGGATCACATCCAGCGATTTGCGCCAGAACGCCCTGTCACGCACGTCAATTCCCACCGAGGCGCACACGGTGGCGATGTCTTCGCTGCCGGTGGCCGCCAGGAGCTTGTCGTAGACCGGCAGGAATGCTCCCCCCTGCTCCTTATAGAGGCCATAGACGCCCAGGCCAAACAACAACCCGAAAGCATAGGGGAAGTTGTAGAAATTCACACCCATGTAGTAGTGGCCCTTGCATAGCCACATATAGGGGTGCAGCAGGCTTTGGTCCAGCCCGTCGCCATAGGCGCGGCGCTGGGCGTCCAGCATGATTTCCTTGAGATCCTCGGCGCTCATCGTGCCGCTTTCCCGGCGGCGGAACACCTCCGTCTCAAAGTAATAACGGCTCAGGATATCCACAACCACCTGGGTGCTCTCCATGAGCTCCGATTCCAGCAGCGCCAGCTTCTCACTCTCATCGGCGGCATTTTCGATCGCGTTGCCATATAGAAACGTCTCGTTGAAGATGGAAGCCGTTTCGGCAAGCTGCATCGGGTAGTCGGTGTTGAGCACGCTGACACCCTGCATGCAGTGGCCATGGTAGCCGTGGCCGAGCTCGTGGGCCAGCGTGGAGACGGCGTTGAAGCTGCCGTTGAAGTTGGATAGGATGCGGGGCTGGCCGATGGCATGGATGGAGTCACAGAACGCGCCGCCGGTCTTGCCTTCGCGGGGCTCGGTGTCCAGCCATTGATGCTCAAAGGCACTGTCGATGAAGTCAGCCATTTTGCCGCTGAAGCCCTTGAATGTTTCCACAAGATAGGCCCGCGCCTCTTCCAGCGTATACTTTTTTGACACACTGCCCACCGGCGCAAACAGGTCATAAAACGGCAGGCTGCCCTTCCCAAGGAGCTTGGCCTTGGCCTTGAGATAACCCCGGAAAACCGGCAGGCTCTCCTCCATCGCGCCGATCATCGCATCCAGTGTGGCGCGGTCCATACGGGAGGTGAAGAGCGTCTGCTCCAGCGGCGAGGCAAAACCCCGCATGCGGCATTTGGCGATCACCTCGCCCTTGATGCCATTGAGGCACGCGGCCACAGCCCTGTCCACCTTGGCGTAGCACTTGAGCTCCGCTTCATAGGCTTTTCGGCGAACATCAGCATTTTCATCATAGGCCAGGTTGCGCACCATCGGCAGTGTGAGCGCCTTGGTTTCACCGTCCTGCTCCAGCTCGGCGGTCACCGTGCTGGTGAGCGTGTTTTGCAGGTTGGACCAGGCCTGTGAGCCGGTGATCTCCATCAGCGACAGCGCCTTTTCCACATCGGCAGAAAGCATGTAGCGGGCGGCAGCCTGGTTCTCCAGGAGGAAGAATTCAAATTCCTTCAACGCCGGCTCCGATGCGATGACGGTGCCAAGCCCCTCGCCCAGGCCGCCCAGGTATTGACGGAACAGCGTGACCGCCGGCACCGACTCAGCGTCTGTAGCCATCAGCTTTTCAATCCACGCCTGCGCGTCGGAGTTCTCCGCCTCCACCGATTGGATCAAAAAGCAGTAGGCAGCCGCTCGGCGCAGCACCAACTGGTAGCGCTCCAGCAGTTTCACTACAGCGAGCAGCTCCTTGCCGGAGCTGCCGGCCAGGCTTGCGCAAGCCCTGTTCAGCTCTTCGGCCATCGCTTCCACCGCTATGCAGTCGGACCGGAATTCGGGGCTTTCGAACGAGGGATAAATGGCGTCCAGGTTCCAGCGCATGGGAGCCTCCTGTTTATGGATTTGCTCGGTTATTGCAGCAGGATGGTGGCGGCGATGTCCATTGCGGCATCCGCCTCGGTGTTGCCCTTCTCCAGACCCTTCATGAAGGGCAGCTCAGCCAGAAGGGGCAAACCTTCAGCAGCCAACGCCTCGCGGGCGCTCGAGTCGTCAAACAGCGGCACCTTGTCGCCGCAGGCGCACTTGGCGTATACCATGTTCTGCACCACGCCAAGCACTGGCACATCCAGCTTGCGGGCCATATTGAGCGCCTTTTTCACGATCATGGAGACCATGCTGTCCGCCACGCTCACCAGCACAACGCCGGATACAGGCAGGCTTTGCAGCACGGTGAGCGCTACGTCGCCGGTGCCCGGCGGCAGGTCGATCAATAGCACATCCAGCTTGCCCCAGAACACATCCTTCCAGAACTGGGTGACCACGCCGGTGATCACCGGCCCGCGCCAGATCACCGGTTGGTCTTCGCTCTCAAGCAGCAGGTTCAGGCTCATGGCTGGAATGCCATATTCATCCTCCGGCGGCAGCAGGCCAAACATGCCGTTGTCCACCGTCTTGCCCTGCACGCCCATAAGCCTTGGGATGCTGGGGCCGGTGATGTCGGCGTCCATCACTCCCACATTAAGGCCCTGGCGCTTCATAGCCCGGGCCAGCAGCGCCGTAACGGTGGATTTGCCCACGCCGCCCTTGCCGCTCATCACGGCGATGACTTTGCCGATTTGGTTATTCTCATTGTTCTCAACACCGCAATGTGACTGCTTGTCCGGCGAGCACTTGCCGCTGTTGGCACATCCTGCACAGTGGGACATTGTTGCCTCCCAATTTGTTCCAAGTCTTTAATACTATAAGTCTGGTGTTGGTAGTTTGTCAAACAGGCGAAGGAGTATCCTATTCCTCCCGCACGTTGCCTTCGAACCCCAACTCTTTTATCACTTTGCGGATGCGCACAGCCTTGGCCCGGTTGAATTTCTTTTCCCGTTCAAACAGCCAGTGGGCCAGCACGTCGGCATCCTTCAGGCATTCCTCCAGCGGGCAGTCAATGGCCTCCTTATCGCTGTGGCGCAGGATCATATGGCAAATGCTGTCGCGCTCCTGCTCATCATAGCCTGGAATCGCAGCCAGGATCCGGGCAGCATCCGCCGCACCGTGCAGTGCGTGATCGGCCTCCTCGCCGGTGCGAACCGAATAGATGTCGTGCAGCAGCCCCGCCGCGGCACATGTACCTGCGTCCAGGGCCCGATGAGAGGCCAGCAGCGCCGCTGTTTGCGACACACCGTAGAGGTGCGACCAGCCTTCTGCCTGCAAGGCCTGATCAGCCTGTTGAAACAGGATTCCATTCACAGCATTGCGCAGCTCAGTCAGTTTCCCCATACTTCCTCCGATTGTGTTGATAGGAATACTATTGACCGGCAGACCGGCCATATTCGCCGGCGGCTGCCCAACGGCCGGTTTTTTCAAAACTCTCCAGCCTTCGGTTGGCGGCAGCCACCAACTCATCGCCATATCCCAGCAACTCCAGCAGCTTGATCGCGTTGCGGCTCTGGGAGCGGCCCGGGCGAATCTTGTAGTCGAAGCGGATCGCGCCGTCTTCCACGAACTCAGTGAAGTGCATGTTTTCATAGACGCCATCAAGAATGTGGGTGAGCTCGATGTCGTGCGTCGCGGCCAGGCACAGGCAATTCTGCCGGGAAAACTGCAGCAATGCCTCGCTGGCCGCAGCGATGCGCTCGCCGGTGTTTGTGCCGCGCAACACCTCGTCCACGATGCACAGGCAAGGTGTGCCGTCATCCAGGTTATCCAGCATGCGCTTCAACGTCTTGATCTCGGTGATGAAGTAACTTTCATCCCGAAACAGGTCATCGCGCAGCGCCATGGAGGTGTAGACCCGGAAGAAGCTACCTTGCCAGCTGGCTGCCGTAACGGTGCAAAGGCTTTGGGCCAGCACGGCGTTCAACGCCACCGCCTTGAGAAAGGTGGATTTGCCGGTGGCGTTGGATCCGGTGAGCAGCAGATTGTGGTTGAGCTCCGCATCATTGGGCACAGCACCTTTGAGCAAAGGGTGCGTCATCTCCTCAAATGAGAGAGATGGCTTGCTCCCGCTGTTCTCAAACTCCGGCTCATACCATTGCGGCAGTGTTTCACGCCAACTGGCCGTGGATAGCAGCGCATCCACCGTGCCCACAAAGCGGCAGGCCTCCAGGATCTCCTCCCGGTGGCGTGCAATCGCCCGGGCCAGCCGGTAGTAGCTGATCAGCTCCAGCAGGAAGAACAGCTTGAAATATAGGAACGCATCGGCGGAGCTGTAGGCACTGCTATAAAACACCTGCAGATTGCTGCGCAGTATGCTTCTGAGCGGTTTCAGGAGCGCTGTCATGCGTTCTGACTCCTCCTCAAATCCCGGCACACCGGCCTGGGCTACGCGGCGGGCGGTATTGAGCAGCGGCGGAATCTGTTGCGTGAGGTTGAGATAGCTGCCGATGGCGGCGCGGGCGCGCATCGCGATGATCATATTGGCGATGGCCAGCAGGATGGCAGGCATCACCGCAGCCACAACACCGAAAAGACTCAGCACAATGGCCAGCACGAGCCCGGCGCTCAGCGCCACACAGCCAACCAACCTGGAAGCCCGGTACCAGTCGCCGGAAAACAGACCCTGCAAATCCACCGAGCCATCACGCCCCAGGTCATAGAGCATACCCTTCAGGCGCTCGCGGCCCTTCTCGTCCTCACCGGCCCAAGCGATGAGCTTGCGCCGCTTCTCCAGTTCCGCCGGATCGGTGAGCGGCGTGCGAAGCATCGCGTAGAGCATGTGGTCACCGGCGTCTGTCAGCGTGTGGTTGGCCCGTTCATAGAGTTTGTCCATGTCCAGGTCGTTCCAGGTGGTGCTGTCCACGGCAAATCCGCCCGACAGCAGTGATGCCTGACTGCGGATATGGATCATTTCGTTGGGGGTGTATTTCCGGTCAACCGGCTCACCCCACTGGCGCACGAGCCATCGGCGGCGGCGAGCGCTTTGCGTTCGGCGCACAACGATTGATACAACAACCGCGCCCAGGATCAGGGCAGCGAACAATAATACATACTCATAAGTGGATTGCGGCATAACGGCCTCCTCAGATTTCCTGATTATAGCACAAAAGCAGCACGCCGCACGGCAAACGCTCCGAGTCGTCGGGATAGGCGGCTGAACCGACGCTTCAGGCTGCCGGGCCTGTTGCCATTGAACAAAACATGTTAAAATGATAACGAATGAAGTTGGTAAAGATCGGCAGGACTGTTTAGGGAGGGCCAATGTTCAACACGCTAACCGAGGAGCAGCTCACAAGCCGGATCGTGAGCCGGGGCGAGGATGTGCGCGGCCCCTATTTCCGCGACCAGACAGCCATTATCCACTCGATGCCGTTCCGGCGTTTGAAGCATAAAACGCAATTTCTGTTCGCACCGGAAAACGATCACATCTGCACCCGCATCGAGCATGTGATGCATGTGGCCACGATCGCCGCCACCGTGTGCCGGGGCCTGGCCCGCAACGGCTGGGGGCTCGACGGGGAACTGGCCTATGCAGCAGGACTGGGCCACGATCTGGGCCACGCACCCTTTGGCCACAGCGGCGAGCGGGAGCTGAAGAAAAAGATGAAGGCCTTCCAGCACGAAGCCCACAGCCTCCGCGTGGTGGACTGCCTGGCCAACAACGGCCGGGGTTTGAATCTCACCTTCGGCGTGCGTGACGCGATCCTCTGCCACAACGGAGAGGTGTTTGAGCAATATCTGGAACCTGACGGCCTGCCGCTGGATCCAGTGGAGAAGGCGGCCTCCGGCGGCTTTTCCACCCCCGCTGCCTGGGAGGGCTGCGCCGTGCGCTTTGCGGACAAGATTGCCTATCTGGGCCGCGATATCGAGGACGCACTACGTGCCAACCTCATCAAGCCCGAAGACCTGCCCCATGGCCTGAGCTCCGACCTGGAGCAGATGAACGCCAATCTCATCAACACCCTGGTATTGGATCTTATTGAAAACTCCCTAAAGGCAAACCGCATGGGCTTCTCCGACGAACGGTTTGAGCTCATGCTGACGCTGCGGGATTTTAACTACAAGCGCATTTATTACCACCCGAGGCTGGTGCGTTATCAACAGTATTGCGCCAAGATCATCGACGGCATTTATGAGCACTTCCTGGAAGGGCTTCAAAGGCTGGGGCGCATCCCGGAGGCATGGGCAGCCGAGTCGCTGCCCTGTGACCGGGCGTTTGGCGACTACCTGGCGCGGATGGCATGGTTTTATGATGAAGAGAATGCGCCCTACAACCGCATTGTGTGCGACTACGTGGCCGGCATGACGGACAATTACGCCCTCAAGTGCAACCACCAGCTCACGCAGCCCGATCCGATTGAGTTTGAGGGGTAGGACTTTTATAAGGAGAAGGGCAAATGAAGAACATCTCCATATCGACCTGCTTCGACTATTCCATCCCCCTGCGCGAGCAATTACCATTGATCAAAAATGCTGGCTTCACGCATGTCTCCCTAGGCAGCAACTACCACCACAGCGGTATCATAAATCTCCTCACAGCCAAGCAACTGAACGACCAACTGAAGTCGCACGGCCTTTCAATGGATACCATTCACAGCGACTCGCTGGACATGCCGGATGCTCTGGAGACTACCAAACAGGTAGCCGATGCCGCCGTGTTGCTTTCCGCGCCGGTGATTGTGCTGCATTGCAGCGCATTTGACTTCAAGCCAGAAGAATATAAACAACGAAACAGAGACCTTATCACAATGCTACCGTCTTTGGAGGCAATCGCAAAGAATGCGGGCATCCGTTTCGCGCTGGAAAACGTCATGCCGGGGATTGCCACCGATTTGGTGACGAACGCGCTGGCAGCAGCAAACCCGGAGCATATCGGTTTCTGTTATGATTCGTCACACGACCAGGTGGATGGCCCAAGGACATTCACGCTGTTGGAGCAATGGAAGCATCGGCTGCTGGCGGTTCATCTGTCAGACAGGATCATGGAATTTGTGGATCATGTGCTGCCCGGCGAGGGGTTTATTGACTTCGATGAGATTTGCAGCCTGATACAGCAATCGGGCTACAAAGCGCCGCTGTTGATGGAAGTGATGATAACACACTCCAGGTTCAAAGAACCGGCGGTGTTTCTGCGGGAGGCATACCTGCGGGCTGAGGCTCTCTATAATAGGATTTACCTTACAGAGTGATAGTACACAACGAGGGTACTATGTTGTCTCGAAACGCAAACTCCGGCATATCACCGGCATCACCCTCTCCGCACTCGGCCTGCTGGCCATCACTCTACCCCGTGTTGAGAGGAAGAGGCATGGGCTGCGGCGAGGAAGTTGAATGATCAGCCGTATTGACCCTCAAACAAAGTATCATGACCAGGCGCATATATCATTTATTGTAATCTTTTGCTATAATGAGTCTGAGAATCAGCACTTTGAGGTTGCTCATGAAACGCAAAGGTGTCCCTGGTTTGCTGTCTAGCGTCTCAATTGTCGTTGTTGGAATCATCTTGATCATAGCCCCAATGTTCATAAGGATCCAAACACAAGTTGCATCAACGAGCCTCTTCTTGGCTCGCCAGCAAACGAGTTTCATACAAATATTTATTCAAACAGTAGGTCCACAGCTAGGGTTGGTGCTCTTGCTTACTGGAATCTTTATGTCCATGTGGTACTCTAGCAGGTTTGATGTGTTCAGGCGTATGGACAATGACGAAGATGTGTATGCGCGCTGGAGCTATGGTCAGACAGAACTGGATAAATTGCGCCGTCAAGCTTTGAAAAAAGTCAGTACAAACCCTGTAAAAAAATCACCGGTTTTTTTCGTTGTGGTTGCCATTATAGCCCTTATCAATGGGATACGATTATGGGCAATCTACCCTGCGAATACGATGTTGTTTCTTATTGGGGCTGTGGGCTGTTGTGTATTGATTGCCGGTGTTTACTTATTGTCTCGGGGGCAAAGACGCAAGGCAATTCTGCAAGATTCTGGAGAAGTCATTATATCACATGGCGGTGTATGGCTAATCGGCCAGTTATTTTGGTGGGACGGAAAATTCACAAGGTTGGAAAAAGCGGAGGTAATGAAGAACAGCACGAGCCCTGTCCTGCTAATCCAATATACTTATCTGGTAATATTTAAGGATATAGTTGAGATTCCAATCCCGGAAGGGCATGAAAAAGAAGCCAGGGAGGCTGCCAGGCAGTTGATGCTGCGACCCAACTGATGCCAGACCGAACCGTCTGCTATTCGGCAGCCGCCACCCAAAACCTCAAAACTGTCTTGTCGTTCTCCTTTGAAACAGACTCCCCCGCATAAACGCCTCCGTTCTTCTCGATAATTTTTCTTGAGCCCTCATTGTCACTTTCGCACGTGACAAGGGCTTTTTCCATCCCCATCTTTTTCGCTTCATCCAACAGCAGGGCAAGCATCAATGTGCCATACCCCTGCCTGCGAAATTGGGGGTTGATGTCATAGCCGATGTTTCCGTCGTCATGGAGCAGTTCCTCATCGGCAATATGCCGCACCCGGCCAGTGCCAATGATCTGACTGCCGTCAGTCAACCAAAACACCGATGCCTGCACCCAACCCTCCGGCAGGTTTTCTCCCCGGCTGAACCCATTCAACTCAGCGACATAAGCCGCAAAGTCAAAGGCCTGGTCGTCATAAATATCACGGTAACGCTCCTCCCGCATATCGCGGAAGGCAGCCAGCATGGCAAAAAAGCCGGGCTGCAGCGCTCCGTCGGGCATGGTCAGCCAAAGGTTCATACACAAATTCTCCTATCCCTTGAACCTAGTCATAATATGCGACCCGTCGCAAAACGGCATGATGGACGATTGACCGCAGCGGCACAGCGTTACGCGATTGCGCACCTCATAGGTCGTACCGTCAGCAGAGATGATCGGGATGCCGCCCCGCACCCACAGCGGCCCCGAATAGCCGGTGAGGTCATCACGCAGCATCCAGATGGAGGGCTCAAGCTCCGGCTCAATCAATTCACCGGACTGCGCGTCACGAACGACCAGCCTGCCGGCCGGGCAATTAACCGCGCCCCGGATCGCAAGGTCACGGGCACGGGGATCGCCGGAGCGCTCGATGAGCGTCCAGGTGTCTCCGCCCAGGTGGCAGAACCGCGCCAGCATGCATAAGTGCTCCACATCCTCCAAAATGAGGCCGGGGCCCCGAAAGACAACAGCTTGCTCGGCGAAGAGCTTGCGGCTGGCACGTTCCCGGCCCACAAAGCCCGCTTGGCTGTGGGAGCCGTCGCAATATGGCATGTGTTTGGACTTGCCGCACCGGCACAGCGAATAGGTCTGTGCCGGGGGATACTCCCTGTCTGGCCGGTAGTCGGTGGCTGTACCCATACGGTCAGATATGATCGAATAATCCCAAAGAGGCACGCCGCCGGTCACGATATAGGGGCCTTTATCCAGAATACGGATGCTGAATTCCGATTGCGGTGTCATGCGATCTCCAAACTGCACTTTTGTGCAGTTCAGAATTATATCATAAATTCTCACCTAGAGCATGAACCTTAAGCTTGCAGGCAGGTCAATCCTCTTCTCCGTGCCGTTCCACCGTGAAGCGGAAGAGCTTGATTGCCCCATCGCCTGCCTTCCAGGCAAACCCTGCCTTCCGGCAGGCGATCTCCAGCTGGCGCTCCACGGTGTCCACACCATCCAGTGCCGGCAGCAGCAAACCCCGCCGCCCCTGCTTCTCCACGATCACGCCATATCGCGCCGGATCCAATTCGTCCGGTGATGCCACCGGCTCAAAGGGGCTCAACACATCAACCTTCACCGCAAGGCCCTGCAATTCGTCAGCCTGCACCGGTGGGAAGCGTGGGTCGTCACTGCAGGCGGTCACAGCGTTGCGGATGATCTCCTCCCCCACATGCTGACAAACCGGCACGATGGTGCCCATGCAGCCCCGCAGCTCACCTTCCAAATGGAGCGACACAAACGCACCGGCCTTGCGTTTCTCCATCCTGAGAGTGTCCAGCTCGCTCATGCCTTGCTTCAACTCCGCCCACTGAGGCTTGCGGCCACCACGGACATACCGCTCGATGGTTTCCCTCGCCAGGCGCACATAGGCATCCTCATTCATGCGAGCTGCAGCAGCCCTGCCCTGTTCAGCGCGGTCCAGTTCGTCCAAAAAGCCCGGTGCAGCGCCTTCCTTCGCTGACAGAAGTGCCGTGAGATACCCCACGCCAAAAGGGCCTTCATAACTGATCAGCTGGCTCTCCACTGCCAGACCGTCCAGCGCCCCCAGCGCGAAAGCCGCCGGCCGCCAGCCGCACTCACCGGCGCTGCGGGCAAGGCCAGGGTCAATGGTAAGAATGCTGCCTGGTGTGCCGGAGCGGATGGCATCGGCAATGAGCTTGTCAAACTGCGGCCCAGCCGGATCAAAGCCATAGGGCCCGCTGGATTTGAGCTTGTGGGACATATCGCCGCTGGCCAGCACCAGCACCGAAATCCCCAGGCGTTCAACCGCCCGGGCCAGCGCCTGGCCGGCCAGATACTGCCTGCGCAATGGCTGGCCGCCGGGTGAAATGTGCAGGATGGCATAATCTGAATACTGCTTCTCCAAATAAAAGAGTGGCACAAGCGCTCCGTGATCCAGCTCCGCTTTGGCGCCTAGCTTGCGGAGTGTCGCTCCATCCAGCCTCGCCACCGGCAGGTTGTCACGGCTCCACTCTTCCTCAAAAGCGCTCAGCAGCGCCTGATGCACGGGCTTTGTGAGCCTCACCTCCGGCGCGCGGAAGCGCTCCATTGTGCCGCTCAGCTCCTTCGCGTCAGTTACGGCGATCACGTCGGAAAAAGCTGGCCCATGGGGTGTCACCACGGCCACGACTTGTGGCTTCAATTCGGCGACCATTGCACTGAGCCGCTCCATTCCTGCGATTGTAGCGGCAGCAGCCCGCTCCTGGCCCTGCCCCACCTCCGGCAAAACAAGCGGCGGATGCGGATAAAACGCCGCGCCGATGATGCTCATATCTCTCTTTCCTCCATCCAATGAACATGAATGACCCTGCGATATTCCCGATGCTTACACATTCCCCAGATACACATGTTTCAAATGCTTCCGAGCCGCCTCTGCCGCCTTGTGCATAAACGGGATCGAAGTGGGCTCCGCCGTGTGCCGGAAAGCAGGGAAGCACCGAGACAGGTGCAGCGGCAGCTCCGGTGAAAGGCCAGCAAGCCACTTGGCAGCCCTCTCCACTTCCTCCACCGTGTCAATGATGCCGGGCACAAGCAGCATCGTGACCTCCACATGAGAGCATGCCTGAGCAGTTTCAATATACTCCATCACCGGCGCGAGCCTGCCGCCAACCTTGAGATAGCCCTCTTCGGTGAAGGCCTTCAAATCCACGTTCATCGCATCGATGTGGGGCAGGAGTCGCAGCAGCGGCTCCCGGTTCAGGTATCCGTTGGTGACCAGGATTGTCTTCAAACTCACGGCATGGGCGACGCGGGCGGCTTCCAGCACCCACTCATAAAACATGCCGGGCTCGTTGTAGGTGAATGCCACCGACGGGCAATCCTGCTCGCGGGCCATCGCCACAAATGCCTGCGGAGTCATCTCAATGGCGCCGGGCCTGCCTCTGGCGATCTGCCAGTTCTGGCAATGCAGGCACATCAGGTTGCAGCCGAAACTGCCGCAGGAGAGAGTGCGCGTGCCCGGCAGGAAATGCCGCAGCGGCTTTTTTTCCACCGGGTCGGCGGCGATGGAAGTGAGCAGACCATAATTCATGGAGTGCAGCATTCCGCCACTGTTTTCCCGCACACCGCAAATGCCACGGCTGCCTTCGCCGATCACGCAGCCATGGGGGCACAGCAGGCACTTCACTGCTCCTGTTGGCAGACGCTCATAAAACAACGCTTCCCCCATACCAATCGCCTCTTTGACTATTGATTTGACGCCGGTTGGGAAATTCCTTCCGCAATTCCCGTTTTGGTTGACAACGATACCCACAGGCAGTATTCTTCTGCCATGAAGGAAAAACCAAACAAATCCACAGAAAAAGCAAGGACAGCCTTTGCCAGCTGGGTGACCATCGCATTGGTGGTTTCGCTGCCGCTGGTGCTGGCAGCGTGCTCCGGCACGGCTGCATCCACGGGGAGCACAAGCCCAGCGCCCACTGCCGTCATGATGACCGGCGAGCCAGCGGGCTCTGCGCAAGTCACAGCGCAAACCAACGATCCTGCCGAGGACTTTGAGACAAAAACACCGGAGCTGACACCCTGGCCGGAGCCGAAGTCGGTGGGTTACACCGGCCCCTGGCTGGATGTGGCGGAGGACAAGGATCCTGCGAAGTATCCTGCACTCAAGCTTGCAAGCCAGGCAATCACCACAACCTGGGGCGCACTGCGGCTTCCCGGGGGCTGGACCATGCTGGACGCAGAAGAATTCCAGCCCATCATTCTGGACAGCACAGGCAGGGCAGTGGGGTTAATCGAACAAATTGAGTCCTATCCGGACGAACCTTGGCTTTCCCTGATGCCGGAAGATGCCACCCCGATGCTGTGGGAAACGCCGGCATACAAGATGGACGCAAGGGTGATCACCATGCTGTGCGATACTCCGTCCGCTGATAGCTCCCGGCGCATGACCATCCGCCGGCAGGTCTCCGTGATCGTAGGCGGCCCGGTGATTGACGATGGTGGCACAGCTTCCTACCAGGTAATCAGCCTGACTTTTGATAAGGCTTATGTGGATGGCGACCTGGTGGAATATGTGCTCTCCAACAAGGTGATCGATGAGATTGCCAGGAGCTTTGTGGATTCGTGGTCAAGCGACTAATCCCCTTTACAACATGTTGACCAGCACAAACACACCCCACCCTACCACAACAAGATAAACGGCGGTGGCTGGCATCACGGCAAACACCATCCACCGGCGCAGCCAATCGGCTTTGCGGGCAAGAGCCAGGAATACCACGCTCAGCAGCGCCTTGAACGCCACAAATAGAACCGGTGACGCCTGCCACATCTCCCGCATCAGCATGTTGGCTTCCGCAGCCTTGCCAAACCGGGCCAGCAGGCAAGCGGTAATGGCCATGTCGAGTAGATTCAACGCAGCCAGCGTGAGGGTGGCTGGCTTCAATAACCGGATCATGCGCTTTCCTCCAGGTCATAAACAGTGTATGAGCCGGAGGGAAAAGCTATTCAAAAAGCGGGTGGGCCTATAGGCCCACCCGCTATTCTGTGTCGTAGTGTCAATCTCCAAACTTGATCCCGATGCTCTTGGCGATGCGCACCAGCTCATGGTCTGATGGCACCAGCTTGGCCTTGCCAGCCACTTCGGCCAACGGGTTGGCCTGCACGCTGTTATTGACCAAAGCAACCGTGGTGCCATATTGCCCGGCTTTGATGAGCTCCGCCGCAAAGGCACCGAACCTGGTGGCCAGCACCCGGTCATAAGCCGATGGCGAGCCGCCGCGCTGGATGTGGCCCGGCACAACCACCCTGGTCTCCGCGCCGGTGGCCTTCTGGATGTCCGCCGCCACACGATAACTCACAGGCACTGTGCGGGCCTCCAGCGCGGCCTTCAGCTCCTTTTTGGGCAGGGCCGCTTCCTCCCGGCTCAATGTGCCCTCGGCCACAGTGACGATGGAAAAGTCCTTGCCCTGCTTGCGGCGCTTCTCCACCGCCCGGCAAACCTTCTCAATATCATAGGGGATTTCAGGCAGCAGGATGATATCAGCACCGCCGGCCACACCGGCATAGAGCGTGAGCCAGCCGGCCTTGTTGCCCATGAGCTCGATCACCATCACGCGGCCATGGCTTGTGGCCGTGGTGTGGATGCGGTCCACCACGTCGGTTGCGATGTCCACCGCGGTGTGAAAACCAAAGGTCACATCGGTGCCCCACAGGTCATTGTCGATGGTCTTGGGCAGGCCGATCACATTGAGGCCCTGCTGGCTTAACAGATTGGCTGTTTTGTGCGTGCCATTGCCGCCCAGTATCACCATGCAGTCCAGCTTGAGCTTCTCATAATTCTTTTTCATCTCGCCGACCTTGTCCACATTGTCGTCGGCGATCACCCGAATCGTTTTGAAAGGCTGGCGAGAGGTGCCCAGGATTGTGCCGCCAAGCGTGAGGATGCCGGAGAATTCATGTTTCTCCATCGTGCGGTATTCGCCCTCGATCAGGCCCTTGTAGCCATCAGCAAAGCCGATGATCTCCGCGTCAAACAGTTCATATGCCGCCTTTGCAACCCCTCGGATCGCTGCGTTGAGGCCGGGGCAATCCCCACCGCTGGTCAGAATGCCGATGCGTCTTTTCATGGCGGGCCTCCTGAAATGCATGATTTGCTTTTATTCTACTTCATCTCCTGAAAAAAACAAACAAATTATGCACTCAAAGCGTCCGCACCGGCAAACTGCGTTTGATAATACTCGGCATAACGCCCCCCGATCTCCAGCAACTCATCATGGGCACCCTGCTCCACAATCGCACCGCCCTCCAGCACCAGGATGCGGTCAGCATTGCGCACCGTGGATAATCGGTGGGCCACCACCACCACGGTGCGGCCCTGCATGAGCCGCTCCAGCGCTGCCTGCACCTGGGCTTCCGACTGGGAGTCCAGCGATGCAGTGGCCTCATCAAGCAACAGCAGCGGTGCGTCCTTGAGGATGGCCCGGGCAATGGCGATCCGCTGGCGCTGGCCGCCGGAAAGTTGGGCGCCTCGCTCACCCACCTCGGTGTCGTAACCCTGGGGCAGCTCCAGGATGAAATCATGGGCGAGTGCAGCCATGGCTGCTTGCTCAATTTCCCCGTCGGTGGCACCAGGCCGGCCTGCAGCGATGTTTTCGCGCACGGTGCCGGAAAACAGATAGCATGTCTGCGGCACATAGGCAACGTTGCGCCGCAGGGCGGTGGAGCCGCTGTCAAGCCGGTGGCCGAAAAGCTCGATGTGGCCGGAGCTCACACCATAGAAGTTCAACAGCAATTTCAAGGCAGTGCTTTTGCCGCAGCCGCTGCCGCCCACCAGCGCCACCTTTTCACCAGCCTGCACCGTTGCGCTCAGCCCGGCTAATACATCATGGCCCGCCTCATAGGAGAATGTCACATCGTGCAGGCGGATGGCCGGGCTGCCCACCAGTGGCGCGAGCACCTCGCCGTCACTGGCCTCCTTTTCAGCATCCAGCATCTCAAACACGCGGTTTGCGCCGGCCAAAGAGCCCTGCAGCTGCGAAAATGAGCCGCCGATGGTCTGAAACAACATGCCCAGCCCATTGTTCAACTGGATCACCGCCATCAATGTGGCGAAACTGAACCATTGGTTGATCACGCCCAGGCTTCCGATCAACACCAACCCCACAAACATAACCCATCCGCTGAAGTTGTTGACCACGTCCTGGCTGGTTTGATAGCGCACGCGGGTGCGGGTGTGGCGATAAACCTCTTCGCTGGCCCAGTCCATCCGATTTCCAGCCCAGCGGGCCAGGTTGAACACACGCAGCACCGGTGCGGCTGCCAGCAAATCGGAAGCCGCTTCACTCACCTTGCCCAGTCCAGCCTGGATCTTATCAGAAGCTCTCTTGATTGGCGTGGCGAAACGGCTCATCGCCCAAACGGAGAAAAAACCAATCAGCAGCGCGATCAACGCCATGCGCCACTCCAGTGCAAACATCATAATGGTGCAGCCCACACCGGCAATCAGCCCCTTCAGGGGGAACCGCAGCTGCCAGCCCAGGCATTGCTCGGCGGCTTGCATGTCGGCAGTCAGGCGGGAGATCACATCGCCGCTATGCCTCTCATCAAACCACACCGTGGGCAGGTTGAGTGTCTGCTCCATCACCTCTCGCCGTAGCCGTGCCACAGCCCTCACACTGGCCCGCTGCTGCAGCCAAGGCCCCAGCACAAAAACCGCCAGAAACAGGATCCCCCCCAGTGCCAGTGACACCACCACCTTACCGACCGAAGAGGGATCCTTGCTTTCGATGCCGGCAAACACGAGCATGAGCACATAGCTGAACACGGCGTTTGTGACCAAACTGTCGGAGCAGTCGATCAGCAGGCCCGAATAGAACTGCACCCGGTTCCCTTTGGTATATTGCAGCATTCTCCGAAGAGATCTCCAGGTATTGGCCAGTGTCGCTTTCATGCTGCCTCACCTCCAGCGTTCTCCAGTTGCTTGTTGTAAAGCGCGTAATACAATCCCTTCCGCTCCATCAGTTGCTCATGTGTGCCCTGCTCGGCCACCGCGCCACCATCCAGCACCACAATACGGTCAGCATAAAGCGCCATCGACAGCCGATGCGTCACAATCAACGCCGTGCGACCGCGCATCAACGTCTCCAACTCCTTTTGGATCTCCTTCTCCGTCGTAACATCCAGCGCGCTGGTGGGCTCATCCAGCATCAGGAACTCCGCGTTGCGCAATGCCGCGCGGGCGATGGCCACACGCTGGCGCTGGCCGCCGGAGAGCTTGCTCCCCCTCTCGCCCACCGCAGTGTGCAGCCCTTCCGCCTGACCGGCCACAAAGCCATCGAGCCTGGCCAGACGCACCGCCTCTGCAACTTGATCCTCCGAAGCGGGCTCACGGTCGCCAAACACGCCGCAGGCGATGTTTTCCCCGATGGTGCCGGGAAACAGATAGGTGTCCTGATCAACCAAGGCCATGTGGCTTCGAAGCGCCTGAAGCTCCCAACGGTTCAATGCATGACCGCCAAACAGCACCTGCCCGCTGTCAGGCTCATAAAACCCAGCCGCGAGCCGGAGCAGTGTGCTCTTGCCGCTGCCGCTCTGGCCCACCACAGCCACCTTTTCTCCGGGATGGATGTCCAGATCAAGCCCGGCAAACACCTGCTGGGGGGTAGAGGTGCCGTCACCGTTGTCGCGGGCATAGGAGAAGCTCACATTACGGAAACTGACCAACGGCTCACCGGGGGCAACTGTAAGGCGCTCCCCGCCGGAGCGCTCCTCAGGCCCATCCAGCACCTCGGCCAGCCGGGTGGCCGCGCCGGCGGCGCGGCGCATTTCAGTGATGCGCCAGGTCAACGACATCAGCGGGTTCATCACACCGTTGGTCACCATGAGGAAGGCCAGCAGCTGGCCGCCGGTCATATTGCCATTGAGCACAAACGTCAAGCCCACCGCACTCAGCAGCAAGTAGGGGATCACCAGATTGACTGTGGCTGCTACTCCCACTGGCACCTGCGCGTTGGCCACCCGAAGGCCTGACATCTTCCACCCATCGAGCGCTCCGGTGAATTTCTCCATGATCCAGGGCTGCATGCCAAAGGCCTTCACCTCGCTGTGACCGCTGACAGCATCCTGCGCGATGGCGTTGGCGCCGCCAAGCTTTTTGTTTTGCTTCTCGGTGAACCGCTGCACAGGCTTGCCGGCCAACATCGAGATGGCTGCACCCACGGGCACATAGGCCACTGTGGCCAGCGTGAGCCAGGGGTTTAAATAAATCATATAAGCCAGAGACAGTGCAAACCGCGCCACATCGCTGAACACCCAGCGCAGCTGCTCATCCAGATAACTGATAAACTGGCTCAGATCGTTGCCCAACAACGACAAAAGGTCACCGGTGCGGCGCTTCTCCAGCCAGGGCATGGAAAGCCGGGTAAACTTGGCCCCCAACCGCATCCGCAGGTTGCGGGCGCTGAGGCTGGAATAGCGGCCGGTGCTATAGCGAGCCAGCGCTGCCATCAGCAGCCCTATCACAAGCAGCCCCCCGATACCCAGCAAATGCTCGCCAAAGCCGGCCATGTCTTTACCGATGGTGCTATCCACCATACCGGAAAATGTCCAAGCCATCAGGATTTGGCCCACAGCGTCCAGCGATATGGCCGCGGCCATGAACACAAGCCACACGTTGTATCGACGGTTCTCCCGCAGGATGCGCAGCAGTGGCGGGAGCAACATCTCCTTTTTCTTTGCGTTGTCCATGGCATACAGCCCTCCAACAGATCATTTTGTCTGCAATTATACTCATACAATTGATTTATTTCAAGAGTTTTATTAATATTTTTAATTACACTGTTCATTTTGATGAATCTTTTGTTTGACTTAATTAAGCTGTTTGCAAAACCCAAACTACATGTTACGTTTTGCGTGGGTGGTTATGATTTGCCCTAGACAACTTACGTAGCTGCAAAACGCTCCATGTGCTCTGCGTGATAGTGTTCTATCTGTCAGAGTAATTATAACAGCATTTATCATCCTTGTCGACTAACATTTAGAAAAAGAAAAGCCCGCAGAAGGATCCCTCTGCGGGCAGGATGAGACAAAAACTTCAACTCTTGTCGCTGTGATACTTGTGGTCGATGATTGCCACGAGGAGTAACACGATTTCCGGTGCCATCATGCTTTCATCCACATTCACCTCATAGGTGTCGCTGAAGGCAAAGAACTCCTTGCCGATCGTGGCGGCTTGCCTTCCGCCGACGCGCACGTCGAAATAGCGCCGGAAGAAATCACCCGAGATGCTAAAGGCAGCGCTGTCATAACTGCCATTCCACTCGGGCGTGAGGCTCATGAACGGCACTTCCAGCGAACCGCCATGGGCACCAGCCACAAGTGATGCGTGTTCGCTCATCACCGGCCACTCCGACCAGGCTACCAAACGGCCGGCCATGTCATAAACTTCCTTGCGCCGCTCCGGTGACAGTATCATTGAGCGGATCTCATAAATTTGATTGCCGCTTCCGTCAAAGGCACGGTACTGCTTGCCGAAAGCCATGATCTTCTGCTTGACGGTGTAATTCATCATTTTCACTCCATTTCCCAATGGCATGATTATAGCGCCAGAACAGCATCATTGCCACGTTATCTGCGCTAAATGTCGCAGGAGGAGCCGGAAATGACAACTATCGTCTCACACCCAGAATATGCAAGAACCGCACAGCTCGATATGTGTAGGTGGAAAGCGGGCGGTTGTCAGAGTCATAAGTGTGTGCAGCCACCAAAATGTTGTCCGGTGAGGCGGGGCTTCCCACGGCCACAATGAACGGGCTATGGTAAAATCGGCCAGTGCCGTCTCCCAACTGCAAGAAGTCACCGGGCAGCAAGCCCTCCATGGGCACCTTTGTGGCAAATGGGCCAGCACCGCCATTACCGGTAATGAAATTATACAAGTATGGCACACCGGTCCATGAAGGGCTTTTGTTGTTTGCGTTACTATAATACCACCCCGTCACCGGGGTATAGTTCATCACACCTGCACCGGCATAAATGCATTGAGAAGTAAAGCTGGTGCAGTCGCCACCAAGCTCTGAATAATCATAATAACGTGGGTTACGGCCAAAGGCCCAACGGTGGGCATAGGCCACAGCAGCGGTGCGGTCATAGGGCAACACGGGCATTGGAATCAGCTCCATCAAGCAGATGCTTCATCCTATGCACGCTCCGCTGAAGTGGCACCAGCCTATTTCTTGCCCTTGGTAAACATGTTGACAATCAGCAGGATCAGCACCGCACCGCCCAGAGAGAATAGGAGACCTACCAGGCTGAACTCCGAGATCCCACCGAAGCCCAGCAGTGAGGCAATGAAGCCGCCCACCAGCGAGCCAAGCAAGCCGATGAGGATGTTGGCTCCGGCGCCCATGCGAGAGTTGTTCTTTGTTATGATGCTGGCGATCCAGCCAATCAAGGCGCCAAAGAGAATCCAGAGAATGATCCACATAATTCATGATCCTTTCCATGATGTTTTCAGCACTGATAGTATTTGCAGATGTGTGGGGACTAACGTTGACACATCGTGGCTGAAATGGTAGTTTTAACCTTCTATGAAAAAGTCTGATAGAATCCTTATCTGCGTATAAAAGAATGGTGGAGCTGTTTCAACTCCACCATGATCCTCGTTAACTGGAAAAAAGAATCAGTCTTGACGGCCCCGCCGGAACAGATTCACAACAAACAATAATAAAACCGCGCCTGCCAGCGAGATCAAAAAGCCGCCAAAGCTAAATTGTGAATAAGAGCCTACGCCCAGCATCGGAGCAAGGAAGCCGCCGATCAACGAACCAATCAATCCTACAATGATGTTTGCTGCAGCACCCATGCGGGCGTTATTCTTCGTGATGATACTGGCAACCCAACCAACAAAGGCTCCAAATAGAACCCATACCAGAATTGTAGTAATAGTGATCATGAATCATCATCCCTTTCAATCTAACTGCACTCACGCAATACTGCCACTGAAAATGAATACAGTCCGTTGACTTATATCAACAATAACTCATGAGCGATCCAACTTCTGTGATGAAGTTCACCGAGATGCATGCATTAATGCGCTGAACAAGACTAAATGGTTACACACAAAGAAGAATAAAGTAATGGCGGGGCATCCTCTTACCCCGCCATCAACAGTGCCTCTTTTACTCCTACCCTGAAAGCCCTTGGCAGATCAGCCGCCGGCCGTCATGATCTTGATTCCAGGGCCCATCGTGGCATGCACGACGACGCTCTTCAAGTAGGTGCCCTTGGCAGCCGCAGGCTTTGCGCGCACAATGGCGTCCAGCAGTGTCTGGAAGTTTTCCAGCAGTTTTTCCTGACCGAACGACGCCTTGCCGATCGGCACGTGGCAAATGCTGGTCTTGTCGATGCGGTACTCCACCTTACCAGACTTGATCTCTTGCACGGCGCGGCCCACATCGTTGGTCACTGTGCCGCTCTTGGGGTTCGGCATCAAGCCCTTCGGGCCGAGCACGCGGCCCAGCTTGCCCAGGATCCTCATCATGTCGGGAGTGGCCACGCACACATCGAACTCAAACCAGTTTTCGCTGGTGATCTTTTCGACGTATTCCTCTGCGCCCACATAGTCTGCGCCGGCTTCTTCGGCAGCACGGGCGGCGTCACCCTTGGCGAAAACCAGCACGCGCTGGGTCTTGCCGGTGCCGTTGGGCAGCACGACTGTGCCGCGCACCTGCTGGTCGGCATGGCGGGGGTCTACACCAAGGCGGATGGAGACTTCCACCGTCTCGTCAAACTTGGCTTTGGCTGTATTGACTGCCAGTGCCATCGCCTCAGCGGCGACATATTGCCTGGTGCGGTCAATCAGTTTGGCGCTATCCTGATACTTCTTGCCTCTTTGCATATTGCAACCTCCTTGTGGTGTTAGCGGAACTTGGTTCCTCCCACTTATTTGGGTAATCAGCCAGTGAGATCAGTCGTCTACGACGGTGACGCCCATGCTGCGGGCTGTGCCGGCGATCATGCTCATTGCGGCTTCAACGCTGGCAGCATTGAGATCGGGCATCTTGGTCTCGGCGATCTTGCGCACCTGCGACTTCTTGATCTTGGCAACTTTTTCGGTGTTGGGCCGGGCAGAGCCGCTTTCGATACCGATTGCCTTTTTGATCAAAACCGGCGCCGGGGGCGTCTTGGTGATAAACGTGAAAGACCTGTCGGAATAGACGGTGAGCACAATGGGGATAATCAAGCCCACTTGTTCTGCGGTGCGGGCGTTGAACTCCTTGCAGAAGCCCATGATATTCACGCCGTGCTGGCCGAGAGCCGGGCCGATGGGCGGCGCCGGAGTGGCTTTGCCGGCATTGACTTGCAGTTTGACAACTGCGGTTACCTTCTTGGCCATGATAATTCCCTCCTGAGCGATTGTGGTAATAGTGGGTCGCCGTCACGTTATTCCGCCAACGGCGTGCCCTCCCACTGCAGTGACGAACCCCTTACGGGGTGCTTGCCTGATTAATGCTTGCGGACTTCCACGAAGTCCAGCTCGACCGGCGTGTCGCGGCCGAACATGGAAACCTTTACGCGCACCTTCTGGCGGTCAGGATATACATCCTCCACAACGCCAATGAAGTTTTCGAGCGCACCGGAAATAATCTTAACTTGCTCACCCGCCTCGATATCGAGCTTCAGCGGGATGCGCTCCACACCCATTGCCACAACTTCCTCATCGGTCAGCGGCACAGGCTTGGACGAAGACGGACCCACAAAACCGGTGACGCCGCGCGTGTTGCGCACAACGGACCAGATCTTGTCATTCATGATCATTTTCACCATCACATAGCCTGGGAAAAGCTTCTCCATTTTGGTGACATGCTTGTTGGTGCGTTTGTCCACCTTCAAGGTCTCCTGCATGGGAACTTTGACCTCAGCGATGTATTCCTGAAGGCCCGGGTTGTTTTCAACTGTCTTTTCAAGGTTGTCCTTCACCTTATTCTCATAACCGGAATAAGTGTGGATGACATACCATTTGGCATTTTCCAAATCCGCCATTTCGAAGGGAGCTGCCTTTCAGGCGCGCCCCAACCTCCTCACTTGAGCCTCGGTCGTCAGGCAATGAACCTCAGGCCCAACAAGAGCAACTGGTCCATCGCGTAGATGATCGCGCCGAAAATCACAACAAACACCACGACCGCAATGGAATACGAGACGAACTCTTTGCGGGTGGGCCAGGTGACTTTCTTCAATTCAAAGAAGACGTCGCGAAAAAAGTGGCCGATGCTAATCGCCGTTTTCTTCAGGTCAACTTTTCTTGCCTTCTTGGAAGCGGGCGCCTTCGCCTTATCTTTTTTTAGGACATCCTTCTTCTGCACAGGATGCACGTCCTTCTTTTCTGTCGCCATTTGAATCCCTCGCAACTTCCCCCGGTCCCCGGTGGTTATCTGGTTTCCTTGTGAGCAGTATGCTTCTTGCAGAAGCGGCAGTATTTCTTCAGCTCCAGCCTGTCTGGATCGTTTTTCCTGTTTTTCATCGTATCATAATTGCGCTGCTTGCAGTCGCCGCAGGCCAGCGTGATCCGCACTCTCATTGATTGCACCCCCTGTCGTGTTGCGCTGCCTTGAAAACAGACGCACTGATTAATTTACCACGTAAAGCCAACGATGTCAATAGAGTATTCACCATATGCAAACAAAGAAAGCGGGAGCATTACACTCCTGCTTTCCATGTTTGCGATTTTCAGACTCGGATTAGCCTTCGATCTTGGTGACGACACCGGAACCCACGGTGCGGCCGCCTTCGCGGATAGCGAAGCGGAGGCCTTCATCCATGGCGATGGGGGTGATCAGCTTGATCTCCATCTCGATGTTGTCACCGGGCATCACCATTTCCACCTTGTCAGGCAGGTTCAGGGAGCCGGTCACGTCGGTGGTGCGGAAGTAGAACTGCGGGCGATAGCCGTTGAAGAACGGAGTGTGGCGGCCGCCCTCTTCCTGCTTCAGCACGTACACCTGGCCCTTGAAGTGGGTGTGGGGGGTGATGGAGCCGGGCTTGGCCAGCACCTGGCCGCGCTCGATGTCATCACGCTGCACGCCGCGGAGCAGAACGCCGATGTTGTCGCCGGCGAGTGCTTCGTCCAGCAGCTTGCGGAACATTTCGACACCGGTCACGACGACAGCGCGGGGCTTTTCCATCATGCCGACGATCTCAACGTTGTCCTGCACCTTAACCTTGCCGCGCTCCACCCTGCCCGTGGCGACTGTGCCGCGGCCGGTGATGGAGAACACGTCTTCGACAGGCATCAGGAAGGGCTTGTCCACATCGCGCTCAGGCGTGGGGATGTAGCTGTCAACCGCGGCCATCAGGTCGAAGATGCACTTGCAGTCGGGGTGCGTGGTGACATCCACATTGGCTTCCATCGCGGCGTTCATCGCCTTCAAAGCGGAACCTTTCACGATCGGGATATCGTCACCGGGGAACTTGTAGTGGCTCAGCAGGTCGCGGACTTCCATCTCGACCAACTCGAGCAGCTCTTCGTCATCGACCATATCGACTTTGTTCATGAACACGACGATGTAGCGAACGCCAACGCGGTCAGCCAGCAGGATGTGCTCGCGGGTCTGAGGCATCGGGCCGTCAGCAGCGGACACAACCAGGATTGCACCGTCCATCTGCGCGGCGCCGGTGATCATGTTCTTGACATAGTCGGCGTGTCCGGGGCAGTCCACGTGGGCATAGTGCCGGTTTTCGGTCTGATACTCAACGTGGGCGGTGTTTATCGTGATGCCGCGGGCCTTCTCTTCGGGCGCCTTGTCAATCTGGTCATAACGCATGACTTCAGCGCGGCCGAACTTGGCCAGAACCATCGTGATGGCAGCCGTGAGAGTGGTCTTGCCATGGTCAACGTGACCAATGGTGCCGATGTTAACGTGGGGCTTGTTGCGGTCAAATTTCGCCTTTGCCATTTGGAAACTTCCTCCTTTTGCTACTCCGGAACTCAGCCGAGTGCTAAATAGTGTTTGGAGCGGGTGATGGGAATCGAACCCACGTAGCTAGCTTGGGAAGCTAGAACTCTACCATTGAGTTACACCCGCAAAAACCCGCATGGCAACTCCAAAGCGCCGCAGTTCCGGCAGCGGAGAAGCCGGATATCATTCTACTATCATTGTAAAGCTCTTGTCAACTAGATTTTTACTGCATTTCCGCTTTCTTTCCGGCGGTTTCCGGCCGATGGCAGGATGCTGCCACCGGCCGCCGCCAAATCACTGTTGCGACTCCATCATGGCTTGCGGCAGACAACGCCCACCTGCTCAGAGTCCGGACGCCAAGCCTCGCCCGCAAGAGACGAATAACAGTCTTCCACCAAAAATCCGGCTTCAGAAAGCTCATCGGCGATGGTCTCCAGCCGGTAGTAGGTCTGGTGGTTCCGATAGATCACGGTGCGGCTGTCAGTCACCGCGTATTGCTCGCAAGCGGCCGAAATATCCGGAAACAAAAACCTCTCATACAGCACAAGGTGATTATGGAGCCGCCAGAAGCCGCCGGAGCTGTGCTCCCAATGCCGGGCAGGCTTCTGTTGCAGCTTTTGGAATACAGCGCTGGAGGCGACATCCAGCGCGAACAGCCCCCCTTGCTTGAGCGCGCTGTAAACATTGGCCAGAAGCCGCTTGCGGGCCGCCGGAGACAGCACGCCGAAGTCCTCATAGATCAGCGTTGCCGCGTCGTATTGATCTTGCTCGAACCATTCCAGATAGTTACCCACCCGGTATTTCGGGGCATTGGCCATGCCCCGCGCCTGGCCGATTGCATAGGCGATCGATGATTTGGAGAAATCGATGCCCGTCACATCACAGCCTGCATCGGCAAGCCTTCGGCAATACAGCCCAGGGCCGCAGCCCAGATCCACGATGGATTTACCTGGAGAAAGCCCAAGCCTGCTTTTCAGAAACGCACAAACTTCGTCAATCCGCTCGGGCCGGAAGCTGGCCGCATCGGTATTGGGATCCAGGTGGGCCTGAAGCATCTGGGTTGCAACGTAAGGGTCGGTCCAGAACTGAGCTTCGCCGGGCTCATAAGGCTCCGGCCTTCTCCATTTGGAAAAATCAAAATACATCTGGTTTTCATCCTTTCATTTCTTTGCAACATACCAAAAGCCGCAGAGCTCCCGCTCTGCGGCTTATTCCTCAAACCTCACAGAGCGGATCATCAAACGCACCACAAAACAGGCCGACAGGCCAGTTTGCATCGTGTGCAGTTTCGATGTCCCCTCTGCTCCAGCAGGCGCGCCTGCGCCGTCCGGACTGAATCACCTCTCAGGGATTTGGTATGTTGCAATATCAGGATAACCGATATCGCATGGCCTGTCAATCAGCCGGGAGGCCAGGCAAGCTTCCTTCCACCCAGGATGTGCAGGTGCAGGTGATGCACTGACTGACCCCCGTCATCACCGGTGTTGACGACCAGGCGGAAACCGCTTTCCTCCAGCCCTTCCTGCCGGGCAACTTTTGCTGCCACTTCCATCAGGCCCTCGATGAGACTGGGCACAGCGGCGCCCTCCAACACATTGGCAACATGCTGTTTGGGAATCACCAACACATGCACCGGCGCCGCAGGGCTGATGTCACGGAACGCAAAGTAATTGTCGTCCTCATATACTTTTGAAGATGGTATGGATCCATTTGCGATTTTGCAAAAGATACAATCAGGCATCTACAGTTCCTCCTCCGCCGCAGGATTGGTTGATTTCTCCAATGATAACATCGCCCTCCGCCTCTTTCAACCGCACGGAGCCAAACTCCCCGGGCTTGAGCCCATCTGCGGGGGCGAGCACATCCACATAATTGGAGGTATAACCACGGAGCCAGCCAGGCTGCCCGTTCACCGCCTCCTCAAAGAGCACAGTGACAGTCTTGCCGATCATCCCGCCGAGAAACGCCTGTGCACCAGGAGCGGCTGAAGCTTTCATTACAGCGGCACGGGCTTCCTTCACTGCCTTCGGCAGCTGGCCGGGCAACTCGGCGGCGGCGGTGCCTTCCCGGCGGGAATAGGGAAACACATGCACCTTCAGAAAACCGGCTGCGGCCACAAAGGCGCAGGACTCGGCAAACTCTTCCTCAGTCTCACCGGGAAACCCGACGATCACGTCGGTGGTGATGCCCACATCGGGCCAGCGGTCGCGGATCATCCGGAGCTTGTCCATGAACTGCTTCGGATTGTAGCGGCGGCCCATCCGTTTCAGCGTTTCTGCCGACCCGCTTTGCAGTGACAGGTGAAAATGGGGGCAAAGCGGGAGGATCGAGGCCAGCCTGTCCAACAGCGCCGCATTCACTGCGTCGGGCTCGAGCGAGCCCAGACGGATGCGGGCAATGCCCGGCACGTTGGCAGCCTTCACGGCATCGGCCAGAGTGACAGGCCCTGTCAGGCACGCGCCAAACCGGCCAAGATTGATGCCCACAAGCACAATCTCCCGGAAGCCTCTCACGGCCAGTGCCTCCGCCTCCCTGCGGATGGAAGCCAGCGAGCGGCTCCTTGGCTCCCCTCTCAGGCCAGGGATGATGCAATAGGCGCAATGGGCGTCGCAACCATCCTCAATTTTCAACACAGCCCGCGTGTGACCCTGCTGGGCATCGGCGGGCAGGTCTTCAAACACCTGCACCGGCACAGCCTTCTCCAGGATGCCGCGCTCACCGGCTGCAGCCCGATCCGCAAGATCCACCACTGCCCCGCGTTCCATGCCGCTCACGGCGGCCAAACCCTCCATGGCGGCATAACCATGCGGGTCTTTCTGCGCCGAGCAGCCCACAGCGACCACGGCGGCACCGGGGTGCAACCGCAGCAGTTTACGCACCGTTTGGCGTGATTTCCGCTCCGCCTCTGATGTGACGGCGCAGGTATTCACAATGTAGACATCAGCAGGCTCTCCATCGGCAACCAAAACAAAGCCAGCAGCCTTAAGGCTTTCGGCCATGGCCTGAGAGTCATACCAGTTCACTTTGCAGCCAAGGGTGACCATGGCGGCGCGCTTGTGGTTCATGGCTTCTTCGCCAAAACCGCTACCCACTCGCCCATGTGCTTGACCTCAAGGATCGTAAAACCGGCAGCAAGGAGCGCCAGTTTCACTGCTTCCTCACGGGCCAGGATGATGCCGGAGCAGAGGAACAGCCCGCCGGGCTTGACTGCCGCATAGGCATCGGCAGCCATTGCGATGATGACCTCAGCGATGATGTTGGCCACAATGAGGTCGGGATGACCGGCCAGGCCCTTCATCAGGTCACCGAGCCGCGCATCCACAAGGCCTTCCACATGGTTGAGCTCGCAGTTGATCTTCGCTGCGGACACGGCCACCGGGTCGCGGTCCACCGCCACGGCTCCTTTTGCACCCAGCAGCACTGCCGCCACTGAGAGGATGCCGGTGCCGCAGCCGATGTCCCACACATCAATGCCGGGCTGCACAACCTCATCAAGCATTTCCAGGCACATAAAGGTGGTTTCATGGGTGCCTGTGCCGAAGGCCATGCCGGGCTCCATTTCGATGATGATCCTGCCGTTGCCGCTGGCATTCTCCCAGATCGGTTTCACCAGCAGGCGCTTGCCCACTTCAAAGGGCTTGTAATACTGCTTCCAGTTGTTTTCCCAGTCCTCATCCTTCACGTCACCGGCGGTGAGCACCAGAGTGCCGGCGTCAAAGCCCAGATCCATCGCCAGCACATCGCTCAGGCGCTGGCGGATATAGACCAGCGTGTCAGCAAGCCTGCTGTCCACCGGATACCAGGCCATCACCTGCACTTCCAGGGCCATGTTCTTCAGGATGTTTTCATCAATATAGTCCCAGTCACCGGGCAGGCGCTGCTGGGCTTCCACCTCTGCCCTGTCCTCAATGGCGGTGCCGGCGGCACCCGCCTCAATGAGGATTTCCGAGACCATGTCGGCTCCAGCTGTGGTGGTGGCGACGGTGATTTGCTTCCAGTCCAAGGTGATGCTCCTTTGATCAATACAGTAATGTCATTTACTTATAGATACATTCTTCTCATGGCTATTGCGAGGGCCGGCACGAAGTCCGGCCAAAAACTCCCTCCGGCAGCTGCGCTGCCACCCAGGTCGCAAGGGCGAGCAGCAATCGCAGATTGCGACCAGCCTCCCTCAAGAGGGAGGCAAGCAGATCACTGAACTGGGTTCACTTGTCCCCCTCTTGAGGGGGATGTCGCAGTATGCGACAGGGGGAGATCAGAACATCTCCTTCAGCCTGTCCATAAACCCCTTTTTCTCCTTGTATTGTTTGCCGGCCAGGCTGGCCTCAAACTCGCGGAGCAGGTCTTTCTGCTTATTGTCCAGCTTCTGGGGCACCTCAAGCTTCACCTTGATGAAAAGGTCGCCCTTGCCGCGGGCGCCTTGTAGCCGCGTAATGCCCTTGCCTTCCAGGCGGAAGGTGGTTCCCGGTTGGGTGCCCTCTGGGATGGTGAAGGCAGTCGGTCCTTCCAATGAGGGCACGTCAATCTTGTCTCCAAGCGCAGCCTGCGAGAAGGTAATCGGCAGCTCATAGGAAATGTCGTAACCATCGCGCTGGAAAAGCTTGTGGGGCCGCACGGCAATGTGCACATACAAATCGCCGCTGGGGCCGCCTTTGATGCCCGGCTCGCCCTCGCCGCGCACGGCGATGCGCTGGCCGTTGTCAATGCCGGCGGGGATCTTCACATTAAGCGTCCTGCGTTTTCGCACATGGCCCCGGCCGGAGCACTCCGGGCAGGGGCTTTCCACCTTGGTGCCCTCGCCGCCGCAATCGGTGCAGGGGCGGCTTGTGCTCATCATGCCCAGTGGTGTGCGGATGGAGCTGGACACCTGGCCCCGGCCATGGCAGGTGGGGCAGGTCTTGCGGCTGGTGCCGGCTTTGGCACCGGTGCCGCCGCAGGCCGTGCAGTTGTCCTCCCGGGTGAAGGTGATTTCCTTTTCCACGCCAAAGGCCGCTTCCTCAAAGCTGATCGTGAGGTCATAGCGCAGGTGGTTGCCCTGCTGGGGGCCCTTCGGCCTGCCGCGCCCGCCGCCACCGAAAATCCCGCCGGTGAACATATCAAAGATATCGCCAATGTCGCCGAAATCGCCGCTGAAGCCGCCGCCGCCAAAGCCCGGCTGATCGGCCGCATGGCCGAACTGGTCATAGCGGGCCCGCTTGTCCGGGTCGGAAAGCACCTCATAGGCCTCATTCACTTCCTTGAACTTGGCCTCGGAAACCTTGTCGCCGTCGTTCATGTCGGGGTGGTACTGCTTGGCCAGCTTGCGGAACGACCGCTTGATTTCGTCGATGCTGGCGTCGCGGCCCACACCCAATACTTCATAATAATCGCGTTTCTCAGCCATGAATTGATTCAATCCTCTTCCCGGGAATGTTTATCTGCAATACCATGGTATTCTACAGGAAAAAGCCTCCTGGTTCAAACGTTGTTTCCGCTTGACAGAGGCATTCCTGATATTTCCATTGCTATATATGATGATTATGGCTTAACCGCCACCACAAAATCGCGCTTGATGCCCTGATCCACCCGGTGGGGGCAGCCACTGAATGGCTCCTCCCGCAACACCTGGAACCCATGGCGCTCCAGTGCTTCTTCCACGGCGGTGCGCTTGAGCGTGTGCTCATTGAATGACAGTACCGCGCTGCCGCCGGGCTTCATCAGCGCCACCCACCCATGCAGACATCGATCCAGCAGCTTTGCCAGATCCTCGTGGCCGCTGGAGCTGCGCCCCTCATGCTGCACGTTGTAGGGCAGATCGCACACCAACAGATCAAAGCTGGCCCGCTTGAAAAACAGCGCCGCCTGCCGGCTGTCGCCGTGCACCAGCCGCAGCGCGCGCCCGTTGCCGGCATCGTAATCGGCCTTGTTGTTGGCCATTGTGAGCAGAAACACATCACCCAGCTTGCGGCCATTGCTATCCGGCACCGTCTCGCCGGAAGCTTTGTGCTTATAGCGGCCCTTCTCCAGGAATTTCACCAGATAGTTCTGGGTTTCCTGCCAGTATGAGCGCATGATATCCACACCGGACACATCCATGCCGTCAGTCAGTGCTTCAAACAGCGTGGTGCCCTTGCCGCACATTGGATCCAGCAGGCGTATCACGCCTTTATTGCCGGTTTGGCAGCTGGACAGGGCCAGGTTGATCATCATGCGCGTGAAGCGCTCGTTGGTTTTGCCGGCATACTTCAGCATACTGCCCAGGTGGTCGGGGAAATAACGGCTGTCCGGCAGCTCCACGGGAAATAACGCCCGCCGGCCATTTAAATCTGCAACCTCAAACAACCCATAGAAAAACGACAAACGCCGCAAGAGTGCACCATCCGCCTCCGAAAGAGGCCCTGCCACGCGGAACTCCAAGGCGGGCACGCCGCCGATTGCGCCGTATTCTGTTTCTGCCGCCGGTTGGCTGCAAAGACGGGAAAGCGCGGCAAACTCCGCAAGGCAAAGCTGCCTTGCTGCTTCCGGGTCGGCCTTTCCGAAGCCGGGCTGGATCAGGAGGGCGTAGTTGGTCATTGGTGTTGTCCTTGTTGATTTGGAATGGACCCCCCCTGTCATCTTCACATCGCAGCGCAACGCTGCGATAAAGATGACATCCCCCTCAAGAGGGGGACAAGTACACTCCTAACATTTTGTTCGCTGACGAACTTGCCTCCCTCTTGAGGGAGGTGGCAGCGAAGCTGCCGGAGGGAGTAAACACTCCCCATTTCAAACCTTACCCCCTCCCCCAATCCCATGGGGGAGGGGGCAGGGGGTGAGGGTTTCAGTGGTTGAGAGTGAGAGGTACTACTTGTCTTCCTTCACCTCATAGTCGGCGTTCACGGTGTTGTCGTCGCCGCCCTGGTGCGCATTATAGTCCGGGCCGGCCTGCTGGCCACCCTGAGCTCCCTGCTGGGCCTGCGCCTGCTTGTAGAGCTCCTCGGAGATCTTGTAGGATGCCTGGGCCAGCTTCTCGGTGGCCTGGCGGATCACTTCGGCATCGTCGCCGTCCTTCACCTTTTTCACGTTCTCGATCTCGGCTTCGATCTTGGCCTTGTCGTCGGCGCTCACCTTGTCACCCAGATCCTTGATCGCCTTTTCGCTGGTGAAGATCAGCTGGTCGGCGTGGTTCTTTGCCTCGATCAGATCCTTCTGCTTCTTGTCCTCGGAGGCGAACCGCTCGGCTTCCTTCACGGCCTTGTCGATGTCGTCCTTGCTCATGTTTGTGCTGGCAGTGATGACGACCTTCTGCTCGTTGCCGGTGCCCAGGTCCTTGGCGGACACGTGCACAATGCCGTTGGCGTCGATGTCAAACGTGACTTCGATCTGCGGGATGCCGCGGGGGGCCGGAGGTATCCCGGTCAACTGGAACTTGCCCAGAGTCTTATTGCCGCTGGCCATCTCGCGCTCGCCCTGCAGCACGTGGATTTCCACGCTGGTCTGCCCGTCGGCGGCGGTGGAGAACACCTGGCTCTTCTTGCTGGGGATCGTGGTGTTGCGGTCGATGAGCTTGGTGAACACGCCGCCCAGCGTCTCAATGCCCAGCGACAGCGGAGTCACGTCCAGCAGCAGCACGTCCTTGACTTCACCGCCCAGCACGCCGGCCTGGATGGCAGCGCCTACAGCCACACACTCGTCGGGGTTGACGCCCTTGTAGGGTTCCTTGCCGGTCAGGCGCTTCACAGCTTCCTGCACGGCGGGGGTGCGGGTGGAGCCGCCCACCAGGATCACGCGATGGATCTGGTCGTTGGTCACGCCGGCGTCTTTCATCGCCTGCTGCACGGGGCCGATGGTTTTTTCCACCAGGTCGTGGGTGAGCTCGTCGAACTTGGACCGGGTGATCGTGATATCAAGGTGCTTGGGGCCGGACGCGTCCGCCGTGATGAACGGTAGGTTCACGTTGGTCTGCATCATGCCAGACAGCTCGATCTTGGCCTTTTCGGCGGCTTCCTTCAGGCGTTGAAGTGCCATCTTGTCAGCCCTGAGGTCGATGCCGTTGCTCTTTTTAAACTCATCGGCCATGTAATCCATGACCCTTTGGTCGAAGTCGTCGCCACCCAGGCGGGTGTTGCCGTTGGTGGACAGCACCTCAAACACGCCGTCGCCGATCTCCAGGATGGACACGTCGAACGTGCCGCCGCCCAAGTCGTAGACCAGGATCTTCTGGGTGTGTTCTTTATCAAGGCCGTAAGCCAGCGAAGCGGCCGTGGGCTCGTTGATGATGCGCAGCACCTCAAGACCGGCAATGCGGCCGGCGTCCTTGGTGGCCTGGCGCTGGCTGTCGGAGAAATAGGCCGGCACGGTGATGACGGCCTGGGTCACCTTTTCGCCCAGATAAGCCTCGGCATCAGCCTTCAGCTTCATCAGGATGAACGCAGAAATCTCCTGCGGATTGTAGCTCTTGTCGTCGATATTGACTTTGCGGTTGGTGCCCATGTCGCGCTTGATGGAGCTGATGGTGCGGTCGGGGTTGGTGATGGCCTGGCGCTTGGCCACCTGGCCCACCATGCGCTCACCGGTCTTGGAGAATGCCACGACGGACGGGGTTGTCCTGCCGCCTTCGGCGTTTGGGATGACGACGGGCTCGCCGCCCTCCAGAATCGCCACGCACGAGTTCGTTGTTCCAAGGTCAATGCCTATGATCTTTCCCATTTCTATGTACCTCCTGGCTTGATGCCTGTTCTTTCTATTTCTATTCAAAATCCAGCCCGTTTGGGTTGGAGTTTGTTTCCTATTCGGAAACCTTTACCATGCAGTGGCGCAGCACGCGTCCCTTGTGCGTATAACCCTTTAGCAGCACGCCCACCACCTGGCCGCTTGCGCAGCCATCCACGGCCTCCTGCATCACGGCGTTGTGCACGTTGGGATCGAAAGCGCAATCCTGCGCCGGGATCTCCTCCACGCCGGCGGCGGTGAGGATGCCGATTAGCTGCTTGACGACAAGCAGCACGCCCTCCTTCAGAGCGCCTTCCTCTCCCTGGGCTGCGGTGGCCCGCTCCAGGTTATCGAGCACCGGCAGGAACTTCAGCAGCGTGTCGCGAACGCCGTCGTTGAAGGCATCCTCACGGGCATTTTGGTTGCGGCGGCGGTAGTTGTCAAAATCCGCCTGCACGCGCTGGGCCAGGTTCAGAAATTCATCCCGTTCCTTTGCAGCCTTTTCGCTCTCCTCGGTCAGGCGCTTCATTTCCTGGGCGATCTGGTCTTCCTCTGCGCAGGCCGCGCACTCGTTGGCAGCATCCTGCGCTGCTTCGTTGGCTTTCAACATTTCCTCTTCCGGGGCAGTTCTTTTTCGGTTCATAGCTGTTTCCCTTCCTGTTCTGACGGTCCGTCGCCCAGCATGCCAGACATGCACTCGCCAAGCGACCGGCTGATATAATGCAATAGTTTTACAACCCGCCCATAATCCATGCGGGTGGGACCAATCACGCCCAGGGAGCCCATGGGCCGGTCACCCAACTTGTAGGTAGCGGTGACCACGCTCATATTGCGCAGCGCGTCAATCTCATTTTCCCGGCCGATCGTGATCGTAAACTCCCATTTGGTGGACCGGGCCAGCATCTCTTGCAGCTTGTCTTTCGTCTCTAATGCCATCAGGAACGATTGAGCCCGTTCCACATCGTTGCGGTATTCGGGGTGGTGGAAGATGTTATAGGCCCCCTCCAGCACCACGTCATTGGATTCCTGATTGGCAGTGCGGCTCAACGTATCGGTGAGCGTCTCGAAAAACCGGCGGTGCTCGGCCATGTCGCTTAACACTTCATTGACCGCCTGCAGGCTGATCTCCGTGATGCTGCGGCCCTCAAAACGCTTTGTGAGCGCCTCGGAGATGCCGTGCAGGTCTTCACTGTCCATGCTGTCGGGGATGCGGATGATTGTGTCCTTCACCACTGCAGCATCGGTCACAAGCACCACAAGGGCTGTGCCCTTGGTCACCGGCACCAGTTGAAGGCGCTTCACTGTGGTGCGCATGAGCTGGGGAGAAAGCACCAACGAAGTATAGTCCGTGAGGTCGCTCAGCACCCTGGCGGCGCTTTTCACGACCTGCTCCATTTCCTCCATGCGCTTGTTGAAATAGCGCCGCACAACCTTGGTTTCATCGGGCGTGAGATCGCCCACTTGCAGCATCCTGTCCACATAGACCCGATAGGCCAGGTCTGAGGGGATGCGCCCGGCAGAGGTGTGCGGCTGCTCCAGATAGCCCATTTCCTCAAGATCGGACATTTCGTTGCGGATTGTGGCCGCCGAAAACTCCGACATATACTTTTTGGATATGGTGCGAGAACCCACCGGCACTGCCGTTGCGATGTAGTCGTCTATAATGGCTTGCAACAGCCTTATTTTGCGCGGGCTCAGTTCCACCGGGGTTCACTCCTTGTGTTAGCACTCACCAGTATCGAGTGCTAACAATGATAAAATAGCACTGGGGGTTTTGTTTGTCAATATCTTTGGCACGACATTCATGTTTTCTTAACAATCAAAGAAAAGAAGTATTGACGAACTATTTAACTTATGTTATCTTTAACCTAGTCACTGTGAGGAATTTCTAATGGATTGAAGGGAGTGACCCTTATGAAAAACCAAACAACTGCTTTCAAGTCACCGGAGGGCAAAGAGGTGCTCCATCGGTTCACCGGCGGCTTGCTGGCGCACTGGATGGCGCCCAATTCGATGACCCTTATCGATACGCGTTTCGGCCAGGCTCATGTGATCGCCTGCGGCCCCACAGATGGCCCAGCAGTCGTGCTATTGCACGGCAGCGCCATGAGCTCGGTGATGTGGATGGCTGATGCGCCGGTGCTTGCCCGGACGCATCGTGTGTATGCCGTGGACCTGCCGGGCGAGCCGGGCATGAGCGACGATCGGCAGTTGCCCCTCGCCGGCACAGACCATGCTTTGTGGCTAAACGATGTGTTTGCAACGCTGAATTTGAAGAGGGCATGCCTTGTGGGTATTTCTCTCGGCTCATATGTAGCGGCGAAGTTTGCCACACAATATCCTGAAAAGGTGGAGAAACTGGTGCTGCTCTCCCCGGCAGGCATTGGGGCGCAGAAGATATCATTCCCGATCACCAGCGCACTGTACAACCTGCTGGGGGAAGGGATGAAACGCAGATTAATACCCAAGGTGAACGGCGCGCAAGAGCTGCCGGAGGTGGTGCTGCAATATCAGCGGCTCATTGATGAGCACTTCAACTACCGCAAGGAGTTGATCCCGCTGTTTCAAAACAGCGAGCTCAAGCGGCTCGCGATGCCGGTGCTGGCAGTGGCTGGCGGCAGAGACGCGATGTTTCACACCGGCCACACTGCCAAGCGTGTGGCCAAGTTTATGCCGCATGCTGATCTCCGCGTGCTGCCGGAAGCCGGCCATGTGCTGATCGGGATGGCAGAAGAAATCAGCCGGTTCCTAAACGAAGGTGGCTAACGCAAATAGAAAGGATCTGATCATATGGGCCAGTCCATGCTGGAGCAATGCGTTCGGCTGGCAGAAACAGGCACAAGAGCGGCCGTGGACGCCTTGATGGAGCGCCTGACAATGGAGATGACAATTGCAGAATCCAAAATCCTGGATTATGCGCTGAGTGTCGTGAGCACCGAGGAGGGGTTTCAGGCCGTGGAGCATTACCTGTTTCACGGCACGCAGATCCAACGGAATTACGCCACGCTCTATTTCATCCGCCGTGAAGAATTTCCGTTGGTGAGGAAGGCTTATGAGCTGGGGCTGATTGACAAGCTGCAGGCGTTTACGCGGTAAAGAACCCTCTCCCCTACCCCTCCGGGAGGGGTTCGTACCACTTTGAGAATCGCGGCAGTCACCGGTGCCGCGAAGAACACAATCCAGCCCGAATGCCACAGACCATACACAAACCCGAGGCTCAAAAATACCACAACCGAGCAGATGGACACCAGCGACACAATGGGGCCCTTCTCGCTTTACTTCGCCATTTTGATACCACTACTTCTTATAATATAAGTAATATCGTATTCCAATTTATCAAGAAATCAAGCAATGCCACTTACGCTGCGCTCATGGAATGCAGTCATACTCACTTCATATGTATAGGTAGCATGCCTGCAAAGGGGCCGTGGGGTTTCATGAAACCGAAGCTCTACCACAGCCAAAGACTGGAAAACACACGCGAGCTGATCCACCGATCGGAAGTGTTGTTTGGAGACCGGATCGCATTCCGGGAGTTGGACAGAGAGCGGCAAATTCAGGAATACACCTACCGCCAGTTGGCCCGTGATGTGGAAAGCCTTGGTGCGGCGCTTCTCCATCATGGCTTGCTGGCAAAGCACATCGCTCTGCTGGGCGAAAACTGCTACCGCTGGGTGGTGAGCTATCTGGCAATTGCGGGAGGCCTTGGCGTTGTTGTGCCGTTGGATAAGGAATTGCCGGCGGGCGACATTGCAAAGCTGCTGCGGAAAAGCGATTCGGACGCGGTGATCTGCACAGCCGCGTATGCTCCGATGATACAGTCGGTTCTGCCCGAGTGCCCCGCAGTGACATGTTGCTTTGTCATGGGCGGCACAAGCCATAAAGAACCGGGATTTCTGGCCTTTGACCGGCTGCTCGAGGAAGGCCGCGCTATCCTGGACGGGCCCGGCAGCCCCTACCCCACCCTGCCAATCGACCCGGACGCACTGTGTGAGATCATCTTCACCTCAGGCACCACCGGCGCAAACAAGGGCGTGATGCTTTGCCAACGCAATGTGATGGCGGTGCTCCATGGCATTATGCACATGATCAAGGCAGAGCCGGTCTCCATCTCGGTGCTTCCCATCAGCCATTCCTATGAATGCACCTGCCATGTGCTGGGCGGCATTTATTCGGGCATCACCGTGTGCTTCAACGACAGCCTGAAGCACCTGAAGGACAACCTCAGGCTCTTCAAGCCCGGTATGAGCCTGATGGTGCCGCTGTTTCTGGAAACAATGCACCGGCAGATCTGGAAAGAGGCAGAAAAAGCAAACCTGGCCGGCCACCTCCGATATGGCATTGCGTTTAGTAACCTGTTGCGGGCAATCGGCATCGACATGAGGCGGCTCTATTTCAAGCCCATCCTGGAGAAATTCGGCGGCAACCTTGCCCAGATCGTGTGCGGCGGCGCGCCGCTGCGTGAAGAACTGATCAAAGGCTTTGGAGACCTGGGCATCGATGTGGTGAACGGCTATGGCATCACCGAGTGCGCACCGGTGATCTCCACGAACAGTTCTGCCTGGCGGCGAGCCGGCTCGGTGGGTCTTGTGCTGCCGGTGTGTGACGTGCGCATCGACATGCCCGATGAGAAGGGCAACGGTGAGGTGCTGGTGAGGGGCGACACGGTGATGCTGGGATATTACAGGGATGAGGCAGCCACCCAGGCATCCTTTTCAGAAGATGGCTATTTCAAGACCGGCGATCTGGGGCGGCTGGACCGGCGGGGCTTCTTGTATCTGACCGGCAGGAAGAAAAACCTGATTGTGCTATCAAACGGCAAAAATGTGTGCCCCGAAGAGGTGGAAGAGGCGATCCTCGGCCAGATCGGCTATGTACGCGAGGTCGTGGTTTATTCCCGATCAATCGCCGGCAGTCAGGAGACCATCGTGGCCGACGTCTATCTGGACCCGGAGCACACCGGCAACGCTTCTCTGGCTGAGCTCCGGGAGCGGCTTGAGCAGGATATCCGGCGGCTCAACAACAGGCTGCCAGCCTATAAGCGCGTGCAGGAGGTACGCATCAGCCAGACCGAGTTTGAAAAGACAACAACCCGCAAAATTAAGCGCCAGGTGGTGCTGGAAGGAAGGGCAAGCATTGCTTAGCTATATCCGCAAGAGCCTGTTGGAGTATGTGGATGTGGAGGAAGAGTCCATCACAGAAGCCACACGCTTCGTGGCAGACCTGAACCTCAATTCCTATGACATTATCAGCCTGGTCGGCAAAACGGAGCAGGATCTGGGGGTGGAAATCCCCGATGGCGACATCCGGAACCTGGTGACCGTGGGCGACCTGTCGGAATACCTGAGGGAAAAACTGCAATGAACAGAGGGCGCTGCATATGAGCGACTTTATTGAGTTTGGCAGCGTGCGCAAGCTCTACCGTATGGGCGAGGTGGAGATCGAGGCGCTGGCCGGCGTGGATTTCACAATAGGCCGGGGCGAGTTTGTAATCATCTGCGGGGCCAGCGGCGCGGGCAAGAGCACAATCCTCAACATCCTGGGCGGCATGGACAGCCTCACCTCCGGCACCATTTCGGTGGACGGGGCGATGATCAGCCGCTACAATGCCCGCCAGCTGGTGGGCTACCGGCGCTACGACGTCGGGTTTGTGTTTCAGTTCTACAACCTGGTGCCCAACCTGACCGCTCTGGAAAACGTGGAGCTGGCAGCGCAGGTGAGCCGCGACCCGCTGGATATCCGCCAGGTGATGGAAGACGTGGGCCTGAAAGACCGCATGGGCAACTTCCCCTCGCAGCTCTCCGGCGGCGAGCAGCAGCGGGTGGCCATTGCCCGGGCCCTGGCCAAAAACCCCAAGCTGCTGCTTTGTGACGAACCCACCGGTGCGCTGGATTACACCACAGGCAAGTCGATCCTGAAGCTGCTGCAAGACACCTGCCGCAAAACCCACACCACGGTGATCGTGATTTCACACAACCTGGCCTTCACTGCCCTCGGCGACCGGGTGATCCGCGTCAAAAGCGGCCGGGTGGACGCCATCGAGACCAACCCCCGGCCGATGGATGCCGAGAGAATCGAGTGGTAGCATGAAGAGCGCCATTTCATTGGATCTGGTGCGGGAAGTCCGCAAATCCTGGGCACGCTTCCTCTCGATCTTTCTGATCGTGCTCATTGGCGTGGGATTTTTTGCCGGCATCAAGGCCACCGCGCCAGACATGGAGCACACCGCCGACCGCTACTTAGATGACAACGGTATGATGGATATCCGCGTGCTCTCCACACTGGGATTGACCAAAGGCGACGTGGAAGCCATCGCTGCGCTGGGCACAGTGGAGCGGGTGCAGCCCGCCTATTTTTCCGATGCCGTAAGCACTGTGGGCTCCATGGAGTATGTGTTCCGGCTGCACAGCATGCCCGTGGGAGGGCAGGCGCCGGTCAACCGCGTGGTGCTGACTGAGGGCCGCCTGCCGGAGAAATCCGGCGAATGCCTGCTGGAGCAATCCAAGTATCTGGACTCAGGCCTTAAGGTGGGAGACACACTGCAGGTATCCTCCGGAAAAGAAACCGCCATCACCGACGGCACGCTGAAAACAGACACATTCACCATTGTAGGGAAGGCTGTCAGCCCGCTTTACCTGTGCTTTGACAAGGGTTCCTCCGACATCGGCAACGGCAAGGTGAGTTTCTTTTTGATGGTGCCGGAGGAAGATTTCGCATACCCGGTATACACCGAAGTGCAAGTGACCGTGAAGGGCGCCGAAGAGCTCAACTGCTACAGCGAAACGTATGGCCGCCTGGTGGAAAAAACACTTACAGACCTGGAAAACATGGGGCTGGACCGCAGCGGCCTGAGGCTTGCGGAGATCAAAGGCCAGGCGACCGCCCAGCTGGATGACGCGAAGAGAGAATATGAGGCAAAAAGGCAGGAGTTTGAGCAGCAAACAGCAGCAGCCAGGGAAAAGCTGGAGCAAGCCCGGGTGGATCTGGAAAAGGCCGAGTCCACGCTGGCCAGCGAAAAGGCGAATTTCGAAATTACAACAAGAATGGCCCGCGACCAGATCGAGCAAGGAAAAAAGGACCTGGCACAAGGAGAAAAGGAATACAGACAAGGTCTGGTTGATTACAACAAGGCCAAGGCACAATACAGCGACGAGCTGGCGCAGATGGATGGCGCAGTGCAAGACATCAACTCCCTGCGCAAACAAGCCAAGCAGGAAATCGCCGACATGGAAAGTGATTTGCAGAACCCGGATTTATCCCCGGAGGAGAAGCAGCGCCTCACACAGATGATCGCGATGTACCGACAATTTCTTGCCGCCACAGAAGAAGGCATCAACTCAGCAAACGAGCTCAATGGCTTCACCCAGGGCCAGTTATCCAGTGCCGAAAAAAAACTTCGTGCAGCACGCAAGCAGCTGGACGATGGCTACAAGAAGATTGCTGCATCAGAGGCTGAGCTTCAAAGGCAAGAGGAAGAAGCGGCTGCTAAGTTTACGCAAGCTGAGGCCGACATTGCCTCCGGGTGGGCCGAATATGAGCACGGCAAACAGGAATATGCCGAGTCCACCGCCAAAGGCGAGGCGGAACTGGCCGCCGGGCAGGAGAAAATCATCAAAGCCGAGGACGAGATTGAGCGCATCAGCAAGCCCCAGTGGATTGTGCTGGATCGCCACGGCAACCTGAGCTACGAGGACTTTGGCATGACAGCCGGGCGGGTGGACGCCATCGCCACGGTGTTCCCGGTGTTCTTCTTCCTGGTGGCGGCGCTGGTCTGCCTGACCACAATGACCCGCATGGTGGATGAGCAGCGCGGCGCCATCGGCATCTATAAGGCGCTGGGTTATTCCGACGGTGCCATCGCGGCCAAGTATATCTGCTATGCTGCGGTGGCCAGCACGCTGGGCGGCGCTGCGGGCCTGGCAGTTGGGATGAGTGTATTCCCCGAAGTGATCTACCGTTCATGGCTCATGAAGTATGAAATGCCTCCCCTTCAGACTGTTGCCCAGCCGTTGCTGATGGCAGTCAGCCTGCTGATGGGCGTGCTGGTGACCACACTTACCGCCTGGGCAGCCTGTCGCAAGGAGCTGGCCGATGCCCCTGCCACACTCATGCGCCCAAAAGCCCCGAAACCAGGCAAGCGAATTTTATTGGAGCGGCTGGGCTCTTTTTGGCGGCGGCTGAGCTTTTCCCAGAAAGTCACGATGCGCAACCTCTTCCGCTATAAGAAGCGTTTCTGGATGACCGTAGCCGGCATCGCCGGCTGCACGGCGCTTCTGGTGGCTGGTTTCGGCCTGAACGACTCCATCAGCCAGGTGGTGGACCGGCAGTTCAGCCAGATCTTCACCTATGACTTAAATCTTCGATTCTCAGCCGACGTCACTGATGGCCAAAGGGCAGCCGCCGCACAGTCGCTGGGGCAGGATGCAAACACCCAGTCTTGGCTGGAGTCGGCGGAGCTGAACGCCAAGGCCCGCGGCAGCGGTGAGGACATCGCCGCAACCCTGGTAGTGCCGCAAGACCCGGCAGCGTTTGCACAATATGTAACACTGCGCAGCCGCGAGGGCCGTCAGCCAATTTCACTGGATGACAGCGGCGTGGTCCTCACCGAAAAGCTTGCCAAGGAGTTGGGCGTGAGCCGAGGCGGCACAATCGAGCTGGACAACGGCCTGGGCGGGCGGAAAAAGGTGACCGTGGCGGCGATCACCGAGCAATATGTGTTTCACTATATCTATATTTCACCCTCTCTCTACAGGCAGGTTTTCCGACTGGAGGCCAGGATGAACAGCCTGATGATCCGGCTGGCTGACAGCTCAGCCAAGGCCGAGGAGACCCTGGCCCAGAAGCTGATCGGGGGCGGCGGCGTGGCGTCAGTCACATTTTACTCTGCATTGGCCGATTCTTTCACCCAAACAGTGAAGAGCCTCAACGCCATCGTGCTGGTGATCATCCTCTCGGCGGGGCTGCTGGCCTTCGTGGTGCTGTATAACCTCACCAACATCAACATCGGCGAGCGTGTCCGCGAGATCGCCACAGTGAAGGTGCTGGGATTCACCGACCGGGAGCAGTCAGGCTATGTGTTCCGCGAAAACGTGCTGCTCTCCTTGTTGGGCGCGGCCATCGGCCTGGGGCTTGGCGTGCTGCTGCACCGCTACATCATGGAAAACATCGAGCAGGCCGGCATCATGTTTGGCAATGCCATCGAGCCCATCAGCTTTGGCTGGTCATTTCTGCTCACGATGGCCTTCACCGGCTTTGTGATCCTGGTGATGGTGCCAAGGCTCAAGCGGATCCCGATGGTGGAATCACTGAAGTCTGTGGAGTGAGATTTGACTAAGGAGGTTCTCCAAATGAAACAAGCCCCAACCTTCTACGGCATGACCGCCGCGCAAAACATCCTGTTTTACAGCCAGAAGTTCACACTGCACAAGCAAGTGAACAACATCTTTACATTGATGCTGCTGGAGCGGCCGCTGGATTTCAACATTCTCCGGCGGGCCATCGGTCAAGCATATGTGCAGGTGGACGCGCTGCGCATCCGCCTGAAGAAAGTTGACAAACGAGTGGTGCAATACTTTCTTCCTGCTGCTGAACCCACGATCGGTTTGTTGGATTTCACAGGAAAGACTCAAGAGCAGATGGACCGTCACCTCTATCACCTGGCTTCCAAACCCTTCTACCTGCTCAACAGGCCTTTGAGCCGCATGTGGGTGGTGCGCTCGCCGGATGGGCTGTGCGGCGTCTATCTGGGCGTGAGCCACATGATCATGGATTCCTGGGCCATCTGCATGCTGATGAAGCATGTGATGGATCTTTATCACGCCGAAGCCGGTGAGGCCGAACCGCCAAGGCCGCCGGCACAGCACGAGCTGCTGCTAATCAAAGACCTGGATTACATAAACACCGAGCAGTATCAGAAAGACCTGGAATTCTGGCACGCCGAGTGCCGCAGGGAAGAGCCGTGGTACACCCACATCAACGGCCCGTCAGTGCTGGAAGCATACCGGAAAAAGAAAAAAAACCCCCGCCTGCAGGCAGCATCGGGCTTTACGCTGCGCACCCGCGCGCTGCACGAGGTGCTCATAATCTCGGCGGAGGATGTGGCAAAGCTGGCGGCATTTTGCGAGGAACACAACCTGCCGATGCAGGTGCTGTTTCTGCTGGGTGTGCGCACCTGCCTGTCCAAACGAAACGGGCGGCAAAAAGATGTGAGTATTTATTCCACCGTGGCCCGGCGCAGCACCCTGGCTGAAAAGCGCTCCGGCGGCACCAGGGTGCACCCGGTAATCTTCCGCACCGTGATTGCAGCAGCAGAAAGCTTCCTGTCTGCTGCAAAGCAGGTGGCAGCGCGGCAGACAGAGGTTTACCGCCACGCCGGGATTGACATGCTGGAGGTCAAGAAACTATGTGACAACGCTTATCGGGGAGGCGACCCGGTGGGCTCCTACCAGTCGGTGTGCCTGACCTTTCAGCCGGTGCGGCTCGTGCTTTCGGACGGCGCGCCAGTGCGCACCAAATGGTATTGCAATGGCGTATCATCACAGCCCTTTTACCTCACGGTGATGGATGACGACGGCTCAGGCGGCCTGCGATGCTACTACGAGTATCAGCGCAGCGTTGTGCAACAGCAGACCGTGCTGGACTTCCACACTGATCTGGTCAGCACAATGCTGACCGGAGTGGAAAACCCGGATCTCACCATCGGGCAGCTGCTGGACCTGCTGCCGGAGCGGCAGTGAGTCTTCATATGGCGGGGAGGGTCCTGCATCACAGTTGTTGCATCGTCTTGCCAGCAATGGTAAGATAAGGGCACTCTCCCCCGCGAGGTATCAACCAAACATGCACCGAAAAATCCTTCCCGTTCTGCTTGCGGCGGCGCTACTTTTTCTGTTGGCGCCCAGCCCCGCTGTGTCTGCGGAAAGCACCTATCTGAGCCCGCTGAAGCCAAGCCCGAACATGAACGTCCGCCCGATCGTGGACTCGAAATATTACCAGCTGATCGTGGACAAGGAAACACAGGTCACCACAGTGCTCCGCCGCGATGAAGCCGGCCAATACACAATCATCGACCGGCAGATGCTGTGCTCCACCGGTGTGCCGCCGAAGACCTTTCCGGGCACGTTCAAGATCAGCATGAGGCGGCGGTGGCTCAATTCACCGCCGAAAAACGGCAGGCCTCAAAGCTATGAGCAGTTCGCTGTGTGTTTCAACAAGCCCATCTGGTTTCACTCCACGGTGTTTTCCAAAATGGACTCCAACAAGATGGAGCCGGACTCCTATCTAAACCTGGGCCAGCCCGTTTCTGCCGGCTGTGTGCGCCTCAGCGTGCGCGACGCGATGTGGATCTATGTGAACTGCCCTGCCGGCACCGTGGTCAAAGTCGTTTTAAGCGGCGGGCCCACGCCAGTCTGCCTGGAGCCGCTGCCGCCATTGCCGGAGGGAGCCACCTTCGACCCCACCGATCCCACGATTCTTCGATAAACCAAACCTTAACAGGGCAAGCTCAGGAGCTTGCCCTGTTTTTGTATGTGAGCAAGACATGAAAATGAATAAACCCGCTTTTCCCATCCCAACCTATAATAGCAGATGGGAGGAAAACCATGTTTGTGATCGCGGTGCGGGCGTTGATCCTGTTTTTGATTGTATTCTTGGCTGTAAGGCTTATGGGCAAGCGGGAAGTCGGCCAGCTGCAACCCTATGAGTTTGTGATCGCCATTATGATTGCCAACCTTGCCTCCGTGCCGATGGCAGAAACGGGCATCCCTCTGCTGCATGGCGTGGTGCCCATCCTCACACTGCTATTGGTGCACGCACTGTTTACGTTACTCACGCTGAAGAGCAAAACAGCCCAGCGGGTCATCTGCGGCACACCTACAATCATCATCAACAAGGGCACCATCCTGGAAGACGCCATGCGATCAGCCGGTTACAGTTTCTCCGATCTGATGGAGCAGTTGCGGACAAGCGGATATTTTTCACTTTCCGATGTGGAGTATGCAATCCTGGAAACAAGCGGCCAGATCAGCGTGATCCCGAAGGGGAGCGCGAAACCGGTTGTGGCAAAAGACCTGAACCTGCAGGTACAGCCGGATAAACTGCCCTGGAGCATCATTGTAGATGGATCGGTGCAGTATGACGAGCTGAGAAAGTCTGGCCATGATGAGAAATGGCTGCTGAAGAAACTCTCCGGGATGGGGCTGTCAGCCCCGGCAAACGTGCTGTATGCCAGCGTGGATGAAACTGAACAATTCTTCGCGCAAGGCAAGGCGAAAAGAAAGTGGTGGCAATTTTGAAGACCACCATTATCATACTGACCATACTCGTCATCATCGCAATCCTGAACACATGCGTGGGCAGTTTCATCCACACCGGCATCCACGAGCTGTTGCCGCACATCAATGATGCCAAGTCCGCCCTGCAGGCTGGGAATCTGGAGGAAGCCACCGTTCATGTACGCATACTGAAGGAGAAGTGGGATAAAAAGGAAAGCATTTGGGAAGCCTTTGTGAACCATGAAGAATCTGAGCACGTGGAAACACTCTTGACACGAGTCGAAGCGATGCTCACCGCCGGAACACCGGAGCTCATCCTGCCGGAGCTGGAGGAATTGGAGTTCTTCTTTGAGCATATGGACGACATGCAGAAGTTCATGCCGGAGAACATTTTCTAGCCTTGTGATGGCAGAAGGCCCCGGTCAATGGCAACCCGCTTGAGATCCAGGTATGCAATTGTAACCATCATATATGTGATAGGCTGGATCATGACCAAACTGATCACCGGGCTTGCAATTGCCATGATCGCGGTATAGGTGGATAAGTCTCTGGATACCATGAACAGGAAACCTGCAATCAACGAAATGATTCCAAACGGCAGACTCACCAGGAATGCCAAACCAAACAGCCGCCCCTTGTATCCCTTGGTGATCTCAATGGACTTTTTTAGTGCCTGCCGCACAGTCATATCCGGGTAATCCAGGATGAGTAACGGCGCAAGCTGATAGGCATATGTTTTGACCAGGCCTGGAATCACGAACAGGAATGACCACACCAGGATGAAAAGGGATGACCAGGCGGAGATGCCAAGATAACGCTTCCAATTGCGCCTGAAATTGAGCACCGCTTCCCGCAGGCATCTTTTTTTACCTTTACATATCTGAAACATCACATCATACGCGCCCACAGTGAACGTCTCACCCGGTATTAAGAAGAGCTTATCCAACGTTAAGGTTGCACTCATTACCATGAATAAGCCAACAAACAGGATCGGCAACGCGATGTCGGACCCCAGGCCCCACCCAACAATAGCCCGCTCAATATTCTCATAGACGAGCAGTGTCTTCAAGTTGTCGTTATCCAAGCCGAGAAGCTTTGTCACACTGGAATCCAGATAACGAAAAAGATAGGACACTCCGAAAGCAATCAGAGTTGTGACAAAGAAGGTTATGAAATACTTCCTGTATAGCCAAGCAGTCTCGCGAAGAATAACGCTTACAGTTTTCCTGCCGCCCATTCATGCCCTCACAGACTGCTCGGGTGAGCGTGCTGCCCACCCGAGCTCCAGTCATCATGTAGAGTTGATTACAACTGCGGGCTGTCTTCCTCCATGCCGGTGAATTCGCTTCCGGCGGCAGCTTGGCTGGCAGGCACACCCACCTGCACCGGCTGCGCGGCCTTGTGGCTTGCATCCACCGTGCCATCGACTGCCTGGTAATCTACGACGGGGGTGGGCTCAACCAGCTGGCAGGAATCCTTCAGCAGTCCTTTTTCGATGGCTGCCTGCTTGAGATCCAGATAGGCAATTGCCATCATCGCCAGATAGAACGGGAGGATCCAGAGGATCGCCGCGGCCAGGCTGGCATACATGATCCCAAACGACGCCAGGATGGAAGCCGCCCAAGTAAAGCCGATCTGAATCAACAGAATCAAAAACAGCTTGCCTTTGTGGCCTTCGGTGATCTCCATGGATTTCTTCAATGCCTGCCGCACCGTCATATCTGGGTTCTCAATCACCAGATAAGGCGCCATGGAGTAACTCAAAGATTTGATCACGCCGGGCACATAAAACAGCAGAGACCACAAAAGAGTCCACAACGTCGACCAGGCCGAAATGCCCAGGTATCGCTTCCAGTTTTTCTTGAAATCACCCCAGACAGCCTGCCAGGTCAGTTTGTCACCACGCACCAAGAGGAGCACAGCCTTGTTTGAGCTGACACCCACTGTGGCCGTTGCAATGCCCACAAGCAGCGCCGCCAAGCTGAACAATGCCAGAAAAATGAAAAGCACGATGGCTCCCACAACAAGGAACCCCGCAACCGCAGCGGTTGCTTCGCCCCTGTAGTCATCCATAAACAGCGGGATTGCCAACGCCGGCGCCATTGAGAACAGCATGGCAAAAACGAAGTAGAATGCAAAGAAAACCGCCATCAAAATCGAGGAGAACACCATTGACATGGCGGTGAAAACCCCACCTACTCCCACATACTGGAAGTAGTTGGTTTTTAGTTGCTGCACGGCCTCATGATAAATGTGGCCGACTGTTTTTTGCCCACCCTTCATGGTACACACTCCCTTTCATACTATATTGTATCGTTATTATATACCTGTTACGTTATTGTTTATAGCGACATTACTCACAGAATTCATCTCTTAACGCACCTAAAGGCCAATTCAGCCACGTTCAGCAGTCAGCAGCCCCTTCTCCACAGCTTCCCGGCCAATATCCCGATATGCCACAGAAAACACCAGCAGCGTCATCGGTGCGACCAGCAGCAGCCGCACCGCCAACGATCCCAGCACAGGCACGAGCAGGGAGGCCAACAGCGCCGCCAGCTGGTAGAGCATCAGGATCAAGTCCAGAGCAAACAAGCTGGCTTTATGACCCTCGGTGATCTCAATGGATTTTCGGAGCGCCTGCCACACGGTCAGCTCAGGGTGCCGCAGGGCCAGGAAAGGGGCCAGCCGGTAGCTGTAGGACTTCACAATGCCGGGCACCAGAAACAACAACGACCAAAGAAACTGCCAGAGGGCAACCCAGGCAGTCACACCGGCAAAGCGCCAGAAGCCCCGCCGGAAATTGCGGGCAATGGGCCCAAGAGCGGCACGCTCACCTGCAAGCACACGAAGAGAGGCATCGTAGCCGCTGATGGTTGACGCAGTCTGGAGGATGCCGGTGAACGCACCCAGCACAGCCCCAATCAACAGATTGATGCCCAGCGCCTCCAGCAGAGGCTGCGCCATTGCCCAAAACTCCTGAAAGGATCCGGCTTGCACTAGCTGCACAATCGATTGGAAGTTGATTCCCGCGAAGGCCTTGACCACAACCATCACGATGAACTCCGCCAGGCCAAGCGCCACTGCCACGCCGGAAAGCGCCAGCGACACCAGTGACATCGTGCCGAAATGGGCAAACAGCGCTTTTATCGCTTCGTTGTGGATCTGCCAGACAGTCTTCCTTTTGCTCAAGGTTAACCTTCTCCATCCTGTAATACTGTAAGATTACCACACCATGAAAGCCTTTTTCCATGCTTTGCGCATATAAGCCGCTTTTCACTGGGTAAAACCCTCAAAAACGCGGCCAAGCACTTGCCAACAGCCTGTTGACCGTTATATGATGTTGAAAGCAAATGGGTTGGAGGCTTCACCATGCAGGAAAGGTACAAAGACACAACGTTAACCTTTGAGGATCGGGCAGCTGATCTGGTCAGCCGCATGAATCTGGAGGAAAAGATCAGCCAGACCTTGTATATGTCCTCGGCCATCCCGAGGCTCGGCATCCCCGAATACAACTGGTGGAATGAGTGCCTGCACGGCGTAGCCCGTGGCGGTGTGGCAACGATGTTTCCCCAGGCCATCGGTATGGCGGCCAGTTTTGACGACGACCTGATGTATGAAGTGGCCGTCGCCATTTCTGACGAGGCTCGCGCCAAGCACCACGAATCCGCCCGGCACCTTGACCGGGAAATCTATAAGGGCCTGACGATGTGGTCGCCCAACATCAACATCTTCCGCGATCCACGTTGGGGCCGCGGCCATGAGACCTATGGCGAGGACCCGGTGCTCACCGCCCGCATGGGCAAGGCCTTCATCAAGGGCTTGCAGGGTGACGACCCCAAGTATCTGAAGACCGTGGCCACGGTGAAGCACTACGCTGTGCATAGCGGCCCGGAGGCAGACCGCCACCAGTTTGACGCCAAAGCATCCATTAAAGATATGCGCGAGACCTATCTGCCGGCCTTCAAGGAATGCGTGAAGGAAGCCGGAGCCTACTCGGTGATGGGTGCTTACAACCGCACCAACGGCGAGCCCTGCTGCGCCAGCCACACGCTGATGAGCGATCTGCTGCGCGGCGAGTGGGGGTTCGACGGCTATTATGTGAGCGACTGCGGCGCCATTGACGATTTCCACATGCACCACAAGATCACCGCCGACGGCGCCGAATCGGCAGCCATGGCCATCAAGGAAGGCTGCGACCTCAACTGCGGCTGCACATTTGAAAAGCTGATCGACGCGGTGAAGCGCGGCCTGCTCAGCGAAGCCGACATCGACGTGTGCGTGAAGCGGCTCATGGTGGCCCGCCTGAAGCTGGGCATGTTTGACCCCGAGCCCATGGTTCCCTACGCCAGCATTCCCTACGAGGTGGTGTGCTGCAACAAGCACCTGGAGCTTTCCCGTGAGATGGCACGCCGCAGCCTGGTGCTTTTGAAGAACAACGGCATCCTGCCGCTGGATGCCTCCAAGACCAACACGATCGCCGTGATCGGCCCCAACGCCGACAACCGCATCGCGCTGTGGGGCAATTACCACGGCACCGCCGGCGAGCAGTACACGGTGCTGGAAGGCGTGCGCATGATCATGCCGGAAGCCCGCGTGTGGTATGCCCAGGGCTGCATGCACCGTGGAGAGGCGCCGGAAGCCTCCTGGGGCGAGAAACCCAACTGGGGCATTGCCGAGGCGATGATCGTGGCAGAGCGTTCCGACGCCGTGGTGCTGGTGCTGGGCCTGGATGAGCGCTATGAGGGCGAGGAAGGCTCCGCCGGCGGCACCGATGCCGACAAGCACCACATCGCGCTGCCAAAGGCGCAGATCGATCTGTTTGAGGCGGTGCTCATGACCGGCAAACCGGTGATCCTCGTCATGATGGCTGGCAGCCCCGTGGATATGACGCCCTTCAAGGACCGGGCCGCCGCCATCCTGCATGCCTGGTACCCCGGCCAGTTTGGCGGTGTGGCCGTCGCCGAGGCGCTGGTGGGCATCTGCAACCCCTCCGGTCGCCTGCCCGTCACATTTTATCAAAGCGACGCCAGCCTGCCGGATATCCACGACTACTCGATGGATGGCCGCACCTACCGGTTCCTCAATGTGGAGCCCAACTACTCCTTTGGCTATGGCCTGTCCTATACGACCTTTGAATACAGCTGCCTGAAGCTGCCCAAGGAGCCGGTGAAGGCAGGCGATTCCGTCAAAGTGTCCGTAAAGGTGAAAAACACCGGCAAGCGCGCCGGCGGCGAGGTTGTCCAGCTTTATCTGAAGGATGACGAAGCCAGCACCCGCGTGCCCCACTGGCAGCTCACTGACTTCCGCCGCGTGGAATTGCAGGCAGGTGAGCAAGTCGAGATGGTCTTTGAGGTGCCCGCCCGCCGCCTGTGCGTGATTACTGACGACGGCCGCACCGTGCTGGAGCCCGGCTCGTTCACTGTGTATGCCGGCGGCAGCCAGCCTGATGCACTGTCCGCGCAGATGATGGGCCGCGCAACGGTCAGCGGCAAGTTTGAAGTGACCGGGAATGCGCTGGAAATGGAGTATTAGTCTGATCTGGAACGGGGGCGGGTTTCAACCCGCCCCCGTTCTTTATCCGTAAACAGCGATCTTGCATATTCCTTCTTGAGTTTTGGCACCCATCAAACAATTTAGAGCCCTGGCACCGCATCCCTCAATGTAAGTTTCGATTTTGTCAGACTGCCAGGGCCACCAGAACTAAAGACTCCACTCGCACTCATTCATTACCGTCTACCACCGTCCTCATCTGTCCCTCCGCTAAAGCGCCCGTTTGCTTTTCCTATGCTTCAGCCGGTTGATGCCCACGGCCATGCCAACGACGACTCCTGCCTGCAATGCCATGCAAAAAGCCCAAACAACGGCCAATGCCAAGATAAACGATGACTTTTCATCGAGGTTTTGCAGCGTAACGACAGCCATGGGCATTTGCGCAGCCAGCACCGCGCTCACCGAAGCCAGGATGGCATTGTTGCGCCTGATCAAGGAGCCATCGTCGGTATAGATCGCCGGCCGCACCCCTTCGTATGGCATGCTCCAGATGTACCAGCCCGATCCGTGATACTCCATCTTCCACCCGGCATCTTGAAACAGCGCCTGGTAGTCTGGCTTCATCTTCTCCTGGTAGTCCAGGCAATAGCGCACCCGGGCCGGGTTGCGCCGCTCAAAGGTAAAGCTCGCGCATGCCCAGCCGGCTTTCACCAGCACCCAACCCTCACCGGCCTGCGTTTCCAGATAAGCCTCCACCTTGTCGGTTTGCCACGGCCACCACCACAGAATTTTCGTCTGCCTCTCAATCATATATATCACCTCTTACCCTTTTTCCATTTTCATATAGCTCCCTGATTCGAGCAGCTTCTGCTTTGAGTAATCCCACGCCGGCAGCGGTGATCTGATAGAGCTTGCGCCGCTCCACCTCTGCCACCGCGCGGATCAGGCCATCTTTCTCCATTCGGGAAAGCGTGCCATAGACGGTGCCTGCGCCAAGGCGGATGCGGTGGTTTGTGAGCTCCTCCACATGCTGCATGATGCCGTAGCCATGGCGCACCTCGCCCAGCGAAAGAAGCATGTAATACGCCGTCTCCGACATGGGCAGGTATTCGTGTTTCAACTTATCAATTTCCATTGGTTCCTCCGTTATAACAGAGTGCGTTATATCACGACTCGTTATACTACATCACGATTATATTACATCGTGATATATCGCGTCAAGATATATATCTGGATTTTTTTCATCACAAACAAGATTTGTTGCCCAAGTTACCGATGGAAACAAAGAATGAAGGTACAATACAACCATCAGAAACACGGAGGCATGAAAATGAAACGAAACATCATCACCATAGACGAAAAAAAATGCAACGGCTGCGGATTGTGCGCCAACGCGTGCCACGAAGGCGCGATCCAGATGATCGACGGAAAGGCCAGACTCATCAGCGAAAGCTATTGCGACGGCCTGGGCGCATGCCTGCCGGCCTGCCCGGTGGATGCCATTCACATTGAGGAGCGGGAAGCGGCGGCGTTTGACGCGGCGGCTGTTGAAAAGCACCTGGCAGAGAAGAACAAGCCGGCGGAGCCGCCGAAAGCCCAAGCTGCCCATGGCGGCCACGGCACTCTTGCCTGCGGCTGCCCCGGCACCCACGCCCGGTCCATCGAGCGCAAACCCGCCCAACCGGTGGAAGCAGCCGCAACCGCCCCAGCCGGCGAGCAACCGTCAGAACTGCGGCAGTGGCCGGTTCAGATCCAGCTGGTGCCGCCCACTGCGCCCTACCTCAACAATGCCCACCTGCTGGTGGCGGCAGACTGCACTGCCTATGCCAATGCCAATGTGCACAGCAAGTGGATGAAGGGCCGCGTCACGTTGATCGGCTGCCCCAAGCTGGACGACGCAGATTATGCCGAGAAGCTTGAGATGATCCTGCGGGCAAATGAGATTCAGTCTCTGACTGTGCTGCGGATGTCGGTGCCCTGCTGCGGCGGCATCGTGCACGCAGCAAAGCAAGCGATGATGAACGCCGGGGTGATGATCCCCTGGCAGGTGGTCACAATCGACACCAACGGCGAAATCATCGGCTAACTCTAGCCAAGGCAAGCGGGCGAGTCATCTGAATGGCTCGCCCTTTCTGGCACTATTCGCATTTGCATACCAATCCATTTTCCAGATGCAATCTCATGACGGTTCTGATATAATTCATAAACAGCTCACAGGAGACTGGCATGAGTGCAATCATCAACGAGATCGATATCGATATCATATCGGTTCTGATTGTGGTGTTTATCTGGGCAAACACCACCAAGCGCATGGAGCGTGCGTTTACGCAGCACCGGTTATTTCTCATGTTGATCGGCGCGCTAGCCGCCATGCTGGTGTTCGACGGTCTTTCCAGGATAGTGGATAGAGTGCCAGGTGACGCAGCCTATTACGCCAACTGGATTAGCAACATGCTGCTTTATCTGGGAGTGCCCACCATCCCCTGTCTGTGGATCCTCTATGCAGATTACCAGATCTTCCACAATGAGGCGCGTCTTGGGGGCTACCGGTTGGCATTACTGGCATGCCTGTTTGCAAACGGTGCCCTCGCGCTAAGCAGCGTTTTCACCGGCTGGTATTTCACAGTGAGCCCGGAAAACACATACAGCAGAGGGCCTTTGTTTTTTGTCCAGTTCTCCGTCAGCATTCTTCTTATGCTATATTCGTTCTGGCTCATCATGAGAAATCGTCATAGGCTGGAGAGAAGGCATTTTTTCACAATGGTGCTCTTCATTGTGCCGCCGTTCATTGGCGGCATCCTGCAAAGCATGACCGTTGGGCTGTCAATGGCACAATGCGGGTTGACACTTTCATCGCTGATGCTGCATTTCAATCTGCAGGACAAACGGTTGGATACCGATTATCTGACCGGCGTGTTCAACCGGCGCCTGCTGGACCAATACCTGAGGGAAAAAGCCGCAAGGGGCTTTCCGTTCTCCGCGATATTGATCGATCTGGACGGCTTCAAAGCCATCAACGACACCCACGGCCATGTGGCTGGAGATAATGCCCTTCTGGACACCGTGAGGGTTCTCCAGGCATCTCTGCGGGAGCATGATTTCATCGCCCGGTATGGAGGTGATGAATTCCTGGTGGTGTTGGACATCTCAAGGGAAGACAACCTGCTGGAGACAGTCCGCCGCATTCAGCTCGGGCTGGAGGAGTTCAACCAAACAAGCGGCAAGCCGTACCGGTTGTCTGTCAGCGTGGGCTGCACCGTATATCACAAGGGACTGAATCTGGACGCGAAGGAGCTGCTCAAATTGCTGGACCGTCTGCTCTATGAAGACAAAAAAAAGACCGGCTCCGCTGTGCCCGTGCAATCATACCCGGCTGGTGTTATGTCATGACGATTGCAAGAGATATTGATATCAGCCTGTTTTGTATTTTGTTTCTTGCTTTCATCATCGGCAACACAAGGCGCCGGGCAGAACATAACCTTCTGCAGCATAAACTGTTTCTGTGTCTGGCGATCTCCGTGGCGCTGATCCTTGCTCTGGATACCGCTACACGGCTGGTGGAAGGCCACCCGGGGTCCCTCTTCCACATCTTCAGTTGGGCGACCAACATCGCCCTTTACCTGATCTCCCCCATCATCGCGTCGTTGTATTTGCTCTATGTGGATTTCCAGATTTTCCGCGACGAAGGCCGTTTGAAAAAAACCGCCAATCCTTTGATATGCCTGGTCGCAGCCAATGCGCTGCTAACCGCAGCGACGGTGTTTACCGGCTGGACGTTTCTGATCGACGGCCAAAACACCTATCACCGCGGGCCATTGGTTTTACTGCACACAATCCCCAGTTATGTGCTCATGCTCTACGCCACGGTGCTGCTGCTGTTGAACCGAAAGAAAATCGAAGCACGCTACTTCAAAGCATTGATCCTGTTTCCGTTGCCACCGGTCATCGGCGGTGTGCTCCAATCACTGATCATGGGCACAAACCTGATCTGGTCCAGCACAGCTCTGTCCATACTGCTGTTGTATTTCAACATCCAGGACCGCCGGCTGGACACCGATTATCTCACCGGCGCCTACAACCGGGGCATCCTTGACCGCACGCTGAGCGACCGGATCCGGGCAGTGGACCGTCACGGGCCATTTGCGGCCATCCTGATCGACATGGTCAATTTTAAGGTGATCAACGACAGCCTGGGCCACAGCGCCGGCGACAACGCGCTGACTGACACCGTGGAGCTGCTGAAAAGCTGTGTGCGGCACAATGACATCATCGCACGCTACGGCGGAGACGAATTCCTGATCCTGATGGATATCGGCCGGCAAAGCCTGCTGGACAAGACCATCACCCGGATCCGCCGGCGCCTTGAAGAATTTAATGACAGCGGCACACGACCCTACCGCCTCAACATGAGCATCGGGGGATCGGTGTATGAGCCCTCCTGCAGGATGGACGCAGAGGCGTTTCTCCATCACATCGACTCGCTGATGTATGAGGACAAAAAGGGAAATGCATCCCGAAAATCAGAACTCCCTGCGGGTATAAAACCGGACTGACAGGCTCCACGACACCAGCAGCATCGCCAGCAGGATGCCGGCCACGCCACATCCGATCAGCCAAGCGGGCTGTGCGTTTACAAACTCGCCCAGGGAACCCAGAAAGGGCAGGCTGTCTTCCTGTTTCAAGGCCAGCACCACCGCGCTGCCGGACGCGAACAGCCCAGCGAACAGGATGATGGTCTGATATCTGGTCTTTAGGAAACCAAAGCGGAACAGGATTGGATAATAGACTGACGCGAAAAACGCTGTGATGAACAACAGCCCTGCAAAAGCCTCCCAAGAGGCCGGATAAACGGGGAACGGCTGGCCAATAAGGCTGACAATCGCATACACGGCGATGTATTGCACCACGCCGATGGCCACATAGACCGCAACGGAGAGGTATTTTGCCGTGACGATCATGCCGCGGCTGATGGGCAGGCTGTTGAGCATGCGGTCGGCGTTGCATTTGTCGTCATGGGCGGCAGGCGTCTGGATCAGCAGATAAGCCACGGCGAAAGCCCCGGCAGTGAACATCGCGCTGCCGCCGGTGCTGAAGGCAAAGGAAAAGATCAGGACGTAAAGAAAACCCCACAACAGCGTCTTCCTCTGCACCATCAGGTCTTTATAAATCAAGCTGAGCATCGGTGTGCCTCCTTGTGAAATAGAGCATCACATCTTCCAGTGTGGGCTTCTCAACCAAAACGCTGTCACCAAACTGCCGGTGCACGGCCTGACGGTCTGTGGCAAGCGCCTCAAAACCAAAACGGTTCTCCTTCACGGCCACAAAGCCCTTGCGCGTGTCGCCATCAAGAAGCTCCAGCGGGCCCTTCACCACGGCGTAGCGGTCAATGATGTCATCCTTCGGCTGTGAAAACACGATCCGGCCCCGATCGATCAATGTCACGAAGTCGGCCACGCGGTCCAGGTCACCGGTGATGTGTGTGGAAAAGAAGACCGCCTTGTTTTCATCCTGCATCTCATGGCCCAGGATCTCCAGCAGCTCGCTGCGCACAATGGGGTCCAGGCCCGAGGTGGGCTCATCCATGATCAAAAGCTCGGCGTGGTGCGAAAGAGCCACCGCTAGCGAGAACTTCATCTTCATGCCCTTGGAAAGCTCCTTGATTTTGCGCTTGGGCGGCAGGTCAAAGTCTTTCAGGCGCTTCTGAAATGCCTGCTCATCCCACCGGCTGTAGAAGCAAGACACAATGCCCTTCATTTCTGCCACAGTCAGCTCCTCATAAAACACATTTTCATCATAAACAAAGCCAATGCGCTGCTTGATCTCCCGTTCGTGGGCCAAATTATCCTGCCCAAACACGTGAATCGTGCCACTGTCACGGCGAAGCAGGTTCATGATGAGCTTGATCGTGGTGCTCTTGCCGGCGCCGTTGGGACCGATGAAGCCCATGATATAGCCCCGCTCCAACGAAAGGTCCACATCGTGGAGCGAGAACTCCTTAAAAGCTTTGTTTAGTTTCTCAATTTTCAGAATCTCTGCCATGTCAGTCCTCCTCATAGAAAAGCTTCAGCATGTCTTGCATGTCCTGAAGCAGCAAATCGATGGAGCGGCCCGCAGCCGCGGCTTCGCTGAGCTTTTCCTCCACGATCTTGATACGGGCCTCGCGCATCAGCTCCAGGTTTTGCGCCGCCACATAGGAGCCCTTGCCCGGCACCGACACAATGTAGCCCTCCCGCTCCAGCTCCTCATAGGCCCGCTTGGTGGTGATCACGCTGATCTGCAGCTCCTTTGCCAGGCTGCGGATGGAGGGAAGCAGCTCGTTTTCCGTGAGTTCACCGCGCATGATCAGGTTTTTGATCTGCCCGGTGATCTGCTCATAGATCGGCGCGTCTGACGCGTTGGAGATGATCAGGTTCATTGGGGTCCCTTTCAAACACAAACATTGTGTTTACTGTGCATCTACATTATATACAGTATGATCAGAGTGTCAAGCAATATGCATGATGATTTCAAAAAAACATAGCCCCTCCCTGCGATGGGGAGAGGCCGTGTCCATATGCAAGGAACTTACTTATGCTTTCCTGTATTTCCGCAGCACCAAAATGTTCAGCAGCATAAACAGCACCGTGAACCCGCCCAATACGGCAAGATTCACCCACACGTCGCCCAGGTCTTTTCCACGGATCATCAGGTCTTTCAATGCGTTGGCCGTGTAGGTGAGCGGGAAGGCCTGAGAGAGCCAATGCACCCATGCAGGCGCATCCCGCAGGTCAAACAGGCCGCTGAACAGCACCTGCGGGATGATAATGATCGGAATAAACTGGAACAATTGGAACTCGTTGCGGGCAAAGGCTGAAAGCAGCGTTCCCAGTGCCAGCGACGTGGAGGCAGCCAACAGGTTTACCAGCAGGATGGACCAGAAACTGCCGGTGAAATGGATTTTGAGCACATACAGCAGAAAGCTCTGGATGATCACGGTCTGCAGCACCACAAACAGCCCGAAACCCAGCAGATAACCCAGCACAATTTCCCACCGGCACACCGAGGAGGCCAGCACGCGCTCCAGCGTGCCGCTGATGCGCTCCCTCAGAAAGGAGATGCCGGAAAGCAGAAAGACCAGAAAGAAAATGATAAAGCCCATGATGCCTGCGGCGATGTTGTCAAAGAACTCAAAGTCCTCCCCATAAAGGGCGGTGACCTCTGGCTGCTTGGGCTGCATCGCGGAGAAATCCGGCAGCGTGAGCTGGCTTTTCAACCCGTTGGGGATCTTATCAACCAGCGCCTGCAGCGGCGTGATCATCTCCTCCATCGCGTCCGCGGCCTTTTGGGCAGCATATTTGGCATAGGTGCCCTTCACAAGCGCTGATAACGTAGGGTCAGACCCCTCCAACTCCAGCCGGTCGCCATCCTCCCCGGTGACCAACAAGGCGTCAATCCTGCCTGCTTTCAAGTCCGCCAGGGCGGCCGCCTCATCGGCCGGATAGGTGACCACTGCGTTTTCCTCCAGCACCGCAAGATCTGCTCCGGCGGTGTTGACCACACCGATACGCGCATTGGTAACGCCGCTGGTAAGCACGATGTGCAGGATGAAAAGGATCAGCACCGGAGCCAATAGAATCAATAGCAACGTGCGCTTATCGCCTGTGATCTGGCGGATCAGGCGGCCCGCAACCACGAAACTCCTCATATGGCGCCCTCCTTGCCGGACTGCACGGCATAGTGGAGGAAGACCTCCTCCACGGTGGCCAGCCCTGTGTCTTTGAGCAGGCGGTCCGGCGCGCCGCCGGCAATCACCACACCGTCGCGCAGCAGCATCAGCCGGTCGCACCGGCCAGCTTCATCCATCACATGAGTGGTCACGATCACAGCCCTGCCCAGTGCTTTCCTGCGGCGGAATTCCTGCCAGAACACCTCGCGCAGCACCGGGTCAATGCCCACGGTGGGCTCATCCAGCACCAGCACTTCCGGGTCTGCAATCAGCGCCGCCATCAGGCTCAGCCGCCGCTTCATGCCCCCGGAATAGTGCACCACGCGCTTGCCCATGTCTGCCTGCATGCCTACCAGGGCAAAAAGCTCCTCCGCTTTTTGCTTGGCCGCAGCCCTGCCCAAGCCCGAAAGCCGCGCAAAGAAAATCAGGTTCTCCAATCCGGAAAGGTCATCATAGAGCGAATCAGCCTGGGCCATATAGCCCACCCGGTCCATCACATCCAGATCCGGCATGCTCCGCCCCAGCAGCCTCACGGAGCCCCCATCCATGCCGCACATGCCCAACACGCAGCGGATCAGCGTGGTCTTGCCCGAGCCCGATGGCCCAAGCACGCCCAGGATCTCGCCGTGCCCAAGGTCCAGATCCACACCGCGCAGCACCTGCTGCTTGCCGAAGGACACACGCACCCCCTCGGCTTGCACCGCCAATTGTTCCATGGCCGCTCCCCCTTTATTGCCCGATTGCCTGCGCCAGCCTCCCATACAACACCTGCGTTTCAGACGGCGTCAGGCAGTTGATGTAATACTGCTTCTCATCCGCCAGGAAATGAACAAACGGCGGTTTGGCGTTCTCCGTATAGACACGGGCAACCGCCCCTCCTTCGATCGAGAACCACCCCCGCCGCCGGTCGCCCAGGTCGGAGCCGTAATTCTTGCTTGTGACCTTCGGCATTTCCTCCACTAGCTCCAGGCCGGTGATCTGATTGAGCGCCACCGTCTGCCCGAAAGCGCAGTCGATGATAAGCGATTCCTCTGACACGGTGAACACGGCAGGCTTGCTGCTCTGGCCCAGGAGCACTGCCACAAACACCGTAACCGCCGCCATAAAGATAAACACTGCCGCGAGCACCCATTTGGTCTTGCGGTTCAGCCGGCCATCGGCATCCATAGCGTTGCGATCATACTTCTGCGCCCGAATCATTAAAAACACAACACCCGGCACAAACAACAGCCCGGCCAATATTGCGCCCGCCATCCACATACCGACAAGCTCAAAAGCCGTGGCAGCGGCGATCACGCCGGCCGCGACAAACAGCGCATTGGCAAGGAAACGGGCCAAACCCTCCGCATCCACGTTCTTTTGCTGCTCGGCGGTCATCGTGTTATAACCGGAGATCAACCAATAGGCCTTGCCAAACCGCAGCGCAACCGCCAACCCTGCAAAGAGCGCTGACAGAGAAACACCCAATCCAAGCGGAAACCAGAACTCCATACCCACAGCACATTCCTTTCCATTTCATCCAAATCCTACGGCGCGGCGCTGCCCATGTCAATGCACGGTCTGGCCAAAACTGCTGCTTGATATTCCAGAACGGGAGAGCATGATTCCAACCGGGCAGGTTAAGATATGCCGGTGATGTCACACCAAAGGAGAATCGGAATGAAGAAAGTTTATGTGCGCACCAAAGCCGGCACCTACCCCATTGACCCCTCGGTTGCAGAGAAATACCGCCTCAGGCCAGGCGACCCGTCGCCGTTTACCGGCAGCACCGTGGTGGACCAGTTCGGGCAGGCACCGGGGCCGGAGGACCCAAAAGCACAAAACCTGGAGGGTACACAAGGTGAGCTGATCAACGACGAGATTGCCGAGATCGACAACGCCCTTACGCTCTCCCAATCGGAAATCATAGACTTTTCACAGGGCACCGACTCCAACCCGAACGGCTGAAGAAGCCCCATTACAATGCAGAGCGCGCAGCGGCGAAGGCTTGGGCAGACCGCTCCACATCCTGCCTTGTGGTGCGATAGGAGCACACGCTCACGCGGATCACCGGCTCGCCCTGCCATACTGCGCCGCCGCACCAGCACTCGCCTGATTGCTGTATGGCCCGCAGCACCTTTTGCGTCAGCTCCGCATCACCGGCGGAAACCAACACCTGGTTGAAGCAAACCTCATTTTGAATTAAAAAACCGTGCTCCCGCAGGCAATCGGCGAAATAAGCCGCTTTGTCATGCAGGTTTTCCACAAGCTCCGCCACACCCTGCCGCCCCAGCGAAAGAAGCGCCGCCCAAAGCTCCACCGCCCGGCCCCTGCGCGACATCTCCGGCGTATAAAGCATGCCATCCCGCTGCTCGCTGTATTGGATATAGGAGCCGGTCATGTGCAGCGCGTCGGAAAGGGCTTGGCGGAGGCGGCACAGCGCAATGCCGCAGTCATAGGGCGCGTTCAATGTTTTGTGGGCGTCCACCGACCAGGAATCGGCAAATCCGATGCCGTCGGTGAGGTGGCTGAACCGGGGCGAGGCCGCAGCCCAAAGGCCGAAGGCGCCGTCCACATGCACCCACGCACCGGCCTTATTGGCCTTTTCGCAGAGCTCCCGCAGCGGGTCAAATGCGCCGGAGTTCACATTACCCGCCTGCAGGATCAATAATGTATTGCCGTCCAACTCCGGCAACTTGTCCGCCTGCATGCGGCCCTGCCCGTCCACCGGCACCGTCTCCACCCGCTCGCTGCCAAGACCCAGGATGGAAAGCGCCTTATAGACAGTGGAGTGCGCCCCGGCTCCCAGCACGACCCTGATCTGAGGCGCACCAAACAGGCCGCGGCGGGCCACATCATACCCCTGCCGGGCAAGCAGGCTGTTGCGCCCGGCGGCCAACCCGCACACGGTGGCCAAAGAACTGCCCGAAACAAACCCGGCTGCCGTGCCACCGGGCAGGCCAAGCAAGTCTACAATCCATTTCTCACAAATTTCTTCAAGCCTGGAGCAGACCGGCGAGATTACATACAGCGCCGCGTTTTGGTCCCACACGTCGGAAAGCCAGCGGGCAGCCAGGGCTGCAGGCACCGCGCCGCCATTCACAAAGCCGAAATAGCGCCCGCCGGTCTGCGCCACGGTGGCAGGAGACCCGGCCTCATTGAGCAGAGACAGGATCGCGTGGCCATCCAGCCCCCGATCAGGCAGCGGCCCGTCAAACCGCGACAGGCCATTCAGCGCAGCCTGATCAGGAAAAACGCGCCTATCCGGCACGCCGGCCATATAGTCCACGGCGCAGCACTTCGCTTCTTCAAACAATGTAAAGTCCAGAGCCTCTTGCCGCAGTCTGTCGGTGGTGTGGCTTTTTTCAGACATAGACAAACCTCCCGGTGAATTGGCAACATCATAACGCGGGCAATCCTTCATGACAAGAAGCGGGCAAAATATGCCTCAAACAGGAGTTGAATCATGGGTGAATTCGGCAGAAAAGCTCGCATTTCTCCGTTTCATTGCGGCGTGCCATTGTATTTAGTATAATATGTTCATTTCCGTGCAAAGGAGCTGGCCTGCTTGCGACCCACGATCCCCGGTTTCCTCCAGGACGCGGCGAAGCTTTTCTCAGGCAATGGCACACCGCTGTTTCTGGTGGGGGGCTGGCCGCGCAACAGGCTGCTGGGCCTGCCGCCCGGAGACCTTGATGTGTCCAGCGCGCTCCCACCGGAGGAAGCCGCAGGGCTATTCGAGCGGGTGCCCGGCGTGCGGGTGCTCGAGCGCAGCACCAGGCTGGGCACCTTCGGCGTGCTGTATGACGGCGAACAGGCCGAATACACGGCCTTTCGCACCGAAAGCTATGGCGAGGGCGGAGCGCACAGGCCGGAGATGGTCTGCTTCGGCGCCACGATGGAGCAGGACGCGCTGCGGCGCGACTTCACCGTGAACGCGATCTACCATGACATTTCCTCAGGAGACGATATCGACCCGCTGAGCGGTCTGGCAGACCTCGCCGCCCGGCAGTTGAGGACATGCCGGAAGCCTGTTGAAACCTTTGCAGACGATGGCTTGAGGCTCATGCGGTTGACCCGATTTGCAGCCGAACTGGACTTTGCCATAGAAGAAGAAACTTATTCCGCCGCTCGGGAAAGCGCAAGGCTCCTCGCCGACATCGTGCCGGAACGGCTGCAGGCGGAGCTTTTCAAGATCATGCTGGCCGACAAAAAGTATCCGGAGCTCACTTACGCACAAAGCCCGGTGCTCAAGGGTCTTCACCTGTTGGATGACTTGGGGCTGCTGCCCTTTCTCCTGCCCGAATTGGAACCCTGCCGTGGTGTGGCGCAGCGGGCTGACTACCACGACCACGATGTGTTGGAGCACCTCCTCCGCACGGCCTCCTGCACACCGCCGGAGCTATCACTCCGTCTGGCCGGGCTTCTGCATGATGTGGGCAAACCGGCAGCCCTCAAGAATGGCGGCAAAATGGTGGGCCACGACAAGCTGGGCGAGCTGCTCACCCGGGAAATCCTGACACGGTTGCGCTGCCCCAACGCCCTGAACGACGAGGTGGCTGCGCTGGTGCGCTGGCATATGGCTGACCTGGATGGCCGCACCGGAGACAAGCGGCTGCGATTGTTCTTTGTGAAGCTAGGTCGGGAACGAGCCCGGAAGCTTGCGGAGCTGCGGCGGGCCGATGTGCGCGGCAGCAAGGATCACCCGGAGCCCGGCGACCCGGCCAGCCGGTGGATCGCTCTGCTGGATCGAATGGAAGAAGAACACGTGCCCTGGACCGAGCGGGAGCTTACTGTGGACGGCGACGCACTGGCAAATCTTGCCGGGGGCCCCTCACCATTGGTGGGAGCGCTGAAGGCCGAGCTGCACCGCCACGCCGTGCTGCGGCCGCAGGACAACAACAGGGCCAAACTGATGCGGTTGGCTGCCGCATTGATGAATGACAGGCAACGGCTGGAAAGAAGGCAAATGAAGTGAAGAGGATATTCACCCGCTGTATGGCGCTGGTTCTCATATTGACACTGGCATTGACAGGCACAGGTTGTGGCAAGGGCAAGTCCACCGCGACGGCATCCCCCACGCCGGCCCCCGAGCGGCCGGAGGTCACCCCATCTCCCGACAAGATTGCCCCGCCGGCAGTAGAGCGGTTCGCTGGCTATACGCTGAGCCTGAAACCGGCAAAAGGTCCTGCGGCGATCCTGCAGGAGCCGGTTGCCGCCCAGCTTATCATGGATGCCTACTCTACTGAGCGATTGCGGGTGGAAGGCGCAGTGGGGAAATTTGATAACAAACTGGATGTGCTGGACCCGGAGGGCAAGGCACGCTACAGCTTCACCATCGCCTCCGACGGGCAGCTTTTGATGAAAGCCTCCGACGGACGGGTGTTTCGCATGCCGGAATACGTGTATTACCTGCTGGAAGAGCAGCTTTGGGGCCATGAGGGATCACTGGTGGGCAGCAACTTGAAATGGGAGCCGGACAAGGGCACTGCCCAGTTGGAGCTGGAGTTGCCCAGGTATTTGAAGGCAGGCATGCAGCCGGCTTTCGGTTATGCCACAGCCTACTTCACCACCTATACCATCTATGGAGTCAACACCGAGACCAGAGACACTGCCAAGGTTTACCTGCTGCTTACCTTCGCCGGATATGAGATTGATGGCAAATCATTCACCCCCGGCTTCCTCTACACAACGCCGGCCACGCTCATTTTTAAGAAATCCGGTGATGGGTGGCGGCTGACGGGGCTTAAACAACCGCCGAAGGTGAAGGAAATCTCGGGGAAGGATCTTTATAACTCCGTGCGCACCATCTTCCCGTTTGACTACATGGAGGACGTGCTGGACGATCTGAATCGAGTAACAAAGGAAAAGAGTGACTCCCCCCAGGTCAAAGACATTGTGCGGCAAGCGACTGAATATCTGAATACTGTGAAAATATCAGGTTTGACGGTGGAAAGCTGACAAGCCTGTCAAGAAAACTTACACTACCGGATCAAACAGGAGGATCAGTGGAAGGACAAGAAAAAAAGAAACTGCCCAAATGGCTCATTTGGGCGCTGGTGGCTCTGGCAGCGCTGGCATTGGTCGCGCTTTATCTGTGGCTCAAGCAAGCAGGCTACCTGAAAGTCTTTGAAAGCCAGGAAGCGCTGCAAGCCTATATCAGCAGTTTCGGAATATGGGCACCGCTCATGTTCTTCCTGCTGCAGACCGCTCAGGTGATCGTGGCCCCCATCCCCGGCAACGTGACGGCGCTGGCCGGCGGGGCGATGTTCGGATTCTGGCCGGCGCTGGCCATCAGCACAGCTGCCACCGTGGTGGGTTCTGCGCTGGCTTTCGGCCTGGCGCGGCTCTTCGGCAGGCCGCTGGTGGTGCGGCTGGTGGGCGAAGCCACCGTGACGAAATATGTGGATGCCTTTGCCAAAAAGAGCACCTTCCTTCTTGCGGCAATGTTTCTGATCCCCTTCTTCCCCGACGACGCGCTCTGCCTGATTGCAGGGCTCACGGCCATCCGCTGGCTGCCCTTCCTTGTTATCGTGATCATCACCCGCCCGCCGGGGCTGGTCGTGTCCACATTGGTGGGCTCAGGTGATCTTGTGATGCCCGTCTGGGGTTGGGTGCTGATCGGGATTGCAGCGGCGGCATTGATGTTTGTGTCGTTCAAGTATGGCGACAAGATCAATGACTGGATAATGGGGAAACTGGGGAGAGAAAAGAAAACCTAAAGTGCACGAAGATCTCTCATCTAACCTTTCGTCATACTCCCCCCGCCGCCACGTTGTGGCGGCATCCCCCTCAAGAGGGGGACAAGTAACAGTATATTCAATCTATCCCTTGCCTCCCTCAAGAGGGAGATGCTTGCGAAGCAGGTAGAGGGAGTGATTCAAACGGAGTCGATATAACCATGCACACCTTCCCCTCCGGTAACTATGACATCATCGTGGTGGGCGCCGGCCATGCCGGTGTGGAGGCCGCCCTGGCCGCCGCGCGCCTTGGTCATAAGACGTTGCTGCTCACCATCAACCTGGACGGCATCGCACTGATGGCCTGCAACCCCGCCATAGGCGGCACAAGCAAGGGGCACCTGGTGCGCGAGCTGGATGCGCTGGGCGGCGAGATGGCGCTTTGCACCGACGCCACGGCGATCCAAACACGCATGCTGAACCAGAGCAAGGGCCCTGCTGTGCAGAGCCTGCGGGCCCAGGCGGACAAAAAGGCTTATCAGCGGCGCATGAAATGGACGGTGGAAAACACAGAAAACCTGGATCTCAAGCAGGGAGAATGCGTCCGGATTGATACAAAGAGCGGAAAAGTCACCGGCATCCTCACCGCCACCGGCGCCACTTATAGCTGCCGGGCACTGGTGCTGGCCACCGGCGTTTACTTGAAAAGCCGGGTGATCATCGGGGAATACACAGCACGCAGCGGCCCGTCAGGGCTTTTCCCGGCAGACAAGCTTTCCGGCAGCCTCAAGCGGCTGGGCTTTTCACTGCGGCGCTTCAAAACCGGCACGCCGGCCCGAGTGGATGGCCGCACGCTGGACTATTCCCGCATGGAGATCCAGCCCGGCGACCCAGCCACGCCACCGTTCTCCTTCCTGACCGGCAGCATGGACTGCCCTCAGAAACCTTGCTGGCTCACCTATTCCAACGCAGCCACCCACGGCATCATACGAGAAAACCTGCATCGCTCGCCTTTATACAGCGGCGTAATCGAGGGCACAGGCCCCCGCTATTGCCCCAGCATTGAGGACAAGGTGGTGCGCTTTGCCGACAAGCCATCCCACCAGGTCTTCATCGAACCGGAAGGGTTGGAGACCAGAGAGATGTATGTGCAGGGGATGTCCACCTCCTTGCCGGTGGATGTGCAGATCGCAATGCTGCGCACGCTGCCGGGCCTGGAAGCCATGGAGCTGATGCGCCCTGGATATGCCATTGAATACGACTGCATCGATCCCACCCAAGTGCTGCCGTCACTGATGGCAAAACAGGTGGAAGGCTTGTTTACCGCTGGCCAGATCAACGGCACATCAGGCTATGAGGAAGCCGCCGCCCAGGGCATCGTGGCCGGCATCAACGCCGCGCAGTACCTGAGGGGAGAGCCACCGCTGATCCTCGGCCGCAGCGACGCTTATATCGGCGTGCTGATTGACGACCTGGTGACCAAGGGCACCAACGAGCCCTACCGCATGATGACCAGCCGGGCCGAGCACCGCCTCGTGTTACGGCAGGACAACGCCGACCTCCGGCTGACCGAATTCGGTCGGTCAGTGGGTCTGGTGAGCGAGGAGCGCTATGGCCGCATGATGCGCAAGCGTGAACAGACAGAAAAGCTGGTCAGCCACTTTGAGCGGACACTGGTGAAGGCCACACCAGAGCTCATCTCCGCCATCGAATCCGGTGGCGGTCAACCGCCGGTTGCAGGCGCGTCGGTGCGTGTCGCAGAGCTATTGCGCCGGCCAGCTATTAAGTATTCCGCCCTTGCACAATTTGATCCCGATTGCCCCGAAGCCTTGCCGGATGCCATCGAACAGGCGGAGATTGCCATCCGCTACGCAGGCTATATCGAGCGGGAGCATCGGGAAATCGAGCGTGTGCGCAGGCTGGAAAACAGGGAGCTGCCGCAGGATATCGATTACACTGCCATCGCAGGCATCCGCAAGGAAGCCCGGCAAAAGCTCCAGTCCATCCGGCCATTAAACGTGGGGCAGGCCAGCCGCGTGTCCGGTGTATCCCCGGCAGATATCGCGGTGCTGCTGGTGTGGCTGGAGAAAAACAATCGGAAATGACAAACAAGCAATGAGATCCAGCGGAGGAACCGATGATTGAATTAAGGGCCATAGATCGCCACAACTTTTCTTCCATAATCAATCTGAATGTTGCAGAAAGCCAGAGGACGTTTGTTGCATCCAACGCCTATTCGCTAGCCGAAGCAAAGGCCAAGCCCGAATGCATTCCCCTGGCCGCATACGCCGATGGTGCCCCTGTAGGCTTTGTGATGTATTGCATCGACGACGATGACAAGGAATATTGGATCTACCGCCTGATGATCGATGAAAAGCATCAGGGAAAGGGTTACGGGCGTCTGATCATGAACAACGTGTTATCAGAAATCAAAGCTGATAAAAACCATGACAAAGTGTATATCAGCTTTGAGCCGGAAAACGAAACTGCCAAACGGCTTTACGAAAGCCTTGGGTTCCGGCCCGACGGACGCGTCATCGATGGGGAAGTTGTTTATGTAATGAATTACGGGCAGCAGGAAGTATCCAGCCGGTGATTCCTTAAGCCCGTCATGTATGCAAAGACGCTGCAAGTTATCGGTGGCAAAAATAACACAACCCTGAGCCGGAGGAAACTCATATGAAGAGACTGTCCATTCTGCTCGCCGTCATGGTTCTCGTGGCCTTTTTAGCATCTTGTGCGGCCAAGAATTATGAAGACTATCAAGAGCTGGATAACGGCTCAAGGTTACAGCGGGGAGATATCACTTACTCCTTTTATGGCCCGCTGCCAAAAGACTCGCTGAGGGGTAAACAAATCGGGATCATCGATGGAGACAAGAAGCACAAGGTATTTGAGGTGAATGGGTTTTCGTCAGACGAATGGATCATTGAATATTACGACGTGATCATGTCGGTTTATAGTGTATACAAAGCCGATACGGTGAACGAAACCCCAGAAGAGTTGAAGTAATGCTAGTGGTGTGGAAAGAATACACAGAGGGACTGTTGAGCTGATGAAGACAGAATTGATACGGCTCTCACTTGAGAATGGTCTGGATGAGTATAGCATGCTTCAGGAAATTGGGCGTGATGAATATGGGTTTTCAAATGAAGCAAACGGCATGTCATATGATGAATTCAAAGGATGGTTGCAACAGCAAGAAGACTACGCGAAAGGGCTGAACCTGCCAGAGGGCTGGATTCCTCAAACGACCTATTTTCTTTATGTCGATGATAAGCCTGTTGGTATCGGCAGGATCAGGCATTATTCCAACGAACTGTTGGAACAAAGAGGCGTCGGGAATTTGGGTTATGGCATTACAAAACCTTACCGCGGCAAAGGTTATGGAGATAAACTGTTCGGACTGCTTCTGAAGCAATGCAAAGCACTGGGGTATTCCTCAATCAAGCTTTTTCCATATAAGGACAATGTGGCGACAAATAAAGTGATGCTGCGGCATGGTGCACGATTGATAGGAACATTGAATGGCGAAAAAAACATATACGAAATACCAATTGTGTAGTATAGTGATTCTTACACTTTCAAGACCACGCTGAAAAGAGATGTAATCATATGGCAGGTTTATTCCATGACGTCAATTGCGTGGAGCTCTTTGTCTCCGACCTGCACGACGGCATCCGGTATTACCGCGACTTTCTGGGCCTCAAGCTGCTCTGGCGCAGTGAAACCGCCGCCGGCCTGGGCATGACAGAAGGCGAAACGGAAATCATGCTGCAAACAGATCGCGAACTGATGAGCGTGGACTTCAAAGTGGGGTCTGTGATGGACGCTGTGAAGCGCATCAGGTTCTCCGGCGGCGCAGTGATCCGGGGGCCATTTGACACCCCAACAGGCAAGTGTGCGATTGTGCGCGACCAGTGGGATAACACCTATGCAATCGTCGACGCAAGCAAAGGCAGGTATGTGACTGACGATAATTGCACAGTGCTCGGCGTCAGCAGCCGGCAGTAACTTATCAAGGAGCGTGTCATGACATCTCTTTTTCAAAATGTGGATTGTATTGAGCTCTTTGTTTCCAGCCTTGATGACGGCATACAGTATTATCGCGACAGCCTTGGCTTGCGGCTTCTTTGGCGCGCAGAGACAACCGCCGGCTTGGGTATGGAGGATGGTCTTACGGAAGTCGTTCTGCAAACCGACCGCAGGAAGATGAATGTGGATTTTAAAGTTGAATCCGTGGTGGATGCGATCGGCCCGATCATCGCAGCCGGAGGTAAAGTCATCTACGGCCCGTTTGACATCCCGATCGGAAAATGTGCCGTTGTGCAGGATAAATGGGGAAACGAATATGTGATCCTGGATATGACAAAGGGGCGGTATGTCACCGATGAGCATGGGAACGTGCTTGGGGTAAGCAATGGTGGCTAGCCAACTGGCTGCCCAACATTGATATTGTTTATCCCGCATGAGAATAGCCTTCCGCTAATAGAATCAAGTAGACAAAGCGGGAGGCGATGGCATGAACTATATCGAAGTGGAGCCAGGCGTGCGCATCTTCGTGGAAGATATCAACCCCGGCGGCAGCAAGACTGTGCTCTGGATCCACGGATGGCCGCTGAACCACCAGACCTTTGAATACCAATATGATATGCTGCCGCGCAACGGCGTGCGGTGTGTGGGCATCGACCTGCGGGGCTACGGCAACTCGAGCAAGCCCTGGTCCGGCTATGGCTACGACCGCATGGCCGACGACATCCGCGTGGTGGTGGATGCGATGGGGCTGAACAACTTCACACTGGCTGGCCACTCCATGGGCGGGGCCATCGCGATCCGCTACATGGCCCGGCATAACGGCTACCGTGTGGGCCGCCTGGCGCTGCTGGCAGCCGCAGCTCCGAGCTTCACCCAAAGGCCCGGCTACCCATATGGCATGACCAGGCAACAAGTGGACATGTTTATCGCCAACACCCAAAAAAACCGGCCACAGGTGCTGGAAACCTTTGGTGAATTGTTTTTTGCCAGACCTGTCACAACAAGCTTTATGGACTGGTTTCGCGGTACGGGGCTTCAGGCGGCTGGTTACGCCACGATCAAGGGGCTGGAGGCGCTGCGGGATGAAGCGTTGTTTGACGACCTGGGTAGGATCCATGCGCCCACAGGCATCTTCCACGGCGTGCTGGACAGGGTGTGCCCCTATCAGTTTGCATTGGAGCTGCAAAAAGGCATCGAAGGCTCATTGCTGTACCGGTTTGATGGCAGCGGCCACGCGATCTACTACGACGAGCTGGACCGGTTCAACAATACATTTCTGAAATTCTTGGGGCATTGACTACAAAAAAATGTTTCAGCAGGCATCGGAATGGGTATCTAGGGATCAAACAGAATAGTGAATCATTTTTTCTCGGATATGATCCGTTGAAAAAGGCAAAGTTGCCGAAAGACAGCGACGCAAAGCCACGGGCCTAACGCGGGGAACCGCCATGGCAGCCGGGCCGCCAATGGAGCATACGGATTGCAAGCATTTGTAGGCCGCATGTTCCGCCCCGCCAGAGGCATGGGAGCAGGATGCGGCTTTTTCGCATTTTCTACCAACAACCAAAAGCACCTTGCTTTCAGGCAATCAACAGTATGAAACGGAAATCGCCGCAAGCGGTTTTATAACAATCCGTTGAAAACGGCAAAGCTGCCGAAAGGCAGCGACGCAAAGCCACGGGCCTAAAGCGCTCAGACGCCACGGCAGCCGGGTTACCAATGGAACATACGGCGCGCCACGCTCACCGCATGTTCCGCACCTACCAAGGAGGGAACAGCATGAAACGGTTATTGGCATTCGTGTGCGCGCTCATGATGCTGGTCGCATCGCAGAACATCATCTTTTCAGACAAGGCCGAGGCGGCAGGCATCCGCTCTCTGGAAGCCAGCAAAGTGGTCGGGATGACAAACGCCGCATTGGTTAAAGCGTATGGCAACCCCAATCGCAAAGAGCCTTCCGAATATGGCTTCACCTGGCATGTTTACAACAAGGACTACGCAAACTTTTTCATGGCGGGCGTGGCGGGCGGCAAAGTCGTTGCTCTCTACACCAGCGCAAAGGTCATGAACTACGGCAACAAGATAAAATATAACTATACACGGGCAGCCGTGCGCAAGGCAATGGGATCTCCCATCAGCTATGTGCAGTCTGACAATACAATTATGGTGCTCAACAAGCGAAACGAGCGAGATTATTTCAAAGCAGGCAGCAACTATGTGATCGTGTTTTATGATAACGTCGCCGGCGGCAAGGTGACATCGATGTTGATCATCCCACAGTCAGCACAGAACAAAGTGCTGATGAACCTCCCAGCGCTGAACAGCAGTCTGGAACGAGCCTATGAGCGCATCAGCGTGGATTTGGTGAACGCAAACCGAGTGAGGCGGGGCCTGAAGAAGCTCACAGTTGACGTAAAAACCACCAAACTTGCCTTATCCCGCAGCGTGGATATGCGCAACCGCAACTACTTTGACCACTACACGCCGGCCCCGCAGCGCCTGAGCCCCTTTGATCAAGCCCGCCGCATGGGAATCCGGTTCACATCCATGGGTGAAAACATTTCCTTTGGTGACCACAATGCAATTTTCGCCCATGAATCCTTTATGAATTCTCCAGGCCACCGCAACATTGTGCTGAAAAAGACATATACCAAGATCGGCGCTGGCGTGGCCTACGGAAGCAGCAGGTATGTATTGCTGACAAACATCTTCTCTAGATAGTGCTTCATCCTCCTGCCCTTGCCCTCTTCCCGTTTTGGGAAGGGGGTTTTCCATTTTCCGACTGATCAAAACAATTGACAAGTCCCAGTATTGATATTAAAATCCAATTATATAAGTATATACCATAGTGGGCGACGAATGGGCGCCTGCTGTTTTTGCACATTTTCCAACGGACCGATCGGGCAAAAGGAGACCACAAATGAAAAGAGCGCTTCAAATCATCATCTCCATCGCGATGGCATCCTGCCTGTTTGCGGCGGTGGCGCTGCCAGCATTGGCTGCACCCTTGCCTGCAATCGTGTGGGACATCTCATCCAGCAAGGTGATGGGCGATAGCGACGCCACCACATACACAGGCGACGTACAGATTCGGGCAAAGGATTCCTCCAACAACCCGGTTACACTGGATCTGAACGGCAAATCAATCACAATCAATGGCAACCTTAACATATTGGGCACGCTGGACGTACACAACGGTTCGCTCACCGTGACCGGTGGGCTCACCATCTCCGGCGGCACGCTCAAAATGACTGAATCCAGCTCCGACTCCAACGGCCTGGTGGTGGTGAAGGGCCCGTTTACGACTGACGGCGCCGACCACACCGGCAAGCTCACCGCCGGCACGCTGGATGTGCGCGGAGATTTTGTGCAGTATGCCAACCACAGCAGCAAAGCCTTTTGCCCCTCCGGCACATTTAAAGTCAAGCTCTCCGGCACCAACAAAATTGTATGGTTTGAGACACCGGGCGGCTCTTATCTATATAACTACACGTTTGCAAGCGGCACAACGTTTAACGGCGTCTCGGTGATGTCGCTCAGTGTCAGCCTCTCCGCAAACGAGACGATGACATATCCGCACCTGAACCTCCGCGGCGCGATGAATGGCAAAACGCTGACCGTGCCAGGCGGCACAGTGATTGCGGGGATGCTCACACCCGGCGGCGGCCGCCTCAATGTGAACGGCGCGCTGGAGGTGGGCCCTGAGGGCGGCATCTCGATGACCAACGCCGCCGACTATGTGGCTGTGAACGGCAGCTTTGTGACCAAAGGCCAGTGTGTGGCGCAGGCCGGCACATTGGAGATCAACGGCAATTTCACCCAGTTGGGCGTGTCATCCGGCTTTCGGGACGACAGTTTTATAGGCCAACCGGCCCATCTGACCAAGATCACCGGCACCGGCCGCAAGATCACATTCAACAGCCCAACCACATCCTGTTTCGGTAAGCTGGAGGTGGCCTCCTATACCACCGACAGCATAATCTCGCTGAACTGCAATCTGACCGCTGATACCACCTGGGATTATCCGGTTGTCTATTTCAAAGGCAGCCTGGCCGGACACAGCCTTACTGTGAACAACAACCTCTATGCCAAGGGGATCACAGTAGCCGGCGGCACGCTGACAGCCAAGAAAAACTTCACATCCGCCGCAAACGACTATCTTGTGATGACCAACGCCGCTGACAGCGTTGTAGTGGAGGGCAACTTCATCGCCAACCAGAGCATGTCTTCCTCCTGCCTGACGGCGGGCGCGCTCAAGGTGATGGGCAGCTTCACGCAGAACGGGGCAGCTTCGGCCTTCATTGCCTCCGGCACGCACATGACGATCCTGAGCGGCGCCAACAAGTCTGTGGTGTTTGCCAACCCGGGCATCTCCTGGATCAACCGGCTGGAGTTGGCCGATGGCATGACATTTGCTGCCGGGTCTGTGCTTTCCATGAACGGCGGTCTGGACGCGGACATGGCAATCACAGTGCCGCTGTTGTACTATGGCGGCAACATGGCCGGCCATGATTTGATGGTGACTGGCAACCTGCGGCTCTTTGGCACAATTACACCCGGTGGCGCAACGATCCGCGCAACAGGCAATGTGGCGCTTGACGGCGCGCTTTCGATGACCGACATCGACGACCGGTTGGAAGTGGGCGGTGATTTCACAGGCGCCGGCACAGCCAATCTCGCGGCGGGCGCAGTTGAGTTTAAGAAAAGTTTCCGCTACACAGGCAACTCGTGGCAGACAGCCGGCACCAACACCACCGTGCTTTCCGGCGGGGCGGACATGGTGGTGAGCTTTGCCAACCCGGCAACCTGCTGGTTCTCCGATCTGACGATTGCCAACGGCACCACACTGTCTTCCGACTCCGTGATTTCCATCAAGCCCTCAGGCCTAAAGGACCTGGCGCTTGTTTGCCCGAGAATCTATCTGCAGGGCAACCTGAACGGCCATGCTTTCGATCTGACAGGTTCTGCCACTGTGCCATCGGGCGCAACCCTTACAGTGGGCGGAGGCAGCCTCTCCGTGAGCGGCGACCTGCTGATGGACAACAGCACACTGGATATGACGAACACCGCCGACCGCGTGAACGTGGGCGGCGACTTCACAGCCAAAGGCCCCGACCACACCGGGAAGCTCACCGCCGGCAGGCTCACCGTGCGCGGTGATTTCGCGCAGCTTTCCACGAACTCTGCCAAGTCCTATCTGGCCTCCGGCAGCCATGTGACAGTGCTGGCCGGTTCGGTCACGCAGCATGTATCCTTCGCAACGCCCGGCACCGCCGAAGGCTCCCGTTTTGCCAAGCTCTACTGCCTGAACCCGGCTGTGCAATTTGACTCGCTTTATTATTACAGCAGCTACGCGATGACCGGCACCAAGCTGCTGGATCTCACAGGCACCGGCGGCACGTTTGCGCCTGCGTTCGACCCCGATGTGACAGATTATGTCTATGTGATACCGAAGGATTCCACCGTTGCCACAATCACAGCTCACTCCGAGTATCAAGCCCCCAATGCCGTGATGACGATGAACGGTGCGCAAGTGACCACGGTGAGTGTTGCCAATGTGCCCTACAACGGCAACTCCACGGTCTCCATTGTCGTAACGGCCATCGACGGCATCGACACGCAGACCTACACCGTCAAGGTGGAGCGCCTGAATGTGGACCTGGGCTCAATCGGGCTATCCACCGGCACGCTGAGCCCGGCATTCAGCGCAGATACCTTGAGCTACACGGTGGATCTGCCGGCGGATGTGGATTCAGTCACGCTCACTCCCGCCGCGGACAACCCCGACACCGCCTTCACAATCAATGGCGCTACACAAGACACCAGGGAGTTCGAACTGAAGCCCGGTGAGACAGCCACAGCCACGATCCTGGTGACCGGCCAGGACGGCCACTCCACAAAGACTTATACGGTGCGTTTCACCCGCGCGGCGATCATCACGGCAATGGGCCAATCCGCAGGCACGCTGAGCCCCTCGTTTGCCGGCCCGGTGGATGAGTACACGCTGACGCTGCCAGCCGGGCAGGCATCCGTGTCGCTCACCCCCACACAGGCAGCCGGCTGCGACAGCCTGACCATCGACGGCGTGGCGCAGGCTACCGCCTCCTTTGCCCTGGATCTGGGCGAGCGGCGGGCCGTGCCGGTTATGGTGACAGCCGGCGACACCACCTTCACTTACACCGTGACGATCTGGCGCAAGCCGATCATCTCCTCATTCCTGCTCAACGCCACCGGCACCACGCTCACCCCGGCCTTTGATGCCGAGGGCGGTGACTTCACGCTGGACGTGCCGGCCTCGATGAGCAACATCACAATCCGCCCCCAGAAGGTGGACTGCACCAAACTCACAATCAACGGCGATGTGAGTGATTATGTGACCTACGACTCTGCAAACCCGCTGCCCGTGGGTGAAAGCCGCGTGCTGACCATCGTGGCCGAATCCGGGGCGCTCACGCGCACCTTCACGCTCACGGTGACCAAAGGCGCCATTGTGAGCAACCTCACGATGAGCCGGGGCACGCTCACGCCGGCCTTTGACCGCACGGTGCATGCATACACGGTGCGCGTGCCGGCCACCTCAGGGGCTGTCTCTGTGACACCCACGCTGGCCGCAGGATCCGTCACCGTGAATGGCACAGCCTGGAACGCTTCGTCACCGGTGACGGTAAACCCAGCCCCCGGTGCCTCGGCCACATTGACCGTGGTGGGCACGGACGGCTCCGCCACAGTGACTTATGTGATCACTGTCATCCGCGACAAGCCCCTGTCCGGCATCACGCTCAGCGGCTCGGCGGCATTGAACCCTACGTTCAACGCGGCCACCGGCAGCTACAACGTGTTGGTGCCCGCCTCCGTGGCATCGGTCACCATCACACCGGTGGCCACAGCGGACTGCACGACGCTCACAATCAATGACACTGTGCAAAGCAGCGTAACGCTCTCCCCCGGGATCGGCTCCGACGCGCAAGCCGTTGTGAAAGCCACCGGCCCGGATGGCGTAACGGTTACGCAGTATACGGTCACCGTGGTGCGCCAGTCGCTGCTGAGCGATATCCGGCTTTCCACCGGTGTGCTGAGCCATCCCTATGAGGGAGACCTGCTCAGCTACAATGTTTTCTTGCCAAACACCACCACAGCAATCACGCTCACGCCGGTGAAAACCGCCTCCTGCGGCGGCTTTACGATCAACGGCACCAACGTGGCATCGATCACACTGAAGCCCGCCTCCGGAGGCATGGCATCTGCGGTGGTTAAGGCCATCGGCACCATCGCCGGCGTGGAGCAAACCTTCACGGTGCGTGTCTACCGCATCGCGCCGGTAACAGGCATCGCGCTTTCCACCGGCAAACTGAGCTCAACCTTTGATATTAAGAAGAGCAGTTACACTGTGGACATCCCTGCCGGCACATCCTCTGTGAAGATCACACCGGTAAAGGGAGCCTCCTGCAACACAATGCTGATCAATGGCCTGGCCAACACGTCCATCACGCTGACACCGCCCATCGGCGGCAGCGCCAGCACCACGATCACTGCCGAGGCAAAGGACGGTTCCGATTTCACCTATACGGTCACTGTGCGGCGGGCGGCGCTCCTGCGCGGCATCACCGTGTCCGGCGGCACACTGAGCCCGGCGTTCAAGGTCACGACCACAAGCTACACTGTGTCAGTGCCGGCTACCACTGCCAGCGTACGAATCACGCCGGCAAAGGCCAGCACCGGTGTGTATTCCATGACAATCAACGGAAGATCCACATCCTATGTCACGCTCTCACCGGCGGTGGGCAGCTCGGCAACCGCCACGATCAAGCTCACCTCCAGCACCAACAGAGCAGTCACACAGACCTACACGGTTATTGTGCGCCGCGCCCCGTTGATCACCGGCATCAGCAGCACCGCAGGCACGATGAGTCCGGCTTTTTCGACCGCCAAGACAGCCTATACCGTCACCTTGCCGGTGGACACAGCCTCCACCGTGATTGCTTATGCAAAGGCCACAACCGGCGTGAAGTCGGTCACAATCAACGGCGCAGCAGTGACATCCTACGGCGTGTCGGTGAGCAAACCCGGCGGCAGCGCCACGGCCACCATTGTGGCCACCGCCACCGATGGCAAGACCAAGTCCACCTATACAGTCACGGTTAAGCGGGCGCCTGTGCTGAGCGGCATTACGGCGGTTGGCGGCACATTAAGCCCCGCCTTCTCCGCCGCCACAGGCAGCTATACGATCAGCGTGCCGGCCACTACAGCCAAGGTCAGGCTCACCCCGGTCAAGGCTGCCGGCTGCACGTCGATGACCATGGACGGGGCGGCGCTGGCCAGTAAGGACTACACACCGCCAATCGGCGGCAGTGTCACCGCTACCATCGTGGCCCGGACCGACGCCGGCACCACCAGCACCTATACCGTCACGATCAGACGGGCGGCGCTGGTCACCAGCATCCGCACCAGCACTAGCTACTACCCTGTCTCCCCTGCCTTCTCAGCTGCCAGGCTGGACTATACGGTGACCATTCCGGCAACCCGCACCTCCATCACGATCTATGCCACCAAAGCACGCACCGGCGTGAAATCAATGACAATGAACGGCAGAGTCACAACCAGCGTGTTGGCAAAACCGCCTGTGGGCGGCAGCACGGTGGTCACCATTGTGGCCACCGCCTCAGACGGCATTGCAAAGTCAACCTATCGGGTCACCGTGAAGCGGGCGGGCCTCTTGAGCGGCATCACCGCCAGCGGAAGCTCCGTCACCACACCGGCATTCAGTACGGACACCAAGACCTATACGGTGGTGATCCCGGCAACACAAAGCTCGGTTGTGATCACACCCACAAAGACCTCGGCCGCCAAAACGGTGAAAATCAACGGCGTAACGGCAAGCTCTGTGACACTGCGCCCAGCAGTGGGCGGTTCTGCCACCGCGGCGATCTCTGTAACAGCAACCGACGGCTACACGAAGGACAACTATACCGTTGTCGTGAAGCGTGCAGCGCCGTTATCCGGCGTCACGCTTTCCACAGGCACGCTGAGCCCGTCGTTCAGTCCGGCAACAACGGCCTACTCGGTCAGCCTGGCCACCGGCACAGCGCTCACAATCACACCGGTAGCGGCCAGCGGTTCGAGCTTTACGATTGACGGTAACACCGTGCCAAACATTGTGATCAATGAGCCGGTGGGAGGCGGGCCGGTGATCGTGACGATCCTTGCTAAAGCCAGCAACGGCATTACAAGCGTCACTTATACGGTCACTGTGAACTGGAGCTGATCCAAACAATGAGCAAAGAGCCCTCTTCCAATCGGAAGAGGGCTTTTTCAAAAGAAGACTCAACGGTGCAAAAAGGGGCAAGCACTGCTCGCCCCCCGAATGCATGCTTTACTCGCCGATATAAAACATCAGTTCACAATCACATGCCAGCTCCTCGCCAACATAGGCCTTGGCAAGCCCCGTGCCCGCAGGGCCAAGCACACGGCCGATCTCCGCAACCATCCTGAGCTGCTCGCCGGGAAACACCTTGCGGCGGAACCGGGCAGACTTGATGCTGGCAAAATAAGCGGTGCGGCCTGCAAACTCCGGCGTGGAGAGCATAATCACAGCACCCAGTTGGGCCATGGCCTCCACAATGAGCACACCGGGCATCACCGGGTTGCCAGGGAAATGGCCCTGGCACCAGAACATGTCGCCAGTCACATCCAGGTGGCCTTCCGCGCGCTTGCCGGGCTCCAGTGTTTCCACACCATCCAGCAACAACATGGGCTCGCGGTGAGGGATGATCTGCTTGACGTCATCACGGTTCAACATACGCCCTCAGCCCTCCTTGTGCTGGCTGATGACGATGCAGCTGTTGTGGCCACCGAAGCCGAAGGAATTGCTGATCGCATTGCGGATCGTCATGCTGCGGCCTTCGTTGGGCACCACGTCCAGGTCACACTCCGGATCCGGTGTCTGATATCCGATCGTGGGTGGCACAAAGCCCTCATACACCGCCATCGCCGTCACAGCGGCCTCCACAGCGCCGGCAGCACCCAGCAGGTGGCCGGTCATCGACTTGGTGGAGCTCACAGCCAGGCTCGCTGCGTGGTCACCAAACAGGCGCTTGATGGCCATCGTCTCGGTGCGGTCGTTGTAAGGCGTGCTGGTGCCGTGGGCGTTGATGTAGTCGATGTCTTCCGGCTTGAGGCCCGCATCGGCAACAGCATTGGCCATGGCGTCCATCGCGCCTTCGCCGCTGGGCTCGGGCATCGTGACGTGGAAAGCATCGCAGCTTTGGCCATATCCGGCCAATTCCCCATAAATGCGCGCTCCGCGGGCTTTGGCGTGCTCCAGCTCTTCCAGCACAAGCACCCCGGCGCCTTCACCCATCACAAAGCCGTTGCGCGCCGCGTCAAAGGGAATGGAAGCACGGTCCGGATCATCGGATGTGCTCAGTGCCTGCAGTTGCTTGAAGCCTGCCAGGCTCAGCGCCGTCATGGCGCTTTCCACACCTCCGGCCACCACCACATCGGCACGGCCCAGCTTGATCGCATCATAGCCGTGGCCCACACTGTCGGTGCCGGTGGCGCAGGCCGTTACAATCGAGTCGCAGGGGCCTTTTGCTCCCAATGCGATGGCCACATGGCCGGCCGCCAGGTTGATGATGGCCTTGGTGATAAAGAAAGCTGACACACGGTCATGGCCCTTGTCAGCCATCGTGAGTGTCTGCTCGGTGATGGTCTCAATGCCACCGATGCCGCTACCCACCGAAACACCTACGCGCTTCATATTGAGGGTGTCCTTGGTCAGCCCCGCGTCATCCCATGCCTCCATGGCAGCCCACACGGCGTATTGGGTGAACAATTCCATGCGCCGGGCTTCCTTGCGGGAAACGCGCTCGCCGGGGTCGAAACCCTTCACCATCGCGCCCACGGCAACGCCGCTCTTTTCTCTGAGCTCGTCGGGCAAAAGGCTGATCCCATTGCGGCCCTGCTTCATCGCGCTCCAGGTTTCCTTCATTCCCTGCCCCAGCGGCGTGATCGCGCCCAGGCCGGTGATAACAACTCTCCTCATAGGTTAGCCTCCATTGAATGGTGCGTTATGATTAATCAAAATAATACCAGTGATAATTATACAATCGTATTTATCCATCATCAACAGAAGACACAAGACCCATCATAGGCCTGGAAAGTCAGTTCATTCCGCCGTCCACGCTGATCACCTGACCGGTGATGTAGCTTGCGCCGTCGGAGCAAAGGAATGACACCAGGCCTGCCACATCCTCCGGAGTGCCCAGCCGGCCCAGCGTGACGCGGCTTGCGATTGCACCCCGCTGCTCGTCATTGAGCGCGGCGGTCATATCTGTCTGGATGTAACCCGGGGCCACAGCGTTCACCCGGATGCCCCTGCCGCCAAGCTCTTTGGCCGCGGAAAGGGTAAGCCCGATGATGCCGGCCTTGCTGGCTGCATAGTTGGCCTGGCCGGCGTTGCCATGGATGCCGATGACAGAGCTCAGGTTGATAATGACACCGTGTTTTTGTTTCATCATCGGCCTTGTGGCATGGCGGGTCATATTGAAACAGCCGTTCAGGTTCACGCGGACAACATCACTGAAGTCAGCCTCGCTCATCATCGCGAGTAACCGGTCGCGGGTAACCCCGGCGTTGTTCACCAGCACATCCACAGACCCGAAGGCTTCGAGAGCGGCCTTGACCAACGCCCCAGCCTGCTCATAGTCGGACACATCCGCCTGGAAGGCCTTTGCCTCCGCGCCCATGGAAGCGATCTCATCACAGAGTGCCTGCGCCTCTGCTTCGCTGGCGCGGTAGTTCAGCACCAGGTTGTAGCCATCTTTGGCGAGCTGCAGCGCGATGGCCCGGCCAATGCCACGGGATGCGCCTGTAACAATGGCAGTCTTCCTGTCACTCATTGCCGCACCTCCAGTTGCTCCAGTGTTTTCGCAAGCGACTCGCTATCTTCCACATTGAGGATCGTAACGCCATCCAGCGTCTTTTTCACAAAGCCGGAAAGCGTCTTGCCGGGGCCCACCTCCACAAAGGTGTCAATGCCGGCGGCAGCCATGGCCCGCAAGGTGTCTTCCCAGTTCACCGGGTTGGTGATCTGCAGCGCCATGCGCTCGCGAATGGCCCCGTCGTGGGGCTGGGCTGTTACATTGGAATAGACGGGGATCACCGGTGCGGCAAAGAGCGCCTTCGCCAGCGCCGGCTTAAAGGCATCGGCGGCGCTTTGCATCATCGGTGTGTGAAACGCACCGCTCACATTCAGGGCCATCACCCGCCGGGCACCCATCGCCTGCACCTGTTTGGTTGCCTCATCCACACCGGCTTTGGAGCCGCTGATCACGATCTGGCCGGGGCAGTTGAAGTTGCAGGGCCACACGCTTTCACCGGCCTGGCGGGCAAGCTCGCAGGCCCGCTCCACATCGGCGCGGCCCATGCCCAGTACCGCTGCCATTGCGCCGGGGTTTCGCGTGGCGCACTCCTCCATGAGCCTGCCACGGAAGTCCACCAGCCGCACGGCCTCCGCGACCGGCAACACCTCTGCGCAGCCAAGCGCGGCATATTCCCCCAGCGAAAGGCCGGCGGCTGCACGGGGCTTCACACCATATTTGCCGGACAGGAGCCTGGCGATCGCAAGCTCCAGCGCCACCATGGCCGGCTGCACAAAGCTCGTGCGGGAAAGCATTGTGCCTTCCTGGTCCACACACATGGCCCAGACATCCCGCCCGGTGGCGTCACTGGCCTCCTCGAAGGCCTGGCGCACCTCAGCATGCTGCTCATAAAGCAACCGGCCCATGCCGGCTGCCTGCGCCCCCTGGCCGGGGAAAACAAACGCTGTATTCATCACGTCAGCCTTTGGCAGCGGCGATGAAATCAACGATGTCCTGCACGGTCTTGATCTTGCTGATGTCGTCGGTCTCGATCTTTACGCCAAACTCTTCCTCAAAGGCCATCGCCAGCTCCACCATATCCAGGCTGTCGGCGCCCAGGTCCTTCATGATCAGGCTTTCGGGCTTGATGTCTTCTTGCTTGCAGTCCAGATTGTCCACCAGGATTTCCTTGATCTTTTCCATGCTCATGTGTTTCACCTCATATGATTTTTATTGCAATGCAGCAAAGCTGCCGGTTGCCCCTCATTAGCTGGGGCGGGTACGGAGCCCCGCCCCTACATTGACATCATGATCGAGTTACCTCCCTACCCTCCCTTAAGCTGATGCAAAGCATCAGCGGCTAAGGGGGGATGCCGCCGCAGCGGCAGGGGGGATCTTCCACTCAATCCACGCCGACCCCCACGCAAAGCCCGCGCCGAAGGCCACTTCCACAATGTTCTGACCGGGCAGCAGCAGCCCTTTCTGCCGCATTTCATTCAATGCGATCGGGATGGACGCAGCACCGGTGTTGCCGTGGGTTTCGATGTTCATATAGAACTTCTCCATCGGCAAGCCCAGGCGCTTGGCCGCGCTTTCGATGATGCGCAGGTTGGCCTGGTGGGGCACAATCCAGTCAATGTCGGAAAGCTGCCTGCCTGCCTGCCGAGCCGCTTCGGCCACAGCCTCCGGCACGGCCTCCACTGCGAAGCGGAACACATCCTGCCCATTCATAATAAACCAATTGTCAGCGCTATCCACAGCCGGGATCCAGGGGTTACGTGCTGGTATGGCGTTCATCGCCAGCGCACCCGCCACATCGCTTCGGCTGTTGAGGTATAACCCCTTAATGCCATTGCCGCCACGGCTGAGCACATATGCCCCGGCTCCGTCACCAAACAGCACGCAGGTGGCCCGGTCAGTCCAGTCAATCAACCGGGTGAGCATCTCGGAGCCTATCACAAGGGCGTGTTCATAGCCCATTGCTTCCATCATGCTGGCCGCCGCGGACATTGCATAGATGAGACCTGTGCAGCCGCCGGAAAGGTCAAAGGACGGCCCGTCAGAAAGGCCCAGGCGCTCCCGCAATATCGCCGCTGCCATGGGGAAGAAGCGGTCGGGCGAGCTTGTGGCCACGATGACCAGGCTGATATCAGCCGGGGTGAGGCCGCTGGTCTCGATGGCCTGCCGTCCGGCCTTTTCCGCCATTTCCAGCACCGTCTCGCCGGCGCTCACATGGCGGCTCCTGATGCCGGTGCGGGTGGTGATCCATTCGTCGCTGGTGTCCACCATGCGGGTCAACACTTCATTATCAATAATCGTGGGTGGGTCATAGGCACCCAGCCCGGTAATGCTCACATTCATTGTGCCACTCCAACTTTGCGGTATTTCCGGTAGCGGGCCTCAAGCAGCGCCGCCGGTGCAAGGCTGCTCAACTCCGCCAGCTCCTGCTCAATCACATCGCCAAGCGCCTTTGCGGTGTCGGCCATGGTGGCGATGCGGAGACCGCCGGCCGGTTCGGCGATGATGCGGTCGCAAATGCCCAGGTTTGTGAGATCCTCGGCAGTCATTTTGAGCGCCTCGGCGGCCTCCGGCGCTTTCTTTGCATCTTTGTAGAGGATACTGGCGCAGCCTTCCGGCGTGATCACGGAGTAGACGCTGTGCTCCAGCATGATAAGCCGGTCACAAACGCCCAGCGCCAACGCGCCGCCGCTGAAGCCTTCGCCGATCACCACAGAGATGATCGGCACAGGCAGCACGCCCATGCGCTGCAGGTTCAATGCGATGGCCTGGCCCTGGCCACGCTCCTCTGCCCCGATGCCGCAATAGGCGCCGGAGGTGTCGATCAGGCAAATGATCGGGCGGCCAAAGCGGGCAGCCTGCTCCATGAGCCTTAAAGCCTTGCGGTAGCCTTCCGGATGGGGCATGCCGAAATTGCGCTTGATTTTTTGCCCAATGGCGCGGCCCTTTTCGGTGCAGATCACCGTGACTGGCCTGCCGCGAAACATCGCGATACCACCCACAATGGCCTGGTCATCGGCATAGGCCCGGTCGCCATGCAGCTCCAGGAAATCCTCCGTGAGCGCCTGGATAAACTGCTGGCCGTGAGGCCGGTCGGTCGCCCGGGCAATCTTCAAAGATTCCCACACCTTGGGCACTGGCTTGGCCTCCACAATGGGGGTATGTGCCTCTTCAGGCTGTGCAGCGGCCTCAGCCGCCTTTTTTTCTATTTCCTCCAGCAGCGCAGTCTGGCCGGGCATGAGTTTCCTCAGCTCCTCCAGCTTCTGCTTGATGGATTCCAAATGTTCGCTCATGTTATGCTCCATGCAGTTTCAGGATTGCCGCCAGCGTCTTGGGCAGATCGGCGCGTGGCACGACCATGTCAAGGAAGCCGTGCTCCAGCAGGAATTCGCTGCGCTGGAAACCCTCAGGCAGCTCCTGGCGAAGGGTCTGCTGGATCACCCTCATGCCGGTGAACCCGATCGTGGCACCGGGCTCGGCAATGATGATATCGCCCAGCATCGCAAAGCTGGCTGTCACACCGCCGGTGGTGGGGTCGGTGAGCACGGCGATATAGGGCAGTTTGTGCTCCGCAAGCCGCTCCACCGACATGCTTACTTTAGCCATCTGCATCAGGCTCACCATGCCCTCCTGCATCCTGGCCCCGCCGGAGCAGCAAAACAGCACCAGCGGCAGCTTCCGCTCAATGGCGCCGTCGCTCAAAGCCGCCAGACCCTCGCCCAGTTGAGCGCCCATGCTGGCCATCAAAAACACGGGATCCATGATGCCGATGGCTGCCTGATGCCCACCGATTCTGCCAAAGCCGGTGATCAATGCGTCATGCCTGCCGTTGGCGGCGCGGTTTTTTACCAGTTTGTTTGCATAATCCGGAAAGCCCAGCGGGTCCTCAATGGTCTCGGGCAGCGGCAGCTCCTCAAAGGTGCCGGCGTCCACAGTGATTTCCAGGCGGCGGGCAGCCGAAAGCCGCTCATGCCTGCCACAACCAGGGCAGACATCCAAATTGCGGGCCCAATGCTCCCCATCGAAGGAAGCGCTGCAGGAGGAGCATTTTCGCTGTTCCGCAGGGGCAGCTTCCGGCTCCGGCAGCTTTACTTCAAACAGCGGCTTGCGGGGCAGCAGCTTTCGTCCACGCTCAAACAGGGACTGCATGCAGCTCCTCCGTGTATCCAGGCAGCACATCCTTCTCCACCCAGGAGGTGTGGCAGGACATGTCGCAGAATTCCTTCCGGTTGATCAAGTGCTTCAGGAAACTGATGTTGGTGCCCACGCCCTCAATTTTCAGCTCGTCCAGCGCCTGGCGCATCCGCTGGATGGCAGCGGCGCGGCTTTCACCATGTGTGACAAGCTTCAGAATCATCGCATCGTAATAGGGCGGAATGGTGCAGCCCTGATAGACTGCTGTGTCCACCCGCACACCGGGGCCGCCGGGCAGGATCAGCGTTTTGACCGTGCCGGGAGACGGGGCAAAGCCTTTGCCAGGCATTTCGGCATTCACGCGGCACTCAATGGCGTGGCCGGAGAGCTGGATGGCGCTTTGGTCCAGCACCATGCGGTCGCCCATGGCGATGCGAAGCTGGGCCGCCACCAGGTCGATGCCGGTGATCATCTCGGTGATCGTATGCTCCACCTGGATGCGGGTGTTCATTTCGATAAAATAGGGTTTGCCCGCCTTGTCCACGATAAACTCCACCGTGCCGGCGTTTTCATAACCGGCGGCCAGGGCAGCATCCACGGCCATGCGGCAAAGCTCCCGGTTGGTCTGCTCGGAGACCGATGCTGCCGGTGCTTCCTCCACCACCTTCTGCTTTTTCCGCTGGATCGAGCAGTCACGGGTGCCAAGGTGCAGTGTGCGGCCATGCTTGTCGGCCAGGATCTGCACCTCAATGTGCTTGGGGTTTTCAACAAACTTTTCCAGATAGAGCCGGCCATCGGAGAATGCGGCCTTGGCCTCGGCGGACGCCGTGCGGTAGGCCTGTGAAAACTCATGGGGGCCATAAACTGCGCGGATGCCGCGGCCACCGCCGCCGGCTGCTGCTTTCAGAAGGATCGGATAACCAATCTCGCCAGCGAGCTTCAAGCCCTCCTCTTCATTGGATAAAGGGCCGTCGGAGCCAGGGACCACAGCCACGTTGCGGGCAGCCACGGTCTTGCGGGCAGCAGCCTTGTCACCCATGGCATCGATCACATCGGGGTTCGGGCCGATCCATGTGATGCCATAATCTGATAACATGCGCGCAAACTGGGCGTTTTCTGACAGCATCCCGAAACCGGGATGCACGGCGTCTGCGCCGCTTCTCTTGGCGGCGGTGAGCACGGCGTTCTGGTCCAGATAACTGTCCTTCGGGTTGGGGCCACCGATGCAATAGCTCTCGTCTGCCAGGCGCACATGCAGTGCGTCCTTGTCGGCAGTGGAGCACACCGCCACAGCCTTGAGGCCAAGCTGGTGGCACGCCCGCACAATGCGCACGGCGATCTCGCCCCGGTTTGCGATCAATACTTTTTTCATCTCAGCCCTCCAGCGGTTCCACCAGGAACAATGGCTGGCCCACCTCAACCTCGGCGCCATCCTTCGTCAACACCTTCACAATGGTGCCGGAGACCGGGCTGGGAATTTCGTTCATCAGCTTCATTGCTTCCACGATGCACAGTGTCTGGCCGATCCTTACCGTCTTGCCCACAGCAGCATAAGGTTCATCGTCCGGCGAGGGGGCGGCATAAAACATGCCGATGATCGGGCTGGTCACAGTTACGGTTTTCCCGGCCGGTTCCACCGGGGTTGCCGAAGCAGGCTCCTCCGCCGGCCCAGCCTGCACCGAAACAGTACGGGTTGCCACGGGGGCTGGCGCGACCGCAGCACCGCCACGGCCCAAGCGGACCATGACGCCCTCGGCGGACACTTCCACCTGATCAAAAGGCATATCCCTAAGCGCGTCCAACAACTTCAAAATATCGTCAAGAGATTTCATCTGCGTCACCATCGCTCCATATAAGTTATTATAATACCACAAATCCCTGAGTAGTCCTAATATTTCGTAATTCTAATAATTCTATGGGAGTATATACGGCGCAGTTCCGGCTGTCAAGCTTCCGTGCGCCACTTCTCGCTTCTTGCCCTATGAAGCCATCACGCTCACAACCCTTCCATCAGAATCTCGTTGGATGCTTGTCCAACTGCCCTAATTGCTCCCTAAAGAAGTCGCGGAGCCTTGTCATGCCCTCAAGCAGCTCCGGCATTCTGGCTTGCTCCAGACCTTGCAGGAAGGCATCCACCATCATTTCATGAAAACGTGCGTGGCGCTCATAAGCTTGGCGACCGTCGTCAGTCAGTTCCACTGAGACACGGCGGCGGTCCTCCTCGCTGCGCCGGCGCAGGATATATCCCTTTTCCTCCAGCCTGTCCACTGCGGCGGTGAGCGTGGGCAGCGTGATGCGCAGCTTTCTGGCAATCTGGCTCATGATTGTTGTGCCCTGGTGGTCGCCCACAACCCCGATCACATGCAGCTCCGACATGGTGAGCGGAAGCATGTCTTCCGTTTCGATCGCTTTGTGCTCAACGCGCAGGATGTCGTTAAACATGTCGATCAGAATGTCGCTCACCACGCCGCGATAATCCGGCCCGCTCATGCAAACCCTCCGTTATCAGTGACTTCCCGCATAGTATATTGGATTTGCTAATCATTTGCAATCCTAATATTTTGCACATCTAATCAGTGCGCCAAACCAAGACCCGGCGCTATGCAGCGGGTTTTTTGCGATATTCGTTTGTCAGCGGCAATAGAGGGTGTCTTCTACGTTCCAGTCCAGGGCGTCGGGCATCGCCTGATAAAGAGCGGTAACATCCCACCTGGTGGATCAAAAGAGCTTCCTGAAGTTATAAATAGATAGCATGGAATCCTTTTCCAAAATCTGAAGCACTTCTTCCACACACCAGATTGCGGCCAGAGCTGGAGCGTAAGGCAGTTTGAGAGTCTTGAGGGTGGGGTTGGCCTCCTTCGCCACCCCGATGAGCTCCCTCGCGGAGACTGCACTGCGGCCTGCTATATTGAATACGCCTTGAACGGAAGGGTCTGGGCCCATTTCCCCGGACAGCAAAATGCGCTTATCCAGGTTCAACGTGAAGTCGCGGGCGTAGACGGGCGCGAACCTCATGGCCGTGCGCTGCATGGAGCCTCCATGCCAAACGGGAAGAGTATCTTCGGGGCCTATGGCACCCTTGTGGTTATTTTATCAGCAATTCCAGAGGTTGTATACCGGATAATTGCCCTAGGAGGAAGTGGCTGGTGGGCACCCTTTGGCCCTTGTTCCATCAAAATATGGCGTGAAAAAGCCAATGAATCAAGCTGAATTGTAAAAAGGCCAAAATACGGAAATATTGTGAACAACTAATGATTTGAGGATTGAACTATCGAGAAACCACTATCGCACGGTTGCCCGAACACTCTATCCCTCCGGGGGGCTTCACTTTTGCCCCTCACCCAGATCATTGGGTTATGATAAAATGCAGTATCGTTCTGTAACTATCAGTAGCTTTTAAAATACTTCTTCCCATCTTTTCGGACAACAGCGATGTGAGAGCCGCCAATTGTTCAGGCGGAACATCGCGTTTGGGCATCAGGTGGGCTTGTTGTGCGTTGATATAGAGATAAAATGAATCTGTTGTCTCACATATTTTATGAAACGCATCATATCGGTAAGTACCACTGCCAGCGGTATTCTGGCCGCTGGTCTCCAGCCGAACATCGTCCAGTGACATGATGTAGCGCTGCGCGGAGTCAAATAATGCACCAGACGTTTTCTGGATGGCTTTTGCGTTTATCGTGGGCATCAGAAGCATCAACACCAGGATAAAGGGGATCAACAGGAGCATTGTAATCAACTGAAAGGAAAAACCCTCCAACCCAACGGTCAGTAACATGCCCAGCAGGGCAACCACTGCCACAGCCAGTGCTACAATCATCACGATGATAGCAGGCTTGAGCCCCCTTCCCTTGCGAAACATCGTGAATTGCATGAATTTCTTCATGTCCTGATACGTCATCTTGGTTTCCACCACGATCGGTTCCATATATAGTCCCTCCTTGGATCCACTGATTGAATTATATCAATAAGCAAAAAGAAAAGGAATGATATATAAAACAATTCAGGATTCCATTACCACCCTGCCAAATCCGGCACATCTCACAAAAGCATGTTGACAACCACAACGTGCAATGCTATCATATGCATGCAGATGACAAACATTTGTTCGTTTTTTAAAATTTATAAATCGTATATCAAGAGTAGCGTTCTATTCACAAGACCGCCGCTAATACAGAAAGGACCGATCCCCATGGCATTCTCCAGCTTCGCATTGACCCGTGACAAAGCCCCCTGCGCCGGTTGCGCCCATGGCCTGGGTGGTTGCAAGGTGCGCTCCACTTGCCTGATGTGGGCCGATTGGGAGCGCAAAAAGGCGCTGCGCTACGCCGACAACCGCAGGATGCGGGCCGTGCAGGTGGAAGAATTCAGCATCGGGCGGGACGCGTTCCGCCGAGCGCTTGCCCGCCGGGCATAGCCATTACACCATCACACCACCGGGCCTTCCTGATGGCGCAGGCAAGGCCGTTGGCAGGGTTTCACTCCGGGTGGGCCAGTCGCCTGCCCCCTCCGCCCCCTCTGAATCCCCCGAAGAGTGCTGTGATCATGCGTCGATGATCACCACCCTGCGGGGGATTTCCGCATATATGGCCGCCCTCATCCAGTATGTATAGGTATCTTTGGAGTGGAGGGCACAACGGATTGCTGGACATCGCAATCGTGGCAGTCTATCTGCTTGCTACAGTAGCCTGGGGTTTTGACAAAGCCCGCAGGTTGAAAGCCGGCGCAGACTTCAACGGCGTGAGCAGCAGGCAGGGGCCCTTTCTGGTGTTCGCGTCATTGACGGCGTCATTTCTGGGCGGCGGGTTTTCCATCGGGCTGGCGTCCAGGGTTTATTCCGGCGGCATCGGCCATGTGCTTGCATTATGGGGTTTTAGTGCCGGCACGGTGCTGGTGGGTCTCGTCATTGCGCCCAGGCTGCAGCGGTTTCGGGGCTGCGGCTCCGTGGGATCGCTTATGGGCATGGCTTACGGCCCATCTGCGCAGGCGACTGTGGGAATGCTGGCGGCGCTGTTTTGCTGCGCAGTGTTTGGCGCGCAGCTCAGGGCACTGGGGCTGCTATTGCAAGCCTGGCTGGGGCTGGACTTCCGGGCTGGCGCGGCAGTCGGCTGCGCGGTGCTGGTTGTTTTGTGCGCAGTGGGTGGATCACAAGCTGTGGTCACCGCCGCCCCAATCCAGTTTGCACTGCTGTTGTGCGGCTTTGCGCTGATGCTCGCGCTGGGGGTTGCCCGCGCCGGCGGGTTTGCCGGCTTGGTGCAGACCGTGCCGCAGCAGAGGCTGCAACCCTTCTCTGACCTGACACCGCTCATGGTCTCTGGTTCCTTTTTACTTTTTATGACCGGGGAAACACTGGCCCCACCCTATGTTGGCCGGCTGCTCACCGGCCGCGACGGGCAGAGCGCCCGCGCAGGCGGGCTGGCTGCAGGTCTGTTTTCCATGGTGTTGTTCCTGCTGTGCGGACTGGTCGGGCTCACAGCATCGGCAATCTTCCCGCAACTCAACGCCGAGCTTGCAATGCCGACAGTACTGGCGCGGGTGCTGCCGGGGGGCCTGCGGGGTTTGGCCGCCGCCGGCGTGCTGGCGGGCCTCACGGCGGCAGGCGCAGCATTTTTGAGCGCGGCCGTATCCAACCTGACACTGGATGTGCTGCCGCCTATCCTGCCCATGAGCGGCGGCGTGGCGGCAGGCCGGGCAGCCACGGTGGCGTTCGGCCTCATTTCTCTGTCTGTGGCGGTGTTTTCGCAGGGTGTGCTGGAGGCTCTGGCGGTGGCTTACCGCCTGTGGGCCCCGGCGGTAGCAGTGCCGCTGGTGGCGGCAGCCTTTGGCAAGCGGGCCGGCCCGATGGCGTTTTGGTGCATGGCGCTTAGCGGCCTGGCGGGGATGGTACTGTGGGAGTGCATCGGAAATCCCTTTGCACTGCCTTCGCCGGTTTTTGGTATACTACTATCAGCAGTGGTTTGTTTGCTGCTTCCGCAAGCAAAAACCAATGGAAGGGTTGTTTTTCACAATGGTCAAGATAGATAATGAACCGGGATGGTGCGGACAATGGGCTGGGCGGTAATCCTGCTGCCCGACGAGCGGGCAGAGGCATCCGCCCGCCGAGTTTGGAATGCTGCAGCACAAGCCGGATTTCGGGAGAAGCTCTTTGACGGCGACAACCGGCCCCATGTGAGCCTGACCGTGCTGGAGACGCAGGACGGCACACTGGACGCCGCAGTGCAATCCTTTGCCGAAAGCACCGCGCCGGTGCAGGTGGCATTCGCCGCGATGGGCAGCTTTGGAGAAAACGTGATCTATCTGTCGCCGGAGCCCACCTCTACGCTGCTGCGGATGAACCGGGAGCTTTCCAGCCGCCTTGGGCCGCTGCTGCCACTGGCAGACCGCTACTACCTGCCCGGAGAATTCCAGCCGCACATGACAGTGGTGTTTGACATACCCGAAGGGCAGTTCACCCGGGCATGGAGGGCTGCGCGGGATGGTTTCGTGCCCTTCACCGCCACCTTCAGCCGGGTCGCCGTGGTGAAATTCCACCCGGTGAAGATCATGGGGATGTATGATTTGAAAGGTTGAGTATTAGTAATTGAGATATGAAGCGAATTATACGTTGATTATAGCGAATTAAAGAAGCTGCCCACACTTTTTAGTGGGGTGTATATGATATGCCCACAAAGGATACTTGGGCTAGTTCTTCTCCGGCAAAAGCCTATCTCTCGGTAAAAAACTTTGGTCGCACTGTCCAGCGGGATGCTGGTGCTCTCTGGCAAAGTCGTGCATTCGATGTTGCAGGCGCTGTAAGAATTCTCTGTGTTAATGCAGAGGAAGGTGAAGGTTAACAATGCTAAAGATTGAAGAAATCAAAAAAAGGATGGAAAGATATAACTATTCTGATTCCAGAATCCTTAGCCTAAATATCAGCAACTTTTCCCATGAAGTTAAACTCGTTCATGAGGATGATGATGGTGATGTGATTTACATATTCTCCAGGTGCTATAAAGTTGATTTCAACCATGATTTAAGTTGCGCTAAACTTGAATTCCTTGATTATAGCAACTTGGAGCGTGCACAGAGACCATATTTCATACATAATATTGACATTACAGCCATAAGTGTGAACGATAATGAATTCTATCAAACAGTTATCGATGCCTGGCCTATGACTCTCACAATCATCTCCGAGGATATTTCCGTATATAAAGACAGGGAGTAGAGTCGCTTTTCCGTGGGCTGCCCCTAAATTCTTATCTACTGGCCACGGACGTTCCGATTGGGATGGATGAAGAAAAGGAGCTTTCGGAGGCTCTGCTTTAAGCCAGCCCTCACCGCCCGGCAAAGCCCTTGCCTGTCACTTCCTTCAGGTCGTTCAGCACCACAAACGCGGTAGGGTCTTCCTCTTGCACAATTTTCTTCATTTTTTGTGCCTGCTCTGTTTTAATCACGCAAAATAGCATCGTCCGGTCGTTATGGGTATACATGCCGGTGCATCGGGTGGCTGTCACGCCCCGCTTCAGCTCCTCCATGATGCGGCGGGAAATTTCCTCCGGTCTTGATGTGATGATCTGCACCCCCTTGGCGGCGCTCACACCGGCCAGCAAGCCATCCATCACGCGGGAGGTGACAAATCGCACCACAATGGCATACAGAGCCAGGTTCCAGTTGCGCACCACGATTACCGTAAACAGGATCACCAACCCATCCACAAAAATCATGTATTGAGAAAACGAGAACGTCGGGAATTTCCGGTGCAGCGCCAACGCCGCCACATCGGAGCCACCGGTCGCGCCGCCGAAGCGGTAGATCATGGCCATGCCAGTGCCGATCAATGCGCCTCCGGCCACGGCATAGAGCAGCAGGTTGGACATATCGGCGGTAGGGTCTGGCCCATACAGCGCCGGGACGACATATTGGTTCACCACCGGGGTGAACAGGTCGAAAAAAATAGCCAGCACTGTGGAGGTGAAAAACACCTTTGCGATGTGGCGGATCCCGAACAGGTGCAGCGTGGACAAATACAGCACGATGTTGATGCACCATGTCACGCCGCCCACCGGCAAGCGGTTGCCGGTCAGGCGCACAATCACGGTGGAAAGCCCCACCACGCCGCCGGGCACAATGTAAGCCGGAATCACAAAAACAAGATATCCCGCCGAATAGATCAGGATACCCACCAACTGCCGGAGCTGGTTGGCGACCCACTGGCGGTCATTCAACAGGGCGAGCGCTTTTTGCATGGGTTTCATCCGTACTGCTCCGGGTGCTGCATCGGTTTAGTATGCGCCAAAGGATCAGTGGCATTCGCAGCCAGCCACCTGCGTTTTCCCCTTGCAAATCAATCACACGGCAGTATCATATAAATAGTGCAACAAAGCCATCCTTGGAGGCGCATATGAAGAAACACAACTTCGACCTGGGCTGGAGCTTTTCACTCAACGGCGGCCCGGCGATGCCCGTCAACCTGCCCCATGACTTCTCGATTTCACTGCCCAAAACCGCTGACAGCCGCATGCTCGACCGCGGCGGATTCTATCAGGGCGGCAACAGTATTTACAAAAAAGATCTGCCCGATGGCCTGGCAGGGCGGGCCGTGCTGGAAGTGGAAGGTGCCTATCAAACTGCCGAGGTGTTTGTGAACGGCAACCGGGCAGCCTTCCATCCCTATGGATACACCTCCTTTCATGTGGAGTTGTCCCCATGGCTCAAGCCACATGGGAATGTGCTGGAGATCCGGGTGAACAACAACGCGCTGCCCAACTCCCGCTGGTATTCGGGCAGCGGACTATACCGCCATGTGTGGCTGCTCACCGCCGAAGGGGCCCACATCAAGCCATGGGGCGTGTTCGCAACGACTCCGGTTGTTTCCACAGATCGTTCTATAGTGAAGGTGGAGACGGATGTGGCCGGTGCTGGCCTGCTGCGGCACACGCTGCTTGATGACAGCGGCCACGCTGTGGCAGCTTCAGAGTCGAACGCAACCGGTGGAAAGAACCTACAGGAGCTCACGGTGACCCCCGCCCGGTTGTGGGACACCGACGATCCCTATCTCTATACGCTCAAGACAGAGCTCATTGTGGATGGCACAGTGGCCGACTCGGTGAATACCACCGTGGGCATCCGCGCAATCGCACTGGATTGCAGCCAAGGGTTCCTGCTCAATGGCAGACCCTTGAATCTGAAGGGCGGCTGCGTGCACCATGACTGCGGCATATTGGGCTCCGCCGCCTGGGACGCCGCCGAGGAGCGCAAGGTGCTGGCTCACAAAGCAGCCGGTTACAACGCCATCCGCTGCGCCCACAACCCGCCTTCCCCAGCCTTTCTGGACGCCTGCGACCGGCTTGGGATCATCGTCATGGACGAGGCCTTTGACTGCTGGCGCATGGGCAAGACCCCTTATGACTATCACCTCTATTTTGAGGACTGGTGGAAGCGCGACATTCAAAGCATGGTTCTGCGCGACCGCAACCACCCCTGCGTGGCGTTCTGGTCCACCGGCAATGAGATCACCGAGCGCTTGGGCATGTCTGGCGGATATGAGCTCTCGCGATTGCTTGCCGACGCCGTGCGCGAGCTGGATAGCACCCGCTTCCTCTCCAACGCGCTGTGCGGCGCTTGGGATCAGGAGAGCAAAGACTTTGCCGCCGAAAGCGAGGAATTCGCCGCGCCGCTGGACGTGGCAGGCTACAACTACCTGTGGCAGCGCTATGACGAAGACCTGGCGAAATATCCCAACCGGTTCATCTACAGCACCGAGACCATTGCCGGAGAGGCCTTTGAAAACTGGCAACAGGTATTGAAGCACCCCCGGGTAATCGGGGATTGTGTGTGGACCAGCCTGGACTATATCGGCGAGGCCGGCATCGGCCACGCTTATCTGCCCGATGAGGACAGCCGCACCCACGGCCTGGGGTTCCCCTGGACACTTGCCAACTGCGGCGACCTGGATATCCTGTGCCGCCCGAGGCCCCAGTCCTACTACCGCCAGATCCTGTGGGGGCATTATGCCGCGCCATGGATTGCCGTGCACCGGCCAAATGCCAAGGGCATGAAACCACAATTCAACTACTGGGGCTGGGCCGATGTGCAGCATAGCTGGAGCTGGCCGGGGGCGGAGGGCTGGAAGGCGTTCATCGATGTCTACAGCGATGCCGACGAGGTAGAGCTCATCGCAAACGGCGTGTCATTGGGCCGCAAGCCAGCCGGCGCGGCTGTCAAAAACATCGCCTCCTTTGAGACGACCTATGCCCCCGGCCAGTTGCACGCAGTGGCCTATCGAGCGGGCAAGCCCGTGGCTGAAGACACAGTGACCACCTGCGGAAAGCCCGCCGCCATCGCGCTATCCGCCGACAAGCCGGAGATTGGCGCGGCCTGGGGCGGCCTGGCCTATGTGACGGCTTCGATTGTGGATGAGGCGGGCAACCTTGTGCCCTATGGGCGAAATGAGCTGCTGTTCGCGGCGTCCGGCGCGGGGGCTGTGCTGGCAGTGGGCACCAATGACCCAGCCACCACTGAATGCTACACCGGAAACCGCTTTACCGCCTTTGAGGGCACGGCCGTGTGCGCGGTGCGCTCCAGCGGCGAGCCGGGAGAACTCGAGCTCACCGTGTGCGCAGAGGGGCTAAAAGCAGCACGGATCACGATTAGAACAATATAAGGATCATCCATATTGTGCTCCCTGTTCCGAGCAATCGGAACGGGGAGCTTTCGTCTACAGTCCGAATTTGTCGGATGTGGTCGTTTGGTATAACAATTTATTATCAATATAATAGTGATACGTGTATACTAACATGATATAATAACTTGGTGTATATGGGTACCAAATGAAAAGTTGGAGGACAATGGCATGAAACGCGGTCTTCGAATTGCAACAGGGATTGTGGTTTTATTGGCGTTGGTGTTTGGCACCGGCGTTTTGTCCGGTGAGAGGGCGTATGCGGATGGGATTCAAGATAAACCACCGCAAGAAGAAAAGTTCACACTCCCAATAACTAAATGGCCGGACCCTGCCACTGGCCAGCCGCGAACATCCTATATGTCAACTAAGGACATTTTTGTTGAAAGCAACACTACGTACAGCCGTAAAGAGCCATATGACGCAAATATATGGGTTGATCCTGGTGTAACATTGACCATCGGCACGAACGCAAACGTAGTGATAAACGGCGACTTGATAATCGGTGGAACCGTGGTTATGTCAAGCGGTACATTAACAGTCAATGGCGATATTGATAATTTTGGCAGCCTGACTATAAAAGGGACTGCAAAGCTCATAGTCAATAAAGCCCCTGTTCTCAATTCAGGTCGTTATGGCGGAAACATCGTGACTTCTGATGCACTAGAACTTGGTGCAATTATAACAGTGAGCGGAAGTGCAACTGTTACTGTTAACCCTGCCACCAATGGTGGGTTTTTTGTGCAAGACGAAGCCCGAATCAAGATGGACTCAGCCTCTGCAAAAATAACTGTATACAACCGTTGCTATTTCGGAGGTGCCTCAACAAGTGCCTCATTAACCGCCGGCACTCTAGAGGTTGTGAATGGCAATTTCCGCCAGGCCGCAGACTCATCAGATTACTCGTTTTGCGCTGGTCCGAACTTTGTCGTATCCATGAAGGGGACAAGCTCAACGTCAAGAACTGTGTATTTTGATACACCTGCCCGTTCCCATATCAACAGATTTACTACCTCGGGTATGACATTTACGAATAGCAGTTGGATTTCGCTAGAAAGAGAGCTGACTGCCGATTGGAGCCTAAACGTCAATAATGCAAACGTATACTTCCAGGGCGATCTGGCTAGCCATAAATTCACCGTCACCGCAAAATCATTTTGCCCAACGGATGGTGGCGAAGTAATCCTTACCCAGGGTACGCTTACAATTAACGGAGCACTTGTCCTTGACGAGAAATCCAGACTACACATTGGCGCAAGTATGGAAAAAGTGATTGTGAATGGCAGCGTCTATTTTGATAGCAGCTTCCCTTCGTTTTTCACAAACGGTACATTGGAAGTAAACGGCGACTTCTACCAGATGACACGAGACATGCAACCGTCAGAGAGCTTTATTGTGCGGATGAAAGGCGCAAACCGTCTGGTGCAATTTGGCAATATCGCAACCTCGTATTTCACAAATTTCGAATTGGCGCAAGGTGCTTCCTTGAATGCGAGCAGTACCATTTCCATAAACAAGAACCTCACTGCCAACACCACATATAACTATCCTAACCTATATTACCGCGGCAACCTGAACGGCTACAGCCTGACCGCCACAAACCTCACGGTTCCCGCAGGCAACACACTGACTGTCGGCGACGGCACTTTGACAGTGAACGGCGACCTGACCGTCGCCGGCGACCTGGTCATGACCGAAGCAGCCGACAAGGTGATTGTGACCGGCAACTACACCGCCAGCAGCGCCAGCGCAAGCACAGACCTGTCTGACGGCAAGCTGTATCTCGCCGGCAACTTCGCCCAATCCGGCAATGCCGCCTCGTTCCTCGCCACCGGCAGCCATACCACCATCCTGAATGGCACCGGCGCGCAGACGGTCACATTCGGCTCAACCAACTCGCGGTTCGCCTCGTTGGTGATCCTGAACGACAGCCTGGATCCTGCAACGATCCCGAATCAGTATGACAGCATCACCCTTTCCGGCACCACGATGAAGGGCATCACAGCGAGCGCAGGCACAATGACCCCCGGCTTTGACGCCGCTGAGCGCGAATATGTGGTGCTGCTGCCCAACGGCACTAGCTCCGTCATCATCACGCCGGAGTTCCTGGACCGGTATGCCGGTTCCGCCTGGATGACACAGGACGACGGTACAGTACCTGTCACTGCCGTGACAGTGGACGCCGTTCCATACAACGGCTCCAAGACTGTCACCGTGAAGGCCCACGCCTACAACGATGTGGCCATCTCGACCTACACCTTCAAAGTCATGACCATCAACCCGGACCTCGCAGGCCTGGGCACGCTGCCCACAGGTGCGGTGGCCGAACCGGCCTTTGACCCATCCGTACACAGCTACACGGTGCAGCTGCCCGAGTCGGTCTCGTCGTTCACCTTCGCGCCGCAAGCCGACCACCCCGACTCCACCGTGCACATTGACGCCGACGACGGCCCGGCATCCGTAACAGTCGCACCGGCCCCCGGCGAGAGCGTCACCAAGACCGTGGGCGTGATCGCTCAGGACGGCACAACCAAGGGCACCTATACGGTCATCTTTACCCGCCGCAACCCGCTGACGGGGATCAAAGCCGCTGATGCCACCGATGATACCAAGTTGTTTGCACTGTCCCCCGCCGCCTTCAGCGCCGGCACCACATCCTACACGGTGAAGGTGCCCACCAACGTGCCGTCAGTCACCGTCACGGCGCTCAAAGCCGATACAGACCCCGACTGGTCCAAGTTTGAGATCACCGCCGACGGTTCCACGGTGGAAGCCGATCATGTGGACGTGGCGCTTGCAGTCGGCGAATCCAAAACAGTAACCATCAAGGCCTATGACAAAGACGGAAAGACCTCGGCTACCTACTCGGTCGCGCTGACCAGGGTTGCCATGCTGAGCGGCATCACGCTTTCCGCCGGCACACTGACCCCGTCCTTTGATGCCGGTGTGGCCAACTACAGCGTCAACGTGCCCAGCACCACCACATCGGTGAAAGTGACGCCGGTCAAGACCCCCGCCTGCACCTCAATGAAAATCAACGGCGTGGCAGCCAGCTATGTCACGCTGAGCCTGGCGCCGGGCGGCAAGTCCACCGCGACAATTGAATGCACCAACGGCACCGGCACCGAGGCCTTTACCTGGACCTATACGGTGGACGTCTATCGCGTGGCCCCCATCACCGGCATCGCAATCACCGGCGGCACGCTGAGCCCCGCCTTCGCAACCACCACAACGGCATACACGGTGAGCGTGCCTGCGACGACTGCCTCGGTCACCGTAAAGCCCGCTGTGTCTGCCTATTGCTCCGACATGAAGATGGGCGGCCAATCCGTGGCGTCGGTTGTGCTTACCCCTGCCATTGGCAGCAGCGCATCCACGCAGATCACCGGCACCGGCCTGGACGGCAAGGTCTACAGCTACACCGTCACCGTGAAACGCGCGGCGCTGATCACGGGCATCACGCCATCACCGGGCACGCTGTCACCGGCATTCAAGACCACCACACTGGGCTACACGGTCACCGTGCCCTACACCACCACGCAGGTCAAGATCACGCCGGTGAAGGCCTCCACCGGAGTCAAGTATCTGTATATCAACGGCAAGGCCGCCACCTATGCCTACATCAAGCCTCCGCTGGGCGGCAGCGCCAATGCCGTGATCAAGGCAGTGGCCGCTGATGGAAAGACCTCTGTGACCTACACCGTCACGGTGAAGCGCACAGGCCTGATCTCCGGCATCAACCTGTCTGGCGGTGCCAAGCTCACACCGGCATTTGTGGGCTCCACCGCTGCCTACACGGTCCACCTGCCTGTCACCACTTCCTCAGTCACGATCACGCCTGCCAAGACCTCTTACTGCAAGTCGTTCACGATCGACGGCAGGGCTGTGGCCAGCAAAGTGATCACGCCCCCAGCCGGCGGCTCCGCGACCTGCACAATCGTGGCCACGGCGCTGAACGGCACCACCAAGTCCACCTATACGGTCAAGGTCGTCAGCAACCGGCCAATCACCGGCATCGGGCTGTCGTCCGGCAAGCTGACCCCGGCGTTCAGTGCCACACGGCTCACCTATGACGTAACGATTTCCGGCGATACGCCCTCTGTCAAAATCACACCCACCAGAACAACAGGCTTCAACTACACCATCAACGGCGGGGCAGTGAACACTCCGGCCACCATCAGCGTGGCGCCCAACGACACGGAGACGGCGACCATCGTGGCAACCTATCCCGGCGGCTCGATCACCTATACGGTGAACGTGCACCGCAATGGGCTGCTGACCGATATTGACGCGGAAGACGATGACGGGGAAAGCATCCCGCTCACCTTCATCACCACAGACTCCAGCTATGATCTGGATGTGCCCGCCGATGTGGACGGTGTGACGATTACGCCGGCGGCAGTCCCCGGTGCCACACTCACGATTGACGGCGAGTCAGTGGCAAGCAAGGTGTATTCCCCGGCCATCGGCGGCAGCGCCACGGCTACCATCCTGGTCGACTGCAGCGGTGAGCAGATGACCTATACGGTCACCATCCACCGCGCGGAAGCGCCGAACAACATTGTAGCCATCAGCGGCGCACTGGATCCTGTGTTCAGCAACGACGTGTTTGACTACGAGATCCATCTGGACCACGCCACCGGTCCTGACACTGCTTCGCTCAACGTGACGGCAACAGGCGACTGCATCATCCAGACCAGCGGCCTGACAGCCACCAAACCCGCCTCACCTGGCTACAAGGTCGCAACAATCACGCTTACCCCGGCCGGTGACTTCACCGTGACCTACACCATCAAGATCTATTGGGACTGACAGACCAACGCACTGGAACATACAAGAAGCCCGGCAATGCCGGGCTTCCTGTTGTTCACAGTTGGTGTAGGCAGCTATCTACCTGCAACCTCCTTGCGCTTCTTACGATAAACTGGCAGCAGCGCGACCAGATGCAGCACCGCCGCATAAACAATCATGAGCCCCATGCTCACCCACAGCAACAAATCACTTTTCGGTGCAAGCCCGATCAAAAGCAGCAATGGGAAACCCAACAGGATTGCAGAGGTGCTCCCAATCACCAGGTTGTTGCTGGTGGGTGTACGGAAGTCTGGATCCACCTCGCGAAGTAGTATGATGCCCGTGCTCACCGTGCCGGTCATCATGCCATACATGCCAAAGAACGCCTCATCGGCATACCCTGGGAACAAACGGTTGGACATGAAGCGCACATACCACAGCGTAAGGAACCCTCCAGCCGTGCAGATGATTACAAACGGCACCCAAAGGCCTTGCAGATCGCCAATGTTGATCGCGCAGATAGAAGCGATGATCATCAGGTCAAACGCGCTGCCTGACACGCGGTTCAACAGATAGTTGTTTGTATATTGCCTTGTCATGAGCCTGGTCTTCTTGAACAATGCCAAGAGGCCCTTGAAAGCTGTCGCCATCACGGTGCCAATCAGGAAGTTGAACCCCCAGATGAGCGGAATCAGCGTGGAAGACATGCCATTCAGTGCTGGGATTGCCTTGATGAGCCACGCGAGACCCATTGATACCAAATAGGTGGCCAAATAGATCATCAGCACCATGGCGATCTGCGTAGTGAAGCGGTCCACCGCTTCCGTCAGCGGCACCTCACCGGGGTCCTCCACCGGCTCGGTAGAGTCCAGATCACCCTCAATATGGTTGGCAATGGCAAGCCTTTTCTTTTTGGCCAGGTAGTTCAAGTAAACCACACCGCCGATGCAAGCCCACAGCATGCCCATTGTGGCCACACCAAGCCCAAAGGATGCGCCGCCGGTAAACCCAAGGTTCTGGTAATTGTTGCCGATGTTATAGGCCTGGCCGGGGCCCTGCCCATAACCCAGCGGCAAAAGCAATCCCGAGGCCTTGAACAGGTCCGGCATCAAGGTGTAGCCCAGTGCCATCGTAATGCCCAAGCCCAGGATGCCTTGCACCAGATAGGAGCAAACGATCAGAATGCCGCTCCTCAATCCATCGTGCCTGGCGCGTGCTGTTTCCGCCAACTCCGACTTCCGTGGCATCCGAAGCGCCAGCGCAATAAAGCCCACCGCGGTCATGTGATAGGTCATCGTTTCCATAAATTTGTTGTCCAGCGGCAGCAAGCCTGTCATACGCAACCCCAATGCCAGGAATCCACCCACAACTGCCGTCGGCAGCAGCGATTTCCGAACAAACGGCACCTTGCGCCGGATCACATTGGCGATCAGAAGCACAACAGCCAGTATTGCCAATTGCAGAAGAGACCGCCACAGCTGGGTATTAGAGGCTGAAAAATCCATCTGGCACCTCCCCGTTGTTTTGCAGCAATATAACCACATTCATATACTTCAATGCCGACCACGGCCTGTCCGTCTTCACCTCATAGGTCACGCCGCTGGCATCGGTGAATTGCAGCGCCTGCTTGCCATGGATGATCACTCTGACGATCCCGGCCAGTGGAAAGGATTGGCTGTTATGTCCATCCTCAAAGACAAACCGGTCCCGGTGCAGCACAAGCCGCCCGCGCCCGGCCAGCGTGTTCTCCCCAGCCCTGCCACAAGTATACAGGCTCATCCCGTCATCCTGAAGCAATGGGCTATTGTTTGCCGTGTCAAGCCGCTTGCCAAGCCACTGCTGCAATGCACGCTTCTGCCACCGGTCCCAATCCAGCACCGTTTTAAACGGCTGCGCCGCCATCCCGGCGGGCTCAAGAAACCCTGTGCCGGTGTAGCGGGCGGAAAGTCCGCAGCCGCATGACAACACATCACCGTTGCTCTTCAGCGTTGCCATGCCGTTACAATTGGGGCAAAGGTAGAGAAACCGCTCCAACGCCTCGGCCAGGCGCTTGCCACGGTATCGCACAGGCGCTTCCAACTGCGCATCGAAGGCATTCACAGATAGCTCGCGGTTGATCTGCTCGTGGAGCTGCTCAGCGGTCATGCCCTGCATCTCCGCGACTGATATCACCCGCACAACCCAACCAGTCATCCTGCCGCGCCGCACGGTGTCCGCCCAACGGGGCGCGGTCAGGTAACCTCCCTCAAACCGATACAGCACCACTGGCACGCCCAACTTTCTGGCGAGCTTTGCCGTGGAGGCAGAAAATGCCACCGTTTCGCCATTGAAGCTGCGGTTCCCCTCCGGGAAAAGGCAAACTGAGCCTCCTTGCTTCACAACGGTCATCATATCCTTGATTGTTTGCAGATCCACCCTCGATTTGACAATCGGGATCGGCGCAACCAGCCAAACCAAAAGCCGGCTGATCCAACCGAGCCGGAAGATATGGTCGCTGGCCACATAATAGATCGGGAAATCGAAACTGGAACCCAGGCACACCGGATCCAGCGGCGTGGTGTGGTTGGCGAGGATCAGATATGGCCCTGATCCGCGCCGGAGCGCACTGCGGCTGCCCCGAAAATGATACATCACACGGAAAAGAAGCCTCACCGGGCCAATGATGATATCATGGATGATCTGGTGCCTTGGCTTCACCCAAGAAACGCCGGAAGACATTTGTATAACCCTTTCCAATCGGGAATGGCCCTATTGATTTATATGACTGCGCAATTATTATAAGCCATGCATATCAAGATGTCTAAAAAAGACTAGACTAGCTTACCATTTCTTTTTTGGTCGTTTGTTATTTTGGATATCGTTACTGCTGTATCCATTGTGCAGTGGCATGGATGAGCCGATTACCTACAGGCACTCACACCTCTGGCATCGGGTCTGAAACCTGCAGCAACCTGCTGCAAATGTATAGTCGTTGGGCACATGGTGGTTGTCATGATCATAAAGTCATGTTATAATAACCACCGCGGAATGTGCGGGGATATGGCTCAGTTGGTAGAGCGCGGCGTTCGCATCGCCGAGGCCAGGGGTTCGAATCCCCTTATCTCCACCAGATCAAAAACAATCTTTGATGCATAGAATCCCGGCTCGATTGAGTCGGGATTCTATGGCTATAGGCTGCGTATTGACTGGCAACTTGATACGTTCTATTCCATTTCTGTATATCTTTTAAAACGATCCAATATTGCTTGCCAGCCATTCTGTTGTTGTTCCAATGAATGAGTGGCCTCAACATCAAATGTTTCAACAATCGTTGTTTGATTTTCCTTGCCTTCAAACGAAATGTTCACTTTTCGACCATCTCCAAGGGTATACGAAATAGATTCAAGTGGCTTTACTTCATCATATATCCCGCCAAAATCAAACCCAAATTTGCTGTCTTTCGATTCCATTCTATATAGGAATTGCCCGCCAACCCGCAGATCGTTTTGTGCATATGGTGTGTGCCAATCTTCTGATGCAGCGTTCCATTGCGTGATGTGTTCAGGTTCGCTCCAATAGCGCCATGCCTTCTCTGCTGAAGCATGGACGGTTGTTTTAACAGTAATGGATTTCCGGTTGATCATAGTTTTTCCTCCTTCGTTTCAGTTTCCCTCTCGTAAACTCTTTTTACCCAAATCCTCAATGACCCCTTTTATGTTTATCTTATCCATATTGAAAATAACTGCTGTGATTAGGATCACGAATAAAATATCGTTCTTGTTCGCCTTCATTGGAAACGAATTATTCTAGACCGTGAACACCATTTGGTTGATTTCGACGCCCTCCATTACCATGATGGGCATAAACTTATGTCTTTGAAACGAACAGTAGAAACTGTCTATAAGTTTCGAATCACCCTTCAGACATCGTTCTTTGATATTACCAAGGTGCTAAAGAGACACAATGCAAACGAAAAGCCCGATTTGTTCGGGCTTTTCGTTGTCTTCCTTAGCTAATATCTTTTTCAGTCAGAACCAATCCCGACAAACTACGCGAATGTCAGAGCCTCGCCCACGCCTCATTCAGTACCCGCTTCGCGTTGGCAATCACAAGGTCTGGGTCTTCCTCGCCGAAGGGCTTCACCTCAAAGCTTACGATCGGCGGGTTTTCTGCATTCAGGAAGCCAATGCCCTGTAGCACCCTCAGGAATTCGACCACTTCGGGCACATCGTTTTCGCTATTGGGGAAACCAAACCTGGGGTGCGCGTCACCATATGCGGGCAGTGCAGGGTCGCGGACCACGCAGTTGCCCAGGTGGGCATGCACAATGTAGTCGCGGATGGGCAGGATGGATTGCTCCGCAGTCTCCCGGATCAATGGCAGGTGGCTCAGGTCCACCATGAGGCCAAAGTTGTCATGGTTTTTGCGGATTTCTTCCGCATATCGTTTGGCCAGCGCAGCCGGGCCAATCAGGCTCTTCTTATCGATGTCGTAGTCAAACACTTCGAGGATGACCTTCAGATCGCCCTTACCCTTCGCATAGGCACACAGTTCGCCGGTGGACTTCACCAGTGCCTCAAATGCTTGCTCCTTGCGTGCTTCTTCGTATTTTCCGCTCAGAAACGCGAACCCCGTGCAGCCCATCTCATAGGCCTCGTCAATGCCCTCCTTGAGGGTCGCAACGGCTTTTTGCCTGCCCGCCTCATCGGTGTCGTTGATATTAAGGCCGGTGGTCAGCAGGCGCGGCTGGCCGCCATAACCCACGGTCATGTGGGCAGTATCCAACATGGCCTTGGCCTTTTTTCGCACAGCCGGATCCTTGATCCATGAAATTTCAATGGCGTTGAAATAATCGTCCAGAGCAATCTTCTGCAGCGTCTCCAAAACAGGGCCTTCGCCCTTCATCACCTCAGGATACGCCATGAAGTGGATCAGGCCCACCTTCATATATTTGTATATGGATTGGTTCATACGCTTCCTCCCGCTGCCAGAAATTCGTTGTCTCTAAAACATTATTATAAACTAAGGATCAGGCAGATCAAGGCACTATTATTATCATGGAGGTTTCACCACAATGGCCACCCGCTGATCGTTGCTAAATTCTGCCCATTGTGGCAGAATGAACATCGTCGGTGCGATCCGGCAGAACACAGGGAAGGACTCAGCTTATGATTGACAGATTCCGGTTTCACGATTCCAGAGACTGGTTCCTGCAAAAACGGTTCGGCCTGTTCCTCCATTGGGGGCTGTATGCCATCCCTGAATGGCAGGAGCAAGTGCTGTGGCGCGGCAGGATGCCGCGAAAAGATTATGAGCCCCTTATCCAACAATTCAACCCCGTAAACTTCAACCCCGACGAATGGATCGACGTGATGCAGGCCGCCGGCATGGAGTATCTGTGCATCACAGCCAAGCACCATGACGGCTTTTGCCTGTGGGATACCAAATACACCGATTACAATGTGATGAACTCCCCCTATGGCAAGGATGTGCTGACCCTGATTGCGGAGGCCTGCCACCGACGGGGGATCGTGTTTGGGATCTATTACTCGATCCCCGATTGGCACCACCCCAATTACCCCAACCAGGGGCGGCACCACGAAATGTTCGGCCCCCGCCGGGGTGATGAGCCAGATTATGACAAGTATGTGGCCTATATGGAGCACCAGGTGGAGGAGCTTTGCACAAATTACGGCGAGGTCGGCCAGTTCTTCTGGGACATTAACGTGCTGCAATACAACAACAAGGCATTCAACGACCGCATCCGCAAGCTCCAGCCCAGCATGGTGATCAACAACCGTGGGCCGGAAAACGGCGACTTCCAGACGCCGGAGCGGATGGTGCCGCCGGAGATGGAGTTCAAGCAGCTCACCGAGGCAGTGCAGTCCATGGGCAGGGAGAGCTGGGGCTACAAGGCCGATGAGGACTATTACAACCACAAATACCTGATGCAGAGCATCGACAAGACGCTGGCGATGGGCGGGAATTACCAGCTGAACGTGGGGCCTAAGGCTGACGGCACCTTCAGTGGCAAAGACCTGCAAGCCCTTAAAACGATCGGCAACTGGTACCAGCGTGTGAGGGAGGCCTTTGACGGCACGGTGCCGGCGACTTCCATCATCACCCAGGCCACGGAGAACATGAAGGACGAGGTGCTGCTGACCCGCAAGGGCAACAACCTCTATGTGCATCTGTATAAGGACATCCAGACCACAGCGGTGATTTTAAAGCCGCTGGACATCCTGCCGAAGCGGGCGACACTGCTTAATAACGGCCAGGAGCTGGAAGCCAGGGTGGACCTACTGCCCTCGCACCATCGCGAACGGCCATACCTCAGGATCCGCAATCTGCCCACCAACGAGATCAGCGGCGAGGTGCTGGTGATCAAGCTGGAATTTGATGATTCTGTAAACGACTGACAGCCCCCATAAAAGCCAACAAGCGAGGAAAAGAACATGGTGCTCTATATTGACAACTCTGTGGAGACGGTGCGCTTCGGCGCAGAGGTGCTGAAGAAAGCTCTGGAGAAAAAGTCGATCTTCTATGTGGAGCGGGCGTTACGGCGATACACGGGCAAGGCAGCGGAGCAGTGCGTCGTCGCGTCCGTCGCCGCCGCCCCGAAAGCCGGTCAGCCGGCACGGCTTGAACCCGGTGGCTTTGAGATCCGTATCGACGGTAACACCACCCAAGTGATTGGCGGTGATGCCAACGGCCTGATGTACGGACTAATGGACCTGGCCGAGACCATCGAGCTGTTCGGCCCGGAAGCTATCTCCGGCAAGCTGGAAAACCCCACAATGAAGCTGCGGGGTGTGAAATTCAACCTGCCCTTTCAACCCTACACAAATGGAGATCCGTTTGAAAAGAACATCCAGACCTGCAAGGACATAAACTTCTGGCGCAGCTTCATCGACTTCCTCGCGACACACCGCTACAACTGCCTGAGCCTGTGGTCTGAGCACCCGTTCCATATGATGTTCCGGCTGGAAAAATACCCCGCGGCATGCCCCTGCTCCGAAGAAGAGCTGGCCCTCTACAAACAACTTTACAAGTTCATCTTCGGCCATGCCAAATCCAGGGGCATTGATGTTTACCTGATCACCTGGAACATCCGGCTCCCTCCCCCCGTGGCAATAGGCCTGGGCTTGCCGGCGGAACTGGGCAACGGATACAAGACCGGCGAAAACGACATCCCAAGCGATTTCGAGCACTCCGGCCGCATTGTGGGCGAGCATTTTGACCGCACCCGCCAGCAGCTTGATGTGGTGAAGGATTACTTCAAGCAATGCATCCAGACGCTGGCGATGACCTATCCGGACCTCAAGGGCATCGGCACCAACGCCGCCGAGGAGATGGCCGGCAGCGCCGAGGAGCGGCACCAATGGGTGGCCGACGTCTACATCGATGCGCTCAATGAGATCGGCAGCAAGATGCCATTCATCATCCGCACCAACATGGGCAACGGCAAAATCGCCAAGGAGATTGTGCTGGACCGCTACAACGCGGAGGAAAAATACATCAGCTGGAAATATTCCAATGCCCACATGTATTCCCACCCCGAACCGCAGTTTGAACGGTTGTGGGGCGCGTGGGACGGTGTGGATATGAGCAAGGTGAAGGTGTTCTACACGGTGCGCAACGACGACATCCACACGCTGCGCTGGGGCGATCCCGAATTCATCCGTGCCCACATCAGGGGCATGCAAAAGCCTTATGTGCACGGCTTTTACTGGGGGGCGGACAGTTATCTCTGGGGCATTGACTTCCAGCACGCGCCTAACAGCCACAAGACATGGACTTATGACTTTGAGAAAAATTGGTACCAATTCGCACTGCTGGGCAGGCTGGGCTACAATGTGGAGCTGGACAACGCTGTGTGGCAGGCGCGGTTCCGCGCTCACTACAGCCAAGCCTGGGGCGACCGGTTCTATCAGGCGCTGAAGGCCGCCTCGGCGATCATCCCCGCCGTGAACCGGCTCTTCTGGATCAACTACGACTTCCAGTGGCACCCGGAGTGCCTGCTCTCCCGTGCGGGCTTCAAGACCATCCTGGACTTCGTGAACGGCTCGCCGATGCCCAGCGTGGGCACGATCGGCATCCGTGAATTCGCCGCAAAAAAACTGGCCGGTGGGGCCATGGATGGCGAAACCCCCGAAGATATCATCGGCATTCTGCGCCATGCGGTGTCGGAGGCAGAAAGGATCGCCGATAGCCTGGCGCAGTCCATCCCGGCGGAATACATGGATGGCGACGTGGCCTGCACGCTGCTGGACATCAAGGCCTGGGGTAAACTGGGCGCGTATTACACTCATAAGTTCGAGGCGGCATTGGCATTGGCGCTGTTTGAGAAATCCGGCGAACAAACCCTTCGTGAGAATGCTGTGTCACATCTGCGGGAGGGGTTGGCGTGCTGGAAAGCGCTTTCGGAAATCTGGGCCGGGCACTACCTGCCCTACCGCATGGTCAGGACGCTGCAACTGTTCGGATGGTCTTACTATACCCATGAGGTGGAGCAAGACATCCGCCTGGCGGAGGAGTTCACACGATAGATCCCCATCCTATATCAAAGTAAGGATCACCGCACTGCTGTGGCTCGCCCCCGCTCGGTCTCATACCGCCAGGCGTGGATGCCACCCAGGTTTTTCACGTTGGTATACCCCATCGCGCCCAGCATCGAGGCTGCGGTGCTGGCCCGGGCGCCGCTCAGGCAGTAAACGATGATTTCCGAGTCTTTATTGGAAACTACCCGGCCGGCATCCTGCTTTAATCGATCCAGCGGCAATGATATACTATTGGGGATATGGATCTGCTCATATTCCTCCGCCGTGCGGACATCAAGCAGGACCACAGGATCACCGGATTCCAGGCGGGCTTTAGCTTCCCTGGGCGATATGAAGGCTGTCTTCTGTTGACTAAAAATCTTAAACATTGTTGTTTTTCCTTTCATGCGGTATTTTGGCTTGCGCCTGCGGAGTGATTGAATGCTGACTGAGTTGGATCAAAAGTTTCTGGAGGCCCATCTTCCCTTCCTGCACTGCCTGAATGCCTCAGAGCGAGCCGTATTGGACAGCGCCACGGTGAAAACCCGGTTTGCACAAGGCAGCCCGGTGATCAACCGCCAGCAGGAGTGCAACGGCCTGGTGCTTGTGCGGGAAGGGCAGCTGAGGGCGTTTTATGTCACAGAGGATGGGAAGGAGATCACGCTTTACCGCCTGCTGGCCGGCGATGTGTGCATTCTGTCTGCCTCCTGCGTGCTCAAGAACATCACGTTTGAGGTGACGCTGGAAACCGAGCGGGAAAGCGACCTTTACTTCATCCCCACTTCGGTGCTGCAGGCACTCTCCGCCAAGAGCCCGGCAGTGAAGGAATTCACTGCCGACCTGCTTGCGGAGCGCTTTTCCGAGGTGATGTGGGTGATGGAGCAAATGGTCTCCAAAAACATGGGCCAGCGCGTTTCCGCTTTTCTGCTGGATCAATCCACCTTGGAAGGCTCCCGCAGACTGGCCATCACCCATGAGATGGTCGCCCGCAACCTGGGCACTGCCCGCGAGGTGATCAGCCGGGTGCTGAAGTATCTGGAGGGCGAGGGGTTGATCCGGCTCTCCCGCGGGCACATTGAAATCCTTGACCCCAAGCGGCTGCGGGAGACCGCCGGCTGATCAGGCCACAGAGGTAAGCAGTGAGATGAGATTGGCCATGGGTGTGACACCCACCTTGCGGGCCACGACCTTGCCGTTTTTCACCACAACCAGCGTGGGGATGCTCATCACGGAGAACTGTGAGGCCAGGTCGGGGTTGTCATCCACATTGAGCTTAGCCACCACGGCTGCATCGCCCATTTCACTGGCAAGCTCATCGATGATCGGGCCCTGCATCCTGCACGGACCGCACCATTTAGCCCAGAAATCAATGAGCACTGGCTTGTTCGATTGCAGTACGACATCTTTAAAATTATTGCGTGTGATATTGATTGCGCTCATGTTACATCACCTTTCCTTGCGGTTCTGAGCACAGTATATGAGCTGGCGGATTTTGTCTCCGTAACATTGTTACATAAAAAAAGCAACCCGTTTTACCAGATTGCTCTCAAAAAGCTGTGTCGCTGTCATTGAGCCTATATGTTGACCCGCTTCCAGAAAGCCGGGGCAAAGAGCAGCAGGATGGGGTAGATCTCCAGCCGGCCAATGATCATGCACATCGTCATCACCGATTTGCTCAGCGGGTTGAAATCGGCATAATTACCCATGGGCCCCACCATCTTCAACCCCGGCCCAATGTTGCCAATGGTGGCTGCCACTGCCGTGGCAGCAGAAGTAAAATCATCAATGTCCAGCAACAAAATCAGCGTGGATACTGCAAAAATGGCAATATAAATGAAGAAAAATGCCATCACACCGGTCAGAATCTCTTCGCTGACCGCCCGGCCATTGATCCGGACAGTATACACCGAACGTGGGTGGATGATCTTGATGATCTCACGCTTGATGCACTTGAACAGCAACAGCACGCGGATGACCTTAATGCCGCCGCCGGTGGAGCCGGCGGACGCGCCGATGAACATCAACAAAACAAGCACCAGCTGGCTGAACGCAGGCCACAGAGTGAAGTCTGTCGTGGCAAAACCAGTGGTGGTGATGATGGAGCTGACCTGAAAGGTGGAATACCGAATCGCCTCACCCAACGACTGATGATTGACATTGATGATGTTCACCGTGATCAGCAACACAGCCACGGCCACGGTGCCCAGATAGAATCTCAGCTCCGCGTCACGCAGGACAGCCTTGATATTGCCCTTGAGCGCCGAATAATACAGCGAGAAATTCACACCAAACAGCAGCATGAATATGGCGATCACCATCTCAAGATACACGCTGCCATAGGCTGCCACACTGGCGTTGCGGCTGGAAAAGCCGCCGGTGCCAGCCGTGCCGAATGTATGGATCAGCGAGTCATACAGCGGCATCCCTCCAAGCAGCAGCAACACCACCTGCAGGACTGTCATCGCCAAATAGATGAAATAGAGGATTCTGGCCACCTGGCCGATCTGTGGCACGAATTTCTCCGGCGACGGGCCCGGTGACTCCGCCTTCATAATGTGCAGCGTGCTGGCCTTCACCGAGGGCATCACGGCCAGCATCAGGATCAACACGCCCATACCGCCCATCCAGTGGGTGAAGCTCCGCCAAAACACAACACCTCTCGGCAGCACTTCCACATCCCGGAGAATGCTGGCGCCGGTGGTGGTGAAGCCCGATACCGACTCGAACAACGCATCCACCACCGAGGGGATGGCGCCGCTCAATACAAAGGGCAGCGCGCCAAAGGCTGATACCAACAACCAGCCGACAGCCACGATGGCAAAGCCGTCGCGGGCATAAATGTTGGCGTTGCGCTGCCGGATCAGCCGCAGGCCAAAGCCTACCGCCAACAGCAACGCAATGGAGATCAGAAAGGCGAGCCAGTCACCTTGCCGGTAAATCAACGACACTGCCAAAGGGGGAACCATGCACACAGCTTCCACGCAAAGCAACATCCCCAGGCTTTTGGCGATTGCTCTGTAATTCATTCAGCGCTCCACCGACTCCACGATGTCATTCAGGTCGTTCAGTTGTTGGTCTTTGGTGATCAGTATGAGGCTGTCTTTGAGGCGGATCACATCATTGCCATGAGGGATAATGGTTTCATTCATACGCACTATGGCCGCAAGCAGCACGCCTTTGGCAAAATTCAGCTTCTTAATGGGTATGTTGAGAAAATCCATCGGCCTGTCCACCGTGAACTCAATGGCCTCCATCCTGTCGCCAATGATGCGATAAAGGGTGTTTACAGGGTTTCCAACCGCGTTTTGCAACCCGCGCACATAACGCAGGATGTGATTGGTTGTGATGAGCTTGGGGCTCACGATGCTGTCGATGCCCATGTTACGGATCACATCGGCATAGTTCATCCGGTTGATCTTGGCGACCACCTTTTTCACACCGCTGCGCTTGGCCAACAGGGCGGATATCAGGTTTTCCTCATCACGGCCGGTCACAGACACAAAGCCGTCCATGTCTGCGATGTTTTCCGAATGGAGCACCGTATCATCAGACCCATCGCCGCAGATGATCAGTGCATGGGGCAACAGCTCCGTGAGCTCTTCGCACCGCTGACGGTTGATCTCAATGATCTTCACCTTGATGTCAATCTCATTGAGGTATTTGGCAAGGTAATAGGCCACCCTGCCGCCGCCCATGATCATCACGTTTTTGATTTTCTGAATCTGGATGCCAATCCTGGCGCAGAACTGGAAAACCCTGGTGGGCCGCCCGATCACATACAATGTGTCACCCTCCAGGATTTTGAACTCGCCGTCGGGGATGGAGATTTCGTCGCCGCGCAACACTGCGCCGATCAAAATGCCGGCGGTGTTTTTTAGATCCTTCAAGCGTGTGCCGGTCACGGTCATGGCGGCAGTCACCTTGATTTCCACCATTTCCACCTTGCCACCGGCAAAAGTCTCAATATTGACCGCCGGCGGGAACTCCAAAAGGCGGGCGATTTCACCGGCCACGGCCTGCTCTGGGTTTATGACCATGGCCAGGCCCAGGTCCAGCGTGAGCTGTGAGAGCTCGTCGGCATATTCCGGATCACGGATGCGGGCCACCGTGTGCTGCGCCCCCAGTTTTTTACCGGTGAGGCAGCACACCATGTTCATCTCGTCACTGGTGGTGGCGGCAATCAACAGATCGGACTCGCGCACCCCTGCCTCCAGCAGGATCTTGGTGCTCACGCCGTTGCCCTTGATGCACATCACATCCAGGTTTTCGGTGGCCTTTTTCAAGGCCTCAGAGTTTTTGTCAATGATGGTTACGTCGTTGCTCGTTTCCTTGGACAGGTTCTCTGCCAGGCTGTAGCCCACCTTGCCATCACCGATGATGATGATCTTCATTGATGCATCCTTCTGTTGCGGTAACACAGCGATAAAATATAAAAAGCACTATGCTCCAACGGTCTTTCTCACCACAGAAAGCCCGGATTCCTTGAAAGCACAATGCATGCTCATCTCGCAATATTCATAATTTTGAGATATCGTATCACTTTTTTTGTCACTCTGCAAGTACCCGCCAATGGCATCAATCAAAGTGACAAACCAACCAAAAATGAGCCCCGGCAGCATCAGCCACCGGGGCAAGAATGAATGGTGGTCGCACGATCTCAGAGCCCTTTGCCCCGCATCCAGGCCTGGATCTCCGCCTCGGTGGGGTCCACCGCGTCGGGCTTCAGGCCGGGGATGTAAGTGCAGGCTTCATACAGCGCCGGGATGATGTCGCCGTGGATGCCCACGCAGTGGTGCACATAGGGGCCCTTCACCAGGCGCTCCTCCCACAACGGCCAGTCGTTGACCTCCACCCACAGATAGGTGCCGCGGGTGAAGGGGCCTTTGATGCCATTGGCACGGCCTAAAAACAAAGAGTATTCGCCGTGGTCGCCATCAAAACGGGCGATGGACACAGACCCGCCCTTGATTTCACTTTCATGGGTGCCCGGTGCGTGGGAGTCAAACAGGAAATGCTTGCGGAACCGGGGCGTGCAGCCCTCCGCCACCAGCGATACCGGGAAGTTGCCGCAGTGGAACAGCAACTCGCCGTTGTCGTCCTCGGGGTGGCGCACGGTGAGGTCGGCGAAGAACGGCGCAGTCTGACCCAACGCAGCCCCTTGCGCCAACACGGCTGTGACCGCACCATGGATGTCGGTCTCACAGGTCACCGGGATGCCCTCATCGGTCAGCAGGGCATTGGCCAGGCAGGGCATAATGCCGATGCTGCCCTGCAATGCATTCCAGCACTGGATTGCCGCTGCCGAGCAGCCGTTGTCCACCACAAAGCGCAGCATTGCCACCTTAAGCGCAGCGACCCGCTTGACGGCGTCGGCACTGACCTCGGAGCAATCGAGCCTGGTGGCGATCGTTTCGATGGTCGCCTTGAGTTCGGGGCTGTTTTCAGCCTCTGCACGCTCAGTGGCTTCCTTGATTTCTTGCAATGAAATGGGATAAATCTCAATGCCGAAGCGCTCCAGCAGCTCTCCCTCGTTGCAGATCATCGTCCAGAACCCGGCGGGCCGGGTGGAAATCTGCAGGATCCTGAGCTTGCGGAATGCCTTCACGGCGCTGGCGGCGGCAACAAAGTTTCGGAAGCCCCGCTCAAACACCGGGTCATCCACCCGGCTGTTCACAATGTAGGTGAAAGGCACGTTGAACCGCCGAAGGATCTTGCCGGTGGCAAATAGCCCGCACTGGCTGTCGCGGAGGCGGCTGCCGTCTGAAAGCGGCGACTCATCGCGGGGGCCCCACAAAAGCGCCGGCTTGCCCACCGCTTTGGCAACCCTGGCCACCGTGTCCTCAGTGCCAAAGTTGCAGTGGGGAAAGAACACGGCATCCACGTCGCTTGCGCGGAACCGCTGGATGATCTTGTCTGCATCAGCGTTGTTGTCGAAGAGCAAGCCCTCTTCGTTGATGCCCTCCAGATCCACCACATCGACGTTGCCAAAGCTCTTGATTTTATTGAGCGTCAGTTCTTTGTATTTGTGTGCGTCCTCTTTGCTGAACACAAAGCGGCGCGTTGGGGCGTATCCGAGTTTGATTTTGTTTGGCATGGTGCCTCCTTATATATATTGAGTTATTTCTCAGAGGGTATTTCCTTCACACTCCCCCGCCTCACCAACTCCGTGGCCACCTCAACGCGGATGGTTTCCTCCGGCTGGGCAGCGATGCGGTCAATCAGGCGGCGCACAGCCACCATGCCCATTCGCTGCTTGAACACCCGCACGGTGTCCAGAGGCGGATCGAGCATCTCACAAAATGGCATGTCGTCAAAGCCCACCACAGACACATCGCCGGGAATGGAAAAGCCGCGCTCCCGCAGGGCTTTGATCGCTCCCAGGGCGATCAGGTCATTGTCGGCAAAGAAGGCTGTGGGCAAGTCCTGCATATCCTCGATGGCAGCCGCCATGTCGCGGGCCGCGCCGTCCAGCGTGGACTCAAGGTTGATTAGCCAGCGCGGATCAAAGGCAACGCCAGCCTGCTCCAGGGCAGATAGGAAGCCTTCGCGGCGTTCCTCAAAATTGCGGATCCACACAGCGCTGTGCAGATAACCAATGCTGGTGTGGCCGGCCTCCATGAGCCGCCGGGCAGCCTGCGCCGCGCCCATGTGATTGTCTATCTGCACTGAGTCCACCGCCAGGCCGGGGAAACGGCTGTCCAGCGCTACCAGCGGGCAGCCCAGTGCCAGGAATGGTTTGAGGTCTCCCGAATCCATTTCGGTGGCCAGCAGCAGGATGCCGTCCAGCGGGTTGTCCTGAATCACCCGCAGCACCTCGGCGGCATTTTCCTTCTCATTGAGGTAGGAGACCACAAGGTTATAGCCCTCCCGCCTAGCTTCCTGCTCAATGCCTTCGATCAGCGCGGAGAAAAAGGGTGTGTCTGACACCACAAGCCCGTGCTTTTTATACACAACGAACCGAATGCTGCGGTGGTTGCGCAGCGCGGGCTTTTTCAGCGCGTTGGCGTCATACCCCATTTCGGCCACATAGTCCAGCACGCGGCGGCGGGTGTCCTCCCCCACACCGGGCTTGTTGTTCAGCACCAGCGACACCGTGGCCGGCGACAGGTTTAGTGCAGTCGCGATTTCCCTCGATTTCAGTGCCATATAAATCCCTCAGGTTGCGGAAAGGGTCCGCCTGACCGCTTCCCGCCATCCAGCATAATACCGCTCCCGGTCTGAGTATGCCATGGTGCAATCAAACTGTTTGGCTGCGGGGCGCAGCCGGGCAATTTCATTCAGGCCGCTCCACATGCCCACGGCCAGCCCGGCCATAAACGCAGCGCCCAGCGCCGAAAGCTCCTCCACCGTGCTGCGGGCGACAGGCACGCCCAGCATGTCTGCCTGGAATTGCATCAGAAATTCATCCCTGGTGGGCCCGCCATCCACACGGAGCTCTGAAAGCGCAACCCCAGACTCACCGATCATCAGATCCAGAATGTCTTTGACCTGGTAAGCAATGGACTCCATCGCCGCACGCACCACATGGGCGCGCCGGACACCCCGGCTGATCCCGGTGATGGACGCCCGTGCGGCGCTGTCCCAATGGGGTGCGCCCAGGCCGGTGAACGCCGGCACCAGATACACCCCGCCGTTGTCCGGCACGGTGACGGCAATGGGGCCGGCCACCGAAGCCTCCGGGATCATCTCCAGGTCCTCTGACAGCCAGCGGATCGTGTCGCCGGCGCTGTTGATGTTACCCTCAAGCACATAGTCCACAGTGCCCGCACGGCCCCAGGCCAGTGACGACACAAGGCCTTTTGAGGAGAACACCGGCGCCTTGCCCACGTTCATCATGACCGACGAACCGGTGCCATAGGTAGCCTTTGCCTGGCCCATGGCAAAACAATTCTGCCCGAACAGCGCCGCATGGGAGTCGCCCATGAGCCCGGCGATGGGCACGGGCCGGGCAAAGCCGCAGCCGGGCGCGGTGTGGCCAAACACCTCATCGGAACAGCGCACCTGCGGCGCCATGCCTCGGGGAATCCGGAAAAGCTCAAGCAGCTCATCATCCCAGCAAAGCGTGCGGATATTGAACAGCTGGGTGCGGCAAGCGTTGGAATAATCGGTGGCATGCACGGCCCCGCCGGTTAGTTTCCAGAGCAACCAGCTATCCACCGTGCCAAGCAGCAGCTCACCGGCATCCGCTCTCTGCCGTGCACCGGGCACGTTGTCCAGAAGCCATTGTATCTTTGCGGCAGAGAAATAGGGTGACAGCACCAAACCGGTCTTCTCCCGCACAAGGGCCGCCTTGCCCTCCCGCTCAAGCCTTTCGCAAATAGCGGAACCCCTGCCGCACTGCCACACCACGGCATGATCGATGGGCAAGCCGGAGACGCGGTCCCACACCAGGGCGGTCTCCCTTTGATTGGTGATCGCAAGCGCAGCCAAGCGATCTTCCCCAACGCCTGCGCCATCAAGCACCTTGCCAATGGCGGTCAGCATGTTTTCATAAATCTCCATGGCATCGTGCCCGACCCAGCCGGGCTGCGGGTAATACTGCCGATGCCCGACGGAGGCACGGCCCATGACACTGCCTTGGCGGTCAATCAGCACTGCCTTGGTGGCCGATGTGCTCTGATCAATGGCAAGAATCAGGTCGCCCCAGCCCTCCATCATTCCACCCCGGCAACCCGGCGGGCCCGCAGCGCCATGTATTGCCTGCGGGGGAGCTCCACACGGGTTTTGCCCGAATAGGTGCCGGGCAGTGTGGTGATGGTCATGTTCCAGCAGTCGATCACATCCAGTTGGAACTGGCCGGTCTCAGGCAGCTCAACCACCTTGAATGAAGGCTGCCGGAACCCGAAATACAGCAGCAGATAGCCATCAGCGCCGCTGTGCGTCACTCCCCAGCGGTTGCGAGCCGGTGTAAGGCCACAGGCGGGGCCTTCCTCCATGATGCGGCGCAGAAAGGCAATGCGCGCCGGGCTTTCCCCGCGCAGGATGCCGCCCTTGCTCCACCACAACGTCTCATCGGCCGTGAGATAGGTCTCGCCATGGCCCACATAGCCGCCGCGCCACACGCCCTCCCAGAACCGGTGCGTCATCTCCTGTGCGGTGATGTTACCCCAGTCGTGGTTGATGTCGCCCTCATAGCAGCATTCGTCCACCACAACAGGCTTTCCATAAAGCTCGCGCCACTCATTGACCTTTGTGAGCTCGGAATTCTGCACGCTGCAATGGGTCACCCACGGTTTGCCGTGGTCATAAAATCCGAAGGCGTTGTGGATGGACCGGAGGTGCTGGCAGGGGTCAAATTGCTGCACCAGGCGGAAGAGCCTGTCCCAATCGCCCATCTCCATGTTTTCCATGAAGTCATACTCGTTGGCCATGGACCACCACACATTGCGGTAGGGGCTGAGCCGTGTGACGACATAACGCAAATAGCGGTCATTCACTTCCTGGCTCATTGTGGAGAAACCCCATCGGTCATAAGGGTGGAAGAGGATCAGGTCCGCCTCAATGCCCAGCGCCATCAAACCAGCCACGCGCTTTTCCAGGTGGCGGAAATAGCAGGGATTGAAGCGGGTAAAATCCCACCCGGCCTGAGGCGATCCCTCAAACGGATAATATTCCGGCTCGTTGTGGTTGAAGTCATAATGCTTGGGGAACACACACATGCGCATCTTATTGAAAGGAGCATTTCCCAATGTTTCGAGTGTCTGCTTTTCCAATCGCTCCCCTTGGTGGTTCCACGCGTAGCATGTGGTGCCAAACGGGAAATAGGCCGTGCCGTCGGCATAGGTGAAATGGTAGGTGTTGCGCACCCGGACCGGCCCGTGGTTGCAGGCCGAAGGTGCCACGCAGGTGAATTGCCCGGACAGGTTGTCCAGCCCGACCCGGTTGCTTTTGGTGAGGTAGCGCCACACGCCTTCCTCGTCGGGCATGAAGCGCAGCACATACTCGCCGTTGCCATCATAGAAGCCATTTACTGAAATTGTCCTGTGGCCCATCCGGAACTCGCCGGTGAGCGACACATCAAGATACGGATTGCCTTCCTGGCTTCCTTGCAGCCGCAGCTCGAAAACACCCCAGCGTTCCACCTGTTTCTCAACCATCGGTCAGCCCTCCTGCTTTCTTTTGAGTAGTCGTTGTGCCTCATGGCTGATGTTCTCTGCCGTTAGGCCGTAATGGGCAAACACCTCTTGTGACGAGCCTGTGACGGTGGGTTCGTCGGCAATGCCCAGAATGCCCATCGGCACCGGGCAATTCTGGGCCGTTACCTCCGCCACCGCGGAGCCCAGCCCGCCATGGATGCTGTGCTCCTCCACCGTGAGGATCGCGCCGGTTTCCCTTGCCGCGGCGAGCACTGCAGCCTCATCCAGCGGTTTCAAAGTGTGCATATCAAGCACCCTGGCTGCAATGCCTTGTTGCTTTAATAGAAGAGCGGCGTCCAGGCAGTGGCGCACCGTTTCGCCGCAGCCGATGATCGTAATATCGTTGCCACTCTGTAGCAGATTGGCCTTTCCCAGTGTGAACGGCGCGTTGCCCCGCTCATACACATCGGGCACGGCGTTACGGCCCATGCGCACATAGACAGGGCCATCGTGTCGGGCCAGTGCCTCGGTCATCACCTCTGCCTGCGCCGCGTCAGCCGGCAGCACCACGGCGATGCCGGCGATGGCCCGCATCACGGCGATGTCCTGCAGGGAGTGGTGCGATGTGCCCAGTGCGCCGTAGCTCACGCCGCCGCTCACGCCGATCAGCTTCACATTGGTGTGGGTATAGGCCACATCCACCTTCACCTGCTCCAGGCTGCGGGCGGAGAGGAAGCAGGCCGGGCCGCAGGCAAACGCCCGCTTGCCGGATAACGCAAGCCCGGCGGCGATGCCCACCATGTCTTGCTCGGCAATGCCCACTTCCACAAACTGGCCTGGCAGCTCCTGTGCGAACCGGTCCAGCGTGACGGAACCCCGGGCGTCGGTGGCCAGCGCCACAATGCTGCGGTCCTGCTTGGCCAGCTCCAGCAGCTTGTCGGTAAAGGCTTTTCGGCAGGGGGTCCCCTTCTGCTCCCCGTGGCTCATTCCCCCACCTCCTCAAGGCAGGCGTTCAGCTCACAAATGGCCTGCTCATACTCTTCGCCGTTGGGCACACCGTGGTGCCACTTGGCCACATTCTGCATATAGGACACACCGCAGCCCTTCAATGTGTTGGCCAGCACCAGCTTCGGCTTGCCCCGCTGCGGCGGGCTTTGGAACACCTGAAGCAGCGCCGCCATGTCGTGACCATCCACCTCGCGCACATCCCAGCCGAAGGCGGCCCACTTGCCCGAGAGGCTTTCGAGCGCCATCACATCCTCGGTGTAGCCGCTGATCTGCAGGCGATTGCGGTCCACAATGGCAGTAAGGTTTTCCAGTTTGTAGTTAGCGGCGGCCATGGCGGCCTCCCAAACCGATCCTTCCGCCTGCTCACCATCGCCCATCAGCACATACACTTGGGTGTCCAGACTATCCATCCGGGCGGCCAGCGCCATGCCCACCGCCACAGGCAGGCCGTGGCCCAGCGCGCCGGTGTTCATCTCCACACCGGGCACCTTCACCGAGGGGTGGCCGATCAGCCGCGATCCATAGCGGCAATAGGTCTTCAGCTCTTCCTTTGGGAAAAAACCCAAGTCTGCCAGGATTGCGTAGTAGCCCTCCACGCTGTGGCCCTTGCTGAGGATGAACCTGTCACGGTTTGGCCACAGTGGCTGCTGAGGATCCAGCCGCATCACCGCGTAATGGAGCGCCACAAGGATATCGGCGCAGGAGAGCGACCCGCCGCTGTGGCCTCCGCCGGCATCGTGAATCATCGTGAGCAGGTCAATGCGCCGCTGTGTGGCGATGGCGCGCAGCTGCTGAATGGTCTTCATTGCAGGCATAACTCCGGTGTTGATTTATGAACCAGTATTCATCATTATACATTGGAGTTGATTAAATTCAATAAATTTTTTTATTAATGTTTAGTAGTGTGCAAAAGAAAACCGCACCGGCATTCCATCCTGGAAGCCGGCGCGGATTGTGAAAATCAGCTCAACAGATTGTATTCAAAGCGCGAAAACTCCGCAGTACCTCCGATTTCCTTTGTGGAAAACAGGAACAATCCGAACCGACAGCCCATGAAGTGATCGAGCTTGTAAAACATCTTGTGCGTGATCCCAAGTTTCAGCCACTGGTCGCCCGCTTGATAATAGAACTCACAGGTGTCGCGGTTTTCCACGAAGTCGCACTTGGCCTTCAGGGTTACAGCAGGCCCATCCACCGGGATTCTAGCGAACTCTGTGCCGGGGTCGTCATCCACAAGGTTGCCCATCATCGAGGTGTCTTCCGGCACCCTTGCCTTCATCACAAGAGAATACTGACCGCATTCTCTGGTGAGCGCGATCAGGCCGTAGGTGCTGATGAGCAGGCAAAGCCCGGCATAGTCGCCGTCATTCAGCTCCGCACCATTGAGCCTGATCTCCGCCTCGCAGGCCGGGCCCATCGCCCGCTGCGTGAGGGTGTTGACGGCAAAGTTGATGTTGTTGCAGAGCTTACCGCTGCGGATTCTGTACGTATTCGGCCTCTCAGTCACAGACCACAGCGACTCATCAGGCGTGTGGTTCCATTGCCACACATTGTTCAGGCGTATGACTCCCCTGTCCAGCACAGCAGAGAAATCGTCACTGCCCACGAGCGGCTTATATTGGGTTCCGAGCCGGGTGCTTGGCACCTCGATGTGGTGCGGCGCCATGCCATCCACACCATGCACCGGCCAGCCATTCTCCCAGCGGACCGGCACCAACACCGGGATCTGTTGTCCAGCACATCATAGACGTGGGTTGCCACTTCCCAATGGACAAGGTCAAAGGAGCGCAGGATCACGCACCCCGGGAACACATGCATCGTGGTGCTGACCATGTAATAGGTGTCGCCCACGCGGATGGGGTCCAGGTCGGGATAATCGGCCCAAATAACAGGGTTGTTCTGCATTTGCCACCTCCGGAGGAGTCGCCGGTTGATAAGATTCACTGCGACTATTATAGAGCAAATATGCTCTGGATCAACTGGTATTCATCCTGGGGCATGATTATAATTGGGTTGGCACTGAAGTGCAGAGCATCGCAAGAGGAGGGTTCCTATGGCAACGGAAGCCAGACTGTGGCAGGCATACTCCAACGATTTCCCGATCGGCGCGGCGGTGAACCCCGCTGTGATCAAAAGCCATTGGGAATTGATTACGCAGCATTTCAACAGCATCACAGCCGAAAACGAGATGAAGCCCTGCAACCTCCAGCCGCTGGAAGGCCAATTTGACTTCACCACCGCTGACCGCATGGTGGCATTCGCCAAACAGAACAACATGAAGATGCGCGGGCACACATTGGTGTGGCATGCCCAGACGCCGGACTGGTTCTTCACCGACGGGCAGGGCGGCGCCGCCAGCAGAGACACGCTGCTGGGGCGGATGAAAGAGCACATCTCCACCGTGGCGGGCCATTTCAAGGGATCAACTTATTGCTGGGACGTGGTGAATGAGGCCATTGACGACCATGGCGGCGGGCAATTCCTCCGGAAAAGCCCCTGGCTGGAGATCATCGGGCCGGACTTTTTGCAGAAAGCTTTTGCATTCGCTCATGAGGCCGATCCGGGGGCGCAGCTGTTTTATAACGATTACAACGAGACTGACCCGGTCAAGTGCGCAAAAATCTGCCGGCTGGTGCGTCAGCTTAAGGAGCAAGGCGTGCCGATCCACGGCCTTGGGTTGCAAGGGCACTGGAATATTTTCTCCCCCACGTTGGATGAAATCCGCACGGCGCTGGATCAATACGCGGCGTTGGGTGTGAAGCTGCAAATCACCGAGCTGGATGTGTCCATCTACGCTTCCAGCGACAAGAGCACCGAGCCCGCAACCCCGCTGGAGGCGTTGCTGGAGAAGCAGGCGCAATTTTATGAGTCGATCTTCCGGCTGTTTCGGGAATACCGGGAGCACATCAGCGGCGTAACCTTCTGGGGTGTGGCTGATGACGCGACATGGCTCAAATTTTTCCCGGTGATGGGCCGCAAGAACTACCCACTGCTGTTTGATGAAGACCATCAAGCCAAGGAGGCTTTCCAACGCATTATGAAGCTGGGTTAATCAACCGGGCATGACAGCCTGGAGGAGCTGCCCTATGGCAGCTCTCCCCAGCTTGTTAAAAACCATCAAAATATTGAGCGAGAAAATATGACCAGAGCCGATAGCCGGTTTATCCGGCAGAGGCAACCGATAAATTGGACGGAGTAGACAGCAAAACTAGCCCGCAGGCTGGAAATCTTAGCTCTAGATATCCGGAAAACGAGACAAAAAAGCAAAGAACCCACCCAACGACATGCGCGGTGGGTGGGTAACGGGTCGTAAGTACGAGAGCTAAACTCGCCGAGGTGCGATAGCACCGAAGGCGAAAGCACGAACTGCTACTTCGTGGCCTTTTCCAGCGCCTGGTCCAGGTCCCAGATCAAATCGTCCACATCCTCGATGCCGATGGAGAGGCGGATTTGGCCCGGTGTGACACCTGCCACCCGCTGATCGGCTTCTGAAAGCTGCGAATGCGTGGTGGTGGCCGGGTGGATCACCAGCGACTTCGCATCGCCTACGTTGGCCAGGTTGGAGAAGATTGTGAGCGCGTCGATGAACTTCTTGCCTTCAAAAACTCCACCCTTCAACTCAAAGGTGAAGATGGCACCGGGGCCCTTGGGCAGATATTTCTGGGCCAGATCATAATACTTGTTGCCTTTGAGGCCAGGGTAGTTCACCGAGGCCACTTTGGGATGAGCGCTCAGGAATTCAGCCACTTTCTGCGCGTTGGAAACATGCTTTGCGACACGCAGCGACAGTGTCTCCAGCCCTTGGATGAACTGGAAGGCATTGAAGGGTGACAGCGCCGCGCCGGTGTCTCTGAGCAGCGTCACACGAGCCCGGGTGATATAGGCCGCCGCGCCCAGCGCCTCGGCAAACACAAGGCCGTGATAACTGGGGTCAGGCTTGGTGTAGTTGGGGAACTTGCCGTTGGCCCAGTTGAATTTGCCTGCGTCCACGATGGCGCCACCGATGCTGGTGCCATGGCCCCCGATGAACTTGGTGGTGGAATGCACCACGATGTCGGCACCAAACTCAATTGGCCTGATCAAATAGGGCGTGCCAAAGGTGTTGTCGATGATGAGCGGGATGCCGTTTTCATGGGCGATGGCAGCGACCTTTTCAATGTCGGTGATGTTGGTGCCTGGGTTGCCGATCGTCTCAATGTAGAGCGCCTTGGTGTTGCCGTCGATGGCGCGGCGGAAGTTTTCCGGATCATCGGGGTCAACGAACTTGGTCGTGATGCCATAATGCGGCAGCGTGAATGCAAACAGGTTATAGGTGCCGCCATATAGTGTGCCTGCAGAAACGATGTTATCACCGGCATCCGCCAGATTAAGGACCGAATAAGTAACTGCCGCCGAGCCGGACCCCACGGCCAACGCCGCGATGCCACCTTCCAGAGCCGCAAGGCGCTCCTCGAGCACACCGGTAGTAGGGTTCATGATGCGGGTGTAAATGTTGCCGGGCTCCTTGAGGGCAAAGAGGTCCGCGGCGTGCTGGGCGCTCTTAAAATTGTAGCTGGTGGTTTGGTAAATCGGCACCGCCCTGGAGCCTGTTGTAGGGTCGGGCTGCTGGCCAGCGTGCAGCTGCAGCGTGTCAAAGCCAAGTTTCTTCTCGCTCATGACTCGTTCTTCCTTTCACATATTATTGCAATCAGTTTACTTTGTTATTAGTTTATAGCACAAAATCATATTTGTCAAATATGATTTGTAAGAATCAGGTTGCTTTTTCTGTTTGCGCGTCGCCGCGCATTCGATGATACTCCTGCACCAACTGCTCCAGCGTAATGGCATCCAGAAACCCTGAGACCTTGCCATCCACTGTGTTCCACAACTGCAGCCGAATGGCCTGTTTGAGTGGGTCACCGCCTGTATAAGCGGGGGTGTCTTCCACAATGCTGAGGTTTCCCTCCAGCGCCCGCAGCACATCACCGGCGCTGATCCGCATCGAATCCGCAGCCGGTGTGTAACCGCCACCGGCGCCCTTCACGCTCTTGACCAGTCCTACCCGCCTGAGTGTGGCAAACGCTTGCTCGAGGTAACTCTCCGAAATCTGCTGCCGCCGGGCAATGTCGCCCAGCGCAACCGGAGCACCTTGGTAATTGGCGGCCAGATCCACAAGCGCCCTGAGGCCGTATCGGCTGTTGGTCGTCAGTTTCATGGCCGCCTCCTTTCCTAACCCTCACCCCCAACCCCTCCCCCATGGGATTGGGGGAGGGGCCAGGTTTAAAAGGAAAACTAAGTATTACATGCTTTTATAAGATCCGCCAATGTCACGTTATCAATCGCGCTGTCTATTTCATCGGCCACACGCACCCAAAGCCACCGGGTGGGGCAGCGCTGCACCATCGGGCAGCCGGCGCCATCCTCACAGCTCACACACTTAACAGGGCTCATCGGCCCCTCCAGCGCCCGGATCACCGATCCGGCGGTGACTGCAGCGGGGTCTCCCACCAGCAGGTAGCCACCCTGCACACCACGAACGCTTTTCACAATGCCGGCCTTGCGCAGCGACGCAAAGATCTGCTCCAGATAGGGCTCTGATACACCGCGCCGCCTGGCGATTGCGGGGATCGGCTCAGGGCACCCGCCGCCATGGATCAGCAGATCCAGCAGCGCCTCCAGCGCGTATTGGCTTTTTGTAGAAAGCTTCATGGGCAGCACTCGCCGTCATCCTCATCAGGGGAGGATGACGCATTGGCGGGCCCATGCCAACCAATCAGGTCTTTCACGACCTCACCGGCGATGATAAGCCCCGCCACCGACGGCACGAAGGAAACACTGCCGGGGATGCTGCGGCGGGTGAGGCAGGTGCGCTCGGCGCCTTTGGGGCAAACGCAGTTGCCGGCGCAGCTGGTTTCCTCTGTGATTTCCGGTTGGATCGGCACTTCCCTGGAATAGAGCACCTTCAGGGAGTCAACGCCCCGTTTGCGCAATGTCTTGCGCATCACCTTGGCCAGCGGGCAGACGGACGTCTCATAGATATCGGCAACTTCAAACCGTGTGGGGTCCAGCTTGTTGCCCGCGCCCATCGCGCTGATCACCGGGATGCCAAGGGCCTTGGCTTGCACGATGATGTCAATCTTGGCTGTGATCGTGTCGATGGCATCAACGATATAGTCATAGTCTGGTCGGATCAACTCATCGGCGCTGCCCGGCAGGTAAAACGCGCGGTGGATCTCCACCTCGGCCTTGGGGTTGATTTCCAGCACGCGGTCGCGCATGGCCTCCACCTTGGGCCTTCCCACGGTTTTTCTCGTGGCATGAAGCTGCCGATTGAGGTTGGTCAGGCAAACCAGGTCGTCATCAATCAGCACCAGCTTGCCCACACCAGCCCGCACAAGCCCCTCCACGCAATAGGAACCCACGCCACCCACGCCGAACACGGCCACGCGGCTCTGCCGGAGCTTCTCCATGGCGGCCTTGCCCACCAGGATTTCTTGCCTGGAAAACTCATTCAACATCAGCGGATCTCACTCAGGTTGTAGGGCGTCTCCTGATACACATGGTAATTGAGCCAGTTGGCGTAGAGCAGGTTGGCATGGGCTCTCCACGTCACCAGCGGCGGCCTGCCCGGGTCGTCTCCTTCAAAATAACATTTGGGTACCCGGATGTCCAGCCCCTTGGCCACATCGCGGTCATACTCGGCCTTGAGCGTCAGCGGATCATACTCCGAGTGGCCGGTCACATAGAAGTGCCGTTTGTCCTTCGACTTCACGATATAGACGCCGGCCTCGTCCGACTCAGCCAGAATCTCCAGATCCGGCACCTTCTCGATATCCTCCCGGCGGACCTCGGTGTGGCGGGAGTGGGGTGCAAAAAACACATCGTCATAGCCGCGCAGCAGCATTGTGTTCTTCCGGCAGACCTTATGGGCAAACACGCCGAACTGCTTTTCCGGCAACGGGTATTTGGGGATGCCGTAGTGGTAATACAGCCCGGCCTGGGCCCCCCAGCAGATGTGGAAGGTGCTCCACACATGAGTGAGGCTCCACTTCATGATGCGTGCGAGCTCCGGCCAATAATCCACCTGCTCAAACTCCAGGTGCTCCACCGGCGCGCCGGTGATGATCAGGCCATCATAGAACTCATCCTGAATCTCGTCGAAGGTCTTATAAAAGGATGTGAGGTGCTCCTCGGCGGTGTTTTTGGAAAGATGAGTGGCAGGGTGAATCAGCTCCACGCTCACCTGCAGCGGTGAGTTGCCCAGCAAGCGCAGCAACTGGGTCTCCGTCGCAATTTTAGTGGGCATCAGGTTCAATATGGCGATGCGGAGGGGCCGGATGTCCTGATGGGTGGCCCGTTCCTCATTCATTACGAAAATGTTTTCATTGGCAAGTATTTCAGATGCCGGCAGGTTCAGGGGAATGTTGATTGGCATATCTACCACCCCATATTGTAATACTTTATAATTCCCATGGTTTTGCTTGACTTTCCATGCATTATACCATAGGATTTGAAGAAATCAACGAAAAATATATGTGTCAAGCAAAACCGCAATTGGAGGCAAAATGAACCGCAACGACAAACTGACTCTGCTGCAAGATAACATCAAGGCAATGGGCTCATTGGCCATCGCCTTTTCCGGCGGCGTGGATTCCACCTTTCTGCTGAAAGTTGCTCATGACCTGCTGGGCGACCAGGCGCTGGCGATCACGGCAACCTCCTCCACCTATCCGGAGCGGGAGCTCAAAGAAGCCATTGCCTTTGCCGAGTCCATCGGCGCGCAGCACATCGTGATTCGCTCCGAGGAGCTGGACATCGCAGGCTTTGCCGAAAACCCCACCAATCGCTGCTACCACTGCAAGAAGGAGCTATTTACCAAGGTAGTGGAGCTGGCCCGTCAGCATGGCATTGCGCACGTGGCCGATGGCTCCAACGCCGACGACACCAATGATTTCCGCCCGGGTATGCAGGCCATGCGGGAGCTGGGGGCTGTGAGCCCGCTAATGGACGCGGAGCTCACCAAGGACGAGATCCGCATCATATCCAGAGAAATGGGCCTGCCCACCTGGGACAAGCCATCCTTTGCATGCCTGTCCTCCAGGGTGCCCTACGGCGAAGCGATTACGGCGGAGAAGCTCTCCATGATTGACCGTGCAGAAGAACACCTGCTGGGGCTGGGGTTCCGGCAGGTGCGGGTGCGCCACCATGGCGGTATCGCCCGCATTGAGGTGGGCGCCGGTGAGCGGGAAAAGCTCTTTCACAGCGACGTGATGGACGGCATTGACAAGGCCCTGAAAGAGATCGGCTACGCCTATGTAACGCTGGACCTGAAGGGTTATCGCACCGGCAGCATGAATGAGGTGCTCAAACAATAAGAAGCTTCGGCATGGGGCGCAATGCAGGCGCCCCATGCTTTCTTTATCGTGGCATGTTTTCCTTGCCCCAATCATACATGTTTCCAATGATCGGCAGAAGAGAAACACCTTTATCAGAAAGGCAATACTCCACTTTGGGGGTATCTGGTGATACTCCCTGCGACGGATCAACCCGTCTGATTCCAATTCTTTTAACTGCTGGCTCAGCATTTTGTGCGTGATCCCCTTGATGGACCGTTTCAATTCGCCGTAGCGCATCACGCGGCCAGTCATCAGGTAAAACAGGATCAACAGCTTCCATTTGCCGCCGATGGCCTTCAAGGTGTATTCCACAGGGCAAGAGTCTTGCCCGCAATGATCCATTAGCTCCATCCAGCCCACTCTCCTATTGGATAGTATCTCACATAATAGTGCATACTGGTAAATTGTCTCCTATCTCATTATAGTGTAGTGCATCAAGCAAAACAACAATAAGAAGGAGAATTGGTATGGAGTTTCAAGATGTGATCACCATGCGCAGGAGCATCCGAAAATTCAAGCAGGAGTCGGTTCCCGATGGGATGATTCTGGAATTGCTGGAGGCAGCCAGGCTGGCCCCCTCTGGCCTCAATGTGCAGCCATGGCGTTTTGTTGTGGTAAAGGACGCCATCGTGAAGAAGCAGCTGGTGGAAGCCGGGGCATCGGCATTTCTGGCAAACGCCCCGGCTGTGATCCTTTGCTGCGCGGACATGGCGGCATTTTCCATAATCGGTGCGCGGGTGCAGGAGCTGGTGCAAACGGGCGCAATCGACCCGGAATCCCTCCGGTGGCTGAGCGAGCCTCGCCCTGCTGACCAGGATGTCGATCCACAGTGGGTCTTGGCAAACATGAGGGAAAACATGGCCATCGCCATCACGCACATCCTGCTGAAGGCCACCGATCTCGGGTTGGGCAGCTGCTGGCTGGGCGCATTCGATGAAGGCAAGGTGAAAGCCATTGTTGGTCTGGATGATAGATATCTCGTAACGGCGGTGGTGGCAATCGGGTTTGCAGACCAAGCACCAGGTCCAAGGCCCAGGATTCCGGCAGAGGATTTGCTACTTAAAACTGTTTAGCCGGGCTATGGGCTTGGGGTTCACTGGCAGACCGAGCGCAAAGAGTCACGGATAATCGGCAGGTCCTCCCGCATAGCCTTAAACGTATCAAACTCTGGATTTTCCTGCGAATAGGTCACATCGGTTGGCATACCGACGAGATAGGTCACGCCATTGATTTCGATCTCTTCTTCATTGTCAAAGAAGCCAGCGTCGTCTTCCGATGTCTTCGTCAAAATGGTGAAGAACTTCCCCATACCATCATCAATCGGCTCCGACGGCTTGAAGTAAACGATGAGGTAACCATCACCTTCATCCACACGGTATTTGCCGGCCCAACTGGCAGGCACGTCAAAGGCGATACCCAGACTGGCACTTACGATTGTCTCAAAAGCCCCTTCCGCTGCCGCTGATTCCTCTGTAGGCTCAGAGGTGGGCATGGCGGTTGGTTCATCGGTCTCGGCGCGGATGGTCTCTGCCACAACCTGAACAGTGGGCTGGGCAGTTTCATGTTTCAACACACTGCGGGCTACCCCCCTCAGGATGGTACAGCCCGACAGCAAGGCCGACAGCATCAGTGTAGCACACAACAGGGAAACACGTTTCATACAAGCCTCCAAAAGAAATTCAATACATTCTAGCCCATCACCATACTTGAGTAAAGGCTGTCAGGATAATTTCAGATAATAAAATAAACAACCCCCGGGCAGTCAGCGCGGCCCGAGGGTTGATGGAGTGTCCGTTCGGAAAGGTTTTTTACTTCGCCTGCGGCTCGATCGTGACGCCGGCCAGCGCCTCGTAATACTTGGCCAGGCCGCTGTGGTCAGACTGCCCTTCGCCGCGGGCGGAGAGCTCCTTCATCATTTCCAGCACCTTGCCGGTGAGCACCGAGGGGCTGCCAGTGGCGGCGGCCGCTTCCATGGCGTTGTTGAGATCCTTGATGTGCAGGTCGATGCGGAAGCCGGGCTTGAAGTTGCGGTTTAGCACCATGGGGGCCTTGGCATCCAGCACTGTGGAGCCGGCCAGGCCGCCGCGAATAGCCTTATAGACTACCTCAGGGTCCACGCCGGCCTTCACAGCCAGAGTGAGCGCTTCGCTCATCGCGGCGATGTTGACACCCACGATGATCTGGTTGCATAGCTTGGTGGTGTTGCCGCTGCCGATTTTGCCGCAGAGCACCACGGAGGCGCCCATCTTCTGCAGGATCGGCATGGCTTCGTCAAAGTCCTTCTGCTCGCCGCCGCACATGATGGAAAGTGTGCCCTCGATGGCCTTCGGCTCGCCGCCGGAAACCGGCGCGTCAATCATCCGCATGCCGGCTGCGCGGGCAGCGGCTTCGCATTCGGCGGAAGCCTGCGGCGCGATGGAGCTCATGTCCACAATCAGCGCGCCCTTTTTGCCGTTGGCGATCACACCGGCGTCACCAAGCAGCACTTCCTTCACCTGCGGGCTGTTGGGCAGCATCGTGACCACGATGTCGCTGACGCGGGCCACATTGGCAATCGTCGCGGCAGATTCCGCGCCGGCGGCCTTGACCTCTTCCACGGCGGCAGTGTTGATGTCATACACGATCAGAGAATAGCCAGCCTTGAGCAGGTTCTTGCTCATGGGCTTGCCCATCACGCCCAACCCGATAAATCCGATTTTCATATGTGTTTACCTCCTGGATGAAACAAAGTCCCGAATCTGTTTGGCGATGTTCGCCGCGGTGAGGCCGTAGTGCTCCATGAGCGGGCCCTCGCTGTTGGCCGACTGGCCGAACTGGTCCTGGATGCCCAGTATTTTAAGCGGGATGCCCGTTTCAGAAAGTGCCTCGGCCACGATGGAACCGAGCCCGCCGATCACGCTGTGTTCCTCGCAGGTGAACGCCAAACCGGTCTGGCCGGCCAACGCCCGGGCCTGCTCGCCGCCAAAGGGCTTTAATGTGGCCACATTCACAACCGTTGCGGAGATGCCCTCTTTGGCCAGCTCCTCTGCGGCGTCCAGCGCCTTTTTCACCATCACGCCGGTTGCGAACGCGGTAATATCTTTGCCCTGGCGCACGGTGTCAATGCGGCCCAGCTCAAAGGAGCCGTCACCGGGCAGGTCATCCATGTCGGAGCGGGTCACGCGCAGGTAAACAGGCCCGTCCAGCTGGGCGGCAGCCTTCACCATGGCGGCCATCTGCCTGGCGTCACCGGGGCAGAGCACCGTCATGTTGGGCAGGGCGCGCATGACCGCGATGTCTTCCACCGTCTGGTGGGTGGAGCCGTCGCCATAGTCGGAAAGGCCGGCGGAGGAGCCGCACAGCTTCACATTAAGCTTGGGGATGCAGATGGACTGGCGGATCTGGTCAAAGGCCCTGCCGGTCACAAACACCGCGAAGGACGACACAAACGGGATCTTGCCGCACAACGACAGACCCGCCGCCATACCCACCATGTTGGCCTCGGCGATGCCGGCTTCCACATAACGGGCAGGGAATTCCTGCTCCATGTAGCAGCTCATCGTGCTCTTGTTCAGGTCGGCGTCCAGCGCCCAAATCCTGCTATCTTCCCTGGCCAGCGCAACGAGCGCCTGGCCGTATGCTTCTCTGGGATTGCCCATTACTGCTCACCGCCAATCATTGAAGTCAGGCAGGCCACCGCCTCGTCATACTGCGGACGGGTGAGCATGCCGTTGTGGAACCCGATCTGGTTCTCTGCGCACTGGATCGCCTTGCCCTTGATGGTCTCAGCAACGATGACCACCGGGCGGTCCATCTTCTTGGCTGCAGCAAATGCCTCCGCCAAAGACTCCATATTGTGGCCGTCGGCACGGAGCACTTCCCAGCCGAATGCGGCAAACTTCTCGCCGGGGTCGCCGTAGTTCAGGCGGTCCTGGTTGAAGCCCATGGCCTGCAGGCGGTTGCGGTCCACCACGGCAATCAGGTTGTCCAGCTTCCTGGCGCCGGCAAACATTACTGCCTCCCAAACCTGGCCCTCGTTCAATTCTCCGTCGCCCAGCACCACATAAACCGTGGAGGGGCGGCCATCGGCCTTCAGCGCCAGCGCCATGCCCACACCCTGGGAAAGCCCCTGGCCCAGCGAGCCGGTGTTGGCCTCGATGCCGGGCAGCTTGGCATGATCCGGGTGGCCCTGCAGGCGGCTGCCCACGTTTTTCAGCGTTCTCAGCTCCTCAGCGGGGAAAAAGCCCTTGCGGGCCAGCGCCGCATATTGCGCCGGGCAGCTGTGGCCCTTGCTCAGGATGAAACGGTCACGGTCAGGGTCGTCCTTGCGTGCCCCGTCAATGTTCATCACATGGAAGTAAAGCGTGGCGATGATGTCTGCAGAAGACATCGAGCCTCCGAAGTGCCCGCGGTTATCCGGCCCGATCATGTTCACCACGTCAAGGCGGATCTGGGCTGCGGCGCGGTTCAACGCGTCCAGCTCCGGTTTGGTCAATGCTGTCATACTCCGTTTCCTTTCCGTTGTTATCTTTGACAAACGCACCGCCGTGTTGCTCGGCGGTGCGTTTGACGGTGCCGCTACGGCTTTAATACAACCTTCAGGGCTTGCTGGGTCTCCACCAGCTCGAATGCTTCTTCCCACTGCTCCAGCGGCAACGTGTGGGTGATCAGGGGCTTCATGTCAATGAGCCCCGCCTCCATCAGGCGGATGGAGGCCTCCCAGGTGTCCCACGTGTGGGAGAAGTGGCCTTTCAGCGTGGCGCTCTTGTGGAGCAGACGATCCAGGCTGAAGTTCACAGGCTTGGGGCCCCAGCCGATCTTGGTGATCTGGCCGCCAGGGCGAACCAGGTCCAAAGACAGGTCGAGCGTCGGGCCTACACCGGCGGTATCCACCACCAGCGGGTAACCGTATCCGTCGCTGCCCTTGAGCACCGCTCTGGGGTCGGCGGCGGAGCTGTTGTGCACACCGGTGGCGCCATATGCCTTGGCGATTTCCAGACGCTTCTCGTCGCCGGATGTGCCGATCACCTCGATCTTTGCCGCACCGCACAGCTTGGCAACCGCCACGCACAGCAGGCCAATGGGGCCGGGGCCGATCACGACGACTTCATCGCCGGGCACAATGTTGCTGCTGGACGTGAGCGCCTTATGAGCCACGCACAGCGGCTCGGTGAGAGACGCAATGTCCAGAGACAAGTCTGCCGGCACCCGGTGAAGGATGCGGGAGGGCACTTTGACAAATTCGGCGAATGCACCGTGGGCTTTGAAGCCAAAGCCCTTGCGGTCACGGCAAAGCGGATACAGGTTGCGGCGGCAGAGGTCGCACACGCCGCAGTAGTCTGCATGGGTTTCAGCAGTCACGCGGTCGCCCACGCTCCAGCCGGAAACGTTGGCACCCACTTCTTCAATCACACCGGCGAACTCATGGCCGAAGATCAGCGGCGGCACAATGTTGAAGGCACTGGTGCCGCGATGCATGTGCGGGTCTGTGCCGCACACACCGATGGCAGCCACTTTCACCAGCACATCATCAGGCCCGATCACCGGCATCGGCATGTCCTGCAGGCGGGTTTCGTTGGGATTCACTCCATACTTGACAACAGCTCTCATAAAGCATACCTCAAAATAATATTAAATTGCTGAAAACAGTTATGTGGATTTGCGTGTGATGATCTCGGGCTTTAGTATCAACCGCACAGGGTGGTCCGGCCCGTTTTTCACAATGCGCTGGTGCAAAAGGCTGACACACTGCCTGCCGGCCCGTTCCTTGGGCTGGGAAACCGTGGTGAGTGGCACACGCAGCACGCGGGCATAGGAAACATCATCATATCCAGTGATCGCCACATCGCCCGGCACAGAAAGCCCCACATCAAAGATGGCCTCCATCGCCTGGGTTGCCAACGCATCGCTGGCGCAGAGCAGGCAGTCCGGGCGGACATCCTGTATCATCAGGCCCCGGGTAAGGCTATAGGCATTGAGATGTGTGTTGTTGTACACCTTGATGAACGATTCATCCAGGCCAGCCTCCGCCAGGGCATCGTGCACGCCGGCCAAACGTTCGATGGCCGGCGCCGAATTCTCCCTGAGGTTCAGAAAAACAATTCTCCGATACTTCTTTGCCAGCACAAGCCGCGTCATTTCTTTCATGCCGAGGCGGTCATCGTTGCACACGTTGTCAAACCGAAGATTGTTGTTGACAACGTCAAACATTACAATTGGCATGGCGGCCTTGTTGATGTGGCTCACAAGCTCCGCATCTAGCTCGGTGGGGTGCAGAATAAGCCCACTGACCCGTATGCGTTGCAAGAGGTCTAGCGCCTCGAGCTCCCGTTCCCGTTTCATGCCGGAGCCGAACAGAAACGTGTAGTAGCCCAAAGACTGGGCTTCGTCATCGATGCCCTTCACCACTTCGCTGAAATATGGGCTGGTTGTGTCATCCAGTATCACGCCTATGATGTTGGACGTCTGGCCTCGCAAACTACGTGCCAAATCGTTCGGCTTATAATTCAACCGCTCCGCCACTTCCAGCACCCTTTGGCGGGTCCTGTTGTTGACGCCCGGTTTGCCGTTTAGCGCCTTGGACACAGTGTTGACTGATATGCCGATTTCCTTGGCGATATCCTGAAGACGTACATAACTCATTTTGTCAGATCCTGACCCTTTTTACTAAGGTTTTACCCTTTTACCCCACCCAATGTCAATCCCTTTACGAAATACTTCTGCAAGAAAGGATAAGTAAACAGGATTGGCGTGACGGCGATGACGGTCATGGCCGTGCGGATGGAGGTGGGCGTAACGGCCATTTTGGCCGAGTCACCGGAGGCAGTTAGGGCATCCGAGTCAGCCGATGCATAGGCCGACGCCGATGTGAGCAGTTTCTGCAGCTCATATTGCAGCGTGGTGAGCTTGGCGTTGCCGCCGCAATACAGCATCGTGTCAAACCAAGCATTCCACTGGCCGACGGCCACAAACAGCGTGATCGTGGCGATGACAGGGAGGCTCAGCGGCCAGATGATCGTGAAGAGGATGCGGTATTCGCTTGCGCCGTCGATCTTCGCCGCCTCAATCAAGCTGTCTGGGATGCCCTCGATGTAGCTGCGCATCACCATGACGTTGTAGGCGCCAACCAGGCCAGGAAGGATGTAGACCAGGAAGTTGCTCATGAGCCCCAGGTTGCGAATCAGGATGAATGAGGGGATCAAGCCGCCGGAAAAATACATCGTGAACACCAGAAACGGTGTCAGCGCTTTGCGGAAGATGAAATCCCGTCTGGACAGCACATAAGACACACAGATGGTGGAGACCACGCTGAGCGCGCCGCCGACCACAGCCCTGGCCGCGGAGATAAACAGCGCCTGACTGATGGCTGGGTTGCCGATGAGGATTTTTTCATAGTTCCTCAGCGTAAACTCCCTGGGCCAAAGGTAGATGCCGCCGTTGACGGAATCGATGGCGTTGTTGAAAGAATAGGCTAGCGTGTTGATAAAGGGATACAACGTCACGATGCAAAGGCAAATCAGCGCCACGTAGTTGAACGCATCCAGAAGAAGATCTTCCAGCGTCAGGCGCTTGTATCCAATGGAGGAAAGAAATTTGTTTTGACTTTTTTTCACCATCACACTCACCTCTCTTTCAGAAAATTCCGTAGCCGTCGATCTTCTTGGAGACCGCGTTGCTGACCATGATCAGCAGAATTGAGATCGTGGAGTTGAAAATGCCGATTGCCGTGCCGTAAGACAGGCGGCCGCTCTTCAACGCGTAAGTATAGATATACACATCGATGGTGCGGGAAGCATCAATGTTGGACGGGTTGCTGAGCAGATAGACCTGCTCAAACCCGGCGTTCATCAAGTAGCCAATGTTCAGCACCAGCAAAATCTTAATCGTGGGCATGATGCTGGGCAGCGTTACGGCAAAGATCCTGCGAAGCCTGCCGGCTCCGTCAATCGATGCCGCTTCGTATAGCTCCGGGTCTATCCCAGTCATTGCGGCAAGATAAATGATGGCATTCCAGCCAACATTTTTCCAGACGTTTGAAAGTGCGACAACTCCGTAGAAATATTTAGACTCACCCATGAACGGAATCGGGCCATCAATCAAGCCAGTCTTCATGAGCAGAATGTTTACAATGCCATCGGAGGGAGACAACGCCATGTATACGATATTGACTGCCACAACCCAGGATACAAAGTAGGGCAGATAAGATATGGTCTGCACCGTCCGCTTGAACGGCAGCGCCCGGACCTCGTTGAGCATTACAGCCAGGACAATCGCAGCAATAAAACCGGTGGAGATCTTCAGCACACTTGTCAGCAGCGTGTTCTTGATGGAATTCAGAAAGTTGGCGTCGGCAAACAGCTCCTGGAAGTTTCCAAGACCAATAAACGGAGAACCCATCAAGCCCTTGCCGGTGGAATAATTCTGAAACGCCATAATCCAGCCCCAGATGGGGAGATAGTTGAAAACCAGTATGAAAATCATAAACGGCATCACCAAAACCAGCAATTGCCGCTGCTCGATGATTCTCCTCATCATTGGTTTCTTTTTATATAGTACGGGCTTCACTGTGGAAGCTGCGGCTTTCTCATGATATGCAGCCATATTCAATCCCCCTGGCTGAAGTTATTTCGAAACCGGGGAGCGCACAGGCGCTCCCCGGCTTCATTGGCGTCAGATGAACCTTTACTGTTACAGATTAGTTGCCATAGAACTCAGTGCTGGCCTTGATGGTCTCGGTGACCTTCTTCTCATAGTCGGCCAGACCGGGGATGGCATCCAGCTTGGCCATGTACTCAGCATACAGAGTCTCAAACTGGGCAGGATCGGCCTGAACGATCTTGGCATGGTATTCGGTGGCGAGCTCAAGAGCCTTGTTGGAGGCGATGAACTCAGGCGAATCCTGCGGCAGCTGCTGGCGGACGGCCCAGCCGGGCTGGTAGCGGGCGGGGTAAGCCGGCGCGAAGAAGTCGCAGAAGGTCTTCACGTTGTAGCTCTTCAGGATTTCCTTCTCATAGTCCTTGTAGCGGACATCGTTGTATTCCTGGTTCATTGCCGGGTTGACCCAGTTGCCGTCAGAGAACTTGGCATACTGCTCGTTGTCTGTCTGCTCATAACGGGGCAGGAAGACGAACTGCATCAGACCGGTGTTCTTCTGATACTCGGCGTCGAAGGAGTTGGTCCACTGCTCCTTGGTGCGGGTGAACTTGCCGTTTTCGATGGTGTAGTCGGTGCCTTCGATGCCCCAGTGGGCAAGCTTCTGGATGTCTTCAGCGCAGAGGCGATCCAGGAAACGGAACACACCTTCGGGGTTCTTGGCAGAGGTGGTGATCGAAACGCCCTGCACGGCGAAGGCATACGGACCACGATAGTATTCCTTAGTGGTGCCGTCGGTGACGATCGGGAAGGCCACCAGTGTGCGGTCAAAGTGCTCATTCTTTTCCAGAGCGGCCAAGCCGTTGGTCACTGCCCAGCGCTGGTCATAGATGCCCAGCACGCGGCCGGAGCCAACCTTCGCCAGGAGCTGGTCGTCCTTCTGCATGAAGGTTTCCTTGTCCATGGCGCCGGCATTCCACATGTCGTTCATGAACTTGAGGAACTGCTTGTTGCTGTCCATCTTCATGACGATCTTGGCTTCGAGGGTCTCCTGGTCAACAGCGGTGATGCCGTCGTTGGGGAAGCCGCTCAGGAACCTGGAACCGCCATACTGCAGGGCAGACACGCGGTAACCGTCAGTGGCGATTGTGAAGCCAATGTTGTCAGCATCGCCGAACTTCGGGTTCTTGGCCAGATAGTCCTTGATCAGCTGGCCATACTGCGAGAGCGTCTTCGGAACTGGGAAGCCAGCTTGCTTCAGAACATCATAGTTCATGTAGAAACCGGCGGCGGGATAAAGGTTGTCAAGAGCCGGCCGGTTGGTGGAGATGATGTAGATGCCGTCATTCTGGCTGCCGGACATCTTCAGCTCGCTGGGGCGATAGATCTTCTTGATGTTTTCGCCGTACTTTTCGATCATGTCGTCCAGCTTGACGAAGGCGTTGGCGGAGATGAACGTGCCGGCGGTTTCGCCCGCTGCCACGATATCCGGATAGGTGCCGCTAGCCGTCATCAGGTTGGCTTTGGTCAAGCTGTCAGTGCCGACCAGGTATTCCACAACCAGCTTGACGCCGGTGAGCTCCTGGATCTTCTTGCCGATGGGGGTTTCCCACGCCGGCGTGGTGGCAGTCAGAGCAACAGCGTTGAACATGGTGATTTCAGCGGGGATTTCAGGAAGCTTCACTTCCTCGGTTGGCGCTACGGTCTCTGCACCGGGCGCGGCTGTTGCCGGCTTGTCAGTGGCAGCCGGAGCCGGAGTGGTGGTGCATCCCGATACGACCAAAAGCATCGAGAGAACCATCACAAGGATCAAGCTTGACAGATTCCTCTTCATGAACTATCCTCCTGTTTTTATTTCTGCATGCTTTCACATGCAAAATTGGTTTTCGTGGAATTGTTACAAATCTCCGGTGGATAACGTTTAGCATTTATGCTGTAATTAAAGCATATCAAATAACCCATGTCAAGCCACATTTGCACCAATCTCTTAAATTCACAATCCCTTTTTTCAACATTATATACATAAAATCCACCGTTACCAGCCACATTTGCGCAGTTATCCTTAATCCTTCCAGTTATGGATGAGATAAATATTTATCAAAACGTACAAAACAAAGATCACTACGAATCGCCGCGTCTGTTCACTTCAAACAGAAATGAAAAGCGGATGCCAGGCAACCCTGACAGCCGCAAAAACACCTGCCTGGATCATGCGTGCTGTGCTACACCTTCACCGCAAAAGCCAATGCTCTGGGCTGGGGCGGAATTGGGAACTCCACTTTTTCCTTGACTTCAATTCCCACAGAATCGCCGTCAAAACGGAACACATGCTTGCGTTCACCGGCTGTTCAGGCATTCCGATGGGTATCTCAATCTGTGTGACATTCTGAAAACCACTTGACAGACTAACGGCGTTAGTTCACACTGTATATGAACACCGTTAGTTTTGGAGGAGTGACCATTGCCGCAAAAAGGGATAGACAAGCAAGCCGTCCTGGGGGCCGCCATCTCCATGGTGGCGGAGGGTGGCTACGGCAGCTTTTCCATGCACCGGCTCGCCGCCAGGCTGGGCGTCAAGACCGCATCGCTCTACAACCATGTGGAGAGTGTGGCAGAAGTGAATATGGCCGTCGCCAGGCGCGCGGTGTCGGAGCTGCGGAGCGCATTGGATGAGGCGGCATATGGGATATCAGAACCTCGTGCGGCGCTCAAGACGCTGGCAGTGGCTTATCGCCAATATGCCCATGAGAACCCGGAGCTGTATCAGGTGATCATCAACCTGCCTCTGCTGGAGGACAGGCAGATCATGGAGCTTGGCAAGGAGATCATCGAGCCCATGATGCGCCCGCTAGCCCACTGGGCCGGAAGCCGGCAGGAGCAGCTGCACTGCGCAAGATCTTTGCGCAGCATGCTGCATGGGTTCGTGGCGCTGGAGGCCACCGGCTATTTCGAATCAGCGGAGGCCAGTGCCGACGACAGCTATGGCTTTATGATCGATACATTCCTCAACGGCTTGCCGCACAACACAACGGATAAAAACAATCAGCTTGATTGATACAAGTCAGGAGCATCAAACGGTATGGAATCCATCGATATCAAGGAAACAATCAACAGCCGGGACACCATTTGGTCAAAACCATTCCTCAACGTGTTCATCCTGAACATCGCGATCAACTTCGCTCAATTCATGCTGAACACGTTGATCCCCAAATATGCCGACGCACTAGGCGCCAACGCCACCGTGGTGGGCATGGTGTCCAGCATGTTTGCCATTACGGCTCTGGCCATCCGCCCCATTGGCGGCCCGGCGATCTGCTATTTCAAGAAAAACAAGCTTCTGGCGCTGGCCGTGGGCTTTATCATGACAGCGTTTGTGATCTATGGGTTTTCCAACAGCGTCTGGATGCTGATCATAGGGAGGCTGTTCCACGGCATGGGAATGGGCCTGACCGCGCCGATTTGCCTGGCGCTGGCCAGCGACGCCTTGCCGGAAAACAAGATGGCCTCCGGCATCGGCGTGTTCTCACTGGCGCAGGCTGTCTCCACTGCCATCGGCCCCTACATCGGCCTGACGCTGGCCGGAGTGCTGGGCTACAACCTGTCGTTTTTCATCGGCGCGGCAATGATGGGCCTGAGCCTGATCCTTTGCCTGCGGATTGACACCAGGGAGCCAGAGCGCACCGAGCCCTTCCGGATCAGGCTGAACAACATCGTGGCCAGCGAAGTGGTCACACCAGCGGTGTTAATGTTTTTCCTGAGCGGAGCCTACGCCTGCCTCAGCGCGTTCATCGTGCTGTATGGCGGCCTGCGCGGTGTGGAAGACATCGGCCTGTATTTCACGGCATACGCCGTTTGTTTGCTCATTTCCCGGCCGTTCAGCGGCCGCATCGCCGACAAATACGGGCTGGACAAAACGCTGATCCCCGGCATGGTGATCTTCGCCCTGTCGTTCATCCTGGTCAGTTTTGCCGACTCATTGCCGATGTTTTTGCTCTCAGGCGCCGTGTCCGCCTTCGGCTACGGCATCATCCAGCCTTCGGTGCAAACCCTTTGTATGCAGATCGTGCCCCGCGAGAGGCGCGGCGTGGCCGGCAACACCAACTATATTGGTGTGGACCTGGGCTTTTTGCTCACCCCCACACTGGCCGGCCTTCTGGCAACTTCCGTAGCAACGGGCACCGGCAGCAAGTTGGACGGATATATCACAATGTTCCGGCTACTGGTCATCCCGGTGCTGATCGGGCTGGCCATCTTCATTGCCAAGCGGAAGAGTCTGCTGGGCAAGATCATCAAAAGCTGAGTTGCTATCTGCCTTATGACAAGGAGGAGTTCAAATGGCCATCATGCGTTTCAACTACAGGAGCCAGGCAGTGGGCGGATACATCAACATCTCTGTGGTCTACCCCACCGACCCCATCAGCTACTACGACGTCGCAAAGGGTGCAAGGCACCATGACAGCGCAGGAGACAAACCCTTTGTGTATGAACCGGGCATGAAGTTTCAAACGGTTTATCTGATCCACGGCGGCGGTGACGATGACAGCCTGACCTATCGCTACACCAACGCCGAGCTCTATGCCCAGAAGCACCAGGTGATGCTGGTGACGCCGGGCATCATGAACAGCTTCGGCGTGGACACGGCCTATGGCGTGGCCTATTCCACCTTTTTGACAGAGGAGCTGCCGGTGGTGATCCAATCGCTCTTCGCTTCCTCCCCAAAAAGGGAGGACAACTTTCTGATGGGGTACGCGATGGGCGGCAACGTGGCGCTCGGCACAGGCCTGCTGCGGCCCGACCTCTACAGCGTGTGCATGGACATCTCCGGCGGCATCGGCATGACGGTAAACAAGGAGACCCTCCAGGCTGAGCTGGTGAGCGATCACTTCAAAAATTGGTTTTACCTGTATTGCTCCACTTTTGGCAAGCCGGAGGAGATCCCCGGCTCCCGATTTGACCTGAAGGCCATCGCGCGAAAGCACATGGAGCAAGGCACCCAAATGCCAAAGTTCTATGTGGCTGCCGGCGGCGACGAACCCAGCTTCATCTTTGACCGCATCAAAGCTGACGCGGAAACGATGAAGGCAATTGGCCTGAATGTGGAGTATCAGTGCTACCCAGGCTACAAGCACGATTTTGAGTTTTGGGACTACTACATCAAGCTCGCCTTTGATCAGCTGCTGCCACTAAAAAACGCACCGATCTATTCAAAATAGACCTTAAACTCAAAGCCCACCCGCCGCACCGGCGGGTGGGCTTTTCTTGCTGGCAAGCCCCACATTTTCACATCATCGCCCGAATAGGCTATACAAACATTCCGTTCGGGGGTTCTCTTGGCAACCACGAAAAAGTCTGCGCTTCAAAGCGCCCTGGTGCTCACAGCCTCCAGCATTGGCCTTCAACTGCTGGCGTTTGCCTACCGTGTGTTTATCAGCCGCGTGACAGGCCCAGAGGGCATCGGCGTGTTGCAGCTGGTGATGCCGGTGTATGGCATCCTCATTTCGCTCACCTATGGCGGTTTCACCACAGCAATCACCCAGCTGGCAAGCGAGCGCGGCGCGCTGGGTGACCATGGCGGCATGCGCCTGGTGGTGCGGCTTTCATTGATCGGCTTTGCGATTCTGTTTGTGGTGGTGGCAATCCCAACGGCGTTGTTTTCTGGCTGGATCTCCGAATCGGTGCTGGGTGACGCCGAGACACGGCTGGCGCTCCTCATCCTGCTGCCTTGCCTGCTACTGACCGGTCTGGAAAACATCTTCAAGAGCTGGTTCTATGGCGTGAAGCATGTGAAGCCCCCTGCCATTTCCGACCAGCTGGAGCAGATCGTGCGGATAGCCGCAGTGGTGGGGCTATTGCTGTGGCTCCGGCCAACGGACCCGGCGATGGCCGCTGCGGTGATTGTGGCCGGCATGACCGTAAGCGAGCTGTTCAGCTCCACACTTCTGGCCGTCTGGTATCGCAAGGCCCGGCCATCCGACGGGAAAGCGGCGCACCCCGGAGGGCTGTTCAAAAAGCTCATGGCAATTGCGCTGCCCGTATCGGCTTCGGCACTGGCGGGCAACCTGCTCTCCGCCGCCAACACGGTGCTGGTGCCCAAGCGGCTGATGGCTTCCGGCATGCCGCAGCAGCAGGCCGTGGGTATGCTGGGCGTGGCGCTGGGCATGGCGCTGCCGCTCTTTTTTCTGCCGATGGCGTTTATGGGCCCGTTGGTGATGGTGATGTTGCCGAGGCTTTCGGAAAGCGTGGCCGTGGGCGACATGGCCGACGCTCACCGCAAGATGGGCAAGGCGCTCTATGCCACCGGGCTTATTGCCCTGCCGGCGGTGGCGGTGCTGGCGCCAATCGGCCCGGCGGTGATGCAACTGCTTTATCAGCAAACGGTGCCGCTGGATTACATCCTGCTCACTGCTGTGGCAATGACGCTCACCTATTACCAGATGATCACCGCCGGCATGCTCAACGGCACAGGCTTCCAAAGCCGGGCCATGGTTAGCACAATCGTAGGCGATATTCTGCAACTGGGCATCACGTGGTTCACCGTTTCGAACCCACAAATCGGGATCTACGGCTTCTTCTGGGGGATGATCGCCGGAGCGGCGCTCTCTGTGGTGATGAATATCCGCTGCCTGAACACAAAAATAGAATTTAGGGTCAAGTGGGCGCAATGGGTCGTGCTGCCGGGCCTCGCGGCAATAGCATGCGCTCTGGCCTGCTACAATGTAAACAGCCTGATGAAGGGGCTGGGTTGGGCAGACATGCCGGCGATGCTTTGGGCAGTGGCAGCTGCAGCAGTGGTGTTTTTGCTGAGCCTGAAAATTCAAGGTGTCCGCATTGGCTCCTATGTGAAATCCCTGCTGCCCGGGGCGAGAGCCAAAGCCAAGGCGGCAGGGATCATGCCCTTCTTTTTCTAGAAAATCAGCTACTCCCCCTGATCCGGAAACACCTTCGCCTGGAGACGGCAGCCGGTAGGTGTGGCAGCCAAGCCCCCCTTTGCCGTCTCGCGCAGTGTGACCGGCATCACCTGGCCAATGGCATGCATCGCATCGATCACCTCATCCAGAGGAATGGCGCTTTTGATGCCGGCCAGCGCCATGTCTGCGGCGGCGAGGGCGACCACGGCATACACGCCGTTACGCTTCACACAGGGCACCTCCACCAGCCCGGCCACCGGGTCACAGACCAGGCCCAGGGAATTTTTGAGCGCCAGCGCCGCGCCGTGACAGCACTGCTCCGGGCTGCCACCCATCAACTCCACGGCGGCTGCCGCCGCCATGGCAGCGGCGCTGCCGCACTCGGACTGGCACCCACCTTCAGCGCCAGACAGCGTGGCACGCAATGCGATGGCCTGGCCCACGCCGGCGGCAGCCAGCAGACCCGAAATAATCTCCTCGTCGGTGAACCCGTGGGCTTCCCGCAAGGAGAGCAGCACTCCGGGCAGGATGCCGCAGGAGCCAGCCGTGGGAGCTGCCACGATCACGCCCATGGAGGCGTTCACACAGGATGCAGCCAGCGCATAGGCAGCCGCCTTGCCCGCCACATCACCAAGCAGGCTCTTGTGTTCCCGCAGATAGTTGCTGTAGCGCAGCGATTCACCACCGGTAAGCCCGCTCACCGACGGCCCTGACCGGGCCACGCCGGCCTTCACTGCCTCGTTCATCGCGATGAGCATCCCTTGCATGCGGCTGCGCACCTCAGCCTCAGTCATGCCCGCTTCCACCGCTTCCTCCTTTGCCACCATGTCAGACAGGAGCAGGTTTCGTTCTTCTGCCTCTTTGGCAAGGCGGTTGATGCTTTTGATTGCCATCTTATCACCTTATCTCTTCGGAATGTAAATCACATTGGTCACACCTGGAATCGCGCCGATGCTTATGCGGGTTTCTTCCGGCACCTCCGTGTCGGTTTCGATCATCGCAACGGCGTCGCCGCCCCGTCGGGCCCGCGTCACCTTCATCGCGGCAATGTTATACCCTTGCTGGGATAGCACTGTGGTCACAGCCGCCACCACACCGGGGTGGTCGTTATGGGGCAGCACCAGCGTGGGTTGCTCGCAGGAGATGCCCAGCTCATAATCGCCCATCGCGTCCAGGCGGATGTTACCCCCACCAACGGAGCTGGCGCGGATCCGGACCGAACCCCTTTCGCCAGACGCCTCAATCACAACGGTGTTGGGGTGAAAACGGGTTTCCTCCGCCGCACGAAAGGTAAAGTTCAGGCCACACCGCCGGGCTTCCTGAAAGCTTTCGGATATGAGCGGGTTCGCCATGTCAAGGCCCAGAAGCCCGCCAACGATGGCCCGGTCGGTGCCATGGCCCTTGCCGGTTTCGGCAAAGGAGCCATAAAGCGTGATGTCTGCTTGCCTCACCGCACCGCCCAGAAGAAGCCTGGCAATCTGGCCGATGCGGATGGCGCCGGCTGTGTGCGAGCTGGACGGCCCCACCGTGACCGGGCCGATGATGTCAAAAATGCCGGGCATCCCCTCACCTCCTTGCTTGTTGATCACTAGTATAACACAGCAAAAGCGCCCGGCAGTGGCCAACAAACCGGGCGCTCCAGCTCCGCTTTGAAAATAATCTCATTGCGGACTGTCTTTCGAAGGCAAGCATAGTCTATGCACGCCTTGGATTTCTTATACTGTTGCAATTGTTCCTGTTATGCCTGACCGCGTGTGAAGTTGGAAAATGCCTTTGCCGCCGCGACACCGAAAATTGTGGCCGTAACACTGGCAAGGATGGCCGGCAGAAGGATGTCGGAGGCGGATGATGATCCGGCAGCTTGCCGCAGCGCGATCACCGTGGTGGGGATCAATTGCAGTGACGAGCAGTTCACCACCAGCAGCATGCACATGTCGTCGGTGGCTTCTCCCCCACCGCGGCCCATCGCCTTCATTTCGCGGATGGCCTCCAGGCCGGCCGGCGTGGCGGCGTTGCCCACACCCAGCATATTCGCTGCCATGTTCATCGCGATGTGCCGGGCGGCCGGGGAGCCGGCTGGCACGGAGGGGTATAGCCACCTCAATGGCCGCGCCAGCGCCCGGGCGAACCGCTCAGCCAGGCCGGAGTCACCGATGATCTCCATGATGCCGCACCACAGCGCATAGACGGCCAGCAGCGTGATGAACAGTTTCACCGCGCCGGCTGCGCCGTCCATCGCCGCGCCAAACAGGCGATCCATCCTGCCCATTGCGGCTGCCGTGAGGGTGCTGGCGAGCACCATGCCCGCCCAAAGCCAATTCATCATGGTATCAGCCTCCGCCTTGTCCGTTCATTGTATGCAGGCGGAGCAATGTGTATGATCACACATTATACAGCCACAAAAAGGGCGGGCCCAAAGGCCCGCCCACCATCACCATCGCACACAATCTGTGTCACCTTACTGACTACTGACTACTCACTTCATCAACTTCACATACTTGCTGACACCATATTTGTTGATCATCGCTTTCAGCGTGGTCGGGCCGGCAATGCCATCGGCAGCAATGCCCCGGCTTTTCTGGAATTTGATCAGCGCCTCCTTGGTGCCCTCGCCAAACCACCCGTCGGTGGTTACTTGATAGCCCAGGCCCCGCAGCATGATCTGCATGTTGCGCACGCGGGCGGATGGCTTGCAGCCGTATTGCGGCCACTTGTAGGTGCGCTTGAACATGGCCTCCGGCACCGTGTCCAGGTTGCTGCGCCCGGCATAGACATCCTGATAAAATGCCGTGGCACCGACGTGTTTCCAATACTCATGCCGGCCCCAATTGGCCTTGCTTTTGGTTGCGCGGAAAAAGTAGGTGTTTTGGGGCACCACCCACGTTTCATAATGCAGCACATCCCACGCGGCCTTCCTGCATTCGGCATTGGGCACTGTCTTGGGATTGTAGGCGAACTGGTTGGGCCTGGTCACCACTTCTTCGATGGTGTCTCCGGGATAACCGCGGGAAAGAACGCGATTCATCACCACATTGCCCACAGCCAGCTTTGCCTGGTAGGACTCACCCCGCACCTCAAGGTGAATCACAATGGCAAGCATCGTGAGCTCCTTGTCGGTAAACTCATAATGGTTGCTGGAATACCCCTTGCGGTTATAGTAGGTGTCTGCCTTCACCATAAAATCCGGGATCAGCGTGCTCACACTCACAGCGGCAGCAGGCGCAGCCATCGCATGCAGGCCAAGGCCCGGCGCGGGCGCGGCGCTCATCGCCAGCGCGTTGCCCCCTGCCAGGCCCAGCGACACCGCAATCAACAGTGCAGTAAATACAGATGCCAGTTTCCGAACCATGCGTAAACTCCTTTTGGTCTATTATCTATTTACCCACATTCGTGGTGATTATAACAAAACTGAAATTTAAAGGAATATGTCATGTATGACGCAATGATGTATAAACCCAGTATACATGCGCTTTGCAATGGAATCAAGTGAATAATTTGTGAAGGAATATTTAACCAAAGAAACCCAACCGGTGCAAAACCGGCTGGGTTTCAGCTTTCAAATCAAAAAGCAATGAACTCATCAAGGTGCGTTGGCACCAATGGCGAAGAGAGATCAGCCCACAGCAGGGGCTTGGGTTCCAGCCGGCGCAGAAGCTGCGGGCGCCAGCGTGGGATACTTGTCGGTGAACTGCTCCACCTTGTATTCTTGTTTCAGTTGTGCAACCAAAGCCTCCCAGGCAGTATTCTGCTTCTCGGTGAGGAGCTCTTCCTTCAGCGTATCTTTCACATCCTCCAGCGGAACAGGGCCGGAGGGCACATTGCCCACCCACTTGATGATGTGATATCCAAAGTCGGTGGCGACCAGCTCGGTGACATCGCCCACGTTGGGCAGCTTCAATGCTGCCTGCTTGAACTCCTCCACAAAGGAGGTGCTTTCCCCCAGCTCATAGCCCTTTGTCTTGGCAGGTTCCTGCTGCATGCCGGGGTCCTCACCAAATTCAGCCACAAGGCTGTCAAAGTCTTGGCCGGTCTTCACCTTGGCCAGCACTTCATCGGCCTTGGCCTTGATGAGTGGCAACCCCTCTTCCCTGGCCTTTTTCACAGCGGCTTCGTCGCCGTTGTTTTGTGCTTCTTCAATTTTAGCGGTGATATCCTCGGGGAATGCGATCAGGATGTGCTTCACGTAGCGGTAACCCTCAGGCCGGTAGACCATGGCAGTGCCGTAGTAATCGGCCATCATCTTCGCATTTTCAAACGAGGCGGGGTCGGCAGTGAACTGTTCCTTCTGCTCGGCGACCTTTTTTTCATATCCGGCTTGCAGGTCTTCATCAGACACCGTGGCGGCATCCACCATCTCGTTGTAAAACACCTCGGCCACCGCGGCGTAACGCAGGATCGTTGTCAGGTTCTCACGCGTGAGCCCAGACTTTTTCATATCGTCGTAAAAGGCAGCGCGCGCGTCTTTCTCCGACTTGCCGCTTTGGGTGTATTCGGTTATTTTCGCCTGGAGCTGGCTATCCAGATATTCAGAAATCTGATCGTCAACCTCCTTGCGCTTGGCATCGCTCAACGGATACAGCTTGCGTTCAATGCCCTTCTTCATCAAAAGGCGGTAGGTGATGGCAGTGTCCAGAGCGTCATCGTAAAGCTGCTTGAGCTGATCAGCGTCATCAATATCTGCCACTGTGCCGGCCTGCTGCTGCAAAAGCAGGAAGTTGGCAAACATATTCAATTCACTCACGGAAATGGCTTCCCCACCCACCTTGGCCACAGTGGGGCCGCCGGAACATCCGGCAAACAGCGAGGCGGCAATGAAAAGAGCGCACAACAGCGCAATCAAGCGGAACTTTCTCATCCTGGCAATATCTCCTATACTGGTATCCACGATATTATAGCAAAAAAGAATGGCTAACACCAATGAAAAAAGTGTAAAATATGTTTGATATCAAAACATCATAATTCATCAATGGAGGAATTATGGGAAGTCCGTTATGGACAGTGGCAGAATTTCTCAACAACGCCGCTATCGTAGCATGCTTTCAACTATATCTGCACAGACGGCTGGGCACAAGGCGGCCGGAGGCCTGGCGGCTGTTGTTGGGCGGGCTGGCGTCACTCATTGCGCTGTCTGTTAGCCAATACACCCATTTGCAGGACTCCATAAGGATGCCATTGCTTGCGGTTTGCTGCATGCTTTATGGGGCCTTTGTTTCCGGTGGAACACTCAGCCAGCGGTTGTTTCACGCGTTCATCGCATTCTCCCTGGTAGGCCTGTCGGATGTGGTTGCGATGGCGCTGATCACATTTCTGCCGGGCGTCACCTTCGGCATGGTGCTTCAGCCCACGCCATACCGCCTGGCCGCAATGGTGGCTGCCAAAGCGGTGTTGGTTCCGATGGCCTTTTGGAACAGCAGGCGGATGGAAAGCGAGAGCGCCTCTGGCCCCCATCTGATCTATGTTGCGTTTGTGCCTCTCACAAGCATGGCCATGCTGACCGCTTTGATACAATATGAAGCAGAGCTTAACAACCACGGGTCGATGGGGCTGACGCTGCTCACGTTGGGCCTGCTCGCGATCAACATCATGTTGCTGGGATTGCATGGCAGGCTGGCCGTTCGCGCAACTGAGCTCCAGGAGAAGCAGCGCATGCTGGAGCAGTCGGAGATACAAAACCGCAATTTCCAGGAAACATTGGCTGCCAACAACAATATGCGCGGGTTCCGTCACGATTTGAAAAACCACCTGCAGGTGCTGAACTGCCTGTTGGGCATGAACAGGCTTGAACGGGCCAGGGAGTATCTTCAGGAGATCGGTGATTTTGTAGACCGAAACGATTTCAACGTGAACAGCGGCGTGCCGCTGGTTGACGCGGTGCTGGGCAGCAAGATCGCCATGGCCAAGCGCCTGGAGATCGACATCCACCACACCGTTCTGCTGGAAGAGGATCTGCCGATTGAGGCACTGGATCTTTGCTCCTTGCTGGGCAACACGCTGGACAATGCGCTGGAGGCCTGCCAAAAAATCGCAGAGGGCGGAGAGCGCCGCATTGAGCTGGCATTGCTTGCGCGAGGCGGCAAGCTGGAGCTCACTGTGCGCAACACCGCTCCCTCTGGCTGCGGGTCAAGCCTGCAAAGCACCAAAAAGGAAGAAGGGCACGGGTTGGGTCTTTCCATCGTGCGGAAATCTGTGGAAAAATACAACGGCGAAATCCATATCGGCTGTGATGCCGGCGAGTTCTCTGTGCGCATCTGCCTCAGCGGTGATGCCAAACATCAATTACCCGAGCGAAAGAAACGGGCTCTCCGGCTTCAGAAAGAGAGCCTGGAGCGCCCAGCCGGGAAATCATGAGACGCATTAAGATAACCATGTAAAGTCTTGCTCTGTCACTATTCTGAAAAGTCGGATTCATCAACCGAGGGTTCGGGTATACTGCCAAAATCAATTGTGTTGCCGCAATACAAGTACTTCATATTCGGCAACCTGGAAGACAAATAGCCATACGCATCCTTCCCTGTGCAATGGCAGGTATAGAACTGCACCTGAGGATACTTTAGCAGGCTGCCCGCAATTTCATTCAGCAGGCTTTCTCCCACTGTTTTCTTCGTCATGGGATTATACAGATGATAGCCTCCCACACAGCACTGCGGAGCATACTCCGAAGCCCGTTCCATGATGTTCACGATGCCGGAGTGCCCACACCCGACGATGACAGCTGTTTGTCCTCCCCGTATCACCAGATTTTGCTCATGAAGGAAGCGGTCAATCCGGCGGCCTTCATACAGCGAATCATTGGCATCCGAGTGGCATTTGCTGCTGTTGGATACGGTAAACACGCTCAGCTCCTTGTCAATTTCAAGATCGCCATCCACAAGAACCACCTGTGGATGCGTTTCAAGGCTTCTGTCGAGACCGACATCAATCATGAGAAAAGCAAACTTGCTGTAGTGCCGCTCAAATGCCCGGCGCTGCACATAAATCTTTGCCTTTTTGTTGGTCTCAAGAAAATGCCGCATCGCTCCACCGTGGTCCATATGGCCGTGAGAAACGATGACTGTGTCAATTTTTGACAGATCAACACCCATCCGGCGAGCGTTTTCAAAAAGTGTATTGTCAGGCCCGAGATCAAATAACAATTGATGCATTTCCGTCTGGATATAAAGGGAAAGGCCATGTGTGGGCTTCAGCCCGCAAGCAGACAGGTTTTCCACCAGCGCTGTGATTTTCATAGCAACCAAACCCCTGAAAGCATTATTGTGATCAACGATATTGTATATCACCAATGGGTGATCATTCCATACTGATCATAAACATGTGCGAAAAAGGATGGACCTGCCGGTCCATCCCTGACAATCAAGTATACGGTACGAAATCTTGCCTGGCCTTACGTAGGGGATACGCGGATATAACCGGAGTGGACGAAACCACTTGTGGCGCCTTTCCGAATCTGATACCAGGTGGTTGTGCCGGATTTGGCCGAGCCGACCACGAGGGCGGTCTCACCGGCTTTGACAGTGCCAGTGATTCCAGCGCCGGTGCTGGCAGCGCTGCGCACATTGAGCGTGGATGCTGTTACAGTGCCGGCACGATACGCCGCATTGCCACCGATGACAGTATATCTGGACAGAACATAGCCGGTCTTTCCCAGGTAATTGACCTTCAGCCAGCTTGGGTCTGTGTGCACCTGCAGCACGGCAAAAGAACCGTCTCTGGGGATATTGGTCAACACGCTTGCTCCGGTGCTGGCCGTGCTGCGCAGGCTCAGGTAATTCTGCACCTGTCCTGCGGAAGCGGTCACCGCAGTGCCCGTTGAAGGCTGGGTGGTTGTGCCGCTTCCGCCGGAACCGGTAGAAGTGGACAGCGTTGATTTGTTGGGAACCACAGAAAGTCGGAGGTACCGACCGTCCACATAGCCCGATCCTGAGCCATACAACAGCCTGTACCAGGTCACAGTGCCTACCTTTGTGCTGCCGGCAACGATGGCGGTTTGGCCACTCTTGATCACACCGAGCACTGCATTGCTAGCACCGGCTGCTTTGCGCACATTCAGCGAGGACGCGGTCACCGTGCCTGCCCGATAAGAGCTGCTGCCGCCGATGATGACATAACTGGCGCTCACATAGCCGACCTTGCCTGAATAGGTGACCTTCAGCCAGCTGCTCGACTGGACCGTGTTGATGGTCATCGACGCGCCCCTGGGGATCTTCGCCAACACTGCAGCGCTTGTGCTGGCCGTCTTGCGAAGGCTCAGATAACTCGTCACGTTGGCCTTGCCAACGCAGGGCTTCAGCGTGGGCGCGGGCGTGGCTGTAGGCTTTGGTGTGGGTGTGGGCGAGGCTGTGGGGCTGGCGGTCACCGTCGCAGTGGGCTCCGGCGAAGCAGTGGCAGAAGGATCAGCAGAGCTGCCTGTGGCTGTGGCGCTCGCCGTTGCGGATGGGTCTGTGGTTGCAGTGGGTGATGGCGACGGGCTGGCTGTCACCGTGGGGGAAGCCGTGGCAGGGGCGGTTGTCGCCGGGTTCAGAATGTTGATATAAACCGAGCTGCCGGACTTGCCGCAGGCATAACCGACAATGCCTGCCGGCGCATAAAGAATGCGGTACCAGTCGCCTGAGGTGGACAGGATCTCCACCTTGGTGCCGGAGGGGATCTGATAGAACGATGTGCCCGAGGCACTGGCGGCGGCACGCACCGGCAGTGATGAGATGGCCACTGTGCCATAAACCGCCGCTGATCCTTTTCCGGGGATTTGCGGCAAGGTGCGGTTGGCAATGGCAATGGTGCCGAGCGTGGCATCGGTGGTGCTCAGATTGTAGTAAAACTCCAGGATGTCCCGATAGCCCTTGCCTTCGTTGGCCATCTGCTGGGAGCCCCGCTGGCTCATGCCCACGCCGTGGCCATAGCCCCTGGCGATCACATGGAGGAACTTTCCGTCGGCAGACGACCCCGTATATAGGTTCCACATATTCTTCGTGTTGATCAGGGAGCTGAAGGCGGAAAACGCAGTCTTCATCTCCCCCATGACATCCCAGTCGCCATCACTGGCCTTGGAAATGTAGTTCAGCGTCACAGTCACGTCATAGACGGCCGATGCGGGCATCCCACCTCCGCCGGCCGCCGTGGCCTCCGCGGTGGCGGTGGCCGTGGGCTCGGCTGTGGGCTCATCGGTGGGTGTGGCCGTGGGCTCCGCAGTCGGTGTGGCTGAGGGGCTTGCGGTTGGAGTCGGGCTGGGCGTGGGGCTTGGCGTCGGGCTGGCCGTGGGCAACGGGGCAAGCAGTGTGATGTACTGGCTGGAAGCGTAACCGGTGACGCCGTTGTATTTCACTTTATACCAGCCGGTGGCGGCTTTGGTGTCCAGCACGTCCAGGATCGCCCCGTTGGGCGCAGAGGTGAGGATCGAGCCGGAGGTGCTGGCCGCCGAGCGGATGTTGAGGTTGCCGCCGGATGTGGTCACCCGGCCCTGCTGCGTGACGGCGAGGTTGTCCACCTGCACTGTGACCGTCACGTTCACCCGCGTGAAGAGCTTGCTGGCAGCCGGCATGCCTGTGCGCAGCGTGGTCGGTGTGGCGGCTTTATAGCCCTTGATCGTGATACTTGCCGCCGTGCAGCTGACACCCTTCGCCGCCAGCGCCGCTGCCACCTTGGTCTTGACGATGTTGGCCATCGCATCCACCTTGCTGCGGTCGGTGCTGGAAAGCAGGTTCAGCGTGGCCGTGTCACAGGACTTTGGGAAGATATAGGTGAATGTGGGGCTGGACGGGTTTTTCAAGTCCCACGGGTCGTCTTTGAACACATGGTAGGTGTTGGTGCTGCCCCAGTGCATGTTGGCTGTGCGCACCTGGCCGCCGTTGCTGGCGGAAAACACGCCGTCCACCAGGTTCATCGTGGAGGTGGCGCCCATCGTGAGGATCTGCCCCCGGGTGGCGTTCACCGCGTCGATGACCCGCTGCTGGGGCGCGCCGGACAGCATCGGATAACCGCGGTAGACCTGGTTGCTGCTGGTGTCGCCGATGTGGTAATAGTTGGAGTAGTTGGCCTTCAGAAACTTCAGCGAGTAGGTGCGCGCGGCCACGGCCTGCACCTTCAGCGCTTCCAGCGGCCAGCTGTTGCTCATTTCATAGGCGACCACACCATACAGATAGGTCTCCAGGTTCAGCGTGTTCACCAGCGTGAGGGTGCTCGCGCCGGAGGTGTGGATGAACCGCATATCGCCCTTGTAGTAGCACCAGCCGTATTTGGTGTTGTTCAGATACAGATAGTTGGCGTCGGAGCCGTTGCTGTATTGCACGAAGGTGCAGTTGCTGCCCAGCGTGTGGGTGACGGTGCCTACGCCGTTGTTGTAGGAAAGCGCCAGGCCCGTGCTGCCGGACACCTTCAGCGTGTAGGTGACGCCGGGATAAACATCCACATCGGGCAGCTCGGCGATGCGGTAGGCCCCCTTGGGCACGAAGGTGACGGACGAAGGTGAGCCCATGCTGACCAGGTTGACCTTGATGGTGCTGTAGTCAGTGGCGGCGGAAGCCACGGTGGGGTATATGATCGTGACCAGCAGCACCAGCGCCACGGCGGCGCTCAGGATGCGGTCTCTGGTTTTCAGCGCGGTCAGTTGGCCAATTACTTTCTTCAATCGGTTCAACAGTTCACCATCCTTTCGGTCGGGGGAGGAGCCGGCCGGGGCAAAGCTGCCCGATCCGGTCAGTAGGTCATCCCCGATGCCGGGGGGTGCCCCGCCGCCGCCATATATTGGTCGGGGGCAGGCAAGCGCAAGGCGGGCGCAGATGGGCTGCACCACATCGATTATCGGCAAATATGACAGGGTTCATAAGGTTAGGCTGCACATATTATAATACAGATTCTGCATATGTTGGAAGGGCTTAAGCAAAATAAGTGTAAGAAAAGATTGGAAATTGTGCAGGGTATATGGGGATTTGTTGGGGGTTTTGGGGGATTTGACCAGATGGAAAGAGAGGGACGGGGGCGTGGAGGGGAGAAATGTTTACAGATTGTTAACTAATGAACATACCTTTATGTACCATGAGCAAACTTTCGCTCAGGATCTAATTCTAAGCTCATTCTCACCCTTTTTATAAAGAAAAATATAACTTACACGATGAAGCTCCTTTATAAGTTTTAGGTTTATTGCTGAGTTTTCAATAACAACCTTATTTCCAGTAGTTGTGAGATCAGAAAATGGTTTCCCTAAAAGTTCTAAAGACTGAGTAATGGCTTCAAAATCAGATTGTATATATTGGAATTGATTAATAAATAGTGAGACTTTTGTTGTTTGGTCTGTGTCAATTTTCATTATGTCATTATATATTTTTGAGGTTACTTCCATTTCTGGCTTTTGCATGATAACTTTAATGAATGCTTTCGCAGAATTCTCACTTGGACAACCCTTAGCATGATTAATAATTTCTTTTTTCTGTTTCACATTGAGTAAATCAGAATTCAACAATGTAATGATTGCAGATTCTTCCAGTACGTATGAATCAGAAGCAGACAAATAGCTTTTTATGTTTATACTAAAGAACAAACCAAGCAAATCAATATGGCTATTCTTTATATGAGCGATATTCTCATTAGTGAAGCTAAGAAAATCATTCGTAACAATTATCTTGGCCTTCATATAAGGAATGTCTGATAAGCTAAAATCGGAGTATACATATGGAATATTCTTAACTAACAATTCGTAAATATCATCAGGCCAAGCCAAGCATTTAACAATGGCTATAACAAAATCGCTAATGACATCCTCTGAGAAAATAGTTGATTCATTAAATTCAGATTGTACTAATTGTTCGATGTTTGATTTAATTGAAACAAAGTTTATGATTGTTTCATCAAGAACTTTATAATTGTCATAATAGACAAGCAAAGTATGCCATGATGCTGCTACTTTGTTATTAGTAATAGCATGTTTCCATACTTCGGCTGGTATAGCTGACAAATCACTAATCTTGTTGCATGATATGTTAATTATTTCATTTCTCTTATCGAGGGGAACATTTTCATTGTTGAGTAGTTCACGCAGATATTCTTCTGACTCCGAACTATTATGTTGTAATTTAAGAAGAACATTATCTACATATACAAGAATATTTTCATCAATATATTGCTTCATTTCTTCACTAGAACTCGTTTTTATTGCAGTATAGTTGGATGTATCGTAACTGATTTCATCAATACCTAAAACATTTACCATTACGGTTTTCATCATTTTCTTACTTATCTCATAAAGATTGTTTTTCAGAATAAAAAGAAATGAGTCTAAATAGTCAATATCAAATAATAGTGAAACAAATTTAACTTTTAAAGTTTTAAGTATTTGTAGTATCTTATCTCTATTATCAGCCTTCAAATACTCAAAGAAATTCTCTGTGCTAGATATATGCATTGACAATGATCGGTCTACATCGAATTTTTTGATTACATTAATATCAGAGAAATTCAAGATTAGCAGCAAAAACTGATTTACTTTTTCGTTTGTAAAATTTGAGACAAATTTTACGTAGTACCACATATTCTCCCAATTCCGGCTTAGAATTTCAATGAATTCCTTAAGATTATTATTTCTATTAATATAGAATTCAATAAAGTCAAGTGAGCTTCTGCTCTCGTCTACAAGAACCTCAAAAAATCTCTCAAGGAGATCAGAACAACTGCTGCTACTGATTAGGTAATCAAGCAAATCACAGTTCAATATCTCTTTTTGAGAAAAGTCTTTTATATTCAATCTTCCAATTATTGTATCAATTCTTGTTAGCTTGAAATCATAACTCAATGATTCGTAATTCTTAACACTTAGAATGAAATCCATGTCTCCCTTTGCCAAGCTTCCAGGATAGAAATATGATATGTACGAAGTATACATGTCATCAATATACCCGTTTCGTAGCAGAAAGAGTATCAATTTCGAACTACGTAGTTCAGTTGATAAAATACTAGTATCACTCCTTCTTAGTAAGTCAACTAGTGTCATGTGACTGATATCATCTTTTTCTCTTCTTAATGCCGCAATTTCTTGTTTAATATCATCAACTCTCTTTTTAAGTAGAATATTTTCGGCTCGCTCAACAAAGTTGTTTCTTTCTCCTAGTTTTTTATTAGCATCGTCCATTGATGTATGAATTGGCCCATTTGGTGTACTCAAAGTAATCTGACCATTTCGAAACTGCTCAAGCTTAACATCATCCGATAAGAACAAATCAATAGAATAACTCTTGCCATTATAATCAATTTGGGTAACGCCTCTTTTGGCATTGACAACAGTACTAAGAAATAGATGTTTAATCTCTCTTTCGGACTGTAATTGCTCATTTCTGATATCATCGATCTTTTTTTCTCGAGCATCAATATCCTTTTGCAATCCTTCTTGTAGAGATATTTTTAGCCTTGATTTGTTGCTAAATGCATTGAAAACTATACCCTCATTAAACTGTAATTTTGCAAAGTCATCTGGAAGTACATTTTTATAAATAATTATGGCTAGTAACTTCTCTAAATTAAGAGTAACCCCTTTAAGCTTCTCTCTATAAATAACAAATTCGTTGAAAATATTCTTGAGTGTCCTCATATCATCTATGTAAATTGTTATGTCCTTAATAAAGCGCTCAGATATATGCTCTGCCATGCTATTGTCTGTAATCTTTTTGTAAAGTATCTCACCTGAATTTGTCGAGTTAACAACTGGAATTATCGGAATAATGAAGTCAAAGAACTTAGTCCTATCCGTGTTAATAAACATATCATCACGAATCGCATATATGAATACTATCCTTTTGTTGATTTGATCTGAATTATTTAATAGAATATTCAATTCTCTCAGTTTAGTAAAAATCTTAACATCATTTAGCTTGTCTAGATCCTCAATACAAAGAACATCATATTTTGTTACTTCAAAGAAGTAAATTATTTCATCAATATACTTGTTGAACACAGATTGATCATTATCCCTTTTGTCAATCTCAAGTTCTGCCTTCTCCAGTTTAATTCGGCTTACTTTTAAGCTCTTATAACAAAACTTAACTATCTCTACGGTAAAGTATATTAATGCAACACAGATGAAAAAAACTGAAACAAAGATAACGATGTCTTCCTTGATGAAAAGCTTAACTATGGTGTAGTTTTTAATGACAGAAAATAGTAATGACGGAAATACTAAGTATATACTACAAACTATCAGGAGCAGCATTAATATAGTCTTAATAATTATTGACGATATCTTAATGCTGGTTATTCTTCTGAAACGCGAGAAAGGAATAGTTCTATACTTGACCTTATAGAAAAGATGCTGGAGAATATCTTTCTCTATTGTTTCATCAGTATCAGAAAGCTTGTCCTTGTCCTTTTTTTCGTTATATTTATCTTGAAATGTCGCTAATGATATATTCAAATACCTTTTTGACGGTCGTCTACATTGATACGTCTTCAGTATACTGCTTTTCCCTGATCCATATGATCCTGTTAAGGCTATGTTTCTAACATTTCCATTATGTAATGCCCAATCTAAAGCATTTGTATATACAAAATCCTTATCTATATCATTTTCTGGAGTTAAATCAGATAATACCTTGGAAAAAACAGATTGATTAACCTTATGCCTTTTTAGGTTTCGAAAGACTTCAAGAAATAAATGGAGAACCTTACTAAAAAGATATTTCACTGTATCACTCCTTAATGGAGGATGTCGTTATAAAGCAATTATACCAAAGTCGTCATATTTCAACAATACTATTCCTATCGGCATACGAGAATTTAATCATACCACCTTCTCCACCCACCTCCCCGCTATATACTTCAACTATATCACCAGCAACCTGCTAGGAAATCCCCCCTGCCGCCTTCATACGGGCGGGTAATTTTCTCTCCGAATTCTCCCTATATACAAACTTACCCCTCCCACTACAAGGGGGAGGGGCAAGGGGAGAGGGTTCCTAGTGGAAATAGAGGATTATATCCTCTTCTCCACCCACCTCCCCGTCTTATACCTCAACCAAATCACCAGCGACCTGGTCGCCTGATCCAGCAAAAACGCATACCACGCCCCGGCCAGCCCCCACCGGAACACCGCGATAAACAAAATCCCCAGCCCCACGCGCACAAACAGCACGCCGCTCATCGTGGCAACCAATGGCCACACCGTGTCGCCAGCACCCCGCAGGCCGCCGCTCAGAATCAGCTGGCTGGTCTGAAACGGCACAATGATCGCGCCGATCCACAAGATCGCCGCCGATGCGCTCACCACCGGCTGCTCCGGGGAAAACACGCTGCAAATGGGTCCGGGGAAGGCAATCATCAATGCCGTGAACACAAGGCTTGTGACCATGCCGATGCGCCGGGTCTCCTTGAGGTTTGCCTCGGCAAGCTCCTTGCAGCTGGCGCCAAGGCAACGGCCGGTGAGGCTGGTGGCCGCAACACCCAGCGCCGCGCTGAAGTTGAAGATGATACCCTGGATGTTCATGTTGATGTTGTGGGCGGCAAAGGGGATCGTGCCCAGATCGGCAACCAGCTTGCTGAACACCAGCAGGCCCACGCGCATCGCGATCTGCTCGCCGGCGGCGGGCAGGCCGATGTGGATCAGCCGCCCCAGCAGGCTGAACTGGGGCCGCATCACATCGCGGGGCGTCAGGCGGATGGAGAGCGAGCTGTTGGAGAGCATCGCGATCATCGACATCACCAGTGCCACTGCCTTTGCCACCAATTGGGCGATGGCCACACCCAGCACGCCCATGCGGAACAGGTAGATCAGCACCGCACCCACGATCACGTTGGCGATGTTGGCGACCAGGTTGAACACCATGGGCACGCGGGTGTTGCCGGCCCCGCGCATCAGCGCCGACACGCCCATGGGCAGCGCCTGCACCATCACGCCGATGGCGCTGTATTGCATATAAAGCACCGCATCGGAAAGGTATTCGGGCTGCGCGCCCATAAACAGCACAAGGGGCTCGGCGAAAAAGAACGTGCCCAGACCGATCACCACACCGGCCCAGGCGTTGAGCCACAGCGTGAGGGCGCTCACGCGCTTTGCTTCCTCCAGATCACCGCGGCCCACAGCCCGCGCCACCAGCGCTGTGCCTCCCACGTTGAACGCCTGAAAGAAGATGAACGCGATCATCACCGGCTGCGTCGTGATGCTCACGGCCGCCAGCGCCTCCGCGCCCAGATGGCCCACCATGATCATGTTGACTGTGCCAAGCAGCGACCCCAGCAGCATTTCCAGCACGACAGGCCAGGCCAGCTTGATAATTTGTTTACGCAACTCCCACTTGGTGGGTATCACAGGCGATTGAAGCGGTTGCTCTTGCAAAATGGCTCCTTACGGGTCGGAAAAATTCTTGTTAGATAGCGAACGATCTCCATTATAGACCAATGGCGAACAAATGGAAAGGTTGTTATGAGATTGTGTGATGCCAAAATCCGCCGTTTGAACCGTCTCACAGCCCCGCAGATTTCGGCATACCATGCAGTATCGATATCCCGGCTGATATTCAGGGGGCAATCCCCCGGCGCGGGCGAAAGGGAGGCATACCGGATGGTTGTGAAGGCATCCGATTTTATCGCCCAGATGAAGAAGCACCTGGGTGACGGTTATGTATACGGCTCCGTGGGCCAGATCTGCACGATTGCGCTGCTGCAGAGAAAGCAGCGCCAATACGGCGATGCGCTGGGCAACGGATATTATCAACTGAATGGAGACTACACCAAAGGAAAATGCGCCAAATGGCTTGGCAAATGGGTGGCGGATTGCTCGGGTCTGATCAAGGCCGTGCGCCGTGACATGACCGGTGTCTTTCGCGACGTGAGCGCCCAGGGCACCTACAACCAGTGCTGGAAGACCGGCATGATCGGCTCCATGCCCCTGGTGCCCGGTTGCTGTGTGTTCAAGTGGTATTCCAGCAAGCACCGCATGGGCCATGTTGGCATGTATATCGGAGGCGGTTATGTGATCGAATCGGCCAATGTGAGCGTGGGTGTGATCAAAACCAAGCTAAAGGGCTGGTCCCACTGGGGCCTGCTGGAGTGGCTGACCCACGACCTGCCATTGGAGGCAAACTCACCCGGTGATGCCGGCGGCGACCTGGATTACCCCGGCGACAACACCGGCCCCAAGCCCGGCGACCCGCCCTATCCCGGCAACCTGCCTCCGCAGGTGGGCTTGGGCAGCACCGGCAGCGCAGTGAAGGTGCTCCAGTTGGCACTGAATGCCAAGGGAGCCAACCCCGAGCTTGCAGTGGACAGCATTTTCGGGCCTAAGACACTGAACGCCGTACTCGATTTCCAGCGGGCCAATGGGTTGGACCCCGACGGCATCGTGGGGCCGCTCACGTGGGGCAAGCTATTGGGAACCGGCACACCGGCCACCATCCCGCCCACGCTTCGCTACGGCAACCGCGGCGACAACGTGAAGAAGCTGCAGCAGGCGTTGAATTTGAAGAATGCGCAGCCGCAGCTCGTTGTGGACGGCATCTTCGGCACGCTCACGCTCTCGGCGGTGTACGCGTTCCAGAAGAAGAGCGGCCTTGCGGTGGATGGCATTGTCGGGCCGAAGACGTGGACTGCGCTGCTGGGGTAGGAATTGTTTTGTGAGAAGATGGGACGCCCCCGGCGGTGCCGGGGGCGTGAAACGCTCACGCGGATTGCTGTTGCCGGGTTCCCTCCCGGATCTTTTGAGAGACTCGGAATTGCTCAGCATCGGGAATCTTAACAAACTCAATAGTCCTATCGTGGTTAGCCTTGACAACCGTCTCAATTTCATCGATAGATACCTTAAAGAATTCCCGCCGCTCGTTCACAAGGTTTAATTTACGATCCGCAAACGCCTTGTGCAAGGCGGTCTCCAAGGCAGGTGCATCGTCACTGAAGATCAGGGCATGAATGTCAAACTCAAACGGCACCGATGCATCGCCTAGTTCATCAATGCGTTCCGTCGGCTCCAGCCTGCGAGTAACACCGATTTTGTAGACACCCTCGCCAAAAGCGCCGATGTTGGATATCACATAGACATATCCGGCTCTGGTGTTTTGCTCGCGATACAATAACTTCTGGCGATTCTCATTTAATGAGCCAAGCTGCTTGTTAATCTCCTCGATCTTAGCTCGAATTGCATCGACACCCAGCCCCTCTGCAGTCTTAAGCTGTGCGTTTAGTGCACTCAACGCCTGCAAGAAATGCTTCTCTTCCTTCTCTAGCTTCTCTTTTTGCATCGCAATTTCCTTAGCTAGTTTTTCCTGCTCTCGAAGCTCTTCCCTTTGCCTCCGTTGTTCTTCTTTCTCGTCTTGTTTCTTCATGGCATATTCGTGGGCCAGATGAAGCTCCTCGATTTTAAATTTGAGATAATCCTGAACGAGAAAAACATTGATCGCCTCGCATGTTTTATTGATGCTCTGGAACGACTTGACCAACCGGTCTTCGATGGAGCCGATGTTATTGAACTTAACCTTTTCCACGCAATCGTCGCTCTCGTTGTTGAAAGCCCTAAGTAACAGCTTGGCAATTGATGTCGTGATCTTTTGGCCTGCTGATGCGCTACCATTCAACGTCATATTGCCGATTGAATACGCTTTTCCGGCTTTGATAAAATCCTTTTGCTTCTCCCGCACAGCATCAAGCCTGCTTTTGTATTGCTCCGAAGTTGCAAATGAAAACATTGGCTTGTATAGGCCGAAATCCTGCATCAATATCTCGTTGTCCAGCTGGATCATCTGGGATTTCTTCTGTGCAATTTCCTGCCTGATCTGCTCCTCCTGCCGGGCAATACCCTGAATGATAGATTGCTTGGTGGAGATAATTCCCTCAAGCTGCTGAATCGCTGATCGTATTTCATTGGCCTTGTTCTCTAGTAAGATGACGTTCTTCATTTCAGGAGTAAGCAATTGCCGGGCTTGCTCCAACTCGGCTCGTGTCTGCTCAAGCTCTGATTTAAACTGCTTGCCCTTGAACACATCGAAAATGGAACTTTTGGATGGCTGCGGAGTTGCCTTCATGCTTCTCAGGTCATTTCCGCATTTAGGACAAAAGGAGACTTCATTATCCACGTTCTGGTTGCACTTGTTGCAGATCATGATCTCTAGCTCCTTTGCAATATGTTGATAACACGATCATTTTAACATATATTGTCACTTTGTATTAGTCATTTGTGCTTCCAAAAATGGTACAGCAAAAAATGCCTTAACATTGTTATCGAGCGGATAAGAAGCATGATCGTCAAGCTTATAAATGCAGCTTCCTCTTCAGCTTCTCCTTCACCAAGAGCCTCCTCTCAATGATCGCCAGCACCGCCGCCATCGCCAGGCACGAAACCAGCGAATACCACGACCACCCCAATCGCACCGCCCCAGTGGCATTCAGGCTGATAGAAAGCTCAATGAGCGTCGTGAGGATACCGACCGCTGCAAACACGCCGGCAGCAGCGTAAAGCTCTTTCAAGATGCCTCTCTGGATCAACACCAACAGCGCCAGCGACAGCACCGCCACGCCAAGCACAATGGGCAGCGCCAGCGGGATAAACCACCCGTCGCCCGGTGACAGGATTTCAATCAGATAAAGATAGCCCAGCGTGGCGAGCGTGCCCGCGACGATCCACAACAGCGGGAAGTATTTCTTGAACAAAAAGGGCGACACGCAGAACACCCAGCTCACCGCCATGCCGCCGATCACATACAGCGACCAGGTGACTGAGTTGGAAACCAGGATGTTTGCGACCAGGCAGATCACTGCCGGCACAGCCAGCAACACCGACACCACCTGGATCCAGAGCTGCCGGTCAAAGGCATTCGCCAAGACGTCACGGCGCTCCGGGAAGGCGCGCGAGCTCTCTTCCGGCAGCTCAGCGGGGTTGACCACCGCCACATCGCAAAGTGGGCACTTTTTTTCTGACTTCTCCAGCTCCACGCCGCAGTTCACACAATAAGACATCGTTTCACTCCTGGTTGCTGGATACCTTCACAGGGATGCCCTGGCGCACGAGGAAGGTGAAGAACTCCCTCTCCACGAAGGCCTCGTGGATCGTGCGGGTGAAGTTGATTGAGAGGGTGCCGCCATAGCTTGCCACTGCGCAGCCGATCCGGTTGGTGCGGGGCGGGCCCAGCATGAAGTCAAAGTGCTGGATATGGGGTTTCATTTCCTCCGGCACATCGATTGCGCCCAGGTTCGTCATTGTGCTGGTGAAGATTGCCTCGCCCACAAACTGAAACACCATGAAAAGCGCCCAATTCTTCACGAACAACGGCGTCGCCCGCAAAAACGGGTTCATTTGGGCCTTCACATTGCTGGCCAGGCGGGCATTCAGAAGTTTATCTGTGACCTCTAGCCGCAGGAAGTGGTGCACATGCTTCACCACCTCGTCGAAGGTGTAGTCACCGTAGCGGCCGTCGATACTGGCATTGACATAGGAAGAGAAATTGCGCAGTGTTTCTGAGCCGAAGAACCGCCGCAGGTTCACCGGGATGCTGAGCTTCACCGGCTTGCGGAGCCGTTTGCCTTCGGCCTTCTGAATCGTAAAGAGCACATACAGATAGGCTCCGGCCAGATATTCGGTCAGTGTCGCGCCACGCTTTTTAGCCTCGGCCAGCACACAGTCCACCGGGATGCGGCCTGTCACCACATTCACCCGGTGGGGCGGCAGGCGGGTGCCCGGCACATGATAGGCGCGGGCTTCCTTGCGGCTGGCAAGCATGTTGAGGTTTGCGTAGCGGAAAAAACTGTCTTCAAATTCTTCGCTTTTTGGTTCCTCGGCAGTGTCCAGAATGCCATGGGTGGCTGGTATGGTGTGGCCGCACAGCTTCAGATACTCTGCTGTGAGCGTCTTTAAAAACACAAGGCCGCCGCTGCCGTCGGTCAAGGAATGGAAAAACTCCACAGCAATGCGCCGGTCGTAATACCGCACACGAAACAAGTAGTCCTGAGAACCCGACGCCATCGCCACACAGGGGTCGGCCACATCTTGCTCCACCAGGGGCTTGTCTTTGCCATGTTCAAAATAATGCCAGAACAGGCCGCGCTTCATCTTTACGGCGAAAACGGGCATACGCTTGAGCGCAACACCCAGTGCCTGCTGCAGAAGCAGCGGCTGCACCGGCTCAGTCAGTGTGACCGACAACCTGAACACACTGGACCATTTCCGGCTTCGGATGGCCGGATAGATCCTGGCTGCATTGTCCAGCTTGTACCAACTCGGCGCGGCTTCCGCAGGCTGGCGGTTGTGTTTCAAGGCGTCTGCGCTCATTTCACATGGTTTCCGGCCATTTGGCCATGCATAGTCTTCCCCTGTTTAACCCGCAGATATTGCTGGCGGGTCATGGCTCATTATAGCTTTTTTTGCCATGATCCACAAGCAAAAAGGCCACGAAAAAACCCCTATCCTGCGCAAGAGCGAGGATAGGGGAAAAGGAGAAAGAAGAAGGCTATTTCAGATTGGATCGCATCGTTTTCAACAGCGCTCCGTCGGCATTCTGCGAGAGCTCCCAGATGCCCGCACCGGCCAAGCCCTGCCTTTGGATGTATGCCATCTTTTCCTTGAGGCTTGTGGCGTCCTCATAGGTGATGAATGTGGAGCCGTTGAACAGCCACGGTGTGCGGCCCGCCGCGCCATAATAACGTTTGTATTTGCCTGTGGAGAGATACTTTGAAACTACCTCATCATAGCTCACGGTCTTGTAGCCCGAGTAGCGCTTGTGGATGCCGGTGCCGCCGCCCTTCACATTGCTGTAGCGGTGGCCATAGAACGGCACGCCCATCACCAGCTTGCTCTTGGGGAAGCCGGCGCCCACCCAGGCCTTCACCGCCAGGTCACAGCTCCAATTGTTCTGCGGCGAGCTGGACGCGGCATAGAGCGGCGCATTGTGGTCGGTATAGGCGTCCTGCGGACCGTGCATGTCATAGGTCATCACGACGGCGAAGTCCAGATATTCTGCGATCGCGGAAAGCTGCACGTTTTTGGTATAATCCTTGCCTGCGCCACCGGCAATCGTGAGCAGATAGCGCTTGCCATCGGTTTTTCCGGCGGCATCCAGCTTCTCTCGCAGCACCTTCAGCAGCGCCGTGAAGTTGGTCTTGTCCGCAGCGCGGGCCGAGTTGGTGGAAAGGCCGCCGGAAACCGGATATTCCCAATCGAGGTCCACACCGTCAAGGCCGTACTTCCGCAAGAAGCTTACCACGCTGTCGGCAAATGTGGATCGCCGGGCTGAGGTTGCGGCCATGTCCGAGAATCGCCCGGACCAGGTCCACCCCCCCACAGAGATCAGGTTTTTCAACTTGGAGTTGCGCTTTTTCGCGGCCTTCAGTTCAGCCAGATTGCCAGGGTCCACCTCTTTGTCGCCCAGAGCGATCCTGTAGCTGGAGTCAATGTTTGCAAAGGCATACAGCACATGGGTGAGATTGGCCACCGGGATGTCATTGGGCGTGTAACCGGAATAGGCAGCCCAACCGGCATAATAACCTGCCACGATCTTGCCGGATGCAGACGATACCGTTGCCGGGGCGGCTGTCGGCGTGGCGGAAGCAGCGCCGGCGGTGGTCACAGTGATGATGTTGCTCTTATAGGAGATATTACCGGCGGCGTCCTGTGCAGCCACATAAAACGTGTAGGTTCTTCCGGGGGAAAGATTACGGATTGTTGTGTTACTGGTGGGGCTGACGGTCAGATAGGCATAATTCATGAAAACCGCGTAGGAGGTGACGCCCACATTGTCTGCGCTGGGGCTCCAGCGAAGCGTGAGCGTCGTCTGGCCCACGGAGGATGCCGCCAACCCACGGGGCGCGCTGGGAGCCTGTGTGTCGTTGGTGGCGGCAAATGCGGCTCCGGATGGAGCGGCAAGCAGCAGAAGCAGCGCCAGGGAGGCGGATAAGATCTGCAGCAGTCGCTTCGTTCCTGGTTTCATAATGTCTCCTCTCAAGCAGGGAGCACTGAATCAAAACCGACGAAGCCTGCAATATTGCGACTCCCCCCTGTGACCGCAACAAACAATGAGGAAAACACGCCACACCGCACACTCATCAGAATGACTCAAAGCAACCCTATGAAATTGTACAAATCGTAACATATTCAAATCTGGCAATACAATGAACAATAATTGGTATATGGAAACAGTGTGTGAATCGGGGATTGTTTCTAGTTTTAAGGAGATTTAATTTTATCTCTTTTTGATGTTATGGCACCATTGCGCCATGATCCCAAAACAGGAGTGCCCACATACACAGTGATACTCATGGCGCGCAGCGATATTCCGCTGGGCGATCCCCATGCAAAGAATGCAGGAGTTTCCGCTACACCGGCAGAAACCCCGCTGAAAACACAAACATCAGCACCAGAATCACCGCACCGGCAATCAACGCGAACTTTAAGATCTTTGCGACCACCTTCACCGCCAGAATCACGAGGATCACCGCGCCAACCACCCAAATGATGTCAGCAGCGTTGAACTGAGAAATTGCCGATTGCACGTTGGCCCAATCCATCGGGCATCCACTCTCCTATGAAAGATTACCAGTCAGCGGCCATAAAAACAGTCGCTCCGGGTATAGCTGCAATCTGCCGGGTCCAGCACCCGGATGTCTCGAATCCGAAACAACGCGCATTGAATCATCACAACACCCAGCACGATGCTGGGATCGGAAGCTGTGAGCACGACGCAGTCATCCATCTTCGGCAGGTCCAGCATGCCGTGATGACCCCTCAGATAGCCCCGCCAGGCTTTGTTGGGCAGTTCCAGTTGGCGAAGCTCATTGGCCTTGTCATCCAGCGCCTTGCGGATACTGTCTTGGCCTTTGTATGTATAGAAACTGTTGAACGCCACAAAGGTGGCATTGTCCGATAGCTTGCGGCCAAAGTCAGAAAAGTCACACCGGTTGTAGCACCGCGCAAACAGCGCCAATGCCCTTTCATTGTTCAAGAGGCAACGCCCCCATCCATGTTATAGTATGCCTGCTCTATGATTCGATATCAACATCTCTTTACCTGCCCGTTTTGCACTTCAAACAGAGAAATTGGGACATGGCGCATTTCATCCTCCACCTTCACGCAGGTAATGAATGCCTGCACACCCTCCACAGCCTTCATCAAACCCGCCCTCCGGCTGCCGTCCAGCTCGCTCAGCACATCATCCAAAATGAGGATCGGCTGCTCGCCGGTGGCTTCGCGCATCACATCCAGCTCTCCGAGTTTCAGCGCCAGCGCGGCCGTGCGGTGCTGCCCTTGCGAGCCATAGAGCCTCAAATCGTAACCGTTGACCAGCAGCGTGAAGTCGTCACGGTGAGGCCCCTGGCCGGTGCTGCCACGCTTCACATCGCCCTCACGGCTACTGAATAACAACCGTTTCAGCTCCTCCTCCGCCTCGCCCACCGCCGTAGATTCCAGCGACGCCAGATATTTCGCCTCCAACCGCTCAGCGGAAGCCAGCTTGCCATGGGCATCTACCGCTGTCTCAAACAGCTCTCCGGCATATTTTCGCCGCTTGATAAAGATCCGCGCGCCGCTGCGGGCCAATTGCTCATCCCACACGTCCAATGTGTCCATCAGCTTTGGGTTGAATGCGATGGATTTCAGCAGTGCGTTGCGCTGCATGAGCGCCTTTTGATAATTTTGTAGATCAAAAAAATAGTTGGCATCGGTCTGAGAAATATCCATATCCAGAAAGCGGCGCCGCACGGCGGGGCCTGCCTTGATGAGCTCCAGATCCTCCGGTGCGAACATCACGGCGTTCACATGGCCCATCAGCTCTCCTGCCTTTTTGGCTGGCAGGCCATTCACCTTCAAAAGCTTGCGGCCCAGTTGGTTCAGGCCGATCTCCACCGTGTGTTTGCCGTCCCGGTGCTGGGCCTCCGCCTTGATGTAGGCCGTCTGCTCGTTCCAGCGGACAAGTTCCCTGTCATGGATGGTGCGGTGGCTCCGGCCGGTGCAGCAGTAATAGATGCTCTCCACGATGTTGGTCTTGCCCTGCGCGTTTTTACCCACAAACACAGTGGTGCCAGGCCCCGGCGAAAGCTCCAGCGGGGCGAGGTTTCGATATCGGGCCAGCGTGAGGGTTTTCAGGTGCACGGGCATCTCCTTAGGGGGATGGTAATAGGATAAACGGAAACGGGGTGGGGTGCAAGAGCGTTGTTCCAACCCCAAATTCCTTCTTGACAGTGCCTATGGCATGGAATATACTATGATTGACTATTAAGTCAACGAAGGAAGGTTCCCCCATGTCACCCCGCAGCAAAGAGCAAAACGCAGCCATCAAAGACGAACGCCGGGAGCAGCTTTTGCTGGCCGCGCTCAAGGTTTTTGCACATAAAGGCTTTGCCGCCACCAAAATCGGTGACATTGCCGCTTCAGCCGGCATGAGCCACGGCCTGGTCTATCATTACTTCAAGGCCAAGGAAGACATTTTCATTGAGCTCACCCGCCGCGCCACCACCGGCGCAATCCTCCACCTGCAGCAGGTTGACAAGCTGGAGCTTAGCCCCACAGACAAGCTGAGAGCCATCGCAAGATCCACATTGGAAGTGTTTGATATGAGTGAGGAAAGCGTCTACAGCTATTATCTGATGGTGCAGGCCACCGCGTCAGACACCGGGATTGCCGAGGTGAATGACATTTTACAGAATTTCACCGTGCCGATGGAGATCACTGCCCGCGCCATTGCCCAGGGCCAGGCCGATGGCACGCTGATTGAGGGCAACCCCGCCGAATATGCATTGATGTTCTGGGCAGCGGTCCAGGGCCTGGCGGTGTGCAAGGTGGCCGGCGGCGCCAGCCTCAGGATGCCGGACGGCGCCTTGCTGGTGCGGATGCTGGAAAAGCATGGCTAATTTTTTACTCTATTAATGACTGATATTTCAATCAATAGAAAGGTGGATCTGGAAATGGAACGAATCCTCATCATCGGCGGCGGCATCGCAGGCTTGACCGCAGGCATCTATGGGCAACTGAACGGTTACGAAACGGAGATCTTTGAAATGCACACTATCCCCGGCGGCGAATGCACCGCCTGGAAACGGGGCGGCTACACCTTTGATGGCTGCATCCACTGGATGATGGGCACAAAGCCCGGCACGGCATTGAACTCCGTGTGGCGGCAGACCGGCGCGCTTGACGATACTGTGGAAATCATCCTCAACGACGAGTTCTGCCGCGTGGAGATGGGCAGCAGGACCGCGATCCTCTATCGTAATATCGACAAGACTGAGAAACATTGGATCGAGATGTTTCCGAAGGACGGGCGGGCCATTCGGGAACTGTGCCGTGCGGCTCGGGCATTCCGGCGCATGGAGATGCCTGTGGAGCAGCCGATGGACCAAATGGGCGGGCTGGCCGCCATGAAAATGGGGCTCAAAATGCTGCCCATGATGGGCCAGATGGCCAAGTATAACAAGATCACCGTGGCGGAGCTGGCATCCGGGTTTCAGGATCCTCTGCTGAGGGCGCTGATCCAAAACCTGATGCCGGTGCAATACAGCGCCATGCCGCTGCTGGCAACGATTGCCAGCCTGGATGACGGCGACTCGGGCTATCCTGCCGGCGGGTCGTTGCCGGTTGCGCTGCGGATGGAGAAGCATTACCACAGGCTGGGCGGCAAGGCGCATTACAACGCCAGGGTGGAGCGGGTGCTGGTGGAAGGCAGCAGAGCCGTAGGTATCCGGCTGGCTGATGGAAGCGAGCACCAGGCCGATTGGGTGGTCTCCTGCGCCGATGGCCGCGCCACGCTGGACAAGCTGCTGGGTGGCCAATTCAAGGATGAAACGATGGAGCGGCTTTATGCTGACCGGGAAGCCTATCCAGTCTATGCCACAGTGCAGGTGTCAGTGGGGATCGCAGCGGACCTGGCGGGCCGGCCCCACCTTGTGAGCGCAGAAACCGCTGCGCCGGTGGACGCCGGTGGCATTTCTCACAAAAGGGTGGGGCTCAAAAACTACTCTTTTGACAAACAGATGGCTCCGGCAGGGAAGTCGGTCATCACAGCGACACTGAGCGCCGATTTCGACTGGTGGAAGACCAAAAAGGCCGATCCGAATGCTTACCGGGCCGAAAATGAGCGGGTTGGGCGGGAGGTCTGCGCAGTGATTGAGAGCCGCTACCCGGAAACGAAGGGCAAGATCGAACAGGTGGACGTGGCCACGCCGATGACGTATGTGCGCTACTGCGATGCCTGGCGCGGATCATGGATGTCCTTCATGAACACACCAAAAGGCACCGTGCGCAGCCTGCCCGGAAACCTGCCGGGTTTGGATCGGTTTTACATGGCCGGGCAGTGGACGATGTTTCCCGGCGGCTTGCCCGGTGCCGCATTGGCGGGCAAATGGGTGATTCAGAGGATTGCGGCCGGTCAGAAGAAATAGCTCCTGTTACGAAACGGAAGGGCATGCATCTGCATGCCCTTCTAATGTTGTGTCCCTGTTCTGATTCTTACCACAGGGTTATTGTTGCCGCATGGATGAATCCGAGTTTATAATGATACTTGGATGAGTGTTGGGAGGCGTTGTGATGAGCACGGAGATCTACTATTTCAGCGGAACCGGCAACTCATTGGCAGTCGCCCGCGATATTGCAAAGGGGGTGGGCGGCCGGTTGACATCTATCCCTTCTATGATGGGCAACGAGACAATCCGCCCGCAGGCCGATGCCGTGGGCATTGTTTTTCCGGTCTATTACGAACCTTTGGGAGGAGCCCCTGCCATTGTCCGAAATTTCGTTGGAAAGCTCGACAGCATAGGCGGCAAGTATATTTTTGTTGTCATCGTCTACGGCACCGGGTCGATTATCACGCACCGCTTCCTCGGCAGGCTGATCAAGCGCCGGGGTGGCAGGATGGCGGCCAGCTTCCATGTGAACATGCCGGAAAATATCGCATCAGCCAAGTACAACAACGAGAAGAACAACGAGAAAATGTTTGCCAATTGGCGCAACAGTGTGGATGCAGTTTGTGCCCACATTTTAGCCCGCCACCGCATCCGGTTTAACACGCCTAACGTGCTGATAGGCAAGGGTTATCCTGTGATCCGGTTTGTGTTTCCTTGGCTCATGCCATTGTTTCGGCCGGCGGTGCAAAAGCGCCTCAAACGATACTCGGGCGCGAAAGACTTCGAGGGAATCATGCATGGGATGGACCGGAGTTTCCGTCTGAATGATCGCTGCACAGGATGCGGGACTTGTGCAAAGGCTTGCCCGGTCAGTAACATCACCATGCTGGCGGGCAGGCCCGATTGGGGGCACCGGTGCGAATTCTGCCTGGCGTGCTTTCAATGGTGTGCGCGGAAGGCGATCGAAAGTGCTGAGTTGAGAGATACCGCCCGATATCGCCATCCTCACGTCAGGTTGTCTGATATGGCCGGCACAGGAGAAGCAGAATAGGATTACGGAGGATGCTTTATACCGGCGCGTCCAGTGCAAAAATGGCCACACCGTCGTTCACTGTCAAGGTGATCACCATCGCTACGGAGTTCCAGCCCAGATCTTTGGATGCCGTCAGCGTATAAGTGCTGCCGATTTTAGCGGCTGCGGCGCTGAAGCCCGCCTCCCGCAGTGAGGTGCAATAGGCATCCAGGTCCGCTTTGCGGATGCCTTCAAACCGCAGGGAATACAACGTGCTGATGCTGGCCTCGGTAATCTTTGACCCCTGAAAGTCCAGATGGCCATACTCAAACCGTGGCACCAGATCCGGGATGCTCAGCACCCAGCCATTCTTCACGGCTCCTTTGGGTGTCGGCGTGGGCGCAGCGGGAAAGGCGGATGTCGGTGCCGGTGTTGGGGGTACCGTGTGCTGGGGCTCGGCAGTTACCTCCGCTTCGCCGCTGTCATGGTGAGCATCGGAGGATTCCTGGGGCCCGGCGGTGGCCGGCTCCCCTTTGCCTCCCTGTGTTTCTGATTCACTGGCCGGTTCCGTGCCATGGCCGCCGCTGCCGCTGCTGCATCCGGTCAGCACGGCAATGAGCGCAAGACACAACAACAGGGTCAGGGCCTTCTTCACGGGCATCAACCGAATGCTCCTTCCTGTTTTATCTTTCCAGTAACAATACCCTTGCAGTGGGGTTGGTAAACGGCAAACCACAGTTTATAATGTTTCTATCGTCCATGAAACGGGGGCTCGGATATGGCATTGCAACGCCGCAACCTCTTGGCCGTGAGGATTCTCCTTGGTCTTGCAGCCGTGGTGATGATCCTGGGAGGCATTTTCCGGGGCGAAGCATTGGAGGTCTTCCGAAAGGCCGCCTATGTCTGCCTGGAGTGCATCGGCATCGGATGAGAATACAAAAGAGCAAAAAAATAGGCATCCGGCGGCGCTGGGTGCAACTATTATCAACGGTAGCCCACAATGCCTGGCTGCCGGGTTTCGCTGCGGGCACGATCTGGAAGGGCGAGACGAAATATGTGTGCACCCCGGGCTTCAACTGCTACTCCTGCCCCGGCGCGCTTGGGGCCTGCCCGGTGGGGGCCCTTCAGGCCGTCATCGGCAGCCGTAAGTATAACATCGCCTGGTATGTGATTGGCACATTGCTGCTCTTCGGTCTGGCAGCGGGCCGGTGGATCTGCGGCTGGTTATGCCCCTTCGGCCTGTTGCAGGATCTTCTTCACAAAATCCCCGGCAAAAAGGCGCGGGTGCCGAAAAAGCTGCGTTGGCTCAAATACACAAAATACGTGCTGCTTGCTGTGTTTGTGATCCTGCTGCCCATGCTTGTGGTGAATTTCGCCGGCTTGGGCGACCCCTGGTTCTGCAAATACATCTGCCCTGTCGGCACTGTGGAAGGCGCATTGCCGCTGCTTGCAATGAACGAGTCACTACGCGAAGCAGCCGGATTGCTCTTTGCCTGGAAGGCGCTGCTGGCGCTACTGATCCTTGTGGCGTGTGTGTTTTTGTATCGCTTCTTTTGCCGCTTTTTGTGCCCGCTAGGGGCGATCTACGGCCTGATGAACCGCATCAGCCTGCACCGCATGGCGGTGGACGGCCATCGCTGCACCTCTTGCGGGGCATGTTCCAGGGCTTGCAAGCTCGATGTGGAGCCTTACAAAACGCCCAACTCCGCCGAGTGCATCCGCTGCGGCGACTGCGTGAAGGCCTGCCCGCACAATGCGTTGAAATTGGGGTTTGGCGTGCGGGATGCTGCGCCGGTGTCTACTGAGCTGGAAAAGTGATTGTATTGTCTTTACAGTAGGGGCCGGGCATTACCCCGGCTCCCTCTGCAACCGCAGCGGCAGCTCCAGCCCGCACCGCTCCATCAACTCTTGATTGCTCAGCAGTTCCCTGGCATCCCCCTCCGCCTCCACCCGCCCATCCTTCAACACGATCACCCTGCTGCACACCTCCCACACCAAATCCAGGTCGTGGGAGGCGATCAGCTTTGTCATCGGCAGGCTATTCAGAAGACCGATGATACCACGCCGTGCCCTGGGGTCCAGGCTGGCCGATGGTTCGTCCATGATGAGAAGCTCCGGCTCCATGCTCAGCACCGAGGCGATGGCCGCCAGCTTCCGCTCGCCGCCGGAAAGACGGTAGGGCGCCCGGTCTGCCAGATGGGCGATGCCGCATTGATCCAGTGCCTGCTGGACAGCCCGATGCACATCCTGCTCAGCAAGGCCCATGTTGCGGGGGCCGAAGGCCACGTCCTCCTGCACGGTGGTGGTGAAAAGCTGGTCATCAGCATCCTGAAACACCAGGCCCACTGCGCGGCGGATCTGCGCGGCGGTGGCTTTGGTCAGAGCCACACCATTCACCTCGATGGCGCCGCCGGTGTGCAGCAGCGCCCCCGGCAACATCATGAGCAGCGTGGATTTGCCCGCACCGTTGGCGCCTACCAGACCCACAGTTTGGCCCTTTTCCACCATGAAGCTCACACCGGCTACGGCAGTGTTGCCGTCTGGATAAGCATATTTCACATCTTTCAGTGTCAGGATAGGCATTAGTTGGCTCCCATCGTGAGAATCAGCGTCCCGATTGCCCGGGGAATATCAATGAAGCGCGCGGCGGCAAAGAAGGCAAGCCATCCCAACAGCCAGGCCAGGTCAGCCATGCAGAAGGGGGGCCGGGCTGCTTCCGGCATCTGACCGGTAAAACCACGGCAGAGCATCGCCCTGTGCAGCCGATCGGCCCGGTCAAGGCTTCGCAGCAGCCACTGGCCGGCAAAGCTGCCCCAGTGCCGCCACGCCACACCCCGCTGACCGGGCGCACGCAGGCGGTAAGCCAGCGCCATGCGGCCCGACTCGGCACCCAGCACATGCAGGTAGCGGAATGTCATCGTGAGCTGGACAACCAGCAGACGCGGCGTTTTCAAGCTGCGGAGCGCGGTGGCCACGCCGCCCATGCCCGCAACCGCCACCAGCAGCAGCGCCGCCACCACCGAAAGCACACAGCGAAGCACGATGGACGCAAGCGACAGCCAGCCCGCGGAGATCGCCATGCCGCCCACCACAACAGCATTGTGGTCCAGCACCGGGTTCAGCGCCCCCACGCCCAGCACCAGCGGCAGCGCCGGAAGCACCCGCTTGAGCACCGGCTCCAATGGAATCTCCCCCACGGCGCTCACAAACACCGGATACAACAGCATCGGCAACATGGAGCCCAACTCATATTTCTCATAAGACGCCACCGCTGCCACATAAAACAGCGTGACCATCAATTGCACAACCGGGTGCCGGCGGTTCACAAAGCTGTCCTGGCGGGAAAGTTCTTCCAGCACACGGATGTCGGTCAGGGCTTTTGCGGAATTGCTCACGACAGTTGTTCCTTAGATTTGTCTGCAATAGAATGGGCCGGCACAAAGACCGGCCCCACGGTTTTGGTTCGGTTCTTGCCCTCAGGCCGCCGCCTGTTTTCTGCGGCGTTTGAGCAGGAACAATAATAACCCAACGAGACCCGCCAGCGCAAGGGTGACGGCGCTGCCCACAATGCCTGCAACCGACGTGCCGGCGCTCATGGCAGGCCATCGAGCCTCAGTTTCTGCGCCTTCAGTGTCGCCATTGGCTTTGAATCCATAATCAGGCAGAAACGCAGTGGATTCCTGCACACCTCCCAATGCGGCATGCACCGGGCTTGCAGCCTCCAACTCCGCTGTGCCGGCAGTTTTGACCATCGACCACTCCAGGCCGTCGGGGTTAGCCGACGCAAACCAGCTTAAACCGCCACCTACCAGCAGCGCCAGCGCCGCTAAAACAGCGACGGCTTTCTTTGGGAAACCGCTTCGGGCAAGCCGGGCGTCCGGCAAGCCCGTGATGGCTCCCGGCTGCACCCGGTGGAGGAACACCAACACCGCCGCAGTGATCAGGCCCTCCACCGCGCCAATGGCCAGGTGGATGGGCTGCATCGCCAGAGCAAACGCGCCGAAAGGCAGCTCGGTGCGGCCAGACAAAACCGTCTGCAGCACCACGGCAAAGGCTCCCAACTGCAAGCCCGCCACACTCGCCAGCACCGACGCTGCCGTGAGCCGGCCCGGCGACGCGCCTTTTCTCAGCATCGGTCTGAAGATCAGCGGATACGCCACGAAACAGGAGAAAAAGCCCATATTAATGATGTTGCAGCCCATAGCCAGCAATCCGCCATCGGCAAAGAAGAGGCCTTGAATCACCAGCACTGCCATCAACGTCAAAAAGCCCGCCTGGGGCCCCAGCATCGCCGCCAGCAGCAGGCCCCCGCCAATATGCCCGCTGGAGCCCGTGCCGGGGATGGTGAAGTTGATCATCTGGGCGGCGAACACAAAAGCACCCATCACGCCCATCAACGGCACCTTTTTACCTTCCATCAGATCGTCACGGTTGAGCTTTCGCATAGAATAACCAGCTGCGGCGGCGGCTCCCGCCCACAGCACACCGCCCACCACCGGGGTGATCAACGCATCGGACATATGCATACTGGAATCAATCCTTTGGCAAAAAATAAAGCCACCGAAGCCCACGCCGTTTCAACGGCGAAGCAACCTTCGTGGCTGCGAAATTCATCTTAAAAATACTACTGACTGAATTCAATCGGCCTTCTGGCCCCGCGGCGACTTCATGACGCCTGCTGTTGGAATTATACTGTGGATGGGTGCAGGTGTCAAATAGCACGATATGTGCATGCCCGTTACCTTGCAGCCAGCCATTCAAGCACAGGCGCGAGATTTTCTTCATTTACGCCATCAAAACCGTTTTCGATGATCGAGATGGATTCTTCGGTTTTCTCGTCTTTGTCTTTACGGCTTTTCAGAATCTTCACAAACATGGACAGCATGATTTTATCCATGCCTCTTATCTCTTTCAAAGGGAAACATCCGCCGCGCAGATAAAAGAATGGTTTGTTTTCTATCTCGTTCCGAGCGATCACTGTCTCGGTATCGGGCTCAGCGACTCGTCCTGTGCCCGATCCGCAAACAGCGATCACGTTGTATTTTTGGAGTTTATTAAGACCTTGAACTTTTCCGACTTTCATCCATCCGAGAAAAATCACTTCTTCGTCACGACGAACCTTTGCCAGCTCTTTGACTCGAAAAGCCTGTAATGCTGTCTTCGCAGAGAGCATGTCTGCATATTTCTTGGTAAAACCCGTTTTTGATTCGTAAACAATAACCATTTTCTTTGACCCCCTCTGGCATGACAATCGTTCTGGCACATCCAAACTACCGTCTCAACGTGGAACGAGTCGTCCATTTTGATGTCTTGAGTGTATTTTATATTATATCCGTACTAGGGAATAAGTCCACACGGTTTATCCGTTCTCGGAAACAAGTCAAAGAAATATTATGGACTCTATCCGTTCAAGGGGATATATCACCACCAAAAGCAATTGAGTTCTACGCAATATTTTTGCCTGGTATGTTGACAGCGCAAACGCGTGGTAGTTTAATTAAGAAGATGTTTACTACTCATAATAGAGAAAATTTTAGTTGGCTGTATTAGAAAAAAACAAGAGTGATTTTATCTTGAAATTCAGGATTATATTTAGGAGCCAAGTCTCATGAAAAAGTGTATTTCTTACATTCTATCTCTAGTGTGTATACTTTCGCTAACAGCTTGCTCGGCCCAAAGTGCAGAGCCAACCGAAACCATTGCACCCACAGACACGCCAACGATAACCGAAGCGCCTGCTTCTAGTTCATTACCTGAAGTCGAGGAAGCGCATAACATGGGTATCGTTTCGGATGCTTGGTTATCCGATTTGACCAAATCTGCAGATTTTCCATCATTCTATGATATGGTAAGCCAGTTTATTTCTAAAAAAGACGATAAATCATTAGCTAAATGGACAGAAAAGGTAGATCGGGATGGTTTTCCTTCACGGTCCATGCGCCGCGATGATGCGCTGGTTCTGATCATGGAGGCTGCCGATGCACTCGGTTGGACAACCTATAATGCGCGCGATTACGGTTTTTGCATTGAAAACGAAGTGAGCTATGACCTAATTTTCTCCCAACTATCATGGGATTATCCATACCTAACTGATGCAGATCGCCAGATGTCTCTTTTGTTTCCCGATGGATCACAGGACTCCGTTGGTAATGTTGCAACAACCGCTGTTTTCTACATGCAGCGGCGTATGGATCTGAGTCAACGGACGCATTTTTTATCCTGCGATGAAAATATGGATTTTCATTTGAACGCGGAGTTAACGAAAGAAGATGCAATTGCCGCTGTGATGCGTTTATATCACTCGGAAATTCTGGGCATCAATATTATGCAGAGCCGCGTTCTCACAGAAGAAGACGAAGCGCTTTTGAAGCAGGCAGATGACTTGAAACTGCGAATCCTCAAAAATATGGACAGCCTCGCGTGTACCGGTACCGCATACTATATTTCTTCAAGCAGCGGTGATGACACCGCAGATGGCAAGAGTCCTGAAACGGCATGGGCAACGCTCAAGAAGGTAAACACCGCTCCTATAAAAGAGGGAGACGGTGTGTATTTCCAGCGTGGCGATCTATGGCGCGGACAGCTCTGGGCGCAGAAGGGCGTGGTCTATTCGGCATATGGTGAGGGAGACAAACCCAAGATTTACGCGTCCTCCTGTAACGGCGCAGACCCTTCAAAATGGGCACTTGTTGATGGAACAGATAACATCTGGCACTTTTCCGAACAGTTGATGGACTGCGGCAACATCATATTCAACGAAGGGGAATCCTATGCGCACCGGATTTATCCGGCATATTTGAATGGATACGTTTCCACGGTAAATCAAGGACAACCCTTTAATTTGGTACAGGAGCTGCCGGAGAATCTTGATTTCTTTTCAGAAGCGGACAGCACCTTGTATGATGGCGCACCCTTCCGTTATACCGTGATGGATAACTGCGATTATAACGAGAGACCCGAGGTTGTGGGCGATCTGTATCTTCGTTGTGATGAAGGAAATCCGGGCGAGGTGTATCATAGCATTGAGTTCGCAGAACGACAGAACGTCATTATTCCCGCGGACGATGCGGTGTTTAACAATTTATGCATTAAGTACTGTGGCTCGCACGCTATTTTTGGCTCCGATATGGGCTTTGATGTCAGCTTCTGTGAGATTGGTTGGATAGGCGGTAGCATACAGTATTATTCATATGATACCGGCGAAGCTGCTATCTATGGCAATGGTGTGGAGTGCGATGGCAGCTATGATCATTATTCGGTCACGGATTGCTATATTTATCAGTGCTTCGATGCGGGGGTTTCCAATCAGGATCCGCAGGAAAATGCATCGGTAACCGGAAATGAAAATACAGGATATCATGATGTCCTGCAGCAAAACATCACCTATGCGCGCAACTTATTCGCTTATATAAACATGCCCATAGAAATCTTCTTCGCGCTCGAGGACAACGCAGGTTTTGGCACGCATAGAATGGAGAACACGCTGATTGAGGATAACTACTTCCTCTATACGGGTTATGGATTTACGTCCACCGTTATGCCTGACTGGTCTAAATTTAGCTCTGCATATGAAGGGCACCGGCATCCGAATACTGCCAGAAATTTCGCTATGAGAAACAATGTGTTTTATCTTTCTACAGGACCTCTGATCACCTCTGGCGCCAAAGCAGAATTTTTGCCCCTGTTGGAAGGAAATACTTACGTCCAGACAAACGGTGGGTGGCTTGCTTATTGGACGCCTCAAGGGGAGACCGAAAGCAGATATATTGCCTATAAGCAAGCAACGATTGCAGATATCTTAGTCAATGAATTGGGAGATAAAGAGGGGATCTCTTTCGTGAAGTAAGTTGCCCTACGTTATTGGAATGTTAGTAGAGAAGATCAGAAATGAAGTAACAGAAGCTAACAAATCCAAACGGCATGACAATTTCAAATTTGTGTGTCATGAGTTGACACACTCGTTAATATCAATCAATCCCAGAGCAATCGAACGGTTGCTCTTTTTTTATGCCCATTAAAAGGAGGTGACAGTATGGCAGACAACTTCGGACTCAAGATCGGGATCGAGGGCGAAAAGGAATTCAAAAAGGCACTACGCGATATCAATCATGATTTCAAGGTGTTCGGCTCGGAAATGAAGCTGGTCGCCTCGCAGTTCGATAAACAGGATAACTCCATACAAGCTGTCACCGCCCGCAATAAGGTACTCAATCGTGAGATCGACGAGCAAACGGAAAAGATCAGTCTGCTGGAAAAGGCACTGAAAAACTCCACGGATTCCTTCGGCGAATCGGATAGTCGCACCAAGGCTTGGGCTATCCGGCTTAACAACGCCAACGGCTGGAGGAGCTGCAAGCCGAGCATCTGAAGTTGGCTAACTCCAAAGCCGACTATGAGGATGTCGCCGAAGAAATTTACAGTTTGCGTGAAGAGAAACAAAATGTTTAGATGGAAAGCGCCGGGCGGGATGAAGTAAGAAAACGCATTGCTGACATGAGCGCGTTTTTGCGGAAACAGCCCACAGCCATCACTGAGTATGACGAACCGCTTGTCCGGCGGTTGATTGAAAAGGTCATTGCCTAGCTTTCCACACCTACTTATCCACCCTTGATATCAATACCACGAGGTCTCAACGTGGGTTGGCAGGTGACTGAAATATATAATCCACCGCTTGCTCCACCAGCGCCCCCAACGGCTGCGGCGACGTGCCCACCACATGGGCCTGGCAGCGCTCCATTGGGACCAACACCTTCTGGGCTGGGCTGGCGGAAATGGCCTCGGCCATCCGTGGCGTGAGTTCTCCAAGCAGTGCGTTGGCCAGCACGATGCCGATGGGTCCGGCGATCATGTCGGCATGGGGAGCGTTCACGGCAATGGCGTTTTCACCGGTGGCGCCTTCGTCAGCCCCGGCCCTCAGCATCGCTTGGGTGGCAAGCGCGTTGGTGCCTAGGGCTATGATGGTGTGGGGGCTGCTGCTGCCGATCCGCTCCCGGAGGGCTGCGACCAGTGCCCTGCCCACGCCGCCGCCCTGGCCGTCAATGATTGCGATTTTCATATTTCACCGTTCTTTCACCTCTCTCCATGGGAGAGAGGAAGGGGGTGAGGTTAAGATTTGCGGTTAATGTACTTTTGTGTGTCAAAAGTACCAAAACCAACCGGGGGAGGCAAGTTCCCAAGACCGCTCCTCAGCCGTTATCCGGGCGGGCTGACAACAACTCGTCGGGCGTTGCCCTCCTCAAACAGTTGCTCAGCCTAGTCGCCCGGATTTCCGCTTCGTCACGGCGGAACTTGCAAACCCCCGGACCCCCAGGACAGACGAAAGAGAATGTTACTCCCGATACAACTCCGTAGACAAATACCGTTCCCCAGTGTCCGGCAGCACAACCACAATTGTCTTGCCTGCAAACTCAGACCGTTTCGCAAGCTCTGTGGCGGCGTGCAGCGCAGCACCGGAGGAGATACCCACCAGCAAGCCTTCCGTACGCGCAACCAACCGGGAGGCCGCATAGGCCTCTTCCGCCTTGATGTCAAAGACCTCGTCGATGATCTCGCGGTTCAGCACCTTGGGGATGAAGTTCGCGCCAATGCCCTGCAGCTTGTGGGAGCCGGGCCTGCCGCCAGTGAGCAACGGCGAGTCGAAGGGCTCCACCGCTGCGATGTGGATGGCGGGGTTGCGCTGCTTCAAGACTTCTCCCACACCGGTCAATGTGCCGCCGGTGCCCACGCCGCCCACAAAGGCATCCACAGCCCCGTCGGTGTCGCGCCAAATTTCCTCGGCGGTGGTGCGGCGGTGCATGGCCGGGTTGGCTGGGTTGTCAAACTGGCTGGGCATAAAGGTCTTTGGCAACGTGGCGCAAAGCTCCGCGGCGCGGTTCACCGCGCCTTGCATACCCTCGCCGGAGGGTGTCAGCACAAGCTCCGCACCCAGGGCGGCCAGCATCATGCGGCGCTCCACACTGAAGCTTTCCGGCATCGTGAGGATCAGCCGGTAGCCACGGGCTGCGGCGGTCAGCGCCAGCCCAATGCCGGTGTTGCCGCTGGTGGACTCCACGATCACCGTGTCACCATCGAGCTTGCCGTTTTGCTCCGCATCCAGGATCATCCCATAACCAATACGATCCTTCACGCTGCCGCCGGGGTTGAAGTATTCCAGCTTCGCCAGGATCCTTGCTTCCAGGCCGATGGCCTTGCCGTAGCGGTTGAGGGCCAGCAGTGGCGTGCCGCCGATGAGATCGGTGAGGCTTTCAAAAATCTTTGCCATAATGCATCACTCCTGAGAGCATTATACAGAAGTCTGAGTCAGTTTGCACATGAAAAGAAAAGCATTTACGCAATGCTTTTCTTCAGAATTGTCTCTATTGAAATTCAGTGATGGTGCCATGGCTTTTCAGCTCCAGAAAGAGGCCCGGTTCAGCGCCTGTTCCTTGCGTCAAAATGCGGTTGCCTTCCAGTCCTGCGGGGTTGCCCATCATTCGCCGGTTGCGCGCGCCTGGGCGGCGGTTGGGGCTTGGGCAGCGATTCATGGATCATCATCGGGAAGGGATGGCCCTCCACCACGGGGATTGGCTTGCCGATGAGCTTTTCGATGTCTGCCAGCAGCTTCTTTTCATCAAAATCACACATGGACATTGCGACCCCGCCATGGCCTGCCCGGCCGGTGCGCCCGATCCGGTGCACATAGGTCTCAGGGATGTTGGGCAGGTCATAATTGATCACGTGGGACAGTTCATCGATATCCAGCCCTCGCGCCGCAATGTCGGTTGCCACCAGCACGCGGATGTGCCCGGCCTTAAACTCTTTCAAGGCTCTTTGCCGCGCCACCTGTGACTTGTCGCCATGGATGGCCTGGGCGTGCACATTACCCTTTTTGAGCTCCCGCACCACGCGGTCCGCACCGTGCTTGGTGCGAGTGAACACGAGGGCCGAGCGGATGGTTTCGTCTTCCAGCAGGTGGAGCAGCAGCTGCCGCTTGTTGGCTTTGTCCACAAAGTAGACAGACTGATCGATGGCTTCCACCGTCGGTGTCTCCGGGGTGATGGAGATCCTGACCGGGTCGCGCAGGATGGACTGGGAAATCTCCACAATTTCCGGCGGCATCGTGGCGGAAAAAAACAGCGTCTGCCGTTGAGCCGGCACTTGCGCCACGATTCTTCTCACATCGTGGATGAAGCCCATATCCAGCATGCGGTCAGCCTCGTCCAGCGTCAGGATCTCCACATGGCGCAGGTTCACCAGCCCCTGGCCCATCAGATCCACGAGCCGGCCCGGTGTCGCCACCAAAATATCCACCCCCCGCTTAAGCGCCTGCTCCTGCGGGGCTTGCGACACGCCGCCGAAGATCACCGTGGAGCGGATGCCGGTATACTGCCCGTAGGTGCAGAAGCTCTCATAGATCTGCACGGCGAGCTCCCTTGTGGGGGTGAGCACAAGCGAGCGGATGTGGCGATGTTGCGCTGTGCCTGCGGCGGTCTGGCTCAGCCGTTGCAGTGTGGGCACCGCGAACGCGGCTGTCTTGCCGGTGCCGGTCTGGGCGCTGCCCAGCAGGTCGCGGCCCTCCAAGGCCGGAGGGATTGCAAGCTGCTGGATGGGTGTGGGGATGTCATACTGCTCGTTTTCCAGAGCTTTCAGGATCGGTTCGGCAATTTGTAAATCTTTGAATTTCAATGGTGTCCTTACTTGGCTTTCGGTTATTTTCGAGTAATCGAATTTCCTGTCTATATTACCCGGTATTCGGCAAAAAGAAAAGCTCCATCTGTCGGTCAGCAGAAAATTGATGCCGAGAGGAGTGGAGAAACGTGCGCATTTTTCCGCTCAGCTCCTCCACTCTGCTAGAGTGTGACGACAACATTGCCCCGCTTGTGCCCTGCCGCCACATAGCGCAACGCTTCATCGATCTGTTCCAGTGGGTAAACCCTGTCCACAACAGACTGCAGCGCACCGGCATCGGCCAGCTCTCCAAGAAGCCGCAGCCCCGCCACCCGCTTTTCCGGTTTTGCCAGGCCCGTTGCCATAAACAACGCCTGCCTGCCGTTGCGGGCAAAGGGCCAAAGTTTCCGGAGCAAGACACCGGGCACAGGCACCGCGGTCAGGTAACCGCCATTCTCCTTGAGCACACGTTTGCAACGGGCAAAGGAGCTTTTACCAACTGCGTCAAACACGACGTCATACATGTGATCAGACATTGTGAAGTCCTCACTGGTGTAGTCAATCACCCGATCAGCCCCGAGCGAGCGCACAATCTCAAGGTTTGCCGGGCCGCATACGGCGGTAACCTGCGCGCCGAAGTGCTTTGCCAATTGCACCGCATAGGTCCCCACTGCCCCAGACGCCCCGTTGACCAACACCTGCATCCCTTTGCTGATGTTGCCCAGATCCTGCAAAAACAACAGCGCCGTAAGGCCTCCGTCGCCAAACCCAACAGCATGGGCAAAATCCATGGTTGCAGGCATCTGCGCCAGCGAGTCATTCTCGCGCACGCGGACATATTCCGCCTAAGCGCCGAACCCCAGGCTGGAGCCCACCACCCGGTCACCGGCTTTGAACCGGCGCACCTCCGGGCCCACTGCCTCCACGACACCGGCAAACTCCACGCCTGGGATTGGTTCTTTGGGTTTGGGGCCCCCGGCGAGCAGTTTGACCACCCGGAACCCCCCTGTCATCGTGGCGTCCGAAGCAGTCACCAATGCCGCTTGCACTTTCACGAGCAGCTCATTGCAAGACACAAAAGGTTTCTCCACATCACTGACAGCAAGGGAACTGTTTTTCGATGGACGATGGACAACTGCTTTCATGTGGCATCCCCCTCTGGATTGTCTGTGATGGTGCATTCGAACACCTCATCGAGCCGCACGCCAAACACATGGGCGATCCGAAACGCCAGCTCCAGCGAAGGAGAATACTTCCCGCTTTCCACAGCGATGATGGTCTGGCGGGATACTCCGGAGCGTTTGGCAAGCTCCTGCTGGCTCATTTCATTGGCGAAGAACCGGAGCCGGCGGATGTTGTTTATAATCTGGAGTTTCTCCATGTCACACCCCCGCCCGGTAATAACGGAGCTGCGCGACAGCCTCCAGCAAGGACCCAAGGCCAAGAGCCAGGAACCCGATGTTCAGCATGACTGCCGGGGGCAAGCCCACGGCCAGCGTGACCAACCCGATCAAAAAGCCAGCGCCTGCCGTAATCACCACAGTGCGGGAGGCCTTCAGGTTGATGAGCCGGTCCATTTCATCTTCTGTTTCGATTTCGCCGCAGGGCTCTTCGGCCACGACGGCTTTACCACTTGCTGCGCCAGGCGCGTTCTTTGAGATTTCCTTAGCAATTTCCTCCGAGACACGGCGTTTGATCTCGCCGCCAGCGGCAACTACCACATGGAACACGATCTGCCCCACAATTGCCGCGGCAACACCGATGGCGATGAACACAAGCATGCCGTTTGCCCAGAAACGCAGGTCGCTGCCGATGGCCTCTCCGCCAGCCTGCCACTTTAAAACAGCCCATATGCAATAGGCAACAATGACCGGTGCACCGGTGACCATGGACATAATGGTTCTCTTTTCCTGATACGACATGATGATCCCTCACATTCTTGTCAATAAGATCAGCCACATTGTATTACTCTTTTGTCTTTGTGTCAAGTTTCTTTTACATTTCGTAAACAAAACTGCACTCCATATGAAAAGAATGAGATGCTCCGCATGTTTCGGTTTAAAAATGAGTGCGGGACAAAAAACAAAGAGCCGATAGCCGGTTTATCCGGAGGCAAACAAACGAAGAACCCACCCAGCGACATGCGCGGTGGGTGGGTTACGAATTATATGAACGAAAGTGAACTCGCCGAGGTGCGTGAGCACCGATGGCGATACAGTTCTCAGTCAGATGTGAAGATCCTCCGCACCGCCACACACGTGTTAATGCGCTTCTGGCTCAGTGTTTCGATTTTCACTACTTCCCCGGTTTGCGGCGAGTGCAGGTACTGGTTGTTGCCCACATAGATGGCCACATGGCCCACTGTGGAAATTGTGTTGCCAAAGCACAGGATGTCGCCGGGCTTGGCGTTTCTCAGCCCACCCTCCACCGCGACGCCGGCAGTGACCATGCTCTTTGCCGATCGGGGCACCGTGATGCCGAAGTGGTGCTTGTATACATAATACACCAGACCTGAGCAGTCAAAAGTGGAAGGGCCGGCGGTGCCATAAACATATTTGCAACCAAGATACTGCTTTGCTGCAGCCAGCACCTTTTCCCCCTTGGTCATATAGACCGGCGCGGAAGAGGAGTAGAGCCTGATCAGCGTCATCGGGCCGGCTGCGCCGTCGGCTGTGAGGCCGGCCTTTTTTTGAAACTTCACCACGGCCGCCTTCGTGTCGGCACCAAAGCTTGTGGTATAGGAGCTAACGTCGAGATAGCCAAGCGCGGCCAGCCTTTTCTGGAGCACAGTGATCTGGCTGGAAGTCTGACCGGACTTCAGCGTCTGATTGGTCTTGCCGTCGCCGGTGAGCTTATAAAGCAGGTTCTGCGTGGTGGCACCGGCAACGCCGTCTGCCTTGAGGCCGGCTTGTTTCTGAAACAGTTTCACCGCCGCCGCCGTACCGCTGCCAAACTTGCCGTCAGCCGATTTCAGATAGCCACGCTTGACCAGGTGGGTCTGCAGCGTCTTGACCGCCGCGCCGGACATTCCCTGCTTGAGAGTGGCGCTGCCCGAGGTGGACCCGCCGGTGGAGGAAGAACCGCCGGAAGTGGAGTAAATCTTGATCAGCGTTCTGGGGTTGGCAACACCGTCCGCCGTGAGTTTCGCCGCCTTCTGGAACTTGATCAAAGCGTCCTTGGTGGCGGAACCGAAATGAGTGGTATAGGAGCTGATGGAGAGATAACCCAACGCGGCAAGTTTCTTTTGCAGGATTGTGACCTGGCTGGACTCGCTGCCGACCTTAAGTGTCAGATTGGTTTTCCCATCACCGGTGATCTTATCAAGCGCTGCCTGCGTGCCCGACCCAGCCACACCATCCGCCGTGAGGCCCGCGTGCTGCTGGAAAAGCTTCACAGCTGCGGTGGTGCCGCTGCCATAATTGCCGTCTGCGCTGCTCAGATAACCGCGTTTCACCAGTTGCTGCTGCAACGCTTTGACTGCCGTTCCGGTCATGCCGGCTTTCAGCGACGCGGCGGACACCGTTTCCATGGGCATCATGGCAAATACAAGTGTTGCGGCCAATGCGATACTGACGATCCTGGACGCGATGTATCTGACTGTTTTTTTGTTCATGTGTTTCCCGATCAATGTGGGGTGGGCTGCGGTATTTTGCGGTTGCATGATCCTGCCTCCTTGGCGCTTGGTCAAACCGGTCGGTGCGTCGGTCGGCGAAAGGGTCCCGCGCGCTTGTGTGTATGGGCGGTTACACCAATGTAGGCTGCGAGATGCTCCCGGCAGCCCCTTTTTTTGTCAGTATAGCATGCAATTGTGAATAAATTATGACCTATTGCCGCAAGCGCTTGATTATTCATAGAAATTTTACCAAAAAACACACTAGAATATATGGAAATAATGTTAATTTCAGCCGTCAGAATTCAGCGCAAGGCGGCCTGCACCCAGTGCCAACAACCCGTTCCAATGCCGCACCGATCCTTAGCAGCGCGCCCTCGGAGAAGGGCAGACCATTGAGTGTCAACGACACCGGAAGGCCGGTTTCACCATCCACACCCACCGGCAACGTGAGCGCCGGGCAGCCCATCACTGGAAATGCCATCAGCCCCACCTTGCTCGCCACCGCGTCCAGCTGCAATTCATCAAAGCCGCGCCGGAGCGCCTGGAGCCCGTCGCGAACCTTCTGTCTGGCCTCAAAGTACTCTTTTGTGAGCATGGGCCGCTGCACTGCCAGCGAAACATCAAACTGGTCCTGCCCGAAGCGAAGGCATGTCTCCGAGTGGACTGCGTTGAATTCGGCAATGGCAGCCAGTGTGCGGACACCCTCCCGGTCATGCCGCAGCACGGCGTCCATCGCCGGCCTGAACTCGTGGGTCAGCACAGTGATCATGGCCTCTCCCACACCTTTTGGCGGTGAGTATGGCACCACCTCCACCCCCAGCGCTTCCAGCACCTTCACCGCATTGAAAAAGGCTGGCTGCCGCACGGGTTTGTCATCCTCATCAAGCTCCCACAGGCCCAAACGCACACCCCGGAGATCTCCGTCCTCCAGGCACTCGAGGCCAGGCACGGCGCGGCCCGCACAAAGGCCGGTGGAAGGGTCATCGGGGTCAAACCCCGCCATCCACTGAAACGCCAGCGCGCAGTCAGCTACACAGCGGGCAATGGGGCCGGCCGCATCCTGCGAAGGCGCAATCGGCAGGATGCCCGCGCGGCTCACCCACCCCACTGTGGGCTTCAGGCCCACCACGCCAGCCGCAGCTGCGGGGCTGATGATCGAGCCGCAGGTTTCCGTGCCGATGGCCAGCGGCACATAACCCGCTGCCACTGCCACCGCCGAGCCGGTGGATGAGCCGGAGGGGTCTGCATCCGCCCGCCAGGGGCTCATCACCTGGCCGCCGCGGCTGGAATAGCCATTCGGCATTTTGTCAGCCATAAAGTTGGCAAACTCGGTCATGTTTGCTTTGCCGCACAGCACCGCACCGGCTGCCCACAGGCGGGCTGCCACAAAGGCGTCTTTGGGCGCAAAACGGCCCGCCAGCGCCAGGCTGCCGGCGGAAGTATGCATGCCGTCGGCTGTGTCGATGTTGTCTTTCAGCAGCACCGGAATGCCATGCAGCGGGCTTCTGCGACCGCTGGTCTCCCGCTCCCGCGCAAGGGCGGCGGCAATGCCTTCCGCCTCGGGGTTCCATTCCAGCACCGCGTTGAGGCATGGGCCGGAGCTATCCAGCATGGCGATGCTGCGCTGTGTTTCCGCCAGCCACTCCACCGGGCCGTGCCCGCCATTCTCCCACCCTGCTTGCAGGGCAAGAATCTCACTGCTGTATTCCGGGTTCATTTCTGCCTCCCATGTGGGTCTGGCCTCAGTATAGCAAATGCATGGTTGTGTTACCATGGATTCCTGTGTATGATGGCTGATATTGAGGGTATGAGACTCCTTTTTGTGTCAGGAGCATCTAAATGAATGCTTTTTCATCGTCAGAACTGAAAAAGAAGCTTCGCCAGCTTAAAAAGCTGGAGGCCCGCCTGCGCTTCGGCGCGGAAACATTGCCAGCCGGCAAGGATTCTGTGTGGGATACCTTCTTTGACCTGCATGAGCGCGGGCGCGGAAAAGCCCGATACCCCATGGAATTGCTGCTGGCAATGGACCGGGAGCAATATCGGTCGGCGCTTAATGAGTATTTCTTTTCAGTGTATTACCGGATCTATCAGGACAATGGAATTCTGCACGAAGGGCTGCTCGACCCGGAGCAGCTTGCCCGGCTTGGACTGCCGCCTGATGCCGATGCCGGGCAGGTCAAGGGCAAGTTCCGCAAGCTGGCGCTCAAGCTGCACCCGGATATGGGCGGAAATGCGGAGGAGTTTATCAAGCTGATGGAGAATTATCGGAGGCTGGTGGAGAAGGGGAAATAGAGCATTTCCTTTGCGAATGAAAGGTATTGTGAAGGTGAATGGAATTTTGGAGAGTGATTGAAAACCCAACCGGAGATGTGTATCTGGCTCTAATAAAAGCTTTGTGCAAAAACTCTGACAGGTTTTGTTTTGTAACAAGGAAAGAGTTGGATTATGATCAACTAACCATACAATTGTTTCAGCCGCACAAAATCAGGGAATACAAGTCAAAACAATGGTCTGGCACAGTAACTCGCGGTCCTTCTGCAACAATACACGAATACAAGATCAACAAAGAAACAACAAGGCTGTTGCTCCAGTCAGCAAATTCGCTGTACGAATGGGTTTCTCCGAAGCTGCCGGAAGATCTGGCTTTTTACCAAAAGGACTTCAATTGGTTTTACAGCACCACCCATGAAGAACTTGCGGATTTTCGGATATGCTCAGAGCAACAGGTAAAGCTCATGGAACAAATCCCCGGATTGAAAGTGGAGAAGGCTGAGTATTAGTTCGCAAGAACAAAAACCCACCCATCAGCAAATCGATGGGTGGGTTTGGCATCTGTCGTCAAGATAGGAATGTGTGGCTCAATCCACCTTGTCCAGCATCGGCACATACTTCTTGCGGGATGCCTCATAGGCAGCCTTGTGCACCTTGGCCGATTTCAACGCCTCGTTGTATTCGGCCAGCGCCTGGGCGGCAAACTTGCTCTGGTCGCTCGCCAGGTTCTGATAGAATGTGCGGTCGCTGCTGCCGGCAGGATAAGAATTCGCCAGATTCTTATACTGGTTGTATTTGCTCAGATACTGACTGCGGTTGGCTGCCTGGCCCTCTGCCACAGCCTGGTTTTTGACATATGCAACGTACTCACTCAGGAAAACATTACGTTCCTGGCAGGCGGCAGTGAAATTGGCAAGCCCCTCAGCCAGGTCTTGCGGTAGCTCAACATTGAGCTTGGCCAGCAGCATCTCGTTCCTTTCCAGCAAACGGGAGGATATGGTAACCTTATCCTGCATCCTGGCTTTGGATTTGAGCATTGCCGCAATCTCTTTTTCAATGGCCGTGGAACTGGCCATGGCGCCGTTGACGGTGGTCAATGCCGGCGCGTAGCCCGACAGCGCCAGGCCGGTCTCAGAAAACCCCATCAGCTCCAGCGCGCGCTTTGCCGGCAGCGCCGCATATTCCGGCTTGCCGTTGATGCCGTCAAGCTTGGCTTGCAGCGTGTTCAGGTCCTTAACCCATGCCATCCAGGCGGCGAGGCGCTCGGTGAACTTTACACCCTGGCCCCGGCCCTGATCAAGCTTGGTGTTGAAGGCGACAACCTCGGCCATGAAAGTTTTGATCTCACCGAAATACGCCACGCTGGCGGCGAGTTCCGTCTGTCGCAAAGCCACGGCCTGCGCGGCGGTTGCCCCGCCTGCTCCAAAGGCCGGCAGATTGGCTTGCTCCGCATTGGCGGCAAGGGCTTCGTTTTCGGCGATCAATGAATTGATTGCGGTCATGGCATCATCGGGCGTGATGGATGTGTCCGCCATCGAGGCGGCGAACCGTTCAGCAATGTCACAATCTTTCACCAGGTATTCAAGCGCCACGCCACGCTTGGCCAGGCCGTCTGCCAACGCGGCGCGGTTGCTCTCCAGCGCGCCGGTGAAGGTGGAGCCGGCCAGCTTGGCGGCAGCGGCAGTATTCCTCGCCAGCAAATCGGCATATTCGGCGGAGAGCACAGCCTGCCCCAGCTTGGCAGAAAGCTCGCCGGCAATTGCGCCGTCTTCATCTGCCGCTTCCTTGAAGGATGCAAGCGCAGGCTTGATAGCCTCCATCTTTGCCTTCAAATCCGCAAGGCCAACGGCCTTCTCATTGGCTTTGGTGAGCAAAACCGGGTATCTGTCGTTGAGCTTTGCCAGGATGTCAGACAGGTTGGCAAGCTCAGCATCCACCGCCAGATACAGGCGGTATTGCCCATTATAGTCCGCCTGCGGGTCACCCTGCTCAAACCTGGCTGCCTGTTCGGCGATCAGGCCCTTCAATTGGCCCAGATAGGTCTGATAACCCCGGTCAATGATGCTGTGGGCGACAAACAGTGCTGCCAACAACAAAACGGCGGCCACTGCCGAAACCACAATTGCCATCGTTGGTTTTTTCTTTGCACCCTGTTCCAGTTCCATTGTCTGCTCTTGTTCCTGCATACGCTCCAAGCCTCCAAAACAATTGCGCGGCGGCAATTCAATATCAAAACATTCTTTATACTATACCATAACCATATCCATCATAACCATCAGACATTCAACAAATGCCACATTGGTATGCCGCAAATTCTCAGACGCTGCATGGATCGTTGAAGTTCCATGCAGCGCATGGAGAATATTGCCTGCAAAATCAAGCCCTGCCAAGCTCCGCGATGGCGTTGGCGAAAATGCGCGCGGCCTTCATGAAGCTCTCCACACTGATTCGTTCGTCCGCCATGTGGGCTGTCTCCGGATCATCAGGAAACAGCATGCCGAACGCCATTGCGTTGGGGAGCTTGCGGGCGTAGGTGCCGCCGCCAATGGCCTCCGGTTCGTCGTTGGTGCCGTTGATCTGGTTGTAGACACCGGTCAGTGTCTTGCAAAGCACATGGTCCTTGGGGATGCAGAATCCGGGGCTGATCACGATGCCGGACGCGGTGATGCCCTGCGCCGCAGCAGAAGCCGGTAAAACCTTGAGAAGATTCGTTTCGGCATCCACATAGACCGGGTGGCGGATGTCAAACCGCGCCTCCAATGAGCCGCCTGCCAGCCGGATTACCCCCAGGTTGAACGTGAGCGCGCCGGACACATCGTCGCGGCAGGCAATGCCGAAGCCGCTGCCATCGATGGCAGCGCATAGGCGTTGCAGCGCGGACACACCGGGGACAGCCGGGTCTCCTGCCGGCAGCAGGGTAACAAGTGCTCCCAGCAGTTTCACGATGGCGTTGTCGCCTTTCTCCGGGACCATTGCGTGAGCCGGGATGCCTGCGGCCTTAATGAGCCAGCCACCGTCTCCCGGCAGCACGGAAATGCCATCGGGAAGAGGGCCATCGGGCTTGACAGACAGCAGAGCCACGGCCTCACCGGGCACCACATTGGTGCGGGTGCCGCCGGAAATCTCCTTCAGCGCAGAACCGGCGGGAACCGCCACCGAAAGGGTGCCGCTGCTGATCGTTTTTTCACAGAAGATCCCGGGGAAGCTGGCATCCGGCGAAAAAGACATGTCCGGCGCCTGTTCTGTTTCCAGATAGCGCCTGGCGCAGCGCATGCTGGTTTCCTCGTCGCCGCCAAACAGGAAAACAATGCGTTTATTGATCACAGCGCCCGCATCCAAGGCCGCCAGAAGCCCCCACAGCGAGGCGACCGCCGGGCCCTTGTCGTCTGTGACACCGCGACCAAACATCATGCCGCCTTCCACCGTGAGCTGGAGCGCCGGTTTGGTCCAGCCGCTGCCCACCGGCACAATGTCCATGTGGGTGATCACGCCCAGACTCTGCTCTCCGTCGCCCCACACAGCTTCGCCGATCATGCCGTCGATGTTGCGGGTCTTCAGGCCATGGGCGGCGCAAATGGCCAGCATTTCGTCAATGGTATCCTTGATCTCCTGCCCAAAGGGCGCGCCGGGCTTGGGCTCGCCGGTCACGCTGTCATGGCGCAGCAGCCGGTCCACATCAGCAAAAATTTGATCGCGGTTGGCGCTGAGAAACGCGGTGATTTTTTCATCCATTTGCTTGTTCATCTCGGAGTCCTTTCCGGTCAGTTTGATATAGTATACCCCCGCGAATAAGCAGAAGCAATCCAGACAAGCCCCATTAAAGTGCATGCTGCCCCATTTACAAACAGCGGCATCGGAAGATATACTAGCGGCATTGCCATGACAACGGGTGAAAACAACATGCAAAGACGCAATCAAACAAACACGGGAAGCCACAACAAACCAAGCCAGCGCCGAAAACCGGCGGCTTTTTTCATCGCCATTGACGTGCTGGCGGCGGCAGCGCTGCTGGGCGTGTTTTACATCACCAACTACATGATCCCAGTAGAGGAGCTGCCCGAAGACCTGCCAACGCCATCTGCGCTGCCCACCGTTTCCGCTGAACCGGCAACGTCGTCACCGCAGGCCACCGCCACGATTGGCGGGGAAACCGCCGCCACCACTATGACTACGGAACCCACGCCCACACCGACCATAGACCCCAATGACTGGCGGGCAAAGTTTGCGGACAAATTCACAGGTGGCGAGGTCATTAAGACCGACAGCTCCTATCAGAGCGCTAATGTCAGCATCACGATCCAGGCCATCAAGAAGTTTGACGCCACCTGCTATGTAGCCGACATCTATGTGGCGGACCTGAAATACTTCAAAAACGCCTTTGGAAAAAAGGCTGACGTGATGGGCGGCCGCGAGTATGCCGACAAGGTGGCAAACGCCAATGGCGCAATCCTGGCCATCAACGGCGACCATTGTGTGGACAACGTCGGCCCGGTGATACGCAACGGAAAGAGTTACCGGGATCAGAAGACCTCTGCGGACATATTGGTCATGAACTATGACGGGTCAATGGAGGCGTTTTCACCGGAACAATATGACAGCAACAAGATCAGGGCCGAAGGTGCCTGGCAGGTGTGGACATTTGGCCCGATGCTGCTGCAAGGCGGCCAGCCCATGACGAAGTTCAACTCCAACGTGGTCGGCAAGAACCCAAGAACTGCCGTGGGATATTACGAGCCGGGCCATTATTGCTTTGTGGTGGTGGGAGGGCGGCAGAAGGGCTACTCAGAGGGCGTCACAATGACCCAGCTCTCCCAATTGATGCAAGAGCTGGGGTGCTCAGTGGCCTACAATATGGACGGGGGCCGCTCCTCCGAGATGATTTTCCAGGGTAAGATGCTCAACCATCAGGATGCCGGCAGGAGAACCACCACCGAGATCCTGTATGTGGGCGATAACTAGGAGGGCTGAAATGCTGAAGAAACTGATCCCGCATGTGTGCATCACGCTCTCGCTCTTTCTGATCACCTATGTGATCCTCAATGAGTTCAACCCCTCCTTTTTCAGCAGGGATTTCTTCAAGGTCACGCTGCTGGCGTTCTGTGTGGGGAGCATGGTGTGCTCCGGGTTTTTGATCCGGCAGAACAGGAAAGGTTGAGATCCCCCTCCTGCCGCTGTGCTACCTAACCCTCATCCCCAACCCCTTCCCCCATGGGATTGGGGGAAGGGGTGAAGTTTGAATGAGGGGGCTCTGCCCCCAATCCCCCACCAGTAGGGGCCGGGCACTAGGTTGCATAGGCGAGCAGCATCCGAAGGATGCGGCCAGCCCGTCCCGGCCCGCTGAAACCTGGTTATTGGACAGGGTAAATAAAAAAGGCGTCACTCATCGGTGACGCCGTTCTTTATATCGTTTTTAGCCCATTAAGCGATGCGCTTTTCCCATATTGCCCATGCTGTCCACCCCAAAGGGGCAGCGCTCGGCGCAGTCTCCGCAGCTCACGCACTCGCCGCCATTGTGGGCAAGGGCCGCATATTCGGCCTTGGCGCTCTGGTCGCCCTCCTCAGCGCGGTGGAGCAGCTTCGTCACGGCAGCGATGTCGATGCTCTGCGGGCAAGGCAGGCAGTGGTTGCAATACATGCAAACGCCGTCACTGTTCCAATGGGAGCCGGACACAAAGGCGGTGTAGTCCTTCTCCTCGTCTGTGGCATCAAAATAGGCGGCGGCAGCCTCCACCTCGGCCACGCTGCGGCAGCCGGCGGCCATCGTGACCACGCCGGGCCGGGTGAGCGCATAATGGATGGCCTTGGCCGGCGTCATGCCCGGCTGCTTCAGGAGCATGCCGGCACCGTAGCCCTTCATCACCACGATGCCGGTCTTGGCAGCCTCACACTGGCGGTAGAACGCCATCCGCTCCGGTGACAGGCGCGACTCCCGGCGCTCATAGAGCTCCCACTTGAACAGCTCGTCGATGACGTTATCCGGGGGCAGCAGGTCCATCGCCGGGCACACGCTGAACATCACGGCGTCAAAGAGGCCGGTGGCCACCATCGGCGCGGCCACATTGGGCACATGGCTGGAGAAGCCCAGCATGCGGGCCTTGCCCGCCTGCAAATACTCCTGCGCCAACCCAAGGAAGCCGTCGGGATCAAGACTGGCCTTCATGTCCTCCCGGTCGTCAACGAAGTGCAGCATCAATACGTCGATGTAGTCGGTGCCCAGCTTTTCCAGCAGCTCGTCGAAGTACTGCCGGCTCAGCTTGAGATCGCGGGTGCGGAAATACTGACCGTCCTTCTGGGTGCAGCCCAGGTGGCCGGCCACCATCATCTTGTCCCGCCGGCCCTTGAGGGCCTCGCCGATCCACTCACGGACCCACGGCTCGCTCATAAAAAGGTCCACATAGTTCATCCCATGATCGATGGCGGCGCTCACCACATCGATACAGGTGGGTTTGTCCACTTGCAGCAGGTGTTCTGCACCCAGGCTGACGGCGCTGACGGGCGTGCCGGTGCGGGGAAATGCGCGATAAAGCATGGCTGGCACCTCACTTGTTGTTTGATTGTAGAATGTGTGTTCCCCAATTATAAACTAATTTGCTTTAAATTGCCATAGGGATTCTGATTTATTCATGAGACTTGTTTTTATCGCCGCCAACCGCCAGACGCTTCATCACCACCGTGCGGTGCGGATAGGGGATCTCAATGCCCTCTGCATCAAAGCGCTTTTTGATCGAGTAGCGCAGGTCGCAAAGCATCGCATAGGCCGTGCCGGCGTCCACCGCCCACACAGCCACGCGCAGTTTCACCGATGAATCGGCAAACTCCACCAGGCGCACCACCGCCTCCGGCGTGCCGGAGGCGATCTCTTCCTCAGTGCGGTTGTCATAATAATCGCGGTGGGCGCGCACTTCCCCGGCGATGATGGCCATGGCGCGGTCCAGATCGGAATCATAGCTCACGCCGATATCGAGGAACCGGCACACCTTGGCGTCCTGGTAATGGGCGTTTTCCAGAATCGCCGAGTTCATCACGCTGTTGGGCACGATCACCCTGGTGTTTTCAAAGGTGCGCACCACAGTGTGCCGCAGCGAAATATCCTCCACGATGCCCTCGATGCCCTGATCCACCAGCTTCACGCGGTCACAAATGGAGAAGGGCTTGAAGACAGAGATGAAAAAGCCGCCCACCACGTTGGCCATGGCCTGCTGGGCTGCAAAACCCACGATCACGGCCACCACACCGGAGCTGGCCAGCAGCGACTTGGTCACGCTCTGCAAGGGTTTTACCTGCGAGAGAATCAGCATGCCGGCCAGGATGATGACGACGACCGCCAGGATCCTGCGGGCATAGGCGGCATTGATCGTGCCAAACCGGCCGCTTTCCGACAGCCTGGCCAGGCCGCGGCCGATGAGCTTGATCAGCACGATCGCCAGCGCCGTGACCACCGCCGAAACGAGGAATGCAGACCAAAAGCCTTCCACAAATTGCTCGTTGATTGTCTTCAGTAGGGTATCGATGGCTTTGAACATCCCTTCCAATGAAATCCGATCTTCCCCCGTTGGGGATCCTTGTTCAGTATATCACCTTATGCCGGTGAAATTACCAAAAGACCGGCAACTCAAGCCTTCGCCTCGCCGCCCTTGCGCAGAAGCAGCAGGCCCACCACCAACAGCAGCGGGAACACTATCCCGATGAGCAGCCCTGTTTTCAGGCCTGCCTGCTCTGAGGCCCAGCCAAAGGACTTGCCGATGAACGACAAAGCCCCGCCATCCTGCGCCAGCTCCGACACCCAGCCGGTGAGCCAGGGCCCTACGGAAGCGCCGGTGTCTCCAAACACGGCAAGCGCGCCAAACATCGCTGTGCCGCCCAATGGGAACCGGGCGGAGGTCAGGCTCAGAGTGCCCGGCCACATCAGGCACACCGCAAGGCCGCAGAACGCGCAGCCGGCCAGCGAGAGGATCGGGTTTGGTGCGAACACCGTGACCGCATAGCACACCACAGCTAGAGCGCCGCAGGCCAGCATCACGCCCCGCAGGTTCATCTTGTGGCCGCGCACACCGTAGAATGCCCGCCCCACGCCCATCAGCACGGCAAAGAGACAGGGGCCGAGCAGGTCGCCCACCACCTTGGGCACTTGTAGGCCTTGCTGGGCAAACAGCGACGCCCATTGCGCCATCGTGAGCTCCGACGCGCCGGCGCAGAGCATTAGCACCAACGCCAGCAGAAACGCCTTGGAGCCGATGAGCTTCCGGAGAGGAATTTTCTGGTGCTCGGGCACAGGAGGCGGCAGCGGCACCTTGCCGAAAAACACGGCGTTCAACAGCGGCACAATGGCCCATGCAACAGGCAACAGGTACCAAAGCCCATTGCCGATAACCAGCAGCAGCAAGGTTGTCAGGGCTACCACAGCCATCTGCCCCCAGCAGTAGAAGGAGTGCAGCAGGCTCATTGCCGAGGCCTTGGCCTCGCCGGGCAGAGAGTCCACAATGGGGCTCATCAGCACCTCGATGATGCCGCCACCCATGGCATAGACCACCGCCGCGATCATCAGCCCCACATAGGGTGAGCTCAGAAGCACCGGCAGCACGCCCAGGCACACAAGGCCCGCGGCGCAAAGCACATGGGCCAGCACGGCAGCCCTGCGGTGGCCGATACGGTCCACATATTTGATGGAAATCAAGTCTGCCAGGATCTGCGTGCCGAAGTTGAGAAGCACCAGCCGGCCCAGCATTTCATAAGTAAGGCCAAATTGCTCGCGGAAGATGATGAACAGCAGCGGCGCCAGGTTGTTGACGATGGCCTGCGTGATGAAACCTGTGTAACAGGCCCGCATGGTGTGTTTGAATGTGAGTTTCACAGCTTGCTCCTTTGTTATTCTGACAGGAGTTATGGCCTGCTCCAGTTCTGGATCTCCAGGATATTGCCCTCCGGGTCTCTGGCATAAGCGGCGGTGAGGCGGCCCAGGCCCTCGTAATTCTTTTGGACCACCTCGCCCAGCATGGAACCGCCGCGGGCAAGCAGCTTATCCAGCACGCCGGGCACATCATCCACATGGAAGGCGATGTGCCCAAAGCCCGGCCGGTTGATTTCCTGCATCGCTTCCCCCTGCCACTGAGGCCGGTAGCTGAAAATTTCCAGCGTGGGGCCATTCTCATAACCGGGCAGGGCGAGGTGCACACCGTCAATCCGCACATCGGCAATGCCGGTCATGCGGTCGATCCAGCCGCCGGAAAGGTGCCGCTCCGGCGGCACCACTGTGCAGCCAAACACGTCGCAATAGAACCGGGCAAGCGCCTGCCAGTCATGGGCAATCAGGTTGGTGTGGACAAAACGAATGGCGCCGGGCTTCATGGCATGCCTCCAAAACAAACTGGTCGAAAATGCTCTTTACCCGGCTATTATACCGGCAATGCCCGGCCACCGCAACCGACGGCCACCCTGCCACTGACTTGCACCGGGGTATGCATGGTTGTATAATCTTGCCATCCGAGACATGAGGTGCAACGATGACAGATTCCAGAATGAAGAAACTGGCCCATAACCTGGTGAACCACTCCTGCAAGGTGAAGCCCGGTGACAAGGTGCTGATTGAGGCCACCGACATCCAGAAGAGCACGGTGAGCGAGCTTGTGAAGGAGGTCTACGCTGCCGGCGGCCTGCCCTTTGTGTGGCTGCGCGACCGCAGGGTGCAGCGCTCGCTGATCATGGAGGCCACCGAGGAGCAGCTCAAGGTGATGGCCGCCTATGACTCGTCGCTGATGGCCCAGATGCAGTGCTACATCGGCATGCGCGGCGGCAACAACTCCGCCGAGTTTGCCGACATTCCGGCTCAGAAGATCAAGCAATATATGAGCCTTTACAACGAAAAGGTGCATGGCATGATCCGCGTGCCAGACACCCGCTGGGTGGTGCTCAGAAACCCCGACGAGGGCATGGCGATGCAGGCCAACATGAGCACCGAGGCCTTTGAGGATTTCTATTTTGACGTGTGCTGCCTGGACTACGGCAAGATGTCGCAGGCGATGGATCCGCTGGTGGACCTCATGCAGCGCACCGACCGCGTGCGCCTCACGGCCAAAGACACCGACATCAGCTTCTCCATCAAGGGCCTGCCGGCCATCAAGTGCGCCGGGGACCTCAACATCCCAGACGGCGAGGTGTTTGCCGCCCCGGTGCGCGACTCGGTGAACGGCCGCATCACCTACAACACCCCGGCCATCTACAACGGCTTCACCTATGAGAACATCAGCTTCCTGTTCAAGGATGGCAAGATCATCGAGGCCACCTGCAACGACACCAAGATGATCAACGAGATCCTGGATACCGACGAGGGCGCCCGCTATGTGGGCGAATTCGCCATCGGCGTGAACCCCTTCATCACCAAGCCCATGAAGGACACACTGTTTGACGAAAAGATCGCCGGCTCCATCCACTTCACGCCGGGCAAGGCCTATGACGAATGCTTCAACGGCAACGTGTCGGCCATCCACTGGGACCTGGTGCTGCTGCAGACGCCGGAAGTGGGCGGCGGCGAGATGTGGTTTGACGGCGTGCTGGTGCGCAAGGACGGGCGGTTTGTGCTGCCCGAGCTGGAGCCGCTGAATCCGGAGAATTTGAAGTAAGGCAAATCCCCTTTCCATCATGATGGGAAGGGGATTTTCATGCAAGGGGTCCAGGGGACTGCAAGTTCCACCGCAACGAAGTTGCAACAATTCCACACTCCCCCTGCCCTTCGGGCATCCCCCTCAAGAGGGGGACAAGTTTAGCTGATCAATATACCCCTTGCCTCCCTCTTGAGGGAGGTGTCACCGAAGGTGACGGAGGGAGTGTTGCCCCTGCCCCCCCCAACGATATACAACCTAATATCCTAAAGGAGGCCACCATGAACATCCTTCTCCTGAATGATGACCGCTGGCACCCGGGCCATGTCTCCTGCGAGGGCGTCAAGCCGTTGGAGGAACACGGTTATCACTTCGATGTGGTGTCTGACGGCGCGGAGATCCCGGCGATTGACTTCAGTCAATACCCCGTGGTGATGCTGGTAAAGAGCGACAACCGCACCGCTGCCGATGAATCCAAGTGGGCCGATGAGGCCACGCGGGGCAGGCTGCTCCGATATGTGCAGGATGGCGGCGGCTTGCTGGCGGTCCATTCCGGCACGGCAGGCTATGACGGCCTGAAAGACATGCACACGCTGCTGGGCGGGCTTTTCCTGGCGCACCCTGCCCAGCTGCCGGTCACGTTCGCGCCCAAAGCAGGGCACCGGCTGGCCGCCGGCGTGCAGGCGTTCACCGAGCCGGACGAGCATTACTTCCTGGACATGGCAGACCAGCCTTCGGATGTTTTCCTGACCGCCACGTCGCGGCATGGCACCACACCTGCCGGCTGGACAAGGCATGAAGGCCGGGGCAGGGTGTGCGTGCTAACGCCGGGGCACAATGTGCCCGTATGGCTTGACTCCAATTTTCAGCAGCTGCTGCGCAACGCGCTGGACTGGTGCGCCGATGGAAAGGCGGAATAAAATGAAGACCGCATTCATCACCGGCGCCGACCGTGGGCTGGGCCTTGCCATGGCAAAGGGACTTCTGGAGAAGGGCTGCCGGGTGTTCGCAGGGCAGTTCCTGCCCCAGTGGCCGGAACTGGCTGCATTGAAAGAGCAATACAGAGATGCCCTGACCATCCTGCCGCTGGATGTGGGCAGCATGGCATCGATGCGGGCTGTGGCGGATGCGGTGGGCCGCGAAACCGGCTCGCTGGATGTGCTGATCAGCAACGCCGGCATCCTCTCCAACCGGCTGGAGAGCACCATCCGGCAAAGCCCCGATTACGACGGGATGCTGGCAGCCTATCAGGTGAACGCGCTGGGGCCGCTGCGGGTCACCGAGGCGCTCCTGCCGTTGCTGGACCAGGGGAAAGAGAAACGCCTGTGCTATGTTTCCAGCGAGGCGGGCAGCATCAGCAAAAGCTACCGCACCGGCTGGTTTGGATACTGCATGAGCAAAAGCGCACTGAACATGGGAGTGTCCATCCTGTTCAATGATCTTGCAAAGGATGGATACACGTTCCGCGTCTATCACCCCGGCTGGGTCAGATCCTATATGCACGGTGAAAAAAACATTAAGGCAAACCTGGAGCCGGAGGAGGCTGCTGCGCCGGCCCTGGCCTATTTCCTGGAGCCCTCCGGCAGCCATGACGAGGGCAGGCTCGTGCTGCGCGATTATGAGGGCAACGAATGGCCGTGGTGAAGCGTTCGCCTTCGGCGCTGGCGCCTCGCATCACAAAAAAGGGCTGCCGCGCAGGATCGCACGGCAGCCTTTTTGCTTTATGTTGGTCTGTTCTACTTGGCTTTTTCGTTTCCGGTCACCAAAAACACTTCGCCCTGTGAAGGTGTGGTGAGCGTGGGCTCGGGTTTGACCTGGCAGGTGATCGTGTTGCCCACTTCGATGGTCTGGCTCACGCCATCCTCCCACCGGGTGTTTTCACTGAAGCGCAGCATGAATTCCCCGCCTCCGGCAGGCTCGATCAAGACCAACTGGCCGTTCACCTGCTTGACGGTGCCGCAGGCTTCCACCAGGTCATTGAGGTGGGCAGACGGATCGGAAGTTGCACCGGAGCCTGGCCGGGCGGGCACGCCGTCGGGAGCGGAGGCATCGGCCGTAGCGTCCGGTTTCGGGGATTCCATCGCAGTGGGCTCAACCCGGTCGGTGGGGTTGGCGGTTTCCACCACATCGACTTCCGCAGACCCCCTGGGGTTGCCTGCCGGCAGGCCAAGCATGGCACACCCTGCCGATACCAAAGCCAACACAATCAACACTCCTGCCACAAAAATCTGCTTTATCATTTGATATCCCTCACTTTCTCCATGCTCATTTGACGAAGAGAAATTCGCTTGGTTCCAATCACTCCGGAGAAGAAAAGAGGCGCTTGCGCGCCTCTTAAGGTAGTTATCTTTGCTTCATTCCTCAGTCATGATCCCGTTTTGCTTTGCGTAATCGTTTACGATCTGCGCCACGGCGTCCGCGTTAAGCTTTTGCTTCATTGCCTCCACATAGCCGGGCCAGTCTTTTTCCACGTCACTGGACCGCATGATGAGATCCACCAGGGCGTGCTGGGCCTCGCGGTCAGCGTCAAACCCCTGCACAGCAGGGTCCGCAATCTGGCGGGTAAACAGCGGCTTGCGCCAGTTGTTGGGCCACCAGAAGTTCTTCAGCGTTTCCAGATAGTTCAGCCGGTAATCACCATCGGTGGCCGCCGGCATGAAGTCGGTGGCCCAGGTGGCCATATGCGTCATGGCGGACCATTCGCTGTTGCGCGCGCCGAAGGTGATGGGCAAGCCGTTTCCGTCCTTGTGAAGCGTCTGCAGGCCGTCGCCGGTCACGTTATAGTCCACACCGGCCTCGCCCCAGTTCAGGTATGTCTGCCCGTCCTCACCCATCATCCAGTCCATCACATCAAGCACCTTTTTCAATTTCCCATCATCCATCTGGGCATTGAATACCATGCCAGTGTGATAGGAGGTGTCGTCGTGATAGACCACGCCCCATGGGTTGACCGGCTGGGCGAGCACCGACACGGCGGAAGCCATGTCCAGGCCCGGCGAATTGGTCTGCAGCGCCGCTTTCACCTTTTCAGCCCCAGCCGGGGAGCAATCAGCCACAAGCATGCCCGCCTTACCCTGGCAGAACTTCATAATGGCCTCATCCTGGCTTTGATTCAAACCCTCCGGGTCCAGATAGCCGCTTCGATAGGCCTGGTTGGCCCACTTCACCGCTTCCTTGGCCCGGTTGGAAAGCAGGCCAGGCACCCACGCGCCGTCTTGCAGCACCCAGTCGCGCACGCCGAACTCTTGTAAAAACACGGTGCCCATTCCGCCCAGATCATCGGCAAACCCGGTGATGGCATAGGAATCATCACAACCGTTGTTGTCGAGGTCACAGCGGGAATAATAGCCGATCAGGCTCATAAACTCCTGCCAGCTGGGTGCCTGGCCGGCGGTGAGCAGCTTGCTCTCCAGCGCCCAGTCCAGGCGGTACCAGATCGCCAGGCTGCTGCCGTTGTCATACCGGCTGATCATATTGGCACGGGGCACAAACCACATTTTCCCGTCGATGGCCTCGGTGTTGCGGTATCGGTACATCATCGTGCCCAGTTTGGGGTAATTTTTATAAATCTCCTCAGGGATATCGCGGATCAGCTTCTGGTCGATGAGTTGGCGGAAAGCCACGGTGTCATCATAAACGCCATGGGCAAACAGATCGGGCAGCGTCTGCGACGCGGCGGCGGAAGCAATTTTCTCCTTCCAATCCGCGCCTGTGACCGGCCACACCACAAATTCAACGCCAAACTTCTTGGCAATATAGTCCTTGATCTGGCCGGAGGGTTGACCTGCCACCGATTGCCCAAGATCCCACAGGCCGATGGAGACCTGGGTAACCGCATTGGGCTCATTGGTGCCGGTGGCCGACGGGGCAGGCGTTTTGCCGCCCCTCCCGCACGCGGAAAGGGGTGCGACCAATGCCAGAACCAATAGGATGGCCGCCAGTTTTCTCATGGAACCTCCATCTATGAAAGCAGCTGCTTCTCACGTTATATTTGGTTATTATAACACAGAGGCTGTACACCGTAAACCTGACTGGCATATAGACTGTAATCGCCAAAAAAGGAAAAAATACCCACATTGGCAAATCAAGCCCCCCCAAGCACTGCATATTGGGCAATATGAATAATCAGCAAGTAAGTGCAAATCATCGCAGCATTATGAATTGCGATGCGCATGCCGGGTCAATATGATGATTACACAACGGAGGCTCAAAATGATAAGGAACATGCCCCAATGGATGGCCGGATTGCGGCTGGCAGGGCAGACAAATGCCATGCCCATTCTGTCCTTCCCCTCCATCCAGCTGCTGGGCACCGATGTGCAAGGGCTCATCGGCAGCAGCGACCTGCTGGCTCAGGGCATGAAGCGGATCGCGGACCGCTGCGAAACGGCGGCGGCTGTGAGCATGATGGATTTATCGGTGGAGGCGGAAGCTTTCGGCGCAACGGTGCGATTCGCGCCGGATGAGGTGCCCACAGTGACCGGCCGGCTGGTGGAGACCGCCGCTCAGGCCGAAGCGCTGGCGGTGCCTGCTGTGGGCGCAGGGCGCACAGGGCGTTATGTGGAGGCAATCGGCAAGGCAGTGGGGCTCATCACCGACAGGCCGGTGCTCTCCGGTGTGATCGGCCCTTTTTCACTGGCAGGCCGGTTGATGGACATGACGGAAGTCATGATGAAGTGCTTTGATGAGCCGGAAACGGTGCATGTGGTGCTGGAAAAGGCGGCATGGTTCATCACAGAGTATATCAAGGCAACTCGCTCCGCAGGGGCAAATGGCGTGATCATGGCCGAACCGGCGGCGGGGCTGCTTTCCCCCAGGCTCAACGAAGAGTTTTCCACGCGGTATGTGCGGCAGATCGCAACCGCCGTGCAAGACGAGCATTTCCTGCTCATCTATCACAACTGCGGCAACACGGTGCCGCTGCTGGATTCGATTTTGACCAACGGCGCCAGCGCTTATCATTTCGGCAACGCGGTGGACATGGAACAAATCCTCTCCCTGCTGCCAGGCGATGTTGTGGCGATGGGCAATGTGGACCCGGCAAGCCAGTTTCGCAACGGCACGCCCGAATCGGTTTATCAGGCCACAACGGCGCTGCTGGAGCGCTGCGGAAAACATCCCAACTGGGTGGTATCATCCGGTTGCGACATCCCGCCGATGACCGCCTGGGCCAACATTGAAGCGTTCTTTGCGGCTGTGCGAGACTATAACGGGAAGTGCCCGGGGAATTAGCATTCCATCTGCCTGCCCAGCTGCTCAAGCTCTGCCAGGTAACGGTCATAGCGGGGTGAGATGATTCGCAAATTCTCTACGACATGCTCGTAATACCCAGCAGCTTGCAGCAGATCTTTGGAACGCTGCTCCTTGCCCCGAAGGTCTGCCAGCACTTCAGGCGCTTGCTCTGCCAGCGTGGCATCCATCGCCTGCTTGCGCTCCCGCATTTCACATAACTGTGTAAGACGCTCCTGCTCCGGCAACGCCAGCAGCCGGTCAAGCTCCTGCCAATAGCACTGCTGCACCTCACCGTGCGGTTCATTGGGCATGGCAATCTCCGGTAAATCCAACTCCAGGCCATCCAGGAAGCACACCATGTCTTGCAGGGCTTCCCGTTGCCGGGCAGTTTGAACCGGCTCCGCCAGAAAAGGTTGGAAATGTGCATCCAGCATCTGGCCGAAACCGCCTGGGAACGCAAGCCGCAGCCGCACTCCCACCGTCTCAAGCAGCAGATCATTTGTAATGGGCTTGCCGGACTGTGCCAGCAGCAACATTTCTTCCGCCTTGGCGGCCATGCCATCCAGCTCTCGCTGCCGCGCCGCCAGTGACCGCTGGTGGGCTCGCAACAGCTCCCCCAGCATCTCCGGACGGGCAACGGCTTGCCGGACCATGTCCAGCGGCATATCGACCGACCGCAGCGCCGCGATCAACCGCAGGGTTTCCACATCCCCAACGGTGTAGTCCCGGTATCCGTTTCCCAACACCGGTGGAGAGATCAGGCCGATGCCCTCGTAATAATGCAGCGCCTTCCTGGTCAGTCCGGAACGCTCCATCGCCTCATTGATGCGCACTTTCATCACCCGCAGGCATCATACACCGTGCCCATGGGGAACAGTCAACCCCGAATTTTCACGTTGCTCACAATAGCAAAAGGCCGAAACGGATGCTCGCTCCGCTTCAGCCCCGCCATCGTCTCTTGTTATTTTTTTGCGGTCTGGGGCTGCGGCGCTGAGGTGGCACCCTTCAGGCGGAAGCCGCAATTGTCGCAATAGATCGTGCCAGGATCGGCCACCGTACCGCACTTCGGGCATGTAAACATTGTCTCTCCTCCTTAAGATCCTTTGTTTCTATTCACCGGACCTCTTGCCCGGCAGAAATCATGTTTGGTTGCCACGGCTCACCGCAGCTGATCGGTCAGGTTATCAAGCACCGACGCAAAGGCGTTCACAACCTCGGGGTCAAACTGTGTGCCGGAGTTGCGGAAGATTTCCCACAATGCCTCCTCCTGGCTCACCGCCTGTTTATAGGGGCGGCCCCTTGTCATCACATCAAAAGCGTCCACCACGGCAAGGATCCTTGAGGGCAGCGGGATCGCCTCGCCCTTCAGGCCCTGGGGGTAACCCTGGCCATCCCACCGCTCATGGTGGCCCAGGATGTATTCCGCCACCAGCACCAGCTCCGGCGCGCTGCGCACAATGCGGTAACCGATGCCGGAATGGCGCTTGATCTGCTCCCACTCATCGTCAGTCAGGCTGCCGGGCTTGTTGAGGATGCGATAGTCGATGGCCGCGTTGCCAATGTCATGCAGCAGCGCCAGCGTTCGCAAATCGGCAAGCTCAACATCCTTCAGCTGCAATTCCTTGCCCACCCGGTCACAAAGCTCCAGCATGTGGCCGGTGTGCGCCTCGTTCTCCAGGTTGCCGTCACCCACTCTGCCGCGCATGGCCATCAGGAAATCATTGTGCGCGGTGCGGCTGTCAAGCAGTTTGTTTTTATACATCATGTCTTCAGCGGTTTTGATCACCTGCGACACGTCCATCTCAGGAGTTTCCTTGGTGCTGAAGCCCAGCGAGATGCTGGGGCTCAGCGCCCGCTCCGCCGTGCGGAACTCTGCACAGCGGTCGATAATGCGCCGGCAGATTGTGGCCGCTTGCGCCGCGTCGGTGCGGGGGAGAAGGATCGTGAACTCATCACCGCCCCAGCGGCTGATAATATCTTCCGCCCGGCAGGATTCGCGCAGCACCTGCGCCATCGCCTTCAAAATCTCATCACCCTCACCATGGCCAAACACATCGTTGACCAGCTTGAGGTTGTTGGCGTCGCCCATAATCACCGACAGGGGCAGCTGCCGCTCGGTGTCGAGCCGCTTCAGCTCTTCCTCGAAGAAGGCCCGGTTATAAAGCCCCGTGAGCATGTCGTGATAGCTTAAAAAGAGGATTTCCTCTTCCTTGCGGTATTGCTCTGTCACATCGCGAAACACGATCACCAGGCCGAGCATGCTTCCTTCTGCGCTCTTCAGGGGGGCCGCCCTGCCGGCAATGATGCGCTCAATGCCGTCGCGGGACCGCACACTGACACCGCCCTGGAAGGAAGATGCCTCACCGTGTTTGAACACCTGAGATGTCATCTCCGCGAAAGAAGCGATGGATTGCCCGCTGTAGAGTTCCAACACCTCGCCGATTGGGCATCCCAGTGCCGAACCGCCAAACCAACCGGTGAGCTGCTCAGCCACGCCGTTGATCATGGTGATGGCACCATGGCTATCGGTGGAGATCACGCCGTCGCCGATGCTGTCAAGCGTCACGCGCAGCTGTTCGGTCTCAGCATCCAGCGCCTTCTCGATCTGCTTGCGGGCTGTGATGTCGTTGAGCACCGTGGCAAACCGCCCTGGTGAAAGGCGGAAAGCAGTGATCTCCAGGTGCTTACCCAGGCTGTCGGAAAAGACCTGGAAGTGCATTGTCCTGCCACTTTCGACAACAGACTGGAAGCTGTCCAGCCAAAAGGCGCGATCGCCGGGCAAAAGCCTGGTCAGGTTTGCCATGCCGCTTTCTGTCATGACAGTTCCGGTGATATCGACCCAGGCCGGGTTGCTGTCCAGTGTCCGCACGGCGACTGGCTGCCCCTCCGGGCCCATCTCCAGCTCATGAACCGACCAGCCATAAAGCATTGCGTTAAACAACGCACGGTATTGTTCCTCGCTTTTTGCCAACACCTGCCGGTTTTCTTCCAGCAATGCAAAGTTTTCCTTGAGCTTGCTGAGGCTTTCATCCAACCGATTGGAGTAGGCCGCTTCCTTTCGCAGCGCCTTGCGAACCAGGAAAAACAGCAGCAAGGCGGTAATCAGCACATAGGCGATACCCTTGGCAATGCTCACGAGCCCCAGCACCGCCGGGTCGCTGTGGGCCAGAAGAGGGGCAAAGCTGTCGGAGATCAGGATCCACAAGCAGCCAAGCAAACCGTACAGCCCTGCGATCATCATCGCGCTGGCGCCGGTCTTGCGGGGCTTCCCGGCCTGGCCGGGTTCGCTGTTATTTTTGCTGCTGGCTTGCAATCCCACGTCTTTCTCCTTCCGCTAGCGGTTGATCATGCAAATTTATGTTGCGTATTTGCTATATACCCAAAAACAAAACATTTAAACTTTACGATAATCGAATTCAATAATGGCCACAAATAACCCCGCAGATTGCGTGGCAGGAATGGATGGGTTTGGAATGTTACAACGGAGTGAAACTGCGGCGTGTCAGGTCGGTTAGTTACGGCGGAGTTTCCTTGAACCGCAGAAAACGAGAAAAGCGGAAAGCGCCAGAGCCGGCAAGCACCAGGCCAGGTCAATGAGTGAAAAATGGAAGGTATACAGAGCGATGAACACGCCAAGCGCCACCGCCATACCAATCAATATCATTGCAACAGGGTGAAAGCCACCTGTTTTGGCAGCACCGCCCCCATTGCCGTGTGGATCCTTTAAATGGCTGTCTGGCTTTTGATCAGGCGTCATAGCGCCTCCAAAGAGGATTGAATGCATTTACTGTATCACAGCGCTGCCGCAGCGGCAAGCGCGAATGACAAAAACAGGCATTTCATCATCTGAATAAAAAAGTTGACACAGGCTGCCGCCACATGCTAAAATACCATTCGCACTAAATGTTGCGGGATAGTGTAACGGTAGCACAAATGACTCTGACTCATTTTGCCTAGGTTCGAATCCTAGTCCCGCAGCCAAGATGCCTCCATGGTCTAGTGGTTAGGACACCACCCTCTCACGGTGGTAACAGGGGTTCGAGTCCCCTTGGGGGTGCCAAAAGAAGCCAGCGCAGAAACGCTGGCTTCTTTCTTTTTCTTGGGTTTTATGTCATTTTCAGGTGTTTCCAATTTCAGATTTGAGAAAGGTTAATGCCAACGAGAACCAAAGAAGGAAGGGGAGCCCCCCTTCCTTCTCTCTTACTGTGCTTTGTGAAGCGCTTCTATCTAGGCCATTATAGAAGCTTAAGGCTATCAGAAGACGATGCGAACGGACCCGGGATAACATGAATGCCGCGATGGTTTCCGAAGTAGTCCGCGTCAAAGCGTATCGGCGTTCCATCCGCGTTTTCAAAGTATGCTTCCGGTTCGAAGGCTTTGCCGAGAATTTCGGTGTGGATCATCCGATCGCTGAAATCCTTTATGTATTCATATACATTTGTATTCAGATAATATTGACCGTCTTTTTCCACCAGTTCCACCTTAAGATTCGGATCATTGTTTTCTACGAGCAGACCGTTCACTTCTTTTTTCCAGGGCTTGGCACCGTTGAGATATACATTCCCTTCGCTCCAGACCGGCAGATGACCTGTATGAGCAGGCTCCAAAGCCATCATGTTTGGACGCTTGGAAAAATCGAACTGTGCAATCCATTCCTCATAGGTTGGGTAATCGTCGAAAACGTGCGTGCCGGCAAGTCTGTTTTCCCGCCTGGGATTTGCGTTTTGATCATTATAGGTCACATAGTCTTCAGAAGGCCATTTCTGGACAAAGATATTGTTGTAGAAACGGTTATCCCCATGAAGAAAGGTCATAAAGCCCATCACTTCCGTGCGGTGCGGCATGTGATATGGTGTATAGCGCCAAGTTGTTCCACCACCGACGTCGGTTAACGCACCACAGATGAGGTTGTGAACCATGGCCACGCCCTGTGTCGCAAAACGAAGGCTGGCGTCTGAGAGCAGAATATTGTTATCAATCAGTGTTGGACCATGGCTGACTTCAACAAATATATCCTGAGACATCATACTTCCCGGAAGATTTTTGGCGTATGATGGCCGCTGGTTGTCATGCAGCAGGTTCTGGGTAATACGTGTGCCCTGTGCTTCCCAGTCACACCAAATTCCCATCGTGCAATGGTGGATATGGTTGCGGCGCATGACCACATCAATGGCCGCATGCATTTTGATCCCGGAAATTTCTGCTCCGCCAAGCTCCATCATATTATTGATATGGTGAATATGGTTGTCCTCAATGGTACTAAACACACCGCCCATACGGCCAATAATGCCGCCCTGTTCGCAGTGGTGAATGTTACAGCGGCGAACGATGTGGCTGCCAATTTTCTCTTTCAGCCATCCGTGATACTGGCCACGGCAAACCGCGTCTCGTTCCATCTGGGTAGGGCTCTTTACATATTTATAGGTAAAGTAATGATCGTTTTCAGGATCAAGATATTTGCCCAGAGAAATGCCAGCGCACTTGCTGTTTGAAATTTCACAATCCTCAATGATCCAGCCTTTGCTCCAGTGAGGACCGATCATGCCATCCTGAAAAGCTGCAGGCGGTGCCCAGTTGGTGGCAGCTTTATCAATCTTGAATCCGCTGACCGTATGATAACCAATGCCGGTTACAGAAGGCATAAAGCACCTGCGGCGGACATTAATCTCTACATTTTCCTCATTGGGATCCTGTCCCTGGAAATTGGCATAAATGATCGTCTCATCGGCAGCTGTATCCTGTTCAGTATACCACTTATACACAGATTCTTCCGGCACCCAGCTGCATTCATAAACATCGCCCTTAAGACATTCTTCTAAAGTTGTGGTTTCATACAGCGCCTTGTCATTTAAATAAACACAACCGGTATGTTTATTCGGCGTCGCGAAATACCAGTCTCCATATACTAAAGTTGTATAAGGATTGTATTCACCGAAAACACTGTTTGCAATCCGGCAAACCCAGACGTTTTCTTTGTAATGCTGCCAGGTTTTTATCTGTTCCCCGCCGGTGATCACAGCACCAAGAGGTGTAGTGCTGGAATAAGTGATACGGGCATCTTCAGTGCCAGCATGAACCGGATCCACATATTCCCGGTAAACCCCCGGGGCTACCAGCACTTCATCACCAGGAAGCGCCAGCTTCGCGGCTTCGTTGATCCTTCGGAATGGTCTCTCAATGGAACCATTGCCGTCTTTGGCAACATTTGCGTCTACATAGTATTTCATGATAACCTCCCATTTTGAAATATTACGTCAGAGTTAATTCCTGACATGACTCATTATAGAACATTGTTGTCTGTAGTTCACTATGATCTGTCAGAATCAACAATTTATGTTTCTTTTCCATGAAACGGTTCATTCCCGTCCCATACAGGACAAACAATCATTTGTAGAAATATGTCAAAAGCTCGTTGACATGTTCCAGCAAATGTTATCCTCCACTGCAGTACAGACAAGCGTGGAAGAAAGTTATAAAATAGATAAAGAATTTGAACTGAGGGGAGTTGGCTAAATGGACAAAAAGGCCGCAATACAAAGAACTAAAAAATTTCGATATTGACTGATTAATATCTCATAATTTTAGATAATCATCAAAGAACTTTATTGCCTTTCAAATTAATTGAAGGTTCATCCATCATCAGTTGCTGTCTGTTCTATTCGTAGCTTCCCGGATTGTCCGGAATCCACACCAGATCAAGTACAGGGCAACGATCAAGGATCCGACAAAATCCAACCAGAAGGAAACCGGGGATGCCGGTGCGATGGCCACCGACAGCAGCGCAACGGTAACACAGCTGTCCACCAGGCTTTTTGCCCGATATAGCCTTGCCTGCACCCGTAGAATTGCATTGGGTTCTGCCCTGTTCAAGCTGGTATATTTCCACCAAAAAGCAGTGTTGGCAATCACGCCCAGCACCGCAATGACGAGGCCGGGGATCACATTCCCTTTGTCTGTGGTTTTTGACGTCAAAGCAAGGAGGATCATAAAGCTGCCACCGATACACATCATGGCACCTACAAAGGCATTGGAGCTCCGCTCCAGCTTTACTCTCTTCTCTTTGTGGCAGACGCTGTCCCTGGTGGTGATCTTATAGATCACAAAAGACATGATGATGGCCAGCAGCTCGGCGCTCCTGCGGACGAAATCCGCGATCTGGGTGGAGCTGCGGCCGGTAAGCAGGCCAAGGCCCACCACAAGGGGACCGGGAGCGCTCATGATCAACGACCAAAGCAGGATTCGGGAACCGGATTTGGAATTGGAATTGGGCATTGTGTTATCCTCCAAGCAATTGCACCAGAGGCAGTATGACGATCATGGCAGCAGTGGGACAGGTGACAGTATCAAATCCGTTGTTGGTACACAGCTCCACCAGGGTGCTCACTGCAGCGGCAGCAAGGGAAATAACCAGACAACTGGCAAAGCTCAGACCACCCCCCCGGATGAGCATGACAACAATAACAGCCAGAGCGGAGGTCAGAAACATGGCGGCGGAGCCCTCCACACTCTTGTGATGATCGGCAAACTTCAAGCGGATATTATGCTTGCCAAACCGCTTGCCTACTAATGCAGCGAAGGCATCGCCTACGCCCCAGGCGTATGTACTGGCCAGTACAAGGTATTTATCTCCCATCCAGCCCCAGCAAACGCAGATGCAGACGATCATCATAGACAAAGCCAGAACCATACTGTACTTAAACTCGCCCTGTTTACGTTCATTGACGAAGAAGGAAAAGGCGGGTATGTGCCCTGCCAGTGTCAGGATCGGATAAAGCAGGACCACCAGTATTGCCGCAAACGCAGTAGAGATCCACCAGGTCTCAAAGGCAAACAAAAAGGGGATGTATGCCCCCAACAGGATAAAATGGAGTATCTTCCGGAACATTTCATCCGGGACCTTCAGCAGCCATCTTGCTACCAGCATCACGCCTGCAGTAGGGATCACATACAGACCTATCGCTGCCGCACCCTGTAAAAGCTCCTGCAATTTATTCTCCTCTCATTTTCCGTTTCCGTGGTAGTTAAATTATTAAGGTGGTTAGCCGCATTTGCCTATGCACATACAGGCAAATCTTTAGCTGATTAACAATACATAATGGCGTGGTTTATCCCTGCCTTTTTGCTTTCTCAGTGCTTTATGGCATCGATGGAAGAAAATCCTCTGGATTGAGCACCCGATGCTTGATGGGCAGCCACTCCCGCAGGGCGATGCGCAGTGTCTCATCCCAGAGATCCCACTCATGGCCCATGCCTTTCACAACCTCGATCACGGTCTCATAACCCCATTGCCTCAGGTCTTGCTCGGCCCGTAGTGCGCGGTAGAGGGCGTGGTCGCAATCGCCAACCCGGAAAAACACTTTGGGGAGCTGTTTGCCCTGCTGTGCGTTCGCCTTCGCAACCCCATAGACATCATTGGCAGTGCCCCTAATGTAGTCCGGGTCATTCAGCTTGGCAGAGATTCCGCCGGTGGGTGCTTTCATATCAAAGTCAAAATCGAATTGACCGTTCACGGTCTTCACCACGCTGGGCACACCTGGCCGGTAGGAAGCGCCGGACATCAGCAGCACAGCGGAGAATTTCTCCGGATGGTTCATCGCAAACTTCATCGCGCCATGGGAGCCCATGGAAAGGCCGGCAACAAACGTGTCCTCCCGCCGTGTAGAAATGGGATACAGCGCCTCGCAGACCTCCGGCAGCTCCTCGGAGACAAAGGTGAAGTATTGGGGGCCGTCCTCATAATCGGTATAGCAGGAATTGTGCACAGAGGGCATGATGACAGCCAGTTTGTGCTCATCGGCATAACGCACGATGTTGGTGTTGTGGATGTAGTCACTGTCATCTCCAAACCCGCCATGCAGCAGGTAAAGCGCCTGATATTTCACCCCCGGAGCATATCCGGATGGGTTGCCGGGCAGGCCAGCAGCCGGCAGGATGATTGACACTGTTGTGGGCATGCCCAGTGTTTTGGATTGATAATTCATTCTGATAACCGCCATAACATTCCCTCCAGACAATATTTTGAATCTCCACACTTATGGTTGTGCCGTGATTCTCCTGCCCCTCTCTGCCATATGGTTGATGAAGAACAGCACACCGCCCAGCAAAGTGACCACACCGCAGAAATAGAACATCACACTATACCCGAACGCGCTGGCGAGTACTCCGCCGATAACGGGGCCAAGGCCCTGGCCGATGTCGGCGCCGATGTAATAGGTGCTGGAGGCGACGCCGCTGCGGCCGGTGCCGGCCCGGTTGATGCACTCGGCCATCAACGAGGACTGTATCGCCGATGAGGCGACAGCCTTCATCGCCGCGGCCACCAGCAGCATCCAAAGCGCGGTGGATACCCCATGCAGAAACATCGCCAGGATTCCCACCGCAAACGCCGGATAGACCAACACCGCAAGGCCTCTGCGGTCCATAATCCTGCCTGCCATCGGGCGGACAGCAAACATCACGATGGCCGACACCAGGAAATAACCACTGATGCTGCCAATGCCCAGCTTCTCGGAGAACAACAGGATATAAGCGCTCACGACTCCGTTGTTCAACGACATGACACTGTTGACAATGGAAAAGACCAAAGCTTCCTTGGCGACCAGTTCCTTCCACGACATCTTGTGGCGCTTTTGCCGCTCTGCCGGAAGGATCCGCCGCTGGTTGTCAAACAGCAGAAGCATCATCGCTGAGATCACGGCCAGCACGCACGAACAAACGAATGTCAGAGAATATCCCAGATATTGTGTTGTCGTGATGCCAAGCCCAGGCGCCACGGCAACGGCCAGGATCTGGCCAAGGCCCACATAGCCAATGCCCTCACCGGTGCGTTCCCGGGGGATGATCTCGCTGCAAAGGGCAACAGATGCCGTGCCGCTCATGCCGAAGGCGATTCCGTGCAGCACGCGGAAAAACAAGATGACTTCCACATTTCTGGAAACTGTATACCCCAGCACGGAAACGCCGATCATCAGATTGGACAGAAACAGGATGTTCCGTTTGCTGAACCGGTCGGCCACCACACCGGAAACAGGCCTGATCACCAGCGCCGTGATTGAGAAGATGCCCACAATGACGCCGGCGAAGGTAAGCGTGACGCCAAGCGCAACAAGGTACTTGGACAAAATGGTGGATACCATGTTGAAGCTGAACGCGGAAAACAAGTTGGCCAGGATCAGCAAAACGTAATTCCTGGTCCAAAGCTTTCCCTTCACGGATTGTGTTTGCTCATTGATCACACTTGCCCACGACCTTTTGATTCATGTGGTGTTGCCCCGATGCATCGCGCCGGGTGCCCAAAAACAGATAATCTCACACATTCTCTGCCCCGTCAAGGGTAAGCGTTCTCAGTCTGCCTTGGTCTGATCGTGATTAACGTGTGCAATTTGACCATTCCAGCCCCAATGCATGACTTCCCGTGCTATAATGTTGCTCAGGCATCCCCAAGCGGGCGATGCATTAGGCAGGAGGCAACGATGCAAATTGATCTTTCCGGTAAAATCGCACTGATCACCGGCGCAACCGGCGATCTGGGCCGTGTCATGACCCGCACGCTGGCGGCATGCGGGGCCGATGTGGCGATCCATTATCTGAAAAACAGCGCAAAAGCAGAAGAACTGGCTGATGAGGTGCGCGCGATAGGCCGCCGAGCCTTTGCGGTGCAGGCAGATATCACAAGCCTGGAGTCGGTACTGGCGATGAGCAAATCTGTCGTTGAAGCCCTCGGCTCGCCGGACATCGTGGTGGCAAACGCCGTGATCCAATACAAGTGGACGACGATCCTGAACCAGCCGCAGGAAGACTACGAAAGCCAGTTCCGGTCCTGCGTGATGCAAAATGTGTTTTTGGCAAAAGCCTTTGTGCCGGCGATGATCGAGAAGAAAGGCGGCCGCTACATCGGCATCAACACCGAGTGCGCGCTGCAGTGCACACCAACCGAGTCCGCCTATGTGTCTGGCAAGCGCGGCATGGATGGCGTGCTGCGGGTGCTGGCAAGGGAAGTCGGCATGCATCAGGTCACCGTGAACCAGGTGGCGCCAGGCTGGACGATCAGCGACAGGGATCGTGCAACCGGCACGGAGTCCAGCCCCGATTACGAGCGAAACGTGCCGATGAAGCGCCGGGGCACCGATCAGGAGATTGCCAATGCGGTGGCGTTTTTGGCAAGCGGCCTGGCCAGTTTCATCACCGGCGCGATCATTCCAGTGAGCGGCGGCACAGTGATGCCGGCGATATAGCCTGCCCGTGACACAGACAAGCAAAAAGGCCTCCCACGAAGGGAGGCCTTGGTGTTACTGAAGACGGTTTACTTCGCCGCCAGCTTTTCCGCAACCAATTTGCCGGCGTTCTTGAGAATTTCCACGTTTTTAGCCGCAGTGGGGTCGCCCACGGCAATCACCACATAATAGCCATTGGCCATCATGTGCAGGCCAGGTGCTGCAATAAAGGCGCTGTCACCCACGCCCTCCACCGCCACAAGATCCTTGGCGTTGCGCTGCAGGCGGTCAAACAGATCCTTGGGCACACCGATTGTGGAAAGCTCCTCGGCGCGCTGGTGGACCGTGATCTGCAAAAAGCGGCCATCGCCGGCATCATAGAAGGCGAAATACATGCCCTCCTTGGCGATGCTATTGGGCGGCGTGGTGGCTCCAACGGACTGCTCGGGGATCTTTTCCACGCCCAACAGCTGGGCGGCTTCCTGGGCTGAGATCAATTGCTCCGGCTTAACCTGGGGGTTTAGCGAGGGCAACGGGCTGGCCTTCACGCCGGAGGGCAGCGGGCTGGCAGTCACCTCGGCCGCAATGCCTCCGCCCATACAACCGGTCATCAATCCGGCAAACAGCACAAGCAGCAACGCTGCGATCAAACCTTTTTTCATTGGGTTTCCTCTTTCTGATGTCAATCGGCAATATGATATCACATCATTGATGCGAAAAAAACCCCATTTTCGTTCATTGCAGCCTGTCCTCCTGCTCTGCCCCATCGCCGGGCAGCTTCCGGATGCACGCCACCAGCAAAGTGACCGGCGGGAGAATGAACTCAAACAATAAAGGGAAAAACGCGTGATATCGCATCCCTGCATAGGCGTGGCTGACCGTGGAGCTGAAAGCAATCGTCGCCAGCACCGTGATCAACCCGCCCACCGGCACGATCAAAGCCGTGGCAGACTTCAGTCCAAACACTGTTTTAAAACCAGTGATCATCGCGTAAAGCAACACCATGACCTTGATGAATAGCGCGCCGATCAGGCTGATGGCCACAAATAGCTCCACCCTGGTGAAGAATTCCCCCACATCGATCAAGCGCACCGCCATATACGAGTTGGTGGCAAACAATGCCGTGGTAGGGCCCAGCACCGCCGTGTTGCGAACAGAGATTAAAAGCAGCAGGAGCATACCGATGAACGCCCCGGCCAGCGTGGTGCGGCCCACCTTTTCGCCGTTTCCCACCGAGGGCATTACCATCATCAGCACAAAAGCCTCGCAGTAGGGCAACGCAGCAAAGATGTGAATGCTCTGGGCCAGCGTGTGCTTTGGCGCCTCCATCACAGGCAGGAAATTGGACAAATCCATGTCCTTGATCAAAAGCGCCGATGTGGCCAGGATCGTGATGATGGTAAACGCCACCGATAAAAAACCTGCCTTGGCGATGGTTCGGATGCCTTTACAGACTCCATAGCCGGCAACTGCCAGCGCAATGGCGATCAATGGCATTTTGGGGGTTTCCCGCATGACTGACCCAATATAGAAGTCGGCCATGTCAAGCACATTGAACGATATCAATATAAAGAAATATCCCAGATACAGCAGCGACATAATCTTTCCAATCACCGGCCCGAACACGGCGTCATTGATCTCCATCAGGTTTTTTCCCGGAAGCTTTTTTGCAAGCAGGACATAGACGGCCAAAAAGGGAAATGCGAACAGAAAGGATATGACGACGACCAGCCAGGCGTCCTGCCGCACCATATTGTCTATGAAAGACAGCAGCAACGACGATCCTACGACAAACGCCGTCACAAGCAGACGGTATTGGGATGAAGGCACAGCATTCCGCTTATCCAAGGGCATTATCACCTCCGGGCTTCATCTGCCTGGCCGCCACCATCAACTGCCGCCTCGCTGAACCTGTGTTGCCGGGCAGACAGCACAAGGAGCGTCACCGGCGGCAGAATGAAGGAAACCAGCATTGGGAGGAACGCATGATACCGCAACGCCGCGAAGGAGCTGTCGACCGTGGAGCTGAACGCCACCAGCGAAAGCACAGCCGCCAACCCGCCCACAGGCACGATCAAAGTCCGCGGCGACTTCAGGCCAAACACCGCCGTCATGGCAGTGATGATCGCGTAAAACTGTATCACAATCCTGACAAACAGCGCCGCGAGCACACTGATCACAACCAAAAGCTCCACTCTGGTCAGGATGTCCTTGATGCTGATCATCCGCACCGCCATATGGGAATTGGAGGCAAACAGGGCAGTGGTCGGTCCCAGCACGGCCGTATTCCGGAGCGAGACGATCAACAGCAGCACCGTGCCGATTGCAGCGCCTGATATCGTGTTGCGCCTGAATTTCACACCAGGATCAAGAGATGGCGTCATCATCAAAAACACCTGGGTGCCGGTGAAAGTCAGGGAAAAGATATGGGCGCTCTGCAGGTATTTATTACCAGGGGATTCCAACATCGGAAGAAGGTTTGAAAAGTCCATATCTTTCAGCAGAAGCAGAGAAGTGAATAAAATCACACCAACTGAAACCACCAAAGACAATAGCCCGAAGAGGGCGATGGGTTTGGCACCTTTCGCCACAGCATATGCGGTGACCAGCAGCGTAATCAGGACTAACGCCAGCTTGGGCATTTCCGGCGTGACAGCCCCCACATAATAATCGGCCAGGCCGTTCAGGTTGAACACGAACAGCAATAAGAAAGTGCCGATGTGCAGAAGGGAAATCAGCTTTCCAAATACTGGTCCAAACGCAGCGTCATTGATTTGCACCAGGTTTTTCCCAGGCAGCCTGTTGGCAAGCATGGCATAACACAGCAGGATTGGCAGGATCGCGGCGAATGAGACCAACACAACCAGCCAGGCATCCTGCTGCACTGTGCGATCCATATATGCAAGCAACAGCGAAGATCCTGCAATAAACTCTGCAACCAACAGCCGGTATTGGGAGGATGTCACCGTTTTCCCATTGCTCATCCCTTTGCTTCATCTCCCGGTTAATAATGCAATCCAAGCTTTTCCAATATGCTCTGGATTCCCTGAATGGGGTTGGGAAGCTGGACGCCCAAACTCATCAGCAGGCTTGCCGTGAACGACGCAGCCATGAAAAATGAAAACACCACCAGATCGCGCCAGTATTTCTTTGCGGCAAGCGAGCGGATCTGGAGGAATGAAACGACGGTGTACGCCAGGATCAATGCGATCGTCACAGAAGCATCCCCCTAAGCATTATTGGGCACCGATGGGCCTGGTGATGTTCCCGGCAGCGCGGATCTTGCATTCCACATCAAGCTCCACCACCACTGCAGGAAAAATGCGATCCCAGTTGGCGGAGATCTCCTGCCACTGATCCTTGTATTTTTTATGCAGGAGGTCGCCAAACCCAAAGAGATCGGCGTTTAGCTGGCTTGCCTTGCTGATGGCATTGGTGATTTCCAACTTGATGGCAGCGGCCTGCAGGCCCTCAAGCACTGCAATGTAATAAACGCTGGCAAGGTTCACAGAGCCTGTCTGCGCAACCATCGAACCCTCCGCCCTCACCTTGATGCGCCCAACCACCCGGTCACCCACGAGCTCCGCATCGGCCTTGCATGTGGCGTTGATGATTTCAATGCTCGCGATGCCATCCTGATACGCCACATCCATCACGCCGGACTGCACTTTGTTCTTTGCCCATAACAACCCTCTGGTCTCGGCGCTGTTCAATGTGCCGACCATTTTATCCTTCTTGAACACCGCCATGCCATGCACCACGAGCGCTTTCTTCCCGTTCTCCTCATCAATGGCGACAACCGGCGCAACGGCGGCGGTGGTGGGGCTCATCAGCATTGTGGCAAACTGCTGCAGTGTCACCCGCATGGCGTGCGAGGTGAAGCCCTGCGAATTGGTGAGCCTGGACAGATTAACACCCGGGATCTTGTCCATCTCCGGCATCACATCCAGCACATCGGCTGCCGTGGTTGTGGAGATGATGATATCGGTGGTTGGCCGGGTCTCCTGGCCCCTCAGGAAAAAGTCCAGATACTTCTCCACACCATCCTCTGCGGCGGCCATTCCAAACACTATGGCCTCATTGTGCGCCACATAAAGCTTGTTGCTGGTTTGCTGGGTGGCCTCCCGGATGGCATCAAACACGGTCCAGCCATGGCTCTTCAGATTCCAATACGCCTTGCCTTCCCCGCCAGACCCGCCGCCGGATGGATCTTTCTTCATCTGGCTGGGCTTGGCAATCTGGGCGGTCAGATAGACCATGCCGGGGTCGTTCTCATTCTTATCGATGCCAATCCCCAACACAAGGGCCAGCTCCTTCAATTCCCTGGCGCCCCAGCAGCCTGGCGTCAGCGCCGTCAGGGCCACAAGGGCCAGGCAAACCAGGGGCTTCCACCGCCGCCCGCCTCGTCTCTTCTCTCTCATTGATCCGCTTCCTCCTTCTCCTGCCGGCGCTCTTTCACTCTCCGCCGCCTGTTTTCCGGGCTCAGCCCCGTAGGCCGCAGCACCATGGACTGCAACGGCATCCGCACAAACGTGTCCTTTAGACCCTCCCGCTCCAGCGGAGCAATGGGCGACAGAAACGGCACGCCAAACGATTCCATCGAAGCCAGATGAAGGATTGTGAGAATCAACCCCATCACGACACCAAACCCGCCCAAAAAGCCCGCCAGCACCACCAGGAAATAACGCAGCACCGCTGTGGCATCGGCCTGGGCGGGCACCACAAAGCTGGAGATGGCAGTGATGGCAACCACAATGACCATGAACGGCCCAATCAGCCCTGCCGAAACAGCCGATTCCCCCAGCACCAACGCACCAACGATGCTGATGGCAGAGCCCACGGCCTTGGGCAGGCGCACGCCGGCCTCCCTCAGAATATCAAACAGCACCATCATCAGCAGTGCCTCCAGCAATGCCGGAAAAGGGATGCCCTCATGCCCGGCTGCCATCGTGAACAGCAGCTGCGTCGGGATCAATTCCTGGTGGAAGGTGCTCAGCGCCACATAGACCGCCGGGGCCAGAATGGTGATGACATAGGAAATGAACCGGATGATCCGAAGGGTGCTGGCGTAATAGCTGCGGAGGTAATAGTCCTCCGTAGTCTGAAAGTTCTCAATAAACAGCATTGGCACCGTCAGCACAAAGGGGCTGCCGTCCACAAGGATCGCGGCGCGGCCCTCCAATAGCTTGCCGGCCACCGCGTCGGGCCGCTCGCTGCTGCCCACAGTGGCGAAAATGGAATAGGGGCAGTCTTCGATGAACGCCTCCACATAGCCCGAGTCCAGCACAGAATCGGTGACGATGCGCTTCAGGCGCCGCTTGACCTCCTCCACCAGACCCGGCTTCACCACGCCGCGGATATAGGCGATGCTGATGTTGGTGCCCGTTTGCCGCCCCAGCTTCAGCTGCTCAAACCGCAGGTTGGGGTTGTGGATGCGGCGGCGAAGCATCGACGCGTTGGTGCGCAGCGATTCGTTGAAACCCTCCCGTGGGCCGCGCACCACATTTTCGGTGCCCGGCTCATCCACGGCGCGGTATTGGCTTTTGCGCAAGCCGATGGACAGCGCCTCCGCCTCTCCGTCCACAAGCAACAGCGTGCCGCCGGCCAGCACGCTTTCCACAACCTCATCCAGTGTGCAGAGTTTATTCACGCTGGCCACCGCCAATAGCGACTGGCTGAGCCTGTCAATATCCAGGCCGCACAACCCTCCTGGCTGTTCGCCGGCATCAAACAGCAGCGGCTGAAGCACCGCCAGATTGAGCTGCTCCTTGTCCGCAAGGCCCTCGATAAACACCAGCGCCGCCTTGGTCTTGCGATCCCGCCCGATGGCAAACTCCCGTATGGCCACGTCGGGGCTATCTCCCAGCACCGATTTGAGCTGCTCCAGGCTTTGATCGAGCTTTGTGGAAAGCGTCTCGGCCCCATCCTGGCCGCCGGCATCCCGCGGCGCGCCCGCGCCAGCGCGAGCCTTCATATGGTGGACGATCCGCCTCAGGCATTCAAACATGGGTTCCCCCGGGTATTGTTCATTATTTTGGTAGTTTTTTCAAAAGGTAGGATAATACACTGGAAGTAAATGCCACTTTTTTACATAGATTTCCTGTTGTATTTTCTTTTAAAGCGTAATATCATATGTAGTAGACGAACATTTGTTCTTTTCCATAAGGTGGTGTGCCCATGGCGCGGACAATCCTGCATTCGGACCTCAACTCGTTTTACGCTTCGGTGGAGTGCCTCTACAACCCGGAGATCAGAGACAAGCCCGTGGCGGTGGCCGGAGACCCGGAGGCCCGCCATGGCATTGTGCTGACCAAAAACCAGATCGCCAAGCAATATGGCATCATCACCGGCGAGGCCATCTGGCAGGCCAAGCAGAAATGCCCCGGGCTGGTGGTCGTGAAGCCCGACTATCCCAAATATCTCAAGTTTGCCCGGATGGCCAGGGAGATCTATGCCGACTACACCGGGCAGATTGAGCCCTTCGGCCTGGATGAGGCCTGGCTGGATGTGACCGGCAGCCGCAAGGGCGACGGGCCGGCCATCGCCGACGAGATCCGTGGCCGGCTGGCCGAAGAGCTGGGCATCACCGCCTCCGTGGGCGTGGCAGACAACAAGATCTTTGCCAAGCTGGGCAGCGACATGAAAAAGCCCGACGCCACCACGGTGATCACCAAAGCAAATTACCGCGACAAGGTGTGGCCGCTGCCGGCCGGAGACCTTTTGTATGTGGGGCGGGCCACGCAGCACAAGCTTTATGACCGGGGCATTTTCACCATCGGCGACATCGCCACCTGCGACCGGGAGCAGCTGCGCGCCCAGCTGGGCAAATGGGGCGAAACGCTCTGGACGTTTGCCAACGGCCTGGATGGCTCGCCGGTGGCCTGCATGGGCGACGAGGCGCTGATCAAGTCCATCGGCAACTCCACCACCACGCCCCGCGACCTGGTGTGCGAAAAGGATGTGCACATGACGGTGTGCGTGCTGGCCGAAAGCGTGGCCGCCCGCCTGCGGGAGCACGGGTTCAAATGCCGCACGGTGCAGATCCACATTCGCGACAACACGCTGGCTTCCTTTGAGCGGCAGGCCAAGGTCAAGCGGCCCACCCAGCTGGCCTCTGACATCATCCCCCTTGCCATGGAGCTCTTTCGCGGCAACTACCGCTGGGAGCGGCCCATCCGCAGCGTGGGCGTGCGCGGGAGCGACCTCACAGACGCTTCCGGCAACAAGCAGCTATCCTTTCTGGATGACGACATGCGGGAGGACCGCCGCATCCGCCTGGAAAGCGCGGTGGACAAGCTGCGGGAGCGCTTCGGGCACTTTGCGATCCAGCGGGCCGTGATGATGGATGACCGGCAGCTCACAGGCCTCAACCCCAAGGACGACCATGTGATCCACCCCGTATCCTATTTCTGAGACCGGAGGCCGTGAGATGGCGCGCAAAGTGTTTGTGAAGGTGAACCTGGACGTGGAGCCAGACGGCAAAATGACACCCCGCTCCGTGACGTGGGAGGACGGCCGGGTGTTTGAGGTGGACCGGGTGACCGACGCCCGCCGGGCCGCCTCGATGAAGGCCGGCGGCACCGGCATGCGCTTCACCTGCATGATCCGCAGCAAGCAGGTTTATCTGTTTTATGAGGAACCCCGTTGGTTTATGGAGGGAAAAGATGCATAATGGATTGGAATTACCAGGAAAGGACTGACTGCCATGTGCGGCCGCTACACCGTGTTCACCGAGGAAGAGGTGATCGAGATGCGCGAGATCATCAACGAGGTGAACCAGCGCTATCTGAACACACCGGAGCACGCCAATATGAAAACCGGCGAGATCTTCCCCACCAGCGTGGTGCCGGTGCTGGCAGGCAGCCCGCAGGGCGCCGAGCCCCGCCTGATGGCCTGGGGCTTCCCCAAGTGGCAGGGCAGCGGCGTGATCATCAACGCCCGGGCCGAGACGGCGCTGGAAAAGCCGCTGTTTCGCGGCTCGCTGCTGGACCGGCGCTGCGTGGTGCCCTCCACAGGCTTTTATGAGTGGAAGCATGTGGACGGTAAAAAGAAAAAGGATAAATACCTGCTCACGCTGCCGGGCCAGCGCATGCTATACATGGCCGGGTTCTATAACACCTTCCGCGACCCGCTGGGCAAGCCCTTCACCGGCTTCGTGATCCTGACAGGCGCTGCCAACGAATCGGTGGCCCCGCTGCACGACCGCATGCCGGTGATCGTCGGCGCAGATGAAATCGGCTCTTGGCTTGCGGGCGGCCCGGCCATGGAACGCATCCTGCACAAGCCGGGCCCGGAATTGATGCTGGACCTGGTGGGTTGAGGAGAGTCACAAAAACATGCACAGAATGCCCGACATCACCACGGCGGCCAGCATGCTGATCAGTGCCGCCGGGATCGTGTGGCGGGCCTTTTTGATGCCCACAGAGCCAAAGTAGACCGCCACGGTGTAAAAGATCGTCTCGGTGCAGCCCATGATCGTGCTGGCCACGCGGGAGGCCGGCGCGTCCGGCCCCAGCCTGCGATACAGGTCATCGAGGATGGACAGTGACGCCATGCCGGAGAATGGCCGCACCACCACCAGCGGAGCCGCGTCCGCCGGGATGCTGATCCATCCCAATGGCTTGGCCAGCAGCCCGCACAGCAATTCCAGCGCGCCGGAGGCTTTCATCATTTCCACCGCCACCATGATCGCGGCCAGCGCCGGCAGCACCGAAAGGGAGGTCTGCACGCCCTTGCCCGCGCCGCGCACAAAGCTGTCATACACCGGCGTGCCGCGCAATAGCCCCCAGCACACCACCGCCGCGATCAGTATGGGGAGCACCCATTCGCTCATCGGCAAGTCCTTTCCATTGTTTGCAACACGCCATGGCTGGCGTCACCGGCTTTAGGCAGGCGCGAGCATAAGACACCCCATATATATGCGGTGATGGATTCGTGCTAACACCATAAACCGAGGGCAAAATGAAAAGGCAGACCCCGTCCTTATAAAATGCCGAGATGATCCAGCAGGATCTTTGTGCCAATCAAGATCAACACAATGCCGCCTGCAAGCTCGGCATTGGTTTTCAGCCTGGCGCCGAACCTGCATCCGAATTGCACGGCGACGAGCGAGAGAACAAACGTAATCACACCGATGACCAAAACAGAAGGAACAATGGAAACCTTTAGAAAGGCAAATGTGATGCCGACAGCCAGCGCGTCGATACTCGTTGCGATTGCCATCACCGTCAACTCTTTGAGATTCAATGATGTTTCGCACTTGGGGCTTTTATCCTTGTCGAATACTTCCAGGATCATTTTACCACCGATGAACACCAATAACCCAAACGCAATCCAGTGGTCGAACTCTGTGATATACCTCTCAAATTGTTTGCCGAGCAGCCAGCCAATGAGCGGCATGACCGCCTGAAAGCCACCAAAGAACAATGCAATAATCACGGAATGCCGCGTATTGGGCTTGCCCATATTGAGGCCTTTACAGATGGACACAGCAAATGCGTCCATCGACAGGCCAACCGCGATTAAAAGCAATTCCAGAATCCCCATGTGTCCCTCCAAAGAAAAAACCAGATGCATGTTGCAGCACCTGATTTGCTTTTCGATGGTTGCTCAGGTACAGCATAGCCGTACATGAGTCTTGTTATTCAATGCAAGCCAGACCGATGATTGGCCAGTATGTTGACTTGCAACGCCATTGGCGCCAACTACTCCCCCATGAATTGTCTCATTATAAATTTGCTGAGTATTTTTGTCAATTATTAGGATGAGTGCCTTGGAAGCAAAAGCCAAAAGCCCCTGCACTGAAATGGTGCCGGGTTCAGGCGAGTTCAAATGACCACCACCGGCACACCGGTCATCCCCCGCAGTTTTGCCGCCCACAGCTCAGCCTCGCCTGCTGTGAGCATCTTTGCTTCTGCATAAGTCGGTTTCCTGCCGATGGCCTCGCATTTGGAGATGCCAACCGGGTGGTATGGTTCCAGATGAATCTCCAGGATGTTTCGGAGCCCCGCGGCGGTTTGCGCAATGCCCTGCATGTGCCGGTCATTCATATTCACCCCCGGGATGAGGGGGCAGCGCAACACAATCTTGCCCGATGCGGCATCGAGAGCCTGAAGAGAGCCCAGTATCGGCGCCAGTGGCACGCCGGTCCACTGCGCATGGTTGTCCGCCGTCGTCTTCAGGTCAAACAGGAACAAGTCCGTATGCGGCACGCAGCGGACCAGATGCTCCGGAGCACAGAAACCACAAGTTTCCAGGCAGGTGTGGATGCCCAGGTTTTTGGCTGCTTTCAGCAACTCCAATGTGAACTCATACTGAGCCATGGGCTCCCCGCCCGAAACGGTCATGCCTCCGCCGGAAACGCTGTAAAACAGGCGATCCACCATCACCTCATCGATGACCTGCCCCACGGTCATTGTTTTACCGATCACCGAGAGGGCATTGGCGCTGCAGCCTTCCGCGCACCGCCCGCATACGGCGCAGTCCGCCCGCCGAATTTCCCGGCTGTTCTCCCCCAAAAAATGGCACCCCTTCGGGCATGCCGATGCGCAAGCTCCGCACCCGATGCAGCGAGACGCATCCCACGCCAGTTCAGCCATCATAGATTGTGACTCCGGATTGTGGCACCAGGCGCACTTCAACGGGCAGCCCTTCAGAAACACCGTTGTGCGGAATCCGGGCCCGTCATGAAGGGAACCGCGTTGGATATCAAAGACAAATCCTGTCCTCTCTGCACTCATTTCATTGTCCATAAAGGTTTCTGGCGATGATCTCATCCTGCACCTTTGCAGACAGGCAGGTGAAATAAACGGAAAGCCCGCAGATCCTCACGATCAGGTTTTTGTGCCGGTCCGGGTTTGCCTTGGCATCCAGAAGCTCCTCGATGGAAACCACATTCGGCTGTATGGTCGGCCCGCCAAACGCGGCAAAGCCAAGCAGCAAGCCGGTCATCATCTCCTTGGTGAATGTGGAACCCAGAGGGATCTGCGTGTCCAGCACAGAGATGCCGGAAACTTGCCTGAAGTCGATGCATCCGATGCTGCGGATCGTATCGGTGACGCTCCTGACAGGCCGGAGGCGGCTGGGTGTGACGCTCTGGCTGAGCACATCACCGGCCCTCCTGCCGTCCGGCGTGGCCTTGACAAACGGCGCAAAGTATTCATGCCCGTAATACACAAACATGCTGAGCATATACTTGCCGCCGCGCTCGTTGCCGATGGTGCCGATGAATTCGTTGAGCTCGCGCACGAATCCGGCGGCGAACCGGTCCACCGCCTCCTCGCCGTGGCCAAACTTGGGGCAAGCGATCATCCTTTGACGGAGCCGCTCATGGTTCTCCCAGTTGCAGCGCAATGCCTCAAGCAGTTGTGCATAGGTGACAAGCCGGTCGTCAAACACCGCCGTTTTGATGGCATACAGCGAATCCACCAGCGTCGCCAGCCCGACCATGCCCACGGTGCCGGGATTGTACTTGGCACCACCGGCAGTATAATCGGCGCCGTTTTGGATGCACCCCTCCAGGGTTGCAGAAAACAACGGGCAGGGGTGCACGTCTCTCCACCGCTCCCCCAGCGTTTTCTGCCAGCCCAGCGTCACGGCGATGGCCCGCTTGAGGTGATCCATAAACAGGGCGTAGAACGGACTAAAGTCAGCCGTCTCCCCGATGAAGCGGGGGAACGCCTCCATGGTGCCAGGGCCGGCAAACTCTTCCGGCACTGCCTCAGGTTGAAGGCACAGGTCAAGCACCCTTGGCAGCGAGAAATAGTAGAATGCCCCGGCGGTGTGCTCCACACCCTCCACCATCGTCTCCTGGCAGCCGCCGTTCACGAAAAGCCTGGCCTCCCGCTCCGTCTTCCCGGCACAGACCAGCGAGGGAACGATCGTGTCATCATTGATGATCGCAAACACATTGTGCCCGCGCAGGATGCTTCCGCTGATCCTGTCAAGATAGTCCCGAGGCGCACCCATGGAATAGCGGCAGTTGAGCTTGGGGTTCACCAGGTTGTTTTTTTCATGCTCTTCCAGAACCATGCGCGTGACGTCGTTGAAGATGGTAACCCCGTCTGCGTCACAGCCGCCAAGCTCCAGGCAGGTGCTGGTTTCCGGCCATTCGGCCTGGTCCAGGAAAAACTTGATGTCGGTTGGGATCATCCAGCGCACAAGCAGGTCTCGGGCTTCCGCTTCTGTCAGCCGCCCGGCCGCGATATCGTCACGATAGAATGGTTGCGCAAGCCTGTCCAAATGGCCGATCACAGAGATGCCGACATTTTCCAGCGAGGCAGCGGCCTCCCGCATGAACCAAATCATCGCGAGCGCCTCGTAGAATGTCTTCGGCGGGTCTCTGGGGATCCGCCCGGCTGTCTGTGCAATCAACAGAAGATTTCTGCATTCTATCGGGTCTTCGCAGGTGCATAGCAACTCGTTGGCCTTTTGCGCAAAGCGCTCCGCACAACGGATGACGGCCTGGCAGCTCCTGCGGGTGGCGATGAGAAAGTCTGCCTTATCCGAGTCGGGGCATTTTGCGAGCTCCTCGTCAATCTCACCGATGAGGCCACCCACACCCACGTCAAAAAGCTTTGTATAGCCGAGGCAATGGTGATCATAGTCAAAAATGTGGTTCCAGCCGATCAAGCCGACGGTGCTCTTCCTACGGTCAAAGCTCATCGCGTTTCGATAGAGCGGCGAGGAGCACACAATTTCATCGACCCGCTTATCCAGAAGCCATGACCCCGGCGCGCCCTTCTGAGGGATGCCCCAGTTTGCTGCCGGGCGCACACCCATTTCATAGAAAAACGGGCTCTGTGGGAAAATAACCGGCTCAAACCGCTCGGCGATGGTTTCATGCAGCACGCTTTTGAGCGTGACTGCCGAAGCACCGGGGTGGCGCTCCGCATAGGAATCCATCTCCTGCACGATGGCGTCCCGAGCGCGCACAAACTCCGGGTTTTGCTCCGGGTCTTTCATACTGAGGTAATATTCACGCATCTGATTGTGAAGTCTGTCGTACATGGAAACTCCAAGGGGCTGTTTTTTTCATTGTATGCGCTGCGGCACCTGATGTAAATATATCACGAAAAACCCCGGGATGGCTCCCGGGGTTGAGCAAGTGCCAATAATGTTAACGAATATTCACTTCAAGATCGCACCAGCCGTCAGCGCCTTCTCCAGCTGCTCATTGCCAAACAAATAGATGATGATCGTGGGCAGGCTGGTGATGATCATGGTCGCGCCGATCTGGCCCCAATGCCGCACGCCGATGCTCACGAAGAAATTGAGCAGCCCCACCGTGAGCGGCCGCAGAGCTTCCTCCGGCGACAGGATGAAAGCCAGGAAGAACTCATTCCAGGTGTTCATGAAGATCAGCACGCACTGCGTGGCGATCGCGGGCGTCACCATCGGCAGGATGATGCGGAAGTAGGTGGTATACACATTGCACCCGTCGAGGCACGCCGCCTCCTCCAGCTCCTTCGGCAGGCTCCGGAAAAAGGCATAAAGCATCAGCACGCAGGTGGCCAGCGCAAACGCTGCATATGGCGCGATCAACCCAAGGTGGGTGCCCTTCAGCCCCAGCTGCTTGACCAGCATATACACCGGGATGATGACCACCTGCACCGGCACAATCAACCCAAGCGAAACATAGTTGAGCGTGAGCTTGCTGAGTCTTGGGCCCATCATCCTGGCAATGGCATAGGCCAGCATGCTGCCAAGCAGCACCGTGACGATGATGGTGCCCACCGAATAGATGAGGCTGTTGGTGAAGTATTTGGGGAAATCATAGGCCTTCAGGGAATCAGGATAGTTCGAAAACGCCCACGCCTGCGGCAGCCCGAAGGCGTTGTTGTAGACTTCCTGCTTGGATTTGAGAGACAGGCTGAGCATCCAGAACAACGGGAAGATAAACGAGAGCCCCAAAATAATAAATGCGGCGTTCAGTATGTATTTGAACAGTTTTTGAATCATCTTCATCCCCCCACAGCCTAGTATTCCAGCTTGTCTTTGGCCACGAAGCGGTTGATCAGCATCGCGATGACCAGGCACTGGATGATGAACAGCACCGCAATGGCGCACCCCTGGCCAAAGTCCGAGGAGGAAAACGCCGTATAGTACATGTTATACACCACCGTATGCGACAAATCTCCGGGGCCGCCCGATGTCATGATCCTGACATGGGCAAATTGAGCCATGCACCCCAGCACCGAAACCACCAGCAGGTATTTGATGATCTCCTGCAGCAGCGGAATCGTGATTTTGAGGCTGCAACGGAAAAACCCCGCGCCGTCGATCAGCGCTGCCTCATAATAGGTTTTGGGGATGGACTGGATGCCCGCATAAAAGATGACGGCATTGATGCCGATGTATTGCCACAGGAACGCCACGGCAATGCTCGTGACGACGGTTGATTTGTTGGATAGCCAGGCTTTGGTGAAGCTCTCCAGCCCAACGGCCTTCAGCACGCTGTTGACGAGGCCCCATTCCGGCTGATAGATGGCGACCCACATCTGCGCGATCACGGTGACGGAGATAATGGCCGGAAACATAATGGTAGCCTTCATAAACCGCTTCATGCGGTTTGACTGCCGGTCAATCACCAGGGCGAGCAGCAGGGAAAATGGCAGCGCCACACAGGTGGACAGGATCACGATATACAGCGTGTTCCAGGTGGAACGCCAGTAGGAGGCGGACTTCAACACGCTGATATAGTTAGCCAGGCCCACAAACCCAAGGCTTTTGTAACCATCGTTTTTTTGCAGGCTGATGATGATCTCCGGCAGGACCGGATAAACCACAAACAATGTGAAGAGCAACAGCGCGGGTGCCGTAAAAACAAGTATGGAGAGTTTGGTATTGAACTTCCTCATATTTTCCACCATCATGGCAATGAATCAGGGTTGGAAAAGGGGCTATCCCAGCAGCTCGTTTTGCAGTTGCTGCACAGCGACCCGCTTCGATAGCCCCAGCAATCAGATAACGTTTACAGGATTATTTGAACCAGGTGTTTGCCTGCCAGACCGGGTTGAAGTCGGTGACAAACTGATCAACCGCGTATTCGCCGGTGAGCAGGTTGGAGGTGCACTTGCCAAACTCGGTGGCCGTCTTGGCGTCCATGCAGTTCAGCCAGATGGAGGGGATCTTGATCTTGGCGCCGTTGTAGACATCCAGGTTCTTCTGCATCAAAGGTGAAACGTCAGTGAGCTTGAAGCCGGTGTCCAGCGTGACAGGCGCCTTCTGGTCGTTGAAATAAAGGGCATCCTGCATGGCGCAGAATTCAGTCAGCTGCACGGCGGCATCCAGGTTCTTGGACTTCGCGAAGGTGGCGTAACCGTTCAGCGGCGAGCCCCAGAACTGCATCACGTTCTTCGGGTCATACTTGGTGTTGTCGGCAGAGACATTGGGCCACAGGAAGAAGTCCACATCAGGGTCCTTGGCAAGGTTCGGCAGCTCCCATGTGAAGATGAAGTACATCGCCGAATTCTTGGTCGTGAACATCTCGTTGGCCGGGCCGTAGTCCAGCGTCGTGATGCCTTCGGGGAACGCGCCGGCCTTCACCAGCTGCTGGATCCTGCCAAGGGCGTTTTTGATCACGGGGTTGGTGAAGTCAATCTTGTTCTGCAGCAGATCCTGAGCGGCCTGGGGGTCTTCAATCTGAACCATCTGCTGAAACAGGCCAAGGCAGGGGCCCCATCCGGCCAGACCGTCCATGGCGATCGGGTTGACGCCTTCGCTCTTCAGCTTGGTGCAGATCGCCAGCAGGTCGTCAAAGGTTTTGGGCTCTTGCAGGCCGTACTTGGCAAAGATTTCCTTGTGATAGAAAATCCTCGGATTGAAGTAGGTATCACAGCCGGAAGACAGCGTATAGATCTTGCCGTCGCTGAACTTCAGAGCGTCCGGCACGGAATACTTGGCCATGAAGCCATCCTTGGAGATATAGGGCGTGAGGTCCAGCTGGTTGCCGGCGCCGATGATCGGCACGGCTGTGACGGCGTCGCTGTACCACACATCGGGCAGGTCGCCGGAAGCATTGTAGGTCTTGACCTTGTTGTAGAAGTCATCGCCGCCGCCGCCGGGCTCAATCTCAACCTCGATGCCGGGCAGGGCTTTCGCCATGTTGGCTTCGATGTAGTTGGCGTTGATCTTCTGGCGGTTTTCGTCGGCGCTGATCACGAGCAGCCGCAGCTTCACAGGTTTGGCGGGCTCTGCCGTGGGTGCTTCCGTAGGCGCTTCCGTCTTCGGGGCATCGGTGGCAACCTTCGTGTCCGGCGCCTTGGTGGCGGCCGGAGCGGCGCTGGTGCAGGCGGCCAGACCCACAACCATCAATACAGCCAGAGCAAGGGTGGCAAGCTTCAAGAGCTTTTGCATGAAAAAACCTCCTTCACGATTTAGCGAGATGGACATGCGAAGGGATCGTAACGTTACAACAGTATGGTACTCACATGGATGCATGCAGAAAAGAGAATATTATCCGGTGAGAAGGAGTTTTATCCCCAAATGGTCAATTTTTACCAGCAGTAAAATTCTCCACATATTTTGCCGGCGAAATACCGGTCAGCTTTTTGAAGCATTTGCCGAAATAATTCGCGTCTGCATAGCCCACCTTTGCCGCCACCAGCGCAATCGAGTGGCAACCTCCGTCCATCAACTCCCTGGCCTTGCTGATCCGCAACTCGCTGATGTATTCATTGATGGTCTTGCCGGTCTCCCGTTTGAACAGGAAACAGAGATGGCCATACTTCACATAGACGCTTTTGGCGATTGTATCGATCCGCAGGTCATACTTCATGTAATTGTCATGGATGAAGGCGATTGCCTCCTCCACAATTTTGCTTGTCCGCCTGCCACCGCCGGCCTGAATAAGGCTCGAAACCGCAGACAGCAGCCGGGTAACCCAGGCCTCCATCGCGTCCAGATCCTTTTGCGCCAGCGCCTCCTCCAGGAGGTTGGCCCCCTCGCTGAACAGGTTTTTTGCGGCGTTCGCCCTTTCGGCAACCTCCGCCAGCGTTGCGCCAATCTCGATGCAGACGAGCCTTGCGGCGTCCTTGGTGGGTTTTTTGGATCGTATCCGGCTGAAAACAGACCGGATGATGCTTTCCGCTTCCGGAATGTCGCCGCCCCGCAGGCACAGATGCAGCTGCATTCTCTGCTCGATGGAATAAAAACTCTGCCTGGTCGTCTCATCGGACCCCAAAGCATAGGAAACCACGCAGTCGTCGCCGATGGCCGATTTGTTCCTCAATGCAAGCAGCGCCTCCTGATGGGAGACAGCCATTTGCATCACCTGCTCGCAGGGTCTGCCGATCCCGATGGAAAGCGAAACGCCAAAAGACCGGAGCGCCGTCACACGCACCCGTTCCAAAGCGTTGACCAGGCTCATCTGAAGGTCTTCCCCACCCTGATTCAAAAACAGCAGCACATTCAGCCGGCCATGGATGTCACGGCAGAGCTCCAGTGGGCAATACTCCTCCAGCAGCGCTTTTGCCAGGCTGGAAACGGCAAAGCACCACAGGTGACCGGAAGCGCCACTGTTTATTCCCTCCTCCTTTTGACTGGCCTCAATCACAGCCACCTGAAACAATTTGGCGCTTAGATCCACATCGGTCTGGCGGAGCAGCGAAACAAACTCATCATTACCCAGAAGCTGGTTGCCCTGCACAAGATCGTTCAGCAACATTTCCCGCAGAATTGGCTTGTAGTCATTCACCTGTTGGGCCAGCGATTCCGCCTCCAGCCTCGCAGACCGCTCTTTGCGGATCCTCTCCCGGATGGAGGCGAGCGCCGCCACCAGCTCGGTTTCCTCAATGGGCTTGAGCAGATAATGCCCGGCGCCAACCTCGATGGCCTGCCTGGCGTAGGCAAACTCGTCATAGCCCGTAATGATGATGACTTTGACGTCCAGTTCCTTTCCTTTGATCTCCGCGGCAAGCTCCAGGCCGTCCATCACCGGCATGTTGATGTCAACGAGCGCGACATCCGGCTTATATTCGGCGATCTTTTCCAGCGCATCAAATCCGTTTTCCGCCTCACAGCACACCTCATACCCGAGCGAACCCCACGGGATGGAGACCTTCAGCGCTTCGCGGAACAGGGTTTCATCATCCACGATCATCAGCTTGAGCATCGCGTTATCCTTTCAGCTTTGAGGCCGGGATGGTCAGCGTTACCTTTGTGAAGCTGCCCAGCTCGCTTTGAATTTGTATGCCATAGTTGGTTCCATACAGCAGCTTGATCCGGTTGTTGACACTGGCAAGCCCGAAATCCTCGCTCTTCCCGTTGAACATTGACTTTTCCAGCAGCACGTTGATCTTGTCCTCGGGGATGCCGGCGCCGTCGTCATACACCTCGATGCAGACATCTCCGGACTCAGACAAATACCCGTTGATTTCCAGGCGGCCCACGCCATCTTTAAGCTTCAGGCCGTGATAGATGCTGTTTTCCACCAGCGGCTGGAGCGTGAGCTTCGGGATTTCCAGGTCTTTGATTTCATCCTGGATGTTGATGCTGTATTCCATGTAGTTGGAATACCGCATCTTCTGGATCGCCAGATAGTTGGAGGTCATGCTCACTTCCTCGGCGATCCTGATCATGTCTCCGCCCTTGCTCAGGGAGGACCGGTAAAAATTGGCCAGCGACTTGGCGATGCTGATGGCGTCGTCATAGCGGCCAAGCTTGTTCAGCGAAATGATCGTTTCCAGCGAATTGTAGAGGAAGTGGGGTTTGATCTGCGACTGGATCAGCATAAACTCAAATTCCCTGCGCGTTTTCTGCTCAGACAGGACCGCCTGAAGAAGGCCCTGGATTTTATCCATCAGCTCATTGAAGCCGTTGGCCAGGATCCCCAGCTCGCCATGGATCTCCGTATCCGCCCGAATGCTCATGTCTCCATCGCGGACGGCGGTCATATTGCCCGCCAGCTTGTGCACTGGCTTGGTCACCGTGTGCGAAATCAGGTAGGACACTCCGAAGGCAAATGCCAGGCAGATGATCCCGCCGATGACGATGACCGACTGGATCTTGGCATTTTCAGATGTGATCTCCTCCAGCGACACGGAGCTGACCACCTGCCACCCCAGCTTGTCGGACCGCTGCATGGAAAGCAGAAAATCCTTGTTGCCTTGCTTGGTGATGACGCGGCCCTGCTTCATCAGGGTGTTATACTCATCCTTCCTGATGCCGAGCACGGCATCCAGCGGCTTGTTCAGATTTGACTTGTTTACCGATGAAATCACACTGCCGCTTTGGTCAACGATGTAATAGCTGTCGTGGGAATTCTTTCGCTGGTCGGGAAAGATCTTGGAAATGTTTTTTTCACTGATAAACAGAACCACAACCCCGGTCTTCGTGCCCAGGTTTTTATCGATGACAAGCTTCGCAACGGCAATGGAGTTTTCCGGGTTCACCCTGTCGTTAAACTCCAGGAGGAACAGACCCGTCCAAACGGGGGTCTGCTGCTCAATCACCTTATCCAGAAAGTCATCGCCAAACACCGCGCCAAGCCTGCTGATATAGATTGCGTTATAATAAAGCACCTGCCGGGATTGAGACAGCACAGCCGTGGAGATCACCTGGGTGTTGGGGGAAACAATGTTGCTCATGATGTCGGAAAGTGTGGACCTGATCTGCTGCACCTTCAGCGTGGCATCTGCCTGATTGGCACTTTGTGTGGATTTGAGCAGCAGATCCTGAAGCCTGTAGTCCGTCGCGATCACCCGGATATAATCCTCATAGCTGCGCATCATCGTGTCCAGGTTCCGGTCGATAAGCTCCAGCTCCCTGGAGGAGCTTTTCTCCGCCTTGTCAATGATCGCGCCGGAAGCGATGCTTGTCGCGAAAAAACCAAGGGAAAACAGAGACAGTATGATGACAAGCCCGTTGAAGAGGAACACCTTGTTTTTCAGCGAGATGTCGTTGAACAAACTGCGAAACAACCGTGCCATTGTGTTGACCTTCTGCATCAGCCTCAGATTTGAGCAAATACAACTATTTATCAATGAAATTGAATCAAAGTATATGGGTTCGTAAAAATGAAGTCAAGCAGTCTGACCTTTTTAACGATTGCCGGGCTCCCGGATGAATTAGAGTGCGTATTCATCCAGGCATCTATGGTATAATCATCAGGCAGAATAGGCATGGATGAACAACAGAAAATATGAAGACTGGGAGCAGGCATATGAAGGCGTTGGTTTTGAAGCAATACAACGAATTTGTCTATGAGGATATCCCAAATCCTCAGATCGGGCCGGAGGATGTGCTCGTGCGGGTGAAGGCCTGCGCGATTTGCGGCAGCGACGTGCATGGCATGGACGGCAGCACCGGCAGGCGGATCCCGCCGGTGGTGATGGGCCATGAGGCGTCCGGTGTCATTGAGGCGGCAGGCGCAAACGTGAAGGGGTTTGAGCCCGGCGACAGGGTGACCTTTGATTCCACGGTTTATTGCGGCAAATGCTTTCACTGCCGGCGGGGCGAGGTGAATCTGTGCGACAACCGGCGGGTGCTCGGCGTGTCCTGCGGAGACTACCGGATGAACGGCGCCTTTGCCGAGCTCGTCAGCGTGCCGCAGCACATTCTGTATCATCTGCCGGACGAGGTTTCCTTTGAACAGGCCGCGATGGTCGAGCCGCTGTCGGTGGCGTTTCACGCCGTGAGCAGAGCGCCCATGCCGCTTTATTGCTCAGCCCTGGTGGTCGGAGCCGGGATGATCGGGCTGCTCATCCTGCAGCTGCTGAAGGCGGCGGGCTGCGGCAAGATAATCGCTGTCGATCTCGCGCAGGAGAAGCTGGAGCTGGCCCGGCGCTTTGGTGCCGATGTGGCGTTGAAAGCCGATGACCCGGAGCTTATCGCAAAGATACAGCAGGCGACGCAAGGACGCGGGGCGGATGTGGCCTTCGAGGTGGTTGGGATCGCGCCCACGCTGCAAACCGCCATCGCCGCGCTGCGCAAGGGCGGGTCGCTCACGCTGGTCGGCAACCTGAAGCCCGTGGTGGATTTCCCGCTGCAGCAGGTGGTGACCCGCCAGATAACGCTTTATGGGTCCTGCGCGTCTGCCGGGGAATATCCCGACTGCCTGGATCTGATCGCAAACAGCAAGGTGGATGTGGATTCCTTCATCAGCGCCGTGGCTCCGCTATCCGAGGGCCAGTCCTGGTTTGAACGGCTGCAACGGGGTGAGCCCGGCTTGATGAAAGTGATCCTCCGGCCATAAAACACAAGGAGAACGTTGGGATGAACAGAGTTAAAACAGCAATTGTCGGCTGCGGGAAAGTGGGCCACATGCACGCCAAGGCGCTTGCAAGCCTCCCCGAGTCGGTCTTCACCGCTGTATGTGACAGCGACATCGGCAGGGCAAGGGCATTTAGCGAGCAATATGGCGTGAAGGCATATACCAGCATAGAGGAAATGGCTGCGGGCGCCGGTGTGGAGGCAGTGAGCATCTGCACCCCCCACCCCATCCACGCTGGCGCGGCCATCCGCGCGGCGGAGGCAAAGCTCCATGTGCTGGTGGAAAAGCCGCTGGCTTCGTCGCTGGAGGATTGCGACAGGATGATCGGAGCCGCCGCCAAAAACGGCGTGACACTGGGCACCGTCTGCCAAAGGCGCTTCTACGCGCCGGTGATGAGGATCCGCAAGGCGATTGACGAAGGAAAGATTGGCCGGCCAATCCTGGGCACGGTGAACATGCTGGGCTGGCGGGACGAGGCTTATTATCAAAGCGACCCGTGGCGCGGCACCTGGAAAGGCGAAGGCGGCGGGGTGCTGGTGAACCAGGCCCCCCATCAGCTGGACCTGCTGCAGTGGTTCATGGGGCCGATTGACGAATTGTACGGTTGCTGGACTAACCTCAACCACCCATATATTGAAGTAGAAGACACAGCGGTGGCCGTGATCCGGTTCAAAAACGGCGGCGTGGGCAACATCATCGTGAGCAACAGCCAGAACCCGGCGCTCTACGGCAAAGTGCACGTCCACGGCGAAAACGGGGCGTCCGTCGGCGTTCAGACCGACGGCGGGGCCATGTTCATCGCCGGCATGTCCAACATCCTGGAGCCGCCAGTCAATGACCTTTGGACCGTCCGCGGTGAGGAGCACCTGCTGGAGCAATGGAAGCAGGAGGACTCGGCGTTTTTCCACAGCGTGGACCCGATGCAGTATTATCACGAACGGCAGATTGAGGATTTTCTGCGGGCAATCCTGAGCGGAACCAAACCGCTGCTGGACGGGCAGGAAGGCCGCAAGACCGTGGAGCTGTTCACGGCGATCTATCGCTCCACAAGAGATAAGGCAGTGATCAAATTCCCCCTTGTGCCTGAGAACCAGGAGGATTTTGACGGCAGGCTGAAAAGGGGATTTTGAACATGAACTTGCGAAAACTTGGTCAATCGGGCATTTCTGTGCACCCCATCGGCATCGGCTGCTGGGCCTATGGCGGCGGCGGCTACTGGGGAGCGCAAAGCCAGAACGAAGTGGACGCCGTTGTGCACGCCGCGCTGGACAAAGGCACTTTCCTGTTTGACACAGCGGAAATGTATAACGATGGTGCCAGCGAAACAGCCCTCGGCCTGGCTCTGAAGGGCAGGCGCGACGAAGCGGTGATCTGCTCCAAGATCAGCCCGTCCAACGCAAGGCCCGCGGACCTTAGAGCCCATTGTGAAGCCAGCCTCCAGCGCCTGGGCACCGACCACCTGGACATCTACATGCTGCATTGGCCGATCTCCCCGAAATCGATCCAGCATTTCACTGATAATCCGGAGATCATCGCCAATCCACCCTCTGTGCCAGAGGCGTTTGACACACTGATGGCACTCCGCAAGGAAGGCAAGATCCGCGAGATTGGCGTGAGCAACTTCGGTGTGCAGCAGATGAAGGAAGCCCTCGCAACCGGTGCTGTGATCACCGTGAACGAGCTGCCCTACAACCTGGTTTCAAGGGCCATTGAAAAGGAGATCGCGCCTTTTTGTGAGGCCAACGGGATCTCGGTCATCGCCTCGATGACGTTGCAGCAGGGTTTGCTCGCCGGTGTCTATGCAACTGTGGAGGAAGTACGGCCCCATCAGGCCCACTCCCGCCACTTTGCCCAGGAGCGCGGCCAGGGCACATCCCGACACCACGAGCAAGGCGCGGAAACTGAGGTGTTTGCGACGGTGGCACAGGTGCAGCAGACCGCGCAGGAGCTGGGCGTTTCGATGGCGCAGCTCTCCATTGCGTGGGCGCTGGCCAAGCCCGGGATCGGCTGCGCGCTGGTGGGTGCGCGAAGGGTGCATCAGCTCCTCGAAAACCTGGCAGCAGCAGATCTAGTTTTGACCGATGCTGTCATCCAAAAGCTGGATGAAGCCAGCGAGCCAGTGCTCCAGAAACTGGGCTACAACCCTGACTATTATGAAAACTCCGCCCACGGCAGGATCCGGTAAAACTTTACATATCATGAAAGGCGGCTGATTCCATCAGCCGCCTTAAAATTATTAATAAATCCTGGAAAGGAAACTATTGCATGTAGCCGCCAAAGCGGTTCATCCGCTGGCGGCACACGGTATAATGAGAGAAGAAATAAACGTCCACCGCAGTGACTTTTTGTAAAATTCAGAAAGAAACAAACAGTGTGAAGGCCATGTGGCGGCTGTCCTCGGCACATGGCCAAACAAGATGATTGTTCAAGATGGAGCCAGGGGGTGGCTTCGGCGGGGGATGGGAATCCCCCGTCCGAGCAATTTTACATATTTGCAACAGATGATATAATGGCTATACACACACCCGTGGAGAAACAGCGATGTACAAAGCGATACTCGTAGACGACGAAGAGGAAGTCCGCTCCGGAATCGCCACCATCATCGATTGGGGAAAGTCTGGTTTTTTCGTGCCCCGTCAGGCAGAGAATGGCCGCGAGGCGCTGGACTTGATTGAGGAAGACGTGCCGGATGTGGTGATCACCGACATCACGATGCCGCTGATGACCGGCCTGGAGTTGGCCTCCGTGATTCGAGAACGGTTTCCCACAGTGAAAACGGCAATCCTTACCGGCTTTGACGATTTCCGGTTTGCCCAGCAGGCCATCCGTTACGGCGTGGCGGAGTATTTGCTCAAGCCGGTGCTGCCAAGCGACATTGACTGCTTGCTTGCAAAGCTGAAGGCCCAGTTGGACAATGAAGCGGCGGAGAAAGAAGACATGGACAGGCTCCGGCGCGTCTATCAGGCCGCGCAGCCGATCCTCCGTGAGAAATACCTCTCCTCACTGGTGTGCGGCAGCGCTGGAACCCAACGGCCATGGGAGGGTTCGCCCGATCTGCGCGTGAACCTGCATGGCGGCGCGATCGCCGCGGCAGCCATCCGGGTGGATGACCCGATCCCGGAGGGCAGCGCATTTGCCGGCGTCAACAGCGCCCTTGCCCCCATCGCGGTGCTGGACACTGCCAGAGATGTGTTGAACCGGCTTGGAGCCGGAGAAGCCTTTTTGCACGAGGGATCGGTGGCGGTGCTGCTGGGGTTTGACCAGGAGACCCCGCAGACGGTGGAAAATAAAGTGATTCAGGTGCTGGAAGAGATCCGCCAGACGGTGGATAAGTTCCACAAATTCACTGTGACCATCGGGCTTGGGGGCATTGCCTCTGCGCCGGACCGCATCCGGGAGAGTTTTGGCGCGGCGCTCACGGCGCTGGAGTATCGCATTGTGACCGGCGGCAACCGCGTGATCTGCCACAGGGACATTGAGCTCGGGGCTGCAGAAACGCTTTCCTTTGACGAAGGCCGGGAGCGCGTGTTTGCGTCTCTGCTGAAATTTGGCAGCGCCAAGGAAGTCACCGATGGCATCGACTTGCAGTTTCATGATTTGTCGCAGATGCGGGCAGCCCCCACGGATCAGCGCCTTTTCTTTTTGGAGCTGTTTGCCGCCATTGCCCGTGTCGCGAGGGCCTATGGGCTGGAACCGGCAGACACTCTGGGTGCCGGTCAGGACCCCTACGCCCAGCTCACCGGCCTGGACACACCGGAAAAGGCAAGGAAGTGGTTCACTGGGCTGAGCCTGGCGATCAACCGCCGCATCCGGGGGATCCACCAGGCCTCCGGCAAGTCGATCCTCGGCAAGGCAAGAGAATACATCCAGGTTCATTATGCCGACGATGATCTGACCGCGCAGAAGCTGGCCGATCACCTGCACATCAGCGCCAGCTACCTCAACATGATCTTTAAAAAGGAAGCCGGGGAATCCTTCCTCAAACACCTGGTGCGCGTGCGGCTGGAGGCAGCGTCAAGCCTGTTGGCTGGCTCCGACCTCAAAACCGCCGAGATCGCCGAGCGCATCGGCTATCCGGACATCAATTATTTCAGCTATTTTTTTAAAAAGCATTATGGCGTATCCCCCAGGGAATACCGCAACCAAATGAAAGCGAAACGGGACAATGAGCCATAATCAGAAACGCGCAAAGCTCTCCCGGATGGTAAAGGCGCTCCGGCAAGGCGGCGTGCGAATGGGCAGCATACAGACGGTGATCATCCTGTCGTTCACGGCGGTGGCGGCACTGGCAATGATGCTGCTGAGCGGTGTGCTCTACAGCGTGTTTTCAGCCGGAGCCGAGCGAAACGCCGCCACCAGCTCCCAGCAACTGCTGGACCAGGTGAGCCTGAACCTGGAAAATTACATCTCCGGCATGTCGCAGATATCAGAGACCATCTGCGGCCGCCTGAGCCAAAACTCACAGGACAGCCGCGACCGCCTGGAATACCTGCTGGAAACCACCGCCTCCATCCGCGAGGACATCGTTTCCATGGCTGTGTATGACCGCTCCGGCAATGTGCTGGTGAGCAACCCCGCCGGCGGTTATGATGAAACATTCCGGGTGTCGGAGCAGGAGTGGTTTCAAAGGGCTGTCAGCGATCCGGGAGATTACATTTACCTGCCGCCCCACGTGGAGAGGATCTATGAGGGCAACCGGCCGTGGGTGGTGTCGCTGTGCAGAGGCGTGATGGCAGAAGGCCCCAATGGCCCGGAAACCTTCGTGGTAATCGTGGACATGAACTTCAGCACGATCGAGCAGCTCTGCAGCAAGGTGAGCCTGGGCACCAGGGGCTACATCTACATCGTGGACCCAATGGGCAACATCATCTATCACCCCCAGCAGCAGCTGCTCTATCTTGGGCTGAAGACAGAAAACATCCAGGACACACTAAACCGTTCGCCCGGCTCCCATGTGGAGTTGTTTCAGGGCGAGCGGCGGGTGCTCACCATCAAGGACATGGCTTTTACACACTGGAAGATCACGGGCATCAGCTATGTGAACGAGCTGGTAGCAGACAGGGTCTCTCTGGGCAACTCCATCCTGGCCATCGCGCTGGTGGTGCTGGTGCTGGAGGTGGCGGCGTCTCTGTTCATCTCCAAGAGGATCACCAGGCCGATCATCCGCCTGGAAGACCAGATGAAGAAGGTGGAGAGCGGCAATTTCGACATCCGTGTGGAGGAAGAAGGCGAAGATGAGGTCAAGCGCCTTTCCAGAACCTTCAACCTGATGATCGCCCGGATCCGGCAATTGATGGAGCAAAACATCCAGGAGCAGGAGGAGATCCGCAAAAGCGAGCTCAAGGCGCTGCAGGCGCAGATCAACCCCCATTTCCTCTATAACACTCTGGATTCCATCGTGTGGATGAATGAAAACAGGAAATATGAGGGCGTCACCGTGATGGTGAACGCGCTGGCCAAGCTCTTCCGCATCAGCATCAGCAAGGGCAACGAGGTGATCACTGTGGCCGACGAGCTGGAGCATGCCCGGAGCTATATGACGATCCAGCAGATCCGCTATAAGAACAAATTTGACTACAGCATTCAGGCAGACCCCTGTGTGCTTGGCATGCGCACGCTCAAGCTGGTGCTGCAGCCGATCCTGGAAAACGCGATCTACCACGGTGTGGCCAACCTGCAGGAGAAGGGCACCATCCGGATCAGCGCTGCGCTTGACAGCGGCGCGATCATGTTTCAGGTGGCGGACAACGGCTACGGCATCAAGCCCGAAGCGTTGAAAGGTATCCTGAAACGGGAGCCCAAGAACGAGCAAAGCTCGGTGGGCCTGAAAAATGTGAATGAGCGTATCCGGCTGTATTACGGTGAAGAGTATGGCATCGAGATACAAAGCGAATTGGAAGTGGGGACCACCGTGTGCATCCGCGTCCCCGCAAACCAATGAAAGGATGGCGATCCGGATGCCCGCTGCAACAAGAGTGTTTCTGGCCCTGATGCTGGCCGTCTGCCTTGTGGGTGCCGCCGGGTGCACCTCCAAAGGCAACGACAAGAAAGAGGAAGCCCTCACCATCCAGGTGATCGTGAAAAAGACCGATGCCGACTTCTGGAAGGTGGTGCGGATGGGCACGCAGGCCGCAAGCCAGGAGTTCAATGTGACAGTGAACTTCACCGGGCCCACCGACGAACAGGACATTGAGGGGCAGATCGGCATGGTCAACGACGCCGTGACTGCCCGGGCAGACGCCATCGTGCTGGCCGCCTGCGACTACAACAGGCTGGTGGACGCAGTGAACCGGGCAGTGGAAGCAGGCATCCCGGTGATCGTGATCGACTCGGATGTGAACACCACCCGCACCAATGGGTTTGTGGGCACCGACAACGTGGACGCAGGGCGGAGGCTGGGTGACACGCTAGTGGAAAAGGTGGGGCGGCAGTGCAAGGTGGCCGTGATGGGCTTTGTGCGCGGCGCAGCCACTTGCGACCAGCGGGAGCAGGGGTTGCTGGAGGTGCTCAGCACTTATCCAGGCATCCAGGCGCTGGATACGGTTTATTGCGGCTCTGACTCCTCCTACGCCAAGATCCTGACCCAGCAGATCATTGAGGAAAACCCTGATATCGACGCCATCGTGTGCCTGAACGCCTACGGCACCGAGGGCGTGGCGCAAGGCGTTGACGAAAGCAAGACCGGCCGGGCGATCAGGGTGATTGGCTTTGACAGCACGCCCACCGAGATCCGCTATCTTGAAAAAGACGTGGTGCAGGCCCTTGTGATCCAAAACCCCTATAAAATGGGCTATCTGGGCGTAAAGTACGCTTTGGACACCATCCGCGGCAAGAAAATGCCACAAAATGTGAACACAGGCCTGACCATCATCGACAAGGGCAACATGTATCTGCCGGAAAACCAGAAGCTGCTTTTCCCATTCATAAGCTAACGCCCATCTTATCATAAACACACAGAGCGAGAGAAAAGGCAAAGAGCCGATAGCCGGTTTATCCGGCAGAGGTAATGAACAAAGTGGTCGAATAGATAAGCAAATCTGCCCGCAGGCCGTACTACGGTGTATTGAGAACCAGAAGACGAGATATATATGCAAAGTGCCCACCCAGCGACATGCGCGGTGGGTGGGTAACGGATCGCAAGAACGAGATATACTCGCCGAGGTGCGTTAGCACCGATGGCGAATGGCTGTTCAAAAAAGCCAAGTGGCTTTTTTGACAGCCCAAAGCCCGCCGATAATCGGCGGGCTTTGTAGTATTTGCTATTTTTTTGCCGCATCATTATCGGATTTCACAACTTCACTATACAAATTCACATATACGCACCATGCAAAATATCCTAAGATTTTGATATTCTCGCTGCATCGTGCAGCGTATCCCTGTCAGGGGAGGTGGCCAGATGAGTGAAATCCTTGTGGAAATGAGTGGCATCCAAAAATCCTTTCCCGGCGTGCACGCGCTGAACAACTGCTGCTTTGAGCTCAGGCGCGGCGAAGTGCACGCGCTGGTGGGCGAAAACGGCGCAGGCAAGTCCACACTGATGAAGGTGCTCACAGGAATCCACGAAAAAGATGAAGGGTCAATCCTTTTTAAAAGCAAAGAGTTTTCCATCCGCAGCCCTCGCGACGCATTGGTGAACGGCATCGGCATCATCCACCAGGAGCTGAATCTGGTGCCCCACCTCACAGTGGCGCAAAACATCTTCATCGGCCAGGAAAGGATGAAGGGTGTTTTCCTGGACGAAAAACGTATGAACGACGAGGCCCGCGCGCTGCTGGATTCGTTGAACCTTCAGATCGACCCCACAACCAAGGCCAAGGATCTTTCCGTGGCCAAGCAGCAGATGGTGGAAATTGCCAAGGTGCTTTCCTATCAGTCGGAAGTGCTCATCATGGATGAGCCCTCCTCGTCGCTGACGGAGGCGGAAATCGAGGAGCTGTTCCGGTTTATCCGGGAGCTGAAGCAGAAGGGCGTCGGTATCGTGTATATCTCACACCGGCTGGATGAGCTCAAGCGGATCTCCGACCGGATCACCGTGATGCGCGACGGGCAGTATGTGGGCACGGTCAACACAGAGGAAACGACGATCGATGAGATCATCCAAATGATGGTGGGCCGCGTGATCTATGAGCAGCCCAAGACCAAGAGCACCGTGAGCCCCGGTGCGCCCACCGTGCTGGAAGTGAAGGGCCTGCGGTCCGCACAGGTCAAGGATGTGTCCTTCAGCCTGAAGCAAGGTGAGATCCTGGGTTTTGCGGGCCTCATGGGCGCAGGGCGCACGGAAGTGGCAAGGCTCATTTTTGGTGCCGACCCACGCACCGCAGGCGAGATCCTAGTGAACGGCAAAAAGGCGCAAATTCACAGCCCCGGTGACAGCGTGCGCCATGGCATAGGCTATCTGTCCGAGGACCGCAAGCGGTTCGGGCTGGCCATTGGCCTTGCAGTGAGCGATAACTCGGTGCTGGCAAGCCTGGCCGATTTCACGCGCGGCGGCCTTGTGAACGACCGCAGGATCACCAAAACCACCGAGGAGTATGTTGACCGGATCAACATCAAGACGCCGACCACTGCGCAGCTGGTCAAAAACCTTTCCGGCGGTAACCAGCAGAAGGTGGTGCTGGCCAAGTGGCTGATCAAGAACTGCTCGATCCTGATCTTCGATGAGCCCACCAGAGGCATCGACGTGGGCGCGAAGAGCGAGATTTACAAGCTGATGAACATGCTGGCCCATGAGGGCAAATCCATCATCATGATCTCCTCGGAGCTGCCGGAGCTGCTCCGTATGAGTGACCGGATCGCAGTGATGTGCGAGGGCAGGCTCACAGGGGTCTTAAGCATCGAGGAGGCCTCGCAGGAAAAGATCATGAAGCTGGCGACTGACCGCAAAGAGTGAGGGGGATGGGATATGGCAAACTTAAATTTGCAATCAAAAGCGGGCGGCACCCGCAGCATCTATAAATTTCTGGCGTTTGGCTCCCTGGTGGTGTTATTTGCGTTCTTCTCCGTGTTCGGGCGCAACTTCTTCTCGTGGGAGACTGTGTTCAACATCTTCGGGTCCTCCTACTACATCGGCTTTATGGCAATCGGTGTCACGTTCGTAATCATCACAGGCGGCATCGACCTTTCGGTGGGCACGGTGATGATCTGCGGCGCGCTGATCGGCGGCCAGGCCTACAACGTGTGGCACTGGCCCATCGGCGCGGCGCTGGGGCTGATCCTGGTGGTGACCACATTCTTCGGCCTGATGAACGGCGTGATGGTCGCAAAGCTCAAGCTGCCCCCCTTCATCGCCACACTGGGCACGATGATGGTCACGCTGGGCTTCGGTGCAATCGTCTCCAAGGTCATGACGATGCGCTACCCCACCGTGGGCGACCCGGACGCCTGGTTCAAGACAGTCTTTTACAAAACAGGAGAGATCCAGCCCTATTTGCCGGATGGGTTCCCCATCGGTGCGGTGTGGCTGTTTGCGATCTTTGCGATCGCTGTGGTGCTACTGAACAAAACAAGGTTTGGCCGCTATGTCTACGCCGTCGGCTCCAACGAGGAGGCGACCCGCCTCTCCGGCGTCAAAGTGGACACCTGGAAGATGCTCGCTTACACATTCTGCGGATTCTTCGCGGGCCTTGCGGCCGTCGAGTATGCCGCAGCCTACACCTCGATCGTGCCCTCCACGGGCAACGGCCTGGAGCTGCTGGCAATCGCCGGGGTGGTGATCGGCGGCGCTTCTCTGAACGGTGGCGTGGGCACGCTGTCTGGCACGCTCATCGGCGTGTTCATCATGAGTGTGCTGCGCAACGGCCTGATGTCGATGGACTTCCAGCCCCAATGGCAGACATTCTTCACAGGCTTCGTCGTGATCCTGGCCGTGCTGCTGGACATCTATCGCAACTCCAGGGCCAATCAGGTGAAAATGGGATCGATTTCAAGCAAGTGGCTTGGAAAAATCATAAAAGGAAGGGAAGCGCAATGAAAAACATCAAGAAACTGCTGGCAATCACCGTCTCCGTCCTGCTGCTGGCCAGCACGCTGGCAGCATGCACCAGCGCCCCGGCCGGCACCAAAGCCCCGGCGGCCGATGGCTCCAAACCCTACATTGCCGTCATTTCCAAGGGCTTCCAGCACCAGTTCTGGCAAACAGTATACAAGGGCGCGCAGGATGCCGCCGCCAAGTACAACGTCTCGATCACGTTTGAAGGCCCGCCTTCCGAGTCAGACATCAACAACCAGCTGGACATGCTGAACGCCGCCATCGCCAAGAAGCCCGTCGCGCTGGCCCTGGCCGCGTTGGACACCAAGTCCGTAACCTCTCAGCTTAACGACTGCAAAGCCAAGGGCATCCCCGTGATCGGTTTTGACTCCGGCGTGCCCGGCGCGCCCGAAGGCACGATCAAGGCAACCGCCGCCACCGATAACGAAGCCGCCGGCGCTCTGGCCGCAGACAAGATGTTTGCCGCCGCCGGTTTCCAGGACAAGATCAAGGCCGCAACCACTGACAAGCCTGTGATCATCGGCCTGGAGTCCCAGGATGCCACCTCTGCCTCCATCGTGGGCCGCACCGTGGGCTTCATCAACCAGATGGTGAAGAACTGCGAAACACTGCAGGCCGGCAAAGTGGAAGTGAAGGGCCATGACAAGTATAACAAGGCTGCCACCTCCGGCAAGGCCGCCGTGGTTGTCCAGGTGGTTGTGCCCCCGTCCACCAGCGTGACAGACTGCACCGTGGGCGCCCAGTCGCTGCTGGCGATGGAAAACCTGCTTGGCATCTTCGCCTCCAACTCCGGCTCCGTTGACGGCATCCTGGCTGCCACCACCGACGGCAAGGACCTCGACAAGACCAGCGGCAAATACAAAGACCTGATCGTGATCGGCTTCGACGCCGGCAAGACGCTGAAGAACGCCGTCCGCCAGAAGTGGTTCTACGGCGCCATCACGCAGGATCCCTACATGATCGGTTATCTCTCCGTCGAGCTGGCCTACAAGGCTTATAAGGGCGAAGCGGTTGCCGACAGCGACACAGGCTGCAAGTTCTACGACGCCTCCAACATGGATCAGGCCGACATCGCGCAGCTGCTGTATGACTGATCCCGATCAACTGTAAAACTTGTTCCAGGCAGCCCCTTGCGGAGAGCTCCCTCTCTCTTCTCCGCGGGGGCTTTTCTCATGTCAGTAAAATGCCAGTTGTGATATTCCAGCCCCCGCGCAATTGTATTTAGCAATACCCCCAGTGTATAATGCTGGTATCCCAATTGCATGAAACACCCATCGGTACAACCCAATCATCGTAGTTGAAAGGAACCAGCCATGAAACTACCAAAGCTGTCCGGCCCGGAAACGGGGCTGCTCGCGCCTCAGCATGAGGCTGACTGGAATGCCCATGAAATTGACTTCTATGAAGACGTTGCTTATGGCACCGGCGGCGGCCATGACCTCTTCCTGGACCTGATGGTGCCGAGGAAGGCAAACACACACCCCCGCCCCGCATTGATCTGGGTGCATGGCGGCGGCTGGTCCGCACCGCAGCTCACCAAGAAATACAGGCCCACGCAGGCGTTCATCCAATTTTGCGAGCTGGGCTTTGTCTGCGCAAGCATCGATTACAGATTGGTGACCGAAGCCCCCTTCCCCGCCCCCATTGAGGACTGCAAGTGCGCGGTGCGGTTTTTGCGTGCCAACGCCAAAGAGTTGGGCATCGATCCAGACCGCATCGGCATCTGGGGCGAATCGGCCGGCGGGCAGCTGGCAGCGCTGGTGGGCGCTTCCCCCAGCAATCCGGCTCTGGAGGGCAACGGTGGCTGGAGCGGCGTTTCCAGCCGGGTGCAGGCCGTCTGCGACTGGTACTGCGGCGGCGACATGACCCATTTCGGCGCGGTGCAGACCGCCCTTGTGCAGGAGCGGGCAAAAGAACTGGGAATCGAACTCTCCGGCATGGATCGCGATGATAACGGGGATCCAAGCGGCTTGTCTTCCCTGCTGTTTGGCGGGCCGGCCAAGGACGCCCCCCAGCTTGCCATGGACATCAGCCCGATCTTTTATGTCAAGGAGCAGCAGCCGCCCTATCTGCTGATGCACGGCGACTCGGACACGGTGGTGCCGCTGGAGTTTTCCTACAACTTTTACGACGCGCTGCTGGCAAACGGGCATGACGCCACCTTTGTGGTAATCCCCCGGCAAGGCCACGGCTTTTTCAAGGGCGACGGGTATTACGACATCATCTACGGGTTCTTCCAGAAGTATTTGCAATAAGCCAGATAAGCAAAAGAACGCCGGGCGCAGCCCGGCGTTCTTGTCGTCAAGAATAAGGCTGCTCTGAGCCTTACGACCACATCCTGTCTGTGGCCTTTTGGTCCTCGGAGAATGACCAGAATTCAGTGATCCTTCCGTCATGGATATGGAACACATCAATCTCATGGGCACGATACTCAAAGCCATCGTTTTGCGCCGTTGCTTCATGAACCGCGATCCCATGGGTTGCTGTGGCAGTGAGGGAGGTTTTCAGGTTCAGTGTTTGTTTGCTGCGCTTGCCATACTCCCTCATACGCTCAACAACAGCAGCTGCCCCAACAACATCTCTTGCAAGGGGATTATCGCCGGCAATATGCCAAATGACGTCTTTGTCCAGGCAGGACAGGACATAGGGGCCGTAGTCTTCGTGAGAGAACGCATCGTAGAACCTTTCTAGCGCCTTGATGATTTCCTGACGGGCCTTTTCTTCGTCCATTGCTCCGCTCCACTTCCATCTAGGATAGGTCATTAATCATAGCACTACAGAACCACTCTGTCATGAAAAAAGCTTGCCATGAGATCCATGACAAGCTGCCATTGTGGCGGGTTTCGGGAAAAGCAAGCTCAATATTGGTCAGCGCCGCTCCTCCTGTTTAGCCATGAGCTCCTTCATCTTCATCAGGCGGCTCAGGTTGCCGCGCTCGTTTTCATCCAACTTCATCGTGATGATGCGGACATTTTGCTTCATCTCCGGGATCAGCACATATTCCAGCGCGTTCACCCTGCGGCGGGTTTTTTCGATTTCATCGGCCAGGCGGCTGCAGGTCTTCTCCACTGAGGCCAGCTCCAGCAGCGCCGGCAGCACCGCCGACAGCTCCATCACCGACCGGTCCAGCTCATAGGCCGTGAAGGCGAAGCCATAGGGCAGGTCGGTGTGCGCCTCCGGGTCGCCGGCAAACCGGATCACAGGCACATCCACGCTCATGATGTTCTGTGTGGACACTTCCACGGCAGCCTCGCGGGCCGGATAGAGCATCGCCTCGGCAAGCGCCTCGGCACCCATCTTTGCCTTGGCCAGCGCGAAGCTGCCCAATGCGCCGCCCAGCGCCTGCTCCACCTCGCGGCGAAGCTCCACATTGCGGCGGATGAGCTGCATGAAACGGCGCACCATTTCGTCACGCTTGTCTTTCAACAGCTTGTGGCCGCGCACGGCAGTGGCCAACCGCTTTTTCAAGCGGGTCAGCTCCATGCGCGTGGGGTTCAAAGGAGCGGCCATGCTCAGGCCTCCTTCGGATCGTAGTACTTGTCGAGCCAGGCCTCGCGGATGCGCTTGAGCTCGCTGCGGGGCAGGATGCGCAGCAGCTTCCAGCCAAGGTCCAGTGTCTCTGCGATGGTGCGGTTGGCCTCATAGCCTTGCGACACATATTCCTTCTCAAAGGCGTCGGCAAACTTGGCGTAGAGCTTGTCGATGGCGCTCAGCGCCGCCTCGCCCAGGATCACCGCCAGCTCCTTGGCCTCCTTGCCCCTGGCATAGGCAGCGAAGAGCTGGTTCATTGTGTCGGCGTGATCCTCACGGGTCTTACCCGCACCGATGCCCTTGTCCTTCAGGCGGCTCAGGGAAGGCAGCACGTCAATGGGCGGCGTGATGCCCCTGCGGTGCAGCTCGCGGCTCAGGATGATCTGGCCTTCGGTGATGTAGCCTGTGAGGTCAGGGATCGGGTGGGTTTTGTCATCCTCCGGCATGCTGAGGATCGGGATCTGCGTGATGGAGCCCCTGCGGCCCTTGATGCGGCCTGCCCGCTCATAGAGCGTGGCAAGGTCGGTGTAGAGATAACCGGGATAGCCGCGGCGGCCTGGCACTTCCTTGCGGGCGGCAGACACCTCGCGCAGCGCCTCAGCATAATTGGTGAGGTCGGTCAGGATGACCAGCACGTGCATGCCCTTTTCATAAGCCAGGTATTCGGCGGCGGTGATTGCCATGCGGGGCGTGGCAATGCGCTCCACAGCCGGGTCGTTGGCCAGGTTGATAAACAGCACCGCCCGCTCGATGGCGCCGGTGCGCTGGAAATCGCGGATGAAGAAGTCGGATTCCTCAAAGGTGATGCCGATGGCGGCAAACACCACGGCGAAGCTCTCATCTGCGCCAAGCACGCGGGCCTGGCGGGCGATCTGGGCCGCCAGTTGGGCGTGAGGCAGGCCGGAGCCGGAGAACACCGGCAACTTCTGGCCGCGCACCAATGTGTTCAGCCCGTCGATGGCCGAAACGCCGGTCTGTATGAACTCAGCGGGATAATCGCGGGAGGCCGGGTTCAGCGGCTCGCCGTTGATATCAAGGCGCTTTTCGGCGATGATCTCGCAGCCGCCGTCGATGGGCCGGCCCATGCCGTCAAACACGCGGCCCAAAATGTCTGGCGACACCGGCAGCTCGATGCTCCGGCCCAAAAAGCGGGCCTTGGCGTCAGCGATCTTCAGGCCCTGCGAGCCCTCAAACAGCTGCACCAGCGCGCGGTCGCCGTCTATCTGCAGCACGCGGCCGCTGCGGAGCTCGCCATTGGCCTGGCGGATCTCCACCAGCTCGTTATACTTCACGCCCTCCACCTGCTCCACGAGCATCAGCGGGCCCACGACCTCGCGGATCGTCTTATATTCCTTATGCATGGATGCCGTCCTCCTCTGTGAGCGCGCCGACCTGCCCGCGCAGCTGCGTCTGGATGCTGCTGAGGCGCTGCGGGAACTCCTCCTCAGGCACATACTTCATGCGGCCGATGTCTTCCAGCACAGACAGCGCTGTCAGTTTCGCAAACGAAGCGCCTTGCTCCAGCGCCGCACCGCCCAACTTGTGCCACAGCAGGATCGTCTTGAGCATGCCGTATTGCTTGGCCGGAGACGAATAGGTATCCACCTCATGGAAGGCGTTTTGGTGCAGGAAGTCCTCACGGAGGATCCTGGCGGCTTCCAGCGTGAGCCTGTCCTTGGCGCTCAATGCGTCCACGCCAACCAGGCGCACGATTTCGTTGAGCTCCGACTCATCCTGCAGCATGCGCATGCCGTCACCCACCAGGCTTTGCCAATCCTCAGCAACGGCTGCGGCATAGTGACCGCTCAGCCGGTCACTGTAGAGCGAATAGCTCTGGAGCCAGTCAATGGCCGGGAAGTGGCGGCGGTAGGCCAGGCTGGCCGAAAGCCCCCAGAACACCTTCACGATGCGCAATGTGCTCTGTGACACCGGCTCGGAGATGTCGCCTCCGGGCGGTGAGACAGCGCCGATGGCGGTGATGGCGCCGGTGCGCCCCTCAGCGCCCAGGCACTGCACCATGCCGGCCCGCTCATAAAACTCTGCGATGCGGGAGCCCAGATAGGCCGGATAGCCCTCTTCGCCGGGCATTTCCTCAAGCCTGCCGCTCATCTCGCGCAGCGCCTCGGCCCAGCGGGAGGTGGAGTCGGCCATGATCGCCACATGGTAGCCCATGTCGCGGAAGTATTCGGCAATCGTAATGCCTGTGTAGATGGACGCCTCGCGGGCTGCCACCGGCATGTCGGAGGTGTTGGCGATCAGCACCGTGCGCTTCATCAAAGGCAGTCCGGTGCGGGGGTCATGCAGCTCCGGGAACTCCATGAGCACGTCGGTCATTTCGTTGCCGCGCTCACCGCAGCCCACATACACGATGATGTCGGCGTCGGCCCATTTGGCCAGCTGGTGCTGCACCACTGTCTTGCCCGAGCCAAAGGGGCCGGGCACGGCGGCCACGCCGCCCTTGGCGATGGGGAAGAACGCGTCGATGATCCTCTGGCCGGTCACCATGGGCTCTTCGGGGGCCAGCTTCTGGCTATAGGGACGGCCGCGCCGCACCGGCCATCGCTGCATCATCTGCAATTCCCGCGCGCTGCCGTCGTCACAGCGCAGCCTTGCGATGGGCTGCGTCACGGTGGCTTCGCCTTGGAAAAGCCACTCCAGCACGCCGGAGACACCAGGCGGCACCATGATCTTGTGCACGACCGCCTCAGTTTCCTTCACCGTGCCAAGCACATCGCCGCCAACCACATGGCTGCCCGGCGCGGCAACGGGCTCAAACCGCCACAGCCGATCCCGGTCGATGCTGGGCACGTCGATGCCGCGGGTGATGCGGTCGCCAGCCTTCTCCCGGATGACCTCCAAAGGCCGCTGGATGCCGTCGAAAATGCCCTCAATGAGCCCCGGCCCAAGCTCCACGCTGAGCGGTGAACCGGTGGTTTCCACAGGCTCGCCGGGGCCCAGGCCGCTGGTTTCCTCATAGACCTGGATGGAAGCCCGGTCGCCGCGCAGCTCGATGACCTCGCCGATCAGGCGCTTTTCGCTCACGCGCACCACGTCATACATTTGCACGCCGGCCATGCCCGTGGCCACGATCAGCGGGCCGGATACTTTCTCAATGGTTCCGTTCATACTCGTTCCCCTTCTTCGCCGAACAGGATGTCGGTGCCTACGGCTTTTTCAATGCTCGCACGGATCGCCTTCATGCCCTGGCCTGTGGCCCCATCGCTGCCTGGGATGGAGATGATGGCCGGAAAGGGCTCCGAGCGGTATCTTGTCACAGCCTCGGCGGCTGCCTGCGCCATGGATTCGGTGATATAGATCACGGCATAACCCGCCTGGGCCAGCCGATGAATGGCTTTTTCCGCAGCGGCTCCATCCAGCACGCAGTGGGTTTCCACACCCACGGCGCGAAACAACAGGATGGAGTCCGCTTCGCCGACGACGGCGATTTTCTGGTTCATCGGTGTGTCCGCCTTTCCTCAGTACAGCTCCGGCTGCCAGTCTTCTGCCGGAACCCTGCCGGAGAAAAGCAAGCGGAGCGCCCGCGCCTCGGCCTCGCGGCCCAGCAGGTAGCCCACCAGCGGGCCGAGTGTGAAGTTTCTGGCTTTGCCTTCTCGGGCCAGGGCCATCAAGGCCCTGTCCATGCGCCGTTCCAGGGCTTTGGGTGACGATTGCGCCACGCTTTCCTCCAGCGCCTGGGCGATGGCAGCACCATTACGGCCCTGCTTCAACCTCTTGGCCATTTGGTCATCGGGCAGCGCATAAGCTTCCAGCACATCGCGCGCGGCGATGTCGCCACCGGGCAGCAGCATGCCGGCCAGCCGCTCGGCATCCCACCCCAGCGCCCGCGCCCGCATCAGGCTCAAGGCGTTGAGGAAGTCGGCCTTGGCTGCAAACCATGCCTGCACCTCCGGGTGCCTGCCATCGGCCAGCGTGGCGGCGATGTGCTCAAACACCGCCCGGTCCACCGCGGCGCTCAAAAGCTGCGGGTTGGGCCCGGCGGCCAGCTTGCGCTCCAGAGCGTCCAGCCCCGCACGAATGGAAGGTGGAAGGGCCCGGTAATCCTTTTCCTGCACCGCTTCCACAAGCACATCCACCGGGAACAGGCCGCCTTCCGCAAGATCCTGCGGAGCCACCCCAAGCAATCGGGATTTCAGCAGTGTCTTCAAATTATGGGCATCGGCCTCCAGGAATAACAGGCCGGTGATGTCTGGCTCCGGCGAAAGCTCCCGGATGAGCCTGCGGGCAGCCGCAAGCTCCGTGGCGATGGCCGCCTCCAGGTCGTCAGCCCTTTGGCCATAGCCGGTCTCCAGCAGCAGCTTCATACGCTCCGCTGCGCCGGCATCCCTGAGGCGGGCAAGCTTCTGCCCATCCAGCAAGTGAGGCTCCAGCGCCCGGATTCGGGCCACCGCGTGGGCAATGCTGCGCTGCGCCATCGTCAATCCGCCTCCGCTTTTTCGTACAAAAGCCGATCGATTTCATGCTCGCAGCGCTGGCGCACGTCGGCAAGCAAAGCCTCCAGCGAGCCGTCCACGTCGCTGGTTTCACCGATCAACGCCACGCCGCTTTTCACCTCACCATCATCCAACGAGAGGTTACCGGGCAGGCCCTTCTGGGCAAGCGCCCCGTTGAGGCGCTCCAGCAGCCCGCCAGACAGATACAATTGCCGCTCGCCGGCAGGCACCCGCAGCTTCTCGCGGCCGGTGCGCGCACCCTGAAGCACCACAGAGGTGATGAGGGCTTCCCACTTGGGGCCCTTTTGCTCATGCAAGTCCTTCAGTGCCTGGGAAAAAGCTTCGTCCAACACCTCACGCCGCTGCGCAAGAGCGTCTTTGCGGCCCTGCAGCTCGGCGATCAGCCGCCCGCGGCGGTGCTCTTCGGCGCAATCGGCCTGGGCCTGCGCTTCAATGGCGCTCACTGCCCGGTCAGCATCCTGGGCGATGGCCTGGGCTGCGGAGGCGGCCTTTTGCCGCGCAGCGTCCATTGTTGCAGCAGCGTCGGCTTTGGCATCCTCCAGGATCCTGTCGATGATCTTATCCACGCTCAAGGGAAGTCCACCTTTCCAAATCCTGATGCCTCTTAGAGCTTGATGCCCGTGACCATCAGCAGCGAAATGAGCAGCGCCAGCACGGCGTAGGTTTCCACCATGACGGCCATGATGATGGCCTTGCCCGATTCCTCCGGGCGCTTGGCCACAAGGCCAATACCGGTGGCGGCGGTGCGCCCCTGGGCAATGGCAGAAAAGTAGCCGCCAAAAGCGATGGGCAGGCTGGCCGCCACAAACGACAGGCCCTGGAAAAGCGACAGGTCTTTGGGTGCGCCGCTGAGCAGGCCGGTGTTCATGATGATCATGAAGGCGATCAGAAGGCCATAAACGCCCTGCGTGCCCGGCAGAGCCTGCAGCACCAGGCAGGAGCCGAACTTGTTAGGATCCTCGCTGACAACGCCGGCAGCGGCTTCACCTGCGAGGCCTACGCCTTTTGCCGAACCAATGCCGGCCAGACCGGCAGCGAGTGCGGCGCCAAGCAGCGCCAGGGCATGACCAATTGTAAACATGATGGGGTCCTCCTTTTTCGGTTGGGTAATACTGTAGTCAGGGCATGGTTTCCGGGAGTCTCCGAGGCGCTAACGGTTCACATCCAGATAGGTTGGCCGTATGGCCAGCGGCTTGAATTCATAGCCACCGGGCTCATAGAACTTTCCGAAGAACTCGATGTATTGCAATCGCGCTGTATGCACGAAGGCTCCCAGCATATTGATGACAATGTTGAAGGCATGGCCACCGATCAGCACACATATCGCGCCCACAAAACCCAACGCTCCCAGCAGCCCGCCACCTTGGGTGAGCAGGCCGGCGATCGTGTTGATCACCATGCCGATCACGCCCGTGGCCAGGCCCAGCGCGAAGATGCGCGAGTAGGAGAGCACATCACTTAAGTATCCGGTGATTCCGTATAGCGCGCCGAGGCCGCCGGCCAGGCGGCTCAGGATGTTCTTCTTGCCGCGGCCGTTCATCACAAGGATCGTGGCCGCGCCGGCAATGGCCAGCACTGTGCCCACGCCGGAAGTGGCCGGAAGGGCCAGCAAGAGGCAGCCCACAATCAAGACGATCCAGCTCAGCTGGTCAAACACCGCGCCCTGCCAGTCTCCCGCGCGGAACAGCAGCACCATCTTGATGATCATGCCGGTGAAAAGGTGCACAAGGCCCATGCCGTAGCACAGCAGCAGCATCGTGAGCGGCTCCTCCATGGGGTTGAACAGCAGCGGCGGCAGCGAGATGCCAAACAAGCCGCCGAAGGCAAACCCCCACAGCACTGTGGAGATGGATCCGAACAGCAGCACACCGATCAATTTGGGCGAGCCGCCGCGGGGCTTCATGATCCGTTGGACCGCCAGCAGCAGCACCGTGGTGACCAGGCCGTAGCCGGCGTCAGACATCATCATGCCGAAGAAGATGAAATAAAACAGCGCCATGATGGCGTTGGGGTCATAACCAAATGGGCTGGGCCTGGAATACAAGTCTGTGATGGCTTCGAAAGGCTGCACCACAGGCCGGTTCAACACCACGGTTGGGGGCATTTCTCCTGGGGCGGGATCCTCATAAAACAAATCACACACGGCTCCGACAGCTTCCAGCGCCTCTCGGACCTGCGCCTCACGGTCGGAACGCACCCAACCCTGCAGCACAAACACCTCGCGGGTGTTTTGCGCCCGCACGGCTTCGCGCTGCTGCCGGGCCCGGCGCTGCTCATACAGTGCCTTCAGCTCATCCTGCCGGCCAAGAAGCTCCTTGACGCATTCCTCCAGCGCCTCCGCACGCTCCAGTGCTTCGCTGGCCGATTTGTGCAGCCCGGCCACTGCCATCTCCGGTGTGCCTTTCACCGGCGGAAAAGATGCTTGGGTAAAACCCGCTGCCTTCAGCGCGCTTGCCACGGCGGTGTCATCTCCGGCATGGCAAAGCACATAGACCGCCACACCCTCAGGGCCGGTGCCCAGCAATTGCACCATCGCACCGGCCTTTTCCACCTCATCCTCCAGGAGTTTGGCGTATTGCGGCGCAACAAAACCGGCATAGCTCCGGCTGCTGGCAGTGGGGCCAATCCTCTCGACTTCCACGGTGAGGCCCTCCCAGCACTTCAGCGACTGGGCCTGGGCTTGCAGCGAAGCAGCCTCGGCTCGTGCAGCCTGGATCTGGCCACGCAGGCTCTCCACTTCTTCCGCCAGTGCCTCCGCTTCCCGCCGGTCTTCCACCAGGTCGTCAAAGCGGATGCTGGAACGGGGCGCAAACAACGGTTTCTTCTTCTTGTGGGATTCCAAAAACTGGATTGCCGCGCCGACACGCTGCACGTCACCATCCTGCTGGCCAAGAACCTGGGCAGCAGCGCCTTCCTCGTGATCAATGGCCATGAATTCGCCGCATCGCTGCAACGCCAGCAACAAAGGCTCCCTGTCTTTGCGGAGCGCAGTCAGCGTGGCCTTACGCATGGGTATCAGCATTCAGCCCAACACCCTTTCCACGATCGATTGCGCAGCAGCAGGCAGCATGGCCCGCGCTTCTCCGGCAAGGCCAGTGTTCTCCGCCTTCCATTGCGCCAGCAGTGAGACTGCCTGCTGATGGGCATCCTGCCGGGCGGCTTGCACGGCTTGGCGGGCTTTCTCTTTAGCTTCGGCAATCCGCCGGTCTGCCTGGGCGTGGGCAGCCTCCTGCTCCCGGCGCACGAGTTCAGCGGCGTCAGCCTGTGCCTGGCGCCGGATCTGCTCTGCCTGGAGTTCGGCTTGCTCAATTTGTTCAATCACGGACATGGAATCACCTTTCCTTCCGGTTCCAGCGCAACAGAATCACACCGGGGCGCATGATAGCATAGTGCTTCGGAACAGATTCATTAACCAGCATGTCAATATTTCAGAAACAAATACGCGGAAATTTACAAATCCATTACAACGCGGCCTTTGATACAGCTCGTGTGATAGATTCCGTAAGCAGGAATCAGCTCAGTCAAAGTATCACAATTTACGAATAAAGCCTAACAAATATACGACCCAAGATCAAGGCTTTTTCGCAAAGAGTTTTCTAAGAAAATGGTTGTGTAATGAGGTGATCAGCAAGAAATGGGGCTTGGCGATCCACAGATCGCGGCAAACCTGATTCCATTGAGTGTGTGATTTTTTTAACATGTCGCTTCCAGTGCTATAGAGTTCATCACAATTTATGAAAAATCACAGAATTTCACCATATTAAGCCAGGAGCAGTGATCCGTACCCCACGCGGATTGGGTCCCTCAGGACAATATTCCAAACAATGGGTGCGCAATGTCGGGAGGCAGGGAATCATCAAACAACCAAAGACAGCGCCGGGCCGCACGCCCGGAGAGGCTGCGAATCTCCGGGCATGCAGCCCAACGCTGCAAAAGGAGAAATGGCCATTGACCATTGCCTGTATAGCAGAAATGGTTAACCCTTCACACCGCCAACGTGCAAGCCGGCTATGAAGTATTTTTGCAGGAACGGGTAGACAAAAATGATCGGCAGGGCGGCAATGATCGAGATGGCCGAGCGAATGGACACCGGCGTGATCATGTTGCTTTTGCCACCCTGGGTGCTTGTGGCCACCAAGCCTGGTGTCTGCGCCCCGCTTTGCACCATGGAGGAGGACAAAAGCTTCATCATCTCAAACTGTAGCGTGCTCAACTCCTGCTTGGAAGACGCGAAAATGTAGGTGTCAAACCACTCATTCCACGCGCCGACCGCCACCCACAGCGCCACTGTGGCCAGAACCGGCTTGCACAGCGGCATGATGATCTGCAGGAAGATACGGAAATCACCGGCGCCGTCGATCCTGGCCGACTCAGCCAGACTATCCGGCAGCGTGAAGATGTAGGTGCGGATCACGATCACATTGAACACGCCGAGCATGCCTGGCGCAATGTAGACAAAGTAATTATTGATCAGGCCGAAATCCCGATAGTTGAAGTATTGCGGGATGAGGCCGGCAGACACATACATCGTGGCGACCAAAAACACCGTGAACACCTTGTTGAGGAAATACTCCCGGCGGCTCAGGATGTATGCCGTCATCGCCGAGAAGAAGACATTCAGGATCGTGACAAGCACGGTCTTGGATACCGAGACAAAAAACGCGTTGATGAGATTGTCCGTGGCAAACAATGACTCGTAGTTATAAAACGTAAACACCCTGGGCCAAAAGTAGATGTTGCCCCTGATGCTGTCCATCGCGTCGTTGAAGGAGATGGCAATCGTGTTCCAGAACGGATAAATCATCACCACCATCATCAGCAGCATAAACAGATAATTGATGGCATCGAAAATAGTGAATTTTTTTCGCAATACGTCCATGCCCGGCGCCCCCCTAGACCAATCTTTCCTCGCCAAGCCGGTTGGCTATGGCGTTTGCCGTTGTCAGCATAATCAGGCTGACGACGGACTTGAACAAGCCTGCGGCAGTGGCAAGCGAATAGTTGCCCAGCGAAATGCCGTTGCGGATCACGAAGATGTCGATCGTCTCCGACACATCCGACACAATACCGTTACCAAGGAGGAACTGCACCTCAAACCCTGCGTTTAATATCCAGCCCAGATTCAGGATCAACAGCACCACAATGGTGGACTTGATGCCCGGGATTGTGATGTGGGCAATGCGCTGCAAACGGTTTGCGCCGTCCATATAGGCAGCCTCATACAACTCCGGAGAAATGCTGGCAATCGCCGCCAAATAAATGATGGAGTTCCACCCTGTTTCCTTCCACACATGGGCGCCGCCCACAACCCACCAAAACAACCCGGGTTTGGCAAGCCAGTGCACCGGCTCCTTCACGAGTCCCAACTGGATCAAGGCGCTGTTGATCACGCCATTTTCCGAACTCAGGAAGTTGGCCACAAGGCTGGTCACAATAATCCACGACAGGAAGTGGGGCAGATAGGAAACTGACTGCACCACGCGTTTATAAGAGGTGTGGCGGATCTCGTTGATCAATACCGCCAGCAGGATGGCAAACACAAAGCTCAGCGTGAGGTTGATCACGCTCATGCTGATCGTGTTGCGGATGACGCGCAGGAACGCTTCATCGGTAAAGAGGATCTCAAAGTTGTGAAACCCAACCCATTTTTGGTTGGCCTTCCCCGGCCTGAAGTTTTGGAAGGCCATCAGCAGCCCTTTCAGGGGCCGATAGCTGAACAAATATGCGTAAACCGCGATGGGGATTGTCATCAGAATCAGGGCCCGTTGCTTGGTTACGGTGCGCATCAGGGAGCTGACCCTGCGCTTGCCCGTGCCCGCCCGGCCGGTCACTGTGCCTGCTGCCTGCATCATTCTCACTCCTGAATGCGTGGATACATGGGGGCTGCCCATGTATCCACGCGTTGACACTGGGATGGGGGGGCCTTATTTGCCCATTCTCTCCGCGATCTGGCGGTTCACCTCATCGAGGTAGGCTTTGTAGTTGATCTTCTCATATTCGGCCACATAGGCGGCCCAAGCGGCATCGAACTTGTCGGCGTCTTCCACGATCAACCTGGGCAGATACTTGTTTTCCAGCTCAGTGATCTTGTTGATGCCGATCTTGGCGTCAGAACCGTCCTCGATCGTGAAGGCCCAAACAGGGTAGTAGGCGGGCATCACGTCGTCGGGAGCGGGGTTCAGGAACTGGGTAACGCTGGTGAAGCCGTACTTGCTGAGGAACTCCTGGTCATACTTGGACTGCTGGGCAAGCATTTCACCGGGCTGCTCGTCGGGGGAGCACCAGTTACCATCGCTGAAAATGCCCTGCATCTTCGGGAACTGCGCCTGCAACTGGCCGGCCATGTTCTTCACAATCCAAGCCTGGTCGCGGGAGTTGGCGCGCTGCTCTTCCGAGCGGTAATACATTCCCTTGTCGTCTACCGAGTAGTTCACGCCCTCAATGCCCCAGCTCAACAGCTTCTGCATGTCTTCGCCGAGCATGAAGTCGATGTACTGCAGGGCACGCTTGGGATCTTTGCAATCCACGGTCAAGCCCATGCCGTTGCCACCGACGAAGGTGGGAGCTTCCAGGTAATAGCCCTTGTAGCCGGGGTTGGTGATGTCCATGGCCACATAGGTGCGGTTCCACTTTTCGGCAGCGCGCAGCGGGCGCTCGCCATCGGCAAAGTTCCAGCCCTGGTCAAACATGCCCAGCACGCGGCCGGTGGAAAGCTTGGCCAGATACATGTCATAGTTCTGTGTGAACGTCTCGGCCGAGATCAGGCCCTTGTGGTAGACCTCGTTGAGCTTCTTGTAATAAGCCTTGGCATAATCAGTATTCTGGTAAAGGCTTGCTACGTGTGTATCAAAATCGACAACGACGTCACCATCGTTCGGATGGCCAATCAGATGCTGCGGGGCGTTCTTCAGGCAGAAGGAGCGCCAGTCAAAGGAAAGGATTTCGAAACCGATCGTGGGCTGGCCATCAATCGTGGGATACTTCTTGGCATAGTTCTCGATCAGTGTGAAATACTCGTCGAGCGTCTTGGGCTGGGGGTAGCCGGCGTCAGCCAGAACATCCTTCTGGATCCAGAAGCCGGGGCCATTGAAAGAGACCGGGTACCAATCGCCATAGTTGCGGCCCCAGTTGTCCAGCAGCAGGATCTTCTTTTGGGTGCCGCTGGCCGCACGGAGCTTGTCCATATAGGGCTCATAATGCTTCATGATGTTGGGATAATCGCCGATCAGGTCATCCAGCGGCATGAACACGCCGGCTTCCATCGCCGTGGCGCGGGATTGGCTGGGGTTCATCAGATCGGGGAAATCGCCGGAGGCGATGATGACGCCCATCTTCTGGGCCAGGTCGCCAACCAGGAACTCAAACTCGATCGTGACGCCGGTGAGCTCCTGCACCTTCTTGGCAACAGGGTTGTCACTGGAGGGAGCCTGCTGCTGATCACCGGAGAACATCGTGAACGTGATGGGCTCCAGTGCCTTGGTGGGTTCGGGCGTCGGCTCCGCCGTAGCGGGGGCGGCGGTGGCGGGTTTGTCGGTGGGGGCAACGGTTGGCGCGGTGGTCTGGCATCCCGCGAACATCATCGCGAAGACCATCAGAACAACGCACAGGATCGATGCGGACTTGACCAGTCTCATTCAAATACCTCCTTACAGTATTTTGTAGCAAAATTATTATAAAATAATGTGCACATTGCACTCCCTAAAGAAAATATAGCGTTTTCTTGATTTTTTATAGGTGCTGAAAAAACGGTGTTAAGAAAACCACCTCAACGAGACTGCTTTCTGGCAGAAGCATCGGTCTGACTGCGGTATTCCGACGGTGTGCAGCCGGTATACTCCAGGAATTTTGATGAGAAATAGTTTGGATCGTCAAATCCGGCCAGCGCGGCGATCTCATACACCCGCTGGGGGGTTGTGGCCAGCAGTTCCTTGGCCTTTTCAATACGGACCGAATTGATGTAATGATTCAATGAGAAGCCTTTCTTTCTGGCGAACTGCTGCCCCAGATAGGCAGGGTTTACAAAAAAGCGCTCGGCTATGTCATTGATCTTCAGTGGCTGGGCGAAGTTTTCCTCCACATAACGGGCCACACGGGCCACGACATCGCCGTGCTCGATCTTTTTGCCGGCCAGCGACAGGTCATTACAGGCTTCGAAAAACTGAAGTGCCAGCCTGGCAAGGTTTTGGATGCCCACGCGGCTTTGAATCTTTTTGAAAAAGGCATATTGCTCCAGCGCAGCACTCACGTCCTCCCGGCTTTCCGCCAGGATCTGCAGAATCGCGGCCATCGCGCTGTCCAGATGCACCAGGGCGATTTCCGGTGCCACCTGCAATTTGCTGAAATGCTCCACCATTTGCGTGACGCAGGCGCCGAGCCGCTCCATGTCGTTTTTCCGGAAGGCGGCGATTGTTTTAATGACCAGTCCGTTGTCTTCATAGGCCTTGCTGAACTTCTGCTCCCGGATGTCCTCATACAGCACCACAGACGGCTTGGATAAATAAAAAAGCTTGCTGCTGCAGTGGTAGATGGACTGCACCGATTGGTGCAGCTCCCGGCTGCCGGAAACATGCCGGCCCACCAAAATATCCGTTTCAATGCCCGCAGCCCTGGACAGGTGCTCGTGCAGCCCGTGCGCAAGCTTTCTCAGGTCATTGCCATACTCCAGCAACAAGCTTTTGCCTGCTACAACATGGCAACGGTCCCGATCCTGCCGGATCACAAAGCGCATAAACGGATCGCCAAACAGGCCGGCAATGGCTTGAAACAGATCAGGCCGGCTTTCATCAGGCCCGCCTGCCTCAAGAGACACGTATTGCTCATGGCGCTGCACCACGATATAGCGCATGCCGAGCTTCTCTTCCTCATCGGGAAAAACATCTGCAGTCTCCGACAGGTCGCCATTGAGAAAGCCGTTTAGGCTTGACCTGATCCGGAGGCTGTCTCGAATCTCTTTTTCATTGAGCGCTGCCTTGATGTCCAGCAACACTCCATAAAACTCAGACTCATCAATGGGCTTGAGGATGTAGCTTTTTACGTTGTATTGCATCGCCTTGCGGGCATATTGAAAATCTGAAAAGCCACTGAGGATGATGAACTCCACATCCTGGGAGACATGCCTTCGCACCATCTCCAGCATTTTCAGGCCATCCATCTCCGGCATGCGCACATCGGTGACGACAAGATCCGGTTTCAGTGATTGGATCAGCGGGATCGCTTCCACACCGTTGCGCGCCGTGGCGACCACCTCATAACCAAGCTCCGTCCACCGGATCATCTTGCTCAAACCATCAGTGATTTGCTTTTCATCATCCACAAGAATCACTTTATACATAGTTCTGCTCTTTCATCCAGTCATAATCAATTGTCAGTATGATCTCGGTGAATTGCCCCGGCACACTTTCCACACGGAAGGAACAATGCTCACCATAATACAGCTTCAAGCGCCCCACAACGTTTTTGATGCCTATTCCTTCACCGTCTTCCGTCTCGAGCCCGGCCACCTTGTCGGCAGCCATTCCCTTCCCGTTGTCATACACCTTGAGCTCCACAACGCCACCGGAAAGGCCGGCGGTCACACGCACCAGCTTCAGGCCGCTGGATTCGGAAAAACCATGCTCACAGGCGTTATCCACCAGCGTCTGCAGCGTCATTTTGGGAATCTTGATGCCCATGATCTGAGGATCGGCGGTGATCTCAAAGTTCAGCTCCTCCTCATATCGGTATTGCTGGATTTCCAGATATTCCTTGATGAACCCCAACTCCTCCGAAAGCTCAATCAGATCGTCGTTCCAGGTGAGCAGCTTGCGGAACAGCCGCGACATGTATTTCACAATCCGGGAGGTCTCAAACTCATTGCGGAGGTAGGCCTTCAGCCGGATTGTCTCCAGCACGTTAAACATGAAATGGGGGTTGACCTGGCCCTGCAACGCATTCAGCTCCGATTGCTTCTTCAAAAGCTCCAGCTGCGTTTCGCGTATCTTTGCCTTATACACATCCTCGACCAGCAGCCGGATTTTGGCGATCATCCGGTTCATGGAGGTGATCAGGAGCCCGACCTCGTCGTTACCCTTGTTGTGCTCGGGGATCAGGTTGTATTCCTCTCTGCCCACCTTCCCCATGTGCTCCACCAGCATCGCAATGCGCTTGTATAACGATGCGGAGATCATATAGATGATCAAGCTGGCAAACACCGTGGTGGTTACGATCACCGCCATCATCTGAAGCCAGCTTTGCCGGAAGGCCTCGCCCGCAAAATCCCCATCCAGCACGCAAACAACCCGCCAACCCTCCATTGAGCGGATCGGAACTTCCAGTGTGATGTGCCCTTCAGTGGCCACAGCCTCGTTGAAAACTGGAAAACCGAGCTCGTCCTGGCTGGTCTTGTCTTCTTGTTTGGTCTGGGTCACAATATGGCTGTTGTTGTCCAGCACATAAACAACGCCGGGCAGCGGATCCTTATCCAGGATTTTGTCAAGCATGTTGGGCTGGAAGGTGATCTTGAGGAAATGGTGGTATTTGGGGCTGTAGAGGTAATTGATTTTCCTGAAAAACGACACCGATTTCATTTTGGCGGACCCGGCAAACACCTGGTCAGTGTGGGCAAGAAAACCGGTGGCACCATCGGTTGCTGAATATTTCTCATACCAGTCTGCCTGCTTCACAGTGCTCTCCACACGGCGAAGGTGGCTGCCGTTCAGCAGTGTGTCATTGTCGGTATAGACCGTAAACAGCACAATGTTTGTGTTGTAGGGCAGGATCTTGTTCCAGGCATCCTTGAGGTAAGCATTATACTCATCCAGGCACAGCTTACGGTCGGTATAAAGCCGGTTGATGTGCTCATACATGGCTTCATCGGGATAAATGATGTTGGAAAGCTCAATGGCGCTGACGGCGTTTTCACCAATGTTGTTGGTGATGCGCTCCAGCGACTGCCGCACGAGGATGAGTTTCTCCTTTTGCGCGCTTTGCAGCGTGGAGGTGTAAATAGTGGATGAGAAAATGATGGTGGGAATTAATACACAGAACAGATAGATCAACAGCAGCTTGGTGCGGATGCTGATGTTCACAAGTTTCAGTCTGGAATGAATCTCCCTCACTCGCATTGCAGCAACTCCAGAACGGCAGGATGCACACATAGCCGTATCAACATATTCGTATGATAAAAATAGCAAATAGGCGGTGCTGCGTCAATGGAAATTACATGCCGCACAAATTCCCCGGGCAATTGTCAGTAAGCGGAGAGTTTTCACTCTCCGCTTGCTTGCCTATCCGGGTTGGTCTCATTGCTCGGCGAGAATCAATTGCTTGATCACATTGATGTTTGGCACACGGCCCGTCACCTTGACCTTGCCGTTGATGATGAGCCCGGGCGTGCGCATGATCCCGGTTTTCATGATGTCCTGCAGATCGGTCACATAGAAGACGTCTGCTTGCACAGACAGCTCCCTGACCGCCTCCTGTGTGATCGCAAGCAGCTTTTTGCAATTGGCGCAACCGGGCCCGACAACCTTGATTTCCATGTGGCATCTCCTTCTATCTCATTTCAATACAGTTGCCGCAGCAAATTGCCACGCATGCCCCGCATCCGTCGCATTTGTCATAGTCAAACACGATCCTGCCGCCAATGGGCTCGTTCTCATCTTCCACATAGCTCACGGCTTGCCGGGGGCACTCCCTGATCGGCGGGCAGATCCTGGGCTCGGCGGCGCAGCGCTCCCGGATAATAAATGGTTTCATAATAATACCCCATCCCTCAAACAAACCAGAACCCAAAGGCATTGAACGCGTATCCGATGATGAGGATGCCGGCGGTCACGATCCCCGCGAAGATCAGCAGCAGCCGCATTTTCACAACCCTTTTCAGAAGGATCAGTGAGGGCAGCGAAAGGGCCGTCACCGCCATCATGAAGGACAGCACAGTGCCGATGCCCACGCCCTTGGTCACCAGCGCCTCGGCAATGGGCAATGTTCCAAAGATGTCGGCGTACATGGGCACACCAACCAACGTCGCGATCAGCACGGAGAATACGTTGTTTTGGCCCAGCACCGCGGTAATGATGCTCTCGGGGATCCAGTTGTGGATCGCCGCGCCAATGGCGACACCGCCCAAAATGTAAGGCCAGACCTTTTTCACAATGAATTTCACCTGATCCCAGGAAAACAAGAGCCTGTCTTTGCGGGTCATCTCCGGCTCATCGATGTCCGCCACCCGGTTGCTGAACACAAATGGCTCCACATATTTTTCCAGATTCAGCTTGCTGATGATCGTTCCTCCGGTCACGGCAAGGATCAGGCCCACCGCCACATAGGCGATGGCGATCTTCCAGTTGAAGATGCTGGCCAGCATGAGCACTGAGGCCAGGTCCACCAGCGGCGAAGAGATGAGGAACGAAAACGTCACGCCGATGGGCAGGCCCGCGCCGGTAAAGCCGATGAACAGCGGGATGGAGGAGCAGGAGCAGAAGGGCGTAACCGTGCCCAGCAGCGCGCCAAGCAGGTTGGCCCACACACCATGGAACCGCCCGAGGATCTTCTTGGTACGCTCCGGCGGGAAAAAACTTTGGATATAGGAGATCGTGAAGATCAGCACCGATAACAGGATGAAAATCTTAATCGTATCATACAGGAAAAAGTGGATGCTGCCGCCCAGCCGCTCGGCTGTGCTCAGGCCGAACAGGTTTTCAACCAAAAGCTTGATGAGGTTTGACAGCCATTGCATCTTGAGAAGCTGATCATTGAGCCAGCCAAACACCGAGGTAACCACGGCCACAGATCATGCCCCCTTGCTTTCACACCGGCATTGGCCGGACGCCAAATTATCAAGAAACTGTTGTAGTTCCTCCAGCTTCTCCTGGTTGAGGCTATAGCGCATCCATGCGCCGCTGCGCACGCCGGTCACGATGCCGCTTTCGGTGAGGATTTTCATGTGATAGGAAAGCGTCGGCTGTGTGATGTTGAATTTCTCCAGTATTTTACACGCGCACAGCTCTCCGGCGGAGAGCATGGCAATGATTTCCAGCCTGGTTTCGTCTGCAAGCGCCTTTAACAACGAAATACTGTCATGGTTGGTGAGCATGGAAGCCTCCGGAACATTGATAAAGTTCGATGACATCGATCACTCTCTATATAATATGCAACGCATAGATAACTGTCAATCTACTTAACCAAAAAAGATGGACCCCAATTGGGCCCATCTTTGATTGGTTCTTCACTTGATTGGATAGCTACTCAGTTGCCTCTGATGCCGCAGCCAGCGCCATTGCCCATCCCGCGGCCCAATCCGCCGCCCTGGCCCCGGCCCATGCCGCCGCCCATGCCGCAACCCGCGCCATTGCCGACACCAGTGCCGTTGCCTGTGCAGGCAGCCATACGGGCCTTCATGGCGTCATAAAGCTTGTCCGCCTCGGCCTGCGTGAGCCTGCCAGCCTTCACGGCCTCATCCAGCTGCAGCTTGTACTGCGCCAGGCGCTCGTCTTTGAATTGATCCAGCTTGCCGGCTGCTGCAGCCTGCGCGCCATAGGTCACGCCATCCTGTCTTGCGTCCTGCACCTGGTCCACAGTCTTGCCGGTGATGCCTGCCACAGTCTCCGCCGGAGTCTTCCAGCCATCGGCTGCCAGGGCCACGGTGGCAGTGCCCACCAGCAGCACCACCGCAAGGGCGATGATCGCGATTGTCTTTTTCATGTTCTTCATTCCTTTCTTCAGCGTGTCCGCTGTTTGTGATTCCATCATAGCCTTGGGATGTGTTCAAATTGTGAGAGAAATCCGAATCTTTGTGAGAAAACCACACGCAAAATCCAAACAATGCTAAAATGGCATCGGGGTGAGAAACATGCCGAAAATCCTGTTGGTGGACGATGATGCGCGCATCCGCTCGATCGTGCGCGAATATGCCCAGGCGGAGGAATGGAGCTTTGCTGAGGCCGAAAACGGGGCCGAAGCGCTGAAGCTTTTGGAGGTGGGAAATGTTTCGCTGATCGTGCTGGATGTGATGATGCCGGTGATGGACGGCTGGACGGCGCTCCGGCAGATCCGCAAAACAAGCCAGGCACCGGTGATTATGCTCACAGCCCGCAGCGAAGAGTATGACAGGCTGTTGGGTTTCGAGCTGGGTGTGGATGATTATGTGGCCAAGCCCTTCAGCCCCAGGGAGTTGGTTGCCCGCATCAAGGTGCATTTGAAACGCGCCGCAGCGCCTGCCCAGGAAGCGCAGAGGCTTGCCTTTGAAGGGCTGGTTGTGGATCTGGCCGCCCACCGCGTGACGGTGGATGGCGAGCCGGCCACACTCACGCCAAAGGAATATGACCTGCTTGCGTTCTTTGCGACCAGGCCGGACAAGGCATTCACGCGGGATCAGCTCTTGAACCATGTGTGGGGCTATGATTACTATGGCGACGGCCGCACGGTGGACACCCATGTGCGGTCACTCCGCGACAAGCTGGGGCCATATCGCCGTATGATTGCCACCGTGTGGGGCACCGGATACCGCTTTGAGCCGGGAGGCACCAAATGAAGCACATGCGCACCAAGCTGTTTCTGGGATTCCTCTGCATGGCCGCGGTGACGGTGGCCGTGCTCTGGCTCATCCAGGCGGGAATCATGAAGGACAACTATTTGAAAGAGCGCGTGGCCGCCGTGGATGGCGCCATCGTGAAAGCCGCCGGGCAGCAAAACCTGGATGCCGCAACACTTGAGGAAAGCCTGAACGTCCGGCTTTTGCTGCTGGACGAAAGCGGCGCGGTGCGCTATGTCTCCCAGGGCATGCCCATGCGAGGGATGATGACGAGGATGCTGCAAAGCGCCGAAGCACCCAAGCCCGACGGCACGGCTGTGGAGCTGGAGAGCATGATGGGCGGCAGTGTGCGCTATGCGCTGCTGGGCAGGCCCATGGCCGGCGGCGGCGCGCTTTACGCCATGTTTTCACTTTCCGATGTGCAGGAAGCTTCCCGCATCCTGTTGGAGCAGCTTTGGATCGTCACGGCAGTGCTGCTGGCGGCGTCGCTGCTGCTGGCGCTGGCATTATCCAGGATCTTCGCCAAGCCGGTGCGGCAGATCACCGGGGCAGCGCGGGCCCTGGCGGCGGGCAGGCTGGAGACCAGAGTGGATGTGAGCTCCCGCGATGAAATCGGCCAATTGGCCACGGCGCTCAACGAATTGTCCAGCCAATTGCAAAAGACCGAGGCATTGCGCCGGGAGCTCATCGCAAATGTGTCCCACGAGCTGCGCTCGCCTCTGGCAGTGATCCAGGGTTATGCGGAGACGGTGCGCGACGTGACCTGGCCGCAGCAGGAGAAGCGGCAGGAGCAGCTCACCATCGTGGCAGACGAGGCTGCCCGGCTGAGCGGTGTTGTGGAGGATATCCTGGATTACTCCAGGCTGCAAGCCGGCGTGGACACCGTCTCGCCGGTTGATTTGGCCTTGCGCCCCGTGTTGGAGCAGGCTGCGCTGAAGTGGGAAATCCAGGCCAGGAGAAGGGCGCTGACTGTCCGAACGGATTGCCCGGAGCTCACGGTGCGATTTGACGAGGGGAAGTTTGCACGGGTGCTGGACAACCTTTTGGGCAACGCCATCAACCATGGCGCGGCGGGCACTGAAATATTGATTGCAGCTGTGCCTCAGAGCAATGCTGTGCGGATCTCCATCACAAACCGGGGCGACACGATTGCCCCGGAGGAACTGCCCCTGATCTGGGACCGGTATTACCGGGCCCAAAATGTGAGCGAAGGGAAGCGGTTGGGCACCGGCCTGGGTCTCGCCATTGTGAAAAGCATCCTGGATCGCCACGGCAGCGCCTATGGCGTATCCAGCGAAGGCGGCGTCACCTGCTTCTGGTTCGACGCTCCTCTCGCCTTATCTGGCAAGGTTGAGTGACTGGCATCTTCGTGCTTATCCATGCGGCCAGGCCTGCGGCTGCAATACATTCTATATCTGCTACAAAAATCCCCAGAGAGATTGAACGAAAAAAGCAGCTTCCGCCCGAGCGGAGGCTGTTTTCATGATGTGTCAGTTGAGATCCGCCGTGTATTGCTCCAGCTTAGCCAGCTGGTCTTCGGAGAGCGCCGCCTTTTCCTTCAGCACCTCCGCCGCCGTGCGGGGAAGTGTTGCAGGTTGCTGGCCGGGGATGCCCACATACAGCGCCACATGCTTCTTAATAGAAAACAATTGTGAGCAAATCGTGAGAAATACTTGAGGGATTTGTGCGTTAATCAGAAATTTACACAGTGCGGCGTTTATTAACACCGCATTTATATCCAAATCAGTATAATCCCCATTCAGGAGGTGCTTGCATGGTGGTGCTGCTCGTGATTGTGTGCGCTGGCATAATGCTGTACGGCGCCTTCCTGATGGCCCGTTTGGACCGGTTTCTGGCCAAAGGCGGCTTTTCCGGGATGCCGGAAATCAGCATGGAGAAAGATATCCTGTTATATGGAGCCCAGGATTTTGTGGATCAAATTTGCCTGGAGTTGGACCAGGCCGCTGTCACCTATGACAAGACAAGCGAGCCTGCCGTGCAAGAGAGAACTCTCTATCACTGGATCGGCGCTTTCTCTGATGATGATGCTGACAATCTGCTTTTATGCCTGTCCGCCAGGAGAGAGAACGGCCAAATCCGCACGATGGCGAGGTGTAACGACATGGCCTATGAGAGCATATTCAAGCAAATGGGCATCACGGTGATCCTGCACAAAGAAGTGTCGGCCCACCTGGTGCTCGCAAGCTTGAGAGGATAAGGGATTATGCTGTTTCAGGGGAAGATCAGGATCAATTCCATCCAGGCGATCACGCTTGGGTTTGCAGGCATTATACTCATCGGAGCGCTGCTTCTGACAATGCCCATCGCCAATAGGAACGGAGCAACCCTGCCGTTTGCCGACGCCTTGTTTACATCAACTTCTGCTACCTGCGTTACGGGGCTGGTTGTTTGCGACACCTATGAGCAATTCAACCTCTTTGGGCAAATCGTCATACTATGCCTGATCCAAATCGGCGGCATGGGCTTTATGACAATGGCGACATTGTTTCTGATGATGGCCCGGCGCAAGATCGGTTTGGCGGAGCGGGGTTTGCTCACGGAGTCAGTGAATGCATTCCAGATCGGCGGCATTGTGCGGCTGATCAAGCGCGTCATTGTTGTGGCAGCAATTTGCGAGGCCACCGGCGCCCTGCTGCTGGCAATCCGCTTTTGCCCGCAGATGGGGCTATTCACCGGGATTTTCTACGGCATATTCCATTCGGTCTCAGCATTCTGCAACGCGGGCTTTGACCTGATGGGCAGGTTTGGGCCATATGTTTCGCTGATCCCCTATCACGACGACATTCTGGTGAACCTTACAGTGATGTCGCTCATTATCATTGGCGGTCTTGGGTTTGTGGTTTGGGATGACATCATTGAGCAACGGCTCAGGCTTTTCAAATGCAAACTCCACACCAAGCTTGTATTGTTGGCCACCGCCATTCTCGTTGTGGGCGGAGCATTCCTGTTTTACCTGATGGAGCGGGAAAACACACTGGCGACAATGTCGCCAACAGGCCAGATTCTTGCATCGTTGTTTCAATCCGTCACGCCGAGAACGGCCGGGTTCAACACCGTGGATATGGCAAACCTTACCGAGGGCGGCACTGTGCTCACGATGCTGTTGATGATGGTGGGAGGATCTCCCGGATCCACAGCCGGCGGTGTAAAAACCACCACATTGATGGTGATCCTGCTGGCCACCATCTCATATATCCGCAACGCGGAAAGCATGAACATTTTCCACCGCAGGCTGGAGGACACCGTGCTCAAACGTGCCTACTGCAGCGCGACAATCTACATCACGCTGGTGATCCTTGGTGTGTTTCTGATACTGGCCTCGCAAGGCTTGCCTGTGAAGGACACGGCCTTTGAAACAATATCCGCCATCAGCACGGTGGGGCTTTCCACCGGCATCACGCGCCAGCTGAACGGGCTGTCGCAGATGGTGATCGTCCTGCTGATGTATAGCGGCCGTGTGGGCAGCCTGACGCTGGCAATGGCAATCCTGGAACGGATGAACGGAAAATCCGCTTTGAAAAACCCTGAGGAAAAAATTATCATTGGATAGGGAGACCCAATATGAAGACCATGCTGGTGATCGGAATCGGACGATTTGGCAAGCATCTTGCCACCAAGCTGCTCGAGCTTGGAAACGAAGTGATGATTGTAGACAGGCAGGAAGACCGGATGAGCGATTTGCTGCCATTGGTCACAAGGGCCCACATCGGGGACTGCACCGATGTGAAGCTGCTCCGCTCCCTGGGCATCGGCAATTTTGACGTGTGCTTTGTGTGCATCGGCACCAACTTCCAGGCATCACTGGAGATCACGTCGCTGCTCAAGGAGCAGGGTGCAAAGCATGTGGTATCCAAGGCTGACCGGGATATCGATGAGAAATTCCTGCTGCGCAACGGAGCAGACGATGTGATTTATCCGGAGCGCGATGTGGCGCTGCGGGCCGCAAAGAAATACAGCTCCCGCAATTCGTTTGACTATATTGAACTGGCAAACGATTTTTCCATTTCAGAAATCTCCGCCCCGGACAGCTGGCTGGGCAAGAGCATCCGGCAGATCGCCGTGCGGTCCAAATACAACATCAACATCATTGCGGTGAAACGAAACGGTGCCATTGAGCCGATGGCAAATTCGGATTATCTGTTTACCAAAGATGAGCACCTGATCATCTCCGGACACAGCAAAGACTGCGCGCGCATACTGGCGATGAAGTAGCTGCCGTGATACACTGGATTAAAAGGCGGTGAGCTTGGCATGACGCGGAAGAAAGCCATTGGGAAGGTGATCGCCTCCACACTCAAGGCACTGCTGATCCTGGCTTTTTGCACGTTGGCATCCTTGGCGCTCACCAGCTTCGGCGTCGGCAAGGAAAGCATCATCATGGTGTTTTTGTTGGGCGTGCTGTTTGTAACCGTACTGACCAATGGGTATCTGTATGGCCTTGCCGCTTCCGCCGCCAGCGTGATACTGTTCAACTTCTTCTTCACCGAGCCCCGATTCACACTCATCATCCGCAGCGCCGTAGACATCATGCTGCTGCTCTTTTTCTTCATCACCGCCATCATCACAGGCACAATCACCTCGCGGCTGCAAAAGCAGATGAGCATTTCGCACCGAAACGAGCTCACCGCGCGGCTGCTTTATGAAGTGGCTGAGGGTTTTTTACACGTGACCGGAAAACGAAACATCATCCTGCGGGGCATCAAATATGTCCATGACAACACGGGGCTTTCCAGCCTCATCACCCTGGACGGTGATGAGCAACGGTATCATGCCGAAGATTACGCCCCATCCGGTGGGGAAGGGTTCTCAATCCCCATACAGGGAGTCACAAAGCAGATCGGATCCATTACGCTTCCCTGCGCCCGGGAAGATCTGACCTTTCAGCAGGAGTTGGTCGCCAAGGCCGTCGCAGCCCAGCTGGGAGCTGCTTTGGCCAGGGAATACAACTACATCGAGCGGGAGGAAATCCGCGTGGCAATGGAGCGGGAGCGCCTTCGCGGCACACTGCTTCGGTCCGTCGCCCATGATCTGCGCACACCGCTCACAGCGCTCACCGGCGCCAGCGCCCTTCTGGCTGACAATTTTGACAGGATCCCCAGGGATGAGCAGAAACGACTGGCGTCTGACATCAGCGAGGAAATGATATGGCTGGCCAATCTGGTGGAAAACATACTGAACATGACGCGCATCGGCGAAGGGCAGCTCATGCTTCACAAGGAGGATGAGGTGGTGGATGATGTGGTGCACGAAGCTCTCTCACACATGGCCCGCATCCTCCAGAACAGGCGCCTTTCGGTTTCGCTGCCGGAGCAGGTGATCTCCCTGCCCATGGATGGAAAGCTCATTGTGCAGGTGCTCACCAATTTGCTGGACAATGCCGTCAAACACACCAAGACCGGCGGAAGCATCAGCCTCGCCGTGCGCGGCTCAGGCAATGAGGCGGTGTTTGAGGTGAGCGACGACGGCGAAGGCATCAGCGAGGATGTGCGGGACACTCTTTTTGACCGGTTTGTCACCAGCAGCAGCCGCGTGGTGGATGGCAAACGCGGCATGGGGTTTGGCCTGGCCATTTGCAAGGCAGTTGTGGAAGGGCATGGCGGCAGGATCTGGGCAGAAAACCGGCCCGAAGGGGGCGCGCGCATTGCCTTCACCGTGCCGATGGAGGTGGGCGGAGATGGTTGATGAGCTGAACATCCTGGTGATTGAAGATGACAGGTATATCTCAAACTTCCTGGCGGTCTCGTTGAAAAACGAGGGCCATAAGGCCACGGTTGCCGAAAGCGCCAGCGAGGGTTTGTTTTTGTTTTCTGCCAACCGCCCCGATGTGGTGCTGCTTGATCTCGGGTTGCCGGACAGAGACGGCCTGGAGGTGATCCGAGAGATCCGCAGCCACTGCGCGACACCGATCCTTGTGGTTTCGGCAAGGGGGCAGGAAAAGGAAAAAATTGAGGCACTGGATCTGGGAGCGGAAGATTATATCACCAAGCCTTTTTATATGGGCGAGCTGCTGGCGAGGATCCGCGTGGTCAAGCGAAAACTTCAGCAGCAGCCTGCACCGGCAGGTTCAGATTTCCGCTGTGATTATCTGTGGGTGGATTATGAAAAACGCAGGGTGCTTGTGGACGATGCCGAAGTGCACCTGACGCCGATGGAATACAAGTTGCTGTTGCTGATGATCGCCAATAAGGGGAAGGTGCTGACCCACAACTATATCGTCAGGGAGATCTGGGGATATGGGGAGAGTGGCGACGCGAAAACAATCCGGGTATTTATGGCCAATCTGCGCCGCAAGATCGAAAAGGACATCGCCAAACCGCGGTTCATATTAACCGAGATCGGCGTTGGGTATCGGTTTGCCGATGAGTAGGCCCGCACCCATTGCAAAGAGCCATATTTTCTGTACATATTTTGGCAAAAATTGTATAATTAGATAACAAATTATGAATTGGACGACATGCCGGGATTTGTAGCAACCAGGGCATGCAGCCCAATGATATCAGGGGAACGTTATGATTCGTAGCATCAAATGGAAAGCCCTTGCACTCTGCTTTGTGTTCATCCTCTCCACACTGTCGTTCCCGATGGCCGGCGCCCCCGTGCTGGCCGTGGGCAGCGCACCGGACAGCGGCACCGGCACAATTGAGGACCCCTATCTCATTGACGAGCCAGCCGAACTGGAGTGGATCAGCGAGAATTACACTGCTGTCCGCGCGAAACATTTCCGCCAGACGGCTGATATTGACATGGCCGGGATCGCGTTTGACCCGATCGGCAACGGTTCCGCCACGGCTATCGGCGACCCATTCAATGGCACCTATGATGGCCAGCGGTTTAAAATCAGCAATCTGGCAATCAACACGAACCAATTCTGTGCAGCCTTATTTGAATATGCGGCTGACAATTGCGTGATAGAGAATGTCATTTTGGAAAACGCATCCATCACCAACAACAGCACCGCAAACTATATGATGGCAGCGGGCATCGTGGCCAACACCGGCTCGGCGGTCATCCGCAACTGCTCGGTCAGCGGCACGATCTCAGCGGCGGGAGCGTCATTTTCCCCCTATGCGGCCGGTATTGCGGGTCAAAATTACGGCGACATATTCGATTGCGCCAGCACCGCCGCCATATCAAACGCCACCGCCAATGGCAACATGGGCGGCATTGCAGCTTATGTATGCTATGCCAATGCTGAGGTGCAGCGCAACTACTTCGCCGGATCGCTGTCCGGCGCGGCCACCACCAAGGGCGGCATCGTGGGTAACAACTGGCAAGGCACCTATGCGGGCAATGTATATCTTTCCACAGCGGCAACCTGGGCCATCGGCGGCGACAGCAACAATGCCGGTGCGATTTCAGCCAGTGATGCCGCGATGAAGCAACGGGCCACCTTTGAGGGCCAGGGCTGGAATTTTACAAACATCTGGAAGATCAGCGAAGGCTCCGGCTATCCCAAACACATCACAGCCCCGGCCAAGCCCACCGGCGTGACTGCCGTGGAGTCTGACGGCCAGCTTGCCATCACCTGGAACGCCGCCGCCCGGGCCTCCGGATACAACCTGTATGTGGGCACATCAGCAGGCACATATGGCGCCCCGGTCGCCGTATCGGGCACAAGCAAAACTCTGACGGGCCTTGCAAACGGCACCACCCTGTATATCGCCGTGAAAGCGCTGCACAACACTGAGGAAGGCCCGGCCTCCGATGAGATCACCGCCACGCCGCACCTCAGCATCCTGGACCTGGCCGCCACGGCTGGCAGCGGAAAGGTGGACTTCACCTTCTCGGCAGCCACCGGTGCAGACACAGTGGAGCTGATGCAATCGACCGGCGGCGAGTTCACCACGGTGGCGGGTCTTTCCCTGACCGCCGCCAGCACTACCGCCACGGTCACCGGCCTCACGAACGCGGCGCAATATTCCTTCAAACTTAAAATGGTATACGGTTCCAACACCTATTATTCCAACACCGTGACCGTCACGGTGGGCAACACGGTAAACACCCTTTCGGCTCTGACGGTCTCCGGCACCACATTGAGCCCGAGCTTTGCTCCGGCAACACTTTCCTACACCGCGTCGGTGGGCTCCGCCGTGAGCTCGGTGGATGTCACCGCCACAGTGCAGAGCGGCCTGTCCACTCTGAAGATCGGCGGCGCGGCCCAGGCCAGCGGCGCTGCTAAAAACATCGCGCTCGATTACGGAAGCAATGCCGTGAGCATTGCGGTCACAGCCCAAAACGGCGACACCCTCACCTATACGCTCACGGTCACAAGAGCCCTGCCGGCAGGCATGGCCACTCAAGAGGCCAACCTTGGTTATGATACCTATGGCAGCGGCACGATTCTCTATGCCGGCTGGTATGGCGGCGCACAGGAAAACGCGGCGTTGAAGTTTGATCTATCCTCCCATTCCGGTACGTTGACCAGCGCGACGCTTTATTTCTATGTGAGCAGAGCCGATAGCATGGGCGCCAACGGGGCGTTCAACCTGTTTGGCTCCAACCACGACGGATGGGACAGCAGCAGCGGGCCTGCCTCCTGGGATGCCACGCCAATCCAGTCCGGCATCACCGGAATGCCTGAAGGTTGGTATTCGATCCCTGTGACAAACTATGTCAAAAACCATTTTACAAATGTGGACAAGACCATCACTTTCTACTTTGCGGGAATCACAGCAGCAGATGACCAGGACATTGCGTTCTTCTCACCCACAAACGCCACCAACAAGCCCTATCTGGCCCTGATGTTTCAAAGCGACGATGCCAAGCTCTCGCAAATCACCGTGGGCGGCTCGCCGCTGGCTGGATTCTCCCCCACGACCTATACCTACAACTACGCCGCGCCACACGGCACCAACCTTTCAACGCTGGCATTTGCCTCCGCAGTCAACAGCAGCACCTCCACGCAGGGCAGCTGGACCTATAATGCCACGGAGCGCAAATGGACCGTGACCGTGACCGCAGAGGCCGGCAACACGCAGACTTACACCGTGAATGTGAGCGAAGCGCCCAGCACTGATGCCACGCTGTCGCAAATCACCGTGGGTGGTGTGCCGCTGGCGGGTTTTGCCTCCGGCACCTTGAGCTACACGCTTGACGTGCCCCATGGCACCGATCCATCGGCAATGGTGCTTGCCAGCACCGTGCACGACCACATGGCCACGCAGGGATCCTGGAGCTATAACGCAGGCACGAAGAAATGGTCTGTCACGGTGACCGCCGAGGATGGCACCACCACCAAGACCTACACCGTTACCATCAACGTATTGCCTGATAACAATGCCACGCTTTCCGCCATCACCGTGGGCGGCGCGCCGCTTGCAGGCTTTGCCTCCGGCACATTGAGCTACACGCTGGATGTCGTGCATGGCACAAATATTGCCGCGCTCGTGTTCGCAAGCACACTTTCCGACCCCAACGCCAGCCAGGGCAGCTGGAGTTACAACGCCGCCCAGAAAAAGTGGTCCGTGACCGTGACCGCAGAAGACGGCACGACCACCAAGACCTATAGCGTGACCGTGAACGAACTGCCGGACAATGATGCGTCTCTTTCCTCCATCACGGTTGGCGGCTCGCCTTTGGCTGGCTTTGCCTCCGGCACTTTGAATTACACACTTGATGTCACACACGGCACAGACATCGCGGCGCTGGTGCTCGCCGGCACAGCAACCGACCCCAACGCCAGCCTGGGGAGCTGGAGCTACAACGCCGCGCAAAAGAAATGGGCCGTCACCGTGACCGCTGAGGACGGCACCACGACAAAAGTTTATACCGTCACCGTCAACGAGCTGCCCGGCACTGATGCCACCCTTTCGGCCATCACCGTGGGCGGCTCTGCTCTGCCGGGCTTTGACCCCGCCACATTGTATTACATGCTGGACGTGCCCCACGGCACCGACATCGCCGCGCTGGTGTTCGCCAGCACTGTGCATGACCACATGGCCACCCAAACTGCATGGAATTATACAAGCGGCACGAGAACGTGGTCCGTCTCCGTGACTGCCGAAGATGGCACCACCACCAAGGGCTATGCAGTAACGGTCAACGAGCTGCCTAGCGCAGATGCTACCCTGAAGAGCATTACGGTGGGGGGATCGGCGCTTGCAGGGTTTAGCCCAGCCACTCTGAGTTACACGCTGGATGTTGCCCATGGCACTGACATCACCGCGTTGGTGTTCGCCAGTGAAGCCAATGACCACATGGCCACCCAGAGCGCCTGGATCTATTATGCCGGAATAAAAAGCTGGTCAGTCACCGTGACCGCTGAGAACGGCACGACCACCAAGACCTACACCGTAGCGGTGAACGAGCTGCCCAGCACCGACGCTGCTCTGAAGAGCATCTCTGTGGGCGGATCCACGCTGCCGGGCTTTGACCCCGCCACACTGGCCTACACCCATGAAGCAGCACGGGGCACCGACTTCTCCGCGCTGGCCCTTACCAGCGAAACCCACGACCACATGGCCACGCAGAGCGCCTGGGCCTACAACGCCACCACCAAGACCTGGTCGGTCACCGTGACCGCCGAGGACGGCACGACCACGCTCACCTATACGGTGCATATCACACAGCCTGCCAACAACGACGCCACACTCTCAGCGATCAAGGTGGGCGGCACGGATTTGGCAGGCTTCACACCCGCCACCCGTGACTATGTGGTCACCTTGCCTTATGGCACCAACCCGGCGGCGCTGGCGCTTTCAGCCACGGCCACCGACCCGGCGGCTTCGGTAGGCACATGGGCCTATGACAGCGGCACGAAGAAGTGGTCCGTCGCCGTGACCGCGGAGGATGGCACGACGACGCTCACCTACACCGTCACAGTCACCGTGCTGCCCAGCACCGATGCCACATTGTCGGTGATCCGCGTGAACGGCACGGCGATCCCGGGCTTTGCGCCAGGCACCCTGAACTATACTGTGAACGTGGCCAACGGCACCAACCCCGCCAGCCTCACGCTCACCTCGCAGGCGGCGAACCCCACGGCCACACAGAGCGCCTGGGCCTATAGCGCCGCCGGTCAGAAATGGTCGGTCACTGTGACTGCAGGAGACGGTGTCACCAAGAAGACCTATGCGGTCGCCATCATCGTGCTGCCCAGCGCCAACGCCACGCTGTCGGCCATCTGGATGGATGGTGAGGAGCTGGCAGGCTTCAACCCGCTGGTGACCTCCTATACGCTCACCGTGCCCTACGGCACAGATCTGTCTGCGATCAGCTTCACCGCCGAAACCACCGACCCGGACGCCACGATGGGTGACTGGGCGTTTGACTCCGAGGCCGGCAAGTGGTCGGTGAAAGTGACCGCCGAAAACGGCACAAGCACCCGCACCTATGGTATCACCGTGCTGCTGGGGCCGGCTCCCACGGCAACGGCCACCCTGGAGCCCACAGTAGCGCCCACACCGACACCGGCAGCCACACAAACAGCAGTGGCTACCGCCACCGCTTCGCCCACTGCCACGGCTGCCCCCACCACGGCACCCACCACCGAGCCCACACTGGCCCCGGTGGACGCCATCAATGTCACGATCTCGGTGACCGACGGGCAATCGCAGCTAGCCGGCGCCATCGTCACGCTGGAGGGCATCCCCCATGCGGCGGACGGAACCGGCTTAGTGAGGGCGGACCTCTCCCCCGGCACCTATTCCTACACCGCTGAGGCGGAGGGCTGCATCACCGCCTCCGGCACAATCACGGTGAGCAAGGACAAGACCGTGTTCTGCATCATTCTGGCCAAACAGGGCATGGTGGTGCTGCACAGCGGCGACGAGACCAAACCTGCCGACCCCGCCGATGCCACTCAGGGCGGCACGGTGCTGATCGCTGATCCGGCGGCGCTGCCACAGCAATCCACGGTGCGGCTGGTCGTGGAGGAAGTCAAGACCGTCACGAAGGATGCTGAGGCTGTGAAGCAGGCCGAAGGCAGTGACATGGAGATTGTGCAGCTGTTTGACATCTATCTGCTGATGGACAAGCAGAAGATACAACCCAACGCGCCGGTGCGCGTGGGCGTGCCGGTGCCCGAAAGCCTGATGGGCCGCAAGCTTGCGATCGTGCGCATCAACGACGACGGCACCGTGACACGCTTTGAGACAGCCGAATCCGGCGGCATGCTGTTCTTCACGGTGGACCACTTCAGCAAATACGCGATCATTGCCGCAGAGCAGCCAAAGGCAGTGCTGCCGCTGTGGCTGATCATTGGCATGGGCGGGTTGGTGATCTTGCTGGTGGTGTTGCTGGTGGTGCTGGCGAAACAGAAGAAAAAGAAGACTCGAGAAAACTAAAGCAAACAAAACTCCCACCTGATCGGGTGGGAGTTTTTGTTTCTACTTAGGTTTGATCAAAGCAGCGAGACTATGAGTCTGCCGGTGTTCTCCACCGCATGGAGGGCAAGGCCCAGCGGTTTTGCTTCCACCGTTGCACCAGACACACCGGCCACGGCCTGCATGCCCCTGAGCAGCACGCTCCAGGGCTTGCCAGTGGGGGAAGCGGTAATCTCAAGCTCCTTACCGGTGCGCTTCACCGACAAGGTCATCGCCGGGCTGCCGTCAGTGCCATAAACCGTCCGCGAGATGGCTGCCCCGTCTTCGATCTCAAACAGGTGGAACACCACGCCGTCACAATAATCGTAATCGGGCTTGGCGCTGTTGGCACCCACGGCGATCACGGAATTGGGCCGCGCCATCAGAGGCACGCTCAAGTAACTATGCGGCTCGCGGACCCATCGGCAACCCAATGCCTTTTCCCCGGTGATAAAGTTGGTCCAGGCACCTTCCGGCAGATAGTATTCTGCGATGCCGTCTGCGGAGAACACAGGCGCCACCAGCAGCGAGTCACCCAGCATGTATTGCCTGTCCAGATAGCCGCAGGTCTTGTCTTCCGGAAACTCCAGCACCATTGGCCGCATTACCGGCACACCGGTTTCCGCCGACTGGCAAGAAGCAGAATAAATGGTGGGCATCAGGCCGCACTTGAGCCTGGTGAAAAACCGCAGCACATCCACCGCTTCCTCATCAAACAGCCACGGCACCCGGTAGGACTCATTGCCGTGCAGCCTGCTGTGGGAGGAAAGCAGACCGAAGGCCACCCAGCGCTTGAAAAGGTCTGGCGAGGCGGTCTTCTCAAAGCCGCTGATGTCATGGCTCCAGAAGGAAAAGCCGCTCAACGCCAGCGACAGCCCGCCGCGCAGCGTTTCGGCCATGGACTCATAAGTGGCCACGCAGTCGCCACCCCAGTGCACCGGGAACTGCTGGCTGCCGGCAGTGGCCGAGCGGGCGAACAGCACGGCCTCGTGCTTGCCGCGCTCCCGCTCCAGCAGGTCAAAGACTGCCTTGTTATACAGGAACGTGTAGTAGTTGTGCATCTTCACCGGATCTGATCCGTCGAAGTAAACCACCTCGGTGGGGATCCGCTCGCCGAAATCGGTCTTGAAGCAATCCACACCCATATCGAGCAGCGCCTTCAATTTGCCTTGATACCAGGCCACGGCTTCGGGGTTTGTGAAGTCCACAAGGCCCATGCCGGCCTGCCACCGGTCCCACTGCCACACGCTGCCGTCGGGCCGCCTGACCAGATAGCCCTTCTCCTTGCCCTCCTGGAACAGGCTGGATTTCTGCGCGATGTAGGAGTTGATCCACACACAGATTTTCAGGCCCTTCGCCTTCAGGCGCCGGAGCATCCCCTCCGGGTCGGGGAAGACGGCGCTGTCCCACGTGAAGTCGCACCACTGGTATTCCTTCATCCAAAAGCAGTCAAAGTGGAACACATGCAGCGGTAGGTCGCGGGTGATCATGCCGTCGATGAAGCTGTTCACCGTGGCCTCATCATAGTTGGTGGTGAACGACGTGGTGAGCCATAGCCCAAACGACCATGCCGGCGGCAGGGCCGGGCGGCCGGTGAGCCTGGTGTAGTTGGACAGCACTTCTTTGAGGGATGCCCCACCGATGATGAAGTAGTCCAGGCACTCCCCTGCCACACTAAACTGGGCGCGGGAGGCGTTTTCCGACTGGATCTCGAAGCTCACCCGCTCCGGGTGGTTCACAAACACGCCATAACCCCGATTGGTCACATAAAATGGTATGCTTTTATAGGCCTGCTCGCTGGAAGTGCCGCCGTCTTCATTCCAGATATCAACAGCCTGGCCGTTTTTCACAAAGGGGGTGAACCGCTCACCCAAACCATACACAAGCTCGCCCACACCCAGGTCCAGCTGCTCGCGCATGTAGGGAGTATCGCCATCCAGCACATAGCCGGTGCTTTTTACGCCGTTGCCGGTGATGCGCCTGCCATCCAGCAGATAATCCACGCGCCAATTGCCTGCTTTTTGCACGCGCACTTCCAGTGCGCCGCTTTTCAACCAGGCGCTTGCTTCGTCCTCCCCTGCCTGTGCGGCGCCGTTGCCGGTGATGTCCAGACCGAAACGGGGGTTGGAATCCAGCCCGCCCATGTGGTGGCATGCCTTCACCCGGATCACATCGGGCATCGGGGCGCTATACTCCAGCGTGAGCAGCGGTGCGTTCAGTGTGTCCCCTCGGCGGACGATGCGCTTGCACGCCGCGTAAACCGTGACGGAATCGCCGCCCACAGCAATGTCTCTGATCTCCACCGGGTTGTGCATGGTCATGCCTTGCCTGATATGCCAGTAACCATCTGTGAATTTCATTGTGTCCACCTTCGTTGAAGTATTGGTGATACCATTGGGTTGCCTTAACTGCCCTGATAACGGGCGCAGGAATCCCGGATGATGAGCTCCGTGGGGAAGCTGATGATGCTCTGAGACTTGCTGCTGCTTTCCAACGCGGTGATCATCGCGTCGGCTGCCTTTCGCGCGATCTCAAAGATCGGGATTTTCATCGTTGTCAGCGCGGGGATCACCTGCGAGGCGATCGCGATGTCATCAAACCCCATCACAGAAATGTCCTCAGGCACACGGATGCCCCTGGAAATCAACAGCCGGATTGCCGCCAGCGCCATGTCGTCGTTGCAGGAGAAGATGGCGGTGGGCAGTTTGCCGCGCTCTATCAGGCCGGTCAGCTCCCGCACAGTCTTGTTTTTGCTGAACTCACCCTTGAGCAGGAATTCCTCCCGGATGGGCAGGTTATGCTTGCGCATTGCGTCCTGATAGGCATGGAAGCGCTCCCGGCCGGAATGGGTGGTCCCGCGCCCGGCCAGCAGGCCAATTTCCCGGTGCCCCAGCCCGATGAGGTATTCCACAGCGTCATAGGCACCATGATAGTCCATCGTGTTGATCACAGAAAGATTTCCCTGGATGCGCTGCAGCTTCTTCGCGTCTTCCGGGGCCAAATCGATGATGGACAAGGGGCAGCCGGACTCCAGGATGTCGCGATACACACCGGTATCGGCCTCCGTGCCGATGACAATGCATCCGTCCACCCTCTTCTGGCGATAGGCCTGCTTGATCTTGTCATAATCACTCTTTGAGTAAATGATGTTGACAAGCGTGTAGTAGCCCCTGGAATTCATCTCATCAATGATAATCTCCAGATAGGGAGCGAAATAGTTGTTTTGATAGATCCGGTAATCCACATCGTTTTCCACGATGCCGATGATGAACAGCCCCACGGTGTTTTGGGATTTTCCCGCCAGCGACTGCGCCAGGGCATTAGGCCGGTAATCATATTTCTCGATGATCTCCATCACCCTGCGACGCGTCTCTTCGGGCACGTTGCTGTAGTTGTTGATCACCCTGGACACCGTGCTTCTGGACACCCCTGCCAGCTTTGCGATTTTATCTCCCGTCATTGTTTCAAAGCCCTTCCTGCATGGGGCATGCTCTGGAGAACACCTCGAAACCTCTCGGCGGCACGATAATGACTCCACTGATCCGGTCGCCGGAGGCCATGCTGACCCCGCCTTCGCCCACATCCACAGATGCCGGCTGCGGCATGAAGTTCATCACAAACACATGCTCGGTTTCCCCATCGGTGCGCGACTGCACCGAGCAGCCCGCCGGAGGCTTGATCGCAAGGGGGCCGGAGATGCCCAGTTTGGCCATGAGCGCGCCGAAGAACTCCTCCTGGAACCGGTCGTCCATTCTTGCAGCCACAAAATAAGCCTCGCCTGCGCCGTATTGATTGACCGTCACGGCAGGGCAGCCTTCGTAGAAATCCTCAAGATAACTCCCAACAACCTTTGCACCGGTGGCGTGCACCACCTCGCAGAAATCGCGGGCCTCGTAGCGCGATCCATCCCACTCCACAGTGCGGCGCTCCTCTGGGAAGAGGGCATCCAGCTCCTCACACCAGACACCCAGCACATCCTTGATGGGCCCGGGGAAACCACCCAGGAAGCACAGGTCGTGCTCATCCACATAGCCGGTCATATAGGTGGCCACAAAGGTGCCGCCGCCGCGCACAAAGGCCTCAATCGTTTCCGCCATGCCGGGGCGTAGCATGTAAAGCATGGGCGCTACGACCAGCTTGTAGCCGGAAAGTGTCTTGGTGCTGTCAATCACATCCACCGAGACGCCGGCTTTCCAAAACGGCCCGTAATGCTCCCGGAGCGTTTCAACATAGCGCTTCTGGCTCTTGAACCCCATCATGGTGTCAATGGCCCAACGGTTTTCCACATCGTAGATCAGCGCCACCTGTGAGGGCTTGGCCGCGCCCACCACTCCATCCAGCTTCTCCAGCATCCTGCCGGTGTCTGCCACCTCGCGGAACACACGGGTGTGCTCGGTGCCCACATGGTCGATGACCGCGCCATGGAATTTCTCAAAGCTCCCGCGAGATTTGCGATATTGGAAATACTGCACGGTGTCGCTGCCATGGGCCACCACCTGCAGGCTCTGCAGCACGTGCAGCCCAGGCCGCCGTAGCTTTCCGACGGGCTGCCAGTTGGTGGCCGACGGGCTGCTCTCCATTGTCATAAACGGACGCCCGTCTTTCAGCATCCGATTCAGGTCGTGGATCATCGCCGCCTGCAGCGCCACATCCAGGTCGCCCTCGTCACTGCGCCACATGGGGTAATTGTCCCACGAGGCCACATCCAGCGCCTCGGAGAGGCGGTAGTAGTTCACACCGTCATAAAGGCCCATCATGTTGGTCGTGCAGGGCACATCGGGCGTGATGCGGCGCAAGGGCTCCATTTCGGCCTTCATAAAATCCAGCGTCTGCTCGGTCACAAAGCGCTTCCAGTCCAGCGTGAGGCCATGCACGGCTTGCTCCCCGATTGGCGAGGGGGATTCGATCTGGCTCCAGTTGGTGTAGGTGTGGCTCCAGAAGGCCGTCCACCAGGCGTGGTTCAGCGCGTCCAGTGAGCCATAGCGCGTTTTGAGCCACTCCCGGAAGGCCTGCTGACAGAGCTCGCAATGGCATTCGCCGTTGTACTCATTGGAGAGGTGCCACACACCCAGCGCCGGGTGGTCCTGATAACGCTCGGCCAGCAAGGTGTTGATCTGCCGCACCTTTTCCCGATAAACCGGGGAGGTGTAGCAATGGTTGTGGCGGTCGCCGTGCAGAATGCGGCGGCGGTCGGCGTTCACACGGAGCACTTCAGGGTATTTCTGGCTCATCCAGGCAGGCCGCGCGCCGGATGGTGTGGCCAGCACCGCGACAATCTTGTTTTCAGCCAGCAAATCCATGATCTCATCGAGCCAGGAGAAGTCATATTGGCCCTCCGCAGGCTCCAGCGCCGTCCAGCTGAAGATGCTCACTGAAAGCGAGTTGATGTGGGCCAGCCCGGCCAGGCGCATGTCTTCCAGCCAGATCTCCTTAGTGGCGCGCCACTGGTCGGGGTTATAGTCGCCGCCATGGAGCATGTGGGGGAAGTTTTTCACAATCGGCGGGTATTTCATAGAAACCTCCTGTTATTGGGGCGGTGCACCGGGTCAGCACCCATCGATACCCACTCATTATATTTTTTGTTGGTCATTCAGGCAATCTCTGATTATTCCCTGTTGTTTCACTATATTCACATGGTTTTCGCGAGAAATGGCTTGAATCAACTGCCCAGTACTATTTTTGCACCGAATGGCTGCACCAATCCGGCCACATGAAACAGGAAGCGCCCAGATAGGCGCTTCCTACGGATCCAGACCGGGTATGGCTGCCACTGTTCAGTCCAAAAAATCCTGTGCGTTTGGAGCCGAATCCGAGATATAGATCCCCTCGGCTGGCACAAACTCCTGCTCGTAGCGATAAATCTGATGGTCATATACAAACTCAGTGACATACGGCAGCGGAGCGGCCTTAAGCCCCTGCTCCTTTGCTTCCTGCTTCACATCCGGAAGATCAAAACTGGTATATACCGTCAACCTGTAGGGCGTTTCCGAGTTACCGTAGTATATCTTGTCGAAATACTTGTTGTATCCATCATACTTGTTGCGCAAATGATCCAGATAGATGCGGATGGTCACATGTTCTCCTGGCTGCAGCGTCGGGATGGGTACACACCGCGTCTTGTAAATCTCAAAACCTTTTCCAGCGCTGACAAACACTGAGCCGGCCCGGGTCGGGCGCGTTTTGGAGTAATTACAGACAAACACATCAACATATGCCGGCTGGTATAGCCTGCCATTATCCAGACGCAGGAACCCAACCTTGAGCGGGTTCTGGCTCTGCGCCAGCATGGCTTTTTCCAACTCATCTGTGATTTCCGCAGCAACCTGCCCACGCACCTTTTCGGTGATTTCCTGCGCAGCCTGGCTGTCTGCCGGCACCCCCGCCGCCTGCAGCGCCTCATCAACGGCCAGCTTCATCACGTAGTCCATACCTTCCTCAGCCAGCTGATCGAGGTTGGGCAGCGTGGGCGGCAGCCCGATGGACATCAGGCCGTAGTCAATGGCATAGGTTGCCGCTTTCTTGAGCAGAGCGCGCGCGTCGTCGCCAATGAGCGGAATGTAATCCACCAACGAAACGACGGAAGCCTTGGCATTGGCATAGGCGTTGGACACGCCCGAATAAATCGCCTCGAGCAAGCCGAAAAATTCATCCCAGAACCCAGGCTCCGCCTTGACGTAATGGATCACTGCACCAACAGGCAGCCGGTCATCCAGCAGCGCCTGGTATTGCTCAGTTGTCCACCCATTCGCCTTGGCAGAAACATAACTGGGGATCCGGGTGCCATCGGTACACCGGACGGAGAATGTCATCTCCTGCGCTTCCACAGGACGGGCGACCTCATAATACTCATCATAATCAGGGTCTTGCCATTCAATGGGATCATAGTCCAGAAATTGCACATAGGGCATGTCGGACTTGACCGGGATTCGCTTTACTTCGTTCTTGTGCGCCGAGGTAGCCCGAAACGCGATGGTGAGCGTTTCCGACGGATAGGGCCGCAGCATGGAGGGGTTGTCGGCATCGGGCACATAAAAAATGCCGCGGACATAGTAGTAGATGCCGCCCATTGCGTCCAGCTCCTCTTTTGAGGGCACGAACTTCTGATACTCAAGCCCGTGGTACCATGGCGTCAGATAGGTATAGGTGCCCGAGGATTCGCCGATGTCCGGCGCAACATCCACGCTGCTGTAGACAAGCCCCGCGGGCTGCGAAAGCCCCAGGGTGTTCGCGTTGGTAAATGGCGAGGTGGCAACCTGCAGCTCAACACGCACGGCTTTCTGGATGATGCCCGAAGCCTCAGGTGACTCACTGCCGGAAAAGAGCACCCTGTCGGAAGGATTGCTGGGGTCTGCGTTGTAAACATCAGGGGTAATCCGCTCCCATGTGGTCTGATACGAGGTGTATGGCACGGGCATTTCCATCATGACCCTGATTTGCGAGTTTTCCGCCAGGGATGTGGATTGCAGGTTTTCAATGATTGCAGGCTTGCCATACGAAAAGCCGATGCCGCGGCCCGGATCACCGATGCAGTTTCCGCCTTCATCCAGTGCCACCACACGCAGATAGAATTCATACACGCCCCGCTTTGGCAAAAACGGCACACCGGCGCTGCGCTCGGCATCCGGTTTTGCAGCTTCCTCGCAAAGCGACTTCAGATCGACCGGGAATTCGCCGCCGGTCTTTGCAATATCACCACTGGCGAGGATACCGTTCTCCTGGCCAAAGCTTGCCTTTGTGCCTGTAAATGGCACTTTGGACAGCTGCCAGACCAGCTTGGCGGCACTTGCTGCATGGTTTTCAGCCTTGAACCAGACCGGAAGCCCGGACTCGCTGCTGATGCGCAGGCCTGGCAGATTCACATATTGCACCTGGGGGTCGGCATAATTCTTGATGGGCGCCGGCGCAGCCACAGGTTTGGCCACCAGGATGAACTCGGAGGTATCGGCGGATTTGTATGCCCTGTCACCCAGCATGGCAGAAACGCGAAGGACACAATGCTTTGACGGAGTGTCGGGAAATGTGAGTGTGTAATCCTCGGCAGTGAGACCTTTTTTCAATTGATGAAAGCTCTTCCCTTTGTCGGTGCTCAGAAGAACGGTATAGGTCACCTTTCTCCCGCCGGAATACTTCCAGGAAAGCTTGAAGGAATCGCCGGCAATCTGCGGGCCATCCACCTTGGGGTTGATGATGTAGAAGTCCGGCAGCACAATGCTTGGCCGGTCAACCCCCGGCCTGAGCCCAGGCGCACCAGGGCTCAGCGTAACCGATGGAGAGGGAGCTTCTGTTGGAGCAGGCGTGACAGTCGGTCTCTCGGTTGGCCGGATGCTTGGCAAGGGGTATTCTTTGGCAAGATCCTGCGGCCGCGGGGCACCGGGCCGGCTGCCCAGATTGGAAATCTCAAGCGACACCTTCACGTCCAGCACCGGGTGGGCAGGGTCCTTCTCATGGCTGTAGGCGTCGTAACGCTCCCGGCCGCTCATCCCGCCTCCGGTTGACAGCTCGGCAGAAAAGGCGGTCTCAGGGGGCGGGCTGGGAGTTGCGGCAACTGTGTGATCCTGCCCGGTTGGTTTGCTTTGCGAAAGGACAAAAATGCAAGCGAGAGCGATCAGAATAATCCCGCAGCACAGGCCAACCAGCCAACGCTTCTTCAGCATGTTCATCATAAGAACACCCCCGATCAATAGGGCTACAAACTGCTCGATCCTGGAATCATCACGCCAAAACGCACCGGCGAATTGGAACAATAGACATAAGAGAATCTTACTTCAAATAACGTCCATTTGAAAGTGCTATTTAAACTTTCGAACCGGTCTGGCCTATTAAGTAACTGAAATATAAATATACTTGTTATGTGCAAAATTGCATGCTATTGTAAATCAAAAGCATATTATCATAACAATTTGTTCAATCGAAGCCGGGCGATATAATCCATCAATCATCCTTATTGGAATGCCTGTATGGATCCAGATAAATATACTGATACTGAAATTGAGAGACATGACGAACGAAATATTCAGATATTGAACAAGGCAGGCTGTATATCATTTATGTTTACACTTTTCTCACTTTTTCTCTTTGTGGCTGTATCTAAAGACCTCGGATATGAACTCCCATCAAAATTAACGTTCGGGTTAGCAGTGTTGAGTTTTAGCGTTTTATTGGTATCGTACTGGTATTATAAGAGGAGGCAGTGCGTTGTTATGTCTTCGGTCCAGAAAAAAAGCTTGCCACTGACTCAATGACAAGCTGCTTATTTGGCGGAGAGAGTGGGATTCGAACCCACGGTCCCTTTCGGGATCACCGGTTTTCAAGACCGGCTCCTTAAACCGCTCGGACATCTCTCCAAAACCAATAAAAAAGCGGTTCAAGTATAACAAAGGGCAGGTTGGCTGTCAACGAAGCATCTTCTCACAGCACGCAGGGCGCTCTGCAAGCATGCAAACCATCAATCAACATAATAGTAGAACAGAACTTTCCCGCTGCTTCTGTTGACCAGCCGTACGGATAAACCGGGCAAAACCGGATAAGACACCGAATTGCCATCGTTCAGATCCGGAGAAACACCGAGCCAAAGCTGGCCATTCATATCCTTAATCGTCTTAATCTTGACAGAGTTCATATCCATTACGCCGCCATTGCAGGTAAGCGTGAGCGGTTCAGCCACTGAGACATATTGATATGGCAAAACCGCGGAGGTGCGAATGTACACCGGGCAAACGACCACAGATGAGAAATTGCTGTAAACCTTTGTTGTGCCGATCAAACGGTATGCCCGCACCTTATACTGATAATACTTTCCTGGCGTCATAGATGAATAAGTATAGTACGTATACCCGGTGGTTGCCAGCAAAGAGTAAGTATACTCACCGGTGACGCCATCAGATTTGGACTGCCATACCTCATATTTCGTGGCCCCGGCAACAGTTCCCCAGGTGATTTTCATGCTGCTTGATGTCAGCCTGGACACCTTTACAGACGATGGGGTGGCCAGCACAGGCCTTGCGCTGACGATTGCGGAAAACCCACTGTATACTTTCGTTCTCCCCACCAGCCGGTAGGCGCGCACCTTGTAATAATATGTTGTGCCGGTGTTGACATTGCTGTTGGTATAGTAGAGATAGGATGTCGCCGTCACCAATGAGTAGGTGCCGCCGCTGGATGTGGATCGGTACAGCTCGTATTTCGATGCGCCGGCGACTGAGCCCCAGGTCACCTTGATGCTGTTATAGGATAACAGGCTGGCTTTCGGTGAGCCTGGAGCGGCGAGGGTTGCCTTTGCGTACACAACCGGCGAGAAAGAACCATACACTTTCGTGCTGCCAACCAGCCGGTAAGCACGCACCTTGTAGTAATAAGTGGTGCCCGTGTTCACGCTGGTATTGGTGAAATAGGTGGCTGTGGTAGAGGTCATCCGCGTATAGGTGCCAGAACTGGATGTAGATCTATATACTTCGTATTTCGTCGCACCGCTCACCGCTCCCCAGGAGACCCTGATGCTGTTGTAGGTACTCATCACGGCTTTTGCCGATGCCGGCACCGCCGGAATGGGTCTTGCGGAAACAACCGACGAAAAGCTGCTGTATACCGTGGAGGCACCGGTTCCGGTCGCTCTGACCTTGAAGTAATAGGTTGAGCCAGTGGCAAGCCCTGAAGCCGGTAAGCTTGTTGACTTTGTAACACCAACGCGAGAGTACGAGCCGGTTGACGTTGCAGCGCGCCAAACCTCATAACCGGTTGCATTCTCCACAGCGCTCCACTTCACAAGCACGCTGTTATATTGCAGGGATGCTGCAGTCACAGGTTTTGGCGCGCTCAACGACACCAAAACCCATTTGGCATAAAGCGTAGTCTCTTCCTCAATCGCAACACCAAAGTCCCACAGTGTTTGGAAGGCCGGCTCCGCATACCATCCGCCGAACCTGAATCCTGTGCGGACTGGATCCGCCGGCTTCAAAACAGGCGTGCCATAACTGACGATGCTGCTTGATACTTTGCTGCCATATTGCAGATCAAAGTGCACAGCCACTTCGCTGGGGTGAGTCGGCGCAATGGCATTGAATACCGATTGGTAGTCCGCCGCCAGGTTGTTGCCTGACTTGTCTTTGATCGCGCCGGCGGGCACGACAACACTGTATTCCACGCCGCTGTTGTTGGCCCATGAGCCCGATGTGGGCTGTATGGAAAGGGAGTCGCCGTTGATTTGTTTTGAGACCGCCACAGGGATTCCATTGTATTGGACGGAGATGGAGTCCCAATCATCCCCCTCAACGATCTGCTTGCTGAAGGTCAGCAGGTATGGATCGCTGTTGCTCTCCAGAACACCATTGTTTTCAGGATCTGCAGATACCACCACAGGCGCAATGCTGTCCTTGAGTGTAAAGCTGAATGTGGTGTCCTGGTCCACATTGTTGCCGAACTCATCGCGCAGGGCCTCTGTCCTGACGGTGACGTGAACCAGTGAACCATCGTTGTCGTCGGCCCATTTGCCGCTTGCCGGCGTGATGGCCAGCCTGTCATGGTTGGCTCCGGACACCGCGATGTCGACCAGTTTGAACTGTCCGTTCACAGTCACAACCACGGGGTCGCCGGCATCACCGTCCAGATTGCCTGTTTGATACACAGGCTCGGAATAATCCAGGGTGATTGCGGCAGTGTTGAGAATGCCACTGTCATCGTCCAGAGGGTAATGAGCAAGCAAGCTTGGTTTGATACAGTCACGGGTTTTGAACGTCTTCCCGTTGTTCACCGGGCACGTCAACCCAGCGCGGTCCGCCAAGGCACCGGCAGGCCAGCTTAACACGAAGGTATGGTCATCTCCATCTGCCCAACTGCCATCGGCTGGAGTGATGCTCATCTGCGTGCCATTGATGGCTTTGTGGATGGGGATCTCATCCCCGGTGTCCTGCTGGGTAACCTTGATATTGCCATATTGGCTGCCCGCGACCACAACCTCAGAAAAATAGACGATAACCGGGTCATTGCTGTCAATGAGCTGCTGTGACGTGGGGGGCTCATAACCAAGCACATACGGCGCGGTGGTGTCATTGCCATATAGTGTGATGACCGAAGCAGCCACAAGATTCCCTACCTCATCACTGACACTGCCCGCCTCGATTCTGATCGTCGCGGTCACATCATTGTTGGATGAATACCAATTTGAATAGTAACCGGGAGAAATCGTTACAGTGTTGCCCTCCACGATATATGACAAAGCGGGGCTTGTGGTATTTCCGCTTTGATTGATCACAACGGAAATGCACGAAGCACCCCTATTGATCGAGCCGGATTTCTGAAAATAGCCCAAATCATTTTTGACCAAGACAGGTTCTGAGAATGTCAGCACGAAATCCAGCGTGGTGGAAGTGAAATTAACTCCAGTCGCGCCATCGGCCGGAGAGCTGCCTTGAAGAACAGGCGGGGTGGTGTCATCCAGCGCATAAGCGGAATGAGCCGGTGAAACCAGCAGGCAAATCATCAACGCCACGGAAGTAAAGGCTCGAATGAATCTGGCCATCTTTATCCTCCCACCAGGTATGCAGGAAAAATATAACAAATTTATCGATTGAATTCAATCAAAGAAACACAATTATCGCCGGTTATCCCAATCACTCACAGATCTGTTGTGCACGAAAGAGGTACATTTGATATGTGCTCCACCCTAATGACACAAAACAGCCCGGCTGACCATACGGTTCAAGCCGGGCTGTTATCCTACACACGGATAATATGATCCAAACGCGCAGATCGACTGGGTTCATCAAAGGCTATGGCGAAATCGCTCAATACTTCCCAAACTCCCGGTCCATCAGTGCCACCTTTGCCTTGCCGGCAGCCTTGGCAGGCTTTTGTGTGGTTGGCCGGAAATCCTTCTCAGGCTTCCCTTCGGCGATCCCCCTCAGGCTGAACCTGCCCACCATCTCCTTGAGCATCTGCGCCTGGCCGGAGAGCTGTTCGCTGGCGGCGGCGCTTTGCTCGGCGGTTGCAGAGTTGCTTTGCGTCACATGAGACACCTTCTCAATGCCTTGGTTCACCTGCGACACAGCAGAGGCCTGGTCGGAGCTTGCCTGCGCAATGCCGCCCACGAGATCGGCAGCCTTCTGCACACTCCCCAATATCCGGTTCAGTGATTCAGCTGTTTCATTGGCGATCTTTGTGCCGGCCTTTGTCTTACTGATCGTGCCCTCGATCATCGCCGTGGTCTCCTTGGCCGCGCCGGCGCTCCTCTGCGCGAGGTTTCGCACTTCCTCGGCCACCACAGCAAAGCCCTTTCCGAATTGCCCGGCGCGTGCCGCTTCCACGGCGGCGTTCAGCGCCAGCAGGTTTGTCTGGAACGCGATCTCATCTATGACCTTGATCACCTTTGAAATGCTGTGCGAGGCGTCGTTAATCTCCGCCATCGCTTGCTGCAGCTCCTTCATCCTGGCATCGCCATCCAAAGCGTCCGCCCTGGCAGATGCTGCCAGCTCGCTTGCCTGGCTTGCCTTCAGGGCATTCTGTTTCGTCTGATCTGCGATATCTGCCAGCGACGCCGTGAGCTGCTCGATTGAGCCGGCTTGCTCCATGGCACCCTGTGAGAGCGCCTGGCTCCCATCGGATACCTGCCGCGTGCCCGACGCCACTTGCTCCGCTGTGCGGTTGATGTCTCCCAGCACGTTGTTGAACGAGTCCGCGATGATATTCAGCGATTCAGAGATGCCAGCAAAATCGCCCTTGTAGGCCTGCACTCCCGGCTTTGAGACGTCGCCTGAGGCCATAAGGTGCAGCGTATCGGAGATCTCTGAGATGTACTCCCGGATTGTGGACATCGCGGTTGACAGGTTTTCGGCGATCTTGAGGAAGCTCTCACGCTCGGATACCGTGTATTCGTCACCCTCGTCCACAGCGTATTGGCAGTTCAGGTTGCCCTGCGCCAGCTCTGCCAGCGCCACGCTGAACTTGGCCACTTCACCGCGCAGATAAGAGTTCACACGGGTGCGGGCAGTCACATCCTGCACGACCTCAACATATCCCACGATCTCGCCTTTGGCATCCAGGATACTGCTCACGTTTGCCTGCAGATTCTTATCCCTGTCCTCAAACAGCGTATGTTCGAAGCCGGCCTTCATCCTGGCAATGCTGCAGTCTTCCGTGTTGCAGATGCTTGCGTTCCAGTTGCTGCAGGGAAGGCCCAGCACGCCGCTGCGTTTCACGCCGATGAGTTCTTCCACCGAGCGGTTCACGAATGTCCAGTTCATCTGAAGGTCTGTCGCAAACAACGGCAGAGGCACAGCATCCAGCAGCGACTCATACCACGTCACCTTGTCCACCACAACATCCAGCGTTTTGTTCACACCCACGATGATCGTGAGGTAGTCGCCCTGATGCCGGGTATCATCGGCACGTATGCCAAAGTTCCCTTCCTGCGCGCCACGCACGAGCATGTTTGTATCGGCAATCATCCTGCCGATGGAATCGATCATGCTCTGGAATGCCTTGGCCAGCAGACCCACCTCGTCTTTACCGGTTACCGTGATCTTCACGCCGGTGTCGCCAGCCGAGAGCTTTTCCGCCGCCTTGACAAGATTTTTGATCGGGCGGCTGATCGCCGATGCAATCAATATGCCAAGGCCGACAGATACAATCACGGCCAGGAGCGTGACCAAGCCTACAAGGAAGATCGAGGAGGATGCCGTTTGCCGATTGTCGGCATCCATTGTTTGCGCCAGTTCGTCCAACCGGTTGTTGAGTTCGACGATGGCCTGGCTCGCCTGGGAAGCATACGACTCAGATGTATAAAGCCGAAGCTTCGCCTCATTCTGTTCGTTCTGCTTGACCAGATCAACGATGCCGTTTGTGCACTCCACGTACTTGTCGTAGCTGTTCTTGAACGAATCCAGCTGTTTGAGCGTAACGGTATCCGAGCTTGGGATTTCCTCATATAGTTTCGCATACTTTTCTTCTACAGTGGCCAACGTGGCCTTCAGGTTGCTGATGTCGGAATTCAGAACCTCGTTTTCCGCGTGCAGAAGGATGTCTCTGCCCTGGGAGCGCGTCAATTGAAAGAAATAGCCGAGCATCGAAGCCTCTTTGATGGGCTTGACGACATCGGAATAAACGATCTCGCTATTGGCACTGACAGAATTGAGGCTCCAAAGGCCGATGGCCCCGATCACCCCGCCTGCGACCAAAGCCACAAGAATGAAACCGGCGATGATTTTGTAGGTAATCTTTGTATTGGAAAGCCATGTCATACGGTTGTCCCTCCATTGGGCTGCATTTTTCACGGCATGATCCACAAACATGAAACAAACTGTATATGCCCATAAAATAATGCCGCAAACAACAGAAACAAAAAAGTGCCAGCTATTGCTGGCACTCATCCCTATATCGCCGGACGCGTCTGGTTAATGCACATCTCGTAACACAATGAAAAGAGCGAGGCTGCGTGTAGAAGCAGCAACCTCACTCCGGGCTTTGTTACACCTTTTCAAGCTCAAACCAGAATTCTGCCCCTTGACCCTTCACGCTGTGCACACCATAGCTCATCCGGTGCAAATCCAGTATGGATTTCACGATGGACAGCCCCAGGCCGGTGCCTGCCACGGCGCGGCGGTGCTCCTTGTCCACCTTGTAGTATCGGTCCCAGATCAGGTCGATGTCTTCCGGAGCGATGCCCTCGCCATTGTCCGCCACCGATACGCGCACAGTACCGCCCCGGTCCTGCAGGTTCAGCAGCACTGTTTTGTCTTCTCCGGCATAGTTGACGGCATTGTTGATCAGGTTGTAAAGCACCTGCTCAATGCGGGCTTCGTCGGCCATCACCAGCTTTGGTCCATCCTCCTGAAACACGAATCGGTAGCCTTCCTTCTGGGCCAGGCCTTCATAACGGGCAAGCACGCCCCGAATCATCATGGCCAGGTCGAATTCCTTTGGCTGATAGGGCACAACACCGGACTGCAGACGGGATAGATCGAGCAGGTTCTGCACCAGGTTGGTGAGCCTGTCGCACTCTTCCACGATCACGGCCACGTTCTGGTCGCGCTTTCTCTTGTTTTCGCCGGTGAGGTCGCGGATCATCTCGGCATAAAGCTTGATCATCGTCAGCGGTGTGCGCAGGTCGTGCGACACATTGGCAATCAGCTCCCGCCGCATGCCCTCCACCTGCTGCAGCGCCCCGGTGGCATAATTCAATGTGTCGGCCAGTTGGTTCACCTCGGTGTATCCGCCCCGATCAAATGCCATGTCATAACGGCCCCGGGCCAGCAGCTTTGCCTTGCCGGTGATGCCGGTGAGCGGCCGGGAGATGGACAGCGCGATCAGGATGGAGACCACCAGCGCCAGAGCAAGGATGGCCACGGTGATGATCAGGAGCTGGCTGCTCAGGATGTTTACCGTGTCCTTGAGGGGCTGCAGCGGAGAGCTGATCATCAGCAACGCCTTCTCGCCGTCGGCGTTTTGCAGCACGCGGCCATACAGCATCATCTGGCCGCCGCGCCGGTCTTCAAAATATTGCATGGACTCGCCGTCCTGCTCGGCCAGTATTGTTTTGGCAAAGGCCTCAAAAACGCTTGACCCGCCGATGTGGCCCATGGAGGGATTGCTTGACCCCGGGCCTTCCGGCGGAATTCTCATGCCCTCCACCTGCGAGCGATAATCGCGGCCCACGGGGTCTCTGCCGTAGAGGCTTTCCCCCGCGGTGTTGGTGATAGTGACAAACAGGTCGCTTTTGTTCACAATGCCGTCCAGCTGCGTCTCCAGCGCCTGGCCTTGGATCTGCGCATAAAGCGCCTGGATGCGCCCGGCCTCATTGAGAATGTGGTCGGTCTTGATGCCGCGGTAAAACACATTGATGAACACAATCTGCAGCAGCCACAGCAGCAGCAGAATTGCCGCTGAATAAGCCATGATGTATAGCCAGACGCGGAAGCCCAGGCTTTTAAAATCCAGCTTACCCTTCAAACTTATACCCCATTCCCCGCAGCGTCACAATGTGGCTCCTGTAATCGCCCAGGCTGGCCCGCAGCATCTTGACATGGGCGTCTACGGTGCGGTCATCACCGCAATACTCATAGCCCCACACCTTGGAAAGGAGTTGGTCACGGGTGAAGGCGATATTGCGGTTGCGCACCAGGAAAAACAAAAGGTCATACTCCTTGGGCGTCATCGCGGCGGCCTGACCGTCCACCAGCACCCGGCGGCCCAAAAAGTCCACCTCCAGCCCGCCAAACATAATTTTGTCCTGCTGCTCCGGCTGCGGCGCCACAGGGGCGCGGCTGCGCTGCACAATGGCCTTGATGCGTGCCATCAGTTCCTTGCCGCTGAAGGGCTTCACCACATAGTCGTCGATGCCCAGCTCAAAGCCGAAAAGTTTGTCGTATTCCTCACCGCGCGCCGAAAGCATCAGCACCGGCATGGCGCTCAGCTTACGGATCTCCTTGCAGGCTGAAAAACCGTCCAGCCGGGGCATCATGATGTCCAGCACGGCCAGGTCAAAAGCTTGGGCGCGCGCCAGCTCCACAGCCTGCATGCCGTCGCTGGCCTCGGTGACCTGCCAGCCTTCAAACTCGGCATATTCGCGGATGGCCTCGCGGATGCGGTCTTCATCGTCAGCAATCAGGATATGCATAAGGCTATCTCCTAACAAAATGGCTCAAACATCATCGATGGAATTATACCATGAATCATTGGGCCCCTCACCCCCCTGCCTCCATCCCACGGGGGAGGCACAGGGGGGTGAGGGTGCAAACGGAGAGAGGGTTTATTTCCTACCCGTCATACCTCAATGCATCAATGGGTCGAAGCTTGGATGCCTTATTGGCCGGATACATCCCAAACACAACGCCGATCAGCAGCGAGAATCCAATGGCCAACTCGGCCACGGCTGGAGATAACGTGAGCGTCATCGACAGCGCCGTGGAAAGCACTCCCATCAGGCCCACCGCCAGCAGCAGGCCAAGCAGGCCGCCCAGGCCGCTCACAACCAACGCCTCTATCAGGAATTGCATCAGGATGTTGCTCCGGGCCGCACCGATTGCCTTGCGTATGCCGATTTCGCGGGTGCGCTCGGAGACAGAAACCAGCATAATGTTCATGATGCCGATGCCGCCCACCAGCAGCGAGATGCCCGCGATGCCGCCCAGCATCAGGGTCAGGGTTGCCGTGGTGTCGCTGATTGTCTCCAGCATGTCGCTCTGGTTAAAAACAGTATAGGCGTCCTCATCCTGATAGATGTTCATCAAATAGTCTTCCACAATGGATTCCGCCACAGACACCGTGTCCGCCGAAGCGGCCGACACATAGAACGTGCGGATGCGGGGCGAGAAAAACAGGCGCTGGCCCAGCGTGAAGGGGATCACGATGCGGTTGTCGCTGGATCCGGAAGATGTGGAGCCCTTCTCCTCCAGAACGCCCACAATGGCGAACTCATACCCGTTGATGCGAATTTGCTCGCCCACCACGTTGCGGGTGCCAAACAGCTCGTCGGCCACGTCCACACCCACCACGGCCACATAGCTGCGGTTGTCCAGGTCGGGCTGCTTCAGAAAGCGGCCGGACTGCACCTTGAGGTTGCGGATCGTGTCATAACCGGGCACAACGGCCTCCACAGTGCCTTCGTCGTAGGAAACATCGCCGGCCTTGGCCGTCACCGATTGCGTCAGCACCGGCGCGATGCCGCTGATGTAGTCGGAGTTGCTGTTGGCCAGCTCCGTAAGGGCTTCGGTCGTGAGAGGATTGTTGCGATAGCTGCGGATGTTTACGGTGAGCAGGTTGGTGCCCAGCGACTCGATGCTGGATGTCACGCTGGAGGTGGTGCCTTGCGCGATGGCGATCAGCACGACCACGGCGATCACGCCAATGACCACGCCCAGCATCGTGAGAAAGGAGCGCATCTTGTTGCTGGCGATGGCCTTGAAGGCCATGCGGATCGATTGCAGGATCATGCGGTTTCCCCCCCTTTGATGCGGCCGTCCTCAATGAGAATCTGGCGCTGGGCCTGGGCCGCCACACTGGCGTCGTGGGTGATCAACACGATCGTGTTGCCCCGCTGGTGCAGCTCATGAAACAGCTCCAGAATCTCACGGCCCGTTTTGCTGTCCAGATTGCCGGTGGGCTCGTCAGCCAGGATCATCGAAGGGTTGCCGGCCAGAGCTCTGGCAACGGCCACGCGCTGCTGCTGGCCGCCGGAAAGCTCGTTGGGCCGGTGCCTGACGCGGTCGGCCAGGCCCACCTGCTCCAGCGCCTGCAACGCCTGCCTTTTCCGATTGGCTTGGCTAAGATTCTGGTAGACCAGCGGCAGCTCCACGTTTTCCAGAGCGTTCAGCTTTGCCAGCAGGTTGAACCCTTGAAACACAAAACCGATTTTCTGATTGCGGATCCGGGCCAACTGGCGCTCTCGGTAGTTGCCGATGGGTTTGCCGTCCAGCTCGTACTCGCCGCTGTCAGCCACATCCAGGCAACCGATGATGTTCATCAGCGTGGACTTGCCACTGCCGGACGGGCCCACGATGGCAACGAACTCGCCGTCGCGCACCTCCAGCGACACACCGTCCAGGGCTGCCACGATTTCATTGCCCATCCTGTATCGCTTGACGATATCCTTCATGACGATCATATCAAACACCTCGCCAATCAGTTGCCGCTGGGCATTCTGCCGCCGGGCATGCCACCGCTGGGCCGCTGGCCGCCGCTGGGCCACTGGCCTTGACCGGGCATTCCGCCGCCTTCCATGCCGGGGAACATCATGCCGCCCTGCTGCTGGCTGCCGCTGGACCCGGCAGACCTGGTGCGCACAACCACAACCTGGTCTTCCGCCGTCAGGCCATCGGTAATCTCCACATAGTTGCCGCTGGACATGCCCGTTTTCACCACGGTGCGCTTACCGGGATCCTGGGTGCTGTTTTCGGGCAGCGCCCCGGTATACATCCACACATATTGCTCGCCCCGGGAGGAGTTCAAAGCCTCCATTGGCAGCAGCAACACGCCCTCATGCTTTTCGATGACGATGGTGGCCGTTGCGTTCATGCCCACCTTGAGCGCGCTGTCTGCGGCGTCCAGCGTAATGGCAACCTTATAAGTCGTGACACCGTTGCTGCTGGAGCCGATCTGCGAAATGCTCTCCACCGTGCCCTCAAATCTCTTGTCGGCGAACGCATCCATCGTGATTCTGGCTTTCTGGCCCACCAAGATGCTGTTGATGTCCAGCTCATCCACCGCCACTTCCAGACTGACCGCGCCGCCGGTCAGGATGGTGGCGACCGTATCGCCGGCCTTCAGGGTCTGCCCGTCGGCCACGGTGACTGACTGCACAGTGCCGTCTTCTGATGCCACCAGCTTGCCGGCCTCTATCAGCTTCTTGATGGCGGACAGAGTTTCGGCTTTGTCGGCGCGGGCAGTCACTTGGTCGTCATAGTCTTCTGACAGCGGGATGCCCACCAGGTAGGCAAGCTTTGTCCGGCTGCCCACTTTCTGATTCAAGCTCACATATACATCTCCGATTGACCCGGAAGCCGCCGCCACATAATAAGGGCGGTTTATCTGCAGCGTTCCGCTGCCCAATTTGTTCCAGCCGGTGTCGTAGAGCAACGCAGTTGCTTCCAGCTTCGGGCCATTGTCTGTCAATGTGGCGGTAACCGTTTTGCCATCGGAAGAGAGTGCTTCCACCAAGCCCTTATAGGTATTGCCGTTTGTCTTTATTCTGACAGTGTCGCCGATGGCCAATGCGCTTGCCTTGGATATCTTGCAGGTCAGCTTCATCTTGCCATCGGTTGAAAGCAGAAACAGTCCGCCGGATTTCTCTGTCACATCCTTAGCGGAATCGCCTTGCTGGCACAGGATCTTCTTGACACGTCCGGATACGGTTGTCGTGAGTGTGGAAGCACTGGACTGCGAAGCGATCATTGAGGCAAGGCTCGTATCGATGGCATCGATCTCTTCCTGCAGCGCCGCCACTTGGTCTGAGAGAGACTCCTGATCGATTGTCGCCAGCGTGTCGCCGGCTTTTACGCTCTGGCCGGCACTCACAAGCACCTCATCAATCTCCATGTCTTGTGTCACAGTCTCCACAACGCTGCCGCCGGCAGCCAATGTGCCGGTGCCGGTTACCGATTGTTCGAGATCGCCGGTGGTGAGCTTCACCACCTGGTAGCTGGTGGTGGATGCGGCCTTGCCGCCCTTGCCAAAGAAACCCTGAGAGTAGAGCACACCGGCGCCGCCCAAAGCGGCTACCACCACCACGGCCACGATAATCGGGATCACTTTCTTGCGCTTCATTTGGAGTTCCTCCTATATGATGTCAATTTATCAAGGGCTTCCGTTGCAAATAAACATGACCACCGTTTGAATGCATGGGCAGTATAAAGCCCATATTCGGAAATCAGATGCGTGGAATGTGAAATGTTTGTGCTGGTTTTGTGAAAGAATTGTGAAGGCAAATTGCTCCGTTGTGGGCACGATTTGGGGGTGCTTTATGAACATGAGCATCAATCTGAACCCAACGTGAATGGCTTGGGCTTATACGAGCTGCTTCATTTCAGAAATTTTGCTTATAAAGTGAAATTGGGATACCATACTGTACGCGTATGCATGAAAGAAATCGTTAACCTGTGTACATCATATTATCTCCGTGCTGCTCGTGCTTCCTTACAACAAATAACCACAATCCGAGTTTGAAGAGACTTGCCAGAAAACATCACAATTCAGTCAGCCACTACACGCAAAGGATGCAGCAGCGAAATCGCTGCTGCATTTAATCAAACGATCTTGTATTTACATCAATCAGCCGCCTGCTTCAATCAAAGCCTGAGCCGCCACCGCCGCGTCCAGCGCTGCCTGTATGTCTGCCGGAGAGGCGAAGGTCTGCGCTGCCAGTGCGGCATGCACCGGAGCTGTGTCGAGCAGCTGCAAGTAGGCGGTCAGATCCAACCCCAAAAGCCCGGCATTGCTCATAAGGGCTGCGCCCATATCCGCCTCGGCGGCAAGATTGATCTGCTGGACCGCCACCGCGATGTCCAACGCGGCCTGTATGTCTGCCGGAGAGGCGAAGGTCTGCGCTGCCAGCGCGGCATCCACCGGCGCCTTGTCACCAAGGGCGCTGTAGGCGGTCAGGTCCAGCCCCAGCAGGGCCGCGTTGTCAGCCAGGGCAGTGCCGATATCCGCCGCTGCCGCCAGGTTGATCTGCTGGATCGCCACCGCCTCATCCAGCACCGCCTGGATGTCCGCCGCCGATCCGAAGTATGCCTGCTCCAGATATGTGTGAACGAAGTCCTTGTCCGCCATAGCGTTGTAGGCAGCCAGGTTGAGACCCAGTGTTGCGGCGTATTTCGTCAGCGCAGCGCCCATATCCGCAGCGGCAGCCACGTTGATGAACTGAATGCCTACTGCAGTGTTGAAAGCTGTGCGGATCTGCGCCGCTGTCGTGAAGGTGGGTGCCACGAGTGCCACTTGCACCTGCCCCTGCTCATAAACGGGCAGTGCGTTGTAGTCCGTCAGGTCCAGGCCCAGAGCCGGACCATATGTCGTTATTGTAAATGGCATGCTGTTGAGAATGGCATTGTTGACGTAACTGATGGCCGTGGCTTCTGTGATGGCCCGCACCGAGCATATCGCCGAGAAGCTGCCGTCCACGGTCTTTACTGTGATATTTGTTGCCACGCCAGCCGATACACCGGTCAGCTTGCCGTTGTCGTCCACGGTGATGAGCGCCGGGTTGGCGGAGGTCCAGGTCACGGCCTTGTTGGTGGCGTTGGCCGGCTGCACCGAGGCAGTCAGTGTTTCGCTGCCGCCAACCAGCACCACGGTTGATGTCTTGTTGAGCACCACACCGGTCACTGGCACCACCACCGTGACAAAGCATGTATCGGTGTAACCGCCATCCACTGCCGTTACGGTGATGGTCGCCGTGCCTGCGCTTATTGCCGTGACTGCGCCGTTGGCATCCACTGATGCTACGGTGTCATTGTCGGTGGCCCAGGTGACATCACGGTTCACTGCGTCATAGGGCAGCACCGTGGCGATCAGCGTTTCGGTTGCGTTTACCACCAGCGTGACTGCGGGCTTGTTCAGGCGCACCGCCGGGATCGTGAGCAGCGGGGCCTCCGTGGCCTTTTCCGCCGCCACGGCTGTGTCAAATGCCGCCTTCACTTCTGCTGCGGTGGCAAACGTGGGGGCTTCCATTGCCGCATGCACCGGTTCCTTATAGATCAGAGGGGTGTAGTCGGTAAGATCAAGGCCCAGCACTGCCGCGCTGGTGGTCAGCACCTGGCCCATGGCGGTCACAGCTGCCTCATTGACCTTTTGCACAGCCACCGCCGTGTCAAATGCCGCCTTCACTTCCGCCGCCGTGTTGAACACCGGCGTGAGCAGTGCATTTTGCACCGGCACCTTGTTGGCCAGAGCGTTGTAGTCGGTCAGGGTGAGCCCCAGCGTTGCCGCGTTTGTCGTGAGCGCCGTGTGCATGGCCGCTGCGGTGGCTGCAGTATTCACTGCCGCCACAGCTTTGGCTTCCTTGGCTGCGGCAACAGCTGCATCAAACACAGTCTTTACTTCAGCGGCGTTGGCAAAAGTTGGGTCGAGCAGGGCAGTCTGCACTGTCACGTTGTAAGGAGCATACAAGGCCCCGTAATCGGTCAGGTTCAACCCGAGCACTGTGGCATACCGACTAATCGCCGTTGCCATGGCGGTGGTGGTGGTGATTTCGTTGATGATCGGCACGGAGACAGCCGTCTCAAAGGCCGTCAGCACAGCCGCCTTGTCAGGGAACGAACGACCAACCAATGCCGCGTTTACGATATCCTTACTGGAAGCAGTCAGCAGGTTGTAGTCGCTCAGGTTCAGGCCCAGCGCCGTGGCGTTGGCAGTGAGCACCGCGCCCATACCGGCGGCGTCGGTGTTGTTAATTGTGATAACCGCCTTCTGGGTGGCCACGGCGGAGTCGAAGGTGCTCTTCAACACACTTGTGGCATAGAACGTGGCGGCAACCATTGTGTTCTGCACAACTGCCTGGTCGGCGGCGGGGAAGGTGTTGTAGTCAGTGAGAACCAGCCCCAGTGTCACCGCGTTGGCGAGGATGGCTGCGTGCATGGCGTCCGGCGTGGCGGCATTGTTAATAGCGGCCATCGCCGTGGCCTCCAGCGCCTTTTCGGTGGCCGCGGCGGCGTCCAGCACCGTCTTGACCTCAACCAGTGACGAAAAGGAGGTCCTGATCAGAAGCTCATATTGCACCGGTGTCTTGTTCATGAGGCCCGTATAGTCGCCCAGATCAGCGGCGGCGAAGTAGGTTGTGATGGCCGTGCCGATGGCGGCGGTGTCGGTGGCGTCCAGGAATGCCTGCAGGCCGGCTGTCTCAACGGCCTTTTGTGCGGCCACAGAGGTGTTGAATGCAGCCTGCACGTCGGCGGCCGAGGTGATCGTCGCAGCGATCATGGCGGTCTGCACCTTCATTTTGTTGCGGAACTCAAACTTACTGTAGTCGGTCAGATCCAGGCCCAGCAAGCCTTTGTTGAGCGTCACCAGCTGGTCCACATGCCATTCATTGACGGTGCCGCTCAACGCCGCCACAATGATCTCCTGCTTGTCGGCGATGGGCTTGAAAGCGATCACCGCTGCCTCCACAGACGATTTGGTCGACAAGGTGGAGTACCCCGAAGACAGGCCGAGGATCACTGCGTTGTTGGATAGCAGCGTGCTGACGCCTGCGTTGTTGGTGTAGTTGATCACGGCGATGAGGAACGCCAGTTTCACATCTTCACCGGTTTGGTAATTCTTAAACAGCATGGCGTTCTGCACAAAGGCCTTGTTGCCCGCTGTAAGCGCGTTATATTCCGTCAGGCCCAGTGACAGCGCGGTTGCGTGCGTGGTGATGGCGGTGGCCATTTCCGCGGCGGTTGTTGCGTTTTTGAAGGCCGCGATGGGTGAAGCCTCCGCCGCAGCCTCTGCGGCGACAGCGGCGTCAAATGCGGCCTTGATGTCTGCCACGGTGACAAAGACCGGCGTCAGAAGCGCCGTTTGCACAGGAGCCCTGTTGGCCAATGAGTAGTATTGTGTGAAATCCAGGCCCAGCACCGGGTTGTATTTTTCCAGCGCGGCCTCCATGCTGCCAAAATAGGTCTGCAGGTTCAACTCCGCGATGGCGATGGCCTGCGTTTTGGCAACGATCCTCTGCAGGAACCCATTTTTTGCCGCAGTGTCCAGCACGAGGGACGTCTTGGTGTCTGCAGTTGTTTTCAAGCCCCAGGCGGTGTTGCACTGGGCGATGTTGGTGAGCGGCGCGGCTTCCAGCGCCGCAATGGCCGTCTCAGCCGCAGCCTGGTTTGCCTGCTCCGATTGGATCACGGCCTTGGCCACCGCAATGGCCGCAGCCCGGTTGCTGATTCTCGCCGTAAAGCCAGCCTTTGCAGTGGCATCCGTCACCGCCGACACAGCCGTCTCGGCAGGGGCCTTCAGTGCCTCGGCGGCGGCGATCTCTGCCAATGTGCTGACAGGTGCCGATTCATATGCGGCCACTGCCGTCTCGGCGGCGGCCAGAATGGCGTCAAACGTTGCCCGGGCCGCAGTCACGATTGCTGCAGCGGCAGCGATCCTGTCTTCCAAAGCCGTCCGTTCGGCCACAGGCGGCAGTTTGGCAGTCTCCGTGTTGGCCGTAACGACCGCTGCTTCTGCGGTCAAAAGGTTTGCTTCCAGTGTCAGGTCCAGCGTAGCCGCTGCTTCCAGGTTTTCCACGGCAGCCGTAGCGACAGCCAGCAGCGCCGGGTCCACGGGCAGAATCGTTACAACCTTGGTGCCCTGCACCCCGGAGGCGACGTTGGTTGCCGTGACGGTTACCGTGCCGGCAGCAGACGCCGTGAGCAGGCCAGTAGAATCAATCGTGGCCGCACCGCCGTCCAGCGTCCCGACGGCCCATGCGATGGTTTTATTCGTCGCGTTGGCAGGCGTGACCGTGGCGCCCAGCTGCAGCGTGTTGCCGTTCACGACAGTATCCCCACCGGTGACCAAGATGCCCGTCACCAGGATCGGCAGGATGTTGACCTTATAGGTGGTGGTTTTACCGCCATAGGTGATCGTGAGCACCTGGCCGGTGACAGGCTTTGAACTGTTGAACCCCGTCACGTTGGCAGTGGTGATGGGCAGTGCTCTCTTCACACCGTTGCTGTAGGTGCCGGTTACCACCAGGCCGGTCAGATTCAGCGGCTCTCCTATATAGTAGTTGAGCTTCGTGGCAGGTTTGGTGATGGCGATGCTTTTCAACACCACGTTCAGGATATTGACCCTATAGTAGGCAGTTTTTCCGCCGTAGGTGATCTTCAGCAGCTGGCCGGTCACGGGCTTGGTGCTGTTAAACCCCGTCACGTTGGCAGTGGTGATGGGCAGTGTTTTTTTGGTGCCGTTGTTGTAGGTGCCGGTGACCACCAGGCCGGTCAGATCCAGCTTTTCACCGATGTAGTAGCTGGTCTTGCTGGCCGGTTTCGTAATGGCGATGCTGGTGAGCACCAGCGGGATTACCTTCACGCTCTTTTTGAAGGTTGCCCCGAAGGCAGTTGTGCCCCTGTACATGCGCCAGTCGGTGGTATAGGTGCCGGCCGTGGCCGGAGCCTTCATCGAAATGGTAAAGGCCTTTGTTTTGTAGTACTTGATGGCATCCGTGGAGGCCAGTGCATAGCTTGTCGTTGTTGTGAACGGATCGCTTCCGCCCACAGCTTTCAGGCGGTAACCACCGGCATTGGTCCAGGTGGCGGAGCCTGTGTTGCGAAATGTGACGCTGACGCGATAGGTGGTGCCGGCGACCATTGTTGAGGGGATTGTATTGGTCACCACTGCGGCATTGTATGGCAATGTTGCCGCCACGGCACTGGCCGGCAAGGAGCCGAGAATCAGGATGAATGCAACAAGGAATGATATCGCCTTACTGCTGAATTTCGATTGGCTGATCTTCATCTCATGCGCTTCCTTTCAGATTTTATGTAAACGTTGGTTTTCCTGAATGGAGCTTGGCTCATTTGACAATTCTGGGTGTATCTTACCAAGCTGGTAAATCAAGTAATGTGATTCAAGTCAAGTTTTGCAAAGATTTCATCATATCGTTTGCACACCTCTTTCCAATACTCATTGATAGTTAATTTACAAACCTTGGCAATTTTTGTTCACAATATAGCACGATGATGCGCATTTGTCTACACTTATTCACTTTACTGCGCACATATTTACATTTTGTCAGTGAGGGCTTGCGAAATTCGAATGATGTCATTAAAATATGAACTATATGAAAACGTTTGTGAGGCGGAAATGGCTAACCTAAAAGTTACTCAGCAGGAAATAGCCGAAGCATTGAAGATATCCCGCACCACGGTGTCCAAGGTGTTTCGGAATATTCCTGTGTCTCCAAAGGTGAGAGATACCATTCTGAACAAGGCATTGGAACTTGGATATATTGACAGCTTGGACAGCTATTCAGATTCGGAGCCGGAATATCAGGATTATTATCAACAGTCGGCCCGCATCCTGGAATCCATGTCAGATGCGTTTTATGCCGTTGACTGCAATTGGGGATTTTTGTATGTGAACCATGTGACGGAAAAGCTATGGGGGATGAAAAAAGAAGAGCTGCTGGGCCGGAATCTCTGGCAGGTGTTTCCCGGTTATGCCAAGATCAAGGGTAGCCAGCTTCTGCAATCTGCCATGGCTGACCACAAGCCGGCGTCCTTTGAGACTTACTCCCCGTATCTGAAAACATATGTGGAAGTGAACGTCTATCCTGCTGAAACTGGCGGCCTTGATGTCTTTTTCCGTGACGTGACAGGGAAACGGCTTGCCGAGGAAATGCTGTGGACGTCGGAGCAATTGCTGCACCTGGCGATTGACGCGGCTGGAATCGCGTTTTGGAGATGGGATATTGTGGAAGACAAATTGAGCCCGATTTATGTTTCGCCGCAGATTCCGGCTTACTGGCATATGGGATCGATCAAGGACAGCCTGGTGAATGTCCATCCGAGCGACAAAGACCTGGTTTACTATAAGTTGATGGCGCTCGCAAAAGGTGAGCAGCATTATGAGTGTGAGTATCGCAGGGTGCTCCCCGGCGGAAAGATTGCCTGGATCTATTCAAAGGGCTTGGTGGTAAAAAATCAAAATGACGGATCGTTCTATGTGATCGGGGTCAATTATGACATTACGGAAACAAAAGACTTTAAGGTAAGAAAGCAGATGCTTGAATTCTCTGAGGAAAGAAACATCATAAACAGTGAATTACCCACTTTGAAAGATCGTTGACAGGCCATCTCCGGCAACTGCCTTATATTGCGCCGGCTTCAAGCATGCTGAGGTTCCTGATGAGCATGGTCCAGTTATTGATGGAGTGTATAACGCCGTGGGCCTCCTTGATTCCGAGCTTGCGGCTGAGGGGCAAGTGCAGTAGCAAGCCAAACATGGGGATCCACCGGGTGCAAAGCTTCTTCAAACACTGCTCACAGCCTCTTACACATGGAAACTGATCCATTGCTTTTGTTCTCCCTGCGTTGTGAAGTGATTCAAGAACTATATATTATCAATGAGATTTCTATTATACTGTTCTACAACAATATATAAGATTATTTTCAACAATGGAAACAAAGATTTATTGACAGCGATAAGGAAAGGAACAACGATGTACAATCTGTTGATCGGCGGCGCAGCCGGCCAGGGGATCGATACGACGGTGGCAATGCTGGAGAAACTCCTCAAAAAGGCGGGGTACAGCGTATTTACATCCCGCGACTTCATGTCCCGCATCCGCGGAGGCCATAACTTCACACAAATCCGGTTCGGCGCGGAGCCCGTACTCTGCCACAGTGACAGTTTGGACGGAATTATCGCACTCAATGAGGAAACCATTGACGTGCATCGGGGCAGGCTGGCACCGGATGGCTTCATCTTGTGCGACAGCTCGCTGGCTACGGATGACCCGAAGGCCATAAAAATTGACATAAGCGGCATGGCAAAGGCAGCCGGGAATCCACGGGCTGCCGGCAGCGTGGCGATCGGCGCAGTTATGAAGCTGTTCAGTGAAGATCTGAATGCTGTCAAAGATGTGTTCCGCGGCGCCATCCGGGAGGAATTCCTCGACGCAAACCTGAAGGCCGCCGCCGCAGGTTACGAGGCAGTGGGCAGCCGCTATCCGCACGTGGACGGGTCGTTTGGCGATGACATGATCCTCCCCGGCAGCAAGGCGCTGGCCCTTGGGGCCATCGCCGCCGGGCTCCGGTTCTATTCCGCCTATCCGATGTCTCCCTCCACGGCGATCCTGGAATACCTGGCGGCCAATGCCGCCGATGCGGGCATTGTGGTGGAGCAGGCAGAGGACGAAATCGCCGCGATCAACATGGCCATCGGTGCGTCCTACGCCGGAGCCGTTGCGATGACGGGCACCTCCGGCGGCGGGTTCTCATTGATGGTAGAGGCACTGGGTTTGTCTGGCATGGCAGAGATCCCCCTCGTCGTTGTGGACGTGCAGCGGCCCGGGCCTGCCACCGGCCTGCCCACACGCACAGAACAGAGCGACCTGAAATTTGTAATCTCTGCCGCACAGGGCGAATTCCCGCGCATGGTGATTGCTCTCCGGCACCACGCCGACGCGTTTTGGCAGACGGTCCGTGCATTCCGCATGGCGGAGCAATACCAGATCCCCGTAATCCTGTTAAGTGACCAATATCTTGGCGACTCATCGGCGACGGTCAGGCCATTTGACCTTAGACGCATCCAGCCTGCTGCCAAAACGGAGGAACCTGCAGGGGATGAAGAATACCTGCGGTACCGGTTCACCGAAAGCGGTATTTCGCCGCGGCTGCTGCCAGGCAAGACCGGGCACCTGGTGCTAGTCGACAGCGACGAGCATGATGAGCGCGGCTGGATCACAGAATCGGCCGAGGTGCGCACGCAGATGGTGGACAAACGCATGAGGAAACTCAAAGAGTTGGAACAGGATCTGCAGGAGCCAGAGTTCATCGGCCCGCAGGTGTTCGACACGCTGCTGATCGGGTGGGGCTCCACCCATGGTCCGATCACAGAGGCGATTGGTTTACTCAATAAATCTCAGGGCGTAGGTGTCGCCGCGTTGGTGTTCGGCGACATATTCCCCCTGCCCCAAAAGCTGCTCCTGGAAAAAGCCGCAGCTGCAAAGCAAATCGTCAACGTCGAGCAGAACGCCACCGGCCAGCTTGCGGAGCTGGTCCGGGAAAAGACCGGTATCAAGTGCGCAGCATCCATCCTGAAGTATGACGGCAGGCAAATCTCCGGCGAAGAAATCGCCGACAGGCTGAGGGGGATGAATCAATGAGCGAAAGCATGTTTTGCACCTATGAAACGGCATGGTGCCCAGGTTGTGGCAACCACGTGATACTGGAGTGCCTGAAGACCGCTTTGGAAGAACTCGGCCGTAATCCCCGCGACGTGCTCATGGTGGCCGGCATCGGCCAGGCGGCCAAGACGCCCCAATACATCAGCGCCAACGGCTTCTGCGGCCTGCATGGTCGCGCGCTGCCCGCAGCCGTAGGTGCCAAGATCGCCAACAAAAACCTCACCGTAGTCGTCGATACCGGCGACGGCGATTCTTACGGCGAGGGCGGGAACCACTTCCTGCACAATATCCGAAGGAATGTGGATATTGCCCATTTTGTGCATGATAACCAGATATACGGGCTAACAAAAGGGCAGGCGTCGCCGACCTCCGACGAGGGCCTGGTGACCGACGCCCAGCCATCGGGATCGATCAACACACCGTTCAACCCATTACAAATCGCCATCGCCGCCGGTGCGGGGTTCGTCGCCAGGGCGTTCACCGGCCGAAAGGAACAGCTCATCGCCCTGATGAAGCAGGCAATACTGTTCGAGGGCTATGCACTCGTGGACATCCTGCAGCCTTGCGTGAGCTTTAACAAGACAAACACCTATGCCTGGTACAACTCCCGCGTTTATGAGCTGGAGGCTGGCTATGACCCCACAGACAAAGCAGCAGCATTGCGGCGTTCGGAGGAATTTTGCGACAGGATTCCTCTCGGTGTAATATATTCCGAAGAAAAACAATCATTCCACGACAAAAATCCCATTTTGAAGGATGGCACCGTGCTGATAGACCGTGTGTCTGCGCCGGGGGTCCTTCAACACTTAATTCAGGAATTGATATGATTACTTCCCACCACCCTAAACGCGACGCAAATTCGTTGGTCTTTTCTTAAAAGGGAAAGAATCAATGCCCGACTCTGTGACTGATAGGCGTTCACCAGGAAAGGCTTGCATGTAGTGATGCCAGCCACTAGTATCCCGGATTACATCTGCCTGTCGATCGCAAGCAGCGTGTTCAGCAGCACATTTGCACCCTTCCAGCAGGCCTCCGCCGGCGTGTATTCCAGCTCGCAGTGGCTATGGCCGCCGACACTGGGCACAAAGATCATCGTGGTGGGGATCACATCCACAATATACTGCGCGTCATGGCCGGGGCCGCTGTATATCCGGCGGCAGCTATAGCCCAGGTCACGGGCGGCCTTTTCCACATAGCCCACCAACTCCGGTGTGAACGCCACAGTCTTGCGTGACCAGGCTTCCTGAACGCTCACTTTGCACTTCTCCACCTCACCGGGGATCTTGCGGATGATTTTCAACACCTGTTGCAGTACCTCCGGGTTTTGGTGCCGGGCATCCAGCGTGAACTTCACCTCATCGGGGATGATCGTGTGGATATTGGGGTGGGCGGAGATTTTGCCAGTGGTATAAACCAGGCGGCTGTCCAGCTCGTCAAACTCATCATGTAGATATTGTATGGTCTTCACGGCGGCATAGAGCGCGTCGCGGCGATATTTCATCGGCGTGGTGCCGGCGTGACCGGCCTGGCCGGTGAAGGTGAACTCATAGTTGATCATGCCGCACACGCCTTCCACCACGCCGATTTCAACACCCTCATTTTCCAGCACCGGGCCTTGCTCGATGTGAAGCTCCACCAACGCCAGATGTTTGTCCGAAGAAAGGCGGTTGGCCTCGCGGCCTTCGTAGCCGCTCTTTTTCAATGCATCGCCAAACGTGACGGACGGGTCATCCTTGGCGACGGACTTGAGCATCGCAGCCTTGTCAAACTTGCCGGTGACCACGCCGGAGCTCATCATTGCCGGCTCGAAGCGGGCACCCTCTTCATTTGTCCACACCACCACGGTGATCGGGTGGCGGTGGGCGATGCCCTCGGTCACGATCGTCTCCACAGCCTCCATCGCCGCCAGCACGCCCAGCACGCCGTCATAGTTGCCGCCCTGCCGCACCGAATCCAGGTGGGAGCCGGACAGGATGGCCGGCAGGTTTTCCGAGCCGGGCACGGTGGCATAAAGATTTGCCATGTCATCGCTGACCACCGTGGCCCCCAGCACTTCCATCCTTCGCTTAAATTCGGCGCGTGCCGCCAGCGCCTCCGGCGAGAGCGAAAAGCGCGTGATGCCGCTGCTGCCGGTGTCGCCAAATTTGCTGAACGTGTCAATCTTGTCTCTCATTCTTTCCAGGTTGCATGTTGCCATTGCCATACCCTCCAAACTGGCCGGCAGCCGGTTCACACAGCAGCTGCGGCTTTCTTTTCAGTCCTCACGCCGGGCACGATCGCCCCGGCCGGGCAGACCGCCACGCACAGGTGGCAGCCCACGCATTTTGCGGCATCCAGCACCGGGCCGCCGTCGCGCTCCCGCTGGCGCAATGCCTGGTGCCCGCCATCATAGCAGGACACCGCGCACCGCCCGCAGCCCACGCAGCGGCACCGGTCAAACCGGGGGTAGCAGATGCTCGCGCGGTCCAGGCGGTCGGCATCCACGATGTTGGGCAGGGCCTTCCCCACCAGCTCGCCGACGCTGCGATAGCCCTTGCCGGCCAGATAGCCTGCCATGCCCTCGATCAGATCCTCAATGATGCGGTAGCCATACTGCATCACAGCGGTGGTCACCTGGATGTTTTCGCAGCCCATCGCGATGAACTCAGCGGCGTCGCGCCAGGTTTCGATGCCGCCCATGCCGCTGATGGGGGCGTCGGCAAGCTCTGGGCAGGCCTTCATCGCCTGGATGAACCGGAGCGCGATGGGCTTCACGGCTTTGCCCGAGTAGCCGCCCACGCTGGTCACGCCGCGCACATCGGGGCCGGACGCAAAGGACTCCAGATTAACATTCATCACGCTCTTGATCGTGTTGATCGCGGCAATGCCGGCGGCCCCGGCCTCCATCGCGGCGATGGCCGGCGGCTCCATGTTGCCAGTGTTGGGCGTCATCTTGGCCAGCACAGGCACATGGGTGCCTTTCAAGGTGGCCCTGGTAAATGCTGCCACCAGCTCCGGGTTTTGGCCCACATCGGAGCCCAGGCCATCCTCCGCCATGTGGGGGCAGGAGAAGTTGCACTCGATGATGTCGGCCCCGGCTTCTGTGACCAGGCGGGCAAGCTGCGTCCACTCCGCCTTATCGCGGCCCATGATTGAGGCCACGATGATCTTGGTGGGGAAATCGTGCTTGAGCCGTTTCAAATATCCGAGGTTTTCCGCAAGTGTGTGTTCGGAGATCTGCTCGATGTTCTTAAAGCCCACAAAGGGCAGTGCTTCCTTCTTCAGTGCGTCGAAACGCGGCGACACCTCATCGGGCACAAAAGCGCCGATCGTCTTGAACGCCACCCCGGCCCAGCCAATCCGGAAGGCCTTGGCGACCATCTCGTAATTGCTGCCCACGACCGACGAGGACAAAAAGAACGGGTTCTCACAGCGGATGCCGCAGAAATTGATGGACAGATCCACCGGCTGTGCGGAAGGCTTGGGCAAGCCGGCGGCGATCCGCACCAAGGCTTCCACATCGACAGGCCGGTTGATGCGGCCCTTCAGGCAGGCTGCGATGCAGGGCATATCAATACAGCTTGCGCAAGGCACCGGATCCACCACGCGCTCGGCTGCACCCCAGGGATTCTCAAATCGTAACGCGCAGATGATGCGGTCTGCCTGCACCCCCTTGGGGCAGGCCACGGCGCAGGATGCCGGGCTGCACAGCAGGCAGCCCGCCGCTTCCTCCGCCATCACAAGTGCGTCATACATGCAGCTCATAGTCATGCCTTTCTGGGCAGGCGCTTCACATACTTGCCGAACCCCGGCTGGCCCACAAACGCGCCGTTGTCATACACAAGCGTGCCGCGCACAAAGGTCTTGACCGGGTAGCCATGCAGCGTCTTGCCTTCCCAAATCGTGTGGTCCACGTCGGAGTGCATGTTGCCCGCGGAGACCGTGAACTGTTTGTTTGGGTCATACAGCACGATGTCGCCATCCTTGCCCACAGCCAAGGAACCCTTCTGCGCGCAGCCAAAGAGTCTGGCCGGGTTGGTTGAGCACAGCTCCACCGCGCGCTCAAATGTGATTTTGCCGTTATTGGCCGCAGATAACATATAGGGATAAAGGTTTTCCACACCGGCGCAGCCATTGGGGATCTTGGTGAAGTCGTTCTTCCCCCAGTCCTTTTCATGGCTTTGGAAGGGGCAGTGGTCGGTGGCCACGGTGTCGATGGTGCCGTTTTGAATGGCGGCCCAGAGTGCGTCCTGGCTTTCCTGGCCCTTGATGGGAGGGCTGCACACAAAATTGCGGCCATCCTCGCGTTTGTAGACCTCGCGGGTGAATTCCAGGTAATGGGGGCAGGTCTCAATGTATATGTCATGACCGGCGAGCTTTGCGGCCACGGCGGCCTCCAGGCCCTCCTTGTCGGCCATGTGCACGATGTAGAGCGGCGTGCCCATTGACACAGCCCAATGCACAGCCCTTTTATCCGCCTCGGCCTCCACAAACTCGGGGCGGGACAGATAGTGATACCATGGCGACAGCTTGCCCTCTCGCTTGAACTGCTCGATGTTCATATCAATGACGTCAGGGTTTTCGGCGTGCAGGTTCGTGATCGCGCCGACCTCCTTGGCCTTCCGCATCACCTTGATGAGCGTTGCATCATCCACCATCATGCCTTCCTTTTTGTATACGAGGAAGCATTTAAAGCTCGTGACACCGTATGCCACGGCGTCGGCAAACTCATCCAAGAGCTCGCCACCGTTCAAGTCGGTGATGATGCAGTGGAAGGCGTAGTCCACGCAGGCCTGCGGGGCGCAGAGCGCGTCGCGGCTTTTCACTGTTTCCACAAGCCCTTTGCCCTTTCGCTGCATCGGGTAGTCAAACACCGTGGTGACGCCGCCACAGGCAGCAGCCCTGGTGCCGGCCAGGTAGCTGTCTGCCGATACAGTGCCGCCGAAGGGCATCTCCAAATGGGTGTGCGCATCGATGGCGCCGGGCAGCACCAGAAGGCCGGTGGCATCCACGATTTCCGCGCCTTCCTCCGCCAGATCCAGGCCCATGGCGGCGATTTTACCATCGCGCACCAGCAGGTCGGCTGGGTATTTTTCTTTTGCGGTGACGATGGTGCCGTTTTTAATGAGCAATGAGGACATTTTATTGGCCTCCCTTTCCTTAATGGCACTTTTGGCGGCGGCAAAAGTGCCCAAAACCGCCAGAGAAGGCGCGGCAAGTTCCCAAGACCTGTGCGTCCGGCACATGCCGATAACACAGCGGCGGTAACTCGGCGGCTTGTACGAATCCGCCTCAAACATCCCGCCCGCTGCCGCCAAGCATTCTGCCGCCGGCCGCCAGGCGGAACTTGCAAGCGCCTCGCCTCCCTACCCCCTTTGTTTTTGCCGTAGGCAAAAATTCAAGGGGGGATGTCGCCAAAAGGCGACAGGGGGGATTGATGGGCGGGGCAGAGCGCCCCGCCCGCCAGACTTAGTTGATCTTATAAACCAGCACCAACCCGGAGCGCTGGAACACCTGGGCGATTTCCACCAGGCCCATGCCACCGGCGTTGGCTGCGATCAGGTTGCTGACCCATGTCACGCCGAAGTCCACCTGGCCGGTGTAGACAGCGGTGGTCTCGCTGATGTCACCGCCGCCGGGGGTGATGGTTACATTGAGGCCCAAATCGTCATAGTAGCCCTTGGCTTTTGCCACATAATAGCCCATGAACTGCGCCTGCGGCAGCCACTTCAGCTGGATGGTCACGTCCTTCTTTTCGGGGTTGCCCAGTGCAGCGCCGGCGGCGGTGGCGGCTGTCCAGAAGGAGGCATCGCGGATGTCGTCAAGGGTGAGCGCCTTCAGCTTTTCAGCCGCAGCGGAGTCTGCCAGCTGGATGTAGGTCTTGGCAAGGTCCAGCGTCTGCTGCAAGGCGGTATCATCGAGCTTGCCGTATTCGGTCACGATGGCACCCTTGGTGTCGGTCTCGACGAGCTTCTTCACCTCGGCGGCCATATAGGCCTGGTGGTCGCTGGACACGGAGGAGCCGGCGTCAAACACAATCTGCGCCGCTTCGGCGGGGTTTTCGCAGGCATATTTCCAGCCCTTCATGCTGGCTGCAATGAACGCCTTCACGGTGTTGGGGTTGGCCGCAGCAAAAGCCTTGGTCGTAAAGATGTTGTCTTCCAGCATCGCCACGCCTTCGCTGTTCATGTCGATGAACTTCACGGCATCACCGTATTTGTAGCCGCCGTCATAGCTGTTCTTCACAAGGCCCAGCTCGTTGTAGGTCATGGCGGAGGCCAGCAGGATGGTGTCATCGTCGAAGCCGTCCATGTCAAAGGCCTGGCTCAAATAGGTGGTGGGCTGGCCATACTTGGCAAGCAGCGCCTGCACCTCATACTCGTTGCCCAAGCCCCAGTTGCCCACCTTGCCTTTGGCGGCGGCGTCTTTCACGATGGTCTCGGCGGTGGCGTCGGCGGCGTAATACTTGCCGGCGGGCGCTTCGGTGGCAGGAGCCTCGGTGGCGGGTGCTTCCGTGGCCGGTGCCTCGGTTGCCGGGGCGGTGGTGGGTGCTGCGGTGGGAGCGGCGGTGCTGCAGCCGGCCAGTGCGGCCAGCGCCAGCATGCAAGCCAGCACCAGCGCGGCCATCCTTGCGATTGTGGACTGTTTCTTCATTGGGTGAGCCTCCTTTATATTTTGAAATGTTGGGCTATATTTGAAGCTGACCGGGCCGCTAGCGGCGGCCTTTCAGCAGTGCGTTTTCCGCAATCAACAGAATCGCGTACATCACGATGCCCATCAGGCACGCCACGGCAATATAGGCCCAGGCGGTGGCATACTGCGCCAGCACGATGTTTTCACGGATCTGGCGGCCCACGCCGATGATGTATTCGGCGAAGTATTCGCTGACCAGCGCGCTGATCACTGAGCCCGGCACGCTCACTCGCAGCGCCGTGAAGATATAGGGCACGCTGTTTGGCAACCGGAGCTTGAAGAACACCGTGGCCGGGCTTGCTGCATAGCTCTTCATGAGATCCTCGGAGAAGGGCTTGACCTCGGTGAGCCCGCGGTAGGCGTTGATGCTCATGGACACCGTGGTCGTGATCGTGACCACCAGGATCTTGGCGATCATCGAGCGCACATCGGGGTCGGAGCTCACGTCCTTGGTGAGGTTGTTGAGGATGGGCGCGATGGCGATGATCGGGATGGCGTTGAACGCTGCCACCACCGTGAGCCCCCCCACGCCCCATTTGGGAAACGCGGTGGCCACCATGCCCAGCAGGTATCCCAGCAGCGAGCCCAGCACCAGGCCGGACAGGGCCACGATCGCCGTGGCGCGCACATTGTCCAGGATCTTGGCCCAGTTGTCACCGATGATCGTGACGATGCGGGTGGGCAACGGCAGGGTGAAGGTGTCGGCCCCAAGGAGCTTGTGAAGCACCTGCGTCTGCCACAGCACGAGGATCAACACACCAAACAGCAGCGGGTAGAGCAGCGTGGTGAGGCTGTCTTTGTCAATTCGCTTGCGCGGCTTCATCGAGCTTCACCTTCCTTCCCCACCGGTGCGGCGCCACCAGCTTTTCAAGCACCGTCATCAGGTAATAACTCAGGATGCCGATGGCGGCGCTGAAGAACACGATCTGCCAGAACACATAGATCGTCATCGCGTGCTTCAGGCTTTGGGAGAGCATGCACCCCAGCCCGCCGCCGCCCTGCAGCGTGTCCACCAGGATGCTGGCGGTGATCGCCATCGGTGCCGCGACCTTCAGGCCCGTGAAGAAATACGGGATGCACGAGGGGATCAAGAGCTTGCGGTAAACCTCGAAGCGGCTGGCGGCGATGGAATACATGAGCTCATGTTTTTCGCGGGGCACGGCCTTGAAGCCCGCCAGCGTGTTGGTGGCCACCGGATAAAACGTGAGAATCGCTGCAATGATGATGCGGCTGCGGTCGATGTCTTTGGTCACGGCCAGCACGATCGGCGCCATGCCCAGGATCGGGATCATCTGGATGATCATCAGATACGGGAACGCGATCTTTTCCACACCCTTCACCAGGTTCATCAGCAGCGCCAGCGCAAAGCCGATGGACGCGCCCAGCGCAAAGCCGATGGCGGCGCGCATCAGCGTGATGCCGGCGTTGGCCAGCACGATTTGCAGCGCCGTCTGGCTGCCATTGACCTTCTTGGTGCTGAGCACCGACTCGGCGATCTGCCACAGATGGGGCAGCACGTTTTCCGGCGTGCGCTTGGTGCCCTCCACCACAGTGGCAATCACTTCCCACACCACCACCAGCGCCGCCACCCACACGGCCACCGAAAGCCGCTTGGCCCATTTGGCCCTTGTGCCATCCTTCACGGCCTATACCCCCTCGAAGCTGTTGCGCACCTTGGTGACCAAAGCGCCAAACTCCGGCGTGGTCTTGGTGGCCAGGGTGCGGGGCCGGGGCAGCGTGACATCCACAATGGCGGACACCCGGCCTGGATGGGGCGACAGCACCACGATGCGGTCGGAAAGGAACACGGCCTCAGAAATGTTGTGGGTGACAAACAGGATTGTCTTGTTGGTCTTATTCCAGATCGTGAGCAGGTCTTCATTGAGCTTTTCCTTGGTGAACTCATCGAGCGCTGAAAAGGGCTCGTCCATCAAAAGGATCTCCGGCTTGATCGCCAGGGCCCTGGCGATGCCCACCCGCTGCTGCATGCCGCCGCTCAGCTGGTGCGGATACTTTCGGCCAAAGTTGTAGAGCCCCACCATTTCCAGCATCTCGCTCACGGTGGCGGTGCGCTGCTTTTTGGGCACGCCCATCAGCTCCATCGGCATGCAGATGTTGCGGCGCACGGTGCGCCAGTCATAGAGCACCGGGTTTTGAAACACGATGCCGTATTTCTTCTGCAGGCGGATCTCCCTTGGGCTCTGGCCGCGCACGGTCACCCTGCCCGAGCTGGGCTGCTGCAAATCGGCGATGGTCCTGAGCAATGTGGTCTTGCCGCAACCCGACGGGCCCACAAACGACACGAACTCGCCCTGCTTGATCTCCAGGCTCACATTTTTCAGCGCCACCACCGGCTCGCCGCCGTTTTTATCCGGGAACTGGATCGACAGGTTGTCGATCACGATTTCCGCCTCCGGCCGGGCCGGAGCTGCGCTTGACCGTTCCAGGCAGTCCTGATTCTTGTTTCTCAGTGCAAACATGGTCCCTCTCCCTTTCCAAATCAAAAGGCGCAAAGTTTCTTGCTGAAACCTTGCGCCATTGCAAACGGTTGGTATTGGTTGTTGACGAAGAAAATCCCCCCGTCGCCTTCTCGGCGACACCCCCCTTCTTAAGGGGGGTGCCTATAACGCTCTCTCACACCTTAGTGTGATAGAGTGCGAATGCAACCCCCTTATGAAGGGGGTGCCACCACAGAGCAATACTGCGATGTGGTGGCGGGGGATTTTACCAAAGGCTCTGATAAATCCCCACCAAATCGTCTTTGGTGACTTCCCGGATGGTGTTGCCGGGGCTGCCGCTCATCATCGCGTCGGTGGCCATTTTGTCGATCAAAGCCAGGAAGCGGCCGCGGTCGATGCCATGTTGCGCCAGGCTCGGGATCTCTACCTGATTGCAGAGGTTGTCCAGTGCGGTCAGGAATGCTACCGCCCCATCATTGGCGCTTCCGCTCCCCTCCGCCGCGCCGATGTCACGGGCCATCGCAGCAAAACGCTCCGGGCAGCCCTCCATTGCAAAGCCCAGGCAAGGCCGCAGGATCATCGCGTTGGAGACGCCATGGGGCACATGGAACAATGCGCCAATGGGCCGGCTCATGCCATGCACCAGCGTGACGGAGGCATTATTGATGCACAAGCCGGCATGATAGGCGGCAATGGCCAGATCCTCACGGGCTTTATAGTTGCCTCCATCTTTGAACGCTACTGGCAGGCTGCGGAAGATGCGGGTGATCGCGTCCAGCGCCAGGGCATCGGTGAACGGGTTGGCCCGCCGCGATGTGTAGGCCTCAATGGCGTGTGTCAGCGCGTCCATGCCGGTTGCCACGGTAACCAACTGCGGCGAGGTGAGTGTGAAGGCCGGATCCACCACCGCCAGGTCCGGCAGCAGGGCATCACCCTTCAGCAGCATTTTCACATCACGGGCGGTGTCGGTGATGATTGAAAACTTCGTGGCCTCGGAGCCTGTGCCGGCCGTGGTGGGGATCAGCACCATCGGGGGAAATTCGC
>JAEYRH010000001.1 GCA_023435705.1 Bacillota bacterium | reverse complement strand
CCAGGATCAAACTCTCATGTTCAAATCCTAACTCAAATCCTCTCGGACTCGATTCTCAAATAGAATTGCGTTTCTTTCCGTCTTGACTGTTTGTTCAGTGCTATGTGGTTTTCAAGGTGCGTGAGCTGTTTTTCGTTCGCCGCTTTTCGTTGCCGTGCAACAGCGGCTTGCATATAATATCAAAACGGTTTGTCGATGTCAACACCATTTTTAAGTTTTCATCAACATTCGCCAGAGTTTCAATTTCTTGCCAAACCGGCGGATTTCCGTTTGATTGCCCGCAATACTTTACAGAATCATGGGCAGCTAGTCAAGTGCAACCTTTTACCATTCTGAACTGTTGTTACCAGTTCGTTCCGTGTGGTTTGTGTTGCCGCCTGACTGCTCGGTATACTTTACAGGATGTCTTGTTCATTTGCAAGCGGCTTTTTATGGTAATTTGTTATGACCATTTTCTGCAACCTGCCATTTTCTGGAGTAAACGATATTCCTCCGGTTGTTCGAGACACTCTACAGCATCCCAATGACGTATTCAGCCGGTTGCTATTTCCAACCTCTTGAGCAAAAGCAAACCCAGTTGCCATTGACTGGAAACTGGCATATCCTGTTGCACGCAATAGGATACAACTAACATCAATATATAGCAATAGTTGATCTATGGAAAAACACCAAATTATTTACTCATCAATCAACACATAATAAGATCAAATAAGAAACTATAGTTACAGAACATAGTGCTGACCTGCGTTATCCTATAAATAACCCATTCTTTCCGAAGTTTAGGGTAATTGGGAGTGATAAGCAATGAATCTCAAACTTTTTGTAAATATCCCGGTGAAAGACCTGGATGCCTCAAAGGCATTCTTCAAAGCGCTCGGGTTCAGCTTCAACCCGCAATTCACCGACGACAACGCCGCGTGCTTGGTGTTGGGTGAAGACAATTATTTCATGCTGTTAAAGGAAGACTTCTTTCGCGGCTTCACGAAAAAGCCGATCTCAGACATACGCTCGTCACCGCAAGCGATCTTTTCAATCGCAATGGAAAGCCGGGCAAAGGCGGACGAGATGGCGGACAAGGCGCTGGCCGCAGGAGCGATGGAACCGGCAGGACCGTCAGATCAGGGCTTTATGTACAGCAGGAGCTTTGAGGATCTCGACGGGTACCTTTGGGATGTCTTCTATATGGACCCGGCGCACATCAAATAGCTTCTGATAGCAGACAGGGCAGGCTTGCAAGCCTGCCCTGAGTTTGGGTTACTGATTACATTCTTTCCGGAGCTTCGATGCCGAGCAGATATAGACCTTTTTTGATGACCGTGCGCACAGCGTCGGTCAGCAGAAGCTTGGCACGAATCTCTTCTTCCCCGCCCTCCAGGATGCGATGTTCGTAATAATACTTGTTATATGCCTTGGCAATCTCAATAATCTGGCGGGAAATCATCATCGGCTCATACCGCTCGGCAGCGCCTTTCACTGCATCGGGGAATTGCGCAAGCTCCTTGACCAACGCCTGTGCGTCGTCATTTTCCAGCACTGCCCAATCTGCATCGCCGGTGAGCGCGGTATCCGCCTTTCTAATCACGCTGGAGCAGCGGGCATGGGTGTATTGCAGATATGGCGCTGTCTCGCCATCAAAGTTCAACACATTGTCCCAGGAAAACACAATGTCCTTGATGCGGTTGTTGCACAGCACACTGAACACCACCGCACCGATGCCCACCTGCCGCGCGATCTCTTCTTTGTTTTCCAAGCCAGGGCTCTTTTCCTGAATGATCATCAGGGCTTTTTCGACGGCTGCGTTAAGCACGTCCTCCAGCCAGATCACGCGTCCCTTGCGGGTGGACATCGCACCCTCTTCCATGCTGATCATGCCAAAGTTCACATGTTTTAAATCCTTGGCCCACTCATGCCCCATCAGCTCCAGCACCTTGAAGAGCTGCGCAAAATGCAGATTTTGCTGATAAGCCACTACATACAGGCATTTGTAAAAGTCATACTCCTTCTTCCGCCACATAGCAGCAGCCAGGTCACGAGTGTGGTAGAGTGTGGCGCCGTCGCGCTTTAAAATCAAGCACGGCGGCATCTTGTAATCCTCCAAGTCCACAACCATGGCTCCGTCGCTTTCCTTTAGGAGCCCCTTTTGTTTCAGCTCATCGATGACCGGGCCCATCTTGTCGGAGAAGAACGCTTCGCCATTGTAGCTGTCAAAATGGATCCCCAGCTGGTCATAAACCTTCTGGACTTCGCTGATTGTGATCTCCTTAAACCAATTGAACAAAGACAGTGCCTCATCATCGCCGTCTTCTATCTTTTTAAACCACGCCCTGGCTTGATCCTCCAACTCCGGTTTTTGCTCCGCTTCGTCGTGGAACCGCACATATAGTTTTACAAGCTCCCGGATGCCGCCGCGCTCAATCGTTTCACGGTCTCCCCAAAGCTTATAGGCCACGATCTGCTTGCCGAACTGTGTGCCCCAGTCGCCGAGGTGGTTGATGCCGACTGACTGATACCCGAGTGTTTGATAAATACGACATAGTGAATGCCCCAGCGCCGTTGTGGTCAGGTGGTGGTGCGCAAATGGCTTGGCAATGTTGATGGAGGAATAATCCACCACCACTTTTCTGCTGCCACCTTCGTTCGAAGACCCATATGCGTCACCTTGATTAGCGATATCCTGCAGCACAGTGCTGGCCCATACACTTCGCCTGATATAAAAATTCAAATATCCATTCACCGGCTCCACCCGCTCAAGCCATCCAGGCTGGACCATGTTCGCGGCAAGCTCCTGCGCAATGACAGGCGGTGCCTTGCGCATTGTCTTAGCAAAGCGGAAGCAAGGCAAAGCAAAATCGCCCATTTTGTTGTCCTGAGGGATTTCCAAAAAGGCTGCTACTTCACCCAAATCCATGTTTACAAGTGGCGCCAGAATGCCGGCGATTTCCAGTTTGAAGTCCATTTTTATCTCCTGAACAACACAATCAGCTTTGAAAAGCCTCTATTTGAGAATCAATACTAGCATCATGTTTCAGCCGCGTCAATCTCCACCCTGCCAAGAAAGGCATTGAGGGCAATCTGTGCAGACCGTTCCATTTCGCGGCAGAACTCGGCACCTTGCTTTCTCAGGAAAAATCGGCGCACGTATTCTGCCGGTTCGACACCCTGTATGTTGTCAGCAACATGCCCGTCTTCCTTCTCTACCATATGCAGTAACTCCCGCGGTGCAAAGCTCTGATACACTTCGTCGTGCACAATATAGCTGCCATCATATCGAGAACGCGGTGCTGGCATCCTGCCATTCTTAGGATACCCCAGCACCAACATTGCAATGGGAAATGCCTGTGGTGGCAAATGAAACAGCGACCGGTGTGTTTCGTAATTCTCCATAATGTCGCCAATGTAGCAAGAGCCGATGCCCAGCGATTGGGCGGCCACCACTGCATTCTGCGCGGCAATCAATGCGTCGCTGCAGCACAGCAGGAAATCTCCGATGGATGGGCCACTCCATGCAATTCCCCTCTCCTTGGCCAGATCCGGAACGCCGGAGGCCTCGAAAAGCACAGTCCAACGGGTAAAATCTGCAAGGAAGATCAGCGATAACGGAGCCTCTGCAATGAAGGGCTGGTGATCGCAGGTGACTGAAAGCGTTTCGCGCATCTTCTGATCCTTCACCCTCAAGATGGTGTAAAGCATCATGTTGCCAGCAGTGGTGCGCGCAGAGCAGCAGTCAGGATAGCCTGCTCGTGCTCCGGCAACAAAGGCCGTGCGTCAAAGCTGCGCACAGATGAGCGGTTAATCAAATGTTGAATCGTATCGTTCATGGCGTTTCCTCCGGAATGCCTTTGACATGTGAATCATTCTACCCTCTGCCTCAGCCGGATGCAACCAGAGAGGCCCCCTCCCCGTTTGGGAAGGGGCCTCTCCGGGTTTCCCGTCAGCCTTTCAGTGCTTTCAACACCTCTGCCGCATGCCCCTCAGGTTTCACCTTAGGGAACACCTTGGTGATCATGCCGGCCTCATCCACAATGAACGTGCTGCGGATGATCCCAACGTGCTTCTTGCCATACATATTTTTCTCACCCCACGCGCCATATGCTTCGGCCACTTTGTGGTCCCTGTCGGAGAGCAGATGGAACGGCAGATTGTGCCGCTTGCGGAAATGCGTGTGGGAGGCCGCGTCGTCAGGACTGATGCCCAGCACCACAGCGCCAGCCTCAAGGAACTCATCAAACGCATCCCGGAAACTGCAGGCTTCCACCGTGCAGCCTGGTGTGTCATCTTTCGGATAGAAATAAACCACCACTTTTTTGCCAATGAAGTCTGACAGCGAAATAATGCTTCCGCTGTCATCCGGCAGAGAAAATGCCGGAGCTTTCGTATTTGCTGTAATCATCATGATCCCTCCTGTTTATTTGCTGATTCACAGATATCGATGCATCACAGCCCATCACTGCCGGAAAATGAATTCAACCGATAAGAAATGAGCCATCTTCATTTTATCAAAGAATGGCTCAAAAACTATGAGTGAAGTTACAAAGTAATCAAGAAGGTCAGCAGTGATCACGAACCCACAACAACACAATTCCTGCCTTGGTTTTTTCCTTCATATAGCGCGTTATCCGCCTTGCGGATTGCTTCATCAATTGTGATCCCTTCTCCGAATTGGCATATCCCCATTGTCAAGGTAATCGACACGCGCTTACCATTATAAGCAAAGTCACGCTCCTCAACACCGGCTCGCAGCCTCTCAGCCAGCACCTCAGACCCGGCAGCATCAGTTTCCGGCAGCAGGATCAGGAACTCTTCCCCGCCCCACCTGGCAAGGCAGTCCTGCTCGCGAAGCGTCTGGCGGAGCAGCCGGGCAACTTCAGCAAGCACATAATCTCCGCAATCATGACCAAGGTTGTCGTTCACGCGCTTAAAAAAGTCAATATCCAGAATAATCAACGAAAACGGCTTCCCATATCGGCGGAAACGGGCTCTTTCCTCTTCCATCTTCTCAATGATGTAACGACGGTTGTAGATGCCTGTAAGCGGATCGGTCTTTGACAGCAACTCCAGCTCATTGGCCTTTTGAACCAACTCACCGGAAATTCTGGAATTGTTGAGTGCTACTGCGATGAAGGACGCCATCGCCTTTACTGTTTCGATATTGTTGTGGGAGTATGCATTGGGCCTGTAGCTTTGCACAGTCATCACACCAACGATCTCTCCGGCCAGGATAAGCGGGCAAAAAATCAGTGATCGCGGGGGGATGCCGTTTGTAACCAGCATATCAGAATTTGCCTCCTCGGGGCTTACATCCTCCTCCAGATCATTGATGATAATCTCCTGACGCGAACGGATGCATTGGCTGGTGTAGCCTCTGTTTTCATCCAGTCGGACCATATGCAGTGGCAGCCGTTCAGAGTTTTCGATGATGATCTTAAAGTCAACAACCTCAGTTTTTGCGTCATACAAACCAATAGCGAAGAAGTTTGCATCCATGATCCTGGCAATACTGCCGTATATCGTATTCAATACATTATCGATATCGAGCGTTGCTGTGATCCTGCGGCCAATTTCGCTGATGAGCCTGAGGTTCTTATTTGATTCCTCAAGCTCCATGGACTTCTGCCGGAGCTCGATGTTTTTTAACCGGTAGATTTCCGCATCTTTTTGGGCCTGCTCAGCTTTGAATTCGGCAGTATAATCGCTCAGGCGTTGCTCAACCTCTCTGGTCGCCAATTCCTGGTTGAGCTCCATATGCCTTTTATAAAACCGGAGTGATCCCGCCATGTCGCCTGTTGTTTCAGAAGCCTCCGCTAAAACAAGGCAAAGGTCTTTTAATAGTGCGTTCGCTTTGATTTCTTCAGCCATCTCAAGAGCCGGCATCAGCATTTCCAGCGCACAGACGGGATTGCTATTATGCAGGTGGAGCCGCGCCACCTCAAGCCTTGAGACAATCTGGTTGAATTTGGATTCACCTTTTTCCGCCCACTCCAGTGATTGAGCAAGGCTTTCCAGAGCTTTCTCGTATTGGCCCATCCTTTTATAGATTAGGCCGAAAATGTTGTAGCAGTTGTGCAAGTCTTGGGCGCCCAGTCGCTGGCGCTTAATCTCGGTGAGCGCCATCTTATTATAGCGCAGCGCCATGCGCGTGTCCCCGGTATTCAAATGCATTTCTGATATATTGGTCAGAATTGTCGAGATCATGGAGCCACTGCTCTTTTTCGCAAGCTCAAATGCCTGGTAAAAGAAACTCAGAGCCTCACCAGCCCGCCCTGTGTCGGCGTAGATGAACGCGATATTGTTCAGCAAAAAGACCTGGATTGGGTAAATACCTTCCTGCACATCTATGCCGCTGTCTTTGTTTTTACGCAACGCGTCGAAAAGATGCTCCAGCGCTTTGTTATATTTCCCATGCTTGCTGTAAAGATAACCCAGCACACGGTTGGCGCGGATCTGGCCTTCTAAGCTATTTTGGTCCTTATAACTTTGCAAAACACTGCTTGCTTTGTGAAGCGCATCAAAGTAACGGTCCATCTCGCCGTCAAACCGGGCTTCCAGCAGCAAGCACTCCTCTGCGCCTTTGGTGTATCCGGAAGACAAAGAAAGCGCCTTGGCCTGAGCAATCAGCCCCCCAGCAGCTTCCACGTTGGAAGTAACCGTCTGCCAGGCAGCGCTAATCAACTCCTTGATATGCTCAAGGTTGTCTCCAGATTCATGATACTGCATGGATGGGTACTGATCCAGATTGCTCATTTGCTGTCCTGAAATACTAAGGCCTGCGAAACGCGAGGCTAGATTTTTCATTGCGTCTATTCTATACAATATACCACATAACGAATTTTTTAAACAGCTAAGATGAAGCAGAAAAAGAAAAGCCCGATGATTCGGGCTAATAAAATGTTGGAGTATTCTATTCGTCTTCTATATCGTCCTCACCAGGCACATATTCCAGCAAGTCACCGGGCTGGCATTTGAGCTCCCTGCAAACTGCAGACAGTGTGGAAAACCGCACAGCTTTCACCTTTCCGGTTTTCAGCAGTGATAGATTCACATTGGAGAGCCCTGTACGCTCAGCAAGCTCATTCAGTTGCATTTTGCGGTCAGCTAACATGCGATCCAGGCGGGTAATGATTGCCATAATGCCCCCTCCCCTCCCTACACCGTCTGATCATGCTCGCGCTGGAGCTTGGCTCCATATGCGAACACAAACGAAACCACAAGCACAAACAGGCCAGGAATGAAAGCAGAGATGCCGTTCACCACACCATGATAAATGTCAGATAGCACCGCTGCCTGGGCGCCACCGCTGATGCCATCTATGCCTGCCGATTGGGCAATGATTGCGATGGCAGCAAACTTAATCAGCGAACCGGCCATGATGATGATCCCAACCCATCGGAGCCGTATTGCATTTGCCTTTGCAAAAGGCTCACCTTTTTCCACGGTCTTCAGGATCTGGATGAGCAACACCGTGGAAGCAATCAAGGTGACTGAGAGATAGATCAGATTAACCACGCTTATGGCAATCACCTGGGCAATCGAACCCTGCACGGTGGATTGGCTTTCTTTTATGATTGATACAATCGGAAGTATCACAGGGATCATCGTGCAGGCTAAGGTTAACAACAATAAGATTGTGCATGCGATCCTGATGAAGTGTGCCGTTTTCCTTCCGGAAGCCAGCTGACTATGAATGCTCACTGAAGAAACCTCCATTTCGTATCATACAGTCTGGTCATGTTCACGTTGCAGGCGTGCGCCATATCCGAAAACGCCGGACAACACGAGCACAAGGAAGCCACAGAGAAGCAGAGTCAGGTCGAACATTGAGTCACCCTTTATTTCCATCAGGCTTATGTGGGATGTGGTCGCGGCTGCGACGGCAGAAACGGACGGAATCAGGAATGACCCAAGTATCAGCACCAGGCTGATTCGGCGGAGCCTCCTCACATTCTCGGCGGCAAATGGTTCGCCGCTCTCCACGGTCTTCAACAGGCCCATCACATGAATGGCAATGATGATGTAAATGACGACACCGGCGGTTACACGGTTCAGCACACCCAGCAGGAAATTACGCAACGCTTCGACTGAGGTGAAAACCTCTGCCGGTACGGACATGCCCGATACCAGGATGCTGAGATTGCCGGAGTATTGCAGAGGCTTGATGTGTTCGGGGGACACGAGAAAAGTGACCAGCACAGTAATTGCCAGCATCGCCGTGCCGATGGCCGTAGCCCAGATGGTGATGCGACAGATGACCCTGGTGAGTCGGGCAAGCTTCTTGGTTTTCTCTAAATCTTTCATGTTCATTGTTCTCTCCATATCTTGATGGCATAAGAATACCACAAATTCTATTTGATTACAATAAATATTTTACGATTTTCGTTAACTTTTTTATGAATCTATTCAATGGAGGGAAACAGAAACGCCGCACCTGGAAACCCGGGTGCGGCGTAGTGGATTGGACTGTGTTTATTCCGCAGTTTTTTCTGTGGCAGGAGCTTCCTTCTTCTCGCCCAGATAGGACGGCAGCTGCATGCCGGCCATATCAAACATGTCGGACAGCGGCGGGATCGACTTCATCATGCCGGAGAGGAAATTGGCGGTGGCGGGCTTGCCGTCGCTCATGCCATCCCACACGGTCACCTTGTCGATCTTCAGGTTCTTGATGGCCTCCACCTGCACCTTGATCAAATCCTGCATCTTGTCGGCAATCAGCAAGCGGATGGCCGCGTCGGTGTTGCCGCCGGCGGCTTCGACGATCTGTCGGAAGCCATCGGCCTGCTTGACAAGAATCTCATTGACACCACGGGCGCGGGCTTCCATCGTGGCAAAGATTGCATCTGCTTCACCTTTGGCCAACCGGCGGGTGCGCTCGGCGTCGGCTTCGGCCTGGATCTCAATCTGGCGCTTGACGATTTCTGCCTTGATGATCACATCTGCTTCCTGTGAAGCCTTTTCACGGGCAGCGCGGGAAAGCTCGGCATCACGCTCTGCCTTATAAGACTCTTCCAATGCGCGGGCGGCTTGCACTTTCTCCGCCATCGTGGCGCGGCGGTTGGCGTCTGCTTGCTGCTCTTTCAACGTGGCGTTGGAGTTGGCGATCGTGATCTTTGCCTCGTTTTCACCGGTGATTGCCTTGGAATCAGCCGAAGCAACCTGGATGCGCTGCTCCTGCACGGCGTTGGCTTCGCCGATGGCGCCGTCGCGGTTCTTTTCGGCCACGGACTTACGGGCATCGTTGATGGCCTTGGCGGAGGCTTCCTTGCCCAGCGCCTGGATGTAGCCGGACTCGTCATTGATGTCGGTGACGTTCACGTTGATCAGCCTCAGGCCGATCTTCTTGAGCTCCGTCTCCACGTTGTTGGACACGGCTGCCAGGAACTTGTCACGGTCAGTGTTGATCTCCTCAATGTCCATCGTGGCGACCACAAGGCGCAACTGACCAAAGATGATGTCCTTGGCCAGCTCCTGGATCTGGCTGAGGTTGCGGCCCAGCAGACGCTCGGCGGCGTTTTGCATCACACCCTCTTCGGTGGAGATGCCGACGGTGAAGCGGCTGGGTACGTCGATGCGGATGTTCTGGCGGCTCAGCGCGTTGGTGAGCATGACCTCGATGGACATCGGCGTGAGGTCCAAAAACGCATATGCCTGCAATACCGGCAAGATGAACGTGGCGCCGCCGTGCAGGCACTTGGCGCTGCGGCCAGACCCGCCGACCGCACCATAAACCACGAGGATCTTGTCTGAAGGACACTTCTTGTAGCGCGACAGTATCCACAAGACAAAACTGACAATGATGAGAATGACCACCAGGGTAATACCAATGCCTTCCATAGAATCCTTCCCTCCCTTTTATTATGAAACTTTTTGTATGGGCTCCACAACGAGCACTGAGCCGCCCTGCACACCGACCACCTTCACCGCCTGCTTGGTTTTCAGCGGCTCCAACCCAATGGTGATGGCGTCACACTCTACCCAACGCCCCTGCACCAGCAAGCTCACCTTGCCCTGCCCTTGTCCGCCAGCCGGGATCGGGATATAAACCTCTCCATCGATGCCAACAGCATTCGACAACTTCATATTGCCGTCATTCTGCAGCTTCAACACGATAAAGAATAACCACGCGGTAAGGAATAGCGCAGCAGCGCCTGCAAGCAACGCCACAAGGAATGAGACTAAGCCTGGGATTGACCGGTTTGCTGCCATGGCTATGCCGGTCCATCCGAACACGACAAGAAAGGCCATCACACTTTGGAACGTGAACAGCCGGAAAGAAACCAGGTCAGCCGCATCAGTCGCTTCATGACCAGTATGTGTGTCATACCCCGATCCAGCTACCGTATCATGGCCACCGATGGCGTGCGTGCCATCCCCAAAGCCACTATGCCCTGTCACCATGGCGTCATGGGGAATGTCGTGGCCGACACCGCCATCAATCGGGCCGTTGTGACCGGCAATATCACCATGGCCGCTCAACCCAAGAATCATCAACACAGTCTGGATCAGCATCACAACAGTGGAGGGTATTGCAATATAATAGAAAATCTGCTGAAGAGTGGTTAAACCATCCCACCATGCGGACATAATACCGCCCCCTTTGAGATATCTTGTTTCCATTATAGAGCAATATCACAGCATGAGCAACCAAAGGGCGTTCAAACACAAGGTTTTGGGAGCTGATTTGTCGTAAAAAGCGTATCATCGCACATATCCAGCCGATTAGGTAAAAGGAACATACGCTCGAATGCCTGTTGATATTATTGCAAACAAGAAAAGATGACCTATAATGGAACTATATAAACACCATGCACACGCTCTGCAAAAAACAATCAGGAGGCTTGCCCATGAAGCTGGATTACAAAAAGACGTTTCTGATCGGCTTTGGGTTCTTCGCCACAACCGTGTGGGTAATCTACAACACCTATGTGCCAATCTTTCTTACACCGCTCACCGCAGGCTGGAAAATTGGGGGCTGGCAAATAGGTTCTTTGGCTGTGGGCACCATCATGGTGATTGACAACATCTTTGGGGTAATCTTCCAGCCTTTCTTCGGGTCGCTCAGCGACAGGACACGCAGCCGATACGGCAAACGAATGCCCTTTATCTTAATTGGCATCCCGGCATGCGCACTTGTCTTTGCGTTGATCCCAACAGCAAGCAGCTCTCTGTTTTGGCTGATGTTTGTGATCATCCTTTTCACATTCGGAATGTCAACATGGCGCTCACAGGTTGTGGCCCTCATGCCAGACCTTACGCCTGCACCTCTTCGGAGCAAAGCCAATGGTGTGATCAATATGATGGGCGGCATTGGCGGGATAATCGCCTTCTTCGCTGGTGGGGCTATTTTCAGCATGACAAACAACAACCCACAGATCGTGGATGGTGTGAAAGTTTTCAATTACAATGCCCCGTTCTGGTTGGGCAGCGTAGTGATGCTGTTAGCCTTGGTTGTGCTGTTCTTTTTCGTCAAGGAGCCCTCCTCCCTTAACCTGGAGCACGCCATCAAAAAGAATGAAAAAGCGAAAGAGAAGCTAGAGCTTGACAAAGGTGAGAAGAAGAGCCTTCTCTTAATCCTCGTCGCAATATTTCTTTGGTTCACCGGCTACAATGCGATTGAGACATTTTTCTCAAAGTATTGCACAGAAATCCTTATCGACCCTGCCACACAGGAGCACCTGACAGGCGGTCAGGCATCCATCCTGCTTGGTGTATTTTCTGCAAGTCTGGCGATATTTGCAATACCAGCCGGTATCCTCGGCGGCAAAATAGGCAGGAAAAAGACGATACTGATTGGCCTGGCAGGCATTACCTGCATCTTTGTGCCATTATTCTTCATTCAACAAGTTACCCTGCTTTACGGGCTTCTCTTCCTGAGCGGCATGTTCTGGGCATTTGTAAATATTAATTCGCTTCCGATGGTGGTGGAGCTTGCAGGCGCTAAACATATCGGCGCTTTTACTGGCTATTACTACACCTTCTCATTCAGTTCAGCGGTTGTCAGCCCCATCCTGTTTGGGCTTTTAATGACACTGACAAAAGACAACTACGGTTTGATGTTTATCTATGCAGCTGTGGCGTTCATCATTGCCATCGGCTGCATCGCGTTTGTGAAGCACGGTGAATCGGTGGCGCCTGAGCATCGGCTCACCACCGAGCAGGTGATGGGGATGCAGGAAGACTGATTCGACCGAAAAACAGCCAGGCGTATTGCCTGGCTGCAAAATTCTTGCAAATTGAAGTTAAGGCGGATATGGAGCCCGGCCCCGACCGATAAGGACGCCTCCTGTTAGGGGCCGGTTTCCACACCGGCCCCTTATCAGCTAATTCCGTTCCACGAAATAGCCTCATCCATCCAGTCAAACACCAACTATAAATGTTCCAAATCATCATTACCACATCAAAAACAAATGTCTATCACACAATATCGACTCCATAATGTTCAAACCAATAGTCCAGTTGAATCAGATAGGCAATTAACTGGGGTTTACCCATCAGTTGTCCGAACCACGTCACGTTTTCCTGGCGCCGCAGATCGTCCATAAACCCCTTCTTCAGCAGCTCATGCAGCACCGAGGAGGGATTTGCCAGCCGTTCCGTCAGCATCCTTGTAACGATTTGCTCATACCTGGGGTTGTGGGTCTTGGGATAAGGGCTCTTTTTACGCTGAGTAATCCTGTCGGGCAGCACACCGCCCAGCGCATCGCGAAGCACGGCCTTTTCCACATCACCGCGCCGCTTGATGCGCCAGGGGATGTTGAACACATACTCCGCGATGCGATGGTCCGCAAAAGGAACACGCACCTCAAGCGCCGAGGCCATTGACATACGGTCTTTACGCTCGAGCAGTGAGTGCATAAAATAGGCGATGCTTGCATAGCTGATCTGCCGGAGGATGCGCTCCTGCTGCGATTCTCCCTCCAGCACAGGGCAATCGGCAAAGCAGGCGTTGAAGGCTTCATTCACAAAGGCAATGCCATCGCGGGGGCGGATCACATCCAGGTTAAACACACTCATCCGAGTTTCCAAAGAGTAAAGCCATGGGAACCGTTCCAGGTGATCCGGCGCGTTATTGAACCAGGGATAGCCACCGAAAATCTCATCGGCACACTCTCCGGACAGGCCCACCGTGTGGCGCTGCTTGATCTGCGCGCAATAATGCAGCAGTGAGGAGTCCACATCTCCCATACCCGGCAGGTCACGGAACCGCACCGCATCTGTGAGCTTGGTGGCGATGTCCTCACTGGTGGCATGAAGCACGGTGTGATCCGAGCCGATCTGGTTAGCCATATAGATTGCATATTCATCATCTGAGTTGGGCTGGAAGCTGGTGGTGTGAAAATGCTCCTTGTTGCCCTCAAATTCAAACGAATAGGTGTCTAACCCCCTGCCCCGGCCGCCTAAATCGGCCGCTGCGATGGCGGAGATCGCGGAGGAGTCCAACCCTCCGGAGAGCAGTGTGCACAGCGGCACATCAGACACCAATTGCCGCACAATGCTGTCGCGCACCAGCCACAGCACACGCTCAATCGTGTCTTCCAGGCTGTCCCGGTGGTCAAGGGCATCAAGCTTCCAGTATTGGCCAGTTTTCAGGCCGCTTTGTGAAAACTCCATCCACCAACCCGGCAGAAGCTCCTGCACACCCTTGAACACGCCTGTGCCGGGGATGCGGGTGGGCAGCAGGAAGATCAATTGCCACAGGCCTTGCTCGTCAATCCTGGGCTTGATGGCCGGATGCTCAAAGAGCGCCTTGATCTCAGAGGCAAACACCAGGCTACCGTTGACAAAGGAATAAAAAAGAGGTTTCACACCCATCCGGTCGCGGGCGAAAAACACCTTTTGCTCCGCTTCGTCATAAATAGCGAAGGCAAAGATGCCGTTTAAGCGGTCGAGGCAAGCCCTTCGCCACTGCATATAGGCAACCAGCAGCACCTCGGTGTCACAATTGGTCTGAAATGCCCAGCCAAGCCCCTCTAGCTCACGGCGGAGCTCCAAGGTGTTATAAAGCTCGCCGTTGTAAATGATCGTAAACTTGTTTGCATCGGCCAGCCTGGTCATCGGCTGAATGCCGTTGGCCGGATCAATGACCGATAGCCTGTTGTGGGCCAGGCAAGCCCAGTCGTCGCAATAAATACCCGTCTGATCCGGGCCTCGGTGGGCAAGGGCTTTGTTCATCCTGAGGCCGATTTCCCGTTTCTCAACTTCTGCCAATCCCCCGCCGATCACGCCTGTTATCGAACACATCCGCAACACTCCCCTATGTAATGATGAAACAACGGCTGGACCGCCGTTGCTCCAAAGGCAGTATATGCGGGGCAGTGAAGACGGGTACATGGCGAGAGGCCATCAAGACAGGAAGCGGGTGTAGAACCCGCCCCCCGCCAAGAATTTATTCCCCGGCGAACTCTGCCGCCAATCCAAGCACCTCACTTGCCGATTCGGCTGTGGAATGGCCAGCTGACGGAGTGTATTCGCACCCCACATAGCCGGTATACCCTGAGGCACTGATGGCGGCAAACACATTGCGATAGTTGATCTCACCAGAGCCCGGTTCATGGCGGCCGGGCACATCAGCCAGGTGGAAGTGTCCGATCGAGCCGACGTTGTCACGGATCGTCTGGATCAGGTTGCCTTCTGTGATCTGCTGGTGGTAAATATCATAAAGCAGCTTGACATTGGGCGAGTCCACCTGCCGGAGGATTTGGAACCCCTGCACAGAGGTGGACAGATAATAACCCATGTGATCCACGAGGAGATTCAAGGGCTCCAACACAATCACGAATCCATGCTTCTCCAACACAGGTGCGGCGGCTCTCAGGCATTCCACGATGGCATCCTGCTGGGCCTCACGGCTGGTGTCAGGCAACTCCTGGCCCGTTGTGGCAATCAGCGTGCGGATGCCCAATGGTGAGACAGCCTCAATGGTCTCCTCCACCATCTCGGCATAAAGGCCAGCATTCTGCTTCACAAGCATCGCGCCGTTGGCGTAGTGCTCCCTGCGGGCGGCATCCGCCGTGCCCACGCAGCACACCACAGCCGGAACCCCCGCAACCTTGGTGGCCTCTGCCAGAGCAGTCAGATCTTTGCCACTCCAATCCCAAAACTCCACAGCGGTAAAACCCGCCTCCGCCGCCTTGGCCACGCGCTGCGCAAAGGGGAACTCCCGAAACATCATATCAATGCAGGAACCAAGTTTGATCATGTTACTTTCTCCTTTATGACTTATTGAGCTGAGGATAGCTTGCTGTAATGATCCTCGAAGATAGCGTTGCGATCCAGCAAGCGGGCCGACTTCATAAAATGTCTGCGCGGGTCCTGACCCCAGGTCAGCCGCTCGGAGAGGATGGGGCTGTGAATCACGTCAAAGTGGGCCCAGTCTGGGTTCAGCAGCGACGCGATGGCGGCAATGTCCCAAATCTCCTTGGCGATGCAGGAATGCTGCGCGCAGTATTCCCGGAAAATCCCGGCAAGATAGGTGCCTACTGCACTCTTGCCTTTGAGGTAGTGATCTACTTCCTGGGGTGACGCTGTGAGGTGTGATGACACCGGCATGCAGGGCACTTGCAGCACAGGCACACCGCAGTCGAAAACCAGGCTTGCCGCCGGCACATCCTGCATAAGGTTGAACTCACGGTTGTCCGGCCACCAGGCTGCGTTACCGCCCAGCCATACCACCACAATCTTGTCAATGATGCGGGGTTCGATTAAAATTGCGGAGGCCACATTGGTAATTGCGCCAATCGCCACCACATAAAGCGGCTCTGTGGCACCCATCGCCCGCTCCACCAGGTCGAGCGACGCGGCGCTGCGGCAAGGCGTGTCCAGGCTGCCCAGATAACGGTCCGAGCCTTTGTGGGCCAACCCGGACGGATTCACCCCCACCCGGGCCAACACCCGGAGGATCTCCTCATAGCTGCGCTCCATGCCATCACCGGGGCCTTGGGACCGGTCGTTGAAAAATGGCGCGGCATACACCGCCTGCACATTCAGCCTCTCCGGCGAAAGCAACGCGTAAGCCAGCGCAAACTGGTCATCAATCTCATTGTAGGTGTCCGTATCCAGCACGATATCCAGGCGTCCAGAATTCACGGACAGCCTTTCCAATTGACGGATATCAGCGGGTCTAGTAAATTGCATATGGCCCTCCTCATGTATAGGTGTCACGTACTGATGTTACTATACCACATTATGTCGGTTCTTCCTCCTCATTGGGCTGGAAATGTTGGAAAACGATTGATTTTGACTTTTATATTCTATGCGTATAATATGTATTCATACAATTATACTTAAATGGAATGTTGAAAGGAGTGACTTGGATGGATTACACTTGGATCTATATCGTCGCGGCTGTTATCGTGCTGGTATTTTGCTCTGGCAGTAAAATCATCCGCCCAACCCACAGAGGCCTTGTGGAAACGCTTGGCCGTTTCACCAGGTTTGCAGGGCCCGGTTATCACTGGATCGTGCCGGTGATCCAACGGCTATACAGGGTGGACATCCGCGAACAAATGGTCAATGCTGAACCGCAGGTGATCATCACCAACGACAATCTGAACGCCACGGTGGACGCGCAGGTGTATTTCAAGGTGAAAACAGATGCGGAAAGCGTAAAGAACTCGCAATACAACGCTTTCAATTACAGGTATCAGATTGTGAATCTCGCACGAACCACGTTGAGGAACATCATCGGCACGATGTCTTTGCGCTCAGCAAACAGCGAACGCGGGAAAATCAACATGGACTTGCTCCAGACGCTGGAGCATGAAACGAAAAATTGGGGTGTGGAGATCACCAGAACCGAGCTCAAGGAGATTGATCCGCCGAAGGACGTGCAGGAAACGATGAACAAGGTCGTGAAGGCGGAGAATGAGAAGATGGCCGCCATTGACTTTGCCACGGCACAGGAGACGCAGGCCGACGGCGTGAAGAGGGCCGAAATTAAGAAGGCCGAGGGTGTTCGGCAGGCCAAGATCCTGGAAGCCGAAGGCGAGGCGCAGGCGATCAAGCTGGTGAACGAAGCAGCCAACACCTATTTTGTGGGCAATGCGCAGCTGATGAAACAGCTCCAGACCGTGGAGAACGCGTTGAAAAACAACGCCAAGGTCGTGGTGCCTGCAAACGCGGAACTGGTCAACGTGATCGGTGAAATGTCTGGAGTGCTGCCACTTAAGAAGTGATTACCAACAGCGGCAGGCGGGGTATGCCCCGCCTGCTTGTTTTATCAGAGTCTTTTAAACAAAACCATTCACAATATCCATTCACTCTGCACATTGTTGCGCGCTCATAAATTTGGTATAATGCAAAAAACAAACGGATTGTGAATACACCCGCGCGTCGGCGCCGGCTTCGGAAAGGAGAAGGCCAATGACGAAGATCGACTATTCTACCATTGCCCAACAGGTATTCAAGCGTGAGGGAAAGGCCGTTAGCCGCCTTTCTGAGACACTGGATGCCGAAGCATTTAATGCCGTGGTGCAGGCGATCATGCGTTGCAGAAACGGCGGAGGCCGCATCATAACGACCGGGCGCGGCAACTCCGGCGCAGTTGCCCGTAAAATCGCCCACAGCCTTTGCTGTGTGGATGTACCTTCCTTCTTCCAGACACCTGGCGAGGGATTCCACGCCTCCACCGGCCTCATCCAGCCCGGTGATTTGTTGATCGGTGTTTCCCGTGGAGGTGACTCCGGCGACGTAATCGAGCTGATGAAAATGGCCAAACAAAAGAGAGCAAAGGTGGTGGCCGTCACCGCCAACCCGACCTCCACGATGGCGCTGATTGCCGACATCATGCTGCGCGTGCCGATTGACCGCGATATTGACATACACGATTATCTGGACACCTGCTCAATGCTGGCTATGATTGCGGTGTTTGACGCCGTGGCCCTCGCACTGCAGCCAGGCAATGAAGAAGACAATCGCTGACACGAAACCAACGCAAGAGCCAGCCGCCTGCTTGATTTGACTGCAGGCGGCTTTTTTATTGAAGGGCGTGCAGCAAGAGCCATTGGGTTGACGAAGTAAAACTTGCAGAGGTGCTTTATGGCTGTCAACTACTTGCACTGCTGTATCGCTTCACCGCCACCGACCAGAAAAGCCTCGTCACCCCCAGGCACACAAACGGCGCGATGATGCCCCACACGGCATAGAGCGGTTCCATTTTGCCCAGCACAAACAGCACCGGGAAATTGGTAACGACAAATATAGGCAGGAGAAACACACCGAGCCTCTGAATGAGCTTGGAGTAAACACCCATCGGCACATTGTTGAAGTCCCAGAAGGAATCCACCACGCCGGCCAGGGATCCAGATTTCACAATCCAGAACGAGAAGATGATCGGGAACAGGAACAGTGCATAGCCCACGATCACGCCGCTGAGCATGTAGCCGGTAAAGCCTGCCAGATTCAAGAAGTTTAGCGGTATCTTCAGGCGGCTCCAGCCAATGGCAATCAGGATCACACCGGCCACAAAGTCGGTGAGAAAGAGCGCAATGTCACTGCGGCGGAGCGTGGCCATAAACTGCAGTGAGACCGGCTTCACAATGAAGAAGTCCAGCGTGCCGGTGCGGATGTGGTCACTCAACGCGAAGTTGTTGATCATGAAGAATCCTGCATAGAACCCTGTCACCAGCACAAAAGCCCCCACAAACACCAGCACTTCATCGGGCGATAGGCCGTTCACACTGGCACCGGAGCGGTATACCACGATCACATAGAGCAGCTTGACCAGCAGATAACCAGCCTCCATCGAAAGGCCGGTGAAGAAATTGGCGCGGTATTCCATCTGGGCAACCAGGCTGTTTTTCATGAACACAAACCAGATGAACGCATGCTTTTTGATTTCCCGCAAGATTGTGCCCATCATCCACCTGCCGAGATGTATTTGTTTACACCGCGCTTCCACAACCGCACGGACAATAATGCAAGCAACGCAATCCACAAAATCTGCAACCCAAAGCCCGCCAGCAGCTCAATGCCGGTAACCCTGCCGCTCAACACGTCCACCGGGAAATTTACGGTGTATTTGAATGGCAGGAATGCCAGCACCTTGGATACCACCGGGCCAAAAACATCCAGCGGGAAGATGCCGCCGCTCATCGCGATGAACACAATGCGAACAGCCTCATAAAAAAAACCGATCTCCGAAAGTGTGAATGCCAGCATGCCCACGCAGAAAAACACGATGAAGTTCAGCACAAATGCCAGCAGCAGCGTGGCAATGAAGTAGAGCGCATTGAGCGGCGCAACCACGCCTCCATACACCAGGTTCACTGCAACGATCACCACAGCCATCGCCACCAGCGTAACCAGCAGCTGGGCATAGCGCCTGCCAAGAAAAGAAGCCATGCAATATTGGAAATAACCGATCGGGCGAACAATATACTTATCCAGCCCGCCATTCTTGATATCGTCGTTCATATCATATTCAAAGCCCGTGCGAGTAAGGCGCTGCACCACATTGGCAATGATCACATAGGTGATCATTTGGGCATAGGTATACCCAAACATGCTCTGCTGGCCGGTGCCAGCATAGATGCTCTTCCACAAATAATACTGTATGAAGATGGGCCAGAGCGCGCTCACCATGCTCAGCAGGAAATCCATGCGATACTCCATGGCGCTCTGTGCGCCAAGCGCAAAGGACTTCCAGTATTTACTATATTGCCTCACCGGGGCCCTCCTTTTGGTAGAGCTGCATGATGCCCTCCTCCACGGGGATGTTCTCTATGTTGAAGTCCAGCACCGGTAGCTCATCCAGGATGCGCCTGCAGATGGGCTTGATGTCCTGCCGGTCCACCTCCACGGTGGCGTTGTATCCGTCGAACTGCTTGACCTGTCCGTAGCAGGCAAGGCGCTCCTCCCCCACCGGTTCGGAAAGCTGCACCTTTACCAGCTTTTTGCCGCTGAAGGCGTCCCCCACCTTGGCAAGGTCGCCGTCATACACAATCCGGCCCTCGTTGATGATAATTGTGCGGCGGCAAAGATCCTCTATGTCATCCATGTAGTGGCTGGTCAGCAGCACAGTAGTGTGGGTCTGGTCATTGTAGTAGCGGATGAAATCACGGATCTTTTTTTGCGAGATCAGATCCAAGCCGATCGTGGGCTCATCCAGAAACATTACCCGGGGTTTGTGGATCAATGCGGCGATTAGTTCCATCTTCATCCGCTCGCCCAGTGAAAGCCTGCGCACCTGCACGCCCAGCAGGTCCTTCACATCCAGCAGCTCGGTCAGTTCGGACAGCGTGTGTTGAAACGCTTTCTCCTCCAGCTCATAAATGTGCTTGTTGAGTTGGAACGACTCATTGGCAGGCAAGTCCCACCAGAGCTGGCTTTTTTGGCCCATCACGATGGAGATGCTGCGCTTGAAGTCCTTCTTCCGCTCGCCAGGCACGAACCCCAGCACGGATGCCTGGCCACCGGTGGGGATCAGGATGCCCGAAAGCATCTTGAGCGTAGTGGTCTTGCCGGCGCCGTTGGGGCCGAGGAAACCCACGACTTCCCCCTCATCAATGGCAAAACTGATGCCCCTCACCGCTTCCTTTACGAGCGTTTCGCGATGAAACAGATTTTTCAGCGAGCTCTTGAGCCCGGCTTCCTTTTTATAGTAAGTGAACGACTTGGAGAGCTTATCTACGTTGATCGCCGGCATATCCTCACCCCTGCATACAAATGCCAAATCATTCTACATCCCAAAGAATAGGGAAGCAATACAGCCCGGCGATCACCGCAAGGATTTGTAACCGGATGGCACTTTTTGAGAACTACCATCACAAAGGAGCAAAAGGCAAATTGGATTATGACATTATGCAATATATATTTGACATTATGCAAACAATAGTATATCATTCAAACTATCAAGGAGGTGCCGCTGTGAACAAGAAGATGAGGATCGCGCGCATCGAACGGGACGTTTCACAGGAGCAGCTTGCCGAGCTCGTGGGGGTGACACGACAAACCATCAGTCTGATCGAGTCGGGCAAATACAACCCATCACTAAACCTCTGCATGTCGATCTGCAAGGCTCTGCACAAAACGCTGAACGATTTATTCTGGGAGGAGTAGGAAAATGGATCAGAGCAAAGCAGCAAAGAGTATGAGCCTCAGTTTTATCATCTATCTGTCAATCGGCCTGGTGTTGCTGGCCGGCGGGCTTGCGGTTCAGGTTTTTCATCTCCCGCTGTTGGAAAACAACAAAGCCATTGTGGCATTGTCATTCATACCGCTGGGTCTGGCCACCTACTTCGGAGTAACAGCCGCATTGATGAAACGCAATCCCAAATATACCCGCGCCATCGCTGCGGAACACTCGGATGAGCGGATCAACGGGCTCAAGCAACGGGCAGACTCGATCACTTACCAAACGATGCGCATCATCGTTTCACTGGTGTTTTTCGGCTACACATTCGCGTTTCCATCGGAGATATTTGAGTCTGCCGGCTGGTGGATTACTCTTGCCTTCTTTTTCCTGGCACACATGATGCAAGGAATCGTGCTGGCAGTTTTGATGGGCCGCGATCAGGTGAAGGATTGATCACCCTGCCTTCCCCGGATACTCGCACCAGAGGAACACCGGGCAGCGTGCGCACTCCGGCTTTCTGGCGTGGCAAATCTGCCTGCCATGCCAGATGAGCCAATGATGCGCCTGCGACCACTTCTCCTGCGGCAAACGCTCCATCAGCTGGCGTTCGGTCTCCTCCGGAGTTTTGGCTTGCACCAGCCCAAGGCGGTTGGTCACGCGGAACACATGGGTATCCACAGCGATGGCGTCTTGTCCAAATGCGTTGGAGAGCACCACATTGGCAGTTTTCCTGCCCACACCGGGCAGCGAGGTCAGCTCCTCCATTGTGCGCGGAACCACCCCGGCAAACCGCTCGAGCAATGCCCGGCTGGTGAGCACGATGTTGCGGGCCTTGTTCTTATAAAAGCCGCAGCTCATGATATGTGGCTCCAACTCCTCCGGTGTGAGGCTGGCGAAATCCTCAGGGCTTGAAAACCGCTTGAACAGCTTTTCTGTGATTTTATTCACCTGCTTGTCTGTGCATTGGGCAGACAGGATCGTGGAGACCAACAGTTCAAAGGGGTTTGTGAAATGTAAGGCGCAGACAGCGTCTGCGTATTCCCGCTCCAGCACATCCAATAGGGTCAGGATTGTATTGTCTTCCATTCCCAATCAACCTTTCATATGTATGCGTGTTGCCGAAAACGTCGTTTTCGGCAACATTCATGATTATAAGCTTTTTCCCATGCAACATCAATTGCTGTGGCGCATCGTCCTGGATACTGGCTTGAACACCAACCGGCCGTTTTCATTGGCAGCGCTGTAAATGCCTATTAACGCACTTTGTTTCAAATGGCTCACAGTTGCCGAAACTGCCGCCAAATCAGCCAGATTGAAGCGGACAGAAAGCCCGCAGCCCATACCGATTTCATGGGGGGTATTGATGATGCTGCACCGCATGCCCTGGCTCTTCAGGGTAACCTCCAACGCGGTGGTTTGCTGCCTGGAGCGATAGGCCACGAAGCCAAACGGTTCATTTGCCAAAATGATCACACTCCTTGCACCGGCTGTCAGGCCGGCTACTACCATGATATTACCGGTATACCAGAGTGTGAGGCGGTGGAACAGACAGTCAGAACCACCTCCACCCAACGCTAATATACTGGTAATGAGAGCAAAGGCAGGAGATGACAGTATGATTTATCTGGACAACGCAGCCACCAGCATGCCAAAACCCAAGGCGGTCACCAGGGCAGTGGTGTCAGCCATCGAACGCTGCGGCAACCCAGGGCGCAGCGGCCACCAGGCATCGCTGGATGCAGGCCGCGCCATATTTGACTGCAGGGTCTCTCTTGCGAAATTATTCCAAGCGGAAGACCCAATGCGGTTTGTGTTTTGCATGAGCTGCACCGATGCGCTCAACCAGGCAATCAAGGGCATGCTTCCGGAGGGCGGTCATGTGGTGACAACAGCATTGGAACACAACTCAGTGCTGCGACCACTGCACACAATGAAGGAAAAGCAGTTCATCTCGCTGTCCATCGTGTCCCCTCACGAAGACGGCTTCATCGAGCCTGCGGATATTACCCGGGAAATCAACACGGACACCAAGTTGGTGGTGGTCAGTCAGGCATCCAATGTGACAGGCGCAGTGCAGCCGGTGGAGGCCATCGCCGATGTCTGCTATCACAAGGCAGTGCCCCTTTTGGTGGACGGTGCCCAATCGGCAGGCTGCATTCCCGTGTGTCTTTCCACGCCTGGTATTGACCTTTACGCATTCCCCGGCCACAAGGGCCTGCTGGGCCCTCAAGGCGCCGGAGGCCTCTATATCGGTGAGAGCTCCGCCCCAATCCCTCTGCGGGAGGGCGGCACTGGCAGCTCCAGCATGCTGCTCACCCAGCCGCTGGATATGCCGGATCGGTATGAGAGCGGCACCGCACCCACTCCGGCCATCGCGGGTATGCACGCCGGAGCCGAATTTGTGATCAAGAACCTCAACCAGATCCTGGCGGTGGAGAAAAAAAGAACGGAAGATCTCTGGGAAGGGTTAAGTGGCATCAATGGCGTGGCGCTCTATGGCCCGGCACCGGATAAGCCAAGGGTCGGCGTGATCACATGTAACATCGGAAGCCTGGACCCCCCTGTTGCCACCGATCGCCTCTATGCCGAATATGGCATTGCTTGCCGGGCAGGGCTACACTGCGCGCCGTTGGCGCACCGGTTTCTAGGCACGGACAAACGCGGTGCGATCCGCTTTAGCGTGGGCCCTTTCACCACGCAGGAAGACGTGCGGGCTGCAATAAAAGCCGTGCGAAGCATCGCACGGCATGGGTGAAGTAGAATAAGCGGTCAACGCCTGCTAGAGTTGTTCAAGGAAATGATTATATCTGGCGATCAGGCTGTCCATCCTGGCATTGACTTCCTCGTCCACCAGCTTAAGCTCCGGGTGGGCGTTGAAATAGTCGATGGTCATCCGAATGCCGGTCTCGAAATTGGTGGTTGCCACATAACCTGGCACAAATTTTTTGATCTTGCTATTATCCAGGATGCAGGTGCGGCAGGTGTCACCCAGCAGCGGGCCCACCTGATCGGGCATGAAGTGCACGATCGTGTCCGACGCGATGTGCATCAGCTTGGGAGTTGCACCCACTGCCTGCCCGATGATGCGGGCGTATTGATCCCAGGTCTTCACCTCATCGGAGGTGATGTGGAATGAGTGGCCCAGCGCCATTGTGTTGCCCAGCAAACCCACGAAGCCTTTGGCAAAGTCGGAATTGTGCGTGATGGACCATAGGGATGTGCCGTCACCGGGGATAATGATCGGCTTACCCCGGAGCATGCGGTCCACAATCGTCCACGGCCTGGCCCAGCTGGACAGTGCAAATGGGATGCTGGTGAGGCCATAGGTGTGGGACGGGCGCACAATCACCACCGGGAAAGCACTCTTGCGATATTCCTCCATCAGACGTTGCTCACAGGCGATTTTGTTCATCGCGTAGTCCCAGCCGGGATTGTGCTGCGGGGCGGCCTCGTCGATCAGATATTGTGTCGCCTCCCGCTGATAAGTGGCTGCGGAGCTGATGAAAATATACTGATCGGTGCGGCCGGAAAACAGCGTAATGTCACGCTCAATTGCCTTTGGCTCAAACGCGATCCAATCCACAACGGAATCAAAATGCAGATTTCCCAGAAGTGATTTCATCTGTGCAGCGTCATTGATGTCACCCTGCAGCACCTTTGCCCCTTGCGGCACGAACCCAGGCCGGTTGCCCCGGTTGAGCAGATACAGCTCAATCCCTTTTTGCACTGCCAACTCCGATACTGCCGTGCTGATCAGCCCTGTGCCGCCGATGAACAGAACCTTCATCGCCATTGAGTTCCCTCCAACCAGTTATTACCTGTATTATAGTGCTGACCTGGACTGGAATCAATCAGATGCATGCTCGCGCCACAGATCATAGAGCATCACGCCGGCTGCCACAGCGGCGTTCAACGATTCTGCTTTCCCCGGCATGGGCAGTTTCCATCGGGCTGCGCAGGCTGAAGCGGTTTCCTCAGTGATCCCGCTCGCCTCGTTACCGATCACCAATGCCGTGCGAGGGCTGCTTTGCCGGGAGAAGAAATCTTCACCCTGAAGGTGCCCGCAGGCGGTGAGCCAGCCATCACGGCTCAATGCACTTATGGCCTCCCCCGCTCCGGCGCATCGCACCAGCGGCAGGTGCAGCACGGCGCCTTGTGACGCACGCACCACCTTTGGAGACCACGGGTCGGCGCAGTCGTCGGTGAGCACGGCGAAGGCCGCGCCTACAGCCAGTGCAGTGCGCAGTATCGTGCCCACATTTCCGGGGTCCTGCACCCGCTCCAACACCACAGCCAGAGGTGATTGTATGGGCTCCTGCTCCGAAAGATCACGCCAGCGGATCTCCACCACAGCAAGCACACCCTGCGGGCTGCCTGTATCAGCCAGAGCATCAAAGAGCCTTGGCGAGAGCGAAAGCGCTTCTGCCTCTGCCTTCTCCGCCTGGGCAATCAACCCGGAAAACCGTTCAACGTCTGTCTCCCGCACCACGATATATCGAACTGTCAAACTTGAGCTCATGGCTTCCTCGGCCAGATGGGGGCCTTCGGCAAGAAACAAACTCTGCTCCCGCCGTCCTTTTGCGGATTGGAGCACCTTGATTGCTTTGAATAAATCATTTTCAGCGCTGGTTATTTGTTTCATATCATCAGAAGCTCCTTCCAATAACCGTCACATCAGCCATGCAGTTGTTCCCACTCTTCTCTGAGCATGGAATAACGAATGCTGTTGGACAGGTTCCGACTATATTTCCGAAGTGTGCCTTCATATTTGAACCCACACTTTTCGATCACACGGATAGACCTTTTGTTGTAGTCATAACATGCCGCTGCCACGACGAGCAACTCCATATCCAAGAACGCATGCTTGAGTACAGCATTGACCGCTTCAGTGGCGTAGCCCCTATTCCATTGATCCTCGATGATGGCGTATTCCAGCTCCCGATATCGTGAGTGGCGGCCGATGTCACTTAGAAAAACAGCACCGATCACAGAGCCATTGTCCTTAAGTGTTATTGCCCAGGACTCCTGACATTGCAGCCAAGCATGAATGGCATCATTGATTTCTTCCATGCTATTTTTCACGGTCCAACCGGCATGCTCAACTTCAGGGTTTCTCCAAAGAGCAAAGCAATCTGCCGCATCATTTTCTTGCCAGTCTCTAAGTAATAAACGCTCCGTCTCCAGTGTTTTCATTGCAGCTGCCCGATCCTATCGATAATGGTCAATGCATCATCTTTCGTTTCACCGGCCTCCAAGCTGCTGAAATACTGTCGGCACCTTTCGTAGTCAAACAGATAATTCCTCCTGCATTTGTGCACCTCAACAGAAACTGGAGTATCATGCTCTCTCCATGTAATATTTACCCCTGAGTGATCAAATGCAATTCCATACTTGTCTAGCAGATAAGCATAATCTCTCTGCATTCTTTCAACTTTCTCAGAATGCACTCTTGCCAGAGCATCCATATCATCGTTTTCATCGAGCTTCAAAAATACCGGGTCATAATAATAATCCATTCCACATGATTTGTGATAAATCTGCCTCTGAAGGTTGTATGCAATATGAAGCTTATCCAGATGAATCCTTTCCAACAAGAATATGGGGCTATCCTCACTCTCAAAAAGTGCGAGGTGGATTTTGGGCACAGACTGCGGAAAGATAATCTCCTGCAATTTGTGTGACAAAAAATCCATCTTGGAAAATGGATAAACTCCTTGATTGTCTCTATGTACTTTTGCCATGACTAGTTGGCTAGATATCAAGTAGATCTCTTTTTCATGGGCCTTAACAACAAGTTTCCCACTGGTCAGGTCGATTTTAACTAAATCAAGTGATTTAGGCAGGAATCCTGTTTCGGTTTCATAGAAATCCATACATTCAATAAACAATATGATTCCACCCCTCAAGTAGGATTATTGAACGATGATTTATATTGAAGATTATAGCATTTTCAACTCTTCGATACACCATTACATGACATTTAGTGTTGATGTATCCTTAGCATAGAAGAGTAATGAAAAAGCCCTGCACCGGTGTGGCACAGGGCTTATCGTTTGCCAATCAAGATCAGGCGATCAGAGCCTTCTTGGCGGTGTTCACCAGGCTCTCAAATGCCTTCATATCGTGAACGGCCAGATCCGCCAGGAGCTTGCGGTTCACTTCCACCCCGGCCTTCTTCAGGCCGTTCATCAGGCGGCTATAAGAGATGCCGTTGATGCGGGCGGCGGCGTTGATGCGAATGATCCACAGAGAGCGGAAATCCCTCTTCCTGTGTTTGCGGCCCTCATAAGCATGGGCCAGTGCCTTCATCACGGCAGATTTGGCGATGCGATATTGCTTGCTGCGGGCGCCGTAGAAACCCTTAGACAGCTTCATGATCTTCCTGCGCTTTTTTACAGCGTTAACTGCGCGTTTGATCCTTGCCATTGAGAATCACTCTTCCTTTCGATTACTGCGCTTCAGGCGCTCACTGGTATGGGATCAGCTTTTTTACGACGGATGCTTCCTGCTCGCTCACATAACCGCCGTGGCGCAGGTTGCGCTTGGTCTTGCGGGTTTTGCCGTTCAATTTGTGGTTCTTGAACGCGCAAGCCCTCTTGATTTTGCCGCCGCCGGTAATGGTGAACCTCTTGGAGGCGGCTTTATGGGTCTTGAGTTTCGGCATTGTGTTTTCCCCCTTCCTTACTTCTTAACTTTGACGCGGGGAGCCAGTATCATGTGCATGTTACGGCCCTCCTGAATGGGCCTTCTTTCGATGATACCGACTTCCTCCACCTTGGTGAAGAAGACGTTCATAACGTTGTAGCCGATTTCCGGGTGGGTTTGCTGGCGCCCATGGAAACGGATGCCCACCTTGACCTTGTCACCCTCGCTCAGGAATTTGATTGCAGACTTGGCCTTGATGTCAATGTCATGCTCCTCAATCGTGGCCGACAGCCGCACTTCCTTAAGCTCCGTGATGTTCTGGTTTTTACGGGCCTCTTTTTCCTTCTTGGCCTGCTCAAACCGGAACTTGCCATAGTCCATAATCCTGCAGACGGGCGGATCGGCATCCGGCGCGATCAGCACCAGATCCAAGCTCTTTTCCTCCGCGATGGCCAACGCGTCTCTGCGTGACATGATGCCCAGCTGGGCATTGTCCTCACCGATCAGGCGCACCTCTTTTGCGCGAATCTCTTCGTTAATTGCGCGCTCCTGGCTAATTGCTCACACCCCCAAAAAAAATCAAGCGGGCAAAAATACCCGCTTGAATGCAGTCTTGCTTTCAAATTCATAACCAGCCTGGCATAGCCGGCAGGTGAGAAGCGGGTGCTTCTGCTTTGTGCATCAAATATTAACATATTGATGGAACGGCTGTCAAGAAATTTCTTTGACAATCAATTCTCTGTTAACCCAATGACTTTCCAATCTCCCTCAGCAGATCAGCCCTGCCCAGCTTCTCCAGCGTAGAGAAGCATATCGCCTCACTGCGAAACGTCATGCCCAACTGGTCAGAAAGCTTGCGGCAGACGATCCCCCGTTGGCTTTTTGGCACTTTGTCAGCCTTGGTTGCGATCAGCCTGTAATCAAGGGCGTTGTGCTCGATCCAGACTGCCATCTGGCGGTCCTCTTCCGAAGGCTCCCGGCGGATGTCCAGCAGGAACAATACGAGTTTGAGATTGGGCGACGTTTGGAAATAGCCCTCGATCATCTGGCCCCACTTCTGCTTTTCCTGCTGTGATACACTGGCAAAGCCATAACCTGGCAGGTCCACCAGATAAAAGCTGTTGTTGAGCAGATAAAAATTTACCTCGCGGGTCTTGCCAGGTGTACCACTTACCCTCGCCAGGGCTTTCTTGCGGCAGAAGGCATTGATCAATGAGGATTTGCCCACATTGGATCGGCCCACAAGGGCAATCTCCGGCAACCTGGATCGCCGGAAACCGCCCTCGTCGACCGCGGTAAACGAAAACTCAGCCGATTGGATCTCCATACTACTTCCTGTTCAGTAACGCGTGCTGCAGCACATCGTCCAGCGTTTTGACCGGGATCAGTTTCAACTTCTTGCGGATGTTGTCAGGAATGTCGCGGATGTCCAGTTGGTTGCCCTGGGGCATCAGAATCGTCGTGACCCCCTCGCGATATGCCGCCATTGATTTCTCCTTGAGACCCCCGATGGGCAGCACCCTGCCCCGCAGCGTGATCTCGCCGGTCATCGCCACGTCACCGGAAACCGGCCGGCCGGTAAGCGCGCTGGTGATGGCCGTGGCCATCGTGATGCCAGCAGAGGGGCCGTCTTTGGGGATGGCTCCCTCGGGCACATGCACGTGGATATCCAGCTTGTTGTGGAACTCCGGGTCCACGCCCAACAGGTCGGCATGGGCGCGCACATAACTCAGCGCGGCCCGAGCGCTCTCCTTCATCACCTCACCCAATTGGCCGGTAAGCTCCAACTTGCCGGAACCGGGCATGGTGTTGACCTCCACTGCCAGTGTCTCGCCGCCGAATGCAGTCCATGCCAAACCGGTGGCAACACCCACTTCGTCGTGGCGCTCCTTGTCTTCACGCTTGAACTTCACGTTACCGAAGTACTTTTCAGCATTGTGGGCCGTCACGCGCAGGCGCACCTTACCATGCTCGGCGATCTGCCGGGCGCACTTCCGGCACATGTTCGCCAACTCACGCTCCATGCTGCGTACGCCTGCCTCTCGCGTGTAATGGTCGATCACAAATCGGAGCGTATCGTCGCTGATCACCACGGAGGATTCCTTCAAGCCGTGCTCCTTCATTTGCTTTGGAAGCAGGTGCCTGCGGGCGATACTGACCTTTTCCTCATCGGTGTAACCAGGAAGGTAGATGACCTCCATCCTGTCAAGCAACGCCGCCGGCACAGTGTCCAGCGTGTTGGCTGTGGCCAGGAACATGACCCTGGAGAGGTCAAATGGGACCTCCATATAGTGGTCACGGAATGTGCTGTTCTGCTCCGGATCCAACACTTCAAGCAGCGCCGAAGCAGGATCGCCCCGGAAGTCGCTGCCTATTTTGTCCACTTCGTCAAACAGGAATACGGGGTTTTTGGTGCCGGCGGTTTTCATCGCGCTGATGATGCGGCCGGGGATTGCGCCGATGTAGGTGCGCCGGTGGCCGCGAATTTCAGCCTCGTCGCGCACACCGCCCAGGCTCATGCGTGTGAACTTGCGGCCCAGGGCGCGAGCGATGGACCGGGCGATGGACGTCTTGCCCACACCGGGAGGACCCACAAAGCACAGGATCGGGCCGCGCATTGTCTCAGTGAGGCGGCGCACGGCCAGGTATTCGATGATGCGCTCTTTCACTTTTTCCAGCCCGTAGTGATCCTCATTGAGGATTTTCTCCGCGTTGACGAGGTCCATATTATCCTCGCTCTCACAGCTCCACGGCATGTCAAGCAGCCAATCAATATAGGTGCGCAGCACAGGCATCTCCGGCGAACCGGGTGCCATCTTCTGCATGCGGGCCAACTCTTTTTTGGCCTTTTCCTTGGCCTCTTCATTCATGCAGAGCGACTCAATGCGGCTGCTCAACTCGTCAAACTCGCTGGCATCGTCCTGCCCAAGCTCAGTCTGGATGGCCTTGATCTGCTCATGCAGGTAATACTCCTTCTGATTCTGGTCCACCTGCTGCTTGACACGCATGCTGATGCGCTTCTCAATTTTCTGAATCTCAAGCTCCCGGGTCATCAGCACATGCAGCCGCTCGATGCGCTCCAGCACATCATAGCTCTCCAGGATTGCCTGCTTTTCCTCTTGCTTTTTGAGCACGCTGGCAGCGATTGTGTCAGCCAGCTCGCCAGGGTCGCCCATGGCAGCGGCGCTGATCAAAGCCTCCGGCGAAACTTTCCCGGAGAGACTGGCATATTCCTCAAACAGCTCCTGTAAACCCCGCACCATCGCGTCGGAGTCAGCAGAATCGCTGTTGCCTGCCACCGTGTCCACAGCCACGAGTGCCTCTGTATAGGGTTCTTCACTGGAGAATTCCATGATTCTGCCACGATAAAGGCCTTCCACAATGACACGCACCGCATCACCAGGCAGCCGGATGATCTGTTTGATATGGGCTACTGTGCCCACTGCGTAGATATCATCCTGCTCGGGTTCCTCTATCTCGGCGTTCTTCTGGGCCGCCAGCATCAGTATCTGGTCATTTTCCATCGCGGCGTCCAGTGCCGCCAGGGATTTTTCCCTGCCGACATCAAAATTCAGCACCATGTGCGGAAAAAGCGTAAGCCCCCGCAGCGGCACAACCGGTATCGTTCTGATTCCTCTGGTCAATCCACTCACCTGCTTTTCTTCAAGAAACAACAATATTATATACGCTCGAAGCGCCGTATTCAAATACAGTAATTAGGATATGTGCCAAAACAATGGCATGCTGCGACAATGGTCACAAATAGATATAAGCCGCCCGCAAATGCAGACGGCTTATACAACTATCTGGAGAGTCAGGCAGCTGATGACGCAGCCGGTTGGGTAGTGGTCACCGGAGCGCTGGTTGGAGGGTCTTCGGTGGGAGGCGCGGTTTCCGGGACGTCTGTGGGGGCTTCGGTGGGAGCTTCCGTCTCAGCAGATTTCCTGCTGTCAATGAGAGCCTTCAGGTTGTCATACTGAACCTGTACATCATCCTGTGCGTCTGCCATCTCGTCAATGTCATTTTTCTTCTTGGCAGTATTCCATTCGGCAATCGCCGAACGCAAGGCCGCAGCCTCGCTGTCTGAATAATACTCCTTGTTGTTGTTGAGCAGCGCGTTTGCTTTGTCCACCAAGCCCTGGCCGGCGCTGATCTTCCGTTGGATGCTGCTGTAAAGCGCGCTGTAGGTTTCGTCGCTGTTTACCTTCACGTCAATGCCATACAGCTCCTTGATGATGGCCTGCTTGGAATCGGGATCATTGATATCCTGGCTGGCAATCACATAGCTGCCGCCGCTGATTTGAAGCGTCTTACCCTTGATTGTGCGGTTTTTGATCGTCTCAATATTGACGTCCTTGGCGATCCATGCAAGCCTCGGCACCATATCGGCTGTCACGCTGGTATAGCAGTTTTTGACAAAAGCGTCATACAGATTGGGAATCATTGTTACGGAACCCTTTTTCTTGACTTCCTTCAGCACTGCCATCATGACTTCCTGTTGATGCTGCCCGCGGGACAGATCGCCGCCGGCAACACCATGTCTCTTGCGCGCATAGGCCAGGGCTTCATATGCGTTGAGCTTCTGCAGGCCAGGCTTCACATTTACCGGGTCGCCGTCTTTCCTGGACAACTCAAATTTCACATCGATCGTCACGCCGCCGACAGCGCGCACAAGATCAATCACCAGGTCCATATCGAACACCACATACTGGTCGATCGGGATCAACCCGTTGGCGTTACCGCTGAGGAAACGCCCGACAGTGTTGACTGCATAGGCAATGCCGACTTCCTTTTTGCCCCCGCTCTTCAGCATGCCATAACGATATGCCACATTGATCTTGTTTTCGCCCACAACCTTGTTCTTTTCGTTATAAATCTTCACATAGGTGTCGCGGGGTATTGAGATCATGGAGACTTCAGCTGTCTTCTGGTTGATGGAGACCAGGATGATGCAGTCCGTACGCCCCGCTTCGCCTTCGCGGCCATAGCCGGTATCGGTGCCCAGCACAAGAATGTTCACAATATCTTTTGAAAACAAATATGCCGGAGGCTGCTCATCGGTTACCGTGGGCTCAATCCCGGTCTGGTCAGGTGTTAAGGGATTATCCGTCTCATTGCCATCGGTGCTGTCTGGCGTGCCATTATCCGGCTCCTGTGTTTGATTCCTCGCACCGGTATCGATCAATATATCCTTGTCGCTGGCAAGCGCCGCTACCACGCACGCGCTAGCCACCCCCACAAGCAAGATGGAAGCCACGATGATGCTAAACACCTTGTGACGCAAAAACCAATTCTTTTTCGAGCCATTATCAGAACCACGCCGGCGCTGGCGATTATTCCGCTCAGGCGATGCCGCCGCACCGCCATTGTCTGACGCCGCATGCCTTCTGTTTCGGCCATTCATTCTGCCTCTATCCACTGATTACAACTCCTGTATCCTGTTTCTTCGAACAATCATCGCACACATGCTGCATGTATTATGATATCTCATTGTAGCCAAGTCAATTGCTTCCTAAAATATTCATTGTTTTTTTACAAAAGCTAACGCAGAAATCCATAGCAATCCATAGATTTCTGCAATGGTATACCGTTGTTTGCCAACCAGACAGACTAGACAGTCTTCTTAATAATCTCCAGAATATCTTCTGATGTAAGCTCAATGGGGTTTCCGCTCAAGCTGGATCGTGATACGGCACAGAGCACACGCACTAATATCCCGTCGTCCAGGCCAGGCATGTTAAGCTTGGATGGAATGTGGAGCCTTTCAGCCAGTTCCTGAACAAAACCTGTGACGGCCTCCACATTGTCATCCATCGAATTGAAACAGCTCCCGGTCAATGCTTCGGCCATACTGGCAGCCTTTGGCCCGACATTGGGCATATTGATCCTCATCACATGGGGCAGCAAAACCGCACAAGCCAGCCCATGCGGCACACCCAGGACAGCTCCAAATGCAGCCGCAATGCCATGGTCAGCGCCCAAGCCCGAGTTTGCCAGGCATACCCCGCTTAAAAAGCTGCCATAAGCCATTGCCTCGCGGGCTTCCAAATCCTGACCGTTGGCGTAGGCTCTGGCCAGACTGGCGGCCACAGCCTTCATGCCGCTCAGCGCCAGCAAATCGGTGACCGGCTGCGCCTTTTTAGAGATATAAGACTCCATCAATTGTGTGAGCGCATCCATGCCGGACCAGGCGGTTACGTTGGCCGGCACACTAACCGTCAGCTCCGGGTCAACAATCACGGCTTTGGCCAAAAGGCTGTCACTGCGGAAACTGGCTTTGTATCCTACGGCAGCGTCACAGATAACAGCGTTCTTTGTGGCTTCCGCGCCGGTGCCGGAGGTTGTTGGGATTGCCAGGAATGGCAGCGGGAGCGCTGTCATGATCCTTCCTGTCCCCACACCTTCCAGATAGTCCATGACCGGGCCTCTGTTGGTGGCGATGCCTGCGGCTGCCTTGGCCGTATCCATGGCGCTGCCGCCACCCAGGCCGACTACACCATCGCAAGCCTCACTTGATGCGAGGCCAGCCGCCGCATGCACCAGTTCTGGTGTCGGTTCGCCGGACATTGTGTATACAACCGATGCGGCCCCCTGGTCTTCCAGCGACTGTTGCAGACGCCTCACCGCACCACTCGACTGTAGTGACGGATTGGTCACAATCAGAAATCTGTTACCATATTGGCTGGCGATCTTGCCGGCATTGGCAAACTCGCCTCGGCCAAACAACACCTTGCCTGGCATGGTGAGTGAAAAATGCATCATTTACCTCAATACGTGGCGCGCAACGATTCCATTACTCAGCCGCAGCTGTCGCATCGGTGCTGCCCAGTGCTGCAACCGCTTCATCATACGCTTTCTTGATCCTGGTTTTCCCAGTGCTGGAGAGCGACGCCAGCAGGTCTTCACTATCTTTATATTTACCGGCCGGCAGGATCTTGTATTCTTTATTACTCAGGTATACCCAAGTGGGCACATAACTGGCTTCGGTGATCGAAACCATGTTGGTGGCAGTGTCCAGACGGAAGGAGACATTGAGGATCGCTCCGGTGTCCTTATACTGCGCCTGCTGGGCAGACAGGAAGCTGCCCAGCGAATAAGCCACAATTCCCTCTGTCTCAGTGCCGTCTTCTTTTTCTGTCTTGATCTTTTCAATCTTTTGCAAATAGAGAGGGTTGCTGCCGATGATCAGGTCGGCACCGTAGCTGATGATCTTTTTGGCTTGCGTCGTCATCGTGGAGCTGGGCGTCTTGCCGCCCACATCACCCCAATGCAGCATCACGATCACAGCGTTGGCGCCGGCTTCGCGGGCAGCTTTTACATCCTTCTTGATCGTCTCAAGGTTGGTGTGTTTGATTGCGAAACGCATCTTGTCTGCAGGGATCAGGCTTTTGTATTTTTCATCGTCGCTGTAGGCCAGCACGGCGATCTTGATGTTTTTCTCCTGAATGGTGAAGAAGGGTGTGGCATGGTATTCATCGGTGCTGCGGTATACACCTGTATGACCAAACCCGCTGCCTTCCATGAACTCAATGGTTTTCTCCACACCGGAAAACCCTTTGTCGAAGATATGGCTATGTGCATTGCTCAAAAAATCGATGCCGGCATCCTTCATCGCTGTCAGGATTGACTCCGGCGTGTTGTATTTGGTGGACCCGGAATAGGTGGCATCCTTGCCCGCCAATGTAGACTCCAGCGTGGCCAGTGTCAAATCGGATTTGGAAAGCGAATCCTTGACGTTGGCAAACATCGGGTTAAAATCATACTCGCCGCTGTCGGTCTTGGCATCAGTGAGCAAGCCGGATTCGATCAGCAGTTGCCCCACCGCGCTTACGGAAAAATCCACATAGGGCTGCGGCGTAGCCGTGGGCTCAATGGTAGGCGTAGGCTCAATCGTGGGCTCTTCCGTGGCTGTAGTGTCTGGCTCCACTGACATGGTGGGCTGCAGCGTGGCCTTCACTGTGCTTTCCGGCGAGGCGGTGGGCTGGCCGCCGCCGCTCTTCAGTGCTTCTGAGAGCGTGGGCCACAAAAACACTGCGACCAACACAACGGCAGCGACGCCGCCTGCAATACCGATCCATTTCAAAAGCGAGTTGCCGCCGCCCGGGCGGTATGGACCCTGGCTGCCCGGGCCCTCTCCATAGGTTGAGAATTTGGCTCTGCTCCTCGTATAGGTCTGTGGCATTTATCGCACCTCCGCTCTTGAACGCTACAACTTGCGGTAAAAACTCTGTTTTGGTGGCATTGCATCTGGCTGCATACAGGTAAATTTGTTTTATTATAGCATAAAAGAGGTGCAACAGCAAAACACACCACCTGTCAGAATATGGGCAGAGTGACGAATACCACAGAGTTGCAGTTTGACAGTGCTATACGATATAATGGGCCAGGAGGAACTGCCTGTGGCCAGAATTTGGGGGATTATCCGCATCCGTGAAAAAATAGCATCTGACGCTACCGTGGAATTGGCCTTGCCAGACCTTGATGAGGCGCTGGATGGCCTTTGCCGCGCTCTGGATGTGCCGCGACCTGTCGTGCTTCGAAAGCACCGGAACGAATTTCAACGGTTTTACCGCACCAGATTCAGCCCCGGCGACTTTATTGAGCCCGTGAACTTCGCCGGTTTTGAAGTGGAGGAACTGCGGGAAAGGAAAAAGCAGAAAGAAATCCACGAACACTGATTCAAGTAATGAAAAAGCGCCTGCAAGGCGCTTTTGGGTTATATTCGGCGACGATCAGTCTTGATGTTCCCGGTGCCATCGTTTGAACAGTATTGTGATGCACCACAACCCGGCTAACCCCACCAAAGAATAGATAATCCTGCTGAACGCACTCGTCTGCCCGCCAAAGATGGCGGCCACCAGGTCAAACTGGAATAAACCTATCAGCAGCCAATTGATTGCTCCAATGATCACCAGAGCCAGCGCAGTCTTGTCAAATGCCCCCATATCTGATCACTCCTTGCTTTGATTTCATATTGTAGTCTTCGCAAGGAAGCATTTCTTATGCGCAGGCAAATTTTTCAAGAATTCATTTGACGCTAAACCCTGGCCTTGAGGATATTTTTGATATCGTTAAATGTGATGAAGCCAATGTCCGGATCGTCGATGTCAACTGCCAGCCTGCCTTCAGTGCCATCCTCGGCAATGAAACGCAGAATGACAACACGGCTCATATCCTGCCGCAGCTCCTTGCGCCATACCAGCATGCCCGGCACATATTTCTCCCACCCGGCTACAGGATAGATTGTGTTGGCCTTCAGGCCGCATTCCTCCGGCACATAGTCAATGATGAAAAAAGCAGTGATCTCGTTGGGGTTGACTTCCTTTCGGGCCAAGGACTGCTCCAGGCTTTCCTCCGAAGGAAGCAGGTCATCAATGTCGCTGAAGTAGCTGTCGTCTTCCACATAAGCGGCCATTGGGTATGACTCTCCGGTCAAAGGCCGGATTCCATATCCCAATGTGATGTGCTCTCCCGGAGACCGGGCTTGCGACAAGTTCTTCAGGAGCCTGGACAAATACATGAGCCCCGACTGGTTGCCAATGATCTGTACACCTTCCGTTTCGTCAAATCGCAGGTGTAACTTTTCATCACCAGTTGTACGCACCGCCAGCGACATTGCCTCGCGCATCAGCCTTGCCTGGCCAAGACGTTCGGCAGCCTGCATCAAAAATGCGTTGTAACTGTCAGCATCAATGTTGGAATCAGCATATTCCACGCACTTTAAAAAGGTGCGGCGGCGGTCCAGCTCGCTGCGCATGTCACAGTCGGCGGTCAAAGAGTCCAGAAGCCCGTCGAATTCCATTCATTCACTCCAGATCAAAAAGCTCAGTCCAACAGTTCATACGCTGAACAGAAGATAAGTATAACACATAAAAAAGTGTGGACGAAACGCTGTGGACGAAAATGCCGTTCCAACTACCTCATTCTGTCCAACACTGCACTCACCAGTACTTCCAATTGCACAGCTACCCGCTCGTAGTCGGATGCGGAGCCCATCCATGGGTCCTCCACGTCGCTGCCGGTTCCCGCATAATCGCACAGAGCCAGCACCTTGTGGCCATATTGCGGCAGTTCCTCAATGAGTGTATAGGCCTGCTGCCTGGTCATTGTAAGAACCAGGTTCGCCTCCTGCACCATCTGGGCCGATATCTGCACAGCTTGCCTGCGGTCAATGTCAATGCCCCGCACCGCCATGGCCTCCACGGCATGTTTGGATGCCCGTGTACCGGGAGCTGCTTGCAGACCGGCAGACTGTATGTCAAGGCCGGTGATGCCCCTGTGGCTGGCTTCCCGCTTCATCAGAGCCTCTGCCATCGGGCTGCGGCAAGTGTTTCCCGAACAAACAAACAGAACCTTCATCCTTCACCTCATGCCTGAATATAATGGAATCCCGCTGCCCGTAGAAGCCTGTTCATCACTGCCAGACCAATGCCTCTGGGCTCAATGGCCTCGGCGAACACATCTGTCCTGCCGTCAGCGTCAACACGGCGCAGCGCCTCAAACAACGCAGCACCCATACTTTCAGCGTTTCCCTCTACCCCCAACGTATATACCACCCGGCCAGAGAACCCGCCCTCACAACCCGCGCAAACCAGAATGGCAGGGTTGCGGCCAGTTATCAATGCCTGATCGTAAAGCCAGCAGATGCGCTCTGCGGACGCATCGCCACCCACCACCGTGAGCGCAGCGTTGGGCGCATAGTGGCGGTATTTCATTCCAGGCGACAGCGCCACATCATTTTCCTCAAGTTTACCAAGCACAGCCCGATCCACCTCGATGGGGCCAATTGCAGCTTCCAACTGCTCCAGTGTGACACCGCCGGGCCGCAGAAGCCTGGGGGCTTCTCCGGCTAACGTGACCACAGTGGATTCCAGCCCAACTTCACAGGCCCCCCCATCCAGGATCAACGGGATACGCCCATTCATATCCTCCAGTACAGCCGCAGCTGTGGTGGGGCTTGGGCGGCCGCTCAGGTTTGCGCTGGGAGCAGCCAATGGAAACCCACACCGCTTGATAAGCTTTCTGGCCCAGAGGTTTGCCGGGCAACGAACAGCCACCGTGGGCAAACCGGCGCGAGCGGCCTTAGGCACCGCATCTGTTGAAGGGAGAATGACCGTAAGCGGCCCCGGCCAAAAAGCATCCATCAGCTGCCTGGCCTTAACCGGGATGCGAGACACAAGAGATCCAATCTCCTGCTGCTCCGCGATGTGCAGAATGAACGGGTTATCCTTGGGCCTGCCTTTGGCTTCATAGATGAGCTCCACCGAGCGGGTGTCCAGACCGTTGGCGCCAAGTCCATATACTGTTTCAGTGGGGAAAGCGACAACAGCCCCGCCGCGCAGCAACTCCGCCGCCCGGCCAATACTCTCGTCACTTGCTTTTAATACCTCAGTCAAATCCTGCCTCTTTACACGCACAATCGGCGGAGCGCGCCCCGCCGACCTCTATGCTATATCATTTTCCGCTACATTGTGGACAAAAGCTTCTCTATCTCCTCAAACCGATCGTGGGTGATCAGGGCATCCAGGTCGGTGTTGCGGAGCTTGGCTATATAGGTCCAGCGGCCGTAGGGATACACCTCATAAACCATCGAGAGGTTTATTATATACGATTTGTGGCTGCGGATAAACAAATTCTTGTCCAACCGGTCATGCAGCTCCGAAAGCGTCTCGCTGGTGGCAATCCTCCCACCGCTGGCCGTAAAGATCACAGTGCTGCGCTCCTCGCGCTGGATCAGCACGATTTCGTCGGAATCGATCAGGCTGATGCCGTCCTTATGGCGCACCATGAGCTTGCGGATGCCCCGTGGCGACACATCCCCGTACTTACGCACCGCAGAGTCGCGCTGCATGGATCGGGCCAGCACCTTGGCCAATGTTTCCCTGACGCGCTCAACCTTGAACGGTTTGACCAGGTAATCGAAAGCGTATACTTCAAAAGCTTCCTTCATGTAATGCTCATGGGCCGTGGCGAAGAGGATCGTAACCCTGGGATCTGTGTCAAAGATTTGACGGGCGCACTCCACACCATCCATCTCCGGCATTTCCACATCCAGAAAGACGACCTGCGGCCGCTCACGCTCAAATATCGCCAGCGCGTCCCGTCCGTTTGTTGCTTCGCCGCTGAGCTCAAAGCCCTCGGTCTTTTCGATCAGGCGCTTGATGACAAGTCGCATCCCGTCATCATCGTCGGCCACGAGAACCTTTAGTTGGCGCATTCGTTCAGCCCCCTGATCTCGTTGATCTTTGGGATGGAGCCGGTAAACCGGGTCCACTCACCGTTCTGACAAACGGCAATGGCGCCGCCGCAGTTTTCCAGCGTTTCGCGCACAATGTGCAGACCCAGGCCCTGCCCTTTGTCTCCCTTGGTAGAAAAACCGGGGTTGAAAATCTGCTCGGCGATGTTGTCGGGAATCTGCGGCCCGTTGTTTTCCACGGCGAAATTGAAGCCGCCCAGTTCTTCCCACAACTGGATGCGGATCTTGGCATGCTCCGTGCCTTCCAGAGCGTCAAAGGCGTTGTCGATGATGTTTCCCATTACACCGCAGAGCTCCCATGGCTCCATCACAAGCCCCGTCGCGCGGGACCGGATGTCATACTCCACCTCCACACCCCGCGATAGAGCCGCCTCGGCTTTGGCAGCCAGCAGAGCGTTTACGGCGGCATTGTCGGTGCGCATTAGTTTGGACACATTTTGAATATCCTTATAGACCCGCTCGATATAGGAGCAGGCTTCCTTATAGTCACCCAGCTCCATCAGGCCATAGACCACTTGCAAATGGTTCATAAAGTCGTGCCGCTGGGTGCGCAGTTTGCGGTTGAGATCGGTGGCGCTCTCCAGCGTGGCCTCCACCTCAGCCATTTCCCGCTCCGCATGCAGGAACTGCAGCCCACGGCGCATCATCGTGAAATTCTCCGCCAGGATGAAGCAGATCAACAGCAGCAGCAACACCGTTGAAGGCACAGTGTTGCCGGTAAAATACATCAATGCCAGGGTGAGCACAAGGAGTATCTGCACCCATTCCACTGTGGCAACCACGATGATTGCCCGCCGGATGTTCAAATGCCGCTGCGGGGTTTTTTTATTCTCCGCTTTACCCACTGGCTATTCCCTCAAATAATCCAGCACCACAACAGCGGAGCCGGAGTAATCTTGATCCACATCAATGGAGCTGCCTGCCTGCCGCATCGCGCCGGTGAGCGCAGCGAAGCCATCCACTGTGACGACCGGCACTTCTTTCACGCCTGTCGCAAAGTGCATCGGGATCGTGAGCCTGGCTCCAATCCTTTTTGTTATTTGCGCAGCCTGCACAGAGTCAATCGTGTAGAATCCACCCACTGGGATCATCAGCACATCAGGCCTTCCGATGGCTGCAAACACATCCTCGGAAGGAGCGTCTCCCAAGTCGCCCAAATGGCAAACCCTCAGCCCTTCCGTCTCCAGGACGAAGATCGTGTTGGGGCCCCGCTTCGCGCCTTGTTCATTATCGTGAAAACTGGGCAAGCCGGTCAGGCGCACACCTTTCACCTCATTGCTGCCCACGCCCCGGATGATTGCCGGGCTGCCCTCAACCCATCCTGTGAAGTTATGGTCGAAGTGTTCATGACTGACCGTGACCACATCGGCTGGCCGGGGGTGGGCCGGATACCCGACATTGGGGTGATAAGGATCGCAAATGATCACAGTTCCATCGGATGTCACCAGCTCAAAACAAGCCTGTCCGAACCATGTAATTTTCATTCAAAATCCTCCTGCGCCTTCTTAGGATGGCCGCTTGGCCTTATAACTAATGGATATCATGTTGGACCCTGTGTATTGCCCGCCGATCTCAAGCTCATACTCCAGCGTGACTTCGCCCGCGTCATCACCCAACTCGATTTCCATTGAAGTGGGCAGGATTGCCATCTCCATGGACCCTGCAGGCGTTTTGTAGACGTTGTAGCTTTTCTTTCCTTCGCTGAACACCATGTGTGTGGTCGTGAAGCCCCGGCGGATCAATGAAACAATCCGGTCTGACACCATCAGCAGCGTAACTGATTTCCCGAGGCCGCTGGTCTCGCTCTCCTCATACTCCAGGCAAAAGGCGCCGTCTGATTGGTATCGTCGCCCTTCGGTCATCATTTCCATCCGGTTCGTGTCGCCGCTGGGCACAGTTTGCTCTGCGACGATGCTAAGCATTACATTCTTTTCAGGCACAGTATGGGCTCCTTGATCCAATTAAAGGAATTATACCATATTCAGGCGATGTAACATAGAGGGGTGCTGTGCTGGCAATCTGAATCATGAATAAAATGTGAACACACAGTGCAATTGACCATAATCAAGTATTGCCATATCCATACGTGTCTGCTAGAATAAGGCACTCACCGTGGGAGGTGTATGGATGGATCTGGAGTTAAGGGCTCTTACCGCCAACGACGGCATGGACGTGTACGAAATGTTGCAAGAGATCCCCAAGGACGAGAACGGGTTTATGAACGGTGCCAATGGGCTGACACCCGCTGAGTACATCCAGTGGCTTGCGCGGGCAGCCGAAGTTGCACGGGGAGAGGGCCTGGAGGACTGGATGGTGCCGCAAAGCACCTACTGGCTATACGCGGATGGCCGCCCGGTGGGTGTGGGCAAGGTGCGGCACCGACTGACTGAAAAGCTTCTCGCAGACGGCGGCCACATTGGTTACGCGATTCGGCCGGATAGCCGTGGCATGGGGTATGGCAAGGCGCAGCTGAAACAACTGCTGGCGGAGGCAAAAAAGCTTGGGATTGGCAAGATCCTGCTGACGATCCGAAACTATAACACGCCCTCACTCAAGGTCGCTCTGACCTGCGGCGGTGTGATCGAAAAGGTGACGGAGGAAAAGCACTATATCTGGATAGAGTGCCGCTAAGCGGCAGAAAGGAGCGACCCATGGATCGTTTCTGGTCAGAGTATGTTCAGACATCCGAAGAACTCTATTCAAACCGGGCCCTCCGCTTCCGGGAGGACAACAGCGGCCTGTGGCTTGCGGCAATGAAACTTACCGATGGCATGGCCGTGTTGGAGGTGGGGTGCGGTGGCGGCATCTTCTGTCATCGGATCAAGACCGCCCTGCCCCGCTGCACCGTGACCGGCCTGGATCGTGATGGCGGCCACATCGCCTTTGCGCGAAGAAAAACCGAAGAACTGGATCTGGACTGCTCCTTTGTGCAGGGCGATGCGCTGGCTCTTCCATTTGCTGACAACACATTCGACGCCGCTACGTCACACACCGTGATCGAGCACGTGGAAACAGGAAGCTTTCTGCGAGAGCAGCTTCGGGTATTGAAGCCCGGAGGCGTGATCTCCGTGCTTTCAGTGCGCACCAAACTGAACGTGAACCCGGAAAACTGGTTACCGGAAGACCCTGAAGAAGTGGCACTTCTTGGGAAAGCATGGGAGCCCTCCCGAGATCTGGACAAGCAAAACGGTGTTGCTCAATATGAGAAGAAGACAGAGTCTGAGTTCCCGATGGCGCTGGTACAGGTTGGGTTTGCCAGTGTAAATGTGGATTTCTTCTCCGTGACCAATTATGCGCCTGATAATGCAAGCTGCCCCCGGGAGCTTGCCCTGCGCCAGATCAACGACAACCGCCTGGGCGCTCTGGCCTCAGTGGAAAAGGCACTTCGGCGCGCTCCCGCCGCCTTGACAGATGACGAGCGGGACCGCCTGCTTTCTCTGATCAACAGGCGGTATGACCGCCGAGTAGTGTTGTATGAACGGGGCGAAAAGCTCTGGGACATCGCCACCAGCACCATAATGGCCATCACCGGCGTCAAACCGATCTGCTGAAAGGCAGGGCTGACCGTAATACTATATGAAAAAAGGATGCCGCTGTTCGGGCATCCTTTCTAGCATCGTTGTTGATCAGTCCTCCGCGATGCGGCAGTATGTGGAAATCACATACCCTGTGGAAGACCCGATTTCTACCTCATACCAGGTTTTCCCACTCACGGTTTTCTTGGACTTCACAATGAGGTTTGTGCCATACGAAACCGAGCCAATGACATCATACTTCGTGCCCGCCCCTTTCCGTACGTTCAGTACGGAGTTGCAAAACACGGTGCAGACGCGGTCACCATCATCACTGCCAACCGTTACATACTTGGCCTGCACATAACCCGTCTGCTCCTCATATTTCACCTTCAGCCATTTCTTGCCTGTTTCCACCATCAGCACGGTGAACTCTCCGTCTTTCGGGATCTCGGCCAGACTTTGGGACGTGGAGGATGCTGACTTCCGCAGCGTCAAATGGTCATCCACATCTGCCTTGCCGATCACTGGCTCGACGGTCAGGCTGCCCCCGCCAGACGGAGTGGCCGTAGGCTTTGGTGTTTTCGTGGGATCCGGTGTGCCCGTCTCCGGAGTCTCAGTTTTCGCAGTGTTTTCCGGCTGAACGGATGCGGTATCATCCGGTTGGGTTATGCCCGGCGATGCGGTCGCAGTATCATCAGGTGTTTTCATCACAGTTGAACTGGGGTTGTCTGTGATGATCTCAAGGGTATGCACCGGCTCAGTTTGGCCGCCGCCGGAAGCCGGACTTTCATCACAACCGCAAAGCGAAGCGAGCAGCAAAACAGCCAAAACCATGATCAAATACTTGGGCATTTCTATTCCTCCTGTGGCTCTCTTATCCATGGTGTACAGAATATAGATTGTCCTATATTCATTCCATGAAATACATTATTGTTCCTGCAATAATAAAACACGAATATTGATAAACGGTGTAATAGTTGTAAAGATTTTGCAACAGGTTTGATCAGACGTTCAAAATCAACATTTGCCAACTCAAAAAGGATGCCCTATCTCGGGCATCCTTCTGCTTTCCTGATATTGACCAAATGAATGTGATTATTCCACAGACACCAGATAATAATAGATCGGTTGACCGCCTTCATAGGCTTCCGCGTCGCAACTGGGGATTTCGCGGCGCACCCGGTCGCGCAAGGCGATCGCGTCTTCCTTCTTCACATCACTGCCCCAATAGAACGAGATCATGCAGGCATTATCATCAACCATACTTCTGATCAGGTCTACCGTCACATCGGGCACTGTCTCACCCACGCTCTTAATGCCCTTGTCTCCGATTCCAAGGATGTTGCCCTTCCTGATGTCAAACCCATCGATCTGCGAATCGCGCACCGAATATGTAACCATGCCCGACTTCACCGAGCCAATGGCAGCTGCCATGTTTTCAGCGTTCTCCTCGGCAGAAGCTTCAGGGTTATATGCCAGCGCCGCAGAGATGCCCTGCGGCACGGTCTTTGTGGGAATCACATGCACCGTGCATTCCACCAGCTCCGCCGCCTGGCGGGCTGCCAGAATGATGTTGCTGTTGTTGGGCAACACAATGACACTCTTGGCATTCACATCACGGATGGCAGTGGCAATATCCTCCGCGCTTGGGTTCATTGTCTGGCCGCCCTCCACAAATCCTTCCACCATAATGTCATGGAAGATGCCTTTGATGCCCTGTCCGGCAGCAACAGCCACAATGGCCTGCTCCTTGGGCGGGGCCGGCGGCTTCTGACCGGCAGCAGCTTTTGCCCTCTGGATCTCGCGGTTTTGCTCGCGCATATTTTCAATCTTGATCGCCATCAGCTCGCCCAACTGCAGCGCATAGGTGAGCACCTTGTCCGGCGTTTCGGTGTGCACATGCACCTTCATCATGTCGCCGTCATGCACCAACACGATAGAATCGCCCAATCGCTCCAGCCTGTCACGCAGGCGATCCACCGCAACGGTGTCCACCTCAGGCTTCAGGTTTTCGATCAGGAATTCTGTGCAGTAACCTTTTTCGATCACCTCGTCGCCAGTGATGCCGATGGCCTGCTGCATTGGCGCAGACGCCTGCGGTGCAGGTTTGGCCTCTGCGCTGATCATTCCACCGCCGTGCAGCGAGTGCAAGAAGCCCTGATAAATCACCAGCAAGCCTTTGCCGCCGGCATCCACCACGCCGGCTTTTTTCAATACATCCAGCATCTCTGGTGTCTTGGCCAGTGTGAGCTCGCCGAAAGCCATCGCGGCCTCAGCCACAGCGGCAACATCGGACTCGGTGGCAGCCCGCCTTGCCGCTTCGTCAGCAAACGCGCGGGAGACAGTCAGTATTGTGCCCTCGCGGGGCTTCATCACGGCTTTGTAGGCGGTTTCCACACCGCTCTTCAATGCTTCTGAAAACTGCTTTGAGTCAAGAGTGACCAAACCGTCCACCCCACGGGAAAACCCGCGGAATAACTGCGAAAGGATCACGCCGGAGTTGCCTCTGGCTCCTTTGAGCGCACCCTTGGCCAGCGCCTCAGCCACTGTGTGGCAGGTGAGCTCCTGCAAGGCCTGCACTTCGCGGCAAGCGTTAGCCATTGTCAGAGACATATTGGTGCCGGTGTCGCCATCTGGCACCGGAAACACGTTCAATTGATTGATCTCCGCTTTATTACTCTCGAGCATGGCGCCGCCATTTAGTATCATTTCCTTCAGCAGCGCACCGTCAATCCTGTCAAACCCCAAACCCTGTCTCCTCCGTTTCTACACGCGCACGCCTTCAACGACGATGTTCACCTTGCTCACACGAAGCCCGGTGTCCTGCTCGACGTTATAGCGGATGATGTCGATGGCGGACTCCGCCACGACATTGATCGATGTGCCGTACTCCACAATCACATACATCGTGATCTGGACATCCTCCCCATTGGACGACACACGAACACCCTTGGCGTAGTTTTCACGGTTCAGCAACTCCGCAATGCCGTCGGCTGCCCGTTTTCCGGACATGCCCACAATCCCGTAGCATTGCTCGGCGGCCCTTCCGACCAGGGACGCAATCACCTCGTTGGATATATTGATGACTCCGTAATTCGTTGTGATATTGGCCATTGCCATCCCTCCAATACATTGCCGCGCCAAAGAATCAGATACTATATTACTTCATGTGGCCGTCTCTTTCAAGATTATTCATTCGGAGGCGGCCAAAATACCGGATTTTGAAAAATCTTAAGGGAAGAAAGAGAATTAACGTGAACAGACGTATCTGTAAATGTTTCAAATACAGAACCGTGCAATTCAATCGTTGTGGTTGAACAACACCCTTCAGATTGTGATGTAGACCGGGTTGCTATCCGGCGTCACTTTCAGTATTGGAAACTGCCAGATCATGCCGTCCGAAATCCAGCCTTTTATTGAATAGTCTCAAAGAAAGCAGGAACGTCCACAGCTGCAGCGTGCCAATATTGATGCGTTCAACCAGGCCAAAATAATCCAGCTTCTGTGCATAGAAGATCGATGTTGTGCCCCCAGCCACAAAGATCACAATTCCGGTTATGATGGAATAAAGCCCGAACCCCTTCAGCCCGTCTACCTTTCGGAAGCCCAAACCGATGAGGATGGGCGCAAGAATGGTCAGCGGAATGATAAGAAAAGTAACAACCAAATGCATCGTGCCTACAAACGTCGGTTCAGCGCCAGGAAGGTCTTGCGGAAACCAGTTGTAGCTGATCGAGACCAAATGCATGGCCAAGAACACGAGTAGACCCGCTGAAGCAATTTTAGGCACATGGCCCCGTGTGTAACGAAATGAGCCAAAAACAGCGATGATACAAAGCAACCCGTAAACAAGGGTGATGACCCCGAGCATATCCTTATCTGGTGCGCCACTGGCCGTGAGGTCGCTGATGGGTTGCATCAGATGGTTATATCCTTTCCATAAAAAACCGCCCAGCACTACATGAAGCACATAGAGCGCGACGCCAATCATGCCCAGCCCCGTAAGCTTCTTCCACATTTGCGATTTCTCTCCTGATCATATAAATAACAATATCATAGCATAAAAGAAGCAGTGCTTATACAAAGCACCGCTTCTCCATGGTATTCTTATTGGGATGAGTGTCTTTGCTCTTTTTAGGGTTAGTCCTCCGCCCTGCCACCGATATGCTCGGCTAGAAAGTCCTGCAGGCGGGAAAAGAACTGCATGTAGTCCTCTGTGGTGTTGAATCCATGGCCGGCATTGGGGAAATACATGTATTCCACATCCAGGTCGCGCTCCTTCATCGCCGCGACCATCTGCTCCGACTCCTGCTTGGGCACGCGCACATCGTTGCCTCCTTGGGCAATGAGCACAGGAATCTTGATGTTCTCTGCATGATAAAGTGGTGAGCGCGATTTCATGAATTCCTCATCCTTGGCCGGATCACCGATTGACTGGTAAAGCTGAACCAGCTGCGGTTTCCAGTAGGTCGGCGAATTCTCCACCAGTGTGATCAGGCTGGACGGCCCAAACATATCCACCGCGCAGGCATACACATCGGGCGTGAAGGCTGCACCGGCCAGCGCCGCATATCCGCCATAGGATGCGCCCATGATTGCGACATGGTTTTTGTCAGCGAATCCTTGCTCCACTGACCAATTCACCGCGTCGGTGAGGTCTTGCTGCATCTTGCCGCCCCACTCCCGGTCGCCAGCCTTTACAAAGTCCTTGCCGTAGCCGGTGCTGCCGCGGAAGTTCACCTGCACCACCAGGTAGCCCCGGTTGGCAAGCCACTGCACCTCTCCATTGAACCCCCAACTGTCTCGGGCTTTAGGCCCACCATGCACATAGAGCACCATCGGCAGGTTTGTACTCTCCGAACCCACTGGAAAAGTTGCGTAGCCGTGGATTATCAAGCCATCGGAAGCTGTGTAGGTGAAGGGCTCCATCGGCGCGAACTCATATTGAGAAAGCACCGGCGTCTGTTGGAATAGAAATCTGCTCTTGTGGTTCTCAATGTCCACATAATACCAGGAGCGGCCCTTTGTGTCGCTCTCGAACCAGACCACCCAGTATTTGTCATCACGGCTGGTGGAAGAAAAGCCGAAGTCACCGTCGCTGAGCGACGCCACATAATCAAGCTCATCACCGATGTCTTGCTCAAGCGCCTTCCATTCGCTGCGCTCCCGGTTATACCGCACAGCGGTTACCCGATCCTTCTTGATGTCGGTCCAAATGCTCTCGGCATCATAAACCGGGTCGGAGTCGATCAACGTGGTCTTTCCGGTGGCAAGATCCATCTCCATGATGGCGGCGGTGTTGCGCCCGGTGGAGTCGGAATACTGGATCCTCTTACCATCCATGGAGAAGCCAAAAAAACCACTCGTTTCCGCGTCTTCATAGTCCCAATGGAGGATTTCCTTCCAATCGGACCGGATGAAGGCGGCAGAGTCGGAGCCGGCGGTCTTTTTATAGAGCAGGCTCTCACCGCCCTCACTATCCAAAACCTTGGCCATGCGGCACTTGCCGTCGCGGTCCAGATACCAGGCAGACACATCGCCGGGGTTTTCCATGATGAGCTCGGTCTCACCGGTTGTGATGTCGCACCAATACAGGTCGAACACCTGCCCGTCACGGCCGTTTGTTTGAAAGAAGATGCCGTTTGGATTGTTGTCATCTGTCGCAACCAGATATGCAGTCGCACCGGACTTACTGTACAGCGTCGTCGAATCTCTGGTCTCGATATCCACCGAGTAAAGGCTATAGTTCTCATCGCCTCCGTTGTCGATCATAAAGATCACATGGCGGCCATCACCAGCCCAGTCAAAGTATGGGATGCCGCTGGCCCCCTCCGGATAGGGTACAGCATGCTCCTTGCCGGTGGAAACATCCATCACGACCACGCTGTCGCCGCGGTTGTTCGGCAGGATGTGGCGGTAAAGCAGGTATTTGCCGTCAGCGGAGATTGCCGGGTCAGTGTATTCCGTGGGCGCAAAAATATCGTCCAACGGAATCAAGTCGGGCTGTCCCACGCCGGTGCCGGGCCTGCTCGTCTTCAGAGAATCAGAGGGACTGGCGGTCTCCAATGAATCTGTGCGGCGGGGCGCCACGGTTCCCGTGTTGAGCAGCCGGTCGCGTACATTATCCACCACGCGGTTGACAACGGTGATGATCCTGCCGCACCCGGACAATGGAAGCGTGGCGATCAGGATGAGCGCAATGATAACCGGAATCAGCTTTTTCAGAGTGGGTTTCATGGTTCCTCCAAAAAAAGTGAGAATTGGCGATATTCGGATATGGAGAGGATACAACAAATGTGGGGGGAGCACAAGGCACTCACTTATTCAGAACTACTCTCTTCAAAAGTACTTCCCCCTCCTCTCTCATAAATGCGAGAGGAGATAGGCTATATCTAGTTGTCTACCATAAAAAGCAGATATTGTAATTCGACAACATATGAGTATAATCAAATTATAATAATGGTTTTGGGGGAAAAATGTTCCTTAAAAAAGTATCCTCGTTACAGCAATACGACGACAAAATTAAGAATCAGATTTCTTTATATAGACAGCATATTCATATATTAGTTATTGATGATGAAGATTTTTTCTATTTAGATAATCTCCGGAGATTAGGTTATAAAATATCAAAGCAAAATGACGTAAAATCGATATCAGACATAGACAGCTATAGAATTGTACTTTGCGATATCAAGGGTGTAGGAGTAGAGCTCAGTAAAGAACATCAAGGTGCATTTGTGATTAGGGAGATTAAGAAGTATAAACCTGATACTGTTGTTATAGCATATACAGCAAGTAAGTATGATGCAAATGCACATGATTATTTACGTATTGCTGATGATGTTATAAATAAAAGCACTGTGTTTGATGAGTGGGTTGCAAGACTCGATGACAAAATATACAACCTGCTGAGTCCATATCAACTTTGGAACAAACTTGAACAACAACTAAAACTTGCTGGTTGTAGCAAACTCCGTATGAGACTAGTTGAGAATAATTTCGTTGATTCATACTTAACAAATCAATCCGATAGGTTAATCAATATGAACAAAGGAATAAAAATGGATTTATCAACATGGAAGACAATCTTTGATATTGTCTCCTTTAGTGTTGAAGTTATTAATCTAGTTAAGGTGTGAATATTATGACACTCCTTCCTACATATAAGAATGATCAAGTAAAAGACGGACTATTATTAGCCTGCTTATCATTTTGTAGTAAAAGAAGGGATGACTGTCACAAATTTTACCAGAACCTTGATTGCGGGAGATTTCAACAGTGCCCATATGGATTCTACTCATATAAATCTAGTAGCAACACAATTTATACATCACTGTATATAGCGGAATTATGCAAATCAAACTTTGTTAGGAATAAGTTACTTGCTAGCGAGAAAATGATCAAATTCAAACAATCTGACTATCTACGACTAATTGATAGTTCAGAGACTCAAATAAGGCAAGCCTCTAAGATTGTAGAATTGGCAGAATACATTAATCAAACTTTACATGAAACAAAGAACTTGAACGCACAAATTATTCATCACTCACAACATATGTCCTATGTACTTAACAAGAAGCTAGTTGATTCTTCATATATGGTTAATTTTAAAGAGATGGAAGGATATGCAACAAACTGCTACGCAATAAGTCAACTTATTTCATTAAGATATGAGATGTATCAAGCACTGGACAATCCAGAAGGATTGTCGTTAGGCCAAAAACAAAATAGAAATATATTCAAGATATTCGACAAAATACGGATGTGCCTAGGCTCGCGCGCAGCAGAAAAACACATGCGTATAGATATGAATGAGTATACTCCTTCCCGAACACCGAGGGTATATGATAGTTTCGAGCTCGTTCCATTCATAATAATTGACAATGCAATCAAGTACTCTCCCCAACGAGGTAATGTCAACATATACTTTTTTGAAGCCACAGATAAACTGGTAGTAACTATAGAATCTACAGGGCCATCTGTTAGTAATGATGAACTTGCTCTTCTATTTACAAAAGGGTTCCGTGGAAGATTAGCTAAAGAATCTAAAATAGCTGGCTCTGGTTTAGGTCTGTTCTTAGCAAAGAAAGTTTGTGAAGTTAATGGCATTGAAATTTCCATAAGTGCTTATGATAATGTGAAGGTAAAAGAAAGAGGACTACAATGTATTTTCACTGTAGTCCTTTCTATCCCGCTGTAAGTAGAAACTACAGCACCTGCTTCAAATACTGCCCCGTATAGCTCCCCTCCACCCTGGCAACCTCTTCCGGTGTGCCAAGAGCGATAATCTGCCCGCCCCGGTCGCCGCCCTCCGGCCCCAGGTCGATGATCCAGTCAGCAGTCTTGATCACATCCAGGTTGTGCTCAATCACAACCACCGTGTTGCCGCCGTCGGCCAAGGTCTGCAGGATGGAAATGAGCTTCTCCACGTCTGCCATATGCAGGCCCGTAGTGGGTTCATCCAGGATGTAAAGCGTGCGCCCGGTGCTCTTGCGGGAAAGCTCCGTAGCCAGCTTGATGCGCTGGGCCTCGCCGCCGGAGAGCTGCGTGCTGGGCTGGCCCAGCTTGATGTAGCCAAGCCCTACATCGAACAGCGTCTGCAGCTTGGGAAGGATGCGGGGCTGGTTCTCAAAGTAGGTCAACGCATCCTCCACGGTCATTTCCAGAACGTCGTAGATGCTCTTGCCCTTGTAATGAACCTCAAGGGTCTCGCGGTTGTAGCGCTTGCCGCCGCACACTTCGCATGGCACATAGACATCCGGCAGGAAGTGCATCTCAATCTTGATCAGGCCGTCGCCGCCACAGGCCTCGCAGCGGCCACCCTTCACATTGAAGCTGAACCGGTTTTCTTTGTATCCACGCTGCTTGGCGTCGGGTGTCTGCGCAAACACCTGGCGGATCAGGTCAAACACGCCGGTATAGGTGGCCGGGTTCGAGCGCGGTGTACGGCCAATGGGGCTCTGGTCGATGTCGATGACTTTGTCCAGGTGCTCCAGACCCGTCATGCTTTCATGGGCGCCGGGCTTGGTGTGGGCGCGGTTGAGGTCTCGGGCCAGCGCCTTGTAGAGGATCTCATTGATGAGCGAGCTCTTGCCGGAGCCGGACACGCCGGTGATGCAGGTGAACACACCTAGCGGGATCGCGGCGTCCACATTCTTCAGGTTGTTTTCCCGCGCGCCCAGAATGTTGAGCCACTTGCCGTTGGGTTGGCGGCGCACCGCTGGCAGCTGGATTTTCTTGCGGCCTGATAAGTACTGGCCGGTGACCGAATTGGGGTCTTTGCAGATTTCCTTTGCGGTGCCCTGCGCGATGATCTGCCCGCCGTGGATGCCAGGGCCGGGGCCAATGTCCACAATCCAATCGGCCTCATGCATTGTCTCCTCATCGTGCTCCACAACAATCAACGTGTTGCCAAGGCCTTTCAGGTGCTGCAGCGTATTGAGCAGCCGCCTGTTGTCTCGCTGGTGAAGGCCGATACTGGGCTCATCCAGGATGTAGAGCACGCCCATGAGGGAGGAACCAATCTGCGTGGCCAAACGGATACGTTGGGCTTCGCCGCCGGAAAGCGACGCCGCCGCACGGGAAAGCGTGAGATAGTCCAGGCCTACGTCAGCCAAAAAGCCCAGCCGGGAATCAATTTCCTTCACGATCTGGCTTGCAATCATGGTGTTCTTCTCGCTCATCCGGATGCCCTTGAGGAAATCGCGCACCTCAACAACAGCCATTTCAGCCATATGGGAAATGGATGCGCCGCCCACGGTGACAGCCAGCGATTCGGGGCGCAGGCGCTCGCCGCGGCAGTCCGGGCACTTCACCTTGCTCATGAGAGACTCGTAGTATTCCTTCATGCCCTGCGACTTGGTTTCCTTGTAGCGCCGCTCCAGGCCGTTGATGACGCCCTCAAAGGGCACCGAGTAGGTGCCGGAACCATATTCTCGGGTGTACTCGATCGTTACGCGCTTGTCACCGGTGCCGTAGAGCACGATGTTCTTCGCCTCCTGCGGCAGTTCTGCCCAGGGCAGCTTGATGTCAAAACCGAATTGCTTGCCGAGGCTTCGCAAAAACATGCCGGCCATGCCATCGCTGGAGCTCGTTTGCCAGCCGCCGGCCTGGATCGCACCGTCGTAAAGGCTCATTTTGGGGTTGGGGATCACCATCTCAGGGTCGATCTTCATGAGAGTGCCCAAGCCGGCGCAGGTGGGACAGGCGCCGAATGGGTTATTGAAGGAGAACATGCGTGGCTCCAGGTCGGGGATACTGACACCACAGTCAGAGCAGGAGTAATTGGCGCTGAACATCAGCTCCTCGCCATCTTCCACAGCGATGAGTACAAGCCCTTCGGCCAGTTTGAGAGACGTTTCCAGCGAGTCGTTGAGGCGGGTGCGCATGCCGTCGCGCACGATCAGGCGGTCTACCACGACCTCGATGTTATGCTTTTTCTGCTTGTCCAGCTTGATTTCCTCAGACAGCTCCCGCAGCTCACCGTTGACGCGCACGCGCACATAGCCGTCTTTGGACAGCGCGCTCAGCAGCTTCTGGAACTCGCCCTTGCGGCCCCGCACAACCGGCGCCATCACAGAGAATCGTGTGCCCTCCCCCAGTGCCAACACACGATCCACCATTTCATCCACGGTTTGCTGGCGGATCTCCTTGCCGCACTTGTGGCAATGGGGGATTCCAGTGCGGGCATACAAGAGCCTCAGATAATCATAGATCTCCGTGACGGTGCCCACGGTGGATCGTGGGTTGCGGCTGGTCGTCTTCTGGTCGATGGAGATGGCCGGCGAAAGGCCGTCGATGTAGTCTACATCGGGCTTCTCCATCTGGCCCAAAAACTGCCGGGCATAGGCTGAAAGGCTCTCCACATAGCGCCTCTGGCCCTCGGCATAAATCGTATCGAACGCCAGCGAGCTTTTGCCGGAGCCCGATAGCCCTGTGAACACAACAAGTTTGTTGCGTGGGATTTCGAGATCAACGTTCTTCAGGTTGTGCTCGCGGGCACCTTTGACAAAAATGGTATCGCGCATTGGTTTATCTCCGGTGAATAGAATTCGACGCGTTCGGGCCGAGACGGAGCCCGGCCCCTACTGGGGGATTGGGGGCGAAGCCCCCATAGAAATATTGCCCCCTCTCCCAATCCCCTGGGAGAGGGGGTTGGGGGTGAGGGCTAGTAAGCTACTTCATCTCTTCCCTCAGCTTGTAGATCTTGTCTCTGATCCTCGCCGCCCGCTCGAAATCGAGCTCGTCGGCAGCGACCTTCATTTCCTTTTCCAGCTTCCTCATCAGAGCCTTGGGATCCATTGTTGATTCCCTGATGAAGTCCAGGTTGTCCTTCAGGTTCTCGCCCACATCCACCGAGCTCGTGATCTCCATGATGTCATGAATCACTTTCTGAATGCTCTGCGGCGTAATGCCATGCTCCTCATTGTATTGCTGCTGGATTGCACGGCGGCGGTTTGTCTCTTCGATGGCGTATTTCAACGAGTCGGTCATCACATCGGCATACATGATCACCCGTCCATCCACATTGCGGGCGGCGCGGCCAATGGTCTGGATCAACGATGTTTGTGACCGCAGGAAACCCTCCTTGTCGGCATCCAGCACGGCTACCAGCCCAACTTCCGGCAGATCCAGCCCCTCACGAAGCAGGTTAATGCCGATCAGCACGTCAAACTCGCCCTTTCGCAGCTGTTGCAATATTTTCATGCGATCCATCGTGTCAATGTCTGAGTGCAAATATTTACAGCGGACGTTCAGTTCCTTCAGGTAGTCCGTCAGGCTCTCGGACATCTTCTTGGTCAACGTGGTCACCAGTGTGCGCTGCCCTTTATCGGTCGTCACCTTGATTTCACCAATCAGGTCATCCACCTGGTTCTTTACAGGGCGCACGGTGATCTCCGGATCGATGAGGCCCGTGGGGCGAATGATCTGCTCGGCCAGCCGCTGGGAGACATCCAGCTCAAAGGGCCCCGGCGTGGCGCTGACATACACAGTCTGCCCGACGCGATCGCGAAACTCATCGAACTTCAAAGGTCGGTTGTCAAACGCCGATCGCATCCGAAAGCCGTATTGCACCAGCATTTCCTTGCGGGAGCGGTCACCGGCATACATGCCGCGGATCTGAGGCACCGTGCGGTGTGACTCGTCTATGAAGAGCAGGAACCCCTTGGGGAAGTAGTCCAGTAGCGTGAACGGTGGTTCGCCCGGCTGCCGCCCATCAAAATAGCGGGAGTAGTTCTCGATGCCGTTGCAATAGCCGATCTCCCGCAGCATCTCCATGTCATACCGGGTGCGCTGCATGATTCGCTGGGCTTCGAGGAGCTTTTCATCGTCCTTGAAGGCCTGCCATTCCTTCTTCAGGTCCTCCTCAATCACACTCATGCCTGCCTCAATGCTCTCCTTACTGGTGGCATAATGTGTGGCAGGAAAGATCACTGTGTGCTGCAATTGCGATACGATCTTGCCTGTGAGCGGCTGCACCTCCAGGATGCGCTCCACTTCATCGCCGAAGAATTCCACGCGGATCGCAATGTCGGTGGAAAAAGACGGAAAGATTTCAAGTACGTCGCCCCGCACGCGGAATGTGCCCCTGGCAAACTCAATATCATTGCGTTCATATTGTATGTCAATCAGCTTGCTTATCAATTTCTCGCGGCGGATCTCCATGCCAGGGCGCAGGGATACGGACATATCAAGGTATTCCTTGGGGCTGCCCAGACCATAAATGCAGGACACTGACGCCACGATGATCACGTCATCCCGTTCGAGTATGGATGCCGTGGCAGAATGCCGCAGCTTCTCAATCTCCTCGTTGATGTCCGTTTCCTTCTCGATATAGGTGTCAGAGGCCGGCATATAGGCCTCCGGCTGATAGTAGTCGTAGTAGCTCACGAAGAACTCCACGCGATTCTCCGGGAAGAACTCGCGGAACTCGGCGCAGAGCTGAGCGGCCAGCGTCTTGTTGTGGGCGATGATGAGCGCGGGCCGCCGACACTGGGCGATGATGTTGGCCATCGTGAAGGTCTTGCCCGATCCGGTAACACCAAGCAGCACTTGGTCACGGTAGCCCTTTTGCACGCCATCCACCAGGGCCTCGATGGCCTGGGGCTGGTCGCCGGTGGGCTGATAGTTGCTCTTCAGTTTGAATTCCGGCATGGCGCACCTCCTGCCCGGTCCTTATCCGGTACAGTATACCACAATCAGTTTAATTTGGAAACACATGTTCGCAGAAAAAGCATGAGAATATGTATTATTCGTTATTGAGATAGTTTGTGCCATATAATTCCAATATCAATGCGGACCGGGACGGAGCCCGGCCCCTACTGGCTCATCTCTCTTGGCCGTATTGCGAAGTACACGCTAGCTTACTTCGTGAGATACCGATTCCCCTGATCAAAATACGTGATATCCGCATACCCGGCGAAGATCCTGCCCGAATGAACCACGCCAGCCGGGATAAAGTACCGGTCGCCTTTTTCGTAGGTGCGTATCGCCCCAGCAATCGTGAGCTCAATCCTACCCTCCAGCACAATCCCCCACTGCCCGGCATGGGCATGCTCCGGCAGGTCGATGTCCTGATCAAACTGCATGAACAGGATCTGATGCCCCTCCCCCTGGGAAAGCCACGCCCTGGCCCCGGCAAAGGGCAGATCGGCCTCCGGCAGCGAAGTGATTGGACCAGGAAATAACTTGTTCACTTCAGCCCCCCGCATGAATGCCTGTATTCTCCTTCAGGTGCCTTTCCAATTGCCCATTGAAATAGTTAATCTTGTGCGACACCTTCTTCAGATGCTCCTGCATCTGAGCAATTTGCGCCTCCACATCGCGCCTGTGCTCCTTCAAAAGCCGGCAGCGCTCGGCCAGGGTGCCGTCGCCCTGCTTGCTCAGCTCCACAAAATGCTTGATCTGCTTGATGGACATGCCGGTGTTTTTGAGGCAGCACACCAGCCCCAGCCACTCCATGTCGTCGTCGGAATAAGCCCGAATACCACTGTCGCTGCGGCCAACCGAGGGCAGCAAACCCTCCCGCTCATAATAACGCAGCACATGGGGTTTGAGCTTGGTGCGCTCCGACACCTGCTTAATGGAATAATTCATCTGGAACCTCCGAATTTGCCAAAAAACCCTATTGACTTTAAGTTTACGTTAAGGTTTACAATTTATTATAGACGCAACTCACCATCCGGGCAAGCACAAAGGAGGGCGCAGAAATGAACTCATTGAAAGACACCTTTCGGTTAAGCAACGGCGTGGAGATCCCCTGCGTGGGATTTGGCACCTGGCAGGCCAAGAACGGCACTGAGGCCCGCAAATCGGTGGAATGGGCGCTGGCTGCCGGATACCGCCACATCGACACGGCAGCAGGATACCGCAACGAGGAGAGCGTGGGCGCCGCGGTGAAAAACAGCGGCATTGCCCGCGAAGAGTTATTTATCACCAGCAAGCTGCAAAACGAAGAGCACGGTTATGATAAAACCATGAAGGCCTTCGAGCACACAATGAAGAAGCTTGCCATGGAATATCTTGACCTTTATCTGATCCACTGGCCCAACCCCATCGCGTTCCGCAACCAATGGCAGCAGGCCAACGCCGGCTCCTGGAAGGCCTTTGAGGAGCTCTACCGCGCTGGCCGCATCCGCGCAATCGGCGTGAGCAACTTCCATCCCAGACACATCGATGAACTTCTCAAGACCGCGGAAATCGTGCCGATGGTCAACCAGATCCGCCTCTGCCCCGGCGACACGCAGGACGACGTGGTGGACTACTGCCGGGCAAAGGGCATCCTGCTGGAGGCTTACAGCCCGTTGGGAACAGGCAGTATCTTCAATGTGCCGGAAATGCAGGCATTTGCAAAGAAATACAACAAGACCGTTGCGCAGGTCTGCGTGCGCTGGAGCCTGCAAATGGGCTTCTTGCCGCTGCCCAAATCGGTTACCGAGGCCCGCATCCGGGAAAACGCCGATGTGTTTGGCTTTTCGCTCAGTGACGAAGATGTCAAAGCCATCGCGGGGATGAAAGGCGTCTGCGGCTATTCTGCCAACCCCGACACCACTACATGGTAACAAAAGCTGAAAGGAATGACCGATCATGTTGAACTACGATTTCCAGAGCCCCACCCGCCTGATTTTCGGCAAGGGCACCCAGAGCCAGATCGGCACGCTGCTCAAGCCTATCAGCACCAAGGTGCTGCTGCATTACGGCAGCAACAGCATCAAGAAAAGTGGCCTGTATGACCAGGTCGTGGCGTCATTGAAAGCCGCCCAGGTGGCTTTCGTGGAGCTGGGCGGCGTGGTGCCGAACCCCCGCCTGTCACTGGTGCATGAGGGCATTGCCCTCTGCAAGCGGGAAGGCGTGGATCTGATCCTGGCGGTGGGCGGCGGCAGCGCCATTGACTCGGCCAAGGCCATCGCGATGGGTGTTTATTATGACGGCGACATTTGGGAGGTTTATGAGCAGGCCAAGCCGGTGGCCAAGGCGCTGCCGGTGGCCACGATCCTGACAATCCCGGCGGCAGGCAGCGAAGCCAGCCCCAGCACCGTGATCACCAACGAAGCAAAGACAATGAAGCTGGGCTATGGCAGCAACCTTGTACGCCCGGTGATCAGCATCCTGAACCCGGAGCTCTTCACCACATTGCCAAAAAACCAGATTGGAAACGGCGTGGCGGACATGATGAGCCACATCTTCGAGCGTTACTTCACCAACACCACGCACACCGACCTCACAGACGGATTGTGCGAGGCTACTCTCAGAGTGATCCTGAAAAACGCCCCGGTTGTCTCCGACAACCCGGCTGACTACGACGCATGGTGTGAAGTGGGCTTTTCCGGCATGGTGGCCCACAATGACCTGCTGGGCCTGGGCCGGGCGCAGGACTGGGCCTGCCACGGCATGGAGCATGAGCTGAGCGCCATCTACGATGTGGCTCATGGCGCGGGCCTTGCGGTGCTGACGCCGGCCTGGATGAAATATGTTTACAAGACCAATATCAACATGTTCGTGCAGTTCGCGGTGAACGTGATGGGTGTGCAGGGCAGCTACCGCGATCCCGACGCTATCGTGCTGGAGGGCATCAACCGTCTGCAGACCTTCTACCGCCGCATCGGCCTGCCCCAGACGCTCAAGGAGCTGGGCATCGACGAAACCAATCTGGAGCTGATGGCCAAGAAAGCCACCGGTGAGGCTTACGGCAAGGAGTATGGTCTGGGTGGGCTCAAGAAACTTTATTGGCAGGATGTGCTGGATATCTACAAGCTGGCGAAGTAAGATAAACAGAAAACATGCCCCGGGCAAGAGCTCGGGGCATTTCTCACACTTTGAATACTGTTTGATATGTGGAAGCACAATCCTCACCCTCCCTTAAGTCGGTGCGCTCAGCACTGACGGCTAAGGGGGGATGCCGCCGCAGCGGCAGGCCTTAGCCTCCGGCTTTGCGTAGTGTCGGCGAAGCCGATAAAGAGCAAAGCCGAGCATTGCGATACAATGCGATGAGGGGGGATTCGGGCCGGGGCGGAGCCCGGCCCCTACTGGGGGGATTGGGGCGAAGCCCCCATAAACAAAACAACCCCCTCTCCCAATGCTCTGGGAGAGGGGGCATGGGGTGAGGGTTATAGCACCTTAACCGCCCTCGTAATCTCATCGTCCATCATCACAAGCGTTACCATCTTACCGGTTGAACTGAGGCTTTCGATCGCAACAGCGGCGGTGTTCAGCGTTGTTTCCATGCCGCTCTTCTGGCCGATCAGCAGGTCAAATGGCTGGTCAACCAGCAATGCCGCGTGGATGCGGCTGCCATTGGAGCCGTTCTTGGTGAAGCTGAACGCCTTTCCACCTTTGCCTGCCCTGCCCTGCACCGGGATATCGACAGCCAGTACACGTTTCACATAACCCTTGTCTGTCAACAGAATGAGCTCGCTGCCAGGGCTGGCCAGCGCTGCGCCGACCACCGTGTCTCCGAGGTTCAGCGTGATCGCCTTCACACCCTTGGCGGCCCGGCCCATGGGCTCCACTTCGGTAGCTTTGAAGGAAATGGCAAGCGCACCGGCTGTCACCACGACGCAACGCATGTCTTTTTCTTCAGCAACCCACTCGGCATACAAGATGCGATCGCCTTCCTTCACACCACAGGCCTGAAGCTTGCGGTTGCGTGTCTCGTATTCAGCCACGTCGGTCTTCTTGACCATGCCGCCCTCGGTGAAGAAATAGAAATATCCGGTATCCGGTAACTTCTCAGCGATCAGCATCCATACTAGCTGCTCACCCTTCCCATACCCGTGGATGATGGAGGAGAGGTGCTCGCCCCGGTCCTTCCACCGAGCCTCTGAAAGCTCACTCACAGAAAGCTGATACATACTGCCCATATCCGTGAGGAAATACGCCCGCTGGGCAGTGGTGGCGGGCTTGGCGAACAGCACCACATCGTCACCAACCAGCCCGTCTGGCGGTGTGGCGCGGTTGCTGCGGCCATAGGCATTCACCTGCATGCGCTTCAAGTAACCATCGCGGGTGGCGATCACCATCGTGTCCTCCACGATGATGAAGTCTTCAGCCTTGAATTCCTTCACAGCCTCCGCCGCAACAATCACAGTGCGGCGTGCGTCGGCATAGTTCTTCTTAATCTCGTTGAGTTCGCCCTTAATGACCTCCATGAGCTTCTTCTTGGAAGCCAGGATGGCCTTCAGCTCCTTGATGAGCTTGCGGACCTCGCGGAGCTCCTCCTCCAGCTTGTGCACTTCCAGGGCTGTCAGGCGGGCCAGGCGCATGTCCAGTATCGCCTGGGCCTGCACGCCGGTGAGCGCAAAGGTGTGCATCAGGTTTGTCTTGGCATCCGGCACCGACTTGGAGGTCTTGATGATGCGGATCACCTCGTCGATGTTGGCGATCGCGATCAGCAGACCTTCCAGGATATGCTCCCGCTCCTCGGCCTTTTCCAGGTCATATTGCGTGCGCCGCGTCACCACATCCTGCTGGTGGCGGATGAAATGGGCGTTGATCTGCTTGAGGTTCAGCAGCACCGGCTTGCCGCCGGCGATGGCGACCATGTTCACATTGTAGTTGATCTGCAAGTCCGAATACTTATACAGGTATTCAAGGATCTTTTCAGGATTGGCGTCTTTCTTCACCTCAATGACAGCCCGCATGCCGTTGCGGTCGGACTCGTCGCGGATGTCGCTGATGCCACCGAGAATGCCCTTTTGTGCCTCCTGAAGCGACAGAATGGCCTCCAGAAGCTTAGCCTTGTTCACCTGATAGGGCAGCTCGTGGATTACGATGGTTTGTTTGCCGCCGCTGGCCTTTTCAATCTCGGTCTTGGCCCTGACCACAATCTTGCCCTTGCCGGTTTCATAAGCCTGGCGGATCCCTTCGCCGCCTACAATCGTGCCGCCGGTGGGGAAATCGGGCCCTGGCAGCTTTTCCATCAAACCATCCAGCGTGATATCGGGGTTGTCGATCTGGGCCACTACAGCGTCGATGGCTTCACCCAGGTTGTGGGTGGGGATGTTGGTGGCAAGACCCACGGCAATGCCCAGTGCGCCGTTGACCAACAGATTCGGGAAGCGGCCGGGCAGCATGTCCGGCTCCTTCATCGAATCGTCAAAGTTTAAGGAAAATGAAACGGTATCCTTTTCAATATCCCGCAGAAGCTCCAGCGCCAGCGGTGTCATGCGTGCCTCGGTGTAGCGCATGGCCGCCGCCGGGTCGCCGTCCACCGAGCCATAGTTGCCGTGGCCGTCCACCAGCAGGCCCCGCATATTGAAGTCCTGCGCCATGCGCACCATCGCCTCATAGATCGACGAGTCGCCATGGGGGTGGTATTTGCCCATCGTGTCGCCGACGATACGGGCGGATTTGCGGTGGGGCTTGTCCGGTGTGGTGCCCAGCTCCATCATCGTGTAGAGGATGCGCCGCTGCACAGGCTTTAGGCCATCCTCCACGCGGGGCAGCGCCCTATCCAGAATCACCGATTCGGCGTAGGGGATCATCGAGTTGTGGATGACCTCCTCGAAGCCCTGCTCGATGATCTCCTCACCGCGAAGGATTTCTTTGTTGTCGTCTTTCTTCTTGGGCATTGTTCAGCCTCCTGACCCTCACCCCTCACCCCCTCCCCCAGGGGATTGGGGGAGGGGGCAAGGAATGGGAGTGGACAATAGTTTTAGAATATTTCTTTTGGTTTCGAAATTATAGGCCATGTTTCCGAGACCAGGATTGCAGACCGGTACGGAGACCCAGGATGCTTGGGTGAGCAGCATTCGTAGAATACGACCAGGCGGCCCCTACACTTTATCGCTGGATCAAGCTACCTCCTTACCCTCCCTTAATAAGGGGGGATGCCGCCTCAGCGGCAGAGGGGATTTCTGGAGATTACACCAACCTTGCGAAACTATCCTGTTTATTGAAATAGGCATGCTCGCTGATGTAGTCGCGGCGGGGCTCCACCTTGTCGCCCATCAGGATTGTGATCATGCGCTCGGCTTCGGCGGCGTCCTCCAGGCCCACACGCACCAGCTTGCGGTTGTCGGGGTTCATCGTGGTCTCCCAAAGCTGCTCGGGGTTCATTTCACCCAAGCCCTTGTAACGCTGCAGGTCATACCCCCTGCCCGCTTCCTCTATGATCTTGCTCAATTCCTTGTCATCATAGGCATAAGTCGTCTTGCTGCCCCGGCGGATGCGGTAAAGCGGTGGCTGGCCGATATAAAGGTGGCCATCGGTGATCAGGTCCTTCATGTAGCGGTAGAAGAACGTGAGCAGGATCGCCCGGATGTGGGCGCCATCGTAGTCTGCATCAGACAGTATGATCACTTTGTGGTACTTGAGGTTTGTGATGTCAAAGTCCTCGTCGATGCCGGTGCCCAGAGCGGTGATGATGCTGCGGTATTCCTCGTTAGCCAGCACCTTATCCAGGCGCGTGCGCTCGCAATTTAAAGGCTTACCCCTGAGAGGCAGGATGGCCTGGAACCGCCGGTCGCGGCCCTGCTTGGCCGAGCCGCCGGCGCTGTCGCCCTCCACGATGAAGAGCTCGTTTTCCTCGGGCCGCCTGCCGGTGCAGCTGGAAAGCTTGCCCACCAGCGGCGCGCCTTCCAGACTGTTCTTCTTGCGGGCCAGGTCTTTGGCCTTACGGGTGGCCTCACGCACACGGGCAGCGTGCATTGCCTTTTCAACGATTTTTTGAGCTGATTCAGCGTTTTTTAGGTCATTCAGATAGATGGGCAGCTTCTCACCCACCAGTGATTCCACTGCCTGGCGGGCCTCTGTGTTTCCCAATTTGGTCTTGGTTTGACCCTCAAACTGCACATTGTGCATCTTCATGGAAATGACAGCGGTCAGGCCTTCGCGGAAGTCCTCCCCGGCCAGAGCACTGTCTTTTTCCTTTTGCAGGTTGTTCTTCTTGATGTAGTCGTTCATCACCTTGGTCAGCGCCGCGCGAAAGCCAGTCTCGTGCATGCCGCCCTCGCTGGTGGGGATGTTGTTCACATAGCTGAACACGCTCTCGGTATAAGAATCGGTGTACTGCATGGCGATGAGGATCTCCATGTCATTCACACGGCCCTCAATGAGGATCGGCGGCTCGTGCAACACGCTCTTTTCGGCGTTCAGATAGCGCACGAAGTCAGACACACCACCGTCGAAAAAGAACTCGGCGCGGAAAGGTGCTTCTTCTCCTTGCTCCAATCGTTCGTCTATGAAGATGATCCGTATGCCACGATTCAGCAGTGCGATTTCCTTGAGGCGCCGCTCAACAGTGTCCCGATTGAACTTCGTGACCTCAAACACCGCAGGATCAGGCTTGAAGGTGACGCGGCTGCCCTTTTCAAAGGTCTTGCCCAGCTCCTGCAAGCCTCCCTTGGGTTTCCCTGGCTCCACCTTCTTCTTGCTTGGGGAATAGACGCTCTCAAACTCCATCCGGTAAATGCGGCCTTCTTTATGAATCTCCACCTTCACCCATGAGGAAAGAGCGTTCACCACCGACGCACCCACGCCATGCAGGCCGCCGGAGTAATTATAGGCCCCGCTTTCAAACTTGCCACCGGCATGCAGCTGGGTGTAGATCACCTGCACACCGGGCACCTTCAGCTTCGGGTGCGGATCCACTGGCATGCCGCGGCCGTTGTCGGTCACGGTGGCGCTGGCATCAGTGTGCAGCGTCACGGTGATCTCATCAGCATAACCGCTCAAGGCTTCGTCCACGGCGTTGTCCACGATTTCCCAGAGCATATGGTGAAGGCCGCGCACACCGGTGGTGCCGATGTACATGCCGGGGCGCATACGCACGGCGTCCAGCCCCTCTAGGACTTTGATTGCGCTGGCATCGTAGCGTTCAGACATTGGGCTCCTCCTTGGTGAATGGCAAAATAACAATATATGGTACCTGACAATTAAGCATACCACAATTCTATACTAAATCAAGTTTTTTACGTAGCAGTAACATAACTGGTTAGCATCGATTTTATGGTTTTCTTAATAATATGTTAAGAAACCATATCTCTCTCTGTAATACACACCTATTCCTTTCTTTAGTATAATACTAGGAAATAAACAACCCTTCAAAACGCCATAACAATCAGGAGGCTATCATGAAAAGGGCTTGCGCAGCGATCACAACTATCATTCTTATGCTTTCATTATTCTCAGGTTGCACCGGCAACGGAGCACCGGCAACGAGCGTTTTACCAACGGCGAGTATTGTGGAAACGCAGACGGCATCTGCTACGCCGTCACCAACTCCCTCTCTGCTGCCCACATTGACTCCAACCCCGACACCTACGCCGATAGCGACGCTTGAGCCCACGCTCGAGCCTACGCTTGAGCCTACTCCAACGCCTGAACCGGAAGATCCCAAGCCTGAAACGGTAATGGTAAGCAGCTATGGAGATAAAACAGTCATAAAATTCGCCGATGCCCAGGTGGAAGCGGCTATACGCAAGATTCTTGGCAAAGCGAAAGAAAAAATCACTGCTGCAGACATGCTTGACATAACGGAGTTCAAGTATGATGCAAACAATGATAAAAGCTTAAAGAAAAGGATTAGAACACTGGATGACCTGCGTTTCTGCGAAAATCTTGAAACCATAACCATATCAAACCAACCGTTGATAAAGAACATAAAGGGCCTTCAGAAACTGAAAAACCTCACATCCATAACCTTATTTTCCTGCGGTATTTCGGATTTGAAGCCGCTGGCGGGCAAACAGTTCCTGCGGTCAGTGTGGATCAGCGGCAATCCCGTGTCGGATGCCTCCCCCGTCCTCAGTCTGCCGAACCTGGAGTATTTCAACGCCTGGTGGGGAACAAACATCAAAGACATCTCTGCTCTGAAAAAAACACACAATTTGCTTTCGTTCTACTGCCAGAATAAATTGAAGGATTACTCTCCTTTGCTCGGGCATAAGGACATGATGGATATTAGTCTTCTTGGAATCACAAACAAGGACTTTGTTGCGATGCTTGGCAGCTTCAAATACCTGAGGAACATTATACTGGAATCCTCAACCATTCAGGATTCCAGCCTGAAACTTCTGAAGGACTACAACCTCTACGGTTTGACGCTTAACAGATGCGGTATCAAGGATATCTCTGCGCTCTCGTGCCTCACCACCGTGCAGGATTTGCGGCTGACCGACAACAAAATTACGGATATCAGCGCGCTTTCCGAGCTCACACAGATCGGGTATTGCCTTGACCTCCGCAACAACAAAATCAAAGACTTTAAGCCGCTGAAAAATATGTCAGTACTTCAGAGCCTTTGGGTCACTGGCAATCCTTACAAGGATACCAGCGTATTCAAAACACTTGAGGGATATGGCTGCAGTGTGATCAGATAACTGATAGAACTATCTGTATGGCGTGGGTCTGAGATGAAGAAGAAGTACGCCTTGAGCGTGCCTCTTCTTCTCTTCTATTCGTTGTTGTTGGGTTTCTTGGTCTAGACTTTCTCAATATTTACTCAGTGATTGATAACAAAAAATCAATCTATCAGAAATATCAGCAAACGCAATCACACATAATAAACAGTTCTGCTGTCATTTTCATCTGTTTTACACTCTTTTGTTTCGATGCATTCCAGAAAAAGTTCTCGACATCAAAGCTGGTTAATAAGGAAAATGGAGTGAACTCCAAAGGTTTCAATACAGTCTCAATGCCCCTCATGAAGCCACCTCATGCATAATGGGATCTGAGAGTAATCGAATACGCAGTGGCGGGTTTACGCCCCGCCCTTACCAAGACCCAAATTCATTTCGGTTTGATCCCAAATGAACACACGACCTCCACATTCCCCTTGATCATCGCCCACACCGGGCAATACTTCTCTTCCGTGAGCTCGATGCAGCGGCGCATGTCTTCCTCGGTGGCATCCGGTGAGACAAGCTCAAAATGCATCTCCACCCGCTCAAAGATGGCTGGGTGCTCCTCCCGCTTATGCCCCTGGGCGCTGACAGTGAACGACACCACGGTTTTACGCTTCTTTCGGAGAAGCGACACAATCGTGCTACCACTACATGTCATGAGGCTGATTAACAATAGCTCCGTGGGCGAATACCCCTGCCCCGACCCATAAGGCGGCACACTGTCGGTGAATACCGAGGCGTTGTCCCTCGTGGAGCTGGAAAACCTCAGCTTGTCATCGACCAATGCCGCCTTGATTTCCGTGACCGCCATACTGCATTACCTCCCTGCCCTTTGATGATAGCATGATTATACCATACAGATCAGCGTTCAATGAAAGGGCGCCCAGTGAACTGGGCGCCCCATGCTCCTACTCCTGCCATATCCGATGCATTGGTAATTGGCTACTTGAACACCCGCCTGCCCCAAGCGAAATCGCGGGCGGTCAGCACACTGCTGATGCGAATCACCGTGCCAGTATATGGTGCGTGGATGAAATTGCCGTCACCAATATAGATGCCTGCATGGTGCGTGGCGGCAGTGCCCTTTCGGAAGAACACAAGGTCGCCGGGCATCAGCTTTTTGCGGTCTGTGATCTTGATGCCATAATTCGTCATGCCCTGGTTTTTGGCAGAGCGCGGCAGCGAGATGCCAAACTTCTTGTAGACAAAGCAGGTCAGACCTGTGCAATCGAAAACATTGGGGCCATTGCCGCCATAGACATAGCGCTTGCCTATGTGCTTCTTTGCCTCAGCGACGATGGCCTGACCCTCTTCCTGACCGGCAGCACTCTGCCCTGGTGTGTCAGTATATTTGGGTGTTGGCTTGGGTTCTACGGGTTTACGGCGGGCTTCCTTTTCAGACTTCGCATTCTTGGCGAACACGGCTTTATAAGTGCCACTGCCGCAAATGCCGTCCTGCTTCAGGCCATTCAATTTTTGGAAATAGGTCACTGCTTTTTCAGTAAGTTGACCATATAAGCCAGACGGAGTGCCAGTGAAATAGCCCAGCGTCTTCAACCGCGCCTGCAGCTTTTTCACACTCTCCCCCATCATGCCGGGAATCATTGTGCTGGAGTTGTATTTTGCGTTGAGTGCAGCACGGGTCTTGTCTCCCACGATGCCGTCCGCAGTCATACCGGAGGCTTCCTGAAATGCCTTCACCGCCTTTTCGGTGACGGGGCCGTAATAACCGGTAATCACCGACTCGGTGTATAAGCCAAGCTCCTTCAGGCGCCTCTGCACTTCCTTGACTTTATCGCCTTTCATTCCGAGGCAGAGAGAATTTGGGTTCTTCAGAGTGGAGGACTTACGCTCCTTCAACTTCTTGATGGTATCCTCACCGGCAATACCGTCCACCTTTAAACCGTTTTGTGTCTGGAATTTACGAACGCCATTTTCGGTAACTGTGCCGTAATATCCGGTGATTTCGTCGAATTCATAACAGTCGTGCTTCTTCAGGAGCTGCTGCAGCTCCTTCACCGCTTGCCCTTCGTCACCGAGCCGCAGCGAGCTGTCGGCATATGCCTTGCCCTGCGGCAATTGAGCACTGCCCAGCAACAACGCGAAAGCTGTTGCCAATGCAAGCAATATCGCTGTGCTTCTGGTCTTGAAAAGCATCCAACCACCTCCTTGGTATGGGTCATTCTTGGTGCCAACATACGACCATATGCCGGCTCATAGTATAGCATATTGTTGACATGCCAACAATTCTATGACTGTTCTTACAAATCGTGCCGATTACAACACTTTTTGCTGATGAAATCAGTATACCCACGAAATATGAATAAACTGTGAAAAAACCTTGAAGCTTACAGGTCTTCTACAAAAATGATATGATACTATCTCAATATCATTCTGTAAAAAAATGGCAAGTGCGAACGCTTGCCACTCGGGGTCTGTTGGCTTATCCGTGCGTCAAGACTCACCCTCACCCATTAACACATGGGCGTAATGGGTAGCCCCGTCTGAAGTGAGTGGGATTGCATTGTCCGGCAGCGCGCGGCCATCCAAAATGACCTGGCGAACCCCTCCGCACACACCCTTGGCATTTTCCACCCGGATGATGTAGAGTGTGCCTTTATGGCGGTATTCCATGTTATACTCGCGCCAGGAGGCAGGGATGCAAGGCTCGATCTGCAGCCTGTCGCCCATCAGGCGAAGGCCAAGAAGCGCCTCCACCGCCACGCGATACATCCAGGCTGAAGAACCGGTGTACCATGTCCAGCCGCCCCGGCCCGTGAGCGGTGCCATCGAGTAAACGTCGGCAGCCGTCACATAGGGTTCCACTTTGTAGCGGTCTTTGCCCATCGGGGTGTTGCCATGTTGAACCGGGTTGAGAAGATACATGAGCCGCCACGCCATGTCGCCCATGCCCATTCTGGCATAAGCCCAGACTGCCCAGATTGCGGCGTGCGTGTATTGACCGCCGTTTTCACGCACACCGGCCAGATAACCCTTGATGTAGCCCGGCTCCATGGCCGTGTTGCTGAAGGGCGGCCAAAGAAGCCTCAACACACCGTCCTCCCAGCTCACAAGGTGCTTTTCAACCGCCTGGAGAGCGCTTTCGGCCCTCTGCTGGTCTCCGGTGCCGCAGATTGCCGCCCAAGCTTGTGAAATGCAGTCTATGCGGCATTCGTCGTTAATTGCAGAGCCCAACGGTGTGCCGTCATCAAAGAATGCCCGCCGGTACCACGCACCGTCCCAACCATGCTCCTCCACGGCTTTCTCAATCTCCTCCGCAGCCTTTTCCAGAGCATCAGCCTCCTCATTTTGCCCGATGAGCCGCAATGTAGCTGCAAACCGCCTTTGGGTGTTGCTTAAGAACCAGCCCAGCCACACGCTTTCTCCCTTTCCCTCATCACCTACGCTGTTCATCGCATCGTTCCAGTCACCGGTGCCAATGAGCGGCAGGCCGTGAGGGCCCTTCTGCGCAGCGCGATGCAGCGCCTGCAGGCAATGCTGGAAAAGAGGCTCCCGCAGTACAGCGGGCTCAGCCACTCCATACCAGTCCTCTTGGCCCTCCGAGATGGGCACGTCCTTCAGGTAATTCACCTCTTCCATCAAAACACCCGAATCCCCGGTATGCTCCACATAATCTGCCGTCACATAGGGCAAAAACACAAGGTCGTCAGTGATGCGGGTGCGCACGCCCCGCATTGGCGGATGCCACCAATGCTGCACATCTCCGCTTTCAAACTGGTGAGCCGCGCAATCGAGGATATGTTCACGGATAAATGCCGGATCAGTCCAGATAAGCGCCAGCATGTCTTGCAACTGATCCCGGAAGCCAATGGCGCCACCGGCCTGGTAGAAGCCAGCCCGGCCCAGGATTCGGCTGGCTTTGGTCTGATAAAGCAGCCAACGGTTTACCATCAGGTCCATGGCCGGATCCGGTGTTTTCACTTTGAGCACGCTTAGGTCGTCTGCCCAACGTTTTTTCGTCTGCCGGTACGCCTCGCGCGCCTTCTCCACAGTGTCCATCACCCGCACGGCTGCCCGCACGGCATCCAAGCCCTGTGCTGAACCCAGCACCAGCACAGCCTGGCGCGACATCCCCGGCGGGACTTTCAATTGAGCCCGCAACGACGCACATCCACCCAGTCCTGAGCCAAGCGCACCGGAAAGCTCGGTGCGCACCATGCCCGCAGGGTTTTCCAGCCCTCCCAGCACACCAATGAACTCGGTGCGGCTGGCAGTGCAGGTGGTCTCCAAGCCAGGCATAGCCATAAAGAGCAACTCGCCCCGAAACTCATCCCGATATGAGTTTTCTACCCACAACGCACCAGTCTGCGCATCCTTGCGCACAGCGATGAACGGTGCGGTGCGCTCTCTGCCATCACCCAGCACAAAGTCACAGTACCAGGTGATGTCGATATCACGGGCCTTGGGTCCAGGGTTAAAAATATTGAGCATCTGAACCCTGACCCCACTGCCAAAGGGAATGAACACAGTGCTCTGCTGCAGCAGCCCGTAGCCGCCATACTCATAGCAGGTCCAGCCCTGCCCGTGGCGGATTCGATAGGTCCCACGGCCCCTCACAGGCCAGCAGGAAAGGCTCCAAAAGTCACCGGTTTCCCTGTCACGCAGGTAGAGCGCCTCACCGGCCCGACCGGTCACAGGGTCGTTATACCAGGGCGTCAGCTTGTTTTCCCGGCTGTTCTTCATCCAGGTGTAGCCGAGACCGCTTTCTGTGGTGACCATGCCCATTTCGCCGTCGGTAAGCACATTGCACCAAGGCATCGGTGTGACCACGCCTTCAGGCAGCTCGATTACATACTCGGATCCATCTTCAGAAAAGCCCCCGATTCCATTATGATAAACCGTCTCAACAGCCTGCATCGGCACCTCTTCCCAATGGTCAGGCTTCTTCCGCTCAAAGGGGGCCAGCACCGCCTGCGACGCGATGGGCTTCAGTTGCGCTGTGAGCGGCTGGCCGGCTTTCAAAACGCATCGGGCTGCCGCCAACAGTGTGCGCAGCGTATCGGCGCCCACTTGCCCGGCAGTGACCAGAAAAACGCCTCCCTTGCGGTTCAGGTGCTCGCGCTCGTGGCTGGACATCACTGTGTCGTGCAAGCGCTCATGCAAGGGCCTGCGGTAGTCATTGCCATATTCGTTGAGCAGCACCAGATCCACCGCCACACCCTTGAAGCGCCACCATGCGTGTGCCAGCAGCAGGTGGCGGGCCGCCTCGGTGTGTTCTATGTCGGAAATCTTCAGCACAACAATGGGGTTATCACCGGAGATGCCCAACTCCCACAACGCGCTTTGGCCCCGTGGCACAGTCTCCAGCGCCGGCAAGCGGGCGCGCACCACCGGCAGGTTGAAAAGCACCCGGCTGGTCATCGCCGCAAAAAAGCGCAGTTGATTGGGCTTAACGCCCAGATAGCGCATATTGGCCTGCTCCTGTGTCCACGCCATCTCAAAGGCCCGATCCACAACGCCTTCAGCAGCATAAACGTCGGAGACGGCCAGTGCCTTTTGCCTGTCCCACCCGCAGGCGATCAGGAAGGTGAGCGATATTGATCCCATTGGAGGCAGCACAACAGTGGTGCGCATGCATACCGCCGGGTCGGGGATGTTGCCTTCGGTGCTGCCCAGCGCCCTGCCGCCCACCAGGTGCAGCGGCGCGCGCACGTTGCGCCCCCGGCCCATGCAGGCCTCACGAGAGGTGTCAAACTGCACCGGTTTCACCGGTCCGTCAGGCCCCACAAACCGACACGCCATATGGGGCATGTTTTGCTTGGGATCACGCGGGCGGCGGCGAACCAGCACCACACCGCTGTCTGGCAAGTATTCGGTCTGCATAAACAGGTTTTGGAAAGCGGGATGGGCCTCGTCATTGGCCTGGGTGTTGAGCACCGCCTCAAAATAGGCCGTCACCTCCAGCCGCTTCTCCTCATCAGACCGGTTCACCAGTGTGATCCGGCGCAGCTCCGCTGGGTTGTCTGTGGCCACAACCACTTCCATCGTGGTTGCCACATCGCCATCCACCCGCTTGAACATGGCCATATGGGGCTCAAACTGCACCTCATAATCCTCCGCCCTGCCCAAACCCGGCTGAAGCGCGGCGCTCCATTCCCGGGCAGCAGCCGTATCTTTGATGTAGAAGAAAATGCCGTGATCCTGCGTCACCGCATCGTCGCGCCACCGGTTCAGCGCAAGCCCGTCCCAACGGCTCTGGCCAGCACCGGCAGCATTGATGTGCATCATGTAGGCACCGTTGGACAGAATGTGCACCTCCGGCGGCCAGAGACCGTCGGTGCCCCGCACCGTGCGCACCATTCGCACTTCGTGGGGCCGGCGGCTGCGCTGGGGAGCGTCCTCTCCGGTGAACTTTTCCAGCACCGCGCCCTGCGTGGGTGCCCGCTCTTCCATCAGGAGCTCCACTGCCCGCACTTGCGGGATGCGATGGAATCGCTTTATCAATGTGTTTCCGCATAGCAAATTGGTCATCGCGGCAAGCGCCATGCCCTGGTGGTGCACCATGTAGCTTTTCACAATCTTGTAGGGATCACGGTCCAACCGCCTGCCCGGTGTGAAGTCCACCGCTTCATACATGCCATACTCTCCCAGCATGCCCATGGAAACAAGCTTGTGGATGTTTTCCATCGATTCAGCAGGCGCAAAGGGCAGCGCCATCAGCGAAGCATAAGGCGCGATGACAAGGTCTTTGGACAGGCCTGAGCGCATGCCCATATCAGGAACGCCGAAGGAGCGGTACTGATAATTGAGGTTCAGGTCAAACTCATGGTAGCCCGATTCTGAGATGCCCCAGGGCACACCTTTGGCCTTAGCGTAGTCCTGCTGGGCTTGTATGACAGAACGCACAGTTTCTCCCAGCAGAGTGCACGGCTCGTGCCGAAGCACCAGCGCCGGCATCAGGTATTCAAACATTGTGCCGCCCCAGCTCAATAGCGGCATGCCGCCGCCAGCCAGCGCCAGCGCCCGCCCGAGCTTGCGCCAGTGCCGCGCAGGGATACGCCCGTAGGCAATGGCCAGCAGGCTGGTCACGCGGGCCTCGCTGGCCAGCAGGTCATAGTAGGAGTTGCCGTGCTTGCCTTGCTCCAGTGACGCACCGATGGTGAAGAGATCGCGGGTTTGATCATAAAGCGCACCCAAGTTCATCTCCAGCGCGGCTTTCTCCATCTTTTCCGACAGCTGCAGCCCCGACTCCCTCCTGCTATCAAATTCGTCGGACAAACGCTCCGCAAGCTCGGTGAGTCGGGCGTTCCCACCGGCCTTCAACGCGGCATCTATCGCCTCGCGGGCCTTGCCGCCGTGGCGCCATGCGGCAGGCGAGGCATACTCCTCCCAGGAGCCCTCCAGCATCACGCGGTATTCGTTTGGCAGCAGCTCCAGAGTTTCAAGCAGATCCTCAATGTCCTCGATCATGTCGTCAATGAGATCAATCGCCAGACACGCCCACTTGCCGCCCAGCTTTTCAGCGGCCTCCGCCGCCCTGTCGGCAAGCTCGGCCACAGCCTTCATGTCGCGGCGTTCAGCCGCCCGCTCCAGAGCGCTTGCCAGTTCCTCAAGACCTGCGTCGGTCTTCTTTTCTGAAAGCACCCGGAGCGTGTCGGCGAGCCCCGCCACAACCCCAAAGGATACCAACGGGCCTGCCGCGCACTCTTTCACCGCTTCGGCCCCCAGCAACAGATAGGCCATCAGGTTGCCGCTGTCCACAGCGGACACATATAGCGGGTGCAGCGGGTCGGTGGTGCGGGTGTCATACCAGTTATAGAGGTGCCCCTGCCACTTTTGCAGGCTGCCGTACGCCTCCATTGTGGCGCTCATACGCTCCAGCATCCGCCTGGGTGTGATATAGCCAAGATCGCAGGCAGAAATATCTGCCACCAACGACAAGCCGATGTTGGTGGGTGACGTGCGCGATGCCACGCCCTTAAAGGGGTATTCCTGGAAATTGTCCGGCGCAAGCCAGTGCTCCTCCGCGCAGACGAACCGCTCGAAGTAATGCCAGGTTTTGCGGGCAATCAGGCGGATCTGGCGAGTGTCTTCCTCCGGCATGGCGCAGGCCAAGCAAGGCGGCGGGCGGCTGATCGCATGGGCCACCTGCGGAGCTATGGCCCACAACAGCGCAACGAGGGCCCATAACGCTGCCGCAAATGACCCAGCGCAGGCAACCGCCACCACAGCCAGCAGCAAAGATAAGACCGTTGCCGCAGCCATATACTTCCAATAACCGGCAGCGGTGGCAGGTTTGCCCTTCTCAGCATCTGCGGCGGTGGTCCACTCCAGCAGGCGCTTTTTAGACACGGCCATGCGGTAGAGGCTGCGGGCGGCGGCGTCCAGCGCGACCCACGCCTCAAAAGGCAAAAACAGTAAATTGAGCGCCGGGCGGATGAGGTCAGTGCGGGACGATTTCACTGTCATCGCGATGCTGCCGCCAGTTTTGGCCATGATCTTCATCAACATCGAATACAGCACCGGTAAAAACTCAATAAGCACTGCAGCAGCAATACCAAGCCACAGCCTGCCGCATGCTGCAGAAACAAACAGCACCGCCAGCTCCGCAGGTGCCGTGAGAGCCCGCCTGATGTTGTCTGCAATCTTATATTTGGACAGCCGGTTGATCGGGTTGGGCAAGCCCTCTGGCGTTTTCCTGCCGAGCCAGTTCATGATCTGCCAATCGCCGCGGAGCCACCGGTGCATGCGTTTGAAATATGCGTAGGCACTGGACGGGAAGCCATCCACAACCGCTACGTCGCTCACAAACCCCACGCGGGTGTAGCTGCCCTCCAACAGGTCGTGGGACAGGATGCGGTTATCTGGCAGTTTCCCCTCCAGGCACTCCATAAACACCCTAATGTCATACAGGCCCTTGCCGGTGAAGATGCCCTCCTTGAACAGATCCTGGTAGGCATCGGCGATGGCACCGCTATAGTGATCCAGCCCGCACTGGCCGGTATAAGCCGCTGCGAACTCAGATTGCCTGGATGATCCAGCAGCCATTTCCACCCTGGGCTGCAGAATGCCGTAACCGCGGCGCACTGCGCCACCAATCACTTCCGGGCGATTCAATGGGTGCAGCATGATGCCGATCATGCGGGCTGCCGCATCGTGTGGCAGCTCGGTGTCAGCATCCAGTGTGAACACATAGCGTATGCCATCCATCCCGGACGGCCGGTTTTCCAGGTTGTCAAACTCGGAGGCATCTCCATGGAGCAGCAGACGGTTCAATGCCATGATCGCCCCACGCTTGCGCTCCGCGCCCATATAAACACCTTCAGCCTCATTGAAGGCCCGTTTGCGCACCAGAAAGAAAAAGGTGTCTGGTGCGTATTTGCGGTTCAAGTCATCTGCCGTGCGCAAGCCAAGCTCAGTCAGGGAGCGGTCGCGTTCCTCATCGGGCTCCTTCTCGTCCTTGTGATCCACCAGCAAGCAGTAGCGAATGTTGCCGCCTCCATGACGGATGAAAAGCGTCTCAAGCTGCTCCATCAGCTTGATGAGCCGGTCTGCATTGGGAAGCAGTGCCGGGATTGCAACCAGTGTGCGGCCCTCTTCGGGCACGCCATCTTTCAGATCGATGGCCGGGATCACCTCGGAGCGCACCAGGCGCTTCACCACCTCATCCACCGCAAACACGCCGGTTTTGGTAAACGCGACAAAGGCTGTGAGGAAAAGAAGCGCCCGAAGAGCGAAGCTGCATGGTGTAAACCATACCAGTGCAGCTGCCAGCGCCAGGCTCACCACCCAGATCGAGACGCTGTAGAGCAGCAACTTGGTCTTGCGCTTCATTGTGAATGGCCGGCCCTTCACCTTTTCGGCCAGCGTGTTCACTCCATCTTCCACAAGGTACCAGCCGATGTGTCGCTCCTTCTCGTTCTGGCTCCCCGCACACTCGGCGGCACACTGCACTGCCAGTCTCGAAAGGTGTAGTTCAGATATGTCCCAACGCTCGGCAAGGCGCTCCACCCGCCGGCGGTACATACCCCTGCTCAACTCATCCATTAGCCGATAGACACCGGCTGGATCATCCATCAACGTGCGCTCCACCACGCTCACAGTACGGAACAGGTCCAGCCAGTTCAATGCGTCCAGATACCGCAGGCTGTCCATACAGTTGCTGATCAGCATCTTGTCGGCGCCCTGACGGTGGTGGGAGCTGGCGATTTGATCTTCCAGGATATAACCGCGCTCGGAGAGGTATTGATCCAGCCACTTCAGCTGCGCCCCGGCATTTTCACCCTGCTCCATGAGCCGGATGGACAACCGCTCCAGAAATGCCCCTCCGGTGTTGTCCTTTTTGAGCCACGGCACTTTTTTGCTTCGGTTGAGCCACTCCTGCTCATTTCCCGTTGTCTCAGCCATGGCTTCGGCAAAGGCCTCCGCCGCATCCCACTGGCGGTGGGTGTCAGAGCAGGCAGCAGCCACCTCGGCCACGCGCTTCAGCACAGATAGCCGTAAAAAAGCCGGCAAAATCCAAAGCTCTTTAAGAGTCAGAGGTGTTTTTTTCTGGTACTCATTCAGATACATCACAAGTGTCTCGGTGCAGACGCGGCCGTTGGTATAACTCAGCAGATTATCTGATATTGAGCAAACACGCGGCACGCCTTCGCCTCTCATGATGGGCAGACGCGGTGGTCCGGACCGGAGCATATTTTGCACGCGATAGATTTCCTGCTCAACCATATAGAAATTGTCCAGGATCCAGCGGCCAGCCGGCACAAGGTCTTCATCCTCCGGCACAGCTGCCAATGCCTTGCGGGCGCGGCGAATCTCCTCCGATGCGCGGTTCAGCATTGCAAGCGAGGTGCGGTCCCGCCCTTCCACCGACTTCTGTGTTCGCGCCAGGCTGCCGGCCACGCCGCGGATGCTTTCATCATCCAACTCCACTGCGGCTTTTTGCGCACCGACAGAAGACCTTCGGCCGGCGACCAGCACGGCCAGCACAATGGAAAGAAAAAATATGGAAAGCAGAACAGCAGAGACAATATCCATACAACGCTCCGTATGCGCGGCTTCATGAGTTTCCTATTCATTTTTCCTGTCCATGGCAAACGCTATACCAGACGCTTTGTCGAAATGAAGCTTGAAATGGGGTTTGGCAACAGTTACTATAAGGAAAAACTGCGGGAGATCGGTATGGCTGATGTAAAAGCTGTGTTGTTTGACATGGACGGTGTGCTGGTAAACAGCGAACCTGTGATCACAGAGGCGGCGATACGTGCGCTCCGAGAGTTTGGGGTGATGGCTGCCAATGCCGATTTCCACCCATTCACCGGTATGGGTGAGGATCGCTTCATCGGCGGTGTGGCCGAACTGCACGGCAAAGCCTATGACAAGGCGATGAAGGCCCGGGCATATCAGATCTATCAGGACATCGTGGGCAGCATGATCGAGGTTTATCCTGGCACATTGCCCTTATTGAGAATTCTCAAGGAGAAAGGCATCCCTGCTGCCCTGGCAAGCAGCGCCGATCTGATCAAGGTGGAGGCCAACCTCAATGCTGCCGGAATTGATGCAGGGCTTTTTGGCGCCATTGTGTGCGGCGACGATGTGGAACACAAAAAGCCGGCGCCGGATATTTACCTGCTGGCAGCCAGCCGCCTGGGGCAAGCACCATCAGGTTGCGTGGTTGTGGAGGATGCCATTAGCGGCATCCGCGCGGCCAACGCTGCCGGCATGCGCTCGGTGGCGGTGATGACGTCGTTTGGTGCGACTATTCTGAAAGCTGAAGGTGCGGCTGCCGTTTGCAGCGACATTTCAGGCGTGTGGGATATCCTTGCCTCTATGTGACAGATCATTTCATTGCCTCATACAGGAAGCTTTTCAACGCGTCTTTGTTCTTGTCAAAGTCTATGGAGATGATTGACATGCCCTTGTATTTCTTGTCAGAAAAGCTGCCCGCCACCGGCACAGCCATTTGTTTGATCTCCTTGCCGCCCATCGAAAACACCTCGCGAGCCAGCTGGATAGCCCCTCCGGTGGTGATGTTTGTTTTCACCTTGGGCAGCAGGGCGTTCATCAGGTCGACGGCCTTGATCAGGCCCATGCTCCGCACTTCTTTGAGAGCAGCTGTCATCACATTGCGCTGGCGCTGGGCGCGGCGGAAATCGCTGTCTATCTTGCGGATGCGCGAATAGGCAAGCGCAGTGTTTCCGTCCAGATGTTTGACGCCTGAACCTTTGGTCACCTTGTATCCATAAGAGCGCAGATAGGTGATTTCTTTCTCAGTCAGTTCAATATCCACCCCGCCAACTGCATCGATAATGTCGCGTATGGCGCTGAAATCCAGCTTTACATAACGCTGAACATCCAGTCCGAACGCCTCATTGACCGTGTTGATGGAAAGGCCGGCTCCACCGAAAGCAAATGCAGCGTTCAGGCGGTTCCAATCGTGACCTTCGATGGGCACCAATGTGTCACGAAGGATGGAGGCCAGCTTGACCGTGTTGTTGTTCTGGTCGATGGAAACAATCATGCTGAGATCCGCGCGGCCGCTTCCCCCAGGCTCCCAGGTGTCCACACCCAGCACCAGGATGTTGACCACGTCGCTGTTGATTGGGGTTACGGCATAAATCGGCGTCTTTCCGGAATTTCCACTCAGGTCCGGCTCATCTGTATCCTCTCCCTGCCCCCCAGGCTCCAGACCCTCCGGCTGCATGATCCGGTTGTTGTTCTTGGATCTCTCTACGATGGGCAGATGCTCGAAATATCCGAGTTTATTGAGTTTCCATACGGCAACAGCCGCCAGACCCAATTCGAAAAAAAGCAAAAAGACCAGCAGGCGCGTCAACAAACGAATCGCAGGCCGTTTGGGCTCACCATGCATTAAGCTCTTGTCAACATTTTGATTGTTTCGATCCAACAAATACCTCCGAAAAGCCATCCTTCATAGATTCGCCATCACAGCAGGATGTATGCGCCGCTCCGGCATGCTCAGAAACACCGACGGGAATCGACAAAACCAAACAGGATACACTAACCTTTGTGTGGAGGGATTGAATAAATGAAAAGACTCATATGCACCATACTTGTTTCCCTTTTTGTGCTGTTGTCCGGTTGCGCTACAGCCAAACCTGGCGGCACCGGCCAACCCGAAGCCACTCCAACTCCGGCAACCACCGCGACTGCAACACCATCCGCCACAGCGACACCGCCTGTGCAAACCGGCTCCATTGATGCCATAAAAAGGCTTCTTCCAAGTGAGACAGGTTTTGTTTGGCAATACTCCGGTTTTGCTGAATATGCCTTGAAAATGGAACTCACCGGTATTGACGAGTCGGGCAGGATATTGACATACCGCTGCGAAGGCGAAGTGGCAGACATGTCCGGCGGGGAATCGAAAGACGACTTTAACGTAAAAATTACATATCAGGTGCAATCCGGCGTGCTCAAGCAGACACTCCAGGGATCCAAGGCATTGGACAACGTCTTCCCCAACCTTGAGCTGATCCGGGAGCCTCTGGATAAAGGAGCGAAATGGTCACAGACTGTCAAAGACGCAGATGGCAAAGAAGCAATCCTGGATTGCACAATTGATGATATCCGGCAAGTGAATGGAAAAACAACCTACTTTCTCACCTATCGGTCAAATAGTGGAGGCTATTACGAAAAACGGGAGATCACGGATGGCATGGGAGTAACTGCATTTGATCGCCTGTATCAGTTTGAAGACTCAAGCGAACTAATTGGCTACCGGCTGTATCTGCCAGATGAGCAAGCACAGGCCACAGGCTGGGAGCAGTGGCTGCCGCGACTGGAGCAGGAATACACCTATTTTGGCCTTGCCGAATACGGTCACAAAGGCACGCTTAGGCAAGTAAAGGCCAGTTCCACCGAAACGGTGCTGGAGTATCAAGGTGTTTATCATGATGGCACCGGCAAGGACGACCGTTTTGTAGTGCGCTACCATGCGGACCCCTCCAGAGGCACTGTAACAGAGGAGGTCATAGCCAACGAACGTGGAAAAAAGGAAATCAACTCAAAGCTTCACAATCTGGTGATTCTGAAATTCCCATTGCATCAGGGGGATCAATGGAGCCATGCCGCGAAGCTGGATGGCAAGGCTGTTACAGTACGGGCTGTGATAACCAAATATGATGAGGATGCCGGTGTGGTTCACGTGCGTTACACTGCCAAGAATGCGCCAGGGTATTATAATAATACATATTTTGAGGAGCGGACATTTGAAAAAGGATACGGCATGACAGGCTTTGGCAACTTGATTCCGGGCAAAATCAGCTTAAGCAATCAGGATGCAGAAGACCCAAAAAAGGTCGAGGAAGCCATCGTGCAGCATATGTTTGGCTATTCACTGAACAAGCAATCTTAATCTACGCCCGCTGCGACGAACTGAAAGAAGGCGGGGTTCTCATTGCCTCGCCTCCTTGCATTGCGTCGCACGATTTTTTACCGTGTGTTTTTCCGTTTCAGTTTATCAGAAATGAGCATTACAATTAGCACAATAATCGTGACAACTATCAGGCCTCCCACAACAATCATTGCCCGGAAAATGTCTCCGAAGCTACCCACCGGCTTGGTGTCGGTCTCAATTGTGCCCGGCGACTGCCCTGGTGCTTCACTCGGTGCTGACGAAGCGGTTGCTGTGGGCAAAGGATTGGCAACCTTCACCTCATAAGGATCGGTAGAGCGCAAATAGCCGCCTTTGCCGTCAGTCACAGACAGAGTGAAGGCAAAAGAGGTGGTTTTATCAATGATGCTGGACACCCAAGTCCATTTGGAAACCCCCACCGGCAACGTGAAATCCTCTTCCAGCTTCTCTCCGTCCGTGCCGGTGATCGTGGCGTGCTCCACCGGTGCAGCCCCTTTATTGGTTATCGTGATCTCAAAGCTGACGATACCGGGCTCAGCCAACTGTATCAGGTCGGGGCTTGCCCTGATTTCTATGTCATACTGATCATTGCCGGAGCTGACAACAATTTGTAGCTGGTTTGTTTTCACTGTAACAGGGTTACCGGAATCATCCTTTGCGGTAATGGAGTATTGAAATGTGTTGGTGTGCATCAGTGTGACCGTCTTGGAAAACTGCATTGATTCACCTTTGTCCAGCGATTGAGCGGTGAACAATTTGCTCCCCAATGTGGGCTCATCGATCGTAATCCCCGTAATTTTAACGCTTCCGGCGTTCTGCAGCTCGCACACCAGCGTCACCTGGCCGCCAGGCTCCACGGATTCCGGAAGAATTGCCCGGAGCGTTGCACTCAGTTGCACAACCTTCAGTTTCACAGCTTTTTCTGTGCACTGGGCAGTGTAAGTTTTGCCGTTGGCATGGTAAGTAAGCTTGGGCGCAGATGTAAAATCAGCCTCCACCTGATAATTCAATGTTTTTGTTTTTGTAGTGCCAGCGAGCAGCGAGGGCTCGTCCAGCTTGAAATCAGACCCGATGCCAGCGTCTGTGATCACCAGGTCTGAAATGTCTATTGAGCCGGAGTTTTTCACGGTGTATGTGATCGCTACCGTCTCGCCAATCTCCACCGATGTTTTATCGATGGTGCGTGTAAACGTAATGGCAGGCTCAACCGGTGCCTTTGAGGGGATTGTAATATGAAATGGCAAGCCAGAGGTAGTGCCATCCCATAACAAAACCAAAGATAGCGGCTGGTTCAGGTCGCTGCTCCTGACTGTGATTGTGAACCCAATGTCGATGTTTTCTCCGATGGAAATGATTCCCCGTGTCTCCGATGACTTCACGGCATCTCCGGATATCCGCACATTGGCAAGGCCACCTTCTGCCCTGGAGGTATCCACCGAGATATTGGCGGTCACGGCCACCTCGCCATCTCCTGAAAGTGCATTCGGGCTAATCCGGATGTCGGACAAGCTAACTCCATCCGATGAGAATGTATCCGCCGCATATGCGATGCTGCCGAATGCTGCCGACGATAACAATAATATTGAACATAATAATATCGCAATACTGCGAATCCGCATGTGTTCATCCTCCTGAAAAACGGGCAGAGAGCCCGAAAAGCAACAGTCACATTCTATCTGATTGCATTCATACTGTCAAATTTTCAACACGCTAAAAGTCAGTAATTTCATGGGTTTCAGGCCTTTTCACGCCAATGTGCCCACTGTTTTCCGCAATATCATGATCCATTGAATGGATGCAAAAACGATCCGTCCTTCACATCCAGCGCGATTTTTGATATAATCACACTGCTTATTGAAATATAGACAGAAAGGTTCTGTTTGATGAAGAAATTCCTTCTGCCAGTCCTTGCAGCACTGCTGGCGCTATCCATACAATTTGCGCCCATCTCTGCGAGGGCTGAAGGTGCCGCAGCGGCCATGCCGTATGGCACTGCGTCACCCAGAGATTGGGATAAAAAAGCTCCCCAAGGTGAGCTTCTTGACACAGCTGTCAAGGCCGAAGCGGCGATACTGATGGATGAAAAGACTGGAAAAATCCTGTTTGAAAAAAACGCGGACGCCCGTCTTTACCCGGCCAGCATCACAAAAATCATGACCTGCCTTCTGGCTGTCGAATATATCAAAAGCGGCCACAAAATGTCTGAACTGGTCACAGTAGGCACCTTGCCGAAATTGCCAAGTGGTTATGTAAATATTGGATTGAAAAGTGGCGAAACACTGCCCTTGGAAACCTTGCTCTACGCGCTGATGCTGCCATCGGCAAATGACGCTGCAAATGCCATTGCCATCCATGTGGGCGGGAACATTGAAGCGTTTGTGCAAATGATGAATGACAAAGCCCAGCAGTTGGGCATGATCAACACCCATTACACAAACCCATATGGGCTGCACAACACTGAGCATTATACATCTGCAAGGGATATGGCGCTTCTGGCAAAAGAAGCAAGGAAGTATCCAGAATTTACAAAACTTACCTCCACCTTTAAGTATACAGCGCCTGCCACCAACGAGCATGATGCCTGGAAGTGGGAAAACCACAACAAGCTGATAAATCCAAACAAGGGCGAAGCGTATGGATACATATATGCGACCGGCGTAAAAACCGGGTATACAGACCCGGCCAGATACACCCTCGTGTCTTCTGCAAAGAAGGACAATATGAGCTTGATTGGCGTTATACTCAAAGACGGCAAGCCAGACTACTGGGTTGACTCGGTTACAATGCTTGAATATGGCTTCCAGTTTTATGACACACTGGATCTGAAAAAGCTCCTCAGCAGCCAAGCGATCGATCCGCTGGAAGTGAAGAATGCCGCCGGCACCGACCCAGGCCAGGGTGTTCTGCAGCTCACGCTGCTTCCCAAGACAGTCAACGCCTATATCACCGACCAGAAAGAAATCATCAGCGGCCTTCGTGCCGATCCTTCGCAGTTTGTTGCCAACGTGCAGATCACCAAGGATACTGCCCCCATCGCTCAGGATGAAGTTGTGGGCACGGTGACTTTCTCATATAAAGAATCGGTTGTGTACGAATGCGACTTGCTGGCATCTCGCGAGGTCAAGGAAATGCCCACCCCTGCCCCAACAACAGCACAATCGGAATCCAGCTCCAACTCCAAAGGCTCCAAGCCCTCATCGATCGCTGTCCAGTCCGGCAATCCATCGGATGACGGCTCGGAAAGCGGCGGAGGTGGCTCTATCCTGGTGTGGGTCGGCGTCGTGGTGCTGGTGCTGGCGCTCGCGATGGTGGCAATCCGGCTTGTGAATATGCAGAAACGCAATCGGAAATACCGCCAATACAATTACCGTCAAGGCAGCGCCAAAATGAAACGCTAGAGGAATATTCTGTATATAAGCAATGTCAGGAGGTATGACATGAAGATACTGGTAACAGGCGGGGCTGGTTACATAGGGTCCACCACCTGCTCGGCCCTGCTGGACGCGGGCCACACACCGGTGATTCTGGACTCTCTGGTAAACGGGCGCGAGGCTTTCACGGATGGCCGCATTTTTTACCATGGTGATATCGCCGACAAAACACTGGTGAAACAAATCTTTGATGACCACCCGGACATTGCCGCTGCGATCCATTTCGCGGCGCTGATCGTGGTGCCAGACTCTGTGGCACGGCCATTTGATTACTACTCAGAGAATGTGGTCAAGTCTCTGGGGCTGTTCAAACAATTGAAAGAACTGGGCTGCAAAAGGATCATCTTCTCCTCATCCGCCTCGATTTATGACGCGGTGCCGGGGTTCATGGTGAAGGAGGAGTCTCCCCTGAAGCCCTCAAGCCCCTATGCCCGCACCAAATACATGATGGAAATGGTGCTGGAGGATATGTGCCGCGCCTATGGCATGAAGGGCATTGCCCTGCGGTATTTCAACCCCATCGGCGCCGATCCGTGGATGCGCACTGGCCCTTATGACCCGGCTCCCACCCATGTGCTGGGCAAGATGGTGAGTGCGGCGCTGGGCCACACCTCCGAGTTTCAACTCACAGGCACCGACTGGCCCACCCGCGATGGCACGGGCATCCGCGACTATATCCACATCTGGGACCTGGCGCAAGCCCATGTGAAGGCCGTGGAGCGGTTTGACGGCGCGTTCGAGCAGTTCGGTGGCAGCTATATGCCCATCAACCTGGGCACCGGCCTGGGCGTAACAGTGCGGGAGCTGCTCACAGCCTTCGAGACAGTCTATGGCAGGAAGATCAACGTGGTTACCGCGCCCCCCCGCCCCGGCGACGTGGCAGGCGCTTTTGCCAATGCCGACCGGGCATTCTCTCTGCTGGGCTGGAAAGCGGAGCGCACGGTCAAACAAGGTATTGAGGATGCTCTGAGATGGACCGATGAGGTGCGGCCAGCTAAGCTGGGTTATTGATTGTATTACAATTTGGTATGCAGGATGGGAAGCGTCTGGATGATCCAGGCGCTTTCTTCGGCCTGTTTTGCCTTGATTTACCATCATTCGATGTTATACTGAGTGGGCAACAACACATCACTTGCCAGTGAAGAGGTCAGAACTGATGAAAACAGCGTTGAGATTCCTCATATCCTTGTTGGTTGTGGCAACGATCCTGGCGCCACAGCCTTCCATGGCAGCAGCCAACCGCGCAGTTGGTGAGTGGGCATACACTGTGGACGGAGCCAACGCCACCGTGACAGGATATTCCGGCTCCGCTGGCGACGTGGTTGTGCCAGACATACTGGGCGGAATGGCGGTTTCGGCCATCGGCTCCAGTGTGTTTGAAGGAAAGGCGGGCATCAAGTCGGTGTCTCTGCCTGCCAAAGTGACTGTGATCGGTGACAGTGCTTTCAAGGGCTGCACAGGCCTGCAGAGTGTCAAGCTGCCGGAGTATCTGCTGGGCTTTGGCGACTCAGCATTTGCTGGCTGCACCTCTCTGGTATCAGTCGCAATTCCAAAATGGGTCAACAACATTTCCTCAGGCGCCTTTGAGGGCTGCACAGCACTTTCCGCTGTCTATTTCGAAGGTCAACCTCCAGCCATCAGCGCCACCGCGTTCAGCGGCGCAGCGGAGAAACTCCGGTTTTTCGGCCACGTCACGCAGACCGGCTGGATCAGCTACACAGACCGCCCCGTTACCACCTATTGCCACGCGACTCTGGAGTTGCTGGACGGGAAAGCACCCAATAAGTCGGTAATCACGCTTTCCGGCGGCAAGGCAGACCCGGCTCCGGCTAACCCCGTGCGGACCGGTTATCAGTTCGCCGGCTGGTATCAGGAGGCTGCCTGCCTCAATAATTGGAATTTTGCTAAAGCTGTGATCGGCAACGACATCGTGCTGTATGCGCTCTGGAAACCGGTGCAGCACAATGTATCCTTTGACAGCCAGGGTGGCAGCGCCACAGCACCCATTACGGCGTCCTACGGCTCCCCCATCCCCGCTCCGGCAGACCCAACCCGCGAAAAGTTTGTATTTGGTGGCTGGTATCGTGACAAAGCATGCACCAGTGCATGGAGCATCGCAACCGAGCCATTGCGGGGCGATATCACACTCTACGCCCGATGGGTCATCCCAGCCACGCCAGAGGAATTAAAGGCGGTTTCCGCATCAGCATCTTCCATCACTTTGCAGTGGGAAGCCCCTGAATATACCTCCGGCTATGAAGTATACCGGGCAATCTCGTCCAAGGGGAAATTATCGCTGATCGCAACAGTCTACACAAGCTCCTTCACCGACAATAAGCTGAAGCTGGGCACCTCCTACTACTACAGGGTCAAACCCTTCAAGCAGCTGGAGACCGCCCGGGTATATGGAGTCGAATCGGCTGTTGTCTCAACCAGGCCGGTTCCTGCCGCACCTGAATTGCAGGCCATGCATACCAGCAAAGAGACCATCAAAGTCTCCTGGGGGGCAGTGGCCGGCGCGACCAGGTATGAAGTGTGCAGGGCAGAAAAGGCCGGCGGGCCATTCATACTTGTAAAAACCCTCACCTCCACCACCTGGTGGAACAATGGCCTTGCCGCTGACACGGAGTATTACTACATGGTCAGGGCCTATGCGATTGTGAAGGGCAAGAAGGTTTATGGGCCCTACAGCAAGCCAATTCTCGTGAAACCAGAGCAGCCAGCGGCCAACTGAGCATGATAACACAAACAGCGAAGCCAAGGCTGAACAGGCTGATCCGCATCGTCGCGATCGGGGCAGCCATTGCGCTTGCACTGTGGCTTGTTTTGTGCCTCCTCTTATTTGGAGCGCAGGACAAGCTGTTGTTTTACCCCAAGAAGCTCTCTATCGAGGCATTTGCACAAGCTGGCGACCCACCCGGTGTAGACACCGTGGAACTTGCCATGGCCGATGGCACGGTGGTGCGTGGCTGGCTAGTCAACAACGAGGAGAAAGAATCCAACCTGTTGATTTATTACGGCGGAAACGCCGAGGAAGTCTCCCGCTTGATCGCGCGGATGGGCGAGCTGGAAGGTTGGGCGATCGTGTTGATGAACTACAGGGGGTACGGAGCCAGTGACGGCACTGCCGGTGAAACCACGATGTGCAGCGACGCGCTGGAAATCTATGACCACTTCACCCGGATGGACGACTACAGCAACGGTAAAGTTGTGGTGATGGGCAGGAGCATCGGCACCGGAGTGGCAGCCTATGTGGCCAGTCAGCGAAGCGTCTCGTCTGTGATCCTGGTGTCTCCTTACGACAGCATGACCAGTGTGGTGCAGGAAATGATCCCATTTGTTCCGGTCAATTTGATACTGCGGCACAAGTTCAATACCATTGAGCGCGCGCCGGGCATCACCGCTCCCCTGCTGATCCTCACCGGGTCGGAGGATACCACGATCCCGGTTTGGCACTCCAAGCTTGTGGCGGATCATTGGGGCGGAGATATGAAGATGGTGGAGATTGAGGGGGATCATAATTCGATGAGCAGGCAGGAGGAGTATTGGGAGGAGATTGGCAATTTTCTTACAGGATCAGACTAACCTACATAATCAGCACGGAAGATGAAGTCGAGTGCCGATAGCCGATTCATTCGGCAGAGGCAAACGATAGCAGATTCAAGGAATGAGGCAATTCCTGCCCAAAGGCACGTTTCCACACTATTTGAGAAAAATTTACGAGGAAAAAGAAAAGAACCCGCCCAGCGACATGCGCGGTGGGCGGGTAGCAAAAAGCATTTACGAACTATAACTCGCCAAGGTGCGCCAGCACCGAAGGCGAAAGCTAAGCAATCGGCTTATCAATCACATTCTCTTCCAGCAGCGCCTTCTTGATCTTCTTCGGCGCCAACCGGATTTCCGGCATGCAGCTGGCCTCCTCCACGCACTCGCGGGTGACGCGGCACATCTCCACATCCTGCCTGGACGGGATGTCAAACATCACATCCATCATGACCTTCTCGAGGATCGCGCGCAGGCCGCGGGCGCCGGTTTTGCGCTCCAATGCTTTCTTCGCCACCGCTTTCAGCGCCTCTTCCTCGATCACCAGCTCCACATTGTCCATCTCAAACAGCCGCTTGTATTGCTTGACCAGCGCGTTGCGGGGCTCGGTGAGGATGCGCAGCAGTGCCTTTTCGTCAAGGCCGTGCAGCGTGACGATGATCGGCACGCGGCCCACAAACTCGGGGATCAGCCCGAACTTCAGCAGGTCTTCCGGCAGGATGTTCTTGAGGATCTCGCCGATGTCCTTGTCTTCCTTGGACTTCACCTCGGCGCCGAACCCCATTGTTTTCTTGCCGGTGCGGTTCTCAATGATCTTCTCGATTCCGTCAAATGCACCACCGCAGATGAACAGGATATTCGTGGTGTCTATCTGGATGAACTCCTGGTGCGGGTGCTTGCGGCCACCCTGCGGCGGCACGCTGGCCGTGGTGCCCTCAAGGATCTTCAGCAGCGCCTGCTGCACGCCCTCGCCGGACACGTCGCGGGTGATGGACGGATTTTCAGACTTGCGGGCAATCTTATCGATTTCGTCGATGTAGATGATGCCCTTTTCGGCTTTCTCCACATCATAGTCGGCAGCCTGGATGAGCTTTAGAAGGATGTTCTCCACGTCTTCACCCACATAGCCGGCCTCGGTGAGGCTGGTGGCGTCGGCGATGGCGAAGGGCACTTCCAGGATGCGGGCGAGCGTCTCGGCCAGCATCGTCTTGCCGCAGCCGGTGGGCCCCAGCATCACGATGTTGGACTTCTGCAGCTCCACGTCTTTGTTTTTGTCCCCGTGGCTGATGCGTTTGTAGTGGTTGTATACCGCCACCGCCAGAGACTTCTTCGCGTCATCCTGGCCGATCACGAAATCATCCAGGATTGCCTTGATCTCTTTGGGCTTTGGGATGTTCTTGAGCTCTGTGGTGGCTGGCGAGGTGAAATCCTCGTCGATGATCTCCTGGCAGAGCTCGATGCACTCGTCGCAGATGTAGACGCCGGGGCCTGCCACGACGCGCCGCACCTGATCCTGGGCCTTGCCGCAGAACGAGCACTTCACTTGGTTCTTGTCATCATTTTTCGGCATGTGGTCTCCTTTGCCGGTCAGTGGGTGGTGATCACTTCGTCGATCAGGCCATATTCCAGCGCCTCGGCGCTGGCCATGAAGAAGTCGCGCTCCACATCCTTCTCGATACGGGTGATTGGCTGGCCGGTCATGCCAGCCAGAAGCTCGTTCATCTTCTTCTTTGTTTTAATTATATGCTCCGCGTGGATGGCAATGTCCGTGGCCTGGCCCCGGGCGCCGCCGCTGGGCTGGTGGATCATGATCTCGGCGTTGGGCAATGCCTTGCGCTTACCCTTGGCGCCGGCTGCCAACAGAAACGCGCCCATGCTGGCTGCCATGCCCACACAGATCGTGCTCACGTCGCACTTCACATATTGCATCGTGTCATAAATTGCCATGCCGGCAGAAATCGAGCCACCGGGGCTGTTGATGTAGAGGAAGACGTCCTTGGCGGGATCCATCGCCTCCAGATACAGCAGCTGTGCGACCACGAGGTTGGCCATGTGGTCTTCCACCTCGCCAGTCACAAACACTATGCGGTCGTTGAGAAGCCTCGAATAGATATCATAGGAGCGCTCGCCCCTGTTGGTTTGTTCAACAACAATCGGAACCAATCCCATTGTTTTCTCCTTTCCCCAGGATCAGTCAGTTGGCGGCGTTGTCCGCCAAAAGCTTGATGGTCTTCTGCATTATTATATTGTCCTTGAGGTAGTCCTTATCCTCATCGGAAAAATTCTTCTTGATCTCATCCACAGTTTGCTTGCGGGCCTCGGCCATTTTGGCAAGCTCCTGCTCCACTTCCTCATCGGAAGCCTCAATGCTCTCCGCCTTGCGGATGGCTTCCAGCACCAGCGACGTCCTCACAGATTTGGCGGCTTCTTCCTTGTAGCGGTCCAGGATGTCGGTGCGCTGCATGCCGGTCATCCGGAGGTAGTCCTCCATTTTTATACCCTGATAGGCCATGCGGTATTCAAACTCATGGGCCATGCGGTCAGCCTGGCGGTCAATCATCACCTGCGGGATCTCCACAGTGGCATTGGCCACGGCCAGCTCCACGAGCTTGTCTTCAAACTCATGCTCGGCGCGGTGCTCGTTGCTTTCGGTGAGTTTGGCCCGGATGCTGGTTTTGTATTCCTCGAGCGTGTCAAACTCGCTCACGTCCTTGGCGAACTCATCATCGATGGCCGGCACTTCTTTGCCCTTGATCTCACGAATCTTCACATGAAACACAGCCTGCTTGCCGGCCAGATCCTCGGAATGGTACTCATCGGGGAACTTCACCTCGATGTCGCGCTCCTCATTGAGAGCCACGCCCACCAACTGCTCCTCGAAACCGGGGATGAAACGGCCGGAACCGATTTCCAGCGGCTGGTTTTCCGCCGTGCCACCGGGGAACTGCACACCGTCCACAGAGCCGCTGTAATCCAGCATGATACGGTCGCCGTTCTGGATGGGCCGGTCAGCCTCCACCCAACGGGCTACGCGCTCCTGGGCGGCTTTCAACTCCGCGTCCACGTTTTCTTCGGTCACAGGGTATTCTTCCTTCTTGGCTTCCAGGCCCTTATACTGGCCCAGCACTACTTCGGGCTTCAGCGTAACCACAGCGGTGAAAGTGATGCCCTTGCCGCCGCCGATTTCCGTCACATCGATGTCGGGCTGGTCCACCGCGAACAGGCCCTGTTCTGCAATCGCTTTGTCATAGGCCTCGGGGATGGCGATGTTGCACGCATCATCATAAAAAACAGCCTCGGAATAGAAGCTCTCGATGACCTGCCGGGGCGCCTTGCCCTTGCGGAAACCGGGGAGGTTCACCTTGTTGCGGACGATCAGATAGGCTTTCTGCATCGCCTCGTTGTATGCGTCATTGTCAATGGTGATCGTCAGCTTGGCCTGGTTGGCGCCTGTCTTTTCCATGGTTACGGTCATCTGGGTCTTCCTCCTGTGAAACTCAACAAAATTAAAAATTCATGGTTATACCATTTCAGGGAATATCCAAGATACTATATCATAACAACCATACAATTTCAATCCTGATATTCCTTGGAATAGCGGTTTCACCCCCTCTGGTTACACAACATCAGTGATGACATCATGGTTCTATGCCCAAATTATACAGCATTGGTCAAAGTTAGTCAATATTATGATAATCTAATCATCTGGGATTATTTCATCCTTACAGGTTTTTCCGCCCAAAAGCCCATGCTATGCTATAATAATACAAAACAGAAAACGCCGAGGGTTCCATGCTGATCAATTATGATTTTGTAAGGGTTGCCGCAGCCTCGCCGAGGCTAAAGGTGGGCGACACCGCCTATAATGTGGAGCAGATCATCGAGATGGCCAACCAGGCAGAGGCAGCCGGAGCCGCCGTGGTGGTGTTCCCGGAGCTATCCATTACCGGTTACACCTGCGGCGATCTGTTTTTACAGCCAGCGCTCCAGCGGGCGGCGCTGGATGGATTGGCCCAGATCGCAGCCGCATGTGAGAGCATCGTCGCGATCGTGGGCTTGCCGATGAATGTGAAGGGCCGGCTATATAACTGCGCAGCGGCCGTTCAAAGCGGCAAGGTGCTGGGCATTGTGCCGAAGATCCACTTGCCCAATTATAAGGAATACTACGAAGTCCGATGGTTTGGCTCTGGCAGGGGCACAGACTTCATGCTGGAAATCGCCGGCCAACAGGTGCCATTTGGTGACGATATGGTGTTTGAGTCCTGCTGTGGCACGCTGGCCTTCTGCATCGAGATCTGCGAGGATTTATGGGTGCCCAACCCGCCGTCGGGTAGGCTCTCTCAGCGCGGCGCGTTGCTGACGCTGAATCCCTCAGCCAGTGATGAGGCTGTAACAAAACATGAGTATCGCAAAAGCCTGATCGCCCAGCAGTCCGGCCGCTGCATTTCCGGTTATGTGTACGCGGGGGCTGGCCCAGATGAGTCGACCACCGACATGGTCTTTGGCGGCTACACGGCGATAGCAGAAAACGGCCGTATCCTGACCGAAGGAAGACGGTTCCGCGCTGGTGAGCTCACCATTTCTGACATCGACACCGGCAGGCTCGCCTTCCTGCGGGGCCGCAGCGGCACGTTCTTTGCCGATTATGAGCGGCCCCAGGGCAAGACGGTTGCCTTTGAGCTGAACACATCCGCACGGCTGCCGCTGCTGCGCTCCTACCACCCCCTGCCCTTCGTGCCCGGCGGTGCTGAGCAGGACGCCCGCAGCGAGGAGATCACTGCCATCCAGGTGGCTTCCCTCAGAAAACGCATGGAGCATACGGGGTTGAAGAAAGCTGCCGTCAACGTGTCTGGCGGGCTCGACTCGGCGCTGACGCTGCTGGTGGCCGCACGGCTCTTCCGAGAGCAAGGCTGGGAGTTAGCCGGGCTGCATGCGTTGACATTGCCAGGCTTTGGCACCGGCACCCGCACCAAGAACAATGCTCTTGGCCTGATGCGGGAGTTGGGCTGCACGGTGCTGGACATTGACATCACGGCTGCCGTCATGCAGCATTTCCAGGACATCGGCCAAGACCCCGCCAGCCACGACGTTGCTTATGAAAATTGCCAGGCCCGTGAGCGCACGCAGATCCTGATGGATTACTGCAACAGGATTGGGGCGCTGGCGCTGGGCACCGGCGACCTATCCGAGGCGGCTCTGGGCTGGAGCACCTACAACGGCGACCACATGTCGATGTATAACGTGAATGCCGGTGTGCCTAAGACACTGGTGCGCCATCTTGTGAAGTGGCTCAGCACCCACAGCTTCAGCGGCCATGTTGCAGAAATCGCCGCCGATATTCTGGACACGCCGGTCACCCCGGAGTTGATCCCCTCCAAAGATGGTGAAATCAACCAGCGCACCGAAGAGATTCTGGGACCGTATGAATTGCATGACTTCTTCCTCTATCACATGATGGAAGGTGGCGCCGGCCCAGCCAAACTCCTGCTGCTGGCGGGCAACGCATTCGGAAGCAAATATGAGGCGGCACTTATGAAAAAGACGTTGGGCATCTTTGTGAGGCGGTTCTTCAGCCAGCAGTTCAAGCGCTCCTGCATGCCCGACGGCCCCCGGGTGGGCTCTGTGGCATTGTCGCCCCGCGGTGACTGGCGCATGCCATCCGACGCATCGGCAGCCGTGTGGCTGGCAGAGCTTGACAGACTGTAATCCAATGGAGGTTGACCGATGCCAGTTATTGCCATTGGAGGGGGTTCCGGTTCCGGAAAAACCACTTTCGCGGAACGGCTGATCAAGCGTATCGGCGCGGACAGCTGCCTGCATTTGAGTTTGGACCGGTTTTACGCCGATCACCCGGAATTGGACTTTGAAACCCGCTCCCAATTCAACTATGACCATCCCGATTCGATGGATGTGCCACTATTGACACACTGCGTACGGGAGTTGGCTGCTGGGCGACCTGTGCAAGTTCCAAGATATGATTTTACAATCCATCGCCGATGCCAGGATAGCGATCTGCTGGATGGCACAAATACCCTCATCCTGGAGGGGATCTTTGCTCTGTATTTTCAGGAAGTTCTGGAGCTGTCAGACCTGAAAATTTTCGTGGATGTGGATGATGATTTGCAATTCGCACGCAGACTTATGCGTGATATGATCGAGCGGAACCGTTCTGCGCAATCTGTTTATACTCAATATGTAACTACAGTCAAACCTATGTATCAAAAGTTCATCAGCCCGACCCGCCAAAACGCCGATTTCATCGTGCACACCCATGGCGAGTGCCAGTATAACAAGGTGCTTGACGTGCTGGCGGCATGGCTTTCCTCAGGCGGTTGAAGCACCCTGGCCCGAACCTGTTCCAGGAAGATCGTGCTCTCTTTTTATCAAATGATTGTATTGCCTCCAGCCAACCAAACCGGCAACCACCGCGATGGCAGCATACAACACCAGCGCGACCCACGAGCCCATATTGTCTGACAAGATGCTGAAAAGCATCTGGCCAACGGGGATTGCCAACATACACAGAGCGGCATCCACCCCCACCACCCGGCCCATCAGGTGGCCGGGTACGATCCTTTGCATGGCGGTGGTGACAGCGATGCTCGCTGTTACGATGGATGCCACAATACACAAAGCAGCAAAGTTGATGAGCATGAATTGCAGCATCACGCGCCGGTCTCCAACCAGATATCCGAACAAAAGCGCCGCTGCCATCAAAACCAGAAGCACCCCATCAAGCAGGAACACTCTTGTAAGCAATCTGCGATAATCCAGCTTTTTCATGATTGCGGAAGCCAACAGTGACCCGGCGATCGGGCCGATATACAAGATTGAACGTGAAATGCCAAACAGCTCGTTGGTCACACCCACATCCTTGAACATGATGATGGATACACCCACCGAAAACACAGGATACAACGCGAAGTTGGATGCGATGCTCAGCACCACAATCATTACAAGCTCTTTGTTATGGAAAATAGCATCAAGGCCAACACGCATGGAGGCCCAAAGCGACTCATGCTCCTGGGGACCGCTCTTGATCGCGCTTTTATTCTTCAGCCGAGACTCAATAAATGCCGCCAGAAAAAAACTGCAGCAATTTACCAACATGATGACAAGCAACCCGTTGTCATCGCCCGGGTGCAGAAAAGGCATGGAAGCAACCACAGGCCCTAGAATTAGTGCGAAGCTGGACACCATAGAGCCCAGGATGTTGGTATCCTTGAGCTGGCTTTCCTCCACAATCTCGGGGATAATGGCGTTGTTCGTGGGGTCATAAAAAGTCTGCGCCGCGGAAAGCAAGAGCACAAATGCGTAAACACTGGCCAGGGGCAGCGCGATCACAAAGTGGTGCCAAAGCGCGAACACAAACGTGACACAACCGGCAATGACATCCAGGATCACCATCAACCGCCGCCGGTCGATACGGTCAGTAACCACTCCGGAGAACGGGCCCATCAATCTGGGAATCACTGCGACCGCCAGCACCGAGGCAAAGGCGATATCCGAATTGGTCTTGGTATATACATACAATGACAGAGCAAATGTCTGCATTACACTTCCCAACTCGGAAATGAACTGTGCAGACATCAACAACCGGGTATTCCTGTTTTGGAGCTGCCGAAAAACGCCCATCAAGCCTCCAAACAGTGTTATGCCAAGCATTATAACGGTAAAACCACTAAAGATCAATCATATAGCGAATATGTGGATAGGTCAGGAAAAATAAAAACTTCCTGGTCGACAGGAAGTTGCACGTTGGTGCCGAAGGCCGGGCTCGAACCGGCACGGGTTGCCCCGAGGGATTTTAAGTCCCTTGCGTCTGCCAATTTCGCCACTTCGGCAAGTCACCTTGGTAGTTTACCACCGTTGACAATGGCAGTCAACCGGACATTCACAGATCCTTGATCAGATGCCGGCAAGTTGGGCAGAGCAACACCGCCCTGCCATCATGCTTCCAAGTTTCATTACACTTCCTGCATATCGCCCACTCATCGTCTATTCGCTCAACATCGTTGTTGGGATATAACACAATTTCCTCACCAAATCTGCTTTCTGGCCCCATACAGTCCTGCCGGAGACGATACGCCAATGCGCCGCAGACAAAGCGGTTCTTATCAAGATTTAGCGTGATGCTTACGACACCACTGACCTGATTAATAGCAACCTTACCACTAGCCTCATAAATGGTGTCCATGGTATTTGGGTCGTTTGTTATGTTCATTTCCGTCACGTTGCCAAACAAGATTTCCATAGCAGGTGCATGCTGCCACTGTGTCTGCACAAGCAGGCGGATATAATACCGTAAATTACATGACATACTGAAATCGCTGCCAACATAACCGGTGTTTAGCAGATGCAACTCTTTGATCACGCCATCATGAAAATGCCCGCACTCACGCAAGAACTCCTGCATATCTGCGTCGGTCTTTATATGTTTGAATGGCACAGCTGAAGATTCGCAACCAAACATCACGCTCACCTCAAATATAAGAATACTATCTCCTAAGTTCTCACACCAGTGGTTTACTTTTGTGTTTGCGTTGAGTACTTCGCAAGCGCAGCGTCTCATCTAGTTCCGCATGGCATTTTTCTTTATGAAGAAAGCTCTGAAACCGGGTTTCAGAGCTCTCTGATTGGAGGCGCCATCCAGACTCGAACTGGAGAATAGAGGTTTTGCAGACCTCTGCCTTACCACTTGGCTATGGCGCCATATTCAATTGCAAAATGGAGCGGGAGACGGGACTCGAACCCGCAACCTTCGCCATGGCAAGGCGACGCTCTAGCCATTGAGCTACTCCCGCGCGTGGTGCCTCAGGACAGAATCGAACTGTCGACACAGGGATTTTCAGTCCCTTGCTCTACCGACTGAGCTACCGAGGCATATCTTGGTGGGAACAGTAGGACTCGAACCTACGACCTGTCGGATGTAAACCGAATGCTCTACCAACTGAGCTATGCTCCCCTATTCCCAACACATTTCCGACGCGTGGGATTTATTATAAACCAACAAACCCAGCCCTGTCAATCCGATTCTCGGGGAGAATATGCAACAAATAGAATTGCGACAAAAAATCCATTTGACAATAGAATTGCAAGATTATATAATATTTTGGCACGCCTGATTTGCGGTCATGGCGGAACTGGCAGACGCGTACGTTTGAGGGGCGTATAGGGCTCCCTGTGTGGGTTCAAGTCCCACTGACCGCACCAAATGAAAGGTCCTGCCGCTCAGGCAGGGCCTTTTTTCTTGAATATCCTCTGCTGTAGCAAGGTTATCGGCTCGACACGGTGGGTATATGTATACTGACAAGTAACAAGGAAGAAGAACTGACAACATGACCTTTATCCCCCAATTATCAGACAAAATGAATCAAACAGCCGCTGCCATCGGGTACGAGCGGCCCACCCCCATCCAGGAGAAGGCCATCCCATTGATTCTGGAAGGCCGTGACATCATCGGCCAGGCTCAGACCGGCACCGGCAAGACAGCAGCCTTCGCAATGCCCATCCTGGAGAAGCTGGACCTGACAAACAAGGAAGTGCAGGCCTTGGTCCTCTGCCCCACCCGCGAGCTGGCACAGCAGATCACCGATGCCGTCACGCAATTCTCGCAGCATCTGGAAGGATTCTCCGTCGTGGCCGTCTATGGCGGCACCCACATGGAAAGCCAGATCCGCAAGCTGCAGCAAGGCGGTGTGCAGATGATTGTGGGCACGCCCGGCCGAGTGCTGGACCACCTGCGGCGGCGCACCGTGCGGTTCTTCCATGTGAAGATCGTTACGCTGGATGAGGCAGACGAAATGCTGGATATGGGCTTCCGCGAGGACATTGAGGAGATTCTTTCCTACACCTCCAGCAAACGCCAAACGTTGATGTTCTCCGCCACAATGCCCAAGGAGATCCTTGATCTGGCCAAGCAATACCAGAAGGAACCTGAGTTTATCACGATTGAAAACCAGGCGCTGGTGGTACCGGCCATTGAGCAGAGCTATCTGGAGACCACCGAGAAATCAAAGGTTGCTGAACTGGCAAACATGCTGCGCAAGCACAAGCCCCGGCTGAGCCTGGTGTTCTGCAACACCAAGCACAAGGTGGATGAGATATCGCGCAGCCTCAAGCGCATGGGCTTCCGCGCTGAAGGCCTTCACGGTGACATGGACCAAAGCCGGCGTGACAACATCATGATGCGCTTCCGTACCAAGACATTGAGCGTGCTGGTAGCCACCGATATCGCCGCCCGCGGCCTTGACATCTCCGGTGTGGACCTTGTGTTTAACTATGACGTGCCGAAAAATGCTGAGCACTATGTGCACCGCATTGGCCGAACTGGCCGGGCCGGCAACGTGGGGCGCGCAATTACGCTGGTGCTTGGCAAGGAAGCCAAGCAGATGAAGCGCATCCAGCACCACACCAAGGTGGAAATGGGCAAGGAAACTGGTAAAGAGACCAGCAAAGAGATGGTTCAGAACGCGAACACCCAGCCGGAATCGAATGCCGCACCGGCTGCCAACGCCAGGCCGGCAAACCGGAGGCGGCGGGTCAGGAAGCCGAAACCGGGTCCGACTTCTGAGGCAACGGAGAAAAGCTGAGTGTTTTCTACTCTACTACCTGGTACCTCGACCTTAACACTATCCAGTGATACAATGATAAGCCCAGTATTTCTGGGCTTTTGTGTTATATAGGGTTTTTTTATAATATCAACAAACAAGTGGTTTACTGGTTAAGCATTGCTAATACTAGAAATATCCTCCTTGAACTCCACAATTGCCTTGAAAAAATCACCATCAATTTCTATCCTGAACTCGCCGCCCTGCAGCTCTGTCAGGCTTTTCGCAATCGCCAGGCCCAAGCCTGAATCTTCACATCCACGGGATTGATCGCCGCGTGTAAGACGCTCCGTCAGTTCCTCCGCGGGTACGGTGATCTCGTATGCTGAGATGTTCTTGACTTCAATACGAACAAGGTCTCGCACACGATATGAACTGACATATACGCGGGAATGGTCAAGGACATACTTGAATACGTTTGAGAGCAGGTTTTTAACAACACGACACAGCAACTTCCCATCAGCCAGAATATGGAGCTTCTCCCTAATCAGGCTCACGCGGAAATCAAGTCCTGACTCCTTGTTTCTGTCTGAAAGCTCGCCCAAGCCCTGTGACATGAGCTCAATTACATCGAGTCTCATAAATGCGGGCTTGATGCTGCCACTGGCAGCTTTGGCGGCCTCAAAGAGGTCTTCCGAGAGGGCTTTCAGCCAATTTATCCCTTTACGTTTATTATAGAGGCTTCGAAGTGCTTATGATGTTTTCTTCCATATATCCACATTGCATTGGCCATAACTGTTGTCGCCGGTCGCCACAACGGAACCGTCGCTTTTCAAGCCCAGCGTGTGATATGGACCTGCAGAGATTGCAACGATATCGGTCCACTGGCCCACATCGCATTGGCTCTGCCAGTTCTCGCCGGCCGCCACGACCGTGCCGTCGCGCTTCAGCCCCACCACATGTACGTTGCCAGTGCTGATCGCGACGATATCCGTCCAGCCAGCCACTTCCTTGAAATCTGGGGGATTGGAATAATCTCTGTGTGCTTTCCCGCCTGCAGCCACTACCGTGCCGTCGCTTCTCAGGCCGACCGTATGGGTCCCCCCTGCGGCAATGGCAATAATGTTTTTCCAGCCGCCCACATTGCATTGGCCTTCCAGGTTATATCCAACAGCCACTACGGTTCCATTGCTTTTCAAGCCAACAGTGGTACCACCATAGGCTGCAATGGCTACAATATTCTTCCAGCCACCTACTTTACATTGCCCGAAATCATTGTTGTCACCGTAATAATGGCCGATATTGACCGTGCCCATACCCGTGGCTACAACAGTTCCGTTTTTCTTCAAACCGACCGTATGAAAGCTTCCGGTGGCGACGGCCACAAGATCCTTCCAGCCGCCCACATCAGCCATGCCCAAGAAATTCGATCCCGACGCCACCGCCGTGCCGTCAGCTTTCAACCCAAAGGCAGTGCTGTTGGAGACGGCAATTGTAGTGACGCCACTCCAGTCCTGCACGTCGCAATAATGCAGCCCGCCACCGCCCCAATGGGGGTTGCGCGCATTGCCGTTGCCCGCCGCCACGACGGTGCCATCGCTTTTCAGGCCTATTGTAAAGCAGCCTCCCGCTGCAATTGCGACGATATTCTTCCAATTGCTCACATCGCATTCGCTGTAATCATTATATCCGGTTGCGACTACTGTGCCATCGGCCTTTAAGCCCACAGTATGCGAAAAACCCATACCCGCAGAAATTGCTTTGATATTCTTCCAGCGGCTGGCGTTGCATTGCTTCCATTCATTGTATCCCACACATACAACGGTGCCGTTTTTCTTTAAACCGACCGTATATCCGTCGCCGGCAGAAACGGAAACGATGTCTGTCCATTTGCCCACTTTTGTTTCACCAAAATCGTTTCTTCCTGCGGCTACAACCGTTCCGTCTTTCTTCAGGCCTACAATCAGGGTGTTACTTGCTCCCGCAGAGATTTGCACGATGTCTTTCCAATTGCTGATTTCATGCTGAAACTCTTTCGCCCCTGCAAGCACCACAGTGCCGTCGCTTTTCAAGCCCACGGTGCAAAACGCGCCGCTTGCGATGGCGACAATGTCCATCCATGCACCCACATCGCATTCACCGTCTTCATCTTCTCCGGCAATCACCACCGTCCTGTCCTTCTTCAATCCTACAGTATGAGAAGATCCGGCAGAAATGGCCACGATATCGGACCAACCGCTGACATCACATTCGCCGTGCTCATTTTGCCCAATGGCCACCACGGTGCCGTCTTTTCGCAAAGCGGCAGTATGTGTGTTACCGGCATCAATCGCAATAATATTAGTCCATCCGATTGCCATCGTTACAGATATGTCATTCCCCGTCGCGACGATCCCGCCATTCCTGAGAATGCCGATATTGAACTCACCGCCCGCATAGATTTTTGCGAATTGGAGGGAGCTGGCTTTTGCCGGGCTGTCTTTGTAATCGCCAAGGGCCCCAAACGCGCGGCACGCTTCGGGATACCGGCCCTCCTCTTCCAGCTTGAGGGCGTCGAGGTAGCTGCGGATAGTGCCGGCCCTTGCGGCGCTGTCCTGATATTCCCCCAGCAAGGCAAACGCCTCGGCAGCCTCGGCATATTTTCCCTCGCCCTCCAGCAAGCCCGCCGCGTCATATTGGATTGCCATCGGATCAGGCGTGGGCTCGGGGGAGGGTGTCGGGAGAGGCGTCGGGGCTGCCATCGCCATCTGAGTCTGCACAGCTGTGGACAGGGGTGCGCCGGGCGTAAAATCTTTTGCGCATGATGAGACAAGTATACTCGTTATGACTACTATTGATAACGATATATGTTTTCTCATCCAAACCACCTCAACCTCAAATACATTTATATACTAATTTATTTACCATAAAATGTAAACCAAAATGATGAATTGATTAACAGTAAAGTTTATAAACATATCCTCCTTGCTTACACAGAAATTCTAGCTACAAATATAAACAAAATGCAGTTAGGGATTAAATCGTCAATTATCCTATTCCGTTTGGGCCTTTCTGTGCCTAGAAATGCTTATGTATCTCCCACTTATCCAGTAACTCCCCGATCGGCATGTAGCCAAACATCCGGCTCTTGTCTTTGAAGCTACGTCAGTCCGAAATACAGAAGCAAGCAATTCTTCATCGCTTACACGGCCATTGTGTGTATACAAAATTATAGCTGTCGGACTATCTTCCGGCTGTTCAGAACAATACCAACCATCGGCTGCCGTTGGTGTTGTACAGGAGGTTGTTGATGTGGATGGTGCGATGACCTCCCACTCCCCATCGGAGGGGGTGATCCCAGCCTTGGGTACGATTGACGCCCGCGAACATGTCGCCGTGCCAGGCGGGTTATCTCAATGCCAGTCTTTCAGAACCGAACCTTTCTCATACACACCTCGCCCGGCCCTGACCGATCTCGGCGCCCTGAGCGAGCAGGGTTTGCTGCAAAAGTTTCACATCAAGCGCACGGACGCTTGTCTTCGTGCTGGCTGCAAGCGCTGCCGCCGTACCAGCGGCTTCGCCAAGGGGCAGTATGTGCGCCATCGCGCGCCATGACTCGTAGGCGATCTGGTCGCTGGACATGCAGCGTCCAACCACCAACAGGTGCTCCGCTTTCTGTGGCAGCAGGCAACGATAAGGGATATCGTAGCCCTCGTGGGTGAGGAAGCGGCGATATCCGTAGTAGTGAATGACGGGATTGGCCGCCATGGCAATAGAGTCTTCAAACACACGGCCGGACAAAACGTCGTCGCCAGTTATTTTGTAGTCCCCTTCAAAAAAGCGCGTCTGCCGGATACCAAGGAGCACTCCTGTATCGGCAACTCGTGGGTTGCCAAAATCGGGATTCTCTTGTTTCTTCTGCTCCAGATCCTCATAGACGGCCAGGCGCGTTTTGATCTCAGCGGCGGTGAGCTCATCGGCGTCGGCACTGTTGACCGGCCCGGGCGACGGCCCCCAGAGCACCATCGAATCCCCAATCAGGCAACCGCCCTGCGTGGTGTCCGGTGAAAAGCCGGTCACCTTGTACATCAGGCAGTCGTTCAGTCTGGGTGCCTCATCCCCCTTGACCTGCCAATAGGGGACGCCGGCGCGATAGGCCACGTCGCCGTCGCCGCTGGCATCAATGACAGTGTGGGCAAACACCGCCTGGCGGCCGGATTTGTTTTCGATGATGATGCCGGCAACGCGCCCCTCGTCCATAATCACATCGCTGAAATAGGTGTGAAACAAAATGTGAACGCCGGAGTCCATCGCCATCTTCAACGTCACAAACTTGAATTTCTCGGTGTCAAAGGCGTAGTTGTAGGAGAGGTCTCCTCTCACATTGGCGTGCTCAGCGGAAGGATAGGCGTTGCGTGATTTGACCGCGCCACCCATTTCGATCAGCCTAAGAATCAACTCCTCGCCGATGCCCTTCATGGTCTGAATGCCGTCGGGCAGTACCTGGTTGCGAATGCCCACAATATTGGCCATCAGCGACGCAGTCGCCGTGCCGCCAAAGAAGGGGAAGCGCTCTATCACCAGCGTGTTCGCCCCATTGCGCGCGGCGGCCACCGCCGCCGCCCAACCGGCTGTGCCGCCGCCTACGACGACGACGTCAAATTGCCCGTATATTGGTATTTCTTTTGTTGGCTCGACATATGTGCCAGGCATGGTGTCTCCTCCCGGAATAAATCCTGCTTTTCAATGTGATGAAGTGGTTTATGGCATGCCAAACCAACCTCGTCATCCTTTCATTTCAGGCAGATTGCCAGGGCACTCAGCAGGCGCTCCACGTTTTCCTCGCGGGCAGTGTGGCCCATCAGACCAATCCGGACGACCTTGCCGGCCAACGGCCCCAAACCGGCGCCGATCTCAATGCCAAATTCGTTGAGCAACCGATCTCGCAGCGCGGCCTCGTCCACTCCGTCCGGCACACTCACAAGGTTGAGCATGGGAAGACGGTACGGCGCATCCGCGACCATCGAAAGACCCAGCGCTTGAAGGCCCTCCACCAGCATCGCGTGGCAGCGCGCATGGCGGGCGAAGCATTGCTCCAAGCCTTCCTCCTCCAGCAGTTGAAGTGCCTGATACAGTCCATAGAGCATATTAATGGGTGCGGTGTGGTGGTATACGCGCTTGTTTCCACTCCAATAGGATGTTAGGAGGCCAATATCCAGATACCAGTTTGGCACCTTTTCTTTGCGGCCTGCAATTTTGGCCATGGCCTTCTCGCTGAACGTGATGGGAGAGAGACCAGGCGGGCATGAGAGGCACTTCTGAGTGCCGCTGTAGCCAACGTCGGCGCCCCAGTCATCCAACGCTACGGGCATGCCGCCCAGGCTGGTGACACAATCGACGATGTATAAGGCCTGCCCATTCAGGAGTTTCCCCACTTCGGCCACCGGGTTGGCCACGCCGGTTGAGGTCTCCGCGTGAACAATGGCAACGATGTCATACTTCTTTTCCTTCAGCCTATCGCGTACCACCTGAAGATCAACCGGTTTGCCCCACTCAAAATCCAGCCGATCCACTTGCGCGCCCAACCGCCCGGCGACGTCGACCATGCGCGTGCCGAAGACGCCATTGACCAGCACCAGCACGCGGTCTCCCCTCTCAACAGTGTTGACAAAGGCAGCTTCCATTCCGGCTGAACCGGTGCCCGACATAGGAACGGTCATGGCATTTCGGGTACCCATCACTCGGCGCAATTGTTCCTTGATTTCGTCCATGATTTTGATGAAGTGTCCATCCAGATGCCCGAGCGTAGAGCGGGACAGTGCGTAATAGGTGGCAGGATGCACACAGCTTGGGCCGGGCCCCATGAGCAGCGTTGGGCGAATGTCCTCAAGCAAGTTTTTCATCGTCGTGAATTCCCTCCTTCATGAATTATGTGATCCATCTTTTTCCGCCACCAAAGGCAATACGATAATGAGATCTGTATCATTTTGATCTTCTCAAGACTTGTTCATGTAAACAACATATTTCATTATATATAAGCAGAAAAATAGAGTCAATGTAAGTTAGACCAAATTTGACCTTTATAACCCTAAATCACTTATAAGATTTTTATGATAAAACGATGTTCGAATCTTTCAACGTGGCTCGTTTCCTTGTGGCAAATAGGAAAAGGCCAAATAGAGAGGTGCCCAAGTGGCAAAGGAAGCCTATCTGTATTGATAGACTTCCTTCTTGTCCTATGCTCAGGGCTTGGCGTACACCACCCTCGACCAGGGGCCATACACCTTCGTGGTTCCCTCCAGATGATAAGCACGCACCTTGTAGTAATAAGTCCTGCCGGTGGTCAGGCTGCTGTTGGTGCAATACAGAGAGGCTGTTGTCGCCACCAGTGTGTAGGTGCCGCCGGAAGATGTGCTGCGCCACAGTTCATATCGAGTCGCGCCCGACACCCCGCTCCAGGTTACCTTGATGCTGGTGGAGCTGGCCCGCGCGGCTCTGACTGTTGTTGGATAGCCAATGCTTGTCCTGGTGTATGCGGCAGCGGAATATGACCCGTAAACCTTCGTGCTGCCCACTGTGCGATAAGCTCTCACCTTGTAGTAATAGGTGATGCCGGTGCCTGTGTTGGTGTTGGTGAAACTGGTCGATGTAGCTGTTCCTACGGATGCGTAAGCCCCCGTGCTGGATGTTGCCCGGTATACCACATACCCCGACGCGCCGGTCACGGCGCTCCAGGTCACTTTGATGCTGCTGTAGGTCACAGGGGCTGCTTTCACCGAGCCCGGTGTGCCAATCGTAGTCTTGGCAGACACGA
>JAEYRH010000003.1 GCA_023435705.1 Bacillota bacterium | reverse complement strand
CCCCATCGGTTCCGGTTTGTACCTAAAATGAAACGCGGCGGGCATTTCTGCCCGCCGCAACATTATTGAGGCACCGGATTACTGAACCAATTCGAGCGTGTCCCGGGCGATCATCAGCTCCTCATTGGTGCCGATGACCATTGTGCGCACCTTGGCGCCGGGGGCGGAAATGTCTATCTCAGAGGCCTTCTTGGCGTTGAGCACGTCATCAATGGCTACGCCGAGGTATTCCAGATCTTTTACGATCATCTTGCGCAACAGCGGGTTATTCTCCCCGATACCGGCGGAGAATACGATGGCGTCCAGCCCACCCATCGCAGCGGCATAGGCGCCGATATATTTGCGGATGCGGTAGCAGAACACATCCACCGCCAGGCGGGCGCGGTCATTGCCCTCATCACTGGCCTGCAGCACGTCACGCATGTCAGAGCTCACGCCGGAGATGCCGATCAGTCCGGACTTCTTGTTGAGCATCGAAACAACCTGCTCAATCGTCATATTTGCGCGGTTCATCAGGTATTCCACAATCGTGGGATCCATGTCGCCGCTGCGGGTGCCCATCAGCACGCCTTCCAGCGGGGTCAGGCCCATCGACGTATCCACACACTTGCCATCCTTGATAGCGGCCAGCGAAGAACCGTTGCCCAGATGGCAGGTCACAAGCTTCAAGCCCTGCTGCGGGCGCCCCATGAATTCTGCAGTGCGCTTGGCCAGATAGCGGTGGGAGGTGCCATGAAAGCCGTAGCGACGGATGTCCATGGTCTGATAATATTCATATGGGATGCCGTAAATATAGGCGTAATCGGGCATGGTCTGGTGAAACGCTGTGTCAAAGACTGCAACCATGGGTGTGTTGGGCATCACCTTCTGGCAGGCCTCTATTCCCATGATGTTGGCCGGGTTGTGCAACGGGCCCAACGGGATATATGCGCGCACGGTCTCGATCACTTCTTCGTTGATCAGCATTGACTCGGTGAATTTCTGGCCGCCATGCAGCACGCGGTGGCCTACGGCGTGGATTGCGCTCATGTCGGCAATGACGCCGTGCTTCGGATCGGTGAGCGCCTTCAGCACGATCTTGATGGCCTCGGTGTGGTCCTTCATTGGCTGCTCGATCACAACGGCCTCTTTGCCGGTGGGCCTGTGCTGCAGATTGGAGCCCTCGATGCCAATGCGTTCCGCCAGGCCCTTGGCGATGATCTGCTCATTGTCCATGTCAATGAGCTGGTACTTCAACGACGAGCTTCCGGCGTTGATCACGAGGATTTTCATGAAATGCCCTCCTAAAAAAATACGAACGGTAATCTGTATAGCAATCCAGATTTACCGCATCAAATCCGAACGGGGCAAGAAGCCCGAACTATTATAATACGGACAAGTGATAAAAACAAACATGATTTGCACGGTTTCTGTCAACAAATCCTCATGAAATCAACAATTATGTAGTTGCACATAGGCTCAACGGCTCCGCTGTGGTAAACTGATGATATGAAGATCACTGGGATCATAGCCGAATATAACCCTTATCACAACGGGCACCAATACCACGTGGAGCAATCGCGCAGGCATAGCGGCTGCGACGCCATTGTTGCGGTGATGAGCGGCCACTTTGTGCAACGCGGCGAGCCGGCCGTCTTTGACAAATGGGCCCGCGCTCAAATGGCTCTGGCCGGCGGCGTGGACGCTGTGTTTGAGCTTCCGGCCTTTTACGCATTGCAAAGCGCCGATTGGTTTGCATGGGGCGGCGTGTCGGTGCTGGACGGGTTGGGTTGCGACTGCCTTTGCTTTGGGGCCGAATCGCCTGATCTTGCGTTATTGCGAGAGCTTGCATGCCTGTGGGGTAACGAACCGGAGGAATTGCAGACCGCAATCCAAATGGGGCTGCAATCGGGGAAACCCCACCCAAAGGCTCGGGCCGATGCGTTGGAGCAGTGGCTTGGCCACACCAGCGCAATGGAACTTTTGGCCTCGCCGAACTCAGTGCTGGGCGCAATGTATCTCAAGCAGCTGGGAGAGCTGAAAAGCTCAATGGTGCCTCTGGCTATCCAGAGGGTTCACGCCGATTACCACAACGAGAAAATCTCCGGTGCGATCGCCAGCGCTACAGCCATCCGCAAGTCGTTGGCGGAAAGGTCGGAGGGCTGGCGGCAGGCTGTGCCAGCTGGTGTGGCAGAAATCATTGATGCGCAAATGGAGTTTGATGCCGGGCCGGTCTGGCCAGATGATTATTCTCAGGCTTTGCTATATGCTCTTCGCACTGCCGAAATCCTGCCAGACACCGCAGAAGGGCTGCACAACCGCATGGCAAAAGCCGCCGCAGCAGCAGGCACGTTCAGCACTTTTTGCGCCGCTGCCAAAAGCAAGCGCTACACAATGGCCCGCATCAAGCGAGCCGCCATGCAGGCAATGCTGGGGATCACTGAACATAACATTTCGTTAATCCGTAGAGAAAAACCGATTTATGCCAGGCTGCTGGGTTATTCCAAGCGTGTGGAGGGGTTAATCGGCGAGCTGGCAAGAAGGGCCCGCATCCCCTTTGTGGCGCGGGCGGCTGAGTTCAAGCCGGAGACTGAAGCACTGGCCAGGCTGTGGGAAATCGACCGGCGTGCCAGCGACATCTATGCGCTGGGAATCAAAAACCCCGCCTTGCGGCAAGCAAAGCGGGACTATACTGAGAAGATGATTATACTATAATCAAGTTGACCCGATCAGATCTACTGACTACTGACTATTGACTTTCTACTCCTTCTCCCCCACCGGAATCCTTGCTTTTTCCAGTTTTTCCAAAAGCTCTCCCATCACAAGCTCAGCGGCGGCGCGGCCCTTAAGGGCGCAATCCTCCACCTGGTTGAAGTTGGCGGGGTTCACGTTCTGGGTGTCCGGCAGGATTGTGACATCGGCAGTGGATACTCTGTCACGGGTGGCTTCCCACTCCTGCAGCTCGAAGGAGCTGATCATCACGTCGATGATGTTTTTTGGTGAGCTGCGGGGGCCGCCGCGGTAACCCACATCCACGGCGATCACAAAATCCGCGCCCATCTCGCGGGCCACACCCACCGGCACCCGGTCCAGCACTCCGCCGTCCACATAAGTCTTGCCGTCCAGCGCAACGGGTTCAAACACACCGGGGATCGAGATGCTGGCACGCACCGCCTCCGCGGCTTTTCCGGACTTGAACACCTTTGCCGTGCCATCCTCCAGGCACGCAGACACCGCCGCATAGGGCAGCTTCATTTGCTCAATCAGCCTGTCTCCGGTCAGTGTGCGGATGATCATGTCCACCCGCTGGCCTCGGATCAGGCCCAGGCGCGGCAATGTGATATCAAACAGCTTATGATACTCCAAGGAGCAGATTTGCTGGGCCAAGCCGTGGATCATCTTCCCAGACGCTCCATTGGCAAACAGGCACCCCACCACGGAGCCCATGCTGGTGCCAGCCACGATGTCAATCGGAATGCCATGCTCCTCCAACACCTCCAGCACACCGATGTGCGCCAGCCCCCTGGCCGCTCCCGCTCCCAAAGCCAAGCCAATTTTCGGCCTTTGATTCACAATTCATCCCATCCTTCATTACCATCATAGCAACTGTTATTTGATTATATTACCATGAATTCATCAAGACTGGCAAATCCAAACGACCAACAGCCAGGAGGAAAATCCACTCGGCGCGCAAAGGCCCGATCGCTAATTCATGCTTAACCAGCAAAACGGCAGGGATACTCCCTGCCGTTGAAAAGGCCTTTTATTTTATCGTTCAGCCCACACTATTGACTGGCGTCCCTCTCAGGAAGCTATTCAGGTTGTTTACGGCGATGTCCATCAGCCGCACGCGGGCCTCATAGGTGGCCCAACCAAAGTGCGGCGTGATGATGCAGTTTTTGGCCGAAAGAAGCGGGTTTTCAGTCTTCGGCGGCTCGGTGGAAAGCACGTCAACACCGGCACCGGCGATTCTCCCGGCGTTCAGGGCGTCTGCCAGATCCTGCTCGTTGATCACAGGCCCGCGGGAGGTATTGATTAAAAAGGCTGTGCGCTTCATTTTGGCAATGGTGTTGCGGTTGATCAACCCCATCGTATCCGGTGTCAGCGGGCAGTGCAGGGTCACAAAGTCAGATTGCTCCAACAGCTCATCGAGGCTCGCCCAACGGAAATTCCTGCGGGTTGACTGCTCTGTCTGCCTCCGGCTATAGCCAAGCACGTTCATACCAAACGCCGTGGCGATGTCTGCCACCTGCGCACCGATGCGCCCGAAGCCGATGATGCCCAGCGTCTTGCCGGCAAGCTCGATCAGCGGGAAATCCCAGAAGCTGAAGTCAGGGTTGGCGGCCCAACGCCCGGATCGCACGGCGTCGCTGTGGGCCTGGGCGTGATGGCAATGCTCCAGCATAAACATAAACACCAATTGCGCCACCGAGGTGGTGCTGTAATCAGGGATATTGGTAACAACGATGCCCTGCGCCTTCGCAGCGGCCACGTCCACGATGTTGTAGCCGGTGGCCAGCACGCCGATATATTTGAGATCGGGCAGTTTCATCAGCGTTTCGGCATTCAGGGGTGTCTTGTTGGTGAGCAGTGCGGTGGCTCCGGCAGAGCGGCTGAGGATTTCTTCCGGTGCGGTGCGGTCGTGAATGACCACATCACCCAGAGCTTTCAAGCCATCCCAACTCAGGTCGCCGGGGTTCATCGCATAGCCGTCCAACACTACGATCTTCATGTGCAGTAGTCCTCCAGAAAGAATTATGTCAAAGGGCAGGCGGCGCTGTGTGGATTGCCGGATTGCGCTCCAACAAAACCGCAACCAGCCCTTTGTTGTCAGCAATGCCATCGGGCAGCCAGATGCCGCCACGACCAAGATCCTCCAGTTGATGGAAGTCGCTGCCGGCAATCTGCCGGAGCCCGTGGCGGGCTGCGTGCTCCACCGCCATCTCGTTGCGGCTGTTGTGCCGCCGGTTGCCGTTATAGACTTCCACGCCGTGCAGCAGCTCCGCCGGTGCCCGCTCCATATTGTCCCGAAAAGGATGAGCCTGATACACCAGAAGGCCCTCCTCGCGGGCCATTTGGCATACCTGCTCCAGCGACCACATACAAAGCTCTGGATTTTGGAAAAGAAGCTCTTCTTTCAAGCCATACAGCAAAAATTCACCGCTGAAACCGGGTAGCGCCAGCTCCATACCCAGCAGCACAGTGATCCCGGCAGCGTCGCCTGCTTGTTTCATTGCGCGGTAACCGGAGAGCCAGCGGTCAATTTGCGAGGCCCTGTCATTGCCCAGCTCCGCGAGTGTCCAATGGTTGTAATGGTCGGTGCAGACGATCAGGCCATAGCCAGATGATTTGTAAAGAGCGGGAATCTCGGCGGCAGGCACGCACCCGCAAAGGCTCACCTCCGCCGTGTGGCAATGGGTTTCCGCAAGAAGCATATTAACTCTCCAAAACTTTCTTATCATTATTCCGGCACGGCGGCGGCCACGACGGTATAGACCTTCACCGCGCCCATCCTCCGCAGGATCGCCACGCAAACCCGCAGCGTGGAGCCGGTGGTGAGGATGTCGTCCACCAGCAAAACCGACTTGCCTGCCACAACTTCGTGGCCTGGTCGGTAACTGCTCTCGGCGCTTTTCTGGCGCTGCCGGAGGCCGCCCTTGGTGCGGGAGATGATCCTCGTGTGCACCGGCCTGGAAAGCGCCCGGCGGAGCAGTGGCTTGCCAAGCGATTGGGCGACCCACTCCGCCAGCAGCTCCGACTGGTTATAGCCTCGGTTGAACCGGCGCATCCAGTGCATTGGCACAGGCACAACGCAATCGATGAGGCCGGCAACCCCTCCCGCTTTCACGGCTTCGGCCATGCCATGGCTGAACAGCTCCCGCGAGCCAGTGCGGTCCTTAAACTTCATCGCGACCAGCAGGCCCCTGGCCAGATCCTTGTAGTCGTGGGCGGCGAACCCGCCATCAGAAACCGCCCCGTTGGCGCGGCAAGAGCGGCACATCCTCTCCTCACCGGTGCAGGTGCGGCCGCAGCCGGGGCAGACAGGCCCGAAGGGCGGCGGCATCAACTTGGCGCAATCCGGGCAGAGCACACCTGGCGTGTCCAGTTCCACGCCGCAAATGCCGCAGGCGATCGCCCGCGGATACACCAGATCAAGAACTGCATCCACCGCATGCTTAACCGGGTTTGGCATCGGCCAACCTCCGGAACGCATGCGGCAAGCCCGAGTAGCGCTGGCGGATGCGGTTGTTGCTGACCATGCCAGCCACACAATCCTCACGCCCGGTGATCACGACCAGCTTCTTGGCCCTGGTGATGGCGGTGTAAAGCAGGTTGCGGGTGAGGAGCATCGGCGGGCCTCCCACCAGTGGCAGCACCACCACCGGGAATTCGCTGCCCTGGCTTTTGTGGATTGATACGGCATAGGCCAACTGCAATTCTTCCATCTGTGAGAACTCATAGTTGGATTCCCGACCGTCGTCAAATAGCACCGTGAGCATCCGCCCCTCATGGTCCAGATCGCTGATGATGCCCATGTCGCCATTAAACACGCCGTCTCCGGTCTCGTCGGCTCCGGACTCCGATGATTTGCGCCAGCTCATGTTGTAGTTGTTCTTCACCTGCATCACCTTGTCGCCCATGCGGAAGACCGTTTCGCCGTGCTTGAACTCCCGCTTCATCGGGTGCGGCGGGTTGAATGCCTGCTGTAGCCGTTGGTTCAGCACAACCACTCCCAGCTCACCTTTCCGGGTGGGTGTGAGCACCTGGATGTCTTTTAAGGGATCCCAGTTGCCGTAGCGCGGCAGGCGGTAGGACACCAGCTTCAACGTGGAATCCAGCGCCTCCTCGGCTGTGCGCTTGCGCTCAAAGAAAAAGTCTGAGTCCATCCGGCCAAGCTCTGGCATCTGCCCCTCATTGACACGGTGGGCGTTGGTGATAATCAGGCTTGATTCTGCCTGACGGTAAATGCGCTTTAGAAACACTACGCGGGCCATGCCGCAGCCGATCACGTCTTTCAACACATTGCCAGGGCCCACGCTGGGCAGCTGGTCAGCATCGCCCACCATCACAAGGCGGCTGCCGGACCGGATGGCCTTCAAAAACTTCTGCATCAGCAGGATATCCACCATCGAGAATTCGTCCACGATCACAGCATCCGCGTCGATGGGGTTGCTTTCATCGCGCTTGAAGTAGCCCTCCCCGCCCTCCCCGGCGGCATATTCCAACAACCTGTGCAGCGTCTTGGCTTCATGGCCGGTGGCCTCGGTCATGCGCTTGGCAGCGCGGCCTGTCGGAGCAGCGAGAGCCACTTTAAGCCCAGCGCCTTCCAGCACACCGATGACGCAGTTGATGCAAGTGGTTTTGCCGGTGCCGGGGCCGCCGGTGATCACCGAAACACCGCCGGAAAGCGCAGTCATCACGGCCTCACGCTGCTCCGGGGCCAGCGAGATGCCCTTCTGCTGCGCCTCTGCGTCCACCACCTCGCCAAGGTCTTCCCAGAAAAGCTCTTCCTGACCGGCGGTGAGCTCAAGAATTCGTTTGGCAACCTCGCGCTCGGCCAGCCGGAAGCTGGGCAGCCACACCAGCACCTGCCCCTCCACCGTCTCCATCACCACGCGGCCATCCACAGCCAGGCGGGCCAGTGCTTCCTCCAGCCTGTTTTCATCGTTGGCGTTCAGGAGCCGCTGCGCCCATTGATACAACTGGTTTTGCGGCAGGCAAGTGTGCCCTTCGCCGGAGGAGGCTTCCCGCAGCACGTGGATGAGCCCGGCCTTCATGCGCGACAGCGACTGTTCGTCGATGCCCATGCTCCGGGCAATACGGTCGGCAGTCTTGAACCCGACGCCGTCCACATCATCCACCAGTTGGTAGGGGTTATCCTTCACACTGCGCTCGGTGGCAGCGCCGTATTGCCTGTAAATTTTTGTGGCCGTGCCGGTTGCGATGCCCAGAGACTGCAAAAAGACCATCGCTGCCTGCATTTCGTAATGCTCGGCAAAGCCCTGCGCGATGGCCGTGGCACGAGACGCACCGATGCCCTCTATCTCGGTGAGCCGCCCCGGCTGATAGCGGATCACATTGAGTGTCTCCAACCCGAAATGATCCACGATGCGCTGGGCCGTGACGGGCCCAACACCGGATACCACACCGGAGGCCAGATAGCGGGAGATGCCCTCCAGCGTGTCCGGCGCCTGGACGGAGACGGAGCTGATCTTGAACTGCGCACCATACACAGCGTGGCTCGTCCACTCCCCTTCCAGGATCACTTTTGTGCCCTCGGAAAGGTGCGGCACTACGCCTACTGCCGTATGTAATTCGCCGCCGGAAGACACCTCGGCCACGGTGTAGCCGTTGTCATCGTTGCGATAGACGATGCCCTCCACAATTGCCTCGAGCTTTTCCATGCGTTCGCGGATTCACTCCCTTACGGGCTCTATCATACCATCATTCGCCAATTCGTTCCATAAAAACAAAGGAGAGGATTCGCCAACGCTTTCCGCAGGCATGGCCTTGCATCGCAAGTCTTTGGGAATTGCGGCTGCGGGATCCTTCTGTTATGATGATGCAAAAAGGAACCGGGAAGCAATGGCAAGCAAGCTCCTCCCCCCAAACCTGTCAGAGAGTTTGACGGAAGTCACCGATATTGAGCAGTGCCTTAATAGCCTCGCTGCCCACCATGAGGACGCCGACCACCTGCATGTGACCGGTCAGGTGCTGCGCGGCGCAAGCCTGCCAGGAAAACGGTTGGACTTCTGTGATTGCCTGTTTGAGAAATGCACCTTTGAGTTTCAAAAAGAAAAGGCATGCAGCTTTGTGGATGTGGTGTTTAAAAACTGCGATCTGTCAAACGCAGACTTTTATAAGAGCACTTTCCTGCGAGTGAAAATGATTGATTGCAAGGCGATGGGCACCGGGTTTTCTGAATCTGTGTGGAGCAATGTGGATGCGCGGCAGGGCCTTTTTCGGTTTGCCAATTTCTCCGCCTCAAAACTCAGCAATGTGCGCTTTGACGGTGCAGACCTGCAGGGCGGGGCGATGGAACAATGCAAGCTGAAGGATGTGGCATTTGATCATTGCAGTCTGGAAGGCGCGGAGTTTTCCTTCACGTCTCTCAAGGGCATCGACCTGACATCTTCCGTGATCCGCGGCATCAAGGCAAACTTGCTGGATTTGCGGGGTGCGGTGTTGGCAAGCCACCAGCTGGCCGATCTGGCTGGCCTGCTTGGCGTTATCGTGAAGGGTTAACCTGCCTCCGGTTTTTCCATCATGGATTGACTCCAGGCCACACAGCAGTTACGGGATTTCCGCTTGGCCACATACATCGCCTTATCCGCATACTTCACCAATTTTTCTGCAACGGCATCAGGAAGAGAATTGTCGCAGATGCCAATGCTCAGAGTGAGAGTGATTTTTTCACCGTCCTCCATTTCCACACTGGCTTCGCTCACCTCACGCCGAATCCGGTCGGCAATGACGGCCGCTTCCTGGACGCCCTGCCCGGGCAGCACCACGGCGAACTCATCACCACCGATGCGCCCGATCGCATCCTGCAGCCGCAATGTGCGGCGGAGCGCATCCGCCACGGTCAACAGCGCTCTGTCTCCATGATAATGCCCATAAGTGTCGTTGATGTGCTTCAAGTGGTCCACATCGATCATCAGCACTGACACAGGATTATCGTTACGCTCAGCATGAGCCAGCGTATTTTGCACTGAACTCATCAGCCCGCTGCGGTTCAACAGGCCTGTCAGGCTGTCCTGGTCTGCCATTGAGCGCAGCTTTCGCTCCTGTATGCGCCGCTCCGTAATATCCCGAAGCAGAGAGACTGCGCCAATTACCCGGCCATGTTCTGACATCACGGGGTAAACCTTGATCCTGATGCATTTGCCATTTTCAGCCTCTGCTATGGGGGATTGGAGCTCCATCTGCCCAGCTTCACCATGCGACAGCATCTCAATCCATCGTGGATAAGAAGAAAAGATATCACCGATATTCTTGTAGGTGATTTCCTGCACGATGCCGAAAAACTCACCCATCAAGTATACAGCATAAGGGTTTCGGTCCACGATCATGTCGTGGTCATCGGTCACAATGATCCCTTGATCCAGCACGTCAAACACCTTCTCACGGGCGATCGGAGAGACCATGAAAAGCTTGTGGCGAAACAATGTGAAAAACAACAGCAGGCTGCTGGGCAGGTAAAGCGCGGCAATTGGCACATTGATTCCTGTTTTCTCCAAAAGGGCTGTCTTGATGATTGCGAAGAAAAAAACCAGAAAGAAGCTTAGCATAATCAATAGTGCTTGCTTACGGATACTGCTGGAAACTTTCGAAGAGAAGATCCCCAACATGACCATGGAAATAGCCACAAGTGTAAAGTTGTAGAAGATAAACATAGATCCTACTTCTGTGGAAGGCACCGCAAGCGCTTTACCGAAAAAAGCATTTTCACTGATTGTAAATCCAGTGCGCATGATGTGATGGCTCTCATCAGTAAAGATCAAAGCCACAGCTGCAACCGGTACGATCCAAAACAACGGAAGAAACCGCTTCCACCGATCAAACCGGCCATAGGATACGGCAAAATACAAACAGGTTACTGGGAGAAAGTATACACCGATCTGCTGAAGGTTGCGCCAAAAAAGCATCTGCCGCATATCAGTGGTCAATAATTCCAGAAGAGCACCGACAGACCAGATGTAGACCAAAGCGATCTGTGCGATAAATGCCTTTGTTCCAGGAATACTTAGGCGCCCGGTGACATGCACAAACAAGGCACCCAGGATTACCAGAGACAGTATCACCATCAGGATATACGCAAATTCCACAAGCACGCCTCTCATCCGCATTCCAGCGGGAATCATATTCGCCACGGTTGCATTTGTATTAAGAGAAAAATACCCATGCTGCGCTCAAATGAAACGGTGCGGTGAAAGCAAAAAGAAAAGCGGGGATTTCTCCCCGCCAAAAAATGACCAAACGATTGTTTAGATACCCAGTTCGTTTCTGAGCTCCTGCACATGGTCCAGCTTTTCCCAGGGCAGGTCAAGGTCGGTGCGCCCAAAGTGGCCATAAGCTGCCGTCTGGCGATAGATGGGCCTTCTCAAAGCAAAGCGGTCAATGATGGCGGCAGGCCGGAGGTCAAACACCTTGCGCACCGCCGTTTCCAGCACGTCATCAGGCAGCTTGCCGGTGCCGAATGTCTCCACCATCACCGACACCGGATGCGCCACGCCGATGGCATAAGCGATCTCGATTTCACAAGCCCGGGCAAGCCCGGCACCCACGATATTCTTCGCTGCGTGCCGGGCCGCATAAGCAGCCGAACGGTCCACCTTCGTGGGGTCCTTGCCGCTGAACGCACCGCCACCGTGCCGGCCATAGCCACCATAAGTATCCACAATAATCTTGCGGCCAGTCAAGCCCGAGTCACCTGCGGGCCCACCGATCACAAAACGCCCGCTGGGGTTGATGAGATAACGGGTATTGCCATCCAAAAGCTTGGCGGGGATGCAGGCCTTCACGACCTCCTCCACAATCTCCTCTTCCATCTGCTTCTGAGTTACGTCAGGGTGATGCTGAGTGGAAATGATTACAGTATCCACCCGGACCGGCCTGTCGCCGTCGTATTCCACAGTGACCTGCGTCTTGCCGTCAGGGCGCAGATAATCCAGCGTATTGTTCTTGCGCACTGACGCGAGCCGTCGGGCCAGCTTGTGGGCGTAATAGATCGGCATTGGCATCAGGGCTTCGGTCTGGTCACAGGCAAACCCGAACATCATGCCCTGGTCCCCCGCACCAATGTCAAAGCCGCCGCCCATCCGCTCCTCCAGCGCATGGTCCACACCGCCGGCAATGTCCTGTGACTGCTCGTTGATTGAGCAGAGCACCGAGCAGGTCTCGGAGTCAAAACCAAACTTTGCGCGGGTGTAGCCAATGTCAGCTACGGTTCTGCGGGCGACACCGGCGATGTCCACATAGCAATCGGTGGTAATCTCTCCCATCACCAGCACCATGCCGGTGGTCACGGCCGTTTCGCAGGCCACACGGGCATTGGGGTCCTGGGCGATGATGCTATCCAATACCGCGTCGGAAATCTGGTCGCACATTTTGTCCGGGTGGCCTTCAGTTACCGATTCGCTGGTAAAGAGTCTCTTTGCCATTCTTGTTCCTCCTCAAAATAGAAATTGCCTCATCCGCATGTGCAGAATGAGGCTATTAAAAGCACTCCTCATCTGCCGGATACGAATACCCGGGGGAATTGGCACCTTGACTTTCGCCAGGTTGCCGGGTTTCACAGGGCCCAGTCCCTCCACCTCTCGGGATAAGGAGCCCCGCCAAAGCGGGGCGCATTATTCAGTTTTTTACAGAGCTGCCGGGATTATCCGTCCCAACCGTGATGGTATTATATCGTCGCACCGGAGTACTGTCAACATGGATTTTTGACACATCAACCCGACAGGTGTATGGTGCATGGATTCCCACTGGTCAATCATACACCATAACCATTTTAACTGAGCCAGCTTTGTCATCCCGCAATGCCCTCATGGCCTCGTCGGTCTCCTCCAGACGGAACCTGCGGCTGATCATTGCGTCGGCGTCTATGAAACCCTCCCGCATCAAGCCCACAGCCCGGGGCAGGTAAAGCGCCGGCGCCGCAAACGAGGCCCGCAACTGCAAGCGCTTCACATGGAATCGGTTGGCGTCAAAGGTGATGCCAGCCTTCCCCACCGGCGCAAAGCCGATGTAGGCCATAATACCGGCAAATTTCATCGCGCCCAGATATTCGGTCATCGCGGCAGGAGGCACTGTGGCCAGCACCCTGTCAACGCCACCCAGCTCTTTCAGGCGGGCCAAAGCGTCCACCCGGTCGGTCAGGATCACCTCGTCGGCACCGAACTGCTTGGCCAGGGCAATCCGCGCGTCCGACCCCGATCTTGCCGTGGCATAAATCCTACGCGCACCTGCCAAGCGGGCCAGTCTGATTGCCATCAGGCCGATGGCGCCCGCCCCCACCACCAGCACATCGTCCTGGAAGCGGATGTCAGCGGTGTATAACAGGTCCAGCGCCACGCCCAGCGGCTCGGCAAGAGAGGCGTGATCCGCCGGGATGCCGTCGTATTTCACCAGGCAGCGGCAAGGCACCACCATATACTCTGAGAAGCCCATGCTCTTGCGCCCCCAGAAATTTGGCGCCTTGGTGCAAAGCTCCACGTGGCCGTTGCGGCAGTCGTCGCACACACCGCAGAAGGAGCTGCTCTCCAGCACCACCTTGTCGCCGACCTGCACGCTGCCAGCCGGGCCACCCAGTTTCTCCACCACAGCGGCGATTTCGTGGCCGAATGGCTGCCAGTCTGCCGCGTCTAAAGCGGCGAGTGTCAGATCTCCGCCGCAGACGCTGCAAGCGGTGATGCGCACAAGCGCCTCGTTGGGGCCGGGCTCGGGCAAGTCGACCTGCCGCACCTCAAACTGAAAGGGTGCTTTCACATAGACGGATTTGGAGAGCATGGGGCCTCCTTGAGTGTTGATTGTATTTGGCTCGATGGGTGTGTTGATGGTATGTTAAGATGATAAAATTATAGGGTGTGCAGGTGGCGGGTGTCAACAAAACAGAACTCTGGCAGAAGAGGATTTTGGCAAAATACATCGAAACATACTCCATATTCAGTCTGGACAGACATGGGTAGGAGTTCATCATAATGAAGATGATCAATGTGGCCTTGGTTGGGCTGGGTTTTGGCGGTGCTTTTGTGGATATCTACAGACACCACCCCAATGTGGAATCAATCGGAATCTTTGATACCGACAGAGAGGTTGCCGCCAAAGTGGCGCAAAGCTTCGGAATACAGAAAGTCTATGGCAGCTTTGAGGAGATCCTCAAGGATGATCTGGTGGATGCTGTGCACCTGGTCACGCCGATCCCTCTGCACGAGCAGCAAACCGTGCAAGTGCTGGAAGCCGGGAAGCACTGCGCCTGCACAGTACCGATGGCGATATCGCTGGAAGGCATCCAGCGCATCACCGATGCCACAAGAAGCTCCGGGAAAAACTACATGATGATGGAGACCACTCTCTACACCTATCAGTTCTTTTACGTAAAGCAGATGCTGGAACGGGGAGCATTGGGCCGCATCCAGTTCCTACGGGGCTCCCACTATCAGGACATGGCAAACTGGCCCGATTACTGGATGGGCCTGCCGCCCATGTATTATGGCACGCATGCGGTCGCCCCGATGGTGGCGCTTTCCGGCTCCAGGATCAAACGCGTGCACTGCTTCGGTTCCGGCACGATGGAGGAATGGCTGACCAAACGGTATGGCAACCCGTTCCCGGTGGAAAGTGCGCTCTTTGAATTTGAGAATGGCCTGAAAGGCGAGGCGACACGATCCCTGTTTGAAACGGCGCGGGTGTATCAGGAAGGCTTGTTCGTTTATGGCAGCGATGCCTGTTTTGAATGGGGGTTCGCAGACGGTGACGACCCCTATGTCACGACAATCATCCCTGCGGAGGATGGCAAGCGCGGGGCAACCAGCAAGGTGGAAGTGGTGCAGATGCCCAACTTCCACCACAGCCTGCCGCGGGAAATCCAGCATTTCACAGTCGGCGGGCAATATGACCCATTAAACCCGCAGGAATCATTGCTGAAGGGAGCCGGCGCGGGGCACCACGGGTCCCACCCGCATCTGGTGCATGAGTTTGTGATGAGTATTGTGGAGGGCAGGAAACCTTGGATTGATGAAGTGCTGGGGGGCAACATCACCGCGGCGGGGATCTGCGCTCATGAGTCGGCAATGAAGGATGGTGCTGTGGTTGAAGTGCCGTTGTTCTAGGCGATCGGGGAAGGGTGTTACCCTTCCCCGCTTTGTTTCAGCTTGAATACCATGTTTATACCATTTTGACCCTGATCAAAAGTAGATGCGCGCACTAAGTGGATTGATTCGCAATCCTCTCCGCAAGATCATTCAGATACACCCAGCGGTCCATCTTCTCGGCCAGTTCCTTCTCTGTCTGCTCCTTTTCCGCCAACAACCCGTTAAGCTTCACATAATCGCTGGCCTGGGCAGCGATCTCCTGCTCCAGCCTCGCCAGCTTTTGCTCCAAGCCCCCGATCACACCATCGATAGCGTCATACTCCATTTGCTCCCGATAAGTGAACTTGAGCTTCTTTGGTGGACCAGAAGGGTCTCGACGCTGGGCTGCTTCTTTGCGGGGTTCAACGAGTTGAGCTGGCGAGGCTTCCCCCGCTGCCGCATAAAGCTCGTCCACTGACCCGGCCAGTGACTCCTGAATCGCACCATCACCGGTGAACACGAAAAACTTCTCCGCTACCCGGTCCAGAAAATAGCGGTCGTGGGAAACCACAATCACCGCGCCGGGGAAGCCGTCCAGATACTCCTCCAGCACGGCCATCGTCTCAATGTCCAGGTCATTGGTGGGCTCATCAAGCAGCAGCACGTTGGGCGCTTCCATCAGCACGCGGGCCAGATAGAGCCTGCGCCGCTCGCCGCCGGAGATGCGGCCGATGGGCTTCCATTGGGAGTCCGGCGGGAAAAGGAACCGCTCCAGCATTTGCGAGGCCGATATGGTGCCCTCCGTTGTGGCAACCTGCTCAGCAAAGCTGCGGATGTAGTCGATCACCCGCAGGTTCGGGTCCATCTCCTCGCACTCCTGCGAAAAATAGCCGATCTTCACCGTGTCGCCCCGCACGACCTCGCCGCTATCCGGTGATTCCAACCCAGCAATCATTTTTAGAAATGTGGATTTGCCGCAGCCGTTGCGGCCCACGATGCCGATGCGGTCGTCACGGAGAAGCGTGTAGTTGAAGCCCCGGATCAGCTGCCGGTCGCCAAAACCCTTGACGATGGCTTTGAGCTCCACCGTCTTTTTTCCCAGGCGAGAGGCCACAGATGATATCTCCAACCTGTCAGTGCGAACTGCGGCGGTTGCCTTCTGCTCCAGCGCCTCAAACCGCTCGATGCGCTCGCGGCTCTTGGTGCCGCGGGCCTTGGGGCCCTGCTGCATCCAGAGAAGCTCCCGGCGGTATTGGCTTTGGAGCTTGCGGGCCGAGCCCTGCTCCATCTCCTCCCGCTGGGCCTTGCGCTCCAGAAACTTCGAGTAGTTACAATCGTAGGAGAATAATCCGCCCCGGTCAATCTCCACGATACGGTTGGTCACGCGCTCCAGGAAATAGCGGTCATGGGTCACCATGACGAGTGAACCGCTGTATTGCTTGAGATAACCTTCCAGCCACACCGTCATGCCGATGTCAAGGTGGTTGGTAGGCTCGTCCAGGATCAGCACATCGCAAGGCGACACCAGCGCCGAGGCGATGGCCACACGCTTCTTTTCTCCGCCGGACATGCGGCTCACGTCCACGTCAAAGTCTGTGATGCCTAGCCGTGTCAAGATCGACTTGGCCTCATACTCCTCCAGGTCGCGGACATCCGGCGGCAGGCCCTCAAACACCTGCTCCAGCACGGTGCGGCCGATGCCATAATCCGGGCGCTGTGGCAGATAGCCCACACGCACGCCGGTGGAGCGGGTGATTGTACCGCCATCCGGCGGCTCCACACAGGCCAGGAGCTTTAGCAGTGTGGACTTGCCTGCACCGTTGATGCCTAGTACGCCCACCTTGTCACCTTCGCTCAAAAACAAGGAAACCGACTCAAGCAGTTTCCTTTCGCTGTAGCTTTTGCTGATTTTATCTGCGGATAATACAATCAAAACTATTCCTCAAATCCTGTGTCATACATAAATGTTTTGTCCTCAATTCGTAGTAGATCAACTATTCATTTTTATGGCTGACTGTTAAGAACTTGTATCTTTTTGACGCACCTTAACCGGGAAAACGATGAACGGAATAGAAAACAAAGCAACCAATATTATAGAAAAAACTTTCTCATAATCCGGTATTACCAAAGCTGCAATTACTTGTGCTAGAATTATAAGGATAAAGATAAGGATAAACTGAAAAGTCTTCCTCAATATGGGCTTCTTTATAATCTGTGCCCCACAATTTTTACAGGTAAACCCTTCTTCTTCATCACCAAGATAAATCCATTTGGCCGAAATCGATGCTTTACAGCTTGGGCATCGGTAAAGGGACATTGCTTTCACCCCACTTAGCTTTGCATCAACAACAAGAGATTATTAGCGAATCAGCATCGCATCCCCGAAGCTAAAAAAGCGATACCGCTCCTTCACAGCAATCTCATACACCTGCAGCATCTCCTCCCGGCTGCCGGCCAATGCACTCACCATCATTAAGAGCGTGGAGCGCGGCAGGTGGAAGTTGGTAATGAGGGTGTCCACCGCCTTGAAACGATAACCCGGTGTGATGAAAATGTCTGTCCAGCCGGTGCCGGCATGCACGACGCCATCCTCACCGGTTGCCGTTTCCAGAGTGCGGGCCGACGTGGTACCCACGGCCACGATCCTGCCGCCTGCGGAGCGAGCGGCATTAATGGTGTTAGCCGCCACTGGTGTAATCTCATAGTATTCGGAGTGCATCTTGTGCTCAGCCACATCCTCCACCGCCACCGGTCGGAACGTGCCAAGGCCCACATGCAGAAGCACCCGCACCACATTGATGCCTTTGGCTTCAATCTGGCGCAGCAGCTCCGGCGTGAAGTGCAGCCCCGCCGTGGGCGCCGCCGCTGACCCGCGCATGCGGGCATAGACAGTCTGGTAGCGCTCGGGGTCATTGAGGCGCTCGTGGATGTAGGGCGGCAGCGGCATCGTGCCGATGGCGTCCAGCACTTCTTCAAACACACCGTCATAGATGAGCTTGATGCGGCGCATGCCCTCCGGCAGCACCTCCAGCACGCGGGCCTTCAGCCTGCCGCCGCCAAACTCAAACACCACGCCGGGAGCGGCGCGCTTGGCCGGCTTGGATAGGGCGAGCCAGGTGTCGCCCTCCACCCGATTGAGAAGCAAGAACTCTATTTTCCCGCCGGTATCCGGTTTCACACCCACAATGCGGGCCGGGATTACGCGGGTGTCGTTCAGCACCAATGCGTCACCGGGGTTTAGATAATCCAGCAAGTCATGAAAAACCCGGTGCTCCACTACCCCACTTTTCCGGTCATAGACCAGCAGTCGGCTGGTATCGCGCTGCTCCAGCGGGTGCTGGGCGATCAGTTCTTCTGGCAAATGATAATCGAAATCGCTGGTCTTTAGGCCCATCAGTTGCCCCCCAGGAAGCTTGCCTGCACTTCACTGTCCATCATGCGTGCAGGCACAGGAATGCCCAGATGCCGATAAGCTCCCGGTGTGGCCACGCGGCCCCGGGGCGTGCGGTTGATGAAGCCCAGCTGCATCAGATAAGGCTCATAGACATCCTCAATCGTGACCGACTCCTCGCCGGTGGCAGCGGCCAATGTGTCCAAGCCCACGGGCCCGCCGCCGAACTTCTCGATGATTGCTGAAAGCAGCGTGCGGTCAATGTTATCCAAACCAAGCTCATCCACTTCCAGCAAATCAAGGCCCGCACCGGCCACATCGCTGGTGATCGTGCCATCGGCCTTGATCTGGGCAAAGTCGCGCACACGCTTCAGCAACCGGTTGGCGATGCGGGGCGTGCCGCGGCTGCGGCGGGCGATCTCCTTGGCGCCATCCGGCTCGATGGGAGCACCCAAAATGCCCGCCGACCGGCGCACGATGGTGCCCAACTCTTCCGGCGTGTAAAGCTCCAGCCGGCACACCACGCCGAAGCGGTCCAGCAGCGGGCTTGTCAGCATACCGGCCCGGGTGGTGGCCCCCACCAGCGTGAAGCGCGGCAGATCCATGCGGATCGTGCGGGCGCTTGGGCCCTTGCCGATGATAATGTCCAGCTTATAGTCCTCCATCGCCGGGTAGAGCACCTCGGACACGTTGCTGTTCAATCGGTGGATTTCGTCGATGAAAAGCACGTCGCCCTTGGCAAGGTTTGTCAGGATTGCCGCCAGGTCCCCCGCCCGCTCAATGGCCGGGCCCGACGTGATGCGAACCTGCACACCCATTTCTGCGGCGATGATGTTGGCCAGCGTGGTCTTGCCGAGCCCGGGAGGGCCGTAGAGCAGCACATGGTCCAGTGCCTCTTCGCGCTGGCGTGCGGCCTGGATGAAAATGTCCAGTTGGCCCTTGGCCTTGGCCTGGCCGATGTATTCGCTCATCCGCTTGGGACGGAGGGAAAACTCCTCCAGATCCTCGTCGCGCTTCAGCGATGTGATGTGCCTGTCCAGATCCAGCATGTTTTCCGACATTCCGTCACCGCCTGTCCAGGGCCTTCAGTGCCCGCATAATGATTTCTTCCACGCTGCCCACGTCGCCTGCGGCGCCCACCGCCCGCGTGGCCTCAATGGACGAGTAGCCCAGCGCCATCAGCGCCTGGATGGCTTCGGTGCCAACGCTGCCGCCATGGGCAGCCCCGACGGCCTGCGGGGCGGCGTGCGTCAGCTCATCCTTACTCACGCTTTCGCACAGCTCCAGGATCAGGCGCTCAGCAGTCTTCTTGCCCACTCCGCTGATACGGCTCAGGCTCCGGGTGTCCTTCGTGACCAGAGCGATGGCAAGCTCTGCCACTGTCATGCCGGAGAGAATGCCCATCGCCATCTTGGGCCCCACGCCAGTCACGCCGAGCAGCTTGATGAACATCGCCTTCTCCTCCCGGCTGCCGAAGCCAAAGAGCAGCATGGCATCCTCCCGCACGTGTAGATAGGTGAACACGCGGGCGTCCTCCCCCACTGCCGGCAATGCGGACAGCGTACGGGTGCTCACGAAGATCTCATAGCCCACGCCACCGGCGTCAATCACGCAATGGTCTGTGCCCTTATGCTCCAGCTTTCCCCGGATGAATGCGTACATATGCCTTACCTCATCAAAAACTGCTGCGTCATCGCCGGACCGTTGGCCTGGCAGATTGCGATGGCCAGCGCGTCAGCGGCGTCGTCGGGCTTGGGAATATGATCCAGGTTTAGCATGATGCGCACCATCTGCTGGATCTGGTTTTTATCGGCATGGCCGTAGCCGGTCAGCGCCTGCTTGACCTGCTTGGGCGTATACTCAAAGATTTCACCTGGAAAGGCATTGCGCGCGGCAATCACCGCCACGCCCCTGGCCTGGCTCACGTTGATGGCAGTCTTGGCGTTGTTCTGGAAAAAAAGCTCCTCAAAGGCCACGCAGTCGGGCTTGTAGGTTTCCACAATGCGGCGGATGCCGTCGTGCACGATTGTGAGCCTGAGTGGCATGGCCATGCCAGCCGGCGTGGTGACTGTGCCGTAGTCCACCAGCTTTATTTTGCCGTGGTCCGCGTCGATCACGCCGTAGCCCACGATGGCGAGGCCCGGGTCGATTCCGATGATTCTCATTGGTGCTCCAGGTACAAACTGTTGTTCGTGGATGGGGGTATTATACCATAAATTGTGGGGGATGGAAAACTTGTGCACACAAATTATTGATTAGCAATATGCTCTATTGGAAAGCAAATAACGGCTCGTCATCGTGACTGTAACCCCTTATTCAATGCCGTCTTTCTTTGATAAATCTCGATTCCTGGCCGCTCCGGTCCACAGGACCTTGGGTTTTTCAAAACGGTCCAGTACGGATTCTTCTACATGGATCAATTCCCATCCATGAAAAAAACGCCGGATGTCGCTTTCATCAAAGAACCTCTTATGCCCCATGGTTTCTGTTTTATAAAAGTGCCTTTCGATCTCTATCCCCTGCCCCGCCCCGTAATTGATATCATGGATGGAGTTCACGCGAAACAGCAGCAAGCCCGAGGGCTTCAATACCCTTTTCAGATCATCCAGAATCCCAAACGTAGTCATCTCATCAAAGTAATGTAATGACAAGTCTGCGAGGATGATGCCGGCGAAGGAATCCGGAAACGGCAACCCCTCCGTAAGGTCAAAGCATTCTGACCTCCTCACCTCCGGAAAGTTCTTTCTGATGTTATGTATTGCATTCTCTGAATAGTCGCATGGTATCACTTCCTTGCCCAATTTAACCAGATACAGCGTATCATTCCCACTGCCGCAGCCCAAATCAATGATTGGCGTCTGGCAATCTATAATCACTTGCCGAAACGAATCGAGCCAGCCATCATAAGCCAGTTCTTTTCTTTCATAGCTGGCATGAATCCTGTTCCAGCGGCTTTGAGCTATTTTGTTTGTATCCCAATCAGACATATCTGTCAAAGGTCTCCTCTTCTAGCCCTGCCTCCTGTTAACCATGATCATTATATCATAGGCTTGATTCCAGGCATAACCATTCACTTTAGAGTTATAAATCAGATTCGTATGGTTCATGGTCACCAGCCAGTCTGATCTATGCATCCTTTCTGAAATACACATTCCTGTTTGTCAAAAACACTTGGTTTCATGATGGGTATTTTAGGATACTTTGACGGTGCACTCATTTTCAAAACAATTAATTAACAAAATCCTTACAAAAAAGGTCTGGATTTTTTTTGGATTTGTGGCATACTATAGATGGATCAAAAGAGATCCGGATCCAAAATTACCGAGGAAAGGAGATCAAGGAGGTGACAAATATGGCATGCAGCCACGTCTATCAGCCGCAAGGCAAGTACTACAGCCGCAACAAGCGTTGGCTTTCGAGCGGTGAAACCTTCACAGTCGTGCAGCTCCGCAAGTGCGAGCACTGTGACAAGGTGGAGCGAAAGGTCGTGATGAAGAAGCGCGTAACCGCTTCGCCAGACACATATGAGAAGCAACTCAAGTTCTCTGGCATCAGACCCGAAAAGCTCCTAAACTGAAACCCGGCAGGATGAAATCCCAGCCGGGTTTTGTTTTATTCACTTTTATCATACCTGAAAACAGTTGAGTTCAGTACTTTTCAAGATATTCAGAGAGTAATTTGAAGTAATACTAGCTGGGCCGCCGTGTCTGGTTCGGCTTTGGTGTGCTGACCGGATCAATCACAATCACCTGTGGTGCAGCCGCAGAGGGGCTGGAGGCAGGCATTTGCGTGGAGCTGGTGGAGGCGCCTGTGCCAGACGGCATCTCTGTGGGTGTGGCAACAGGCGTAGACGTCGTGGTGTTTTTGGTCGCAGGGTTGGATAAGTCATAATAGGCACCGGCAATTGCCTGGGCCAGGAAGGGCACAGCGTTCAATGCCTCCTCCAGCGTGTTTTCGTTATGGCCCACCTCGATAAGAATCGAGCCGGGAGAAAGATGCTGGTTGTATCTGCCGGTCTTGACAGATGTTTCCCGCACAAGGTTTGGATCCATTGCGGCCAGGCGGTCTTTGATGGCGTTGGCCAATGCCAGGTTTTTCTTCCAGTCAGGCTTTTCTGTGAAGCCCACACCGGTCTGCCCTTGGCCGGTCCCAATCACGAACATGATACGCGCCACTTTTATGCCATTGATCGTGACAGTGCTTGGGTTGATGCTTTTGTTGTATGCATCACGATGCAAATCGATCAGGATCTTCAAGTCCTTATTGGTTTCCATCGTCTTTTGCACCGTTTTCAGTGACCGCGAATAGGATGTGCCCAGTTTGGGATATTCGGTGTCTGTCTTATCCTGTAGCACGGCGATGCCGTATTTGGCGGAAAGCTCCCGAGCAAGAGCCTCTCCGACCTTGACAATGTTATATGTGTTGTTGGTGGTGCGCCACTTGGCGGCTTCCACATAATCTTGGTCGGGCTGCTTGCTGTATGCCTCATGGGTGTGGGTGTGATAGATTAAAACCTGCGGCGAGAGACCCACAGGCACATACGCATCGGGCTCCAAAGGCTTGACAACCTCAACGATCACATCATTGGGTAGCGGCACATCCTCCTCATCACTTCCGGAGCCTGTGTTCACCCCCTGGGCAGTGGCCTGCGGGCTATCAGAAGGCGCATCCAGGTCCACAATGACAGGCTGCGCTCTCGGCGCACCGGAGATGCTGTTCCAAATCGTGAGCAGCCCCGCCCGGAAGCTTTCCCATAACCTGGGCAGTACACCGCCAGGATCAGCCTGGGTGGTATCCGGCTGGCTTGTCACTTGGCGCTGCCCGCCGCCCAATTGCCCTGCGATGATAATCAAAAGCAGGCCAATTACGAGCACGGCCAGCACCCATCCCATGCGAGGGGTACGTGAATTCATCCGGTAACGGAACATTGGTACATCCATCCTTTCCCTCCCAAATACCTATTCGTAGAGGTGAAAAAATATGCATAAGGCGACCAGTACCACAGCATCAGCACCAGCGGCTTTCCGGGTGCTGTTTTTACCCGTGTTTACCAAGTTTATCTGGTTGAAACTGGCAAGTTTGACGAAATTCATAAGTTTATATTTTTTTCATAGACTGGCCGTTTCCACTGACACCCTCCATGGGCATATAAAAAGTATTATCTATTGAGGAGACTGTGTATGGGCAAAAAGCGTAGGTCCATTAACCGCAGGGCGCTGCTCTTGATTGTGCCGGCGGTGTTGATATCTCTAATATTGATTTCATTGCTAGGGTATCAAGCCGCAAACAGGATCATCAACAATGAGATCAATGACCGGGTGAGCCAGCAGTTGGATTCGATTAGCCTGATCATTGACCAGAAGCTGAAGGACAACAGCAAGATTGCAGTGTCGTTAGCAAGAAGCATAGAAGCAATCGGTGGATCGATGGATCAACCGCAATATGAGTCACTTTTGAAAAGCCAGGTGGCAGCAAATCCAGACACGCTGGGCTCCGGCGTTTGGTATGAGCCATACCGCTACAACAGCGCAACCCAATACTTCGGCCCATACGTATACCGAGACGGGAACAACCTGGTCTATACCGAAGAATACAGCACAGCGGAGTATGATTATCCCAACACCGATTGGTACAAACTCGGGGTGGGCCTCACACAATCCAGCATCTGGTCACCGGCTTATCTGGATGCAGTGATGAACAAGACCATTGTGACATGCACCGCACCCTTTTACGACCGTGATGGTGACCTCAAAGGTGTCACAACCGCCGATATTGACCTGACCAGCCTGCAGACCCTGATCGCCGGTATAAAAGTGGGCAAAACCGGCAGGGCCTTCTTGGTGGATCAAGGAGGAACATATCTGGCTGACGCGGACACCTCAAAAGTCATGAAGACAACCCTCGCGAATGACCCAAACAAGAGCCTTGCGGCAACCGCAGCGGCACTGCTTGCGGGCAATCACGCAAAATCAGAATATCAGGATGCAAATGGCCTGAATGATGTTTACAGCATCAAGGTTGGCGAGACCGGTTGGATTCTCGCAATCAGCATGCCGCAAAAGGAGCTTTACGCTCCGTTGCGGGAGCTGATTCTCAGCCTTGTGATCGCCGGTGTATTGATCCTTGTTGCCATCAATTTGTTGATATTCTTTATTATGCGCTCGATCACAAGGCCGGTGGGTGTGGTGGCAAAATTGCTGCAAAGCGCCAGCGTAGGCAATTTCACTGGGATGCCACCCCGCAAATATGCCAAAAGGCACGACGAGATCGGCCATCTGATGCAGTCTTATGAAACGATGGCCCGCAACATCACCGAGCAGGTGGACGCTGCGGAAAAGATATCAAAAGGTAACCTCGATATCAGCATGGAGCCGAAGTCAAACGCTGACAAACTATCGAGAAGCATCCTGGAGGTATCCAGCACTCTCGAGCGCCTGATGAGAGAAATCGATGGGCTGTCGGAAGCAGCGATGGCCGGAGAGCTGACCCGCCGGGCGGATGCAGGCATGTTCAGCGGTCAGTATCGTATCATACTGGAAGGCATCAACCGCCTGCTGGATGAAATGGAAAAACCGGTGCTGGAATTGCGCGCAAATGGCAGGAAAGCAGCTGTTGCTTCCTCATTCCAGCAAAAGGAAGTCGCCAAACTGCTGGAAGGGCTTCAAAAGTTATCCTCCGGCGCACTGGATGCCCGCTATGAAGTGGCCTTTGTGGAGGAAGATGTAGGCCCCAGCTACGAAGTATTCAAAATGATTAACCGGAGCTTTAACAGCACGATTGATTCTCTGCGTGGATATATTTCCGAGATCAGCACAGTTTTGACCGCCATTGCAAGCGGCGACCTGGATGTAGCAATCGACGCAGAGTTCAAAGGCGAGTTTATCGCGCTGAAGGAATCAATCAACGCCATCATCGAGTCGATGAACGGATCGTTCGCTGATATCAACTCTGCTGCCAACCAGGTGGCGTCTGGCACGGCGCAGGTTTCTGGCGGGGCTCAGACGCTTAGCCAGGGGGCCACCGAGCAGGCCAGCGCCATCGAGCAGCTCACAGTCTCGATGGAACAGATCGCAAACCAGACACGGCAGAACGCGCTGAACGCCGGGAAGGCCAGCAACCTGACCGCCGAAGCCCGCGAACACGCACTAAACGGCAATGAGCGCATGGGTGAAATGCTAAAGTCCATGCAGGAAATCAACGACGCTTCTGCCAGCATCTCAACGATCATTAAGGTGATCGATGAGATTGCCTTCCAGACCAACCTGCTGGCGTTGAATGCGGCGGTGGAGGCTGCCCGCGCCGGGCAATACGGCAAGGGGTTCGCCGTGGTGGCCGAAGAGGTGCGAAGCCTCGCGCAGCGCAGCGCTGGCGCGGCAAAGGAAACCTCCGCGCTGATCGAGAGCACAGTTGCAAAGACAGGAGCCGGGATGCGAACGGCGCAGGAAACAGCACAGGCGTTGAGCGGCATTGTGGGCAGTGTGGAAAAGGCGTCAGAGCTGGTGGCAGGCATCGCCGCGGCCAGCAATGAGCAGGCCACAGCGGTGTCGCAGGTGAGCCGGGGCATCGAGCAGGTAGCACAGGTGGTGCAGAGCACGTCGGCCACCGCAGAGGAAAGCGCCGCCACCAGCGAGGAGCTTTCCGGTCAGGCCGAGTATTTGAAGCAGATGGTGGGGCGGTTCCGCCTGAGGGGCGGAAATCAGACCATCGCCCAAGTCCGCAGGCAGGAGATCGCCAAAAGCACGGGCGGTGCCAAGCAAAAGGCACAGATTACCCTGGGGGACAGAGATTTCGGGAAATATTAGTAAATCAGCAAACACAGCCCGGGCAAAAGCCCGGGCTGTGTTGTTTGAGTGTGCGGAACCATGGGTATTTATGTGTGAGTGTGCGAAGTGTCCATGGTCAAAAATGGCGCGGAAACACAAAGGGATTCATTGATACAAGGAGTTGCTTATGGCAGTTCGCAATGTGACTTCTCAAGGTTATGACATGAGGAGAGTTGATAAAGTCAACTTGGCCATCATCTGGGTTTTGATCGCAATCATTGTCGAGCAGGCGTTTCTGAAGAGCACAGACCGTGGCTTTACGGTGCTGCCGCAGGCGCTTATCGTGGGGGCTGTAGCTACAACCATCTTCTTTTTGCCGATACCCCGGTTCGCCAAATCGTTACTATTCGGCCTGGTGCCGGCTTTGGCGATCTGTGCTGTGACATATCTGGGCCAATTCTCACTAGATCGGCACTATATGCTATGCATTACCACGGCAATCATTGCTTTGTATTTCAACCGCAAGCTTTTGATTGTATATGGCGCAATATTGAACACTGTAATCATCGCGATGTACATTCTTGTTCCAGAGAAGCTTCTGGGCGATCAGGCCTCCATTCCCTATTTCCTATCGATCTTCTTTATGCTGAATGGCCAGGTCATCGTTTTGTTCTTCCTGACCAAATGGGGCAGTGAAATTCTGGCAAAGGCCGTTTCAAATGAAAAGGCACAGGCTGAGTTAAACAACAAGCTCACCATTGCCAGCCAGTTAAACGAAAAGCAGGCACAATACCAGCAGGTGCATGTTGACCGCCTGTTGGCAGGCCTGCGCAAGATCGCTGGCGGCAACCTGTCCTGCGGCATCACCATAGACTCCGGCGACGAGGACACCGCGCAAAACCGCCGGATTTTCGAGGCAATCAACGAAAGCCTGACCCACAGCGCCAATGCGATTGGCCGCATGGCCAGAGACGTGTCTGCGCTTGCCACAGCCGCCCTGGAGGGTCGTCTGGACGCCCGTGCCGATGTGGCTGGTTATCAGGGAGAATACCGCCAGATTGTGGAAGGCATGAACTCCGCGTTGGATGCAATCCAGAAGCCCATTGGAGAAGCATCTGGGATGATGGCCAGGATTGCAGAAGGCAGCCTGGATTGTGTTGTCGACCGGCAGTATAGCGGTGATTATGCCGTTTTGATCCGCAATGTGAACGGCACAGCGGATGGCCTCAAGACAATCATTGGCGAAATCGCCACCGTGCTTGCCGAGATTGCCAACGGCAACCTTGATGTGAATTTGAATGCCGAATACCGCGGCGATTTCTCTGCCATACGAGATTCATTGGCTGCCAGCATGCAAGCCTTTAATGAGGTTCTGCAGCAAATGCAGGATGCTGCCAACCAGGTGGCTTCCGGCACAGTGCAGGTATCCGGCGGCGCACAGACGCTTAGCCAGGGGGCCACCGAGCAGGCCAGCGCCATCGAGCAGCTCACAGTCTCGATGGAACAGATCGCAAACCAGACACGGCAGAACGCGCTGGATGCCGGGAAGGCCAGCAACCTGACCGCCGAAGCCCGCGAACACGCACTAAACGGCAATGAGCGCATGGGTGAAATGCTAAAGTCCATGCAGGAAATCAACGACGCTTCTGCCAGCATCTCAAAGATCATTAAGGTGATCGATGAGATTGCCTTCCAGACCAACCTGCTGGCGTTGAATGCGGCTGTGGAGGCTGCCCGCGCGGGGCAATATGGCAAGGGGTTCGCCGTGGTGGCCGAAGAAGTGCGAAGCCTCGCGCAGCGCAGCGCCGGCGCGGCAAAGGAAACCTCCGCGCTGATCGAGAGCACAGTTGCAAAGACAGGAGCCGGGATGCGCACAGCGCAGGAAACGGCCCAGGCATTAAGCGGCATCATGGGCAGTGTGGAAAAGGCGTCAGAGCTGGTGGCAGGCATTGCTGCAGCCAGCAATGAGCAGGCCACTGCGGTGTCACAGGTGAGCCGGGGAATCGAGCAGGTGGCACAGGTAGTGCAAAGCACATCAGCCACTGCCGAGGAAAGCGCCGCCACCAGCGAGGAGCTTTCCGGTCAGGCCGAGTATTTGAAGCAGATGGTGGGTCGGTTCCGCCTGAGGGGCGGCAATCAAACCATCGCGCAGGCCCACAGGCAGGAGATCAGCCAAACCACCTCCTACGGCCTGAGGTCAAGAGCCCAGATTTGTTTGGGTGACAGGGAGATTGGGAAATACTGACCAAATCATGAAGCAGCCCGGGCGATTGCCCGGGCTGTCAATTCTATTATCTCAAAAAACCTTGCTACAACTATTGTTATCTGGTTGACTCACTTTCCGCCATACTGGTTCAGATACACCCCGTACTTGCGCACCTTCTGCGCCACGCGTTCCACGTCCTCATCTCCTGAGGCCATGATCAGCTCATCCTTCATCGCGTTGTATCGGGCGTTGAATTCCTCACGGAGCACATCCATCAACCCGAGCACCGCCAGCTTGCCAGTGGCAGTGTCGCGGGCCGGGGCGGTTGCGACTACATGCTCCGGCACGCCTTGCCCAATGGTCAACGTGCTGCCCGCATCGGGGATTTCAGCCTCGATGCCGAACCGCTGCTTGATCGCCTGGGCCAAACCGGTCAGGCCAGAGCCCTCACCGTGCACCAGCACTACTCTCAAGGGCTTTTTGCCGAACTGCCCCAGCCACTGCAGAAGCCCGTTTTGGTCTGCATGGCCGGAAAAGCCCTCGATCACCTCAACATGGGCGTTTACGCGGATTTCCTCGCCAAAGAGCTTGACATGCTTAGCACCGTCCACCAACCGGCGGCCCAGTGTGCCTTCGGCCTGATAACCCACAAAAAGGATGGAGCTCTCTTTGCGCCACAGGTTGTGCTTCAGGTGGTGCTTGATGCGGCCAGCGTCGCACATGCCGCTGGCAGAGATGATGATCTTGCTGGCGCGGTCTTCATTCAGGCGCTTGGAGTCTGCAAGATCGGTCGTAAACCGCAGGTTCGGGAAGTCCAGCGGGTTGTCGCCGCTGGCGATGTAGCGCTGCGCCTCCTCATCAAAGCAGTCCATGTTGCGACGAAAGATTTCAGTGGCAGACACTGCCAGCGGGCTGTCAATGTAAACAGGGATCCTGGCAAATGGCTCACCGGCATGGGCTGGGTTTTCACGATGCTTGTTTAGTTCATACACCAGCTCCTGCGTGCGCCCTACAGCGAACGCCGGGATCACGATATTGCCGTTCCTCCGGGCTGTATCGTTGATCACCCTCAGCAGCCGATCAGACTTGTCCCCAGCGCTGTCGTGCAGCCTGTCGCCATATGTGGATTCCAGCAGCAGCACGTCGGCGCCGTCGATCACCGCCGGGTCACGCAGGATTGGCCTGCCCGGATAACCCAAGTCACCGGAAAACACAGCCTTGGTTTCCTTGCCACCCTCCTCCACCCACATCTCCACAATCGACGAGCCCAGGATATGGCCCGCGTCTCGGAGGCGGACCCGCACTCCCGGCATCGGCTGGAAGAATTCATCATATTTGTGGGGCTGAAAGAGCTTCAGTGTCTCCACTGCGTCCTGCCGGGTATACAGCGGCACCGTTTCAGCCCGGCCGGCACGCTGACGCTTGCGGTTTTCCCACTCGGCCTCCATCTCCTGGATGTGGCCGCTATCCGGCAGCATCACGCCACATAGATCAGTCGTGGCTTTTGTGGCGTGAATCGGCCCCCGGTAGCCGTCCAGCCAAAGCTTTGGCAGCCGCCCGCTGTGGTCAATGTGAGCGTGGCTCAGCAGCACGAAATCCAGGGTGCCAAGATCGAAGGGGAACGCAGCCTCGTTGGCCCGCTCCAGGCTGGCCCGGCCCTGAAACATGCCGCAGTCAATTAGGAACGTCGCCTTCTCCGTCTTCACCAAGTAGCAGGAGCCAGTTACAGTGCGGGCCGCACCTAGAAAAGTGATATTCATAGGGCCTCCTTGACTAGTGGCTTAAAAGATATCCTTTGAGTCCATCATAGCATTGGTTGGGGCCGATGGCAAGGAATGGGTGCTCTTGTTATAATATAGATGATCGAGGCGCTGCATGGAGGCAGAATGGTTTCACTGCAGGACATCGCAACACATCGGGGTGCTGCCTTCAGGCGCGGGACGGACCACCTGTATTTGCCGCCACACCCCTTGCTGCAGCCCCACATCTCTCATTATACCGTATCATTCCCTTTGGCAAACGATATGCCTGACAATGACACAGTATTGCCAAGTGCCAGCTTCACCCTTGTGTGAATTAATAATGATTGGGAGGATAACCCATGAGGATGCTTAACCCACAGGAATATGAGCAGATCCGCCTTTGGATGCATCGAAACGCCCGGCCTCTGGAGCTGGCCAGGTGGCGGTACCATTTCGAGGGTGGCAGCGCGGAAGACGTGCTTGCGGCGCTCAGTGCATATCAAAACAGTGACGGCGGCTTTGGCCACGCCATCGACTGCGACAACTGGAATCCCAACTCCACGCCCTACAACGCCGGGCAAGCCATGAACATCTTTCGGGAGCTTGGCCTGTATGACCCAGGCCACCCCATTGTTGCCAAGCTGCTGGATTATCTGGACAACACGCCTCATTTCACCGAGGGGCTCGGATGGCCTTTCACCATCCCCTCCAACAGCGATCACCCCCACGCACCCTGGTGGACATTCAGCGAGGAGAACAACAGGCAAAACCTTTACCATGCCACAGGAAACCTGGCCGGCTATATCCTTCACAGTGCTGATCGGAGCAGCCGACTGTATGAAAAAACACTGGCAATTACCGATGGCATGATGGAGCACCTGGAGCACACCGAACTGCTGGATTGCCACGATGTGGGCTCCTACTGCACGCTGCTGGAAGGCATTCTGGCGGCTGGCCTGTTGGATCGATTTGGAGGCACGACGCTGACTGAGCGCCTCAGCAAGCAAGTGAACACCAGCATCGAGCGCGACCCCGCAAAGTGGCCCTATTATTCGATGCGCCCGACGCAATACATTGAAGGGCCTCAGAGCCCATATTATCCCGGCAACGAAGCAGTCGTGGATCTGGAGATGGACTACATCCTTTCCACACGGCATGACGGCGCCGTGTGGGATATTTCCTGGGCCTGGGAGGAGTATCCCAAACAGTTTGCCATTGCCGAGCGCTGGTGGCAGGGCTATTGGGCGATCCGTAATGTGCTGCTGCTTAAGGTGTTTGGGAGGGTGGAGTAATTCAGCCTTGCTTTTACAGTTTGGGCATACTATAATGAATTATCTAGCCAATGACTGGGAAGAGTACCATTCCAAAAGGCTATCAGAGAGTCAGGGTCACCGGCTGAAAACCCCGGCAAGCATCGAGGAACGGGAAGTGCGCCCATGAGGCGGCCGTCCGGAAGGCAAAGCCCACGTATGGATGGCCGGCACCGCACCGTTACCGGCGGGTGGAGCGCCGTTGCGCTGTTGGGATTTGATGCCTGGCTGCAACGGCAAATAGAGTGGAACCGCGAAGCCGAGCCTTCGCCTCTATCCAGAGGCGGGGGCTTTTTCTGTTGGGGATGCAATGTACGACGATAGCACGTCAACCAAAGCATCATACTACGATAGCCATGTTGCCGCCGTGAATCCCTACTACGCGCTGTATCACAAAGAGGCGCTGGATGTGGCCAATCGGCAGTCTGCTCTCCCGCCCGCTGGCTGGACACGGTTTTACTGCTTTGGAGGTGCTGTTCCGGAGCATGATGCAGGCAGGATTTTATGCCATTAAAGCTTAACTATGATCCAGGGAGGAATTGCTATGAAGCTCTACAACACCATGACACGCAAAAAAGAGGATTTCGTGCCGCTGCACGAAGGCCGGGTGGGCATGTATGTGTGCGGCCCCACAGTGTATGATTTCATCCATGTGGGCAACGCACGGCCCATCATTGTGTTCGACGCGCTGCGCCGTTATCTGGAATACCTTGGCTATCAGGTAACATTTGTGCAGAACGTGACCGATGTGGACGACAAGCTGATCAACCGCGCCAAACGGGAAGAAACCACCGTGTCAGCACTGGCAGAGCGGTTCGCCGCCGAATACTTCACAGACCTCAAGGCACTGGGCTCCACGCCCGCCACCCATAGCCCCAAGGCCACAGAGCACATTCCTGAGATCATCAATATCATCAGTTCTCTTGAGCAGAAGGGCCTTGCGTATGCGCTGGAAAACGGCGATGTGTATTTCAACACACAAGAGCTTCCGGGTTATGGCAAGCTTTCCGGGCAGGACACGGAGGAGTTGGAAGCCGGCGCCCGTGTGGAAGTGTGCGACGGCAAGCGTCACCCGATGGACTTCGCGCTGTGGAAGGCCATGAAGCCCGGCGAACCGGCATGGGAGTCCCCCTGGGGCCAGGGCCGCCCCGGCTGGCACATCGAGTGCTCCGCGATGTCAATGAAGTATCTGGGTGAGACGTTGGACATCCACGCAGGCGGCCAGGATCTCATTTTCCCCCATCACGAAAACGAAATCGCCCAGAGCGAAGGCGCCACCGGCAAACCCTTCGCCAGGTTCTGGCTGCACAACGGTTATCTGAACATCGACAACCAGAAGATGAGCAAGTCTCTGGGCAACTTCTTTACCGTGCGCGACATCCTCACAAAGTTCGACCCGGAAGTGCTGCGCCTCTTTATGCTCTCGGCCCAATACCGCAGCCCGATGAACTTCAGCTTTGAGCTGATGCAGCAGGCCGAGACGGCCTTGAACCGCCTCTACACCGCAAGGGACAACTTGCTGCATATCCTGGGCGGCGAAACCGAGGGAGCTGCTGCAGGTTTGGAGGAGCTTCGCACCAAGACGGTTCAAGGGTTCCGAGAGGCTATGGATGACGATCTGAACACCGCTGACGCCATCGGTGTGCTGTTTGAGTTTGTGCGGGAGATCAACAGCCACTTTGCACAGTCCACAGACAAAGCAGAGGCCCGCGCCGCGCTGGCTACACTTCTTGAACTGTCGGGTGTGTTGGGCCTGCTGGGGAAACGGAATGACGCAGTCCCCGCCGAGATCCAAAAGCTGGCCGATGACCGGGCGCTGGCCCGCAAGAACCGCGACTGGGCTTCGTCCGACCGCCTGCGCGACGAAATTAAGGCCAAGGGCTGGCTGGTGGAAGACACCAAGGATGGGCAAAAGCTGCGGGTGCTCTAAACAAGTATCAGCAGCCAGGCCTCACAGTGGATTTTTTTGCTAACAATTCTGACGGTAAAAGATAAGCCGGGGCGATACACACCCCGGCTTATTGCATTCTGAGAGCTGCTACATCGTCTTGCGCATCCGTTTGAGCGCCGCCTTTTCCAGTCTGGAGACCTGAGCCTGAGAGATGCCTACCTCCTCTGCAACTTCCATTTGTGTTCTGCCTTGATAAAAGCGCATGTAGAGTATCTTCTTTTCTCGTTCACCAAGCCTCTGAACTGCTTGTTTTACCTGAAGGTCTTCGAGCCAGGTCTCATCAAGACTCTTCTCATCCTTTACTTGATCCATCACGTAGATGGCGTCACCGCCATCATTGTAAATGGGCTCAAATAGTGATACTGGGTCTTGAATACTCTCAAGTGCCAAGACGACTTCTTCACGTGCAATGCCCATATCTTCTGCAATTTCACCAACTGTGGGTTCCCGCATGAGCTTTTCAACAAGTTTGTCTCTTGATTGCAATGCTCTATATGCGGCATCGCGGAGAGATCGGCTAATCCGTACAGAGTTGTTATCCCGAAGATAACGACGTATCTCGCCGATAATCATTGGGACAGCATAGGTAGAAAAGCGTACATTTTGTGAAACGTCGAAATTGTCGATTGCCTTGATCAGGCCGATACAACCAACTTGAAATAAGTCATCAGCTTGCTCGCCACGGTTACTAAACCGCTGAATAACGCTCAATACTAACCTAAGATTGCCTCTGATGAATTCTTCACGAGCAATCGTATCTCCCGCATGAATTCTGGGCAACATTTCCATCATCTTTGCATTCGACAGAACAGGCAGCGAAGATGTGTCAACACCACAAATTTCAACTTTATATCCCGGCATATGCAACCTCCTCCCACAAAAGGCATCCACAGATAGGTTTACCTTTGCAGGGAGGATTTATACTGCGAGTCCAGCTTTAAAGCGTTATGTTCTGGTTTGGTATTTCAATAACCAAGAGTGCCCCATTGGCGGAAATCTATGCACATGGATTAACAAGAAAGAGTAAATTACATATCATCTTGTAGAACAGTCTGCGCTTTTGCAGGTATATGTAGCGGCGGGCATTCCCGCTGGTTTGCCGGCGATGCCCGCAATTGAGGTTAATCCCGACCGCGCTCCTCCAGAGGCAGCAGCGGCTCATTGATTTGGGTGACGAACTCGAATTGATGGTCGTGCTTCTCGTCTATTGAGGTGACTCCTGCCACATGGTGGATGTGCTTTTTACACACTCCCTTTCCGGGCTTTCCTACAGGAATCGCAGGGCCGGACAATTTACAGACAACATGGAAATGCCCAAAATAGTCTGTCCTGGTCCATATCTTATGCACATGGCCACCGGGAACCGTGATCGCTTCCCCAGTCACACCGGCAAAACGGTGGTTATGCCTTTCCAGTCCTTCCTCAAAGAGCTTCGTGCTTCCCTCATACTCATGTACATGAGTCTGTTCAAGATGCTGAGGTGGCTGGCCGTGGTGCTTCGCCCTTTCCTCTTCATCATCATCCATCGGCTCCATCCGGATGTCCATCTCATGCTCTTCATTCTGTTCGTCACGGTGTGTTATATGGTCATCGCCCCATTGGTTATCGTCGTCCTCAAATCGCACTTCCACTTCATAGGGCGGGTCCTTGGGCTTGCGGCTCCTCATTTCTTCATAACGTTCCTCACCGGTGGTTCTTTCCACCGCACGATCCGGATACATCCTGTGTGGTGGATCATCAGGTTCTTCCGAGTCATGGTCGCCATCGCAGCAATCGCCATCAGCATGCTTGTTACGTTTATTCATCTGGCATTCATCGTACCAATCGCAATAACACCAGTAGGTATAACAGAACTTACGATTGGGATTTTGGTTGGGTTTTGCAACCGACATCATAGAGCCTCCTTCCAAACATGACCATGATCAATGATACATCATATGAGGACTGCGCCTGCAGGGTGATTACCCATCTATCCAACACGCTCAAAGGGGCACCGAATGATTGAGTTCATATATCCTTTGGCATATCCCAAGGCATGTTCATATCATGTATCAAACGGTATATCCAAATAGGAAAGGAGTATTCCACATGCCAAGATCTGAATATGGTGAACAAAACAGGCAAAGCTCCGGCAGGGAACCTCGCGAATGCGAACAACGCCGTTATTATGAGGAGCACCGCCGATTCGATGACTTCGAGGATTGTGACAGACGGAAGAAGCACTGTGACGACGATCGGAAAGACGATAAGTGCCCCCATTGCCATGATTGGTGCAAGTGCCCGCCACCCTGGTGGTTCTGGCCCAGAGAGGATAAAAAGCACGACGAGTGCGATGAGGACAAACATCGCAATGATGATGTGGAGTTGGCAGCCTTTGGTTATGTCTACTCCCTGACAACCACCACGACTGCGGTTGCACCCAACACCGATGTGGTGTTCAGCAACAACGGGCCGCTTCGGAACATCACCCATGCTCCCGGCACCCCTCAGGTGCTCATACAGAAGTCCGGGGTGTATCAAGTGTATTATGGGGTGAATGCCACAGCTGGAGCCGGCGGCTTTATCTCTCTTGCGGTCAATGGGATTGTGGATCCCGCCACAACAATACCTGTTGCAACCGTGCCGTCAGAGACCTCCGGCAAAGTGCTTCTGAGCCTGAGAAGAGGAGACATCCTCACACTGCGCAACTCATCCACCCTCACGACAATCACGCTTGCCGCAGCGCCCAGCGTAGGCGCCCAGCTCACACTGGAGCGGATCGGCGATATCAACTGCAGATCAGAAAATGACTGACCCTCGAAGAAAGAATACCCGTACCCCCTGCTGCCCGCAACAAGCGGGCAGCAGCTTTTCCCTACAAATGAATGCATCCGCAGATATCCTAAGCAGGATACATGAATATATCCGCAAGGAACGCCTGAAGGATGCAATTCATATGATATGAGTGAGCACAGGCTCAAATCACTGTAAAGGAGAATCATCATGGCATACTATCGCCGTATCGAAAACAACGGGCGCAACGATGGCTACAACTCCCGTGAGGAAAAACGGATTTGGGACGAGGAAAAAGAATGGGACGACGAGAAGGAAATGGATGACGAGTACGAATATGACGAGCGTGACAAGTGCAAGAAGCATCCCAAAAAGCCCTGCTTCTCCGATGAGAAGAAGTGCAAGTTTGAGTTCCCTCTCAAAGTCATTGTCAAAGTGGTTCCGATCGACGACCGCCACGACAAGAAGTACTACGACTGATCCCATCAGCCAAGCACTCATCCTTGATGAGTGCTTGTACATAAGATCAGAAAGCTGAAAAAATCAAGCCATTTTGGACATTTCCCTCTTTAACCGTGTGATGATCCTTTTTTCAAGCCTGGAAATGTATGATTGCGAGATCCCCAGGATTACTGCGACCTCTTTCTGCGTGCGCCTGGCATGGCCTGACAGCCCGAAACGCATTTGCATGATGTTGCGCTCGCGGGAGTTGAGCCGCTGCATGGCCACACGCAGCAGCTGCATGTCCACATCCTCCTCAATGCTGGAATACACAAGATCGGTATCGGTGCCCAAAATATCGGAAAGCAGCAGCTCATTGCCGTCCCAATCGGTGTTCAACGGCTCATCGAAGCTCACCTCGCTGCGAGACCGGGCGCTGCGCCGCAGGTGCATCAGAATCTCGTTCTCGATGCACCGGGAGGCATAGGTGGCAAGCTTGATTTTCTTCACCGGGTCAAAAGTGTTTACCGCCTTGATCAAACCGATCGTGCCAATGGAGATCAGGTCTTCCAAACCAACGCCGGTGTTGTCGAATTTGCGGGCGATGTAGACCACAAGCCTCAGGTTGCGCTCGATCAGCATCGTGCGAACGCTTTCATCCCCCTCGCGCAACCTGCGCAAATACTCGCTCTCCTCCCTGGGCTTCAGCGGCGGAGGAAGGGGCTGACTGCCCTCAATGTAATAGACACCCTGCAGCCGTGCAGTTACGCGGAATATAAGCGCTCTCAACCATTCGATGAACCTGGCCATGTCACAACCTCCCATATAGCATATCCTACTCCAGCACCGCCGGCGGCAGCAAAGCTTCCACACCACCAGCAAATGTACTGCCACTCGCTGCCAGATACATATCTCCTGCGTTGCGCCAACGGCCCCGCAACAGCACCTCCACACGGTCGGCAGGAACAGCCCGCACCGTGGCAATGCCGTCACCCGCCGTACTGAAAGGCACTTCCACAGCTTCTCCGCCATTGTCAAGCCGAAGCGCTAACTTCCTGTCCAGCAGAATCACCGGCAAACCGGAGAATGGTTCCCGGAGCAGGTTGCCGGTGTCCAACAACCCATCAAGCTCCATACGCTTGCCTCCAAACCACACCCTCACGGCAACCCGATGGCCCGATCCTCCGCGCCTGCGCAGCGCTGAGGCAGAAAACACGATCATCGCGCTAGCACCGAGCAATGCCAGCAGCAGCGCATTGTGGCTCAGCCGCACAGTGCCGGCCGTGGAGCCCAGGCTATCCAACAAAACCTCTGCAGCCAGCGCCCCACCGCCACCCACCGCCGTCACACCCACGATGGAGCCCCAACCTTTCAGCAATGTGAGCCAGTTCTTCACCCGCCAGGCTATGAGCACCATCAAAGCTGACAGCATCACTTTGGGCACGATCCCTTCCAGAACCACACAAAATGGCAGCAGAGCCGCAGCTGCGTACAACCCTCCGAGAGCCGACGCAAGCAAATAACGGAGCAGCCTGGCCCGCTGGCCTGAGAGCCTTCCGGCAATGGCGAGCACCAACAGGTTCATCATCATGTTGACCGCGAACACAGGCTCCAGATATACCCTGCCCATCACCGGAAACCTCTACCCTATCAATATGTGAACTCATTCTAATATATCAACAGTTTGGAAAATGTTGTTTGGCGCGTCATGTTGTGGGTAACTTATGTAAAATCCAGGGGGTTTTTCCCTCAATACACACATGCTAGGCGCAGCAGAAAAGGTTAACCAAATTATTGTCCTTCGTGAATATTGGTTCCATTCGATGCGAAAATAAGCTAATATAAGACTGTCATCATTCATACCATTATCGGAGAGGAGATGCCTTATTGATTGAAATCCGGGAGCTCAAAAAGACGCGCCGGCAAATTGACGCGTTCATCCGTTTCGCATGGCAGATCTATGAAAATGACCCCAATTTTGTGCCACCTCTGATATCCGACCAGTTGAAGTCGCTGATGGGGATCCACAACGCCTTGTTTGACAACGGCGAGCAGGCTTTCCTGATGGCTTGGCGCGACGGCAAGCCCGCAGCCCGCGTGCTGGTGGGCACCAACGAGCAGCTGAACCGGGTGAAGGGCTACCAGCAGGGGTATTTGTCGCTTTTTGAGTGCGTGGATGACCAGGCTGTGGCAAACGTCCTGCTGGACGCTGCCGCCAAATGGCTGACAGACCGGGGCATGAACCGGGTGATTGGCCCGGAAAACTACACCTATGACGATTTCGGCAAGGGGCTGCTGGTGCAAGGGTTTGACGGCCCGCCAGTGCTGTTTGGCACATACAACCCGGCATATTACGACAAGCTTTTTTCCAGCTGGGGCTTTCAAAAGCAACAGGACCATTTCGCGTATTTCATCAGCATGGATCAATTCAACCCGGAAAAATACCAGAATATCTGCAACCATGCGATGGAGCGTTTCGGTTTTCGGGTGGACCGTCTGGACCTGGACCATCACTTTGAGCGCGAAGTGAAAGACATCACCTATGTGCTCTCCACAGGCATGCCGGAGCTGCTCGACCAGTTGGCGCCACCCACTGAGGATGACATCCGTGCGGAGGCTAACATGCTCAAGGCAATGGCCGACATGGATCTGATCTATCTGGCCCGCTCCGGTGACCGAGCCATCGGCTTTGTATTGGCGATGCCCGACTACAACCAGATCATCCGGCGCATGAACGGCCGTATGGTTTCGCCGGCGCTGCTTGGGCTGTTGAAAGAGCGCCTGCGGGCCAAGGGCTTCCCGGTGGCCGGCCGGGTTGTGGATGGCCTGAGGCTCATCGTGATGTTCGTGGTGCCGGATTTCCAAAACAAAGCCGTAACAGGCGCACTGGCGCTGCGGGTGTATGAGGCAGCCAGGCGGAAAAAGTATAAGTGGGCTGAAATCTCCACAATTGACGAGCGCAACATCTATTCAATGAACAGTGCGGTCAAGTCTGGAGCACGCATATACCGCGTTTACAGGACGTATGAAAAAGACATTTAGAACATGATCGCTACAGTTGAAGGCTCCCGAAAGGGAGCCTTTTGAACACCCAAACCCCCTGGTGAATATGATTATTACGGGTCATTCGGCCACTCTTTCGCTAGGAGGTTTATCATATGAGACCATATCCACCGGTCCCCAACGGCTACATGCCGGGATACATACCGGGCTGGAACCCGTGCCTGCAGCAGGCCGCCAACTATAGCTACCCATTTGGTGTTTACCAACCGGCAACCGAATCGGGCGGCGTGATCCCGCCAACCCCACAACCGACCACGATGTGCCCCGAGGGCACAATGCCCTACACGGTGGAGGAAGGCGACACGCTATACAACATCGCCAGGATGAATGGCACGACAGTGCAGCAACTGCTGGCTGCCAACCCCGGCCTCAACGAAATGTCCATGCTGTATCTTGGACAGATGCTCTGTGTGCCGATGTCCAAGCCTTGTGACGGTCAAAACTACACAGTGCAGGTGGGAGACACATTCTATAGCATCGCAAAGAAGTTTGGCATCACCACCAATGAACTGATGGCCGCCAACCCAGGCCTTAACGGCAACAATCTGATGGCAGGCATCCTGATCTGCATCCCCGCACCGGTGATGGCCCCCTGCCCCACCGGCTCGATGAGCTACATCGTCGCCAATGGTGACACGCTCACCAGCATCGCCGAACGGTTCAGCGTATCCGTCTATTCGCTTACAGTGGCCAACCCCGGTTTCTCCTCAGAAAACCTGATGCCCGGCACACGCCTGTGCATCGCGCCGTTTGCCTGCCTGCCAGCTTGCGTGGAAAGCGAACGCTACATGATTGGCGAGGGTGAGGACCTGTTGAAGCTGGCGGAGAAATTCCAGGTTTCCACCGACGACCTGCTGAAGGCCAATCCCTTCGCGCCACCTTGCTGGTTTTTACCGGGCAACAGCATCTGCCTGCCGGCCAACGCCACAATGCCCGGAAAGAAAACCAAGTAACCGGACATAACTCGACAAAACAGAATGGGCGGAAATAAATCCCGCCCATTCTCAGCATATCACATAATACAATTAGGCAGAGGCTTCCGACAGCGGCTGGTTGAGCTCCTCCGCGGTGCACAGGCCGCGCTCAAGTGCCTGCTGGCGCAAAACCACATAGAGCTCTGCCTTGGTCGCGTAGATATACGGGTTTAAGAAGAGTAACCCAATGCCACAAGTCAACACACCAAGCAAGGCCCAGCCAATGAAAGAAAGGTCCAGCACGAAAATATCAAACTTCTGCCCATCTGTCATCGCCATGCTCAGCTTCAGTGCGCGCTTGTAATCCATGCCAGGATTGTCCGCCATGAGATATGGCACCATGCTGTAAGCATATCCTTTGATGATGCCGGGGATGATCAGCAGCAGCGTCCAAAGCATTGTGAACAACAGCCTCCAAGCCATGGCTTTGACCGTGTTGATGTATCGGCCATTGCGGAATGAGTAGAATAGGTTCACAAAGTCAGACCGGTCTTGCCTGGCTTCCAAAAAGTAACGGCTCATCCCCGCCTCGATTGGGCCTCCAAGGAAGATCTGCCACGCATAACTGATGGCCATGACAATCAACGCGACTACGGACACGACAGCCACTCCGGTGAGAATCATCGTAAGCGTTGCGATAAAGTTCGGATCGCTGATGTCAAGGCCGCCAAACCGGTCGCCATAGTTGTTGTAGTGATTCATGGAGCGCCAGTTGGAATTTCCAAAATTGAAGTTAAATGTAGGCCCACCACGACCTCCACCGCTCAGGATGCCCCCCAAAAACGTTACCAGGAATGCCATCCAGTAGTATTTGCTCAATCCAAACTTTGCCCTGTCCTTCAATTGTTCACGGCTCCACATTGAGAATCCCTCCATCATTGTTTTCATCAAAATACTATATTCATGGCATCAAGCTGTCATCGCAATTCCGCCAAAAACATCAAAACAGACGTTGAAAACCACATAGCTGCGTTTGAGTATTCAAATGCCACAACGGTTTATTACACCTGATCGGGGAGAGACTAAAACAAGAAAAAAACGGAGCTGATGAAATGGTGCCTGAAACGCCAACACCCACCGATCCGGAACAACCAACCACCACACCACAGAACGAGGACAGCACCGCAAACTATGGCATTCCGCCGCAGATGCAGCCGCTTGCCCCGAAAAGCCCCATTCACTGCATCACGATTGTGGGGCAGATTGAGGGCCATATGGTGTTGCCCTCAAACAACAAAACCACCAAGTATGAGCACATCATCCCGATGCTGGTAGCCATAGAGGAAAGCCCAGACATCAAGGGCTTCCTGGTGCTGCTGAACACTGTGGGCGGCGACGTGGAAGCCGGGCTGGCCATATCCGAGCTGATCGCAGGAATGTCCAAACCGTCTGTTTCGGTGGTGCTGGGCGGAGGCCACAGCATCGGTGTTCCCTTGGCTGTGAGCACCACATGGTCATTCATCGCACCCACGGCTACGATGACAATCCACCCGGTCCGCCTGAACGGCATGGTCATCAGCGCACCGCAGACGTTTGATTATCTGAACAAGATGCAGGATCGCGTGGTATCCTTCGTGACACAGCACAGCAGCATCAAGCGCGAGCAGTTCATGGAAATGCTGACCCGCACAGGCGAACTGGCCAATGACATGGGCACAATCCTGATCGGCCCTGAAGCAGTGGCCTGCGGTCTGATTGACGAAACAGGCTCGTTGGAAAAGGCGCTCTCCAAACTGCGGGAGCTGATCACACAAAAAGAAGAGCAAGAAAAGGAAGATTTAAAACAGGAGGACAATCCGTCATGATTTACAGCGTCATCCCAGCCCGGGTGATTTTGGAGCACCCGGTGGAATACAAGCCACCGGAAATCCCAACCATGTCATGGAAAGGTGTGCAGACCATAGTGGAAAGCGGCTGCGTGCGCCACGCGATGAGCAGCAACACCTTTGATTATCTGAGTATGGGCCCCGGCAGCCGGATTTAGCATCACTGCACCAGCAACCTGTTACTCCGCAACAGCACATATTACAACAAATCAACAGAACGAATTCGCTCATTGTTGCATGCCTGCTTGCATATTTGTATGTGTATCCCTATAATCCAAAGGAGCGAAGGCGATGGACTGGAAGCTCGCTGCCGTGGCGTTTGGCACGCTTCTATTAGCCGAACTGGGTGACAAAACGCAGTTGGCCGTGTTTACACTGGCCGCCGGAAACAGCAAGCCATGGCCCGTGTTCATCGGGGCGTCTGCCGCCTTGGTCGTGGTCACGTTTCTTGGCGCGTTTTTTGGCGGCGTGATCACGAAATATATCCCTGCCGATGTGCTGAAGCTGGTCACCGGATTATTGTTTGTTGTAATCGGCGCGTTCACCATTTACGAGGCAATGCCCTTGTTTATGAAAACCTTTTTCAAGTAACAACCGGAGGCACCAATGAGGATCACCGTTAACGGCAAGAGTTTTCAGGCAGGGGCCGCTCAAGGCACAACTCTTCACTCCTTGCTGCCGGCGCTGGGCTATCGCCTGGCCGCTCCATGCGGCGGCGGCAGCCGGTGCGGGAAGTGCCGCGTTGTGATTGCCAATGCCCCGGCGCCAACAGCATCTGACCTGCGGTTGATCAGCAAGGAGGACCTGCTCGCTGGCGTGCGCCTGGCGTGCGCAACAGCACCTCTTGAGGGCATGGACATCCGGCTCGAGCAAACAGGATATAGGGCAGCTCACATCGCCACCGAGGGCCATTCAGTGCAATATCCGTTTCACCCACAAGTAGTCACAAAGGCTGCCAGATTGACTGAGCCAGGTCTTGACGACCAACGGGCTGACCTGGATCGGTTGGCGGAGGCACTGGCGATGGATGGGCTCACAGCATCGCCGGATGTGCTGAAAGAACTGCCCGGCGCGTTGCGGCGGTGCGGCTGGGAGGTCACCGCGGCGCTTCGGGGACATGCAGTGATCGGCCTGAACCCGGAGCGGCTCTATGGCGCGGCTGTGGACATTGGCACGACAACGTTGGCGGCCTACCTGGTTGACCTCACAACCGGTGAGGAGGTTGCAGTCACCTCGGCTTTGAACCCACAGAAGGCATGGGGTGACGACGTGATCACCCGTGCGGACCACGCCAAAGCCGGCGGGCTGGAGGCGCTCCAGGCTGCAGTGGCCAGTGAAATAGACGGCATGATCGGCCGGCTGTGCCATACCGCAGGAGTGGATCGGAGCAGCATAGCACACGTTGTGGTGGCCGGCAACACGGTGATGATGCACCTGTTTGCCGGTGTATCACCGGAGCACATCGCGCAAGCACCCTTCACCCCGGCGTTTACATCAGCAATGGAGCTGCCGGCAGCCGCGCTGGGCCTCCATCTGCATCCCAACGCGGCGGTTACGATGCTACCCTGCGTGTCCGGCTATGTCGGTGCCGACACAGTGGCGGGCTTGCTGGCGGCAGGCATGAACGAGCAATTTGAACCTTCGCTTTTGATTGACATCGGCACCAATGGCGAGATTGCGCTGGCCGCTGCTGGCAAGCTCTTTGCCTGCTCCACCGCTGCAGGCCCGGCCTTTGAGGGTGCGCACATCCGCTGCGGCATGGGCGGCGTGGCCGGCGCAATCAACACAGCTGTGGTGGAAGATGGCATCCGATTCACCACCATCGGCGGTGAACCGGCCCGCGGCATCTGCGGCTCCGGGCTGCTGGACCTGGTGGCCGGCCTGCTGGACGCGGGTGTGATTGACGAGACCGGCCGGTTGGAGCGCAACAACGCACCGGGCTGGGTCTCATTTGATGAAGAAGGTATTGTGATCGACAGCGTATCCGGTGTGAAACTGACTGCCCGTGATATCCGCGAGGTGCAGCTGGCAAAGGCCGCTGTGGCAGCGGGCATTGACGTGCTGCTCGCCGAAGCTGGGATTGGTGTGGAGGATGTGAAAACCATTTATCTGGCCGGCGGTTTTGGCAGCTATCTGGACAAGCGGTCGGCCGGGCGGATAGGCTTGATCCCGCTGGCGCTGGCAGACAAGGCTGTGGCAATTGGCAACAGCTCGGGAGCCGGCGCAAAAGCGGTACTGCTCTCCACAGAAGCAATGGAGGAAGCCAAGCGGCTTGCCAAGGCAATCCGATATATCGAGCTTTCGGCGAGACAGGATTTCCAGCAGGCATTTATAGAGAAAATGCTATTTTGAAGAACCCGGTGTCTGGCTGACAACAAAACGGCAACCCGCATCCGGATTGCCGTTTTTGATTTATAGTTTTGCTACTGGCGATCTGTGCTCAGTTTGCGGGCACAGTCAATTTGCCTTCCTTCAGGAGTTTCAAGTCATCCGCGACTTTCTGCACTTTTTCCTTCTTGATCAGAAAGTGCGTGCCACCGTCCATCCGCACGGCGAAAAAGTCATCGTCGTATGCCATGAACTCGATCTTGATCTCTCTTGGGTCGGCGTTTCTCGTATAGGTCAGTACGGCGAGCGGCGTTCCAGTGGGCACCCACCCTTCCTTGACCATGCTGTGGGTCTGCAACCCGATGCAGGTCTGATAGAAGTAACGGGCAACCTTGTCATCCACTGTCTTGCCACTGATCGTGAAAACCTGGTCGTATGTCTTCTTGCCGTTGCCGTCCAGTTTCTCCTTGCCGTTGCTGTCCAACACGACCTTGTGCTCAATGTCCATCTTGCCATTCACACCCAGGCCGTCAAACTCCACACCGACCGCAGATGTGATGTTGACCAGAAGGATCATCTTATCCATGAGCTTATACGGAGTGGTCTTCGTGAAGTCCAGCAGGCTGGTGGACATCGTGTACACAGTATTGCTGTTGGCAAACTTCACATAGGTGTTGTAATCATCCTTTTTCTTGCCAAACAACAGTTGGTCAGTTTTACCGGCGCCGCTGACAGTCAACTCATATTCCGGTTTGTCCAGCCCATATTGAGCCAGATCCTTGGCGTCGCCAACCTCAACAGAGTTCATCTCAATCTCAAGGATGGTTTGGAGGTATTTACTCAACACTTCTGCATCCACCGACCGCTTCCAGGGCTTGACGATCCTCCAGGGTGATAAGGCTACATCCTTCTCGTTTGTCTGGTTTGTGACCTCAAGCATGGGTTCGCCGTTTTTCAAAACGGTGACCGTTTCAATTTCCTCCTGGGTGAGCTGTATCTTTGGAATGTTCAGCATGCTGTCCGGCGTCTTGAGGAAGGAACCGCCCACATTCATCCAGACAGTATAAACCTTGTCGCCGCCTTCCAGCATGATGTAATAGCTGTTTCCGGCTGGAGACATGTCTCCGATTAAAAACACATTGATCTTGCCGTCCACATATTTGGCGGTGACGGTGGCCTGCGGCTTGTCCAGCCCATAAACGCTCAGATCCTTGGGGTTCTGCTCGATCATGCGATCGCCAGCGACATAGGCGGCATTATAGACCAGGCTGCTGATTGTGGTCTGGTTGAAATCACTGCTCTCCATGCCCTGCACAACATACTTGTCGCCGGACTTCAACACAGTATACGGCGCGGTGATGTTGTTCTTGATTGTGACTTCCTTGACCTGGTCAGACGTATAGTTGCTCATTAGCAGCAAGGCTGGGTCCTCGGTGGGAGCGGGCGTTGCGGTGGGCTCGGCCGGTGGCTGATAATTGGTGGCAAACACCACACCGGCTACCACAACAAGCAGCACCGCACCCAGTATGATCAGATTGCGTTTCATTTTCATTTTGCCAAGCGTCCTTCCATTTGGCTTACAGGTGCTTGCGCCGGACGTGAATCACAATGCCGGCGATCAGCATCAGCACAGGCACCAGCAGGATCGACACGGCCAGGATCATCCAAAACTCGAAAGCATTGCTGATCCGCATCACGGAATCGGCGACTGTCTTCGGGCGCACATAAATGTCCTTCTCAGCGTTGCGCATCCAGGAAGCGCTGTCCATAAACAGGTTCATGTTGTTGCTGAAATTGCTGAGATTGGAGGTCGTCGCAAACTCGGTGTTGTAGGAGACAATGAACCGCACGCTGTCGGCGGCATCGCTGCCCACGGTCTTTTCCACCGCGGCCATCAGCGTAAACTCACCGGTCTCGTCTTCCGGTTTCTGCTCCATATCCTCATTGGTGGTCGTCTCATCGACAACCTTCAAATATGCGTCTTTGGAGCTCTTCAGCAGGGGCGTGATGGTCATTGAGCTTTCCGGCGCCACATCCGGCAGATCAAGAGCACCGGAGTTGGGCATAATCACCGGCACGCTGCCGCCACCAACGCCTTTGGTCACTTCGTGTGTTTGAATACTCGGCACAAGAACGCTGGGGTATTGGGAGCTGTACATATTACCAAGATTGGTTTCCACCACAAGCCCTTTTCTCAGGCTGATGTCATACAGCTTCAGCAATGACATCAGGTTGGGCATCTTTTCTGCATTGGTCTTCAGCGGGTCAAACAGGAAATAGAACCGGCCGCCCTTTTCCATCAGTGGCTTGAGCAGTTCGCGCTCCTCATCGGAAATGTCGGTCTGGGGGTTGAAGAACATGATGATGTCGCCAGCCTTGATCTTCTCGGGCGTCTGGGCGATATTTACAGACTCCAGGTTGTAGTTCTGGTCAGACATATACGCATTGATGTTTCCAAGGTTGCTGATGGACAGCTCGCCATGGCCCTGCACCACATAAGCAGCCGGCATATAGCCCAGCTCAATGTAATTCATGGCATTGGCAACGGCCCCTTCCACCTTGATCTGTGCGATATAGCTTTTCTGTGTGGTCTCATCATAGCCATACTCATACTGGGCGTATTGGTCAAGGATGCGCACCAGCTTGTTTTCCGCATCGGTGACGATGATGGAACCGGCGGCGATTGTCTCGCCTTCCTTCTGGAACTTCTTCACAAAGCCGGGGTTGCGCTCGGGGTCCACATTTTCCACGGTGATATGAGCGGATAGACCCTTGAACTTGTTGATGATTTCCACAACGTCAGGGTTCTCAGAGCCTTCCACATACAGCGTGTAGATATGCACATCCTTTGTCAGCGCGGCCACCGTTTTCTTGGTGGTGTCTGACAGGGAGTACTTCTTGTTCTGCGTGGTGTCAATCTTCAGGTCGAATTTCTGGTCCAGCGCTGAAAGCCCAATGTTCAACAGAACAATCAGGGCGATCCCAAACAAAGTAACCAGCAGGGCGTATCCGCCATATCTGAGTTTTTTATTGATCTTCATGTTATCTCCATCTCCTGCTCTCAATTGTGCGTATCGTCAGGAAGACGAACACGGCTGCGAAGCTCAAGTAATAGAAGACGTCGGTCACGCTGAACAGGCCTTTGGAAAACGGTGTGAAGCGGTTGTAGACCGACAGCCATTCCAAAACGTCAATCAGCCTGTCCGCAATCCATTGCAGGAAGCCTACTTGAATGGATCCGACCAGAGATGTGAGCAGATCAAGCAAGTTGCTGCCCAGCCAGATTGCAAACAGCACACCAAGTGTGACAAACGCTGAGACGATCTGATTCTCGCCAAGCGCCGAGATGAACACACCCACTGCGATCAAAGCAGCACCAAGAAACAGGTAACCAAGATAACCGGAGAAGATCTCTGAGATCGATGGGTTACCATAGATGAACAGTATCACCGGATACATGAAGGTGATCACAAGTGTAATCACAAAAACCGTCAGCGCTGCAAGATATTTCCCCATAACGATGGATGAGATTGATGCCGGTGAGGTGAGCAGCAGCTGGTCGGTCTTGTTTTTACGCTCCTCACTCAGAAGGCGCATGGTTAAAATCGGCACCACAATCATAAACAAAAATGTCATATTGCCAAGCATGCCGTTGAAATTAGCCGAACCAGCCCATGTGTTATTCAAGGTAAACACAATCCCAGCCAACAGGAGGAATATCCCAATGAAAATATAGGCGATCGGGGAGTAAAAATACCCCTGGATCTCTCTTTTGTAGATCGCGAGCATCTCTCTTAGCCCTCCTTATCGACAGTCGTCAGCTGCATGAAGATATCTTCCAGCGAGACGTCCATCGGTTTCATCAAGAGAATGTTCTTTCCGGACCTGCTGACGATATTGCCCAGCGGCTTACGAATGTCAGCCCGTTTGTTCGTTTCGATCAGATAATCCAGGGAATCAGGCTCTTTCACGCCGATTTCTTCCACATAGGAAACGCCTTCCAACTCACGGATGGCCTTTTGCGTGGCCTTGTCCGCACCGCTGATGCGCACCTGCAGCCTGGACATATCGCCCACAGAACGGGCCAGATTGGCCATGGTGTCCTGCGCAACGATCTCCCCTTTGTCAATGATGACCACGCGCTCGCACACATCCTCCACTTCCTTGAGGATATGGGAGCTCAGAATGACTGTGTGTTGCTTGCCCAGCGCAATGATCAGGTTGCGGATCTCGATGATCTGGCGCGGATCCAGGCCCACGGTGGGTTCGTCCAGAATCAGCACCTTGGGGTTGCCGATCAATGCCTGCGCAAAACCGACACGCTGCTTGTAGCCCTTGGAAAGGTTCTTGATCAGGCGCTTGCGCATATCGGTAACCTTCATCGTGTGGCATACATCGGCGATGTGGGCTGCGCGCTGCTTGGCCGGCACATCCTTGATCTGGCAGCAGAAGCGCAGATATTCATCAACTGTCATGTCCATGTATACAGGAGGTTGCTCGGGCAGGTAGCCGATGCGCTTTTTTACCTCGTAGGGCTCGGCCAGAATATCATGGCCGTCCACCGAGGCGCTGCCTTCATTGGATGAAATGTAACCGGTGATGATGTTCATCGTGGTGGACTTGCCGGCGCCGTTGCGACCGAGGAATCCCACGACTTCGCCTTCCTTCACCTCGAAGGATACATTCTTTACGGCGAATTTAGAGCCATAGCGCTTGGTGATGTTGTCAACTTTTATCATTTCACCAGACTCCCTCCTTAATGACTTCACTATTCTAGCAAAAAAACTCCATATTTGTGTAAACAATTTATGAATAGGTCTGTTTGTTTGGATATCTTAATCAAAGATTTTCCGCCTCTTCTCCAATGCCAGCAGCAATGGCATGCCCAGCAAATAGCACACCACCAATTGCCCGCCCGCAACAGACAGCACGCTCGCAATGAGTGGCAACTTTAGAATATAGTGCAGCATTAACCCCACCACTACGGCGTTGATCACCACCGGCGGCAGCGGCACAAGCCATTTGTTGCGCCGGAGCAGCCATGAGCAAACCGCCGCGGCCAGAGTGGCCAGGCTGCCGAACACGATGTCTGCCAGCCCCAGGCTCACGCCGGCCACGGTGCCGGCAACATTGCTGATCAGGCAGCCCACAAACAAGCCGGGAATGGCCGCCGGCGTGAAATAGGGCAGCACTGTGAGCGCTTCCGAAAACCGGAACTGCACCCCGCCAAAGCTGATTGCTCCCCAGGGTGTGAGGGTTGCCAGAATCACCAGCACGCTGTAGAGAGCGGCAATCACTGCCGCCTGCACCAGGAATCGGGTGTTGAACTTCATATGGGTTACCGCGAGCGCAATCAATGCGCCCGTCCTTCCGTAGTTTTGTTTAAGGACAGGATGGTCTCGAACTGTCCGCCATCGCGGTTTGTCGAATTTCCGCAATGACTTGGGCATTATAGCACCGGCTGATTAGATTGGCAATCATCGCATATTTTTCACAGCATACGCCCGTGATATGCGGGCTGTCAGATTTGCCAGCAAGTGTGAAATGAGGTAAAATAACACCGTTTGCAATTTATATCAATTGGAGCTGCAGAATGAAATTATTGGTCCGCGTATTGCGCTACGCCAAGCCTTATCGCAAGTATTTGATCATCGCCGCCCTCTCCGCACTTGTGATGACCGGCCTCAACCTGCTCACACCAGCATTGCTGCGCGATTTTATCGCCGGCATGACCGGGGGGAAATCATTATCTTTACAAGGTCTGTATAACAGCATCGCAGCCATATTCCACACCGCGCCGATCGGGCCGGATATGACGGTGCAATCAGCGGTGGTGATTGCCTGCACGCTGCTGGCCTGTTATTTGTCACGGGTGCTGTTCAGCTATCTATCCAGTTATCTGTCGCACAAAGCAAGCTGGAACCTGGTGGCAGACATGCGCACGATGGTGTATGGCCACTTGCAAAAGCTGTCGCTGCGTTTCTACCACAACAAGCAGACCGGCCAGCTACTCTCAGGTGTGATCAACGACACGGCCACATTTGAAAATCTGATTGCGCACTCCATTCCCGACATCGCCATTAATATGCTGGTGGTGGCCGGCGTCACGACGATCCTGTTATTCTTCAACTGGCGGTTGGCGTTGCTCACATTCATTCCGGTGCCGCTGCTGCTGCTGGCTACCATGATATTCGCCAAGAGGGTGCTGGGCGCTTTCCGCAAGGCCCAACAAACGCTGGCAGACCTCAACGCGGATTTGCAGGACAACCTTTCCGGCATCAAGGAAATCCAGGTATTCAACAAGGAGCGGGAAGAAAAGGAAAAGATTCACCGCCGCTCCCGTGGCTATTCCGACGCAATTTTGAGCGCGTTGAAAATGAGCGCCGTTTTCCACCCGTCAGTGGAGTTTGTAACGGCGCTGGGCACGGTGATCGTGGTGCTGTTCGGTGGCATCATGGCCACGCAGTACCTTGTGAGCGCCGCAGACATTGTGGCATTCCTGCTTTATCTGGGAATGTTTTACGGCCCCATTTCCACATTGGCCCGTGTCATGGAAGATATCCAGCGCTCCTTTGCTGGCGGAGAACGAGTGTTTGAAATGTTGGACACTGAGCCAGACATCGCCAACGAACCGGGCGCAAAACCCCTTGCGCAGTGCAAGGGCAAGCTGGAATTCGATCATGTGAGCTTCCATTACCGCGATGACGTGAAGGTGCTGGAAGATATTTCCTTCACCGCCGAGCCGGGGCAAATGGTCGCGTTGGTCGGCCCCACCGGTGTGGGCAAGACCACAATCATCAGCCTGATCCCCCGCTTCTATGATCCTGTGAGCGGCGCTGTGCGGCTGGACGGCCAAGACCTGAGGGGTATCACGCTGGAATCGCTGCGCGGCAACATCAGCATGGTGCTGCAGGATGTGTTCCTTTTCAACGGCACAATTGCTGACAACATTGCCTACGGCTGCCCCGGCGCCACCCGGCAGCAAATCGAGGATGCTGCAAGAGCCGCCTGCGCCCACAACTTCATCAATGACGCACCGGACGGTTATGACACTGTGGTGGGTGAGCGGGGCCTGCTGCTTTCCGGCGGACAAAAGCAGCGCATCGCCATCGCCCGCGCGGTGTTGAAAAACTCGCCGGTGCTCGTCCTGGACGAGGCCACCGCCTCGGTGGACACCGAGACCGAGGCCCAGATCCAGCAGGCCATCCACAACCTGGCCGGCACCCGCACGATCATCGTGATTGCCCATCGCTTGAGCACTGTGAAACGGGCGGACAAAATTATCGTGCTGGAGCAAGGCGGCATCGCCGAAGCTGGCACCCATGACGAACTGCTGGCCAACGGCGGGCTCTATAGCAGGCTCTGCCGGGCACAGTTTGCCGCATATGACGCGTTAATGGATGATGCCGTGATCGCTTAACGCCAAGTCCACTGAACGGACAGGTTTTGACCTGTCCGTTTTTTATAGCATAATGGTGTATGAATTAATTCGTTTATATAGAAGAGTTGCGAATTAACGAATCGTTAACGAATTCGATAATCCAAGTTTACATTTTTCGGCTATACTTACCACATGTTGTGTGTTTACTGTTGCCAACCACAAGGGTAACATATACATATATAAGTTTATGACGACAATATAGAGAGGAGTGAAATACTTGCCGAATTTCTGGGCCCACAGGCTATGCGCGGGCCTTACACTAGAGCAGTTGGAAGGCACAATGTTGGCTGACCTGATTCGCAACAACAGTGAAAGCTTCCATTTGGGCAGCCAGGGTGCCGATATGATGTATTTCCGCCCGTTGCAGTTCCTGAAGGGACGCAAGGGCGTTACATATCACGCGAAGATGCTTCACAGCCAGCCGGTGGAGCTGCTGGCAGAAATGGGCCGCCAGTATTTTGCCAGCCCTGTTGGCCAGCGGCAGATCGGCAGCACGTTTGCATATGTCTGCGGCTTTCTATGTCATCATGCTGTGGACCAAATGGTGCATCCGTTCATTGAAAGCCACACCTCCAGCTTGCTGAAGCACCGGCGCATCGAGCTGGATTTTGACGCCTACCTCAGCAACGCGCTGGGATTGTGCCCTGATAAGGCCAACCACCACTGGATGGGTATCAGTGGCTTCATGGGCTTTGCCGGGTTGGCGCAGTACTATAATTTTATGTTTCACAAGCTGTTCGAAAAGAAATTCAAGCCACGGAGTTACATCAAGGACTTCAAGGCGATGAAGCGCGTGTCCGGCTTGCTGGATAAACCCCGGCGGCTGGAAAAGCCCAAACACACCGACCGGCCCTATCTTACCGACCGGGATCTTCGGTTGATGATGGCCGCAGCCCTGCAAGGCGCAGAGCAGGCTGGCGTGATGATTCGGGCGCTGTATCAGGAACTGGAGGGGCTTCTTTCCGAGGAGAGCGAGGCAGTGCTGCCCGGCATTATCCCGCAGTCCATTGGGATTTAAGCAGTTTAGGCCAACCGTCAAAAGCAGTTATCAAGACCGCAAACCCCTGCGCATTCCTGCCGCAGGGGTTTGTATTGTCTGCTGTCTCGCAGGTCCTTTGTCAAAGCATCAGCCGGCCTTGCCTTCATTGCGTCCATGCACTTTTCCAAGGATTCTGCCGCGCACAATGCCAGTAAAATCGCCCCGGATGTCACCTTTCACATCGCCGCCGACTTCGCCGGTCAGGTTGCCCAGCACATCACCTTCGATGTCACGGTCCACACAGCCTGCCATATCGCCAAGCACGCTGCCATACACATTTCCACAATGGCCGAACAAGTCAAACATGTGGGTTTTCACATGTCCGGTGCGCGCGATGCTGCCCACATCGCCGTGCACATTACCCTGCACCTGGCCGCTCAGCACGCCTTTGACGCCACCTTTCACATTGCCGGCCACATGACCCGCCAGATCACCGCCAATGCCACCGTGCACATTGCCAGCCACATTTCCTGTCAGGTTGCCGCCAATACCCTCCTGCACGTTGCCGGCGATGGAGCCGCCCAGGTTTCGGCCAACTCTGCGCACGTTACCGGCCACATGGCCCGAGAGACTCCCCCCCACGCCGCCGCGTACATTGCCCATCACCCGGCCCAGCAGATCGCCCTGCACCGCGCCGCTCACATTGCCCATGATGCTGCCTGTGAGGTTTCCCTGGATGTCTCCATTGACATTGCCCATCACCCGGCCACCCAAAGGGCCCTTCACAGTGCCAGTGACGTTACCCATTACGTTGCCGTAAAGTCCGCCTTCCACATTGCCATTGTAGCTGCCACTGATGTGGCTGTGAAAACCGGCAGTCTCCTGCCCAGGCGCGGTTTCACCGGCTTGCTCCCCATCCATTGCATCAAGCAGCTGGCGGCCTTCCTCCGGAGTCATTTCACCGCGCTGCACCTTAACCAGAATATCGCGCATTGCATCACTCATGATCTTCCTCCGTCACCGATGATTGCGGATCGTGCCGCGCACCTTGCCCATAATGGGGCCCTTCACCACACCAATCACATCGCCGCCTACCACGCCGATCAATGGGCCGTTGATATCACCCTTCACGTCGCCGTCCACAGTGCCGGTGAGCGGGCCCATGATGTTGCCGCATACGTCGCCATGAACATGACCAACCAGCGAGCCCTTGATATCGCCTTCCACATCACCATACACCTGGCCCACCAGCGAGCCGCCGATCCAACCTTTCACATCGCCCTTCACCGTGCCGGCCAGGTTCCCTTTGATGGAGCCAGCCACGTCACCTTCTACGATGCCAAACAGGCTGCCGCTGATATTGCCTTGCACATCCCCGTTGATCCGGCCCTTCAAGTCACCGTTCACATCACCCTCGATGTCGCCGTTGATGGTGGTGGAGGCCTCCTTGATGTCACGCTTGGCTCTGTCGAATGCGACCTCCAGCGTGTCACCGAGCTTACTGAACGCTGTGCCCATCGCGTCCCAGAAATCACCGTCGTTCTTGGTATAGGTGCTGCCGCGGTTCTCGCGGCGGCGATCCTCCTGGGCGCTGTCCTTCGGGGGCTCATAACCCAGCTCTTTGAGTCTGGTCGAGCCTTCCTCCACAGTCATCTCTCCGCTTTGTATCTTTTGCAGGATCTCACGAACTTGGTCGTCCATCTCACTGCTCCCCTTCCTTCTTATCTTTCTTCTGCCACTTTCCGATTGTGCTGGCGGCATCTTCCAGTGAAATTTCACCCCTGCTCAAGGCTTCCAGCACATCAGCCTTCTCATCCTTCCGGCGTGTGGGGTAGCCCATCGTTTCCAGCACATCGTCCAGCCTGGACCGCACCGTGGGATAAGAAATCCCAAGGGCTTTCTCCACTTCCTTGATATTGCCGCGGCAACTTAAAAACACCTCAACAAATGCTGTCTGCTCTGCGCTCAACGCGCTCAGCTTCCCCGTGCTGAATTGCCCCTCCAGCTTGCTTTTGCATCCGTCGCATTGCAGCTGTGTGACCACATATGTGCCGCCGCACACCGGACAATTGGTGGGGACGGGCCATTTCTTTGCCATATTTGCACCGACCTTTCAAATGATGTTACCTACAGGTAGAATATTACTCGATATCGATCAATATGTCAACAGCAATTATTAATATTTTTAATTCTGTTCTTAATATTTTTGATTAAGTGTTTAGCATTCTCAGAATCTCACCTATTCATATGAATGATTGGACTAAATAAAACAAGAGACGGGCACGAAGCCCGTCTCTCTTGTATTTCAGAATTTGATCAGATTTCCTGCCAGCGATGGCACGCCACCATGTGGCCCCCGCCTATGTCCTGCAGCACCGGCGCTTCTTCGCGGCAACGGTCCACAGCATAGGGGCAGCGAGATGAGAACACACAACCTGGCGGCATATCGATGGGCGATGGCACATCGCCCTTCAGGATGATGCGCTTTTTATTACGCTCAAACTCCGGATCCGGCAGCGGAATGGCTGACAGCAACGCCTGCGAATAGGGGTGCGTGGGCCGTTTATAGAGGTCGTCACCGTCTGAAAGCTCCACGATCTTGCCCAGATACATCACGGCGATGCGGTCGGAAATATATTTGACCACGTTCAGGTCATGCGCGATAAATAGATAGGTCAAGTCCATTTTTCCCTGCAGGTCTTTCAGCAGGTTGATGATCTGCGCTTGGATAGACACATCCAGCGCCGAAATCGGCTCGTCGCACACGATGAATTCCGGTTCAATGGCCAAGGCGCGGGCGATACCGATACGCTGGCGCTGACCGCCGGAAAACTCATGAGGAAAGCGGCTGCCGTGCTCACGGTTTAAACCCACAAGCTCCAGAAGCTGGAAAATACGATCGGCGCGATCCTTGCCGGAATAGAGTTGGTGAATGTCGATGCCCTCACCGATGATGTTGGAGACCGTCATACGCGGGTTCAAAGAGGCATAGGGATCCTGGAAAATCATCTGCACCTTTTTGCAGAAGTTGAAGGAATCCGTTTTGCTGAAACCCATCACATCGCGGCCTTCATATTCATACACACCGCCGGTGGGCAAATAGATACGAGACAATACGCGACCAATTGTGGACTTGCCGCACCCAGACTCGCCCACAAGGCCCAGCGTCTCACCTTTATGGATCACCAGATCTATGCCGTCAACAGCTTTGAGCACCTGCTTGTGCCCCACATTGAAATGCTTTTTTAAGCCCGTGATCTGAATCAGTTCTTTCTGCGCCATTTCCCTCACCTTCCCGTCTTCAGGCGCTCAGGCTTTGGCGCCTCAGGATGCTGCAGCCAGCAGGAAGCCATGTGCCCATTGCCCAGATCGTATTCCATCGGCAGGCGTTCACGACAGACCTTCATGCAGTACTTGCAGCGATCCGCAAACCCACAGCCAACCGGCGGCTTCAAAAGATCCGGTGGTGTGCCCTCGATGGAAACAAGCTTCTGGCTCCGGTCATGATCCAAGCGGGGGCGGGCTTCCAGCAAGCCCCAGGTGTAGGGGTGCTGTGGGCGGTAGAAAATATCATCCACTGTGCCGATCTCCACGATCTTGCCGGCATACATCACGGCCACGCGGTGGGCCATCGCAGCCACTACGCCAAGATCATGGGTGATCAGAAGCAGGGCTGACCCAGTTTCGTTTTGCAAATCCTTCATCAAATCCAGGATCTGTGCTTGAATTGTCACATCCAGCGCGGTGGTGGGTTCGTCGGCAATCAGCAGCTCCGGGCTGCATGCCAGCGCCATGGCGATCATCGCTCTCTGGCGCATGCCGCCGGAAAACTCATGGGGGTATTGGTGCGCGCGTTTCTCCGCATTGGGAATGCGGACCAAATCCAGCAGCGAATAAACCTTTTCCATTGCGGCCTTCTTGGAAAGGCCCTGGTGCAGACGGATGCTCTCGGCAATCTGCTTGCCGATGATCATCGTGGGGTTCAGGCTCGTCATCGGGTCTTGGAAAATCATCGCAATCCTGCACCCGCGCACGCTACGCATCTCTTTTTCGGTTTTAGCCAGGATATCTTCACCATCCAGCACCACCGAGCCGGTCTTGATACGGGCCGGTGGCATGGGGTTCAGTTTCATCAGCGTCTGAGCCGTGACTGTTTTGCCGCAGCCCGACTCACCCACCAATGCAAGCACCTCGCCCTTATTGATGTGGAACGAAACGCCTCGCACCGCCTGCACCTCACCGGCGTAGGTGTCAAACGAGACCTGTAGATCTTTCACTTCCAGAAGTTTATTGTTCATATCAGTCGTGCCTACTTTCTCAGGCGCGGATCGAGAACGTCGCGCAGTTTATCACCAAGTATGTTCAGCGACAGCATCGTCAAGCTGATGAACGCCGCTGGGATGAACAACAAGTATGGATGGGAGCGGAGCTCGATGATGCCGTCACTGGCGAGCATGCCCCAGCTGGATGCGGGGATCTGCACACCAAGGCCGATAAAGCTGAGGAAGGCCTCGGAGAAAATGGCACCGGGCACCGCCATTGTGAGTGTTACGATGACCAGCCCCAGCGTGTTGGGCAGCATGTGGTTCAGAATCACGCGGCTGGAACCGGCACCCAGCACCTTCGCCGCCATTACAAACTCCTGCTCCTTGAGCTGTACGATCTGGCCGCGCACCAGCCTGGCCAAACCCGTCCATCCCACAATCGCCAACGCCAGCACGATCGTCCAGAGCCCAGGCTCCATCACGACCAACAGCAGAATGACGATGATCAGATAGGGAATGCCGACAATAATCTCGAGCACGCGCATCATCACCATATCGATTTTTCCACCCAGATAACCTGAGATGCCGCCATAAGGCAAGCCGATCAGGAACTCCGTGATGGCAGCCATAAAACCGATGAACAGGGATATCTGGGCGCCCAGCCACACGCGGGTGAACACATCGCGGCCAATTGCATCGGTGCCAAACCAGTGCATATGACCCACGCTGCTATACGTATCGTCAGTGCAGACGGTCCCTGGCAGCGCATATACTTCTGATGCATGGATGTCCGATCCGCCGAAACCCGAAACCAGGGGGAAGACGATGGATCCAATGATTAACAGAACAAGATATGCAAGGCAAATCATCGACGCCTTGCTTTTTCTCAGGCGGCGCCAGGCATCCTGCCAGTATGTCATGCTTTTCCGCACAATCAGCTGGCTGGACTCAATGTTTGGTCCCACGACCACAAAGGCATCCTTGCCAAGCTTCAATTCGCTGTTGTCCATCATCAACCTCTACTTTTCCAACCGAATTCTTGGGTCGATAAACCCATAAGCGACATCCACTAACATATTCAATATGATCAGGAATGCCCCATAAAACAACGTCATGCCAGATATGACCGTGTAGTCCAGAGTCTGGACTGAAAGCACAAAGTACTGACCCATACCGGGGATGCCGAAGATCTGCTCGATGACAAATGTGCCAGTCAATAATGCTGCGGCCATGGGACCAAGAATCGTGATCACCGGCAAGATGCCGTTACGCAAACCGTGCTTGAAAACCACGCCCATCGGGGACAAACCCTTGGCTTTGGCAGTCTTGATGTAATCGGCCCCCATCACATCAATCATATTGGCGCGCATCAGGCGCGAGATGGATGCCAATGAACCCAGGCACAGCGCAAGCACCGGCAGGATCTTGTGCGCCTCTGTTTTCCACCCAGCCATCGGAATAAAGTTGTATGACAAATGAAATTGCTCTTTCAGAAACATCGATAGCTTGAAGCCCAGCAAATAATTGAGCAGCCCGCCCATGATGAAGCCCGGCACCGAAACACCAATGACAGCGATCACCATGACTACTGTATCGGCCGGCTTTTCACGCTTGACTGCAGCGATTGTGCCCAGCGTCAAGCCCATCAGCACTGCTACAATCAGCGAACGCATTCCAAGCTCAAAGGAGACCGGAAAGCGCTCCGCAATGATTTTTGTGACAGGGCGGCCTTTGTAAAACAAGGAATCACCCAGATCACCCTGCACCACGTTATACAGGTAGCGGAAATATTGCACAACCATGGGCTTGTCCAGGTCGTATTTTTCCATCAATGCTTTATGAACCGACTCCGGGATGGCTTTGTTGCCCACAAACGGGTCGCCCGGCATCAGCCTCATCAAGAAAAATGTAAAGGAGATCAGAACCAGTAATGTAAGCAGAGAGTAGACCACTCTCTTAAGTAGGTATGTCTTCAACCCAACCCCCCCAAACTGCCTGACTATATCATCGCATGCTATGCGGATTATTCATAATCAAGGCGCAAGGTCATATGCGCCAGCGCATATGACCTTGCGCACCTTGGTCCTAGATACGTTTTGGTTTACTTGGCTTCGTAATAAGCCCACATCAGGTTCACGTCCTGCAGCGCGTTGCGCACAACGCCTTTCAGCTCGGGAACGGTGGTGTAGTCACGCATACGGAAGTAGACAGGGGCGATCGGCATGTCGGTCATCAACAGCTTCTCCATTTGGAAGTAGATGTCATAACGGGCATCGCGATCCTTGGTGTTGCGGGCCTGATTCAGCAGGTCATCATATGCCTTGCTGGAGTAGCCGGTGTGGTTGTTGCCGTTGCCGGTCTCGAACACGTCGAGGAACGTCATCGGGTCGTTGTAGTCTGGGCCCCAACCGGAGGAGCTGATCATGAAGTTGTTGGCCTGGAGCTTCTCAATACGGCTCTTGAAGGGCTGGGTGTCAATCTCAACGGTGATGCCCAGGTTGCGCTTCCAGCATTCCTGATAGAAAGCGGCGGTGTTCTTGGCCACGTCGCCATCGTCAGACAGCATGGAGATCTTGATGTCTTCTGCCTTCAGACCCAGCTCGGCCAAGCCCTTGGCAAAGGCTTCCTTGGCGGCGGCAGAGTCATTGTCCTTGATCAGCGGGGCAACTTCCTCGGGGAAGGTGGCCTTGGTCTTGCCGGCGATTTCCGGCGTGGTGAAGGACAGGGCGGGCTGGCTGGCGTTCTTCAGCACGGTGTTGATGTAACCGGTGCGGTCAAGCGCGTAGCACAGGGCCTGGCGGATGTAGAGGTTGCTGGTGGGGTTCACCTTGCCGTCCACTTCGGGGCGGGTGTTGAATTCAATGTAGAACGTGGCGCCGTCGCCGTAGTGCATGATCTCATAGTCAGCGGCCTTGACGGTTTCCAGCTGGGCACCGGGCACGCCGATCATGTCGAACTCACCGGCCAAGAACATGCTGATGGCGGTGTTGCTGTCCTTGATCATCTTCATGTCCATGCCAGCGATCTTGATGCTGTCAGCATTCCAATAATCTGCGTTCTTCTTGCAGACCACGCTGTCTTCATGGGTCCAGCTCTCCATCACGAACGGGCCGTTGTAGAGCAGCTTGTCTGCGTCTTTGCCGTACTGATCGGCGCCGACGGACTCATAGAACTTCTGGTTCACGGGCATGAACACGCCGAAAGCGCAGATGTCCAGGAAGTAGTCAACAGGATATGCAAGGGTGATAACCAGGGTCTTGTCGTCCTTGACTTCGATGCCCAGGTCTTCCACTTTGCCCTTTTCGGTGTTGTATTCCAGGCCGCCCTTGATCAGGTAACCAAGGTAGGAATAGGAGGCACCGGTCTTGGGATCCAGAATGGTCTTGAAGGCAAATGCGAAGTCGTTGGCGGTCACCGGATCACCGTTGCTCCACTTGGCATCACGCAGGTGGAAGGTGTAGGTTAGGCCGTCTTCGGACACATCCCAGCTCTCGGCCATGCCGGGCTGACGGTCGTTGTTCGGGCCCATGCGCACGAGGCCTTCCATCGTGTGACGGATCAGCGTCAGGCTGACCGTATCGGTGGTGAGCATGGTGTTCATCTCAACAGGCTCGGTGCCGAGATTCCAACGGACCATTTTCAGGTCTTCTGCCGGAGCGGTGGTCGGAGCTTCGGTGGCTGCAACTGTGTCTGCAGGCTTGTCGGTGGCTGCCGGGGCCGGGGTGGCAGTGGTGCAACCCGCGAGAGCCAGACCGAGCAGCATGATCACAGCGGTGATCAGAGACAGTCTCTTCATGTGTTTTCTCCTCCTTTTATTTAGGCATTGCAATCGGTATCTCATGCAAGCATCATTGCTTCATGAGAAAATGTGAATACATTTAATGATGTATATCATACTTCGTAGGCTACGATTTTACAAGACCCATTTTGTGATTATGCAACTTTACAAATGGAAAATTTCAAGCATGACTGGAAAAGAAATCCAGTAATCAAGCCATCCGGCAATATTTGTCAAAACATTCGAGGAATATGCAGGGCGTGCATATTCCTTGAACCTTTTGCTCCGTTTTAATGCGTTAAAGCGTTAGTCTGATATCTCGACGCATCGTCAGCCGAAATGTTTGAAACGTTTCTCACCGGTGGCATATTCCCCCATCGCCTGCCCGTTGCCCTCCAGCAGGTATTTATAGCTCACCAGGCCGTCAAGACCCACCGGGCCGCGGGCGTGCAGTTTGCCGGTGCTGATGCCCACCTCAGCACCCAGGCCAAAATTAAAGCCATCAGCAAAACGTGTGGAGCAGTTGTGAAACACACCGCTTGAATCCACCATTCCCATGAATTGTTGCGCCGCCGCTCTGTCACCGGTAATGATCGCATCGGTATGGTGAGAGCCAAAATGGTTGATGTGTGCGATGGCCTCATCCATGGAGTCCACCACTTTCACGGAGATGATGTAATCGAGGTATTCGGTCTTCCAGTCTTCCTCGCTTGCAGGTTTCACATCGATGATGGCACGAGTTCTGTCACAGCCACGTATCTCCACATGGGCTTCATCAAAGGCTCTCTGCATCTGTGGCAAGAAAACCGGCGCAATGTCTTGATGCACCAGCAGCGTCTCGGCAGCATTGCACACAGCCACATACTGCGCCTTGGAATCCAGCGCCACTTTCACAGCCATCGGAACATCCGCTGCAGCATCCACATAAACATGGCAGATACCGTCCGCATGGCCCATCACCGGGATGCGGGTGTTGTCCATGATGTGGCGCACAAACTCGTTGGAACCCCTGGGGATGATGAGATCGATCGAGTCATCCAGTTTGAGCATCTCCGCCACGTCCTGCCGTGTTTCCATAAGGCCTGCCCAGCCCTCGGGAATGCCACAGGCGACGGCGGCGCTGTAGATCGCTTCAAACAACGCCCGGTTGGTTGACACAGCCTCCCTGCCGCCCTTCAATAGCACGGCATTGCCAGACTTCAGGCAAAGGCCTGAAATCTGCACCAGCGCGTCCGGCCTGGACTCGAAAATGATGCCAATCACACCGATGGGGCAGGTCACGCGCGTGAGGTCCAACCCCTCGTCCATTTTGCATTGATAAAGCACGCGGCCAAGCGGGTCATCCATCTCCGCCAGTTGCCTGAGACCTGCGCAGACAGTTTCCAGCTTTTTTTCATCAAACTTCAGGCGCTTCATCATAGGTGCTGCCAACCCCTCGGCCTGGCCGCGCTCCAGGTCCTGCCGGTTGGCTTCGAAGATGGCCTCGCATCCCGCCTCAAGCGCCAGAGCGGCGGCAAGCAGCGCCTGGCTCCTTTGCTCATTGGAAGACATGGCCAGCGTAATCGCGGCCTTGCGGGCCTGCCATGCGGTCTGTTGGATCGTTGTCATCAAAATCCCTCCGGAATACGGGAGTGCTCCCGTGTGCTATTTCATCTGCTCGGTGATCTGTTGGAACTGGTCCATCATTTGCTGCATATCTATGTTGCTGGCAATTGCTGTGAGAGCCATCATCGCCAATACAACCACGCCCAGACCAATCCAGGGCAGCCAGTGTGGAAAACGCACCGACTTTGTGGCATACGGCTCCGGCTTCCAAGCGGCGGTGGCAGGCGTCACACGCCGGAAAGCCCACCAGGCCAGTGCCATCAGCGCAAGGAACGGCAGTGAGATCGCCGTGCTGGTCAGCACGCTGTTCACCGCAGCAGATGCACCAGCAAGCTGGATGCCGGCCCAGTTCTTGAGCGTGGTGGTAAACAACAGGCTCATGCCCACCAGCGTGGCGTTATAGGCAGCATGGGTGATCACGCCGGGCAGCACCGCGCCGGAGCTCCAGGCCATATAACCCAGCAGCGCGCCGATCAGAAGCCGAGTGGGGGCACCCATGATGTCAAGATGGATAAGCGAAAACACAAGCGCCGAAAGCCACACCGCAGCGTGTTTTTTGAGCACGCTTCCCATGCCGCGCAGCGCCACACCGCGGAAGATTGGTTCCTCCACAATGCCAGCCGTGGCGCCGATGGCTACCATGCCCGCCAGCATCGTGCCGGTGTCGGTGGGGTTCAGCAAGGAGGTATTCGGCATTTTTAACCCCATGGCCTGAAAGATCTGATAAAAAAGATCGGAGATGCCCTGAATGGCCGGGGCCATCAAAATACCGATGGCAGCGGCAAGCAACAACTGCGGGGCGGTGGTGCGGTTGCCCATCAGCGCACGCAGATTGGTCTTCGTAATGACCATATAGAAGACCAAAGGCAGAATTAACAGAAGCTCCGACAGGCCGAGAACCAAATATGTAATATATTGGCTCATCGTATTGCCTGTAATCATCTCATACAAAAGTACACCACTGGCTGGCATGGATCCGGCAAACATCCAGAGCAGGAAAGCCAGCACCAGCAAGCCTGAGCCCAGCAGCGTATATTTCCTTGGCATCGGCCAATCCTCCTATTTGGGAATGATCTCTATTATACCGTAAAGCTGCAAAACGTCGAGAGCCAGATAAGCCAGCAGCACGGCAAACGCAGCCGCCCAAGGCCAGGCCGCGCGCAGGCCGGTGCCGGGCTGGGCCGCGTGGGGCTCTTCCCAGCCAGTTTTTCTTGTATATCGGTGAAATGCCCAGAGCACCACTCCTGTTGAAACAGCATAGGGCAATGCAATGCAGAGCCACACAATCGTGGCCGCAGCCAGATCCAGGCTCGGAATCAACCCATCCATTGTCACCGGTGGCGGCAGCACCATCGGTTCCGGCCAGGAGGATGCTTGCTGCGAGACGAAAGCGGCAATTACCTGAAGAATAAGCAGAGAGGTGTTATAGGCGCAATGGGCAGCCACAGAGGGCCAGATGGATCCACTACGCACCGCTAAAAATGTAAGAACCAGCCCGCCCATCAGAATGCTTGGGAAGCCCGCAAACCGCCCATGCTCCATCGTGAACAGCATTCCCGTGAGAAGCACAGCCACTGAGCGGGGCAGCACACCGGCCTGGCCCCTCAGGATCACACCGCGAAATTCAAACTCCTCCACCAACGGCGCAACCACGCTGATGGCCAAAAATGCCGCGGCTACCTGCCCGGCAGTGAGTCTGGGGCTTTCTGCCACTGCTTCCTGGATCATGTTGCCGCCGGTCATTGAGATGAACGTGGCCATCACCAGCGACAGCGCGATGGAGACCGGCACGATCAGAAAGCCAACAAAGCCGCCGGCGACCACCTGCCCGGCTTCTGCCGGGCGGAGCAGCACAGAAAGCTGCTGGCGCTTGATTGCCACAAACAGGATTGCAGGCAGCACCGAAAACAGTTCCAACCCGGCGGATATGAGGTTCAGCACTGTGGGGCTCAGGGCGCTAAACTGGTTTACCAACAGGTATCGCGGCACCAACACCAGCGCGATCAACCACAACGAGGAAAACAACGCCAAAAGGCCGGTGTCGCGGAACCGGCCTGATTCGTGCGGTATGGTTTTCGGCATAAGCCCTCCCCGGCTCTGCCGCAAAAGCCAGCGGCAGGCGTGTTATTCGGCGGCGCTTCCCCCGCTGTCCGCCACGCGGATGTTGAATTGACTTTCCACAGCCCGATGGCTGAGCTCCCGCTTCAATTGCTCAACGACCCGGTCCCGTTCAGCGCGGAATGGCTTTGTGGGGTCAAACACAATGGGCTTCTCCACATAGATAGACTCATTTTCACGGCTGGGATACACCGGATAAAAGCTCAAAGGCTTTCCAGTGGCCCTGTAATACATCTGCGCAAGGTGAACAAACCCAGTGTATAGCTCTCCGGCGTCATTGCTGCTGTCACGATAATCCCGCTCTGGCATGATGAGCAGGCTTTGGCCCTGTTTGAGCGCGTCAACACTCATGCGGAACGTATCCAGGATGTTTTTCTGCCCCCGATAGACCGAGATACCGTTCATACTGCGCATAAACGCCGCCACAAACGGTGCGGCGATGGCTGCCCTGATCTTTGAGTTTACGGGGCCAAACCCCTTGCCTGGGTAAAACGATTCCGCGTAGTGACGGTAACAGTCTTTGGTGGTCATAAACTTATACAGTGTCCAAACCTTGAACTCAATCGGAGTCCATGCGATGATTTCCACCGGGCCATACAGATTCTGATGCCTTCCGATGAAAATCGCCGGCAAGTCACCAACGCTCTCCATGCCATAGACTGGCTGCTTTTTGTGAAACACCCGCCACACCTGGCGGCAAAACAGAAACAGTGGTTTGTATATTCGCTTCCCCTTCACAAGGGTTGGGTCACTCATTGGCTGGATACCTCCCAATGCATTCCAACACCGCCGGCCAGGGGTTGGGCTTTTCCAGCCAGACCAGGTCATATTGACCGGTCTCACCCTGCGGCCTGGCCGGCGCCCGCCGGCCAGTGAGCGCATAGCCCTGGCGTTCATATAGCACGAGATTGCGCACACTTCTCTCCCCTGTATAGATAGAATAGGTGTGACATGCCGCGCAAGTTTCTTCCAACGCTGCCACCAGCATGCGGCCCACACCCTCACCCTGCGCTTCCGGCAGCACATACAGCCTGCCGACATGGCAAATTCCGGTATCTATTCTCCCACGAACCGCCCCGATGATACGCCCGCAGCGCTCGGCTTTTAAAACCACCCCGCCGGATGCAACAAATCCGGCCACATCTTCTGACTGCTCGGTCATCGGGGGGATGCGCCAGTCATCATAGATCCGGCATTGCTCCTCAAAGGCTTGTCGCTGCCCCGCGAGCATCTCAACAATGTCATTCTCCTCTGCCTGACTGATTGTGATCTCCTGCCTGCTCTGCGGCCACAGCACCATCTCCAGGTAGGGCACAGGCGGGTTCCTTGTGCCTTCAAAGTTTGTCACATCGGCGTTCAGCAGCACAAAGCCCAGCTTTTCATAAAATCCTCGGGCGAACGGCACTGCCCAGGCGGTCAGCTTCATGACGCCAGATTGGCGGGCAAATTCGATCGCTTCCCGCGCAAGACCAGTGCCAAGCCCTTTGCCCCTCACTGCCGGGCTCACAAACATGCGCGTGAGCTCGCCATCGGCCACGGTGACTGTGCCCAGGATCCCATTGCCTTCCCTTGCCACCCACACACGGCCGGTCTCCATATCATGGCGAAGGTTATCAGCACTGTGATAGCACAAAAACAGGTCCATGACCTCTCGGGGGTAGGCCGGATTATAGCTTGCCCTGATCATGTCATGGACGAATGACAGGAGAGTGTCGACATCCTCATACTTTTGAAATATATGTATGTTCATAGGTAGATTATACCACGGGGTGAAATGGGAGGAAACTTAATATTGGCATAAGCAGTCTGGCGAAAAGCACTGCACATCACGCAAAATTCACTTATGTTACATACAAGGCTCGCATCACAACACCGGCCACTTGCAACACAGCGCCGAGAGCAAACAGCGCGATGATCCATCGCAGCGGCTTCATAAAGCCCTGTTTAATGATATCTTGAAAGCGTTTCCGTTCCTGGTCGGTCAATGGTGAGTCCTGGTCGCTCTGGGTGAGCTCTTCCACCTCGCGGTCGTACTGCTTCGCCCTGCGAAGCATACGAAAGAACAAAACAACTACAACTGCGTAGCAAGCCACACCGCAACCGTGCAGACCCAGACCAAACAGTCTCATTCAGTCAGCCTGCTTCTTGACTAGTCATAATATACTTCCATCAAGCACAGCCCCTGCGCCGGGGCCGTATACCCGGCCCTCTCCCGATCACAGGATTCGAGGATCGCCGGGATGCTGTCGGGAGCGAGCTTCCCCTGCCCGATCTTCACCAGCGTGCCGGTCATGATCCGCACCATGTTGTAAAGAAACCCGTCCGCTGCAACATCGTAATACACAAAAGGCCCATCGCAGGTGATCTCGCTGCGAGTGACGGTCTTGACTGTCTCCCGCTCCACACCGCCGGCGTTTTGGAAGGCCGAAAAGTCATGGGTACCAAGGAAGCAAGCAGCTGCTTCGACCATAGCTTGCCGGTCCAGCTTCCAGCCCACATGCCAGCTCACACGGCGGTAAAGCGCCGTGCCGGGGCGGTCGTGATACATTGTGTAACGGTAGTGCTTGCCCACTGCGGAAAACTGGGCGTGAAAGCGGTCCGGCGCAAGGCAAGAGCTGCGCACGCGGATATCTGGTGGCAGATGGGTGTTCAAGGCGCTGGAATAACGCTCCGGTGGGATAGCCGCTTCCGTCTGGAAGTTGGCCACCTGACCCAGCGCGTGCACGCCGGAGTCAGTGCGGCCGGAGCCATTGAGCTTCACAGCTTCACCGGTTACGCGGAGGATTGCCTCCAAAAGGGCGTCCTGCACCGTGGGGGCGTTGATCTGGCTTTGCCAGCCCCCATAGTCGGTGCCGTCATATTCGATGATGAGCTTGATGTTGGGCATTCATTCTCCTTGGATTGGAGATGCCCTCCGCAAAGGGCAGAAGGAATTGTTATAAGTAATCCACCAGCATCAGCCTGCCTGACTCACGAAAGCCCATGCTGTCATAAAGCCTGCGGGCGGAGGCGTTGTCCTCATTGACGACCAGGCAAGGCCGCCGGCCACCATCGGTGGCAATGTGGCAGAGCATCTCCCCCAACACAGCCCGGGCATAACCCCGGTGGCGCTCCTCAGGCAGCGTGCACACGCCGCCCACCTGGCAATAGCCCGGCGTGCGGGTCTGGATATGGGCCTGGGCCACATACTTGCCGCCAGCCGCTGCCAGCAGGTAGGGCTCAAACTCGGTCTTTTCCTTCAGCAGGCGCTTGACTGTGCTTCGGCTGATGTTGTAGCCGAAGCCCTCCTTCATGCAGCGTATGATGAAATCCTGCACAAGGCGGTTGTAGCCCTTGCGTCGCACATCTTCATAAGCCAGAGGGGGTGTCTGGATCACCGGCATGTGGCCATCATGATCCATGAAGAGCTGCCGGTGCACCACCATCCTGCCGGGGATGTTGCGCAACAAAGGCGCCATGGGCTTGACACAACGCTCACTGCCCAGCACCAGCCGAATAGGGTTCCCGGCGATCTCGTCACACATCGGGCGGACCACGCTGTCATCGGTATAATAGACCATGCACTGGGAGTTGTTGAAAAAAGCAACCACGCCGGTGAGCTTATCCTCGGTGAAAAAGCCCCAGTAATCGCCGCACCGCATGATGCGCGGGTCATCCTCAATGCCATAATAGAGAAGGTTGCCCAGCAAAAAGGTGTTTGCGGTTTCCTCTCGCATCAAAAAGGCGGTCAGCATGCCGATATCCGGTTTGTGCAGCAGTCTTCGCAAAACGCACCTGCCCTACAGCTTCATTTCAAAGAACCGGTGGAACAGCGGAAGCTCCGCTTCGCTGCCCGCAGTGGCCATCAGCGTGACTTGGCCGGTGCCTTCCTCGCGGAGCAACCCGGCGGAAGCCAAGCGCCGCTCCAGGTGGCGCACCGTGCCCAACGCACCGTCAAAAAGCCTGTCGGTGCCGGCCAGCTTTCGGATCAGTTTCTCCGCATAAATGTAATGGGTGCAGCCCACGACCACCCCATCCACACCGTCGGCCAAATATGTCTTAAATAGCTCCTTCAGGTAATCCTGCGTGGCCCGGCTGTCCGGCCCCCGCTCCTCAATCAGACGCGACAGGCCCGGGCAGGGCACGGGAATGATCTCTGCCGCCTCATTGAAATGGCTCAGTTGGTCCTGGAAGCGCCGCATCCTGAGTGCCGCCGGCGTGGCCATCACAGCGATCCTGCCGCCGGGCAGCGCTTCGCAGGCCGGCTTGATGGCCGGCTCCATGCCAAGCACCGGCATGTGTGCATAGCGGGCGCGGATGTCTTCAATGGCGGCGCTGGTGGCGGTGTTGCAGGCCACCACGAGCGCCTTGACGCCCTGATCCGCCAGCAGTGCCGCGGCGTCCAGCGCCAGTGCTTTGATTTCCTCATCGCCCCGGCTGCCGTATGGCGCGTTGCCAATGTCGCCGTAAAACAGAAAGTCCTCGTGGGGGAGCGCGTCCACGGCGGTTTTCAACACCGCCAGGCCACCCACGCCCGAATCCATGAAGCCGACCGGTAGGCCGGCCAATGCCTGCTGGTTCATACACAAGCCTCTTTGCTGGTTTCCAGCCTTATTATATACACGGCGGCGGGAATAAACAAGAAAGAGCCCGTTGTGTTTCTTCCCGCCTACTCCGCCCCGCCCTGCTCATAGCCATACTTGGCAAAAAACTCGTTTCGGTATTGCTCCAGCCGGTCCTCGGCGATGGCCTGCCGCACGTTGGCCATGAGGTCGGAAAGGAACTGCAGGTTGTGCCAGCTGGCCAGCCTCGCCCCCAGGATCTCCTCGGCCTTGAATAAATGCCTGAGATAAGCCCTGGTGTAATTCTTGCACAGCGGGCAGCCGCACTCTGGATCCACCGGAGTAAAGTCGCGCTCGTATTTGGCGTTGCGGATGTTCACCTTGCCCCGGCTGGTCAGCAGCGTGCCCATGCGGGCCGTGCGGGTGGGCAGCACGCAGTCAAACATATCCACGCCCCGCAGCGCCCCCTCGATCAGGCAGTCGGGGCTGCCCACGCCCATCAGGTACCTTGGCTTGTCCTGCGGCAGCACCGGGTCCAGCGTGTCCAGGATGCGGTACATATCCGGCTTCGGTTCGCCCACGCTCAAGCCCCCGATGCCGTAGCCGGGGAAGCCGATCTCCATCAGCTCCTCCGCTGAGCGGATGCGCAAATCCTCATGAGTGCCGCCCTGCACGATGCCAAACAGCGCCTGGTCGGCCCTTGTGTGGGCCTCCTTGCAGCGCCGGGCCCAGCGGGTGGTGCGCTCCAGAGCCTTAATGAGATACTCCTTCTCGTTGGGGAGAGCGGCGCATTCGTCAAAGGCCATGGCAATGTCCGCCCCCAGGGCCTGCTCGATCTCCATCACCTTTTCCGGCGAGAAATAGTGCCGCGAGCCGTCGTGGTGGCTCTGAAACAGCACGCCGCCCTCGTCGATCTTGCGCATGCCGTCCAGCGAAAACACCTGGAAGCCGCCGCTGTCGGTGAGGATGGGGCGTTTCCAGTTCATGAACTTATGAAGCCCGCCGGCCTCCCGGATCAATTCATGGCCGGGGCGCAGGTAGAGGTGGTAGGTGTTGGAGAGGATGATCTGGGCATTGATGCTCTCCAGCTCCTCCGGGGCCATGGCCTTCACGGTGGCCTGCGTGCCCACGGGCATGAAGCAGGGGGTGTCGATTGTGCCGTGGGGCAGCTCCAGGCGGCCCAGGCGGGCTCTGTTTGAGTTTTTCAGGACGGTGAATTTCATTCGGTACCTCAGTGAACCTTGGTTGTAATGCAGTCATTATACAATAATGGGGCGGGATGGGAAGAGGGAGATGGTGTGGGGGAGGGATGGGAGAGACCAATACGCAGGGAGCGGTGGGAAAGTGACGGAAGAAGAAATGTGGATTAATAAATATCATTGAAAAATTATAGTAATAATGATAAAATATGTAAATAAATACATGAATGCGAGTTTATTATGGATATACGAAAGGCAATACAGCATGCTCTTGATGGTCAGGCCATATTATTCGCCGGATCCGGCTTCTCTTTTGGTGCGAAAAACCTTAATGGCCATTTCGTAAAACTTGGCTATGAATTGCGAGATTTCATAGCAACAAAGTGTGGTTATAGTGCAACTACAGCTAGTCTAGAAACTGTCTCAACATTTTTTGTCAGGAGAAATTCACCCCAGGAACTTATATCCTTATTAAGAGATGAATACTCAATAAGAGCGATCCAAAAACACCATAAACAAATAATGACTGCGCCCTGGAAGAGAGTGTATACAACTAATTATGATCATGTAATAGAAAAATCTGCTGCACATAATAGAACACCATACAATTCAATTACATTATCAAGTGATTTTGCTGCTAATTCAAAAAGCAATATTTGTATTCATATTAATGGTAGTATAGAAAAACTTGATCTCAACACAATTAATAAAGAATTTAAATTAATAGATAAAAGTTATTCATGTGAAGTTCTTAATGGCAATCCCTGGTTTGAGTTTATGAAATCTGATTTTGAATCAGCAAGTGCAATTATTGTAGTAGGATATTCATTGCAATTTGACATTGACATAAAACGTCTATTTGCACTTCCATCAATAAGGAATAAAGTGTCTTTTATAGTTGGCCCCACAGATGAGATGGATTTGGAATTGTTAAGAGATTATGGTGATGTTGAGACTTTTGGTGTCCAAACTCTAGGAGACATTATCGAAGATGAGAAATCAAGATTTGTTAAGTCATTTTCTAGTATTTATAGCTCGTTTGAGCATCAGCATTTAGCGCCCTTTATTAGAGAAAATGTAACTTTTAATGATATATTCAACACATACTTCTTAGGAAAATACTCAGACAAAATTATGGATAAAGACGCAACTGGGTCATATAAATATGTAATACATAGACACGATTTATCTTTTATATTGAATAATTTACATAACAAAAGGGTTTTTCTAATAACATCAGATTTAGGAAATGGAAAAACATTACTGTGTAACCAATTAAGAAATGAATTGCGAACAAAAGATGTTCATGTTTTTCAATTCAAGCACTGGACGAATACTACAAACGATGAAATTGAGAATATATCATGTATAAGAGGGAAAAAGTGCGTAGTAATTATTGACAACTATCAATCTCATTTTGATATTCTATATAAGTTTTATCAGTATAATTCATCTAATATTGTGTATATTTTAACAGCGCGAACATCGATAAATTTGTTGAGCTTTAGACGATTGTGTAATACTCTTCATGTTAACGAGATGGATATACAGCTAGTTAGGATAAACAACCTAAATAACCAAGAAATTGGTAGTTTAGCTTATCTATTTAAGAATAACTCACTATTAAGTACGAAATTTGATAGTTCATCGGTTAGTGATATTGAACAATACATTACAGCCCAATGCGGAGGAAAATTCTCGAATATATTGTTAGCAATATTTGAGTCTTCTGATATAAAAAGAAGACTAAATGAGTTGTTTTCTCAGATAAATAGTTCAACACAAATAAATAGTAAAATCAAAGATATAAGTATTTTTATACTAATTCAAGCATTACAAAACATAGAGTTGAGCCTATACGAAGTTCTTGATCTATTTGAAGCAGACTACGTAGAGTTCACTGCAAGAGAAAACGAATTTATGTCTGAAGTGTTCGATATTGAGAACGAATCAATAAATGTAAAATCATCAATAATTGCAAGAAGTCTTTTGTTGTCTGTTATTGATTTCAGATCTCTAATTAATGTTTATATTGCAGCATATTTATCTGCAGATCTGAAATTCGCAACAAATCCAGCATATGAAGAATTGCTAAAGAATCTAATGTCTCATTCTAACTTTATACCTTATTTAGAAAAAGAGAATTCAGCAGTTGAGATTGAAAGATATTACAATTCTATTAGAAATGCAACGTTTTCACAGAACAATCCTTTCTTTTGGGAGCAATTCGCCTCATCGTATCTCGATATGCATAATTACCCTTTATGCAAGCAGTGTCTCGAAAATGCATTCTTAGAAGCAAGTGCAAAATCTGGGTTTATTCCGTTTCAAATTGAAACTATATATAGCAGATATTTAGTTGACCAGCTACTCTTTGATGCGTCAAATTCAAAAATTGATATGGATAAAGTTGTATTTGTTCTCACAGAAAGTCATTCCAGACTAATAAAGTATTATACAAATCCTGACAACAATGTATATTATGTGTTCAAAGTTGCAGCAAAATATTCTGATTTGTTTGACAGATTTAAGGATGACTTTGACAAGCGTCATGCCTCAATTTTTATCGAGAAATCCGGTGATATGCTTCATCGAATGAATGTATATGTACGGGACTTTTCTGATAGTCCGTATAAGCTCACTATTCAGACCTGGATAAATAGGCTTACTATATGTATTAATGAATGCAAAAAGAAGGCATAGCCAGATCATCTAGTTATCAGGTATCAGCTTAAATGTGCAACTCTAGTGTCTGATATAAAACTCCTCCCTCCCTTCCCCTCTCCCCTTCACTATGCTAAAATAGTTCTGTTACCCAATCCCACCAACATGAGGTAAAAATGAAATACGCCCGCGCCGAACACAACGGCCAGATCCACCATGCCATCGTCGAAAACGACGACCTCATTCTCCTGTCCTCCGACCCTATCACCGACCCCTCCGCCGCCCCCACCGGGCAGCGCGTGAAGCTGGCGGACGCCCGCCTGCTGGCCCCCTGCGTGCCAGGCAAGGTGGTGGCCATCGGCATCAACTACCGCGACCACGCCGGCGAAATGGGCCATGAGCTGCCCGAGGACCCGGTGATCTTTTTGAAGCCCCCCTCCTCGGTGATCGGCCCCGGTGACGAGATCGTGCGCCCGGCGCAGAGCCAGCGGGTGGACCATGAGGCCGAACTGGCCCTGGTGATCGGCAAGACCTGCAAGAACGTGGCAGCCGCCGATGCCGCTCAATACATCTTCGGCTACACCTGCTGCAACGACGTGACCGCGCGGGACTTGCAGAAGAAGGACGGCCAGTGGACAAGGGGCAAGGGCTTTGACACCTTCTGCCCGTTGGGCCCGTGGATCGTGACAGAACTTGACAACGGCAATGCCGATGTGGAATCCCGCCTCAATGGCGAAGTGAAGCAGCACAGCAACACGAAATACCTGATCAACCCCATCGGCAGGCTCATTGAGTTTGTGAGCGCCGTGATGACGCTGCTGCCCGGCGATGTGATCACCACCGGCACACCCTCGGGCATCGGCCCCATGCAAAGCGGCGACGTGATAGAGGTGGAAGTGACCGGCATCGGCACGCTCCGCAATACTGTGAGGTAGCGAGATGGCATACGAACCTGTGGTGAAATCGGAACAACTGGACGGCCTGTTTGAGGCGATCCTGAAGCTGGAATCCATCGAGGAATGTTACCGCTTCTTTGAGGACCTTTGCACGGTGCACGAGATGCAGGACATGGCCCAGCGCTTTGAGGTGGCCAGGCAGCTGAAGGCTGACGTGACATACCACGACATCGTGGAGCGCACCGGCGCCAGCACCGCAACGATCAGCCGCGTGAACCGGTGCCTGAATTACGGGGCCGGCGGTTACCGCCTTGTTTTGAAGCGGCTGGAAGAAAGCACGGAGCAATAATGAGCAAAGCAAACCTGAATGATATGCAGCGCCAGGCTGTGGAGCGCACCGAAGGCCCGGTGCTGATCCTGGCAGGAGCCGGCAGCGGCAAGACCAGCACGCTCACCGCCCGCATCGCCAACATCCTGGAGCAGGGCCTGGCCAAGCCCCACGAAATATTGGCCATCACGTTTACCAACAAGGCCGCCGCCGAAATGCGCGAGCGCGTGGAAAAGCTGGCCGGCGAGGGCGCCGCGCAGATGCAGATCTCCACGTTTCACTCGTTCTGCTGCAGGCTGCTGCGCGAGCACATCAGCGAGCTGGGCTACACGCGCTGGTTCACGATTTATGACGATGACGACAGCATGAGCGTCGTGAGCGCCATTGCCAAGGAAATGGACCTGTCCGACAAGTATTACCCCAGGCGGTCCATCCGTGCGGCGATCTCCGACGCAAAAAACAAGCTTTTATCCCCCGATGAATACCGCCAACAGAGTGACGACGCCAAGGCTGACAAGATCGCCGCGGTGTTCGCCAAGTATGACGCGCAGCTGAAAGCCAGCAACGCACTGGATTTTGACGACCTTTTGAACAAGGCGCTGGAGCTATTTGCCGAGCGGCCGGAGGTGCTGCGTTGGTATCAGCACCGGTTCAAGTATATCCATGTGGACGAATATCAGGACACCAACAAGGCACAATACCTGCTGGTGAAGTATCTGGGCGCCCATTGGCGCAACGTGTGCGTGGTCGGTGACGATGACCAGAGCATCTACGGCTGGCGCGGGGCCGACATCCGCAACATCCTGGATTTCGAAAAGGACTTCCCGGACGCCTTTGTGATCCGGCTGGAGCAGAACTACCGCAGCACCAGCCGGGTGCTCGATGCCGCCAACGCTGTGATCGCCAACAACGCCGGCCGCAAGGAAAAGCGCCTGTGGACCGACCGTGACGGCGGCGACAAGCTGGTGGTGTATACCGCCGAATCGGAGCGGGACGAAGCAGCCTTCTGCTCGCGCATGATCATGCAACTGATGAGCCACTACAACTATGGCGACTTCGCCATCCTCTACCGCACCAACGCGCAATCCCGCGCCATTGAAGACGCCCTGATGAAAAGCGGCATCGCCTACTCTGTGTATGGCGGCACGCGCTTTTATGACCGCAAGGAAGTCAAGGATGTGGTGGCCTATCTGAAGCTTGCCGCCAACCCGCTGGACACCGTGGCCCTGAAGCGGGTGATCAATGTGCCCCGCCGCGGCATCGGCGACACGACAATGGAGAAGCTGGAAGAAGCGGCCAGCCGCCACAACATCACACTGTGGGAAGTGCTGAAGGATCCGGACGCCGTGCGAGAGGCGGCCCCCAAGGCTGCCAAGCAGGTGCACGACTTCGTGGCCATGATCAAGGGCTTCGAGGATGCCGCCGGCCACATGGCGCTGCTGGAGTTTGTGGACAAGGTGCTGGGCCACTCGGGCCTGGTCGCGATGTATCAGGAGGCCAGCGACGAGGAATCCAAGACGCGGCTGGAAAACATACAGGAATTTCGCAGCGCAGCAGCTGACTTCATGATGAGCCGCGACAACACCAACCTCAATGAGTTTTTGGAAAACATCGCGCTGGTCACCGATCTGGACAGTATGGACGGAAAGCGCTCCGCCGTGGCGATGATGACGCTACACTCGGCCAAGGGGCTGGAGTTCCCGGTCGTTTTCCTGCCGGGGATGGAGGAAGGCATCTTCCCCACCTCACGCAGCATTGACGACCCAGATAAGCTCGAAGAGGAGCGGCGCCTGGCCTATGTGGGCATCACCAGGGCCCGCGACAAGCTCTTCCTGCTGCATTGCAACCGCCGGCTGCTTTATGGCAACATCAATGAATGCATGCCCTCTCGTTTCCTGGACGAAATCCCGGAAGAACTGGTTGTGCACAAAGGCGAGCTGACCCGCCGGCAGCGCCGCGAGGCTTCCTCCAACAGCTTTTTTGTGCGGGAGGATCATGACGGCCCGTTCGGCGGGCGAGCGCAAGGTTCATCCGGCTCCTCCTTTGGCGGGGGCAAGCGCATCGAGCCCTCTTCCTTCGGCAGGTCGCAGGCCCGTCCATCGAAACCCGCAAGCTCCGGGTTTGGTGGGTTGACATCACACCCGGCGGGCAGGGCTACGGCACCGCAGCGCCCCATACAGACCGCGCAGACTGCCGATCTGGCCACTGGCATGATGGTGAGGCACAAGCTGTTTGGAGAGGGGATTCTCATCGGCATCGATGGCACAGCGCCCAAGCGCATCTTCAAGGTGAACTTCAAGGGTGTGGGCGTGAAAGAGCTGTCGGAGGGCTACGCGCCGCTGGAAAAGGCATGATTGTTTGAGGTGATCCGATGGACAAGCAGGCGAGGATGACCTGGCTGGTGGATGAACTGAATGACCTGGCTTACCGCTATTATGTGCTGGATGAGCCCAGGGTGTCTGACGCTGAATATGACCGGCTCTATGACGAGCTGCTGGATCTGGAGAAAGCACTGGCCCCCCTGCCCCACTCGCCAACCCAGCGGGTGGGCGGCGACCCGCTGCCGGCCTTTCAGCAGCACCGGCACCTGGCGCCGCTGTGGAGCATGGATAAGGTGCGCACAGAGGAAGACCTGCATGCCTGGGTTGCCCGCGCCGCCAAACTGGCCGCCGAGTATTCCGCAAGCACAGGGCAGCCGTTGCCGCCGCTGAGGTTCACCGTGGAGATGAAGTTCGACGGACTCACCGTGAACCTCACCTATGAAGGCGGCAACCTCACCCAAGCCACCACCCGTGGCAACGGCGAGATTGGCGAAGCGATCCTGCCGCAGGTGAAAACGATCAAGGGCATCCCGATGAAGATCCCCTTCACCGGCCGCATGGAGGTGCAGGGCGAATGCATCATGAAGCTTTCCGCCCTGGCCGAATACAACAAAACCGCCGCCGAACCGCTGAAGAACGCACGCAATGGCGCGGCAGGCGCGCTCCGTAACCTGGATCCGAAGGTCACCGCTTCCAGGAAACTGTCTGCGTTCTTCTATAACATCGGCTTCATCGAAGGTCACGAACTGACCGGGCATGTGGATATGATCGAGTTCATCCGCTCCTGTCACATCCCCACCAGCCCCTTTCTAAAGGTGTGCAACACCGTGGAAGAGGTGCTGGAGGTGATCCATGAAGCCGAGCAGGACCGCCCGCACCTCGATTTCCTGATCGACGGCATGGTTGTAAAGATCGCTGATTTCCGCACCCGCGAAGCATTGGGCTACACCAACCGCTTCCCCCGCTGGCAGGTGGCGTGGAAGTTTGAAGCCGAGGAAATGACCACGATCGTGCGAGACATCCTCTGGGATGCCGGACGCACAGGGATACTAACGCCGGTGGCTGATCTGGAGCCGGTGGAGCTGGGCGGCGCGACAATCCGCCGGGCCACTTTGAACAATTGGGACGACATTCAGCGCAAGCAGGTGAAAATCGGCGGGCGGGTGTGGATCCGCCGCAGCAACGACGTAATCCCCGAGATCATGGGCAGCGTGGAGGATGATGAGCTCACGACCACAGAGCCTGTGAAACCCACCCATTGCCCAGCCTGCGGCAGCCCCGCAGTGGAAAACGGCGCTCACCTCTTCTGCCCCAATGGGCTTGCCTGCCCGCCGCAGGCCGTATCACGGCTGGTGCATTTCGCCAGCCGTAACGCCATGGACATTGAGACCTTCAGCGACAAGACAGCGGAGATGTTCTTCCAGGAGCTGGGGCTTCGGGATGTGTCTGGACTATACGCCCTTCAGCGGGATCAGCTGGTAGGCCTGCCGGGCTTCGGTGACAAAAAGGCCGACAACCTGCTTTCCGCCATAGAAAAGAGTAAGAGTATCGACTTGAACCGCTTCATCTTCGCGCTGGGCATCCCCGGAGTGGGCGAGAAGACCGCCAAGGACCTGGCCCACAAGTTTGGCAGCTTTGAGCGTTTGCGAAGCGCTCAGTTGCTGGAGCTCCTGGAGATTCGTGACGTGGGCGATGTGGTGGCGGAAAACATTGTGGACTTCTTTGCCGATCAACACACTAATGAAACGCTGGACAAATTGCTTGCCCTGGGTGTGAAGCCCCGGCAAGCCGAGCTGCAAGCCTCCGGAGGCGTGCTGGCCGGCAAGACCGTGGTGCTCACGGGCACGCTGCCCACCCTGGGCCGCAAGGAAGCCGAGGCACTGATCGAGAAGCACGGCGGAAAGACCAGCGGCAGTGTATCGGCAAAGACATCCTTTGTGCTTCTGGGTGAGGATGCCGGCAGCAAATATGACAAGGCAAGGCAACTCAACATCCCTTGCATTTCGGAAGCCGAGTTCCTTACAATGATCGGGGAGGCGTAAATGCAGGGCATCGGCAAACTCACCAACGAGCAACTGCAGCAGATCATCCTTTCCGGCATCACACCCCGCAGGGATGATGTGGTGCTGCGGCCCGGCATCGGCGTAGACTGCGGCGCGATCAAGGCCGGTGGGCGAATCTGCGTGTTCTCCACCGACCCGATTACAGCGGCCAGCCAGGACGCTGGCCGGCTTGCCGTGCATGTCTCCCTCAATGACGTGGCCGCGGCGGGTGCTGAGCCCGTGGGCCTGCTGTTGACCGTGATGGCACCGCCCGGCACCGACCCCATGCGGCTGGGCGAGCTGGTGCGCCAGGCCCAGGAGGAAGCGGGGCAGCTGAATGTGGAAATCATCGGCGGGCACACCGAGTTTACCGACGCCGTGACCCGGGTCGTGCTCTGCACCACCGCCATCGGAATCGCACCGGAGGATGGTCGGGTGTTCTCCTCGATGGGCGCCCGGAGCGGTGACGAGTTGGTGTTGACCAAATGGGCCGGCATGGAAGGCACGGCGATCCTCGCCGCAGACCTGCCGGAGTTCGCCGGGAAACACCTGAATGATGAAGAGATGGCCTTCGCCAAAAGCCTCACCCGCCAAATCAGCGTGGTGCCCGAGGGGCAGCTTGCCGCAAAGCTCTCCGTCACGGCGATGCACGACGTGACCGAGGGCGGCGTGTTGGGCGCGGCGTGGGAAATGGCAGAAGCATCCCATTGCGGTGTGGAGATTGACACAGCGAAAATCCCGCTGCTCGATGTGACCAAAAAGCTCTGCAATGCCGGAAACCTTAACCCCTTCCGCCTGATATCGAGCGGGTGCCTCCTGATGGCAGCCGTGTCCGGCAAGCAGGTGGTAAAGTCTCTGCAGGCAAAGGGCATCCAGGCTGCGGTCATCGGCAGGTTTGTGAATGGACCCAGCATGGTAATAGAAGATGGCAAGGCGAAACCAATGGAGCCGCCGGGCAGCGATGAGCTGTACAAAATGTTCTAGAAGCGATAGAGGCGGGATATGCAAGCCGCCTCTTTATATTAGAAGCTGACCAATACGAAGCTCGGCTTTCATAAACTGCCATGCACGTTTTTGAGCAGATATCAAGATATCGCGGGGCCGGTACAGAGCCCGGCCCCTACATTGACCGCTATTCTCAGGTTGTATCGTTCTGATTACTGATTACTGATTACTGATTACTGACTACCAGCTACTTCACCGCCACATACCCTGCCTCTCCGATTGCCCTTTTCCCTTCCTCACCGGTCAGCCAATCAAACAACTGGTGGGCTGGCGAGCCCTTTGGCTCATCTACACGGATCACAGCATAGAAAGGGTTGATGTAGGGATATTTGCCACTGGCGATGGTCTCATTGGTGGGGGCCACGCCATCCACGGCAAGCAGCTTGATCCCCGGCATTTGATACATGTTTCGCACGTAGTAGTAGACGGAGTAACCCAGAGCGTTGCGGGTGTTGTCGTAAGAGGCGATGGCATCAACAAGGCCGCTCATGGAGCCAGGCTGCAATGTAGTGGGAGCATCCATGATCTGCGTGCCCTTCATCACGAGTTTGAGCATGAGTGCCTGACTGCCGGAGTTGGATATCCGTTGATATGGAATGATATCTATGTTATCTCCACCGACCCGATTCCACTTCTTGATCCTTCCTGTATAGATATCAACAATTTGCTTGTGGGTCAGGCTCTTGACAGGATTACTATTGTTGGTAAGGAATACAAGCGCATCCATGCCGATGGGTTTCATGGTAAGCTTTGCTCCCATTTGCGCCAAATCTTCCTTGACTTCTTCCGGTGCCTCATATGCCAGGATCAAATCAGTCTCCCATCTCGCCAGCGCAATGTACGACGGCCCTGTAGTTGTGAATTTTGTAACTTTTTCACAAGCCTCAAGAGACTGACCGGTGGTTACTGCCCGGATGTAAACTCCCAATGGTAGGTTTGCCGTGGAGCCGTCTACTCTGGGGTATTGTTTTAAGTCAAAATTCAATGAAGACCAAAACTCAACTGGATCCGGCAAGCCGTCAATGATACTTGTTGTCGGCACCGGGATCAGAGTCGGAGCGGGTGAAGATGTTATTGTCAGCGCCTCCGTAGTTTCTGGCTCTATGGATTGTTGCGTTGGTGCTATCGTCACAATCTGGCTGGGAGTCGCTGCGGTGGTTGCTGACGATGAGCTTGCCTGTGTTGGGATTGCAGCTGAAGAACATGCAGCAAGCAAGAGTACCATTGAAAGCATAATAACCCATAACTTGATATGTTTCACAGATTCCACCTCTTTATTAGCCTTCTATTGTATTGAGAATGTCATGATGCCAAATCCAATTCCCTTTATCATCGATGACTCCATGGATACCTTGGTAATACACTTCATAATAACGATCACGGATTGGTTCAATGTAGGTAAAGATCGCATCGTATATGATCTGTCCGTCAAGGCTGTAAACACCACATTGCCCGGATGTGTTATCCTGTGGGAAAGTGAAAACAGGCCAACATAACCACGAACTAAAATCGGTATAATAACCATTGGGTGCAGTGATCCATTTTCCTTCCTCATTACAAATTCCCGTTAAACCATTCTGAAGGTGAACGATAAAGCGCTCTGGGCTAATACATTCAATTCTCTCGCACGTGGGTAATGGCAGTTTTTTACCGTCCATAGTATAGACGGTATTGCCATCATCACATAAGATCACTTTGTTCTTTAGGTCTATACTAAGAATATCTTTGATGGTTGAATACAAACGTTTCCCAGTTAAGTCATAAGCACATCCATCATCAACAAAGATACCATCAGCTACATCCAAAGCACTGCCTGGATACTTGTTATGATATATTACTTGTTTACTTTTCAAATCATATAGAACAGAGCCATCTTCTAATATGCCATTCTCATAAAGAGATAAGCCGTAATCATTCTGGGCTGGTACATAAAGTATCCTGCCTGTATCATCAAAAACAACACCCTTTGTCCTATTACCGATTTCATCCGTAGATTCGCACATATAAACGTAATGATCTTGGTATGTGTTAATCGGCCAAAGCATATAACAGTCTTCCGGTTTATAACCATCAGGAATAAACTGCTTCCCATACTTATTGACGTTGTACCTCCTTCCATTTCGAGTCATGGCATAGCCAGGCCCAAAGTCTTCATCCCAGGACGACTCAATATCAATTCCATCCCATTTCGGTTCGGCACACCAAGTGAAGCTCTTGTCTATGAAGCCCCACTTACCGTTTTGGCCTTTGGCCATCAGGAGATCTTGATCCAGGTATTCAATATTGTCGCTGCCCACATGGAGTGACTTGACTACCTTGCACTTTTTATCAAAAAAATCAATCCAATAGCTGCCGTCAGCTTTCTTTTTCGTGGCTGCAATCCAGTCCGCAAACACGACCATGTCCAGATACTTAAATTGAACGATCTGGTTCATGTTTGCATCCATGATGCCACATAGTCCAGTATCGGTTCGCTCGGCAACAATGCGGTTCTTCTGGTATGTATCTAGCCAATTGTAACGATCCGGTGAAGCCTTACTCCCATTGGGCAAATACAAATAACCGGAATCACGGATAGCCTTACCGTTTACCGAAATGAAGTCAAGGGCAAAGAAGAAGAGCTTCTCATTTCCAGGCTCGTTTTTCACAGGAGATAACACAATTGGGTCTATGTTGAATGAGGTGAATGGCACAATGATGTTGCCATGAATATCGATCACACCATATCGATAACCTTCCAGTTCATCTATAAAAAAGTCATTGTTCCAGTCACCAATGACATTAACCCAGTTCTTGTCGATGATGAAATAATCATCTTTTGTGAGCGGGGCATCCTTCGCCCTTTCCGTTGGCACCGGCCCCGGCGTCGCCATCTCCCATATGGTGGGCGTAGGCTCCGCAGTGGGGCTTTCGCTCTCCTCTGGCGTTGTTGGCAAGCTGGACGCTGCAGAAACCACAACAGACGGCTCCAGAGAGCCCACAGCCGTCGCTGGTGCTGATGGCAGTTGCGTCTGCCCGGAGCAGGATGCCAACAGGATCAATGCCGCGATCAAAAGCATGGGCGCAAACTGATGTAGTTTCATATCTCCCCACCCCATTCATTGCATTGGACTCAGGAGAATGCTAAATTGTTCCATAGTGGTAATTGGATTGTAACATAAATGAAAAGCCCGGTAAACCGAGACCGGCTACCGGGCTGTGTTCGATCCTTTAACTCTTCCTGTTAGGCATCAATCCAAGAATCCGGGACCACCCGCTTCACCACCAGGGCCAGCAACAACCCGATGGCCACGCCACCACCGGCCTGGATCAGGTTATAGGGCAGGTTGGCCAGCGCCACCGTGTAGTCATACACAATCAGCTCATAGAGACCATAACCCGCAGTCATCATCACCGAGCCCAGCACCATAAACAGCAGCATCCGGGCAAAGCCTGCTTTGCGGCCATGCAGCGCCGCGCCAACCACCAGACCCATCAACCCTTTGATGATCAGCGTTGCCGGAGCATAGATGGGATACCCAACCAAGAAGTCCGCGAGCATTGAACCGATACCGGCAGCTGCGGCAGCCCATGGCCCGCCCAGCGCCAACGCCGAAGCATAGATTACACCGTCTCCAGCGTTCACATAAGCGCCGGAAGGCCCCGGCACCGGGAACTTAACAAACAATGTCACCACGCAGATCAGCGCGGCAAAGAGCCCACTCAACACCAGTTTCCTTGTCAGCTTACCTTGCATAGATGAGAACCCTCCTATGAATGATGAATGATTGCGTAATGAAATTTTGATACCATTATACACACCAGCAGCTAAAAGGAAACGATCCCATTGCCCGGATTTTCCACTTGTTTGCCATGTGCCTTTATTTTGCACCGTTAAACCAAATTTTCTCGATATTTGCTTGCATAGAGCCCAATATCATGCTAAAATATCACAGCTTGCAACAAAACCCAAAGGAGGTGAGATTCTTGCCGAACATCAAGTCCGCAGAAAAGAGGGTGCTCGTTGGCGAGAGGAACAATCTACGCAACCGCATCGTGAAGTCTGGTGTCAAGACGGTGCTGAAGAAATTTGACGCCGCTGTCGCCAATAAAGACGCCAATGCCAATGTCATGCTTGCCAATGCCGCCAGCGCCGTGGACAGGGCTGCCTCCAAGGGTGTGATCCACAAGAACGCTGCCAACCGCAAAAAGGCGCGGCTTGCCAAACAACTCGCGAAGGCATAAATCCCATCATACGGATTGAAGTGGCTCCAACAATGGTTGGGGCCATTTTGGCATACCGGGAAGAAGCATAATCACAAAAATGGCAGGGGCCCATCTTACCGCACCCCTGCCACAACGTCTGGTTGAAACTCTGAATCAAACCTGTGGGATCGTCGCCAACCCGTCATTCAACGTCTGCTCGGAAAGCGGGATATCCTTGAGTTTGCCGCTGTTGTACATGTCATAGGCTGCCAGGTCGAAATAACCGTGGCCGCTCAGGTTGAAGAGGATCACCTTTTCCTCACCGGTTTCCTTGCACTTCAGCGCCTCGTCGATGGCAGCGCGGATCGCGTGGGACGATTCGGGAGCCGGCAGGATCGCCTCGTGGTGGGCGAAGAACGTAGCCGCCTCAAACACAGGGTTTTGATCCACCGCGACAGCTTCGATATATCCCTCGTGGTACAGCTGGCTGACCAGGCCCGAATCACCATGATACCGCAGGCCGCCGGCATGGATGCTCTCGGGCAGGAACCCATTGCCCAGCGTATACATCTGCACCATGGGCGTGAGCTTGCCGGTGTCGCCAAAGTCGTAGGCATAGGTGCCACGGGTCAATGTGGGGCAGGCAGTGGGCTCCACGGCGATGAAGCGGGTGTCACGCTTCCCCTCCAGCTTTTCCTTCAGGAAGGGGAACGAAATGCCAGCAAAGTTGCTGCCGCCACCGCAGCAGGCAATCACGACATCGGGGTATTCCCCCACCTTTTCCATCTGCTTGATGGCCTCCTGGCCGATGATCGTCTGGTGCAGGCACACAAAGTCGAGCACGCTGCCCAGAGAATAATTCGTGTCAGCATTGGTCGCTGCAACTTCCACCGCCTCTGAGATCGCGATGCCCAGGCTGCCGGTGCATTCCGGGTCTTCAGCCAGGATGGCTCGGCCAGTATTGGTGAGGTTTGTGGGGCTTTCATAAACCTTGGCGCCATAGGTCTCCATGATGAGCTTGCGGTAAGGCTTCTGCTGGGCAGAGCACTTCACCATATAGACCTCGCAGGGCAAATCCATCATCTTGCAGGCGATAGAGAGCGCTGTGCCCCATTGGCCGGCACCGGTCTCAGTGGTGAGCCGCTTGATGCCGGCCTTTTTGTTGTAATACACCTGTGGCAATGCCGAGTTCAATTTGTGGCTGCCGCTGGGGGAAACGCCTTCATACTTGTAGTAGATGTGCGCCGGCGTGCCAAGCGCCTTCTCCAGGCGGTAGGCACGAATCAGCGGCGAGGGGCGATAGGTCTTATAGGCTTCCAGCACCTCGTCGGGGATGGGCACGTAGCGCTCCGGCGTAACCAGCTGCTCGATCAGGCCCATTGGAAAGATGGCGGCAAGATCCTCTGGCCCGATCGGCTGCATCGTCGCAGGATTCAGCGGCGGCTGGGGTTTATTGGGCATGTCGGCCACGATGTTGTAATAATTTCTGGGAAGTTCGTCTTCGGTTAAATAGGTGACATTGGGAATCTGGTTTTTAGACATGGTCTCAGCTCTCCTCTGCTCATCTCATTTTCCCCTGGCAAGCGCCGCCTATGCGGAGCTTCGCCTTTCATGGGGTAGTGAATATTATATCGGAGAATATAAATGAATACAAGAGTAAATTAGGGAAACACCCAAGGATTCGCGAGATGTATCTTTGATGAACAATTTCAATCAATGAAATGCAACGGGCGGTTCGTGGAACCGCCCTGTCATGGAAGTCTGAGTTTATCCGTCATTTCGCCGCGCGAGCGCCCGCTCCATATCCCTCTTGGCATCGCGATCCGCATCGTCCTCGCGCTTGTCATAAAGCTTTTTACCCTTTGCCAGCGCAAGCTCCACCTTCACGCGGTTGGCTTTCAAATACAACCTCACCGGGATCAACGAATAGCCCTGCTTCTGCACCTGCCCGCCCAGGCGGCGGATCTCCCGCTTGTGCATCAGCAGCTTGCGGCTGCGCAAAGGCTCGCGGTTGTAAATGTTGCCCTTTTCATATGGGCTAATGTGCATGCTGTGGAGCCACAGCTCGCCGTCTTTCACCTGAGCGTAACTGTCACCCATGTTGGCCTGGCCAAGGCGCAGTGCCTTCACCTCGGTGCCAGACAGCTCGATGCCGGTCTCGAAGAGCTCCTCGAAGAAATATTCATGGCGCGCCCGCCGGTTGTGCACCAAGGTTTTTTCCAGATGTTCCGCCATTGCTATTTCCTGGTTTCCTTTTCTCTGTCTTTGGCCGCTTCCTTCTCCAGCTGAAGCTGCTCGGAAAGCTGGTCCAGTATGCGCCACACGAGCATCTTGCCCGCAGTGGCCTCAGTGATCGTGAGCAGCATCAGCATCATCTCGAAATTCTCGTCGGTATAGATGCCCTTTTCCACAAGTTTGGATTCCACATTAGCCATTCTGGCTTTGAGGTTTTCAAGATGTTGCTCGCGGTAATCTCCCACCATCTCCAGATAGGTGCCATAGATCGTTTCGATGTTGTTGTCCGACTCCATCAGGTCAAACATACGCTTAATGTCCTGCAGGCTCAGCACCTGTTTGAGCATGAAGATATACATGAGCCTGATCATATGTTCACGGCTGTATTTCTTGCCGTTTGGCCGGGGCAGCGTGCCTTCCTTGGTGTAGTTGTTGATCATGGTCTTGGTGAGGATTTTATCAGCCTCATCCCGGCGGGCTCCTGCCAGCGCTTCATCAAAGAAGGATGTGAGCTGCTCCATATACAAAGGGATGCGGGGAATGTCCTTGAGCTGGATGAGGTTCCATTCAAACGCTGATTCGGCCAGTTCGAGGATTTTGTCTTTATGATCCATGAATGATAACACTCCTCACAAGCTATTATATTGTAATCAAAACCATATTTCAATTATTAACAGGAAATGGCGGTGTCTCAACTTGAACCTGACCGTTGAATGTGGTATTATGAGACGATAATATAGTTTTAAATACCACATTACGCAAATATACAAATTGCGTAAGAGAATAGAGGAAAATCCATGGCAAATCGCAAAATCGCGATTGTAACCGATTCCAGCTGTGACCTGCCGGACAGCCTGTTGCTGGAGAACCACATCCATGTGGTGCCACTGCGCATTGTGTACAAAACCCGCGAATATCGTGACAGGGTGGAGATCACCGCCGAAAAGGTTTATGAACTGCTGGCGCAGGAGGTGCCGAAGACATCGCTGCCGCTCCCGCAGGACGTTATGGAAATTCTGGATGGCCTGATGGCGGAAGGCTACACCGATGTGGTCTATCTATCAATCTCAGCAGGGTTATCCGGCTCATACAACCTCATAAGGCTTCTCGTCCAGCAATACACCGGCTTCCACATCGAAGTGGTGGACACCCGCACACTGTCCATGGGGCTTGGCTTCCTCGTGCTGGAGGCCGCACGGGAGGCCAACCGCACAGGTGACCCGCAAGCCGTGCTTGCAAAGATTGAAAAAATTCGCTCCAGAATGGATGCCCTATTTGTAATAAAAACGCTGGAATATCTGAGAAAGGGCGGGCGTATCGGCAAAGTGGAAGGCACACTGGGTATGCTGATAGACCTCAAGCCCATCATAGGCGTAGGGCTGGACGGCGTTTACCACTCCATGGCGAAGGTGCGCGGATTCAAGAACTCTGTGCAAAAGATGCTGTCTATGGTCAAGGAGAAATACAACGGAAAGAGCATCAATGTGGCCGTTGTGCATGGCTCCTCACTGCCTGAGGCAAATGCCCTGCTGGATGAAGTGCGGCAGTTCGCGACGGTGTGCGAATCCTTGGTCACACAGGTTAGCCCGGCGCTTGGCATCCACACAGGCCCGGGGTTGTTGGGGATCATCACTTATGAAATCATGGAATCAAAAGCATAACCTGATTACGCTAACCAAGGTATAAACCTTAAGTAAGAAAGTGGTGGTAACATGCCGGACAGGAGAATCGCGATCGTAACCGATTCCACCTGTGACCTTCCCAATGGCCTTCTGGAGCAGCACCGCATCCGGTTTGTGCCGCTGCGGATTGTATATAAGACTCATGAGTACCGTGACCGCATCGACATCACCGCCGAGCAGGTGATCGACCGCTTTGCTGACGAAGTGCCAAAAACCACGCTGCCTTTGGCGGATGATGTGCATGCCGTGTTTGACAGTCTCAAAGCGGAGGGGTATACAGACGCTGTGTATCTGTCCATATCCGGCGGCCTGTCCGGCTCCTGCAACTTCGTGCGCTTGTTGGCCCAACAATATGAGGGAATGTGCATCGAGGTGGTGGATACGAGCACTGTCTCTGTGCCGCTGGGGTTTCTGGTGCTGGAAGCTGCCCGTGAGGCCGAGCGATCCGGTAACCTCAAGGCCATTGTGGAGAGAGTCACGCAGATCCGCAGCCGTATGGACACAATGTTTGTGATCAAAAACCTGGATTTCCTGGTGCGCGGCGGCAGGCTGGGCTTTGTGGAAGGCGCCATGGGCAGCCTGCTGGACATCAAACCCATCATCACCTTCGGCATGGATGGCCTCTGCCACACTGTGTCCAAAGCAAAGGGCTTCAAGCGAACCGTTCAGAAAATGGTTTCGACTTTTCAAGAAAAATACGCCGGCAAGCGCATCAATATCGCTGTGGTGCATGCCGCTGCGGCGGAAGACGCAAATGAGCTGCTGGAAAACATTAAGAAAATTGCCACAGTCTGTGAGTCTTATGTATCACACCTGTGTCCGGCTCTGAGCATCTATGGCGGGCCGGGGTTAGTAGGCGCGACGGTATATGAGGTGGATGATCCAGTGTGTTGATCCTTCTGATTATACTCTTGGCACCGCATTACCCAGAATTCAGTCACTTGCCCACCGGTGTCGCATTCAAACAGCGATGCCTTCTCAAATCCCGCCCGTTCATACACGAGTATCGCTCTGTGGTTAAAGGCAGCCACCGTGAGCCGGAATCCTTTTGGCCGGAATTTATGATATGCCCATTTCATCCCATCCCGCAGAAACGCGAGCCCCCTGCCTTGGCCGCATAACGGAGGGGCCATACCAAGACCGATGTCCAGCAGGCTATCCTCGTAGTAGTGACCGAGCCGATTGCCGGCAGGCACTTGAGCAGCCATGCCGAAGCAAAAAAAGCCGATAAGTTTCTCCAGATGGTCAAAGGCAGCGAAATAGGAGCCGTTCAGCAGTTCATCCATGTCTCCGCTGCCCAGGTTATACCGGGAATAAGGCCCATCATATGCCCACTGCATGATTTCACTCGCGCATACGGAATCCATCGGGTGGATGATAAGACATCCTTCCATCACATCACATCCAATGAGCGGGCAACTGCCTTCCACGCAGCGCCGTGCAGCTGCGCACAAGCCGCTTGGGCCTCCCCTTCCGTTTCAAACACAGCAAACACTGCTGCACCGCTGCCTGTCATCGCGGCATATGCAGTACCAGTTTCGCCTAACCGGTTGAGCAAATCACCGACGGGAGGCAACAACTTGATGGCGGCTTTTTGCAGTGCGTTGCCGCCAAATCGCGCCATGCCCCGAAGATCTCCACACCGCATTGCATCAATCAGCCGGTCATTGTCCGGCCTGACCGCCGCGCCAAGCTCATCATACAAGCGGTAGGCTTCCGCCGTGTCCACACCGCCATCAGGCTTTGCCAGCAGGAACCAAAGTGGCTTAATTCCAACGATCGGCTCGATCTCCTCCCCCACTCCGCTGACCCTCGCCGTGCCGCCTGCCACCGCAAATGGCACATCAGAACCCAGGGCAAGGCCAATTTTACACAACTCACCAACGGTCAGGCCCAGCCCCCAGAGCTCGTTCATGCCCTTCAGCACCGCCGCCGCATCAGCACTGCCGCCACCCATGCCGGCCTGAGCCGGGATGCGCTTTTCCAAGGTGATCAGCGCCCCCCGCCTCACCCCCGCGTGCTCCCGCAAGAGCTCCACCGCCCGCCATGCAAGGTTCTTCGGGCCGTTGGGCAGCCAATCGGGGCAGACCAGCTTGATTTCATCCGCCGGCTCCACTGTCACCGTGTCACAGAGAGACACCGTGTGCATCACCATATCCAGCGTGTGATAGCCGTTGGGAGCAATGCCGGTGATGTCCAGCGTGAGGTTCAGCTTGGCAGGGGCTTGCAGCGTAATCCGTTGAGTCATGATATCTCCTCAATTAAGATGTCATGCCGGGATTATACCATGGGCGGCGGTGCTTTAGACAAGTGCAGTCTGGATTTACCAATATGACAATGCTAAAATCTGGATATACCGATCACTCAGAGGAGATTATATGAAACGTTTTGTCAGAAGACTGCTCATTGGTATCGCCATCACCGCAGGAGCCCTTGCTGTGCTGGCAGCCGTTTGGTATCTGCTGCTTGATCCATATCGGGGCACAAAAAGCAGGGCATCGCTTGCGCAGACACTGCCCATCGGTCAAACACTCACACGGGAACAGGCGCAGGAGGACTTGCGCTTTCTGGCGGCGAGGGTTGAGGAGAGGCATGTAGCGGCAATCCACGGCCTGCCGGATACTGTGAAGCAGCAGTTGGCAAAAGAGCTTGATAGCTTGCCGCAGTCGCCGACAGTGCTGGATGTTTGGCAAGCTGGCAGCCGGATTGTGAAGCATCTTGGTGACGCGCACACATCGGTCAGCTTTTATTCCACAGCAGAATCTACCAAGCGGTTGGAACAACAATTCATTGTTACTTCCACTGGAACATTGGTTTGCCAGACAGAGCCTTATGCCGGCCGAAGGCCTGTGTCCATCGGGGGCATAGATGTGGAAGATCTTTATGACCGATTCCTGGCGATGTATTCCTATGAGAATATTCTGTGGGCTGACCATAACTTCCCCGCCTACATACGGTCTGCTGAGAAGCTTGCCTGGCTTGGCGTACAGACCAATGGCGTTGTGCCGGTGCTTTTTGAGGGAGATGACAAACCGATAGACCTTCCTTTCGTTGAGCCTCCTGAGAGTGGTGATACCGCACCGGACTTTGTGCGTTATGAAATTGATCGGGATCGCAGCCTCGGTATCCTGACACTGAACCAATGCAACCTGAATCAGCACTACAAGGATGTGGTCAGGCAATTCTTCACCGATGTGAAGGCAGCCGGTGTGCATTCCATCGCTGTGGATCTGCGCAACAACGGGGGCGGCAACTCCGGTGTTGCAAATGAGTTTTTGCGTTATTTACCGGTAAACAGCTTTACCAGTTTTGGGGCCCGGATGCGCATGGGGCCGTTTCTGACAGACAGCAAACCGCAGAAAACGGAAAACCCTCGAATCGGCGATCTGGAGTTCGATGGCGACGTATATGTATTAACGAGCCGTGGCACATTCAGCTCGGCAATGTGGTTCGCAGTCATCCTCAGAGACAATGGCTTGTGCCAAGTGATCGGCCAGCCGCCGGGCAACCGACCCAGTGCCTATGGCGATGTGTTGCTTTTTCAGATGCCAAACTCAGCTTTGGCGTTCTCAGTCACATACAAGCAGTTTTCTCGGCCAGACCAAACACAGGATGACGTAAGCGCATTGCAACCCGATTACCCCACTGAAATCACAGAGACGGGAGACGGAGTGATGGAGAAGCTCTATCAGGTTGCTGCAGATTAACAGGGCATCGTCATCGTAAGGAAGCGGATTGCTCATTTCCGCTTCTTTACTTTCTGATAACATTCCCGTTGCCAGATACACTTCAGTATGGTAAAATTTATCCGGGACGAAAAGTTGGCACTGGGCGTAAAACGTCCCGGAAGGTGGTGACCTATCTTTGAACACCGTGTTGTCGCAATTCCGGCGGCTGGTTCCGGAGATGGTGGACACCGCCAGAACCCGTTTCGAAATCCTGGAAGCCGTGGCGTTGATGGCCCCGGTGGGCCGCCGGGCGCTGGCAAGCCACTTGGACCTGCCTGAGCGGGCCGTGCGTGGTGAAGCTGACCGCCTGAAAGACCTCGGCCTCATTCTCTTCGCACCAGACGGCATGCATCTGACTGAAGAGGGCACTGACGTGCTCAATGAGATCCGCAGTGGTCTGGATCTGCTCTTTGCCGAGCCTTTGGCTGTGCGCATCCACACTGAGACCGGCATCCCCAGCGTGATGGTGGTGTCTGGAGACTCAGTGAGCGACCAGGTCAGCCGCAGGGCGCTTTACCGCAAGACAATCCAATACTTATCCATTCTGTTAAAGGACGGTATGACATTGGCAGTTATGGGCGGATCCACCATGGCCGGCGTGGCCTCACAGGCGCAAATGACGGGCCGTGGTTTGCCAAACTTGATGGTGGTGCCGGCTAGGGGAGGCTTGGGTGAGGAAATGGAGATCCAAGCCAACACCGTAGCCGCGCGGCTTGCCCGCGGCATGGGTGCCCGGCACAAACTGCTGCACTGGCCCGACGACATGCCCAGCGACGCGTTGCCAGTGATGGCAGACGGGCGCTTCAACGAGTGGCTGGACAGCGTGCGCCGCGCCGATGTGCTGCTGTTTGGCGTGGGCCGCTCCGACGAGATGGCCCGCAGGCGCAACCTGCCGCAAGACGTGATGGCCCGAATCCGGGCCAGAGGCGCAGTTGCTGAGGCGCTTGGTTATTACTTCGACCGAAGGGGCAACATGGTCTACGCGGCCAGCGGCCTGGGTTTGGAGCTCGAAAGCCTGCAAGCGGTGAAAAAACGGGTGTTGGTAGCCGGTGGCTCTATCAAGGCCGAAGCAGTGCTGGCTGTTGCCAGGGGCTGCAAGCCCACGGCAATGATACTGGACGAGGCCGTGGCTTCCGGTGTATGCGTTCTGCTCGATTCCAAACAATAACATAGTTTAAAAACAGGCAATGCCTGTTTGAATAATTGCAAGGAGAGAAAGCTATGGCGCTGAACAAGAAGACGATTGAAGACATCCAGGTAAAGGGCAAAAAAGTGCTCGCGCGCGTTGACTTCAACGTGCCGCAGAACGAAAAGGGCGAGATCACCGACGACAACCGCATTCAAGGTGCGCTGCCGACGATCAAGTACCTGCTGGACAACGGCGCCAGGCTCATCCTCTGCACACACCTGGGCCGCCCGAAGGCCAAGGTGGAGCCGGAGTTCACATTAAAGCCCTGCGCAGATCGCCTCTCTGAGCTTCTGGGCAAGCCTGTGCCGCTGGCTTCCGATGTGGTAGGCCCCAACGCGCAGAAGATGGCCGCTGAGCTCAAAGACGGCCAGGTGATGATGATCGAAAATGTGCGCTTTGAGCCCGGTGAAGAAAAGAACGATCCGGAGTTTGCCAGGCAATTGGCCTCTCTCGCAGAAATTTATGTGAATGACGCGTTCGGCACGGCCCACCGCGCCCACGCCTCCACCGCCGGTGTGGCGGCTTATCTGCCCGCCGTGGCCGGTTTCCTGATGAAGAAGGAAATCGAAGTGATGGGCGGCGCGCTGGAAAACCCGGCCCATCCCTTCGTCGCAATTTTGGGCGGCGCCAAGGTCAAGGACAAGATCGGCGTCGTATCCAACCTGCTGGATAAAGTGGATACACTCATCATTGGCGGCGGCATGGCCTATACGTTCCAGAAGGCGCTGGGCGGCTCCATCGGTAAGTCGCTGCTGGACGAGAGCCGGATTGAGTATGCCAAGGAAGTGATGGCGACCGCTGAGAAGAAAGGTGTGAAGCTACTGCTTCCCGTCGACAACGAGGCCAGCCAGGAATTCAGTAACGATGCCCTGCGCGCCACATTCCACAGCCGCGAGATCCCCGATGGCTGGGAAGGAATGGACATCGGGCCCGAGACGCAGGCCATCTTTGTCGAAGAGATCAAAAAAGCCCGGACCATCATCTGGAACGGAACCATGGGCGTAAATGAATTCTCCCATTTTGCAGTTGGCTCGCGCGAGGTTGCCAAGGCAATGGCAAACAACCCCGGCGTCACCATTGTTGGCGGCGGCGATACGGCAGCAGCAGTAGAAGGTTTTGGCCTGGCTGACAAGATGACCCATGTTTCCACCGGAGGCGGCGCGTCGCTGGAGTTCCTGGAAGGCCGTGAGCTTCCCGGCGTGGCCGTGCTGATGAGCAAGTAAACAGTAGTCAGTACCAAGTAGTCAGTAATCAGTAGGGGCCGGGCTCAGTCCCGGCCCGTTTCCTATTAGGGCAGAGTTTTTGGATGCATATATGAGCAGCCGGGTTGCTTGGGCAGGCAGTGGCCGAAGGCCACGCCAAGCCATACGCAGTGTGCATCCAGCCCATACCCACCCGCTACTAGTTCCCAACGGAACTGGGAGAGTGTATACTGTGTATCGAAATTTCGACTTGATTGGAGATAAAACCCCATGCGTACACCGATCATCGCCGGCAACTGGAAAATGAATAAAACCCCTGAAGAAGCCACTCAGCTCATCAATGAGTTAATCCCCCTGGTCAAGGACGCCCCATGCACCGTGGTGGTATGCACGCCCTTCGTGTGCCTGCCTGCTGCGGCTGCCGCCCTTAAGGGCACCAACATCCGCCTGGGCGCGCAGAACATGCATTTCAAACAAAGCGGTGCCTACACCGGCGAAATCTCAGCAGCCATGCTCAAGGCCGTGGGCGTGGAATATGTGATCCTGGGCCACTCGGAGCGGCGGCAGTATTTCGCCGAAACCGACGAGACCGTGAACCTGAAGACCAAAGCCGCGTTGGAAGCGGGCCTGATCCCGATCGTGTGCGTGGGCGAGTCACTGGAGCAGCGCGAACAGGGCGTCACCGAATCGCTGGTGCGCGGCCAGACCAAAGCCGCGTTGGAGGGTCTCACCGCCGAGCAGGTGAAGACCGTCGTGATCGCCTATGAGCCAATTTGGGCCATCGGCACCGGCAAGACCGCCACCAAAGAGCAGGCCAACGAGGTCAACGGCATCATCCGCGATGAGGTGAAGCGGCAGTTTGGAGCGGAAGTGGCCGAGGCTGTCTGCATTCAATACGGCGGCAGCATGAACCCCGCCAACGCCAAAGAGCTCATGGCAATGGAGCACATCGACGGCGGCCTCATCGGCGGAGCCAGCCTGAAAGCCGCCGATTTCAATGCCGTGGTGCATTTCTGAGAGGATAACATGAAAAAAACCAACGCGATTATCATTATGGACGGCTTCGGCCTGCGCGCTGAGCGCAATGGCAACTGCATCGTGCCGGAGAACATCCCCAACGTGGGTCGGCTCATGGCCGAATACCCCTTCACGCAGATCGGCGCCAGCGGCATGAACGTGGGCCTGCCCGACGGCCAGATGGGCAACAGCGAGGTGGGCCACACCAACATCGGCGCAGGCCGCGTGGTTTATCAGGAGCTCACACGCATCACCAAGGAGATCCGCGAGGGCACGTTCTTTCAAAACCCCGCCCTGCTGGGAGCGGTGAAAAACGCGCTAAACCGCGGCACCAAGCTGCACCTGATCGGCCTGGTCTCCGACGGCGGCGTGCATAGCCACATTGACCACCTGGAGGGCCTGCTGGAGCTTGCCCGCCGCAACGGCCTGGCAGATGTGTTTGTGCATTGCCTGATGGATGGCCGCGACACGCCCCCGGCTTCGGGCAAGGGTTACATTGAAGACCTGGAAGCCCGCATGGCGAAGCTTGGCACGGGCAAGATTGCCACGGTGATGGGCCGCTATTGGTCCATGGACCGCGACAACCGCTGGGACCGCGTGAAGCGCGGTTACGATGCCATGGCAGCCGGTGTGGGCAGCACTGCCGTATCCGCGGTGAAAGCCATGCAGCAGAGCTATGACAAGGGCGAAAACGATGAGTTTGTGCAGCCCACCGTGATCATGCAAGGTGGCAAGCCCGTGGCGACCGTGGAAGCTGGCGACTCGATCATCTTCTTCAACTTCCGGCCGGACCGCGCCCGCGAAATCACCCGCGCCTTCATTGAGCCGGACTTCGCCGCTTTCGAGCGTGACGGCGGCTACAAGCCGGTGCACTACGTTTCCATGACGCAGTATGACGCCACGTTCACAAACCTGGAGATCGCGTTCTTCCCTCAGAGCCTGGATAATGTGTTCGGCAAGGTGCTGGCAGACCGGGGTATGACCCAGCTCAGGATCGCCGAGACGGAGAAGTACGCCCATGTCACGTTCTTCTTCAACGGCGGCGTGGAAGAGCCCTTCCCCGGCGAAGACCGGGCGCTGATCGCCTCCCCCAAAGTGGCAACCTATGACCTGAAGCCGGAGATGAGCGCCTATGAGGTGGCCGACGAGGCTGTGAAGCGGGTGCAGTCCGGCAAGTATGATGTGATGATATTGAACTTCGCCAACTGCGACATGGTGGGCCACACCGGGTTCTTCGACGCCGCGTGGAAGGCCGTGCATGCCGTGGATGAGTGCGTGGGCAAAGTCATCTCCGCGATCCTCGCCACCGGCGGCCAGGCCATTGTGACGGCTGACCACGGCAACGCCGAGATGATGGTAGATCCCATTACCGGCGAGCCGTTCACGGCGCACACCACCGGGCCGGTGCCGTTCATCCTGGTGAGCGAGCAGAACAAAAATGCGAAGCTCAAGGAGAATGGAAGGCTGAGTGATATTGTGCCGACGCTCATGGATGTGATGGGGATGGAGAAGCCCCAGGAGATGAGCGGGGAGAGCTTGGTCGTCAAATAGCCTTGTTAGGTTTCAAGAACAGCTGCGCTTCAACGTGGCTGTTCTTTTGTTTACTCCCTGCGGCGGCTTTGTTGCCACCTACCCTTCCCCCCACACACTTGTGGGGGGACAGCTGCGGATGCAGCAAGGGGGGCCAAGAGGGAAGCAAGCTCGTCAACGAACAGATTGATCGAGCTACACTTGTCCCCCTCCTGAGGGGGATGTCATCGAAGATGACAGGGTGAGTTCGTGAAACTCCCTCCACCGCTTTTGGCGGCACCTCCCTCAAGAGGGAGGCAAGTAGTCCCCTATCCAACTGTAGTTGTCCAACCTGATCCATGTTTCACTGATACTTTATATAATACCGGAATACATACTTCTCCCCCGTGATATGCACCAGCAACTCCCTCTCCTCCACAAACTCAAACCCACAGCTTTCCACAACCCTCTGAGACGCCACATTCCCCACTTCCACCGTTGCGATCAGGCGGGGTATATCGTAATTGGCAAAAGCCCACTCCGTGACCGCCCGCGCGGCCTCCTTGGCATACCCCCTACCCCTTGCTTCAGGCAACATGTTGTAGAACAGCTCTGGCTCATGCAGATCATCATGCTCCCCGGCGCCTGCAGCACCAAGCACCCTGCCGGTGGCCTTGTCAAACACGCCCATGCAAACTGCGCCATGCACAATGTCCATCGCCTGATAGTTTGATATTTGCCAGTCCAGGAATTCTTTTGCCCGGGGCTTCTGCATCCGCCAGCCCTCCACCTCCGGGATGTCCAGAAGCCTCATGAATTCCTCAAGATCGGATTCCTCAAACGGCCGGATGATCAGTCTCTCAGTTTCTATCACCATACGTTTGCTCCTCTCCTAATCCTCGCATAATCCCCCCACCTTCTGCCAACCCTATCGGCAGGAGGTAATGGAATATGGCAGTAAGTTTAACACAAAAAGAAAGATCGTTGTTGCAGGACCAGCAAAAGCACGAGCAGCTCTGCGTGGACAAATACAGCGCCTACGCCAACCAGGCCAAGGATGCGCAGCTAAAGCAGCTGTTCAACAATTATGCAAGCCAGGAGCAGACACACCTGAACTCGGTCAATCAAATGCTCTCCGGCAACGTGCCCGCGATGAACCAGCAAGGCCAGCAGAACGCCCAGCCCGCCCCACAACCCACCGCAACAAACGGCATGAACAACAAGGATGACGCTGCCCTCTGCAATGACATGCTGATGACCGAAAAGTTTGTGTCCGGCGCATATGACACTGCGATCTTCGAATTCAAGAACGCCGATATGCGCAACGCCCTCAACCACATCCAGAAGGAAGAACAACAGCACGGCGAGGGGCTCTTCAATTATATGCAAAGCCACGGCATGTACAACGCGCAGTAACATATCCGGTCGCGGACCACAAAACAGTAGGGGCCGGGCTCCGTCCCGGCCCGCTACCTGATATCTTCATCTCGGCCACATTTTATTGATCGGGGCCATTATCTGGTGGCTCAGGCGCAGCCTATCATCAATGGCACAATACCTTGAGGTCGCTTGTCAAACCGCTCCACATGTCGCAGGATTGCCCAATCCCCTCTGCGGTGCTCCCAAGACGGATCACATCCAGGATCCTTTGCTCACAATCCGCTGGCTTGGACGCAAAACCGGCGATATGCTCCAGTGACCGTTTCCGGCTGGGGAAAAACACACGGTTCCGGGCAAACAGCGCCTGCAGGAAATGATCCAAGGCAATATCCAGAGCAAAGTGGTAGAGCAGCGGGTCTTTGCGGGCCACAGCGCGCTCAAGGTCTTCGGTGTCGTTTAGTGCAGATAAATGGTGCCGCACAAGCTTTTCGGCAAGCGCCTCCGGATAATGAGCGATCTTCTCTTTCATTCCTCGCAGGAACCCACTCCGGTCAAGCAGCACCTCCATGCCCAAGTACATCGCGCAGCGGCCCGTAGGATAGAAGCCGCCCTCCCGGTCCGGCTGCTCTCCACGCAGCACAGCATCCACCTCGGCGGCAGCCTGCTCCAAGGTGAAATACATGAGCCATGTCTCCACACCCTGGATGCTGGCAAAGTCACCAACGCCCCAGCGGCCGCCGCTGAACACGCCGACTTTTGCAGCGGTGTCAAGTTCAGCGCTCACGCTGTCAAGTATGGCTTTCCGGGCGTCACGCGATGGAATTTCATCGCAATACAGGAAGATGTCAATGTCGCCATCAGTTGGAGATGCCGGCAGCGCCCTTCCGCCGCTTCGGCCGATGGACTGCACACCGGGCAGGGTGGAAGCTAGTTGGATCAACTTGGCATAAGTGTATTCGAGTTGATTGGGCATATTGATTCACCTTCAATAGTAGTCAGATAGTGCCTAATCCCAACCCTCCCTTGATAAGGGGGGATGCCCCCATAGGGGCAGGGGGGATTTCTTTAGGAGCAGAGAGGAGTCTCTCTGGATGGGCTACAGGAAAAACTCTGCTTTATCTCGTATAATCTCATCAATCTTACCGATATAGTACTCAATGTTCTTTGGATTGGGGAAGCGCTCATGGCGGGTCTGCTCATAAAACATGCGTTTTGACACAGCCCCGGCCCCCAGTGCCACGATATCGTGGGTCTCCTCCATCATGTCAATGTTATAAACACACGCCGTACCGGGCAGGGCATATCCCACATTTTCCAGGTTGCCGGCCATATACTTCTGGCGATACATGTAGTAGGGCACCATCCCTCGCCCTGCTGCAAATGTGTGGGCCAGCTCCACCATGCGGGCGGCCTCCACATCGGCGGGCAGCGGGTATTCGCCCAAACGCTCATTCAGGCGGGAGGAGTGCTTGATCGCCAGGGTGTGCACTGTCAGATTGTCCATATCAAGGGGCGCCAGCGCATCCAGTGTGGCGGCCATGCCATCGGCATTTTCACCGGGCAAGCCAGCAATGAGATCCATGTTGATCTGTCTGATTCCGGCGGCACGAGCCATGGCGAAGGCTTCCAGCACTTCCTCCGGCGTGTGGTCGCGGCCAATAGCCCGGAGCGTGCGGGTGTTCATCGTCTGCGGGTTGATGCTCACCCTTCCTACACCCATAGCTTTGAGCATGGCCATGGTTTCAGCAGTCACGCTGTCCGGCCTGCCGGCCTCCACAGTGAATTCCATTGCACCGGGGAAGGCATGCTGCGCACTGTCCAGCACCCGCCGCAGCTGCTCGGTGGGGATGGCCACAGGTGTGCCGCCCCCCACATAGATGGCTCGGCAGCGCCTGCCCTGCTCGCCCATCACTGCGCCAAATGCGGCGATTTCACGAAGCAGCGCCTCCACATAAGCATCGGCCAGCTTGGGTTTGCGCATGTCGGCGCTGAAGAACGAGCAGTAGAGGCAGCGGGTGCGGCAGAACGGGATGCCGATATAGACATCGTAATGGGCGCTGTCACCCCAGGTATGGATGCCTTGCTGCGCGCTGAGGATGTTACCCACCAAGCGGGCTTTGGGTTCCGATACATCAAATATAGTCTGCAGCGCTTCCACCACTGCGGGCAGGCTGCCCTGCCCCATCTCATCCAGCAGCTGCCGGGCCAGCTTGGTAGGCCGGATGCCGGTGAGTGATCCCCATGGCGGGGAGAAACCTCGATCCTGCTTCAACAGCGCATAAAGGCACAACTTGGCATTGCGCTTCTTCAGCCGCTCCACCAGCAAGCTGTCAGCGCTCTGCACCGCATCGAAGGACATTTCCCGGGCGATGGAGGCTTGGCCGAGCCGGATGAGCTCGCATCGCTCGACCCATTGCCCCTGCCGCTCCTCAAAGCGGTGGTCAATGGCAAGCTCCACGCCGGATTCCTCGGCTGAGACCTTCTCCATGCCGAAGAAGAGCCGGATCACATCGGCCATGTCGTTGTAAAAGCCCGGTTGGTTCGTCGTAAACTGGATCATATGCTGATCGGGTTCATCACCCGCTCCCGGCCAATGGTGCTGGGCTGACCGTGTCCGGGGTAAATGGCGATGTGCTCATCCATAGACAACAGCCGCGCCATCGAAAGCATCAGCGCCTGCATGTCACCACCGGGGAACCCGGTGTTGCCGTAACCGCCTCGAAACAATGTATCACCGGTGAAAAGGTCGTCCCCCACCCAAAAGCAGCAGGAGCCCGGCGTGTGCCCAGGTGTGTGCAGCACCTTCACAACAAGGTTGCCAATCGCAATTGTGCTGCACTCGTCCAGCTCCAAATCCACATGCCGCCCGGTGATGGGCTTCTGCCGGAAAGGGCCGGACATGTTGCGCATCGGATCGTTGAGACCAGGCCGGTCCAGGCTGTGGATCGATACCTGCGCACCAGTGCGCTCCCTCAACTCGTCAGAACCTGACACATGGTCAAAGTGGCAATGGGTCAGCAGAATGTGGCGAATTGCGGCGCCTTCCGCCGCTGCAGCTTGCAGCAATTGCTCCACGTTGATGTCCACATCGACGGCAGCAGCGGTGCCGGTCTCCTTGCAGACCAATAGATAGCTGCGGCCATCGTTGCGACCGGTGGGCACAGGGATAATTTTACTTACGGCCATCAAAAGGCCCTCCTGCTATCCAGTAGAATGGTGACAGGCCCATCGTTGACGAGGTGAACCTCCATATCGGCCCGGAATTGCCCGGTCTGCACCTCAATGCCAGCACGGCGGAGGAAATCCACCGCGGCCAGATACCACCGCTCACCCTCCTCGGGCGCTGCGGCATTGGAAAAGCTGGGCCGGCGGCCATGGCGTGCGTCACCCAACAGCGTGAACTGTGAGACCACCAATGCGCTGCCGTCCACATCGCCCAAAGCCAGATTCATCTTGCCCTCATCGTCTTCGAAGATGCGCAGGCCAATGAGCTTGGTGCAGATGTATTCCAGGTCCTTCTCACCGTCTCCCATCTCCACGCCAAGAAAGACCAGCAGGCCGTGGCCGATCTGGCCGATGGTCTGGGCTGCTACGTCCACTCTGGCGGATTTGACACGCTGGATCACTGCGCGCATGGGAGCTCCGTTTGCTCAAGCTTGTTGTGAACACATCATACACCAACATCTGCCAGGAAGGAAAGAGGCTTTTCCGCCAGCAAAAAGAACACCGACCATTTGGGTAGAAATAAAAAAAGCGCTATTGACAACGCCATCTGCTATGATTATACTTACAATCATAGGATTATTCCAACAATCACAAACAGCTTTCGCATGCTGGCAAAGAGGTGAAATGCATGCCTGATACGCTCACCAAATCCGAATGGGCCGTGATGTCTGCCCTGTGGGAAAAGTCTCCACAGACACTTTCCGGCGTGATCGAAACGATGAAAGGGTCTCTGAACTGGAGCTACCGCACTTATGCCTCCTATTTGCGGAAGCTCAACGAAAAAGGGTTTGTTGGCTTTGAAACCAGAGGCAGAGACAACTACTATTTCCCTCTGGTGGAAAAGGATCAGTGCATCCTCAACGAGAGCAGAGGCTTGCTGCAAAAGGTTACCGAAACTTCCACAAAAGAGCTGTTGGTGTGCATGATCAAAGAAAGTGGGCTATCCAGCAAAGACCAGGAGGAGTTGGCGAAGCTGCTGGAGCAGCTGGCCAAGAAGGGAGAGCAAAATGAGGGTTCTTGAGGCGCTTGCCGAGATTACTGTCTATTCTGCCGTTCTTTATCTGGCAATCCTGCTCTTTCGCACGCTGTTTCGCAACAAGATGTCAGCCGCGATGCAATATGGAGTGTGGTTCCTTCTGCTGTTGCGGTTGTTAATGCCCGTTACCATCGAAGGTGGGTTCCACCTGATCACTCTGCCACAACAAACACAACAAGTCACTCAATTGTTGCAGGCTGGCAGCGAGCACACCAATCATAACAACGCTCTGCCAGTTGCCAATTCACAAGAAACCGCCACCAATACAATGAAAAACGTTACGAAAGATGAGTCGATGCCGGTGAATGCTCCGGCAATACCACAAGTTAATCGCAATACGGATCCAGGTTGGTGGTCCCGGGATCTGGAGCATGTGCTGCCAGCCATATGGTTTGTCGGTATCATCTCGGTATGCGCTTGGTTCGCGTTTGTTCACCTCAGGCTCTCCGCATCGATCCTGCGCAACAAGCAGCCATTGCCCTCCGCAGAGCGGCGCCTGTTTGAGAGGCTCAAGCTGGAGTTGGGGATTCGCCATGGGCCAAGGCCTGTAATCTTGAATGGCATCTCCACACCGGCTCTTTCCATCAGCGTTGCACCGATACTGTTGCTGCCAAGCGAGAGCCATCGCAATCCCGAGACATTGGAGCATATCTTCCGCCATGAGCTATCCCACTACAAAAGGGGTGATCACATCATTTCCTTGTTGCTGATGGTATTGAGATGTGTGTATTGGTTCAACCCGGTTGTTTGGCTCGCTGCCCATCAAATGCAGCAGGACATGGAAGTGTCTTGTGACAGCACTGTGGTCAAAAAGATGGGCAATGACGAAAAAAGGCAGTATGCCTCAACACTGCTGATGCTCTTCAGCCAGCCAGGAAGCGTAAAGCCTGTAATGGGTATGGGAATGGAACACAACAGGACCAGCGCAGAAAAAAGAATAAGGGGTGTTTTTATGAGCGAAAAATCCAGCACCTCTACGCGGCTGGCTGCAGTGATCACGGCAATTCTCCTGCTTGTGGCTTGCTTCACCACAGCCTGCCAACCCACCACTGCGCAGCCGGCTTCTGCCGATCTGGAGTTGGTCGCATCGGCAAAGCCAACACCAACAGCATCGCCTGCGCAAACTGCCGCACCCACCCCAACATCGGAACCCACCCCGACCCCTGCACCAACGGTGAATCCCGACATATCCCAATTACAAGCCAACTGTCGGTTAATCGCAGGAAATATCGCTGCAGGGATTTGCACGTTTGCCGTCACAAAAGACGGGAAGGTCCACCAGGCTGGGAATATCAAGGAATACCAAATCGATACAAGCAAGTGGAGCAAGATGGTAGCTATATCCACAGGATTCGTACACGTTGCCGGATTGCGCTCCGATGGCACCGTAGTCGTAACCGGCGGGCACGGCAGGCCAGATTTTGAGAGGAATACCAAAGAGTGGAAAAATATCGTTGAAATAGCTGCTGGCGGCAACGATGTGATCATGGGCCTGAAAGCAGATGGCACCGTAGTATCCACCGGGATATTTTATGATAGCGCGGATCCAAACAAAGTAAAGAACTGGAAAGACATTGTCGCCATCGCAGCCGGTGAAGGGTTTGGAATAGGGCTAAAGGCAGACGGAACGGTGGTGGCCACAGGCAACAATGAATATGGACAATGCAACGTAGGCGAGTGGAAAGATATCGTTGCCATCGCGGCAAGCTCGAGGACGGTGCTAGGATTAAAGGCTGACGGAACGGTGGTGGCCACAGGTTACAACATCGACGGAGAGTGCAGCGTGGAAGCCTGGCGTGACATCGTAGCAGTTGCCGTGGGTGACTTCAGTTCTTATGGGTTGAAGGCAGATGGCACGGTCATATCCGCGGGCGATGGCCATTTAGGCCAGCGCAACACAGACAAATGGACCGATATCATCGCCATCTCAGCCGGATCAGGGCATGTGGTTGGCCTGCGGCACGATGGCGCCGCGGTAGCAGTCGGGTCAAACGAAGAAGGGGCCTGTGAAGTGGACGGTTGGAATAAACTCGCAACGACAAGGCTGAAATAAATCAAATTGACTTCTCACCAATGCCCAGACAGTCTAGAAGAATATGAGGTGAAATCATGAGTGCAAAGTCAAAGAGATCCACCATGCTAACATCAGCATTGACGGCATTTCTGCTGCTGGCCGCCTGCTTCCTTTCGGCGTGCCAACCCGCTGTGGCGAAGCCCACCCCAACGGCAACTATGGGCCCCTCTCCCACCGCTTCACACACGGCTGCTCCCAGCTTATTGCCCACTGTGGCTCCAACCAAAACGCTGGAAATGACACAGGAGCCCACCGCATCTCCAACGCTTGCGCCAACACCCACACCCACGGCAAAACCAGATTTGGCAAAATTGCAGGCCTCGCGCCGGCTGCTTGCGGGCAATATTGCCGCAGGGAACTTCTCGTTTGCCATCACCAAGAATGGGAAAGTTGTCCAAGCGGGTAACAACAAGGAGTATGGGATCAACACAGCCAAATGGAACAAGATTGTCGCAATATCAGCCGGATATGTTCACGTCGTGGGCTTGCAATCCAATGGCACCGTTGTGGTCTCAGGATCGCAGAGAAGCTATTTGAGCCGCACGCTGAAAAAGTGGAAGAAAATCATCGCGGTATCAACCGGTGGAAATGATACCGTGATAGGGTTGAAAGCTGCCGGAACAGTCTTGTCAAACGGCATCGATTACAAGAGCTCTGACCCCAACAAGGTAAAAAACTGGAAGGGCATTATAGCCATCGCAGCCGGCGAACGATTCGGAGTTGGCTTGAAAAAGGATGGCAAAGTGGTTGCCACAGGAAACAATCAATATGGGCAATGCAACGTGAGCAAGTGGACAAAAATTGTAGCCATCGCGGCGAATGAAAGAACCGTGCTGGGGCTCAGGGCTGACGGCACCGTGGTTGCCACCGGATACAACAACGATGGTGAGTGCAATGTGGAATCCTGGAGCGACATCATCGCCATCGCCGTCGGAGGGTACTGCTCCTATGGGCTGAAAGCAGACGGCACAGTGGTGGCCGCCGGGCAGAACATGTTTGGGGAAGGCAACATACAGGATTGGACAAACATCATCGCCATCACAGCCGGGTCAGGCCATGTGGTTGGCCTGAAAGCAGATGGCACTGCAGTTTCAACCGGAAGTAATGAAGAAGGAGCCTGCGAGGTGGAAGGTTGGAAAGGCCTTGCGACAACAAAGTTGAAATAGTTAAACAGTTGAAGAATGCCCCTCCCGAGCGGGAGGGGCATTCTCTGTATCATAAATCACAGTTTTGACCGAAAGCTCACGTCCCCCGATACACATCAATCATCTCGGGTATCTTGCGGAAGGCCCGAATCAATGCCTCCAGCTGCACCTTATCTTTAATCTGAATGAGCATCGCCATGTTGGCCACCCCTTTGGCGGTCACTTTGGCGTTTACCTCGATCATGTGAGCATCCACGGTGTCGATGGCCTTGTAGATGTCTACAATGAGCGCCGGGCGGTCATAGGCACTCAGGTGCAGGCGGGCGCGGTAGGCCGAGCTGGCATCATCCTCCCAGGCCACGTCAATGAACCGGCTGGGGTCGTTCATCAGGTCAATGATGCTGGGGCAGTCGCGGCGGTGCACAGACACACCCCGACCCCGGGTGATGAAGCCCACGATCTCATCGTGAGGCACCGGGTTGCAGCACTGGGCGAAGCGCACCAGCATGTTTTTGTGCCCCTTCACAATAATGCCCCTGCTGGACGGTGGCTTTCTCTGCGCCTTGCTTTCAGTGGCAGGCGCCGTTTCTGCTTGCTTGGCCTTCTGCTCGCGGCGGTGCTCGGCCAGCAATCGCTGCAGCACCTGCCCGGTGGTGAGGCCCCCATAACCCACTGCGGCGTACATATCCTCCACGGAGCTTAGCGTAAACTTTTTATATAGCTTCTGCAGCCATTCGGGCTTCAAAAGGTCGCCCAGAAGAACGCCGGAGCGCTTGGCAGCCTCCTCCAGCATGTCCTGGCCCTTTTCGATGTTTTCGTCCTTGTATTCCTTTTTGAACCAGGCGCGGATCTTGTTGCGGGCCTGGGGTGTTTTCACGATATTAAGCCAGTCGCGGCTTGGCCCCCGGCTGGTGTTGGAGGTGATGATTTCCACGATGTCGCCGGTTTTGAGCTCAGCGTTGAGCATGGCCATCTTGCCGTTGACCTTGGCGCCCACGCACTTGTTGCCCACCGCACTGTGGATCATATAGGCGAAATCCACCGGCGTGGCACCCTTGGGCAGATCCACCACATCGCCCTTGGGCGTGAACACAAACACCTCGGTGGAAAACAGGTCGAGCTTCAACGAGTCCATGAACTCATGAGCGTCCCGCGTTTCGTTTTGCCACTCCAGGATTTGGCGCAGCCATGCGAGCTTATTGTCAAATGTGTTGTCTGTGCCGTCTTCCTTATATTTCCAGTGGGCCGCGATGCCGTATTCAGCGGTGCGGTGCATCTCCCAGGTGCGGATCTGCACCTCAAACGGCGCACCGGCCCGGCCAATCACCGTGGTGTGCAGCGACTGGTAGAGGTTGGCCTTGGGCACGGCGATGTAGTCCTTAAACCGGCCCGGCAACGGCCGCCACAGCGTGTGCACAATGCCCAGCACGCCATAGCAGTCCTTCACAGAGTCCACAATCACACGCACAGCAGAAAGGTCGTAAATCTGCTCCAGCGTTTTGTGCTGCTCCTTCATCTTGCGATAGATGCTGGCGTAATGCTTGAGGCGGCCCTCGATGGTGGCAGTGATTTCCGCATCTACCAGCCGCTCGCGGATCTGCGCGATCACCAGGTCGATCTCCGCCCGCCGGTTGGCCACCGTTGCCTCCAACTCACGAGCCACCTCGGCATAACCTTCAGGATCCAAATAGCGAAGCGCCAGGTCTTCCAGCTCTATCTTGATCTTAAAGATACCAAGGCGGTGGGCCAGTGGCGCATAAATGTCGCGGGTCTCGCGGGCCACAGCAACTTGCTTCTCCCGGGGGCAGGCATCAAGAGTGCGCATGTTGTGCAGGCGGTCGGCCAGCTTGATCATGATCACGCGGATATCCTGCGACATTGCCAGCAGCATCTTGCGGATGCTCTCGGCCTGCCGCTCCTCATTGCTGCTGAACTCCACCTTGCTGATCTTGGTCAGGCCGTCCACAATCAGGGCAATTTCCGGCCCGAATTTTTCTTTGATCTGATCCAGCGTAACAATTGTGTCTTCCACAGTGTCATGCAGGAGGCCGGCCGCGATCGTCGTGGCGTCCATTTCCATATCCAAAAGGATCGTGGCGACCTGGCAGGGGTGGATGAAATAAGGCTCGCCAGTCTGGCGGGCCTGCCCCTCATGGGCTGCCCCGGCAAATTCATAAGCCCGTTCGATCAGGCTGACGTCCAGCTTGCCTGCTGCTTCCTTTCGAATTCTGTCGATGAACCCGTTCACTGAAATCTCCTTTGGGGGATGGATGCTTTTATTGTATTATTCCCATGATCCAGGGGTGAGAAACTCCCGGTGATTCGCAACAAGGCGGGGAGCATCCCCGCCTTGCCTCATTTCGTCTGCTCTAGAACTTAATCGCAGAGAAGACATCATACCCCTGCAGGATCTCTTTGCCGGAATACATCGTCATCTCCATCGCGAAGCACACACACACAATCTCCGCGCCCATCTTCTCCAGCAGCTGGCAGGTGGCAAGGGCGGTGCTGCCGGTGGCGAGCAAGTCATCCACCACGACCACACGCTGGCCGGGCTGCACGGCGTCTCTGTGCACTTCCAGTGTGTCACTGCGACCCTGCTCAATCTGGTATTCATAGCGGAACACCTCTGCCGGCAGCTTGCCAGGGCGTCGCACCGGCACAAAGCCGGCCTTCAGAAGATAGGCCAGCGGCGCACCGATCATAAATCCGCGGGCTTCGGGGCCGGCCACGATGTCAATCCGCTTGTCCTTCAGGTGCTCATGCATCCTGTCCAGGAGTGTTGCGAAGGCCTCACCGTCCTTCAGCAGCGTCGTGATATCCCGGTAACGGATGCCGGGCATCGGGAAGTCCTGTATCAAGCGCACTTTGTCCTTCAGATTCATCGCCGCACCTCCTGATCGTTTCGGTCAACCGCCTGTAAATCAAGCTGTCGTTGAGGTCTGCCTTTGCAGCCGGTTCCGCCGGCCGCAGCCAAATGGGTTTGTCCAGTTCCAGCAAAAGCCCCAGCTCGGTAAATATCCGGGCCGAAACCTCTGCACGCCACGGCGGAATGCCATCCCGCTCCAGCCAACGCCAATCGGCGGGGCCTGCCGGGCCTACCTTTGAGAGCAAAGCCACCTTCATCAGCCGGAAAACCCGGAGCAATTCTTCCCGGCAGAAATCACCGGGCAGCAGGCCGCCACCAGAGTTACCGCTAATTATAATGCAGTTTCCGGCATTGTTCAATCTTCCGGTGATATGACTTGCCAATCCGCCGGTAATGGGGCCGTCAAACAGGAAAACACGGTCATACCCCTCCAGAGGGACAGCCTTTAGGTCAGGCGCGAGCACCAGCGCGTTTTCACGGCGGGCAGCCTGATGGGCAGCGCCCACACCGGCATACACCCGCTCCAACAGCCCGCTATGCCGCAGCGCCTCCAGCAAGCCTGTGGCGCTTGTCTCAGTCAGGCAAAGGGCCATGGCGCCCCAGCAAGAGCATCGCACTGCATCCAAAAATGCGGACACACCAGTTTGCCAATCAAGCGGCGCCGCAGGCACATTCCCTTCTGGCAACCTCAACAGCGCCGCCTGCGCTGCTCCTCTGGCCTGACCGATCAAAGCCCTTGCGCCGGCCTCCCCTTGAGCGGGGCGGATGTGCTCCACCACAGCCTGCACCCGCTGCCGGCCCATCCAGTCGTTCACATCGGGCACCACCAGCGCGTCGCAGGCTGAGGCACCTTGGAGCGCTTCAAACATGCCGCCCTGCCGGAAGGCAATGCCCTCCACACCGGATCCGCCTCCGAAGCGCATCCGCAGGTGCTTTTCATCCTTGGTGCGGGCCAGCCCGGCAAGCTCAACATCCCTCAGCAAAAAGACCGGGCGGGGGTTGCCGAAGCCGCAGGGCTCCAGTTTGTCCATATCCTCCGCCAAGCCAATGGTTAGCTCAGTAACCGCAAGTTGGGCGTCATATTGCCGGAGCGGCAGGAACACGTCCTCTGAATAAGTCTCTGTAAGGAATCTGTCCAGTTCGGCAGCAAACAACTCCACATGCTCCGGCAGCAAAGCGCAGCCCGCAGCCTGCTCGTGGCCACCGTAGCGCAGGAACCACTGAGAGCAGGCCTTCATCGCCTGAAACAGGTGCACGCCCGGCACGCTGCGGCCGGAGCCGTAACAGGCCCCCTCACCGTCGCCAAAGAGGAACGTGGGCCGGTGGTAACGCTCCACAATCCTGGAGGCCACAATTCCGGTAACGCCGGTGTTCCAATGGGGCTGATAGAGCACAATGGCCCTGCGCTTCGAAAAAGAGTAGCCACGCTCAATCATCGCAACGGCTTGCTCCAAAATGCCCTCTTCCACACGCACACGGTCGGCATTGTCGTCGTTGAGCTCCGCCGCAATCTCTCTGGCCCTTGCTGCGTCTTGAGTCAGCATCAGTTCCACCGACTTGCGGGAGAAATCCATCCGCCCGCCGGCATTGATGCGCGGGGCCAGCATGAACGCGATGTTACCGGCCTTCACCGGCTTGCCGGCAAGCCCGGAGACTTCCTTCAGCGCCTGGATGCCAGGCCTTTCTCCGTCTTGGATGCGGTCAATTCCCATGCGCACGATGGCGCGGTTTTCATCGGTGAGCGGCACAATGTCGGCCACGGTGGCCAGCGCCGCAAGGTCCAGCACCTGCTCCACCGCCTCCCGCCTGCCCAGCGCCTGCACCAGCTTCAGCGCCGTGCCCGCACCGCAAAGCCCGGAGAAGCCATATGCCTGACCTGGCCGCTTGGGGTTCACGACAGCTGTGCAGTCCGGCAGCACATCGGGGCATTCGTGGTGGTCGGTCACGATCACATCCATGCCCAGCTCGCGGGCGCGGGCTACCTCCGCACCGTTGGTCACGCCGCAATCCACCGTCACCAATAGCCCTGCCCCGGCGAATGACTCCACTGCCGCCCGGTTCAGGCCATAACCCTCTGTATGGCGGTTGGGGATGTAATAGTCGCAATCTGCTCCCAGGCCTGTCAGATATTCAACCAAAATGGAAGTTGCACACACGCCGTCCACGTCATAATCGCCGTAAACGATGATCTTCTCATGGGCCGCGATGGCCCTTTTGATCCGCTTCACTGCGTCACCCATGCCCATCAGGCCCAACGGGTCGCGCAGGCGCTCCATGCCGGGGTCGAAGAAGGCGCGGCCAGCTTGAGTCGTGGTCACACCCCGGCCGATCAGGATCTCCGCCGTGGGCTTCATCACGCCCAGCTCGCGGGCAAGCGCCTCCGCCTCTTGCGGCTCGGCGCCCAGGTTTCGTTTCAGGTATCGGAACAGCAAAACGGCTCCCTCTCCCCGAAGGGAAAACAGGTGAAAGGACTCGAAGAATTGAAAACAATATACCAAATGCGGGGGAAGATGTAAACCGGAAAACTCCCTCCGGCGGCTTCGCCGCCACCTCCCTCATTGACCCCCACCGCCTTCGGCGGTGTCACCCCTAGAAGGGGTGATATAGAGGGAGGCAAGGAAGCTCCGATCAAGCTATACTTGTCCCTCTATTGAGGGGGATGTCGCCGGAGGCGACAGGGGGAGTTTCAGGGCCGGGGACGGGTTGGAACGACGGGCTAGGACGGGCTGGATGCATTCTGCGAATGCTGCTCGCCCCTGCGACCTGGAGCCCAACCACTACGGGACAGTGGGTGCAGGGCGAAGCCCTGCTGATACTCCCCTTCCCCTCCGAAAGCCCGACGGTTGCCGTATTGTAATTCGGGGAAGGGGTAAGGGGATGGGGTAACTATATCCCTATCTCACGCTTGCACTCCTCAAACGCCTTCATCGCAAAATCCAAATCCTCTATGCTGTGCGCGGCTGATATCTGCGTGCGGATGCGGGCCTTGCCCTTGGGCACCACCGGGAAGAAGAAGCCAACCACATACACACCCTTTTCCAGCATGCGGGCAGCCATGGCCTGCGCAAGCTGCGCATCATAAAGCATGATCGGCGCAATGGGGTGCTCGCTTTCAGGAATGTCAAAGCCCAATGCCTTCATGCCGACGCGGAAATAGCGGGTGTTTTCCTCCAGCCGGTCGCGAAGCCCGGTGGATTCAGTGAGCAGGTTCAGCGTCTCCAGCGTGGCGGCGGCGATGGCCGGGGCCAACGTGTTGGAAAACAGATAGGGCCGGCTGCGCTGCCGTAGCAAGTCCACCACGGTCTTTTTAGCCGCCGTATAGCCGCCTGAAGCACCGCCCAGCGCCTTGCCGAAGGTGCCGGTGAGGATATCCACCCGGCCCGTCACGCCGCAGTATTCGGGAGTCCCCCTGCCCTGCCTGCCCATAAAACCCACGGCGTGGGAGTCGTCCACCATCACAAGCGCCCCATAACGGTCTGCCAGGTTACAGATACCCTTTAGATTGGCAATGAAGCCATCCATCGAGAACACGCCGTCGGTGGCGATCAGCTTGATGCGTGCGCCAGCAGAGTCAGCCTCCCTGAGCTTTGCCTCCAGGTCTCCCATGTCATTGTTCGCATACCGATAGCGTTGGGCCTTGCACAGGCGGATGCCGTCGATGATGCTGGCATGGTTCAGCGCGTCGGAGATCACTGCGTCCTGCTCGGTGAGAAGTGTCTCAAACAGGCCGCCGTTGGCGTCGAAGCAGGAGGAGTAGAGTATGGCATCCTCCATACCCAAGAAAGCGGCAAGCTTTTCCTCCAGCTGCCTGTGCAGCGCCTGCGTGCCGCAGATGAACCGCACAGAGGAAAGGCCGTGGCCCCATTGCTCATAGCTGCTTTTTGCGGCTTCGATCAGGCGCGGATGGTCTGACAATCCAAGGTAATTGTTGGCGCACAGGTTCAAAACCCGCCGGCCGCCCACAGAGATCCAAGTATTCTGCGGGCTTTCGATTATGCGCTCGGTCTTCCAGAGGCCGGAGGCTTTGATTTCTTCGAGTTGCTGGGTGTAGATTTCGTATGCGTGGTTCATGGATACCTCCTGATAATCAACTTACCCACTTGATGCATGTTACTTTTGGCGGCCAAAAGTAAACAAAAGCCCCGGGGGAGGCAAGTTCCTAAGACCTCGGATTTACCATCATCAGGGCTAGCCTCGGACAACTCGTCGGGCTTCGCCCTCCTCAAACAGTCCCTCGGCTTATACGCCCTGATTTCCGCAAATCCGAGGGGAAACTTGCAAACCCCCGGAACCCCCGAAGGATACCGGAGAAGCAAAAAATCAATCCCACTCCAGCACAACCTTGCCGCACTCGCCGCCCAGCATCGCCGCGAAACCCTTGGCGAAATCGGTGTAGGCGAAGCGGTGCGTAATCACCGGCGAGATATCAAGGCCGCTTTGTAAAAGTGTGGTCATTTTGTACCACGTCTCAAACATTTCCCGGCCATAAATGCCCTTGATGTGCAAGCCCTTGAACACGATCTTGTTCCAGTCCACCTGCGTGTCCGGCTTGTGGATGCCCAGCAGCGCGATTCGCCCGCCGTTGAACATGTTGTCCACCATGTCGGAAAAAGCCGCTCCGTTGCCGGACATTTCCAGACCCACATCGAAGCCTTCCTTCATGCCCAGCGCCTTCATCGCGTCGCGCACAGTGCTCTTTGAGACATCCAGCGCCACGGTGGCGCCCATTTGTTCGGCCAGTTTGAGGCGGGTAGGGTTCACATCGGTGATCACAATGTTGCGGGCCCCGGCGTGCTTCACGACCGCGCAGGCCATCAAGCCGATAGGCCCGGCGCCAGTGATCAAAACATCCTCGCCAAGCACGTCGAAGGAGAGTGCCGTGTGCACGGCATTGCCGAAGGGGTCAAAAATACTGTAGAGCTCCTCAGAAATCTTCGGATCACACACCCACACGTTGGTTGCGGGCAGGCACAGATATTCGGCAAAGGCTCCATTGCGGTTCACACCCACACCCACGGTGTTGGGGCAGAGGTGCCGGCGGCCGGCAAGGCAGTTGCGGCAGCGGCCGCACACAATGTGGCCCTCGCCGCTCACCAGCATGCCGGGCTTCAGGTCGTGCACACCGTCTCCCACTTGCTCGATCACGCCCACATACTCATGGCCGATTACCATTGGTGTTTTGATTGTCTGCTGCGACCAGGGGTCCCAGTTATAGATGTGCAGATCGGTGCCGCAGATGGCAGTCTTTTTGATGCGGATCAGCACCTCGCCGGCGCGCGCCTCCGGCACCGGCACTTTAGTCAATACAACGCCCAGGCCGGGCTGCTGCTTCACAATGGCTTGCATGGTCTTCATGGATTGCCTCCGGAATGGATTGAATACCAATACATCATTATATTATTCATGGGTGTATATCACAATATGACAGAAGAAGCGATTGGGGTTGCTGAAGCGGTAAGTATTGGCAAATGGTACTTATGTTAAGGGGCCGGTACTGAGCCCGGCCCCTACATTGACATCAAGATCAAGCAACCTCCCCACCCTCCCTTAGCAGGGGGGGATGCCGCAACAGCGACAGAGGGGGATTACTTATACTCTGGCAGCCAATCCCCGTGGGCCTCGATCAGCTCATCGCACATGGCCTTGATATCATCAAGGGAAAGCTCAGCGGCGGTGTGCGGGTCGTTCATCGCGGCGTAGTAGATATATTCCTTTTTGCGGGTGAGTGCTGCCTCGATCGTGAGCAGCTGCACGTTGATATTGCTGCGGTTCAAGGCCGCCAACTGCTCCGGCAACTCGCCGATGTGGCAAGGTGCGATGCCGCTGGCATCCACCAGGCAGGGCACTTCCACACAAGCCTTGGCCGGCAGGTTGGTGATCAAGCCGGTGTTCAGCACATTGCCGCCGATCTTGTAGGGCTTATTGGTCACCATGGCCTCCATGATGTAGGAGGCATATTCATGGGAGCGCTGGTGCTCCAGATCGGGGTTGTTCACCAGGCTGTCGCGCATGCGCTTCCAGCCTTCGATCTGGTTGACACAGCGGCGTGGGTATTCATCCAGCGGGATGTTGTAGCGCTCAATGAGCTCCGGATACTTCTCCTTAATAAAGTAAGGCATATATTCGGCGTTGTGCTCGCTCGATTCGGTCACATAGTAGCCGAAGGTGTGCATGATCTCATGGCGGACCTTGTCCCACTCAGGGGCGCCCTTTTCTTTGCTCCTGCGCTTGATCTCCGGATACAGATCCACACCGTTCTTCGTGATCTCCAGCAGCCAGGCCATGTGGTTGATGCCGGCGATCTTCCACTGCACCTGGTCGTCATACTCCAGATCCACACCGTTCAAAAGGCTGGAAGCACAGATCTGCACGCTGTGGCACAGGCCCACCGTCTTGACCTTTGTGGCCCGCAGCATCGCCCCGGTCAGCATCGCCATCGGGTTGGTGTAGTTTAAAAGCCATGCCTTGGGGCACACGGCCTCCATGTCGGTGGCAAAATCAAACATTACCGGCAGCGTGCGCAACGTGCGGAAGATGCCGCCGATGCCCAGCGTGTCGGCGATGGTCTGCCTGAGGCCAAACTTTTTCGGGATCTCGAAGTCGGTGATCGTGCAGGGGTCATAACCGCCCACCTGAATGGCGTTCACCACAAAGTTGGCGTCTTTTAAAGCATCCCGTCGGCTAGCCACCCCCAGATACTTCCGGATCGTGGCGCGGTTCTCATTGCAGTTTTTGTTTATCGCCTGCAGCATCGTGAAGCTTTCGTCCAGGCGGGCGCTGTCAATGTCATACAGCGCGATCTCACAGTCATGCATCGCCGGGGATAGCATCGAATCCCCCAGCACATTCTTGGAAAACACCGTGCTGCCGGCGCCCATAAACGCGATCTTGACCATTACATTTCCTCCCCATTCCTAATACCAGACCATTATACCCCAAAAGCGGCAGAGGTGAAGTGGCGTCTGTTGCCAGATGCTGCACTTTTGTTGCATAATAACCAGTAACCAGTAGTCAGTATTGAACATGAACCTTAAACTACTTACGATCCACAGGCATTGGAGCATGAAATGAACCAGCCGCGCAACCCATGTGATGCCGATATCGAGTTTGACGTGCAGGACTTTGAGCTGTGCGACCTCAAGCTGCTCTTTTGCGGCCATGAAAAGTGCAAGCCCGGTCATGCCTGGGGGCCAGACATGCGCGGCCATTACGTATTCCATTTGATTCTGTCTGGCAAGGGCAAGCTCCGGACCGGCGGCAAGGAGTTCAACCTGTCTGAACGGCAGGGGTTCCTGCTGTTTCCGGAGACGCCGGTGCACTATATCGCCGATCATGAAGCGCCCTGGGAGTACATCTGGGTGGGCTTCACCGGCCAGTCGGTGCCGCGCATGATTGCCAAAACCGCGTTGTCCCCCACTTTGCCTGTGATTGCGTTTGTGGAGCAGTTCGAGCGGGAGCGTGACCTCCTGAGCCAGATCATCGAAACCACAAAATCAGGCGGCACAGAGAACGTGATCGAAAGCTATGGGCTGTTTTTGCAGTTTATGTCACACCTGGCCCGTGAAAGCAGCAAGGCACCGCAAACCGAACCCACACAGCCAAAGCTCTCCACCGAGCAATATGTGGAGCGGGCCAAGGACTTTATCCGGGAGAACATTTCCCGCGACATCACCACATCTGATGTGGCAGCCCACCTGGGGTTGAATCGCTCCTATTTTTATAAGATATTCACAGAAGCCTGCGGCAAGGCGCCATCGCGGTTCATCACCTGGCAGCGGCTCAACACCGCCTGGCATCTGCTGAACTATACAAACATGCAAATCTCTGAAATCTCCCGGCATGTGGGTTACAATGACCCCACCTATTTCACGCGCTGCTTCACCGCCTGCTACGGCAAATCGCCCAACTCCGTCAGAAACACAGATAAATATTGACGAAGTTATTTGACTTGTCAAAAGAACCTCTTCGTTCCTTTTATTGCGTTTGACACGGTTGTTTGCATTCCCTTATAATGTGTTGTATTTGTTTGTCTGGAAAGGTCGGCGGATGCAAGCGATGACCGGTTCAAATCGGAAACGGTGGATGGTTCTCCTGGCGGTGAGCGCGGCGTTGATGCTGATGCTGCCCACTGCTGCCGTGCAACCAAATATCGATACCGGCATTGCAGCACACACCACTCAGCTTCAGACAGCCCTGGATCGATTCCCGGCCACCACAGACGCCGGCTTGGCAGATTCCGGGTTGACCGGGTTGGGCCGGTTGATCCTGACCTGCGCCAGCCCTGCGTTTCAAGGCACCACTCAAACCACAAGCAACTCGTCAAGAGCGATCATCTCCACAAGTGATTCCATCACCTGCAATTTCTACTTTTTGACAGCAACAACCTCCACTTCCGTCAAGACCCGCCTGACAGGCGTGGCTCTGAGCTGCCGCGCGCCTCCTTGGCTCAACCCGCACGTTATCTGATCAACAACCCCGGTTTCCGGTGAGATCGTGCATGGTTATGTGCCTGTCAGGCTGCGCCGCCGAGTCACTCGAAACCGAAAAGATAGTGAGGAGAAAGCGATTATGAAGAAGGTAAAGAGATATCATTTCTTTATCATGGCCGCCGTGATCCTGCTGATGGCATCTGTCGCGCTGTTTGGTGTGAAGATCCCCCTCGGTGTGTATGACTTCACGCTGCAAGGCGCACCTGATATGCGATACGGCATTGACATCCGCGGCGGTGTGGACGCCGTGTTCCAGCCGAAGAATCTGGGCAGGCTGCCCACCGCCGAAGAATTGGAAGCAGCACGGTCTGTCATTGAGACCCGCCTGGATCAGAAGAACATCTTCGACCGGGATGTGACGGTCAACAAGGAATTCGGATACATCATCGTGCGCTTCCCCTGGAAGTCGGGCGAGAAAGATTTCGACCCCCAGAAGGCCATTAAGGAGCTTGGCGAAACAGCGAAGCTCACCTTCCGCGATTCCAGCGGCAACATCTTGCTGGACGGCACCCATGTGACACTGAGCAAACCGGGCACCAACCCAGACACCGGCGGCTTTGTGGTAAACCTGGAATTTGACAGTGAAGGCGCTAAGCTATTTTCAGACGCGACAGGCAAGATGATCGGCCAGATAATGTCCATTTACATGGATGAGACCGAGATTTCCAGCCCAAGCGTCCGTACGCAGATTTCAGGCGGCAGAGCCTATATCGATAACATGGCCAATTATGATGAGGCAAAAAATCTGGCGGACAAAATCGCCGCAGGCGCGCTGCCCTTCTCGCTGGAGACGAAGAACAACTCCACGATCAGCCCCACGCTGGGCACCGGCGCACTGGATACGATGGTGATCGCTGGCGCGTTGGCCTTCGGCGTCATCTGCCTGTTCCTCTTGCTATACTACAAGCTGCCCGGTTTCGTGGCTTGTCTGGCGCTGCTGATGCAGCTGGCCGGCCAGCTGCTGGCACTCTCACTGCCGCAGCTCACGCTGACACTTCCGGGTATAGCCGGCGTCATCCTCTCCATCGGCATGGGTGTGGACGCCAACATCATCATTTCTGAGCGCATCAGCGAGGAAATCAAAGCCGGCCGCACATTGGACGCCGCCATTGCCGCGGGCTTCAAGCGGGCATTCAGCTCGGTGTTTGACGGAAACATCACGGTGTGGATCGTAGCCGCAATCCTCTATTTCCTTGGCTCCGGATCGATACAGTCATTCGCGATCACGCTGGCGATCGGTGTTGCGATGAACTTCCTGGCTGGCGTGTTCTCTTCCAGGCTCATGATCAAGTCGCTGAGCCGCTTTGAGTTCCTGCGTAAGCCTGGACTCTACACGAAAGGATGGTCAAAGGCATGAAGAGAATCATCCCGTTTTACGAAAAGCGATACATTTATTTCATCATTTCCGGCCTGATCATGCTGGCTGGCATCGTGGGGATCATTGTCAACGGCGTACAGTTGGACATCCAGTTCAAAGGCGGCGCAATCCTCAAGTACACCATGACCACCACAGTGGATGCCGAGCGCGCTGCCGAGGTGGCCGGCACCACATTGAACCGTCTGGTGGATGCCCAGGTAACCACCGATCTGCTCACCAAGCAGGAGCGCCTGGTGCTAAATCTGGCCGGTAACGAAGGCCTGGATGCCGACGCGCAGCAGAAGCTGGACGACGCACTGAAGGCCGAATTCCCAAACGCCAGCCTGGCTGTGTCCGAGACGATCCTGGTGGAGCCCTTCTTCGGCAAGCAATTCCTGCGCAACGGCATGCTGGCAATCGTGCTGGCAAGCATTCTGATCGTATTTTATGTGTGGTACAGCTTCCGCAGGATCTCCGGCCTCTCCGCCGGCGTGATGGCGCTGGTAGCATTGCTGCATGACTTGCTGGTGGTGTTCTTCACCTGCGTGCTGTTCAAGATCCCGATCGGCGACAGCTTTGTGGCCGTAGCGCTCACCATCATCGGTTACTCCATCAACGACACGATTGTCATTTATGACCGCATCCGTGAAAACGCGCGCCTGGACTCCAAGATGCCGGTGGACCAACTGGTGAACCGCTCGGTCACCCAGTCACTGAGCCGCTCGGTCAACACCAACCTGGCAGTGTTCCTGTCCATCTCGCTGGTGTGGATCTTCGCGTTCGGCAACGGCATCGACTCCATCCAGCGCTTCGCGCTGCCGATGGCCATCGGCACGATCAGCGGCTGTTATTCCACCGTGTGCATCGCCGGGCCCCTGTGGGCGATGTGGCAACTCCGCAAGAGGGATAACCGCCTCAAGCACGTCAAACAGAACGCGTAGCCCAAAGAGTAGAGTGCCTTTATGCCCTCCCGGCAATGCCGGGAGGGCATTTCCTATGCCGGAATTGAAACGGTCATTGAAAGGTGATACGATGCATGAACCGGGCATACCCGTGTTTTGTTTGGGAGGGATTGCGCTGAGCTGTTATTTTATTGCATGCATCAACATCCATGATCAGCCGGAATATGAAAAATACCTCGCCCAGGTGGACGAGGTGTTTGCGAGATTCAACGGAAAATACCTGGCGGTTGATTCATCACCGGAGACACTGGAGGGTGCTCCCGGTGCAGGGCGGATCGTTCTAATTGAATTTCCGAGCAGGGATGAACTGCTGCGGTGGTATCGATCGCCGGATTATCAGGCGATCCTGAAGCACCGGTTGGTCGCTGCGGATTGCAAAGCTGCCATCCTGAACGGCTTGGATTAAGCCCCTTCTGCGATTGGGGAGCATAGGCAGCCCCGCCGCTCAGCTTCCACAATGGCCTGATCAGCACTCCAGAAAATGTTCTCCTGCTGGATCATGCCCAGCAGGCCTCCGCGCTCCATCATCTTCATCACCTGTGGCTGCACACTTGCCAACATCAGCGTGCAGCCGCTGCCTTGCATCCTCTCCGTCAGCTTGACCATCGCCTGCAGGCCACAGATGTCCAGCAACGGCACACCGCGCATTGACAAGATCAGTGTGTGAGTGCCCTCCAGGTGCTGGAGCGCAGTGTTCATCGTGTCCACCGCGGCAAAGAACACCGGACCTGTCAAATAGGCCACCTTTGCATTGCGGCACAGTCCGGCATTTTGAATACCCTTCTCTCTGAGGCGCTCCGGATCCACATCCAGCACCTGCACCTCCAGGTCTGATATGCTCTTGAGAAACAACACCGCCGATACGCCCACGCCCACCAAAATCGCCTGCGTGAGATCCAGCGCCACCGTGCAAACCATGGTCACGGCAAAGGCAAGGATTGCGGCCTTGAAGCGCTTGTGCAGCATGAACCGGATGCTTTCCCATTCATTCATCCGAAAGGCGGTGACCATCAGCACACCAGCCAGTGCCGACAGCGGGATGCGCGACATCACCGGGGCCAGCAGAAACATGGAAGCCAGCAGCCCGACAGAATGGATCACACTGACCATGCGGGTCTGCCCACCAGACTTGATTCCCACGCTGGTGCGGGCGATGGCCGCCGTGGCCGGCACGCCGCCCAAAAATGGGACCAGCATATTGCCCACACCCTGGGCGATCAACTCCTGGTCGGCTTTCAGCAGTTTGCCGGTCATGTTGCCGGCCACCGCGCCGCACAGGAGGCTTTCCACCATGCCCAACACAGCAATCGTGATTGCCGGGGCGACCAGGTCTCCAAGATCAGCCCATGGGATCGACGAAAACACAAGTCTTTCCTGCGGCAGCAGCGTGCGGGGGATGTCGCCCACCATGGGAACCGTCCAGTTGAGCAGCGCATTGGCCGCCAACACCACCACGATGGCCGCCAACGACGATGGGAAGCGGGCTTGCCATTTCTTCGGCCACAACACCATGATCGCAATCACCGCGGCGCCAAACACTGCCGCATGCCAATCGGGCATAAACCCGCCTTTGAAATAGCCAAACAGCTTCAGTGCGGCTGATTCCGAGCCCGGCGTTGTAATCCCCAGGAAATTATCAATCTGGCCGATGGCGATGATGAGCGCGATGCCCGATGTGAATCCGGTAATCACCGGTGAAGGAATATAGCTGATCAGTTTTCCAAGCTTGAGCAGGCCCAGTACCAACAGGATCGCCCCGGATATGAGCCCTGCCACCCACACACCGGGCAATCCATATTTTTGCACAAGCAAGATCAGGATTGCGCTCATCGCGCCGGTGGGGCCGGAGATTTGATATGGCGCACCGGAGAGCAAGCCGATCACCAGACCAGCGACGATCGCCGTGATCAGCCCCGCCGAGGCTGTGGCACCTGAGGCAACGCCGAAGGCCAACGCCAGCGGCAGCGCCACGGCCGTCACGGTGAGGCCAGCCAGCGCGTCCTGGGCGAACGTTCGCCCGTTATAACCTTGAAATTCCCGCCGAAAAAGACTTGTCAACCCTGTTTTTCCCATATAACGCTCCGGAAAATATGTATTATTGCAAACTTTCAGTAGGATACGGCATGATGGCCTGTTTGTCAAATACTGAAGCACCAGAAAACTTGTATTGTTTTTCGTATATACTAAGAATTAGTAGTGGCCCCGAAGACTCATCTCTTCGGGGCCACAGCAAAAATTCGTTCAATATTTCCCAAATTCCGTGTCTGCCAATGATATCCTGGGCTTGGTCAGGTTGCTCGTGACGCTGGATTTGTGTTTACCGTCACCGGCTTGCAGAACAGTCCCTCGCTGACCGCTGATGGGCGCTTGGCCCCTCAGAGTGAACCGCCCCACCATGTCTTTCAGGATCACAGCCTGGCTGGAGAGCTCTTCGCTGGCAGCGGCGCTCTCTTCGGCCGTGGCGGAGTTGGTTTGCGTGACCATACTCACTTGATCGATGCCGGTGTTCACCTGTGCCACGGCCTGCGCCTGGCTGCCGCTGGCCTCGGCGATTCCGCCTACCAGCACTGACGCCTTTTGCACGCCGCCCACAATCCGGTTCAATGCCTGGGCCGTGTCATTGGCAATGCGCGTTCCCTCTTTCACCTTGCGGATGGACCCCTCAATCATAGCGGTCGTTTCCTTGGCTGCGTTGGCGCTGCGCTGCGCCAGGTTGCGCACCTCTTCAGCCACCACTGCAAACCCTTTTCCATGCTGTCCGGCACGGGCGGCCTCCACCGCCGCATTCAGCGCGAGCAGGTTGGTCTGGAATGCGATTTCATCAATGACCTTGATGATCCGGGAAATGCTCGTAGACGATTCATTGATTTCGCCCATCGCCCGCTGCAGTTGATCCATCCGATCATCACCCTCGACTGCGTCCTGCTTGGCAGTCTGGGCCAGTGCGCTTGCCTCAGCGGCGCTCAAGGCGTTCTGGCGGGTCTGCGCAGCAATCTCCATCAGTGATGCGGTGAGCTGCTCGATGGCGCTGGCTTGCTCAGTCGCGCCTTGTGAAAGGGCCTGACTGCCGGCGGCAACCTGCTGGGTTCCGGCAGCCACCTGCTCGGCAGAGGTGTTGATCTCATGCAATGTATCGTTGAGGGACAAGATGATCTCATTGATCGATTCCTTGATGCGCACAAAATCGCCCTTGTATTGACCCGTGATCTGCACATCCAGATTGCCCTGTGACATCATGCCCAGTGTATGGGTGATGTCTGAGATATAACCACGGATGGCGTTGACGCTCTGATGCAGGTTGTGGCTGATGCCGTCATAGACCTCATAAAGCTCCTGCGTATCCGCATCCGGCTGTGCGGCCTGCATGTCGCAATCAAGGCTGCCCTCAGCCAACCGCTCCAGATTCCTAACCAGCTTCCCAACCTCTGCCTGCTGATATGATGCCTGCTTTTGAGCCACAAGCTGCGCCGATTTGATCTTGGCAAGAGCTCCCTCCACCTCGTCGAGGATGGAGTTCACTCCAGAGAGCATGCGCGCATATTGACCGCTGAGCATACCGGCTTCACCGCGTTGTGAAAAATCTCCGGCGGAAGATGCTTGGATCAACGTCTCAAACTGGCTGGAAAGTTGCCGCTGCGTTCGGATCATTGACTCCAGGCTGTTGTTCAGCACATCCTTATCAGATCGCACGGTCACATCAGCATCCATTTCTCCATTTGCAATTTTCTCCGCTGCTTCTGACTGCTGCCGGATGCCCCTTATGATAGACTCAAATGCCTCTGACATCTGCCCGATTTCATCGCCTGAGCGAGTCTGGAACGTCACGTCAATATCTCCCAAAGCAAGCTTTCTGGCCGCTGCGGTGATTGCTTGAATTGGCTTGATAACCAGCATACGGGCGAACAGGATCGCCGCGAACACACCAGCCAACAGAGAAATCAAAGTAGCCATAACAATGCTTGCACGCAAGCGCACCATTGGCTCCAGAACCTCCTGCTGGGTCACAGCAACGGCCATTGACCAACCCAGTCCCTCTATGCCAGTGAAGCTGCTGAAGTATGGCACACCTTTGCTCACAAACGTGTCAAATCCATCTTCGCCGGCAATCATCTTCTTCTCCACGGTCACCAATGAGGCCAAATCGCCGTTCTCTTTCAGCTTGTCGGCATTGTTGTTTGCCTCAAGCACAAGCTGTTGCTGCGGATGGGCAATCACTGTGCCACTTTTGTTGAGCATGAAGGCATAACCTGTGGAGCCCTCCTTTACGCTGCCGACCAGGTTGCTCAGGAATCGGTCATCCGATGTGGCCAGCAGCACACCGGTTATCTTACCGGTGGAATCCTTGATGGGTGTGGCGATGACCAGCACCATCTTGTTTTCCGCAGTGCTCATCAGCGGGTCAGATATGTTGGTGCTCCCCGCAACCGCCAGCTGGAAGTATTGGCGTTTGGAAATGTTGGTAGAAGACCCATTGCTATAGACTGCTTCGCCATCCAGGTTGGAAACGCCCATTTTCATAAACCCGAGCCTTGCTGCTTCCTTTTCCAACACAGGCTTTTGTGTGTCCCAGTCCATGCCCACGATATCGGGGCGCAACGCAATTCCCTCCAGAGACGTAAAGTACTCATGGATCTGAAGCTTGATCTGCGCCGCGCTGTCCGTCACCTTGTTCTGCAGTCTCTGCCGCAGCGCCTCCATCGATTCATTACTGGCCGAAAGATATGCAAGAACGCCGATGGACGCGCTGCAAATCATCAATACAACGGTAATCACCAGCGCGAACTTCACAGCAATGGTAATGCCCTTACGTCTTTTCATTCATTTCTCCCCTTTGCTTAGGCTTTCAAATAAATAATGCCCAAAATTGACGGATCACAAACCAAATATATAAGAATAACGCGATTTAACCAGGAATACCTGTGCCTTCTAAAAGAACCAGCGGGCAATTCATCAGAATCGAAAAAGGCCCCGCACTGCGGGGCCTCGGAATGCTTGTTGAATCCAATCGTGCTTAGTACTTGCCAAACTCACGATCATTCAGAGCGATCTGCGGCTTACCGGTAAGCCGACCAACTTGAGTTGCGGATGGCTTACCCTGGCTGGTGCTCTTCTGCGAGGCGAGCCTGTTGTGCTGCTTCAAGTTGAACCGACCAACCATTTCCTTGACCAAGGCCGCCTGGCTGGAGAGCTCCTCACTGGCGGCGGCGCTCTCCTCAGCGGTGGCTGAGTTGGTTTGCGTGACCTGGCTCACCTGCTCGATTCCCTTGTTTACCTGGGCAATAGCGGAAGCCTGGTCGTTACTGGCCTTGGCGATGCCACCCACCAGCTCCGTTGCCTTTTCCACATCCTGCACAATGCGGTTCAATGCCGTGGCCGTGTTGTCAGCCATCTTCGAGCCTTCCTTCACCCGGCGAATGGCCTCCTCGATCATGGCTGTGGTTTCCTTTGCAGCATTGGCACTCCGCTGGGCCAGGCTCCTCACTTCTTCGGCTACCACTGCAAAACCCTTGCCATGCTGCCCGGCTCGGGCGGCTTCCACCGCCGCGTTCAGTGCCAACAGGTTGGTCTGGAAGGCAATTTCGTCTATCACCTTGATGATCTTCGAGATGTTGTTGGACGCCTCGTTGATCGCAGACATCGCCTGCTGCATGTTGCGCATCTGCTCATTGCCGGAGATCGCGTTGCTTCTGGCCGTATTCGAAAGTTCGCTTGCCTGGCTGGCGTTCAGTGCGTTCTGCCTGGTCTGGCCGGCGATCTCATTGAGCGACGCTGTGAGCTGCTCGATGGCGCTGGCTTGCTCGGTTGCGCCCTGGCTGAGCGCCTGGCTGCCGGCCGCCACCTGGTTGGTGCCTGATGCCACCTGCTCAGACGCGATGTTGATTTCGTGGAGCGTTTGGTTCAGGGTATCGGTTACACTATTCACCGACTCAGCCAACTCGAGGAACGCACCTCTATAATCCCCATCTATGCTCTGGGAGAAATCATTGCCAGCCATCGACCCCAATACAGACACCGATTCACGCAGGGGTTCTGCCATCGCGTTGATGATACCGTTGATTCCCAGCAGCAATTGCGCATATTTCCCCTCATATTCAGAAGCATCACCGCGCACGTCCAGATTGCCGTTTGATGCTTCCACAGTCAGTTTGCGGATATCTTCTGTAAGGTTCTCAAGAATGCGCATGAACCGGATGACCGACGGAAGCATCCGGTCATTCTCGCTGCGTTTTCCGATTTTCTCGAAGCCTTCCAATTGTGACAGGTCGCCTTTTGCCATATTGATGAATATGGTCTGAATGGAGACAAGCCGCTCCGTTACACCGTTCATTGCGTCAATCATTGTCTGGAAATCACCGCGATATACGCCGTTTACCTTCATGGTCAGGTCGTTCACAGACATTTTGTCCAGCACCACAGTGATTTCCTTCACAGGCATGTGGATGGCCTCCAGGCTGTTGTTGAAGCCATCGATGATCCGCCTGTATTCACCGCTGTACTTTTTCGAGTCCACACGGGTTTCCAGCCTGCCCTCTTCTGAGGCCTGCACCAGCAGATTGATGTCGGTAATCAGACTGCCGATCGCGTCTTTTACATCTTGAAAAGCTTTGGCCAGTTGGCCGATTTCAGTGCCGTTGTCTATACCAAAACCCTCATTGGTGCTGAAATCACCCATCACAATATCTTGGGCGCTTTTCACCACCCTGCGGATCGGGTTGCTGATTGAAACCGCGACCAACAGCCCGAGCCCCACTGAGAGCAAAGCAGCCACAGCGATCAACGCCCACATGATCCAGGTAGCAGTATTCGCCCCGGACGTGTTCGATGCCATTGTTTTGCTGCCCAACTCGGAGAGCTTATCACCCAATGCAGAGATCGCATCAGTGACATCCCCGGCAGCCCCATCCACTTCGGGGCTCTGCATCAGCTGTTCGGCCTCTCCATCCTTGTTTTCCACTGCCAAAGCGACAACACGGTCTTTGAGCGGCAGATAGATGTCATATTTCGCTTTGAAGTCCTGCAATAGCTGCTTGGCTTCAGCGTCAGTTATGGATTTGCCAAGTTTATCATGCGCAGCAACCACATTATCAAACTTGGCTTGCAGGCTTTCAAGCTCATCCTTCATGCTCTCCGTGTCATCTTTCAAAATGACGTCTCGCATGACCAGCCTGGATCGTTGCCACATCCCGGACAGCGTGACCATATCGTTGAGCGGAACTGTGGTGTTGTAATACATTTTTGTGTAATCACTGTTGATATCAGATATGTTGAATATACCAACAGCGCCCACAGCCGCAGCGATCGCTGCCACCAATAGGAAAGCGGCGATCAGTTTGGGCATGATCTTCATGTTCAACAGAAACTTCATTGTTTCATCCTCCACTTTTCGGTTGTAGTGCCGGGTTCGATTGCTGCCGAAGACTGCCAGAACTGCCAAACTGGTATTGGTGCCTAAACATTCATTGGAGCCGCGATTCATTACTACTGCAAATTTAATACCCTGATTTCAATTGGTTGTAACAAATATTTCCTATATTCGACAATATTCGACAAATCGTAGTTAAGATACAGATTCTATCGCACTGTATTTGCACAACAATAAAGCATCCCGGGCGGAGCCACTATGCTGCTTCAGGCTGAACAACAAGAAAACCGCCATGCAGGACACAATCCTGATAATGGCGGCTAGTTGGGTCAACAAGGGGTGGAGATGAGAATGGATACAATCAGTTTTTCAAACTGTGCAGCGGCGCGGGGATCCTTCCCCCGCGGTCAATGAATGCCTTGCTGGAAAACTGGCTCACCGGCATCACCGGCGCCCGGCCAAACAGCCCGCCATACTCCACGATGTCGCCGGGCTTGCCGCCAGGGATGGGGAGTATGCGCACAGCAGTGGTTTTTTGGTTCACCACACCGATAGCCGCCTCATCGGCGATGATGGCAGCGATGGTTTCCGCCGGTGTGTCTCCGGGGATGGCGATCATATCCAGCCCCACCGAGCACACACAGGTCATCGCCTCCAGCTTCTCCAACGTGAGCGCACCGGCCAGAACGGCATTGACCATGCCTTCATCCTCACTCACCGGGATGAACGCGCCGGACAACCCGCCCACATGGCTGGAGGCCATCACGCCACCCTTTTTCACCGCATCGTTGAGCATCGCCAGCGCCGCTGTGGTGCCGGGGGCCCCGGTGCGCTCAAGACCCATTTCTTCCAGGATCGCGGCCACCGAGTCGCCAATGGCCGGCGTGGGGGCAAGTGAAAGATCCACAATTCCAAACTCCACACCCAGCCGCCTGGAGGCTTCCTCGGCCACCAACTGACCCATTCGTGTGATCTTGAAGGCCGTGCGCTTGATCGTCTCGGCCACAACGTCAAATTTCTCGCCACGCACCTGCTCCAATGCGTGCTTGACCACACCGGGGCCGGACACACCCACATGGATTGCGCACTCCGGCTCTCCCACGCCGTGGAACGCACCGGCCATGAAGGGGTTGTCCTCCACGGCGTTGGCAAACACCACAAGCTTTGAGCAAGCCACTGCGCCCCGGTCAGCCGTGAGCTCCGCGCATCGCTTCACCACGCGGCCCATTTCAGCCACGGCGTCCATATTGATGCCGGCGCGGATTGTGGCCACATTGACCGATGCGCACACCCGCTCGGTTTGGGCAAGCGCCTCCGGAATGCTGTTGACCAGCGCCCTGTCGCCAACCGTATAGCCTTTATGCACCAGCGCGCTGAAGCCTCCGATGAAATTCACACCCACCTCGCGGGCTGCCCGGTCCATCGCATGGGCCCACGGGGTCATGTCGCTTTCACGGGAGCTTTCCGCGACCAAAGCGATCGGCGTCACACTGATGCGCTTGTTCACAATCGGGATGCCATATTCTCTTTCGATGGCTTCACCCACAGCGACCAGATCCTTTGCCATGCGGCAGATCTTGTCATAAACCTTCTGCTGCGAGGCCCTGGCATCAGAATCGGCGCAGTCCCGCAGGGATATCCCCATTGTGATCGTGCGGATGTCCAGGTTCTCCTGCTCGATCATGCGGATGGTCTGCAATATTTCGGTATGGGTTAACATAAACTCCCCCTGCCGCTCTGCGGCATCCTTATATCCGGTGCATCGCCTGGAAGACCGCTTCATGCTGGATGCGCACCGTCATGCCAAGCTCGCGGCCTCCCTCTTCCAGTTTGGCTTGTAAATCGGCAAAGGGTGCTTCGCACTTGGCCAGATCCACCAGCATCACCATCGCGAAAAACTCCTGCAGCACCGATTGGCTGATATCAAGGATGTTTACATTATTGGCGGCCAAAATGGCTGACACACGGGCGATGATGCCCATCATGTCTTGGCCGACTACGGTAATAATCGCTCTCACAGATGATTCCTCCGCAATGGTTTGGATAATGGTATCATTCATACTGACAAAACACAATTGGAAAATAGCATGAATACACCGGATGGGTGGATGCGCGGCATTGGCATCAAGGTCGGGGATTGCCCGGCAAGATGCGGATGTTTATACACCATTCGTGTCAGGAAATTAGGAAATTGGCTACTTGGAATTATACTTATTTGGTACAGTTACTTGATGACGCGAATCGCGAAAAAATACTCGACTTGCCTGTATCCCAAGAGTTTTCGGGTGTCTGGACTGGTGACATGCCACAACGCTTTGTGACCGTGACGTTGATCAAGAGCAAAGTTATCGTGCTCGGCGATCCATGCTGTCAAGCTGTCATACGCCCGCTTGGCCTCGCTGTAGTCAAAGTCCGGTACGATCACGGTTGCATACAAGCCACCCTCAAAATCAACAATTTCAAAACCCGCCGTATCCGCCTCTGTTACCCATTCCTCAATGGCATACCACCAAACCGTTTTTCCTGAATCCTCGTCATACCACATGAAATCCCTCGGGAAGAACTTATCCTTACGGTTTTTATCAAGTCTGCTCCACATTTTTTCAAATCTCTTATGGTTGTCGCCATTTTTCACTCCGGAAGTCGCCATTCTGCACGGCGGCAACTCGACGATCCGTATGTCCGCCTTTTTCTCCAGTTTTTTGGTCACTTCAAGCAAACGTTCCACGTTGGATGGATTGCCATTGTAGTCAACATTAACGATCTGTGCTTCAATATCTTTTGCCTTTTCATACAGCAGCTTCACGTCGCTGTCCTTGTGGAAATCCGCCTTTTGAATTTGACTGATAAACTCCAGCACAATCTCTTTCAGTTCATGCAATAGGGCGACTTCATTGTCAATATCGGCAACTTTTTTGCCCAGTACTTCCAGCACCACCTCGGAGCCGGAGGTGTCGAACACACGCCGAATGTCCTTGATGCTGACATTCAGCTTGCGCAGAATCAAAATCTGCTCCAGCCGCTTGACAGCGGCTTCATCGTACAGGCGGTATGCATAATCATCACTGCGTGTACTGGTAATCAGCCCCATATCCTCGTAGTAGCGGAGTGTGCGGGCGGATATGTCATACTGGAACGATACGTCTTTAATCTTGACCAACTCGTTCATTGGAAAGCCTCCTTGACAATATAATAGTTTTAAATATACAGGCTTCCCTAACGGCAGAGTAAAGAGTAAACAATAGAAAAATGATCCTCAGCCCAAAAGTATCCGGCAAAATTTCAATTGCCTGTTTCAAGTTGTATTCCTCTCAAGTAATCATGGCAAATAATCCTGCCGCACCGGCGCGAAGACCTCAATGGCCACGCTGTCTTCCAGCACATCAGCCCAATGCTCAACGCCGCCGGGGATGCACCAGGCTGCCCCAGGCAGAACGTCATGGGCCTCATTGTTATAGTGAAGCACGATGTGGCCGCTCACCAGATAACCGGCCTGCTCCTCCGGGTGGCTGTGGCGGGGCAACGGGTTGCCGGCTTCCAGGCGGAACTCACAGAGAAGCTCCTTCTGGCCAAAGACCAGCGTTTTCCGGCGGATACCGGGCGCACCTTGGAGATAGCCCTCCGGTGATGGTGAAGAGAAATCAAGCGCCATAATTCACTCCTGTGCCAAAATTATCCTACTCATTCCATAACTCCCGGCTGCTGGTAGACACCGCCAGAGCGCCGGCAGCCAGCGCATCAATCACCTCGGCCCGCTCCGTCACCATCCCTCCGGCGATCACCGGCCGGCCGGCAGCTTTGAACTGGCCTATGGCCTTGGGAATCACGCCGGGCATGACCTCCACAAAGTCGGGGCTGCACTGGCTGATCAGCTGGATTCCGCTCTTGATCGATCCTGAGTCCAGCAGAAAAACCCGTTGGATAGCCAGTAGCCCATGCTCTCGGGCTGCCTTTACCAGTTGCGCCCGTGTGGAGATGATGCCCGTTGGCCGCCAATGCCGCGCAGCGAATATCAGCCCAGCTTCATCCCGGCCGATGCCCTCTATCAAATCCATGTGCAAAAAGACAAGCTTGCCGGCACCGGTCAGCTCCTCCATAATGCGATCCATGGTCAGGATGCTGCCGCCAAGCACAAAGGCCACAGAAACAGGCGACCGTGCAGCGGCTTGCGCACACTCCTGTGATTTGATTGCTGCGATGACCGGTGCGTTTTCCAACGCATCAATTGCCTGACGGACAGTGATCATGCAATTTACTCCCTCCTGTAGGGGATGCCACGAAGTGGCAGGGCGAGTCATGCTTGAGGAATTCAGTCACTGGCGGAATCGTCTTCATCCCCCGCCGGCTCAACTGCCTGATCGCCATCCGGTGGCTTGAGCTGCTCCAGCCTTGGCAGCTGCTCCAACGATTCCAACGCAAAACACCGCAAAAACTCCTCTGTGGTGGCAAACTGCACAGGCCTGCCCAGCCGGTCGGCATGGCCTGCCTCGCAGATGAGGCCGCGCTTCAATAGCACCTCCAGGCTGTAGTCGGAGCTTACACCGCGGATTTCCTCAATGTCGCGGCGAGTCACTGGTTGACGGTAGGCGATCACAGACAGCGTTTCCAGTGCCGACTGCGACAGCGGCCTGCTCTGACGGGGGGCCAGCGCAGCCTGCACGAAGTCACCGTAGAGGGCATTGGTGGCCATCTGCAAGCCATCCTCCACCCGCACAATCTGAATGCCCCGGCGATCAAACCGCAGCCGGTCAATCAATTCCTCCAGCGCCGGCCTGAGCTCCAACTCAGTCACTCCAAGGGCATCCGCCAGCACCGATGCGGGCACGGGGCCACCAGACGCAAACAGGATGGCCTCGATGGCCGCCTGTATTTCATTCCTCTCCATGCTCCGCCTCCTCGGTGGTTTTTTGCCTGGGTTCAATGGTGATCCCGCCATACAGGCTGTCCTGCCGGATACCAATGCGGTTGAGCTTCAAAAGCTCCAACAGTGCGAAGAACGCCGTGATGACCTCTTCCCTGCCTGGCCGCTCAAGAAACAGGGCCCGGAAGCTAACCGGTGCCCGGCTTTCCGCAAGGATGCCCTGGATGCGGAAAATCATCTGCTGCACCGTGAAGCTCTCCCGCTCAATGTGCCGCTCGGGCTTGTCTTCCTCTTCCTCCTGCACCCTGGCCAGCAGCATCGCAAAAGCACGGCCCAGCAAAGCTGCATCGGCATTTGTGATGTCAAAGTCAGTGCCCTTCACAATCTCCATGGGCAGGCGGTAATACACGTTGGCTGCTTGCTTTGCCTTTTCCTGCAAGGAGGCGCTGGCAGCCTTGATGAGCTTGTATTCCTCCAGCTGCCGGATCAGCAGCTGCTCCGGGTCTTCCTCATCCTTTTCCGCCTCAGGCTCACCGGGCAGCAACCGGCGGGACTTGATCTCCAGCAGCCTTGCGGCCATCTCCAAAAACTCGCTGGCGCGATCCATGTCAAGCTCGTCCAGCCCGGCCATGTAGTCCAGGAATTGGTCTGTAATTTCTGAAATGAAGATGTCGCGGATATCCACCTGCGCCCTGGAAATCAGGTAGAGCAGCAGATCCAGCGGGCCGTCGAACATGGCAAGCGATACATGATATGCCATAGCGTTTCGTCAATAACCGAATATCAACGTAAACAGTTGAAATCCGGTGTTAAAGAAGAATGTAGTGACAGCTGAAATGATATAGGATGTTGGCCCTATAAAAATCAATGCCAGCAGGATCAATGTACCATACCGCTCAAATGACCACAGGGTCTGCGACCGAACAAACCGCACTAACACAATATCCTTCAAGATATTGTATCCATCCAGCGGGGGGATCGGAATAAGATTGAACGCCATCAGGGAGAAATTAACCAGCGCGGCATAATAGAGTATCATCGTGATAGGCCCGTCTTCGATGAGCAAGCCATTAAAAGCAAGCAGGTAATATATCGTCATGAAGAAGATACCAAGTACAAGATTGGAGAATGGACCAGCAAATCCAACGATTGCGAATCCATATCGCTTAATCTTGTAACGCGATGGGTTTGTCATCACAGGCTTGGCCCAGCCAAAGTGTGCCACAATCAATGTAATGAAGCCCACTGGATCGATGTGTGCGACGGGGTTCAGCGTAAGCCTGCCCATCATTCGGGGTGTTGGGTCTCCAAGCCGGTCAGCCGCCAGTGCATGGGAAAACTCATGGACTGTAAATCCGATTAACATCCCCGGTAACCAATACAGGAGTTGTAAGATCCAATTCCCGAAATTGTTGATGATACTCTCGATAATACCAAACATCTGCATCTGCTCCCGCTTGCGATCTCATCTGCCTGTTAGTTAACAACCGGGCCATCCTTGCCATTGGCTCTCTGGTTGTTGATCACCACGCCGTTGACAACCAGGTCGAACCGGCATTCCAGAAACTCCGCTGCCTTTTCGCACATTGTCATGCGCCGCAGAAAGATCTGCATAAATTCCATCACTGAGGAGGAATTGTCCATCGTCATGGCATAGGTGATCACGCGCTTGACCGGGTCCACATCCACCCAATTCTTTTTGATGGAGTAGTTCACCCTGTCATGAATATCATACGGGTCATACTTGCCCTTGCGCACCCTGGTGCGGTGGGCGTCAGACTTGTCCGCGATGATCAGCGCAGCGGAAACGTCGGAAACCGGCATGCCGTTTTCCTCCTCATGGTTGCCGACTGCAGAAAGGATCTTCGCGATCTCCGCCATCTCCATGCCCATTTCGCGCAGCAGCGGGAACAATAGCGTGGCGCCATTGATGCCATGATGCTTGCGGTTGATCACGTTGCCCACGTCGTGCACCCAACCGGCGATGGCGGCCAACTCCACGGTGCGCTCAGGGTAATCCAGTTTTTTCAGAATGGCCGAGGCCGTATTGCTCACAAAGCCCACATGCCGTTGGCCGTGCTCGGTGTAGCCGATGGCGGCCAACACATTGTTTGCCTCGCGGATCAAGGCCATGATCACTTCGTTCTGCTTAATGCCTTCCAGTGTGACCAATGTCTTTCCTCCCATCAACGGATCACTGATCTATCATTTTACCTGTATGGGCAGTGGACTGCAAGAAGTTTGGGAAATGCGAAGAATTTTGTCCGGTTTTTCTCCCCGTGACCCTCATAGGGTTAGGTATGATGAAGGAAATACGATCAATATAACAAATATAACCCTCCCCCCATGAGGGAGAAGGGCTGGGAGTGGTTCTGTTCAAGGGAGACAGTGTTGAGAATGAGGGTTATCAGCGGGGCTGGGAGGTGGTCGCTTCACAAGGTGATGGGGATGAGGAGCCGGATCACTTCCCTTTCTTCGCAGGCTCCGCCTGGCAGCCAGGGCACCAATAGATGGCGCCGCCCAGATAAGGCTCCTTTTTGATCGTGGAACCGCATCGGGGGCAAGCAGTGCCCACAGTGTTACGGCTGAGCTTCGTCTGATAGCCACCAGGCAAGCCATAAAGGCCCGTCTCTGTGTCACGGCCACCACCCGAGTCCATCTCGGCCAGAGTGCTTTTGACACTGTGATAAAGCCGGTCCAGATCATCAGGGTTCAGCGTTTCCATCTTGCGGCGGGGATGGATTTGTGCGTTGTAGAGTATGTCCTGCAGCACGCCATTGCCCAGGCCTGGGACCCGCTGCTCGGTTGCCAGAAACGCCTTAGCGCTCAGGTTGCCAACACCTTCACCAGCCAGCAGGCGATCGAACCAAGCACGGTCAAACGCTTCTGTCAGTGGGTTGGGCTTCTCCCTGCCACCTTGCAAATAGACATTCTCCACATGGTCGTCCGGGAACGCCGTCACGCCGCCATACATTTGGATGGAGGCGGTGAGCGCACTGCCGTCGTCCAGCATCAGCAGCAGTTGGTGTTTGTCCGGCAGCTTGGCGCCGGCCTTGTGCAGGCGAAGCGTAGGGCCGTCATTGAAAAACAACGTGAGCCCGCCAGAGAGCTTCAGCTCAAGCGCCCCGCCGCTGCCCACAGCGCCCAGAATCTGCCGGCCCGAAAGCATCACGCCATATCCGGCAGGGTCGCCGGTATACCATGCGAACCGGTGGGGGGAGTGGTTGGCTTCTGCAGACAGGATTGCCCTGCCCCGCACGGCAGCATTCAATTGGCGGGCCAGCACGGCAGCCTCGGGGATCTCGATCATTTTGCCTCACCCTTCCAGCGTTTTAGTGTGGGAAACAGCTTTCTCATTTCCGCGCGGGCAGTGTCGGCATCCGGCCACGGATCGCCGTTGGAGACGAACGGCACACAGGTTTCAATATGCTCTTCCATCGTCTGCTCGCCGGTAAAGGCGCCGTCCTTGTAGCAATACATGCAATAATCATGGTTTTTGCTGCCGTCTTGCTCTGTGCCCAGCACTTCATCGGTCAAAGGCATCGAGCAGCTCTGACAAATCATCATCGGTTCGCTCATGGGAAACCCTCCTGTTGTTTGATGAGCCCAGTATACAACTTCAAACAAGACAGATGGTTGTCATGGTTTGGCAGGAACAAATGTTTTTGTTATGCGATTGATTTTTAGACTTTGTTATTGTCATTCACTGGATGCAAAGTTCTTAGAATATGATATAATTATAACATTCTTGTCATATACTGTCAAAAATAGGCGGGGCGATGCACATGCTGATTCGGAAAATGATGATTGTGGCGCTTTGCGTTTTGCTAACAGGCTGCGATGGGTTGAGCGGTCAAACGACCATGCCAACCACGCCCCCACCACAGGCAACCGCAACTATAGCGGCACAGACGGCCACAGCGGAACCCACGCCAACGCCCACCCCCTCCCCCTTGCCCACGACAGCGGAACCAACCCCAACACCGGAGCCCACACACGTGAGCCTGATGGCTGTGGGCGACATCATGTTTCAGTATTTTGAGATCCTATCGGCTTATGACAAAAAAACCAAGACCTATGATTTCAACTACAGTTTCCAATACATCAACGAAATTCTGGGCAGCGCCGACCTGACTATGGGCAATTTCGAGTGTACGCTGGGCGGCAAGCCCCCATATTCCCAGCGGAAAAGCCTGATCTTCAACGCACCGGATGAGGTGGCAGACACGCTGCAGCTGGCAGGTTTTGACGTATTGCAGACTGCCAACAACCATGCCAACAACACCTGGGGCACAGGCATTTTTCACACGCTGGACTTGCTTGAAAGCAAGGGGATCGCCTGCACGGGAATCCGAGAGAAGGCGGAAGACAAGCCCTATCTGATTGCAGATGTAAAGGGTGTGAAGATCGGAATTGCAGCCTACACGTGGTGCACCCGCACAAAGGATGGAAGCATCAAGCTGGATTACCAGAAGTTGGGCGATGATGTGAAGGGCCTTGTGAATGTATTCTCCAATCAGACCATCGACGCAGACCTGCAGGAAATGGCCGCTATGGCCCGCCATATGCGCGAAGATGGCGCGGAGCTGGTGGTCTTCTGCATGCATTGGGGTGCGGAATACCGCCGCCCGCCAGACGCCAACCAGAAGAAATTGGCAGCCGGGCTGGCCAAAGCCGGTGTGGATGTGGTGATCGGCAGTCATCCCCACTGGCTACAGGAGGTGGACCTGCTGCCCAATGGCCTGACCGGCGGCAAGACGATCGTGGCCTATTCCCTGGGCAACTTTTTCTCCTGCCAGCGGGATGAGTTCAAAGGCACCGGCTATAGCTTCAAATACTCTGAGGATAGCATGATCCTGCGGCTGAACCTCACCAAGCCCTATGGCGGCACAGCGACCATCGAATCGGTTCAGTACCTGCCGACATGGACCTATATGTATACGACCGGCGGACGCCATTTCACCATATTGCCGCTGGCCAGGGCGATCGCTTCCCCGGAGCAATACGGCTTGAACACCAAAGCCTATCTCAACCAGGCAAAAAAGTCACTTGCCAATACCGAACAGCTGATGGCAGACGCAGTTGCAAAGGGTTATCTGTGGTTGATGGAAACGGATTGAACCGCACGGCACTTCTTCGCAACCCCAGACCGGAATTCACTGGCCGCGCGCTTGGTATCATCTCGTGATCTTTACAAATAGTTTACAAAATTCCATTCATTTGCGTTTATCATATCATCTCATTTGAGAGCACTGCATAACAGATTGCTGCTTATTTCCTGCATTTCCAGAGGATGGCATGCATGATACATGGGGTCTACACAATATTTGACAGTATAAACAGGCCTATACTATAATACAGTATCACGCACCGGACCAATAGGAGCTACACGTGGATTACTCCAGAACAGGCAGGATCAAACGGGCCAACAACGGCGCCAGGGTGGCTCACAAACGCTTGAGCGACCCCGGCATGCTGCTGCGACGCCGCACAGGGCTGGCTGAGCGCATGAAAGTGCGCACCCGCCAGATCCAGTTGCCCGCAGGCAACATGGCGCAGGCTGCCCGGGTAATGGCATCCAACCTGCCCATTGCCAAGATTGTGCTGGCGATGTGCCTGATATTGTTCGCGTCAGTGGGCATCCTTCTGGGCGTGATGGTGTATGCGAAATCCAAGGAAATGAGCGTGCGGATTGAGAACGGCCCCATCAAGATGGCAGTGAAGACAACCGCCCGCACCGTGGGCGACTTGCTGGAGCAGAACAATGTGCGCCTTGGGCCTAAAGACGAAGTCATGCCCGCCAGAAACACCAGGCTGTCTGATGGAATGGTTGTGGTGGTAAACCGCGCGATGCTGGTGTATATCAACAGCGGCGGTGAAACGCTGCAACCTTTATACATCGTGGGTGGCTCCGTGGAAGACGCGCTGGCACAGGCAAAAATCAGCTTTGATCAGGATGATGAGATCAGCCCGCCATTGGAGACAGCGCTGACGGCAGGCTTGCGGGTGAAGCATGTCAAGGTGGAGACAGTTGTCGAAACCGAGCTCCAAAATGAAAAGTACAAAACAGTTTATCAAAATAGCAGCTCTTTGCTGAAGGGTAAAACGCAAGTCAAGCAAAACGGCAAGCAGGGTGTGCGGCAGAAGATGGTGGAAGTGATCTATAAAAACGGCATCGAAGTCAGCCGCACCATCATCAAGACCATTACCAAAGAGGCCCCGGTGGACAGGATCATACTCAAGGGCACAGGTGTGGTAACGAAACCATCCGGCGGCAGTTCCGGCGGCAGTTCCAGTGGTAACTCTGGAGGCAACTCAGGAGGCCATTCAGGCGGTAACTCCGGCGGATCATCTGGCGGTAACTCCGGCGGCTCCGGCGACAATGACAACGGCAGCCAGTATTCCGGCATTTATGCCCATGTAAAACCGGAAGACATGGTCATCCCGGCGAAGCCCAACACCTTTGAGGAAGTGCGGTATATGACGATTACCGCCTATACCCACACCGGCCGCAAGGTAGCGCTGGGAAGGTGGCCGCAATTCACCCGCACGCTGCAAAAGCCGGGCACCATTGCCGTAAGCTTTAAATCGATCCCGCGCAACACACTGCTGTATGTGACCGGCTATGGATACTGCGTAGCTGAAGACACCGGATCAAACGAAGGTGACAGCTCAATGATGGGCGACGTGTTTATGAACACCAGGGATGAATGCTACAAATGGGGCCGCCGCAGAAACGTGGAAGTGTTCATTGTGAAATACAATTACACGCGGCCTTAAGCCAGCTGCAACCCACAGCCAGGTCAATTCATTTAGTGAGATGAAAAACACAAAAGCCGGGTCGCCCCGGCTTTTTGCATATGACGGATCAAATCCCTGGAAGCATCTGCCTTATGCCAGTTCCTCCGGAATGTCGGCGTTGTGATAAACGTTTTGCACGTCATCATTATCCTCCAGCAGCTCCACCAGCCTTACCAGCTTCTCAGCCGTCTCGCCCTCTACTGCCGTGGTGTTTTGCGGCACCATCATCACCTCAGAAGAAGCGATCGCAACGCCGGCTTTTTCCAGCGCTTCCTGCACCACGGTGATATCCGCCGGTGCGGTCAATATCTCATAAATGCCCTCTTCACCGGAGATATCCTCGGCGCCGGCATCCAGCGCCGTCATCATCAAATCATCCTCGGAGAGTTTGCCCAGCTCTTCCACAATGATGACTCCCTTGCGGTCAAACATCCAGCCCACGCAGCCGGTCGCGCCCAGCGAACCGCCGGACCGGTCAAAGCTGTGGCGGATTTCAGGCGCGGTGCGGTTGCGGTTGTCTGTGAGCACTTCCACGATCACAGCAATGCCACCGGGGCCGTAGCCCTCATAGGAAATCTCTTCATAACCGGCGCCATCCGCGGCTCCAGCTGCCTTTTCGATCAGGCGCTTGATGTTGTCGTTGGGCATGTTGGCCGCCTTGGCCTTGTTGATGCACTCCTTCAGGCGCATGTTGGCGTCCACATTGGGCCCGCCGCCCTCTTTCACCGCCACCATGATCTCGCGCCCAAGCTTGGTGAAAACCTTGCCCTTTGCTGCGTCTATCTTTTCCTTTTTCCTGTGCATCGTAGCCCATTTGGAATGGCCAGACATCGAATCCCTCCGCTTTATATCATCTGTTTTGCAGTTGTTTATTTTATCTTATTCTTCATGTTATTGCAATCATTCAGTCATGAAAAAGCAAGAAAACAAGCCAAAAGTTCCAGATTAACCGATAAAACCCATATTTGAGAACCCAATATCTCAATTGAAATGAAAACTGCTGCACAGTGTAACCCCGGTCACATAATCCACATTGATAAATCATTAACATTGGGTTCGTTCATACTAGTTGATATAGGGGGTTCTCATATGAAAGTTTTAATCATTGGCGGCGTGGCCGGCGGTGCCTCTGCTGCGGCGAGGCTGCGGCGGCTTGACGAGCATGCCCAGATCATCCTGATCGAGCGCGGCAGTTTCGTTTCGTTCGCCAACTGCGGCTTACCTTATCATATCAGCGGAGTCATTAAAGAAGAAGACGATCTGCTGCTGCAGACACCGGAAAGCCTCAACAACCGCTTCCACATCGATGTGCGCGTCAACACAGAGGCCACGGCTGTGGATGCCGCAGCAAAGACCGTGAAGCTCACCGACCTGCAAAGCGGCAGGCAATATGAGGAGGGCTATGATTATCTGGTGCTGGCCCCCGGCGCCGAGCCCATCCGCCCGCCGCTGCCCGGCCTGGACAGCAAGCGGATTTTTACGCTGCGCAACATCCCGGATATGCAAAAAATCATTGAGGCAACAAAAGGCGCCAAGCGGGCCGTGGTGATCGGCGCGGGCTACATTGGCATCGAAGTGGCCGAAAACCTGGCCCACCTGGGCATGCAGGTGGACGTGGTGGAGCTGGCCGATCACATCATCGGGCCTCTGGATCGCGAAATGGCTGCGCTGCTGAACCCTATCCTGAGCGCAAACAATGTGGCTGTACACCTTTCCGACGGTATTTCCGGAGCCAAAGACATCGATTGTGGTGTGGCAATCCAGCTTGCGAGCGGCCTGGTCATTGAGGCAGACTTCGCCGTGCTGGGCATCGGCGTGAAGCCCGAGACCAAGCTTGCCGTTTCCGCAGGCCTTAAGCTGGGTGTTACCGGCGGAATTGCCGTGGACAGCCGCATGCGCACCAGCGACGAGCACATCTATGCTGTGGGTGACGCGGTGGAAGTGAAAGACTTCATGTCCGGCGATGCCGCCCGCATCCCGCTGGCAGGGCCGGCCAACCGCCAGGGCCGCATCGCGGCAGACAACATCACAGGCCGCTCCATCGAGTATCGCGACACGCTGGGCGCCTCGGTGATCAAGGTGTTTGACTGGGCCGCCGCGATGGTGGGCAACAATGAGCGCCAGCTGATCGCCCGCAAGGTTGATTATGACAAGGTCTATACCCACAGCGGCTCCCATGCCGGATACTACCCTGGCGCCACGCCGCTATCGCTGAAGCTGCTGTTCGAGAAGCCCTCCGGCAAAATCCTGGGCGCGCAAGCAGTGGGCATTGAAGGGGTGGACAAACGCATCGACGTGATCGCCACAGCCATCCGGGCCGGCATGACCGTGTTTGACCTGGAGCACCTGGAGCTTACTTACGCGCCACCCTTCTCCTCAGCCAAGGATCCGGTGAACGTGGCTGGCTTTGTGGCCGCCAATCACCTGCGGGGCGATATGCCGATGGTGCAATGGCATGACTTTGCAGACCGTGACAAACAGGAAACCTTCCTGCTGGATGTGCGCACAACCGCCGAATACGCCGCCGGTACCATCGAGGATGCCATCAACATCCCGGTGGACAGCCTGCGCGGGCAGCTTGACCGGTTGCCGAAGGACAAGGAAATCTGGGTGATCTGCCAGGTGGGCCTGAGGGGCCATGTGGCCACACGGATGCTGCTGCAGCATGGGTTCCGCGCCCGCAACCTGACCGGCGGCTACAAGACCTGGCGCACGGCCACAGCACCGGCCCCTGCCGCGCCCAAGCGGGCTCCCCTGCCCTGCGGCGCGGATAAGGAGCAGGTGAAAGCAGAAAACTCCGAAGGTGATCACATATTGGAGATTGATGCCAGGGGGTTGCAGTGCCCCGGCCCGATCATGTCCACCTTCCAGGCGCTGGAAACTGCAAAACCCGGTGAACTGGTCAAGGTAATGGCGACCGACCCGGGCTTTTCCTCCGACATCGGCCCCTGGTGCTCCCGCACAGGCAACACGCTGGTGAGCAATGAGTATCAGAACGGTGCCTACACCGCCGTGATCCGCAAGGGCGCTGTAAAGGACAGCAGCGAACCGGTGACAGCCACCGGCAATGACAAGACGATCATTGTGTTTTCCCAGGATCTGGACAAGGTGCTTGCTGCCTTTGTGATCGCCAATGGTGCTGCGGCAATGGGCCGGAAGGTCACGATGTTCTTCACATTCTGGGGGCTCAATGCCTTGCGCAAGCCCAAGCGCGTGAAGGTGGGCAAGGATCTGCTGGGCAAAATGTTTGGCATGATGATGCCACGGGGATCGGGGCGGTTGGGCATCTCCAAGATGAACATGGCCGGCATCGGGCCCAGGATGATCCGCTACATGATGGGCAAGAAGAATGTGTCCTCATTGGAAGACTTCATCCAGCAGGCGCTGCACAACGGGGTGCGGATCATCGCCTGCACGATGAGCATGGATGTGATGAGCCTGCGCAAAGAGGAATTCATCGATGGTGTGGAGGTGGCAGGTGTTGCCAGTTATCTGGCAGCCGCTGAAACAGCCGACACAAACCTGTTCATTTAGCCAGCAGCACTAAGCCGCACTGGGTACTCCGGTGCGGCTTTTTCATGCTTGCCGCAAAATCGGCATCTTTCGCGCAGTCCTCCGTCTTGTGGCCTTCTTGCATTTTCCCACAAGCGCATTATAATAATGATGCTGATATTCATAACGTCATAAAAGCATACTCAAATCCCCTTTTCCGTTATATGATTAGTTTGGATAATAACGTCACAAGCGTCATACCTTAATCCGTGTGCCCAAGCTTGGACCGACAGGAAAGGAAACGCAATGTATTATGCAATGTTCAATGAGTCATATCCGCCGCAAACCGACGGTGTGGCCCAGACAACGCGCAACTATGCCGTATGGCTCAACCGCAAGCATGGCGGTTGTTGTGTGGCCGCCCCCCAGCACGCATTGGCCGCGGGCCATGAATATGATGAGGAATTCCCGGTGATCCGGTTTGCGTCCATGCCGCTGTTTGTGGTCAAGGAATACAGCCTGGGCCTCCCCCAGATCGCGTTCCGCACTTCCCAAAAGCTAAGCGAGCTGCCCATCGACCTGGTGCATGCCCATTGCCCCTTCGCCTCCGGCACGCTGGCGATGAAAACAGCTGTGAAAAAGGACGTGCCTCTGGTGGCCACGTTCCACTCCAAGTTTGCTGACGACTTTGCCCAGCGGCTCAAGATGGAAAACGCCGGGAAGATCGCAGCACGCTACACCGCCAAGTTCTTTTCCATGGCCGACGAAGCCTGGGCTGTGAACAACAGCACCGCACAAACGCTGCGGGAATATGGATATCGCGGCCCGATCACCGTAATGCCCAATGGCTGCGATTTTGAACCCATGACCCGCACGGCAGAAAACCGCAGGGCGGTGCTCCGGCAGTTTGGCCTGACTGACAAACCGCTCTTGCTTTTCGTGGGCCGGGTGGTGGAGCAGAAAAACATGCCTTTCCTGCTGCAGGCTCTGGGGCAGATCAAAGCTGGTGCCGAGTTCAACCTGTTGATTATCGGCGATGGCGAAGGAGTTGTGCCTTATCAGAAGCTGGCTCATGAGTTGGGCATCGCTGACCGTGTGAAGTTCGCCGGAGCAATCCGCGAGCGGGAGCCTTTACGGGGCATCTATGCGGCGGCAGACCTGTTTGTGCTGCCCTCTGTGTATGATAACGCCCCGTTGGTGGTGCGTGAGGCCGCTGCCTGTGGCTGCCCCTCGGCGTTGATCACAGGAACCAATGCCGCTGAAGGCATCACCGACGGTGTGAACGGTTTCACCTCTGCGCTGGATCCGGCGGCTTATGGCAACATGATCAAGGACCTTTTGGCCAATCCTCACGCCATCCGGGCCGCTGGAGACAACGCCCGCGAAACAGTTTATGTGTCCTGGGAAAAAATCGTAGACCGGGTGGCGGTGGAATACCAGCGCATCATCGCAGAGTATCACGATAAGAAATCTTCAGCAAAGGGTCTCAGGAAACGGTATTCCATCCCGGCGGCGCTGGCGCAGGAAATCTTCAACAAGCAGGTAGTGCGCATCAAGTTCACCACCAAGAGCCTGGACAGGCTGGCGCACCGCCGCTCCGCCGCGCTGAAGGCCATAAACCGGCAGCGTTTGGATGTGATCCGAGCCAGGATACTACAGGGCGTGAAAAGGCAAGACCGCTGACAGAGCAGGCGCACCAAGGAGGATGCCTTATGCATCTGGCACAATTCAATGATTCCTATCCACCCGTCACTGACGGCGTGGCGATGGTGATGCACAACTACGCCTTATGGCTCAACCGCAAGCATGGCAGCTGCTGCGTGGTCACACCCAATCACCCAATGGCGGATGATCACGCGGAATTCCCAGTCTACCGGTTCGCGTCGATGCCGATGTCGGTAGAAAAGGAATACATGCTGGGTTTGCCGGAAATCGCATTTAAGACTTTCCATACGCTGGACACCATGCCGCTGGACCTGGTGCACACCCACTGCCCCTTTGCCTCCGGCACGCTGGCGCTGATGACAGCCAGAAAAAAGGACATCCCGCTGGTGGCAACATTCCACTCCAAATATGCCGACGACTTTGCCCAGCGCCTCAATTCTGAAAACGCCGGCAAGCTGGCCGCCTGGTATACGGCCAAGTTCTTCTCACAAGTGGATGAGGTGTGGGCCGTGAGCAACGGCACTGCCCAAACGCTGCGGGAATACGGTTATCGCGGGCCGATCACCGTGATGCCCAATGGCTGTGACTTTGGCCCAACCGAGCGCACCGCGGACAACAGGGCAGATATCCTGCGGCAATACGGCTTGCCTGATAGGCCGCTGCTGCTGTTCGTGGGCCGGTTGGTGGAGCAGAAAAACGTGAACCTGCTGCTGCAGGCAACGGCAAAGATGGCTTCGGATTTTTCGCTGCTGGTGGTGGGAGACGGCGACCACGCAGACATGTATCACAAAACTACCGCAGAGCTCCGATTGAACGACCGGGTGCGGTTCACCGGCGCTGTGCGTGACAGGGAGCTGCTGCGAAAGATTTATGCGGCTTCCGACCTCTATGTGCTTCCCTCCGTGTATGACAACGCGCCGCTCACGGTGCGTGAGGCAGCCTCTTGCGGATGCGCCTCAGCGCTGATCACCGGCTCGAACTCCGCCGAAGGGATCGGGCACGATGTGAACGGCTTCACCTCCGAGCTTAGTGTGGAGGCCTACGCCGCACTTCTGGATCACGCCCTCTCCAACCCCGAACGGCTGCGGGAAGTCGGAGAGTGCGCCAGAAAAACGGTATATCTGCCCTGGGAGACCGTTGTGGCCCATGCCGCCGACGAATACAGGCGTGTGATTGACGATTACCGTTTCAAGTGCTTTGCCCGGAAGGCACGCCCCCGCTATTATTCCGTGCCGGTCGCTGTGGCCCGTGAGGCCCTGAACAAGCAGGCGGTGCAGATTAAGTTTATGGCCAAAAACCTGGACCGGATGTCCCGCCAGAAGTCTGCGCTTGCAAAGCTCCAGGCAGACAAGGCGCGCAATGAGCGACTGCTGCGGAGGAAGGAATTCCGTGACAGGCTGTATGAGGCCAGCAGGAAACGGGGTTTATGAATAAAATACATCCATGAAATCAACAACCCCCGCCGGAACCGGCGGGGGTTGTCTGTTCATCCCTCAGTCAAACAGTTTGTTGCGCACAATCGTCTGCTCGCGGTTGGCACCCACGCCGATCAGTGCAACCGGCACACCGGTGAGCTCTTCAATGCGGCGCAAATAGGCCTTGGCTTCCTCCGGTAGCAGGTTGAAATCACGGATGTGGGAAATGTCGTCCGTCCAGCCGGGCAGCTCCTCATAGACTGGCTCGCAGCCCTCCAGGTCCTGCAGGCGGGCTGGGAAGTCAGTGATGAGCTTGCCGTTTTTGCGGTAGCCGGTGCAGATCTTCACCGGCCCGATGCCGCCCAGCGTGTCCATGCGGGTCACGGCCAGGTGTGTCACACCGTTTACGCGCACGGCATATTGCAGGATCACGGCGTCCAGCCAGCCACAGCGGCGGGGCCGCCCGGTGGTGGCACCGTATTCATGGCCCTTTTCACGGATGGCGTCGCCGGTCTGGTCCATAAGCTCGGTCACGAAGGGGCCCTTGCCCACGCGGGTGGTATAAGCCTTCACCACGCCCAGGCCGCCCTGGATGGCCGTGGGACCGATCCCTGCGCCGGCGCAAACGCCGCCGGTAGTGGGATGCGAGCTGGTCACGTAGGGATAGGTGCCCAGGTCGATGTCCAGCAGAGTGCCCTGCGCGCCCTCAAAGAGCACTTTGTCACCGGCGGCAATCCTTTGGTGCAACAGCGAGATCGCGTCGGTGACATAAGGGGCCAGGCGCGTGGCCGCGTTTTGCAGGGCTGCCAGCGACTCTTCAAAATCCACGCCGCTGCTTTGGTATATGGTCTCAAACAGCTTGTTTTTGCGCTCCACATTGCGGCGGAGCATCTGCGGGAAGGCCTCAGGATCCATCATGTCGCACACGCGGATGCCGCTGCGCTCGGCCTTGTCGGTATAGGCCGGGCCGATGCCGCGCTTTGTGGTGCCGATATCGCCCTCGCCGCGGGCAGCCTCACCCAAACCGTCTTCCACAATGTGGTAAGGCAGCACCAGGTGGGCGCGGTCGCTGATGCGCAAGCCAGACAGGTCAATGCCCCGGCTCTCAAGCTCATCCATTTCCTGCACCAGCGCCAGCGGGTTGATCACCACGCCGTTGCCGATGATGTTGATCTTGCCCTTATAAAAGATGCCAGCCGGCACCAAATGCAGTTTGAACTGCTCGCTTCCAATCTCCACAGTGTGGCCGGCGTTGTTGCCACCCTGGTAACGCACCACCACATCGGCCTGCGCAGCCAGATAGTCCACAAACCGGCCTTTGCCCTCGTCGCCCCACTGCATGCCAGACAACACAACTGTTTTCATCTTGTTATCCTCTCTGCCGTTTCCGGCCACTTCTAGATCTCCATCCCCAACAAGTCGCGTGCAACCACAATGCCGGTCACAGACGCCTGCATCAGGCCCCTGGTAATGCCCGCGCCGTCGCCGATTGCATACAGGCCCTTGATGCCCGTCATAAACCGGTTGTTCACGGTAACCTTGCTGGAATAGAACTTTACCTCCACGCCATAGAGCAGCGTGTTACGGGAGTAAAGCCCCGGTGCCAGTTTGTCAAAAGCCTTCATTGCTTCAAGGATGCTGGTCAGATGCCGGTGCGGCAGCACGAAGCTCAGGTCGCCAGGCACCGCAGTCTCCAGCGTGGCCCGGGTGGTCGCCTTCTTCAGGCGGGAGTCGGTGGTGCGGCGGCCCATCTCCAGGTCGCCCAGCCGCTGCACCATCACACCGCCGCCGGTGAGCATGTTGCCCAGGCGGGCGATGTGGCGGCCATATTCGATGGGCTCATTGAATGGCTCGGTGAAGCGGGTGGACACCAGCATCGCGAAGTTGGTGTTCTCCGTGCGCAGCGCTCCGTCGCCATAACTGTGGCCATTGACCACGGCCAGGCCGCCTTCATAGTATTCGCTGGACACCACGCCGCCGGGGTTCATGCAGAACGTGCGCACCCGGTTTTCAAAGGTGTCGGAGTAATAAACCAGTTTGGCCTCGTAAAGGTGCTTGGTGAGGTGGTCCATGATGCTGTTGGGCACCTCCACACGCACGCCAATGTCAATTTCATTGTTAGCAGTGCGGATGCCCTCTTTCTCGCAGGTGTCAGCAAGCCATTGGGCGCCGCCGCGGCCCGGTGCGGCCACCACGGCCGGCGCGCGCACTTCCACGGTCTCGTCGCCGCGCACCAGTATGGCTCCCTTCACCTCGCCGTCTTCGATGATCAGATCGCGGGCGGTGGTGTGGGCGAAGAACTGGAAGCCCTTCATTTCCTTCAGGTGGTCATACATCGCCTTGAGCACGTCAAAGGCGTGGTCGGTGCCTAAGTGGCGCACCGGGCAGGAAATGAGCTGGATGTTGTGGCGGCTTGCCTCGTAGGCAATTTCTTCCACCTTGCGGTCATTCAACCCATGCACCTCATCAGGTGCGCCAAACTGCATATAGACAGAGTCGGCATATTTGATCAGCTCTTCGGCCTTGGTCCGGCCCAGGTAATCGGCAGCCTGGCCGCCCACCTCGCTGCAAAGCGAGAGCTTGCCATCAGAAAATGCACCAGCACCACTCCAGCCATGCAGGATATTGCAGGGCTTGCAATTGATGCAGCGGCCCAGCTTTCTGGCCGGGCAAGCCCGTTTTGCGATCTCGGCACCACTATCCACCACGATCACGGACAGTTCTGGCCGGTGTTTCTTCAATTCAAGCGCTGTGAAAATACCGGCTGGGCCGGCACCGATCACAAGGCAGTCGCAGCTGATCTGCATGTCATGCTCCTCTGTGAGAATAATATTCGGCATATTTCAGATATCATTGTGGAATTCCACATGAACCCCAAATGATTATATGCATGGGAAGACTGCAAGTCAATAAAAAGATGATTTATCCGTATATTAAAACCAAATTCCAGAATATTGTTCGTGTTTATAAAACGATTTGAAAGATCAATCACCCGGTTGCTGTTACATGGCTGAGTATTACAACCTCAGGCCGCATTCACAAGGGGAGCCAGTAAAACATATGTTGCAATGAAACGACTCAACGCTTTGAAAGGAGGCACAAACATGGGCGCGCCATGCGAGAACAACGTGGCCGGCGAAGTGGAAGGGGCCGATACCAGCTTGCTCTTTTTCTTCCTGCTGCTGGTGATAATCTTCATGAACTGCGGATTGTTTGAAGATGGAGACAGCCTGCTGTTCTTCTTCCTGCTGCTGGTGTTCATCTTCAGCGAGTTCTGTGGGTTTGGAAACATCATCTAAAGCCAGCAAAGTAGCAAACAAAGGCTAACCGGGCCCGAGACCCATGTACATCCTTCGCCTGGGAATCATCCCGGCACTCATAACCGGGTGGAAAAGCGCCGCTTGCACGGCTTCCACCCGGTTATTCTGATGCCTGAAGCTTTGTGAAAGCGAGCAAGAGCTCCTGACTGACGTCATCATTGTCTTCAGTGGATATGGCATCCGCAAGGGCCTGCCTTGCTGCATCGCCACCCAGGCGGCCAAGCGCCCAAGCGGCGTGGGTGCGCAGCACCGGATCGTCGTTGGAAAGCAACGCAATGAGTTCCGGCACATAGCTTTGATTGCCGCTGTTACCGGCGCAAATCACCGCTTGTTGGCGGATGCGGCGCGGGTGGGCGAAGTTCTTTCCGATGAACGCTCCGAGCTTTTCGATTTGGTCCTTTTCGCCTCGCAAAAGACCACTAATCTCTGTGGAATCAGCGAGCGCCTGCGGCACCGGTTCCATAAATCTGGCTGCGTTGGGGCAGGCATGCTGGCAGTCGGTGCAGCCAATCAACCGCATCCCCATCGCCTCTCTGGCCCACATCGGCACCACGGAACCGCTGGCCATATGAAACCGCAGGCACTTCTGGTGGTCAAACCCGCTGGCACTCACAGCGCCTGTGGGGCAAGCGGCCGCACAACTGCCGCATAGCTCGCAGATGGCATAAGGGGTAGCCGCTTCGGCCAATGGCGCGTCAGTAAGGATCATATGCAGGCTCACGAGTATGCCGAACTCCTTGTGGCAAAACTGCGTGTTCATACCTTGCACGCCCAAACCTGCCCGCACCGCCGCTTGCTTGGCCGGCAAGCTGGGGCTTACCATCGCCTGCCAACCGGCTTCAGTCAACACAGAGCCCAGCTTTTTGATCTCCGCAAAGCCTGTGTTGGAATTGATATAATAGTGGGCCACTTCTGCGGAGCCCTCCGGCCAGGCCCCAAAGACCTGATACCGCTTGACTGCCACCACGATGGTTTTGGCATCCGCCATGAGCATCCGGGGATCATGGGCGATCCGTTTCGCAATCGGATTGTATGCATGCTCCAGCCATTGTTCAAACGGCTCCGCCGGGCAGTAACCGATGTCGTCAAACCCCAAAAGCCTGGCCTGTTCGGCCAGTTTCGCCTGCAATGAGCCTGGTGTGATCGTTCTCACACACGTCATCCTTCCAGAATAGATTATAGTCAAACAAAGACCAGCTTACCGTTTGCCCCCACGCAGCGCAAAAGCAAGCATCAGGCCGCCGCCCAGGATCAATCCCGCCGGCAGGAGATATCGGGAGATATCCACGTTGAGGAATTCCCTGACCAGAATGGCAGCGCCCCAGTAAATCAACAGGATCGCCAGCACGATAAAGCCGTTGCGGCCCACAAACCCGGTCCGGAAATCGAACCGCTTGCCCTCCGGCGTGCCCTCCGGCGGCGGCATCACAAACATCAGCACCACATAGGCCACCACGGCCGGGCCGCTCAGCCAGCTGGTGAGCGCCAGGATCGCCCAAACTACCCTCACAAGAATGGCAGGCACGCCGATATATCCGGCAATGCCAGCGCAAACGCCAAACAAAAAGGCGTCGTTTGACCGGATAAAACGCCTCTGTTCCACTCCAGCCACTCCTCTCAAGCGGTCATTTGACCGCGTTCATTCCTTTTCCCAACGCATCCCACAGCGGTTCGGAGCCAAACTCCATGCGCCACACCGCTGCACCGCCCAGCCGCTCAAATGCAAGAAGCCTTCCCTTGGCCTCCAGAGACTGTGATTCTTCGCAATAGATGAGATGCAGCCGTCTGTCGGTATCCACAAAGATATACTGCATCACGGCCTTGTCCTGAAGCCAGGTGCCCTGGTCCACCCAGTAATCCAGCTTCACTTCCTTGCCACCGCTGGTATACGAGCCTTTATTGAGCAACGCCGTCACACCCGAAGGCGTCATCGTCTTTCTCGAAGTGGCTCCAGCCATCGCCGGCAATTCGGTAATCCTGCCGGTTCCTTCTGGCAGCTGATGAATGAAATCAACGCCATAAAACGGTATGCCCAACAGCAGCTTATCACCTGGAACCGCATCCAGCATGTCATTAACCTTGCCCTCCACCCAGTCAATGGCGGCCACCGGCTGGAGGTCGGGATTGTCGTAGGTCATCACTGCCACATAATCGGCCACGCGGCCCAATCCCTCGCGGTCGTAACACTGCCACAAGTTGCCCTCGGGGTTCTTCAGAGGCACGGTGACGGAAACCGATACCACCTTACCTGGCGGCAATGCCTGTTTGCATTGGTCAACCAAGTCGGTAAAGGCGGCGGCATCCTCCTGATACATCTTCTCAAAGTCGAAATTGATGCCGTCCAGCCCATACTCCTGCACCCAACCGGTGACGCGGCTGATGAAGCGCGCCCTGCAGGCTTCGTCAGTGACAATCTGGCGGGCAAGCTTTGGAGTGCCGATGCACACCACGGTGGCCCACACCTGGGCGCCTCCGTCATGAGCTGTCTTGATATACTGCATGGGCTGCCAATTGGAGATTTTTACCTCGAGCAGCTCATCCAGGGCGTTCACTTCAGCCACGCCGCCAGCATCCTCCACGTAGAACCAGGTGGGGGCCAGAGCGGTGACCCCCTTGGGCACGGCGGCTAGCGTCTTCGGGCGATACTGCCAGGCCATGCAGATGGGCGCCGTTTCCGGCTTCACCGGCACCCTGGTGTTGCCGTAATAAATGCCGGACGGCACCCAGGGCTCCTTCTCCGGTTTCCCGGCGATGGCCTCCACCACCTTGAGCCAAATGGTCTCGGGCGAATAGGCTGCAAGGTATTCACCGCTCAGCATATCCTCGGCAGACCGGTCAAATGAAGCAGACGCTTCCACAGAAGTCTGCAGCAATGCGGCTGGCAGCGCAATCAGAATGATTGCGATGGTGGCATACATCACCACAATACCGGCCCAGACACCCCGAAACTCGGTCATCCACTGCGGCGGCGCGTCAACAACCCGCTCCGGGCGGATTACGCGCTCCGGTTGGCTGTGTCTGCCAGTATGCACAGGATTTCTCTGCCGAGTACGCATATGGCTATTATAACAGAATGAAGATTGGATTGGAAAGAAAACGTAATATGAATTGACAGTGATATAGATTATTCTCAGGTTTATACAGCGGGCGGCTCGTCAGCCGCTGGTACCTCGATTCCTACTTCCAGGTTTCCATCTCAACCCATAGCGATTTGCAGTGCTCCTGCACCCGATCAGGAGCAGGCCCGCCAACAATCGCACGCCGGCCAATGCAGGCGGTCATGCTGATCGCTTCGTAGAAATCCAAACCGATGAGCGGAGAATAACCCTTGAGCTCCTCCTCGGTGAGCCGTTCAAGGCTGATACCACTTTTCACACAATGCAGCACCATCTTGCCGATGATCTCATGGGCTTGGCGAAACGGGATGCCCTTTCCCACCAGGTAATCGGCGGCATCGGTGGCGTTGGTGAAACCGGAGGCTGCCGACCGGGCCATCTGCGGAGCGTGGAATACGGTGCTCCCGAGCATTTGCGCCAGCAGGCCCAGACAGGCGAACAATGTGTCGCAGGCATCAAAGAGCGCTTCTTTATCTTCCTGCATGTCCTTATTATAGGCCAGGGGCAAGCCCTTCATCGTGGTGAGCAGCGCCACGAGGCTCCCATAAACCCGGCCAGTTTTCCCGCGGATCAGCTCCGCCACGTCAGGGTTTTTCTTCTGGGGCATGATGCTGCTGCCGGTGCTGAAGCTGTCATCCAGCGTGATGAATTTGTATTCGTCACTGGCCCATAGAATGAGCTCTTCGCACAGGCGGCTCATGTGCATCATGCAGGCAGATGCTGCATACAGGAAGTCCAGTATGAAATCGCGGTCGGATACCCCGTCCAATGCATTGCGCGTGATGGCGGGGAACCCAAGCGCATCGGCCACGGCCTGCCGATCCAGCGGATAGGTGGTGCCGGCGAGCGCCCCGGAGCCCAGCGGCATGCGCCCGGCCCTGCTCCGGCAATCCTGAAAGCGCGACACATCACGGCTGAGCATCTCTGTATAAGCCATTAGGTGGAAGCCCAGCGTGATGGGCTGGGCCTTTTGCAAATGGGTGAACCCTGGCAGAATTGTTTCCACATGCCGCTCCGCAATGCTGGTGAGCGTGGTTGCCAGCGCACGGATCAGGGCAATGGCTTCACCACAGGCGTCCATCACGAACATGCGGCTGTCCAGCGCAACCTGGTCGTTTCGGCTGCGGCCGGTGTGCAGGCGCTTGCCTGCCTCGCCGATGCGCTCCGTCAGCAGCGCCTCCACAAACATGTGGATGTCTTCCCCCTCTGAAAACTGCACGTGACCGGCCTCGATGTCTTCATAAATACCCTGCAGCCCCGCCACAATGGCCTCCGCGTCGGCCATCGGGACGATACCCTGCTGCCCCAGCATCCGGGCATGGGCAATGGAACCCCGGATATCCTGCCGCCACAGGCGGCAATCAAAGGGCAGCGAGGAATTGAAGCTGTCCACAGCGCTATTGGTCTGCTGTTCGAAGCGGCCGGCCCAGAGTTTCATGGAGGTCAGTCCTTTCAAATCAAGAGCTACCATTCGAGTTCCTAAAAGCGCCCTCTCCCCCCTACCCCCTCCCCCATGCATGTGGGAGGGGGAGATTCTTCACGGGGGCTGACGCCCCCGATCCCCCCAGTAGGGGCCGGGCTCTGTCCCGGCCCGCCAGTAACGGGGGCGGTAGCCCCTGAGGTAATACTCCCCTCCCCCTTGAAGGGGGAGGGGTTGGGGAGAGGGTTCTCAGGGTTTGGTTAAGTGTTACTCAATACTCTTCTTCATCAGCGCCCGCACTGTGATGGGCAAGCCAAACAGGTTGATGAAGCCCTCGGAGTCCTTCTGGTTATACACGGCATCCTCGCCGAACGTCGCGAACTCCTCGTTGTAGAGTGAATAGGGGGATTTCACGCCGGCCGGTGTGCAGCTGCCCTTATAAAGCTTCAAGCGCACGGTGCCGGTGACAGACTCCTGCGTTTTGTCCACAAAAGCCGTGAGCGACTCCCGAAGGGGCGTGTACCACTGGCCGAAGTAAACAAGCTCTGCAAACCGCGCAGCCACAAGCTCTTTATAGTGGGCAGTATCACGGTCCAGCGTGATCGTCTCCAGCTCTTTATGGGCGGCGTAGAGGATCGTGCCGCCGGGAGTCTCATAAACGCCGCGGGACTTCATGCCCACCAACCGGTTCTCCACCAGGTCTATAATGCCCACGCCGTGCTTGGCGCCGATAGCGTTCAGTGTGTCAATCATTTCGATGGGTTTCAGCGCCTTGCCGTCCACCTTGGTTGGAATGCCCTGCACGAACTCGATTTCCACATATTCCGCCTGGTCCGGCGCGTTTTCCGGGGCGTTGCAGATCATATAGAGTGATTTCTTGGGTTCGTTCCACGGGTCTTCCAGGTCGGCACCCTCGTGGGAGAGGTGCCACAGGTTGCGGTCCATGCTATAGGGCCGCTCCTTGGTCACCGGCACGTCGATGCCGCGGGCGTGTGCATAATCAATTTCCTCCTCGCGGCTCTTCAAATCCCAGAGGCGCCAGGGGGCGATGATCTTGAGTTGCGGAGCCAGCGCCTTCACCGTGAGCTCAAAGCGAACCTGGTCGTTGCCCTTGCCGGTGCAGCCGTGGGCGATGGCCGCGGCGCCTTCGGCCAAGGCAATCTCCACCATACGCTTGGCGATGATGGGCCGGGCAAAGGAAGTACCCAGCAGGTATTTGCCCTCATAGACCGCACCAGCCTTCAGTGTGGGCCAGATGAAGTCGGTGATGAACTCCTCCTTCAGATCTTCGATGTAGATCTTGCTGGCACCGGTCTTGATGGCCTTTTCATTGAGTGGCGAAAGCTCTTCGCCCTGGCCCACATCGGCGGCCATGGCGATGACCTCGCAATCATAATTTTCCTTGAGCCACGGAATGATGATGGACGTATCCAGGCCGCCGGAGTAGGCGAGCACGATTTTCTGCTTGGGCATGATGAATCCTCCCTGCATTGTGGTTTGCATAATTATACATCTGCCGGTATATATTTGCAAGACCAATTTCGCTTTTTCTTGCTTGCAGTCGCTACTTTTCTATTCATTTCAGATTGGCAATGGTTCCATACCTCGAAAACCATCAGCTCACCAAACATCTGACCGTTTGAATCTTCGCCGATCCGGGCACATGGTAGTTGTCTGAAAAGACCCATCAACCACCTGCGGAGGAAACCGGTGTGAAGAACATCCTTTTTGTCGATGATGACGAGCAGGTGCTCCAAGCTTTCTCCACAGCCTTTGAGGGCTCTGATTACATCGTGATTTGCACCCGGAGCGCCGTGGAAGCACTGGTTGTGCTGGAGGGCCTCAATATCGACATTGCGGTGTGCGACCTGAGAATGCCGGACATGAGCGGCATCGAGCTGCTCAAGCGAATCAAGAAAAACCGCCCCTCCACCATCCGCATCCTGTTGGGCAGCCAGGCCGATGAAAAGCTGGTGCTGAACAGCCTGTTGGACAACATCGCCAAGGCCCACATCTTCAAGCCCTGGGGCGACGCCGAGCTGAAAAGGATCATCAAGCAGGTGCTGGATACGGAAGAATTGCTTTCCTCCAAAGACCTGCTCACCGTGATCAACAACACCGGCAGGCTCCCCACGCTGAAACCATTTTACCAGGAAATTCTGAGCGCCATCGAAAGCGATGCGGACATCGCGGCAATCTCCGCAAGCATCGAACGGGATCCGGCCATCTCCGCAAAAATGCTGCAAATGGCCAACTCCGCCTATTACGGGGTAAAAACTGCCTCAATCCATAAGGCTGCCACGTTTTTGGGCACGCAAAACCTAAAAAACCTCGTACTGTCCACCTCCGTGATGGACAGCTTCACACTCCGGGGAGCCGGGAGCAGAATCGCGCAGGACATGTGGGCCCAGGCTTCCCTCACAAACAAGATCCAGCGCATATTGTCTGAAACGATCCTTTTCCGCAGGCAGAACCACACCGAATGCACCGCCGGGCTGCTGCACAACCTTGGTATTGTGTTTATGATCAAACAGTATCCGGACTACATACCCTTCCTAAGTGAAACGCTGGCCGATCCCCAGGCCGACCTGCTGGCGCTGGAAATGAGCCGTTATGGCATCACCCACGCACAGGTGGGCGGCTATTTGCTGCAGTGGTGGGACCTGCCCTTCGTGATGGTGGAGGCGGCGCTTTACCACGGCTCGCCGAATGATGAAAGGATCATCAACAAGGACTTGGTGAGCATCGTGCATGTAGCGCAGCATTACGCCAGCAAGATCATGGGCAGCACCGGTTTCTGCCGGTATGAGCCGGAGGCGCTGAGAGCGCTGGGAGTGGATGAGAGATTGCTGGAGGAGAAACTGGCGGGAATCAAATAGAGCGGATCATTCACAATGATGGATGATGTAATCAGCCGCATGTTCAGCCGAGATCTCCGACACATCCACTTTATGAGTGTCAAGTTTTTCGTACAACGGCAGCCGCGCAATGCTGTTTTGAATCACATCCTCCGACCGAATGCCTGCCTCAACGTCCCTCCTCAACCGGGTTTCCAACGCTTTCTCATTACAGACCAATGACAATGCATGAACACTGCAGCCCGTGGTGTCAAGGCGGGAAACAATGTCGTCTATGATCGCTTGTTGGTGCATCACCCAGCAGAACACGATGTGGTCGTACAGGGAGCACTTGAGAAAGCTGTTCAGCAAAAAGCAGATATTCCCCACGACCATTTCCTTTGTTTCCTCAGTCACCAGAAACGGGTGCATATCCCAGCACCAATCGCCATCCAGAAAGACACTTCGATCCAATTTGTTCTTGATGATCTGGCATGTGGTCGTTTTGCCCACTCCCATTGTGCCTCCGATCAGATAAAGGTCCTTCATGCCTCAAACCTCCAAGTTCAGACACATTGTAAGCCGCTGGATCTGCCCACGCAAGAAAAAAACCGGGTGAGCTCCCCCACCCGGCCAACCTGCTGTGTTCTCGATTATCTTTCAAGCTGTCTCAATCGCTGCCGCTTCCTCCAGCTTCATCGCGGCGATCCCAATTTCCCTGAGCTTGTACTTCTGGATCTTGCCGCTGGCCGTCATCGGGTATTCGTCAATGAACTGCACATAGCGGGGCGCCTTGTGGCGGGACAGCCTCTCTCTGGTATAGATGACCAGCTCTTCGGCGGTCACATCCAGACCAGGCTTTTTGATCACAAACGCCATCACTTCTTCGCCATAGGTCTTGTCCGGCACGCCGACCACCTGCACATCCTTGACCGCCGGGTGGGTGTAGAGGAACTCCTCGATCTCGCGGGGATAGATGTTTTCCCCGCCGCGGATGATCATGTCCTTGAGCCTTCCGGTGATCTTGAAATAGCCTTCCTCATCCATCGTGCCAAGGTCGCCGGTGTGCAGCCAGCCATTTTCATCGATGGCCTGGCGGGTGGCCTCCGGCATTTTATAGTAGCCCTTCATGACCATGAAGCCCCGGGCCACGATCTCGCCCTGGGTGTTTATTGGCGCATCCTCGCCGGTTTCGGGGTTGATGATCTTGACCTCCATGTTGGGCAGCTTTTTGCCCACCGTGGCCACGCGCTTTTCCAGCGGATCGTGGGTGCGGGTCTGCGTGACCACCGGGGAGGATTCGGTCTGACCGTAGGCGATCGTGATCTCGGTCATATTCATTTCATCCACGACCTGCCGCATCACCGATGTGGGGCAGGGTGAGCCAGCCATGATGCCGGTGCGCAGCGAGGAGAAGTCAAATTTCTTGAAGTCGCTGTGACCCAGCATCGCGATGAACATCGTGGGCACACCGTGCACGGCAGTGCAGCGCTCGGCTTGAATCGCCTCCATCACCGGCACTGGCTGGAAGTAGTGCACCATCACCATCGTGGTGCCATGGGTGACCGACGCCATCACACCCAGCACACAGCCAAAGCAATGAAACAGCGGCACCGGAATGCACAGGCGGTCGCGCTCCGTGAACTCCATGCAGTCGCCGATCATCTTGCCGTCGTTGATCACATTGTAATGGGTCAGCATCACGCCCTTGGGGAAGCCGGTGGTGCCAGAGGTGTATTGCATGTTGATCACGTCGTGGGGGTCCAGACCCAGCTGGATCTCCTCTAGTTTGTCGGCCTCCACTCCCCCAGCCATCTCATACAGGTCGTCAAACAGATACATACCCGGCTGACGGTCTTTGCCGATCAGGATCACATTTTTGAGGAAGGGGAACTTCTCCGAGACAAGCTTGCCGGGCTCGGTGGTCTGCAGCTCCGGGCAAAGCTGCTGGATAATCTCCACATAATGAGAGTCCTTGAACCCTTCAATGAGCACCAGTGTGGTGCTGTCAGACTGCTTCAGCAGGTATTCAGCCTCAAAGATCTTGTAGTTGGTGTTGACGGTCACAAGGACCGCGCCGATCTTGGCCGTGGCAAACTGGCAAATCAACCACTCCGGGTGGTTGGTAGCCCAGATCGCCACATGGTCGCCCTTCTTCACACCCATGGCCAGAAAGCCCCGGGCGGCCCGGTCCACAATGCTGTTGAACTGCGTCCAGCTCCACCGGATGCCCTGATGGGGATAGACCACCGCGTCCAGATCGGGGAACTCACGCACCCGTTGCTCCAGAAGCCTGCCCATCGTAATATCCAGCATTTGCTCCATTGCGACCACCTCATAGTTGATTTTGGGGATAAAAAAAGAACCTCTCGCCCGTCAGAGGCGAAAGGTTCGCGGTACCACTCTGCTTGAGGGATCACTCCCCCATCTCTCATGGATACCGGATGCTCCAGATATCCTGCCCGCGCTTACGGTCGGGATCCGCCCAAGCCTACCGGCATGCGAAATGCTTTCGGTTGGATGCTCCGGGGTGAGCGCCACGCTGCCTGCCCTGCCGCCTCGCACCAACCGGCAGCTCTCTGAAAGGGATTGGAAGCTTGTTGTTCCCCATCATTGCATTTTAGCAATATTGAAAAACATTATATGCTTGGCCTGAATGCTTGTCAATTAAGGATCCGTTGAGTATCTTCCTGATTATTGCCCTGTTTGCTCTCAATCGCCGGAGCGCATTCTTCTCGAGAAGTATTCCATCGTCACCTCCGCAACCCGGTCGGGATGGACCAAACCCCTGGCGGCGCAAATCTCCCTGCCGTCGGCCAGGAAATCTGCCATGCCGGTTTCCACCGCTTGCTGGATCGCTCCATAGTCAGCGGCAGTGTAGTATATCAGTAAATGAGCTTGCTTATCTTTTGGTACACAGTGTTTCACCTTGCTTTCCCAGCCGCCCCAATCCAGTGTGTCATATTGCGAGAGCAGCAGGTCGGCATGGGCGTGAAGCAAAAAGCCCATGTTCATCAGCAGCTTGAACATGTCTTTCCGCTTGAAATACTTGATCAGCATCATCACGTGAAACCAGTAGGTGTCGATAACACGTAAGGTATCAATCGGCCATAGCTGCGGGCGCAGGCCCAGGTCCAGCAGCGCGCCCACCTCGCCGTCACGATCGAATATGATGTGATCACGGGTGCAGCCCCGCAGGTGCTGGTTGCAGAACCAGCTGTCGCGTGAGTCGGCATTCATAATGAAGAAATCAAACTGGTGCAGGTTTTCGCCGATGCGGATCACGTTGCAGTAGTTGCGGAAATGCTCATCGTTATAATTCTCTGGCCAGTGGATGATGAGCTCATCGCTCACTGCTGTCATAATCTTGGGCACATCCTGAGAGAAGGACTCAAAGTCAACATCGGCTACCAAAAAAACCGGGTCATAATCGGAATAGACATCGCTGTTACCCCGGCCCACCGAGCCGTAGTGCCAACCGCCTTTGCAGCGGTGGTCCTGCTTGAGGAGTTCTATTGCCTTTTCAAAGGCTTTTTCCAGGTCGTGATGCATAAACCCTCCATCAATGTTCGTTGGCACAACCCGCGAGCTCAACATCGCATCGGTATGAATTCTAGCTCTTTTCACATCAGCAGGCTAACGCTCTTCTGCGTTCCGTTTGCAGTATTTTGATACTTTATGGTGAACGATAAATGGCAGGAGCATAAAGCAAAGCTCCCTCCCGTTTGGGAAGGAGCTTGCTGAACAGCCTGTCAGGCCGGATTCTCCATCGCGCCCATGAAGAGGATTGCACCAGTCTTGCTGTCGCGGATCAGATAAAGGAACGGCCGGTCAAACCTCAGACTCATCGGCATCGCAGTGATCCCAATCTCCACCGAAGTGGCTGCGCTGGCCTTGGTGCCTTCCTCATTGACTTCGATAAAGCTCTTGTGCTTGACCTTGCTGATGGCCAACTGCTTGCCCATGCTTTGGCTCAGAGCGGTGAAATCGGCCCCGTCTGCAAACGCCTGCTCCATGCCCATAGCCTTCAGCTGTTCGTTGAGGTCAGCCTCATACTCCAACTTAAACTTGGGGAACAGCAAAGACATGGAGCTCTCACCGCACTTGCCGATCACTTCATTGAGCTTCTCCGGTGTCAATGCCTGAATGTAGTCTGCCAACGATTGCTGCAGTGGCAGGATCGCGACCATCTCCAGCCGCCCGGATGCATAGGGGATACGGGCTGCGATCATGGCGTCATCGGCATAACCAAGGTTGCCATCTTCCCGGTGGAGGTATTTCACCGGTACTTCCGCCCCTTGAGCGGTGGTGAACACACCGTCCATGGTCTTCTTGGGGTCGAATGCCCGCTTCCACGGCGCCTTGAAATACACAGCATTGATCAGGAACATCACCGAATCCGGGTTGATCGGCGGCTGCACCAGCTCCTTGATGTTGCCATCAGTGATGTCATCTACCCATTGATTGATGGTGCCAACGGCACCGGCGTCACTGAAGTCCAGCGCCTTCACACCGGCTGCGTAGAACTGCTTGTTTCTGTCCAGGAAGTCGGCGTTCACATGCTGCTCAAAGCTGTCACGCAGCCAGATGGAGTTGGCGATGGCGATCTTCACCTTGGGGTCAGCAGCAGTGAGGATGCCCATCAACCCTGCGTTGTCGCCATTCAGGTCATCGAGTGAAATGCCTGTGGCATGCAGAGCCTTGGCCATGCCCTCGGCTGTGGTGCCGGATGCGCCGTTGTAGGTCATGGAAAGCGCCAGCCACACCGAAAGCGGCGAAGCGAATACATTTTTACCACTGTCCGCCGCAGCCAAGCGCCGGAACAGATCCAGGGAGAAGCCGGAAAGGGCCTCCGATACTGCCGGCTTAAGCGAGTCCGCGGGCCTGAAAGCCATGGTCTGGATATCCGTATTGCCAGTGCCCGATGCACACGCGGCAAGCGGAGAAACTACCATTATAGTCACAACCAACGCAATCAGGAGTTTGGATATTTTCAACGATCTCAATCCCTTCCTCATGTGTGACAGTATGACGGGCTGACGGTGAATGGAGTTCCTGCACAGATTTCCAGTTAAGCAAAAAGTCGAGTCTCTGATTGATGTTGAAAGGCCGCAATGCTAAAATGTACTGAATCTCAATTGCTCGGGGGCACCTATGGCAGACGAAAAATCCTGTGGCGCGGTCGTAATCCGATTCGTGGATGAAAATATCGAGTACCTTGCGGCAAAAAGTGCGCGGGCCGGCCACTGGGGATTTCCAAAGGGCCATGTGGAGGCAGGTGAAACCGAGGAGCAGACAGCCAAGCGGGAGGTTTGTGAAGAAGTAGGCCTTGCCGTGGAATTGCTGGATGGCTTCCGCGTGAGTGTGGACTACCCATTGCACGAGGGGGCGGTCAAGGAAGTGGTGTTCTACCTGGGCGTTGCCCCCGACCAGCCGGTGCGCATCCGCGAGGCGGAAGTGCAGGAAGCCCGCTGGCTTGACTATGATGACATGATGCGCCTGCTCACCTTTGATAACAGCCGGAGGGTGCTGTTTGAAGCAAAGCGGTTTCTGGATCAAAGAAAATCCATGTAAACAGTGGGGACGGGCCAGTTGGCCCCTCCCCGTTTCATTATTCCCCAGCCACGTTCAACCCTTTGATCAATAATGTCGGGCTGCCCACGCACCCCGCGCCGGGCAGGCCAAACTTCAGGTCATTGCCCACAGCCTCGATCTGCTTGAGCATCTCATAAAAGTTGCCAGACAGCACGATCTGCTCCACCGGCGCGGTCTTCACGCCATTTTCCACCCGGAAACCCCTTGCAGAAAGCGAGAAGTCGCCGGAGATGGGGTTTACCCCGGCATGCAGGCCATCCAGCTCGTTGATGAAAAGGCCGCTGCCCATCTGCCGAAGCAGTTCGTCAGGAGAAGACTCGCCGGGCTTGACGTAAAGATTGCTGTGCGACACATGCACTGCGCCAGCCAGCCCTGCCTTGGCGGCGTTGCCGGTTGTCTGCACGCCTGCCTTGGCGGCGGTTTTCAGGTTGTGCAGCAGTGTTGCCAACTTGCCATTGTCCATGACATTCTTTGTGAATGCGGCCACGCCCTCATCATCAAAGGGCGCGGAGGCATAACCGCCGGGCCGCAGCGGGTCGTCCACAATCGTGAGCGCCGGAGAGCCCACGACAGCGCCCTCCTGCCCGGCCAGCCGTGACTTGCCCTTCTGGGCCTCCTCGGCGCTGAACACACCGGCAAAGGCTTCCAACAGATCCACAGCAGTCTCACAGAATAGTGCCACATCATAGCTGCCCGAAGGCACCGTGGCGGCACCAAGTTTGTCCAGCGCCCGCTGGGCAGCAGAGGCGGCCAGCTGCTTCACATCAATTTCACCAGGGGCAAGCGCCACGGCGGCGTCAAAGGCCGTGGTGACGTCTCCGCCCCGCTCAGCCTGCGCCATCAGGTAGGCAGCCATGGAGTTGGAGCGGAAGGAAAGGTCCAGCCCCTTGGAGTTGGTCAGCCGGATGCGGCCGCTGCTGGAGAGCACCGTGCAATACTGCACCGCCTTGATATCTGGCGAATAGGCCCTGGCGTCGGCCTCCAGCTGCTTGACCATCGCGATCTTCTCCGGGGCGGCAATGGCTTCCAGGCCGTCATTGTATGCCTGCACCTCGGCGTAGGAGGGGCTGCCGCCAAATATGAACTCGGGATCGTCGTTTTCGATGATCGCGGCATTGGCGGCGGCCCGTTCAATCAGCATTTGGATCGCCGCGTCGTCAAAGGCCTCAGTGTAGGCATAGCCCATCCGGCCATTTTGCAGCACACGGAAGGAAAGCCCGGCGCTGGTGTTCACGTCGTAATTGTCAATCTCGCCCTCATATACGCCCACCTTGAAGCTGCCGCCTTCGCGGAAGTATGCCTCAAACTCGGTGAGGCCTGCCTTCTTGGCCTCGGCAAAGAGGCTCGTGATAAAGCTCCTGTCATCCATTGTCATTTCCTCCCGCCAACGGTCATTTCGGAAACGCGCACCATCGGCTGGCCCACGTCCGCCGGGATGTTGCCGGACTGCGACCCGCACATGCCGGCGCCAAAGTCCAGGTTCTTGCCCACCATGTCGATCTTCAGCAGCACTTCGCTGCCCTTGCCGATCAACGTGGCGCCGCGCACCGGGCGGTCAATCTTGCCGTTTTCAATCATATAGCCCTCGCGCACGGAGAAGTTGAACTCGCCGGTTGCCGGGTTCACTGACCCGCCGCCCATTGTCTTGCAGTACAGGCCATGGGAGACAGACGCGATGATCTCTTCATCGCTGTGGTTGCCCGGCGCAATGAATGTGTTGCTCATGCGGGAGGTGGGGGCAAAGCGGTAGTCCTGCCGCCGCCCGCACCCGGTGGCCGGCAGCCCCATGCGGCGGCTGCCCAACCGGTCAATCAGGTAGCTTTTCAGGATGCCGTTTTCGATGAGCACCGTCTTTTGGCAGGGGTTGCCTTCGTCATCGATGTTGCCTGAGCCCCACGCGTTGGGGATCGTGCCATCATCCAACGCGGTGACGACAGGGCTAGCGATGGCCTGGCCCAGCTTGCCCGCAAACACGGACCGGCCCTTGGCCACGCTGGTGGCCTCCAGCGAGTGGCCGCAAGCCTCATGAAAAATCACGCCGCCAAAACCGTTTTCAATCACCACCGGCATGCGGCCAGCCGGGCAAAGGTCCGCCTTCAGCATCGTGACAGCCATTTCAGCCACGCGCCGGCCCACCGCCTCGCAGTCCACCAGGCAGTCAAACATCTCAAAGCCCATCTGCTTGCCGGGGCCGTTGCTGCCGGTCTGGCTCTCCTTGCCGTCAGAGGCAACCGCCGTGGCATAGAGCCGGGTGTAGGTGCGCTCGTCGGAGGTGAAGAGCCCCTCGCTGTTGGCCAGCCAGAAGCGCTTGCTCCAGTCCTTGTAATTCACCTCGGTCTGCACGATCAACGGATCGTATGCCGCCGACGCTGCATAGGCCTGGCGCACCTTATCGGCTTTCCTCGCTATCTCCACACCGGAGGGTCTGATCGCGATCGGGTGGGCCTGGGGCGTGTCTGACCAGGTGAGGGTCACATGCCCCTCCCCACCCAGCGCGCCGATGGCCGCGGCAGCCTGCTCGGCAGCGTGCAGAAGGCCCGCCTCGGAGCCGTCATTGGTATACACATAGGCGGCGTTGGTGCCCTTGAACACGCGGATGCCCGCGCCGAAAGTGCGGCCGGAAACAGCCGTCTCCATCTTTCCGCTGCTCATCGCAAGCGACGTGGCGTCGGCATCTTCCAGATAGATCTCAGAGAAATCCCCGCCGGAGCAGAGCGCCTTTGCCAGCGCCCGTTCAGCGGCATGTTTGTCCAGCATATTTTTACTCCTTCATGGAATTTGTGATCCCACTTGATGGGTTGGCATCGCAACCCACCCTTTCATTCTAATGGATTCTCCATTTCTGTCAATCATTACCAATCACCTGACAATACAAAAACAGACCCGTAACCAGTATTATCCTTACTGACGGGGAGGAGGATTATGCGGGGAGATCGGGCAAGATTGGATGAAGGGCTATTCTTCAACCTTCAAGACAAATGCGTATGGAACCATATCACGAATGGAGGGCTTGGGTATCACAAATAGATAGGTGGTCTCCTCATCATCCTTGTGCTTATAGACACGATAGGATGGAGACATGTCATCAAACTCTCCGCTTTTAACAGAAAAAAGATACTTCATCTGATCCTCATTGTACTCATATGCACAATCAGACATATCAATGCTGCGGTAAACACGATCCTCATAGGTCCATGAAACATCACTTTGCTGATCGGAAAATTTAAACTCATTGCTACATCCGGCAAGCACTAGCATCAAGATGATTGTTCCTAGCAAAGCTACTGCTTTTTTCATCGAGTTTGTCCCTCTCACTTATCTCATTTATAAAGATTGTACTTCCACGATAAAAAATCAGCAAGCATTAATAAATCCCCTCCCACCTGTGGGGGAGGGGTTGGGGGAGAGGGGCTGATGGGGAAAGATGGAGCACGAACAAAATCAATATGGAGTTACGAAGAACGACCGGTTGGAGCTGTGTTGAGCGGGCCGGGACGGAGCCCGGCCCCTACCGGGGACTCCCTCCGCCTGCTACGCAGGCACCTCCCTCAAGAGGGAGGCAAGAAACAGCCCGATCAAGCAGGACTTGTCCCCCTCCTGAGGTTTCCTCCTTTTCAAAGGGGGAATGTCGATCGGTACGATCGACAAGGGGATCAGGATGTCGCGAAGCGACAGAGGGAGTTCAATCGTTACTCTTCCCCCTACCCCGCCTGATCTCCCGGATCTTCAATTCATACCCCTGATCGCTGGGGTGATAAAACCGCTTCTGTTTGGACTCCACCGGCATGTATTCCTGCTCCACATAATGGCCGGGGTAATCGTGGGCATATTTATAACCCTCGCCGGAGCCGATGCGCTCAAAGCCCTTGTAGCTGGTGTCTCTCAGATGCACCGGCACAGGTTGGTATTCTGAGCGCTCCGCATCTTCCTGGGCGGCCACCTTGGCCATCACCACGGCGTTGCTCTTGGGGCTTTCGCAGATGAAGATGATCGCCTGCGTGATCGAAAGCCCGGCCTCCGGCAGGCCCACAAACTCCAGCGCCTGCATCGCCGCCACGGCCTGCAGCATGGCGTTGGGGTTTGCAAGGCCCACATCCTCGCTGGCGTGGGCGATCATGCGCCGCACAATGATGCGTGGGTCAGCCCCGGCATGGATCAGGCGGAAAGCCCAGGCCAGCGCTGCGTCGCTGTCGGAACCGCGCAGGCTTTTGCAGAATGCGCTCAGCATGTCATAGAAATAGCTCTCGTCGCAGCGCATCTGCCGCTTCTGGATACTCTCCTCAGCCACCTCCAGCGTGATGCGGGTGATGCCGCTGGCATCGGGGCGGGTGGTGAGCACTGCCAGCTCCAGTGCATTGAGGGCGCTGCGGGCGTCGCCGTTGGCCACACTGGCAATGTGCTCCAGCGCGTCCGCCGCAACCTCCATGGGAATGTCGCCAAAGCCCCGCTCCCGGTCTTCCGAAGCGATCCGGATCGCCTTTTTGATGTGCTCCTTGTTCAGAGCTTCAAATTGAAAGACCCGGCACCGGCTCACGATGGCCGGCGTCATCGCCAGCATCGGGTTTTCAGTGGTGCTGCCGATGAAGCGGATCACGCCTTTTTCGATGGCCGGCAGGATGCTGTCACTCTGGGCTTTGTTCCAGCGGTGGCACTCGTCCAGCAGCAGGTAGGTGGGTTGGCCGTAAAGCTTTAGTCGGCTCTCAGCGCTCTTGATCACCTCGCGCACATCGGCCACGCCGGAGGTGACGGCGTTGAGCTTTTCAAACGCCGCGTTGGTGGTGTTGGCGATGATGTTGGCCAGCGTGGTTTTGCCAGTGCCCGGCGGGCCGAAGAAGATGCTGGAGGTGAGCCGATCGGCTTCTATCGCCCGGCGCAGCAGCTTACCCGGCCCGATGATGTGCTCCTGGCCCAGGAATTCATCCAGGGTGCGGGGGCGCATGCGGTCAGCCAGGGGGGCTTGCTTTTTCATGCCGGCGGAAAAAAGGTCTTCCATGAATCCGTCTCCAATTGGGGGATGACAATATTATACCAAATATGCGGGATAGAAACAAACATTCGGGATCGGCAACGGTGTATTTGATTATCCCAGTGCAGATGGCTGCCCAATCAACTTGGGATGCCCATAGTCGGTGTTATCAATCACGAAATCACCGCGCTCCATCGGCTGCCATTTGGCAAGATACTGTTGCTGGATTGGGATGTATTTCCTGCGGTAACGGTCCAGAAACTCCGGCCCATACAGCGGCACATCCCGCACCTCTGCCCGCCGCAGCACCTCGTCAAAGCCGATGTGCAGGAAAACCCTTAAGTCAAAATATTGGTCGATAGGCGGGCGGAAGAGCAGCATACCCTCCACAATCACAATGGTATTGCTCGTTACGGCATACCGCTTACGGTTGGTAACCGTATCAGAATCCAGATCAAGCAAATCCAGCTCCACATCCACCGCTCCGCAGGTTGAGATTGGATCAAGCAGCTCAGTTTCCAATCGCTGCAGATTGAACGCGTGGTCGATGTAGCTTTGGTTCTCATCTTCCCCGCTGGTCCGAATTGCCCGGGGGTTATGGAAGTCATCCAGGTGAATCACCTGCGTGTGATGACCGCGGTGACGCAGGAATTGTTCCAAAGCATTGGAGAACTGCGTTTTCCCCGATGTATCCACACCATTCACACCGATGATCAGGGGCTTGCCGGCTGCCCGGCAGCCGCATGCGAGCTCAATGGCAGCGAAGATCTCACACCGCGCCGCAAGCCCGGTGATCTCTCTGGCACATTGGGCCACAAAATCAGCTTGCGTAAGGTCTGCCGCGCCGTAGCCGTATGCCGCTGCGATGCATGGCAAAGCATTATCTTTTGCGGCAATGAAGTCAAATTTGCTGTCACCGATCATCACGGCATACTCGGGTTTTACACCCACGAGCAAATCTCCAACGGCCTGTGATTTGGTTCTTCCAGGCTCCCGGCAGCTGTAGTGGGTGAAGAACATCTCAATTCCAAAACACTTCACAACGGTGTCAACATACTCCCGGCTGCCATTGGAGCAAATGGCCAGCACATATCCCATATCGATGAACTGTTGAAGCATTGATCTGACGCCCTCAAACAGCCGCCCATGGGTTGGGATCAGCTCCCGTTCCCTGCGGCGCACGCTGTCAGCGAGGAGCCTGCGCTCCTCCTGGCTCAGGCTAGGGGCGATCAAACGGCAGAACCCATCCATCATTTCTCCAATGATCTCTTGGATAAATTCCACCGAAACCGGCGGAAGGCCAAGCTCTTCCAACGCTGCGTTTGCCGCGGCGGACGCCGTGCGGTGCGCTTCATACAGTGTGCCGTCCAGATCAAAAATGGCCAGTTTGATCATAGTAACCCTCAAAACAGGAACAGTATCAGTATTGTAGCTGCAAAGTGACAAAATGAAAAGGCGCGGCCAAATGGCCGCGCCGGAAACGATTACCAGCCTGCGTCTGTTAACGCCTCGCGGTGGTCTGCCCGCTCATGCCCTGCTCATACTGCTGGATCATGCGCTTGACCATCTCCCCACCAACACTGCCGGCTTGGCGTGAAGTCAAGTCGCCATTGTAGCCCTGATTGAATTTGACGTTCAGCGAAGAGGCGACTTCATACTTCATATTGGATAGAGCGTTCTTCGCTTCAGGAACCAAAGTCCTGTTTCTTGCCATAGAGTTCACCTCCAATGAACTTCACGCTATGGGCAACCGTTAGCGCATCTGCTGACCGCTGATGGACTGCTCATACTGCTGGATCATCCTCTTGACCATTTCGCCGCCCACGCTGCCGTTCTGGCGAGACGTGAGGTCGCCGTTGTAGCCATTCTTCAGGTTGATGCCAAAGCTGGTGGCGATCTCATACTTCATGTTGTCCAGCGCCTGAGATGCCTGGGGAACCAATTTCTTGTTGCTGCTTGCCATTTGTGAACTCACCTCCTTTTCTGTTCTAGTGATAATGTAACCTGTGAGGTTGCGAATAATCGTGGTAAAATTTTGTTAGCCGATTATCCAAAGAGCACGAAATATGTCAAAACATCATTTCCCTGTTCAGCATCGCCATTTTGGCATATACTGATTTCATCAACGTCATCATTCATTCCTTATTCTTTGGAGACCACAATGAACGATGTATCCATTGTAAGGTGCCCGGGCTATGACATTGGCATGGTACGGGCAGCTGTCCGCCATTCGCTGTTACAGCTGGGCGGCATCGAAGCCTTTGTGAGCCCTGGCGACAAGGTGCTGCTGAAAGCAAACCTGCTGATGCGCCGCAAGCCGGAAACGGCGACAACAACACACCCGGCCATCGTGCAGGCCGTGGCAGAGCTGGTGAGGCAAGCAGGCGGCAAGCCGTTGATCTGCGACAGCCCCGGCGGCTACAATTTTCACACATCGGGCACGCTGGATGCGGTGTATGAAACCTGCGGCATGAAAGACGCCGCAAAAGCCAGCGGCGCGGAGTTGAGTTATGACACTGAGGTTGTGGATGTGCCATGGCCCAATGGGAGGATGATGAAAAGCGTCAAGACGATCCGGCCTGTACTGGATGCGGACAAGATCATCAACCTGCCAAAGCTCAAAACACACATGATGATGGTCTATAGTGGTGCAGTAAAGAATCTATTTGGAATCATTCCGGGCAGTTTCAAAACTGAATACCATTTTCGATTTGAGGACGAAAATGATTTTGCCGGCGTGCTTTTGGACATCTGCGAGTTTGCCAAACCGGCGCTCACGATCATGGACGCCGTGATTGGCATGGAAGGCTACGGCCCCACCAACGGCCACCCAAGGCAGGTTGGCCTGGTGCTGGCCTCAGCAGATCCTTACAAACTGGATGTGGTTGCGGCATCAATCATTGGGCTGGATCCAAAAAAAGTGCCGACCATCCGGGAAGCGGCGGCCAGGGGGCATTGCACTTTCCGCGCGGAAGATGTGGAAACAGCCGGCCCAGCACTGGCTGATGTGGCAGTATTGGATTTTGACAAACCCACTACCAAAGTGGCGTTTAACGTATATGACTGGATCCTGCCAAAACCGGTGGCCAAATGGCTCAACAAGCGCCTGAAGGCCAAACCCCGGTTCAAGCTGCAAGTATGCAAGGGGTGCGGCGAGTGTGCCAGGAGCTGCCCGGCCAAGGCAATCGAGCTGGTAGATCACAAGCCTGTGGTGGAAATGGGGAAATGCATCAGTTGCTTTTGTTGCCACGAACTTTGCAGGTATGATGCGATGGATATCAAGCGGCCATGGATCATGCGGGTGCTGATGAGATGAATGGAGCTGACTAGCCCCGGGGCTACTTTGCGAGCCAGCCCCGGGGCTTCATATTGCTTATTCCTCAATGAACTTCATAAGCTCCGCGGTGAATTTCTCCTTCTGATCGATGAAAAGAAAATGGCCGCTCTCTTCAAACGGCACCAGTTTTGAGTAGCGTATGCCATCTCTCTGCGCCAGAGCCAGCTGAAACAAGCATACCCTGTCATGGATGCCGTGCAGGATCAATGTGGGCACAGTGATTGCCTTCATGTCCGTAAACAGCGCCTCTTCATCCAGCCAGGCTTTGGCGATCGCCGCAGTGGCCCAACCCGCCGCCTGCAGCCCCAGCTGGAAGATCCAATCGGAAAATGGCTCGGTGACATGCTGGAAAAAGATCATGTTGCCAAAGTCGCGCAAAACTTCCGGCCTGTCATTGTATGTACCATTGATGATGTCCAGCACGGCCTGTCTGGGCAACCCATATGGAAAGTAGGGCCGCTGGATGAGGCTAGGCGCGGCAGCAGCAAACAGCGCCAGTTTTGAAACACCATGGCCGCCATGCCTTGCCATATAGCGGATACAAATCCCACCACCTGTGGAGTGGCCGCCCAACGTGAAATCTTTGAGCCGCAGGGCATCCACAACACCTCGCACATCGTCGGCCAGGCGGTTGTAGTCATAGCCGCTCCAGGGTTTGTCTGACCGCCCGAAACCTCGCCAGTCCATACCGACGCATCGGTACCCCATCGCCGGCAGCACATCAAACTGGTATTCGAACAGCTCATGGCTGCCCGGCCATCCGTGTATGAACAGTATTGTCTTTTGCCCCTCCGGGTTCAAGTCCTCCACAAATACATTCACACCCGGTTCAACATTCACATAATAGCCCATCATGAACCTCCAAGATTGGTTTCAGTTACAGGCTATTCACTACCGGGAGAGATGTGAGTCATAAGAAGGTGAAAGGAGTGATAAAGCAAAGCGGGGCAAATGCCCCGCTCTTGACTATTCCGCGCCTTCTGCCGCGTCCACCAGCGCAGCCTGGGGCGCTTGCTCATGCCCGGTCGGTATCGTCACATTGCGAATCCACTTGCCGCTGAAAAGCCTGGTGCTGCACCACACCGCCTTGATGATCTCATCAATCTTTAGGCACAGGAACACCCCAAACGGGATCAGGCGCAGAACCAGCCCGGCCGTGTAGCCCAGCGGCACCGACACCGCCCAGAGGAACAGCACATCGGCCAGCATCAAAAAGCGGGTATCACCACCGGCCCGAAGCACACCCTTGGTGAGCATCATCTGCACGGAGCTGAATACAGCCAGGATCGCCAGCGCGCCCATCAGCTGCTGGTTGATCAAGCGAGCAGCAGGGGTCAGCGTGCCGCCAAACACCGCCACCGCCACATCGCGCAGCAGATAGATCGCGCAGCCGGTGACCACGCCGATGATAACCGCAAGCATCAGGAAGGTCACGCCATATTTCTTCGCGTCTTCATACTTTCCGGCTCCGATCGTGTTGCCGATAATCACGGTGCTGGCGGCGCTGGTGCCCATCAGAAACACTGAGATGAATTGCCACACCGAGTTGGCGATGGCGTTGGCCGCCACAAAGTCGCCGCCGATGCGGCCCATGATGGCCGTCAGCACATTGAGACCAAGGGCCAGCACCAGATCGCTGATCACGACTGGCAGCCCGCTCTGAAAGAACCTCTTGAGGATCTGGCCGTCGAAGCCGAAGATGTTCCTGAGTTTGAACTGGATTTTCTTGTCAATAAACAACACGAACACCACAATAATGATAAACTCAAACACGCGGGAAATCGCGGTGGCCAGAGCCGCGCCGGCCACGCCCATCTGCGGCGCGCCCAGATTGCCGAATATGAGCATCCAGTTCATGAAAGTGTTACTCACCAGCGCGACCAGGCTGGTGACCAGCGTGAGCTTCACCACGCCGACAGTTCGCAGCACGATAAACGAGGTTGTGGAGATGCCTTGCAGCACGAAAGCCCAGGAAACAATCCGAAGGTAGCTGGCCCCCTGGGTGATGAGAGAATCCTCATTGGTATACAGCCGCATAATCGATTCGGGGAAAAGCTGCGTGGCCGCAAAGAAGAGCAACGCGAACACAATGGAAACCTTATAGACAATGGAGAGTGTTTTCTTAATCGACTCGCGGTCGCCCATACCCCAGAACTGGCCGGTGAGCACACCGGCGCCGCCGCCCAGGCCGAAGTTCAGGATCATGAAAATGAAGCAGAACTGGTTGGCCAGCGACGAGGCGGAAAGGGCGTCCTGGTTCAGGTGGCCCAGCATGATGACGTCCGCAATGTTCACGCCCATGTTGATCAGTCCCTGCAGTGTCACTGGGACCGCAATGGCCAACACTTTTTTGTAAAAGGCTTTGTCTTTGACGAATAACTGCATTGCACGCTCCTGATAACCAAAAGCCGGCTCACACCAATTGGCATGCCCGGCTGACATTGCTCGGAAAACCATTGATTAGCCATCTAATAAATTAATTATCCCAGACCACACTGCGTTTGTCAAGCGACACAAAAGAGGTGGGGTATTAGTAGTTCGGGGTGGATTATGAAAGATTAGCAGAAAGGACAGAATTAGGAGTAGTGTATTAATAAGTTCATTTATGTATCACCCTTCGTATTTGAAGGGTGAAATGAATTAACCTTCGCCGTTACCGTCCTCATCATCTGGACAGTGTTCTGGGCAGTCGTCCCCGAGATTCCCCTCGTTGAAGAGCGTCAGTTGAGCCGTAAGCGCCGGCGCTCCGGCCTGCCCCGTCGCGGGCGAACTGGCAAGAAATGCATTCGCTTCATCGATGATATCCTGTGCAAGCTGACATGTGGCACCGTTCAGCTGGTTCAGTCTGGCGGCAAGGAGCTGAATATACAACGCATCATATTGCGCGTTGAAATTGTTGTCGGTGGGTGCGGGCGGAACCGGAACGTCTCCGCTGAAGACCAGGCCCACATTGCCCGTGTTAACCGTGAAACTTGCACCCATGCTGTCGTTCCCCAGCACAATGGAGCCGCCAGCAAGTTCAATCAATGAGGCGGTAAAATCCTCATGGGTTCTGTAGAATCCTTGCGAGTGTGTGCAGCCCGTAGGCGCTTGAGAGCAATTTCCATTTTCAGGATCACCACATATGATCCCGTCGGCGGCAGCGGTGGCGATCGCATTAAAGGTCAAGGGTATCTGCACACAAATGGACTGGCCTACGCGGAACGTGCAGAAGGGTTGCAGGGTTCCTTCGCAGCCATCAATGATCGGGTCACCATCGCAGAAGGTAACAATCGTGCCGACTGTCACTTCTGGCCGGATCGTAACAAGGGCATCCACACACACTGTCTCGTGTACTGTTCTTGGACACGCCATAAAAAACATCATCCTTTCAATCGACGCTGATATCTCAATGTATTCTATTCGGTATATCCCCAGGATGTGTGAGTACGGCGCCTACGGCAGGGTTCGTCATCGTTGTCCATAAAATCATCTTCCCCTGGGACATAACGTTCTCTCGGCGGCTCTCTGCGGCACGGAGGTTTATCCTTGCATTGGCCAGCAATATCACATGCGATACCAGCCGGCTCAGCCTTAACATTTGCGGCAAATTTCAACGGGATTTCCACACAAACCAGTTGCCTTACAACGAATGTACATCTCTCGTCGCTGCTGCCACGGTATTTCACCAGCTTCGGCTCAGACATACAAAATGAACGCACCCTACCGAGATCGACATCCTGATCCAACGTTACCTTTGCGTCCATGCAGACTTTTCTTTTGATAATCGATTCACAATCCATGGTTGACCGTCCTTTCGGATTTCTGATACATTATATTATTGGATTGCAAAAAGGGATAATAGCAATATGTATTTCCAAAATAGCTAGAAGGGTTATTCGATTGGAAAAGGGCGAGCCTTGCAGCCCGCCCTTATTCCATGCCTTAACGAGGCAAGGATATTCATAGAATCAATTCCCGAAGGTTATGTCAGCCAAGCTGATTGATCGACCTGCCCAGCCTCATCATTGTCTCTTCTTTCCCCAACAGATAAGCGATCTCAAAGGCCCCGCCCGGTGTGCTCTCCCGGCCGGAGATGGCGATGCGCAGCGGCCAGAGCATCAGGCCGTTCTTCACGCCAAGCTCTGCGATCAGCGCCATCACGGCGTCGTGGATGGCTGCCTCGCTCCAATCGGCAAGGCCTTCCAGCACCGGTTTCACCGCCGAAAGCATCTGGCGGGCCACATCGGCGTTGGTCTTCATCTTCTTGTTTTCATAGAGCGCCGTGTCAAACTCCGGCATCTCCATGAGGAAGTCCACCTTGGCTGCCAGCTCGCTGAAAAGCTCGGTGCGGGGCTGCAGCAGCTCTGCGATGCGCCGGGTGTCAAACCGGTTCACGTCGATGGTGCCGCTGATCCAGGGCAATATCGTGGCATGGAACTCGTCCAGAGGCATCTTGCGGGCGTATTCAGCGTTGAACCAACGGAGTTTTTCGATGTCAAATATAGACGGAGACTTACTGATCCCGTCCAGACTAAATTCCCGCTCCAGCTCCGCCAGCGTAAACATCTCTTGATTCGTACCCGGGTTCCATCCCAGTAAGGCGATATAATTCACAACGGCATCCTTAAGGTACCCCTGCGCAAGCAAGTCCTCGAAAGACGGATCGCCTTTGCGCTTCGAAAGCCGCCGCCTGGTTCCATCTCGAGAGATGACATCCACAACGGGCAAATGGACGTATTGAGGAATCTCCCAGCCGAATGAACGATAGAGATGGTTGTATTTGGGAGTGGACGACAGATACTCCGTGCCCCTGAGCACATGCGTGATGCCCATCGTATGGTCGTCCACGACGTTGGCGAAGTTGTAGGTGGGCATGCCGTCGGATTTGATGAGCACCATGTCATCCAACGCCGCGTAGTCGGCCTCGATGTGCCCGAAAATCACGTCGTCGAAGTCCGCCCGGCCATCGGTGGGCATGTTCTGGCGGATCACATGGGGCTCGCCGGCGGCAATGCGGGCGCGCACCTCCTCCTTGGGGAGGCCCAGGCAGTGCTTGTCATACTTGAAAGTTTCGCCACGCTTTTCGTATTCGTCTCGCAAGCTGTCCAGCCGTTCCTTGGAGCAAAAGCAATAATAAGCACCGCCCTTATCTACAAGCTCGTCGGCATACGGCTTATACAATTGTTTTCGCTCGCTCTGGATATAGGGGCCATAATCGCCGCCCACGTCCGGGCCTTCGTCATACTTGAGTCCTGCTAGTCGGATTGCGCGGTAAATGCCCTCTTCCGCACCTTCCACTTGGCGCTCCTGGTCGGTGTCCTCGATCCTGAGGATGAACGTGCCGCCGTTCTTACGGGCGAACAGATAGGTGTACAGCGCGGTGCGAAGCCCACCCAAATGAAGATATCCGGTGGGGCTGGGGGCGAAACGGGTTCTGGTCTGCATTTGGCTCACTCTTTCCTGTGGTAATTGAATGGGCGGGGACAACCCCCGCCCACATGTTTAATGGGGCTGCGCGCTAGAGGTTGCTGGCGAAGGAAACGCGGTTGTCCTTGGCGAACTTGGCAAGGGCTGTTTTATAGCTTTCAAACAGGTCGTCGCCCACCTTGCCCTTGAAGAACACCACCGGATCCTCCCGACCGCGGATCGTGAAGCTGATCTGCTCCGAGGGGAACTTCTTGAACAGCTTGGTTTCCTCACACTTACGGAACTCAATTCGGATGATCTTGTCGTAGGACGCGTTGACGGTTTCGGTGCCAGAGCCTTTGCTTGCCATCAGGATGACTTCGGTTTTGTCAATCAGAATGGGATCTTCCTTTGCCATGCGTGTTCCCTCCCTCGAGTTCACTATTTCAAACGGCCCTTCCAGCCGCTTGATCAGTCAAATCCGCTCAGGCCTTGCCTATTTCCTTGGCCCAGCTGTCCTTCAGGCCCACGGTGCGGTTGAACACCGGCGCGCCTGGCTTGCTGTCCGTGTCGCAAATGAAGTAGCCCTGGCGCATAAACTGGAACCGGTCACCAGCCATGGCAGTGGCCAGGCTGCCCTCCACAAGGCTGTTTTCCAGCGCCTTCACAGAGTCGGGGTTGAGGCGCTCAGCAAAATCCTCGGCGTCGTTGTCGTTGAAGAGCACATCATAGAGCCGCACCTGCGCCGCCACGCAATCGGCAGCATCCACCCAGTGCAGCGTGCCCTTCACCTTACGGCCCTCGCCGCTACCAGAGCGGCTCTCCGGGTCGTAGGAGCACTTCAGCTCCGCCACCTCACCGCTCTCGCCCTTCACAACCTCATCGCAGCGGATGATGTAGGCGCCTTTCAAACGCACCTCTCCGCCGGGCTTCAGCCGGAAGAACTTATTCGGCGGGTTCTCCATAAAATCCTCCTGCTCGATGAAAAGCGAACCGGAGAATTTGATCTTACGGGTGCCCATCTCCGGGTGGCCGGGGTGGTTCTCCAGCTCCAGCTCTTCCACCAGGCCTGCCGGCCAATTGGTGATGGTCACCTTCACAGGCTCCAGCACGCCCATCACGCGAGGGGCCGTCTCATTCAGTTCCTCTCGGATGCAGTGCTCCAGTAGCTTGATATCCACCGTGCTGTTGGCCTTAGCCACGCCGGCCCGATCAATGAAGTCCTTCAGCGCGGCGGGCGTGTAGCCCCTGCGCCTGAGGCCGCACAGCGTGGGCATGCGCGGGTCATCCCAGCCGGACACCATGCCGGTCTCCACCAGCTGCCGCAGGTATCGCTTGGACATCACAGTGTTGGTGATGTTGAGGCGGGCAAACTCGATCTGCCGGGGCGGAAACTCAAACCCCGCCTCCCGCACGGCCCAGTCATAAAGCGGCCGGTGGTCCTCATACTCCAGCGAGCACAGCGAGTGGGTCACGCCCTCCAACGCGTCATCCACCGGGTGGGAGAAGTCATACATCGGGTAGATGCACCACTTGTCGCCGGTGCGGTGGTGATGGGCAAAGAGGATGCGATACATCACCGGGTCACGCATGTTGATGTTGGGCGAAGCCATGTCGATCTTCGCCCGCAGCGTGATCGACCCTTCCGGGTGCTTCCCGGCGCGCATCTCCTCAAAGAGCCGCAGGCTCTCCTCCACGGGCCGGTCGCGCCAGGGGCTGTTGCGGCCGGGCTCGGTGAGCGTGCCGCGGTGCTCGCGGATCTGGTCGGCGGTAAGCTCACAGACATAGGCCTTCCCCCGCTTGATCATCTCCAGCGCGATTTCATAGTTGCGGTCGAAATAGTCGGAGGCGTAATAAAGCCTGTCGCCCCAATCGTAGCCGAGCCAGTGGATGTCTTCAAAGATCGCCTCCACATACTCGGTGTCTTCCTTCACGGGGTTGGTGTCGTCAAACCGCAGGCTGCACACGCCGCCGTAGCGTTGCGCCGTTTCAAAATCCACAACCATGGCTTTGAGGTGGCCAATGTGCAGATAGCCGTTTGGCTCCGGCGGGAAACGGGTCTGGATGTGATGCTTCACCTTGCCGGCAAGGATGTCGTCGTTTACCGCTTCGTCGATATAGTTGGTGGCCGTTTGTACTTCTGCTTTGTGGGGCATTGGTAGATCTCCGTACTTCTGCTTGTGTATGCCTGAATATTTTACCACAAAAGGTGATGATTCACAATGCGATGGGTTCGGGCGATTCCCTTGCAATCCGCGCCGATTCATGCTAAAAATGTGCTATTCGCCCATGGAGGCCCTTATGATCCGGAAGAAACCACAAGTGTTGATGTATTTTGTCAACGCCCTGTTTTGGACCACCGTTTATGTGTATGTGCCGCAATTCTCCGACTACATCAAGCATGACATCGGCGCCACCGCCACGATGGTGGGCCTGATAGCCGGCTCCTATGGCGTCACGCAGATGCTGCTGCGGCTGCCGCTGGGCATCTGGTCAGACCGGCTGAGCCGCCGCAAGCCTTTCATCCTGGCTGGCATTGCCATGGGCGGCTTGAGCTCGCTGGTGATGTTCTTTTTTGCCCGCTCGCCCGGCGCGCTGCTCATCGGCAGGCTGCTGGCGGGGCTGGCCGCTTGCGCCTATGTGCAGATTTCCATCCTGTTTTCCAGCTATTTTGAGGGGAAACAACATTCGATGGGTTTTGTGGAGGGCTCCACCGCGGCGGGCCAGCTGCTGGCGATGCTGGTGGGCGGCGTAGTGGCCCAGGCCTACGGCTACCGCTACACCTTTTTGGCGGCGGCGGCGCTGGCCCTGGTAGGCCTGGCGCTGGCAGCCTTCGCAACAGAAAGCCGAAAGGCACGCAGCCCCATCAGCCTTGGTGCGGTGGGCGGCACGATCCGGGAGAAAACGCTGGTGGTGGCCGCAGTGCTGGCGATCTTTGCGCAGGCGATCAACTTCGGCAAGGGGTTTGTGTTCGCGCCGATGGCAGCGGCGGCCTTTCATGCCACCAATCTGGAATTGAGCGCGCTCACGATGTGCTTCATGCTGCCCACGGCAGCGCTGGCCCCCTTTGCGGCCACGAAGCTTGCACCCCGCGTGGGCTTCCGGCCCATGGTGGCCGCAGGATTTGTATTGCAGGCACTGTCCTGCGCGATGGTGCCCTTCGCCACCGGCATGGGATGGATGTATTTGAGCCAGTTTATGACGGGCCTGGGCAGCGCGCTCACCTTCCCGGCGCTGATGGCGCTGTGCGTGTCAAAAATGCCCGACGAAAAGCGAGCCACGGCGATGGGCTTCTATCAGGCGGTTTATGGCATCGGCATCTTTGCCGGCCCCTACCTCACCGGCTGGCTCACCGACTGGCTGGGCGCAAGCCCGGCCTTTGCCATCAACGGTGTGATGGCGGGGCTTGCAGCGGCGGGGGCGTTGGTGTTTATTGCAGGCACGGCGGGGAGAAAGATGATCAATGACTCACAATTGCCCTGCCCAGCATCACCGCCCCAAGGCTCAGCGCCACATTGAGAAGGATGTTGAGGCTTGCCCGCAGCCAGGAGCCCTCGGAAAACAGGCTCATTGTCTCCCAGCTGAAGGCGGAAAACGTGGTGAACCCGCCCAGGATGCCCGTCATCAAAAACAATCGCATGGCCGGTGAAATGAAGCTGGACGCAATACCCAGCTCCATCACGATGCCAGCGAACAGGCCGCCCACGGCGTTCACGATCATCGTGCCCCAGGGCATCCCTTCCCCAAACAGGCCCACCGATGCCAGCATGACAAGATAGCGCAGTGACGCGCCAGCAAACCCGCCCAGGCCCACATAAAGCATCTTTTGCAGCTCCACAAAACCTCCAAGACCAGCCCATAATCACAGGGGAATGATACACCATGAGTTGCGGCGTGTAAACCAAAGCGCTGCACCCCGTGAAGTGGCAGGTCAATGTTGTGGTATAATATGCCATGAGAACACAAAAGAGAGGGTGCGGCAGATGCAGTACAGGCCGGTAACCGGCGAAGAACGGCTGGAGCTGATGGAGATGCAGGCCCAGGCCTTTTTCTTCACCTATGACAGGGAGAAGTATCAAAAGGAGATGGCCGACGGCGACCCCAGGCAGAGTGGCCGCGGGTGCTTTGATGAGAGCGGCAAGCTGGTGGCCGGGTTCGATTTGATCCCCTATGACTGCTGGTTCGACGGCTCCGTGGTGGGCATGGGCGGCGTGGGCGGCGTGGCCAGCTGGCCGGAGCACCGCGATGGCGGCAATGTGCGCGGCCTGATGCAAAGCAGCTTGACAGAGCTTACTGAGCGCGGCGATGTGTTTTCGTTCCTGTATCCCTTTTCCTACCAATATTACCGTAAGTTCGGCTATGAGGTGTGCAACCGCATCACGCGCGTGAAGGCCCCCACCGAGCCGCTGCGGGCGCTTCGCAGGCCCGGCCACGCAGAGCGGTTCATCCCCGGCGAGGGGGGCACCGACCCGGGCCCCATCGTGGAGGTCTATAACGACTTTGCCCAGCACTACAACCTGTGCGTGGACCGCGAGGGCTGGCGCTGGCACGGCCTGTTGGAAGTGGACCCGATGAAGACCCGCAGGCAATCCTATGTGTGGTTTGGCGAGGATGGCAGGCCTGCCGCCTATGTGCTTTTCGTGGGCGAAGGTGAGCCAACCGCTGACCGGATGCGGGTGCTGGAAGCCTGCTGGCGCTCAAACGACGGCTTGCTGGGGCTGCTGGGGTTCCTCGGAGGGTTTTGCAGCAACCTGAAGACCATCTCCTGGGAGCTGCCGCCCGATGTGGACGCGAGCCTGATCTGGCCCAGCCCCTATGATGTGAAAACAGAAGTGGCCTATGAGGGCATGTGCCGCGTGGTGAATGCGCAGAAGGCGCTCAGGATGATGGCCAAGCCCGAGGGCAAGGGCACTGTGAAAGTGGCCGTGGCAGACAGCTTCCTGCCCGCCAACTCCGGCACCTACAAGATCGACTGGGACAACGGCGAGAGCCGCGTGCGCCGCGTGAAAGACGGCAGCGCGGACCTGCAATGCACCGAGCACGCGCTGGCCCAGCTGGTGACCGGTTATTTGCCCTTCGAGCAGTTGAGGCTGCGCAGCGATGTAACGGTGAACAGTAAAGCAGAAGAGCTCGGGAAGCTGTTTGTGAGGAAGGGCATCTATCTCCTCGACAAGTTCTAAACCCTCCTTCCATCAGCCGTGGCAAGCAACTCCCTCAAAGAGAAAAAAGCCCCTTTCCCGTTGATGGGAGAGGGGCTTTGGTAACAGGAGGGCCTTAGTTTGCTGCGGGGGGCGTCTCAAGCTGGGCCTTGTAAGCATCCAACATGGCGCGCATTTCCAGCCGGATCGCGATGCGGGCGTTGATGTTGGCCTTCAGCAGCTCGATCTTGGCGCGGATCTGCTCGACAGCCAGTGTGGCCTTTTCGGTGTCACCGGCCTTCAGGGCATCCTTCAGATCGTGCACGGTCAGCTGGCGGATCTCGTCGTTCAGTGTTTTTGCAGCACGCACGAGCGGCTTGAGCGCTTCATACTTGGCCTTCAGCTGCTGCTTTAGGGGCAGAAGGGAGCGGCGGCCGTTCTTGCTGTTTTTGACTTGGTCAACAAGGGGCTGATTTTGGGCCTTCAGGGCAGCAATCTCGTCCTTGAGGGCTTGGATCGTCTGCTTGAGCTCATTGATCTTCTTGCTGTTGTCCACAGCGGGCTTTTTGCCTTTGGCCGGTTTTTCCAGCTTGGCCAGCTCCTTGGTCAGCTGCCCCAGCTTTTTTGTCAGCTCTTTCAACTGTGCGGTGTAGGCCTTGACCTTCTCTGTATCCAGCTTGACTACGCCCTGGATCGCCTTGATCTGGTCGCGCACCTGGCGGTCGTACTCTTTCTCGGTCTTCAGCAGCTCGCGCAGCGCTCTGACCTCAGCGCGCATCGCCTTCACCTGCTCAATGAACGGGTTGGGCTGCTTTGTGGGCTCGGGCGTGGTGCTGGGTGCAACCGTTTCTGTGGGTGCCGTCGTCCCGGTGGGCTGGGCTGTATCGGTGGGTGCTGCGGTTTCATCGGGTATGGCCAACGCGGTTGCGCTCATGGAAACAAGCAGCAGGGCCGCGAGAATGGCTGACAGGACTTTCTTCATGGTTGGCACTCCTTTGGTCGGGAACGCATTCCTCATTTTCATGGCCCAATTATAGCATGCGAAAAAACCAGAAGTTTCCGAAAAAATGCGGCGAAATTGCGGCAGGCAGGCCTTGGAAGCATTGCTATGGAAACATCTGGCGGTTGATTTGAATATGGTTGTATCGTAGTATTTTACCAAACAAAGCAATTCATTCATCCCTCATTCCTGCAACCAAAGCCAACACAAGGGTTCAGGAGGTGCTTGATGTCAACCCGGAAAAACAGCAGAGAAACAAAACCGATTCTTTTGACCATCCTCATTGTCCTCATGGCGATCAGTTTCTCGGCCTGCCAACCGCAATCCCAAGTCGCGTATCAAGTGCAGGGCAACGCCTCTGCCGATGGAGCAATACAACCAACGCCCACACAATCGCCGGAGCCAGCGGCTGCTGCCACCGAGAACGCCAGGATGGCATCGGCATCTCTGTTTTCTGCGGAGTCAGCCATGCAGCCCACAGCATCCACAGCAGTTGATCCAACGGAAACTGTAAATCCGACCGCTTCGCTGAAAGCCGCACCGTCGGTCGCTGCAGCGCCGACAGAAAGGGTTACTGCCACCCCCGCAGCAAAGCCCACACCAAGACCCACCGCGAAGCCAACGGCAAAGCCCACCGCAAAACCTACAACAAGGCCCACCATGAGGCCCACGCCGGTTGCCACAGCATCACCCGCGCCCACAGCGGCTCCAGCTTCCGGTTACGCCTCCGCCAAGGAAACATCCATGATTGCACTGGTCAACGAGGAGCGGCAAGCAGCCGGGCTGCCGGCCTTGAAGCTGGACACCAGCCTGCGCGCGGCTGCCCGCAAGCACAGCAAGGATATGTCGGACCATGATTTCTTTTCTCACACCTCGCCCACCTATGGCAGCTTCAGTGCACGGCTCAAGGCCTCCGTGGTGAGCTACTCCAGCGCCGGGGAAAACATCGCCAAATACACCTCGGTGACATCTGCCCACAGTGGCCTTATGAACTCCTCCGGCCACCGGGCCAACATCCTCAATGAGGGCTACACCCGCATCGGCATTGGCATTGTGTATAACAGCAGCACGAAGTATTACCTGATCACACAGTGGTTTGCGAAATGAGGTAATCGCTGTTGCCTGTACCCCACCCCCTGCCCCCTCCCCATTCCGGCCAAAGGCGTCTGCCATGGTTGCCGTGGGGAGGGGGTTTTGGGTTACAGGGCTGCGCCCTGCACCGCATATTTTACCAGAGGGCTCCGCCTTTTGACGGTGCGATCAGCGTCTGCTAAAGGGTGGAATCTTTGTTATTGACAAATCCATCCAACAATCATAAAATATGAATGAACGTTCATTCATTTTCACAGGAGGCCTCATGACAAAACAGGGAGAGCTGCTGATGCAGGCATTGGCCCAGGGCATGGAGGAGCTAATGCCCGAAAAGGGCGAGCGGAAGATCATACTGGCCGCGCTGGAGGTGTTCGCCCGCAAGGGCCTGGCTGGCGCCAAGATCAGCGACATCGCCTCTGTGGCCGGTTTCAGCCAGGGGTTTGTGTATAACTACTTCAAATCCAAGGACGCCATCTTCACAAAGCTTGTGAGCCTGGCCGCCGATGGCGCCGGTGAGACAGCCCGCAAGGCCTCCCTGCTGCCCGGCACACCCTATGAGAAGATCTATTGGATGACCGAGGCGCTGCTGAGCCCCGACAGCGTGGCGATGGGGCACTGGCGGCTCATCATGGTCCAGACCACCACATCGGAAGCCGTGCCTGAGGAAGCCCGCCGGGTGGCGAAGGAGAAGATCGGCAAGCCCTTTGAGCACTTCGTGCCCATGGTTGCCGAAGGCCAGCGGCTGGGTGAGCTGGTGGCCGGAGACCCGCTGATGCTGGCGATCACCTATTTCTCGATGGTGCAGGGCCTGGGCATCACCCGCATGCAGGGCAGCCGCGAGATGCCCTTCCCCGATACGGCGATGATCCTGAGCTTTTTGCGCGCGCCGGGCAGAGACCCGCTGCCACGGCAGGACTGAAAGGAGGCTCCCCTATGGTCAGCAAGTACAAATCGGAACAAGGCGGCAAGCTGATCCTGCAAACCTATGATGAGCTGGTAAAGGCATGGGGTGTGGCTGTGACGGAAGAGGACGTGCCCACCCCCTATGGCAGCACGCACCTGCTCATCGCAGGCCCAGAGGACAAGCCGCCGCTGGTGCTCTTCCACGGCGTGGGCGACGACGCAGCGCTGATGTGGCTGCTGAACGCCAAGGAATTGAGCGAGCATTTCCACCTGATCGCGGTGGACACGATGGGCGGCCCCGGCAAGAGCGAGCCAAACGAGGCCTATTTCCGAAGCTTCGACCAGGCAACATGGATTGACGGCATCCTGGCGGCAAAGGGGCTGGACAAGGTCTATCTGGCGGGTGTTTCCAACGGCGCCTATCTGACGCAGCTTTACACCGCCCGCCGGCCCGACCGGGTGATCCGCGCGGTGTGCATGGCCGGCTCCATCGCCGTGAAAGGCAGCAAAAGCCCGATGTGGAGAATGATGAAGGTGTTTTTGCCGGAAGCCCTCTTCCCCACCGGGAAAAACGCCCTGCGGCTTGTGAAGAAGCTAAGCGGTGACCATGCGGCCATTGACAGCATCATCAGGCAGCACCCGGCTTTTCTGCAGCACTATGTTTATCTGCTCAGGCACTTCAACAACCAGTCAATGTTTTATCACAAGGTGGAGGGGTTTGAGGAAGGCGAGATTGCCGTGATCCGGGAAAAGACGAGAATCCTGGTGGGCGCATGCGACAGGCTGTCATACCACAGCGACGCCGTGGCGAACCTGCAAAAGTATGGAATGAACTTCCGAATCGTGGAGAACGCCGGCCACGCGCTCAACATGGAAAAGCCGGACCTGGTGAATGAGGAGATCATCACACACCTTCTGGGCAAGCTCGATGAGGCAGCTGTATCATGACCCAAGGGGCTGGAATCAATAAGAACCTGCGGCAAAAAATAGGCAGCTTCCGCCTGATCTGTGCCACAGACCGTCAATTGTGATACTATAGTGCCATCAAAACACAGGAGACGGCAATGGCTGCGAAACGCATCTACATCGCCGACGACGAGCGCAATATCCGCGAGCTCATCAAGACCTTTCTGGAGCGGGAAGGTTATGAGGTGACGGTATTTTCCGACGGCCTGTCGCTGCTGAAGGCCTTTGAGGCCGACCCGGCGGACATGCTGGTGCTGGACGTGATGATGCCCGGTGTGGACGGGTACACCCTGTGCTCCACGATCCGCTCCACCAGCAACGTGCCGATCATGATCGTGTCGGCCAAGGATGGCGAGACGGACCGCATTGCCGGGCTCATGCTGGGCAGCGACGACTATCTGGTCAAGCCTTTCTCCCCGGTGGAGCTCACACTGCGCGTGAAGGCTCTCTTCCGCAGGCTCGAGCAGGAGCCGGAAGCCCGGCCCGCCCCCGGCGCGCTGGAATATGGCGACCTAACCGTGTATCCGGAGGGGAAAAAGGCAGAGTGCCGCGGCAAAGACCTGGGCCTGACGGTGATGGAAACGGATTTTCTCTCCTACATGGTGAAAAACAGCGGCCGCGCTGTGAGCCGCGACGAACTGCTCAACCGCGTGTGGGGCTTTGAAAGCGAGGCCGACACCCGCGCCACCGACGACATGGTCAAGCGCATGCGCAAAAAGCTGGCCACTGCAGGCAGCACCGTGGCCATCGAAACAGTGTGGGGCTTTGGCTTCAAGCTGATGCGGGGGAGCGGGCAATGAGGCGCAGTCTCGCAGGCCGCATCCTGCTGCCAAACATGCTGATCCTGATCGCGTCGCTGTCGCTGCTGGCGGCGGCGGTGCTCCTTTTTGTGCGGCTTTACCTGGTGGGGGAAACCACTAACCAGCTCATGAAGGTGCGGGAAACCGCCGTGAAGCTCATCAAAGCCGGCTCGGCGGACTCCCCCAAGGACGCGCTCACCCAGGCAAAGGCAGCCCAGATCACCAGGCAAACCTCGATCATCTTCGATGTGAACGTGCTCATCCTCACCGGCGGCATGGAGTATCCGGATCAAACAGCCGACCACCCCCTGCCGGAGCCATTGCTCCCGCTGGTGAAGCCGGACAGTGGCATCCACCACATCCACAACGGCGGCATGGAATATGTGGCCACAGCCATCCCCTACCGCACAGCAAACAAAAACTGGAACATGCTGATCTATATGAGCCTTGCGCCAGTGACCGATTTCGTGCGCAAGCTGGGCACCATTATGGCGCTGGCGCTGGCAGGCTCCGTGCTGCTGGCCGCATTCGCATCCACCGTGGCGGCCCGGCGCATCGCCGACCCGCTCCGGAAACTGAGCCGCTGGGCTTACTCCATCGGCGGGCGGCAGTTCACGCGCTTTGAGGAAGTGAGCGGCACGCAGGAGATTGACTTCCTGGCTGAAAGCCTCAACGGCATGGCCCGGCGGCTGGAAGACTATGACGGCGCCCAGAAAGCCTTTCTGCAAAATGCTTCTCACGAGCTGCGCACGCCGCTGATGTCCATCCAAGGTTATGCCGAGGGCATCAAGCACGCCGTGTTTACCGACACGGGCTACGCCGCCGACGTGATCATCGCCGAAAGCCTGCGGCTATCGCACCTGGTGGACGACCTGCTCTATCTCTCCCGCCTGGAAACTGCCGACGGGGTCTACACCTTCTCCCCCCTGCCCGTGGCCGAGGTGCTTGGCCAGTGCGTGGAAAAGCTGGAAGGCGCGGCCATCAAGGAGGGCAAGGCACTGTGCCTGGGCGATTGCCCCGCCGCCACCATATCCGGCGACGGCGAGAAGCTGCTGCGCGCCTTGATGAACCTTGTGGGCAACTGCCTGCGGTATGCAAGCACAGCCGTGACGCTCTCCGCCGAAACAGTGGGCGGCGCGGTGGTGATCACCGTGCGCGACGACGGCCCCGGCATCTCGCCGGAGGATCTGCCGCACATCTTTGAGCGGTTCTACAAGGGCAAGCAGGGCAAGTTTGGCCTGGGGCTTTCCATTGCCAAGGCCATTGTGGAGAAGCATGGCGGATCAATCCGGGCGGAGAACGGAGCGGCTGGCGGGGCGGTTTTCGCAGTGGAGCTGCCGGTGGTGCTTTCCAAAGCCAAATAGCCGGGATAGGGAGTATGGTTATGGATGAAAAAAGCAGTATCAGGAGAGCATGGCATACAATTGACCGGTTATGCGGCCCGGAGTATCCTGGCCGCGAGGCAGCGTTCCATTTGGCCGCTCAGGCATATTCAAACGCAGTATTGGATGACGGTGACATTGAAAGGATCAAGACAATCGGCAAGAAGCATTTGAAGCTTATAGCATACGGATTGCTTGACGGTGAGCAATTTGATGCTTTTTTACGCCATGTCATATCCTATGAGCGCTTTTTGGGCGCAAATGAAGAATGAATTGACACAATCACAACAGAACAAGGCACGGACGATACAAAGCGTGGTTTCTTATCTTGTTCGTTTGTTGCTTTTTTGCTTGATCCAATGGCGTATGCCATTCCCGGCGAGAGGTTCATCTGCATATCGGGGAATGATGTGCATGTGTGCGTGAAAAACCTCTTGGCCAGCAACCCTGCCAATGTTCCACCCGACATTATAACCATCCGGTCGATACCTCTCATCCAGATACGCTTTGGTTTGATCCGCAAGCAGTTTTGTTGCTGCCCACTCCTCCGGATCCAAATCAAACATTGCCGCTACATGCCTTTTTGGAATTACAATGCAAGAGCCGATCAGAACATCATCATTCAGCTCGATGCAAACACAATGCTCATTTTGGAATATGATAGTGCCTTTCTCGTTGTTCTTGTAATCACAAAACATGCATCCATCCATTGAGAACACCTTTCAATATGGTTTGATTTTCTGATAGCACGAGGGGCGGGTAACAACCCGCCCCTGCAATAATCATCCTAGAGCCAAAGATCAATCCGGCTTATACTGCACCTTCAGCATGGGCTCCAGTTCAAAGCCCATTTCCTTCAGCGCCGCATCAATGAGCCCGGCGCTCTCGCCGCTCCAGCCCCAGCTGCCAAAGGCACGGCCATGGCGGTTCTTGAAGCCAAGGCCCTTCATGTAGTGCAGCATCGCAGCCATCTGCGGCATCATGCCGCGGTTCAAGGTGGGTGAGCCCAGGCAGATCGTGCCGGCCTCCAGCGCCTCGCCCATCACCTCGGAGATGTAGTCATGGCGCAGGTTGATCACCTTGACCTCCATGCCCTTGTCCTTAAGCTCGCCGGCAATGCGGTCCGCCAGGATGCCGGTGGAGCCCCACATCGTGTCATAGGAGACCACGGCAAGCTTGGGGTCGGTGCGGTAGTTGGACCAGTCATCATACTTCTGCATGAGCCTGGGAAGCTCCGAGCGCCAGATCGCACCGTGGCTGGGCGCGATGATCTCCACATCCAGCTTTTTGACCTCTTCCAGCACCTTCTGCACCGGCGGGCCAAAGGGCATCACGATGTTGGCGTAATAGTTGCGGGCCCGGTCAAAGATGAAGTCCATGCCGATCTCGTCAGCGAAGCGCTCGGCGTTGGCGGTGTGCTGGCCGAAGGCGTCGTTGGGGATGAGCACCTTGAGCTCGGGCAGATAAGTTGCCATGCTGTCCGGCCAATGCACCATCGGCATCAGCAGGAATTGCAGCAGATGGCTGCCCAGCCGCACCGTTTCGCCGGATTTCACCACCTGGAAATTCCAGTCGCCCTTGTAGTAGGCCTTCAGGCCCTTGATGCCGTTGGGCGAGGTGAACACCGGCGCCGTGGGGTTGCGCTTCACGATCTCCGGCAGGGAGCCCGAGTGATCCGGCTCCACATGGTTGCTCACGATGTAGTCAATCTTGTTGGGATCCACCACTTCGGAGATGTTGGCGAGCCACTCGTCGGCAAAGTCATGCTTGACGGTATCCACCACCACAGTCTTTTCGCCGGTGAGCAGAAAGGCGTTGTAGGTGGTGCCAAAGGGGGTGCGGTAACCGTGGAAGTCTCGCACGTTGTAGTCCACAGCCCCCACCCACCACACATTGGGGGCAATCTTGACAGCAGACATACTCAGTCCTCCGTGAATTGATCCTTGCCGGCGCCGCAGACGGGGCAGACCCAATCTTCGGGGACGTCTTCAAAGGCGGTGCCGGGGGCCACGCCGTTGTCCGGATCGCCGGCGGCGGGGTCGTAGTTGTATCCGCAGAGAGAGCAAGTCCAAGTCTTCATGGTTGTTCCTCCTGTATTTGATTATTTGGAAGGCATGGGTTTGCGGCTCGATACCGCTGGCCCCTGCCGTCACTTCGTTTCAGGGTAGCATACCGGCAGGCAGTTGTCCGTGACCGCAGGCACACCCACTCTCAGGATATCCCAATGGCCGTCATTCATTCCGCCGGTGTGCTCCGGCTGCTGCCTACTGTCTACTCGCTACTGACTACTGCCCCTCTTCCCCGCCAAACCCCTTCAGCGGCAGCAGCCGCTCGGCGTCGGTCTGGGGCAGCTCTTCCACACGGTCCAGACGGCGCTGGATCTGGCTGGAGTAATTGCTGGCGTCACGCACGGTGTTGCTGGCGCGGTCCAGGTGCTTCTGCACGGCCTCAAGGCTGTCGGCAAAGCGGCCGAACTGGCGCTTAACCGCGCCAAGCAGCTCCCACACCTCGCTGGAGCGCTTCTGGATCGCCAGCGTCTTGAAGCCCATGCGGAGGCTGTTTAAGAGCGCCGCCAATGTGGTGGGCCCCGCCACGGTGACGCGGTAATCGCGCTGCAGCCGCTCGCACAGGCCGGGCCTGCGCAGCACCTCGGCAAAGAGGCTTTCCACCGGCAGGAAGAGGATCGCGAAGTCGGTGGTGTCTGGCGGGGAAATATACTTGTCGCGGATGTCGCGAGCCTGCTGCACAATGCGGGCCTCCAGCGCCTTGGTGGCCTGGGCCATCCCGTCGATGTTGCCCTCGGTCATGGCGTCTTCCAGGCGGTGGTAATCCTCCATGGGGAACTTGCTGTCAATGGGCATCCACACCGGCTTGCTGCCGTCACCCTGGCCGGGCAGCTTCAGCGCGAACTCCACCACATCTTCGCTGCGGGGCTTCACGCGCACGTTGGCCGCGTATTGCTCCGGCGTGAGCATCTGCTCCAGCAGCGCTGCCAGCTGCACCTCGCCCCAGGTGCCACGGGTTTTCACGTTGCTGAAGATGTTTTTGATGTCGCCCATGTCTTTGGAGAGGTTGCGCATCTCGCCCAGGTTTTTATAGACCTGCTCCAGCTGATCGCTCACGATCTTGAACGAGCTGCCCAGCCGCTCCTCCAGCGTGCGCTGCAGCTTTTCATCCACCACCACGCGCATTTCATCGAGCTTCTTTTCGTTGCCCTCCTGCAGCAGCCGCACCTTTTCCTCCACGACGGTGCGGATGCGCTCCAGGCTCTGGTTGCTGTTTTGGGTCATGTCGTCCACGCGCTTCACGATCGTCTCAAACTGCCTCTGCTGGCCGTCGGAGAAGTCGTTGAAGCTGGCCATCATCGCCATGCGGAAGGTGTCGGTGCGCTGGGCCAGCTCGTCGCGGTTGTCCTTGTTGAGCCGCTCGCCGTTCACGCGGGTGCGCTCGGCTTCCTCGCGCACATGGCGCTCCAGCCGGGTGGTTTCATCGTGGATGGCCTTAAACTCCCGCAGCAGGATTTCCTCGGTTTCCGACTTGTTTGCCCGCCTGGCGGAGACCATCGTGAAGATGCACGCGATGATGGCGGCGAGGGCCGCCAGGCCAGCCAGGACCATGATCAGGTTGATTGGTGTGGACAGCCATTCCCACATGCGGCTCACTCTCCCGGATATATTTGTATAAGTAACATTATTTTACACCGAAAGGGGGAAATGGTGAACCATATTTTTAAAGATTTGACAAAATAAACTGAGGGGATTTTAGCTTGTACTCTTGATGGTTCTATTGGAAGATGGGGGTTTAAGGATTAGAGGGGGGAGATAAAGAACACTTATATAGTTAGGAGTTTATTGTAAAATTTTCCAGCCAACATTATACTAATAACAAGTCACTTTGGGAGGAAAACATGCTTTCGGAAAAATACAAAATAAGCGCAAGTGATATAGTTGATATTGACATAGATTCAATTATTGAGTTAAGTGGACAAAATGCTGAATGTTTTAACTACTTTTACTCATTTAATAAAAGAGTAAAAGAAGCTACTGATGTAAAAACGAATGGAATATTTAGTTGTTTATGTGTCATTTGCTTGATGCACTTAACGGATGATCGAAACAATCCATATGGTGAACGGAACAATTATACACTTACTTTATCTAGTTTTGATGACTCTGATATAGACATCATTAATAATCTCATAAGATGTACACATGCACACGATTTATTAGCAAGACTTTATGATTTTTTGTGGTTACTAAAACCAAGCAACAAATACGAAGATGGAAAGTCTGCAATAACACACTATATCAATTCCGCAGCTAACTTAATCAATTCATCTGACAATTGGGTGAGTGGTAGTTATAGACTCAAAAGATCATTTGTAATAGCAAAACAATTAAAGGAAGCAAGTGAACTTGATAAAATCTTTCACTTATTTCAGGAATATGCTGAACCTCTGTTGACATCCTATTTCCCGCTTCAGATTATAGAATACTTGCTTGACTTACGGATTATTAGAAGTTATTCAAAAGAATGCACGGACTTATTAACCAGATGTATAGAATCCTGTAAAAATACTGACATAATAAACCATCAAATGATATCATCATACTATGAACTTCTTTACAGAGTTTTTAATCATTTAAAGAAATTTGAAGAAGTGAAGAAAAATAAACGTCTATGTGCGCTTTCTGAAATAAATCACTCAGTAGCAATTACTGAAAGCGGTGGCGAGATTGTTGCATCTGTAATGCATCTTAAAATGGCTGTAAAGTTACTTAAAGAAATTCCTGAAGAAAAAGAGCTGCTGGACAGAACACTTAAGCAATTATTAGAAGTGCAGAAAAAAATACCAGCTTCACTGAAGCCAATAACCATTGATATGGATACTAAAAGACGAGATCAGTTTATTAAGTTACTAGAAAACAAAGATTTCTATACTGCATGTAGAATCTTTTTTGTGTCTTTCAGACAGATAAAGATGAGTGAAATAGAACTCTATGTTCAGAATATGCAAAACTCGATCCATTCAATATTTTCTGGAGAAATTGTTAATGAACTTGGACGAACAATAGGTATCCGCGAAAGTAGTCATAGTGATTCTCAAAAGGCAAAAATCCAAGATTCATATGACTATTTGCATATATATTGGCAAACCCAGGTTAACTCAATACTTCTTCCTTTCTTGAACTATATAAACAATGATATTATGTATTCAAGACTAGATATCCAGAGAATAGTATGCAATAATCCAGCAATAGATGAGCAAAGTGAATCTCTGTTTATTGATGGTCTATGTTATGGGTTAAGTGGTGATTTTTCTACAGCATTACATCTGCTAATACCTCAAACCGAACATATGCTACGGTACTTATTGAATCAAAGAGGTATTTCAACGACAACACTAAAAAACGGTATACAAGATGAGATAGATATAAATGTATTGCTTGATAGGAATCAAGAGTATCGGCTACATCTCGATACAATTCTTTCTCCAGAGCTAACTCTAGATCTAGAAGCATTACTTATAGCAAAGGGAGGGGCTAATCTAAGAAATAGAATAGCTCATGGGCTTGTCAATTATTTAGAGGCTAATAATGCACCATATTCGATATACTTTGTTGGCCTCATATTCACAGTTGTTTTTCTAGGGTGGGTCATTCAAACACAACACGAATCTAAAGATACAAACTCATCTGAAGATATTTGAAGACGATCTAATTCATTTACTGGCAAGTAGAGAAGCGGAGCCCACCGGCTCCGCTTCTCTCTCCCCTATTCAATCCCCCTACCCAACTTCTTTAAACCTCTGCCACCTCCCCTCAAACTCCAACTCCACCTTCCCGCACTCCCCATCCTTGTTCTTCGCCACCAACAACACCACCCTGTCCTTCGGCGCGGACGGCTCATAGGCCGCCGGCCTGTCCTAATAAAAAAGCGGAGCCCATCGGCTCCGCCCACTCTCATATTACCTGGCTACTCCCCTTGCTTCTCATTCTCCGAATGCTGGTTGACAAACTTATCCACCGCCAAGGGGTTCTTTACCCCGTCCGCATCTCCGGCAGCTGCAGCTTGGATAATTTTATTGTTCGTTTCAAGCAGGTAGATGATCCGCCCTAGCTGGCTGTTGATTTCGGAACTGTTGAGCGCACTCTTTACCGCCGTGCGAATAATAAAAGTCCAAACCAGAAGGACTATAACAAGGACGGCGAAATAAATCACAAGAGCTAGAATCAAATTGCCATAATATATCATATTCCACCTGCTTTCTTCTTCCATTATAATACATCATAATGGAATATAATAGTATTCACCCTGTCCTTCGGCGCGTTAATCTGTGCTGTTGCGGCTTACCCTGCAACCGCCAAAACAAAGGAAGCCACGCGAAGTACTCGCATGGCTTCCCAAACACAATGGAGGTGAACAGAACCCTTCCGGGCCCAGATTGTATTGCCTTGCCTACATCTTGGCCATATTGCGGCACTCGGTGGCGCACTGGCGGCAAATGTCGGCGCACTTCTGGCAGTGGGCGTCCTTGAGCATCGAGCACTCCTGGGCGCACTTGTCGCACACCTGCGCGCACATCTGGCAATGCTGCTTGGCAAACTGCCCGTTCATGCTCATCATCGACACCGACATCTGGCACATCATCGCGCATTCCACGAGCCCATGCAGGCAGTTCTTGCGGGCGTTCAAGTCCGGCTCGTTGATGCAGGCATCGAAGCACTCATAACAGGCGATGGCGCACTGGCTGCAGGCGTTGATGCAGGTCTGAAACTGGTTCGGCACAACGCCGATCGGCATCGTGAAGTTGGTGGTGGTGGTGTTTGGGTGAATTCCCATTTTTGGCGCTCCTTTACATGCTTTTTCCATAGCATGCGCCACGGGAAGCCTGGCAATGCATCCCCCTTGACAAAACCTATCTTTTATGATATTATAAAAATATTCCTATTGCACAACCACAGGGTAATATGATATAAAACCTCCGTAAGAAATCTTGCGGAGGTTTTTGGTATGTCTGAATCGATTTTGAAGGTGCTCTCCCTGCCTGCCACACTGGCTAACGGACCAGGAGTTCTATCCCCCGTGATTGTCTATGACGAGGAGCATGCTGTGCTCATCGACGCCGGCTTGACCGGCATGGCCCAGGCCATCGCAGAGGCCATGGCAGAGGCCGGCGCGCCCCTGGCCCGCCTCACGCACATTGCGATCACCCACACCGACATGGACCACATCGGCTCTGTCGCAGCGCTCAGAAAGCTGGCAACCTTCAAGCTGGCCTGCCATGAAGCGGAGCGCAGATATCTTGAGGGTGATGAGCCGCCGATCCGCATGGCGCAGATGGAGGCCAGCCTGCCCACGATGCCGGAGGGGCAGCGAGCCGTGATGGAGCCGCTGTTCAAAAGCCTGCGCGACAACTACAAGCGCCTCAGCGCCACGGTGGATTGCGTGCTCACCGGCGGCGAAAGCCTGCCCTGCGGCCTTGTGGCGGTGCACACGCCGGGCCACACGCCGGGGCATCTGTGCTACTACCACAAGCCCAGCGGCACACTGGTGGCCGGCGACATGTTCAATGTGGAAGGCGGGCAGCTGGTGGCCGCGCCGGCGTTCACGATGCTCCAGCCGGAGGCCTATGGGCAATCACTCCGCAAGCTGCTGGCATACGGCATTGCTGCCGTGGCCTGCTACCACGGCGGGCTATATGAAGGCAACGCCAACGCGGCCATTCGGGAGCTGGCAGGGGTTTAGCCGCCATACTCCATCGACACCTCAACATTGCCCTTGATCGCCAGCCAAACCGGGGACATGCGGGAGGCCATCTCGATGACCTTGGCAGCGTCCTCCCCGGGAATGGCGGCGGCAACGGTGAACCGGGCGATGATCTTTTCCAGCATCACCGGGCTTTCGCGGCGGATGGCTTCGGCAGTCATGCGGAAGCCCTTGGGATCGTGGCCCATCCGGCGCAGCAGCGCCACCAGCGCCGTGCTCACGCAGCCGGCAAAGCTCAGCAGCAACCCCTCCAGGCCAAGCACGCCCTCGCCATCGCCCAGCGGCGGCACATAGTCAAAGATCATTTCCTGCTCGGGCCGCAGGTTGGAGGCCGTGCGGAACTTCACCTTGTCGTTGATCAGATCGGCAGTGACAATCAGCGCGTCGTTGCTCATTTGATCTTCCTCTTTTCCGTTGTGCTTTTGCTTGCCGTTTATCCCCCCTGGCTTCTGCCGAAGCCATCCCCCCTTGAATCGTTGCTGCGCAACGACAAAGGGGGTAAGGAGAGATTATTACTTTGTCAGTTCGAAGCACTCCCTACCCCCTTTGTTTTTGCCGTAGGCATAAATTCAAGGGGGGATGCCCCCGCTGGGGCAGGGGGGATTTCTTAGGGGGATTTACTTCCCGCTCCACTTGAACCCAACCGCATCCAGGAAAGCCCGGGCGATGGCCGTGTGGCCGAGGATGCTAGGGTGCACGCGGTCCCAGGCGATGTAGTTGGGGCTGTAGTGCTTGAGCAGAGGCGCCATGGCCGCCTGCGTGTCCACAATACGAGCGCCGTAGCGGGCAGCAATGTCTTTGACGATGGCGCCGTATTGGTCCATCATCGCGCGCATGGGCTCGGCTTTGTTCGGTTCCAGATAGAAGGGCGTCATCAGGATCATGCCCTTCACGGTGGGCATTGTGGAGGCCACCAGGTGCTCCAGCGTGGCGGCATACTCCTCCGGGTATACATGTTGCTCGGTGATCAGCGGCAGGTCAAACTGCCGCCACACATCGTTGGTGCCGATCATCACGGCAACCCAGTCGGGCTGCTGGGCGGTCACATCGCGGTCCCAGCGGGCAGCCAGGTCGCGCACGGTGTGGCCCGAAGTGCCCATGTTCACGAGCCTTAGGCGATATTGGGGGTAGACGGCTCCCAGCAGGCCCACGGCCACATTGACCCAGCCGCTGCCGTAGGGGTTGAAGAGCCCCTCGCCCACCGGCTGGGTGCGGCCGCAGTCGGTGATGGAATCGCCCATGATCACGATCTTGTTGTTTGGTGCAAACAACATAACGGTCTTCCTCCCTCCATGGTCTGACCAGCATATTCTACCATTTTCGCGTGGGTTTTCCAGTAAATGAATTGTGAATTGTGCGCCGGGCTTGCGGGTGTGGCCACGGCAGCCTATAATCGAGCCAGCGCCCGCTGAGGCGCCGGAGGCACACCATGAAGCTGAACTACACCCACTTTGACGATCTGGCGCGGGCCAAGGCAGCAGGCCTGCCACTCGTGATCCCGGCGGGCAACACCGAATACCACGGCCCCCACTGCGTGTGCGGCTGTGACACACTGATCACCGAAGGCGTGGCCAACCTGCTGGAACAGCAAGCAAAAATCGTGCTTGCACCCACAATGGCCTACTGCCCCTCCACCTATGCCGCCTCCGGGCCGGAAGGCAACACGCTGCACGTTGGCATGGACTCCTTTGAGCGCTTCGCCTACGGTGTGCTGCAATCCTTTCTGGAGGGCGGCTGGCGCAGCATTGTGGTGCTGATCCACCACCAGTATGACCGGGAGCTTTTGTTTCCAATGACGCTGGCGTGGATGGGTGCGGCCAAGCGGTTGCTCTTTGACCGCATGGAGGCGCTGCACGGACCCGGTTGGTATGCCCGCATTGGCGACGACCCTGCCCAGATGGACTACAAACGCTGGATCCGCGTGCTGCCGGTAATGAGCCGCGAGGTGCAGGAGCGCACCGGCTACGACCACGCAGGGCTCTATGAGTGCTCGCTGCTAATGGCGCTCTACCCCGGCATGGGGCTGGTGCGGCCCGAGGCTGCCGCCGGGGCCACCGAGTGGTTCGCCAAAAGCGCGGCGGAGGCATCAGAAGAGCTGGGCCAAAAGATGCTCAAGGAGATCCTGGAGGATTTGAAGGGGAAGGTGTAATCGCTAAGAAAGCCCCTTGCCGCATTACCGTACAAGGCCAGCGGTTAAGGCTTGTCGCTGCGGCTGAGAAATCCCCCCTGGCCCTGCGGGGCCATCCCCCCTTGAATTTTTGCCTGCGGCAAAAACAAAGGGGGTTAGGATCTCTTCGAATAGATAACAATTCCCTCCCTCCCCACCCCCTTTGTCGCTGCGTAGCAGCGATTCAAGGGGGGATGTCGCGCGAACGCGACAGGGGGGATCAGGCAACAAACCCCCGCCCGGTTGTCCGGCGCGGGGGTTTAGGTTTATCCGTTGTTCAGCAGGCGGTCACCCGACCGGTGTTTCCTCCGGCGTGGCGGTGGGCTCGGCTGTGGGAGCAGGCGTGGCATTGGGGTTGGAAGTGATCGTCAAACCGGCTTCATAGGCTTCCTCAATGCAGGCCTGGTGGTCCGGATCCACCTTGTTGGAGCCGTGGGTGCGGGAGCCCACGAAGTGGATGCAGAACTGGCCCTTGAAGTCGTTGCCCGGCAGTGAGTCATAGCCGTGGGGCATGCAGTTCATCGAGGCGGCCAGCCTCCTGCCGTTCACGATCACCCAGACAGGGTGGCGGGCCCAGGAGAAGTTGCCGACGGCCTTATAGAATGTGGCGGTGTCGGTGGGCGTGATTGTCTCCACATCGGCGTGCTTGGTGCCGCCGGTGCGCTTGATGTTGAAGCTGTAGCCGGAGCGCACGTCGATGACCACAGCGGTCAGGTTGCGGGCAAACACCGAGCTGCACACAGTGTCCCATGTGAGCTTTTCCACCGGGAATGAGAGACTTGTATCAATGGTGTTGGGCCAAGGGGTGATCGTGTTGAGGTCCGGCGGGTTCAGCATCGTGTAGAGCGCCGAAAGCGTGTAGTTACCGGCGACACCGTCGGCTTCCAGTTTCACAGAGCGTTGAAAGTTTTTCACCGCAGTCAAGGTGCCGCTGCCGAACGAGCCGTCAATCTTGCTGGAATAGAAGCCCTTCATCGTGAGCACCGTTTGCAGGTCCTTCACGTTGGCGCCTTTGCTTCCCTTTTTCAATGTGACCTGGTTGTCCAGCTTGCCCAGGTTGTAGGTAGGCGATGGCGTGCTGGTGCCACCGTCTCCGCCGGTGCCGCCGCCGGAGGTTCCGGCGCTGTAAAGCGCATTGTGGGTGACACGGCCAACAACACCGTCCACCTTGAGGCTGTTGACCTTCTGGAAGGCCTTCACCGCATTCTGCGTGCCGGCGCCAAACAAACCGTCCAGCGCGCTGTTGTAATATCCCAACTCCTGCAAACGGCCCTGGAGCGTCTTCACATCGGAGCCCTTGCAGCCGCGCTTCAGCACCCTGGTGTAGGCCGGGGCGGAAGCAGTGACGGAGGGCTGGCCGCCTGTGGGCGAAGCCAACGCCATCGCGGGGGCTTGCATGGAAAGGATCAGGCCGAGGGCAAGGGCAAGGAATCCGGCGCGCTTCAACTGCATGGTCAGGCTCCCTTTTTCTTAAGTGTTTCCATTCCCTGGAGTATTTTACAGAAAAACTGAGCTGATGTCAAAGAACTGTGGTAACGAAAGTGTAAACAATGGGGGGGTCTCATTTTTCTTAAGAAATGACAAAGACTGCAAATATGGCACTCTTTATATTAATTTTTTTGTATATTGAAAAAATAGTAGAAGCGAGTATAATGAAAATACTAATAATTCATATTTTATCGTTATATGGTAGAAAGGATTGAAAGGAATACATGGCACAAAGGTTATTACTTGATAAGGACATTAATTTACTTATTAGATCAAATGTGACAAAGGAATACCCTGAACTGATTGATTTCATTAAAAGCACCCCAGAAACTACCAGACATACAGCATCTGCATCATTCCTTCAGTTCTATGACAATTTATACGGTCATGTCAGAACTGCGGCTGTGGCCGAATGGAAACTTGATCCCAAAAATCCACCTGAAGAAGTTGATCCTATTAAGGAAAAACGCAACTGTGAATTATGCAATAAAGAAAAAATCAAGTATATTTTCCATATAGTAAACGATAAGACCGACGAGAAACTTCAGGTAGGGAGCTCATGTATTAGGCATTTCGACATGGTATTCCGTTCGAGAGCTGACGAACTGCTTAAGGACCTAAAGAAACTTGGGCGCAGAACTGAGCTTGATAGAAGTATACCTGGGATCATGAACAGACTTCTTAACTGGGATAACACAATTCGTTCTGCTCCGATTATTATTGGCAAAAAGCTCGAGGACTCTTATTATGTCCTTGGTAGAAGGCTAAAAGAATTGACAACAGCATATATTGATAAGGTAGAATTATCAGGTGCTGTAAGGCAAGACTTACTTAAGAAAATCGAAAATCTTATTTCAGAAGCTGATACTCTTGTTCAGCAAATTGCTATATACATTGACGAGAATAAAGAGGATAGATACATACCGCCAAGACAGTCCCGAGATTATTTAGCAAGAATTAATGATATTGATGGGTTGGATTTTCTTGATCAAGATAGACGAATTACACCTAGAGTTTTTCATAGATTAGCGATCCCTCAGATAATGGAGGAGTTCAGGCCAGAGATTGACACTGCACTAAAAACAACTGGTTTTAGAGTAATGAGGCTCTATAGTTCTGGTTATATAATTAATGCTACTTTCAGGCCAAATATTAACTTGGCACTCGACCATAAAATCTTCACTCGATCATTTGCTAGATATATTATGTTTGCACACCAAGAGGATCGGAAGCCAACCGTACAAGATATCTTGAACTCAAGTTCTATAAGTGGAGAAAACTCGTATAGGTTAACATTTGACTACATATTAGGAAAAGTGGACAATCGTTATGTTACCTTCATTGTTACTGATCTTGAGAAAGTCGATTATGAATTTATAAACTATGAGCTTAATGAAGTTGCATTTTCAATACCGTTTGATGCAAAAACACAGCATGCTATTGATGACGGCATAATATACCCTATCCCTGATGTTGATCAATATATTCTGGTTAACTTTATGGAGTTCGTAGAGAAGTTCAAGTCGTTAGCGTTTATTCAAAATTCCTTTACAACGGAAACTATAACGAACTACATACTCAATCCAGATAACAAGAGAATAGGAAAAAGCGACTATCATGAGCTTCGTAAATCAAGATCACGCTCAAATGCTTAATTAATAGCGAGATTCAGGAATATACTTATCCGGTATCACCACCCTACAGCATCTTGTCAAACTTCAGGCTAATGTCCAGCGCATGGATCCTGTGCGTGAGCGCGCCGATGGAGATGAGATCCACGCCGGTCTCTGCCACGGCTTTCAGGTCTTTGTCACCCATGTTGCCGGATGCTTCCAGCAAAGCGCGGCCTGCCACGCGGCGCACAGCCTCGGCCATTTGCTCATTGCCCATGTTGTCCAGCATGATGATGTCGGCATGGGCGGCGAGAGCTTCTTCGAGCATCTCGAAGTTTTCCACCTCCACCTCAATCTTGAGCGTGTGGGGAGCCAAAGCGCGCGCGGCTTGCACTGCGGCGGTGATGGAGCCCGCGGCGGTGATGTGGTTGTCCTTGATGAGCACACCGTCGGCCAGGTTGAAGCGGTGGTTGGAGCCGCCGCCCACGCGCACGGCATATTTTTCGAGCACCCGCAGGCCAGGAGTGGTCTTGCGGGTGTCTGTGATGCGGGCCTTGGTGCCGGCTACGGCGGCCACGGCCTCGGCGGTGCGGGTCGCAATGCCGGAGAGCCGCTGCATGATGTTGAGGCCTGTGCGCTCGCCGATCAGCACCGACCGGGCCGGGCCCTCCACCCCGGCGATCACGTCGCCATACTGGGCGCGGTCGCCGTCACTCCTATGGGCGGTAAAGCGCACGGCGGGGTCCAGCAGCTGGAACACACGCTCCGCGATGGGCAGGCCGCAGATCACGCCCGCTTCCTTGGCAATATAACGGCCATGGATGCGCCGGTCTTCCAACACGGTGCTCATCGTGGTGATGTCGCCGGCGCCCAGGTCTTCCTCCAGCGCCATATGGATCACTCTGTCTACCGATCGCATGTCCAGCATATCAGATCCCCCTCACTCGTCGTCGCGGAAATGGGCCCCCAGGCTCACCTTGCGCGCCAGCGCCGCCGTGAGCACCGCCTTGCCCACCTGGGCCATGTTGGCCGTCTCCACGGCCTTGGCTGAGGTCAGCGCGCAGCCATTCAGCTGATCCACCATCTCCTGGATCCGGTTGAGCGCCTCGGTCATGCCGGTGGCGTTGCGGATGATGCCGCCCTTCTTGGTCATCAAGCCACGGATCTCGGTGCGCATGGCGTCCAGATCATCGGTGGTGCCGTCGGGGCTGGAAACGCCGGTCAGGTCGGGCTTGCCCGCCGGGGCCGAGCTGCTGTCGTTGATGAGCGCCGCGCACCGCCTGGAAAACACCAGGCACTCCAACAGCGAGTTGCTGGCCAGGCGGTTGGCGCCGTGCACGCCGGTGCAGCTGGTCTCGCCGCAGGCATACAGGCCCGGCACGCTCGTGCGGGCAAAGCTGTCCACCGCCACGCCGCCCATGAAGTAGTGCTGCACCGGGATCACCGGGATCCACTCGCGGGCGATGTCGATGCCGCGGCTCATGCATGCCTCATAAATCGTGGGGAAGCGGGCAGCCAGAAAGCTGCGGGGCTTGCTGGTGATATCCAGATAGACATGGGGCAGGTCATATTTCTTCATCTCGCGGATGATCGCGCGGGTCACGATGTCGCGGGGGGCCAGATCCGCCAAGGGGTGCACACCCTGCATGAAACGGTCCCAACGGCGGTTGCGGAGCACCGCCCCCTCACCGCGCAACGCCTCGGAGATCAGGAAGAACCGGCCCTGCTCGTCGGGGTGGATGAGCGCCGTGGGGTGGAACTGCACAAACTCCATGTCCTTGAGTTTCGCCCCGGCGCGGGCTGCGGCTGCGATGCCGTCGCCGGTGTCTGCCTTTGCGTTGGTGCTGTTGCGGTAGACGCGGCCAATGCCGCCGGTGCACAGGATCACATGAGGCGCAGCATACAATTTCCGGCAACCGTTTCCCAGCGCCAGCACGCCGCAGGCATGGCCGGAGGCGTCGGTGAGCACATCGGAGAGCATCACGCCCTGGCGGATCGAGAGGTTGGGGGTCTGGCTTGCCAGCTCACCCAGGCGCTTGGTCACGCCCTTGCCGGTGGCGTCGCCGCCACAGTGCACGATGCGGTTGTGGCTGTGGGCACCTTCGCGGGTGACGTGCAGGTGGCCTTTCTCGTCAGCATCAAAGGGCACGCCCATGCGCGAAAGCGCGGCGATGTCGCCGGGGCCTTCGTGCACCAGCACCCGCACGGCCTCCTCATCGCAGGCCCATGCGCCGGCCTCCAGCGTGTCGCGCAAATGAGCCTCCGGGTCGTCATCGGGCTCCACCACGGCGGCGATGCCGCCCTGGGCATACCAGCTGTTGCTCACCTCGATGCCCGCCTTGTTGAGCACTGCCACTTTGAGCTTCCTGTCCAGGTTCAGCGCGGCGTAGAGCCCTGCGACACCGCTGCCCACGATCACAACATCAAAATCCTCCCGGCTGCACTCAGCCAGGTTGCCGTCAAACAAAAACCTTCTCACAATGCGTCTCCCCTGTTATGCCTTCAGCATCCGCTCCAGGCATTGCCCTGCCCGGCGGATGGTCTCCTCGTCCAGTTCGATGGAATTGCTCATTGTTTCCAGCGCGTGCAGCACATCGTCAAGGCCGGTCTTTTTCATATTTACGCAAAACAGCCTTGGCGACAGCAGCCAGAACTTCTTCTGCGGGTGGAACTTTTGCAGCCGGTGCAGGATGCCCTGCTCGGTGCCGATGATGAATTCCTGTTGTTCAGACTTGCCCACGTAATCGAGGATTTGGGCGGTGCTGCCGGCATAGTCAGCGGCATCCACCACTGCCGGCGGGCACTCCGGGTGCACCAAAACCGGCGCGCCAGGCACCGCCGCCCTGGCAGCGGCCACATCGGCCACACCCACCCGCTCGTGAGTGGGGCAGAAGCCGGCAAAGGGGATGATCTCTTTGTCCTTCACATGGCGTGATACGAAGTGCCCCAGGTTGCGGTCGGGTACAAAGATGATCTGCCGGTTAGGCAGCGACTCACAAATCCGCACGGCGTTGGAGCTGGTGCAGCAGATGTCGCTGACGGCCTTCACCGCAGCCGACGAATTCACGTAGCACACCACGGCGGCTTCAGGATATTGGGCTTTGAGCTTTAGCACATCCTCCGGCGTGACCATGTCTGCCATCGGGCAGCCTGCGCTCAGCACCGGCAGCAGCACTGTTTTATCAGGGTTGAGGATTTTGGCGCTTTCGGCCATGAAATAGACACCGCAAAACACGATCACATCGCCCTGCACCTCCCGCGCCTTGCGGGAAAGCTCGAAGGAATCGCCCACGAAGTCGGCGATGTCCTGCACCTCTCCTTGCTGGTAGAGGTGGGCAAGGATCACGGCGTTGCGCTCTTTTTTAAGCTTCTGGATTTGTTCCTGTATGGTTGGCAAGGCTTCCACCTGCTTTGGGGCCAAGGCCCGAAATTTGCCCTAATAATAACACTTGGCGGGAAATGGTGCAATTGGCAGGTCGGACAAGAAACATGCCTTTCCGTTGAACAACCTTCGCTGAAACCAGCGAATCTATCTAAGAACCCACCCAGCGAATGCGCGGTGGGTGGGCAACGAATGGAAAGAACGAGATAGAACTCGCCGAGGTGCATATGCACCGAAGGCGAAAGGCTCAGTACCTTCTCCTGCGCCTGAAAAACTCCAGGAAGATCAGGAACAAAATGAAATCCCGGAAAATGCTTCCGCGCCGGAAGCTGTCCGGATGCCTGCGGCGGAAATCCTCGAACTCACGGGGATGCCTGCGGCGGAGGTCCTCCAGGTTTCTTGGCATTTCCTCCCCCGGGAACAAACGGCCAAATTCTGCTTCAAGCCCGCCCGGCAGCTGGGATGCGCCAACGTCCGCCCCCTCTTCATAGTCCACATCATACTTGGCCATCTCCGGATAGACCCGGAACACTTTATCGCAGATCCGGTCGCACATGCAGTCCATCATCGCATTCGTGGGCATCATCACACCGTGCATTTCCATCTCATCGCAAGCTTCCAGTACAAACGGATGTATCTTGTGGTATAGCTTCGGGTGTATCATCTCCCCCTCGGCAGCACCGGCAGCCAAGCAGGGATGCATCCCCATCTCAGGGTATTCATTTCCTTGCACGATAAAACCTCCTTATAATGAGTATCCAGTTCATGATATGAATCAGATATTTGGTGAGTGCCAGAAAAAGGATATACATTCTGATCATCGAAGCACTCCAACCCCCTCTCCCACTTGCGTGCGAGAGGGGGAGCGTTCTTGCATGCTGATGATGTGATGCATGTAGAAGAGATCAAGCATCCCCCCTCTCGCATTTATGGGAGAGGGGGGTCAGGGGGGTGAGTGCCTGATCAGGGCAAGAGGAAAGCCCCCTCCGGCCCGGTTGGGCCAAAGGGGGCTTACTCACCCAGCGGGCACAGGATCCCGCCTGGCAAATGGACTACTTCAACTCAATCTTTCCCTTCTGGACCATGTCCAGCAGGTCTTTCCAGAGAGGATGGTCTTTGTCCAGCACGATTGTGGATTGCCCCAGCGACTCCTTCAGTGCCTGCAGGCTGCGCCAGTAGGCATAAAACTCCGGGTCTTTGCTGTAGCTGTTGGCATAAATCTCCAACGCCGCCGCATCTCCCTGGCCCTCAATCTGCTTGGCCTGCTTGATGGCGTCAGCAAGCAGCTTGCTCGCTCCCAGATCGGCGTCGGCCATTGCTTTCTGGCTGTTTTCCTGGCCCTCGCTGCGATACTGCTGGGCGACCTTCTGCCGGTTGGCCTTCATGCGGTCATAGGTGCTCTGCAGGTTGGCGGAGGGCAGCGATGTGCGGTTGATCTGCACATCGGCCACCTCGATGCCGCCCTCGCGGAGCGCTGCGTTCATTTGCGTGAGCGCGCCATCCAGCGCGGCGTTGAGCACGTCTTTGTTGCTCAGGAAATCTGTGGCCTTCAGCTTGTTGATCTGCTGCACCAGGATGGGGTAAATCGTGCTGTCCAACACCTGGGAGGCCTTCTCCACGGTGCGGTGCGTCTGGTAAAACAGAGCCGGATTCGCAATGCGCCACTGGGCATAGAGGCGCACAAAGTATTTGTTTTTGTCGTTGGTGTTGACGTCGGACTCCTGCGAGATATAGGTGAGCAGACGGCTGTCATATTTCTTCACCTGATCCACAAAGGGGATCTTGAAGAACAACCCCTTGCGCTTGAGGATGGTCACGCCGCCTTCCTTGCCGATCTTTTCCAGCAGGTCGGGGTTCTGATCCAGGAAGTTGATGCCGGGGTCAATCACCACCTGGTTGATCACGCCCAGGCGAAACACCGCCGCTTGCTCGGCCTCGCCCACCGTGAAGGTGCACAGGCTGAACAGGATGATCAACGCCACCACTGCCAAGGCGGCCAGAATGATGCCCTTGACGGATTTCCAGATCTGGCGCATTCTGTCGCGCTCGTTCACATTGATTGCAGACATATCAGTTCCCTCCTTGCGGGGCGGCAGTTGCCGCAGGTGTGGCCGTCGGCGCGGCAGCGTTGTTCAAGGCCAACGTCTTCAACACGCCGTTGTCGTCCACAATATAGACCTGGGAAGCACCGCTCAGGATCTCCTGCAACGTCTCGATCAAAAGCCTTGTGCGGGTAATGTCCTTGTTCAGCACGTATTTGGCATACACCTCGTTGAACTCGGCCACTTCGCCCTCCGCCCCCGCGATGGTTTTGGCCTTATAGGCCTCGGCGTTCTGGATCATTTTATAGGCCTCGGCGCGGGCGTTTGGCACAACCTGATTTTGATACTTTTCTGCTTCATCCAGGTTGCGGGTTTTTTCATTCATCGCGTCCAGCACGTCTTCATAGGCGGCCTTCACTTCTTCCGGCACACGCACCTCCTGGAAACTGACCGCGCTCACCGTCACGCCCAGATGGTAAGGCGCCAGGATTTCCCGGAAGTCCAGCAGCACCTGCGTGGCGATGCCCTCTTTGTTCACCTGCGCCTCATCCAGCGTGTTGTTCTGGATGTTGCGGCGCAGCACTGTCTCAAATGCACTCTGCATGGTTTTGGCGGGGTTTTCCGCCTGATACAGATAGGAGGCCACATCTGTCACCTTGTATTGATAGACGATCTCCACATTGATGATGTTTTGGTCGCTGGTGAGCATGATGGCTTCTTCCGGCACGTCCTCATAAACAGGCTCCGAGCTCGTTGTGCCGGCCCGCGTGGTGCGGAAACCGTATTCCATCGTATATAGTTGCGTCGTGCTCTGGGCCTTCACTTCCTGCACCAGCGGCAGCCGCCAATACAGCCCCGGCCCTTTCGTGTCGGACAGCTCGCCGAACGTCAGCACCGCCGCCTGCTCTCCCTCATTTACGCGATAGATGCCTGATAGCCCGGTCACTATCACCACTGCCACCAGCACCAGCACGGTAATCACCCTGATCTTTGCCGCAGTCAAATTGATCGCACCTCCAAATTCATATGGTATCATCATACATCATTTCGGCAAAGAAGCATATGAAAATGGCTGAAAACAGCGTTTCTTGTCCCAAAAACAACAATTAGGCCACTCAAAACAAAGGGCCGGTTTGCACCGGCCCTTTCTCTTGCTTATGCCCTGATCCGGATCACGCGGTCCTTGAAGTCCAGGGTGCGTTCCGGCAGGCCCAGCAGGTTTTCCATAAACTCCGCCAGCGCGTCCAGCCTGGCCTCCGTGGCAGCCAGGGGCACAGCCTGGCACTGCTGCTCCCGCATGAAGCCCGCGGCCCCGCGCAGCGCAAGCTCCGCCGTTTCATTGGGGAAGCGCAGCCTGCGGAACTCGCCATAACGGATGCCGTCGCAGACCAGATTGGACAAGACGCCAAGCAGCATCTTTAGGCGCACCGCCTCCATGCGGGCATGCACGGCGGTGTCTTGCAGCAAGCCACGATAGCGCGGATCCACCTCAATGCTGCCCCTGGGGGAAAACAGAATGCGGAACAGCCCTTCCAGCCGCACCGACGCCGTCTGGCAATCATCAGAGGCCAGGCGGGCCACCCGGTCCACCCCCTCCTGCAGAAGCCGCTCCAGCGCGGCATCCAGCACATCCTCCTTGGTCTTGAAGTAATAGTAAAATGTGCCCTGCGCCACACCAACGCGCTTCACGATGTCGCTGACCATTGCGGCCTCATAGCCCTTTTCCAAAAACAGCGTAATCGCGGTGCTGATGAGCTCGGCCCGCCGGGTCTCCCTGTCCTTCGTGATCCTCATGGATTGCCTCCCGTTGACTGATGATAGTCAGTGCGGCATTGTGTTTGGCCGCTCCGGTATCAGTATTGCACGGGAGGGCGGGGATTATACCTGGAACTCCTTCCGGCTGCTGCGGCAGCCACCTCCCTCTAAGAGGGAGGTAGGGAGAGTGTTGATCACATCGTAATCCAATTCCTCCCTCCCCCCCTTAATAAGGGGGGGATGGCCTCCGCAGAGGCCAGGGGGGATTTCTCAGGATGCCGCCGAGACGGAACCCGCTCCCTACCGAAAGGTGCAGGGCGAAGCCCTGCATAACATCCCCCTTCCCCACCGTTAGCCTGAACATTTCCGGCTGGCTGTTCGGGGAAGGGGGCAAGGGGGATGGGGAGCGAACAAAAAGCCCCCTCCCATCGCATGAGAGGGGGCAGGCATTAACCTCGGTTATTTACCTCATAATCTCCGTCTTGTTGGGGCTGGACCGGCCCTCCAGGTCGGGCGCGCGGCGCTCGATGGCAGCCAGGGAAATCTCGATATCCTCCTCGGCCTCATGGGGCGTCATGCAGCCCACAGTGACCATGTCTTGCGGCCGGATTGTGTTCCACACAAAGTTCAGGCCCACAAAGGGTGTGCAGCGGCCGGCGGCCATGGGCTTGATCGTCATCACCGGCTTTTTGGCATTCCAGATCGTGTTGGCGACGGACTCCACCTCGATCTGCATCAGGAACCCGAGGCAATTGTAGATCTGGATGTAGGTCTGCACGTCATACTCGTTGGCGTCAGAATATACAATGAGCTCTGGCATGTGGGCGGAGAGGCCAGGCACCATGCCATGGTCGCGGATCATCTTCGTATAGTCCGGCAGGCGGTCCAGCGTGCGTGTGTTTTTATTGACCAGCTGCTCGGCGGAGGAGTGGTGGATCAAGCAGAACGAAGCGCCCTCCCGCTTGCAGTCGGCTATGACCTTCTCGGCCTCACGGCGGCCCTCTGTGGTATCGTCCATGTTGAGAATGGGTGTATCCACCCGGATGATGCCCTTGCCGGTGCGGTCTTCAGCCAGCTTCATTGCGTCCAGGATCAAAGGCTGGGGGCTAAGCGGCCCCATGAGCGTGTCCACGCCATGGCGCAGGAAGACTTCCAGCAGGTCCGCCACCACTTCCTTGCTGTGGTTGGTCTTGTGGATCATCGCGTCGGCGGCGGCGCCGGTGTGGCTCCAGCCCAGGATCCAGTTGGTGCCGATGATCATGCGGGAAAGAGAAATGCCCTCCACCGAGGTTCTCGGAAACAAGTCGCCCATATCGTCCTCCATCGGGTCGGATGCCTTTATTATACCATTGTAATATCCGTATAAGCATTCGAAAGAGAGTTGATTCTATATAATAACAAATAACCGCCCGACTGTGCGGGCGGCCCCAGCTTGTCAAAAACCATCAGCATATTGAGCGAGAGAATATGGCTAGAGCCGATAGCCGGTTTATCCGGCAGAGGCAACCGATAAACTGGACGGAATAGACAGCAAAACGAGCCCGCAGGCTGGAAATCTTAACTATAAGTGTCAGGAAAACGAGATTAATAAGCAAAGAACCCACCCAGCGACATGCGCGGTGGGTGGGTAACGGGTTGCATGTACGAGAACCAAACTCGCCGAGGTGCGATAGCACCGAAGGCGAAATAAGGGGTGGGGTGTCAATCCTTCTCCTGCTCCGGGGCTGTCATTGTATCTCGATCTTGCGGGGGTTGTTCTTCTGAGGCTCCTGCTTGGGCAGGTGCACAAATAGAATACCATCCTTATAATCGGCCTTGATGGCGCCTTCCTCCACATTGTCCAGCGAGAAGCTGCGGCTCACGTGGCCATAGCGGCGCTCGCGATAAATGTAATCATTCTTCTCTTCCTTTTGCTCGGTCTCTTCATTGGCGCTGATCGTCAGCACGCCGTCGTGGATATCCAGGTTGATCTTGTCCTTCGGGATGCCGGGCATCTCGGCCTCGATCACAAACTCATTGCCCAAATCCTTCACGTCGGTGCGGATGCCGCCATAGGCGGAGAACGGCGTGACCCTCATGTCGTTGAAGAAAGGATCGTCGAAGATGGACCGCATAATCTGGAAAGGGGAAAGCTCCCGGTTTCTGTTTCTGTTATAGGGAATCAAGCTCGACATGGTGATTTCCTCCTTTTCATTTTCTCGTTATGGGCAGCTGATGCACTGCCCTTTCGACGATTCCATTATATTGATTTGGTCAAAGATGGTCAAAGTCATTTACTGGCAATCAAAGGCAACAAGGAGCAATGAGAGTTGATTATTCACTCATTGCTCCTTCGATCTCTTGTTTGCGAGCTTTTTAGGGATTTCACTTGTTCATAAAATGGACAGCCACTCGGCAGTATTGAGGACCCTGGAAAAGCGCATTTGCTGCGTGACCAGGATGGCCCGGTGAAGCTCTTCAGCGCTGACGGCGCCCGCGCTGTTGCACACATCCAGCGTGCCTGTGGCGTCCGAAAGAAACTCCACGGCATAGCCAAGATGAAGCGCTTGCCTTGCGGTGGTGTCGCAGCACATCTGCGTCATATAGCCGGCGATCACCACAGTGTCCACACCCATGCTGCGCAGCAGTTCGTCCAGGCCGGTGCCGGTGAAGCTACCGGGCAGGCTCTTTTCGACGATCCGGTCATGGTGCTTGGCCAGCACACGCTCATGGATCTCCCACTCCGCGCTGCCACGGCGGAACGTGGCCGAATCGGGCCGGGGGGCGGTGTGCTGCACCAGGATCACCGGGATGCCATGGGCCGCCGCGCCATCCATTGCCGCCAGGATGTTTTCAAAGCTGCCTTGCGGGTGGGTCACCGGCATCTTGCCGGTGAAGTATTCCATCTGCACATCAATGACCAGCAGTGCTCTTTTCATACGCTATCCCCCATTCCTGATGCTCATCATACGCTCCCTGTAAGCCGGGCGCAAGGTGTGGTTAATCATCCAACGCCTTGAGCTCGGTCGCCACACTATCATACTCGGTCTCCAGTTTCTCCCGCTCCGGCCCGGCCTTCATTATGGAGATTCTGGAAAGCAGCATGTCCAGCCGGAGCGACAACGCCATGCGGGCGGCTTCATCCCGCCTGGGTGGCGGAGTGGGTTTAAACGAGTCATCCTGCAGCATGCCGCGCTCAACCACTAACCGCCGGTCCGCCACCTTATCCACAAAGTAGCGGTCATGAGATACGAACACCACCGTGCCAGGGAACTGACCGATCATCTCCTCCAATCCTTCCAGTGCGTAGACATCCAGAAAGTTGGTGGGCTCATCGAGCAGCAGCAGGTTGGCGTCACTGGCCAGCAGCTTCACGAGCGCCGCCTTGGCCTTTTCACCGCCGGACAGCACAGAGGCCGGTTTCCGGAGGCTGTCAGCCGTCAGCAGCACCCGGGCCAGCATGTTGCGGCAGGTCTGCACCGGCACCGCCGCCGTTTCCACCACATTGTCCAGCAAAGTCCTTTTGTCATCCAGCAGCGTCAGGTCCTGCCGAAAGTAGCCTTTGATGAGCCCCGGCGCTTCCTTGATTTCCGGCCCGCCGTCCATCAGGCAATTGAGCAGCGTGGTCTTCCCCGCACCGTTGCCGCCCACAATGGCCAGCCGCTCGCCGGTCATCACCTGGAAAGACACATCCCGCAGCACCGCCTTGCCGCCGGGGTATGCAAAGCCCAACCCCTCCACCCGCAGCGCGAGGCGGCTCATGGGCCCCTCCACATCACGGGCATTCAGGCGCACGCGGGCGGCGTCGCGGGGCTTCTCCTTCACATCCAGCCGCTCCAGCCGGTGCTCCAGCACCTTGGAGGCGCGGGCCAGTTTCTGGGAGATCTCCGTGGACTCCCGCCGGTGCAGCCGGGCTTCCGAGTTGCCCATGCGCTTGGGTGCCTTGCGAACCGACTTGCTCTTCTGCATGGCCCCCCGGGCAGCCTCCAACAGGTGGTCACGCTCGTCCACATAGCCCTCATACTCATCCCAGGCCCGCCGCTCCTCGCGGGCTTTCTGCTCGCGGTAGGCAGTCCAGTTGCCGCGGTAGACCTTGAGCCTGCCGCCCTCCAACTCCCAGACGCGGGTGCAGAGCTTATCGAGCAGCGCGCGGTCGTGGGAGACCACCACCAGCGCGCCCTCGTAACGTTGAAGTTCATCCTCCAACTTAGCGATACCGTCGGCATCCAGGTTCGAGGTGGGCTCGTCACAAAACAGTGCGCCGCTTTCACGGCCCAGGGCCCTTGCGATCAGCAGCCGGGTCTTCTCCCCGCCGCTCATCGCCTCCGCCGGGATGCCCCACAGCTCCCGCTGGCGCTCCAGGATCGCGCTGCCATCAGTATCATCGCTGAACTGCGGGATCATCGCCAGCGGCATCAGCGCCGTCACCGACCCTGCTGTTGGCTCCTGGAAGCCGCACAGGATGTTCATCAGCGTGGTCTTGCCCTCCCCGTTGCGGCCCACCAGGCCAATGCGGTCGCCGGAGTGCAGCTCCAGGTCCGGGATGTCAAACAGGAGCCTATGGCCATATTCCATCAATAACTTCTGCGCTTTGAGCACTAACATAAAAAAATCGCTCCCTTCAAATCCGGAAGCGCGAAAAAGAACAACGATGACCAACCCATATGAGGCAGGCAAGTTGAACGTTCGGCGTCTTCCGGCGATACAGCAGCCCCTCCGTAGTATCTACGGAACGGCCCTTTGGTCACCATCCGAAACGCCTAGTTCTTCACTGCTCTGTGAACCTCCATGGTTGGATTTCAGGGGTATTATACGGCAAAGCGGTTGATTTGTAAACACACTGTCCGGGTATGCAAAGAAGTCGCAGCGAAACTAAAAGTACGAAAACAGCTCCCCCATCGCCTCTTCCAGCCCGAACTCAAAGTCTTTCAACTTCACCTGATCATAGCCCTGCTTGCCCGCAAACGGGTTGTGCGCGATGGCTTCCATCGGCACAGCCCCCAGCACCGCCCAGGCGTGCCAAGTGCCCTGCGTGACCACCATCTCCAGCAGATCCTGAAGCCGCTCGCCGAACCGGCACAGATACAACCGGCATACAAAAGGCCGCTGGGCGTAAACCCCGCAAAGGTTGCCCTGCTGGTAAACGCAGCGCTCGTTCTCGGTTTGCAGGAATGAAATTGGTTCCGACTGGTTGTATTCATAGAGCACGGCGGCATCCCGCTGGCTGACGCCCGATTGCTTTATAAACTCAGCAATGCCCTTCTGCCGTGCCGAAAGGTCTGGCGGGTCGGGCAGCAGCAGGTGCTCTTTGGCCCATTGCGCTGCATCCGTTTTGGCTTCACCGGTCATGGCAAGAATGTCCAGCCCCAGCACCGGCGCGCGGTGGCAGCACTCGCCGCACATGCGGCATTGCACCGACTGCTTTCTAAGCGCGGCGACGAATGCCTCCGACTCGGCCAGCAGGTCGGCCAGCGTGGCTTCGCCCACATCGCCGGTGAGGTCGAGTTTGCCTTTTTTTATTGATAAATACAACAACAATAACTCCTTCGGCTGGCTGTTTTTAACACTACCTTACATCACCTCAGTGAAATCCCCCCTGCCACTCCGTGGCTACCCCCCCTTCAAAAGGGGGGTATGAGTTTCGTTCTCACACGCTAACGTTGCATGATAATGAACGGAATGCACCCCCCTTGCTAAGGGGGGAAGGCCCTGAAAGGGCCAAGGGGGGATTCACACCTTACGCCGCAGCGTCTCCAGCACCTCGCGGAAATCCTCCGGCAGCAGCGCTTCAAACTTCATTCTCTCCCCGGTCTCCGGGTGGGTGAATTCCAGCCTTGCCGCGTGTAGTAGCTGCCCATCAAGCTTGTAGCGCTGCTTGCGGATGCCATAAACCGGGTCGCCCACCACAGGGTGCCCGATGTGCTTCATGTGCACGCGGATCTGGTGGGTGCGGCCCGTCTCCAGATGGCACTCCACCAGCGTGAGGTCGCCAAACCGCTCCAGCACATAGTATTGCGTGGCGGCCTGCCTGCCGTCTTCCACCACCGCGATCTTCTTGCGGTCAACCTGGCTGCGGCCCAACGGCGCGTCCACGCGGCCCGAGTCCTCGGTGATGTTGCCCTCCACCAGAGCCAGATAGATGCGCTTGGCGCTTTTCTCGCCGATCTGCTTGCTGAGGCTCAGGTGCGCCCGGTCATTCTTTGCGACCACCAGCAATCCGGTGGTGTCCTTATCGAGCCGGTGCACGATGCCGGGCTTCAGCTCCCCGGCAATGCCGGAGAGGTCGGTGCAATGATTCAAAAGCGCGTTCACCAGTGTGCCCCGCTCGTTTCCCGCCGCCGGGTGCACCACCAGGCCCCTTGGCTTGTTGATCACGATCAGGCTGCCATCCTCATAGACGATGTTCAGGGGGATTTCCTCCGGCTTGGCCTCCACAGCCGTCAGTTCCGGCACATCGAGCTCAACCGTGTCACCCGTGATGAGCTTTTGTCCGGCCTTGGCGGCCTTGCCATTGATGGCGGCGTGCCCATCGTCGATCAGGTTTTTGAGCCTGGAGCGGGTATAATCAGGGAAGCGCCCGGCCAGGAACGTGTCCAGCCGGGCGCCCGCGTCTTGTTGATTTGCTTCACAGCGGAGCTTGTTCCCCATCATGCCCCTCCGGGGTTTGGATGCCCTCTACGGCAGGTTCGGCAACCTGCTCCGCAGGTTGCTCGCCGCCGGCAAGGCCCTTCACCTTTTTCACATACTTCTCATGTTTGAACAGGATATAGGAGCACAGAAGGATCGCGCCGACCGTCACGCAGGAGTCGGCCACGTTGAAGATCGCGAAATCGAACTTAATCGCCGGGATGTTCACATAGATGAAGTCGATCACCTCATGGTTGGCGTGCATCAACCGGTCAAACAAATTGCCCAACGCACCGGCCATGATCAAGCCCAGCGCAAGCTTGCCCACCCAGTGGATCGGCGTTTTCGTGCGGGCCAGATAGATGATGATGGCGACGGTGGCACCGGCACTGGCAATCATAAACAGCCATTGAAACCCGGTGAGCATGCTGAACGCCGCGCCGCTGTTGCGGGCGTAATGCCAATAGAGCGCGCCTTCGATCACGGGGATCGTTTGCCCGAGGGTCATGTTGGAGACCACCAGGTATTTGGTGGCCTGATCGGCAATCAAAAAGAACAACGCGGTAAGCAGCGCGATGAGCATTCGGCTTCCTCCGGAAATTCGTACGGGATATTATAGCACACAATGGCACGCTGAGAAATGAAGGTTTTCTAACGATTTATCGACTGGCTGTCGATGATTGCCCGCACTGTTTCTGCGGGATCACGCCAAGCGGGAGACTTGATCACCTTGCCGTCTGGCCCGTGATGAACCAGCCCATCGGGCCAGATCTTGTCCATGTTGGCCTGATGCACAGCGTCAAACACCTTCTGCGGGCGCACGCCCATCTCCACTAGCGTGCCCAACGCAAAGTAAATCAGGTCAATCATGGCGTCAGCCTGTTCGTAAACATCAGCCGATTCCTTGAACTCATCCAGCTCTTCCAGCATCCAGCGGTAGCGTTTCTCCACGCGGTCTTCCGTGAGCATTGCCGGGTGTTCTGCGACCGGCGAGTCAAAGCAACGGTGGAATTCCCTTACATTCTCCCAGCATTGATCCATAACTCCATCCTTTATATAAGCAGTTTAGTCAAGCAAAGCTGCCAGCTCCCCGATGGAGCAGACCGAAACATCCGCCTTGACGCAGCACTCCCCGTGAGGGCCGAAAAAGATTGAATGGATGCCGGCATTCCTGGCCGCCAGGATGTCCAGCTCCCGGTCACCGATCATGACCGCGGTGTCCTGATCCATCCTGTGTTTCTCCATGAGGTGTCGGATCGCGTCGGGGCTGGGCTTGCGCGCAAAGCTTTGCGCTGACGTGACAAAATCTGTGAAGCACCCGGTTAAGCCATGGCGCTGCAACAGGTCAAACGTAGACTCACTTCGGTGTGTATACAGATAATTCGCCCTGCCCGACTCACAAATATGCTGTAGTAGTGCTTCAACGCCCGGGAACGGGTGGCACGCCAGCTTCTCCACTTCCTGCCGGCGTTGCTTGTATTCAACCAGAAACGCCTCGTCCAAAGCGTGTTTCTCCCCATAATGCCTGAGCGCTACGGTCATCGAAACCCTCATGTAACCCTCAATATCCTCTGGGGGCTCCACGATGCCCCTCTCGCGCAGCATGCACTCAAACACTGCCGCCATCACCGGGTAGGTGTCAAACAGCGTGCCATCAAAATCCCAGAGGATGTGTTGATACAATTTCATTCTCCCCACAGGCTATTCACGGATCACCGAAGCGTCATACCCCGCCTTAGCAGAGGCACCCAGCTGCCGGTCGAAGTTTTCCCTGTTCTTCTCTATGTAGCGCTCATACAGCTCCTGCGGGGTCATGCCAGCCTCAAGGCACATGCTCACGAAGAAGTGCAGCACATCCACCAGCTCTTCCTTTAAGGCGCTTTCGTCCACCGGCTTGGGGTTTTTCCACCATTTGAAGTTCACCTCATCAAGCACCTCGGCCATCTCCGAGAGCATTGCCAGCGAGTGCTTCTGGATCCACTGCTCGTGGCTGATTCCGGCGAGGTTTCGGCGTTGCTTAATGTCATCATTCAAAGCTTGCTGCAGGTCAAAAATATCGGAAAGGCGGTCGCGCATACCGTGTTCTCCTTATCATAGGCTTTGGAATTATTGTAGCACAGGAGGATTTCCTCTGCCATAGCTGCTCCATTCGTAGTGACACTATGGCGAATTTGCCTAATTTCGCATTGCGCTTGGCCCAGCGGGTTATATAATGGTAATGGCAACATCAGGAAAACCGCACCAAAAACAACAGGAGAACAAACGCATGAGGAAGCTTTGGTACAAGGCCCCCGCTAAAGACTGGAACGATGCGCTGCCCATCGGTAACGGCAGCCTGGGCGCAATGGTGTTCGGCACGGTGGAGCGGGAGCGCCTGCAGCTCAATGAAGACAGCGTGTGGTATGGAGAGCCCATCGACCGCAACAACAAAGACGCCAAGCCCAACCTTGCGGAGATTCGCCGTTTGGTCTTTGAAGGCAAAATCTCCGAGGCGGAGCGCCTGGCCGCGATGGCACTGTCCGGCACGCCGGAAAGCCAACGGCCCTATCAGACGATGGGCGATTTGTATCTGAATTTCGGCCACAAGGATTCCGACATAACCGGCTACACCAGGGAGCTCGACCTGGACAACGCCGTCGCCCGCACCCACTACACCGTTGGCGGCGTGACCTACACACGGGAGTATTTCGCCACCGCCGCCGACCAGGTGATCATCATCCGCATCACGGCGGACAAGCCCGCCAGCGTTTCGCTGGATGCCTGCCTGCGCAGAGGGCGCTTCCTGGACGGCACGGGAAGGGTCTCCGATGACACAATTTATATGGATGTGAGCTGTGGCGGCGGCAAGGCCGTGCAATACCGCACGCTGCTGCGGGCTGTGGCCGAAGGCGGCGCGGTGAAGGCCATCGGCGAAAACCTGGTGGTGGAAAACGCCGATGCCGTCACGCTTCTGCTGGCCTGCGCCACCTCCTTCCGCCACGAAGGGTATCAGGCCGAAGGTTTGCGGCAGCTAGAGCAGGCCGCGCAGAAGACCTATACCGTGCTGCTGGACGCCCACGCGAGCGACTACCGCCCATTCCGTATGCGCACAGAGCTCACGTTGGCCGGTGAAGACCTTTCCACCCTCCCCACCGACGAGCGGCTGGCGCGGGTGAAGGAAGGCGCGGACGATCCTGATCTTGTGAACCTCTACTTCCAGTTTGGCCGCTACCTGCTGGCCTCCTGCAGCCGGCCCGGCACGCTGCCGGCCAACCTGCAGGGCATCTGGTGCAAGGACATGACCCCGCCGTGGGACAGCAAATACACGATCAACATCAACACCGAGATGAACTACTGGCACGCTGAGGTGTGCAACCTGGCCGAGTGCCATTTGCCGCTGTTTGACCTGCTGGAGCGCATGCGGGAGCCGGGCCGGAAAACCGCCATGGAGATGTATGGCTGCCGGGGCTTCACCGCCCACCACAACACCGACATCTGGGGCGACACCGCGCCGCAGGATATCTATATCCCGGCCACCTACTGGCCGATGGGCGCGGCCTGGCTGAGCCTGCATTTGTGGGACCATTATGAGTTCAACCCCGACCAGAACTTCCTCCGGAAAGCCTTCCCCATCCTGCGGGAGGCCGCCGAGTTCTTCGCTGACTATCTGGTGGAAGACAGCAAAGGCAGGCTTGTCACCTGCCCGTCGGTCTCACCGGAAAACACCTACATCCTGCCAAGCGGCGCGCAGGGCCGCCTCTGCGCCGGGCCCTCAATGGACAGCCAGATCCTGCATCTGCTCTTTGCACGCTGCATCGAAGCCGCTCAAATCCTGGGCATCCATGACGATCTGATCGATACGCTCAGGACCATGAAGGAAAAGCTGCCCCAGCCGGAAATCGGCAAGCACGGGCAGCTCATGGAGTGGGCCGACGATTATGACGAGGCTGAGCCAGGCCACCGCCACATTTCCCACCTCTTTGCGCTCTACCCTGGCAACCTGATCTCCACCGCCAACACGCCGGAGCTGGCCAAAGCCGCCCGCACCACACTGGAGCGCAGGCTTGCCAACGGCGGCGGCCACACCGGCTGGAGCCGGGCGTGGATCATCAATTTGTGGGCAAGGCTGGGCGACAGCGCCAAGGCCTATGAAAACGTGATGGCGCTGCTCAAGAGCTCCACGCTGCCCAATCTGTTTGACAACCACCCGCCCTTCCAGATCGACGGCAACTTCGGCGGCACTGCCGGCATCGCCGAAATGCTGCTGCAAAGCCACGCCGGCCAGGTCCACCTGCTGCCGGCGCTGCCAGCGCAGTGGGCAAGCGGCAAAGTGACCGGTCTCCGGGCCAGGGGCGGGCTGGAGCTGGACATCCAGTGGAAAAACGGCGCGTTGGAAATGGTCACACTGCGCTCCACTGCTGGCTGCACTGCAAAGCTCAGGATTGGCGAGCTAATCAAGGATGTGACCGTAGAAGCGGGCGGGCAGGTTGTGTTGGATGGGCAGTTGAATCAAATCTGACTTGCTACCTTTCAAACCCTCATCCCCAACCCCTTCCCCCAGAGCATTGGGGGAAGGGGTAAAGTTTGTATATGGGGGCTTCGCCCCCAAACCCCCAGACAGTAGGGGCTGGGCTCCGTCCCGGCCCGTTAACACAATAACGAAAGAACTCCCGGATCGCTCCGGGAGTTCTTTTTCCATTAACTGTTCAGAGCACCTGCGCCCAGTCCTTCAGCGTCTTGCCAAGCTCATAGGCAAACTTGCGGATCGCCACGATGTCGCGCTGCTCCTGTGGCTGGGCGCGCCAGTCCAGGATCCTCGCCGTGGGCGGGTCCAGCATGGGCACCATGTAGTTGGCCTCCAGCAGGTTGGCGGCGTATTCGGCGGCCTCCAATATCTCATCGGAGGTGCGGTCCACATTCTTGAACAAGCCCCGCGTGTCGGTGAGCGCCTTTTCGAGCCCCTCGATGGCCTTGTAGACGTAGCCCTCACGGTTGGGGTTGGGCTTGATGCGCGAGGGAGACCGGTTCACGAAGAAGCCCATCAACGCCGCGATGGCCTCGGGGTTGCGGATGGTGCCGTCGCGGTAGATGAGCCCGTGCACCTCGCCCCAGAACCCTTCCGACATCAGGCAGAACACATAGAAGCCCATCTTGCGCTCCATGCAGGTCTGGATGGCCAGGTCATAGGGATTGGCGCGGCAGAGGCAGCAGGTCTCGGAGTTCATCACCGGCTTGCCATACTTGCGGCCGATTTCCTCAGCCAGGTCGTAGTTTTCGGCGATGCGGGCACGGGTCTCGCGATAATCGTGGAAACAGAGCACATCCACCCATGCGGCGGAGGGCTCCAGGTGGCGGGCCTCGGTGTGGCCGATCGTGATGCAGCCCTCCGGGTCCAGCTCCTTGACCAGCGCGCAGTAGTGCCGCAGGAACTCATTGATCTTGGCCCAGCGGATGGGCTTTTCATCCTCCGGCGCGTCCTCCATCCAGAGGTTGCAGGAGGGCTCGTTCATCACGTCCCACATCAAAAGCCCGGGCTCGTCCTTTAAGAGCAGCACCATGTCGCGCACATAGGCGTCGCCCTTTGCGGCCCAGAACTCCGGCTCCAGGATCATCGGGTCCAGCGAGTTGCCGCCGAAGAGGATCTGCATCGTGGAAACGCCGTATTTCCAGCTGGTGCGGATTGTCTCCTGGATGCGCTTTTTGGTCCCCTCAGGGTCCTTGGCGTAGATCATGCAATCGGTGAACAGGCGGTTGGAGTTCAGGTTCAACTTCTGGCAATACTCCAGCTGCTGCTCGAGCGGCATTGGGTCCTCCACCTTTTCAAAGCCCATGTGGATGCCCCGGATGTGGCTATAGTCCTTCAATGGCTTCATGCTCATGCGGTTTCTCCCTCCGTTTGATTCAATGCCCAGCGGTCGCCTTCGGCGTGCGGGCAGGTTCGGAGCGCGCTCAGCGCCCGCAGCTCCACAAAGCACCCGCACTTCATGCACATCATGCCGTCCACGCAGGCGTCGCAGGCGCGGCAGGCGGCCAGCCGCCGCTGGTAGGTGCCGTCATCCACGTTGTCCAGGCCGGTGCTGCGCTTGGCAGCCACCAGCTCTTCCAGGTAACCCGGCGGCATTTCCCATTGGCGCGGGCAGGTCGGGCAGGGCTCCGGGTTGTTCATCCCAGCTCCACCGTGACCGATGCGATGCCGCAGGGCGGCAGCGTGACCTTCACCTCGCCGCCCTCAATGGAGACGGCCTGGAGCACCTTGGCTGCCACGCGGTCGGGATCTTCGAAGGTGTTATGATCGGTGGGCTTGCCCTCCAACACGCGGCCACAAGCCTTGACAGGCTTCTTGCCGGCGAAGTCCAGCACCACATCGGCATTGGCCTCGGTGGAAATGTTCACCAGCGTGACGGTGATCTTGCCGTCTTCACCAATTGAGGCGGACAGGTCCACCTGGGGCAGGTCGAGCTCCACCTTTTCCGGTTCGTCAGACCACAGCACCGGCACAAAGTCGGCGTCCTGGTGGCCCTGGAACAGGTCAAAAACATGATAAGTGGGCGTCTTGATCATCTTACCACCCTCAGTCAGGATGATTGCCTGCAGCACGTTGATCGTCTGGGCCAGGTTGGCCAGCTTGATGCGGTCGGCATGCTTCTGGAAAATGTGCAGCATCAATGCCGCGCAAAGCGCCGAGCGCATCGCGTTTTGCTGATAGAGGAAGCCGGGCACTGTGTCGGGCTCGTTGTCCACCCAGATGCCCCACTCGTCCACTGCCATGATGACCTTCTTGTCCGGATCATAATAGTCCATGATGCTGATGCTACGCTGGTAGAGGTCTTCTTTGGCGAAGGTGTTTTTGGCCGTCTGATACCAGCTGTGGTCGGAAAAGTGGGTGCCGTTCATCTCCTCGCCGGGCTTCACATAGCAGTGGATGGAGAGGCCGCCCATCAGCATCGGGGGGATATTCTTCATCAGTGTTTCCGTCCACTTGAAGTGCTCGGCGTTGTCGCCGCCGGCAATGCGGGTCACAGGCGGGGCCTTCCACCAGTCGATCTTGCCCATCACGGAGTAGTTCTTCACATAAGCGGCGTAACGGCGGTATTCGTTGGCATAGTAATCAGCGGTCATGAAGCCGCCGCAGCCCCAGTTCTCATTGCCGATGCCGAAGAACTTCAGGCCCCAGGCCTTCTCGCGCCCGTTCTTGCGCCGCAGCTGCGCCATGGGGCTCTGGCCGTCGTCAGTCAGATACTCCACCCAGTCCCTCATTTCACGCACGGTGCCGCTGCCCACGTTGCCGCAGATGTAGGGCTCGCAGCCGATCTGCTCGCAGAGGTCCATGAACTCATGGGTGCCGAAGTGGTTGTTTTCCAGCACGCCGCCCCAGTGCACGTTGGTCATCGGGGGGCGCTGCTCCTTGGGGCCGATGCCCTCCATCCAGTGGTAATCGTCGGCAAAGCAGCCGCCGGGCCAGCGGATGTTTGGGGTCTTGATGGCCTTCATCGCCTCCACAATGTCGGTGCGGATGCCGCGCACGTTGGGGATCTTGGAATCCTCCCCCACCCAGTAGCCGTCGTAAATGCACCGGCCCAGGTGTTCGGAGAAATGACCATAGATGTGCCTGTCGATCTTCGGGCCTCTTTTTCGGGTGTCAATGACCGCTTTCATATGCCGTATCCATCCTTTCAAACAATCGCAGCTTGTTTGTTTTTGCTTACGCCAGTTTTCTCGGGTCAATGCTGATGCACTGCTTGCCTTCCTTGAGCGCCACCGGCCCGGCCACGCGCTTGCCTTCGGCGGTGTTGCCGAAGTAGTCAGTGGAAACCTTGCCCTCCGCGGTGACTTGCGGCAGCCCACCGGGCACGGTCACTTCCATCGTGAGCGCCTCGCCATCGATGGCAATGTCCAGGTCGCAGACCGCGCCGGTGCGGTCAAACCCGCAGAACTCCTGCCAGGTGGCCAGGTCCAGGCACATCTCCGGCTCCGGATACATCACGCGCAGATAGCCGGACGGCATCCGGGAGTAGACATTGCCCTCGGCCTCATTGTGCTCGTTTGGCAGGATGATCGCTGCCTCGCCGCAGGCATGGAACAGGTTGTTAAAGAATTTATTTTCCCGGCTGGTGCCGCCGCGCTGGAAGCCCAGGCGGAAAGCCACCACCTTGGCGAAATAACCGGCCTTGTCGCACTTGCCGATCAGGTTGTTCACGATACGCAGCCGGTCGGTGCCCTCCAGATAGATGCCGTAGCCATTGCGGACATCCAGCTCGGTGGTCTTGTACCAGCCGGAGGAGCCGGGTTCGGCAGGCAGCTTGTTCTTGTCGTAACGCCCTTCCACGTTCCAGATGATGTTGTTGTCGATCAGGTTTTCCTGGTCGCGGGTGCACTCCATGAAGATGTGCTCCCTGGAGTTGATGCCATCCACAAACAGGTTCTGCGTGATGCGGTTGTTGTGGTTGGCCACGTCCATCCACAGCGCGTCACAACCATAGGTGCGGCGGATCACGTTGCGGCGGATCAGCGAGTCCTCACAGTTGTGCACCTTGATGCCGCCGGCTTCCCAGGAAAGCTCCATGCGTTGCCAGCCGGTGCCCTCGATCATGTTGTCTTCCACGAGGATGTTTTTCACAAACATGCCCGCGATGCCGCACACGCCCACATCGCGAATGGTATTGCGGCGAATCACGGTGTGGCCGATCACCTGGTCCTCGGTCCAGTTGTGGTGCCAGCACTCGTTGCCGCAGTCGATGCCGGTGGCATTGGACCAATCAATAGTGCAATCTTCGATGATCCAGTGGTGGCCGCGATAGCAGGAGAGCGAGCCCCGCTGCGGCACAGGCGCGCCGGTGGCGGCGTGGGCCAGCGTGAGGCCCTTCACGCGGATGTAATTCAGGAAGGGCACCTTGGGCGCGAAGCACTGCTCGCGGTTGCTGAGTTCTACCACATGGTTCCGGGGGTCGGCGTCGCCTTCCAGGCGGATGTGCACCTTCTGGCCGTTGGCCTCCACCCAATAGGTGTTGGCGTTGTCAGTCAGCTGGTTATAGAGTGCCACCTGCTTCATCGGCTTGCCGTCGATGAACACCATACCCCGGCGGTTCAGATACGTGGTCATATCCGTCTTGTCATACTCGATGAACAGCCGGTCATGCAGGATGTTGACGGCGCAGAAGGGGTTGTAGCCCATAAAATCTTCGGGGTTCAGCTCAATTTCCCAAACCTTCAGGCTTTCCGGTGGCAGCGCATAACGGTCAAAGCCGCGGGTCGCACGCCAGCCCACGCTGGGCTTAAACTCCGTGACCGGCACAGAAGCCTTGATGATAGCTGCTCCGCCCTCAAAGGCCTCGTAGCTGATCATCTTCTCCGGGCTCTCGCCACCCATGGCCGGCTGCACCGTCTCGCGATAGACCCCGGCGTGGATCAGCACCCGGGTGCCGGGAGTGGCAGCCTGCGCGGCGGCGTTGATCGTCTTGAAGGGCTTCGCCGCCGAGCCGTCATTGCTGTCGCATGCAGCGGGGTTCTGGTTGTCCACATGGAGCTCGCGGTCGTATTGCTGCGGCGCTTCCCAAAACACAAAGGATTGCCCGTTGGGCAGGATCGCCGTGGCATCAGTCTTCCAGTCCATAAAATTCCTCCTTGTCATAACCGAGATAAGTATCAGTCAAATCGTGCACAGGAGTGATCTCCAGCATGCACAGGTGGTTGCAGGGGATCGTGAGTTCCACTGTATAGGCGCCGTTTTCATCTTTCAGTTTGGCGTCGGTCTGCTTGGGTTCGGCAGAGGCCTGCAGGATCGACCGCTGGGCCTTGTTGAGCGTGCGCGGCTTGCCCATGTTGCTCCAGGTCTGCAGCGGATTGCCGTGCTTGCCACCCACATCTTTTTTGAGGAGCAGCGCTTGCTTGCCGATGGCAGGCAGTGTAAGCGTATAGCTCTTATCCGGCGCTGGCTTGTGATCCAGCATGTCGTGCCAGTTCCAGCCGATGATCGCGTAACGGCCCTCATCTTTGGTCACAATCAGGTTCTCGTCGCGATACAGCAACTCTTTTCCGGCCTTGGCGAAGAACTCAAAGGCATAAAACGTCGGCTTCTTGATCGAGTCCAGCGCGACCAGCCCAAACCCGCCGTGGAACACCGACTTGGGCACATCCATTTCCTCAAACACGTCGCTGAACGTCCAGTAGGAATAGGAATCGGCGTATTCGCCGGCCTCGCTCAGAATCCGGGCGATGTAGGCAGCGTGGAAGTCGGTATCGTGAGCAGGGCACACCGGCACATAGGAGCTGTTGAACTCGGTGATGTGCAGCGGCATGTTGGCAATTTTGGGGTAGCGGTCCATGATCTCGCGGGTCTCCCGGAGCTCCTCGATCATGCGTGTGGGGCCCCGCAGTGTGTGATAGAGATATTCACCGCGCTTGGTGGGCTGGTTCGCGGTGTAGCAATGGCGGCTGATGAAGTCCAGCGGCGAGTTGTTGTTGATGCAATACTCAAAGAAAGAGGTGAGCCACTTTTCCACTTCCACGCCGCAGATGGACGGGCCGCCCACCAGGATGCGGGGGTCCGCCTTCTTTACAGCCTTGGCGGAATAATCATACAGCGTGAAATACTCCTCCATCGTGCCGGCCCAGAAGGGGATGTTGGGCTCATTCCACACCTCGACCGGCCAGGTGACCACCTCTTCCCTGCCATACCGGTCAATCAGGTGCTCCAATGTCTTGTATACCAGCTCCGCCCATTTCTCATAGGAGGATGGCGGAGTGACGTTTCCTTTCCAATAAAAGACCGTTTTGTCACCGGTTTTCAATTGTTCCGGCATGAATCCCAACTCAAGAAACGGGCGGATCCCATTTTCGAGATAGGAATCCATGATGCGGTCCAGATAGGTGAAGTTGTAGAACGGGCGTGTTTCGCCGTCCAGCTCAACCTCACGGTAGATCCCAATGTCATCGCAAAACAATCCGTGCCCGCGGATATAACGGAAACGGATCGTCTCCTGCACAATTTTTAAATGGTCGGTGTATTCTTTTTGCAGCGCCAGGCCCATCCGGCCAGTGCCGACGCAATAGGTTGCATTGTTTTGAAATGGCGTCCCCGATGGGGGGATTGCAATTTGTTTCATATCGCACCCTCAATATGCAGTCATCGGATTGATTTGAGTTTTAAGCAATAGGAGGGGTATGTATCCGAAAATACATACCCCTCCGTTCCAAATACTGGTCTTAGGATTGCGTCAGCTCAGGATTACTTGCCGGCCGCTTTGCGGAGGTCGACCTTCTTCTGGGCCTTGGCGGTGTCAGCGGTAACCAGATCTTTCCAGCCGAGGCCGTCGAGCTGAGTCTTCATCTCGGCCCACAGGGCGTCGAACTCAGCCTGGTCCTTGGCATAGCACATCTTCCAGGAGGTGTCCTTCAGGATCTGGGCGCACTGGCTGCGGATCGTCTTGATGTCGGAGCTGTCCACACCCAGGTCAGCGTTGATCTGGGGGGTAACCTTCATCATGTTGTTCTTCAGGAAGTACTCGGTCGGGTTGGTAGCGCCGCCGAACCGGGCAGACCATTCGTTGGTCAGCGTGTTTTTGTTCTTCTCAATTTCAGCGGGCCAATAAGCGGTGTTGTAGAACACGCCCGTGTCCGGATCGGTCACAATGCTGCCCATGATGCAGGTGTTGATCGCGCTGATACCATCCTGGTATCCGCCGCCGCCGTACTCAGCGGGCACAGGAGCGTTGGTGGTGAAGGCGTTCCAGCCCAGCTCGGTGTACTGGAAGGTCTTGCCGTCGGCGCTCTTCTCATAGGTGAAGCCTTCGATGCCGGACTCACGATAGCGCATGGCTTCGGGGCTGTTCAGCCAGTCCATGAATTCCATCGTCCTGTCAGGATCCTTGGCCTTGGAGCCCAGGCACCACACACGGCTCTGGCCGTAGTAAGCGTCACCGGGCTGGCTGATGTTCAGGTCGCTGATCGGGATCACAATCCAGCCGTCGCCGTTCTTACCCTTGTCGGTGGTGTTGTAGAAACCTCTGGACCATGTGTACCACATCAGGTTCACCTGGCCGTTGGTGTACTTGGCGTTGACGTCCATCCACTGCTGGGAGGCGCCGTCCTGGTCGAGCAAACCCCTCTGGTTGGCGTCGAACAGGAACTGCAGAGCCTTCTTGTAGGAGGACTTGTCATCGTTGATCTGGATGATGTCGCCTTCAGAGCCAATCTGCACAGAGCTCATGGTATTGTCACACTGGTAACCATACCACTGGCCAATCCAGCAAGCGGCTTCCATGTAGTTGGTGTCCCAATCCTTCCAGATCGTGATCGGGATGGAGGGCTTGCCGTCCTTGGTGGTGGGGTGGGCTTTCTGGATCTGGTCCAGCACGTCCAACAGGCCGTTCAGGTCCTTGATCTCAGGCATGCCGATTTCCTTGTAGTAGGGCCAATACATTTCGGGGCTGGAGTAGGGCTGGGTCTCGGAGAAGGTCGTCGGCGACGTGTCGGCAATGAAGTCCGGCATGCCGTAGATCTTGCCGTTCGTCACAGCAAACGAGCTGTTGAAGCCGGTGAAGTGGTTCATGTACTTGCTCAGATACTGGGTCTTGGGCAGGATATCCGTCAGGTCGACAACCAGGCCGGCGGGGATGCAATCCACCCACTGGGCATTGTCGATGATGACGATGTCGCCAAGATCACCAGCAGCGGACCTGGTCTGATACAGCTGGTCGCCGGAAATCTGCGGGGCCAGGATGTTCAGCTTCAGGTTGAACTTGTTCTTCACAACCACAGCAAACCAGCCGGGCTGCTCGCCCTGATAGTTGGCTGCGTTGTCGAAGATGTCGAGCGTGAGCTCTTCAGCAGGAGCGCTTGCTGCAGGCTCTGTAGCCGCAGCTTCGGTATTCGCCGGGGCTTCGGTGGCAGGAGCCGCCGTGGGGGTGGGGGTTGTCTTCGTGCAGCCAGCCAGCAAGCCGGAGGCCATCATGGCGATTGCCACCAGCAGCACGAACAGTTTGGTTGCCTTTTTCATGCCAAAATCTCCTTTTTTTGATTTATAACAACTTGCATTGTTATCCCTTCACAGCGCCGATCATGATACCCTTGATAAAGAACCTCTGGAACAAAGGATAGACCATGATGATCGGCAAGACGACGATGATTGTGACGGTCATGCGCACGGAAGTGGTGGTCTGTTTTCTGGAGAGTGCGGCCATGGCCGTCTGCCCGCTCTGGTTGTTGAGCAGGGTTGCCAGCGAGTTTGCCTGGTTGATGTATTGGAACAGCACGAATTGCAGAGTGTTGAGCTTGGGGTTCGTCATGAGCAGCAGTGTGTCCTGGAACGAATTCCACTGGCCTACTGCGGCGAAAATCGCGACCGTGGCCAGGATTGGCTGAATCAGGGGCAACATGATTGTAAAGAAGAACACCATGAACCCCGCGCCGTCAATTTCAGCCGCCTGTTGCAACTCTTTCGGTGTGGATTCCACATAGGTTTTCACGAGGATGATGAAGAACGGAGAAACGATTGCCGGCAGGACATACGCCAGGAAGTTGTTGGTTAGCCCGATCGCCTTCATCGTGAGGAACCAGGGGATGATACCGGCATTGAAATACATCGTGATGACCGTGAACCGATACCAGAACTTCCTGCCCCACATGTCCTCCTGCGTGAACATGAAGCCCATGAAGGCTGACGCGATCACAGTCAGCACTGTGCCGATCAGAGTCCTGGAAATGGAGATGAACGTTGCGTCCCAAAGGCCCTGGATCTTGAAGACGTTGACGTAATTCTCCAAATGGATGCCTCTGGGCAAAAAGATGATTTCCCCATTTTTGCTCAGCTCGTTGGAGCTGATCGTGTTGATGAAGATATAATAGAAAGGATACACGCAAATTAAGGCAAACAGAGCAAACAACGTATAGGTGAGCACCGTGATCATTCTGTCTCCGACGGTGCTGTCCAGCCTGATTTTGTTTTTTCTTGGACTAATCATTTTCGTGCTCATATGATGCTCTCTCCCCGCAGAGATTTGGACAGTCCGTTCACCACGGTCAAAAGCGCGACGCTGATGATACTCTTCAACATACTGATGCCTGCAGACAGAGAGTAACTCCCGCCACCGGCGATCAGGTTATACACATACAGGTCCAAAACCTGAATTGTCTGCTTGTTGAATGCGTTCTGGAACACATAATACTGCTCCATGCCGTTGTTCAGGAAGCTGGCGATCTGAAGCATCAGCAACACAAAGTAGGTCGGCAGCAAGCTTGGGATGGTGATATGCCAGATCACTTGCATGCGGCGGGCACCATCCACCCTGGCAGCCTCATAAAGCGATTCATCCACACCGGCGATGGCGGCGATATACATAATTGCTGCCCAACCAAGTGACTTCCAGGTGTACCACGCCCACATGGAGACATACACACTCTTGGAATCCTCAAGGAACCGTATGGGCTTATCTATTAATCCAAAACTCTTGAGCAGGTTGTTGGCCATGCCATCGCTGTTGAACATGAAGAAGGCGATGGAGAACACCAGAACCCAGCTGATGAAGTTCGGCAGCGTGGTGACCGTCTGGATGAGCTTCCTATAACGGATGTGTTTGACTTCGTTCAGGAAAATTGCGAAGATCATGGGCAGCCAGGAAAACGCGACGCCCAGACCACTGATCGCGAAGGTATTTTTCAAAACCTGCAGCAGCAGATCAATTCTTGTGGCATTTCCAAACAGATATTGGAACCAGCGCAAACCAACAAATTCTGACTGTGAGAAAGGAATCGGCGGCTTATAATCGTAGAACGTATAGATCCAGCCGTATAGCGGGAAGTAGGAGAACGTGAAAACCAATGCCAGGAATGGGAGGATCACCAGGAACTTTTGGGTTGAGAGCCACTTTTTGCTTCCGCGTAGAGCCTTCATCCAGTCACCTTCGTATTCTATTCAATATATATTAAGCAGTCTACACTAATTTAGAGCATTTTACAAATATCTTCTACAGAATTATTGTCATGTTTTTTCGAATTGTTGCGATTGGCAAAAAGTGACAATAACTCATTATTTCAGCTTATAGTGTTTCCCCGCTTCGCAGAATGTATGCTGCGATACTCAGACGGCGTGCAATTGTGGAATATTTTGAACATACGGATAAAGGATGAAAGCGTTGAAAAACCACTTTTATGGGCAGCCTCGGTGATGGACAAATTGTAGTCGCGCAACAGCAATTCCACGTTTCTGATGCGGACCCTGTTCAAATATTGGTAGAATGACTCGTTTGTGTACTTTTTAAACAGCCTATCAAAATGATATTTACTATAGCCGCTTTTTCTGGCCACTTCCTCCAGGGTCAATCGCTCGGCGTAGTGGTTGTTGATATAGTCACAAATGGCCAGAAAGTTGTTGATGTTGTTTTGATGCTCAGCTTCCTTGTCATTCAGTTTTGCAAGCTTTGCAAACATGAATTTTCCAACTAGCAGAAGAATTTGCAGAATTCCCACATACATGGAGAGCTCTGTGGTTTGGCTGATGGCATTGTTCTCGTTGTAAATAGCATACAGAAGCTGCTGCACCTGCCCATGCAATTCTTCATCCATCTCGGGCGTAATAATTAAAACAGATGGCAGAAGTGTATACATCGTCTTATACATTTTATAAGAGTAGATCGGCAGCAGCGAAGCCTGACAGATGTATCTGCGGCCCTCCACAGCCGGCATCTGGTGCAGCACATTGGGTTGAATGATGAGGATATCGCCCTCTCTCAGATCGATACTGTCTTGATTGCACGTAACAACATAATGATTCTTAACAGGCATAATAATCTCTATAGAATTATGCCAATGAAGAGGATACCCCTCATAATCAATGTTATCGTAAAACTTGATCAGAGATTCATTTTCGAAATTTACAGTTTCATGGAGACCTTGCAGCGTCTGGATCATATTGCCTCCAACTCCGGCATAATGCATTGTCACGATGTTTCCAGCAGATCAGGAGCTGCCAGCGATTCGCGCAGCCTGATATGGAATCCGACATCCTTCATCCAGGAATCGTATTGTATATTATACATGAATCGTGGAAATCCGTGTATAGGTAGTTTCTGTGATATTTTGATCAGCAAACTAATGATCAAATCCAAAGTACCAAGCCCACACATGACAAGAGCCGGGCAGCTTTCACAGCCCGGCTCGATTGACAGTAGGATCACAATGAAGAAAAACCTTCTTCAATTATTTCCCTTTGAAATATTGGCCAACCAGGAACTTCATCAGATCGCTGGGCTGCTCGCGGGCAAACATGGATGTTTCCCCAAACAGCATGCCGTACGGCTCGTTCGGTGTATAGGGCGCCCAATGCGGCAGCTCTGCGCCGGCGCTGTCTTTGCCGTTAGGTTCGCCAGTGCGGATGTAATTGCACCAATAGTCGCACATCTGACGGGCCAGGTCGTAATGCTTGCCCACAAAGGGCCTCCAGCACTTGGCCAGCGTCTCAAAGAAGAACCAAAGGTCCACCGAGTGGAAGGTACCTGGGTTGTCCCAGCCGGGGATCTCCGGGTCGAAATTGTAGTAATACATCGGCACATTGGCCCCGGCAGCGTTGGCTTCGGCCGCCACGCGGATGGAATACTCAATCGCCCTGACTGTGGCCTTCTTTTTCGCTTCCTCAAGGTTACCAGACCCTGCATCGCACAGCTTGAGGAATTCTCCGGCGTCATCTCCAAACAGCTCCGAGGCCATGGCCTTGAATTCTTCCATTGTCGCTGCCTGAGGGATGCTGGGGAACTCAATGGAGGTGTGGCCCAGAAGCACCGGCACCTTCCAGCGTTTGCTCTGCACGAACAGCTCATAGGCGCTACCCACACAGAACCTGTCATCGATGATGGTGCCCCAGAATCCTTTTTGCTCCAGCATCTTATCCCGGATATATACAGCGTCGAGTTTCCGGGCTTCCGCAAGAGACGAGACACCCAGGAACTTGAGGAACTGCACGCCATCCTGCTCGGCTTCATTCAGATCCTTTTTCATGCCGGGCACGCGGTTGCCGGGATAAAGCGGCGCGATAATGCCGCTGTCCACAATGACCCGCTGGAAGAGGCCCTCGTTCTGCGGCGAGGTGAGCTGGCTCATCACGCTGCCGCCACCGGCAGACTGGCCGCCGATGGTGATGTTGTCCGGATCGCCGCCGAATGCCGCGATGTTGCGCTTGACCCAGCGGGTGCCGAATTGCTGGTCCAGGTGGCCGAAGTTGGCGGGGGCTTCCGGCGCTTCAGCGGTGATCTCGGGGTGGCACATGAACCCGAACACATTCAGGCGGTAGTTCACAGTCACCACCACAATGCCCCTGCGGGCGATGCGCTCGCCGTCAAACTCCATCTCAGCGGTGTTGCCCACCTGCAGGCCGCCGCCGAAATACCACACAAACACCGGCAGCTTCTCGTCGGCACGCTTGGCCGGCGTCCATACGTTCAAATAGAGGCAATCCTCATCCATGGGGATTTCCGGGTCCACGTTCCATTCCCTGGTGTAGATGTCGTTCTGATTGAGGCCGATCGGCGCCTGCATGGAGACCGGCGCAAACTCATGGGCCAGCAGCACACCCTCCCAGTCCTGCGCGGGCTGCGGAGCGCGCCAGCGGTTCTCACCCACCGGCGGGGCTGCAAACGGGATCCCTTTGAAGCTTGTGATGCGCGGATCCGCTGCAGGAAGACCCTGCACATAGCCGTTTTCAACCTTGACTTTTCTAAGCATTTTAGTGCTCCTTTCCCCAAATGCGGATTTCTCCGCTAGATTCCTCCCTGACTCTGGCGCAGCGTTATTTGGCCATATGCTTCTTCAACACGGCGAGCAGTCCTTCGTTCTTCACGCAGTTCTTGAAGTCGAAGGACGCCATCACCTGGTCGATCCGCTCTTCCGTCATGCCCTGGAAGAGCTTGGCGTAGCTAGGCTGCATCAGGCTGCCGACAAAGCCTGAAAGCGCCCGTTGTTTGAGATACGCATAGGCGGCCTCCGCCTCGATCTCATCATCGCCAATCGTCTGCCGGGCGTAATCTGCAAGGTTCCGGATCATCGTCTTGGCTGGTGTTTCCGGCAACCAGCCCATCCACTGATCGGTGTCCAGCAGGCGCTTGGCCTCCAGGTTGCGCTTGACGATCTGCATATAGTCCGATTCCGGATCCAGCGTCACCCAGCCCATCACACCCACGTCCTTATAGGTCCATGTGGTCCAGTGGGTGTTGTGCGTCTCAAAGATGTCCAGCTGGTCGTCCAGCGCCCGCAGCCTGTCGGGGATTTCCTCCGGCGCGCCGTTATAGACCGACCCGAATTCGCCTGCCCACAGTGGCACGTTGTGCTTCTTCGTGAACTTCGTGCCTTCCTGTGAAAGGAAGATCTCCAGTTGCTTGTCCCTGTCCCAATAAGTGCCGTTGAACACGCCCGGATAGGGCCCGGGGCCGAAACCCGATTCGGTGTAGTTGTGGCTGCTGTAGGCCAGGTTGGGGTCATAGGGCGCTTCAAACCCCTCAAACAGCGTGGAGAAATAATCCCCCTCCAAAAAGATGATATGATGTGGGTCATATTTGCGGATCGCATCCACCACGCGGTGGAACACCGGGTTGATCTTGCTCCAGTCGGGCTTGTAGCGCGACACTGTGGTCATCCTGCCGCGGGGCGCGTTGCAGAGCGGCTCGTTCATCACGTCGTAGCCGGCCACCACAGCACGGCCATTGTACCGCCTGGCAAACTCCTCCCAGATCGCCACGAACCGGTCTACAAAATGGGGCTGGTCCCAGATCATCGTGTGGGCGCTGTCGTTGTCGCAGTGCCAGTCGGTGTTCTGCCAGCCCTGCACGGCGTGCAGGTCCAGGATCGCATAAAGGCCGTATTTCTCGCACCAGCCCAGCATTCTGTCGAGCCTTGCAAAAGCCTCATCCTTGTAGACGAAGGGCTTTTTGTCATCTTCAAATTGCCGGTAATTGAGAGGAAGGCGCACGACGGTGGAGCCGCACTCCTTCAAAAACTTGATGTCTTCCTCCGCCAGCAGGTAGTCCAGCATACGGTTGAAGAAAAAATCAGCCTTGCTTGCGCCCAGCACATTGGCAACCGCCGCGCGGATGCCGACCTCCGAGCCAGGATAGCCATTGATGAAGTTTTCCATGTTCATCCAGCCGCCCACGCACGTGCCGCGCAGCTGGATGGGCTTCCCCGCCCCGTCCGAGATCCTGCCGTTTTTGACCTGGAGCATGTCCATTGTTGCAATCCCCTTTTACAGTGTTTGTTTATTATTTCCTATCAAGTTGTTCCGTCGTGAATGGCGACGCGGGCAGGCCTTCCCGGTTATAGAGGTTTGCACCCTCCGGATTGTCGGCCCAGGCGTAGCGGGCATGCATCGGTTCGGCCACAGAATCGCTCCACACCGCCACGCATTCGCCCTCGATGTTGGATTGCGCCGGCACAAACCGCCCGTCCGGCCCGGCCACCTCAAAGCACCCAGGCGCGCCTCCACCTTTGGCAACCAGGCCGCTGCCGGTTTCGGTGAAGGAGATCACAAGCCTGCTGCCCTCACACCGCGCCGATTGGTAAAGTGGGCCCGACGAGACAATATCTTGCTCTCCATACGCAGCCTTCATCGCCGCCAAGGCCAGCCGGTTGCCCACTTCCTTCTTGTTGGTCGGGTGTACGTCGTTCCACTCGCCAATGTCGATCGTCACGGCCATGGCAGTGTTGGGCACAGCCAGCACCCGCCGCTGCTCATCCCGCAGCCTCGCCCAATTGCCTGAGGCCGGTTGGAACGTCTCCTCATAGTTGGGCAGCTGCACGATGAGGAACGGGAAATCGCCTTGCCCCCACCGCACCCGCCAATCGGCAATCAAGGCGCGCAACAGTGCCTCATATTCCTGGGGCTCTCTGCAGTTGGTTTCCCCCTGATACCACAGGGCACCTTTGATGGCGTAGCCCGTGACCGGCGCGATCATGCCGTTGGACAGGCCGGTCGGGAACCACATCACAAAGGCCGGCTCCGGCAGCGGTTCGCTCGCCACTCCGATCTTATGCTGCCACTGCCCGGCCAGATCGATGGTCTGCCCGCCGATGATGAGCCGGTAGGGCTTGCCCTTGTAGAACCCGCCCAGCCCGGAGAAGTTCACCACCCGGACCGCAAGCGTGTTCTTGCCGGCTTTGAGAAGCCCAGCCGGGATCTCATACTTCCTTGGGATATACTGCATCGGCAGCGATCCCACGACGGTGCCGTTCAGATAAACAGTGTCCTCATCGACGACGTTGCCAAACAGCAACGTGGCAGGCTGATCAGCCAGCTCAGAAGGGATCTCGATTTCTTTGCGGAACCACGCTGCGCCGTTTAGCATGCCCAGCCCCTGCTCAAACCAGCGGCAGGGCACGGGGATTTCGGGCCAGCCAGATGCGTCATAAGCCGGGTCATAAAAGGGAACGCATCCCTTACCCGTGCCGATGTCTTCGCAGTCCACTCTCTCCCGCCACTGCTTGAGTGACGAATCATTGTTCTTCAGCAAGCCATCCACCCAGGCGGCATCTTTCGCCTTGCGGGCAGTCTCCAGATGGTGCGGGAACAATGCCAGCGCAGCCTCGCTCATGAAGGCTTCCGCCGGCGCGCCGCCCAGGCTGGCGTTGATCAGGCCAATCGGCACATGGTATCGTTCATAGAGCTTTGCGGCAAAGAAGTAGGCCGCGGCGGAGAAACCCAAAACGGTTTGGGGGTCGGCAGAGTGCCAGACTGCCTCATCCGTATCCTCCAGCGGGCCCATGAAATCAAATTTCACCGGCACGGAGAACTGCCGGATTTCCCGGTTGGTTGAGGCGGCAATTTCGGCAGCGTACCGCTCACGCACGGAGAACACGCGCATGTCCATATTGGACTGGCCGGAGCAAACCCACACATCGCCCAACAGCACATCCTTGACCGTGATGCTTTCGCTGCCGGACTCCACCGCAAGCTCATAGGGCCCGCCGGCACCGCCGGTCTGCAAATCGGCCTGCCATTTCCCTGCTTCGCCTGCCAAAGCCTGACTGGTTTGCCCCGCGAAGCGCACCGTGATAGCGGCACCAGGCGTTGCCCAGCCCCAGATTTTTACGTCTGCGTTGCGCTGCAGCACCATGCCATCGGAAATCAGGTGTGGCAGCCGGAGCTCAGAATGCTGATCCATAAACCCCTCACTTCCCATTGACGATATTGCCGGGATATCCGTCATAGACGCGGTTCCTCCTGGCCCGTTCCTCGGGGCTCAGGCGCTGGGCGTCGGCAATCTCATAGCCGCCGAATGTGTCATAGAGCCTCGCAGAGGGCTCTGTTTCCACAAAGGTGGCCCATGGCAGCCAGTGGTATTGGCTCATAAACGTCTGTGTGGTGAAGTTGCCACATTCATGGCCAAGCCCGGGCATGATGTAGCCGATGCTGCCATCCACGTCATTGGCCTGGCGGGTGTTTTTGTGGATGAACTCGGCGAAGTTTAGATAATGCTCGTCACCGGTCAGCAAATACAACCGGTAATAGGTATAGGAGCAGGCGGCCATATAGACGTCCGCACCCACGCTCAATGTGATCAGGCTCTGGCCGCTGATGGAGTATTTGTTGAACGGATGCTTCGGCAGCAGCGTGCGCACCGGGAATGTCCAGGCATAGGTCCACGTCTCGGTGTAGTCTGCCGCACCCACGGCGGCTTCCAGCCACTTCTTCTCGCCAGTGAGGTCATACAGCGCCAGGAAACCGAACATCGCATAGATGCCGGCTTCCTTGTCCATAATCTCCGAGTTGTCACAGGTGCCGCCCACATACTCCATGCCCTGGTAGACATGTTCAAAGGACCATTCGCCGGCCTTGAGTGCGGTGGTCTTGTATCGCTCATCGCCGGTCAGCAAATACATCTGCACCAAAAACCGGATCACGCTGGGCGTGTTCGCCTTGGTGGGCATCCGCATGGTGCTGTCGGCATGGTAGGCATGGTAATAACTGCCGTCCTCAGATTGCACATTCACCAGCCAGTCGGCGGTCTTGCGGCAGAACTCCAGCCAGGCGGGTTTTTCGCAACCCTTCTTGTGCAGATAGAGGTAAGAATCAAAAATGGCCTCAATGCCATCGGCCAGCATGCGCACATAATGAGGATAGGGCTCAAAGCCCCGGACACTGGGGTTGTAGCACATCTGCGGCAGGCCGGACTCGGTCATCGCTGTGGCTGCCCAGAAGTCGAGTATCTTTTCGCCTTTATCATACGCCTCGGCGATGCCTTCCTTGTCGCCGTAGCGCAGCAACTGGTAGCCGATGCCGGGCTGCTGGCCCACAAAACCAAACTGGAAGGACACCACCGACACATCCATGTCAGGCAGCTGGCAGGCAAACGGCAGGCCGAAGCCCTGGTCATACTGTCGGGCATATTTCATGAAGATCTTCATGCAGTTGTGGAAATGCGTTTCATTGTCCACATCAAACAGCTTGTCGCGCAGGCGGTCATAGGCAACGCGCCAGGTCTCCCGCATCATCGGTTGGAACCCATCATAGTGACCGAAATGGACGGCCACGGCATAATTCTGCTCAAAGCCCACCTGCACCGGGTGGTTGACCCGGCGGAAGCTCTTCACCTTGTCTTTGAAATCGAGCCCTCCGTAATGGTTGTGACTCGGCAATTGCCCGTCGCAGCCCGGATACACATAATCAATGGACAGGCCGTCCACCTTCGTGTCAAACTCCCTGCGCATGGCAAAGCCGTAATACATATAGTTCAGCGTCTTGTTTTGGGGCTTGCTCATGCCGATGGCGCCGATGGTGAACTTCGGGTCCACGAAGTTTTCGGCGTTGTGCAGACCCGTATCCCGCATGGTCACATCGGCCGCCCAGCGGGAGATTGAAGCCGATTCCCCAGACGCGATGTGCTGCATCGCAAACAGCGGCAGGGCATAGTTGGTCTCCGTGCGCCAGAAATACTCACAATCGAGGTCCTTGCCGATCACGGAGTCAGGGGCGAATTCATTCTGCTTGTACCACACGCCGGGCGCGAAGCAGTTGTAGTCTTTCGGGCTGTCCGACTCGGTCATCGTGAAAGAGATCTTGGTGGAAAAGCCCAGGTCATCCCCTGCCTGCAGCACCTTGACCCGGCGGCACACCTTGATGCCGCCGCCTGCTTGCTCATAGGTGTCGGAAAACGAGAAGGAGGAGCCGGACGGCACAGTGAGCACGCCTTTGGCGGTAACGGTGCCGCCGGAGGCGGCCACCTCGCCATAGGCTCCGTCATAAAACTCACAGACGGCCAGCGCGGTTTTGACTGTGACAAACATTGGCCGGTGGTTGGTATAGAGTGCCTTGCCGTTTTTGAGCACCTCCACCCCGCCGTCCTGGAATTTCAGCTGGTAATCACCACAAATCAGTTTCATCCGGCTCCTCTTTCCATTCGTATTGTTGTTCTACAGCCCGCTGCAATTACGCATAGATGTCGTAGATGCGGTTGCGCTTGGCCCTCTCCTCGGGGCTCAGGCGCTGGGCGTCGGCAATCGCGTAGCCGCCGAACGTGTCATACATTCTGGAAGCGGGATCAGCCTCCACAAAGGTGACCCAGGGCAGCCAGTGGTAATGGCTCTGCAGCGTCTGGCTGACGAAGTTGCCACCCTCATGGCCCAGAGCCGGCATAATATAGCCGCAGCTGCCATCCACGTCGGTGGACTGTCGGGTGTTCTTGTGGATGAACTCGGCAAAATCCAGATAGTGCTCGTCGCCTGTGATGATGTAGAGCCGGTAATACGAGTAGGCGCAGGCGGCCATATAGACGTCGGCGCCGCCACCCACGGTGATGATGCTCTGGCCGCTGATGGAATATTTGTTGAACGGGTGGCGTGTGAACGGCGTGCGCACCGGGAACGTCCAGGCATAGGTCCAGGTCTCGGTGTAGTCCGCAGCGCCGATGGCGCCCTCCAGCCACTTTTCCTCACCGGTGAGGTCATACAGCGCCATGAAGCCGAAGATGCCGTAGATGCCGGCTTCCTTATCCTGGATGTCGTTGTTGTCGCAGGTGCCGCCGCGATATTCCAGCGTGCGGCGTGGGTTGTCATAGCTCCACTGCCCGGCCTTGATTGCGGCGGCCTTGTAGCGCTCGTCGCCAGTGACCAGATAGAACTGCACCAAAAAGCGAATCGGGCTGGGCGTGTTGGACTTGGAGTCCATACGGATGGAATTGTCGGTGTTGTATGCCCTGTAGTAGCTGCCATCCTCATTCTGCACAGCCACCAGCCAGTCTGCCGTCTTGCGGCAGAACTCCAGCCAGGCAGGCTTTTCCTCACCCTTTTTCTTCATATAGACATAAGCGTCAAGGATGGCTTCGATGCCATCGGCGAGCATTCGGACATAGTGCGGATAAGGCTCAAATTCCTTCGAGTTGGGGTTGTAACACATATGCGGCAGGCCGGAGGCGGTCATCGCGCTGCGCACCCAGAACTCGATGATGTTCATGCCCTTGTCATAAGCCTCGGGCAGGTGCTCCTTGTCGCCGTAGCGCAGCAGTTGGTAGCCGATGCCAGGCTGCTGGCCCACAAAACCAAACTGGAAGGACATGCTGGAGAGGTCCATGTCCGGCAGCTGTGTGGCGAAGGGCAGGCCCCAGGCGTCGCCGTATTGCTTGGTATACTGTATGAAGATCTTCATGCAGTCGTGGAAGTTGCGGGCGTTGTCCACGTCAAAGAGCTTGTCGCGCAGGCGGTCATAGGCTGTGCGCCACGCGTCGCGCATCATCGGCTGAAAGCCATCGTAGTGGCCAAAATTCATCCCCACGGCATAACGCTGCTCAAAGCCCACTTCCATCGGGTGGTGGATACGCTGGAAGCTCTTCACCTTGCCCTTGTAATCCAGCCCGCCGTAGCGGTTGACCGAGGGCAGCTGACCATCGCAGCATGGGTAGACATAGTCGATGGACAGGCCATCCACCACCGAGTCAAATGGCTTGCGCACGACATAGCCGTAATACATGTGGTTCAACGATTTGGGCTCCGGCTTGCTCATGCCGATGGTGCCCGTGGTGCAGAGCCGGTTCACGCTGTTTTCTGCGTTGGGCAGGATGTCGTTGTCACGCATGCGCATATCGGCAGCCCAACGGGATAACGAGGCCGTCTCGCCGGAGGCGATGTTTTGCATTGCGAACAGCGGCAGCGCATAGGCGGTTTCACTGCGCCAGAAATATTCACAGTCCAGATCTTTCCCAATCGCGTATTGGGGTGCATACTCATTTTGCATATACCACACGCCGGGGGCGAAGCAGTTGTAGTCGCGGGGGCTGTCTGACTCGGTCATTGTGAAAGACACCTTGGTGGAGAAGCCCACATCGCTGGTGACTTTCAGCACGCGCACAACGCGGCTGACCTTGATGCCCTTGCCCGCCGCCTCATACACATCCTCAAAGGAAAACTCCGAACCGGTCGGGGTCTTGAGCACGCCCTTGGCAACCACCAGGCTGCCGGAAGCCGAGACCTCATCATAGGGCGCATCATAAAACTCGCAGACAGTGGAAGCGGTCTTCACCGTCGCGAACATCGGCCGCTTGTTATAGTAGAGGGTCTTGCCGCCCTTCAGAACCACGACGCTGCCGTCCTGGAAGTTCAGGGAATACTCGCCGATCGCCAGTTTCATTGGAATCCTTCCTTTCATGGTGCAATGATTGGACTGATTTGTATTTCGCCGGCAACTTAAGTTTTGCCGGTGAACGTCGTGATGCTGTTGGCCAGGCTGCCATGCTGTCACTTCATCGTAATGGCAACGACCGACATGGGCGGGATCGTGGCGGTAAAGCCACCAGCGGTGGCCTTCACATCCGTAAACACCGTTGGTTTCACGGCATCGGCCCGCTCGAAGGTGTTGTGGGCGTCCATTTGATCCGCAGTGAGCACCCTACCGGAAATAGCTTTGGGCGCAATGCCGGCCAGGTCGCAGTCCAGCACCTCGGCGGCATGGGGATTTGTGTTGCATATAGTTAGGAACGCCGCGCCATCTGCAGCAACAGAAGCCGACACGTTGAGGTTTGGCACGGAGCTGTCACCCAGCGTGTATTGCCCGCAGCTCATTTCCGTGGGCAGCACCTTGGCGCCCTGGTGGGCCTTGTACATCTCAAACACATGATAGGTGGGCGTCAGGATCATCTTGGCCCCCTCGGTCAGAATGACCGACTGCAACACATTGATGATCTGGGCAATGTTGGCCATGCGCACACGCTCGGCATGGTTGTTGAAGATGTTCAGCGTGAGGCCGGCTACAAGTGCGTCCCTCAAAGAGTTCTGCTGGTAGAGGAAGCTTGGGTTGGTGCCCGGCTCCACGGTGTACCAGGTGCCCCACTCGTCCACAATCATCGCAACGCGGCGGTCCGGATCGTATTTGTCCATGATGGCAGCGTGGTCGGCGATGATCTTGTCCATCCGCAGCGCCACCTTCATGCCGGCGTGCCACTGCGCCTCGGTGAAGCCCGTGGCCGGGCCCTTTTCGTGCATATCGAGCCAGGCGTAGTAGTGCAGGCTCAGGCCGTCCATATATTTGCCGGCTTCGCGCATCAACACTTCTGTCCAATTGTAATCTTCCTTCATGGACATATCGGCGCCGCAGGCGATGCGGAACAGTTTATTGTCTCCGAAATTGCGCAGATATGTATTATACCGGCGGTATTCATCAGCGTAATACTCCGGGCGCATGCTGCCGCCACAGCCCCAGTTCTCATTGCCCACGCCGAAATACTTCACACGCCAGGGCTCTTCACGGCCATTCTGCCGGCGTAGGTCGGCCATCGGCGACACACCGGCGAAGGTCATGTATTCCACCCATTCCTGCATTTCCCGAACGGTGCCGCTGCCCATATTGCCGCAGACATAGGGTTCGCAGCCCACCTGGTCGCACAGATCAAGGAACTCATGAGTGCCGAAATGGTTGTTTTCGGTCACCCCACCCCAGTTGGTATTCACCAGCTTCTTGCGGGTCTCCTTCGGACCCACGCCGTCCATCCAATGGTAGTTGTCGGCAAAGCAGCCGCCGGGCCAGCGCAGCACCGACAGGCCCATCTGCTTGAGCGCCGCCACCACATCGTTGCGGATGCCGCGGGTGTTTGGAATCGGCGAACCCTCGCCCACCCAGATACCCTCGTAAATGCAGCGGCCCAGGTGCTCAGCGAAATGGCCATAGATGTTCTTGTCAATCACACTGCCGGGGGCATTAACGTTCACCATCAGTTTTGCCATTTTCAGACTCCTTCAGCAACCGGTTTCCAGTCATATTATAGTGGATATCCCACCAAGAGACAAACAAAATGAACAAAACATTCAAGCATACTTAGTCTGTCGAACGAATAGACATATTAACGTTAATTGATTTATATACCCAATGGAAAGCTGTAACAGCACAGCCAAGTTGATATTATAGAGGATTTTTACTGGTACAGCAAACAAAATATGTTAGCATTCAAATTAGATTACAAATCAATATGGCTAAAATCAGCCACAGCCAATCACTGATTAAACATGCCTGTGTTGTTGCTACTTTTTTTCCACCGGCTTGCTCATCATACCGTATACGACCAGCTTGACCTCATTGATGCTAAGCCCAAGCTTTTGGGCAATCTGCTCCACGGTCAAACCTTTGTTGAGCTGCTCACGCACCGCATCCTGCTTGCCTTTCTTGCCGGAAACAACCTGTTTCTCAGGCTCGATGCCTTGCTGCGCACCCTGCCTTGCGGCACGCCTTTCGGCTGCGCTTGTGGTATCGATCGCGGAAAGCGCTCTGGCTTCGATGGCCTCTGCCCGCTCGATTAACTCCCCAATCTCCCGCTGCTGCCTGCCCATTTCGGCCTTCACCAATTCCATCTGCCCGCGGGTGTCCTCCAGGTAGCCCTCGAAGTTGTCCATCATCTCCTCAATATTTTGATACAACCGGAAAAGGCGCTCTTCCTTCTCCCGGCCCTGCGCTTCCGCATCGTCGGAAAGCCGTTTTCCCTTCGGCAGCACGATAAAACGCCTGTAAAGGAACAGCAGCACGCAAATCAGCAGAAATATGAACGCAGCAAAGATATATGGTTCAAAACCCATGGGGGCTCCTTCCGCCTGCTGTGGCAGGCACCTTACTCAACCCAGCTTCGAGCGAAGTTTCGCCAGCACCTTGGAGTGGATCTGCGACACACGTGGTTCGGTAACCCCCAGCGTGGCGGAGATTTCCTTCATCGTCATCTCTTCATAATAATACAACGTAATGACAAGTCTTTCCTTCTCCGGCAGCGACTCAATGAGGCTTGCCAGGATCTCCTTCATTTCCTTTTGCTCATAGCGGGCACTCACCGTGTCGCCTGAGCCATCGGAGAACTCGCGCCCTGAATCACCGCCGGCCTTCAGTTCCTCCAGATAAAGGATGTTCAGTGATTGCGTGGCTTCCAGTGTCTTCAAAAGATCCTGCACGTCCATGCCCAAAAAAGACGCCAGTTCCTCTTCGCTTGCCGGGCGCCCAAGCCGTTCTTCCAACGTCTCCATCGCATAGGAAACGGTCTTGATCTTTTTCCTCAGGCTCACCGGTGCCCAATCCTGCCGGCGCATGTGGTCGATGATCTCGCCGCGGATCCGAAGTGATGCATAGGTCTCAAACTTCACCATTCTGCCCGGATCAAACTTCTCGATGGCATCCATCAGGCCGATCACGCCGTTGTTAATCAGGTCATCGTACTCGGCGTGGCGGCCATGGGTGGGCACCAACCGATTCACAATGATCTTGACCAAATGGGCATAGCGAACCAGCAGGGCGTTTCTGGCCTCCACACTCCTGGTGGTGAGAAACGCCCCCCAAAGAGCCTCCACCGGCGACTCATCCATATGGGTATTCTGCTGGATTCTGTCCTGTTGCAGCATCATGCCCTCTGATTACTTTTCCGTCTTAATCATCTTGCGTTGCTCTTCTGTCACATATCGGGTCAGCATATTCTGGGTGCCGATGTCTTCATCCAGGAACTGAACGCCGATCAACGTGGTCGTATCGTCACCAGACCGCTTCTCCACCCAAACCACCTGGCCATCCAATACCAATTCGGTGTCCGGCGAAAGGGTGATGCGGCATTCCAGTTTTGTGTCATGATCCACCGGCTGGCGGATGGCGATGCGGCACCCGCCGCCGCTGATGTTGATCGTGCGGGCCTTGATCATAAATGACCCCGAGCCCTCATCGGTCGGCTCATCCTTCACAGAGAGCTTGACAGGCAGGCTTTTTTCCAGCCGGTACCAATTTCGCCGCTGGCTGCGCTTGACTGGTGATACAGCCCTGAGCCGGAGCATTGGCACATTGCCGGATAAAAAGCGCTCGATTTGCCTGACCCGGAACGTAAAGATGCCGTTGTCCTTATGGAACAACACCTCAGCCTCATCAGAAGCCATTTCCAGATAGATGCCTGTGTTGGTGGGCTGGGCGATGACCAACTCGTCAGCCGCCGGCATAGTTTCGACAACGCTGGCATAGCTGCGCCCGCGGAACAGCACAGTCACTTTGTCTGCTGCAGCCAGTTGCGTGATGGCAATCATTGATCCAGTCTCCTTTGCTATCTGATAGATGCCCGGAAGGCAAACACCGCTAACATATACTTACCTTGGGAGTCACGTCAACTCCGCGCCTGTGGGCGGCATCTACCTCCCCGACCGGAAAAACATGCTGAAGAACCGCCGCACCCCATGGCGCTCCGGCTCCACCGGCAGCTCCAGGAACCGCCGGGCGATGATGTTGATGCCCTGCGCTGAGGGGCTGGAGGGATAAGCCAGCATGAGCGGTGTCTGTTCCTTGACCGCTTTGACCGCAGCCGGATCGCTTGGGATGCAGCCCAACCGCTCCACAGGCATGGAAAGATAGGCACCGGCGGCCTTTTCCAGGTTTCCCGAAGTGGCATCGGCTTCCTGCAATGTCTCCGCCTTGTTCACCACCAGCCGGATGCGGCAAGCGTGCTCCATCGTGCTCACCGTCTTTAAAAGAGCGTAGGCGTCCATCACGGCGGTGGGCTCCGGCGTGGTCACAACAATCACATCAGAGCTGGAGCGCAGCAACCTCAGGATGTTGTTATTGATGCCGGCACCGGTATCAAACAGCACGATGTCGGCAATGTCATCCAGCTGCATGAGCTCACCCATGATGCGTTCCAGCTGAAACTCGTTCATACGGATGAGTTCTGACACGCCGGAGCCGCCGGACACCACGCCGATGCCCGCCGGGCCCTCCATGATGATATCTCGAAGGCGCTTCTGGCGTTTGAGAACAGCGGTGAGGTCATATTGCGGGGTAAGCGAGCTCATGAGGTCGATGTTTGCCAGGCCGAAGTCGGCGTCGATGACCAGCACCCGGTAACCCTTGCGGGCCAGGGCGATGGCGAAGTTGAGCGTGAAGCTGGATTTGCCCACGCCGCCCTTTCCGGAGGTTACGGTGATAAACCGGGCGCCTTCACGCCTGTTCCGAACGGTGGAGACCATTTGTCTTAATCGTTCCGCCTGATCCATCGTTCACGCCTTCCAGATGAGCTGCGAAGTGGCTGCGGCCACGTCAAACAACTCAATGTCGTCCGGTACGCTCTGGCCTGTGGTGATATAGGAAAGCTGCCGCCCGGTCAATGACCGCACATTCAACGGCACACCGCCGGACACCGTTTCGTCCAGCTTGGTCAGCAGCACCTTGAAGTCCTTGACGAATTGGTACTGCTCCGCCACCATTGCAGCGCTGCGGTAGCCTGTGGTGGCGCTGATAACCAGAAACACCTCGCTGGCACCACTCTTTTCGATGATGGACGCAATTTCTGCCTGGTGACTGCGATCATTGGGGCTTTTTCCAGGGGTGTCAATCAGCACAAGATCGGCATCCTCCAGCTCGTTCAAGGCAGATGTGATTTCCTCAGGCTTGTAGATCACCTTCAGCGGCACTTCGAGAATGTCAGAATAGGTCTTGATCTGCTCGTGAGCAGCGATGCGGTAGGCGTCGGCGGTGATCAGGCCCACCTTGGCCTTTTCATGAATCGCGTAACGGGCCGCGATCTTGGCAATCGTGGTCGTCTTGCCCGCGCCGGTGGGGCCTAGAAACACGCACACCGTGCGCTTGAACCGCTGCAAGCGGATGCCCTCCGGCTCTCCGAGGCGGTGGCGCACCACTTCCTCGATGGCTTCCAGCGGGTCAGCCTTTCTGCGGTCGGAAATGTCCTGCGCCTCATCGGCCAGAGCCCGGGCGATCGACTCCTCCACCTCGTTGTCCAAAAGGTGAACATATTGCTGCTGGATCTCCTTGCAATAACGCCGGGCGGCGGTGCTGCCATGGAGCTTGCTGGCAATATCCTGCATGGCGGCGCTGATCGTCTCCATGCGCCTCTCCATCTCTATCAGCTTGTCATCGGCAGGAGCCGGCTTTTGCTGCTCCGTTGTGTCCGACCACCCGCGATTCTGCTGGTCGGCATAACCTGCCGGTGACGCCTGGCCAGGCGCATCCTGCGCTTGCGCCGGCTGCGCCTTGGTGGTTTTCTGCGGCCGGGGCTCGGTTTCATAAGCCACCGTAACCTCAATCTGGGGCTTGGCAAACAGGCCGGCCAACCCCTTTTTCTTCAGAGGCCGGTTATGCAGGATCACAGCATCGGGGCCCAGCTGGCTCTTGATCTTCACCATGGCTTCCTGCATGTCGTTTACGACGTAACGTTTGATGTTCATACGCTCACCAAGCCTTCGGAACGGATTTCGACTTTCTGATCAAGCTCGTTGTAGGAAAGCACCACGAGCTCCGGCGCCATTTGGTCCACGATTTTCTTAAAGTGCATGCGCACAATCGGGCTGGTCAATACGATGGGGGTCACCCCCAGCGCCGTGAAGCGCTCCACGGCGCGCTTGAGGCTGTTGAAGAGCTTTTGCACGGCGTCGGGCTCCAGCGCCACATAGGCGCCGGTCTCGCTCTGGCGCACCCGCTCCATGATCATCTGCTCAAGCCTCGGGTCCAGCGTGATTACATGGGCAGTGTTGTTTTGCACGAAGCGCTGCGTAATGCCGCGCTTCAGCCTCTGGCGCACATATTCGGTCAGCAGATCGGTGTCACGGGTGATTGTGGCAAAATCGGCCATCGTCTCGAGCACTGTTGCGATGTCGCGGATGGAAAGGCCCTCGCGCAGGAGGTTGCCAAGCACTTTCTGCACCTCGCCGAGGCTGAACACCCTGGGCACAACTTCTTCCACCAGCGCCGGCTGCGTCTGCTTCAGGTTGTCAATCAGGCCCTGCACCTGCTGACGGCCCAGCAGCTCATGGGCATGGCGCTTCAACTCCTCGGTGAGGTGCGTCACCATCACCGCCGGCGGGTCCACAAGCGTGTAGCCCATCAGCTCCGCCTTTTCCCGCTCGGCCTTGGCGATCCAAAGCGCCGGCAAGCCGAAGGTGGGTTCAACCGTCTCGATGCCCTTTACAGTGCCGCGCACGTTGCCGGGGTTCATCGCCAGCACATGGTCGGCCATCACCTGGCCGCGGGCCACCTCGTAGCCCTTGATCTTTACCGCGTATTCGTTCACGTCAAGCTGCACATTGTCTCTCAAACGGATGCTGGGGATCACCAGGCCCAAATCCATCGCCAGCTGGCTGCGGATCATGATCACCCGCTCCATCATATCATCCACCAGCGGGATCAGGCCATAGCCCAGCTCCATTTCGATGGGATCCACCGAGAGAAGCGTCATCACATTTTCCGGTTTGCGGGCTTCCTGAGCGGTGTGTTCCTCCTGGCTGACCACCTGCGCGGCTTCAGCCTTGGCGCGGTTGCGGTTCATCGTGTAGCCCAGGATGCCAAGGCCGGCGCCTAGCACCAACAGCGGCAGGACCGGCATGCCTGGAACCAGTGAAAACACCCCGAACGACGCACCAACGATCATCAGCACCGCAGGCTGCCCAAACAACTGGCGGGTTAGGTCTCGGCTCAGGTTGTTTTCACTGGCTGACCGGGTCACGATCATGCCGGTGGCCGTGGAAATCAGCAGCGCCGGCAGCTGGCTTACCAGGCCGTCTCCCACTGTGGCCAGCACATACTGATTGATCACGGCCATGATCTCGCCGCCGGCCATCAGGCCGATGATAATGCCACCCACGCTATTAATGGCAACGATGATGATGCTGACAATGGCATCGCCCTTCACGAATTTGCCAGCGCCATCCATCGCGCCGTAGAAATCGGCCTCGCGCTGGATCTTGCTGCGGCGCTCACGGGCCTGGCGCTCGTCGATGAGGCCGGAGTTGAGGTCAGCATCAATGGCCATCTGCTTGCCGGGCATGGCGTCCAGCGTGAAGCGGGCGGCCACCTCGCTCACACGCTCGGAGCCCTTGGTGATCACGATGAACTGCACGATCATGATGATCAGGAAGATCACCACGCCCACCACGATATTGCCGCCGATCACGAAATTGCCAAAGGTCTTGATCACGTTGCCCGCCTCGCCGCCATTGCCCAGAATGAGCCGGGTGGAGGAAAGGTTCAGAGCGATGCGAAACAGCGTGGTCACCAGCAGCAGAGAGGGGTAGGAGGAAAACTCCAGCGTCTCCCTGATATAGAGCGTCATCAGCAGGATTGTGATGGAGATGCCGATGTTGATCAGGAGCAGCACGTCCAGCACGGCGGCGCTGACCGTCACGATGATCAACATCACGATGGACAGCATCACAACCGCTATGGCGATGTCTGCGAATTTCAGCTTCATGTGGCTGTTTTCTCCCTGCTGCGGGCCGGGTGCTTCAGGCGCCATACATATGCCAGCACCTCGGCCACGGCCTTGTACATATCATTGGGGATTGCGTCACCCACGTCGCAATACACATAAAGTGCCTGCGCAAGCGGCCGGTTTTCTACCAGCTCGATGCCGTGCCTGCGGGCTTCCTCCTTGATCTTCTGGGCCACAAAGTCTTTGCCCTTGGCCACGACCACCGGCGCGCTGTCCTTCCCCTCGGTGTATCGTAGCGCAATGGCATAGTGGGTGGGGTTCGTGATCACCACATTGGCCGAGGGAATGGCCTGCATCATGCGCATCATGCCCATCTGGCGCTGCTTTTGGCGGATGCGGCTCTTCACCTGCGGGTCACCTTCTGTGAGCTTGTATTCGTCTTTGATCTCCTGCTTGGTCATCCGCAAGTCCCGCTCCCGGCGCCACCACTGGTAGAAGAAATCGGCGGCGGCGATCATCAGAAGCACCATGCCCATCTTGAGCGCGATGTTCAGCGCCATCTCCACCATCCTGGCTGAGGCCGTCATGATGCCCTGCATCGCAAAATCGGGAAATTGACCGATCACCTTTTCGTATTCCTGCCAGGCCACAACCCCAAGCACAACGATCTTTAGGATGGCCTTGACCAGCTCCGCCACCGACCGGATCGAGAAAATGCGCTTGAAACCCTCCACGGGGTTCACGCGCTCCATCTTAGGCCGCAGCGCCTTCGGCGTGAACAAAAATCCAACCTGCATGATGTTTGCAGCCAACGCCACAAACACACCGACGGCCACAAGCGGCGCGCCGATGCTCGCAAGCGAAACCAGCGCAGAAAGATAGATCTGATGCACCGTGTCAATTGTGAGCGGGTCGCCGGTGGGCCGGGTGAGCCAGGTGGTCAGCACATCAGCGGCCCCCTCGGCAACCGATGGGCCCAGCGCCTTCACCATGGCAGACACAGCCAGCAGCACCGCCGCTGTGCCCACCTCCACGCTTTTCAGAACGTTGCCCTTCTCCCGCGCCTCTCGTCGGCGCTTCGGAGTAGCTCGTTCAGTTTTTTGCGACATCTCACTCACGACGCCGGTATCATCCTCTCAAACGCGGCCTGCAAATACGTATACAGGCCCTCGAATATTTTGTCGCCAAAGCTCGTGAAGAACGGAATGAACAAAAGCAATGCAAGAAGCCCCACCAGGATCTTGACCGAGATGCCCACCACGAAGAAATTCAACTGGGGCACCGAGCGGATCAGGATGCCCATGATCACCTCTAGGATGATCTCCGCGGCAATGATCGGCAGGGCCACACTGATGGCCATGGAGACGGCCAACCCAAAGGCCTTCACGCATACGTCGGCGATGCCGGCGCCGATCACCACCTGCCCCACCGGGATCTTTGCAATGGTGAACGCAAGGATACGGATCAATGTGTGGTGCCCGTCCAGGATGAAGAAATACAACAGCAGGCCATAGTTCATCAGGTTGCCCAGCAGCGAAACCTGCGATTGCATCTGCGGGTCATACATCTGAGCCATTCCGAAGCCGATTTGCACGTCCATCACCTGGCCGGCCATCACGGCCACATCGAAGAACAGCACAGTCATGTATCCCAGCACCAGGCCGACAAGCAATTCCTTCAGGCACATCAAGGCATAGGGCAGCAACTCCGTGGCTGCCGGATCAACTCCCGCATCAGGCGGGTTGGCCATCAGGAAGATGTAGCTCAAAAGAATGCTCAGGCCGATCTTGGCAATGTTTGGCACGTTGCGCCGGCCCAACACAGGCGACAGCACAAACAGCCCCATCACCCTCAAAAACAGCAGGAGCAGCCAGGCAAATTGAGACTCGGTGAGCTTGAGAAGCTGCTCCAGTTCTGCCATGGGTCACTGCACCAGCGTGTTGATCTTTTCAAACAGGCCTGTGGTGTAGCCGGTGAGGCGCGTCATCATCCAGTCGCCCAACAGCAGCAGCACCAACAGCATGCCGATGATCTTCGGGATGAAGATCAGTGTCTGCTCGTTGATCTGCGTGGTGGCCTGGAAGATGGAGATCACCACGCCGATGATCAGCGCCGCCAGCAAAAGCGGCGCGCCCACGGTGATGATCGTCATCACCGCCTCGCTCATGATCTCGGTCAGGACAGACTGATCCATCAGTTAAACCCCGTTACAAGCGTCTTGATCGTCAAACCCCAGCCGTCCACCAGCACAAACAACAGCAGCTTGAAGGGCAGCGAGATCGCTGTGGGTGGCAGCATCATCATGCCCATGCTCATCAGCGTGCTGGACACGATCATGTCAATGATGATAAACGGAATGAAGATAAAGAAGCCGATTTCAAAGGCCCTCTTGATTTCAGAAGTAATGAATGCAGGGATGATCACTGTGTTGGGGATCTCGGCCACGTCGGACACTTCGGATATCTTCGCCATGCCGGAAAACAGCGTCAGATCCTTTTCATAGGTCTGCTTGAGCATAAACTCCCGGACGGGCACCATTGCCCGGTCCAGCGCCTGCTCCTGTGTGATCTGTTTTGCGACATAGGGCTTATAGGCTTCTTCGTTAATCCGGTCAATCACCGGTGACATGACAAAAAACGTGAGAAATAGCGCCAGCCCGATCAGCACCTGGTTGGGCGGCATTTGCTGCACACCAATGGCGTTGCGCACGAAGGAAAGCACGATGATGATCCTCGTGAAGCCCGTGAGCATAATGAGGATCGAAGGGGCCAGCGATAACACCGTGAGCAGCAGCAAAATCTGCACGCTGCTTGCCCGATCACTGGGCAGGTTGATCAGCGGCAGGGCTGTGGGTTGGGCAGTGGCTCCAACCGTGGCCGAGCCATCCGGTGAAGCGGTAGAAGACGGAGCCGCCGTGGGGTCAGGTGCGGGCACGGCTGCCGCGTAAGCCGCCGGTGCGGAAAGCGCTGCAGGTTCCGGAGTGGGCACAGGCTGGCCATCGGGAAATGCCGTGGCCATCGCGATGGCAGGAATGAGCAGCAACGCGCCGCAGAGCGCCGCGAAGGCGGCAGCTTTGAGCACCTTTGGGCGTTTCTTTGCCGCTTGCGTGTTCAATTCCGCTTCGTTTCCTTCCTCAGTTTGATGCGCTCATTCATCAACTCGATCACGCTCTGGTCATCACGCCCGGCATCCGGTGCATCGCTGTGACCACTATATGGTGCTGAACCCTTTCCCGACGGGCTGCCGGGCCGGCGCATCGCAAAACCAAGCCGCTCAGAGAAGCCCTGTATGCCTTTGAAAATGCCTGTGGAGCCTTCCGCCCATGCCTGCGGTTGGGCTCCGTCCTGCTGCTCCACACTCTCCGTTTCCTCGGCGGAAAGCGTTTTCAGGAGGCGCATTTCATGGCCGGTCACACCGATCACGCAATACTCCTCGCCAACCTTAACCAACAGGATGCATTTGTCGTTGGCGATGTTGAGCCTGTCCACCACGCGCATCAGCCGGCCGGCGGCCTTCCCCTTGGAGCGCACGGCTACAAACCTCGTGACCAGCCAGGTGAGGTAAAACACGAGGGCCAGCACCAAAACGATCCAAACAAGGTCCAGCGCGTCTTTCAAGGCAGGCCTCCTAGTTGTGCTTGTTTTTGTTGAGGATCTCGGTGATACGTACGCCGTAGTTGTCATCAATCTGGATCACTTCGCCACGGGCGATCAGCTTGTCGTTCACGACGATCTCCACCGGCTCGCCAGCCAGCTTCTCCAGCACAAGGATCGTGCCATTGTTGAATTCCAGAATTTCTTTTACGGTTTTTTTACACTTGCCCAGCTCAATGGTCACCTGCATCGGCACATCGATGATCAGGTTCAGCCCGTCGTCACGGGGCTCAAGCTCCGGCAACTCATCGTCAAAACTCATAAACTTAATGGGCTTGGCATCCACCATCGGCGCGGGCTTGGGCTGCGCTGCCGCATAAGATTGAGGCCTGGGCTGCGGCTGAGGCTGGTAGACAGGCTGCTCGGCCACCGGGGCCTGCCTTGGAGCCTGCCTAGGAGGCTCGATTTGTGACGCCTTGGGCTCCGGCACCGGCGTGCCGGACGCGTTGGCAAACAGCGCCGCCACAAGATCCTTGCCGAAATGGATTGGCATCAGCTGCATGAGCTCGCTCTGGGCAAGACCCTCGATCTCAAGCGTGAAGCTGACTTGCACGATATCACCTGAATCGGAAAAGATGCTGGCGACCTTGTCATCCCCAATGCGGGCCTCAGAGGAGCGGGGCGGAGATATCTCGATCATCTTCCCAAGCATGTCATACATGGAGGTGGCCGACGTGCCCATCATCTGGTTCATCGCTTCGCTGATGGCGCTCATGTGCAGCTCGCTCAAAGCTTCGGTGGAAACTGTGCCCTCCCCGCCCATCATCAGGTCGGTGATCATGCGCACGTCATCCTCCCGAAGGATCAGCACATTGTTGCCCTCCAGGCCCACCGTGTAGCTCACTTCCACGACCACAAAAGGAGACTGGTATTGAGCCGCAAGGTCCTTCAGGTTGATCATGCGCACCCTGGGCGATGTGATGAGCACCCTCCTGCCAAGCAGCTCACTCAATGTGGTTGCAGCAGTACCCATGCAGATGTTGCCGATCTCACCCAGAGCGTCTACCTCCTGCTCTGTCAGCACGGCCACCGTCTGGGCAGAGGCTTGAGCCCCTCCACCGAACAATGCTTCGATTTCTTCCTGAGAAATGCTGCTATTCATCGGCAGTTTCCTCTTCCTTGATGATTTTGGTGAGTTTGATGGCGTAACGGTTGTTGCGCACACCCAGCTTGCCATACGCCTTGGTCAGGTGCTCCACCTTGATCTTGATTTCATCATTTACGGTGTTATCCAGCTGGATCACATCACCCAGCCTGAGGCTCAGAATTTCCTCCACCGTCATCGAGGCCTCCGCCAGGATTGCTTGCACATTGAGCATTGTGTCAAGGATGCGCTTCTGGATCATCGGGCTTTTGTCACCCACCACACGGCGGTTGATCTTGCCGGAAAACATCAGAGTGGTCGTGAGCTGCTTGGCGATTGGTTCGATAGCAATGTGCGGGATGCAGATGCTGATGTAGCCATCCAGATCGTTGGTCTTGATCTGCATCGTGATGATCGCAACCGCCTCATTGAGGTTTACAATCTGTGTGAACTGGCTGCTGGTCTCGATGCGCTCAAGGATCGGATCCACATGGGTGATCTTTTCCCAAGGCTCCACCATCAGCGGCAGGCATTGCCGCAGGATCCGCTCCAGCACCGCCAGCTCAATCTCTGTGAACGTCCTGTCGCTGTCGCCTGGGTCGCCAGAACCGCCAAACAGCCGGTTGATGATGCCATAAGCCACCACCGGTGAAATTGACATCAGCAGCGATCCCTGCATCGGAGCCAGACCCATCAGCGCCAGCACGACCGGCGACGGCAGGGAGTTATTGAACTCCTTGAATATCTGCTCCTCCACGCTGACCACAGAGACCTCACAGAGCGTGCGTAACGTGCCGGAGAAGTAGGTGCTCAGCTGCCTGGCCATGGACTCATAGATGATGTGCAGCGTGCGCATTTGTTCTTTGCTGAACTTGTTGGCCTTGGAAAAATCGTATATCTTGACTTTCTGCTCATTGGAATCTATTGCATCGTCGATGAACGTGTGTTCACCGGCGGAAATGGCATGAAAAAGCTGGTCAATCTCGCTTTGTGAAAGCACCTCGGCCACGGCATGCCACCTCCCTGAATGCGGATTCACCTGTTTGCATATTATAGCATAAGATGACAATAATTCCTACATCTTGTATAAATTTGTTTATATAACAGCAAATACCCGCAAGCCATTGCCTTTGCGGGTGAGATACTCTTCCATTGCATCAGAAATGCAAATTACCGGCTGGGGATTGCGCGATCAGCCGTTGTCAGGCCGCCTGATCGAAGGCAGGTTCGTATAGCATGTGCGGCGATACTCGATGATGCGTTCTACAATGTCCTGAGCCCGTTCCTCCACAATAATCTTGATCCCCGTAGTCAATGTGATGACTGTATCCGGCGATTCCTCCATGAACTCAATCAGGTCCGGGTTGATATAGAACTCTATATGGTTGAGCTTGGTGGCTTTGATCATAAGAACTCCTTCCGCCCTCTGTGGAGGGCACCTCCCTCTTGGAGGGAGGTTGGGAGGGGAACATTCAACTCTTTAACCCCCTCACAGAGGGGGACGTCGCCCTCAGGCGACAGGGGGAGTCATCCGTCTCGGTTGAATCAGTAGGGAACGCCGCAAGGGACGTTCCCCACTGGCTATTAACTAACTACTACTGATTACCGCTTCAGGTTCACCAATTCCTCCAGCAACTGGTCGGACGTCGTGATGATTCTGGAGTTGGCCTGAAAGCCACGCTGTGTGATGATCATGTCTGTGAACTCCTGCGCAAGGTCCACGTTGGACATTTCCAGCGCGCCGGGGTTCAGGTAGGCCGCGCCGGCGGTGCCAGGATTGGCATAGGCAGGAGCACCGGAGTTGGCGGATTCGCGGTAAAGGCTTTCACCCACCTTTTCCAACGCCTCTTGATTGTTGAACTTGGCGATGCAGATCTGCCCGATCGTCTCCTTTGCGTTGGTCGCGCTGTTAATGCCGATGATTGCTCCAGTCTTGTCAATGGAGATGTTGAAATATCCGGCGGGAATCTGGATGTCCACAGTGCCGGTGGCCGGCGGTGTTGCCATGGCTTGCAGCCTCATACCGGAGGATGTCACGAGATAGTTGTCATCGTCAGTCTTGAAGTTGCCGGCGCGGGTGAAGAAGTTGTTCGTGCCATCATTGATGACGAAAAAGCCATCACCTTCAATGCTCACATCCAACGCGTTGCCGGTGTATTGGGAGCCGGTGCGGGTGTGCAGCACATCGATGGAGGCGATCGTCACACCCAGGCCCACCTGTTTGGGGTTGGTGCCGCCTGTGGTGGCGGTGCCGGCAGAAGCCGGCTGCAGCGTCTGGCTATAGATGTCTGAGAAAATCACGCGGCTGGATTTGTAGCCGGTGGTGTTGACGTTGGCGATGTTGTTACCGATCACGTCCATGCGGATCTGGTGGTTCTTCAGGCCCGAAACGCCGGAATATAGGGATCTGAGCATTCTATCTTCCTCCTGTAATCATACGATTGTTGGGGCATGCGCTGAATGGTTAGCCTGCTGGTGCAGGAGCAGTGTCAGACACACCGGTGACGTCTGCAAGATAAACGGGCTGGCTTCCTACGTATAGCATCAGAGCGCCGTCTTTCACTTCCAGCCTGTCCACCTTGCCGGTGATATCATGTGAAACGCCTTGGCTGTCCTGATAGGTACCGGTGATGTATTTGCCGATCATCGACGAGCCTTGCAGCAGCATCTGGTCAGCGTCCTGCCCAAATACAGAGATGCCCGCATCGATCGAAAGCAAGTTGCCGTTCACATAAAGGTAGGGCACATTATTATAGGTGGTCACGCCGCTCACCATGCCAGAGACCGTAGTAGTTGTGCCGTCGGAATTGGTAACAGTCGCCGACACGTTTTTGCCCAGCAGAGAGTAGGCCTGGCTGTATTGCATTGACGTATTCAATTGCTGCATCTGCTCCAGCGCGCTGAACTGCGCCATCTGGGAGATGAACTGGCCGTTGTCCATGGGTGAGGTCGGATCCTGATTCTGCATCTGCGCAATCAATATCTTCAGGAACTCGTCCTTTCCCAGTTCACCGGTGGTGTTGCGCGCCGGGGTGGAGTTTGTGGATGCAGTGTTTTGCATGGAAAGGATACTGTTGATATCCATCGGATTCCTTTCTCAGGCCAAATAGTTGATGGCACTGGTGTTGTAGAATGCCTCATAGGCCTGCACCGCCGGCGTGGTGGTTGTTTCCACGCCCTGCACAGCGAAGCGGTTTCGCTTTTGCTGTTGCTGTTGGTTCTGGCTGCGGCGGTCTGCCTGCTGCTGCAAATTGAGGTCCTGCACGGAGGAAGAAGTTACGATCACCCGCACATCCTTCAACCCCTGGTCAGCCAATACAGATTGCAACGAATTTACCTGATTCAAAAAGGAGTCCTGCACCCGAGGGTTGGCAGCCGCAATTTTTGCCACGAGGCCGCCTTCTTCCATTGCAAGATGTATTGTGACCTTCCCCAGAAACTCGGGTTTGAGCTCGATTTGAATTTCCTTGGCGGAGGCATCCTTCAAGCCGCTGATGCCCTGCACGATGGCGTCAAACGCCTCTGTGCCGGGCCTGGTTGCAGTGGCCACAGCCTTGGCTGGCAATGATTCCGCAGATTGGGAAGGTGCCTGCACGATGCTGTGATATGCTCTCAAAGCCGCATGAAATGTCACAGTCTCATCATCGCCAGACGTCTGCGTTCCCCCGCCGGCGTTGGCTCCGGCGCTGCCATGGCTTTCACTTGCTTTGCCCGCAGCATTGGCTGGCACCGTTTGTGTTCCGGATGCCACCGCAGCCTGAGGGGCCTCGGCAGGCTTGGTGGCCTGCAGCCCTGTGTCTGAATTGATTTCCTGCGCCCATACGCCGGCAGTGCTTTGCACCGGAGTATGCTCAGTTTCGGCGGGATGGGCAGTCAGGGCCTGTGCAAAGAGCTCCTTGATCTGCTTCAGAGCGCGATTGCCCTCAATCGTTTCCACATTTCCTGCAGCAGCCTGTTGCTCGTCTCCGGCGACAACCGATTGCAGCAAAGCGCTGATATCCGCTGCCTGCCAGCCGGGCTGCGGCTTCCCGCCCTGCAACGCATCGCTGATTGAATCAGCCACCTGGGTTGCGCCGGCCGAACCGGTCTTCAGGTCATTCACGAAGGTCTGCACTTGCTCCGGGTTTGCGGTAAACCACTGGAGCAAAGCTGCTGCTGCCTCTGCCAGCACTGTGTTTTTGTCTTCACCGGGCTGCGGCTCCTCTGGCTGGACACCGGCCACAGCCTGTGTCATGCCATCAGCCTGCGCGGCTTCGGTCTGCTCTGCGCCTGAAGCCTGGCTCATCTGCATCAGCACGGACATCAGCCACATCATTGGGTCGCCCGCCCCGGCATTTTTCTTGGCAAGCCCCTTGGCTTCGCCAGAAATCATACCGATTTCCCGCGACATCAGAATTTCAAATACGCCGCCGGCTTTAAAATTGGCACCGGCGGAGGTTAGCTTTGTTTCAGTCGCCGGCTGCGCTGCCTGCGCAACCATTGCGATTGGGTCCATCTGTTCACCCCCTGTTTTATATCGGCATCACTGCCCTAGGAGTTTAGTCAGCTCATAAGCTTTCTTCGCATCCATCTCTGCCAGGATGCTTGCCACCGTTTCGGTGCTCAAAAGCTTCAGGACCGCCGCGGCGTCTTGCAGCGTTGTTGCCTTATCCAGCATCTCAGCCGCCGCCTTGGGTTCCATCGCCGAATAAATGTCGATGATGGTCTGCCGCCTTTCCTCTTCGGTTTTCACCTGGGCTTGCCTGGCTTCCAGCGCGGCCCGATCCGTTTTTAGCTTTTCCTCACGGCTTGCCAGATTCGCCTCAGCTTTGGCAAGCGCCTTTTCCTTTGCAGCCAGCGCCTCGGTGTCTGCTGCCAGCTTTTGCCCGGCTGCAACCTGGTCAGCCTTAAGCTTCTCCACATCGGCCATCGCCACGCGGTACTGCGGGAAAAGGGCTGCCGCCTGTTTGCCGAAACCACCCACGTCAAACCACAGGCATGCTCCAGCGCCGCCCACCAGCAGCAGCATGAAAAATACTGTAAGCAGTGCCACAACGGGCCGTGCCATTGGCTTTTTGGGCTTCTTTTCTTTCTTTTGGGCTTTTCCGGGTATGCCTCCGGCAGCGCCGGGCTTTTTGGCCGGAGCCGGTTTCATTGTCATGGCGGTCCCCCATTATGGATTTGTCAATTGGCCGGAGGTTGGGCAGTCTGGTAGGACACAAAGTCCCCGATTGTCTTTTCCTGTTCTATCTGCACTTCTTGCTGGTATTGCTGGTATTGCTTCTCCCTGAGGTTTTCCAGCATGTGGATCTCGCGGAGCACCTCCACAAGCCTGCGGCGGCACTCCTCCGTCTCCTGCCGGGCCGCCTCAATTTTGCGGTCCTGCTCGGCCAGGAGGTCTTTCATCATGCGGAAATAGGCCGTGTAGTGCTGGGTCTCCGCGGCTCTCATGCCGGAGGCCAGCCTTTGCCCATATGTGTCAGACGCCTTCTCCCTGCGCCCAAGCATGTCTTCCCTCTCGCTCAAGAGCTGGTTCAGCCGCACGGTCAAAGCCGCAAGGCTGTTGCGCTCCTGCTTCTCCTGGGATTGCTTGAGGTTCAGCAGCGTCTGCAAGGTGAATGCGAACTTTTTCATTTGCCTTCACGCCTGGCAATTTGTGTCAGAAGCTGTATCGTGTCTTCAAACCCGAAGCTGTCTTTCACCTGCTGGGTCAGAAGCTGGTTGATCTGGGGCATGAGGCGCACCGCCTCATCAATATCCGGGTTGGTGCCTTGCTTGTAGGCACCGATGGAAATCAGGTCCTGCGCGTCGCGGTATGTGGCCATGCGGCTTTTCACAAACCCCGCCGCCTTCAGGTGCTCCGGTGCGGAGATGTCAGACATCAGGCGGCTCACGCTGGCCAGCACATCGATGGCCGGATAATGGTTTCGGTTGGCCATCTGGCGCGACAACACAATGTGCCCGTCCAGAATGCCGCGCACGGTGTCGGCCACAGGCTCGTTCATGTCGTCACCATCCACCAGAACCGTGTAGAGGCCTGTGATGGAGCCCCGGTCCGAATTGCCGGACCGCTCCAGCAGCCTTGGCATCTGCGCGAACACGGAGGGTGTGTAGCCCCTGGACACAGGCGGCTCGCCGATCGCCATCCCAATCTCCCTTTGGGCCATGGCGAAGCGGGTCAGCGAATCCATGAGCAGCAGCACATTCAAACCCTGGTCGCGGAAATACTCGGCAATTGCAGTCCCGATCATTGCCGACTTCACCCGCACGATGGCGGGCTGGTCCGAGGTGGCGATTACCAGAACCGAACGCTTCAAGCCCTCGGCTTGCAGGTCGCGTTCGATGAATTCATTCACCTCGCGGCCCCGTTCGCCCACCAGCGTGATCACGTTGATGTCGGCCTTGGCATAGCGGGCGATCATGCCCAGCAGTGTGGACTTGCCCACACCGGAGCCGGCGAAGATGCCCACGCGCTGCCCCCGCCCGCAGGTCAAAAGGCTGTCGATGGCCTTGATGCCCAGTGGCATCACCTCGCTGATCCTCTTGCGCGAAAGCGGATCCGGCGGTGCGTTTTCGATGTTGTAGAACGTCTTGGGCAGGCAGGCATCTTTCTTGTCAATGAAATGGCCCAGCCCATCGAGGATTCTCCCCTGAAGCTCCATCCCGACAGCCACTTTCAGTGACCCACGGGTCGAGACCACCCGGCTGCCGGGCCCAACCCCTGCCAGATCGCCAAAAGGCATCAGCAGGATCTTGTTGCCTCGGAAGCCGACCACCTCGGCCGGGATGGGCTTCTCCTCGCGGAGCGTGTGAATATTGCAGAGGTCGCCGATCTTGGCAGCGGGCCCGTTGGACTCGATCGTGAGCCCGATGATCTGGCTCACAAACCCGCTGTATTGCTGCAGCTCTGCCTCATTGACGAGTTGCCTGTACTTATCCATATCGACAGGTTTCTTCAAAAAATTAAGCATTCTGTTTCAAAACGGATTTCAATTTGTCAAATTTCTCTTCCACGCCATTGTTCACAAATCCCCGTTCGGTTTCGATCACACACCCGCCGGGCGGCATGGTGCTGTCTGCCACAACCGTCAGCTTGGAGATGGGCTTGCCTGCGGCTGCGAGCAGCCGTTCACAGGATTCAGTCACGCGGGTGCGGGCATCGGCGGCCACGCGGATCACCGCTGTGCCGTCGCTCTCCATCTGCCGGAGTGCCTCTTTGACCATGGCGGCAACCCACTCCTCGCTGCGATCCATTTCCACCACGAGCACCTTCTCTGCTATGTCAAACACAAGGTTCAGCACATCTTGCTCCAGATCTTTGAGGATCTGACGGCGCTCGCTTTGCAGCGACTCCACAGCCTTATCCATCTCCTCAGCCATGGCTGCCTTCAGCAGGGACCATTGGCGCTGCACTTCCGTATACCCCTGCTCGTGGCCCTCCCGCACAGCTTCCTGCAGCACGCGCATTGTTTCAGCTCGCGCGTTCATCAGCATCTCATCGGCGTCGTTGCGGGCGCGGCTTAGGATTTCTTCCACCACGGCCTCCGCCGATGCCTGGGCGACCGCCACGTCCGGAGGGGCCGGCTCCGGCTCAGGCAACGGGCATGATACAATGAGCCCCTCCGCAATGTGGCCCTTCATGGGCACAACCAGCGGATGGGCCCGCTCAATGTTCACGCCGGATGAGCGAATGATCTTAGGCAATCAAGCCGTCCTCCTTGCCGCGGGAAATCACGATCTCGCCGGAATCGTCCAGGCTGCGGATGATGTTGACGATCTTCTGTTGAGCCTCCTCCACATCGCGCACACGAACCGGGCCCATGATCTCCAGGTCTTCCTTGATCATCTCCTGCAGGCGCTTGGAGATGTTCTCGTAGATCACCTTGGCCACGTCTGCCGGAGCACCCTTCAGCGCCACGGTGAGGTCGTGCTTGTCCACTTCGCGGAGCACGCGCTGAATGGCCATCTTGTTGAGCTTGACGATGTCTTCAAAGATAAACATCTTGCGGCGGATCTCTTCGGCCAGGTCACCATTTTGCAGCTCGAGGTTTTCCAGGATGTGCTTTTCGGTGCCGCGGTCCACACTGTTGAGCATGGACACGATGTAGTCCACACCGCCCACGGTGGCGTAGTCAGACACTACCATCGTGGAAAGCTTCCGCTCAAGGATCCGCTCGATTTCCTTGATGTATTCAGGGCTGGTGCGGTTCATCTTGGCGATCCTGGCCACCACTTCAATCTGCAGGTCCAGCGGTAATGATGCAAGAATGTTGGCTGCCAGCGTGGAGTCCAGATAACTGAACACCAGCGCGATCGTCTGTGGGTGTTCGTTCTGGATGAAGTTCAGAATCTGGTTGGGATCAGCCTTGCGCACAAAATCAAAGGGCCGCACCTGCAACGTGGAGGTGAGCTTGTTGATGATCTCCACGGCCTTTTGCTGGCCGATTGCGTTGTTCAGGATCTCGCGGGCATACTCGATGCCGCCCTCACTGATGTAGTTCTGCACCAGGCAGACCTGGTAAAACTCGTCGAGCACGCTTTCCTTCATTTCCTTGCTGACCTGACGCATGTTGGCGATATCCATCGTGATCTGTTCGATCTCATCTTCGTTCAGATGCTTGAAAATCTGGGCAGAATACTCCTTGCCCAGCGCAATCAGCAGTATGGCCACCTTTTCATTGGAACGCAATTGTTGAGCCATTGATCAATCCTCCTCGGCCAACCACGAGCGAAGCAGGTTTGCCACCAGCTCGGGGTTGTCCTGAATCAGCTTGCCAATTTGCTCCTTGGTGCCGCTGTCTTTCACGATCCTGATCGGATCAATAAACTCTGTCTGCTCATCCTCTTTTCCTGGCACAGCACCGGCATAAGCCATCGCCGGGGCCTCTTCCGCTGCTTTCCTCTTCCGACCGGACAGCAACAGCACCATCAACACAATCAGAACAAGCGCCGCCGCGCCGATGCCGATGATCGGCATCAGATCCCTCAATTTCTGTGACGCTGCCTGGGCCTGGATATCCTGGTTCATCGCCTCTGTGAGTGCGGAGCTGCCGGTCATCGGCAAATACTCGACCGAAATCAGGCTCTTGTCCACACCTACGGCATTTGCCACCAGGTTCTTCACGTTATCGGTGTAGTCTTCCTTGGTGCCGGTGTTGTCAATCACAACGGACACAGACAGGCTCTTGACCGAGCCCTTCTCCTTCTCCAGGCGCTCCTTGATGGAATTGATTTCATAGTTGATTTTTTCTGCGTTTTTCTCATAGGTTCCATTATCCACATTCACGGCGGGATAGGTGGTGGTGCCAGACCCGGTGTTGGCATCGGTGCCGGCTGAGGTGCCGGTGGGGCCGCTGCCATTTACGATTTGCTCTTTGAGTTTGTCCATGGATACGACAATGCCTTCTTTGCCCACAACCGGCTCAAACTTCACCGACTCAATGGTGTGGTCGTCGAAATCCAGCGTGACATTAACCTGTGCCTCCACCTTCCCAATCCCGAACACCGGCTGGAGCAATGCCATCACCTGTTTGCGAAGCTTGCTCTGCACGTCATACTGCATTGCGAAACGGTTGCCTGCGGCGGCCTCGGTGCTGTCGGAGCTGGTCACGTCCAGGTTGAGCATGTTGCTGTCCATGATGCTGATGTTGTCCATGGTAAGGCCGGGCACAGCATTTTTTACAAACAACGCGATGGACTTAACCTGAGCAGTGGAAAGCTCTACGCCGGACTCCATTGTCAGAATCACGCTGGCTGTGGCCGCACGGCTGCTTTTATCGATTACTAGCACGCTCTCGGTCGGCATTGTGATGGCGACCCTGACGTCTTTCACGCCCTTAAGCGTCAGGATGGAGCTGCGGATGTCAGACTGGATCTGATAACGCCGGTAATCCTGCTTGTCGCTTTCGGTCATGCCAAGGCCCTGGCCTTGCTTCAGAATATCCAGGTTGAAACCGTTTTGAACCGTGCCTGAGAGCGACAAGCGCAGGCTGTCAGCCTGGCTGGCCGGCACCAGGATCGTGTCGCCGGACACGCGGGATGCCACCTTCTGCTCCTTCAGCGCATCCAGCACCGAAGCGGAGTCAGCCGGATCCAAGCCCGAATAGAGCACTGCATAGGGCACTTGATTGAGCAAAACGGATGAAATGACAATAGCAGCTACAGCAACAGCCGCAATGATGATCACATTGCGGCGGAATGTCTTGTCTTTGCCTCCCCAAAAGGCAGTAATCTGTTTCAGCAGCGCCTTGATGGCTTCCATAGTGCTCCCTTAGTTCAGGTTTTGTCGGCCCTCCGGGGCCCGGAGCCATTTGAGCCAGGCCGAGCGTCCATGCTCATCCGCTGCTTCCGTGCAATCATTCTCGAAGGGAGGTGATCCCCTTACACCTGCATCCTCATCACTTCGTTATAGGCATCGATCACCTTGTTGCGGATCTGCACCGTCAGGCTCAGCGCGATCGTGGCCTTCTCCGAATCGATTACAGCGTCGTGCAGGTTGTTCACATCGCCGGTAAGCAGCGCTTCAGCGTTCAGTTGGGTTGCCGTGTCGGTGCTGTTTGCCTGGTCGATGGCATCTGCCAGGATGTTTTGAAAATCACCGGAGGTGTCACCGTTACCGCCGGCAACAGACTTCAACAGATTGGCATAGCTTGTGCCAATGCTCTTGATTTCCATTGGTCAACCCTCCTTATTTGCCTATCTCCAGCGCCTTGGAAGCCATGGACTTCATAGCGTCCAGCGCCGTCACGTTGGCTTCATAAGCCCGTGAGGCAGTGATCATGTCGATCATTTCAGTGGCAAGATCCACATTGGGCATGCGCACGTATCCATCCGCACCGGCATCGGCGTGAGTGGGGTCATAAACCAGTTTGAAATCGCTCATATCATCGCGAATGGCCGAGGCCCGCACTCCGGCGCCGGCGCTGGCATTGAGGCTGTCATTGTAAACATCGGCGAAAGTTTTGCCGCCGCCCATTGCCTGCAGTTCAACTGTCTTGCGGCGGTAGGGAGTGCCTTCCGCTGTGCGCGTTGTCTGTGCGTTGGCGATGTTTTGCGCAATGATATCCATACGCACGCGCTGGGCCGTCAAGCCCGATGCGCTGATATCCATGGAGCGGAAAAAGCCCATTCCAATCACCTGCCATCTATGGCGAGCCGCAATCGCTCCAGCTCACCGTTCATCTGTGTGACCAGCGTGTTATACCAGATTGTGTTTTTCGCCATGTCCGTCATCTGCTGATCGATGTCCACATTGTTTTCATCCATGCGCATCGTCGTGTCGCCGTCCAGCACAACGGAAGGCCGCACTTCAGAGGCATCGCCACCGGAAAACTTGATATGCTTGTCTCGTGTCACCTTTGCATCAAAGGCACTGCCGTCATCCAGGGCCGCCTTCATATAGTCCTCAAACTCCACGTGGGAAGATTTGAAGCCCGGCGTGTCCTCGTTGGCGATGTTGTTGGCAATGGTCTCCTGCCTTAATTGAGCTGTATCCAGCCCCTTGGCCAGCAGATCGGTGGTCCGAAACAGATCCGGAAGCATGATCCCCACTCCTTGGTATACGGAGGCATGGTGATATACCATATATCCATATCAGTCTATCACATATTCCACAAAAATCAACACAAATTTCCATTGTCAGTAAATCATGGAGATTGAGAAAGAAATAAATAAATTTCTGTAAAACGATAGTAAACGACAGGCACCACATAGCGCAGATGAAACCTGCAAAGCCGCCCATCCATGTGTGATATGGATGGCGGCTGCTGGTTTGCCTGCCGGTGCCGGCCCGCTTTATTTCTTCTGCCCCTTCTCCATATGCTCCTGGATGATGGCCGGGATATCGTCCAGTGCGGCCTGCCTGGCCACTGCGCCGATGTTGTAGGCCACCATCGGCATGCCATAAACCACGCAGGTTTTCTCGTCCTGCCCGATGGTGAATGCACCTGCCTTGCGCATTTTCAGCAGCCCTTTTGCCCCATCTGCACCCATGCCGGTCAGGATCACGCCGATGGCATGGGCCTTGGCAGTTTCAGCAACCGAGTCAAACAGCACATCCACCGAAGGGCAGTGACCGCTCACCTTTTCACCGGGATAACACCGGATACGGTAAACACCCTTGTCATTGATCACTTTCATCTGCCGGTCGCCGGGGGCCACGAAGGCCCGCCCCGGGGAAACTACATCGCCATCCTCCGCTTCCTTCACGGTCATCAGGCAGATGGAGTTGAGGCGCTCCGCATATAGCCGGGTGAACACAGGCGGCATGTGCTGCACAATCACCGTGCCGGGCATATCAGGCGGGAAGGACTTGAGCACTTGCAGCGTCGCCTCCGTGCCACCGGTGGAGGCACCGATGGCAATGATGCCCTTGTCACAGCAACCGCCGCCGGCAATCCGTTGGGCTGGGGCTGCCCGCTTCATATGCGACACCTTGGCCAGCGAAGCGATCTTGATTTTAACAACCAACTCCTGGATAAACGCGTTGAGCTCCCGCTGGCTGCGGGCGCCGGGCTTGGCCACAAAATCCACCGCACCGGCGTTCATCGCCTCAAAAACGTTATTGCTCAGGCTGCTCACCACCACGACCGGCATCGGGTATTGGGGCATCAGCAGCTTTAAAAACTCGATGCCGTTCATACGCGGCATTTCCACGTCAAGCGTGAGCACATCCGGCTCCAGGTCCACGATCATGTCGCGGGCCTCATAAGGGTCTGACGCCTTGCCCACCACTTCCAGACCGGCATCAGCGGCCAGGCCCATGGCAATGGCCTCGCGCATCACAAGGGAATCATCCACCACAACAACCCTGATCTTTTTGACCGGCATTGCTATCCCCTGCCTTTCCTGAAAACAGACGGCATCACGTACTGCCAGCCCGTTTCATCACGGCTGATCGACTCGGACTGCCCCACAAAGAGGTATCCGCCCGGCTCGGTCATCCTGTAGAATTTCCGGATGAGCTCAGCTTTTGTATCCCGATCAAAATAGATCATCACATTGCGGCAGAAGATCGCATGGAACGGCCTCTGGAAGGGAAATTTCTCCTCCATCAGGTTGAATATGCGGAAAATCACCTCAGCCTTGAGCGCCGGCTTGATCTCCCAATTCCCGTCGCCGGTGCTCTTGAAATAGCGATTCCTCCACTCATTGGGCACCTTCCCAAGCTGTTCATCAGCATAAACGCCAGCGCGAGCCCGCTCCAGCGCGCGCATGGAAATATCAGTAGCCAGCACCTTGCTGTCCCACATGGATTTTTCAGTGCCAAAAAAATCCGCCATCAGCATCGCCAGTGTGTAGGGTTCTTCACCGGTGGAGCACCCTGCACTCCAGATTCGGAGATCACGGTCGGGCACCGACCTCTTGAGCTCGGGAAGCACCTTTGACTTAAAAAACTCAAAATGCTCCCACTCACGCATGAAGTAGCTGTAATTCGTTGTGAGGAAGTTGACGAGCTTTGTAATCTCTCCGTCGTTGCCGCTGGTGAACAGCATGTCAAAATATTGGGAAAAACCAGTGAAGCCCTTCTCCAGCACATAGTTGGTCAAACGGCCCTCGATGAGCGTGCGCTTCTTCTCGAGGTTGATACCGAAATTGCTCTTCATATAGTGAGTCAGCGTGTGAAATTCCTCGTTCGTCAGGCTCAGCATACCGTACTCCGTTTCCTGTGTGTTGAACATTGCGCCAACGCCGGGTTCCGGCTGGCACTGGACCTTAAGGCCAAGGATGGACCTGTATAATGTAAATGCCCCGCCATTACTGCCGGGAAACAGAAAAGATGAACTTATTGGAGATATCGTTTTATTTCCGACACCACCGATGGTGGAAAGAACGACGATCAAAACAAAATGTCGTAGATATCCCGCGCCTATTGGCCATTCAGCATCAGAACACAGCCAGCAACAAAAAGCAAGCCGGGACGACGCCCGGCTAGCTTGGCATATTAGTGAATCACTGCATCATAAAGCCCTCTCACTCTACCGGCTTTTTGGTTAGCGTCACGTCGGTCTCGCCGGTCTGGGAATCCCGCTCCCAACGGATCTTCACCGCCTCCCCAGGCCGGTGGGAGTAGATCACCTGCCGCATCGCCAGCACCGTGTTCACCGGCTGGCCGTCCATGTGGGTGACCAGGTCGCCTTTTCTCAGCCCTCCGGCGTAGGCAGGGCCGTCTTGGTCGGCCTCGATCAGCAATATGCCGCCGCTAATGCCTGTCTGCCCATAATAGCGGGCTATTTCGGCATCAATGGCATATAGGCCGAGATACGGCGTGTCATATTTGCCGTCGGCCTCCACCCTCTCCACGATAGGGCGGGCCACCTCAATGGGGATCGCAAAGCCGATGCCCTCCGCTTCGGTGACCTTGAGCGTGTTGATGCCCACCACCCTGCCGGACATGTCACAAAGCGGCCCGCCTGAGTTGCCGGGGTTGATCGGCGCGTCGGTCTGGATCAATTCCTCCATAAATGAAAGCCCGTCGTCGGTGGGTATCTTGAGAGTTCTCCGGAGCGCCGAAACGATGCCGGAGGTCACCGTGTGCTGGAAGTTGAGCGTGAGCGGCGTGCCGATGGCAATGACGGCGTCACCGACCCGCAAATCCTGCGATGAGCCCATCTGCGCGGCAGGATAAGGCCCGCCCTCCGCCTTCACCACCGACAGATCGAGTGCTTTATCACTCCACACAGTGTTGCCTTTTACGCGGCTGCCGTCCTGCAGCACCACATCGATTTGGGCAGACCCGGCCGTGACATGGTTGTTGGTAAGTATATAGCCCCGGCTATCCACAAACACACCGGTGCCCAAGCCTTCCACCGCCTGGCTGCCAAACTCCGTCTGCTGCGTCGTGGTCACAGCCAGACCAACCACCGCAGGAGACACCTGTTCCACCACAGAGGGGATGCCTCCGGTCAGCGGCGTAAGTGCGGAGACAGGGTTTGGCCCAACCGGGCCTGCGGTCGCCGTGGGCATCGGCGTGGGTTTTGGAGCCTGCGGGGCATTGCCGCAGGCACACAGAAGGAGCAAAACACATAGCAGCGCTGCGGCTGAGCGCATTTTTCTGATCATTGTCAGCACTTCCCTTTGTTTGATGGTTTAGTATTTGTTGCATCCGGAATGCCGTTGCAGGCAAATACTGCCAATCGGCCCTTTTCAAATCATTCGGAAGTGCTAAAATGAAAGAACGCAAGAAAGGGGATTGAGACATGGACGAAAACGGGATACGCATGGTAAGAGAATGGGTCGCAGAAATGACAGCAAGCCCCGGCATCCCACTATGGCCTGTGGGGCAGACACCGGGCTTTGACGCATCATATGGCCAGCCGGAGCCGTCAATCGTGCCCTTTTTGCTGGAAAAGGGTGAAAAACCGCGCGGCGCTATGATTGTGTGCCCCGGTGGCGGCTATGTGCTCAAGGCGCCACACGAAGGCCGTCCTGTTGCCAGAATGCTCAATGAAGCCGGCATCCACGCCTTTGTGCTGGATTACCGCGTGGCGCCCTATCTGGTGCCAGATTCCTTGGCGGACGTGAAGCGGGCCATCCGCACCGTGCGCCACCGCAGCGCCGAATGGGGCATTGATCCAACCAAGATCGGCATTCTGGGTTTTTCCGCAGGCGGCCACCTCACGGTGATGGCCTCCACGCTATTTGACGGCGGCGACGCCGATGCCAAAGACCCGGTGGAGCAGGAAAGCTGCCGGCCGGATGCACAGGTGCCCTGCTACCCGCTGGTGTCATTCCAGCGCATCATGGGCAGGAAGGACTCCAGGGAGAGGCTGGAAAGCTGCTTCGGCAAGGAGTGCACAATTGATGCCATCAGCTGGACTTACGGTGACAAGAATGTGCGCCCTGACACACCGCCGGCTTTCCTCTGGGGCACCGGTGAGGACTTCCTGGTGGCACAGATCCCGCCCTATCTGAAGGCTCTGCAGAAGCAAAGGATCCCCGCGGCGTGCCACATCTTCCCCCACGGCGTCCATGGTCTTGGCTTGGCTGAGGACACACCGCTGGTGCGGCAATGGCCGGCGCTTTGCACGGCTTGGCTGAAGGAATTGGGATTCTAGTCAGACGAAGGGGCGAACCGAACGGTTCGCCCCTTATCGTTCATTGACGATTTGGGCGGCCCGTGAACCGCCCCTACATATGCCAGATCAAGCCAGTAAACCTCTTTCAGCGGGAGATACTCTTGCTGATGAATCCAACAATATCCCCTGTCACTTCGTCCCGGTTCGTCTCGTTTAGCAACTCATGCCGCGCCTCTGGATAAACCTTCACCGTCACATCCAGCCTCACCGCCCGGTACTTCTTCTCGAGGAACGCCGCCGCCTGCCCATTCAATCCCGCCGAGTCCTTCTCACCGGATACGATGAGTATCGGCACATCCTTGGGCATCCTGGCCACATTGGATTGCTTTAGCGTGTCCAGAAGAACAAGGCTCATATCCACAAAGATCGAACCGGTGCACACAAAGCCGCAGGCCTGATCGGCCACGTATTTGTCCACCTCAGCGGGGTCACGGCTCAACCAGTCAAACTTGGTGCGGGAAGGCTCGAATTGCTTATTATAGAGTCCGAATGTGAGGTTGTCCAGCACCGGCGAGGGCTTACTCATACCGCCGACTGCTCCTACAATCCAAGCGATCAATGGTGCCACATTGCGGCGCACCGGCATGTCCACCGTGACACCGGAAAGCACCACCGCCCGGTATTGCCCACCAAACCGTTGCAGCGCTGCACGGGCGAAGACTGAACCCATCGAGTGGCCAAGCATCACAAGCGGCTTTCCCGGATACCTTTCCGCCGCCCATTCGCTCAGTTGCCGGACATCCTCAAGCACAGCCAGCCAGCCGCCCTTCTTCGCGAACCAGCCCAGCCTGCCGTTGGCGGTCTGCCCATGGCCCCGCAGGTCCATCGACACAGCCGAAAAGCCCGCCTCGTTCAGCGCCGCGGCAAACCGGCCATAGCGTGCGGCGTGCTCTGCCAAGCCGTGCAAGATCACAACCACGGCTCGGGTATCATGCGCAGGCCATTCGTAACAGGAAAGGTTGGTGCCGTCTGTGGCGGTCAAGGTGAAATCGATGCGGTTTGACATGATGGTCACCTCCATTTGCGAATGTCGCTGAAAGAGAACCATTTCTTAGTCATAAACGGGTTGCTGTAACAGGCCAGAGCAGATTTGTTGTTTCGGGCCGGGACGGAGCCGATGACAATGAATTGTGCTTAAGTCTGACGTGCTGTTATGGGGGTCTGGGGGTTTGCAAGTTCCGCCCTCCCCCAGGGTTTTTGGCTACTTTTGGCCGCCAAAAGTAGCAAGATTCTTTTCCATCACAATAAAAGTATACGTCCTCCCTGGAAAATGGCAAGTCCCCCGGCGGATATATCCCCGGTTTTCATAAAGTGCCAGTGCAGCCACATTATCTTCACAGGTGTCCAGCCGCATGGCCGGGCAGCCCTTTTGCCGGGCCAAGTCCTCGGCGAAGTCCATCATGCGGGCCGCAAGCCTCTGCCGTTGGATATCCGGATCCACCGCAAGCCGGTGCACAACCATGTAAGGCTCGCCGAACGCAAAGGGGATCGGCTCATACTCCGGTGACTGATTGCCGTCAAAAGTGCCCAACGCCACAAGCCTGCCATCCAGGAAGCCGCCATAAGAGGTGCCGGCGGTGATGTCATGATGGAGGTAGTCGATGTTGGGGTAATTGTCGTTCCACTGCATGAAGCCCACGGCGTGCATGGCCTTCACCACGCGGCGGTAAAGAGCCATGGCCGGTTCGGCTTCTTCGGGCTGCAATTGACGAATAGTAAATTCCATATTGCTGTTCTCTCCCACCCCCGGCCCCCTCCCCGGGCTTACTATAAATCACCGTCACATTTCCGTGGGGAGGGGGAAGCTTTGAGGGGCTTCGCCCCTTTGTCTCGCAATAGGGGCCGGGCTCCGGCCCGGCCCGAACTCCCCCTGTCGCCTCTGGCGACATCCCCCTCAGGAGGGGGACAAGCAATACTTCATCAAGAGCTCGACTTGCCTCCCTCTATATCCCCCCTTATAGGGGGGACACCGCCAAAGGCGGTGGGGGTCAATGAGGGAGGTGCCCCAAAGGGGCGGAGGGAGTTTTCCGATACCCCTCCGGCCCGCTTTCATACAGGTTTCTACCATGGCAGTCGATCGCGGCGATCAGTGGCATGTTCTCTATGGTGAGCTCATGCACAGCTTCCGCACCCAACTCAGGGAAAGCAATTACGAGGGAGGCTTTCACGCAGCGGGCATAAAGCGCCCCTGCCCCACCTGTCGCGGCCAAGTATAGGCCCTTGTGGGTCAGGATGGCATCGTTGACAGCCTGCGCCCGCTGCCCCTTGCCGATCATCACCCGCTGCCCCAGGGCGATGAGCTGGGGGGCGTAGGCGTCCATCCGTGACGACGTGGTCGGCCCGCAGGAGCCGATGGGTAGTGAAGGCGGTGCCGGGCAAGGCCCTGAGTAATACACGATGGTGTCTTTGAGTTCGAAGGGCAATGGAAAGCCCTCCTCCAGCAGCGCCATCAGGCGCTTGTGGGCGGCATCGCGGGCGGTCAGGATCTTTCCGGTCAGCAGCACCGTGTCACCGGCGTGGATAGCCTGAATAGCTTCGTCAGTCAATGGCGTTTGCAAGCGGTGTTCCATGCTCAGACCTCCCCTTCGGCGTGACGGGCACAGTGGCACTGCATATTCACCGCCACCGGCAGGCCCGCAATGTGGGTGGGATGGGTCTCAATGTGCACAGCCAGCGCCGTTACCGAGCCGCCCAGGCCCATAGGGCCGATGCCCAGGCCATTGACAGCATCCAGCAATTCACGTTCCAGCGCGGCCATTGCAGTGTCCGGGCTGGGCTGCCCCACCGGGCGCAGCAAGGCCCGCTTGGCCATCTCGGCGCAGCGCTCAAAGGTGCCGCCGATGCCCACGCCCACCACCACCGGCGGGCAGGGGTTGCCGCCGGCAAACCGCACCGTCTCAATGATAAAATCCCTTACGCCAGTGAGTCCGGCGGAAGGCTTCAGCATCTGAAGCCGGCTCATGTTTTCGCTGCCAAATCCCTTGGGTGCCACGGTGATCTTCACGCGGTCGCCGGGCATGATGCGGGTGTGCAGAATGGCCGGCGTGTTGTCGCCGGTATTCTTGCGCTCCAATGGGGATAACACCGACGCGCGGAAGTAACCGTCGCGATATGCACGGCGCACGCCTCTGTCTACCGCCTCGGAGAGCAAGCCGCCTGTGATGTGGGCATCCTGCCCCACGTCCACAAACACCAAGGCCATGCCGGTGTCCTGGCACAAGGGCAGGTTCAACTCCTCCGCAGCCTGCAAGTTTTCCACAAGCTGCCGAAGCGATTCCCGCCCGAAGGACGATTGCTCTTCCTTTGCCGCCCGCTTGAGCGCGCATACGGCGGCATCGTCCAGCCTGCGGCAGGCCGAAAGGCTCAGCTCATATACCTTTTCTTCAATCTCAATGGCTTGTATTTCTCTCAAAATGTCACCCCATCGATTCACATCGATACCATTATATCAGAATAAACTGGTACGAAAAGAGTGGATTAGGGGAATACTAAATCCCTCCACGAGGAAGGTAGAAAGGAGTCAGCCGCCGCGACAAGAAGATTTACCAGGGCTGCCGCCCCGAGAACTCCTTCCGCCCTCTGCGGAGGGCACCTCCCTCAAGAGGGAGGTAAAGCTGTAGTGACCAGATATCATTTCATGATCGATTCCCTACCCCCTTCATTGAGGGGGGATGTCGCCCTCAGGCGACAGGCGCTGCCTCCAGCCTTGCGTAGTGTCGCCAGCGGCGATACAAGAGCAAGGCTGAGCATTTGCGAAGCAATGCGACGAGGGGGGAGTCATATCGACACCACCCTGCCCACCTCGGAGGACTGATACAAGCCGTGCACCAGCTTCACAGCCTCGATGCCCTGCTCGCCGTCGATGTAGAACGGCTCACCCTCGCGGATGCAATGATAAAAATCCAGTATTTGGGGCAGATGGCCATTGCCCCAGTAATCACGTTCGCCGATGGCGTAGCCTTGGGGGTCACACAGCACCTCAAAGCCCCGGGCTGTGTTGTAGAGCCGGTCACCCTTCATCAGGATCACCGCTTCCTCCAGCACCGCCTCAACTTCCACCGGGGCATTCGCGGCATAGGCCACTGTGGCATAGAGCACCGCCGGCACGCCGTTTTTCATTACAATGCGCATGTGGGCGGTGTCTTCCACCTCAATCACACCTGCAAGGGCGTCGGTGCTGACGCAACCCTTCACAGTGGCCGCGCCGCCGCCGATCCACTGCAGCAGGTCCAGCGTGTGGATGGCCTGGTTGATTACCACTCCGCCACACTCATAAGCCTTTTTGCCGTGCCAGTCATCAGCATAATAGGCCTCATCCCGATGCCAGACCACCGACCCCCGCAGGGCCAGCAAGCGTCCGAACTGGCCGCTGTCCACAATGGCCTTGAGCATGCGGGATGCTTCATTGTAGCGGTTTTGAAACACCACACAGAGCCTGCCGCCGCCTTGTCTGCGGTCTTCCTCAATCATCAGCCGGGCTTCAGCAGGCGAGCAGGCCATCGGCTTTTCTACCAGCACGTACTTGCCAGCTTTCAGCGCATCCATTGCCATTTGGCCGTGCAGATAATGTGGTGTGCAGATATGAATGGCATCGATATCAGAGGCCTTTAATAGCTCCCGGTAGTCGGTGAACATCGCGCAGCCATTGGTTTCAGCTGCGGCTTGCGCCCGCTCAGGCCTGTTGTCGCACACGGCGGCAAGGCGTACGCCTTCGAGCTCATTTAGCACGCTCACATGCGTGTGGTGGATGCTGCCGCACCCGATGATCGCGGTGTTGATCGTGTCCATAGATGCCCTCCGACAGGCAATGTATGATTTAGCGTACCCAGACCCCTGGAAATATAGGCATCAGGCTATTGAGACCCCATTGCCCAAAGCGCCTTCGGAAACCCAAAGCACGCCCTTGATGGCCATCAGCGCGTTTTCATCCAGGGAATGCCAGTTCAGATACGGGAAGAATGGGCAGATGTGATGCTGCTGGCCGTGATACTCAGCCACAAACGTCATGCGCTTGCGCTTCTCCCGGTCTGTCTGCACACAATAACCGCAGCCGTCACATGGCTTTGTCCGCTCGAGTATCAACCCTTGCAGGCGCACATCCATGCCATCAAACCGATGCAGCAGCTCCCGGAACCGGGGAATTTTGAGTTCAAAGATCACAGGGTGAAGTTTCCGGTAATCAAACCAAATGCTCAGACCAATATCGTCCTTCTTGGTCAACGGCTTGCTCCACTCGATACGGCTGCCGGTCTCGGATATAACATCTTTTCTGCGATACCCATTGGTTAATAGCCACTCCTCAAGCGACCGAAACAACGGCTCACTGCCCGAAAGGAATGCAAACACACCGGTGCCATAGGGCAGCGATGGGTCAAACACGCAGCGTGCGAATGCCGCGACCGGAACCTTGCAAGAGCACACCGCATGAGAAAGCGCAACCCAGGCCGGAATCATCCCCTCGTATCCTTCGCAGGACAGAAGCAACACATCCCCGACATCTTCCACCGAGAAACCAAACTTCTCAAGAACCGCAGCTTGCTTGGCCTGAAGCTTCAACGCTGCTTTCGGCACCCGCAAGGCTCCGTCAACCACCTCGCCAGTCTCGCCCAGCTTCATCAACAGCTCATAAAACCCGTCGATCTTCTTCAGGATGCTCTTCATCGCCTTGATGAGCTCGGGCTTGCGGTTGTTCACCTCCAGAAAACCATAGGAATCGTCTGGCAGGTCCGGCAGACCCAGAGCTCCAGGCTGTTCATAGATGAACAAGGCTGCTTTCCGAAGAAAATCATACAGCTTTCTCTGGGATGCCTCACCCGCCTGATCTGATTGAACAGGGATGAAATCCGGAAAGGTGCCCAGCAGACCATACGCCATGCGCTGGGCCAGACCGGGGAACTCTTTGCCTGCCATATATGGTTTATGCCCAAAGGCGGTCATTGCACCTTCACTGCTTTCCCGGTTCTGGCCGATTCATATACGGCCAAGATGATTGCCAGAGGGTGCCGGGCGTCACGGCCAGTCACCTTGGGAGAGCGACCCTGAAGGATGGCGTCCACCACATCCTGGATCTGGCGTTGGTGGGAGCCCACGCCAATGGCGGCGCTGCCGGCTCCGGCGCCCTGCCGGGCATCCGTGCCGTCGGAGTAAGTGCCATAAAATCCGTCGCCGCCGGCGCCTTCTGCACGGAACTTGCGCTCACGGATCTTGTCATTCTCAATGATGATGCCGCCGTCACTGCCATAAATGTCCAGCCTGGTGCAATAGCCGGGGTAAGCCGTGGTATTTCCCTCCAGCAGACCCAGCGCGCCAGACTTGAATTTGATCGTGGCAGCGGCCACGTCTTCCACCTCGATGCGCTCATGGGCCAGCGTGTCGCAATAGGCAAACACTTCGTCAGCCTCGCCCATCATGTATTGCAGCATGTCCACATAATGCACGCTCTGGTTCATCAGCGCCCCGCCGCCATCCAGCGCCCAGGTGCCGCGCCAGTCGCCGCTGTCATAATACTCCTGCGAGCGGTACCACTTGGTGTGCGACCCGCCGAACGTGAGCTTGCCGAACAGGCCCTGCTCCAGCGCCTCGTGTGCTTCCACCATCGCGTCGTCAAAACGGTGCTGGGAAATGCAGGAGAGTGCCACGCCGGCCTCTTCGCAAGCCTTGATCAGGCGGTCCGCTGCCTCCAGCGTCACATCAATGGGCTTTTCCACCAGCACATGCTTGCCAGCCTTGGCCGCTTTCACGCCCAGATCGGCGTGCATGCCGCTGGGCACACAGATGTGCACCAGATCAATGGCGTCATCCTTCAGCATCTCTTCAAAATCATAGTAAGCCTTGCAGCCATAAGACTCGGCGTAATTGTAGGCCTTTTCGCGCACCACGTCGCACACGGCAACCAGCTCAGCGTTTTCGATGTTGTCAAGGGCGGCAAGGTGCGTGGGGCCGATTGCGCCCAGCCCCACCACAGCGCAGCGCACTTTCCTATTCATGTGATGCCTCCTCAGCCTGTATTTTAGAGATCAGCTTCTTCAGCGCTTCCGTCGCTACGGCGAATTTCTCCGCCCCGGTGCCGGGGATGTCGTGGTTGTTCACCAGATGCGGCTCAATGGAGAGGAATCCCTCATAGCCATCCTTCCACAGCTCCGCCAGGATCTCCCGGCAATTGCCATCCCCCTGCCCCACAGGCCGGTGGGCGTCGCTCACCACTTGGGTGTCGAAACCGGCATCGGGTTCCTCTTCACCGGCCGTATACACCGAGTCCTTCATGTGCACATAACGGGTCTTGTCCTTGAGCATCTGGAACGCGTGGGGATAATTCCGCACGCCGCACTGCACAAAGTTAGAAGGGTCATAGGTGGCCCACAGGGCAGGGCTTTGCACGGTATCAAAGATGTCACGGCAGCGCTCCGGCACATCGCCATAAATCGCCTTTTCGTTTTCGTGCAGCAGGATCACACCGGCTTGCTCCGCAACCTCCGCCATGGCTTGGATGCGCCGCATCACTTCGCCGCGCCAGATGGTCGGGTCGTCGCCCTCGGGGATGAAATAGCTGAACATACGGATATACTTCGTGCCGAACGCCTTGGCCAGCTCCACCACATGCCTGAACTGCGCGAAGGCCGGCGCAAAGTCGTCATCAATAAACGTTTTGCCAACCGGCGAGCCCAGCGCCGACACGGCAAAGCCCCTGGCCTCCATGCGAAGCCTTGCGGCCCTGGCTTCCTCCAGCGAGTAGTCCGCCACACCCTTGCCATTGGCCCCGCGAAACTCAATAAACTGGATGCCATGCCGGTCCAGCACATCCATCTGTTCGTTGAGATCATCGCAGATTTCATCGGCAAAGGCGCTCAGGATGAATTTGCTCATAAAGCCCTCCTCTGGATTCAACTCACGTTAGGTCACTCGCCCGGATACTTCAGCCCCCACTGCCTGCGGAAGCCGTCCATCGTGTCCAGTATGGCGATGGTATCCTCAAGCGGCAGGCTGGGGCTCTCCACCAGGCCCTTGCGGACACAATCTGCCGCCTCGCGGATCTCATACTCAAAGCCGTTCACATCCAGCGGGAACTTCATTTCCTCGGTCTTGCCGCCCTTGGTCAGGCGCACCGTGTCCGCCGTCCAAAACGTCGGCAGCTCAATGCGCCCTTCGGTGCCGATGATCGACGCGGTGCAGGGGCCCTGGGCATGCACACCGCAGGTCAGCGATGATATCTTGCCACCGGGATATTGCAGCATCAGTGCGGCGTTCTCATCCACGCCGGTGGGGCCGATGTGGCCGAAGGCTTCCGCCTTTTCCGGTGTGGCACCAAACAACGATGCCGAGAGATGCATCACATAGATGCCCACGTCCAACAGGCCGCCGCCAGCCAGCGCCGGTGAAAAGAGCCGGGACTCCGGGTTCATCGGCACAGTGAAGGAGAAATCTGCCGAGAGCATCCGCACCTCGCCAATGGCGCCTTCCGCCGCAAGCTTGCGGGCGTGCACGGAAGCCGGTAAAAATCGGCTCCACATCGCCTCCATCAGGAATACATGGTTGGCGCGCGCCGCTTCCGCCATTTTGCGGGCCTGTGCGGCGTTCAGCGCCATGGGCTTTTCGCACAACACCGCCTTGCCGTGCTCCAGGCAGAGCAGCGTGTGCTCGCAATGGCCCGTGTGTGGTGACGCCACATACACAATGTCCACATCAGGATCGCGGGCAAGCTCCTCATAGCTGCCGTATAACACTGGCGCGCCATAAGTATCCGCAAACACCTTTGCGCGGGCGATGTCGCGAGATCCCACAGCGTAAAGCACCGAGCCCGGCACACCCGCAAGCGCGTCCGCGAATTTCCGCGCGATGGTGCCTGGGCCTAACACAGCCCATTTCACAAGACGATCACGATCAGCCATGAGTTCCTCCTTGGAATAGTTGCCATCATTATACACCACTGCCAACTGGATTTGAATTCCAAACAAAACGTGAACGATACTGGTCGCTATCATACAAAATATTCTGTAATAATTGACCATTTCGCCGAAATCGACAGAAATCGGCAAATAGAGTTTGCCTTTTGGGCAACCGTGTGATATATATATCTTCGCGCATAAATCCGGCATGATATATACATAAAAAAATATGCATGATGCAGGTATGAAAAGCTGGCGAATGTGCAATATTAACTATGCAAACGACACAATCATGGCATATAGCCGGGTGAATGCAAGAGGTGAAACGTATGACCAAGGAAATGGACCGCGTGGTTGTTCTGTCCGACAAGCTGAAGGCGCTTTCCCACCCCCACAGGCTGCGCATCGTGCAAGACCTGATGAGCCAGGCCCGCAATGTGACGACGATCCAGGAATCGCTGGGCATCCCCCAGCCGAGTGTGTCTGCCCATCTGGCAAAGCTCAAGACCGCCGGCATCATCCAGGGGCACCGCAGCGGCCAGGAGATTTTCTATGAGGTTGTGGACAACGACTCCAGAGACCTGATCAAATCGCTGTTCGAATGATCCGGTGAAACCAGCTCACAAAAAGGCAGCGCCGATGGCGCTGCCTTTTGCATGGTCTTGACAAGCTTAATGTATTGATGGAAAGCTATTTTCCATTCGGTTTGTTCTTGGAAGCCTTGAGAAAGAGCATCACCAGAGCGCCGCCGATCACGAGCACCGCGAGAAGGATGATCACGATCACTGCCACAGGCGCCGTATCCTTAGCGGGAATATTGGGCTCAGCCTCACCGCCGGTCTGCAGATCGGGATCCTCTGTGCCAATGGGTTCACCTTCGGCTTTTGGGCCGGTGACGATATAGCTCATCGGCTTTCCCTCTGGCCAATCCTTGCCATCCTCAGCGCCGCTCCAAACCGTGCGAACCAGGTTGAAGCCATTCACGGCTTCATCTCCAACCACAGACAAGTTGCCGTATACCGATTGAAAGTCCTTGAGGATCACACTGTCCTGCGTGTCTCCCTCAAAGTCAATGCCGTTTCCGGCTGCATTCAGGTAGAACAAGCCTTCCACCTGAAAATCTGTCGCGCTCAGCGGCGCCAGTGTATCCAGTTGATTATAGCTCACATCCAGAGCAGTCAGCTGCATGCCGTGGAGCGGATCCAGCGTGGAGATCTCATTGCGGGATAGATCAATATAGCTCAAGTCCTGCAGGTCAGCCAGCGGCAAGATGTCTGTGATGCCGCATTGGCTTGCCAGCAGGATTGTGAGCCCCGGCAGCGAAGACAAAAAGCCGATGTTGGCCGTACCGGTGCGGCTGATGTCTAGATAGCCCAGTGACTCAAGGGAGGCAACAGGCGTCATGTCGGCAATCTGATTGCCGGCAACAGACAGCTGCATCAAGGAAGTCATGCCCGTGAGCACCGAGAGATTGGTGATCTCATTGTCGTCCAGCACCAGGCTCCTCAGGCCGGTCAGGTTTTTGAGAGCCGAGACATCCAGGATCAGGTTGTTTCCAGCCCGCAGATCAGACAAACTGGTGAGAACCGTCAAAGGGGAAAGATCTGTAACACCGTTGACAGAGATATCCAGGTTCACCAGAGACGTCAGGCCAGCAATCGGAGCAATGTCCTCAATGGCGTTGCTTGAAACATCCAGCACCGCAAGATCCGCCATGCCTTTCAGAGCGGTCAGGTCAGTAAAGCCGTTACCGGCAAGGTAAAGCTCGCCGAGCTTCGTCATGCCAGCCAAAGGGGAAATGTCCTCAATGACATTGCCCGAAAGGTTCAGAATTGCCATTTCCGTAAGCCCGGAAAGCGCAGAAATGTCTTGCACGCCGGCCCCGGCGCAGCTCAGGGATTCAAGAGCTTTCAGGTTTTTGAGCGCCGCGAGGCTTTCCACCTGTGTGTTTTCCACTGAAATTGCCGTAAGCTTGATAAGGCCTGACACAGGCGACAGGTCGGCAACTTCAGTATCATCCGCCCAGATGGCAGTGAGGGCATTGAGGCCTGCCAGCGGGCTCAGATCCACCACACCGGTGTTGGAGATATTGACCTCCGTCAGCGCCGGAAGGCCGCTCAGCGCAGAAATGTCTGCAAAGGGGTTGCCATATGCCGTAAAGTATTCCAGTTTGGTCATGCTGCTGACGGCATTCAGGGTAGCAATTTGGTTGCCGGATACATCCAACAGCGTCAAAGACTTCAGGGGTGCCAGCGGTGAAATGTCGGCAATGGCGTTGTCACTAAGCCAAAGCTCATCCATCATCGTCATTTTGGAAAGCGCGGCAATATCTGATATGCCATTGCCGCTTAACTGAAGCGACGTGAGTTTTTTGAGATCGGAGAGCGGAGAAATGTCCGCCACGCCAATGCCAGCGGCTTCCAGGGCGGTGAGCTCCGTGAGGCCTTTCAGCGGTGCAAGGCTGTCAGGCGTGTTTTGAGAAATTTTCAACACCGTGAGCGCCGTGAGCTCTGCCAATGGCGACAGGTCGCGCACATGGTTGTAACTGATATCCAGCTTTTGCAGCTTCGCCAGCTTTTTGAGTGGCGTGATGTCAGCCACATCATTGATGCTCACATCCAGCTCCGGCACATTGGTGCAGTTTTCCAGGCCGGTCAGGTCTGACACGCCCTTGTTGGTCAGTATGAGCGGCTCTGCAAAGGAGTTTAACTCCTCCACGGCAATCTTTTCGTCGTTGTTTTTGTCCACACCGGCCTCGACCAGCGCTTGTTTCAGGTATTCATCTGGGACGACAGCCTCAGCCGGCGCGGCCAGCGCTGGAGCCTGTGCAACCGAAAGGAGCAGCATCGTTACCGCGAAAATGGCGGTCAGTTTTTTCATTTGTTTCTTCAAAAGGGCTTCACCTCGCATTGGTATTTCTCTATTATAGAATGCATTGTGCCGATGGTAAACCTTTTGAGGGCAATTCATCGATTGTTTACAGATGGGAAAATGAGGAAACACACTTCTTCCCTGCCTTGCACCAACAACCATTTACCCGATATAATGCTCCTATCCTCAGGAGGCTTTCATGAAAAAAGTATTGAGCCTGCTCCGCCGGGCAGATCAGGATTTTCAAATGATCAAAGCTGGCGACCGTGTGATGGTCGGAGTTTCCGGCGGCAAAGACAGCCTGCTGCTGCTCACGGCGCTGGCCGAATACCGGCGGTTTTCTGATTACCCTTTCGAGCTCTGCGGCGGCATGATTGACCTGGGCTTCGGCGACCTGAATCCGGAACCGATTCTGAGGCATTGCGAAGCCATCGGTGTGGAGCTTTTCATCAAGCTCAGCAACATCGGCCACGTGATTTTTGAAACAAGAAAGGAAAGTAACCCCTGCTCGCTGTGCGCCAAGATGCGCAGAGGGTCTTTGAATGAGCTTGCAAAACAGCATGGCTGCAATAAAATCGCGTTGGGCCACCATCGGGACGATTTGATCGAAACGCTGCTGATGAGCATGCTCTATGAGAGCCGCCTCAGGGTGTTTTCGCCGGTGACGTGGATGGACCGCACCGACATGGTGCAGATCCGCCCAATGGTCTATCTGGAGGAAAACCACATCGTGAACGCCGCAAGGCGCCTCAACCTGCCGGTGGCACACAACGCCTGCCCGGCCTGCGGCCACACCAAGCGGCAAGAGATGAAGGAATTGGTCAAGCATCTGAAGGGGCTCTGCCCGGAGGCAGACATCCACATGTTCCGGGCGATCCAGAATACCCAGAATTATGATCTTTGGGACAACATCAGGCGGCGGCCGGATTAGGCAAAGAAATCAATGGTGTTCACTCCATGCCAGCTTGAGGGATCCGACAAGTTCCTTTACCGATTGGATGTCATGATACCCCATATACTGCTCGATGCCCTCGGTGATGTTCACGCAGGCCATCGGGTCAATCAGATTGGCCGTGCCCACCTGCACGGCGCTGGCTCCCACCATCAGAAACTCCACAGCGTCGGTGCCGGTCATGATGCCGCCCATGCCAATCACCGGGATGCTGACCGCTTTTGCCGCCTGCCAAACCATGCGAAGCGCAATGGGCTTGATGGCTGGGCCGGAAAGGCCGCCGGTCACATTGCCAAGCACCGGGCGGCGTTTGTCCACATCGATTGCCATGCCGGTCAATGTGTTGATAAGTGAGATGGCATCAGCCCCGCCTGCTTCGGCGGCCTGGGCGTTTTCGGCGATATCTAGCGTGTTCGGCGACAGTTTCACCATCAATGGCTGGGCGCAGTGAGGCCGCACGGCGTTCACGACCTTATAAATGCTGTCGGGTCTTGCGCCGAAGGCCACGCCGCCCTCTTTCACATTGGGGCAGGAGATGTTCAGCTCCACCATGTCCACACCCGAATTGCGAAGCTTACGGGCCATCATCATGTATTCTTCCACAGTCTTACCGGCGATGTTGGCGATGATGCGGGCGCCTTGAGCCTTGAGCCAGGGCAGCTCATGCTCCAGGAACGCGTCGATGCCAGGGTTCTGCAGGCCCACGGCATTGAGCATGCCGCTGGCCGTCTCGGCGATGCGGGATGGGTCGTTGCCCTCGCGGGGCTCCGGTGTGAGTCCCTTCACTGAGATGCCGCCCAGCTTTGACAAGCTGAAATATTCGGCGTATTCCCGTCCGAACCCAAAGCAGCCGGAGGCGGCAATCACAGGCGTGGCAAACTCCACGCCGCAGAGGTTCACTTTCAGATCAGGCTTACCCATCGAACCGCACCTCCGCAATGTCAAACACAGGGCCATCCTTGCAGACCCGTTTATGATGCCAGCCATCCTCCCCTGCCGCCTGCACCTTGCAGTTGCACACCAGGCAAGCGCCCACGCCGCAACCCATCCGCTCCTCCAAAGAGACCTGGCAGGGGATGCCCTTGCCGTCCAGCACTTTTTGCAGCGCCTTCAGCATCGGAGTGGGGCCGCAGGCAAAAATGGCGTCGTAGCTGCCATCGGCAAGTTTATCATCCAGCAGGCAGGTCACGAAGGTCTGTTCCCCCAGAGTGCCGTCATCGGAGCAGAGGTGAAGGTTTTCGCACAGCGCTGCAAAGTCGCCCAGCTGATATGCATATTCCAGCGCCCGAAAACCCAAATAGCCGTCAAACTGCACATCCGGCCACGCTTCCTTGAGCATCCGCAAAGGCGCTACACCGATGCCGCCGCCGACCAGCGCCGCCTTCTTCAAGCCCTCCGGCCTCCAGAAGCCGCGGCCCAGCGGCGCAAGCACATCGAGCCGCTCGCCTTCTTTGAGCAGCGACAGCAGTTTTGTGCCCTCGCCTTTTACCTGATAAAGAAGCGTGAACGTGCCGGCCTCCGCATCGATGTGGTTGATGCTGATTGGTCGGCGCAGCAGCATGCCACCGGAAGGCAGCTTCACGTGGGCGAACTGACCCGGCTGGAAATCGGCCACGCCGGGCTCATACCGGAGAACCATCTCGAAGATGCCGGTGGCGACTGGTGTGTTTGAGAGGATGGTGGCGTTATGCATTTTGAGCTCCTAAGTCACGGGCCGGGACGGAGCCCGGCCCCTACCGGGGGGATTGGGGGCAAAGCCCCCATAATCAAATCTTACCCCCTCTCCCAATCCACTGGGAGAGGGGGTTGGGGGTGAGGGTTAGTCCAAATCATGCAACCCCAGCGGCACAATGTCGCTGTCGCCTTCATTGAGCTTCAATCCCCGCACCAGCGCCTCGGCGGTGTCCACACTGGTGAGGCAGGGCACCTTGTATTCCACAGCCATGCGCCGCAGCTTGAAGCCGTTGCGCTCGGCGTCACGGCCACGGGTGGGTGTGTCGATGATCAGCTGCACCTTGCCCTGCCGCAGCAGGTCGGCCACATTAGGTGAGTGATCGGAGAAGTGGCCCAAAACGCTGGCCGGCACATAGTTGGCGTTCAATTCGTGGGCGGTGCCCGGTGTGGCAAAGAGGTTGTAACCCAGGCTCGCCAGATCCTCACCCAGGCGGGTGGCGGCGGGCTTGTCGGCCTTGGCGACTGACAGGATCACATTGCCGCGCCGGGGCACGTTTAGCCCGGCGGCGATGAGGCCCTTCAGCAGCGCCTCCGGCAAGTTCCTGGAGATGCCCAGCACCTCTCCGGTGGACTTCATCTCCGGCCCAAGGCTGATTTCCAGCTTGGGCAGCTTCTCAAAGGAGAACACAGGCACCTTCACCGCATAAATGCCGCGCGACGGATAAAGCCCTGCGCCGTAGCCCATGTCTTTGAGCTTCTCACCCAGGCTTGCGCGGGTGGCCAAGTCGATCAGCGGCACACCGGTCACCTTGCTGATGTAGGGCACTGTGCGGCTGGAGCGGGGGTTCACCTCGATGATGTAGAGATCGTCGTTGTAGATGATAAACTGGATGTTGATCATGCCCACCACGTTGAGTTCTTTGCAGAGCATTTCGGTCGTGTCGATGATCTTCTGCTTGATGCGCTCGGTGATCGAGAAGGCCGGATAGACGGAAATCGAGTCGCCGGAGTGGATACCTGCCCGCTCAATGTGCTCCATGATGCCGGGGATCAGCATATCCTGCCCGTCGCAAATGGCGTCCACCTCGATTTCCTTGCCCAGTAGGTATTTGTCCACCAGGATCGGGTGCTCCTGCTCATTGATGTTGATGATGGACATGTATTCGGCGATGTCGCTGTCGCTCCAGGCGATTTCCATACCCTGGCCGCCCAGCACATAGCTGGGGCGCACCAGCACCGGGTAACCCAATCGGTTGGCGGCTGCAAGGGCCTGCTCCGAAGTGAACACCGTCTCACCCTTCGGGCGGGCGATGCCGGTGCGTTCAAGGAGAGCGTCAAACTCCTCGCGGTCTTCAGCAGCGTTGATGTCTTTCAATTGTGTACCGATAATTCGGTAGCCCATCTGTTCGACATACTTGGCCAGCTTGATCGCCGTCTGGCCGCCGAACTGCACCACAACACCCTCCGGCTGCTCCAGCTCCAGCACGTTCCACATGTCCTCTGCGGTCAATGGTTCGAAGTAGAGCCGGTCTGATGTGTCAAAGTCGGTGGACACGGTCTCGGGGTTGTTGTTGATGATCACGGTGTCATACCCTGCCTCGCGCAGCGCCCAGATGCAGTGCACTGAGCAGTAGTCGAACTCCACGCCCTGGCCGATGCGGATGGGCCCTGAGCCCAGCACGACAACGGTTTTACGTCCGGAGTTTCGGGCTTCATTTTCGTCGTCGTAGGTGGAGTAGTAATAAGGGCTCACCGCGTCAAACTCCGCGCCGCAGGTGTCCACCATTTTATAGGTGGGCAGGATGCCGAAGCCCTTGCGGAGCGCCCGGATCTCAAGCTCCGATTTTCCGGTCCACTTCGCCAGCGCCTGGTCGCTGAAACCCATCTTCTTGAGCTTTTTCAGATAGGGTCCGTCCAGGCAGGCGATGCCTTCACGTTTCACCCGTTCCTCTTCGGTCACGATGTTTTTGAATTTGTGCAGGTACCACTGATCGATCTTGGTGATGTCAAAGATGTGCTGTTCGGTCACACCCCGGCGCAGCGCTTCGGTGACCACATAGATGCGCTCATCGCTTTGCCAGTGCAACAGCTTTTCAATGTCCTCATCGCTGCGGCTGGTCGCACCCTTGAACTCGCAGCTGTTAAGGCCCAGCTCAAGAGACCGGATGGCCTTCAGAAAGGCCTGCTCGAAGTTGGCGCCGATGGACATCACTTCGCCGGTGGCTTTCATGCGGGTGCCCAGCGTCTTCTCAGCCTTGGTGAACTTGTCAAACGGCCAGCGGGGGAACTTGCAAACCACATAATCGAGCGTGGGCTCGAAGCAAGCGTAGGTCTTGCCGGTCACTGCGTTCTTGATCTCATCCAGCCCATAGCCGATGGCGATTTTCGTGGCCACCTTGGCGATCGGGTAGCCGGTGGCCTTGCTCGCCAACGCCGAGCTGCGGCTCACGCGGGGGTTCACCTCGATCACGCCGTATTTCATGCTCTCCGGGTCCAGTGCATACTGCACGTTGCAGCCGCCCTCGATCTTCAGCGCGTTGATGATGTTGATGGCAGCCGTGCGCAGCATCTGGTATTCGGCGTCGCGCAACGTCTGGCTTGGGGCCACCACGATGCTGTCGCCGGTGTGGATGCCCACCGGGTCAATGTTTTCCATGTTGCAGACGATGATGCAGTTGCCCTTGCTGTCGCGCATCACCTCATACTCGATTTCCTTCCAGCCGGCTACACTCTTCTCGATCAGACACTGCTTCACGCGGGAGTACCGCAGGCCGTCGGAGGTGATCTGCGCCAGCTCCAAGCCATCGTTGGCAATGCCGCCGCCGCTACCGCCCAGTGTGTAAGCCGGCCGTACGATCAGGGGATAGCCCACGCGGTCGCCAAACTCCAGCGCCGCATCCACATCGGTGACGATCACGCTGTCGATGCAGGGCTCGCCGATCTCCAGCATCGTCTTTTTAAACTCATCGCGGTCCTCCGCTTTGTGGATCGAGTCCACCGGCGTGCCCAGCAGCCTCACCCCGGCCTCGTCCAGAAAGCCGCTCTCTGCCAACTCCACAGCAAGGTTGAGGCCGGTCTGGCCACCAAGAGTGGGCAGCAGGCTGTCGGGCTTTTCCCGCCGGATGATATTTTTGATCACCTCAGGCGTCAGCGGCTCCAGATAGACGCGGTCAGCGATGTTGCTGTCGGTCATGATCGTGGCTGGGTTGGAGTTTACCAGCACCACTTCGATTCCCTCTTCCTTGAGGGCCCGGCAGGCCTGGGTGCCGGCATAGTCGAACTCGGCTGCCTGACCGATGATAATGGGGCCGGAGCCGATCACGAGGACTTTCTTGATGTTTGGGTTGCGGGGCATGGCGTTGCTCCTTTGTCGAAACAAAATTGTACCTATGCTTGGGAAGGGTATAGAACCCTGTCGCTAACGACTCCCCCTGTCGCTTCGCGACATCCCCCTCAGGAGGGGGACAGGAAGAACCCTATCAATGCTGTCGTTGACGAACGTGCCTCCCTCACCATCACCCCTCTTAAGGGTGACACCGCCGCAGGCGGTGGGGGTTAATGAGGGAGGTGGCGGCGAAGCTGCCGGAGGGAGTCGCCTCTACCCCATCATCCCCATAAACTTGTCAAACAGATAAGCCGTGTCTCTGGGGCCGGGGGCCGCTTCCGGGTGGAACTGCACCGTGAACGTGGGGTGATCCAGATATTTAACGCCCTCGATCGTCATGTCGTTCCAGTTGCGGTGGCTCACCACCATGTTTTTGGGCATTGATTCCTCGATGATCGTGTAGCCATGGTTCTGGCTGGTGATGTAGACACGATCCCGATCCAGATCCTTCACCGGGTGATTGGTGCCGCGGTGGCCGTAGCGCAGGCGGTGGGTGTCGGCCCCGCAGGCCAGCGCCATCAACTGATGCCCCAGGCAGATGCCGAAGATCGGCACATTGCCCACAAGCTTCTTGATTTCCTCGATCACAGCCCCGTTGTCCTTGGGGTCGCCGGGGCCGTTGGTGAGCATGATGCCGTCGGGCTCATTGGCGAGGATCGCCTCAGCGCTGTCGCTGGCCCGGTGCACAAACAGATGGCAGCCGCGCTTCCGCAACGACTTCAGTATGCTAGCCTTGAGGCCAAAGTCCATCACGGCCACACGGGGGCCTGGGCCGGGCAGCTCAAAGGTTTCATCGCAGGTCACCTGCATCACAGGATCGGTGATGCGGTAATCCATCATGAGGCTGTTCAGCGCCTCATTGGGGCGATCCTGGCAGATGTAGCCGCGCATCGTGCCGTGGTTGCGGATCTTTCGGGTAATGCTACGGGTGTCGATGCCCTCAATGCCCATGATGCCTGCGCGGTCCAGATATTCATTCAAGGTGCTTTCGCTGTACCAGTTGCTGGGCACCTGGCAGAGCTCCCGCACCACAAAACCCTTCACCTGCGGGCGCATGCTCTCCGGGTCTTCCCAGTTCACACCGTAGTTGCCGATCAAGGGATAGGTCATCATCACGATCTGCCCGCAATAGCTGGGGTCGGTGAGCACCTCCTGGTAGCCGGTCATGCCCGTGTTGAACACAACTTCACCCACGGTGTCGCCCAGCCTGCCAAAGGCTCTTCCCTCGTATACCGTGCCGTCTTCCAGCACCAAGTAAGCCATGTGGAGTCCTCCTAGTATCTATCTGCAAATCGGTTGTATGCCTTCTCCAGGGAGCCCTCTCCCCCCGACCCCCTCCCCCATCACTGTGGGAGGGGGAGACTGTTGATCGGGGCTGGCGCCCCGATCCCCCTCCCTACCCTCCCTTATGAAGGGGGGATGCCGCCACAGCGGCAGGGGGGATTTCCACGGACCTCCTTCCGCCGCCTTTGGGCGGCACCTCCCTCCAAGAGGGAGGCGAGAAGGAGTTACCTCAGCGCACCCGCAATATCCTCCCGCATCCGCACCGCTACCGTGCAGGCTGCCGTCTTGAAGTCGGTGCCTTCCTTTTCCCAGGCCATCAGGATGGATCGGGAGTTGTTCACGATGGCGCCGCCGCCACGGCTGTCAAACATGCCGGCAATGTCGCGCCCCTTGGCTCCTTGCGCGCCGTAACCGGGCAGCAGGAAGAACGTGTCGGGCATGCGCTGCCGCAGGGCCGCGCCCTGCGCAGGGTGCGTGGCACCGACCACGGCGCCCACACGGGGGTAACCGTTGAACGCCGCAGTGCCCTGCCCCCACTTCATCACCAGGTCGCCCACGGCCTCATACACCTTGCGGCCATCAGCAAGATCCAGATCCTGTAACTCCGAGGATGAGGGATTCGATGTTTTCACAAGGGCGAAGATGCCCCGTCGGGGGTTTTCGGTGAGGAACGGCGCGATGCCGTCGGTGCCCAGGTAAGGGTTCACGGTGAGAATATCAGCATCGAACACCGGCTGGCTGCCCTGCCCAAGCTCCACCGTTCCAAGGAAAGCCTTGGCGTAGGCCTCGGCAGTGGAGGCAATGTCATTGCGCTTGGCGTCGGCGATCACGATGAGGCCAGCCCGCTTGGCATAGCTCAAGGTCTGGCGGAAGGCCCGCATGCCAGCCACGCCATACATCTCATAATAGGCTGATTGCACCTTCACCGCCGGCACAATGTGCTCCAGCGCGTCAATCAGCTCCTTGTTGTAGGCCAGGATCGCCTCGGCAGCCCCTTCCAGCGAGTTGGTGTCAAACCGGTTACGGAAGCCCGGCGGCAGGCAGCCCAAGTGGGTGTCCAGCCCCGCGCAGGTGGGGTTTTTCTTGCGGCGGATTTCATCAGCCAGGATGTCAAAAATCATACAAATGCCCCTTCAGTGCATAATTATGAATCGACCTGTATATTATACTACAATCTTTCCCTCTTTGTATACAGGCAGCCCAGCGCAGATCGTGTCGGTCACCTGGCCCCGCAATGTCCATCCGGCAAAGGGTGTGTTGCGGCCCTTTGTGTGGAATTGTGAGGGATCAACAACCCATTTCTGCGTGAGGTCTGCGATCACCAGATCGGCCCGCGCACCTTCGGCCAGTAGACCAGGTTCAAGACCAAGAATGCGGGCCGGATTCAGCGCCATCTTTTCCACAAGCGCCTCCAGTGAAAGCAGACCCGGTTCCACCAGATAAGTCATCGCTAGCCCGAATGCCGTCTCAAACCCCACGATGCCGAAGGCAGCCAGCTTGTATTCCACATCCTTGTCGTCAGCATGGTGCGGCGCGTGGTCGGTGGCAATGGCATCGATGGTGCCATCGGCCAAACCGGCGATGATCGCCTGCCGGTCGGCTTCCGGGCGCAGCGGCGGGTTCATCTTGGTGGCGGTGCTGTAGCCCTCCACCAGTTCGTCGGTGGCGGCGAAGTAGTGCGGGCAGGTCTCAGCAGTTACCTTCACGCCCCGGCTCTTGGCCTGGCGCACCAGCTCCACTGAGCCGGTTGTGCTGATGTGAGCGATATGCACCTTGGCATTCAAGCGCTCCGCAAGCAGGATCTCGCGGGCCACCATCAGCTCCTCGGCAGTGGAGGGGATGCCCGGCAGCCCCAGCTTGGTGGCCATGGCTCCCTCGTGCATCACACCGCCCTCGGCCAGGTGTTTGTCCTCACAGTGGGAGATGATCAGCGCGCCGAAGTTCTTGGCGTAGCGCAGCGCAAGCTCCATCACGCGGGCATTGTCCACCGGTTTGCCGTCGTCACTGAAAGCCACCGCACCGGCTTCTTTGAGAAAGCCCATCTCGGTGAGCTCCTTGCCCTCCTGGCCCTTGGTCACCGCCGCGATGGGCAGCACCCGCACTGCGCCTTCGGCTTGCGCTTTGTCCAGAATGAACTTTACCACTGCCTCATTGTCCACCACCGGCTTGGTGTTGGGCATGCAAGCCACCGTGGTAAAGCCGCCGGCAGCTGCCGATCTGGTGCCGGTCGCGATGGTTTCCTTGAACTCCTGCCCCGGCTCCCTGAGGTGGCAGTGCATATCCACAAAGCCCGGCATCACTGTCTTGCCGGTTGCGTCCATGATTTCTGCGTCGTCCTCCGGAAGGCTTGCGCCGATCGCGGCAATCACACCATCCTCAATGAGCACATCCAACCTGCCATTGAGCCCGCCGGGGTTTGCTAAAGTGCCGTTTTTGATCAAAAGCCTCATGCCTCGGCCCTCCTCGTCATCAGAAACATGATCGCCATGCGGATGGCCACGCCGTTCATCACCTGCTCGCGGATCACCGACTGGTCGCCGTCGGCCAGCGCCGTGGTGATCTCCACGCCGCGGTTCACCGGGCCGGGGTGCATCACCAGTGCGCCGGGTTTGGCAAGCTTGATGCGGGCATCGTTGATGCCCCAATACTTGTGATACTCCCGCACGCTGGGGAAAAGGCCGCCCTGCTGCCGCTCCAGTTGGATGCGCAGCGCCATCACCACATCGGCGTTTCGCACTGCCTCATCGGTGTCGGTGGTCACCTGCACACCCAGCTGCTCCATGCCCTCGGGAAGCAGCGTCTCCGGCGCTGCCAGCACCACTTCGCTGCCCATCGTCTTCAGGCCCCACAGGTTGCTGCGAGCCACGCGGCTGTGGGAAATGTCACCCACGATTGCCACTTTGAGCCCATCCAGCCGCCCAAGCTTCTCGCGCATCGTGAACATATCCAACAGGCCTTGGGTGGGGTGCTCGTTCATGCCGTCTCCGGCGTTAATCACACCGGACTTCACATTCTTTGCCAGCAGGTGCGGCGCGCCGCTCATCGGATGACGCATGATGATGAGGTCAGTGCCCATCATATCCAGCGAGCAGCCGGTGTCGATCAGCGTCTCACCTTTGTAGACGGAGCTGGCTGACGCGGCGATGTTGGCAGAGGCAGCGCCCATATATTTGGTGGCAAGCTCGAAGGACATCCGCGTCCTTGTGCTGTTTTCATAAAACAGTGTCACAATGGATTTGCCTTGTAGGTGCGGCGTGCGCTTCTGGTTATCCGCCAAGAATTTTTTCATCTGCACGGCGGTGTTGAGGATCTCGTTGATTTCTTCCTTCGGCAAGCCCCTGAGGCCCAAAAGGTCTTTGCTGGAAAGCGGCATGTGGTCACATCCTTTGTAGTAGTCAGTAGCGAGTAGTCAGTAGGGGCAGAGCCCACGAAAACTCCCTCCGTCGCCTACGGCGACACCTCCCTCAAGAGGGAGGCAAGTTCGCCATCGAACAGCTAGGGCGAGCACGACTTGTCCCCCTCATTGAGGGGGATGCCGCAACGCGGCAGGGGGAGTTAAAACAAAAGACCGGCTCATCCGGTCTATTGATCGTCTCGATCATACAATACAACTTCTTCTACCTCATCGATCTCTGCAACATGCACGCCGATGACCTCGCTGCGGCTAGTGGGCACATTTTTGCCCACATAGTCGGCGCGGATGGGCAGCTCCCGGTGGCCACGGTCCACCAGCACCGCAAACTGGATCGTGCTGGCGCGGCCCAGGTCCATTACTGCGTCCATGCCGGCGCGGGCAGTGCGGCCGGTGTAGAGCACATCATCCACCAGCACCACATGCATGCCCGCAACCAGGAAGGGCACGTCGGTGCCCTTGATGACCGGGTGCTCATCAAGCAGCGACAAATCGTCTCGATAAAAGGTGATGTCCAGCACGCCCACCGGCACGGCTTCGCCCTCGAATTGCTCAAGCTTTGCGGCAAGCCTCTTGGCCAGCGGCACACCCCGGCGCTGGATGCCCAGCAACACCACTTTTTCCACGCCGCGGTTGCGCTCGATGATCTCGTGGGCGATGCGGGTCAGCGCCCGGTCAATCGCCGTGGCGTCCATGAGCTTTGTCTTTTCCCTCATCAGAGCACCTCCTGATAACAAAAATGCCTCGCCGGTGTGCGGCAAGGCATGGGTTTCAAACCATGTTCGGATTCTTCCGTTCCTTGCCGGCATCACAGTACCGGATTTAAAGGCTCGGTCTTTTGTTTGCGTTACTATAGCACAGATCATAAAAATTGTCCAGAAAAAAGTATTGTTTAAAAATGTTGTGCTGCCAGCTAAACCGGAGCCTTGATTGCCTAGTTGCCTTGCCCTGGAGTTGTCCATGCCCGACTGATAAGGTATAATAATTTCACTTAACTTGAAGAAACGCAACATAACAAGGAGACCATCCATGAAATTAGGCATCGTCGGCCTTCCCAATGTGGGCAAGAGCACGCTGTTCAACGCGATCACCAAGGCCGGCGCGGCTGCCGCCAACTATCCGTTCTGCACGATCGAGCCCAACGTGGGCGTGGTGGACGTGCCGGATGCAAGGCTGGATGCGCTGGCGAAACTATACAACCCCAAGAAAATCACTCCCGCCGTGGTGGAGTTTGTGGACATTGCCGGCCTGGTGCGCGGCGCCAGCCGGGGCGAGGGCCTTGGCAACCAGTTCCTGTCGCACATCCGCGAGGTGGACGCCATCGTGGAGGTGGTGCGCTGCTTTGAGGATGGCAACGTGACCCATGTGGACGGCTCGGTGGACCCGGTGCGCGACGCCGAAACAATCGGCCTGGAGCTCATCTTTGCTGACATGCAGACACTGGAGAAGCGCATCGCCCGCACCGGCAAGGCCGCCAAGTCCGGCGACCGGAAGATCGCCGCCGAAGTGGACTATCTCAACGCCATGTATACCAACCTGGAAAAGGGCATCCCCGCCCGTGGCCAGGGTCTGGAGGGCGACGCGCTGGAGCTGGCGAAAGAAATGTTTCTGCTCACGATGAAGCCGGTCATCTACGCGGCAAACATCGCCGAAGACGATCTGTCAAAACCGGAAGACAGCCTGCCGCGCGTGGTTGCGATGAAGGAGATTGCCCGCAAAGAGCATGCCGAGGTGATTGTGGTCTCCGCCCGCATTGAGGAGGAGATTGCCGGCATGAGCGACGAAGAGGGCTTGCTTTTTCTAAACGAGCTGGGCCTTGCCGAATCGGGTCTGAACCGCCTGATCAAGAAGAGCTACGAACTGCTTGGCCTGATGAGCTACCTCACCGCCGGCGAAAAGGAAGTGCGGGCCTGGACGATCACCCGGGGCATGAAGGCCCCGCAGGCCGCCGGGGTGATCCACTCCGATTTTGAGCGGGGGTTCATCCGTGCGGAGATTGTGTCCTACGATTCGCTAATGGCCTGCGGCAGCTTCAACGCCGCCAAAGAAAAGGGACTGGTCCGCAGCGAAGGCAAGGAGTATGTGATGCAGGATGGCGATGTGGTGCTCTTCCGGTTCAACGTGTAATCCAACTGTGAAATGAGCAAGCTACAGGGCATTATTGTATTTGGTGCAAACGGGAGCGGGAAGTCCACGCTTGGGCGTGAACTTGCCCACCTTTTAGGCTTTAAGCATATGGATATAGAGGATTATCATTTTGAGAAATCTGAAATTCCTTACACCGTAGAGCTCTCGCGTGAGGATTGCTTAAGCTTAATGCTTGCTGATATACGAAAGCACCATTCATTTGTAATCTCTGCTGTAACCGGAGACTTTGGCGAAGAACTTCAACTGATGTATGACCTTGCCGTGTTCATTTCAGCACCGAAGGAAATCCGCATGAAGCGCATCGTGCAGCGCGAATATGAAAGACACGGAGATCGTATTCGTGAAGGCGGCGACATGTATGAACAGCACGTGAGATTCATTGACTTCGCAGCAACGCGCCCATTGGATGAAGTTGAGAGGTGGGCAGAAACGCTTGCTTGCCCCGTCATTCGTGTAGACGGCACAGAAGATTACAAACGAACAGCTGCTGATATCGCAAACCGATTAACACAAACCCAGGGCCTCCCACTGAAATAAATGTCTTGGCACCGGCAAATGCACGAGAGAAGGAGACTTCGGGATTGGATACCTTTCTGAAGAGTTGCCGGATCATCGACGGCAGCGGCAAGCCGCCTTATATTGGCGGCATCCTGATCAGTGGAGAAAAGATCGAGCGGATCATGGCCGAACCGCCGGAAGGCTTCACGGGTGATGTGATTGATTGCGAAGGCCTGACCGTCACGCCGGGCTTCATCGACTGCCATTCCCACAACGACTGGTTTGCCCTCTCCCCCGGCCGGCACCGCCATTTCGACCCTTTTTTGCTGCAGGGTGTTACCACATTCGTGGCGGGTAACTGCGGCTTTTCTGTGCCCGGCTACGACGGTTCCACCCAGTTCAAGGACCAGATCGGCGGCGGCTTGTTCACCCTGGATGAAGCCAGCGCGCAAACCAATCAATTTGAGCAATGGTTTCGCGCGGTGGATGGCCATTGCCCCGCCAACATGGCCCTTCTGGTGGGCCACGGCACGGCACGCATTGCCATAAACGGCAATAAGGACAAGCCCTTAAGCCCCGAAGGCAAGGCTGCGATGCTGGAACAGCTCGAGCTGGCCCTGCGGCAAGGAGCCTGCGGCGTCTCATTGGGCCTGATGTATGAGCCAGGCCTGTATGCCCCGAAGGAAGAACTAATTGAGGTTGCCCGTCTTTGCGCCAAGTATGGTAAACTCCTCACCGTGCACAGCAGGGCGTGCTCCGCCATTTCGCTGTCATACAAGCGCATGACCCGCAGCCATCTGCTGCTTGCCCTCGATGAACTGGCAGACATCGTGCGCGAAACAGGTGTCCGACTGCAGGTGAGCCACCTGATCTTCGTGGGCCGCCGGTCCTGGAAGGATGTGGGAGCAGCCACAACCATCCTCCGCAAGCTCAAAAATGAGGGTTATGACGTGGGGTTTGACCTCTACCCCCTGGATTATGGCGCATCGATCATCACCGTGGTGCTGCCCGACTGGTATCAGGCGATGCCGCCACATCAACGGCGGAAGTGGCTCAACAAGCTGCGGCTAGCCGCGATGGTGCGCGCCACCACATTTTTGCTCGGGTTTAACTTCTCAGACATTCGCATTGCATGGGCTGGGCCAGGCCAGGAAAACCTGACCGGCAAGACAATCGCCGAAATCGCCCGCGAGCGAGGTGTGCCGGATCTGGATGCCTATCTCGACGTTTGTGAGAAGAGCAACTTCAAGGCCAAAGTGCTGATGGGCAGCTATCAAAACGAAGAAATTGTGCGCACACTGATGCGCAATGACCAGTCATTGTTTATGACCGATGCCTGGGTGGAGGCTGAGGGCAAACAGAATGGTTCGATTTATGGAGCGTTCCCCCGCTTCCTCTCCATCGCCCGCGATATGGGCATGCCAATGGAGCAGGCAGTCGCCAAGATGACCGGGCTCACCGCCCGCAGGTTCGGGCTGGAAAACAGGGGCTTGATCTGCGAGGGCTGTTATGCTGACCTGAACGTGCTTGATCTGGACAGGCTACAGGACCGCATCGAGCAGGAGCTGCCGCCAAAGGGAATCCGTTATACATTTGTCAACGGCACAATCGTGGCCAAGGATGGCGCGATGCTGCCGGAACGGTCGGAAGTTGGAAGGGCGTTGCCGGTGCTGTAGTATCACTGGATCGCCTTTTACACCACACCCGACTCCAAAATGCTAAATGTGGCGAGATCGCAATCAATCTCCGCCATCGCACCAATGGGTAATATGGTCATCGGTGTGCGATGACCAAAGTCCACATTGAGCAAGATCGGGAAGTCACGCAATCCCTCTTCATCGCGGATCACCTTGGCCAGGTTCTTCTTATCTTCCTCATCCATCTGCGTGCAGATCATGCCAGCTGCCCTGCGAAACATGCCAGTTGCAGCGAAAGCCCGAAGCGTATGCAGGCCGGAAAGCTTCCCGTATGGCGCCGGGCACTCCAGAAAAATGATGGAGTCCTTCCACATCTCCGCTGTTGGAAAGACGGAGGTTCCCATCATTTGTCGCAATGGTTCTCCACAGCCACCGATCAGCCGCCCTTTCACTTTGCCCTTGCCCTGGAAAACCTCATAGCCGATGTTCTTAGTCCAGATGATCTCCTCAAGCTTTGTTTTATACCACTCAATGGGGGTCCATTCTTCACAGGGAGGGATCAGACCAATCGGCTCATCCGAGAACAGCACCTTTTCAATCCAATGCTTCGTGTATTCATCCAACGCGACGGGCTGAGCAATGGGCGTGAGCAAGCTTGGCCCATAAAACGAAGCTACACCAGCATGTGTAAAGATGTTATGAGAGGACGAAATATCTGAAAAACCAAGATAGATCTTTGGGTTCTTTCTAATGATCTCATAATCTATATAAGGCAGGAGCCGATACGAATCATCACCTCCCATGTTTGTGATAATCGCCCTGATATCTGGATTCCGCAACGCTTCGTGAAGATCATCCACGCGTGCTTTAGGATTCTTGTAAATGAAGTCATTTCCGCTAAGCGCGTGGGGTGTCTCCACAACATGCAAACCGAACAACGATTCGAGCCTTTTCTTCCCGGTTTCATAGCGGGCAAGCATATCCGGATCGCCAGCTCGCCCGCCTGATATGGAAATTGTCGCAACCGTGTCCCCCCATTTGAGCTTTGGCGGCTTTATCAATTGATTCATGGGCAGGCACCTGCTCTCTTTGAATCTCCTCAGTGTGTATGGTAGAATAATGCTACTAGCTGGCAATAAATTCAATAGGAGAATCCAATGAAACACCCAATCCCCCTTGGCATCCTCCTCTTTGATAACGTGGAAGTGTTGGATTTCGCCGGGCCATTCGAAGTTTTTTCGCTTGCCGAAACTGCAGACGGCCAGAAAGCCTTCGACGTCAAGACGGTCTCTGAAACTGGCGGCATGATCACCGCCGTGGGCGGCCTGAAGGTGCAGCCAGGCTTTAGTTTTGAAACCGCGCCGGATTTCGAGGTGTTGATTGTGCCCGGCGGCTATGGGGCCAGGGTGGAGCAGGTGAATAACCCTGCGGTGCTGGATTGGCTCAAGGTGCAGGCGGGCAAGACAAAGCTCATCGCAAGCGTTTGCACCGGCGCGTTTCTGCTGGCCAAGACCGGGCTGCTGGAAGGCCGCGCCGCCACAACCCATTGGGCACACACCGATGAGCTCAAGCAATCTTGTCCGGAGCTTGAGGTGCGCCCCCATGTGAAATTCGTGGATCAAGGGAGAATAATATCCTCCGGCGGCATATCCGCCGGGATCAATATGAGCTTTTACATCGTCAAAAAGCTGGTTGGGCGCGCCGAAGCGCTCGCAACCGCCAGGCAGATGGAGTATGACATCGTGCTCTGACCGGGAAAGGACGATCATGGACGGAAAACACATTTTAGTTGTGGAAGACGACAAGCCCATTGCCGAGCTGCTGGCCTACCGCCTGCAAAAGGAAGGATACATCGTCACCGTGGCGCTCACCGGCTCCGCCGGGCTAAAGGCCGCACAAGCCAAACCTGACCTGGTGCTGCTGGACTGGAGCCTGCCGGACGTGAGCGGTCTGGACATCTGCAAGCAGATCACGCAGACGCAGAAAATCCCGATCATCATGGTCACCGCAAAAAACATGGTGGAAGACAAAGTGCTTGGTCTGGAAGCCGGCGCCGATGACTATATCACAAAGCCCTTTGATGTGCGTGAGGTCGTGGCCCGCATCAAGGCCACCTTCCGTCGCACAGACCGGCCGCAGGCCACAGGTGCGGCAGCTGGTGGCAGGCGGATTGCATTCGGCGCGGTGGAAGTGGATACCGGCTCGATGAATGTCTATCTGAACGGCCAGGCTGTGGAACTCACCCTGCTGGAATACAACCTTTTGCTATACCTTGTGGAAAATAAAAATCTTGTATTATCCCGCGAGCAGATCCTGAATGCCGTATGGGACATCGACTTCTACGGCAACACCCGCACCGTAGATATCCATGTGATGCGTCTTCGCAAGAAACTTGAGCTGGAAAACAGTCTGCAAACAGTGTATAAGGTCGGCTACAAGTTTGTGCCGTAATGGGTGAACCATGTCTCTGAGGCTCAAGATGATCGTGGGAATATGCATCGTCTTCGCCGCCTTGATGGCGGCGATGAATCTGTTTATCTCCTACTACATCCAGGTCGGCAATGAAAAGATCATATCCGACGAGCTGATGTCCACCGGCAGCTCCGGGCAGCTGTATGCCCGGCAGTTTCTGGCGATGAGCAGCGGGCAGCCTGAGGGGGGCGTTGAGGCTGTCGCGCAAGACATGGCCGATGCGCTTTCCAATGCTTCCGGCAACCCGGCGGCCATCTACTCCGTGGGCGGCGAGCTGCTATCCGCGAGCCGGACTGGCGTGTTTGAAACTCTGCATTACGGCGACCTTCAGGAAGCTATGGCCGGCAACCCGGCATTCACACTGGACACCGCCGCAGGAAAAACTTCGGCCTACTGCTCCTACCCCCTCACTGTGGACGGGCAGGACATCGGCATCCTGCGCACCGTGGCGGACTACACAACGCTGTATGACTTTGGCAACCGCATGATGCACGCTGTCACAATCATCACGGCGGCGATGTTTCTGCTGGCGCTGATGGTATCGGTCCTCTTCATTCAAGGTATCTCAAGCCCCGTGGTGAAGCTGGCAGCGCTTTCCGGCACCGTGGCTAAAAACATCGAGCGCAACGCCTTCAGTGTAAAAAGCATTGACAAACTCCTAAACTCCAAACGGCGCGACGAGGTGGGAATGCTCACCCGCAATTTTGCCCACATGATCCAGAAAATCGACCAGCAAATGAGTGTGATCAGCGCTGACCGCGAGGAACTGCAGCGCCTGGCCGATTATCGCAAGGAATTTTATGACACGGTGACGCACGAGCTCAAAACCCCGCTCACCTCCATCGGCGGCTACGCTGAGGTGCTGGGGGAAAATGGCTTTACGGACAAGGAATTCTTCGACAAGGGCATTGGCCACATCAAAAACGAGAGTGCCCGCATGTATGGCATGGTGGTGGCATTGCTGGAAATGTCAAAGCTTTCCTCGTCGGTCAACTTCCCCAAGGAGGTGCTGGATCTCTCCGCCCTCATCGGCGACGCCTGCACCGGCATGCGTTTCAAGGCAGAGAAATATGCCACCGAGATTGACTGCGAGGTGGAGGAAGGCATTCGTGTGTTCGGCAGCCCCGAGCGCCTGAAGGAAGTGCTGATCAACCTGATTGACAACGCGATCAAATATAAGGATCCGGACGGCCCCGTGCGCGTGATTGCCCGGGCCAAGGGCGGCCGGGCGCTGGTCTCGGTGGCCAACAGTGGCGGGCCCATCGCCGAGCAGGACTTGCAAAAGCTGTTTGAGCCCTTTTATCGCGCCGGGCAGCAGGGGCGGTCAGAGGAAGGCAGCAGCGGGTTGGGCCTGGCCATCTGCAAGCAGATTGTGGAGCAGCACGCAGGCAGGATTGCATTGCGCAACATGCCAGGCGGCGTTTGTGTGGATGTGGCGCTGCCAGTCTATACAGGGCTATAGGTGAAACAATGAAGCCTTTTTCGCTCATCAAAACCATGAGTTATACCATCGTTGCCGTGCTGTTGCTGGCCGGCTGCAGCGTAGCACCCCACGGTAAAACAATCGTGTTGGAGCGCCCGGCCTCCTCCCCCACCGCCAAACCGGCACCCTCCGGCGCGCTGTCTTTCCAGCTGGAGCGGGCCTCGACAGTCCCACTGGACAAGCTGGACCAGGCCGGATACTTCGGAGGCAGGCTTTCCAGCCTGGTGTGCGGCTGGCTGGACAACGACCATCTGGCTGCCGTGGGCACCAAACTAAACGCTGCGCCCAATGAAACGGGGGACGCTGCCGGTGTGCCGCTGCCCGCAATGGAAGAAAAAAAGAGAATTTCAATTCTGCGGGCCGAGGGTGTGACCGGCCAGGTGCTCTCGGTGGACTGGCAGACCGGCGAAGCTGTGGAGCTGCACACCGTGCGCGACACAGTCGTCACCGCCATGGGGCTGGATGGCGACAGGGAGCGGCTGTGGTACACCACCATCAACAACAGCGGCATCCTGCGGCTTTCCGTCTCCGATGTCTCCTTCACCCATGAGCTGCTGGACGTGCCCGACTTCATGGGTTCGCAGCCTTTTTGGTCTTCCCACGATAAATATCTTGGGTACCTCTCAAAGATGTCGCTGGAGCTCTTTGACGGAACCTCCACATTATCCGTGCCCACCAAGGGCATGCGGCTATATTACTCTGACAACATGTATATCGACGACAGCACTGACCGCATCCTATTTCTGGCAGACGAGCACGTGCTGGTGACAATGACATTGCCCACCGACCAGCAGCCGGGCATGGATCTTGAGGACAAAGCAAAGTTACCCAGCGCAATCCCAGAGGAAGTATTATTCGGTAAAACAAAAAAGATGCAATGGGTGGATTCCGAATATCTGGCTTATCTCACCTATGACAAAAAAGGGCAGGCACTGCAAGTGGTCAGCACTGCCGAAGGTGGCGGCTCCGCAAGTTTTGAGGGCGTGAGCAACTTCGCATTTTCCGACGACCGTAAATACATCTGCCTGGCCAGGGAGGCCGATGGCGGCATGGCAAACGTGTTCGTAGGGGAGTGGCAAGACGGAGCGATTGTGAACGAAAAGCTGGTGTTCGCGGGCTTTTCTGCGGTCGGCGGCATCTTCTTCAGCCCCGACAACAGCAAACTCTATCTGGAAGGCAGCTACCGGCTCACCGACGACTCAAGGATGGTCGGGCTGGTGCTAAAATTCCGCTGACAAAATATACAACTCTGTTACAACCATAATAAAATACTGATATTCAGCCGGGATAAACTGGAGCCATTACAGACGAACCAGGAGACCGGCCATGATTGAGACCAGCATTGAACCGGAACTTTCCGCATATTTGTCCATTGACTGCTATGCAATCGAACACAACCTGGAAACGCTCCGCAAAAAAACCAAGAGCCATATCATGGCCGTGGTGAAAAACAACGGTTATGGCCTATCTTTGCTGGAATACGCAAGGCTGCTGACAGAGCTGGGTGTGGATTGTTTTGCTGCCGGCAGCCCGGAGGAGGCTGCGGCGCTGCGCGATGTCGGCATTTCTGCGCCGTTGTTGCTGCTCACGCCGCAGCTTTCCACAAAAACCGTGCGTGAGCTCATCGCCCGTGATGTGATGCTCACCGTGGGCAGCGTGCCCCAGGCTGAAGCGGTAAGGATAGCAGCCCGCGAGCTTGGGGTGCAGCCCAAGATCCACCTTAAGGTGGATACGGGCCTGGGGCGCTATGGGTTCCTGGCTGATGATCTGCAGCATGTGGCCCCCGCCGTGCGCGACATGGATGTGCGGGGTATCTACACCCACTTCGCCTCCCCCTACACCGACGCAAAGATGACACGCCGCCAATATGAGGCGTTTCTGGAAGCGGTGAGGCAACTGAAATCCACCGGCGTCAGGGCGGAAACACTGCATTGCTGCGCTTCTGGCGGGATGCTCAACCATCCGGACATGCATATGGACATGGTGCGCCTGGGCTCGGCTCTGCTGGGCCGCGTGCCAAACGGGCGGGCCAATGGCCTTACGCAAGCTGTATGCCTGAAGGCGCCGGTGCTGGCAGTGAAGCCGGCAAGTGTAGCCCGAAGATTCGGTTACGGGCAACGGGTGATGGCAGGTTTTGGCCGCCGAGTGGGCGTGCTGCCAGTGGGGCAAGCCTTCGGCGTGGTCACGCAGAAAGGCTTTCTGGGGCTATGTGGAAGGCGGCATTATGCTGTGATTAACAACAAGCGGGCCCATGTGCTGGGCCCGCTGGGAATCGGAGCGGTTGCAGTGGATCTCACCGGCGTGCGGTGCGTGGAAGGCGATGAAGCAAAGCTGGATGTGAACCCGCTCCATTGTGCGGCTGGTATCAGGCGGATCTTCACCAACGCCACAGCCGCCGAGCACAGGGCAGAAGGGGTTCAGCCCTGCTTGGTCCAGCGGGCAATGGCTGCCAGCACGAACCGATTGCGAACCCATATGGTGGAGAACTCTACAAGCGACAAAGGGCAAGGCCGGGAACCCACCTCAATAGTCACAGATGGGATACCCAGCTCGTCCATCGCCCAATCTTTGTAACCACCAGCATCCAGTCTGTCAGAATCCTCTAGTGTGTACTGTGTGAAGGTGCTCACGGCCTCTGCCAGGCTTCTCGACCTTTCATTGACCGCCGTCTTGTCTCCATATTGCCAATAAATACAACTGCCGGTGGCATGATAGCTCACCGTGGCATTAAACCGATACTGCTTCGAATATTCCATCAACGCTCGCGTTTCTGTCTGGTCGCTTGCAGCATGGCCCTTGTAGCGGGTTGCCGAAGCGCCATTCGGTGAGTCCAGCCCCTGCCATCCGGTTGGGAAATTGCGGTTGATGTCCACACCGGCGCCATTTGCTTTCCATTGCGCAAGATATTCCGACGGATCGAGGTCGGTCAGGCTCTGCGCCCGGTCCGTCTGATAGATCGTTTTCAGCAAGTCGGTCATCACACCGTTCTGGCTGATTGCCACTCCATCGGGGTTGGCCATCGGGATGATATGCAGGCACACCCCCTCCAGCCATTCTTCCATTGTGCTGCCACCAAAGGCGACGGTGGGGTTTTTCAGACTATATTCCAGTTGAGCCATCACAAGCAGCGCCGTCATGTGCTCCCGGCCATGGATTGCCGCTTGCACCAGCACATGGCGCTTGGCCTTTATATCGCCCAACACAGCCACCGGGATTTCCCGGCCTTCGCCGGATTTTCCGGCACTCGCCAGGTGGAGCTGTTTGGGATATTTCTTTTCGAGAGCCCGCAGGTCTTCCCTCATTTGATCGTAGGAGTATTCCTCCACGGGCTTTATCATCTGCAGGCCAGCAAGGGAGGGATCCTTCTTCACAGGAGTCAGATAACCGGAAAGCACGTAGCCTTGAAGGCCGCCATCGGCCTCAACCCTGGCAAATGGCCCGTCAAAGCCGAAAACGCTCACCTCCGCGCCGTTCTGCAGCCGTCCTTGCGCCTTGGCGGAAGGAGACGGCTTGGCCCGCACCGTCAGGGATTCCTCACATTCCACACGGTATTGCCGCACAGCGTTGGGAGATGTGCCCGGCGATGCTGTGGCACCAACCGTCCGCCCCGGCGATTCGCCACCGCCTCGAAGGTCTTCCTGCACACCGGCAACCAGATAGCTGGCAAGCACATATCCGGTTTCGCCGGTGTCTCGCACATCCACCAGCGCGAACCTGCCCTCGTATTCCTTCACGGTGACGATCACGCCCCGTTCCAACCGCCGCAGCGCCCTGGCCGATGTGCTCGGCTTCTCCCGCAATGTCAGATATTCCTCCGCTGCCACTGTGTGCGCGCCCATCGCCTGCGGCGTATTGTCCGGCTCCTCGCTGCCACCAGGCGCAGCACTCCAGACCGACAACTCGAAGTAATCACAGCCTGTAATCGATATGCAGAGCAGCATCAGCAGAAAGCAAGCAATCCTTCTCATAGTAACGCATCCCTCATGAACGATGATCACCAGATCATAATCATAAGTATATCGAACATGGAATGCTCTGTAAACCGCATCGCACCAATCTGCCATCATGGCACAAGTGGCATGCAGAACTTTACATATTGTGCATCATTTCATATGCGTCCTTGCATTTTTTAGCTGCCGCATAACGATTCCATTGCATCGGACAATTTTTATGCAATTTATAAAATATCCTCTTGCGCAAGAAATGCTGATATGCTATTATTGCGGTGTGAATTGTGAGTTTGCTCACCATCCACGGCAAGACATTGATATACCGACCAACACGATGAGCAATGGCGTTCAAATCGAAAAGATTTGAGCGCCATTTTCATATTTTTATCATGATATGGAGGAGTGTAGGAATGGACACCAAACTGGTACTCGACACGTTGTGGGTGCTCTTCACCGCGATGCTCGTGTTCTTCATGAACCTGGGCTTCGCAATGGTGGAAAGCGGTTTCGCCCGGTCAAAAAACACGGTAAATATTCTCTCAAAGAACTTCATCGTGTTTGCTGTCTCATCATTGGGCTTCCTGCTGTTGGGCTGGGGCCTGATGTTTGGAGACGGCAACCCGATCATTGGCCTGAAGGGCCTGTTCTTTGCCAGCGGCGCGGACAATTCCCCCGCCACAGGCGATGCCTATGTGGGTGTTTACAGCGCCATCTCCTGGACAAATGTACCGTTCTGGGCAAAGTTCTTCTTCCAGCTGGTGTTCTGCGGCACAGCTGCTACAATCGTATCCGGCGCAGTGGCCGAGCGCATCAAGTATATTGCGTTCATCGTATTCTCCTTCGTGCTCACACTATTTATTTACCCCGTCGTCGGCCACTGGATCTGGGGCGGCGGTTGGCTGGCAAGCATTGGCTTCTGGGACTTCGCCGGTTCCTCGGTGGTTCACTCGGTGGGCGGCTGGGCTGCATTGGCCGGGATCATCGTGCTCGGGCCGCGCTTCGGAAAGTACACGCCTGACGGCAAGGTTCACCCCATCCCCGGCCACAACCTCTCCATCGCAACCATTGGCGCATTTGTGCTGTGGCTGGGTTGGTTTGGGTTCAACCCCGGTTCCACGATGGCGGCTGACCCCATGGCCATCTCCCACATCCTGATGACAACAAACACCGCGGCCATCGTGGCAGTGCTCACCTCCACAGCCACCTCCTGGATCCTGCTGGGCAAGCCTGACCTGGGCATGAGCATCAATGGCTGCCTGGCGGGTCTGGTAGCCATCACCGCTCCTTGCGCCTTTGTGAGCGTGACCAGCTCCATCATCATCGGTGCGATCGCAGGCATCATCGTGGTGCTGGCAGTGGTGTTCTTCGACAAGGCCAAGCTGGATGACCCGGTGGGCGCCCTGTCAGTGCACTTGGTCAACGGCGTGTTCGGCACAATCTGTGTGGGCCTCTTCGCGCAGGACGGCATCACCGGAGTGGCCACCGGCAACGGCCTGTTTATGGGCGGCGGCTTCGCGCTGCTGGGCACTCAGCTGCTGGGCGTGGTATCCGTGGCAGCTTTTGTATTCCCCGCTTCTCTGTTCGTGTGGTGGGCCCTCAAAAAGACAATGGGCATTCGCGTGAGCCTCAAGGAAGAAATCCAGGGTCTGGATATCGGCGAACACGGCAACGAAGCCTATCCTGAATTTGTTACTCGCAGGACAACCTATACCGTGCAGTCCATTGAAGCCGCGAGCGCTGTAACCAAAGACAGCGGCGCACCGGCAGCCAGGTAAGGGAGGAGAAAGCAATGAAATCAATTAAGGCAGTTATCCGCCCGGAAAAGCTCAACGACGTGCGTGAAGCGCTGGAAAAAGCCGGCTGCTTCAAAGGCATCATGATCACAGACATTGTGGGTCACGGCAACCAGAAGGGTATCGCGCAAGTGTGGCGCGGTGAAAAGTACCAGCTGGATCTGATCCCCAAGGTGATGCTGGAAATTGTTGTGGCAGACACCGACGTGGCAACGGTGAAGAAGGCTATCCTCAGCAGCGCCCCAATCGGTGAGTATGGAGATGGAAAAATCTTCATCTACCCCGTGGAAGAAGTGGTGCGCATCCGCACCGGCGAAGAAGGAGAAGGAGCACTATAATCAGCCATAAGCCAATGACAGAAGAGGCCCCCGCATTTGCGAAGGCCTCTTTTATTCTTTCGTTATACGGAGTATATCACTTTTTGACCACCGGGATCCACACCTCGCTGCGGTAGTTCTCGTCATTCTCGCCGTCATAGTACAGCTCAAAGTCCGGCGTGCCGGTGTGCTGATAATCGCTGTTGGGCAAGAACTCTCCCATGATGCGCTCCCACACCGCCTGGATTGCTTTGGGCATAGGGCCTACACATTCGAACACCGCCCAGGTGCTGGCTGGGATCGCCAGCGCTTCCATGCCCTCAGGCACAGCGGATCCATCGCGTCCAATACCAATCATATATCGGAAGGTGCCGTTGTCCGTTGCGTTGATCCAGTGACGGTGTTGCCTCCAAGAGCAAGCAATGATGGGATGTCCTTGTCATGTTCCACCCAGAACTGGGGGATTGTTTGGCTTTGCTCGCCGCCTGCATTACTGAAGGTGCCGGCCAGCCCGATGATCCGGAAAGCAGGTTTCTGCTCGATGCGGTAGTTCATTTCCACCACTCCTTTCAATATGAGCAAGAAGGAGAGTTTGGGATAGGTTGTGAACGTGACACCCGGTTCACGAGCTGCCAGCGGTGTTACGCCGTGCTGCCGCTTGAATGCCACAGCAAATGCATCCGGGGAATCGTAGCCATACTTCACGGCCACATCAATCACCCTGGCATCCGAAGTGCTCAGCTCGACAGCCGCTTTGGTAAGCCTGCGCCTGCAGATATACTCAGACAGGGACACATCAGTGAGCATAGCGAACATGCGCTGAAAGAGACCTGGTGGTGTGCAAGCGATGCGCGCGATCTCGTTATAGTCCACCTCTTGATCCAGCTGCTCCTCGATATAGTTCAGCGCCCGGTTCATCCGTGCCAGCCAGTCCATTGGCTTGCCTCCTCGTAGTGGTGCTATGATACTGCATATCAGGATAGCACACCCGAGAGATGGTGTACAAAGTTACAGGGTGTGAACGACATAAATAATGCAGGTATTATTTATACCCATTTGACAAAGAACATCATGTCTGAGCACAAGGAAAGTAGCTTGTGAAGATGTGGTAAAATCAGGCAAATCTGTTATGCGGTGTTTGTTTTGATAGTAATTTCAGTTAAAAAGACGTATACTAAGAGTACTTCAGCATAGACACGGATTGACACTTCAGCCTATGATTGAACCGCCAAAATTGTATCGGAGGCACACATGAATTTACTTGGAACTGTAATAACACATTCTGCGTTTGGAGAAGGAACAATTCTCGAGCACACCGGTAACTATCTTGTGATTTCTTTCGCACAGGGCCAGAAGGAGTTCCTTTATCCAAATGCATTTTCCAAGCATATTTCAGCCGTTGATCCTGAAGTTGCTGATTTCATCAAAACCGAAGTTGCAGTCTATGAGGCATCTGAAGTCGCAATATTGGAAAACAAAAGGCAGGAAATGATTGCCCAGCAATACAAGCGCCGTGAAGCCCTGCAAAAAGCCACAACAACGAAAAAACCCGCCAAAAGGCAGGCAGCCAAGGTGGTGACGGTGGTCGCTGCGGAGCAGGCGGACTAATAATCAGATGGGAGTGTTATAAATACTGATTACTGAGATTTTATAACACTCCCTCACTTGTTTTGCAATACTGCTTGACTCAATTCAGAGAATTCATAATCCCCCATCCCAAAGCTCTGCTCCCTGCTCCAGCAAGAATATAGTACCCTTTACTCTCTGCCCATGCCTTACCCGCATTCTCAAGTGTAACATTCCCGCAATTCATAAAATCAGTTGCCATATCCTCATCACCATATATTGCTAAACCGGAAATAAGCTGGATTTGTGCATTTTCCTTACCGTTTTTTATGTAATATTTATATGCTCCTGCAACAATAGCCGAATCATTACGACCAATTGCTTGCTCGAACAGCAACTCCGATTGCTGCTCAAACAGTTGGAAGAGAATTATAGATGCACGATACCGGCCAGTGGCAACACCACAACCAAGAATTGCTTCAACCATTTTGAAAGAAATGGGTGAATCTATATTCAATATTGCATTCATAGCAATATCTGCAATATCTTCATCTTTGTTCACAAGCATTAAACATAAAGCAGGAAGCGCCTTCTCACATTTTAGTTTGCCCAGAACTTCAAGAGCGCTTGATATTACCTTCTTATCAGTGCTGCTCTCAGCGATTGCAATAATCTGCTCTGCAGCTTTCTGCTCCCCTATCCAGCCTAGAGCACTAATTACTGATACTAGAAATTCTTGATTTTTTGTCTTTAAGAATTTCATTAAGGGTTCTGAAGCGCGAGCATCTCTCAAATATCCAAGCGATTCCACTGAGTATTTTTTTACATCAATATTGTTGTCGCTTAATGCATTAATCAATGGCTCGACAGCAGAGAGACTCCCATAATAGCCAAGCGATTGCGCAGACAAAGCTCTCAATTCAGGATCTTTGCTTTTAAGATTTTTTATCATAACCTTAGCCGCATAATCACCCTTCAGTGTAAGAATAGAATATTTTGCAGATCCTGAAACGCTAGCCGTATCGTTCTTGTATTTATCTAGTAGAGCATCAATTGCTCTGCCGTCGCCAATTTTGCCCAGAGCTTGAGCAACAATGCGTCTGACATCTGGATCTTTATCATTCAATGCTTCTAGTAAAACATCAACAGCTTTTTTATTTTGCATCCATCCCAATACTTCTGCAGCAAATATCCGCATTTCAACCCTTTTGTCCTTTAGCAAACCGGCAAGCTGTTGAATATTATATTCGGTTGATATATCTGACATTGGATATATAAATTCGCTAAGATCAATATCACCTTTTTTGATTGCTGTCATCAGAGCTTTTGCAGCGTTATCAGAACATGTTATGCCAAGCGCGAAAATCGAGCGCTCTCGACAATCCATATCTTCAAACTTACTATTCATTATGCAATTATCCCTTGACAGCAAGTATTCTCCTGCCGTATACTTCCAATTGTAATCACAAAGGAGCATACGGATATGGAAAAGTACACATTCAAACAGTTTGATGCAGAGTTTCCAACAGATGATTCTTGTTTGGAGTGGATTAAGATAAGTCGTTGGCCTCATGGTATTACTTGCCCCATCTGTGATCGTGTGACTAAGCATCATCGTGTAACAAGCCGTCCATGTTATGCCTGTGATAATTGTGGGCATCACGTTTACCCACTTGCTGATACAATTTTTCACAAGTCCAGCACTTCATTACGCACATGGTTTCATGCGATATTTTTAATGGCTTCTACTCGTTGTGGAATCTCCGCTAAACAGGTTCAGCGTGAAACTGGTGTGACATATAAAACCGCTTGGAGAATGTTTAAACAGATTCGTTTATTGCTCTCTGATACACCAGGAATATTTACAACAGAAGTAGAAGCCGATGAAACGTATGTAGGCGCGGCAAAACCCGGTGTTCGTGGCCGTGGTGCGGCAGGAAAAACAATCGTTGCTGGTGTTGTTGAGCGTGACGGTGCTATTACCGCTTCTGTTGTTCCGAATGTTAAGTCAAAAACATTGATTCCGATGATTGAAAAGACAACCGATAAATCAGCAACCGTTTACACTGACGATATGCCAAGCTACAACCAATTAAAGCGCATTGGTTACAACCACAAGGTTATTAAGCACTACGCTAAAGTCTATGTGAATGGCGATATTCATACTGGTACAATTGATGGGTTTTGGTCGTTGTTAAAGCGTGGTATTGATGGGGTTTATCATTCTGTTAGTCCGAAGTATTTACAGCACTATGTAAACGAATACGCCTTCCGATACAGCTACCGAAAAGCTACATCACCGATGTTCAAGATTGTTTTGCGTCGGATTGCTTCGAAGGTTCAATCTTGACGGGCTGAGCTGCCTTCAAAAGAATTGAATAAAATTGATCCTTGTTCACCCCTGTGTGGCTATTCTTACTCATCCTGATCGCCCTCGTCTTCCTCAATCGTCATTTGCCCTTGATATTCATGGCAAATATCTCCGTTTACTTTTACAACTGTATATTTTGCCCGATCTGGAATTGGCTCTCTGTTAGTGTCTAATTCATTGTAAACTTCAAGCTCTGCTCTCACGTAATCACCGGCTTTAAACGAGAGCTTCCCCGACTTAACACGCTCAATCCAAGCCCTGTCAACCATTTTGGCTTGTATTACGCGACCGCCATATACAAAATCCCACATAGATTTACCCGTAAAATCGACTTTCTTTATTGGCAATTCTACGCGCTTGGTTTCTCTTGTTGCGGTAAATTCCTCAACAACAGATAGCGGTTCAATCATTGAAGTAACATCATCGTTAGAATATTTTGTTTCGCGATCTTCTGTGTGTAAAGCAAATCCTCCTTTCGGATTGTGTTCCCGCACATAATTAATGATTTTTACGGTTTGTTTTTCTATGTATGTCTGGTTTATTACGCCAAGGCTAGAGTTGTTTACTGTTATTGCTTGTCCTTCGCTGTTGATAATGCTTGAATTATTTTCGTCAACCTTTTCAATGTTGCGCGGCTTTCTCCCTTTAAGATGTTTCCGAATATCAAAATAGCCCTGTATTATTGTAACTGCCAACGCCGCGATTGTGGCATAATCCGCATATTGCGCTAACAGGTCATTTTGTATTTGACACACAACAGAAAAATCAATTGCAAAACTTCCGGATCGGAATGGGGTAACTTTTAGCTTTAAATATGCTTCGTTGTCCTTTTGTTTTACAACGTGTTCGCACAAATCCGCAATGTCATGTATTGTGTTGGCTAGCAGAGATGCATCTATTTCACTGTTCCCCTCAAAGCAAAACTCAAACCTTGATTTGCTTTCCAGCAAGTTCGCTTCCATCTAGCACGCCACCCCCTTGCTTGTTTATAATAGCACATATCACTAAACAATGGTATAATTAAATCGCCATGCGGAGAGTCCTTTTACTTGGCAACAAGTACATCGAACCGGGTGAATTCATTGAATCCCTTTACAAGGCAACGATGAGCCAAGCTGCGCGATGCCTAGCAAGTAGCGCAGAAGGTGCAACGACCAACGGGTGAGGATGGGCATCCAATAAGCCCGACACGAGCGCCCGGCTCCCGCTTCCACGGGATGATGACATGGTCTGAACTGCAAAGCAATTTGCAGAAGTGTCGGATAAAACACGGCACGGTAACAAGATGAAGTCTCCACGCGCCACCATAACGCCCAAGAGCCCAGCAACGATACCGCAAGCACGCCCTTTACCTCAATCGCCAGCTCCGACACTGGAGGTGAATGCGACGACTGATGCTCCGCATGGCATTTAGTTAACTCGCAACTCTTCCCAGTTTTTATCATCCGATGTAGCCTGATAAGAAAGTGTGTGGTTTCCTGCAATTTTCTTGATGTGTGCGCATATAACCGGTATATCCATAACAGCAATGTTTTTGCTTGTGGTTAGAAGATGAGTGTAAAGATGTTCGGCGATAGCTTGCAGCGTTTCTTTTCTGGCTTTGTCCATATACAGTGCTCACCTCTCTTATACTTGCGTCCAAGGGATAGTTGCAATTCATTATATTAGTCAGCTCATGAACCACAAAAACAATATCACTTGGAAAGGTCTTGCCATATTTACCTAGAGCTTCCATAGCTGAACTTTTCCCAGTTATTGATGAACTATGAATAATACCAACAAGTCTATCAAGCACTTCTTTTCCACCAATTCGACCCAATGAATATGAGGCGAAAAAATCATGATCCAGTATCATTAAAGAAAACAAACGATCTATTGCCACTTTACCTTGCTTTCGGAAGATCTCAATAATAACATCGTACCTATAATTTCGTGCCATTCCCCTAATTGCATAATCGAAATCAAGTTTAAGAAATGTTTCAATCAAGTCGAGAAACTGCTGCTGGCTAAAAATAGCCTCACTGCTGAATTGGGATATACATAAAACATCAATCGCCAAATCTACATTTATCAAGCGCTTGTAAGTACTAGATACTAGCTCCTCTATGGCTTCTCTTCGCTCAATAAGTGGTGCAAACACATATGGGCGCCATGCATCAACAGTATCCATGTCGCCATTCAGGATTCTCAGTTGAAGTCTTGAAAATTTCTTGGGTGGAGAGGTCGGCATTGGGGACGAAGTCATTACTGGCGTTAACGTAATTTCAGCTGTTGAACTCTCAATCACTTTACTTGAGGATATTGGTAAATCATTTGAATATGTGCATGCAGGCATAATGCACATAAGGAATGCAAGTAAAATGAATAATTCATTTCTCCAAGTTCTTTTTCTTATCATCGTTATCTCCCCAACGAGACATGACATCAGTAAGTTATATTGGTATATTATATCAGAAAAGCGAATGTCACAAGACAATATGAGCAAAGCCGGATGCCATTAGCACCCGGCTTTGCTTATTGAGCATTGTTTATTACACCAGCTCGAGGACGACCATTTCAGCCGCATCGCCCACACGGGGGCCGAGCTTCAGAATGCGGGTATATCCGCCCTTGATGCCCTTTTCCTCGGCACGCTTGCGATACTTCGGCCCGATTTCGCGGAAGAGCTTTTCCACGACGGGGTTGTTGATCTCCCCGGCACGCTCCTTGTATTCGCTGCGGTTTTCCTTCTTCTGCTTGGGCTCCGTGTAGTTGTAGAGGGTCTTCATGATCAAGCGGCGCGCATGCAGCTTGCTGGGCGCATCGTTGGTCACGGTGATCTCCTTGGACTGGTCCTTCTCATTGAACACAGTCTTTTCCACGGACACTGTCTTGTCATAATCGTCTACGGCCAGCGTGATGATCTTCTCGGCGAGCTTCCGAACTTCCTTGGCACGGGCCTCGGTTGTCGTGATCTTGCCATGCCAAATCAGGTCGGTCGTCAGCGAACGCAGCATGGCAACGCGCTGATCGGTGGGCCGGCCCAGTTTGCGATGTTCAGCCATTGATGTTTCCCCCTAGTCTGACTAGTCTTCGTTCTTCTTCAGATAAAGGCCCAGCGCGTTCAGCTTGGCGATGACCTCGTCCAGCGACTTGCGGCCAAGGTTGCGCACCTTCATCATCTCGTCCTCGGTGCGCTGCACAAGCTCGTCCACAGTGTTGATGCCGGCGCGCTTCAGGCAGTTGTAGGAGCGGACGGTAAGGTCCAGCTCTTCGATCGTCATCTCCAGGACTTTATCCTTGCGGCTATCGTCCTTTTCCACCATGATCTCCACGTTGCCCACATCACCGGTCAGCTCCACAAACAACGCAAGATGCTCAGTCATAATCCTCGCGGCAAGACTTTGCGCCTCATCGGGGCGGATCGTGCCATCGGTCCAGACTTCCATTGTGAGCTTGTCAAACTCGGTGTTCTGACCCACGCGGGTGTTTTCCACGGTGTAGTTGACCTTGCGCACCGGTGTGTAGATGCTATCCACCGGGATGACCCCAATGGGCTGGTTGTGGTTTTTGTTTCGGTCGGCGCTCACATAACCCCGGCCCTTTTCCAGCATGATCTCCATATACAGCCTGCCATCCTCGTTGAGGGTGCAGATGTACATGTCGGGATTCAGAATCTCGATCTCACCGTCGGGCTCTATGTCGCCAGCGGTGACACGCTTGGGGCCGGTCACGTTGATGATCGCCATCTTGGGCTGATCCACGTGCAGCTTGGCTGCAATGCCTTTCAGGTTCAGGATGACCTCGGTGATGTCTTCCACCATGCCGGGGATCGTGGAGAACTCATGCAGCACACCATCCACCTTGATGCTGGTAGCTGCTACGCCGGGCAGGCTGCTCAGCAGGATGCGGCGAAGGCTGTTGCCGAGTGTCGTGCCAAAGCCGCGCTCGAGCGGTTCGATCACGAACTTGCCGTAGCGGTTGTCGCGGCTCATTTCCACGCATTCAATCCTGGGCTTTTCGATTTCCAACATTGGCGCAATACCCTCCTTTTATGGGTTGTGTCGGTTTGCGGTTCACAATCCTCTCACCCCAGTAAACGCAACGGCGCTTACAACTTGGAGTAGTATTCCACGACCAGATGCTCAGCGAGCGTGAGATCCACGTCGCTGCGCTCCGGCAAGGCCAACACGCGGGCTTCCAGCGCATCAGCGTTGAAATCCAGCCACTTCGGCACATTGCGGGCCGGGCCCTCGCGCAGGGTCTTGAACAGCTCAACATCACGGCTCCCCGCCTTGATGGTGATAACGTCGCCAACTTTGACCTGATAAGACGGGATATTGACCTTCTTGCCGTTGATCAACACGTGGCTGTGCAGCGTCATCTGCCTGGCCTGGGCGCGGCTGTCGCCGAATCCCACGCGGTAAGCCACGTTGTCCAGGCGGAGTTCCAGCAGCTGCAACAGCATCTCGCCGGTGTTGCCGCGCTTGGTGCGCGCCAAATCAAAATAGCTGCGGAACTGGCCTTCCAGCAGGCCGTAGGCACGGCGCATCTTCTGCTTTTCACGCAGCTGCATGCCGTAGTCGGACATTTTGCGGCGGCCGGGCTTGTGCTGGCCGGGCGGTGTGGGGCGCTTGACCACGGCGCACTTGCCGGAAAAGCACCTGTCGCCTTTCAAAAAGAGCTTGCATCCTTCCCTGCGGCAGATGCGGCAGGATGGACCTGTATATTTCGCCATTTCTGTTTCCTCCTCTTACAGCCTTCTGCGCTTCGGCGGGCGGCAGCCGTTGTGCGGAATGGGGGTGACGTCTTTGATCACGGTCACTTCCAGGCCCGCCGCCTGCAGGCTGCGGATAGCGGCCTCGCGGCCCGAACCGGGGCCTTTCACGAACACATCCACGGAGCGCATACCGAACTCCACGGCGGCTTTCGCGGCGGCTTCTGCGGCCATCTGCGAGGCAAAGGGAGTGGACTTGCGGGAGCCCTTGAAGTTCAGGCTGCCCGAGCTGGACCACGACACCGCGTTGCCGGCAGGATCGGTGATCGTCACGATCGTGTTGTTGAATGAGGAATGTATGTGCGCGGCGCCATGCTCGATGTGTTTTTTCTCGCGGCGCTTCTTGACGACCTTTTTCTTCGCTGCGGTTGCCACTTGGGTTACCCTCCTTCGGCTACTTCTTGTTCTTACGGATGCTTGTCTTGCGCGGGCCCTTGTGGGTGCGCGCGTTGGTGCGGGTGCCCTGTCCGCGGACAGGGAGGCCGCGCCTGTGGCGAATCCCGCGATAGCAGCCGATCTCAATCAGTCGCTTGATGTTCATCGATACCTCACGGCGCAGGTCACCCTCCACCTTGAAGTTGTTTTCAATGTAATTCCTGAGGCGGCCGACTTCCACTTCGGTGAGGTCGCGCACGCGCGTGTCAGGGTTTACGCCGGTTTCGGCAAGAATCTTGCGCGAAAGCGTGAGACCAATGCCATACAAATAAGTCAGGCCAATCTCAACGCGCTTGTCTCTGGGCAAATCTATACCGGATATGCGTGCCATCTGGTTTTTGCACCTCCATAATTCTGTGTCTATCGTGAAGCCCCACGCTATGCCTGGGCAAGCATTCCGTATTACCGGTCAGCCAGCCGCGCCCAAACCAAAGCCGGGGCAGGCGTGCCTATCCCTGCTTCTGCTTGTGGCGGGGGTTTTCGCAGATGACCATCACGCGGCCCTTGCGCTTGATGATCTTGCACTTTTCGCAGATTGCTTTGACGGACGGTCTCACTTTCATGGTTTGCTCCTCCTGTTTTCTACGACCGGGCTTTTCCGCGCCAGGTAATCCTTCCGCGGGTCAGGTCATAAGGCGATAATTCAATCGTAACTTTATCACCGGGCAAGATGCGGATGTAGTTCATGCGCAGCTTCCCCGAGATGTGCGCCAGTATTTTATGGCCGTTGGGCAACTGGACCTCGAACATCGCATTCGGAAAGGCTTCTGTAACAACGCCTTCCACTTCGATTGAGTCCTGTTTCGACAAGTTATCCCTCCTTATTTCCTGTCAAGAGCCTTGTCATGGGCCGTGTATCCCAAAGCTTCCAGTCCTTTTCGGAGTTCTGCGTCCAGCAAGGCAATGCTCTTATCCAGCTTTTCGCGAACCGCCGGCAGAATGGCGGGCTTGGTGTCCAGATGCTTGAGCTTCTTCTTCTTCGGGGCCTCCAGTTTCCTCAAGTCCCCGTCGGCGATCAGTACATACTGGGCGTCCACCCGGCCAACCACCACAAAGTAGCGGCCAGCGTCCCTCCCGGCTTTGGACAACACGACCCTTCCCAGTTCGGGCAGCTGGTCGTTCAACGGATTCCCTCCTCGCTGTCAAGGCGCTGTCAGGATCTCCGCGCCGGCTTCGGTGATCAGGATCGTCTCCTCGTAATGGGCGGAAAGCTTCCTGTCTGCCGTGCGCACCGTCCAGCCATCATTGTCATCGATCTCGATTCGCCAGGTGCCCAGGTTCACCATGGGCTCCAGCGCCAGCGTCATGCCAGCTTCCAAACGGACTCCCCTGCCGGCCCTGCCGAAGTTGGGGATTTCGGGCTCCTCCCAAAGGTCGCGGCCAACACCGTGGCCGCACAGGTCGCGCACCACCGAGTAGCCATGGCTCTCGGCGTGTTGCTGCACCGCCCAGCCGATGTCTCCGATGCGGGCTCCGGGCTTCATAACCTCAAAACCCTTGCGGAAGCATTCCTCAGTGATTCTCACCAGCTTTTCAGCTTCCTCACTCACATGCCCCACCAGAAAGGTGCGGGCCATGTCGCTGATGTAGCCATCCAGCTTGATGCCCATGTCGATGCCGATGATGTCACCCTCTTTCAGTTTCCTTCCGGAGGGGATCCCGTGCACCACTTCCTCGTTGATCGAGGTGCAGAGGCTGCCGGGGAAGCCGTGATGGCCCTTGAAGGCAGGCACTCCGCCGTGGCTGCGGATGAAATCTTCAGCAACCCGGTCCAGTTCCAGTGTGGTGACACCGGGGCGCACCATCTCGTTGAGCTTGGCCATACACTGGGCGGTCAAGCGGCAGGCTTTGGAAATCCGGGCCTGCTCCTCCGCCGTCTTGAGCGTGATCATCGTTTTGCTTCGATGGCTTCAACGACATCCTTGAAAACCACTTCGATGTCGCGGTCACCGTCGATGTTGGCCAAAATTCCCTTTCGGGCGTAGAAATCAATCAAAGGCTTGGTCTGCTCACTGTAGACCTTCATGCGGTTGCGCACTGTGTCCTCGTTGTCATCGATGCGCTGGTAAATCTCTCCGCCGCACTTGGGGCATTGGGTGGCTCCGTTCAGCGTGTTCACATGGAGCGCTTCGCCGCAGACCTTGCACATGCGCCGGCCGGCGATCCGCGCAACGATGACGTCCTCATCGGCGTCTACGTTGATGGCGATGTCCAAGGCGGCGAATCCTTCCAGTGCTTCAGCCTGGGGCACCGTGCGGGGGAATCCGTCCAAGAGGAATCCCTTTTTGCAATCCTCCCGCGCCAGGCGCTCTTTCACAATACCGATCACCACATCGTCGGGCACGAGCCCTCCGGCTTCAATGATCGACTTCGCAGCCAGACCGAGCTCTGTGCCTTGGGCCATCGCCTCACGGAGCATCGCACCGGTAGAAATCTGCGGGAACCCATACTTCTCCGAAACCCTGACGGCCTGAGTGCCTTTGCCGGCCCCAGGGGGGCCCAGGAATACCATTTTCATCTCAGCACCTTCAGTTCAGGAAGCCCTTGTAGTGACGCATCAGCATCTGGGCTTCGATCTGCTTGCTGGTCTCAAGAGCCACACCAACCATGATCAGGATACTCGTTGCGCCGAAAGGTTGGCTGGTTGTTGCGAACACAATGACAAACAGCGACGGAATCAGGCTCAACAGCATGAAGAACAACGCGCTGAACAGGTTGATCCGGTTGCTGAGCTTCATCAGGAAGTCGCTGGTGGGCTTGCCGGGGCGAATGCCTGGGATAAACCCGCCATACTGCTGGATGTTCTTCGAGATGTCGATCGGGTTGAAGGACACCTGCGAGTAGAAGTAGGTGAAGAAGATGATCAGTAGCGACTGGAGGAACAAATACCAGAAACCACGGCTGTTCATTACCACCATATACCAGCGGGCAATATCACCGAACCAATTCTGCGTATTCTGGAACGAGTTCAGGATCAGGCTGGGGAAGCTGACCAGCGTCATCGCAAAGATCAGCGGCATGACACCGGAGTTGTTGAGCTTCAGCGGGATGTGGGTGCTCTGCCCGCCATAGACCTTGCGGCCAACCATACGCTTGGCATACTGCACCGGGATCCGGCGCTGCCCCAGGTCGATATACACCACGGCCAGAATGATCGCCAGCGACATGGCGATGAAGCCAAGCAGCTTGATCAGGTTGAAACTATCGCCTGTGAGCGCGATCTCGCCGGCATAGCTGGGCAGCTTGGACACGATGTTGACGAAGATCAGCAGCGAGATGCCGTTGCCCACGCCCTTCTCGGTGATGCGCTCGCCCATCCACATCGCCAACGCGGCGCCGGCGGCCTGCACAACCAGAATTGTGACGTATGCATACCAGTTGCCATCCGTCAGGTATGACCGGAATGCGATCAAATAGCCGCCGGTTTGAATCAGCGACAGCAGGATCGAGCTGTAACGGGTGTATTCAGTGAGCTTCTTGCGGCCCTCTTCGCCGCCTTCCTTGGCCAGCTTCTCCAACGCGGGGATCGCGACGGTCAGAAGCTGGATCACGATGGAAGCGGTGATGTAGGGCGTGATGCCCGTGGCGAAGATCGAGAAGTTGGAAACCGCGCCGCCGTTGAACATGTCAAGCAAGCCGAACATGCTCAGCATCGCCGATTGAGTGCCAGCGCTGCCGCTGGCCATGGCCTTGAAGGCTTCCTGGATTTGCGACACGTTGACAAACGGCGTCCAGATATAGTTGCCGATGCGGAAGATGAACAGCACCAGGATCGTGTAAAGGATCTTGGCCCTAACTTCCTTGATGCGCCAGGCGTTGCGGAGAATATCTAACATCTCAGATCACCTCGATGCTGCCCTTGGCGGACGTAATTTTCTCCTCTGCGGACTTGCTGAATTTCGTTGCCTTCACAGTCAGGCTCTTGGTGAGCTCGCCGCGGCCCAGGATCTTGACGCCGTTGAACTCTTTGTTAATAATGCCGACAGCCTTCAAAACATCAGGCGTCACAATGGTGCCGTTTTCAAACAGCTCCAACTCTTCCACATTCACTTCGGCGTATTTCACGGCGAAGAAATTGGTGAAGCCTCGCTTTGGCAAGCGACGATACAACGGAAGCTGGCCGCCCTCAAACCCGGGGCGCACACCGCCGCCGCTGCGGGCGTTCTGACCCTTGTGCCCATGGCCGCCGGTCTTGCCATTGCCGGAGCCCAAGCCGCGTCCCTTGCGCTTGGAGTCCTTCCTGTGGCCTTCGGCTGGCTGTATCTCATGCAGTTTCATGGTGTTCCCTCCGGCCCAATCAAATCTCGTCCACGGACACAAGGTGCTTGACCTTGTAAATCATACCACGGACGGCGTCGTTGTCGGGTAATACGACGAAGCTGTTCAGCTTCTTCAGGCCCATCGCTTCCACAGTGGCGCGGATCGAGGGCTTGCTGGAAATGGTGCTCTTGACCAGAATGACCTTCAGTTGTTTTTCCGCCATTATCCTGCCCCCCCGTTAACCCATAATCTGCTCGACAGTTTTGCCGCGCAGACGGGCCACTTCCTCGGCCGACCTCAAAGAGGCCAGGCCTTCCAACGCTGCCTTGACGGCGTTGATCGGATTGTTGGAGCCATAAGACTTGGTGCGGATATTCTTAACGCCCGCCAACTCCAGCAGCGCGCGGACAGAGCCGCCGGCGATGACGCCTGTGCCTTCCTCGGCCGGGAACATCAACACCATACCCTTGCCAAACTTACCTTTCACCTCGTGAGGGATCGTGGTGCCGTTGAGGGACACGGTCCTGAGGTTCTTCTTGGCATCCTCGACGCCCTTGCGGATCGCCTCGGGAATTTCAGCTGCTTTGCCCTGGCCGATGCCGACACGTCCCTTGCCGTCACCCACGACCATCAAAGCCGTGAAGCGGAAGTTACGGCCGCCTTTGACGACCTTGGCCACGCGGTTGACCGCAACCAGTCTCTCCTGGAATTCCTGGGGCTCTCTGTCCCTGTCACGGTCGCGGCGGGGACCATCCCTGCGAGGTTCTCTATCCCTGAGTTCCATCCGTTTCCCTCCTTAAAATTCCAGGCCGGCTTCACGGGCACCGTCGGCAAGGTTTGCAACCCTGCCTGTATACACATACCCGCCGCGGTCAAACACAACGGCCTTGATGCCCTTTTCCTGCGCACGCTGTGCAACCAGCTTGCCCACAAACTTTGCGGCATCCTTCTTGGTGAGCTCGTTCACCTGCGCCTGCAGATCCTTCTCCGCAGTGGAAGCCGCGGCCAAGGTGTGGCCGGCCACATCGTCGATGACCTGGGCGTAAATGTGATTGAGGCTCCGGTATACGTTCAGGCGGGGACGCTCAGCCGTGCCGGCAACCTTGTTGCGGACGCGCTGGTGGCGCTTTTGCCTGTCTGCGTTCTTGTCAGTCTTGCTATACATTCGGCCTTACCCCTTTCCTTACTTGCCGGCAGCCTTGCCTTCCTTGAGTTTGATCACTTCACCGGCATAGCGGATGCCTTTACCCATATAAGGCTCGGGCTCGCGGACACGGCGCACGTTGGCTGCCATGGCACCCACCGCCTGCTTGTCGTAGCCCTTCACCACAATTTTGTTGGGCGCGGGCACCTCAAAGGAAATCCCTTGGGGGGGCAGCATCTCAACTGGGTGAGAGTAGCCTACGTTCAACAACAGGTTAGTGCCCTGTAATTGAGCACGATAGCCAGTGCCCACGATCTCCAGCTCCTTGATGAAGCCGCCGGTCACACCGGTGACCATGTTGGAGATCAGCGTGCGATACAAGCCATGCATGGCCTTGTTTTCCTTCTGATCATCAGGCCTGGTCACCTTGATTTCGCCGGCTTCCACATTGACGGAAATCGCTGGCGCGATCTGCTGGGTGAGCTCGCCCTTGGGGCCTTTCACACGCACGACGTTGCCGGCTTCCACAGCCACGGTCACGCCTGCGGGAATCGCGATTACTTTTCTTCCGATACGAGACATTTCATGCACCTCCGCTTTCCGCTTACCAGACGTAAGCGAGCACTTCGCCGCCAACGGACTGCTTGCGAGCCTCGCGGTCGGTCATGATGCCCTTGGACGTCGAAATGATGACGATGCCCAGGCCGCCCAGCACCTTCGGAATATCGTCCTTGTTGGCATATACCCTGAGACCCGGCTTGCTGATTCTCTTCAGGCCTTGAATCACCTTCTGGCCGCCGGGGCCATACTTGAGCGTAATGGTGATTTTGCCCTGGTGGTTTTCTGTTTCCTCGAACTTCACGTTGCTGATATAACCCTCGTCCAGCAGGATCTGGGCGATCGCCTTCTTCATCTGTGAAGCAGGGATCACAACTTCGCGGGTCTTGGTGACCAGAGCGTTGCGGATGCGGGTGAGCATATCCGCGATGGGATCAGTTACGTACATCTCGCTACCTCCTCTTACCAGCTCGCCTTGCGAACGCCAGGGATCTGTCCTTTGTATGCCAGCACGCGGAAGCAGATACGGCAGATGCCATATTTGCGGAGCACCGAGTGGGGGCGGCCGCAGATCCGGCAGCGCGTATAGGCGCGGGTGGAGAACTTCGGTTCCCGCTGCTGTTTGATGATCATACTCTTCTTAGCCATCGGTTTTCCTCCCTATTGCTGCGCGCGCTGGAAAGGCATGCCCAGCAGTTCCAACAGAGCATGGGCTTCCTCATCCGTCTTGGCGGACGTGACGAAAATAATATCCATTCCGCGGATCTTCTCGATCTTGTCGTAGCTGATCTCGGGATAGATCAATTGTTCCTTGACGCCCATGGAGTAATTGCCCCTGCCGTCGAAGGATGTATTGGATACGCCGCGGAAGTCGCGAACGCGGGGCAGTGCGATGGAGATGAACTTGTCCACATACTGCCACATGCGCTCACCGCGGAGCGTGACTTTCGCGCCCACGTTCATGCCTTCGCGCACCTTGAAGTTTGCCACGGACTTGCGGGCCTTGGTGACCACGGCCTTCTGCCCGGCAATCAGGGAAAGCTCGCCCACCGCTGTTTCCAGTGACCGGGCGTTGTCTTTGGCGTCGCCCAGGCCCATGTTGAGCACAACCTTTTCCAGGTGGGGGACTTCCATAACATTCTTGTAGCCGAAGCGCTTGATCAGCGCCGGCACGACCTCATTGACGTACTTGTCCTTAAGCCTCGACATGGGTTCCTTCCTCCTTGCCTTAGTCCAGCACTTCCGAGCACTTGGCGCAGGCGCGGACCTTCGTGCCATCCGGCAGAATCTGGTGCCTGACCCTCACAGGCCGGTCGCACTTGGAGCAATACAGCATTACCTTGGAGGCGGCGATGGCGCCTTCCTGCTTGATGATGCCGCCGACCTGGGTGCGGCTCCGGGGCTTGACATGGCGGGTGAGCATGTTGACACCTTCCACAAGCACCTTGCCCTCGGAAGGAAGCGCACCGATGATCTTGCCCTTCTTGCCTTCGTCTTTGCCGGAGATCACGACGACAGTGTCGTTTTTCTTGACATGAAGCTTCATTTCCGATTCCTCCCTTACAGCACTTCAGGCGCCAGGGAGACGATTCTCATGTAATCCTTTTCCCTGAGTTCACGGGCCACGGGCCCGAAGATGCGGGTGCCGCGCGGCTGCTTCTGCGTGTCAATGATGACGGCCGCGTTGTCGTCAAAGCGGATATAGGAGCCATCTGGCCGCCTCATACCGCTCTTGCTGCGCACGATGACGGCGCGCACGACTTCGGCCTTCTTTACCACGCCACCGGGCGTGGCGGTTTTCACCGATGCGATGATCACATCGCCAATGTTGCCCGAGCGTCTCAAAGAGCCACCGAGCACCTTGATGCACATGATTTCCTTCGCGCCGGTGTTGTCGGCGACTTTAAGCCGGGTTTGCAACTGGATCATGGCTGAGTCTCCTCCTTCGCGGCGTTACTTGGCCTTTTCTACGATCTCCACGACACGCCAGCGCTTGTCCTTGGACAGGGGCCTGGTCTCCATGATGCGGACAACATCTCCGATGCCGCACTCATTGGTTTCGTCGTGGGCTTTAAACTTCTTGGTGTGGTTGACGGTTTTGCCATACAGTGGATGCTTGACCTTGTTGGTAATCGCAACCACAACGGTCTTGTCCATTTTGTCAGACACCACGGTGCCGGTGCGTTCCTTACGGAAATTCCTCTGTTCCATTGCCATTCCTCCCTCAGGCCCGTTTCAGGCCGAGCTCGCGCTCGCGCGCGATCGTCTTGAGCTGGGCGATGTCCTTCTTGCACTGCTTCAGCCTGATGGGGTTCTGGAGCTGGCCAGTGGCCTGCTGGAACCTGAGGTTAAACAGCTCGCCCTTCAACTCGGCAATCCGGTCATTCAATTCCTGGGGGGTTAAATCCCTGATCTTATCGGTCTTCACTGGTCCTCACCACCCGTTTCTGCGGGCACGGAGCCCTTTTCAAAGTCCTCGCGGGTCACGAACTTGCACTTCAGCGGCAGCTTGTGGGCGGCCAGCTTCATGGCTTCTCGTGCAATTTCCTTATCCACGCCGGCGATCTCGAAGAGCACGCGGTCGGGTTTGACCACGGCCACCCAATATTCCGGAGCGCCCTTGCCGCCGCCCATGCGGGTCTCGGCAGGCTTCTTCGTAATGGGCTTGTCGGGGAAAATCTTGATCCAGATCTTGCCGCCACGTTTGGTGTAGCGAGCGATCGTGGAGCGGGCAGCTTCCAGCTGATTGGCGGTGATCCAGCAGGCTTCCGTCGCCATCAGGCCGTATTCACCATAGGCCAGGAAGTTTCCGCGGGTGGCGTGGCCCCTCATGCGCCCGCGCTGCACCTTTCTGTGTTTAACCCTTTTGGGCATCAACATGGCTTACTTCCCTCCCTCTTGAGGTTTCGCAACCTTCTTCTTGGGCATCACTTCGCCCTTATAAATCCAGATCTTGCAGCCGATGCGCCCGTAGGTTGTCTTGGCTTCTGCGAAACCGAAATCAATATCTGCGCGGAGCGTCTGCAGCGGGATGCTGCCTTCGCGGTAGCCCTCGCGGCGGGCGATGTCGGCACCGTTCAGTCGGCCAGACACCATCGTCTTGATGCCCTTGGCACCCATCTTCATCGTGCGGCCAATCACTTGCTTCATTGCACGACGGAAGCTGATGCGGCGCTCAATCTGGCTGGCGACGTTTTCCGCCACAAGCTGAGCGTCCAGATCCATGCTGCGAATCTCAATGATATTCACATGCACGGCTTTACCGGTCATCTTCTCAATCTCAGCTTTCAGGCCCTCGGTGCCTGTGCCACCCTTGCCGATCACCATGCCAGGCTTGCCCGTATGCACGTTGATCGTAATCTTATTGGCAGCGCGATCAATCTCAATGCGGGAAACACCGGCGGCGAAGAGCTTGTCCTTAATGAATTTCCGGATCTGGTTGTCCTCGATCAGGAAATTTGCGAAGTTCTTCTTATCCGCGTACCAATGGGTGTCCCAATCCTTGATCACGCCTACGCGGGCTCCGTGGGGATGTACTTTATGGCCCATTAGTTTGCCTCCTCTTTGCTGCCGATACGGTCAAGTATCACGGTGATATGGCTTGTGCGCTTGAGGATGGGGTTGGCCATACCGCGTGAGCGGGGGCGCACCCTTTTCAGCGTGGGGCCCTGGTTGGCATAAGTTTCAGCCACATAGAGCTCCTTGCGATCCATCTCAAGGTTGTTCTCGGCATTGGCAACAGCCGAGTTCAAAAGCTTGATCACCACAGGGCTGGAGGCCTTGGGGGTGAATTTCAGGATGCTCAGCGCTTCGTCCACCTGCTTGCCGCGGATCAGGTCCAGCACAATGGCGACTTTGCTGGAGGAAACGCGGATATAACGGGCGTGGGCGTGGGGACGCTTGTCAGCGTTCTCCCTGCGCGCGGCGGCCTTCTGCTTCATTCTGGTTGACATGCTGGGTCCTCCTTATTTGGCAGAGGTGGATTTTTCGCCGGCGTGGCCGCGGAAGGTGCGCGTGGGCGCAAATTCCCCGAGCTTGTGGCCGACCATATCCTCGGTGACATACACCGGCACATGCTTGCGGCCGTCATAAACGGCGATCGTATGGCCGACAAAATCCGGGAAGATCGTGGAGGCGCGGGACCAGGTCTTCACAACCTGCTTCTCGTTCCTCTTATTCATCTCGACAACCTTTTTCAGAAGGCGGTCAAAGACATAAGGGCCTTTCTTGATGGATCTGCTCATGCTGTGACCTCCTTACTTGCTGTTGCGGCGCTTGAGAATGTACTTGCTGGTGGGGTTGGACTTCTTGCGGGTCTTGTGACCCAGCGTGGGCTTGCCCCATGGGGTGACCGGCCCCGGCATGCCGATCGGGCTCTTGCCCTCGCCGCCGCCGTGGGGGTGGTCGTTGGGGTTCATCACAACACCGCGGACGGTGGGCCGGAAGCCCATATGGCGCTTGCGGCCGGCCTTACCCAGTGAGATATTCTCATGGTCGATGTTGCCAACCTGACCGATGGTGGCTTTGCAGTCCAGGCTCACCATACGGATTTCACCGGAAGGCAGCCTGAGCTGGGCCCATTTGCCTTCCTTGGCCATCAGCTGCGCGGCGTTGCCGGCGGAGCGGGCCATCTGGCCACCCTTGCCCGGCACCAGCTCCACATTGTGCACCATTGTGCCCAGCGGGATGTTGGCGATCGGCAGGGCGTTGCCGGGCTTGATGTCGGCCTGGGGGCCGGACACCACGGTGTCGCCCACCTTAAGGCCCAAAGGAGCCAGGATGTAGCGCTTCTCACCATCGGCATAGTTCAGAAGGGCGATCAGCGCGCTGCGGTTGGGATCGTATTCGATCGTGGCCACCGTGGCGGGCACTGTGTCCTTATTGCGCTTGAAATCAATGATGCGATACTTCCTGCGGACCTGGCCGCCGCGGTGACGGACGGTGATCTTGCCCTGGAAGTTACGGCCGGCGCGGCGCTCGAGGTTCTCAAGCAGCGACTTTTCCGGCGTGGTGCAGGTCACTTCCTCAAACGTCGACACCGTCATAAAGCGGCGGGCCGACGATGTCGGTTTATACTTCCTGTTCGGCATTACGGTTTACCCCCTTATCCCTACTGGGCCATGCCCTCGAAGAATTCGATGCCCTTGCTGTCTTCGGCGAGCTTGACAACGGCGCGCTTGGTATCGCTGGTCATGCCCTGAGTCTTGCCCATTCTTTTCATGGAGCCTTTGCGGTTCAGGGTGTTGACCTGGGCAACCTTGACGCCGAACGCCTGCTCGACAGCCGCTTTGATCTGATACTTGTTGGCATCGGGAGCCACGATAAACGTGTACTTCTTGTTGGCCATGTTTTCATAGCTGCGCTCGGTCAGCACCGGGCGGATGATGATGTCGTGATGACTATTCATCCTGCGTACACCTCCTCAACCTTGGCGACGGCGTCACGGGTGATAATGAACTTGTCATAGTTCATGATGTCATACACATTCAGTGTGTTCCACTGGGCTGCATACACCTCGGGCAGGTTGGAGATGGCGCGGCGAACGTTACCGTCCACACCGAGAGTCACAACCAATGCCTTGCCGCACACGCCGAGGGCTTTCAGCAAGCCCTTCATCTCAGCGGTTTTGCCCTTCTCAAGAGCCAAGGTGTCAAGAATGATCAGCTGGTTGTCCTGCACCTTGCTGGACAAGGCAGAAAGCATTGCCAGCCTGCGAACCTTTTTGTTGACCTTCATCGTGTAATCACGGGGCTTCACGGCGAACACCATGCCGCCATGCCTCCACTGCGGGGCGCGGGTGGAACCCTGGCGGGCACGACCGGTGCCCTTCTGCCTCCAGGGCTTCTTGCCGCCGCCGGAGACTTCCGTGCGGGTCAGGGCGCTCTGCGTGCCCTGGCGCTTGGCGGCCAGCTGGGCCACGATGACCTGGTGCATGGCGCTCTGGTGGGGCGTGAGGCCGAACACGGCTTCGGAGAGCTCCATCGAGCCGACCTGTTTGCCCTCTATACTATAAACACTTACAGTAGGCATCTTCTTCCTCCTTACCGCTACTTCTTGACGGCGTCGCGTACAACAAGCAGCGCGCCCTTGGCGCCGGGAACCGCGCCTTTGATCATGATGAAGTTCCTCTCAGCGTCCACCTTGACGACCTCGAGGTTCTGGATCGTGACGTTCTCCACACCATAGTGGCCTGGCAGGCGCTTGTTTTTAAACACGCGGCCGGGGCTGGTGTTGGCACCCATGGAGCCGGGGCCCCTGTGGTACTTGGAGCCGTGTTGCTTGGGACCGATCTTGGTGTTCCAGCGCTTGACGGTGCCGGAGAAACCGTGGCCCTTTGTGATACCACTGACATCGACGATGTCACCGGTGGCAAACATATCTGCCTTGATCTGCTGACCAACTTCAAAGCTGGTGGAATTCTCAAGCCTGAGCTCACGCTGGAAACGGGTGGCTTCCAGGCCGGCCTTCTTGAACTCGCCGGCCTTGGGCTGGTTCACGAGCTTCTCGCGGACCTCGCCGAAGCCCACGCACACGGCCTCATAGCCGTCGCTTTCCATCGTCTTTTTGCGCACAACACTGCAGGGGCCGGCCTCGATCACGGTCACGCCAATGGCGCGGCCATCGGCCAGGAACAGCTGGGTCATGCCAATTTTTCTGCCAATGATGCCTTTCTTCATATCTCTGTCCTCCTGCGGCTCACAGCTTGATCTCGATGTCAACGCCGGCCGGTAGGTCCAGGCGCATCAACGAGTCAACGGTTTTGGAGCTGGGAGCGAGAATGTCGATGAGGCGCTTGTGAGTGCGGATCTCGAACTGCTCGCGGCTATCCTTGTATTTGTGAGGCGCGCGCAGAATTGTGACAATCTCTTTCTCCGTGGGAAGCGGGATAGGCCCGGATACAACGGCGCCTGTCCGCTTGGCGGTATCCACAATGCGCTCAGCGCTTTGGTCGATGATGTTGTGGTCATACGCCTTGAGCTTGATCCTGATCTTTTTCGTAGGCAATGAAGCTCCCTCCTTATTCTCGGGCCAAATACACTCTGCCGTGTGTGCCGTCACCATATTTTTTGCGGCGAGTTTGACCCGTCGCCCGATTGCCGCGGACTTGGTCCACGGAAGTTCCCCTGATCCGTAAGGAATCGGCCAGGCAATCTCCCGCTTCAACCCCGTTTTTACGGCAGCTTTTATATATTACAACATGGAAAAGCACAATGCAAGAAGAATTTGAGTAAAATTGCGGGAAAATCAATGTGTTTCCAGAAAGTGGCAACTACAATTCGCCAACTCATGCGAGCGAGCATATTGTAACTCTCTATTATCAAAACTGCAAGATGCTTGATTTCATTTTACTTCAAATGCTCACGCATGGCTACTATTCATCTTCTTGCGATAAAGCCATTATTTCGTACATCAACATGCTTCTATCCTGCCATCAACGGCTACTTATTTTAAACGATGAGGAACATTCATCAGGGGTGTATCGACTTACTAGATCCATTCTTCGGGATCCATGCTCCAGAGCCTAACCAGTTCCTTATCCCAAAACACCGCAGGACAAATCAAAGCAAATTTTGATTTCTTCGGATAAACGATGAGCGGAAACCACCCCGATCTAAGGAACGGCAACGGCAATAGTTGCCTATGCACCATGATCGCCGTCATAAAAACCTCTCTCCCATTGGTAAGATGATACGGAAGCCTGATCTTGAAATATCTGCCGGCCTCATCTGCCAACGACTCGCCGATTGCGGTTTCCTCACTGTCATCCCGCACGCCCTCTTTTAGCGAATACACCCTAAGAGCAATTTGATGTAACTCCGAAATCCCTTTTTCCGTTTGAAAATATGGATGAATGCTGTAAAGCACACAAGCCGGACAGTCAGATCGATCATGCTCAAAGAGCAGCTTGTTCACTTGAACAATCACGCCAATCACAATACTGCCTTTTCGGAGAAGCATTTGCTGCTCATGGTATAAACCCATCAGTCCATCACTGCGCCTCATCCACAACGGAGGTTTTACTCGAGATAGGAACTTCGCAAGCTTCATAGTGGCGAACCTTCGCTTCGTGCCCGACAATAAATCACTCAGGTTTTCCAGCGAACCCACCTTGCTTATCCCCCTTGCTAGTTCTTGTTGACTATTTTAATAGATTTATTTTGACAGGTAAACAGTGGAATCTACTAATGTGCGCTCATTGAGTTATGCTGCACGGAAAAACCTCTTTACAAAACCATCTGCCCGTCGTAATATAATGATATCGTATCTTTGGGGCGGGGTGAAATTCCCCACCGGCGGTAAAGCCCGCGACTCCTGCATGCAGGACTGACCCGGTGAGATTCCGGGGCCGACAGTAAAGTCTGGATGAGAAAAGATACCAATGCGCATTCAAACGCATTCTGCGCCCCGGAGAAATCCGGGGCGTTTTGTTTTGAAGGAGGAATTATGAGTACAACAGACACCCGCACCACCCGATCCAAAACACTGCGATTGGTCGCCACAGCCGGCGTGCTGGCAGCCATTGCGACGCTTCTACGGTTTATAGAAACGCCATTGCCACTGTTGCCATCATTTTTGAAGATTGACTTCAGCAACATCCCTGCCTTGATCGGTGGCTTCGCGCTGGGCCCGGTCGCAGGAGCTGCGATTCTTCTCATCAAAAACCTGCTCTATTTGCCTGCCTCCACCACCGGCGGCGTCGGCGAGATTGCCGACTTCGTGGTGAGCGCGTGCCTGGTGATGCCCGCGGCGTTTATTTACCGGCGCAGCACAAAGCGTTCCGGCGCCCTGTGGGGTATGGCGCTGGGCGCGGCTTTGATGTCTTTCCTGGCCGGGCCGTTGATGAACTATTATGTGTTAATCCCGCTGTATTCGAAGTTCATGCCGATCGATGCGATCATTCAGCTGGCTGCAGTCGCCAACCCGGCCATTGACAGCGTTTGGACCTACATCCTGTATGCTGTAGTGCCCTTCAACCTATTCAAATCCATCGCAATCTGTGCTATAACATATCTGCTATACAAGCCGCTCTCCCCCATCCTGCACAAATACCGCTGACGGAGACCGCATGCAATACCTGAGCCGCACCGTGGAAGATACCGAGGCCTTTGCCCAATCGCTTGCAAAGGCTTTGTTTCCCGGCGCAGTGCTGGCACTGTGGGGCGGCCTGGGGGCAGGCAAGACGGCTTTCACAAGGGGGTTGGCGCGGGGGCTTGGCGTGGCTGGCCGGGTGACCAGCCCCACGTTCACTCTGGTGCATGAGCACCACGGAAGCCCTGGCCTCAACCATTTCGACCTCTACCGCCTGGATGAGGGTGGCTTGGCGGACATGGGCTTTGAGGAATACCTGGATGGCGGCGCCGTGAACGCCATCGAGTGGCCCGGCAACGCAGGCTCCCTGCTGCCGGAAGAACGGCTGGATGTAACGCTGGAGCTTGTGGAAGACGGGAACGCGAGGCAAATTACGGTTGCGGCAAGAGGCCGCAGGTATGAAGCACTACTAGAGGGTTTGAAGATATGAAACTGTTGGCACTGGACACTTCCACGAAGATTGCGGGCGCGGCGTTAATGGAAGACGGCATGCTGGTCTGCGAAGCAAATCTTAACTCGGGGCTCACCCATTCTGAGCGGCTGATGCCTCTGGTGGATCAATGCTTCCGGTTGGCCGGTTGGCAGCCTGGAGATCTGGACGCCATCGCGGTTGTGGCGGGGCCCGGCTCCTTCACCGGCGTGCGCATTGGAGTGGCCACTGCCAAGGGAATGGCTGAGGCGCTGGGCAAAGCAGTGATCGCTGTGAATACATTGGAAGTGCTGGCAGCAGGGTTCCCTGGATATGCTGGTGTGATCGCACCAATCCTGGATGCCCGCCGCGACCAGGTGTATTGTGCGCTTTACGACGGAAACCAGAATGAACTGCTCGCCCCCACCCCGCTGGCGCTGGACGGATTACTGGCTCATCCGGCTGTTGCCGGAGCTCAGGCAATCATGTTTTGCGGCGACGGCGTGGCCCCCCACAAGGCTGCCATTGCGGAAGCACTGGGTGATCAGGCGCGGTTTGCGCCGGTGCATCTTATGCTGCAGCGCTCCGGCGCGGCGGCTCACTTGGCATGGAAAAGACTCCTTGCGGGGCAAACGATGGACCCCGCGGACCTGCTGCCCATCTATCTGCGCAAATCCTCTGCCGAGCAGGTGCTGGACAAAAAGGCCTCGGAGGCAGCCAATGGCCGTTGACGAACCCAAGGTGATCCTGCGCAGGATGCTGGAATCTGATCTGGACAGGGTGCTGGAGATTGAAGCCGCCTGTTTCCCAAGACCATGGTCTCGCGAATCCTTTGTATCAGAGCTTAAGAATCTCTGTGCCCGCTATGTGGTGCTGGTGGAAGACGGCGTGATCGCAGGTTTTGGCGGCATGTGGATCATCGTGGACGAAGCCCATGTGAACAACATCGCTGTGCACCCCGAGTATCAGGGCAGGGGCTACGGCCGCAGGGTCATGCGCGAGCTCATGCGCGCTGCCTATCACGCCGCCGAGGCCATCCAGATGACACTGGAAGTGCGCGTGACCAACGGGAAGGCAATCAACCTCTACACCAGCCTTGGTTTCGAAGTAGCTGGCCGCAGAAAAAACTACTATGAAGACAACGGTGAAGACGCCTACATCATGTGGTGCCACAACACGCTGGAAGTATTGGCGAGGTAAACAACGAACTACTGACTACCCGCTGCTGACTATTTGACTACAAAAACCCATCCTCTCTCATTTCTACTTGATAGAAACTTTTTCCAGGTATTATAATTGGTTATATGCGCGTGAAGGAGCAACAGCCGTGAAAGAACGCGATTATGACGTAATCGTCTATGGCGCGGGGCCTGAGGGCGTCGCGGCGGCGCTGGCTGCGGCGGAGCATTCCGGCACGGTGCTGCTGGCAGATGAAGGGCTTGATGTGGGCGGAAGCGCCGTGTGCGGCCTGTTGAACTGCTGGCATGGCGACGGCCAACCGGCCTTGATGGAGCACCTGCGCAAGCTCACGCGGCGGGCCTGGGGCAGGCTCATCTATGAGCCGGAGGAGCTGGCACGGGTTTTTCAGGCGTTGGTCAACGATGCCGGTGTGGACCTGCTGCTGGGTGCCAAAGCCATGCGGGTGAAAAGCCGGGTCGGGGAGATCAAGTCCGTGTCTTTTGCCGGGCCTGAAGGCCGGGTGAAGCTTTCGGCGTGGTGTTATGTGGACGCTTCGCAAGATTGCGCGCTGACCCGGCTTGCCGGCTGCTCCGGTGGGCCTGATGCGGAAGGCACAGCCATCACGCTGCTGGCCCGCGTGGGCGGCATCGACACCAGGGTGGCCGGCGTGTTTGACTACGAGGTGCTGAGCCAATACACCGCACAATTCCAGTCCGAACAGGCCGCAGATGAGCTGCCCGCAGGGCTTGCGTTCCCGGAGCTGGTGCCCTGCCTGCGAGGTGGCACGGCGATTTTGAACGCGGCCGGTGCCGGAGTACCCGTGGCGGACGGTCCCTTGGGCTTCACCAAGGCAGAGCTCAAGTGCCGCAACGACGCATTGGCCGCCATCGGCTTCCTGCAGCGCAACGTGCCCGGCTATGAAAATTGCCATCTGATCCATTTTGCCGGCCAGGCGCTGGTGCTTTCCCACTCCCAGCCTATCCGCAGACGGCCTGAAAGCGCCGTGGAGGTGGACTCCGGCCTGCTGGAGGATGTCGCCGCGCTGCGGCACATCAACCCGGATAACACCGCCGAACCGCTGGTGACGCCGCTGGGCAACCTGATGTGCCGCGACCTGGAGAACCTGCTGCTGGCACGGGCAGAAAGCCTGACCGCCGAGCAGCTGCCGATGCTGCTTGCCTGCGGGCAGGCTGCCGGCACCATTGCAGCAGAGGCCGTGCTCTATGACGGGTGCATATCAAAGCTGGATGAAAGCAGAGTGAGGAAAGCACTGGCAGAGAATTCAGGCGTGTAACTCGACAACGAAACAGATCCCTATTTAGCCCGTTACGCAAAACGGATGGCTTAACCAGCCCTCCGTTTCTGATAATAGTTATTTATTCCAGCTTCACATACTTCGTTGGGCTTATATGCCCGCCATTGAGCCGGAACTCAAAGTGCAAGTGCGGCCCGGTGCTTTGGCCGGTGCTGCCCACCAGCGCGATGATCTGGCCCTTCGTCACCTTCTGGCCCTTCTTGACAAGCAGCTTGGAACAGTGGCCGTAACGGGACTGCACGCCTCCAGCATGATCCAAATAAACCACCAGGCCATAGCCGGTTGCAGATCCGGAGAAAGATACGGTGCCTGACGCCGTCGCATAGATCGGTGTGCCGGTGGGCGCCGCTAGGTCGTATCCGTAATGATAACTCCTGCCGTGCAGGCTTCGGGGGCCATACCGGCTGGTAACTCGATAAGACTTGAGAGGTTTGATGTAGCTGCCGCTGGCAGAGGAGCCTCCGCCTGAGCTTGTGGGCACCTTCTTTGTGCCGCGCAACACGATTTTGTCCTGCGCCGCCTCCAGCACGGTCTGGCTTTCGATCACCTTGGATGCCTCCATGCCGTTGATGTAGGTGACCTTCGCCACGACCTCCCGCTTGCCTGCCTTGCCTTCCTGCTTGGTCTCTTTCTGCGTGGTGTAGAGCGTGGCATCCGTCTGCTCCACGGTTTCAAAGGGCAGCGCTTCCTGCCGCGTCACTGTTTCGGTGTAGCGCACATTGACCCAATTGGCAGGTTTCACGGCATTCAGCATATCGCCGGGCTGCAGCATCTCTGTGATGGAGAGAGTGGGATTGGCCTTTTTCAAATCAGACATTTTTAACTGGAATTTCTTGGCGATGCGGGCCAGGCTGTCGCCCCTTTCCACGGTGTAGAAATTATCTTCTACGGCAGAACCCAGCGTAAGCGCCCGCACGGCATCGTCCGGGCCCATCACCAGGCTATAGTCAATGGGTTGCTGCTCCACACGCACGTTTTCCACAAAGGCCACCTCGGTGCGCTGACGGCTTGCCGGTGCGGACTGATAAGGAGCCAGCACCGTGCTCAATACCTGCTGGGCTTCCTCCGTGCTTTTAAGCGCCACGGCGGGGCGGTCATTCACCAGGATCACCGTGGCCACCACCCTCGCGTCAATGTTGGCCTTCAGCGCCTGCTCCACGGCCTGCCCGTCCAGTATGTTGCGCGCGTCGCAGGAAACCGGTGTGAAGGAAAGCGCACCGTTGGGGCTGATCTCCATGCCATGGCTTTGCCTTAATTCATCCTGGATTCTCTTTAGGGATTCTTCTGCTGCAGCGCGGTCCCGCACAACGCAAAGGGGCCGGCCATCAAAAGACATCAGCTCTCCCTGGGCCAGAGCGGGCTTACCCAGCAGTGAGACCGCGCCAAGCACCATCGCGGCAGCCACGATCACCGTGGCTGCCATCACCAACAGCGGCATGGGGCTGGCCATCTTGATGCCCCGGTGGGGCTTGCCAGCCAGTGCTGCCGAAGGCCCCGCCGTGGTCAAAGCAGGCCGCTGAGCAGAGCGCAAAGCTGCTGGAGCGCCCATGCTCTGCCTGCGGGCAGGCTGAACCCCCTGGCCGGACAGCGTCCGGACAGGCCTTCCACTTTGAAGTGTTCTGTTGACAACGGCGTTGATCCCGCCTCGTTTTCTTAAGCGCAAAAGTTGTTATTCTCCAGTCTCTTTGGTGTTGTCGCCTTTGGTCTGGCTGAACCGCTCCTCAAGCCATTGCGTGAGCTCACGCCCGGTCACGCTTTCCATTGCTTTCTCCAAGTCGGCCCTCGTTGCAATCCCTAACCGGTGTTCCTCATAATAGCGGCGTAACCCGGCGAAAAACGCCTCGTCACCCACTTCCGAGCGCAGCTCGTGCAAAATCTGGGCTGCGCGGTCATACACCCACGACGAGTAGGTCAGCCCGTCATCAAAGGAAGATGCCGGCAGCGTCACGGCGTATTGCCCCTCCTGCCCTGCCCGCTGGCCCTCATAATAGTCAATCTGATACTGATAGAAATCATTGTAGTTGCTGTCTCGTTCCTTCTCAAAGAAATACTGTGTGGTAAACTCCGTGAGCCCCTCATCCAGCCAGGGCTCGGCCACTTCGTCATTGCCCACAGTGGAATACCACCATTGATGAGCGGTCTCGTGGGAGACCACAAGGTCAAGCACCACGTTTTGCCCAATGGTATAAAGAGACTGGTCAATCAGCACCATGCCGGGATACTCCATGCCGCCAATGAAGAAGTCCGCCTCCACCACGGCAAACTCGCCGTAGGGATATTCCCCGAAGACGCTCTCATACAGCTCAATGGATTCCACGGCGCAGTCCAGCGCCTGCCGGCCATAGCCTTTGTGCTCCTTAAGGTAGTAGGACCGCACCAGCACGTCACCGGCCATCTGCTGCATCACGTCGAAACGGTCACTGGCTACAAAGCCGAAGTCGCGGCGGCCCGGTGCCGCGACCGTCCACACATCGTTGTCGCCTTCCTGCCGTCTTGTCAGCTCCCCGGTTGCGGCGATGGTCCACCCCGCAGGCGCGGTAATAGTGGCATAGTAGTCAGCTGTTTCCGAATAGAAGGGGTCACCCATGTTGTAGTAAGGATAATCATGCCAAGAACCATCTTCGAACACCGAGAGGATCGGATGACAGTTCACCAACGACATTGTGTCGTCGCCATAGCCGAACCGGCCCAGGCAATTGGGCACCGTTACATGATACTGTATGGTGAGCCGGGCTGTCTCTCCCGGCTGCACGGGCCGCACCAGCAGCACCTCAAGCACCTGGTTCTGCTCACCGGACACAAGGTGCTGCACCTTGCCGTCTGGGCTCTCCACTGAAAGGATTTGGATGGAGCCGGCAGAGAAGCCGTTGGGATATGCACTATCAAAATCATCCTGCTCAAAAACGCCATAATACTCCTTGGCGAAGCTGTTGGGATAAAGCAGGAAATGGAGCCTGTCCATCGGCTGGTTCTCGGTGTTCACATAGGTAAACTCCAGCTTGCCGCTGAGGGTCTTGCCCACCGGATCGAGCGCCAATGTGAGATCATACCGGCTGAATTGTTTGCCTTCATATTCCGGCCAGGATTCCACCGGTTCTTTGTTGCCGGAAGCATTGTTTTGAAATTCACCACCGGTGATCTCCTGCCGGGTGGCGGAAGGTTGCGTTGCAAGCGGTTCCTGCACAGGGCGCGGGCTGAGCACCGGCTCCAGCACGAGGGCTGCCACAGCCAGCAACGCCACTGAGACCACCAAAATCACAAACAGGTTGCGTTTGAACCAACCCATCAAAACACTCCTTCGCCAAAGATGGAAGCTATCTATACATACTTATTCTGCCGATTTGTAATTATTATAGTATGTATAGGCCATTGGTTCAACCCTGATTGGTTTATACAGGAAAACATGCCAAGGATTTAGGCACTTTTGCCTAGTGCCCTTGCGCCCGCTTGCGAACAACGGTATACTTGAATATATCCCAAAAAGGCTTGGTAACTGAATTCATGGACTCATTTGAATCGGAATTGAAAGAAAAAGGATACCGGATGACCAACCAGCGGCTCACGGTGTTGAAAGCAGCCGCGGCAATGCCAGGCCATTTCACGGCTGAGGAGCTGCACCGCGAATTGAACCGGAGCGACATTGGAATCGCAACGGTCTATCGCACCGTGCAGCTGCTGCTGGAAATGGGCTATCTCAAACAAGCCCACATCCCCGGCCAGAGCAATGTGTATGAGTATAGCCAGGATGACGAAGGCTGCCATAGCCATGCCCATATGCAGTGCACCGGTTGTGGCACTGTGCTGGAGCTCCATGAGGATATGATGGAGGGCATGGAAAAAGCAGTGCTGGACAAATACGGCTTTCTGGTCTCAGATCATCACATCACACTCACAGGCTTGTGCGGCAATTGCCGCGCGAACCACCAACCCAAAGAAACCACGGAGGCCCGATAGATGCCATTGAGCAACGCTGCTACCCAAAGAATTGATGCCATTTTTGAGCATGCACAGACCGACGGCAGGAGCACGCTCCATGAGCACGAGGTTTACAGTGTGCTGGAAGCCATTGGCCTTTCGGTGCCGAAGCATGTTTTCATCCGCGATATCAACGACGTGAACCAGTCGGTGCTGGGCCGATTTGCCGGCAGCGATCTGATCGTGAAGACCGTGTCGCGCAGCATGGCCCACAACCAACGCTACGGCGGTGTGAAAAAGGTGACCAACCTGGATCCGCTGTTTGTGCGCTATGTAATGCACAACATGCGTGAAGAGGTGCTCTCCCATTTCCCGGAGGACAACAAGCCCGTCATCGACGGCTTTCTGATCGTAGAGTTCGTGAAGTTCACACAGGCGCTGGGCAACGAGATCATGCTGGGCCTGAAGTCTGACCCGGCTTTTGGACCGGTGCTCACGCTCACCAAAGGTGGCGACGACGCGGAGTTTTTCGCCAAGTATTACGACCAGGCAAACCTGATGCTGGCGCCGGTGAGCTATCCGGATGCTCAGGCGCTCACTCATTCGCTGAAGATCCGCCACAAGTTTGAGGAGACCGGCCACCCGGAGTATCTGGATATGATGGCCCGGGCCCTGAGCGCTGTGAGCGACCTGGGGTATTGTTACTCCTTCCTGTCGCCCAAGCGGCCCCGTTTCCACCTGGATGTGATGGACCTGAACCCGCTGGTGTTTTCAGAGGACGGGCGTTTCCTGGCTGTGGATGGATACGCCGAGTTCCAGTGCGCAAAGAGCGAAGCACTGGCCGCGCAAGCCCCCAACGCCGGCAACCTGAAAGGCTTTTTCGCGCCGCAGGGCGTGGCAGTACTGGGTGTCTCCACAGACCTGAACAAATACAGCATGGCCCGCATCATCGCCACGCTGTTTCATGAGTTTGGCCGCAAGGATCTTTATCTGGTGAACCCCAAGGGAGGCCAGACGGAGCTGAACGGCGTGACTTATCCGCTCTACAAGAGCCTGGATGAGATCCCGGATCACTACGACCTGGTGGTTTATTCCGCTCCGGCCAAATACACACTGGACTTCATCAAGACCCTGCCGGAAGACAAGGCCGCCGTGATCATATCCGGCATCCCGGCAGACATCAAATACAGCGAGTTTGCCCAGGCCGTCACAGCCAACAAACCCAAGGGCGCCCGCCTGATCGGCCCCAACTGCATGGGCGTGTTTTACGCACCGGGCAGTGGCAACCCCGGTGTGAACACACTGTTCATCGAGGAGAAGCGCCTGCACATCGCCTGGGGGCCGGAGAGCAACTGCGCTCTTTTCACCCAGAGCGGCGCGATGGGTGTGACCAGCATCGAGCGCGCGCAGTTCTCCCGCATCTTCCGCACCATTGTAAGCTTCGGCAACAAGGTGGATGTGAATGTGCCCGATCTCATCAGCCATTTCGAGACTGACCCCAATGTGGACGTGATGGCCATGTATATGGAGGGCATCAACGCCGGCGAGGGCCGCCAGTTCTTTGATGTTGCCTCCGGGTCCAAAAAGCCGATCCTCGTCTACAAATCCGGCAGGACGGAGGCCGGTATGAAGGCCGCCATCTCGCACACGGCATCGATGTCCGGCAGCTATGACGTGTTCCGCGCTGCCTGCGAGCAGGCCGGCTGCGTGCTGCTGGAGGAGCTGGATGACTTCTACAACTCAATGAAGTCATTCTCCCTGCTGAATAAAACCAAGCCACAGGGCCGCAGGGTTGCCGGCGTGGTGAACGCCGGGCTGGACGCAACCATGGGTGCCGATCTACTGAATTGCCTGACGCAGGCCACGCTTCAGCCGGAAACAGCAGAAGAACTAAGGAAGCTCAACGTGCACGGGTTGGTGGACACCAACACGTCTTTCCTTGACCTCACACCGATGACCAACGACACGCTGTATGTGCAATTTATCGAGGCGGTGCTCCAGGACCCCGGTGTGGACTGCCTGTTTGTGGCAATTGTGCCACACATAGAGAACCTGAAAACCCTGAATGACAACTGCCTGGATGAGGATGCAATCGCACCGCTGATGGTAAAAGCTGCCCGGAAATACCACAAACCCATCGTGGTCTCCGTAAACGCCGGGCAGCATTATCAGGGCATGGTGCAGCATCTGGAGGAAAATGGCCTGCCGGTCTATTCCGACATCCGCTCTGCCATCCGGAGCCTGGACAGGTTTGTGGAGTATTGGACAAGGAGTTGACCCTGATTTTATTCCTTGCAGCCACACATACCCCTCCCCCCTTACTGGGCGGAGGGGTATGTTCTTGATAACCGAGCATCAATTTCAGGACAAACGGCGACTCATAAAACGAAGTCTTTTGGGTAATCTGATGACAGTGAATGGAGGCATAAGATGATGCCAATTGCCGTCGGTGCGATTGCACCTGAATTTCAGACAATAGACCATAAAGACAACAACGTGATCCTTTCTGCTTTCAAAGGGAAAAAAGTGCTTCTTTCCTGGCATCCATTGGCTTGGACACCGGTATGCACAGATCAGATGCGTTCACTGGAAGTGAATTGGGACAAGTTCCAAAATCTGAACACGGTTCCGCTTGGTTTCAGTGTGGATCCCCAGCCCTGTAAAGAGATTTGGGCAGCTGCTCTTCGGATTGACAAGGTAAGCCTTCCGTCTGATTTCTGGCCGCATGGGAAAATTGCCCGAGACTATGGAATTTTCAATGAAACAGAGGGAGTATCCGAAAGAGTAAACATTATTATTAACGAGCAAGGGATAGTAGAATGGATTAAAGTTTACCCTTCAGGACAGTTGCCGGACATTCACGAAGTCCTTCAATTCCTGACAAACCATTCAAAGTAACGGGACATAATGTCTCAACGCTCACACTGGAATAGAAAAATTTTATACAATATTTTGTATTTTCTTGTTAAGGAAAATAGTTATACTACGATATATAGAATAAGTAGTAATATTTGTAATCACCCCTCCCGGAGGGATCAATCGATATGGCCAACCTGCCAGATAGACTGACACAGCCTCGAGAGCGTGAAAGGCCCCGGCATGCCGAGCGGCCGTGGCTGAACACCCTCCGGAGCCACATGTCAGGCGTCACCGATGAAAAAGCGACGGAATACTGGCCACCATTCCGGGAAGACCTGCCTCCTTACTACAACTACAGACTGGAACACATCAAGCTGGTTGAGCGCGACGCCCTGCACCTCCACGCCATTGAGCGCGGCGACCTGGATGTGCTGTTGGCAGCCGTGTGGGCCCATGACAGATTTCAGCCGCAATTCAACGGCGAACAGCATGCCGACCGTGGCGCACAATGGGCTCATGATTACCTGAAGTTTATCCGCTTCCCCGACAGTAAGATTCAGGATGTGTGCACGGCGATCAAGTGGCACAGCCATGTAGAAATGGATATCCCGGACAAATACCACGAAGCCCGCATCTTGTGGGATGCTGACCGTCTGGCCCGGCTGGGCGCCGCAGACATGCTAAATTTTGTGCTCTGCCACACCTCGGTTGATTTTCTGGGCGGTCTGGAGCACAGCAACCGTTTCACAGCCGGTTCGGTGACGATTCGGGATTTTGCACCGCTGTTGTTGGAGCGCAAGCCACAGGCATATCGAGCCGATTTCTTCTATTTCGATGAATCCCGGCGTATTGCCCGGGAGCGGATTACCTCCACCCGCACCTTTCTGGAGAGCTTGGAGGGGCAGCTGGCACTGTCAAGGTGAAGGTAGTGCAATTTACATCACAAAAAAGGCGAGCCGAATGGCTCACCTTTCGCTTTAAAATAACCCTTACAGTTGAATCATGAAACTGCCGGTGAAGCGCTCCGGCGCAATCGCCACACCTTGCGGGCTGGCTGCAAAAGAGGCGCCCTGCGCGCCTTTGATCCTCTCAACGCCGCGCAGCACCAGTGTGTATGGTTTCCCGGTGCCTGATGCATTCACTGTGATGGCATCACCGGCACGGGTTGCAACTGCATCCAGCTCCACCCCGGCATTCTTGTTCCGAACAATCGCCTTTGCCACCGCACCATCACACAACTCAAACAGGTGCAATGCCACCCCGGCTGCAAAGTCATAATCCACCTCAGTGCTACTCTGCCCCACCGCCACAATGGAGTTGGGCCGGGCCATCAGCGGCAAGCTCATATAGCCATGGTCCTCGCGAACCCACCGGCCTCCGGCAACTTTCCGGCCGGATAGGAAATTGGTCCATACGCCTTCAGGCAGGTAATACTCCACAATGCCCGATTGATCAAAGACCGGAGCAACCAGCAAGTTGCTGCCAAGCATGTATTGCCGGTCTAAAAAGCTGCAGGCAGGGTCACCGCAGAATTCCAGCACCATTGCCCGCATCATTGGGATACCCTCCCCGGAGGTTTCGCAGGCCATCGCAAACAAATAGGGCATCAGGCTGCACTTCAAACTTGTGAAATGCCGGAGCACCTCCACTGCCTCATCATCAAACAACCACGGCACACGATAGGTGGTGCTGCCGTGCAGCCGGCTGTGGGAGGAGAGCAATCCAAACGCTGCCCAGCGTTTGTAAAGGTCCGCTGACGCGGTGGCTTCAAACCCGCCGATGTCATGAGCCCAGAAGCCAAACCCGCACAAACCCAGTGACAACCCACCCCGCAGGCTTTCGGCCATGCTTGGATATGTGGCGGTGTTGTCTCCACCCCAGTGCACCGGGAACTGCTGGCCACCCACAGTGGCCGAGCGGGCAAACAACACCGCCTCACCATGGCCCCTCTCCTGCTCCAGCAAATCAAACACCGCTTTGTTAAACAGGTAGGAGTAGAAATTGTGCATCCTTTTCGGATCACTGCCGTCATGCCAACGCACATCGGTTGGGATACGCTCACCAAAATCAGTTTTAAAACTGTCAACCCCCATATCCAACAGCGCCTTCAGCTTGCTCTGATACCACGCAGTGGCTTCCGGACTGGTGAAGTCCACCAACGCCAGGCCCGGCTGCCACATATCCCATTGCCAAACATTACCCTCACAGTCATGGGCGAGGAAGCCCTTTTCCATCCCCTCATTAAAAAGAGGAGATTTCTGGCCGATATAGGGGTTGAGCCACACACAGACCTTCAACCCCTTTTGCTTCAGGCGGGCGATCAAACCCACCGGATCGGGGAAGACGTCACAATCCCACACAAAGTCACACCACTGGTATTCCTTCATCCAGAAGCAGTCAAAATGGAACACATGCAGCGGGATGCCGCGCTCCTCCATGCCACTGATAAACCGAGTCACGGTGCCCTCATCATAATCGGTTGTGAACGAGGTGGAAAGCCAAAGGCCGAAGGACCACGCCGGAGGCAGGGCCGGCCTGCCGGTGAGCGCGCAGTAATTACGGAGCACATCCTTCAGGCTGTCGCCACCGATGATGAAATACTCCAGGCACTCGCCCTCCACACTGAACTGAGCCTTGGAAACATGCTCCGACGCGATCTCGAAGCTGACCAGACCGGCGTGGTTCACAAGCACTCCATAGCCACGGTTGGTCAGATAGAAAGGTATGTTTTTATAAGCCTGCTCGGTGCTGGTGCCGCCATCCCGATTCCACACATCCACAGACTGGCCATTTTTCACAAACGCTGTGAACCGCTCACCCAGACCGTAAACGCATTCCCCAATGTCCAGGTCCAATTGCTCCCGCATCCACGTTTGGCCACTGCCATCTCTGATCCAGGCCATGGCCTTGGGGCCACTGGCTGTGAGCGGCATCCCCCGCCGGGCAAAGCTCACAGCCCAATCGTCACCGGTTTTGATGGTGACGGACAAACCACCGCTCGTCAATGCGGCACTGGTTTTATCCTGCCGAATATGCACTGGAGGGTTCCCAAGATTCAGTCTGAACTCCGGGCCCTGCTTCCTCCTGCCCTTGAAGTGCTCAGCGCGCACACGAATCACATCGGGCATCGGGGAGCTGTAAGTGATGGTAAGCAAAGGGCCACCCAGTGTATCCCCCCGATGGAGGATCTGGCGGTCCGGTGCAAAAACAGTGATCTTTTCACCACTCACTGCAAGGCTGCGCACCTTGGCTGGGCTATGGATGCTGAACCCTTCACGGATGAGCCACTGTCCGTCTGTAAACTTCATTGGTCCCCCCCAAGATGGAATTACAACGACATTATATTTCACATCATGGGAAGCACGCTTATGATATGATCATCATCAATTGCACAATTTTCATATCTATTGGGTATGCCCGATGGATATCGGAATGGCTCAGGTGGCGGATATGCACATCCACTGTGCGTGTTTCACCGATGTAGTCGTAGCCCCATACCCGGTCAAGCAATTGCTCACGGGTATAAACACGGCCTTTATTCTCCATTAAATAACACAGCAGATCAGGAGCCCGCAGATATTGGGCTCTTCTTCCATCATTGCGATCAGCGCCTTTCACGCATTTTGTCCACCTGAGAGCTCACTTAAAGTGTGTGAGGTGGGTGTGTTTGCCGCTAATGTTGAAAGCAACCCACTCACCGATGTTGGTGGCGTGGTCACCCACACGCTCCAGGTATTTGGCGATCAGGATCAGGTCTATAGCCCTATCCACCACAGCCGGATCAGCTTTCATCATCGTGGAGAGGTCCAGGATGATCTTTTCAAACAGATTATCCACCTCATCGTCCCGGCGGCACACTTCCACAGCCAGCTCCATGTCATTGTTTACAAATGCATGAATGGCGTGATGCACCATTTCCCGGGCCACCTCTGCCATCTTTGGAATATCCACCAGCGGCTTGATCGGTTCCTCCTGCCCAAGCCTCAGCGTGATTTCAGAGATATCAGTTGAGTGGTCGGCGATGCGCTCGATGTCGGTAATCATTTTCAGCACCATGCTGATGAGCCGCAGATCTGCCGCAATGGGCTGCTGTCGGGCAATCAGCTCCAGACATAAAGTTTCAATTCGTTGTTCCAGCGCATCGATCACGTCATCTCCGTCGATCACCTTTCGCGCCAGGTCCATATCACGGTTTTTCAGGGCCGTCATCGCCATGTCAATACTGGCCTCGGTGCCGGTTGCCATTTCCAGCAACAGATCCCTGAGTTCAGTAAGCTTCTCGTCAAATACATGCCGGTTAGTCATAATAATCCCTCCGTCTCAGCCGAATCTGCCGGTGATGTAATCCTCGGTTCTTTTATCAGACGGTGTCTGGAAGACCACCGAGGTCTTGTTGTATTCCACGACCTCACCATGCAGGAAGAACGCCGTGCTGTCAGAGATACGGGCGGCCTGCTGCATGTTGTGGGTCACGATGATGATCGTGTATTCCTTCTTGAGTTCCTCCATCAGGTCCTCGATCTTCAGAGTGGAGATTGGGTCCAGCGCGCTGGTGGGCTCGTCCATCAGGATCACTTCCGGCTCCACGGCCAATGTGCGGGCGATGCACAGGCGCTGCTGCTGACCACCGGAAAGGCCCAGGGCATTCTGCTTCAAGCGGTCTTTTACCTCATCCCAGAGCACGGCGCTTTTCAGGCTTTTTTCCACAATCTCATCAAGCACCTTGCGGTTTCGGATGCCATGCACCCTGGGGCCATAGGCGATGTTGTCATAAATGCTCATTGGGAAGGGGTTTGGTTTCTGAAAGACCATACCCACCCGCTTGCGCAGGGCCACAATATCATAGCCGTTTTGATAAATGTCTTCCCCGTCCAGTTCGATAAGCCCCTCCACACGGGCTCCTGGCACCAGGTCATTCATACGGTTCAATGTTTTCAGAAATGATGACTTGCCGCAGCCCGACGGGCCGATCAACGCGGTCACATACTTCCGGTTGATCTCCATGTTCACATTCTTCACAGCATGCAGCGCGCCATAATGCAGGTTCATATCCTTAATCCGAAGCACGGTAGATTCCATATCATCAATCCCCTTCGACCTTTTTACTGAATTTCCTGCCCAGGTGGTTTGCCACCAGATTGATGAGCAGTACGAGAATTACCAAAACCGCCGCCGTAGCGTCGCTTTGGGCAACTTGCGCTTGCCCGGAGCCTTCCGTCGCCAGCGCATACAAATGCACGGCCAGCGTGCGGCCTGAGTCCATGATACTCTTAGGCAGGCGGTACACGATGCCAGCTGTAAAAATCACCGCCGCCGTCTCTCCCACAACACGGCCAATCGACAGGATCAACGACGTCAGGATGCCTGGAAAGGCCGATGGCAGCACAATACGAAACAGTGTGTAGAGCTTGGATGCGCCTAAAGCCAGACTGCCTTCACGGAATGATTCCGGCACAGCCTTGATCGCCTCCTCAGTAGCTCGGATGATCGTGGGCAGCACCGTGAGGCTCAAGGTGAGTGCGCCTGTGAGAAGCGACCATTTAAGACCCAGCAGCATGCCGAAGAATGTGAATCCAAACAAACCGAAGATGATTGACGGAATACCGGCAAGGCTTTCGGTTGTGAACCGGATCAGGCTTACCAGCTTGCCGGGCCGCGCATATTCCACCAGATAAATTGCTGCGCAAACCCCAATAGGCGCGGCAATCAACAGTGTGAGGCCAATGATATAGACCGTGCTCACAACCATATTGAAAATGCCAGCCTTGTCATCATTGCCTGGTACGTAGGGCCCTGTCAGGAATTCCCACGTAATGTTCGGAATGCCCTTGACCATGATGTAGACGATCAGCGACACCAACGCAGCCGTGGTGACGAACGCACTGAGATATATAAGCACCTTTGCTGATCCATCTTGTAGCTTTCGCCGCATGGTCATGGCTGCACCTCCCGCTTCCTCAGGACACTGTTGACAATGATGTTCACCACCATAATGATCACAAACAGCACCACGCCGGTGGCAAACAGTGCTTCGCGGTGCAAGTCCTTGGCATAGCTCATCTCAAATGCGATGTTGATTGTGAGTGTGCGCACCGGATCGAGCAGCGATGTGGGGATCTGCGGGATATTGCCGGCAACCATGATCACGGCCATCGTTTCGCCCACCGCGCGGCCAATGCCCAACATCACCGCCGCCAGTATGCCCGAGCGGGCCGCCGGCAGAATGGTTTTGAAAATCGTCTGGATGTGCGACGCGCCCAGCGCCATGCTGCCCTCCTTGTAAGTCTTGGGCACAGCCCGCAGAGCCGATTGTGAGATGCTGATGATCGTGGGGAGTATCATGACGGACAGGATAATGATGACAGCCAGCAAGCTGAAGCCGGGGCCATCGGAAAGCCTGGCAATTAATGGCACAATGATCATCATGCCGAAATAACCAAAGACGACCGAAGGGATGCCGGCCAGCAGCTCCACGCACGGCTTCACAATATTGGAGAGCCACTTTGGCGCAAGCTCAGTCAAGAATATTGCTGTGAGAATGCCCACCAACGACCCAACGGCCACCGAGAGGAATGTGGCTGTGAGTGACGTGACGATCATCGGCAGGATACCAAATTTATCCTCTGCCGGTTTCCACTTCGGACCGAACAGGAACTCCAGCGGCCCGATCTTGAAGATCGCCGGCGTGCCGGATACGATGATATAGATTGTCATCGTGGCGATTGCCGCGATGGAAACCAAAGCGCAGACCAAAAAGAAGGTCTCAATCGCCTTTTGGATAGGCCGCGCCACGATTTTCCGTTTCGTCAGTTTTGACGAGAGTTTGGAATCCATGACCATGTCAGCACCTCAAATCAACAATGCGATCCCTAAGGCAGACGGCCCTCGGGGATCGCCTGCGGTGGATTTATTTCTTCTCAGCGATTGCGATGAACTTATGATTTACAATCTCCTGCGCGGCGGGATCGTTGATGCACCATTCCAGGAAGGTTTTCGCCAGGCCCTTGGCTTCACCCTTGGTGGCCATCACAAAGGGCCTCCAGTACTTGTAGGTGCCATCCAGAATTGTGGCCTTGCTGGCCGCAATGCCATCCACTGCAAGAGCTTTGATGCTGTCCTTGACTGACCCGATGGAGACATAGCCGATTGCGAACTCATCACCGGCAACCGTGGTGATCACGCCGCCACCGCTGTTTTGCTCAATGGCCTTTTCAGTGAAGAGCTCGATGGTCTTGCCGACAGCGTCCTTTTCCACCAGGCCGAACAGCTTGCCCATGGCTTCGCGGGTGCCGGAGGAAGCCTCGCGGTTGACCACGGTGATCGCATGATCGGCACCGCCAACGTCCTTCCAGTTGGTGATCTCGCCCTTGAAGATCTTTACGATGCTTTCTTCAGACAGATCAGACAGGGTGTTCTTGGGGTTTACGATCACGGCCACGCCATCCATGGCAATGTCTACACCGACCAGGCCCTTTTGGTTATCGGAATCTTTGAGGGTGCTGGAAGAGTTGCCAATGTCACTCAGGCCGTCTAAAACATTTTGCAGGCCAACGCCAGAGCCGCCGCCCTGCACATCAACGGTGACGCCGTTGTTGACATCCATGAACTTGGATGCCAACTCCTGCACCAACTCAAGCATCGAAGTGGAGCCTGAGATGTTCAATTTGCCTGAAAGGGGTTCGGTGGCGGCTTGGGTTGAAGCCTGAGTAGGCACCACGGTGGGAGCGGTTGTGGCGCAGCCTGTCATAAAGACTGTGGCGGTCATCACAACTGCGGCGGCAATTGCCAAAAGCTTTTTCATGTTCATGTGTAACCATCCTTTATTTCATTTCTGATGATAGTTTAGTTTCTGAATGTTATTGATGTGTTTATGGTGTGTAAATTGTGAGTTAAACTTCAACCATGGAAAAATGTAGCAAAAATACAATGCTGCAAGATGAACAGGCTACGATGTTTCGATAGAGAAAAACACCCTGTATAATTCAGGGTGTTACATGCAAGTTGCCACTCATCACATATTGGGATTTATCTATGGATGTCTACCGATCAGGCACTGGGTCATTAAACCTCTGGCTGTCGTTATGCTTTTTGATTCGCCTTCGCCTTTGCAGGTCTATAAACGCAACGATTGCACCAACTACTGCTCCGGTGAAGTGGCCGATCAGTGACACCTTTGGATTGAATGACCATAACACTGCGATCACTGCATTGATGATCAACCATCTGCTTTGCCGCCTGAGGCTCACAGACAAAGGATCGCTCCCGCCGGCAAATGCCATCACAAACACATATGCCTCCAAAGCATACACAGTTCCGCTTGCACCAGCAGTGAACGCATCGGGCTGCAGATAAAAGGGCACAATCCCTGTAACGACGCTTGCGATGATAAACAATATCGGTAAAGTTAGTCCGTTCGCTTTTCTTTCTGACATGCTGTTACATAAAATTCCTCCAAACACAAAAGTTGCATACATGTTTGAAAGAAAGTGGCTCAACCCAAAATGCAAAAATGATGTCAGCACCAGCGACACAGGCACGAATGAAAACACCAGATCTGCCCATCTTGCCGCATTACCACTGGACAGAGCGAACAAAATTGTATTGATTCCGATAAACACAAAGATCCAACGCATCTTTTTGTAACCGAATGGGAAGAGGCTCATAGATGTCTCCTGAGTTTTATTATCCAAACCGTATCATCCGAGAAATATTTTGTCAATATAAACACTTTACGCGATGCAGTTGTGCTTAACTATAAAGCAAAACACCTCGTGGTATACACGAGGTGTTTCACATGGAGTCCGGCGACGTCCCGCGCAGCGCCTCGCTTGCATCATGCAAGCTGGCCATGCCCTTCAGGCATACGGCGTGCTTGGCTTGCCACATCCTGCGGCTGGGCGTGCGCTTCACCTCGCCTACATCCATGCAGGCTGTATACACCTGCGGTGTACACCGGTGAAGCTTCGCTTGGGGCATCCGTGCCCTTGGCCT
>JAEYRH010000012.1 GCA_023435705.1 Bacillota bacterium | reverse complement strand
TCCTGGGTGTTATTAAACAGCGTTATTTTACCGCCGTCAGCTACCGCGTTTACCGCCTCCTGCAGCGTGGCGTAGGCGATGCCGCCGGTACTCGCTACCGTAGGCAAAAACTTCAGGTATTTGTAGTATGCAATATTTCCTGCATCATATCCGACGCCGAGTGTGCCATATACATCCGCAGCGGCTGTTTTCACAAAGGTATTGCTCAAGGACGGTTTTTTGTTCAATGCTGAGCCGGTGCCCCTTATGATAACAGGCGATTTGGCTTGTAAGCTAATATTTACGCTTGACGACACAAAAATCGCATAACCGGTGTTGCTAGTATTGGTGTTTTGGATCGTGCCTCCTTTGATTGTGAGCCAGCCGCCCGTCAAATTAACCGTACCCGCTGTGGTCGAATCATTTGCACTGGTGACAAACACCGTACCGCCGATTGTGCATTCCTTACTGCTCTTGTGATATATCGCACCATATGCGCTGCTTTTGCCCTCCACCCGGGCGTCGGTCACTTTCAGGCTGCCGGTGCCACTATTATAAATCGTCCAATTGGTTTCGCTGGTGAGTACGCCGCCGGTCACACTCACATTGGCAGTGCTATATTCGGAGCAGCGAATCGCATTGCTTTTGCCGGTTAATTCGCCGCCGGACACGCTTATGCTGCCTGATCCTTGGCTTTCAATCGCATAATTGTTGGTGGCGGTTACTTTACCTCCGGTCACGCTCACGGTGCCGGTGCTGTCTTTGGCGAGGAAAATCGGAATGCTACCACTTACTTCGCCGCTGCCGCCAATATGCACGCTGCCGCTGCCAGCATTATAAATCGTAAATGATGATTGACTCGTGTTTTGCACCAAGCCGCCGGTTATGCTCAAGGTACCTTCATTATAAACCGCATAATAGTCGTTGATTACTTTGCCGCCCGTCACGTTCACGGTGCCGCTTTTGTTTAGAATCGTATAGAAGCCTCCGCTTACTTCGCCGTCGCTCACGGTCACGGTGCCGCTGCCTATATTGTTAATTGTATAGGATGTATAAGACTCATTCTCTCTAGACACCTTGCCGCCGTTCACGGTCACGTTGCCCGAGGAAACGGCAATCGTATGAACAGACTCACCATTTTGCAGGTTTTCTACCGTGCCGCCGGCTACAACAAGGTTTCCGCCATTGACATTGATCGTGCCGCTATCATTAGCGCCTGCTGCACTGGTGACCTTGCCGTTCCCGCCTACGGTGCTGTCGTCAATGGTCAGCGTGCCGCCACTCAGCGTGATGACGCCGCTATTGCCGACGGCACCTAACGTGCAGCTGTTTAAGTCGAGGGTGGTGGTACCTTGCGTAAAGGTCAAGGTCTCGGCAGCGGTTACGCTGGACAGCAGCTGAATATACGCTGTGCCGCCGCTTAATCCGTTGGCATAGGCTATGGCATCATCCAGGGTGCCGCTGCCTGCCCACGCAGCGGGCTTCGACCCATCTGTGGCCGCCACGCCCCATTGGGCTTGAGGCGATTCCGCCTTTGCCGAAACCGGCAAAAAAGCAAATGCCATGCACAGGACAACAAGCGCGTATAAAAACCGTTTTATCATGGTTCCCCTCCGTTTTGGTGCGAAAATTGCGTTTGCACAAGGCTCCGGCGGCTTCCTGCCGCTCATGGGTAGAAACATACAGGCTAACAGGATAGCAGTTTGCAGCCCCCCAAAACCACTTTGTGCGCGAACGGTAGTGGTTTTTGTTGTAAACGGTAAACGGAGGGCGGCTATGCAAATCACCCCCGCGCGTTTTTTGCGCAGGGGTGCGTTCAAATTGGTACGACCTTATCTTCCTTAAAATTCCGAGCGACTGCTTTTTCTTGGAATTACAGCCAAGAGCGCAAACAGTGTCAAAGTAGTGACACCCCACAAGCTGCTTGTGGTAAAATAATGTCGTTTATTGTCGAATGGGGTGATCGAATATGCGTTTTGCAGTTTGTGATGATCATAAAAAAGAGCTGGATAAGATATCGAAGCTTCTGAGTGACTATCGGGAGAAAACGAAAGCGTGCTTCACTTATGTCGCCTATTCAGACGGACTTTCGCTTCTGAAGGATGTGCGGAAAGGCGGTTTTGACTTTCTGCTTTTGGATGTGATGATGCCGTTGGTCAACGGGATGGAGGTTGCACAAGAGATCCGAAAGTTTGACGGAAACATCAGGATTGCGTTTCTGACCTCGTCGCCGGAGTTCGCCGTGGAAAGTTATTCCGTGGAGGCGTTTTCTTACCTGCTGAAGCCCATTACGGCGGATCATCTCTTCCCTGTTTTGGATAAACTGTTTCGAACCGCCCACAAACCGGCGGAGGGCATAACCATCAAGTTTCAAAACGGCGTGGCCAACATTCCGTTTTTCCGGCTTACCCATGTGGAAGTGATGAACAGAATGCTGTGCTTTCATTTGACCGACGGCAGTGTGAGGGAACTGGCTGCGCCGCTGTCTGATTATGAAGACATCCTCTTGCAAAGGCCGGAGTTTGTTCGCGTGCACAGGGCGTTCATCGTGAATCTTTGGCAGGTGCAGGAGCTTCGCCCCGCGGATATCCTGACCTATACAGGCAGCGTGGTGCCGGTTTCACGGCGGCTATATGCACAGGTGCGCAAGGCATATATGGATCAGCTGTTTGCGGAAAAAGGTGTAAAGTAATGACAGTCATTTTGGGATTGCTCGTGCTGCTGTATGGATCATTGCTCACGATCGGCTTTGCGGGGGGCTGCACCTCAAAAAAGGAGCGCCTTGAGGTGGCCGTGCTGAGCGCATTGCTTTTGGCGGCGCAAGCAGTCAGTTATATCCTTTGGGGGCTTGAAATCACCAGAAAGCTCTATCCGCTCATTTCCCATCTCCCAACCTTTCTCGTGCTGGTGTTTCGCTTCAAACGGCCATGGGGCGTGGCACTGGCAAGTATTTTGACCGCATATTTATGCTGCCAGCTGCCGCAGTGGATTGGGACGGTCACGCTTCATCTGTTCCACACAAAGCTGGCTTATGCGCTGGGATATTTGCTTTCCTTGGCTCCGCTGTTTGCCCTTCTGCGGCTCTATTTCGCAAAGGCGGTCCATCTGGCAATGGCCTATTCCAAACGGTCGCTGCTGCTGTTTGGCGGGCTGCCTTTATTTTATTACATCTTCGACTATACCACCACCGTGTATACCGAAGCCTTATACACCGGCGTGCGGATGGTCATCGAGTTTTTGCCCGCAGCCATGGCTCTCTTTTTTGTGGCGTTTGTATCCGTCTACCATCAGGAAGTGCAACGGCGCAGCAGGTTGGAGATGGACAACGCGATCCTGACCGCGCAATCCGAGCGCGCGAAAACCGAAATTTCTGCCTTGCAGCAGGTGCAGCAGCAGACATCGATTTACCGGCACGACATGCGCCATCACCTCTCGCTTCTCAATGGCTATCTGGATGCCGGCGAGATTTCAAAAGCCGGAGAATATATCCGGCAGACGCAAACCGACATCGATAAGATCGTCCCGATGCGATACTGCGAAAACAACGCCGTCAACCTGATTCTGTCTTCGTTCGCTGTGAAAGCAAAGCAGCAAGGTGTTGACTTCAGCGCCGAAGTCAACATCCCCGCGGCTCTGCCGCTTTCGGACACAGAGTTATGTGCGCTGCTATCCAACGGACTGGACAATGCGGTACGCGCCGCCGCACAAATAGATGGCGAAGCGCAGCGGACGGTGCGCATCAACTGCCAGTCGCACAAGGACAAGCTGCTCATATATATCAGCAATCCTTATCAGGGAACCGTCATAATGCGGGAGGGATTACCGGAAAGCACCCAACCGAAACATGGCTTTGGTGCTAAAAGTATCAGGATGATTGCTGAAAAGCACGATGGTTACTGCGCGTTTGAGGCTAAGGACGGTCTATTCACACTGAAGGCGGTTATGCCGTTATGGAAGGGCGAAGCGATCCCGTTGGCAATACAGAAAACACAACCCATACAAAAGAAAGAGTCTTTTTAGCAGATTTTCGATCAGATTCAAAGTAGTCAATGGACACGAGGAGAGACTGCTGAGAGGAAGCAGAGCGATGTGGAACTGGACTCCGGAATAATAACTGTAAATCGTTCCAATGCTTATCTGGCTGGTAAAGGAGTTATCACGAAGTCAACCAAGAATGGTGGATCGAAGCGCTCTATCTCACTTCCTGATGAAGCGATTACACTGCTACATGGTTTTTGGGTGCACAGTAGTCAAATACCCGCAAGATTCCTTCCTGAAGGCAAAGCAAAACCCCAGCAACCGCATGATTGCTGGGGTTTTTTGGTGGGCCATCAGGGGCTCGAACCCAGGACACCCTGATTAAGAGTCAGGTGCTCTACCAACTGAGCTAATGGCCCATAGTGATTACTGGAGCGGGTGATGGGAATCGAACCCACACAACCAGCTTGGAAGGCTGGGGCTCTGCCATTGAGTTACACCCGCAAAGGAATAATGGAGCGGGAGACGGGACTCGAACCCGCAACCTTCGCCATGGCAAGGCGACGCTCTAGCCATTGAGCTACTCCCGCATGATTAACCTGGTGCGGGCGACGAGACTTGAACTCACACGCCTTGCGGCTCTGGATCCTAAGTCCAGCGCGTCTGCCAATTCCGCCACGCCCGCAGGTCTGGTGACCCATCGGCGGATCGAACGCCGGACAACCTGATTAAAAGTCAGGTGCTCTACCTACTGAGCTAATGGGTCAAGTGTTGGCTGGGGTGGGAGGATTCGAACCTACGGATGCGGGAGTCAAAGTCCCGTGCCTTGCCACTTGGCTACACCCCAACGGGAAAGAAATGGGGTGAGTAGTGGGGCTCGAACCCACGGCCTCCAGGGCCACAACCTGGCGCTCTGACCAACTGAGCTATACCCACCGCGATTGGCGCGCCTGCAGGGATTTGAACCCCGGACCCACGGCTTAGAAGGCCGTTGCTCTGTCCCCTGAGCTACAGGCGCATGCCTTTTGCCCGAGCCCGAAGCCTAGCACTTCGCCGCTGACGGATTTTTATGTTACCATAGAAATCCCGTGTTGTCAACCGTGACATTTCAGTCAAGCATTGGATAGTATAACGGCACAGGCGCGTTTTGTCAATTTATCAGTCAATTTCTATGCCTTCTGTTTAGAGAATAGACTTTTATGCATATTGAACTATACGAACTTACACAAACCCTAAACTCATGATTGATGTCAGTCATGTATCGGCTCCGCTGCCGGTGCCTCCGCCAACAAAACCGGGCCTGCAGTTGTGCCCGGCCCATCTTGCTGCAGGCTGATCGTGTCTGTGTTCATAAAGGCCTTGAAGTGCCGGTCAAACAGCATCGGCAGGGCGGCCACAACCAGCAGCAGGAATGCTGCCGTCATTGTGGGCCGAATGCCGAGGCGAAGAGCCAGGATCCCGCTCACTGCCATCGCCACCGGCTGCAGGCTGCCCATCACCGTGCCCAGGATGCCAAACACCTTTCCCCGGTTTTCCGCCGCCACGGTGGTCTGCATGATTGTCTGGAGAAGTACGTTCACCACTGCGTTTGTCAGGCCTGCCACAAAGGCCAGCGGCAGCAGCCATTGCACTGTGCGGATCAGGCCGATCGGCGCCATCGCCAGCACCATCACCAGCACCGACAGGCAAAACACAGACGCTCTCTGGCTGGGCTTGATCTTTACGAAGGAGAAAAGCACCATGCCTGCGACCATGCCGGCTGTGAGCGTGCCCATCACATATCCGTACCACTCCACCCCGAAGCCCTCGGTGCTGTTGAACAATGGCGTCATCAGCGTCATGCCGCAAACGGCCAGGAAGTTGATGATCATGCCTGTGAGCACCAGCGTGCGGATGCCCCTGTTGCCAAAGGTGTATTTGATGCCTGTGAGGATGTCGGCAAAGATATTCTTCCTAACCGCATTTGTGGAGTGGGCCGGCACCCGTATGAACAGCTGCGTGATGGATGCATACAGGAAGGTCAGGCCATTGAACAGGATCAGGGAGGGGGCTTTCAATAGGGAGAGCAGCATGCCGCCCAGTGAAGTCCCAAGCAGCTGCGTGACCGTCTGGGAAAGGCTTCGGGCAGAGTTGGCTTTGGAGAGGCTTTCGGTGGGCACGATGTCCGGCAACGCTGAGCCCATTGCCGGGCTGAAGAATGAGCCGGCTGTGCCGGCCAGGATCGCCAGTGGGTAGATCATCCAAAACGGGAAGATACCAAACAACAGAAGCAAGCCCATCAATGAGAACAGAACGCCTCGAGCCATGTCTGCCATCACAATGATGCGCTTGCGGTCAAATCGGTCAGCGAGAGCACCGGCGACCGGCCCCAGGATGACAGCCGGCAGGGCGAAGCATGCCTCGATAATACCCATCAAAGCGGTGTTACCGGCAGGGTACTCAGCCGATGTGGTGGATGCCAGCACCCAGAAGCCCAACGCCACACCGAAGGCGGTGTTGCCAAAGTCGGAGATGAGCTGGCCTTGCCATAGGATTGCGAAATTGCGATTCCAGAGTTTTTTTGCCCGTTCCATTCCATTACCTCATCACAATAAATCAATTACAGAGTTAAAATAATATATTTGCAAAATAAAAAAGTCAATAAGCAAATTAAAAAAGTGAATAATTTGGTTGAGATTGTGCTTATTGTTCAATCTTGATTGCTAAAAAAAGACGCTCCGGACGAGCCGGAGCGTTCCTATGTTGGTCGTTGAAGATAGCGGATCGGTTCAGACCGATGGCAATTTCTCTGTTTCGCTCGTTTCCGGTACCGGTTCAGACTTTAAGAAAACTCGGAAAGGTTGATTGACAAACGTAAAGAGCAAGACGACGGCGGCGCAGGAAAACGATCCAAGGATTGTTGGGCGGACGCCGGCCAGCTCTGCAGCAAACCCGCTTACGGCCATAGACACCGGCACCAGCCCCTCAAACACGGTGCTCATGATGCCAAACACACGGCCACGTTGCTCCGGCTGTACGGTGATTTGCAGCAAGGTATACAGCAGCACCGTCATGATGGAGACTGCCGTGCCGATCATCAATGCGAGCGGCAGCATCACATACACGTTATAGATCAGCCCAACAGGAATCATGCCTGCGATCAGCGCAACAATGGAGATATAGAACATTCGATACCGGTTTGATGCCTTGTTTTTCACAGACGATACCAACAGCATGCCCACCAACTGGCCGGCCATCAGCGTGGCCATCACGGCGCCATACAACTCCACGCCGTAGCCAGGCTCTTCGTTGAATAATGGCGCCAGCAGCGTAATGCCCACATTCACGAAGAAATTCAAGAACATGCCGATGGTGATGAGCGTGCGGATGCCGCTCTGCCGGAATGTGTACTTCATGCCCTCCCACATTTCCAGAAGAATATGCTTCTTTTCCGTATTGCTGCGGGCATTGGGGATGGACATAAACACCTCGGTGATGGCGGAAAACAAAAACGCCATGCCGGTGAAGAAGACAATGGGCGGGCCTTGAAATCTGCTGTACAACCAGCCGCCGAAAGCGAACCCAAGCAAGTTGCTGGCCGCTTGCGAAAAAGCCCTGAGGGAATTGGCCTTGGTCAGTTTGTCTATCGGCACCAGATCGGGCACCGCTGAAATGATGGCCGGAGAGAAAAACGCGCTTGCGATCCCTGAGATTACCGTAACGGGATACAGAATGATAGAGGGGAAGGGGGTGTTTCCCTTGCTCATATAGATGGCCATCAGCCCCACCGCGCCAAACAGCAGGCCACGGATCAGGTCCATCCATACAATAATCCATTTCCGGCTGTGCCTGTCGGTATAAGCGCCGGCAAACGGCCCCAGAAGCACTCGCGGCAAAGCCTGACAGGCCAGTATTGTGCCCATCATGGCCTTGGATCCTGTGATGTCCAGCACCCAGAAACTCATTATGGCGTTGTAGACGCCGATGCCCAGCTCAGAGACCAGCTGCCCCTGCCACAGCAAAAAGAAATTCCTGTTCCACAGCTTGCCGCTGGCCATAATCCCTCCAAAGGTTTCCTTTGTTTGAAGCTTTGCTTATGATACCAAAAAAAATGGAAAAATACAAACATAGCAGTAATTGTATTGGCAAGTTTGGAGAGTGATGATAAAAATGGCTGAATCAGGAACCTACTTGCTGGACTCCACTGCGGCGATGATATCAGCAATGAACTGGCCAATGAAGGGCAGGTTTTCCAGCGCGAGCGCCCTCAATACATAAACAAGCGCCGCACCAAGCAGCGAAAAGCCCAGCGCCATGCCGATGCCCCTGGCCATGCCTGCCATCAGGTTGGACATAATCATGCGGCGCGGGCTCATCAGATAGCGCGCATATTCACAATACTCCGGGTCATCCGGGCGCACCCGTGGCACGCCGGGGCCTTTTCCTGGAGCTGTTCTTGTGAGCCGGCGGAAAAAACGGCCGGCTCGGTGCCTCGCATTGCCCATCGGTATCTTTCCGGGGCAGTGGGTGGATTGAGAAAGCCGGTTACTCTCTGACCGTTTCCCTCAAGTTTGGAAATACCAACCGCTCATCCCATCCGGCCAGCTCGCGCACTTCCCGTGCGCTGAACTCCTGTGTCTGGTCGAAGTCCGCACCAGATATCACTTGGTCGGCGGCCCTTTGTGCCGCCGGCGCTTCCGGCTCGGCCTCTTGCTCGTCGGGATAAGATTCCTCCAGCAGCCTCAGCTGCTCGCCGATGACCCTGCGGATCAAAGCCTTCACGCCGGCCACGTCGCGCCGGATGCCCTCCAGCCGGCGGACTGCTTCCTGCGCCTGCAGCTCGGCATCCTCCAGAATTCTCCTGCCCTCCAGCTCGCTGTCCTTGATCATTGCGGCGGCCTTCTCCCTCGAGGCCTTCAGCACGTCTTCTGCCGCCCGCTGGGCGGTGATCAGCGTGTCCCGCAGTGTTTGCTCCATCTCGGCAATGCGCTTTTCCTTTTCCTGATGGGTCGCCACCTGGGCCTTCAGCGCCTCGTTTTCCTTTTCAAGGCGCTCCATTTCGTCAGCGACATCGTCCAGATAGTCGTCTACTTCTTCCACTTTATATCCAGACAGAGACTTACGGAATGATTTCTCGTCGATTTCCCTGGCAGTAATCGCCATCGTGTTTCCTCCTGCGGTTATTGTGCCTGGAGACGGCGTTCCAATTCCTCCAGCCGTTGTTCAATAGAATGATCCGGTTAATCTGTTGATGCTAAACCGTCCTCTCAAACTCCACGATCGTGCGGCCCCGGCGCTTTGTCTTTTCTGAGGCGCAGGTGATTTTCACCCTGCCCATGCCGCGCACCGAGATCAGCGACCCTTCGCCCACCTTGCGGTCGGGCTTGGTTTCCTCAGCAAAGTCCAGCCGCACAAGGCCGCTTTTTACTGCCCTGGCTGCTTCCTCCCGGCTCAGGTTGAATGCCTCTGCCACCACAGCGTCCAGCCGAAGTGACTGCACAGTGCCCCTTGCCTGCCTGGTCTCTGCCTGAGGCAGCCCCGCCTCGCCGGCAAGCTCGCGCACCTTCACGGCGGCGCGGCCTGCTGACTGCAGGTTGCTGATGAGAAATGCTGCTGCGGCATCCAGCGCCCAAAGCACGGCCCGGCCGTCTTCCACCAGGATGTCGCCGATGCTCTCCCGGCCGATGCCCAGCGCCAGCACAGAGCCCAGGATGTCTCGGTGGGCGGCTTTGGCATACCTGCCATCCCAGAGTATTTCCAATGTGAGCAAAGGCCAATCATAGCGGCGTTCGCCGCCATCCAGCCACAGCCTGCCATCAAAGGCGCAAAGCCTGCGCTCCGCGCCCTCCGGTGGGGAGAGCTCCACATCCGTGCCGGTTTCTCGCGCTGCCAGGCGGGCAAGCTGCTGCTCTCTCGGATCCAAAAAACGGGTATACTCCACGTTCCCGCGCTCCAAAGCCCGTTCCGCAAGCTCCCTCAGGCGGGAGGCCGATACACTGTTTTCATTCATTGGCCGAGGGATGCGACGATGATGCTCAATAGAAAGATCAATAACCGGATTGCGATTATTGCCAGCACCGGGGAGAAGTCAAACCTGCGCCATTGATATGGGAGGATGCGAGAGAGCAGCGCGCGGCAGGGTGCCAGCACCGGCTCGGTTACAAAGCGTAGGATGCGTACCACCTGGCTGCTCGGCGGTAGAAACAGCCATGAGACCAATGCGGCGGCCAGAATCACATAAGTATAGAGATTAAAAGCCTGTATCAGCAGACTCAACAGGATCAATCCGAAGTTCATTTTCTCACTCCGGCCGGCGAGGCAGGCTGAAATAGCTGCTCCGGCCCGACCTCAGGTCGTTGGTCAGGTTGCCAAGCGCGTTGCCGGAAATGTCCACATGGGGCGGCGCCAGCAAGAAGATGCCGCGAGATACCTTGCGGATGCTGCCGTCCACGCCATAAACAGCGCCGGACAGGAAGTCCAGCACCCTCTGGGCGATTTCCACGTTCAGGTCTTCCAAATTGGCAATCACCGGGCGGCCGCTCTTCAGGTCGTCAATGATGCGCTGGGTATCGTCATAGCTCTGTGGCTGATACACCACCATGCGCATGCCGGCATTGGCCTGCTGGGCGTTGTTCATGCCCATCGGCACCACGCGGCTTTCTTCAGCCCTGCGCACAGCAGATGTGGGGATGGAACCAGTTTCGTCGATGCGGCGGCGCACAGGCGGCCTCTGGTATGGGGCCGGGGCTGCGCTGCGGCTTTGCGGCGCGCCATAAGGAGCGGGTTCTTCCCGCACCGGCTGCTGCTCGGCCTCTTCCGCCTCCTGATCCTCAAACCCGAGGATGTTCAGGAATTTGCCCATGAACTTTTTTGCCATCCGTCTCCCGCCTTGTATGTCTCAGAGATTTGTCAATACAGTATTTATCACTTTATTTTACCGTGTTTATAGGAAAATGTCCATGGTTTTGCGGATAGGTAAAAAAGCAGTTGTTGTCGGATGGGATCACGGTTGTATTCACATTTCTTCCATTGCAGAGTAAAATAGACTGCAACCGGAATCCTATTTCCAAAAGGAACCATTGCGCGCATGATGGCAGTCGTCAACGGCATTGATATCCATTACGAAGTGTCGGGGCAGGGCCCGAAGCTTTTATTGCTGCACGGCTGGGGCGGCCGCACCGGCTCCATGCAGCCCATCGCCAATGGCCTGAATGACTTGCGCACTGTTTATAACATCGATTTCCCCGGCTTCGGAGAAAGTGCATCGCCGCCCGCACCCTGGTCGGTCACCGAATACACCGAGATGTTGATCGCGCTGCTGAAGCAGCTGGATATCAAAAAGGCTGACATTGTGGCCCATTCCTTTGGCGGGCGCGTCACGCTGCTGTTGGCCGCTACCCACCCGGAGCTGGTGGGTAAGATCGTGATCACCGGCGGCGCGGGCCTGAAGCCCAAGCGTGAAATCAAATATTACATCAAGGTATATACATATAAGCTTGGCAAATTCATGCTGAAGCATGGTTGGATGGTCAAACTGGCAAAGCTGTTTGGCGTTGACCTGGAAAAGCTTTCTCACAAGGCTGGCAGTTCAGATTATCAGGCGCTTTCCGGTGTGATGAAGGGCACCTTTGTGCGCGTGGTCAATCAGGACTTGAAACACTGCCTGCCGAAGATCCAGTCACCCACGTTGCTCATCTGGGGCGAGAAGGATATGGATGCGCCGCTCTGGATGGGGCAGGCGATGGAGAAGGGCATCAAGGACGCGGGCCTTGTGGTGTTTGAAGGCCGCGGGCATTTTGCCTACCTGGAGGAGATCGGGCGGTTTGTGAAGATCGTGAGGGCGTTTTTAGGGTGAACTCTGTAAACTCCCTCCGGCGGCTCAGCCGCCACCTCCCTCATTTACCCCCACCGCCTTTGGCGGTGTCACCCCTAGGAGGGGTGATATGGAGGGAGGCAAGCTGTCCTCGATCAGACGGCACTCGCAACTCAGATAAAGTACAACATGTCCCCCTCCTGATGGGGATGTCACCGAAGGTGACAGAGGGAGTTCCAATCGTAGCTTCAGCGGATGACTGTTCTGCACCCGCCCAATCAATGGTATAATAATCCAACCATCCCAAATAGTATTACCGGGGGAATCCGATGGTTCTACGCCTGTTCAACGAGACATTCTGGCTTTACATGATCCCGGTGGCGCTGTTGGCGCTCATCGCGCTGCTGCCTGCACAGCACTATATTCACATCTTTCAATTGGAGTCCTACAAGCGGCCCCAGTTTTATCTGCGATTGAAGGAAGACCCAAGCTATCACAATAAACTGCAAAAGCTGCGTATGATCCTATGGCTTGTGCTTCTTGGTGCGCTAGCTGCTGTGGTGCTGCTCACGTTGGTGATGCGGTCGATGCCTCTGGGGCTTATCGCAAGCGTTGTGATAGTCGCTGTTTCTTTTGTGTTTCACCTGGTGCCATTTCTCAAGGAGAAAAAGCAACCATCCAAAAAGCCGTTGAAATACACATCTCGTGTGATCCGCCTGAATGTGGCGCTGGCGCTGTGCGCAGTGCTGCTGCAAACATTGGTCTACGGCCTTTTGCTTTCGGCTTTGATTCTCATCAAGGGGCCGCTCGTGCTCACCGGTGGGCCCTGCCTGGGATCACTGGCAATCGCGCTTGCTGTGTTTCTGCTGATGGTCACGCTGGCGGACCTGAGCTTTATCTATCTGCCGAAGTTGATCGCCCTTGCGTCCATTCTTGTCCAGCCTGTGGAAAAAGCTGTGCAAAACTGGTACCTGAACGACGCAAAGAAGAAACTCGCCTCCATGAAAGACCTCATCGTTGTGGGCATCACCGGCAGCTATGGCAAGACCAGCGCCAAGGTGATCCTTGCCACGATCCTGTCGGAGAAGTATAAAACTTATGCCACGCCTGCCAGCTTTAATACGCCGATGGGCCTCACCCGCGCCATCCGCGAGCAGTTGGACGCTAGCCACCAGGTTTTTGTCGCCGAGATGGGCGCCCGCCACATGGGCGACATCGCCGAACTCTGCCGGATGGTGCACCCAAGATACGGCCTGCTCACCAGCATCGGCCCCCAGCACCTGGAGACGATGTTCACGATCGAGAACATTGCAAAGACCAAGTATGAGCTCATCGATGCGCTGCCGGTTGACGGTATGGGCTTTTTGCCCTCCGACAATGAAATCTGCCTGGAGCTCTACAAAAAGGCCGATAAACCCAAGGTGCTTTTTGGGCTTGACGGTCACGGTGAGAAGCTCTATATGACCGCATCGGCCATTGAGCACAGCCATTTAGGCAGCACGTTTACGCTCACCGGGCCTGATGGCCAATCGGCGCGCTGCACCACGAAGCTGCTCGGGCGCCACAATGTGCAAAACATCCTGGGTTGCGCCGCTGTGGCCCACGCGCTGGGTCTCACGATGGAGGAGATCGCCCGCGGCATTGCCAAGGCCCAGCCGGTGGAGCACCGCCTGCAATTGATCCCCACGACCAACGGCATCACCGTGATTGATGATGCCTTCAACAGCAATCCCGCCGGCACCCGGGCCGCGCTGGAGGTGCTGGGATCCTTCCCCGGCCGCAAGATCATTGTGACGCCGGGCCTGGTGGAATTAGGCGATGCCGAGGCCGCGGAAAACGAGGCCTTTGGCCGGGCGATGGCAGCGGTTGTGGACATTGCGATCCTGGTGGCCCGCAACGCGCCGGCGATGAAGAAAGGCCTGCTGGAAGCGGGCTTTTCGGAAGACAACCTGATCGTGACCGGCAAGCTTGCCGAGGCCACGGCCGCCCTGGGGCATTTGACTCGGGTTGGCGATGTGGTGCTGTTTGAGAATGATCTGCCGGATCATTATGAATCATAGTGTTCCTTTTGGCGGCCATAAACCCTCACCCCCAGCCCCCTCTCCCAGGGGATTGGGAGAGGGGGTTATTAGTAATCAATGGGGCTGACGCCCCCAATCCCCCAGTAGGGGCCGGGCTCCGTCCCGGCCCGGTAGACAACGCTACAGGAGGTTCCACCATGCCCAAACTCAATCTCGCCGTCATCTTCGGCGGCCGCACCGTTGAGCACGATGTGTCCATCGTGACGGCGCTGCAATTCATGGACAACGCCAACCGTGACAAATACAACCTGATTCCGCTTTATATCCACCGTGACGGCAAGTGGTATTTCGGCGAGAAGCTCAGGGATATCGGCTTCTATCAGAAGTTCAACCCCGATGAAGTGGCGCAGTGCTATCTGGAGCCCACCCACGGCAGCCGCGCGGTGTGGCCGGTGGCCCAGCCCAAGGGGCTGTTTGCCGGGGCCAAAAAGCCGCTGGCAGAAATTGACGCGGTTGTACCGTCCATACATGGCATGAACGGCGAGGATGGCACGCTGCAGGGGCTGCTTGAGCTGATGAACATCCCCTACACCAGCCCCGGCGTGCTGGGCTCTGCGGTGGGTATGGACAAGATCGCGATGAAGACGGCCTTTGCCGGGGCAGGTTTGCCGCTGCTGCCATGGACCCATCTGGAGCGCTCCCGCTTTCAGGCGGAACGTGAGGCGGCGCTGGATCAGATCGAAGGCAAGCTGGGCTACCCGGTCTACGTCAAGCCCAGCAATCTGGGCAGCTCCATCGGCATCAACCGGGCCGATGACCGCGCCGGGCTGGCGCAAGCGCTGGAAGTGGCCTTCAGCTATGATCGCCGGGCTGTCATCGAGCACGGCGTGACCGAGCTGCAGGAGATCAACTGCTCTGCCATGGGTTTTGAAGGTGACGTGAAGGCGTCACTGTGCGAGCAGCCGGTGAGCTGGAAGGAATTTTTGACCTTTGAGGAAAAGTACCTCAGGGGCGGCAAGGGGACAAAGGGCACCAAGGCTGGCGGCAGCGCCAAGGCCGGCGGCATGGAGAGCATGCAGCGGCTCATCCCCGCACCCATTTCCGGGGAAATGACAGACCGGATCAGGGAGCTCACGGTGCAGTCATTCCGGCTGCTGGATTGCCGGGGTGTCGTGCGGGTGGATTTCATCATTGACCGCGCTGATGGTGCGCTGTATATCAACGAGATCAACACCGTGCCGGGCAGTTTCGCCTTTTACCTTTGGGAGCCGGCCGGTGTGCCATATCAGGCGCTAATTGATACCATCGTGGAGAAAGCCTTCGAGGCACACCGTGAGAAAAACAAAAACAACTACGCTTTTGACTCAAACCTCCTTGGTCGTTTCGGAAAGGGCGGCGTGAAGAGTTAGCGCACGATCTTATATTAAACTATTGTTTTTCACCGCCGCTCTTGCAGCAGATTGCCGCATGAGCGGCGATTTTGCATATTCTGTGTTTGGTGCCTATTTTTTTGCATGAATCACCATAAATCGGGTGACTCGTTGTCGACACACCTGTAGAAATCTGTTAGAATACTACCAGTACCACTGTAGGCAGCGGGAGGGGTTTGTTTTGAAGGGGAACTATAACGACGCACAATCACGTTGGGAAGTTGTTATCATCAAGGATATGGATTTATACACCGTTCCGGAACTCAAGCAGACCATATTGGAATGCATCTCGAAGCAAAAAGCTGACATTCATCTGGATGCCACGGAGATGGGCTACATTGACAGCACCGGCCTGGGCGTGCTTGTCAGCTCCCTCAACCGTGTGCGGGAGTATGGCGGCAGCATGACGATCAAAGGCTTGAAACCCCACATCCGGCGGATTTTCCATTTGACCGGCCTGGATGGAGCCTTTGCCCTGGAGGACTGACATATGAGCGAAGTCATCACCGTAAATATCCCCGCCAAGGCCGAGCACCTTCTGGTGGCGAGGCTTGCGGCCTCCGGCGTGTGCAGCCGTCTTGGGATGGCCATCGAGCAGATGGAGGATGTGAAAGCGGCCGTGTCCGAGGCATGCATCCTGATGATCAACGACCAGTCCGGGTTTGGCCGCCTGGCCGTTTCCTTTACCTATGGCGACGCTCTTGAAGTGAGTGTGCGCGGCGAGGATCCGGGGGGCGTGCCTGTGAGCGAAGAGATTGACGCCGAGTTTTCTATGGCGCTGCTGGCGGCGTTGGCCGATGAAGTGGAGGCCGGCGGCGGCCAGGTCCGCTTTACCATCGCGGGAGGCACGAACCGTTGAGCACGTTGAGCCCTGACATCACGGAAACTCTTTTTCTCCGGTATACACAATACCGGGATGTTTCCGTGCGCAACGAGATTGTAGAGCGATATGCGCCTCTGGCTGCCAAGGCCGCGGCCCGCTACATCAGGCCGGGGTTGGAGTATGAGGATCTTTACCAGGTCGCAATGATGTCGCTGTTGCGGGCCATTGAGCGTTATGATTCCGGCAAGGGCGTGAAGTTTGCGGCCTTCGCGCTGCCCACACTGATGGGCGACCTGAAGCATTATATCCGCGACTTTTCCACGGCCATGAGGCCGCCCCGCAGCGCCGGCGAGCTGGCGGCCAAATTGCGGCGCGCTGAGACGGAGCTGGCGACGCAGCTGGGCCGTTACCCCACCACAGCAGAGACGGCAGACTATGTGGGCGTGTCGCTGGAGCGCGCATTGGAAGCGCTGGAAACGGCGTCCAGCCTGCAATTTATGATGCTGGATGGCGCGGAGAACCAGGATGGCGAGGCCATGGAGTCCATCCTTGGCTCGGAAGACAGCGGTTATGAAGAGGTGGTCACCCGCGAGACGGTGCGCGCCGTGCTGGAGGGCCTCAATGAAACAGACCGCAAGCTTGTGATGTGCCGATACATTTATGGCATGACGCAGGCGGAAATTGCCCGTGAGATGGGTATTACGCAAATGACAGTTTCCCGCATGGAGCGGCGCATATTGGACACATTGAAAAAGAAACATGGTGGATGACAAATCGTGGTTTTCCCTGTTTCAACCCACAAGGTTTTGGGCATTTCTAAGGCACAACCAATCAATAAGGGGGCAGAGCGCATGCGCTGCAAAATCGCGTCCCTTGATCAGATGGGCGCGGCTGTGGGAAGCCTGTTGAAATATGCGGAATTGTCCGCCCGGATGGACGAAGAGTCGAGCTATTATCTGCGCGTTGTGTTGAGCGAGCTCATCACCAACAGCTTTAAATATGGCGGCGGCGAAGACAACCAGGTGCGGGTCGAGCTGGATGTGAAGGACGGCGATTTGGTCGTCGTAGTGGATGACGGTGGTCGTGGTTTCGATACGGCCAACGTGGGTGCCTGCGCCGATGTGTTCAGCGAAAGCGGCAGGGGTCTTGCCATCGTAAAGGGCCTGTGCCAGTCTGTTGAGATGAATCCGGTGGGCAACCGTGTCACCGCCCGCTTGGCGCTTCACTGAGCAACAGAGCGATTTTTAGCTTCTTTTGCCTTCTCCCGGGTCTGGGGAAGGTTTTTTCTTTTTCATGGGGAAGTAATAGCTGCTAAGCTCGATTGATCATTTGCCAAGCCAAACACAGTGAAGTATAATATACTATCAATCTATACGCGCCTGCGCGTTTGATCCGGAGGGGGGAAGCCATGCAGTACGGCGGCTACGGCAGGAAATACCGCGTGAAGCCCCGCTTCTATTTGTTTTTGGCGCTCCTGCTCGGGTTGACCGTGTGGGGGCTTTCGGTGCTGCTCAACCTTTTTAAGCCTGCCAGCATCGAGTGGGGCAGGCTGTCAAACAGCCAGCCGATCACTGCCATTGTGCTGCGCGATGAATCGGTGGTGCTGGCCGGTGAGTTTGCGAAAATCTCCTGCATCGCCACCGAAGGGGCTGCCGTGGCCGCGGGAGACCCGCTGGTGATGCAGTATCTGACCGGCTTTTCAGAAAATGACCTCACAAAGCTTTACAACCTTCGCAATGACATTAAGGATTACCAGGAAAACAACATCCTTAAAGACGTCAACGATACCGACCTGAAAGCCCTGAACGCCAGCATCGACGACAAGATGAAGCAGGTCAGCGACCAGTCGATCAGCCGCCAGACGCAACAGCTGGCTGTTACCGAGCAGGAGCTCAGGGGCCTTATGGCCGAGCGGCAAACTTATCTGTTTAACAAGGCCAAGGCAGATGACACGTTAGACCGGTATTATCAGCAGCAGGCGAGCCTGGAGGAGAAAATCAACCGCACCCGGAAGGCACTGGCCTCACCGGCAGCAGGGTTGGTCAGCTTCTATCTGGACGGTTATGAGCAGACACTCACCGTCGAGAGCATTGAGAAGATGACACCTGGCACGATGAAGGCGCTGATGGACAGCCTGATCCAAAAGAGCCAGAGCTACAAAAGCGAGGAGACGGTGCTGAAGGACCAGCCGATCTGCCGCATTGTGAACCCGGAGAAATGGTATGCAGTGGTTGTGATGAACGCCCGCGAAAACCCGATGATCGAAGGAAATGAGATCGAAGTCACCTTTGACGGCATGCAGAAAACAGTGTTGGCAAAGGCGGTGAAGGTGATTGCCGAGGGCCGCAACTCTGTTGCTGTGCTGGAGGTGCCGGATGGCGTGGCGCAGGTGCTGAGCCTGAGGATCGTGAATGGCCACCTTGGGCAGGATATCGAGGGGCTCAAGGTGCCGCTCAAAATGGTGGCGGAGGAAAACGGCCACTCCTACATCGGTATCAAGGGTGTCGGCCGTGTGGAAGTAAACCTGCTTGGCCGCGATGAAACCCACGCCATCGTGTCGGAGATTGCGGGCAGCGAGGGGTCGCTTGCCATCGGGCTGGAGCTCATCCGGCCTTAACAATTACTGATTTTCCAGTCATAGAGTGGATCTTTAGAGCTGCCTTATTCGGCAGCTCTTTCTATTCCAGCCCCATCGCCTTCAGGTTTCGCAGGCTGATCGCAAGACTGTCAAACGGATCGCGCCGGCAAGTGTCCTGCTCCACAATGTGCCACCGCACCTGGGCTTTGGCGCAGGCGATCAGGATTGCAGGCCAATTGAGGTTACCCTCGCCCACCTCAGCCATCACAGGCTCACCTTCCTCCGGTTCATACACCATATCTTTAAAATGCACCACATCCATGCGGCCAGCCATGCGACTCAGCCAATGGGCCACGTCACCGCCTCCAGCCTGGATCCAGTAGGTGTCCGGCTCAAACTGCACGGCCTCGCCGCAGCGCTCCAGCAGGATGTCCATGCCGGTGCGCCGCCCGAAGCGGACGAACTCGAAATTGTGGTTGTGATACACGAAGGTGTGGCCTGCACCATGGATCCTTTCAGCCACCGCCGTGATGATCCGGGCGAACGCTTCGAAACCCTCCTCAGACCGGCGGAACTGCGCCGGCATGGCTCCCAGGCCGATGTAGCGGCAACCCAGGATTTCGTGGTCTTTCAGCACGTTGCCCAGGTCATCCAACAGCCTTTCATACCCGATGTGGGTTGCGCATATTTCCAGGCCGTGTTTGTCTGCCAGCGCCTTCAGCTCCACAGTTTGGATTGGCCCCAGGCCCGAAGCCTGCACGGCCTTCCAACCGTCTGAGGCCAGGCGGGCAAACCCCCTGTCGATTTGTTCTGGTGTTTGCATCTCATTGCGCAATGTGTAAAGCTGCGCGGCAATCTGTGTCATGGCTTTGCACTCTTCTTTCCATGATAAATGGGGATGCCCGGCGGGGTTATGCCACTGTTTGCCCTGATCATACCAGATTGGGCAGGCTCGCCACAACATCCGGTTCCCGTTTGCCCTGCAACGATTCATTCTTTTCGTTTCCTATTATGGATGTTTTTCATTTTTGCTTTGATTGCGCCTCTCTTTCCGGTTATAATATGACTTAATCCTGTTTAACTGCATGGGTATTGCCGATGAAATGGTTCGGGGCAGGCGCTGGCCGGAGCCTGTATCAAGACACATTGGATAGCCTGAAAGAACCAGCCGCCGTATTGGACGCCGACGGGCGCATTCTCTATGCCAATCGGGCGTTGATGGCCTTGCAGGGCTGTGCCAACGGCGATAAGCCCTGCCGGGAGCGGGGCCGGAGGCCCTGTTCGGGTTGTCTGGCAGATGGGTTGGGCGAGCCGGTGGATGCCGGTGCCGTGCAACATAGAGACCGGGTTTACTCCCGTTCGGTGTCGCCGGTTGGCGGCCACGGCAGGGGCAAACACGCCATGCTGTGGCGTGACATCACGCCCACGGCTGAGGCCGAAGCCCTGATGAAAAAGCAATACGACAAGATGCGGCGCGATATCTTTCACGCCCGCAGCATACAGTATTCCTTGTTGCCCAAAGACCTGGCCCGTGCCGAGGGATACCTGTTTCAATCACTGTATAAGCCCAGTGAGGAAATGAGCGGCGATATCTTTGATATCATCCGCATTGGACGCGATAATATCGCCTTTTACATTGCCGATGTGGCCGGCCATGGCGTCACCGCCGCGATGCTCACGCTGTTTTTCAGCACCGCCGTGCGCCTGGAGATGCGCCCAACCGACATGCCGGGCAAGGTGCTTTCCCGCATCCACAACCGCTTTATGGAGCTGGAGATGGAGGAGCACCACTACATCACAGCCTTCTTGGGCAGGATCGAGCTTTCTACCGGCCGGCTTTTTTGGTCCAACGCCGGCCACATCTGCCCGCCGCTTTTAATGGATGCCAAGGGCTCGGTCACGGCGCTGGAAATGGCCGGGCTCCCGGTCAGCCGTTGGTTCCGGGAGCAGGAGTATGCCACAGCCACCGGGGAAATGGAGCCAGGCGGAAAGCTGGTGCTCTTTTCCGATGGACTTGAAGCCCGCTGGCAGGGCGGAGGCGACCAGGGCGACCTCAATGAGGTTGTGAGCCGGATTATGAGTGAATGTGATACGGGTGACTGCCTGGACACCATCTGGAAAACGGTGGGGGCAGGCGCCGGTGAGAGCATGAACCGCGACGATACCACGCTGCTGCTGGTCAACCGGCTGGCGGGCGGAGATGGGGGCATGGCTTGATCAACGGTCTTCTGAGAAGCATCAGGGAGGCAATCGAGCTTTTTCAATGGTATGACGGCCTGGATATCATCATCCTGGCGGCCATTATTTACCAACTCATTAAAGTTACTCGCGAAACCAGGGCCAATCAGCTTTTAAAGGGTTTCGGCATTATCCTGATCGCCGCTCAGGTCGCCCAGGTGTTCAGTCTGTCTGGCGTGGCGTGGGTGTTGAGCAGCATCGTGAATGCCGGCGTGATCGCGCTGGTCATCTTGTTCCAGCCGGAATTGCGGAGGGCGCTGGAGCGGCTGGGGTCCGGAAAGCTGCCGGATAATTCGGCTTTTCAAGCCATGGCTATGAATGAGGCGTCCGGCAACGCCGTGGAGGAGATCGCCCGGGCAGTGTTGAACCTGGCAAAGCGGCGCACCGGTGCCTTGATCGCGCTGCAGCGCAGCAACACGCTGAACCACATCGTGGAGAGTGGCACATTGATTGATGGCCGCTTGAGCGCGCCTGTCATTGAAAACATCTTTGTGCCCAACACACCGCTGCACGACGGCGCGATGATCGTGTCCGGAAGCCGCATTGTGGCGGCCGGCTGCTTCCTGCCGCTGGCTTCCGGCATCCAGGTGGGGCCGGAGCTGGGCACCCGCCACCGGGCAGCCATCGGCATGACCGAGACCACCGACGCGCTGGTCGTGATCGTATCGGAGGAGACGGGCATCATCTCCGTGGCAGAGGGTGGCCGTTTGGTGCGCTATCTGGATGGCAACGGCCTGCGGCAGCAGCTGCAGAAGGTGTATCGCCGCAAGGATACAGCGACAAGCAAATTCAACGGACTGATCAAACGGAGGCCACATGGCGGGCAAAAACGTTCTTGATTATATAAAGAATTTTCTGCTGTCATTCCGGCGCAATTGGGGATTGAAGCTGGTTTCTCTGTTGTTTGCCGTGATTTTGTGGAACTATGTGATCACAGAGGTCAACCCGATGCGGCCTGCGTCATTCAATGACATCAAGATTGTTTTTGATGCCTCCTCCATCACACAGCTCAACAACTCCGGATTCACAGTGAAGGGCGCGCTGCCGGAACGGGCCGTCAGCGTGACTGTTGACATCCCACGCAACCAGTTCAAGAATCTGAGCCGGGATTCCATCCAGGCCACGGCGTCGCTGGCCGGTATCACCAGCGAGGGCAAGAAAGAGCTCAAAGTCAATGTTTATTCGCCTTATGGCACATTGAAAAGCCAGTCGGTGAGCACTATTTCCATTGAAATTGAGCAGTCAGACAGTAAAATCGTGCCGGTTACTTTTGAACCGGAGGGAGAGCTGCCACAGGGGTACTGGCAAGGGAATTATTCAGTAACTCCAGAAGTAATAAAGGTATCCGGTGCCAAATCACTGGTCAGCAAGGTGAAGAGCGTTCGTGTTGTTGTGGATTTGAGCACCCTCACTGAAAGGCTTTCGGCTTCCCGCGATATCGAGCTTCTGGACGAGGACGGCAACGTGATCGATCCGGACAAAGCCGGGCTTACACTGGATTATCGGAATTGCATCGTGAATCTGGAGATCCTGCCCACCAAGAAAGTAAAGGTGGATGTCAGCAAGTCCCTGAATGGCAGCGTGGCCAAGGGCTATAGCATCAAGGGCACCCCGGAGGTTTCCACACCGGAAATCGTAATCGCCGGCCCCCGGTCAGTTCTGGATACCATTGATTCTGTTGCGCCTGAGCCCATCGATGTTTCCGGGGCCAGCGGTGACATCAGCGTCTCCAAACCGTTGATAATGCCCAAAGGTGTGAAAGCGGTGGGTGAAAACACGGTTACTGTGTTGATCCGGGTGGAAGAAAACATGACAACTGTGTCATTGTCCGATCTCCCGGTGCATGTGGTGAATCTGGGTTCTGGCCTCAAGGTGGACAGCAAGCAGCTCAGCGCCACCGTGACGGTGACCTGTCCGGAGCTTATGGCCTCGAAGATCAAGGAATCGATGATTCGCCTGACCGTGAACGCCTCCGGGCTTGACGCCCGCTCCTATACACTGGTGATTCACGCCGAATATGACGCGGAGGAGACTGGCATCACCGCCGTGGCCATCAACCCGGAGAGCATCCTGGTTACCATCACCAGCACGCAATAACATGACTTTTATGGAGGAACGCCCTTGAGCGAGTCAATCAGCCGTGAGGTCTGCCGCGCCGCGGTGCTGCTGAGCCTTTCCCGCAGCCGTGAGGAAGAAAAAGACCTGAAAGACCATTATCACGCCCTTTCCATCCCGGCCGCCGCAGTGGACTACGGCGGCGAGTTTATTTCCTCTGTGATGAAGGTGATCGAGCGGGCTGTCGTGGCTGCAAAGCGCGAGGGCATCATCGGCGACCACCACAATGAGGAGGGCGCCGTGGCAGGCGCTGCCCGCGAGGCGCTCTCGCAGATCATGCCGAAGGCCATCGGGCTTAACATGGGCGGCAAGATCGGCATCGCCCGCCATGAAGACCATCTTGCCGTGTGCATCTTCACCGGCATCGGCCTGCTGCACCTGAATGAAAACGCCATCGGCCTGGGGCACCGCGTGATATGATGAACAACGAAGGGAAGCGACCACAGACCCATGCCACCGCAATCCAGATCGCCGTCGACGGCCCCGCCGGGGCCGGCAAGTCCACGATTGCCAAGGTTGTGGCTGCAAGGCTGGGTTTCACCTATCTGGACACCGGCGCGATGTACCGCGCGGTGGGTCTGAAAGCGCTGCGGCTGGGCCTCTGCACGCAGGACGAGGCTGCTGTGAGCAAAATGGCCGGGAGCACCGATGTGTCAATGCTGGTGGAACAGGGCGCCCAAACGGTTCTGCTGGACGGGGAGGACGTGACTGCTCTCATCCGCACGCCGGAGGTATCCCGAGCAGCCTCCGATGTGAGCCAGTGGCCGGCGGTGCGCCGGCGGCTGGTGGCGCTTCAGCAGGCCATTGCCGGGCAGCGCAGCGTGGTGATGGATGGCCGCGACATCGGCACCCATGTGCTGCCGACGGCGCAGCATAAGTTTTTTGTCACCGCCTCAGTGGAAGCCCGCGCCCGCCGAAGGCTGCTGGAGCTGCAAAGCCGCGGCAGCAGCAAAAGTTTTGAGGAGTGCGTGCGCGACATTGAGGAACGCGACCTGCAAGACAGCTCCCGCGCCGCTTCCCCTCTCAGGGTGGCCGATGGCGCCGAGGTGCTTGATACCACGGAACTGACAGCCGAAGAGGCTGTGGAACATGTGATACGGAGGGTGCGGCAGGGCATATGACCACTTCAGAAATGAGATGGGTTGACAAAGCGCTTTATGCGTTTGGCAAATTTCTTACAGTGCTGCTCACAGCACTGGTCTTTCCCCTCCGGGTGCAAGGCAGGGAGCATATCCCGCAGAATGGGCCGTTCATCGTGTTCGCCAACCACATTTCGATGTGGGAAGTGTTTTTCATCCCCAGGATTCTTTTTCCACGGCGCACCGTGTTTATGGCCAAGAGCGAGCTGTTTCGCCATGGCCGGTTCTTCAGTTGGGTGTTGCGCGCTGTTGGCGCCTTCCCCGTCAATCGTGGCACCGCAGACATCGGCGCAATCAAGCGGTCTTTGGATATTCTGAAAGCCGGAGAAGTCTTCGCGATTTTCCCCGAGGGCACCCGCAATAAGAAGCTGGACGGCACGATTCAGAAATTCAACAACGGTGTGGGCTATATCGCCATGGTCTCCGGCGCGCCGGTGATCCCGGTGCTCTTTGCCGACACGGCTGGGTTCCGGCTGTTTCGCCCGGTGCGGGTGGTTGTGGGGCAGCCAGTGGATCTTGCGGCACTGAAGGGCGCCGGCCGTGTGAAAAGTGATACCACTGAGAAGGCCACAGCCGCCGTGCTCGAGGCGCTGAGCGCGCTGATGTGAAATCCCCCCTCCCATTATCTCCCACCGTTCACAAAGTTTAATAGTATTTGAATTTTGTGAACACATAGTATATACTTGATAGAGGTGCAACTATGGTCATTGTCAGGGCGGAAAAGGGAGGCTTTTGCTTCGGGGTTCGCCGGGCAGTCGACATGGTTTTCCAATGCGCTGACGGCGGCAAGCCTGTTTATACCTGGGGGCCGATTATCCACAACGATCAGGTCGTGGAGCGGCTGAAAGGGTTGGGCGTGCAGGCAACTGAGCAGTTGGATGACATTCCACCCGATGCCACTGTGGTCATCCGCAGCCATGGCGTGAGCCAGGATGTGCTCGAGCAATGCAAGCGGCAGGGCCTGGCCATCGTGGATGCCACCTGCCCCTGCGTCAAGCGCATACAGGACAAGGCCCATCGGTGTCACGAGCAGGGTGTTCCCATTGTGATCATCGGCGAACGTGAGCACCCTGAGGTGGAGGGCATCAACGGCTGGTGCGGCAATTCCGCCTGCATCGTAAGCACCGAAGAAGATGTGGCTTCACTGCCACATTTGGAGCATGCCTGCATTGTAGCCCAGACCACGACGCCCCAGTCCCGCTGGGAGAGGCTTGTGGAGTTGCTTCGGGGCAAGATCACCGATCCGGAGGTTTTCCCTTCGATCTGCAACGCCACTGCCGAGCGCCAAAGCGAGGCGGAGGAGCTGGCCCGGAGGGCAGACTGCATCGTGGTGGTGGGCGGTCGCAACAGCTCCAACACCAGGAAACTTTATGAAATCTGCCGCAAGGCGCGGCCCAACACCATTTGGGTGGAAAACGCGTCAGAGCTGCCGGCGGGTGGGTTTCCGGGGTGTCAAACAGTAGGAATTGTTTCCGGGGCTTCAACTCCGGATTGGATCATCGAGGAGGTTTACAGTAACATGAGCGAGATGGACAACAGGGAAATGGAAGTCCAGGTGGAGCAGGCAGTGCCCGTGGAGGAGCCTGTTGAAGCACAGGCCTCGGTAGATACGGCTGCCCCTGAAGCCGGGATAGCGACGGAGCCGGAAGCAGCGGCCGTGGCCGCGGAGCAGACGGCCGAAGCGGCCCCTGTGGCAGAGCCACCCGCCCAACCGGCGCGCGACAGTTTCGAGGAAGCGTTTGAAAAAACGATGAGGACCATCCGCCCCGGCCAGGTCGTCAAAGGCACTGTGGTGCAGGTGACGGCAGACGAGGTGTGTGTGAATATCGGCTACAAGGCCGACGGCATCATCAGCAAGGACGAGTTTTCGTCTGAGAGCAATGTGGATCTGTTACAGGAAGCCCATGAGGGAGACGAGCTTGAGGTCGAGATCCTCAAGATCAACGACGGTGACGGTAACGTCGTGCTGTCATTGAAAAACCTGGAAGTCCGCAAGGGTTGGAAGCAGATCATGGACGACTTCGAGGCTGGCAATGCTGTGAAGGGTTTGGGCAAGCAGGTGGTCAAGGGCGGTCTCATCGCCAATGTCTACGGTGTGCGCGCCTTCATCCCCGCGTCACAGCTGGACACACGGTATGTGGAAGACATCACCGAGTACGTGGGCAAAGAGATGGATCTGAAGATCATCGAGGTAGAGAAGCACCGCCATCGCGTGGTTGCATCCCGCCGCGCCGTGCTGGAAGCTGACAAGCAGAAGCACGAGGTCGAGATCTGGGAAATGCTGAAAAGCCATGAAGGTGAGGTTGCCCGGGGCACCGTGCGCCGCATCACCGATTTCGGCGCTTTTGTGGACGTGGCTGGCGTGGACGGCCTGGTCCATGTGACAGACCTGGCCTGGGGCCGCGTGAAGCACCCCCGCGACGTGGTGAGCGTGGGTGAGGAGATCAACGTGCAGGTGCTCAAGGTTGATGTGGAGCGCAAGCGCCTGAGCTTGAGCGCCAAGCAAGCCAAGCCCCGCCCCTGGGATCTGGCTCCCGATCGCTATCATGTGGGCGACATCGTGCAGGGCAAGGTGGTGCGCATCGTGACCTTCGGCGCCTTTGTAGAGCTGGAGCCCGGTCTTGATGGCCTGGTGCATATTTCCCAGGTGGCTGACCACCACATCGATAAGGTGGAAAGCGTGCTGCAGCCCGATATGATCGTGCCGGTCAAGATCCTGGATGTGAATCCTGCGGAGAAGCGCATCAGTCTCTCCATCCGAGAGGCAGTGGCGGAGCAGCCTGTGCATGAGGACGAGGTTGAGCTGGAGCCTGTGGAAGAGCAGGATGCGGAAGAATAATATACCAATGCCGGAAGGGCGGGAAGAGATTCCCGCCCTTGTTCTTTGCCCCAATCGGTGATCAGGTATAATAGACCATCTCAGACCATAAGAAATCAGAGTATAATGATGTTGATCTGGCTGCTGGGAGGAATTTGAATGAAAGTCGGAACTGTTACAGAGATCAAGAACCACGAATACCGGGTTGGCATGACGCCCAACTGCGCCCGGGCTTATGCAGAAGCCGGCCACGAGGTGCTTGTGCAGAAAGGCGCCGGGCTGGGTGCGGGCTATGAGGATGCCGAGTATGAAGCAGCCGGCGCGAGGCTGGTGGAGACAGCCGCGCAGGTGTGGGGCGCTGCGGACATGATTGTGAAGGTCAAGGAGCCGTTGAAAAGTGAATACCGCTTCTTCCGCCATGGTTTGATACTATACACTTTCCTTCACCTGGCAGCCGATCGGGATCTGACGGACGCCCTTCTTGCATCCGGTGTGAAGGCAGTCGCATACGAGACGATCACCGAGGGCGGCGTGCTGCCCTGCCTGCGGCCCATGAGTGAGATTGCCGGCCGGCTCGCCGCGCAAGAGGGCGCGAAATACCTGGAGAGGCCCTTCGGCGGCCGGGGCGTGCTGTTGGGCGGCGTGCCCGGTGTGGAAAAGGGCAGGGTGCTGATCGTCGGCGCCGGTGTGGTGGGTCGGAACGCCTGTAAGGTCGCGTTGGGCATGGGTGCCAAGGTCACTGTGATGGACACCAACATCAACAAGCTCATTTACATCGACGATGTGATGGGCGGCGCAGTGCGCACACTGTTCAGCAATGCTGCCAACTTCAAAGCAGCATTGGCGGAGGCAGATCTTGTGATCGGAGCGGTGCTGATTCCCGGCGCCACAGCTCCGAGGATTATCCAACGCGAGCACCTGAAATTAATGAAAAAGGGTGCGGTGATTGTGGATGTGGCTGTGGATCAGGGTGGTTGCTGCGAGACCACCCACGCCACCACCCATGAGAACCCTGTGTATGAAGTGGATGGCGTGGTGCACTATTGCGTGGCCAATATGCCCGGCGCTGTGCCGCGCACCAGCACGCAAGCGCTTACCAATGCCACGCTCAGTTACGGCCTGATGATTGCCAATCTGGGCATGGAGGGCGCCATCCGCCGCAGCGACGCCATTGTGGCCGGTGTGAATACCTATGAGGGCAAGTGCACCTGCCCCGGTGTGGCTGACGCATTTGGTATGGTGTATCACAGGATTTCTATCTGAGCACTTTCGCCAGATATTGCCCGCCTATCACTAACGCTGATAGGCGGGCTTTGCATATAGATCAATACTAATTCTGTGTAAAACTGGTCATGTGAGGGCTAACTCTTTTGCTGACATGCATTAGTGCTCATCGCAAATCACATCATTCTTGCGTGCTTGCCTCTATTACAGTGATGACATAATGTTTGGAGATTGCTTATTTCTGTTTTACCACCTCTTGATATTGGTAAAATATGATCAACTTCTAGTGTGACACCGTCATTTGCAGAAGCCCCGCATATAATACATCTATAATTATCTCTCTTAAGGACATTGAATCTCAATGCTTTGGTGACAAGACTTCGTTGCTCCTCGGCAAAGGTTTTCTTGGAATTTGATTCCAGTGCTTTCCGCACGCAACTCTCAGCATCGTACACCATTTCGTCTCTATAATAATTTCTCCCTTTTGGTGATCGATAATCCCAATATATTACTACATTGCTTTTCAGCTTCGGTTCTTCTAGCAGGTCTTGTATTAGGCATTTGTTTGAACGCTTAATGAACCATGTTTTTGAATAAGAGCAAGTATGGATGGTTGCATTGAGTGGCAATCTTTTGAGATCCTGAATCTCTTTTTGGTACTTATTCCAGATTTCTTGGTTATGTTTCCCATAATCTATTTGTCTTGATATATAGCTTATGCAATCAATTGACACGATTATCATATGCTTTGTCGGATTAAATGAGTCAAATGCGCTTTTTGAAGATAGAGAATACTTTCTACTTATGTCATGCACGTTAGTAAATAGTGGGAGAAACTTCTTGTTTGTTTCTATGAGCTTATTGTATATGTAACTGTTATTATGAAAATATTGGTTTCTAAAGAGGTGTATTGCTAATACGGTCAAACAAATAGCAATTATGCTCAAACATATAATAATAATAAGGATGTTAGGAGAGATATAGCCCAGTGAATTCGTTGGAGTATCCATTATACCTCCTGGCTAACATTAGTAATCCTAATTGGTTAATTGCTTAAGTGGCGTATTTCTGAATTATCAATGAAGCGGTTCTATCTTAAATCTGACCAATATATTATAACACAATCTAGCCCTTTATGATTATTCTTGGTACATACCTTGACGCCCCTGCAATCCGCAAGCTATTATGATGTCAAACCGTCCTAAGGAAGAATTGTTAAGCAGGGCAGTATTGACTGGCGTTTCTTTTGATTTTGTGTTTTCGCCCAAGACCTTTCAAGAGGTGCATGTATGGCCATCGTCCGCCCAGCCACCGAATACGACGCACCCCATGTGCACCGCCTGATCGAGCTGCTGGAAACTCCGAAGAAATACGATTTTGCTTTGTTCTCACACAAATATATGAACAACCTTGCCGATCCCGCAATCGTTTATCTGGTTGCAGAAGCCGAGGGCTCTGTGTGCGCCTTTGGCAGCCTGCAATTTTCCTCGCCGCTGCACCACGAAGGCCCTGTGGCAGAGATTGTGGAGCTGGTGGTGGAGGAAGGCTTTCGTGGCGCAGGCGTTGGCGCGGCGATGGTGGACAAAATGGCTGCGCTGGCCCGGGCCAGAGGCTGCTACTTCCTGGAGCTTTCCACCAACCGGATGCGGGAGCGCGCTCACCGTTTCTATGAACAGCAGGGTTTCCGGCTCACCCATTACCGGTTTACCATGGCACTTTCAAAGGATTGATCCTGCTTGGCTCCACATTTGTTTTTCGTCGCAGGCATCTCGTTCATCCGGAGCTGATATTCATTGAGCAAAGTGGTTGAAATTCACGCAGCACACCGCTGCCATGGTATAATACCGGCAGACTTCCAACGGAGGAGTATGGCTATGTTTGAGAAATTCCAGCGCATCAATTGGTTCCGCCAGGACCGGTTCGGCATGTTCATCCATTGGGGCATTTATGCCACGCCTGCCCGCGGCGAGTGGGTGCGCAGTGTGGAGCGCATTTCCAATGAGGACTATCAGCAGTTTTTTGACTCCTTTAACCCTGTGGACTATGACCCGAAAAAGTGGGCCAGGGCAGCCAAAGCCGCCGGCATGAAGTATGCCGTGATGACAGCCAAGCACCACGACGGATTCTGCCTGTTTGACAGCGCTCTTACCGATTACAAGGCCACCAACACGCCGGCCAAACGGGACTTGATCCGTGAATACCTGGATGCCTTCCGCGCCGAGGGCCTGAAAGTGGGTTTGTATTACTCGCTGCTGGACTGGCACCACCCAGACTACCCCCATTATGGCGACCGCTGCCACCCCATGCGGGAAAACAAGGCTTTTGAAGGTGCGGAGCACCGGTTTGAGCGCTATGTGGACTACCTGCATGGCCAGGTGAAGGAGCTCTGCACCGGTTATGGCAAGCTGGACATCATGTGGTTTGACTTTTCCTATGACAACATGGTGGGCGAGAAATGGCAGGCGGAGAAACTGGTGAAGATGATCCGCAGCTACCAGCCCGACGTGCTGATTGACAACCGCCTGGAGGTGGGCGGCAGCAGCTTCGGCTCCATCCTGGAGGATGAGCCCAGCCCGTGGAGCGGCGACTTCGCCTCTCCTGAGCAGCTCATCCCGCCGGAGGGCCTCACCAACAAGCGCGGCGAGCCCATCCCGTGGGAGGCCTGCATCACGATGAACAAGAACTGGGGCTACGCCGCTGCAGACAAGTTTTTTAAGCCCGCCTCGGTGATCGTGCGCAAGCTGGCTGAGTGCGTGAGCAAGGGCGGCAACATGCTGCTGAACGTGGGTCCGGACGCACGGGGAAACATCCCGGAGGAGTCACTGCGTATCTTGGCTGACGTGGGCCGTTGGATGGATTTGAACGGCGGCAGCCTGGTTGGCTGCGGCAACGCCAACCTGCCCAAGCCTGAGTGGGGGCGCTACACCCGCAAGGGCAATCTTGTTTACGCCCATGTGTTTGAGCCGCCCATTGGTCCCTTGTACCTGCCGGGTATTGCGGCGGAGAAAGTGAAGAAGGCGCGACTGCTTCGCGATGGGAGCGAGATCAAGTTGTCTGCCGCTTGGATGCTTCATGCCTACCAGGGGCTCACTTTTCTCGAGACAGACCCAATCATGAACGACTGCTGCCTGCCCGACCCGTTGGATACGGTGATCGAGATCGAATTAGCTGACTGACTTTTGTCAGTGACAAAAACAGCCGCCTGGAGACTTCCAGGTGGCTGTTTTTTGTTGACATGGCAGGCTTGCTCTGATCGTACGATACTTGACCCCTCTATGAGGGGGAGTTAGCCACCGCCTTATCCCGCAAGCTCCTCCGTTTTCGCCCCGGTGAACTGGCTCATATAGAGGTCCGCATAGAAGCCATTGGCTGCCAGCAGCTCCTGGTGGGTGCCGGTCTCGATGATCGAGCCGTGGTTCATCACCAGGATCAGGTCCGCGTCGCGGATCGTGGAAAGCCGGTGGGCGATCACGAAGCTCGTGCGGCCCTTCATCAGGTTATGCATCGCCCGCTGGATGCGGAGCTCCGTGCGGGTATCCACCGAGCTTGTGGCCTCATCGAGGATCAGGATGGCCGGGTCGGCCAGGATTGCCCGTGCAATCGTCAGCAGCTGCTTCTGACCCTGGCTGATGTTGGAGGCGTCTTCGTTCAGCACCGTGTCATAACCTTCCGGCAGCGTGCGGATAAACCGGTCTGCGTGGGCGGACTTGGCTGCCGCGATGATTTCTTCCTCAGTGGCATTGTCACTACCATAGGCGATGTTGTCGCGGATCGTGCCTGTGAACAGCCAAGTGTCCTGCAGCACCATGCCGAAGATGTGGCGCAGATCTGCACGCCGCATGTCACGGGTATCCACACCGTCCACACGGATGGCGCCGTCGTTCACTTCATAAAAACGCATCAGCAGGTTCACCAGCGTAGTCTTGCCTGCGCCAGTGGGGCCCACGATGGCGATGGTCTGGCCGGGCTGCACATGGATGTTCATGTCTTCCATCAGGATCTTGTCTTCGCTGTAGCCAAACTTCACGTTGTCAAAGCTCACGTTGCCGGTGGGGGCGTCAAGCTTGATGGCGTCGGCCTTTTCCGGCAGCTGCTCAGCCTCATCCAGCAGCTCAAACACGCGCTCGGCGCAGGCAATTGTGGACTGGATCACATTGGCAATGTTGGACGTCTGCACGATGGGCTGCGTGAACGACCGGGAATACTGGATAAACGTTGTGATGTCGCCCAGCTCCAGCGCCTTCTTGGCAGCATAGGTGCCGCCGACCACGCAGATCAGCACATAGCCCAGGTTGCTCACGAAGTTCATGATCGGAAACATGATGCCCGACACAAACTGCGCTTTCCAACCGGCTGCATAAAGTTCGTCATTTACACCCTTGAATTTAGATAGGGATTTGTCCTCATAACTGAATGCCTTTACCACCTTGTGGCCGCCATACATCTCCTCCACATGGCCGGAGAGCTCGCCCAGGCTCTTCTGCTGGGCCTTGTAGTATTTCTGGCTGGCCTTGGCGATGAACATCGTTGCGATGATATACAGCGGCAGCGTAGCCAGCACAATCAGCGTGAGGATCGGGCTGATGGTGAGCATCATAATCACATAGCCGATGATCTGCACGATCGAGCTGATCACCTGCGTCAGGTTCTGCTGCAGCGTCTGGGCAATCGTGTCCATGTCGTTGGTCATGCGGCTCAGGATTTCGCCATGGGTGCGGCTGTCAAAAAACTTGAGCGGCAGCTTCGCCAGCTTGTCGTTCACTTCGGTGCGCATCACCTTCACAGTGTTTTGCGACACGGAGGACATTGCATACTGCATGATGAACGTGAAGCCTGCGCTGATCAGGTAGAGCGCCAGAAGCTGGAGCATGAACCGCCCCAACTCATCAAACATGATCTTGCCGCCGGTTTCCCGGATGTAGCCGATGAAGGTATCCAGCTTATCCTTATTTTCCGCGCTTCCCAACTGTGACAAGTCGTAGCCCATAAATGATGTGCCGGATTGGCCGCCGCCTGCTTTGATCATGGCCTCCAGCTGGTCTTTTGGCAGTTTCAATGCCAGGTCGAGGAACTTGCTGACAGCGTTTGCCTTCTCATCGTTGGTTTTGGCATCTGCCAGCAGCGGCACACCCTGCATCTTCAACCCCGCTTGCACCTGCGGGTTTTCTTCTGCTTTTGCAATGCCGTCCATCACGCCCTTGGCAACCAGGCTGTGCTGCAAACCGTTCAAAGCATCACGGCTTACCATTGGCGCATACACGGCGAAGGCCGTGCTGGCAATGGCAAAGATGAACACGATGATCAGCGCCGTGCGGTGGGGTTTCAGATATTTGAGCAGCCTTGTCAACGTGCCTTTGAAGTTCTTGGGTTTCTCCACCGGCATGCCGAACCCGCCGGGGCCCCCCATGGGGCCGCCGGGGCCACCGGGGCCTCTGCGCATCGGCTGTTTTCCGCCGGGACCTTGCTGCTTGTGCTCGCTCATGCCAGTTCCTCCTCTGAAAGCTGCGACGAGGCGATTTCACGGTAAACGTCGCAGGATTTGATCAATTCGCGGTGCGTTCCGATGCCGGCCACGCGGCCGTCATCCAGCACGATGATGCGGTCGGCATCCATCACGGTGGACACGCGCTGGCTGATGATAAACACCGTGGAGTCCGCGATCTGCTTTTTCAGCGCTGCGCGGAGCTTAGCATCAGTCTTGAAGTCCAGCGCTGAGAAGCTGTCATCGAAGATGTAAATTTCCGGCTTCATCGCCAGAGCCCTGGCGATGGAGAGGCGCTGCTTCTGCCCGCCGGACACATTGGTGCCGCCTTCCGCGATGATGTGCCCGTATTTCTCCTCCAGCTGCTCGATGAACTCGGTGGCCTGGGCTGTCTGGGCAGCCTGGGCCATTTCTTCATCGTTGGCATCCTGCTTGCCAAAACGGATGTTATCGGCGATGGTGCCTGTAAAAAGAACGCTTTTCTGCGGCACGAACCCTATACGGCTGCGCAAGTCCTTTTGTGTCATCTGCCGCACATCCACGCCGTCCACCAGCACGGTGCCGCTGTCCACGTCATAAAAGCGGGGGATCAGGTTCACCAATGAGGTTTTGCCCGAGCCGGTGCCGCCAATGATTGCCGTGATCTCGCCGGGCTTGGCTGTGAAGCTCACGCTGGCCAGCGCCGGGTTTTCCGCGCCGTGGTAGCTGAAGGTGACGTCCCTGAACTCCACAGTCCCGCGGATGCCGCTGGGGCTCGCCGGGTTCTTGGGGTCCACAATCTCCGGTTTGGTTTCCAGCACCTCGACCACGCGCTGGGCAGCAGCCTGGGCGCGGGGCACCATGATGAACATCATCGAGAACATCAAAAAGGCGAACATGATCTGCATTGCATACTGTGTGAACGCCGTCAGCGCGCCGATGTCCATGCCGGCTTCAATGCGCATGGCACCGAACCAAATGATGGCAAGGCTGGTCACGTTCATGATGATCATCATCGCCGGGAACATAAACGCCATCATGCGGTTCACCTTGATGAACGTGCCTGTCAGATCCCCGTTGGCCTCCTCGAAACGCTTACGCTCATCGCCAATGCGGTTGAAGGCCCTCACCACGCGGATGCCGGTCAGGTTCTCCCGCAGCACCAGGTTGATCTTGTCGATCTTCTTCTGGATGGATTGAAACAGCGGCATCGCCTTCGTCGCCAGTATGGTAATGGTAAGCACAAGCACCGGGATTGCAACTGCCAGCACCAGCGTGAGCTCCTGGTCTTTGGAATAGGCCAGGATGAACCCGCCGATCGCCGTCATCGGTGCGCCCAGCATCATGTTCAAAAGCATCACGGTGACCATCTGCACCTGGGTGATGTCATTGGTGGTGCGGGTGATCAGCGTGGCGGTGCCGATCTTGTCAAACTCGTGCAGCGAGAAGCTTTCCACTGTGGAGAACACACGGTTGCGTAGGATGCGCCCCAGCCCCATGGCCGTGCGGGAGGCGAAGTAGCTGGCCACAATCGCGCACACCACGCCACCGGCCACGTAGATGAGCATTGTGCCGCCAGCCTGAAGGATATAGTCGGTATCGCCCATCATGATGCCTTTGTTCACAATGTCGCCCATCAACGTGGGCAGATAGAGGTTTGCCATGGTCTGTAGAAAGACCATGATCAGCACAATCACGATCGGCACCGTGAAGGGCTTCAAGTTCCGATAAAGTTTGAGCATGGCTTATCTCCTTTATGGATTGTTGTCTGTTCTGGAAAGGTACTGATAAACGTCGTCCAACAGACTGATCAATTGCTGGCTTTTTTCCTCGCCCAAATGGGTTACGATGCCGGAGAGCAATGCTTGCAGCCCTTGTTCGGCCTGGCGGGTGATGGCCTCTCCCTTCTCGGTCAGGCTCACCAGCACGCTGCGCCGGTCGTCCGGGTCCATGCGGCGGGTGACCAGGCCTCGGTCCTCCAGGGCCGTGACCAGCTGGGTGACGGAGGGCGAGGTGACGTGCATGCGGCTGGAAAGCTCCGATACCTTCACGCCGCTGTTCTCATCGCAGAACCGCTCGATGTGAAACAGCAGCCCCATCTCACTGGGCTTCAGGCCGCTGATCATCGGCGGCGGCTTCATGACTCGCTTGAACTGCTGGAACGTCCGCATCAGATCTTTGGCTAGTTCGGAATTGTCCACGGTTTGGCCCTCCAATTAGATAAGCAAATAACTTAATTATCAGCCAAACAAATTATATGCCAATCATTTCATTTGTCAATGCCAGAGTTTGCCATGATTTCTTGGGCAGTTTACGGATGGTGCAACTGTATCTGAGTGATATAATAAATATATCTAATAGATATATAGGAGCCGAACCATGCCGGAAACGAACAAGACCCGTTACGCAATCCTCGGCGTGTTGAGCCTGATGCCGGGGTCGGGATATGACATCAGGAAATTTTGTGAAAAGACGCTGTCCCACTACTGGCAGGAGAACTTCGGAAACATCTATCCGATGCTGGCGAGGCTGGAGCGGGAGGGCCTGATCGAGCGATTGGCCGGCCATACGGGCAGCAGAAAGATCAGTTACTGCGTCACCGGCGCCGGCCAGGACGAGCTGAGCCGATGGTTGGCCCGGCCTGTGGAATACCAGCCGGCCCGGTCCGAACTGATGCTGAAACTGTCCTTTGCAAGCCTGATGCCCCCGCAGGATGTGATGGAGCTGCTGGAGGGCGTGAAAAAGAGGCACCAAGAGCGCCTGACGCAATACCGGGTCCTGGAGGCTGCCTATATTGCCAGCGAGGCCGCCAGAGCGCATCCGCAGTATCCATATTGGCTCGCGCCTCTGCGTTATGGCATCGAGTCGTCGTTGATGACGATCCGCTGGTGCGACGAGACAGCGGCGAGTATTCAGAACAATATCGTGGAGGCTTGAGATGGCAAGAGCACTGTATTTGAACGGCTCTGCCCGAGGTCATATCAACCCAACGCTTCCCTTGGTAGAGGCGCTTGTGCAAAGGGGGGAGCACGTGACCTATCTGTCCGGCTCCGGCATGAAGACTGCGATTGAAGCCGCTGGCGGCCTGTTTCTGGATTGTGGTCCGGAGCTGGACGAATTCCACCGGGGCTACCGGCCCAGTGGCGACCACCCTTTTTTCTCTCTGATGGAATACCTTCTGGCTCAAAATGATGTTATGGCAAAGGTTGCGCTGGCGCGCACGGTGGGGATGGAGTTTGATTATGTGATCCATGATGCGATGCTTGGCGGCGGTCATACCGTTGCCATGAAGCTTGGCCTCCCGGCGGTTTGCACATGCACATCCTTTGCATCTGCCGTCCTGCCATTGCCGGACAGGATGCTCCAGCCAGGGTTCCACCCTCAGCTGGATGTGCTATATCACAGATATTGCCCGTCTATGCTCGCCGGTGAGATGAAGGAACTCCTCGCCGGTTCCTACTTCCAGCGTGAGGAGCTCAATATTGTGTTCACATCCCGGTTACTGCAGCCCGGAGGCGCTGGCTTCGATGAGAGCTTCCGGTTTGTTGGCCCGGCTATCAGAGATCGGGGAGATGAAGATCAGGCGCTGGAAGCCTGGATGGCAGGCAAGCCAGTGCTCTATATCGCCATGGGCACGATTCATAACAATCTGGCCGAGTTTTATCGCCTGTGCATAGAAGCTCTCAGTGGAAGCGAGTGGGCGGTTGTTTTGGCTGTGGGCGGCAAGACTGATGTTTCAGCTCTTGGGGTGATCCCGCCAAACTTGAAAGTAATGCCACATGCTCCGCAACTTCAGGTATTAAAGCATGCCAAGGCGTTTATCAGTCATTGTGGTCTCAACAGTGCGGGGGAGGCTATGCTTTTTGGAGTCCCCATAGTGGCGGTGCCTATCATGAATGATCAGCCTGCTGTCGCCAATCAGTTGGTGAAGCTGGGTGCAGCCGTGCAACTGGACATCACCAAACTTTCACCTGAAATATTGAGGAAAGCGGTTGAAGATGTCTCAACACAGCCATCTTTTGCCGAAGCCTGCCGCTGCATCGGTGATTCTTTCCGCCAAGCCGGTGGTGCGGATGCAGCGGCGGACAGCGTGGCATGGTATCTTCGCGAAAAAACAGTGTGAAGTAATGCTTGCGCCATGATTGGTACTATGCTATGATTAAAATTAGAAAACCATGAGGTGACTGGCAGCATGTTCCAAACCGACCGTCTCGCAACTGTTCTGGGAGTTTGAGGGGGTAGTCTACCCTTTTCCAGGACAATTGCATACGGAACCGGAATGGCGATGCTGTTATTTTTATGTCTGAAACCCGCCTGCGGCTAAATGGCCGCGGTGGGGCATAGCCCGCGAACGCGGGAGAACCGACAGGGAAGAGGCGCATGCCTCTTCCCTTTTTTGTATGCCAGGAAGCCTGGAAGACCGCCGGCCCCTACTGATGGGGTACAGGGCGCAGCCCTGCGCAATATTGCCCCTCCCCCGATGTCTAATTTGTAGAAACAAATTGCTAGATGGGGGAGGGGCAGGGGTGGGGGCAAGTCGGATGCTCCTTGAAACGTTATTCGAGAATGAAAATTTTGTTGTTATTTCAGGAGGACAAACCATGAGTCTCTTAACCATCGAAAACCTCTCTCACAGCTTCGGAGAGAAAAAGATATTCCAAAACATCTCGCTGCGTGTGTTGCCCGGTGACAAGATGGGCCTGACCGGCCTCAATGGCTCCGGCAAGAGCACGTTGATCAACATCCTGTCCGGCAAGATCATCCCGGATGAGGGCAGCGTGCAGAAGCTTCCGCAGACGCGCCTGGGTTGCCTTGACCAGCACGCCACGGTGGATCCTGCTTTGTCTGTCATGGACTATCTGCGCGGGGCATTCGCATGGCTATTTGAAACCGAACAGAAACTGCTGGATGCCAATGACCGAATGGCTGCGGCAGAAGGGGTGGAGTTGGACCGGCTCGTGCGCCTGTCTTCCCGCCTGCAGCAGGAGCTGGAGCAGGCTGGTTTCTATGCCGTGGACAGCCGCATCCTGCGGGTGGCCGCTGGCCTTGGCATCACTGCCCTGGGAATGGACACACCCTTGGGCAGGCTTAGCGGCGGGCAGCGGGCCAAGGTGATGCTGGCAAAGCTGCTGCTGGAGCAGCCGGACGTGCTGCTGCTGGACGAACCCACCAATTTTCTGGACCGGCAGCACATCGACTGGCTGGGCAAATTCCTGCGCGCCTTTCCCGGCGCGTTCGTGCTGGTGAGCCACGACCCGGCTTTCCTGGCCACAGTTACCAACTGCATTGCCGATATTGAGTTCTGCGCTGTCACCCGCTACACCGGTGGCTTTGAAAGCTTCCAGAGCCAAAAGACACAGCGCAAGGAGCAATACCTGCGCGACTATGCCCGCCAGCAAGAGGAAATTGCCAAGCTGGAGGATTACGTCGCCCGCAACCTGGCGCGGGCTTCCACATCCAAGATGGCCAAGAGCCGCCGCAAGAAGCTCAACAAGATTGAGCGCATGGAGCGGCCCCGCGTGCTGCCGGTGCCCAGTTTTTCCTTTGTTTACAAGCCTGTGTCTGAGCAGGTGCTGCTTGAGGTGAAGGAGCTCACCATCGGCTATAACCACCCGCTGCTCAATGGCATTGATCTGAAACTCAAACAGGGTGAGAAGGTGGCGGTGCGCGGCTTCAACGGCATAGGCAAGACCACGTTCCTCAAAACAATTGCCGGCATTATCCCGGCGCTGGGCGGACGTTTTGCCTGGGCACCGGGCATCGACGTGGGTTATTACGAGCAGGAGCATGCCTGGGAAGATCCCAACCGCTCGCCGGTTCAGGAAATTCTGGATGCGTTCCCCAAGCTTGCCCCTGCTGACGCCCGCAAATGGCTGGGCCGCTGCGGGCTCAAGGCCGAGCATGCTGACCGCAAGATCACGCTTTTGAGCGGCGGCGAACAAGCGAAGGTGAAACTTTGCCGGCTCATGATGAGCCCCCACACGCTGATGCTGCTGGATGAGCCCACCAACCACCTGGATGTGAACGCCAAGGAGGCCCTCAAGGAGGTGCTGCGGGAGTTCCCCGGCGCGGTGGTTTTGGTGAGCCACGAGGAGGCGTTTTATCACGACTTTGCTGACCGGGTGTTTGATGTGGAGAGGTTGGTGAGGTAAGAGGTTCTTTTAGGATGAAACAGCCATGGCTGCCCAGCCATGGTTGTTTTTGTTACCTTTCTAGATGAGACCCCTCAGCCTCAGGTTTGCAAACGTGGCCTTTTCCCGGCCGTCTTTGTTCTTTAGGATATAGTTGGTCATCATAGGCTTCATAAACAACCTTGTAATGGTTCTCATCAGCAGATTCTGAAACGGATAAGGATTTTTTGTTTTGATGTCTTTGGCAATCCTGGCTCCGAGAATGCGAGCCTGCGCCAAAGCTGCCGGATTGTCAGCGACATTCCGCTGCATGCCCCTGGACAATACGCCTACTCCAAGGGTTCCTGTGATGTATGCCCGCTGGAAGAACCCCATTTTGAACATCCCTGTGATCTCTTTGGCGGTCCTCCTTGCAGCTTTGCCATTGGCTGTGGACAACCCTATTGCATATTTGCCGCCAAATGATGAGGTAAACAGTGTGAGCATGCCCATCCTCTCGCCAAAATTCTTGAGGATCGCATTGTAGGAGGATGCGTATGTGGGGGAGCCTACGATGAGCCCGTCGGCCTCATACACAATTTCCCTCAGCGATTCAAAATCATCGGGCAGCGGGCACTTTCCCTTTGCTGTGCAGGCCAGGCAGCCTGTGCAGAATCTAAGGTTGTGCTCTGCCAGGAAGATCTCCGAGACCGTTGCTCCTTGGTCTTGTGCTCCCTTGAGTGCCGCCCGAACGAGCGCAGCCGTGTTTCCGTTGCGGTTAGGGCTGCTGATGATGCCGACGACTTTAAAACTGTTTTCCATTTTTGTTGCTCCCTTCACGTTGTGCTGCTTGACAGCAAGGTTTTGGTATACTATATTGATGTAGACCGAATGTGTAATGAGGTTACACGATGTAACCAAAGTATACGACACGTATCAATCGCTTGTCAACAAGGAGTTTGTTAGAATGCAGGAAATTTCCAGAAAAGAGCGGGAAAGACAGGTCAGGGAAGACGATATCCTCAATGCCGCAGAAGAGATTTTCAGCGTGCTGGGTGTCGATGGGGCATCGATGGAGGAAATCGCAAGGAAGGCGCAGTTTACAAGGAAAACCGTATATCAGTATTTCAACAGCAAGGAGATGCTACTGGCCGCTGTTGTTCTGAGAGGCTTCAAGATTCTATTGGATTATCTCCGGAAAGAAACGGACTGTGGCAGCACAGGCTATGATAGACTGCGGATCATGGGGCGGGCTTTCTTTCAATTCTACAAGGAAAAGACGGCGTTCTTCGCCATGATGAACTATTCTTCACGAGTAAGATCGTTGGAAGACAGCAAAATAGGCACTGAATTTGATTCAGTGAACAAAGCGTTGTTTCAGCTTGTATCAGGGGCAATCACCGACGGCATCACCGATGGCAGCATCCGGCCTGACATCGATGTGGCAATGGGCACTTCGTCGGTGATCTTTGCGTTGACCGGTTTTTTCTTTCAGTATTCCATCACAGGGAAGACGTTTACGGAATACTTGTCGCTGGACAGCGACAAGTTTGTCCAATTCACACTGGATTTGTTGCTGGATGGTTTCAACGCCCACACCCAGCCATTATCCCGCCGGGCTTAGTCGGGGCAGTCAATTCTTAATGACCCTTCCCCTTGACACAACAACTGCCACTTCTCTGAGTCGGTTCAGATCCGCCAGCGGGTCTCCCCTTACCACCACAACGTCAGCTGCCTTGCCCGGCTCCAGCGTGCCGGTGCCTGACGCAAGTCCGCAAGCTGCGGCGCCGTTTTTGGTGAGCGCAGTGATCACCTGCATGGGGGTTAATCCAGCCTGCAGGAGCAGCTCCAGCTCGCCCATGGGCAGGCCGGGCAGATACCAAGGCTCCTCCGGCTCCAAATAATCGTCACCCACGGCAACCAATCCGCCGGCCGCTGCGAACCGCCGCGTATTGTCCATGGCAGTCGCGAGGAAAGGCGCTCCGTATTTTTCCTGAAACATCCGGTACATCGTCAGTGTGGGTGTGAGCATCACACCCCGATTTATCATGAGCGAAATCAATTCATCGTCCATCGGGTCATAGGGGGCGTGTTCGGCGTTGGTGATGCCTGCCTCCACCAATGTGCGCAGCGGGCCGCTTTGCGACAGGTGGGCGGCCACCGGGAGGCCCAGGCTTCGGGCTTCATCGCAGATTGCTCCGAGCAACTCTGGCGGCAGGGTGGGCAGCGCAGTGTCCGGGCTGTAACCCAGCTCCAGAGAGGTCTTGATAAAATCCACACCTGCCTGGAGGGCATCCCGCACTGCATGTCTTGCCTCCCCCTCTGTGGTGATGGCAATTGGAGCCATACCGCCATAGCCGCCTGGAGCCGCCAGAAATTTGCCTGCTGAGGCAATGCGGGGGTATTTGCCGGTGGCGTTCAGGCCATCCCGCCGCCGCAGCACATCTTCCAGGCTGTTGCCATTGAGCCCGCCCATGTCACGCACGGTGGTGATGCCTGCATTAAGGCATGCTTCCAGCCAGCCCAGCTCATAGTCGGGCAGGTCTTGTCCGGCAAGTTGTTTAAAGCCTGGGTGGGCGTGCGCATGCACAAAGCCGGGCAGCACGGTGCAGCCGGTGATGTTTATGATTTCACCGTATGGATTCGTATTTTTTGTATCGATGGATTCAATTTTGCCACTAGAAAGAATCAAAGTGCCCGTGTAAGGCGCGGCACCGGTGCCGTCAATGATCGTGCCGCCGGAGAGAATCATTCTATTGTGCATGGGTGCCCTCTGTTTTTTCTTAACTATATCATAAGGGCCATGCTGTTTGGTATCAGGGATTTTCTCGGTAGGGGCGGGGAGCCATACCCGCCTCGCCAACGATAACTGTTATGGTGCCGCCGCCGTCGCTTCCGGCACCGGCGGCGCGGTGGGCGGCGTCTCTGTGTTTTTTGGTGAGAACAACCCGCCGAAGAAATCATCCCAGGGTGATGTGCCATTCGGCTGCCCGGTGGGCTGGTTTGTTGCAGCCACGGCGATGCTGATTGCGTTGGTTGGGTTGCCAGCCACGTTCAATTGCGGGTGCACCGGGCTAATGTAGTAGGAATAACCGCCTGGCAGCACGGTGGTGTCCTCATAAGTGGCGATGGACCCAGCGGCGCCCTGGATCTCCGTGACCTTCTCGGTGCGCCCATATTCGTTGATGCGGTATACATCATACCGGGCGAAATCCTGCACCATCAGAAATGAGATGAGCGGATAACCCCGTTCTGACAAGACCACATTAAACCCCGTGGGCGTGACCGGCGTCTGCCAATACTGCGACACCTCGGTGGGCGCCTGGGATTTGGGAAAGTAATCATAAAGCTTCTGGTCCTCCGGCGTCAGTGGCGATGCCAGAAGGATGCGGCCGGTCTGCTCCAGCGCCAGCCGGTCCAGCGCCAGCAATGTCACACTGTCCGGCATCCGGAATTTGGGCGCCGCGGTCTGGCTGTAGAGGTAGGTATAGACCTCCTTGCACATCTGGGCCGGGTAAGTGCCGCCGATCACACCGGTGGAAAGATAATGATCCTTGTCGGTGCGGTCAAAGCCCATCCAGCACACCACCACATAGTCCGGGTTATAGCTAGCCAGCCAGACATCCTTGTTGCCATAATCCCAGGCCACGGTGCCGGTCTTTGCCGCAAGCGGGATCTTGGTGAAGTTTAAAAGCTTTGCCGTGCCGCTCATCGCCGCGTTGTGCAGGATGTCAGTCATGATAAAGGCTGTGGAGTCGCTCATCACCGGTTTGTTGGGATAGTGGTTTTCATAGATGACCACTCCATCGGAATCCACAATCTTCTGCACGAAGCTTCCTTGCGAAACGTTCCCCCCGTTTGCCAGCGCCGTATAGGCAGATGCGAGCTCGATGGGCGTCACGCCCCGGGTGAAGCCGCCCAGACCAATGGCCAAGCTGTTGTCTTGGGGGTCGAAGGTAATGCCTGCGCTGCTGGCAAAATCTTTGGCGGATGAGATCCCGATGTCGTTCAGCACCCTCACAGCCGGCACGTTGATGCTGCGCACGATTGCCTGCCGCAGCGTGACCCAGCCGCTGTATTTGCCGCCGGCGTTCACCGGCTTGTACCCGTTGAAATCCACCGGTGCGTCCTGGATCATGGTTGCCGGGTTGTATCCATAGCGGTCAATGGCCGGGCTATACACCAGCATTGGCTTGATGGCTGAACCCGGCTGTCGCTTGGAAGATGTAGCGCGGTTGAGGCCCTGCCTGGTGGTGTATTCCCTACCGCCTACCACGGCCCGCGCCGCCCCCGTTTTGCTGTCCAGCACCACCAGCGCACCCTGCACCTCGGTGCCGTCCTTGGCGTTGGCGGGGTAGAGATCCGAGTTGCTCATCAGTTCGTCGCATTTCTTCTGCAATGCGGGGTCCATCGTGGTATAGATCCGATAACCGCCAGAGACCAAATCCTCCCTCGTGATACCGGTGAGCGCCATGGCCTCGTTTTCCGCCGCATCAATATAGAAGCCATAATTTGCATTGTTTCGTTTTTGCAGTTTGAGTGCTACTTTCTCTTCCTTTGCCTTCTCCATCTCATCTTTTGTGATGAGTCCATATTCGTTCATCAGGCCCAGGATCAGGTTTCTGCGCTGGGTTGACTTGTCCAGATTTAAGTGGGGTGCATAAATGCCGGGTCCCTTCAGGATGCCGATGATCAACGCACCTTCGGCAAGGGTGAGCTCCTTGGCCGGCTTGCTGAAATAGCTTTGGGCTGCCGCTTCGATGCCATAGGCACCGTTGCCGAAATACATTGTGTTGAGATACATCTCCATGATTTCATCTTTGGAGTATGCGCGCTCAAGCTCCAGCGCCAGCCTGGCATCCTGGAGCTTGCGGGTTAATGTTTGCTCGTTGGTCAGGTGTGTGATCTTCATCAGCTGCTGGCTGAGTGTGCTGGCGCCGCGCATTTTTCCCTTGGTGATATCGGCCCATGCCGCCGCCAGGATGCCCTGGATGTCCACGCCAGGGTGGCTGTAAAAGCGGATGTCCTCCGCAGCGAGCAGGGCGTTCCTCACGTGTTTCGGCACATCTGAAAGAGGGATGTTTGTGCGGTTCTGGCCGCCGTAGAGCCCGCCCACAGTGTTACCGTCCTTGTCGTAGAAGATCAGTGTCTGCGCTTGGTTTTCCAGCTTGCCCGGATCGAAATCCTTCCAATCGGTCTGGTTGATCAGCGTGATGAACCAGATGATGCCCACAGCCATCAGCAGCAGGAACACGGCTGCTGCAATCTTCAGTGCCTTATAGACTCTGCCGCGCAGCTTGCTGATTGGTTTGCTGTCAGGCTTGGGCTTTGCCAAGAGTGTGCCTCCCATTTGTTCGCTTCTTCGGCATTTAGCATGCCCAGCCGGAAACGAAACATGTCAGATCATGTCTGAGCGGCAATCGCGATTGACAGTGCGCTGTGAATTGTTTGATGGAGGCGGCGCAAGCTAAAGCAAAGTTTAACTGGGCGGAGAAGCGCATGAAAGTAGTGCTTGTGGCTGTATTGTCTGTTGTGATTCTGTTGCTGGCCTATGATTTCTGGCGCGGGTATCGTGTGTCTGTGTGCGCAAACCTGTATGGTCATAATCTGTATGCCCATGTTTTTTTCCTTTATCCATGGTTTGACATTTTTGTACGGCTGCAGGATGGTGTGCCAGTTCTTCACATTGCTGTTTTGCAGCGGGACTTGCTGCAAATCTCCTTGAAAAAGAAAGGGCATGCGCACAAAGGTTTCAGTGCAATGCGAATGGCCAGGTCAGTGGAGCTCTGCAAAATCTCGGTGGAGACGCGCGTTGGGTTTTCAGATCCGTTCTTCGCAGCAATGGCGTTTGCTGCCGCCGGTGTAGCCGCCGGAATGCTGCCTGTTGAGAAGTTTTCGCTGGAACCGGTATTTTTCTCCGATACGGAGCAATTGCGTCTGGACGCACATGCCCGTGTAAAAGTCGGGAAGACTATCCTAAACTACCTCAAAAACAAGCCGTAAAGGAGAACAACATGGAACATGGAATCGGGCAAGGTCAGGGATTGACGCAGTATGTGGACACGCTGTTCAACAACATGAAGAGCTTCGCCCAGGACGATGGATTGATCGGCAAGCCGGTGGTGCAGGGGGATAAGACATTCCTTCCGATCATCTCCGTCACACTGGGTTATGGCGGAGGGGATTCCCAAAGCCGCGCCAACGCCAGCAGCTCTTCCGGCAAGAGCGGTAATATGATCGGTGACGCGATGGGAGTGGGTGCCAAGCTATGCACCGATGCTGTGATTGTGATTGACAAGGACAATGTGCTTCTTGCACCTATTGGGGGCAAGGGCAACATGGGTCAGATGATTGATAAGATCCCTCAGATCCTCAACAGTATGAATATGGGCGGGCAGCAGGGCGGCCAGCAGCAACAGCAACAGCAACAGGCGCAGCAGCAGAGCAAGACATATTGAGGGATTGAACCCAGCAACGAAAAAAATCCTCCGGCTAAACCCCGGAGGTTTTTTATATTTGTCTTGTAGCAAAGGTTACTGATTTAGTATGATATTTCCGGTATGATACAAACAAAAGCAATGGTCGCCTGTCACCAAATAAAGGAAGTTGAGGTGTGATCAATGGGAAAACAACTGACTAAAAAAGTAACCTGGGTCGGCAAGGTGGATTGGGCACTGACCAGATTCCACGGTGACGAGTATTCGACGAACAAAGGCTCCTCCTACAACTCATACCTGGTGCGCGATCAGAAGACTGTGCTCATTGATACGGTTTGGCAGCCGTTTGACAATGAGTTTGTCCGCAACCTCAAGCAGGAAATCGATCTTGGCAAGATCGACTATATCGTTGCCAACCATGCGGAAATTGACCATAGCGGCGCTTTGGCAGAGCTGCTCCGGGAGATCCCTGGCACCCCCGTCTATTGCACAGCAAACGGGATCAAGTCTCTGAAGGGCCATTATCATCAGGACTGGAATTTTGTGCCTGTGAAGACGGGGGACACGTTGGACCTTGGGGAGAGCAAGCTTGTGTTTGTGGAGGCGCCGATGCTGCATTGGCCTGACTCCATGTTTACTTATCTGACTGGCGAAAACATACTGTTCAGCAACGATGCCTTTGGCCAGCATTACGCATCGGAATCCCTTTATAACGACACGGTGGATCGGGCGGAGCTTTATCACGAGGCGATCAAGTATTATGCCAACATCCTGACGCCCTTTAGCCCGCTGGTCACGCGCAAGATCAACGAAGTGCTCGGCTTCGGCCTGCCTGTGAGCATGATCTGCCCGAGCCACGGCGTGATCTGGCGGGATGACCCCACACAGATTGTGACGCAATACCTGAAATGGGCAGACAATTATCAGGAGAACCAGATCACGCTGGTCTATGACAGCATGTGGGAGTCAACGCGCAAGATGGCGGAATCCATCATTCGTGGAATCCGCAGCGCCGATCCTGATGTCACAGTGAAGCTATTCAACTCAGCCAGGGAGGACAAGAACGACATCATCACCGAGATCTTCAAGTCCAAGGCCATCCTGGTGGGGTCGTCCACAATCAACAACGGCTATTTGAATTCCATTGGTGGGCTGCTGGAGATGGTCCGCGGGTTGAAGTTCAAGGGGAAGAAGGCTGCGGCCTTTGGCAGCTACGGTTGGAGTGGCGAGGCTGTCAAGCAAATCACCGAACACCTGGCTCATGCCGGTTTCGGGATCGTAAACGACGGCATCCGGTCTCTGTGGGTGCCTGATGCCAGCGCAGAGCAGGATTGCGTGGCCTTTGGCGAGCAGTTTGTGAAGGCAATCGCTGCTCCTGCGCCATAATTGTGTGCGTCAGTCTTTAGGCAGATGACTTTTTTATCAACCAAACCTCCGGAGCCAACACCGGAGGTATTTGTTTCTCCAGAATCTATGTTGTAATACATCCACTGCACGCTGTATGATCATGTTAACGAAATATCACTGGAAGGACCCTATGAAACTAAAACTCTTCAAGGGCAAGCACAACCCCGGCCCGGCGGCGCTGGAGTTCTTCAAGTATATCGGCCCGGGCCTGCTGGTGACGGTGGGTTTCATTGACCCTGGCAACTGGGCCAGCAACATCGCTGCCGGTGCAAGCCATGGTTACGGCTTGCTTTGGATGGTTACGCTCTCCACACTGATGCTCATCCTCCTGCAGCACAATGCCGCCCATCTGGGCATCGTGACGGGCAAATGCCTTTCGGAGGCCGCCACAGAAGCCATGCGGCCCTGGGTGCGCAACACCGTGCTGGGCAGCGCCATGGCCGCGTCGGTTTCCACGGCGTTGGCGGAGCTCCTCGGAGGAGCGATCGCGCTCAATATGCTATTCGGCCTGCCGCTCATGGTGGGCGTGGTCATTGTGCTGGCTTTTGTGCTTTTTATGCTGTTTACCAACTCCTATCGGCGCATTGAGCATGTGATCATTGGATTTGTTTCGGTGATCGGGTTTTCCTTTCTGTATGAGCTCACGCTGGTTCACATCGACTGGCCTGCTGCCGCCCGTGGCTGGGTTACGCCTTCAGTGCCGCCGGGATCAATGCCCCTGATCATGAGCGTGCTGGGCGCGGTGGTGATGCCGCACAACCTGTTTCTGCACTCCGAGGTGATCCAGAGCCGTCAATGGAATTTGCAGGACGAAAAGGTGATCCAGAAACAGCTGAAATTTGAGTTTGCCGACACACTCTTTTCCATGGGGGTCGGTTGGGCGATCAACAGCGCGATGATCCTGATGGCAGCCACTACATTCTTCCAGGGTGGCCGCGCGGTCACCGAGCTTGGCCAGGCCCAATTGCTGCTGAAGCCTTTGCTGGGCGACGCCGCTGCCGTGGTGTTTGCGCTGGCGCTGCTCTTTTCCGGGCTTTCCAGCAGCATTACAGCGGGCATGGCCGGCGGCAGTATTTTTGCCGGCATTTTCTCAGAACCCTATAGCATCAAAGACAGCCACTCCCGCGCCGGTGTGCTGATCACGATGGTGGCGGCGGCGGTGGTGATCTTTCTGATTTCTGACCCGTTGAAGGGTTTGATCTATTCCCAAATGCTCCTGAGCATCCAGCTGCCCATTACGATCTTTTCGCAGATTTATCTCACGTCCAATAAAAAGCTGATGGGCAAGCACGCCAACACCGGGGTGGAAAAGGTGCTCCTCTGGGCTGCGGGGCTTGTGGTTGCCGGCCTCAACGTGGCGCTTCTGGTCAGCTTGCTCACCGGAAATTGACACTGATTGCCGAAGCAGATTGGCCGCACGATACGAAACCGTTGCCATGTGAAACAGCACGAGCTTTGTAACAGTTTGTTGAAGATCGGTAAAGAGTCGCTTGTGGCTTATGGCTTGAGCAGTCCGTCTGTGGGCTTTGGCCTGTTTTTTGAGCGCACGTTCACACCATCGCAATACACCTTGTCTTTCACATCAGGCACTGCGGGGTGTGTGCCGATCATCATAAGGTCCGGCAGTGGCCTTTGGCGCTGGCCGTTGATCTCGCTGGGGAATGGGTGGTTCAGCTGTTCGCCCATAAAGATCATGCAGGCCGAGTGGCCGCCGTCCATGTTATAGGCCACAGTGCACTTGTAATCCACAAACACCTGGGCCAGCTGCTGCATTGTGAATGACCCTTTTGTGACAATGACGATGTAGTGCCCTTTTTCGATCATGCCCACGGCAGCACGATACTCTGTTGCCTTTGAAGACAGCCAGTGATCCTTGATGGACTTTTGGTTGATCTTGCCGTCGCTCACCAGAATGGGGCCGAAGGCAAATGAATCCTTCACGCCCAACCCGATCAGGCTCTCGGCGTTTGTTTTCCCAGGGGAGATCACCTTAAGCTCACCGTCGGGCAGGATGGCCAGCGTTGAGTTTTTTTGTTTGTCGTGATACACCTTGCCGTCTTGCAGCATCACGCCCTTGCGGTTGCTCCGGTGGTTGAAGTAGTCGGCGGTGATGCCCAGCACGGCGTCATATCGGCGGGCGATCTTATAGGGCAGCTCGGTCTTGCCCTTGTCTGACTGGAATGCGAAGCCCCGTCGAAACAGCGGCCCCCGCGCATACACCTCGGCGATGTAACAGGTGCGGTTGCACGTGCCGGCGCGGGTGTATTTGATCTTTACACTGAGGGTTTCATCCTTGTAAATCCATGGCCCCTTGGTGAAGTCTTTGACGGATACATAGGCGCCGCCCGGATGGAAGATGCCGGCCCAGGGGTCCGGCGTGGGGCTGGGAGTTGGTGTTGGCGTGGGCTCCTGTGTGGGGGGTGGAACAGGGGTTGGTGACTCTGTTGGCATGGGTGTTGAGACAGGAGCTGCTGTCATGGCAGGAGTCTTGGCGGCCGCCAGCGTGTCGGATGGGGCCAATCCACCTGCCTTGCCAGCCATTTCCGGTGAGCAGGAACACAATGCCAGGGAGCACAGCATCAAGCCAAGCATGATCAGGCCAATACCTTTTCGCATATGCGCTCTCCAGTCCGCCACGATTTGTAAATTATGGGTTATAGGATAAATCCTGATTAATAATACAAAATAATTCCTGTTGTCGCAATCCCTTGCGATGCCTGTGGGGCTGCCAACCATGGCCCTGCTGTGCGTTTGGTCACCAACGACGAAGCCAATTTAGCTTATACTAATTGAAGACGCGGTGCTCCGCCAAGGAAAGCCAGGTGATTTGAATGGACCGTTATGATGTGATTGTGATTGGGAAAGGGCCGGCAGGGTTGTCTTCCGCGGTGTATACCGCCAGAGCCAATTTGAAAACGCTGGTGCTGGGCAAGGATGGCGGCTCATTGGAGAAGGCCGGGGAAATCGAGAATTACTTCGGGTTCGGCCAGCCTGTGAGCGGCAGCCAACTCTTGCTGTCTGGCCGGGAGCAGGCAACCCGGCTTGGGGCAGTGCTTCTGGACGATGAGGTGACCTCGGTGGATTTTGGTAACGGCTATTTGGTGCGCACACAGTCCGGCGAGTATGAAGCGCCGGCTGTGCTGATCGCCACGGGAAAGGCACCCAGGAGGCCGCCAGTGCCAGGTGCGAGGGAGTTTGAGGGGCGGGGCGTGAGCTATTGCACCACTTGCGACGGTTTTTTCTATAAGGGCAAGAAGGTGGGCGTGCTGGGCGGCGGCAACTTTGCCGTGCAAGAGGCCCTGGAGCTTCAGCACTTCACCGATGACATCACGATCTATACCAACGGCAAGGAGCCGTCGTTCACCGGTGAGTATCAAGCAAAGGCTGGAGCGTTCCGGCTGGATAAAAGCCCGGTGGTAAAGCTAACCGGGGCGGACACGCTTGCAGAAATCGTCACCCCGGAGGGCTCCCAGCCACTGGATGGCCTTTTCGTGGCGCTGGGCTCGGCGTCCAGTGTGGACTTTGCCACCAAGCTTGGTGTGGAGACACTGGATGGCTCCATTGTGGTGGATAAACACCAGCGCACCAACCTGGAGGGCGTCTATGCCGCCGGCGATTGCTGCGGGGGGTTCAAGCAGATTTCCACTGCCGTGGGCCAGGGCGCCGAGGCAGCCAACAGCATCATTGAGTTTGTCCGCCAGAAGAAGCGGGAGTTGGCAATGGTGTGATCTGGTGCTATGGTCGTGAACAACTTGTCCTCCTCAATGAGGGGGATGTCGCCTTGTCCCAAGGCGACAGGGGGAGTTTACTGCAGAGGCCCATCGGTTGGGTTAGGCTTGTTCTTCTTGTTAAACCCCAGCCCATTGCAATACACCGGGTCCTTTGGATCGGGCACAGCAGAGTTCACGCCGATCATCAGCAGGTCCGGCAGAGAGCGTTGTTCGCCGTTGTCTTCGCCGGGGGCCTGTTTGTAAAGCTGCTCGCCCATAAAGACGATCGTGGAGGAATGGCCGCCATCAAGGTTGTAAGCCACCTTGCAACCGTGCTCCACGAAGAGATTTGCCAGCTGCGTCAGGCTCACGCCCACATGGTTGACGATGATGATGTAGTGTCCCTTTTCCACCATACCGATGCTGGCCCGCCAGTTATGATTACGCAGCTTGTGTGTGGCCACCGATTTATGCACCTTGCCGTCTTTCACCAGGATCGGCCCGAAGGCAAAAGAGTCCTTCACGCCCATGTCAAGAAGCTGCTTGGCGGTCACCTCGCCTGGTTCATAAACCTTGAGCTCCCCGTCGGGCATCACAGCCAGAGTGGGGGCTTGCTTTTTGTCGTGATACACCTTGCCTCCCCGGATCATCACACCCTTTGGGTTGCCGGAGTGGGTCACATAATCGCCGGTGATGCCCAGCACGGCGTCATTCTGCCGCGCGATCAGATAGGGCAGCGCCTTCTTTTTGCCCTTGGTATCATTGTAGGCAAAGCCGCCGAAGGGCAGCGGCCCGCGGGTGTAGATTTCCGCGAAGAAATATGGGGTCTTCCCCAACTTTTTCAGCTCAATGTGCACACTCAGCGTTTCGTCTTTGTAGTCCCAAGGACCTTTGTCCTGATTGGGCACCGTGACCCACGCGCCACTTTTCGTGAAGTGCTCCGCCCAGGGGTCCGTTGTAGGCGTGGGCGAGGGAGCTGGCGTGGGCGTAGGAGTGGGCGTGGGTGATGGAGTGGCCGCAGGGCGTGGGGAAGGCGTGGCTGTGGCCGTTGGTGCGGCTGTGGCGGTCTTTATTGGTGCGGTGCTGTGGCCTGGCTCTGCCAGCGCCGAGCAGCCGGCGAGCATAGCGAGGGCCAGGCACAAGGCCATTGTGCGGGCAAGAGGTTTTCTAGTCATGGATAGTTCTCCGATCCTGAAAATATGATTGCGATTTTATGACGCGCGCAACGGGCTGGTTGTTCCGCCGCGAAGCGATGGTCGGCTTAGGAATGATTGCCAACAATGCTTTGCGATAGCCCTTTTGACACCGACTCAGCATATATTCGTGCAATCAAATGTTCAATAGAGATATGAAAGGTAATGTTTTCAAACATGGTCAGTATTTACCATCAAAATCGGTAAACCGGCTTGGCTGATGCGTCTAGTTTAATTTATTTGTGCTTTCCAGAAATGATTGTATGATCTGACCTTCCTTTTTTTCATCGCTCCCGCCTCTCCCCAGCCGGTCGCACAACCCCAGCAGCGCCACCTCGCTAGCGTCTGTGTGTGCGCGCATGCCCTCCAGATCGGCCTGCGGAAGCCCCTTTTCCACATAGAGAATCTGCATGTGATAAAGGATCAGGCCGCACACTCGCTCGATGAATGCCTCGTCTTCGGTGAATTCCCGCAGAAACTCCCGTGCGAGCCCGGCGCCCACCTTATCGTGATCATAGCTGGTGAGCTTACCCTTGCGCATTTTGGTAGTGGGCGCCTTGCCCACGTCGTGCAGCAGCGCTGCCCAGAGAAAGGCCCTGGGATTATGGCTTTCCCCTTTGCGCCTGGCGGCCTCGTCCACCACCATCATCGTGTGGTTCCACACCGACCCCTCCGGGTGGTGCTTGGGTGACTGCGGCGTGGCCCGAAGCTTTAAAAGCATTGTGAAGGGATGCTCCTCAAACCGCCGATCTTTCCGGATCTGGTTCAACCACACTGACGGCGATTCATCTTCCAGCAGGTGCTGTTCAATTTCTTGATAAAGCGTAGCCTTGCTGCTGTGCTCTACGCCAACTGCTGCATGTTGCTGCCCCATTTGTTTATTTGCCTGATCGCCCATGGGTGTAACATGGATGGGAACTGCCGATGCTATGCAAAATGTTTGGGGTTGCATTGCCTGCCGCCCCGCCAATATGGTAGGATATTCCTGCAAATTGTGCAGCAAACGGGAAAGAGGGGCTCCTATGGATCAATACAATAAGCTGTATCACGACCTGATGAAGGCTGCCGCCGATAACCACCTTGACCAGACCGTGCGGGAGCTCCGAAGCCATCGGGAGGCAGCCGAGGCCGGGCTTGAGTTGCTGCTGCACCCTGAGAACCAAGCGCCGGTCGTCCATTTGCCCGGTGATTGCGGCTGCGGGGCCGAAGAACCCTCCCAATGCCAGCTAGGCTGCCTGTTCTCCGCCATCAAGCGCGACGAAAACGGCAAGATTATCATCTCCACTGAGGACTGCGTGGGCTGCGCCGAGTGCATCGAAAGCTGCACCGAAGGCAAACTCAAGGAACGGCACGACCTTCTGCCGATCTTTGAGACACTGCGCGAAGGCCGCGTGCCCGTCTATGCGATGGTCGCGCCAGCCTTCATCGGCCAGTTTTCAGAAGAGGTGACCGTGGGCAAGCTCCGCCACGCGTTCAAGAAGATGGGCTTCCAGGGCATGGTAGAGGTGGCGTTGTTTGCCGACATCCTCACCCTCAAGGAAGCGCTGGAGTTTGACCGGCTCATCAAGGATGAAAAGGACTTCCTGCTCACCAGCTGCTGCTGCCCCATCTGGGTAGCGATGATTCGCCGGGTCTACAGCACCCTGGCCAGCCACATCCCGCCGTCGGTGTCGCCGATGGTGGCTTGCGGCCGGGCCATCAAGAAGCTGCACCCGGAGGCCAAGACTGTGTTCATCGGCCCCTGCCTAGCCAAAAAGGCTGAGGCGAAGGAGCCGGACATTGCAGACGCCGTGGATGTGGTGCTCACATTCCAGGAGGTGGAGGAGATCCTCAACATCATGGAGATTAACGTGGCGGCGCTGCCCGACGAGGAGCGTGACCATTCCAGCACCGCCGGGCGCATCTATGCCCGCACCGGCGGCGTGAGCCGGGCGGTGGAAGACACCCTGGTGAAATTAAAGGGCCACCGCGATATTCCATTGAGAGCCACTCAGGCTGAGGGAGTGAAGGGCTGCAAGGCGCTGCTGGAGCGGGTGCAGGCCGGCGACATTGATGCCAATTTCCTGGAGGGCATGGGGTGCATCGGCGGCTGCGTGGGCGGCCCCAAGGCAATGATAGACCGTGAGCTGGGCAGGCAGCATGTGAATAATTATGGGGAGACGGCAAGCTATGCCACACCGGTGGACAACCCCTACACCTTTGAGTTTTTGAAAAGGCTGGGGTATGACTCGGTGGAGAGCCTGATGGGCGAGGATAGCATGTTTGCCAGGGAGTTTGGGCAGGGGAAAAGTTGATCCGGTTACGGACCAACTTTCCTCAACAGGATTCCCCAGTCTTTTTCATTCGGGAAAACCGGCAAACGCAGGCGGCAGCGGCAATCCGATGCAATCGTCCTGACGGTTGCGTCTTCCATCCATTTCCCTTCGCGGGGGTCAAACCACAGCAATTCATACTCCGCACCGTATTCCAGGCCGCGCACATCCACCCTGGGGCAATGTGCCTCGCAATAGAGCAGCAGCGTGCTGTAATCTCCGGTTCTGGCGCAATAGGCCCAGCCGTGGAACCCCTGCGGGTCTCCTGCCTTGTTTGGCGTGACAAGCTCCACATCGGGAATCAGCTCAGCGTAGCGCCCTTCCAGCGGCTGAAGGAAGGCGTTGACGTGTTGCACCTGGGAGCCTGAGGAATACCCCAACGCGTCCCAGATCTTGAATGTGGACTCCGGCTCGATGTCGCCGCCCCACATGCCGTTGGCGCCGTAGAAATTACCAGCCAGCCCGCCGGAGAGCAGGCTGCCATATAGTCCGCTGCGAAACCGGTAGTTCGCTTCCAGGCAGTCGGGATACACGCGGACGTCGTCCGGCCCGCCGCCAAACAGGTCTCCCGGATAGTAGGGCTCGCCGTTCAGCGCGGGGACCGGGTCTCTGTGCTGATGGATTTGCGTCAGATACCAGTATTGGTCATGCACACGGTCAAAATTGCCGATTTGATGAAAGCCAAGCCATCTGGCCACATCGGTGTGGCCGAAATCCGCCAGTGTCGTGCCGTTGGCGTTGCAGCCGCAGATGGTGCCAAACGGTGGCTTGCCTTGCCGGTCAATGGCCAGGTTGATCGGCTCGTTGTAGTCCCTGCCGGGGATGGATGCCTGGTCATAATCATAATGGATCGGGCTGTAGAGGCAATTGTTGGTTTGGTACCGGGCGAAAAGGTATTGCACATATCGGGTAAAGGAATCCGGCCAGGAGTAGTATTTTTTCCACGCCGTGCTGCAATCGCGGCGGACCGTTTCCATAAACACGGTGAAGCCCTGGGAGTTCAGCCAGTACATTTTTTTGTCAAGGTCCTGAAAGTAGAGGGGGTTCACCTGCTCCATATCGGGAAAGACCTGCTCATAGCCGGGGATTTTCCCAGGAAACAGGAAGGGCCGCTCTCCCAAGTCGCTGTGCATGTCCTTGATGGAGTAGCCTTCCGACTTCTTGCTGATGCCGGGGGTTCTCCATCCGTCGCGCAGCACGGTGCCATCCTCCAGCGCGATGCGGCTGGGCAATCCGTCATCCTGCCAGCCCACAAAAGCGGAGATCGTCGCAATCGCGTTGAACCCCTGCTGCTTGCGCACGCGAATGACATCCTTCAATCCCAGACCGGGCCCAATCTTGCGGGGAGTCTCATCATCATACAATGGGTATCGATAGGTAAACGCCGCCCACACGGTGTCCGCCAGGATGTAGACGGGGGTGCCGTCAGAATACATGAACCCGTGCTGGTTCGGTGTGGCCACCACCATGCCGCGGCGGCAGGGGTTTTTCAGTTTCTCCTCTTCCGTCCAGTCGATGGCAGAAAAGGAACCGCTGGCACCGTTCAGCCCGGGGTCCTGCGTGTTGCTGCCCACTGTATAGGCCCAGTCGCCCGCGCAGGTGGCGCAGATCCGGATGCGGAACGTCTTGCCGCCATCCCAGAAGCCATAGCAGCGCCTTTGGAACCCCGGCCCGGTCAGGTCTGCCCATACGTCCACTTGCATATAGGGGTTATCATACTGGTTTTGCGCGGTCAGCGTGATCTCCACCGTTTCCCAAACGTGCTTTTGCATCTGTTTTCTCCTGCTGGCTGATTGTGGCTGCGACATGGCTATTTTAGCATAGTTCAGTGCAGCGTGGTCAGTGCATTGTCCATAGGCACGCAGATGCAATCGCATTGTAGGTTCATCAGCGCATGCATTCAATGCAGGCCCTTTCATTTTGCTGGCATCCCTCATGTATACATCCCCCCACACCTGTCAATACTTGTATGTATAAGGGCTCCGGCAGTGCCGCCCTCTGTGCGGCCAGTGACGAAATTTGACTGCTTTTGCCGAACCGCACGTTGCGCCAAAAGCTCCCATCTTTCGATGCAGGGCAACACCGGGCCCCCATGGAATACTGATTAGCCTTTGGGGAAGGAGGGATTCCTTTGACAGTTCGGGTGGAGGAAAAGGAGGGCGTGCTGGTGGCGTGGCTGGCCGGAGAGCTGGATCACCATGCCGCTGCCGACGTGCGCGAAACGCTGGACAAGGCGCTGAACCGCAAGCCGGCCAGAAGGGTCGTGCTGGATATGTCGCGGCTCACATTTATGGACAGCTCCGGCATCGGCGTGGTGCTGGGCCGCTACAAAAAGGTGAAGGAAATCGGCGGCAGCATGGCCGTGCGGGGGCTTTCGGACAAGATGGACAGGATCCTCAAGCTTGCGGGGATCTATTCGGTCGTGGAGCGGGAGTAGGCCGGGAGGAGGGACGAATCATGAGGGGAAAGAATTACATGCGGCTGGAAATTCCGGCGATGTCGGAAAACGAGAGCTTTGCCAGGGTGGCCGTGGGCGCGTTCATGACGCGGCTGAACCCCACGCTGGAGGAGATTTCCGACGTGAAGACCGCCGTTTCGGAGGCTGTGACCAACGCCATCGTGCACGGCTACGAAAACCGCCCCGGCGGCGTGGTCGTGATCGCCGCGGAGGTGATTGGCGGCGAGCTGCTGGTGGAGATCACCGACACCGGGCGGGGCATCGCAAACGTGGATGAGGCGATGCAGCCGTTTTACACCTCAAGGCCGGAGATGGAGCGCTCCGGCATGGGCTTCACGGTGATGCAGACGTTTATGGACGAGCTAGCGGTGAAGTCTGCTGTGGGCCACGGCACCACAGTGAGGATGCGCAAGAGGCTGGCGCCGCTGCAAGCCGGGGCTGATGACGACTGTGCCGATGACGGGCGGGACGACAGGCCCGCTGCCGGGCTGGTCAACTAGTATGAACCAGGCACCGGCCGCCGGCCCTGTGTTGCGTGACACGATCGAGCTTATCAAGCGCGCCCGTGCCGGCGACACCGAGGCCGAGGAACAGCTCATACGGGAAAACATGGCGTTGGTGCACAGTGTGGCCAAGCGTTTTCGCGACCGCGGCGCCGATTACGAGGATATCTTCCAGATCGGCTGCGTGGGCTTCGTGAAGGCGGTCAAGAACTTTGATATGAGCTACAATGTGTGCTTTTCCACCTATGCCGTGCCGATGATCATGGGTGAGATCCGCCGCTTTTTGCGTGATGACGGGCCCATGAAGGTGAGCCGATCCATCAAGGAGAAGGCTCGGCTGCTTCTCACGGTGCAGGAGCGGCTGAGCGAACGCCTGCAGCGGGAACCCACCGCCAATGAAATCGCCAGCGAAGCCGGCATCGCGGCGGAAGATATCTCCTACATCCTGGAGGCGATGAACCCCATCGGCAGCATTGACGAGGAGCTGAACCCCGGCGCCGAGAACCCGATCAAGACCATTGACCGCGTGCCAGACGAAGCCAGCCTGCCGGACACCCAGATCGACCGAATCCTCATCAAGGAGCTGCTTTCCACGCTGGAGCCCCGGGAGCGGCAGATCATTGTGATGCGGTATTTTCAGGAGAAAACTCAAAGCGAGATCGCCGAGGCCATCGGCGTGTCGCAGGTGCAGATCTCCCGGCTGGAGGGTAAGATATTGAGCAAGATGCGCGGGTTGATGTCGGGGTGAGCATTAGCGCAGCGGCTTGTTATAATAGTCTTGATACCAGTAGTCATAGTAGGGATTGTCCCATATTGTGCCATCGGTGTATTCAACGCGGGTTACACATGCAATGATTGTTTTTATCCCATCAATGTTAGCCCACCAACCGTATCCACGGCCAAACGTTCTTCCCGGCCCGATGCGAATATCACATCCTCCGCTGCCTTGACCGATGAACTTACCGTTTTTATCGTATTCATACCATTCTACTTTGAAGTACTTAATTGTATTTTTCGTTTGGTTCTTTACAACGATTTGAATATAGTCCATCTCGAATGCGCCATGCAGGGTTCTGGCACTAACGAAAATGACCTGCTGGTTCTTCTTGGCCTCGGCTTTCATCATTGCATTGTTCAGCTTTGTGTATTTTGCAATCGCTTCTGATAGTTCCTTGTCTTTGTTATCAAAGTAAGTCGTAAGCAGGCTGCTCAGAACAATAACACATGTTTCATAATTTTTCTGCTTTGCAAAACCAGTTGCTTCTGACAGGACTTGTTTTTTTAGTTCATTCAGCTTCTCATGATAAAGAGATTGTGCTTCCACATACTGATCATCAGAATTGATGACCATTTTCAGCTTGGTAAGTCCGTCTTTCAGTTTGTTTTTGTTGAAGTAGTCTTTTGCCATTAGGAACGCGTCTCTGGATGCTTTCAGTTCTTTCAGGCGAATGGAAACATTGCCCTTTTGTTGATCAACTTCCTTGCTGGTGACGTCCCCCAGCATCTCCAGAGCGGTTTCATAATCCAGCATTCTCTTTTCAAAGCCGGTCTGTATCGCCATAAGATAATCCTGACTGATCGCGGTGCGGGCTTGAGAAACTGTCTCTGCCGTAAGCATACCCAATGGCTCCATCTTGCTGACTTCAGCCATTGCCGCGGAATACTCAAGTGGGGAGGCTGTATAGCTCGTTTTGACCCGCTCCAGATAATTCGAACAGAGCTTTTTCTTTGCGGCAAGGACTGGGTCTTTGGCAATGCTCAACACCTGCATGGAGCTCAGCTCTGCTACAGCCGAGTCAAAGTTTAGCTTGCTTGTTTTGAAATCCTCCTCAATTGCTATGATGCGGTCTTGCGCAAGCCCAAGGAGTTTCATTGTCTGGTCATCGTTATTTACAAAGTGCTCCTGATAAAGTTGCTCAGCTTCTACGTAGCTCCCGGTGCGTACGCATTCTTCGCTTCTCTGATAGGGGTATTGGATTGCAGGCACGATATAGAAGACCACCAGTATCGCAAGAAGCAACACGCCTATGCCTGCGGAAACAAGAGCAATCAGTATCTTGCTGATGACCCTGAGCCTAGCGCCGCATTTCGCGCAGTGCGATCCTTCGTTGAAGTTTTCTTCACCGCATTTCCTGCATTTCATGGAGCGCTCCTGTAGTTATGATGATATTCACATACTACCATTTTAACGCACACGTGGCAAACAAATATTTCCATGAAACGCTTCTGTGTCCTTCCCCAATTTATGATTACTTCCAAAAACCTCTTCTCTTTCCGCCTTTTGATCGGATGAAATCACCGGATACGATCATAATACGATTGAAAGGAGTGAGATAAATGGCCATAAAGACAAGAACAGCCATCATCGTGATCGCGGTCGCGTTCTTCGCCTTTTTCAGCCTGGCTGCCTTTCTGATCAGCCAATTTATGATGGAGATCAAGCAGTCGGGGCCTGAAAATGCTGTGTTCGTCAAGGCAGCAGCCACCATCCGGGGACCGATCGCATGAACAATAAACCGACCAAACAGCAGGCGAAAGCCTATCAGGATCATGTGCAGCAGCTGGCCCCGAAGAGTAAACTCGGGGCCAACTGCCTGAAAGCCTTTCTCGTGGGCGGTCTCATCTGCGTGATCGGCCAGGGCGTGGCCACCGTGGGCAAGGAGCTGCTAAAGCTGCCGCCAGACAGCCTTGCCGCCTTCAACGCCATTGTGATGGTGTTCTTCGGGTCCACCCTCACCGGCGTCGGTATCTACGACCGCATTGGCAAGTTCGCCGGAGCCGGCTCCATCGTGCCGATCACTGGTTTTGCCAACTCGGTGGCCTCTCCGGCTATGGAGTTTAAAAGTGAGGGTTACATCTTAGGCACCGGCGCCAAGCTCTTTCTGCTGGCCGGGCCGGTGCTGGTGAACGGCTATTCTGTTTCAGTCATCATCGGCATCATACTCTACTTCATCAAAATGGCGGGAGGCGGACAATGACACGCACCAAAAAGTTGCCCGTGCCCGCCTGGATTGTCGGGCACAGCTCGGCAGTGGGGCCCATGGAGGGCCAGGGGCCGATGGGCAAGTGGTTTGACACAATCCTGAATGACGACACCGTGGGTGAAACCACCTATGAAAAAGCAGAGCTTATGCTGTTTTCCATGACGGTGGACCAGGCGTTGGCGTCGGCGCATTTGAAGCCCGAGGAGCTTGACCTGCTGTGCGCCGGTGACTTGCTGGATCAGATCATCAGCTCCAGCTTTTCGGCCAGGAGCCTGGCGGTGCCCTTTCTGGGCCTCTACGGCGCTTGCTCCACGATGGTGGAGTCATTGATCGTGGGCTCCCTGGCCATCGCGGCGCAGTGCGCAGATAAGGTTTTGTGCTTGTCCGGCAGCCACTTCTCCACAGCCGAGCGGCAATACCGCTACCCGCTGGAGCTGGGCAGCCAGCGGCCACCCACTGCCCAGCGCACCGTCACGGCGGCGGGAGCCACAGTGCTGGCGAGCCAGGGGCAGGGCATTGCGGTGCGGGGTCTCACAATAGGCAAGGTGATTGACTACGGCATCACTGACGCAAACAACATGGGTGCCGCGATGGCCCCGGCGGCGGCAGATACCATTGCCACCCATCTGGATGAATATGGTATTGCACCAGACTACTATGATTATATCGTAACCGGCGATCTCGGAAAGCTGGGCAAGGAGCTCACAGAGGAATTCCTTCAGCAGCGGGGTTATGTGCTGGGCTCCCGCTACCGGGACTGCGGCTGTGAAATGTTTGATGAAAGCCAGGATGCCCATAGCGGCGCATCTGGCTGCGGGTGTGCCGCCTCCTTTCTAAACGGTTATTACCTGAAACGGATGGAATATGGCGAAATCAAGCGCATTTTGCTTGTGGCAACCGGTGCGCTGCTGAGCCCAACCAGTGCCCAGCAAGGGGAAAGCATCCCCGGTGTGGCCCATGCCGTTTCCATCGAGGTGGGGTGACGATGTTCTGGATGTTTGTAAAGGCTTTTGTTGTGGGCGGGCTGCTGTGTGTGATTGGCCAGATCCTGATTGACCGCACCAGCCTCACTCCGGCCCGCATCCTGGTGCTTTATGTCACCTCCGGTGTAGTGCTCTCTGCCATTGGTGTCTATGGCCCGCTGGTGGAGTTTGCCGGAGCCGGTGCCACGGTTCCGCTCACCGGGTTTGGCTATGCGCTTTACAAGGGCACGTATGAGGCCGTGCAGGAGAAGGGCCTGATCGGCGCGTTCACCGGCGGAGCCTCAGCCACAGCAGGAGGAGTGGTAGCAGCAGTGGCGTTTGGTTATCTATACGCAGCCATCTTTAAAGCAAGGACCAAAATGTAATCCTGATATATGTGAAAGGAATTGTTCGCTATGCAGACACCGCAAACGTATCAAACGCCGGCGCAGACACCGGCTGTGTTTCCACCTCAGCATCAGGGCACCCAGCCCGGTGACTCCCGCGTGATGAACCCCGTGCCCGTCACCGACAACCCGAACTACAAGCCATCGGGCAAGCTCACAGGCCGTGTGGCGCTCATCTCCGGCGGCGACAGCGGCATCGGTCAGGCAGTTGCCATCGCCTTTGCCAAGGAGGGGGCCGATATCGTGATCCCCTACCTGCAGGAAGACAGCAACGCGCAGGATACCCAGCGGGCCGTGGAGGGCCTGGGCCGGCGCTGCATCCCGATCCCCTGCGACTTGAAACGGGAGCAGGATGCCCGCGCCGTTGTGGATATGGCAATGGGGGAGCTCAAGCACATCGATATCCTCGTGAACAACATCGCCGTGCAGTTCCCCCAAAACAGCGTGGAAGATATCACCGCAGAGCAACTGGGCAACACCTTTTCCACCAATATCCTGAGTTATTTCCATATGGTCAAGGCTGCGCTGCCCCATCTGGCACCGGGCTCCGCGATCATCAACACCACATCGGTAACCGCCTATAAGGGCAGTGAACGGCTGATCGATTATTCCAGCACCAAGGGTGCAATCGTGTCGTTCACCCGCTCGCTTGCATTGTCGCTGGCCAAGCGCGGCATTCGAGTGAACGCCGTAGCCCCCGGCCCGGTGTGGACGCCACTCATTCCCTCCAGCTTCTCCGCTGAGGACGTGGCCAAGTTCGGGCAGGATACGCCTCTTGGGCGCGCTGCCCAGCCCTTTGAGCTGGCACCGACTTATGTGTATTTGGCCAGTGACGATTCGGGTTATGTGACAGGGCAGGTGCTGCATGTGAATGGCGGAGCGATCACGGATTCGTGATAGATCGCCTGTTGTTTGGTAGGGGCGGGGTTCCATACCCGCCCCTATTCATTTCGTAAAAAGTTTACCGAACTCCCCGTACCCTTCCTTCTCCAAATCTTCAGCTGGGATAAACCGGAGCGACGCGCTGTTGATGCAATAGCGCAGCCCGCCGCGCTCCTGAGGCCCATCCTCAAACACATGGCCCAGGTGGGCGTCCCCGGCCTTGCTGCGCACTTCCACACGCCGCATGCCAAAGGAGCGGTCTTCCACTTCGCGGACAAGCTTGTCATCAATTGGCTTGGCAAAGGCAGGCCAGCCGCAACCGGAGTCAAACTTGTCCAGCGAGGTAAAGAGCGGCTCGCCGGTGGTGATGTCCACATAAAGGCCCGGCATGTTGGTCTTGTAGTATTCATTCTGGAAGGGCCGCTCAGTGGCGCTGCGCTGCGTCACGTCATATTGCAGCGGGGTCAGCTTTTGCCGGAGCTCTTTATCGTCTGGTTTTTTGTATTTCATCTGAGTCACTTCCCATTCAGTTCCGCCAGCAGCGAGAAGTCCACATGGCAGTAACCGCCTGGGTTTTTTTCCAGATAGTCCTGGTGATACTCCTCAGCTGTTGTGAAGTTCATGAGCGGCAGCACCTCGGTGACCACTGGCTTACTGTGCCCCTTTTGCACTTCAGCCACAATGGCATCGGCCACTGCTTTGTCATTGGGATCGGTGTAGTAGATACCGGATCGGTATTGCGAGCCCACATCATTGCCCTGGCAATTGAGCGTGGTTGGATCCACAATGCGGAAGAACACCCTGAGCAAATGATCCAGCCCAATGATGGACGGGTCGTATTTCACATGCACGGTCTCGGCGTGGCCGGTATCCTTCCGGCAGACATCCTCATAGGTGGGGTTCTCTGTGTTGCCGTTGGCATAACCGGAAACGGCGTCGGCCACGCCTGGCACACGGGCCATAAAGGCCTCCACGCCCCAGAAGCACCCGCCGGCCAAATAGATCTCTTTCAGATTATGATGGTCATATTTTCTCCCACGGTTGGGGTTGGCGGGAGGTGATTTGCGTTGAAACATATTTGTCACCTTCTTTTTGTCCTTTGATCTATGTTTAGCATGCGGGCCGGGTTTTATCTGTAATTCGGGTCACATGACTGCGTCTTCGGCAGATGCTCCATGCCACATAAAAACTCTGTGCAACGAATAGATATGATTGTTCAGCAGATTTGGGGCGGGGGCGTGAAGCAATGGATAACGGAAGGGAATTCCACACAGTGCGGGGTTATCAGCTGCTGGAACAGCAGACCAGGATGCTGTCGCCTGCGATGGAGGATTATCTGGAGATGATCTGCCGGCACAGCGGTGGGGATGGCTATATCCGCGTGCACACGCTGGCAGAGCTTTTGAATGTGAAGGCCTCTTCCGCCTCAAAGATGGTGCAGCGGCTGGGCAAGCTCGGCATGCTAAAGTATGAGCGCTATGGCCTGATCCGGCTCACTGACAGCGGAAAGACGATTGGTGAATACCTGTTGGCCCGCCATGCCGCCATTGAGGATTTCTTGAAATTTCTCTCCGGCGGGCGGGATGTGCTGACGCAGACTGAGCTGATTGAACACAACATTGACGCCGCGACAACGGAAAGCATGCGAAAGATGTGCCAATTTTTCACTGGCAACCGTAAGATCGCGGAGAAATTCAAGGAGTATCTGGAAGGCCAGAGGGAAGAGTAACGCCGGGGCTTTCAGCAGCAAGATACCAGCTACGATGATATGATGTTGTCGTATCATGCTTTCTGCGATATAATACGATGGCCGATACTCATTGAGAGAATATGGAAAAGCGGAACAAAGGAGATTCTTATGAAAAAGCTCGTGTCTGTTCTACTTGCGTTTCTTGTGATGCTGGCCCCAACAGTTGCGTTGGCCGACGCCCCGGATATGGTGAATACCTACGTGATTGCCAGCGCGGCGGAGCGCCTTCCGCGACAGAACGGGCTTGATGTGAGCCGGGTTGTTACAAAAACATACCAATTTGATGAAGATGGCAATAAAACGATTGATGTGGAGGCTGTCTATACTTTTTCCATTCCGGAAGACCAAACCGGCTTGGCATCCTCGATGATGACGACGCTGGCCAACCCCGGCAGCAGTTCCAATAGCGTTGTGACAGTCTCCTGTGGGTTCACAATGACCGCTGGGTATACCACCGCGACCGGCACCAGAAAAGACGGATACAGAATGTCCAGCTATTGGGCCAAGGCTGTGAGCGTGACCGGCACCAATTATGTGATGACCAGTCTTGCCCGGTGGGCCACGCAAGGGGCAGGCAACGGGTTCCCTTGCCAGGGCGGGACTCCGGCGTTTATGGCGCAGCAACGCAGCTATCCGGCGGATATCAGCTTCCCTACCAGCGGCACCAAATACTCGGTCTCAACCGGATTCACCTATTTCTTTCTGAACTCCAGCGATCTGGATGCTTACGCCACGGTTCACTACAAGATCCTTCCGTCTGGTTCAGAAGGTTTTTTGTCGGTATCAGCACAGGGTTGATTGCGCAGGCGGCCAATTGGCCGCCTTTCTCTCGTGATACCAGATCGCTGCTTCTGGTCATAACCATTTGCAGAGGTGGCAGCCGTATTTAAATCAGGCCCGTGAGGCGAATGGGTGCTCTCCGTTACCCTGCCAAGGATGATGCCCTTGCCCATCCGGAGCTGTTGGAGCGGCTGCCCGCCCGTTGGCGCGCCTGTCGGCAGGCTGTGGCTGCCGTTGGGCTTCTGGCGGCGGTTTCTGCCGTAGCGGGCTGTGATGGATCTCCAGGTGAATCAGCAAGACCGACTCCCGGGATTGTGGCGGTGAGCCCGCTCAGCACGGATATCCCGCTATACATAGGGGAGCCGGCACCCCCGCCGGTGCTGGGTGAAGCCGAGGCGATGGTTGTCATCGAGAGGATCATGAAGGAGTATCTGCCTGACATTGCCCGCAATGTGGATGTGAATAGCAGCAACAAATCGGTTGTGTATTTTTCAAATGAATACTCGTTTGATAACACAAAATATGAGCATGTCATATCGGTCACAGCGGGTTCCATAGACCTGTATGATGAAAAAGCCTGCATTGGGCTGGAATACATCGGTGCTGATGACCGTTTGGAATGTGTTTTGCAGGAAGGTGCAGCCAAACCGGAGCAGAGCAAGCCCAATGTGCTTGTCGTGAATGGCATTTATGAAGGCACCGCCGAGTCAGACATTCGCGCGATGATCGTGGATTTCCTGACCTGGCTCAAGGCGGAGGGCATCGGATAAGAGCCCTCTCTTGCGTGATTTGCTTGTTTGCTTTACCGCTCTTTCAGCGCCTTTACTTCCTCTTCCGTCAGCTCCCGCCAATCGCCGGGCTGCAGGCTTTCATCCAGCACCAGCGGCCCCATGCTCTTGCGGTGCAATTTCACCACGGTCTTGCCCCGCGCCTCAAACATGCGCTTCACCTGGTGGAACTTGCCCTCGGTGAGCGCCACTTCGGCCCGGTTGCCATCAAGGATTGTGAGCCGGGCTGGCTTGCTCGTGAAGTCGCCCAGGTCAATGCCCGCAGCGAATGCGTCCACATCGGCTGAATCGGCGGCATTGTCCAGCTCCGCCTCGTATATCTTTTCCACATGCTTTTTCGGAGATAGCAGATCGTGGGCCAGCACGCCGTCGTCGGTGAGCAGCATCAGGCCTGTTGTGTCGCGATCCAGCCTTCCTGCTGGGAAGAGCTCCCGCTCGGCATAGGCCCCTTCCAGCAAGTCCAGCACAGTGTCATGCCAGCGGTCGTCTGTTGCGGAGATCACGCCTTCGGGTTTGTAAAGCATGATATAGATATGCTCGCGGTAACGCACCGCTTCGCCGTTCACCTCGACGTGCTGCGTCTCCGGGTTCACCTGTGTGGCCTGGTCGCGCACTTCTGCGCCATCCACGGTCACCAGGCCCTGCCGCATCAGTTTGCGCACCTCATTGCGGCTGCCGAAGCCGCAGAAGCTCAAGAGTTTATCAAGCCTCATTTGCCTTCGCCGCCTGTCTTCTTTTTGGTAGCGGGTGCCTTTTTGGCGGCCGACGCTTTCTTCTTGGTGGCTGGTTTGCGAGCCTTCGCCTTTGGCTCCTGTTCCGCTGCCGCTTCCTCTGCGGCATTTGCCGCTGGGGCCACGCCGCCAATGGGCAGCCACTCCACCCAAGGGGCCTTCTTCACCAATTGCAGCGTGCCGGTGTGGCCCACCAGCGGCTTGCCTTCCAGAAGCTTCTTGGCCAGGCTCTCGTCAATTTCCGGCCCGCCGGTCTTGCTCGCGGCATCCTTCCAGATGCTGAACTTGCACCCTGCCCGCCAGCGGCTGCAATAGAAGGTCTTGGAGTTTTCATATAAGTAGCTGTTGCATACGGGGCAGTTGCCAATGGGCTCCTTGGGCCCGCTGGGAGCTTTGCGCTTTTCCTCCGGGAAGCTGGCGCTTTCCACCTTGGTTCTGGAGGCATTGACGATCTTGCGCACAAACTGCCGGATCTCCTCCATGAAGTCATTCGGGTCCTTTTCGCCCCGGCCGATTTCAGCCAGTTCCTTTTCCCAGCGGCCTGTCATTTCAGGGCTTGCCAGCTCGGCCAGCAGCACTTCCACAAGGGCCATTCCCTTCGGCGTGGGGGCCAGCAGGCGGCCTGTACGCCGCACATAGCGCACATAGATGAGCCGCTCAATGATGGCGGCCCGCGTGGCCGGCGTGCCCAGGCCGCTGTCTTTCATCTGCTCTTTGAGCTCCTCATCCTCAATGAGCCGCCCGGCGTTTTCCATCGCGGAGAGCAGCGACGCTTCTGTATATCGTGATGGCGGTGTTGTTTGCTTTTCCTCAATCTTGGCGGCTTTCACCTTGCCGCTGTCGCCTTCGCTGAGCGCAGGCAGATCGGCGTATTCCTCTTCTTTGCCCTTGGCACGGGTTTTCTTTTTGGGAGCCTCTGCTTCTGCGGCAACAGTGTTTGTTTCATAAACCGCCTGCCAACCGGGCACGAGCACGTTTTTGCCCTTTGTCAAAAAGGGTTGGCTGTCAGCCCTGGTGGTCACAGTGAGGAACTCCACTTCCTGGTCCGGGAAGAAGATGGCGATGAATCTCCTTGCGATGCGGTCAAAGAGCTTGGCCTCATCGTCATCCAGTTGTGTCTTGCCGATCTCCTTGCCGGTGGGGATGATCGCGTGGTGGTCAGACACATGGGCGTCGTTGATCACGCGCCCAAACAGATTGCGTTCTGAGGCAAGCGCCACCTTCACATGCTCCGCCCACGGCGGCAGGTCGAGCTTTTGAAGGCGGCTCTTCAGGGTTTTGAAGAGGTCGCGGCTCAAATACCGGCTGTCGGTGCGGGGATAGGTGATGAGCTTGCGCTTTTCATAAAGCGCCTGGGCGACCTCCAGCGTCTTGGAGGCCGGCCAGCCGAAGGCGCGGTTGGCGTCGCGCTGCAGCTCTGTCAAATCATAAAGCTGTGGCGGTTTGAAGCTCTTTTGCTCCTTCTCGATCGACTCCACCACGTAGGGCTTGCCCTTCAGCTCCTCGGCGAATTGATGGGCCCGCTGCTGCTTTTCCTTGGGGATGCGGCTGGGCCTGTCCTCCCCCTTTTCGTCAAACCAACGGCCCTTGAAGCCATTGAAGGTGGCCCAAAGCTCCTGGTATTGCTCCGGCACGAAGTTTTGGATCTCCCGCTCGCGCTTGACCATGATGGCCAGCGTGGGCGTCTGCACACGGCCCACGGAGAGGAGCCTGTCATATTGCAGCGTGTAGCCCCGGCTGCCGTTCATGCCCACAAGCCAGTCGGCCTCGGCACGGCAGCGGGCTGATTGGTACAGGTTGTCATACTCCCGGCCTGGCCTGAGGCTTGCAAACCCATCGCGGATGGCTTCGTCGGTCATGGAGCTGATCCACAGCCGCTGAAAGGGCTTGTCGCACCCGGCCATATGATAGATATAGCGGAAAATCAGCTCGCCCTCGCGGCCCGAGTCGGTTGCGCACACGATATCGCTCACTTCCGCCAGGTTCATCAGGCGTTTCACTGTTCCGAACTGCTCGCGGGTGCGGCCCACCACTTTAAGCTTCATCTCATGCGGCAGGATGGGCAGCGTATCGAAGCTCCAGTTCTTCAGGGCTTCGTCCATCTCCTCCGGCGAGCAGAGGGTAACCAGATGGCCAATGGCCCATGTGATGATGTAGCCATCGCCTTCAATGTATCCTTTTTTCCGGTCCCGGCAGCCCAGCACCCTTGCGATATCGGAGCCCACCGACGGTTTTTCCGCCACAATCAGCGTTCTTGGCATTCATTCCTCCAAAACGCCGATCCCCGGCGTTGGTGATTCCATATTATAACACAATGTTGATGGCGGTCAACAATTGCAGGATGGCGAAGATGGGCGGTTGCTGTTGAAAAAGGGTGAGGGAGGTATTATAGTAATATGTGAAACGAGTAGTCAATTGCCGGCAGGCAGTAGCCAGCGGTGCTGGCGATCCCTTGATGCTGATCAGACTGTTTTCCAATCAATCGAAAATGACCGGCGGAGGTGCCCTATGAAGGAATCGATGTCAATGCTCATCAAGGCTGTGGATGGCTTTGGCTTTTTGGCCGAGGATTTTGGGTTTGATCTGGTCAGTTATGAATTCAACCGCGCCCGGACCGGCTACTTCGTGATGGTGTTTGAAGGACGCGACCTGCTGGTGAGCCTGAATCTGGAAAAGGGGCAGCTTTACATCCATGTGGCATCCAGCCAATTCCCCGAGGAGTGGCACAGTATGCTTCGGCTGGTGCGCCACATTGTGCGAAAGGGCGGCAAGCTCACCCACGAGGAGCAGGACACTGACTACTGGCGGCGCGGTGACAAGCTGGAAAGCCAGTTTGAGATCGCTGCGACACAGCTTCAAAAGACCATCTATATGATCACTGACTTACTCACCGGCAACAACCTGGAAAACACCCGCATGGAGCTCAAAGGCTTTGGCCGGGCTGCTGCGGAAGCCAAACCTGAGTGAATTTCTGTGATCTGAGGAACATCATAGGCATTCTTGCAGTAGGGGCCGGGCTCCGCCCCGGCCCGTTTATCAACCCTTCATTGCCCATGTTACCCTATCTATGTGGACCTAACGAATAATCAACCCTGCCGCCCCATATACATCTATACATCCATCAATGGGGCGGTGAGCGCTTTTGCGCGAAAAACATATTCATGTATTCAACGTGACTCCTACCCACTTTGTGGCCTTGGTCTCCATTCTTCTGGTTGCAGTGCTGGCTGTCATTCTTGTGCCGGAGCCACTGCACGGCGGCGAGGGCGGTTATGACAAGACGATCTGGTACACTGCACCCATGCCCGACGTGCCGGCGATGGCCAGGTCCACGGAGGATCACCCGCGGCTGGCTATCATCATTGACGATTTCGGCCAGAGCCGCGAGGGCGTGAAGGAGATGCTGGCCATCGGCCGCCACCTGACCATGGCGGTGATGCCCTTCTGCGAGTTTACCAAGCAAGACGCTGAGGCCGCTTATGATAAGGGCTTTGAGGTGATCGTGCACCTGCCGATGGAGCCGATGCACGGCTCACCCTCCTGGCTTGGCAAAAACCCCATCCTTTGCAGCCTCGATAGCGAAAAGATCGGCTCTATCACCCATTTGGCGCTGGAGAATGTGCCATATGCCTCCGGCGCCAATGTGCACATGGGCAGCCGCGCCAGCGCCGACGAGCGGGTAATGCGCTCTGTGATGCAACAGGTTGCCGGCAAGGGTTTTTTCTTCGTGGACAGCCGCACTGGCGAGAAGTCTGTGATCAAGGCAGTGGCCGATGAATTCAGTGTGCCTTGCCTGGAGCGCAATGTTTTTCTGGACGGCCAGCGGCCAAAGAGCTATATTGTGAAGCAACTCAAAAAGGCCCAGGAGATTGCGCTGCGGACGGGTTATGCCGTGGCCATTGGCCATGTGGGCGTGGAGGGCGGCAAGCCCACCGCCGAGGCCATCGCCTCCATGCTGGACGAGTTTGATCGAAACGGTGTGGAGCTAGTGTTTGTGTCGGAGCTGCTTGGCCGGGAAAAGGGCCATGAGAGCCCGCAGGCAGTGGGTGTGGATTGATCCCCACAGCTGGACATACTAGTCGATAAAACCAGCTCCTTTGGCATTGGAGTGATTGATTTGCGCAGAAAGTGGGTCTTGGTGGCGCTGTTTGCCGTGGCGGCATTGACGCTGCTGGTTTTTGGTGCATTCACCGTGTCGCGATCGCGCACATTCCAATTTTTCGGCGGCATCGTGAACCGCGTGCAGACCGCTGAAAAGGTGGTGGCGCTCACCTTTGATGATGGCCCCTCTGAACGCACCGGTGAGGTGCTGGCGGCGCTGGATGCTGCCGGGGTCAAGGCCACCTTCTTCCTGGTTGGGCAGTCCATCGAGGAGTTTCCAGACGAGGCCGCTGCAATCACCGCTGCCGGCCACGAGATCGGTAACCATAGCTACTCCCACCAACGCATGGTGCTCAAAACCCCATCCTTCCTATCTTCGGAAATTGAGAAGACCGACGGGCTGATCCGCACCGCTGGATATACCGGTGAGATTCAGTTCCGCCCGCCCTTTGGAAAGAAGCTCCTGCTGCTGCCCTGGTATCTGCATGACCGCAATCGCAAAACAATCCTGTGGGATCTCGAGCCCAACTCCATTCCGGAAGTGAATGATAGCGCGGAATCGATCAGTAAATATGTAGTGGAAAACGCAAGACCCGGTTCCATCATCCTGCTCCATGTGATGTATGACAGCAAGGGCGATTCCATCGCGGCCATTTCGGGTATCGCCGAAGGCCTGGAGGCCAAGGGCTACACGTTCGTGACAGTGGGCGATCTCCTGCGGTATAATGGCAGGAAGTAACCACTTGGGGCCTGCCATGCCGGACATTGCTTATGAATTAATCCGCTCCAGCCGAAAAACGCTCTCCATCCAAATCATGGCAGACGCGCGGCTCGTTGTGCGCGCGCCATTGCGCATGCCCAGGCGGGAAATCGATGGCTTTGTGCTGCAAAAGCGGCGCTGGATTGATGAAAAGCAGGAGATGATGCGGGCCCGCGTTGCCCTGCACAAGCCGGCCGAACCCGCCAGCGGCGAGGAATTCCCCATATTGGGCCGCAAGCTTATGCTCGCTGTCTCTGAGCGTGCAAAGCAGATTGATGTCGTGGGCGACACATTGGCCTTTCCCAAGGCCTGGCTGCCTAAGGCGGAGCAGCGCCTTCGCCGGTGGTACTGCGAACAGGCTGCTGCCATACTCAATGAAAGGCTTGCCCGCTGGCGTGACCTCACCGGCATCCATTATGGCTCCGTCCGCCTTTCCGATGCCCGCAAGCGCTGGGGTTCCTGTAGCAGCAAGGGCAGCCTCAACTTCTCCTGGCGGCTTGTGATGGCACCGGTTGATGTGATTGATTATGTGGTGGTGCATGAGCTTGTGCACATTGAGCATATGAACCACAGCAAGGCGTTTTGGGCCAGGGTGGGGGAGATCATGCCCGATTATGAATCGAGAAAGAAATGGCTGAGAGATCACAGCGGGCTGCTTAGGTTGTTTTGAAGCGTAGTAGAAGAGGGGGGATCGCTTGCAACGCGCATGAGGAGGAGTCTTTGCTCTAGGGCAAGCGCAGAGCCAAACAATGATTGGAATACTGGAGGAATCGAACGTGAGAAAAGTTATTGTGCTTGAACATATCACCCTTGATGGTGTCATACAAGCCCCAGGCGGGCCAGACGAAGATACCAGCGGAGGATTCGCACATGGCGGGTGGATTGCGTCATATTCCGACGAGACCCTCGGAACACTACTGAGAAGGCAAATGAACATGACATTCGACCTATTGTTAGGGCGCAAAACCTATGAAATATGGGCCCCATACTGGCCGCAACATGGAGATATATGGCCGGGGGTCAACAAGGCGACCAAGTTCGTGGCATCGAATACCATGACATCTGGTCAGTGGCAGCCGACTGTGTTTTTGAGTGGAGATATTGCAAAACAAGTAGCTCAGATTAAGCAACAACTAGGGCCGGATTTGCACGTCTGGGGAAGTGGAGATCTCATTCAGACGCTTCTCAAGCATGATTTGGTCGATGTGTTTTGGTTAATGATATATCCGATAACGTTGGGTGGTGGAAAGCGGTTGTTTGCAGACGGCACCATCCCTGCGGCATTCAAGGCGACGGAAAGCATAGTCACCCCGCGTGGTGTTATTGCTATAAATTACGAGCGTTCAGGCGAAATCACAACCGGAAGTTGATGTCAAGTTGCCTTGGTATATCAGAAAACTGCATAGATAACTGCAGTCGGTCCAAAATCTGCACTGTTGCGCTGTCCGATGGGTACAACACCATCTCAAGCTCTTCCAGCCCCAAATCATCAGCAAGTGGCATCACCATCTGGCAGGCATCCGCTTCGAAACCTTGTTTCTGGTATTGGCTCAGGATATTGATCTGAAGCGCTCCGACTTTGGGCTCACCCTGGATTTTCAAGATTGCAACATTCCCGATCCTTGTGTTTGTGCCGCTGATAAAAATGGAGCACCGGCACCATATCCCAGCATCTGATCTCTCATCATCGCAGCCGGTTTCGACCATCAGATCGGTTAGTTTTCCACTATGAACCTTGCCAAACTCCAACGATGATTCTGCCACCGTTGCATCTCCTTTTGTCATTTCCAAATTCTGCACGAAGAAAAACGTTTCCACCTGCACATGCTATTCCCGGCGAAAAGTCATTTCGGGAGGTTTTGTGTGATGAATCAGTTCAACAACGCAAGCTGGCAGGATGCCACAAACCAGTTGAAGGTCGCGGAGCAGAACATCATTCAGGTGCAGCAAAAGATTCAAAGTGCTGCCAACGACCCTCATCCGCAGGAGCAGTTCCTGTTGCAGCAGGCCCTGGGTGCGGTCTGCCACGCCAAGGACATTATCAATGGCAACATCAACGCCAGCGGTGGCTCCGGCAATGGCTCGTGGAAGTAACTTACCAGCATCCCATTGACAGCGACGCCGGGCTGCGCCACGCATGAAGTTTATGCCTCCGGCAGTGTCGGGAAGCCCGGTTCCGGGGAGGGAAAGAATGCCCTCCCCGGTTTTTGTTATATGCCTAGAATAATGCTTTCTAAATTCCTGTCAAGTTCCGAGGCGTCCAGCCCTTTTAAAATGAGAGGTTGGATGACCTCTCGGCTTTCTCTGGTATGCGGCAGGGTGGCTGCCAGTGCAACTGCTCTTTCTTGTTTATTGGTTTTCATATAGAGAAAGCATAATGCTGCACGGGTGGTTGCTCTTGATTTATCGCTTGCGTCAAATGACAAACTGCGCTCAAACAGCATGATGGACCGCTCACTCTCGCCCATGAATGCCAATGCGCTTGCCAAACCGGCCATGATTCCGGCATCACTTGGAAAGGTATGCAACCCGTCTTCATAAATGTTGACTGCTGATTGGTACTCCTTTGCCTTCATGTGCTCATTGGCATGTTTATGAAGATTGTATCTGGTTTCATTCGCACAGATCGTATCCATACCGACTAGCGCATCAATGCTTGTCGTAAAGAGATTGGCAAGGGCCGGCAGAAACGAAATGTCCGGATAGCTGTCGCCGCGCTCCCATTTGGAGACGCTCTGAGCTGTGACATGGAGCAGGTTTGCGACCTCTTCTTGGGTCATGTCTTTTTCCTTGCGAAACTTTTTTAGGTTTTCCGCAATGAAGATCATAAAAGCCACCCCTTTGCTTGGATGGCTTTTATTATAAGTGTTGTTTGTATTGTATCAATGACGTAATGGTTGTGTGGTATGCAACCGCAGCGTCAGCGATTTAGATCCTCGCCACACCGCTCTTCCTTGCAGCCTCGGCCACGGCCTTTGCCACCGCCGGGCCCACCCGGGGGTCAAAGGGGGCCGGGATGATGTATTCTGCGTTCAGCTCTTCCGGCTTGATGAGGTCGGCGATGGCATAAGCCGCCGCGATCTTCATCTCATCATTGATGTCGCTGGCGCGCACATCCAGCGCACCGCGGAAGATGCCTGGGAAGGCAAGCACATTGTTGATCTGGTTGGGGAAGTCGGAGCGGCCTGTGGCCATAATCGAGCAGCCGGCGGCCATGGCCTCGTCGGGCATAATCTCCGGCGTGGGGTTGGCCATGGCGAAGATGATCGGGTTGGGAGCCATCGCGCGCACCATTTCCGTTGTGACCATTTTGGGAGCAGAAAGGCCGATGAACACATCGGCGCCTGCCAGCACGTCTGCCAGGCTACCCTTTTTCTTCTGGAGGTTGGAGATCTTTGCCATCTCTGCTTTCTCGGCGTTGAGGTTGTCGCGGCCCTCCCAGATGGCGCCCTTGGTGTCGCACAGGATCACTTTTTTCAGGCCCATGCTCATCAACAGCTTCGTCACGGCGATGCCGGCTGCGCCGGAGCCGTTCACAACCACTTCGATGTCTGCAATATCCTTGCCGGCGAGCTTCAGCGCGTTGATCATCGCTGCCAGCGTGACCACCGCGGTGCCGTGCTGGTCATCGTGGAAGATCGGGATGTCGCAAATTTCCTTCAATCTGCGCTCGATCTCAAAACAGCGGGGGGCGGAAATGTCCTCCAGGTTCACGCCGCCGAAGCTGCCGGCCAGCAGCCGCACGGTGTTCACGATCTCGTCCACATCCTTGCTGCGGATGCACAAAGGAAAGGCGTCCACATCGCCGAAGGTCTTGAAGAGCACGCACTTGCCCTCCATCACCGGCATGCCGGCTTCAGGGCCAATGTCGCCAAGGCCCAGCACGGCAGTGCCGTCGGTCACTACGGCCACGATGTTCCAGCGGCGGGTGAGCTCATAGGAGAGGTTCACATCCTGCTGGATGGCAAGGCAGGGCTCGGCCACGCCGGGTGTGTAGGCCAGCGACAGGTCTTCGCGGTTTTTTACCGGCACGGTGCTGATTACTTCAATCTTGCCCTTCCACTGCCCGTGGAGCCTGAGGGACTCTTTTCTGTAGTCCATGACATATACCTCCGAAATAAATTTTCTAAGTATTTCAGTTCCGACTCCCCCTGTCCCTTCGGGACATCCCCCTCATGGAGGGGGACAAGTCGTAATCGATCAAATGATCGTTGATGAACTTGCCTCCCTCATTGAGGGAGGTGCCGCCATGAAATGGCGGCGGAGGGAGTGCTGGTCAATTTACTGATTCACTTGTGCCAGGAAATCCTTCATTTTCTGCGCGCAAGACAGGAGCTCCGCCTCTTCTTCCGGGCACAATTCAAGCTTCAAAACACGATCTACGCCGCCTGTGCCCACGATGGAGGGCAGGCTCAAGGCCACGTCGTGAATTCCATATGGCCCATTGATCACACTGGATACGGTGCGGATGGAGTTTTTGTTCTTGAGTATCGTTTCCACCAATGAGTTCACAACTGACGCAATGGCATAATAAGTCGCGCCTTTGTTTTTGATCACGGTGGCACCGGCTGTTTTCACATCGGCCACAATGGCGGCTTTCTCGCTCTCGTCGAGGATGTGCCCTGTGGTCGCGCAATATTCCTCCAGGCTTTGGCAGGCAATGTTGGAGCAGCTCCAGATGGGCAACTGGCCATCTCCGTGTTCGCCGATGATATAGGCATGCACGTTTTGGATGTCCACCTTGAGTTTGTCGCTGAGCAAGAAGCGAAACCGGGAGCTGTCCAGCGTGGTGCCTGTGCCCATCACCCGGCCGGAGGGCAGGCCAGACCATTTTTGTATGAGATAGGTCAGGATGTCCACCGGGTTGGCTACCACCAGTATAACGCCACGGGTGTAATATTTCATGATATTTTCTGTGATGGACCGGGCAATCGGCACATTCTTGTTGGCCAGGTCCAGCCGGGTTTCGCCTGGCTTGCGGTTGAGGCCAGCGGTCACAACGATGACATCGCAATCGGCACAGTCTGAATAATCGCCGGCATGTATTTTCATATGGCCCATATTGGAAAGGCCATGGCTGATATCCATCGCCTCACCGACCGCCTTTTCCTTCATCACGTCGATCAGCACAATCTCGCTGACCAGTTGGTTTACTGCGATGGTATAGGCGGCTGCCGCTCCCACTAATCCAGCCCCGATAATCGCAACTTTTGTTTGCTGGGTATTCATACCAATCCTCCAATCTTTATTGATAAGATTTGTAATGGATGATCATTCCAATGCATCAATTTATTCAGCAAATTGCATAAAATGGCATGATTTTGGAATTTTCAAAATTCTACCCCATTATAAAACTACATCATATTGTGACATGATAACATAGTTTTGAAGCAATTCAAGAAGCATTCTGCACAGATATTTTATGTTTATCTTGTAAGAAGCATACGGCTGTTGTTCATGCCAAAACGTATCAAACAGCACCTTCGTATGTTAAGATAGCATTGTTCGTGATCGTGGGGTTGATAAGGATGGCTGATAGAAAAAATATGATGTATTGGTTTTCCATTGTGCTCGTGGTGCTCTCCAACGTAGCCTATCACATTGTGCAGAAAAACACCCCGGAAACCGTGAGCCCATCGCTCACACTGGCCGCCACCTATTTCACGGCAGCGGTGTTATGCTTCGGGGCTTATCTGCTTTTCCCCGGTAAGCAGGGATTCCTGGCGGGGTTCCACCATTTGAACTGGACGGCCCTGGCCCTGGGCGTGGCCATAATCGGGCTGGAGCTCGGGTTTTTACTGGCCTACCGCTCTGGCTGGCAGGTGAGCACAGCTGCCCTTGTGGCCAACATTGCCGTGGCGATCCTCCTGCTGCCGATTGGGCTCATATTTTTCCGCGAAGCCCTGAAGCCTGTGCACATGGCGGGCATTGTGCTGTGCGTGGCAGGGCTGGTCTGCGTTTCCTGGAAAGTTTGACCGATGCAGCCCATGGAACCGAACATACTGATCCATCTTGTCCCGTCCCTGCTCCTCAATTGGTATGACCAGAATGCCAGAGTGCTCCCCTGGCGCAGCCTGCCCGCGCCATACCGCGTGTGGGTGAGCGAGATCATGCTGCAGCAGACCCGCGTGGAGGCGGCGCTGCCCTATTTTGAGCGGTTTATGACAGTGTTGCCCGACGTGGCTTCGTTGGCTCAAGCCACCGACGAGCAGCTGATGAAGCTGTGGCAGGGGCTTGGGTATTACAGCCGGGCCCGCAACCTGCAAAAGGCTGCCCGGATTGTGGCGGAGCGCCATGGCGGCGTGCTGCCCGCAAGCTGGGCGGAGTTGCGCGCTCTGCCCGGTATCGGTGATTATACTGCCGGTGCAATCGCCTCCATTGCCTTCGGATTGCCGGAGCCGGCGGTGGATGGCAATGTGCTCAGGGTGCTGTCGCGCATATTGGCCAGCTCCGACAACATTGCGCTGCCCGCGGTGAAGCGCCGTTTCACCAGGCTGATCCGGGAAATCATCCCCCACGACCGCCCTGGCGATTTCAACCAGGCGCTGATGGATATTGGCGCAACCGTCTGCCTGCCAAACGGCATGCCGCTGTGCGAACGCTGCCCGTTTGCGGAAATATGCCAGGCAAATAGTCTTGGCATTGCTGACACACTGCCGGTCAAGACTGCTAAAAAACCGAGAGTGATCCATCAAAAGACGGTCTTATTGATCCGCTGCGGCGGTGACACCTTGCTGGCGCTACGGCCCCCAAAGGGCCTGCTGGCCGGCCTGTGGGAGCTGCCCAACGCCTGCGGCTGGCTGGACATGGCGCAGGCCGCTGCCCTGCTCAGAAGCTGGGGTGCGGAGCCTGCAGCGCTCTCTCCGCTGCCGGAGGCAAAGCATGTGTTCACCCATGTGGAGTGGCGCATGCAGGGCTTTCTCGCAGAAACAGAGCGTTTCACGCCGCCATGGCAGCATGCCTGGGCGGACGGCGCAGCGCTGATCAGCGGGTATGCCTTGCCCAGTGCGTTCAAAGCGTATAGAACATACCTGCCGTAATTCTTTTTGTATCAATATGTTAAAGGACTGTCCGTCGATGCGGCAGTCTAACATAGCCGTAGTCTATAATAACGGGCTTATCGCTAATTAGCCCCCAGTTTCGAGACACGAGAAACTCACGGGCAACCAAATGATGGTTTCTTGCAAGGTCAATCAGCTCTGGCACGTAAAAAAGCCCTTTTCTTGTTTTAACATGAAAATAGTCCAATACAGGTTTCATATCGATAACAGTCTTTGCAGCCTGCATCACAAGTATCGTATAATCATCGGAAACTGAAAGCACTTTTGCCAATAGGTCTCCTTTGTACATTTGATTAAGCTGGTACTCATTTCTATTCTGATAAATTCCGAATCTGTTTTTGGCATGCTTCACAACAGAACCATTCCCCATATTGTAAACTATCCGCCCGGCACCGCTTCCCAGATATATGAGCTTTCTGTCAGAAATATCGGAGAGGATTTTACTCATGTCGATATCCATAACGACGCTCCTGAAGATGAATGCGAGTATATTCCACATGCACATTATTATTCGGGATGCAAGAGGAACGTGCCGCCCCTGACGAAGGATAGGGGGAAGGGTAGGAGCAACAGGCGGTGAGAGGAGGTAAAGCCCGCATACCAAATGCATATCATATATGTTAGTATATTTTACCGAGTGCTCTCATCCGTTGGAGGCTCCCATGAATAAAGGATATTTGTTTATCGCCGCCACGGCGTTTCTCTTCAGCACTGCGGAGATTGCCAGCAAATTTGTGGCCGGCCGGCTGGATCCTTTCCAGCTGGTGTTTTTGCGCTTTCTGGTGGGCGGGCTTTTCCTGCTGCCCTTTGCTCTATCGGAGATGAAACGCCGTGGCTTGCGCCTTGGCCTGAATGACTGGCTCTACTTTGCGCTCACCGGTTTTCTGGGCGTGACGGTGAGCATGTCGTTATTTCAGCTGGCGCTCGTTTATGCAAGCGCTTCGGTGGTGGCAGTGATCTTCAGCGTCAACACCGTGTTCACGTCGCTGTTTGCCGTGCTGCTTCTAAAGGAGCGCTTCACCTGGAAATCAGCCGCTGCTCTGGTGCTGGGCCTGTCGGGCGTGGGTGCGATGCTGGTTCCATTTATCGGAGGCGCCGGTGCGATTGGCATTTTTCTTTCATTGTTCTCAGCGGCTGTGTTCTCGCTTTATGGCGTCATCAGCACCCGGCGGGTGGCCAGATATGGCGGCTTTATCCTCAACAGCATTTCCTTCCTTGCCGGCGTAGTCTTGCTTCTCCCCTTCATGCTTGCGTTGGGCAAGCCCATTGTGGCGGGCCTTGATTGGTCCACACTGCCGGTTGTGCTGTATTACGGCGTGTTTGTGACTGGCCTTGGGTATTTCTGTTACCTTTCGGCGATGAAGGAAACCGGCGCAATCAAAACCTCAGCGGTGTTTTTCATCAAGCCTGCCCTTGCTCCGGTGTTGGCATGGGTGGCGCTCAATGAAGCCATTGGAGCAAGCAAGCTCGTTGGCATGGTGCTAATTGTGGCCGGAGCATTGATGCTATTTTGGCGGAGGCTCTCAGAAACCACAAAAGACAATCCCTGAAAACATGGCATAATTTTCCATACTGAGCAAGGCTGCAATGGAACTGCAGCCTTTTTTTGTGCCGAATAGTTGCGTTGGTGCAAGCCAGACTAAGACCAGAATCAAAAAAGGAGGTCTGGATATGCACCAACAGGAAAACAAGAACAACCCTCCCAGCGGCAAGCAGGCGATCCACTGCAATGTGAAGAGCTGCACGCACCATGCGGCTCAGGATTATTGCGCGCTGCAGGCAATCAGCGTGGCGGCATGCTCTCAGGGCAGCACGGGCAAACCGGAGGATGAAAGCATGTGCGCCAGCTATGAAACGGCGCAGTTGCAATGAGTACCGAAGACCGCCGCTACCCGGAAACGGACCGCGAGCATAGTGAGGACGAGCGTAGCAACAAAACATCACTGACAATGCTGGGTGTAGCAGCCGGTGCGTCGGTGATGCAGAGTGGTGTGCCCTTCTCAGCACCGATGGGTCCTGCCTTAATGGCGCTGCCCGCGATGTTGGAGGAGGATGGTTTAGGCGTGGTGAACAACCCGCGGCACAGGGAGAAAAACTTGAAGGGATGACAAGAAGTGGGTAGTCTCTGGGCTACCCACTTTTGTTATTCAATTAATCTCTTCTTCTGCTTCCATTGGCCAACAACAATAGCCTTAACAACTGCAGGATGGCCATCAGTGTTGCCGCCAGATAAGTGAGCGCCGCTGCGCTCAGGACCCTGCGGGCGCCAGTGATCTCCTCGTCGGACAAATAGCCGCGCTCCAGCATCGCCAGCGCTCTTCGGGAAGCGTTGTATTCCACCGGCAGCGTGACCAGCTGAAACAGCACAGCCAGGCCAAACACGGCCACGCCTGCATATACAAGCGGCTGGATTGATAAAAACAAACCCAATATCAACAGTGGCCAGGCCGCGTAGCTGCCGATGTTTGCGGCGGGCACCAGCGCGCTGCGCAGCGCCATCGGCGCATACTTTTCCCCGTGCTGCACAGCGTGGCCCACCTCGTGGGCCGCCACGCCCAGTGCAGCCAGTGACTGGCTGTTGTAAACCGACTCCGACAGGTTCAGCGTGCGGGTTCTTGGGTCGTAATGATCAGAGAGCCGGCCGCTCGCCTGCCTGATCTGCACGGCGCCAAGGCCGTTTTCATCCAGCATCCTGCGCGCGGCGGCGGCGCCGCTCATCCCCAGCGCAGATTTGATCTGGGAGTATTTGTTGAAGGCGCTGCCCACCCTGGCCTGTGCAACCATCGCCAGGATGATTCCGGGGATCAGCAGCAGCATCGTGTTATCAAAATAGAACGGTAGGTACGGCACCTTTTCATCACCTCAGGAATATTTTAATCATATTGTTTGCCGCCCACAACCAAGCGATACGGCGGCTGTGCGCCAGAAGCTCAGAGGAGACAGTCAATGCCGGAATTTTGCGCCAAATCATCGCTTGACAATGATTTCCGACATCCTTATAATTGCGGTATTATTGAAATCCGCTCTGGACGCAGTGCGTGCAGGGGGGATATTGTTTTACCGGCATATGAGAGCGACGGGTACATATACTTGGAGTAATGTTGCCCGCAGCGCGTAAGGGAGGAGCTCACACATGTCAGTAGCCAACGGCAAGAGGATCTATCTGACCAAAGATGGTGTGAAGAAGCTTGAAGATAAGCTTGAGCACCTGAAGACAACCAGGCGGCAGGAAGTCGCTGACCGTATTCGCGAGGCCATCGCTTTGGGCGATCTTTCTGAAAACAGCGAATATGATGACGCCAAAAACGAGCAGGCTTTTTTGGAGGGCGAAATCGCCTCCATTGAGCATACGCTTCGCCATGCCGAGGTCATCAGTGATGACGCCGGCTCTGGCAACACCGTGTCTGTGGGAAGCGTTGTGAAATTGAAGAACAAAGCCACCGGTGCGGACTTGGGTTATACCATCGTCGGCTCTGATGAGGCCGACCCCTTCAAAGGCCGTATTTCTAATGAATCGCCGATTGGCGCGGCTCTGATGAACAAGCGCGTCGGTGATGTGGTGGAAGTGGACGTGCCCGGTGGCAAGCGCCAGCTGGAGATTATTTCAATCAACGGGTAGGTATGTATGCAAACAACGGATGAAACCCTTAACGGGGAAGGCATCTCACCGGCCGATCTTCTGCAGGTGCGCAGAGATAAGCTTGACACGCTGAGAGCCGCAGGGCGGGATCCCTATAAAATCGTCACATTCGGCAAGACACACTCATCCGGCCAGATCCTGGCCGGATTTGAGGCGCTTGAGGGCAAAACCGTAGCCATTGCCGGCCGCTTGGTTTCCAAACGCATCATGGGCAAGGCCAGCTTCGCCAATGTGCTGGACGGCGAGGGCACGGTCCAGATCTACGTTAAGCGCGAGGATGTGGGCGAAGAATCCTATGATGACTTTAAAAAAACCGACATCGGAGACATTGTGGGTGTTTCCGGCACGGTGTTTAAAACACGCACCGGAGAAACCTCAGTGCATGTTGCGGCTGTCACGCTGCTGTGCAAGTCGCTGCTTCCGCTGCCTGAAAAATGGCACGGCCTGAAGGATCCGGATCTGCGCTACCGCCAGCGGTATGTGGACCTGATCGTGAACCCCGAGGTGCGTCAGGCGTTCCGGGCCCGGTCGCAGATACTTTCCACAGTGCGCCGTGTGATGACCGGCAAGGGTTATCTGGAAGTGGAAACCCCTGTGCTGCACAACCATGCCACCAACGCCGCTGCCCGGCCTTTCTATACGCATCACAACACGCTGGACATCGACATGGTGCTTCGCGTGGAGTTGGAGCTTTACCTGAAGCGCCTGCTGGTGGGCGGCTTCGAGCGTGTGTTTGAAATCGGCCGCATCTTCCGCAACGAGGGCATGTCCGTCAAGCACAACCCTGAGTTCACGATGCTGGAGATGTATGAGGCCTATACCGACTACAACGGCATGATGGCGCTGGCCGAGGAGCTTTATACTACAATTGCCCGCGAGCTCACCGGTGGCTACCAAATCACCTATCAGGGCACCGGGATCGACCTTGCCCCGCCGTGGAAGAGGCTCACAATGACTGACGCCGTGCGCCAATACTCCGGTGTGGACTTCAACTTGATTGAAACTGATGAGCAGGCACGCCAGGCGGCCCTTGCCTGCGGCATTGACCTGGGTGAGCGGAAGATGAGCCGTGGTGAGGTGCTGAACCTTCTGTTTGAGGAGAAGGTGGAGGAAAACCTGATACAGCCCACGTTCATCTGCGATTACCCGGTGGAGATTTCGCCGCTGGCCAAGCGCACGCCCTATGACAGCCGCCTGACCGAGCGGTTTGAGGTCTTCATTTACGGCCGCGAGATGGGCAACGCGTTCACGGAGCTGAACGACCCCATCGACCAGCGCGAGCGTTTCGTGGAGCAGGCAAAGATCAAGCATGGTGAAGGCGAGTTCCAGGTGGATGAGGATTTCCTCACTGCCATGGAGTATGGCATGCCACCCACCGGCGGCATGGGCCTTGGCATTGACCGCATGGTGATGCTCTTTACCGATTCGGCCTCGATCCGCGATGTGCTGTTGTTCCCCACAATGAAGCCCCGCATGGCAGGCACTGCGGAGCAGGAGGGCGAGTAGCCCATCACGCCGCCAGAAGGGGGCAGTTCAGATGTTTGAAGTAAAAATCACAAAAAAACGCCTGGGCAAACACTGGCACTATTATCGTTTCCATTATCTGATCGCACTGGCTTGCGCGCTGATCGCCGCCAACTTGCTGCTCACCAGCACGGCTCCCAAAACGCCGAATGACCGCAAGGTGGATGTGATGATCCTTTGCAAGTCATACAACACCGATTACCTCGAGGCTCTTGAAAAGGAGCTCCTGTGCGCACTGCCTCCGGACCAGAAGGAAGTCAACCTGATGGTGATGACACTGATGGAGGGGCAGGAGTATAACCTTCGGCAGATACTTGCTGCAAGACTGACAGCTCAGGAGGCTGATATCTGGATCCTGCCGTCAGATTACTACAGAGTAAATGCCGAAGAAGGCTCTTTTGCTGCGTTGGAGGGTCAATTCGCAAACTTTGGCCTGCCTGCCGACTTCAATGCATCAGCCGCGCGGGTGATCGTCAAGCCCGATGAAGACAAGCCTGGTGTGCAGCACACCTGCGGCATCCCTCTGGACAGCTTCAAAGGGTTATTGCCCGGTTTTGTGCCCGATGGCTTGGTGCTGGCGTTCCCCTCCTTCTATGATAGGAACCCTGCAAACACACGGCTTGTGGTGGAGAGGCTCCTTTCCATGACGGACCTGAACGTGCAAAGCCTCAAACCCGGCGAGGGCAGCTTCGGCTTCTATATCGCCACACAATATATTGACAACCAGGCTGCTTCCGCATGGAAACAAGTGATCCAGGATAAGGTTAAGCTTAATCCGGAAATCCCCGGTGTGGAGTGCCTGCCCTACCATGTGGGCCGCGCCGGTGATGCTGCCGCTGTGCTGGCATCAAGGATGCCCAACTACAAGTCCGGCATGGTGATGGTCACCAATGAGGTGTTTGCGATCCTTGCCAAGCAGGGCAAGCTTGCTCCCCTGGATGGAGCCGTAGAGCAACTGAACCTGCCCGACGGGCTTGATCTTTCCTCTGGCCGGGCCTCTGCAGTGGACAATAAGGGCAATGCGGGGGAGGCCAAGCTTTACGGCATCCCGCTGGACAGCTTCTCCGGCCTTACCAAGGCGTTCAACCCCAGCGGCATGGTGCTGGCATTCCCCGCGCAGGGCAGCGACCAGCTTGCTCAGGCCATCGATGCGGCAAAGGCTGTGCTGGGCATTGACTGACTGCAATCATGACACCTTGAGACAATGCGCCTCCCCATTCGGGGGGGCTTTTCATTTCATCCTCTTTTGATTGCTAGGCACTTCCCTAAATGCTATAATTTTCATATACAATAGAGCTTGAAACAGGAGGAAGAAACGATGAACCCGCTGGACATTGTCACTGTGATCGCGGCTTCGTCCGCCGCCGGCAAGAAGATCTTTCTGCCCGGTTTTCTGTTCTCGCTGTTTGTACACCTTGGGTTGGTGCGCCTGCCGGGGGAGATCGCTTTCCTCTCCAGCCTGTGGGCGCTGATCATTCTGGGCGTTTTGGCCGCTGTGGAGATTGCCGCAGATTTCTTCCCTGGCGTGGGCAGTGCGATGCAGTCTGTGAAGCTGTTTGTGGCTCCGGTGGCAAGCGCCCTGCTGGCCTTTTGCATGCTCGCCGATGCAGACACTGGCCTGCGAATTGCTGTGATGCTCGTTTCGGCCGCCTGCGGTGAGGCGGTTCAGGTAGCGTCCTCTGGCTTGTCAATGGCTAGTATGCAGGCCTCCGGAGGCGGTGGCGATCCATTTGTAAATGTGGAAGAAGTGATTTCCTCCTCGGCAATGGTCACGCTGGCGGTGTTTGTGCCGGTGGTGGCGCTGGTGCTCCTGGTGCTGATCCTGGTTGCCGGTGTGGTGGGGTTTGTGCTCTACCGCCGCTTCAAAAAGAAGAAGGCCGCAAAGCGCGTGGCGCTGGGCCAGGCGCTGCAAGCCGAGCGGGAGAGCCTGCTTGGGGAAATCGCCGCGCTGAACGCCGGGCAGCCACAGTTGCCGCCGGAAGAGGCCGTTGCCCAGTTGGAGCGCCTCAACCGCAAGCTTGCCGTAAACCGCCAGGCCATCTTTGACTATGAGGCCCAGAGCCATTTCCCGGTGCCCCAGGAGTATCGAAAATCGGGCTATCTTTATGCAAGGGCGAAGCGGTCCATCCTGGTGGTGACGCTGCTGTCGGTGCTGCCTGGGTTGGGGCACATCTATATAGGCCAATGGCAGAAGGGGCTTGTCTTCCTCGTCGTTTCCATTGGCATGGACTTCTTCCTTACACCGTTTCTGATGGCGCTGCTGGGGGTGCTGTTTCCGCTGGCGCTGGTGGTGCCGCTGGTGTTTCGGTGCATTATTTTCACAGACCTTGAGATGATCCGGCAGAAGTTGAATGGCAGCGTGCCGGTGAGGCCGTTTGAGTTTTTCTGATATTATGGAGTGCATAAACAATGGATGAAGTGCTAAGCGATTTTTGCACCTATTTGTGTTCGTTGGGGATCCCTTCGATTTCGGTTAAGTACTATGGGACGAATTATTTGTCCATAAACGTACAGAAGATTTCAGAGGTTCTTCCAAGTAAGGCAATAGCCATGCGCCATAGCAAAGAGATCATCACCTTTTTCCACAACTTGCTAGGTCAATATGGCGTAAAGGCCAGATATAGTGCCGATCAATGGGAGCCGATGTCGGTGACCTACGTCTATTCAGAGGATGCAAAATACCTTGATAAAATCATAAGATATTCAAAACATGAATTGATAACACGGCTCATGGATTTGGATCAATCGGGGTTTTGCCCTAAGTATGTTTTTTGTCACAGTGGTGATTATGATAATTGGCAGTATCCAGCCGGATACAATATCATATTTGATCAGGAGTGTGTCTTGATCAGGAGCAATCCCGAGATTCAAAACATGATCACGGATATGTGTCATGATATCATCAAAAAGAATGACTTTATGGGTAAATACAAGCCCGAATACTTACAAGTAGAGTTTTATCATGCTGCCGATGTGAATCTATATGGCATGTCCAGAGAGGATTAACTGAGAAAACTTTATATTGCGCATCCTGGTTCATTTTGTTATAATATCTCCTGCTTTATCAACCAGGACGGTCCGCTGCCGCCGGCGCAATGCGCCAAACCATCTTCGCCAAGTGCGGAGCATGTTTACCGGCAAGAACGTCTTCTCGGGAAGGAGGAACTAAAATTATGCTGGACATCAAAGTGTTGGAGCAGGAGCAGCTTCGCTCCGATATCCCCGACTTCCGCCCCGGCGACACCGTTCGTGTGAACGTGAAGGTCGTCGAAGGCACCCGCGAGCGCATCCAGGCTTTCGAGGGCATCGTGATCGCGCGCAAAGGCGGCTCTGTGAATGAGACGTTCACCGTGCGCCGCGTCTCCTACGGCATCGGCGTGGAAAGGGTTTTCCCCCTTCATTCGCCCAGGGTGGAGAGCATCCAGGTGCTTCGCCGCGGCAGGGTCAGAAAGGCCAAGCTGTATTACCTGCGCGACCGCGTGGGCAAGGCTGCCAAGGTCAGAGAAAGAATCACAAAGTAACGGAAACCCCCGCGAATGCGGGGGTTTTTCTTTCAGTCGTCGCCGGCGCCGCCCCGGCTGAGGAAATCCAGCAACGTTTGCTGCCTGTCCATTGCCAGGGGCAGGAATTCCTCGTCCGGCCCCATTGGGTCCACAACCTCGGCGATCAAGGTGTCTCCGGTGGAGCCGTCGCGCTGCAGCACGGCATACATGCCGCCGTCGTAGCAGAACTCATGGATCACATTGAATTCCATCTCCGAGCCGTCCTCCGTTTCAAACACCACGGAGTCCCGTTCCCGTTCGTCCATCGATATCACCCCTTTCAACTGTATTGTAGCGCGTGGGTGCGGGGAATACAAGCGGGGGTATGAGATGTTGTAAAGTAAAGCCAGCCAATCATTTAGTAGATCTATTCATTGAGAGCTTAGGTGTGGTTTGAAGTCTTCTATTGCCTGGAAGCGATTCCTATAAACGAGTTTCCCCCCAAAAAACGTAATCATGGATTGAATCACAGTGTTTCCGAAAATATCTCTTCTGCATCTCACAATTACTAGAGTCTTTTGCTTTTGTAGATTTTGCAGAGTATCCAGTACCTTGGGTGAACATGTTAATTCAAACCGATCAGCACTCAGTTTATCATATAGAATGATCTGCTTCTCATCTATCTTGGTTTCCGGATATACAACGAACTCGGGGTAAACAAGTGGGCTTGATAACATAGGGGATGAATAGAAACCCAGAGCAAAAAGGCTGTCGAATTCTGTGCATGGTAGATATAATGCGCCATAGGCAGACAATTGAAGCAGCAGTATGGACAACGAAATAAAACGCATTTTGGATCTCAATAAGTACACAAAGGACGAAAGATAAGCTAAAGAGAAGATGACAAGCAGTAGAATCAAAGCATTACTGGAGATGAACACATCACCTGAGCGGAAACTATAGAATTGAACTGCCCGAAATGATCCTGAAAATGTCTCATAACGGCATGGGTTGCAGACAAAAACGACGATGGCTATCAATAGGGCAGAGAATACATTGACAAAGAAAACCCATAGTTTCTTCGCCTTCATGGTTCACCTCTCCTGTGGATGTTACAGTTCATTCTATCGTGCATATTTGAAAAACGCAATGAGCGTTTAACCATTCTTGTGTATTCTTCCGAAAACAGCTATTCTAGTTGATGAGCTCGAATTTTGGTTGTATGGAGGAGCTATTTGATCCTAAATCCCGAACAACATTTTTGCCCCGAATGCGGTGCCCCGCAGGTCAACGGCCTGGATTGCTGGGGCATGCTCGGCGCGATCATTTCCTGGGAATATGATGACCCGGAGCTATTGGCCGAGCACTTCAAAACGGTGGCGGCTTATAATCTCCAGCACCCGGCCAGGTTTGAGCCGGAAGCGATGGAGGGCCTGCGGCGGGTGTTCGTGCAGCACATCGACGATGGGCTTTCCATCAAGGAGATCAGAAAGCAGGTTTCCGCGCTGGCGAAAGGTAACAGGCGCGTACTGCGGCATGGTGCCGGGGGCTCGCAAGCGGCTTTGAAGCAATGGTCAGTGACGATTGCCGATGTCTATTTGCCAGACCAGCCTGATGGCGCCGCTGAGCGTGTCCGCTCATGGGCCAGGTCTGTCCGCCGTGAGCTTTGAGTGATTCCTTGGCGATTGATTGGAATACCTGCGATTTCTGCGGGCAAGCTATGCCGTAATGAGCGATTTGGCAGGATTTCGCACCGCGGCTATTGCCTATCCCTGGCAGTGCTGTTACAATTTCCCCATAAACCTGTGGAGGTATCAACATGGCTATACAGATCAGCGAGATCCAATACGGCGCTTTTGGCCGTTGCGTCAAGCTCACCAACGGCTTGGTGGACTTGGTTGTCACCGTGGACGTGGGCCCGCGCATCATCCGCTACGGCTTCACCGACCGGGAAAACATGTTTTGTGAAGCACCCGACAATGTGGGCAACCGGGGCTGGAAAATCATGGGCGGTCACCGTCTGTGGCACAGCCCGGAGCATGAAGCACGCTCCTATGAGCCGGATAACGGCCCTGTGAAGTGGGAGCGCATCGAGGGCGGCATTCGCACGATCCAGCCCACCGAGCCCTGGACGCACATGGCCAAGGAAATGGACATCATGCTCGATGATGAGACCAGTGAGGTGAACATCATCCACCGCATCCGCAACGAGGGTGCATGGCCGGTGGAGTTTGCCGTGTGGGCGCTGTCCGTGATGGCTCCCGGCGGCAAGGAAGTTGTGCCGATGACACTGCGCAAAAACGAGATGCTCAACAACCGCGTGCTGGCCCTGTGGCCCTACACCAAGCTGAACGACCACCGCGTGTGGTGGGGCGAGCGCTACATCACCGTCAAGCAGGACCCCAACTGCGCGCCGCCATTCAAGTTTGGCACCAACAATGAGTTTGGCTGGGCTGCCTACTTCAACCACAACCAGGTGTTCATCAAGCAATTCATGCATGAAGTGGACATGACCTATCCGGATAGCGGCGCCTCTTATGAGACCTACACCACCGACTTCATGCTGGAGATGGAGTCCCTCTCCCCGATGCTGAAGGTGGAGCCCGGCGATGAGCTGGACCACATGGAGAGCTGGTATCTGGTGGACGACGTGGCTGCACCGGAAGACGACGATGATAAGATTGACGAGCTCATGGATGACCTGCTGGGCGACTGCTGCGATTGCGAAGATTGCGAAGACGGCTGCGGTTGCGGCTGTGGCTGTGAAGACGGCTGCGATTGCGAAGACGAAGAATAAACCCGGCTCTGGCAATTTTGCCATTCAACCCCGGTTCCGGTTTTTGCGGAGCCGGGGTTCTCTATTCAAACTAGGTGATCTGCGGCAGTATTTCGGCAATGTCTTCCACCGCCTTGCCTTTGCGTGTGGATTCAAGATACACTTATGCCATTCCAAGGATGGTGACTTGAATGAAAAAATGCCCCTTGTTGATCATTGTTGTTTTGATGACTGCCCTGCTGCTGTCCGCCTGCGTCGATGAACGCCCAGCCGGCGGGTCATCCGGCACGGTCAAGCCTGCCACAACCGGCTTGAGCGAAACGCCCACAGCGCAAGCGGGCGACATTGCCACCGTGACGCCTGGCGGGCAGGAAACAGCCTCATTGGAACCAGCACCGACGGATGACGCTGCCGCCACACCTGATGTGGATGCGGAAAGCCAGCAAGCCATAGACGACCTGAACGAGGCCTTGAAGGAGCTGGATGAGGCCATTGATGATGCCGATGCCATCATCGATGAGCTGGAAAATCTGGAATAGATGACGAAACGAAACCCGCGCCGAAACGGCGCGGGTTTGCTTTTTCTTTCAGCACTTTGGCTTGTCTGGCCCTTTGTCCAGCCGGGTGCGCTGGCCATCCGGCGTCTGCACCCAGGTGTTGTCCAGCACATCCACAACCCGTTGGCGAAACGACGCCAGATACTGGCCCCGCAGCTCTTTTTGCTCGGCAGCCTCACACTCGGTCAAACCCTCTTCGCGGCTCTTTTTCGCAAGCTCGTTGATTCTGTCTATCAATTCCTTTGAAATCATGGCAACTCCTCCGAGATTATTATATCACAATTGACAATTGACAATGTACAATTGACAATGGGTAGGCTGCCTTGTTTGTTTCCACGGCAAGATTCAGCAAACGATATCCTTGGAGGGATTGTGATGATTCAGGGTAAATTCATCCCCGGCATTGGGGACACTTCGGAGGCTTTCGCCATCCGCCATGAAGTCTTTGTGGCCGAGCAGGGATTTGCAGAAGAAACTGAATTTGATCAGACCGATAAAGCCGCGTTGCACGTGCTGGTGACAGATGGCGGCCAGCCCGCCGCCACGGCTCGGCTTTACCAGCAGGATGGCAACTGGCACATCGGCAGAGTGGCTGTGCGCAAGGCGTTTCGCGGCAAGGGTGTCGGCGCGGTGGCAATGCGGTTGCTGATGCAGAAGGCCCATGCGCTGGGCGCTTCCCAGGTGCATGTGGGCGCGCAGGTGCAGGCTGAGGGGTTTTACCGCAGCCTGGGCTTCACCCCCTGCGGCCCGTTGTATGACGATGAGGGTGTGCCCCATGTGCCGATGGTTGCGGAATTGACAGACGGTTGTTGTTGCCGGCAATAATGAGGAAGAGCGATATAAATGGATTGCAGGAGCTGCGCCTCCTCAGCCAAAGAACTTTTCCAGCCTCTGATTGCCGCCGTCCGGCATGAAGTAATACTGGTCATATTCATCCCGTGAGAGCCATTTGGTTTGATGGATCTCTTCATTGGTGGTGACCTCATCATCGATGGTTGCTGTAAAAACGATTCCCATATACCTTTTGTCTGAGTAGGCTAGGGTAACATCAAAAAGAATCAGATCATTGAGCATGCAGCCAATCTCTTCCATCGCTTCCCGACGGATGCATTGCTCCGGGGTTTCGCCCATCTCCAGCCCACCACCCACCAGCTCCCACATCATAGGAAAACTCTGCTTCATTGCGCTTCGCTGGCAGATCAATACTTTACCTTCGCTGTTGTGGATGATGACAGAGCAACCGATTGAGGTCTCCATGCAGTTCTCCAGTTTGCGTTTTTTTGAGTATACCATGAGATAACCGCACAGGTGTATCTGCACCTGAAACTCCTCTCGGCATTCACATATTTGGTATGATTTGTTTACAGTATTGTCATCCTTTCCAAGCCCTGTTGGTTTGCCTTTTACCCCCGGTTATGATACAGTTATTCGGTAATACTGGCTTTGTCTGCCCAGTTCAGACAGCCATTTCGGAGGAAATTTATGCAGGAACGTCTGGTCGTGATCGACGGCAACAGCCTGATCCACAGGGCGTTTTACGCAATGCCCCCGATGACCGCCAAGGATGGCCGGCCCACCAACGCCGTGTTCGGCTTTGTGAACATGCTTTTGAAGGCGCTGGAGGATTACAAGCCCCAGTATCTTTGCGTTGCCTTTGACAAAAAGGGCCCCACCTTCCGCCATGAGCAATTCGCCGAATACAAGGCCGGCAGGAAACCCATGCCGGAAGACCTGCGGCCCCAGCTGCCGATGCTCCGGGAGCTGCTCGATTGCATGGGCATCGCCCGTGTGGATGCCGACGGCTTTGAAGCCGATGACTTTCTGGGCACGCTGGCATGCCGCGCCCAGGAGGCCGGCGTGCAGGCGGTGCTGATCACAGGCGACCGTGACTCGCTGCAGCTGGTCGATCCCCAAACGCTTGTGGTGCTCACCAAGAAGGGCGTTTCAGAAATCGAAGAGTATACCCCAGAGCACTTGAATGAAGTGTATGGCCTGCGGCCCGACCAGATCCCCGACTTGAAGGGGCTCATGGGCGACTCGTCAGACAACATCCCCGGCATCCCCGGTGTGGGCGAAAAGACGGCGCTAAACCTGATGCACCAATACGGCAGCGTGGAGGAAGTGATTGCCCACGGTGCTGAAATCAAGGGAAAGCTCGGCGAAAAGGTGCGCGAGCATGCGGAGCTGGCCCGCTTTTCCAAGGAGCTGGCCACGATCCGCCGCGACGCCCCGCTGGACCGCGATTTCCACACGATGACGTTGAAACCCTGGCCGGAGACCGGCGCCTTCGAGGCGCTGGAAGAGCTGCAAATGCGGCAGATCCTGAGCCGCCTCAAGGCCGCCAGCGGCGCTGCCGAGCAAAAGGCCATTCTGGCCGAGGTGCCGCTGGAGCCGGTGGAAACCGACGCAGCGCTGGAGGCACTTGCACGCAGGCTAGCCAGCGCACCACGAACGGCGATATGGCTGGGTGAGGCCCTGCACCTCTCCGACGGTAGGATCGAATATGCTGTGCCGCTGATGCGCGATCTGGCAGGCCCCGGCTTGCAGCCCGACGACGCCTTCAAGGCGCTGAGGCCCCTCATGGAGGGCGGCACTGTCACTGTGCATGACGGTAAAAGTTGGATCAGGCAGATGCGCGGCTATAACACTGAGATCAAGACCATTGCCTTTGACACGATGATCGCCGGTTACCTGTTAAACCCCCTGGCTGGCAAATATGAGTTTGCCGGCCTGTGTGAAAAAACGTTGGGCGCGTCGCCAGCGACTGCCCCGGCGGCAGCCCTGCTGAACCTTGCGAACAAGCAGCGGGAAATGCTCCGCCAGCAGCAGATGGAAAAGCTTTATGATGATGTCGAGCTGCCGCTTGTGCGGGTGTTGGCTGATATGGAGGCTGAGGGTTTCCATCTGGACAGCGCCGTATTGAAGCAACTTGGCGCTGAGTTTGAGGCCAAGCTCAACGAGCTCACCGCCCGCATCCACGAGCTGGCCGGAGGCTCCTTCAACATCAACTCCACCAGGCAGCTGGGCGAGGTGCTTTTCGAGCGGCTGAGCCTGCCCTCCGGCAGAAAGACGAAGACCGGATGGTCCACCGACGCCGAGGTGCTGGAACAGCTGGCAGATCAGCATGAAATTGTGCCTGCCATCATGGAGTACAGGCAGATCAGCAAGCTGAAAAGCACCTATGTGGATGCACTGATCCCGCTGGTGCGGGGGTCCGGCAGGGTGCACACCACACTGCACCAAACGGTGGCCAGCACTGGTCGCATCAGCAGTTCCGACCCTAATCTGCAAAACATCCCCGTGCGCATGGATCTGGGCCGGCCCATTCGTAAGGCATTCATCGCCGGCAGCACAAGCCGCGTGCTGGTGGATGGCGACTATTCGCAGATCGAGCTCCGCGTGCTGGCCCACATCGCCGGGGATCAAAAGATGCTCCAGGCGTTCCATTCCGGCGCCGACTTCCACCGGCAGACCGCCTCACAGGTGTTCGGTGTGAAACCGGAGGAAGTGACTGACCAGATGCGCAGCTCCGCCAAGGCCGTGAACTTCGGCATTGTGTATGGCATCAGCGATTATGGGCTGGGCCGGCAGCTGGGCATCCCCCGCTATCAGGCCAAGGAGTATATCGAGCGCTACCTTTCCACCTATTCCGGTGTGAAGGCCTATATGGAGGAATCGGTAAAGAACGGCAAAGAGGCTGGCTATGTGACCACACTGTTTGGACGCCGCCGCCCCATGCCGGAGTTGAAAAGCCCCAACTACACGATGCGCTCTTTCGGCGAGCGCGTCGCGATGAATGCCCCCATCCAGGGCACCGCTGCCGACATCATCAAGATGGCAATGATCAAGACCCACGACGAGCTGGAAAAGCGAGGATTCCGTGCAAGGCTCATCCTGCAGGTGCACGACGAATTGATTGTGGATTGTCCGAAGGAAGAGGCGGAGGCTGTGAAGGCGCTGCTTGAGGAATGCATGGAAAGCGTGGCTGATCTTGATGTGCCGCTGAGAGCGGATGTGTCAACGGGCTATAGCTGGTATGAGGCGAAGTAATGAGTAGTCAGTAGGGGCCGGGCTCTGCCTCGCCCGCAACCCCACCCCCAACCACCTCCCCGGCAATGCAAATGCTTTGTCAGGCTCTTGGTGGGAAGGGGGCAATCATGCGCAGGGCTTCGCACTGCACCCATGAATTATTTCGGAAACCAACTTGCCTCCCTCTTTGAGGGAGGTGCCTGCGAAGCAGGCGGAGGGAGTCATGCATATCATCGGCCTGACCGGCGGCATTGGAACCGGAAAATCGGCGGCTTCGTCGTATCTGAAAGAACTGGGCGCATCCGTGTGGGATGCTGACAGGGCAGCCCGCACCGTGGTGCAGCAGGGGCAGGAGGGTTGGAAGGCCATCCGCCGCGAATTCGGCGCAGAGTATTTTGATAGTGCCGGCAATCTTCTCAGGAAAAAGATGGCGGATAAAATCTTCAGCGATGAAGCAGCCCGCGACAAATTGAACGCGCTGCTGCACCCGGTCATCCTGGATGATATGGCGCGGTTCTTGGACCGCAGCCAGCGGGATGGCGCCCCGATCGTGGTGCTGGATGCGCCGCTGCTGTTTGAAAGCGGTGCCGATCGCGCCGCTGACGAGGTGTGGGTCACCTCCTGCGGTGTGGATGAGCAGGTGCGCCGGGTGATGGAGCGGGGAGTCAGCCAGGAGGAAGCCGAGCGGATGGTGGAGGCTCAGATGCCCGACCACGAACGCAGGGCCCGTGCCCGGCGGGTGATCGACACTTCTGGCCCGATGGAAGATACCCGCCGCTATTTGAAGGCATTGTATGACGAGATAAAGGAAGGGGACTAAACAGGCAGCCAATGGCAAAGCGGAAGGGATCGAGAAAACGCGCCGTTGTGGCGATCATCGTCTGTGTGGTGCTGGTGGGCCTGGCGGTTGCGCTGGGTTCGCTTTGGTCGCTGTATCGGGCGTATCCCTACAAGTATCAGGATGCCATCCGCTCCAACGCGGCGCTCTACGGGCAGGACCCGCTGTTCATCGCGGCGATCATCCGCACGGAAAGCAGCTGGCGGCCCGACGTGGAGTCCAGCGTGGGAGCCGCCGGCCTCATGCAGATCATGCCCGACACCGGCGCCTGGATTGCAGACAAAAACGGCTGGGAGTTCAAGGACAGTGATCTCAAAGACGGCCCCGCCAACATTCGGCTGGGTTGCTGGTATGTGGATTATCTCTTAAGGAAATTCGGCGGCGACAAGACCTTGATGTTGGCCGCCTATAACGCGGGCGACAACAAGGTCAAGCAATGGGTGGACGAGGGCCTGATGGCCCAGGGAATCGATGGCATCCCCTATGGCGAGACCCGCCAGTTTGTCAGGAAGGTCATGGACTCATATGAGAAATATCAAAAGCTTTATCACAACCCGTAGGTTTGCCGGATTGCTGGCGGTGCTGCTGTTGGCGGCGCTGCTGGCCGGCTGCGGTCGCGGAGCACTTGACTCCACGGCCACGGCGGCGCCCACCGCCACTGTGGAGGCCACAGAGGAGACCCCGCAATCAGGGGGCACGATGACGATTGCAGTGCCCAAGGGCTCAGCATTTGGCAACCCTTTGCTGGTGACCACCAGGGAAATGAGCAGCCTGTACCACCTTGTGTTTGAAAGCCTGCTTGATGTGGATGACTCTGGTGCACCGGCCCCATGCCTGGCGGAGACGTGGGAGCACAGTGAAGACGGCCTGACCTGGACGTTTACGCTGCGCGCCGGTGTGAAATGGCATGGTATTGACCGTGAACTGACTGCCTCTGATGTGGAGTTTACGTTCAACGAGATCAAAGCGCTGCAAAGTGACAAATACTGGAGCTATGTGTCTGACTATATCAAATCCTGCAAGGCCGGTGATGACGGCACCGTCGTTGTGGAGCTCAAAAAGCCATTCTACGGGGCGCTGCAGGCGCTCACGTTTCCGATTATGCCGGCAGAGGTGGGTTATGAGAATGGCGCCACACCGGATTCGCCCATCGGCACTGGGCCGTATCGTCTGACCACCCAGACCGAGTCTGAGATGACCCTGCAGGCCAGCGCCAACTGGTGGAAAAAGGCACCCTACATCACCACAGTGAAGGCCGTTGTTTATCCGGACAACGCCACCGCCGTATCCACACTGGTGCTCGGCAGCCAGTTGGACGCAGTGCAGACCGATGACCTCACCGTGTCACAGTATCGTGACAGCGGTGACGCCAATGTGTATGAATACCCGACCCGCTATTTCGAATATATGGCGTTCAACTTCAACTCCTCCGATTTGCAGGAGAAGCTGATCCGCCAGGCCATTGCCTATGCCATTGACAGGCTCGAAATCGTGTCTTTCACCTACGTCAACCATGCCATTGTCACCGACACGCCGGTGCCGCCGGACAGCTGGCTTTATGACGGCAAGGTGCTCAAATACACCTGCGACACAGAAGAGGCAAGGCGGCTCATCATGCTGGCCGGCTGGCAGGACAATCTGGACGCTGATGGCAAGGCCGGCAAAGACGGCTACTGGGACACCAGCCCCGACGGTGTGCAGCGCGATTTGACCTTCACACTGCTGGCCAACCGTGATGAGAACAACACGATCCGCAACGATGCCGCCGTGCTGCTTGCCAGCCAGCTGGACAAGGCCGGCATCCGTGTGGATGTGAAGTCAGTCTCCTGGGGCGATTATGAGCAGATGATCAAGGAACAGCGGTTTGACCTGGCGCTGTGTGGCACCTATCTGTCGCCTGTGCCTGACTACCGGGCCCTGCTGGGCACCGATGGAAATCTGGACGTGGGCGGAAGCGCCACGGAAGAAATGGACTCTCTGCTTGCCGATGTATTGAATGCACCCGGCAGTGACTCCCTCAAGGTGAAAATCGGCGTGCTGCAAAACAAGGTGATTGAGGATCTGCCTATCCTGTGCCTGTATTTTCGAAACCACTCGCTGCTCACCTCCACTGAGCTCAAAAGCACAACGGGCAGCGTGGCGGGGGCCAGGGAGGATGACGCATACGCCCGAATCAACCAATGGTACAAGCCGCAGTAACAGGTTGATGCTGTTGTAATGCGCTAAAATCTGATATACTTCCTTCAATTCATTTTCATGAAAGGCTTTATATGTCTGCGCAGAAAAAGGCCCTGCCCATTCTGGCGGCAGTGGTGGCCGCCATCACCTGGGGGTTCTCCTTCCTGTTTACCAAAAACGCCCTGGGTCATTTGGAAACCTTCCAACTGCTTGGCTACCGCTTTCTGGTGGCCGCTGTTTTCCTCACGGTTTTGGTGGCCGTTGGCCTTGTGAAGATCAGGCTGACCGCGCAAAAGATGAGGGGCTTGCTCCTGGTTGCTTTGTTGCAGCCGGTGCTCTATTTTGTGGGTGAAACGATCGGGGTAAAGCTCACCACCACCACCGAGTCGGGCATTCTTATTGCGCTGGTTCCTCTGGTTATCACGATGTGTTCCCTAATCATTCTGAAGGAGCGTCTGTCGCCTCTCAGCTGGGTTGCCATCGCCATCAGTGTGGCCGGTGTGGTCTTGATCGTGCTTTCCAAGGGCATGGATTCCGGTAGCGGTCAGTTCACAGGCACTCTGGCCCTGTTGGGTGCGGTGGTGGCCGCCGGCATATACAACCCCCTTTCCCGTAAGGTGTCACAGCAGTGTTCACCGATGGAAACCACGTTTGTGATGATGTGGGTTGGCGCCATTGTGTTCAACATCGCTGGCATCGCCCTCCATGAGGGCGGCATCGGCAGCTACCTGAATGCCTTTGCCAACCCCACCGTATTGCTGGATGTGGCTTATCTGGGCGTGCTGTCTTCCGTGGTTGCGTTTTTTTGCTTGAATTATGCGCTCTCGCAGCTGCCATCCAGCACTGTGGGCACGTTTATCAACCTCACGCCGATCATCACGGTGTTCGCCGGAGTGCTGATCGGCAGAGAAACGCTGCTGCCACTACAAATCGCTGGTGCCGCGCTGGTGCTGGCCGGCATCTGGTGGGTGGCGCGGCGGCAGGCGGCAGACGCCGCTGCAAACCGGAAAGCCGGAGACACGGAACCAGTGGTGAGCGAAGCTGTGACTCCGGAGTGAAGGAAGAACCCGATGAACCGCTTGGAAGAGCTGAATCTCAAACTCAATGCTTTGGTGATTTTCCACCGCCTGCTGGATGACGGCGCACTCCGGCTTTTGCCTGCCGTGTTGGCCTCCGGAGATATGGGCATGGAGCGGAAGGTTTCCAATTATGCTGCCTTTGCCGCAGCGCTTTTTGAGAAAAGCGTCTGCCTATCCGACTACCTTTGGGAGCTGGCTGCTGCCGATCCCAATGCCTATGTGATGCGCCTTGCCCGCGGCGAGCAGCCGGAGCCGGAACTGGAGCGATGTCTCGACCGGGAGCTTCAAACGCTTCAGGAGCTTTCGAGTCTGACTGCTGGGGATGAGCTGGCGGCCATTGGTAACGGTGTGTATCTGCCTGTATGGACCAATCGATCTATTGATTTTGCCGTAGAATACCGGCGCAGGGCGAGCAGGGTTTCCGAGTTGGGCTATGGCATGTTTACTGTGCACCACATGTTTTCTGTGTCGAACGGCCGGGTTTTGCCGGTGTTGAGCCCGGATACCATCCGTCTTTCCCATCTTTCTGGCTATGAGAGCGAACGACAGGCCGTGGTGCAAAACTCGCTGGCGCTGCTGCGTGGTGCGCCTGCTGCCAACGTGCTTCTTTACGGCGACGCCGGCACTGGCAAATCATCAACGGTGAAGGCCATCGTCAATGAGTACGCTGACAGGGGCCTGAGGCTTGTGGAGATCCGCAAGCAGCAACTGAATATGCTCCCGGCGGTGTTGGAAAGCCTTCAGGGGAACCCGCTCAAATTCATCCTGTTCATCGACGACCTTTCCTTCACTGCGGTCAATGAGGAGATTGGTGCTCTCAAGGCGATCCTGGAGGGCTCTGTGTCGGCCAAGGCCAAGAATACCGTGATCTATGCCACCAGCAACCGCCGGCACCTGATCGATGAGCGCTTCTCTGACCGGGCCGATGATGAGCTGAACCGCAACGAAACAATCCAGGAGCAAGTGTCGCTTTCTGATCGATTTGGTCTCGCTGTGCGTTTCGCCCGGCCCGACAAAGAGCAGTATCTGGCGATTGTGCGGGCGCTGGCCGCGCAGTATGGCGTTGAGATAACCGTGCAGCAGGAGCTGTTGGCCGAGCGCTGGGCTTTGGAGCGCGGCGGGCGGTCGCCCAGGGTGGCGCGGCAGTTTGTGGAGTCGGTGGCTGCCACCCACCCTTGCCACCATCGCCCCAATCAAGTATAATAACCAAAAAGAAGTGTTGGAGGAAATGAAATGAAGCATATAAAGACCGTTGCCCAGGGCTGCCTGAAGGACACTGCCGGTCGCGGCTGCGGCCAGTGCCAGGCCAGCTGCCAGTCGGCTTGCAAGACCAGCTGCACAGTGGGCAACCAGACCTGCGAAAAGAAATAACAAGCCGATGATCCAGCCGCACCGAGCGGCGTCATACAGCCTGGCCTGGGCAGCAGCCGAATAAGGCTGCTGCCCATTGAGTATACTTTGTTAACCGCAGCGGCTGCTGCGGCTTTCAGAGGAGGTGGCCGGCGGTGAATGTGTTTGAAATCGTGCTGCGGCTGTTTATCGCGCTGGTGGTGGGCGGCGTGATCGGCATGCAGCGTGAAATGGTGCGAAGTTCTGCGGGCTTCCGCACGCACACACTGGTGTGCTTGGGCTCGTGCCTTGCGATGCTCACCAACCAGTTTTTGTTTGACCAATATCACATGCTGAGTGCGATGGATGTGGCCCGCATGGGCAGCTATGTGCTGGGCGGCATTGGCTTTTTGGGTGCAGGCACCATCGTCAAAGACGGCCTCAGGGTGCGGGGCCTCACCACGGCAGCCAGCCTGTGGGTGGTTGCGGCCATTGGCCTGGCGGTGGGCAGCGGGTTTTATCTGGGCGCGCTGCTGGCTGCGGGCATGACGGTGCTCACGCTTTGGGTGCTGAAGTTCATCGAGGACAAGTCCATTGGCCGTCACAACACCGTGTGGCTGGAAATGGAGATCCGCAACAAGCCCGGCCAGCTGGCAGCCGTGTTGAGCCCGTTGGTGGAGTTGGGCTGCTCCGTGCAGGATGTGCGAATCGAGCAGGGGGAAGAGGAGTGGGTGGATCTGGCAATGCGGGTTCGCCTGCCCAGAGGTGTTGACAGGAAGATGGCCCGTGAGGGCATCGGAACCGTGGACGGTGTGAAGATCACACGCGAATAAGGTTTTTGGAGAGTAGGGAATTGGTTCATACATTTGAGTATAAAGGGCAACACATTGCCCTGGATGAATACAGCGGCGCCGTGCACCTGTTAGATCAGGCAGCTTATCAGGCCATTGGCTTGTTAGCTAACGGAATGCCCAAGGAGGAGGCCATCACGGTGATGGCTGGCAAAATTGGCCAGGCCGAAGCCGTGGAGCTGTTCGAGGAAATCGACGGACTGACTGAAGCCGGTCAGCTCTTTACCAGCGCACCGGAGCTGGAAGAAAAGCACATTGCCGGGGAAATCAAAGCCCTGTGCCTGCATGCCGCACATGATTGCGACTTGCGGTGCAGCTATTGCTTCGCCGCCACCGGCAGCTTCCATGGCGGGCGGTCGTTGATGAGCCCGGAGGTGGGCCGGGCGGCGCTGGATTTCCTGATGGCGAGATCCGGCAGTCGCAACGTGCTGGAGGTGGATTTCTTCGGCGGAGAGCCGCTCCTGAATTTCGAGATGGTAAAGCAGACTGTGGCCTATGGCCGCGAGCTGGAAAAAAAGTTTAGCAAGCGCATTCGCTTCACGCTCACCACCAACGGTATGGGCTTGACCGACGAGGTGGCAGCTTTCCTCCACGAGGAAATGCACAACGTGGTGATCAGCATCGACGGCAGGCCGGAGGTGCACGATGCTCTCCGTAAAACGGTGAGCGGCGGCGGCTCCCATGGCACGATCCTTGCCAACGCCAGGCGGTTTGTGGCCGGGCGCGGCGGCAAGAGTTACTATGTGCGCGGCACATTCACCAACCGCAATCTGGATTTCGCCGAAGACGTGCTCTATCTGGCCAAACAAGGCTTCGGCAGTGTCTCGGTGGAGCCTGCCGTTCTTGATGACAAATCCCCGCTGGCATTGCGCCGGGAGCATCTGGACGCCATCCTTGCCGAGTATGAGCGGCTGGCCGGAGCGCTCAAAGAGCTCCGTGAGAAGGGTGAAATGCCCACGTTCTTTCACTTCAATGTGGAGTTCGGCGGCGGCCCTTGTGTCTATAAGCGCCTTTCCGGCTGCGGGGCTGGCAGCGAGTATGTGGCGATCACCCCGGAGGGAGACATCTACCCCTGCCACCAGTTTGTGGGCGAGACCGACTTCCTGTTGGGCAACGTCATGACAGGCTTGCTTGATGACGAAAAGCGCAAGCCGTTTCACCGCAACCCGGCGCGGGAGCTCACCAAATGCCAGGATTGCTGGGCCAAGATGTGGTGCGGCGGCGGCTGCGCGGCCAACGCCTGGCACAAAAACGGTGACATCAACAAGCCCTATGACCTGGAGTGCGAAATGGAACGCAAGCGCGTGGAGTGCGCGGCGTGGCTTTTTGCCACCGGGCAGGAATAACAGAAGAAAGAAAAGCAGGAGGGATATCATGGCGCAAGGCACCAGAGCAGGCGATTCCAACCAGATCACCCGGGACTATATGGACTCTCTTCTGATCGAGTTCCGCCACATTGATGGCGTGCTGCCCAACACGGCGCTCACGCTTTTTGGCGAAACCTTCGCCACACCGATCATGACGGCGGCGCTCTCCCACCTGCATAACCATTACCCCAACGGCATGGTGGAGATGGCCAAGGGTGCCAAGGCCGCCAATGCTGTGATGTGGGCCGGCATGGGTGAGGATGCCGAACTGGAGGCGATCACCGCCACCGGGGCCCGCACCGTCAAGATCATCAAGCCCCACGCCGACAACGCCGTGGTCTTCCACAAGATCGCCCACGCCGAGCGCTGCGGTTGCTTCGCCGTGGGCATGGATGTGGACCATAGCTTCACCCGCAAGGGCCAGTATGACAACGTGCTGGGCCTGCCGATGAAGCCCAAGTCGCTGGAGGAGATCAAGAGCTTTGTGAAAGCCACGAAGCTGCCCTTCTTCATCAAGGGTGTGCTGAGCGTCCAGGATGCATTGAAGTGCCTGGACGCCGGTGTGGCGGGCATTTTAGTGTCGCACCATCATGGCATCCAGGATTTTGCGGTGCCGCCGTTGATGATCCTGCCGGAGATTGCCAAGGCAGTGGCCGGGCGCATCCCGATTTTCGTGGATTGTGGCCTTGCCACCGGCATGGATGCCTTCAAGGCGCTGGCGCTGGGCGCTACGGCGGTGTGTTTTGGGCGATCATTGATGGAGCCACTGACCGCCGGTGGGGCAGAACCTGTCCGTGCCAGGATCGAGGCCGCCACAGCGGAGTTGGCCGGGGCGATGGCCTTCACCGGCTCGCCAGACCTCAAGGGCATTGACCCCACCGTGATCCGGGCAAGATAACAGGAATCCAGACAAACAGGAGCAAACCAAATGAGCAGCCAGGCAAAGATTCATCCCTCTGCTGTGATCATGGGCGATGTGCGGCTGGCCTGCGGCGTCAGCGTGTGGCCCAACGCCACCATCCGCGGCGACATCGCGCCGGTGATTCTCGGCGAAAACAGCAACGTGCAAGACGGTGCGGTGCTGCATGTGAACCACAACCTGCCCACGGTCATCGGGCGGGGCGTCACGATCGGCCACAATGCCACGGTGCATGGCTGCACCATTGAGGACAATGTGCTGATTGGCATGGGCGCGGTGATATTGGATGGCGTGGTGGTGGGGGAGAACTCCATCATCGGCGCGGGAGCCGTGGTGTCTCCGGGCACCAAGGTGCCGCCGGGCAGCCTTGTTGTGGGAGTGCCGGGCCAGGTGAAGCGGCCTGTGAGGCCGGAGGAAATTGAGCATATCAAGCAGAATGCAGAGGAATATCTGAAGCTGGCAGAGGAGTGGCTATAGCGCTTCGTTATCGGGCGCATGAGCACCTTGAAGTGGAGGTGATCATTGGATGAGGCGGGTGCGATATCAGGTCGCATGCAGCCTGGATGGCTACATCGCAGGGCCGAACGATGAGTTCGATTGGATAACACCAGAACCTTCCTTTGACTTTGAGGCATTGTATGCGCAATTCGATATATTGTTGATGGGGCGGCGCACATACGAGATTGTGCATGCAATGGGCGAAAGCTTTCCCGGAAAGCAAGTGATTGTCGCCTCCCGGTCGCTTCGGCCTGAGGATCATCCTGATGTCGAGATCGTGAGCGAGGGCCTTGAGGCACGGGTGAGAGAGCTTCGTGCGCAGTCTGGTCGAGATATCTGGCTCTACGGCGGAGGTGAGCTGTTCTCGCAGCTTCTTGCGTGGGAACTGGTTGATACTGTCGAACCAGCGATCATCCCGATCCTGCTGGGAGAAGGGGTGAAGCTATTTTCTCTGGGTGGTGTGCGTCAAAACCTGGCTCTTTTCGGGCATCGTGCGTATCCCAGTGGGATGCTTCTGCTCGAATACGAGGTGCTCTATACAGCGGAGGATGTAAACAAAGCCGAGGGGGAATAGGGATGATGAAGATGTGTTCCACTTCTCGTCCGGACAAACCTGTGGCGGAATAATGGGAAGGCCGGGCGTCAGCCCGGCCTTTGCTGTTCCATCCATTCCGTAGAAAGTATCCCATACTCATAGGTATCGCACCAAATTGGTACTCCATCAGCATCCCGCTTGAAAAACAGGTTCTGCCTCAGGTGCCCTTCCCGCCGCATACCCAGCCGCTCCAGCAGCCGCCAGGATGGGTTGTTCAGTGGGTTGCACATCGCGACGATGCGCCGCGCGCACAGCTCTTCAAACCCCAGCTTTAGCATTGCCCGGGCGGCCTCGGTGGCATAACCCATGCCGCCATAAGCCGGGTTGAACACATAACCCAGCTCCCAGGTGAGCCACTCCTGCGGCTCCTGCCGCTGGAAATACACATTGCCAATCAGCTTGCCCGTGTCTTTCAAACACACAGCCCAGAAGCAATCCATCTCCGCGCGGTTTTTCGCCTCCTGGCGGCTGTCCTCCTCGGAAAACACACCATAAGGTTCATACTTCACCACCTGCTCCAGCGAGAGGTACTCGTGCAGGGCTTTCCAGTCGTCGGGCGTAAAGCGGCGGAGGATGAGGTGATCGGTCTCGATCGGGGTCATTTTGAGCACCTCTTTGATGAATTATGCAATAGTTATTCTGTTAGCGGACGACTTGTCCCCCTCATTGAGGTCTATCCCCCTTTCAAGGGGGAATGTCGATCTAGAAGATCGACAAGGGGGATCAGGATGCTCCGAAGGAGCAGGGGGAGTTATACGTGGCTAGCAGGGGCAGCGCACCGACCCACAACCCCTCTCCCCAACCCATCCCCCCATAGGTGGGATGGGGGGCATTGTGATCATTCAGCTGTTGGCCGCTCCTCCATACATCGCCGCAACCCTGGCCTGTACGGCATCGTTCTCCAGGTAGTCATCAAACTCCATCTGAGCATCATAGACGCCATTGGGCGTGATCTCAAGGATGCGGGTGGCCAGCGTGCTGATGAACTCATGGTCGTGGGAGGAGAAAAACATCGTGCCCTTGAAGGCCTTCAGGCCGTCGTTCACCGCTGTGATGGATTCCAGATCGAGGTGGTTGGTGGGGTCGTCCAGCAGCAGCACGTTGGCGGTGGAGAGCATCATCCGCGCGAACATGCAGCGCATCTTCTCTCCGCCGGAGAGCACCTTTGCCTTTTTCAATGCCTCGTCGCCGGAGAAGCGCATCCGGCCCAGAAAGCCTCGAATGAAACTCTCGGTCTGGTCGGTGGAATATTGCCTGAGCCAGTCGATCAGGTTCAGGTCCACACCGTCGAAATAGGCGGTGTTGTCGCGGGGCAGATAGGCCTGCGTGGTCGTGACGCCCCATTTGAAGCTGCCCTCGTCGGGCTCCATCTCGCCCAACAGGATTTGAAACAGTGTGGTCTTGGCAAGTTCGTTGCGGCTCATAAACACGATCCTGTCGTCGCGGTTGGCGATGAAGGAAACGTTGTTCAGCACCTTTTCACCGCCGATTGTCTTGGAGATGCCCTCCACAAACAGGATATCTTTGCCGGCTTCCCGATCCGGTGAGAACCCAATATAAGGATACTTGCGGGAGGAGGGGCGGATGTCGTCCAGCGTGATCTTTTCCAACAGCCTCTTGCGGCTGGTGGCCTGCTTGGCCTTGCTGGCGTTGGAGCTAAAGCGCTCGATGAAGGCTTGCAGCTCCTTGATCTTTTCTTCCTTCTTCTTGTTCTGGTCAGAAAGCATCCGCTGGGCCAACTGGCTGGATTGATACCAGAAGTCGTAGTTGCCGATCACCAGGTTGATCCTGCCGAAGTCGATGTCCAGCATGTGGGTGCACACGTTATTCAAAAAGTGGCGGTCATGGCTCACCACGATCACCGTGTTGGGGTAATCAAGCAGGAAACCCTCCAGCCAGTTCACGGCGTGGAAGTCCAGGTGGTTGGTGGGCTCGTCCAGCAGCAGGATGTGGGGGTTGCCAAACAGCGCCTGCGCCAGCAGCACCTTCACCTTCTGGTCAGGGTTCAGTTCACCCATGAGCTTTTGGTGCAGATCGCGCCCAATGCCCAGGCCCATCAGCAGTTTTTCGGCGTCGGTTTCGGCGTCCCAACCATTGAGCTCACCAAACTCGTGCTCCAGGTCACCAGCCTTCACGCCGTCTTCCTCGGTGAAATCGGCCTTCAGATAGAGCTCGTCCTTTTCGCGGATGATGTCATAAAGCCGCTTGTGGCCCATGATCACCGTGTCTATCACGGTGAATTCGTCAAACTTGAAGTGGTTCTGCTCCAGCACCGCCAGGCGCTCGCCGGGCGTGATCGTCACGGTGCCGGTGGTGGGCTCCAGCTCGCCGGAGAGTATCTTGGTGAACGTGGTCTTGCCGGCGCCGTTGGCGCCGATCACGCCGTAGCAGTTGCCCGGTGTGAACTTCACATTCACGTCGTCGAAAAGTTTCCTGCCGCTGAACTGCAGGCTAAGGTCGGTTACGGTGATCAAATTTGGCAGTCTCCTTTATGGTTTGAAAGCGGTATTGCCGCCGGGATAGTATACCTTATTTCCGGGTGGTTTGTATTGCAAATATGCAATTTTGTGAATTTGTTCAAAGGTGAATGTGGATTATAGCAGGCTTGCCCAATCGCGGCGGTTGTAGAGCACCCGGATCACCGTAACGGTGCTCAATTGATCTGACACAATATAGAAAACCAGATAATTATCCACCACCATCTTCCGGAACCCTTGTCTTGCCAGCAGCGGTTCCGCCACCAATGAGCAGCGGGTGGGATACTCCCCAAGGCTCAGCACGGCTTCTTTAAGCCTCCCAAGCTGCCGCCGTGCTGTTTCAGGCTCATGCAAATCATTGGCGATGTAGTCGGCAACACCGTGCAGATCGCGGGCTGCCGGTTCTGTCACGAGCACTTGATAGTTGGTCATGGCTATAGCCCTTTTTCAATTTGCTCAAAGACATCGCTGGCGGGCTTCACCCGGCCAGCTTTCATCGCCTGGTGGCCTTCGTCCAGCAGTTTGAAGAGCTCGAACTTGCCTACCAGCTTTTCATAGGTTTCAATGCTCATCACCGCCAGATCGCCCTGGCCATTTTTTGTGATATAGACTGGCTCCCCATTTCTGTGGCAGAACTCTGAGATTTCGCTGTATTTGTTGCGGAGGTCGGAGCTGGGGCGGATCGATGGCATGGCGATGCCTCCTGTCTTTGGTATGCAAATTATATCAGAATATTGATACCAAGGCAAATAGTTATTATTCCTGCTTAGTTGGTACTTACCGTCAATTCAGAACATCCTCTCCCCTTGCCCCTCCCCCATAAGAAACCCTCATCCCCCGACCCCTCCCCCATGGGATTGGGGGAGGGGTAAGGGGTGAGGGTCCTTGATTGGGTAGAGATTTGGAAAGAGGGCACTTGGAGATGAGAGCAACAATACTTGAAATGGTTTGCGAGATGTGTAGTCGACGGCTTGCAGGCTGGAAGCCTTGACTAACCCCCCCAGATTCCCTATAGTATAGAAAAACAACCAAAGAATCGGAGAAACACCCATGCCCAACGTGCTTGACACCCTCCGCGAACGCGGATTCCTGCAGCAAATCACCTTTGAGGAAGAGCTTTATAAGTTATTAGGCGAAGAGTCGGTCACCTTCTATGTGGGCTTTGACCCCACCGCCGACAGCCTGCACATCGGCCACTACATTCCCGTGATGGCCATGGCCCACATGCAGCGGGCCGGCCACCGGCCTATCGCTCTGGTGGGCGGCGGCACGGCGATGGTTGGAGACCCATCGGGCAAGACCGACATGCGCAAGATGCTCACCGCAGCGGACATCGCCGCCAACGCCGAGAGCATCAAAAAGCAGTTCGGCCGGTTCTTTGACTTTTCCGAGGGCCGCGCCATCATGGACAACAATGCAGACTGGCTGATGAAACTGAATTATGTGGATTTCCTGCGGGACGTGGGCGCGCATTTCTCGGTGAACCGCATGCTCACCGCCGAGTGCTACCGCCAGAGGATGGAGAAGGGCCTCACATTCCTGGAGTTCAACTACATGCTGATGCAGGGTTATGACTTCCTGGTGCTGCACAACAAATACGGCTGCAAGTTGCAAATGGGCGGCGACGACCAGTGGAGCAACATGCTGGCCGGGGCAGACCTCATCCGCCGCAAGGAGGCCAAGCCCGCCTATGTGTGCACCTTCTCGCTGCTCACCACCAGCGAAGGCAAAAAGATGGGCAAGACCGAAAAGGGTGCGTTGTGGCTCTCCGCCGACCGCACCAGCCCTTATGAGTTCTATCAGTACTGGCGCAACATCGACGACCGCGATGTGAAGCGGGCGCTGGCGCTGCTGACCTTCCTGCCGATGGACGAGGTGAACAAGCTCGGTAGCTATACCGACAGCCGCATCAATGATTCCAAGCGCACGCTGGCCTATGAGGTCACGAAGCTCATCCACGGCGAAGAGGAAGCGGCCAAAGCTATGGCCGCTGCCGAGGCTCTGTTTGGCGGCGGCGGTGACGACCATGACATGCCCACCACCACGATCACCCGCAGCCAGCTGGACAAGAATGGCCGCGTGGCTGAGCTCATGGTGGCCTGCGGGCTCACCGCCAGCAACGGCGAGGGCATCCGGCTGATAAAGGAGGGCGCCGTGTCGGTGGATGGCCGCAAGGTGGCCGACGCAAACGAACGGATTGACATCAGTCAGATTACCGGCAACTCCTTTGTGATCAAGAAGGGCAAAAAGGCCTATCACCGCGTGGTCATCGAGGGTGAGGATGGCGACTGAAGCCAGGCCTGAGCGATACCGCACACTGGCCCGCGAGGGCACGAGCGAGTTCACCGAGAAAAAGAGCCGCTTAATCGGCTATGCCGCGCCGGCGATCACTGAGGCGGACGCGCTCAATTGGATCGAGTCGGTGCGCGCGAGGCACCCCGGCTGCAGCGCCGTGCTCTTTGCATATGTGTGCGGCTTCTCCGGTCAGATCCAACGATACCACGACGCCCACGAGCCCTCCGGCGGCCTGTTGATGCTGGAGGCCTTGAAGCGTGAGTCGGTCGTTGGGGCTGCTACCACCGTGGTGCGCTACTACGGCGGCATCCAGCTGGGGGCTGGGCCATTGGGCCGTGCCTTTGGCCGGGCCGCAGCCGAGGCCATCACCCAGGCGGAGCCGACCATCGTGGAGCGCTCCTTGCTGTTCTCTGTGACATTCGACTACGGGCAGTCCGGCGGGCTGGAGCATTGGTTCCAGCACTCGCCCTATCGGCTGCAAGGGTTGGATTACGGTGAACGGATCGGCGCCCGCGTGCTGGTGCGCTCGTCAGAGGAAGCCGCCTTTCGCGCCGCCATTGCCGACTTGACCTTCGGGAAGTCCGAACCGGTCCTTTTGTCTGAAAACTACCAGGCGTGGTGAGATGGAAATCATCGGCCTCCCGTTGACGCTGCTGATATGGCATAGAGCTGCCGGTTATGGCAGCCCAGGATAAAGGAGGACCACATGGGGTATTTCTTCAAGGACCTGGTTGCCCAATATGGCCTGCAAAGCGACAACCTGCAGGCGTGGGGCACCATCGGCGGCTATTGGTTCCAGATCTCTTCCGTACTGCCGGGTAAGAAAGCCATGGCCATCCGCACGGCGGTGCATGCGGCCGATCAGGCTGCACAAGACGAACTGGCTGCCAGCCTGGCGCAATTTGCCAGCAGCTTGCCCAACACCAGCTATAGCTTCAACAACGGTGCTCTTGCCATGGAGCGGATGATCCCCTTTACCGGCTTGAAAACGGAAGACGTCGATTCGATGCTGACCGGCTTGATCGCCATCTTCCAAAAGGCGGGGGCTCAACCGGCTTGTATGAGTTGCAATGCAACTGACCCCTACAGTTTCGCCAAGGTGAACGGCATTGCCATGAAGCTTTGCGGCAGCTGCCAGCAGCAGATCAGCGAGCAGATCGCGCAGGGCGAAGCGGAGCATGCGGAGATCAAGAACAATTACCTTCTTGGCACCATTGGTGCAATTGGCGGGGCGCTGGTGGGGTCGATTGCGTGGGTCGTGATCGGGCTGCTGGGTTATTTTGCGGCAATCGCCGGTGTTGCGATCTCCTTCTGTGCTGCAAAGGGATACACCCTGATGAAGGGAAAGGTCACAAAGCCGGCAATTGTGATCATATGCATCGTATGTGTGGTTGTGCTGATCCTGGCGCAGTTTATCACATATGATATCTTGCTGTTGAGAGATGCCGCCGAATCCGGAGAACAGATCGGCATTATTGATTCGTTGTTTTACACTGTGCTTGGGATTGTCAGCGTGCCTGAGTTGACTTCGATGTTTGTGAAGGATTGTCTGCTCGGCTTGCTGTTCCTCGGCATCGGCGCTTTCTCCACCGTGCGCCAGCTCTTTGTAAGCGCCAAAGCGCCTGCAGGCACGTTCCAACGGTTATAAGGAGCAAAGGCCCAGGCTGTATCGCAGCCCGGGCCTTTTCTTTGTGCAATCACCTGCCCGGCAGGAACAAACCCAGGCTTTCCTCCTCGCGGAAAGCCGTGCGCACGATCAGTAGCAGGAGTATCGGTAGTGCTGTGGTCATCAGCGTGAGCAGCGCCAGGTTCATCAGACCGCCCTGGTTCATTTGTTGTGTTGCTAATATCAAAGGATGAACCAAGTCTTTTTGGTACACCCATGAAGCTATGCTGTTGTTCATCAGCAGTGCCGCTTGCATCGCAAACAACGCCAATGACGGCTTCCACATCCGCCGGAACCAATCTTTATTATTCCGAACGCCCATCGCCCGTGCCGTAATGACCAGAGGCCACACACCCCACACCGCGCTGATGCCGGAAAGCAGCAGGGCGAACCAGGTGTTGACTGCGCCAACACTCCGCATCAGCAGGAACTTACCAATCGATACGGAGCCGTCTCCTGTCGTGACAATTGTCAGCAAAACCAAAGCGCACAGCATCACGGCTCTACCAGCTTTCCCACCGGTTGCCACGGGTCGGGCCAGGTTGTAACACAAAACGGTATTGATACCTGCTGCCATAAAAGCAATGATAATGTGAACTGGTAGACTGCTATACAGGGTCAATTCGCCGCCCATGATGCCGGCAGTGGCCAGCACCACCATCACTACGGTAGTCAACAGTGCCACACAACCGGGGAGAATCAACGCTAGCAGACGATCCTTGATGCCGCCACCCTCGAATTGAGCGTCATTCGGGAAAAGCCGCTTGACCATCAAGCTAACGGGAAACGATGCCAGAAGGATCAACAGGCCGCGCATTACTGCCATCACAATAGTGGCGGCAGCGCCTTGGCTGTATTTGGCCATCAAAAACGTGGTATTGAAGTTGTATGCATCCAACTGTAGGATTTCTTGAAACTTGGTGGGCATAAGTCGGGCAAATGGATAATCAAACAACCCCAATAACGCAAATACCAGCAGCGAAACGACACCACCGGCAAGAACCGGCACACTCCAAGATCGCTTCCCCCTGCTGATGGTAGCGGAAACCAGGATTGCCGGTAAGCCAATATAGCGGACTGTACAGAAGGCGGCGATCAGTAGCGACATGCCCGTATTTGCCGGGCCCTGATACAACCGCAGCCGGATGAATGCTTGAGCGAGAATATCCGCCGGGATCATGAGGGGAATCAGTAACATTGTGGCCATGCTGATTCGAAGCCAACGAATCTTTCCGATGGCCAGAAGCAAGTATCCGATGACCAATGATGAGGTAAAGAGCATCAAACCGCTTAATAATCCGTGGGTAAGGGATGAGAGAATTCCCTTTGTTACAGTTGGGTTTGCAAATACTATTTGATAGTTCTTCAACCCCACCCAGGGGCTGTTTGTTAATCCTTTGATCGGGTTGAATGCCTTAAGGCTCATGATCAGATTGACGATAGCTGGCAGCACCACCAGCACCAGCGCCGCAATCAGCGCACCGATCAGCAGCACAATGCCGATGACGGTCAGCATGACGGGTTCTTTCTTCTTGATGGGTGCACTTTGAATCATAATGGTTCTCCTCTTTCCCTGTTTATGCTATTGCGCCCTCGTTCTGTCCTCCACCAAGGACACGATGGGGTAGAAATCATTGTAGTGCTTCTGGATGAACATCGCGTTGCGCTTGCGGTAGAGCCGCCCGGCCAGCCGGTCGGCGATGGGTAGCAGAAGCCGCTCATGGGCGCACAGCACCGGCGAAACCAAGTCGATGCTGCCGGTGGCCTGGCGGTTCAGGCAGCCGCAGGTGTGGTTGCAGCGGGCTCGGATCGCGCAATCCACACAGGTTTCCTTCTCCTGTTCGTTTTGACGGAACAGCGACTCCCGGCGGGCCTCGTCAATACCGGTTGCCACGGTGCCGATCGGAAACCCATTGTCGCCCACAAACTGCACACAGGGGTAAAGCAACCCATCGGGCCCCACGGAGATCTGCTTCTTGCCCAGCTCGCAGCGCTCCTGGCAATAGGTGCGGCGGTTCACATGGCTGGAGACCTTAACCTCAAAGGGGCTCAGGTAAAACTTCTCCTCGGCCACTGTGAGGTCGTAGTAATAATCGGCCATCCTGCGGTATTGACGGCGGAGCTCCTCAATGTCCCGCTCAGTCCAGGGCGCGGCGTAATTGAGCGAGCAGATGATGTAGCGAAACCCCAGGTTGAACACATGCTTTACTGAATCGCAGTAGTGCCTTGATGTGTCCGGGTTCACTGTCATCATCACCGGGGTGTAGGGGAAGCGCTTCAGCAGCCGCCGGGCAGCGTCCTCCACCCGGTCATAGGTGCCAACCCCGGCCAGATCGATGCGGTGGGCGTTGTGGGCCTGCCCGGTGCCGTCCAGACTCAGGGCGATGAAAATGCGGTGGGCTTCCGCATAGTCCAGAAACGCGTCGTCCAGCAGCAGGCCGTTGGTGGTGATCTTAAAGTGGAAGCGTTTGCCCCCGTCACGGGCAACGCCTTCCGCATAATCCACCGTCTCCTGGATCAGGCCTTTGCACAGCAGCGGTTCGCCGCCGAAGAAGATGATGCCGGTGGAGCCGTCCTTGGTCGAGAGGGCGCTGGCCATGTCCACGGCGGCGCGGGCGGTCTCGGGCGTCATGGTCTGAATGTGCTGCCGGTCCACATAGCAGTAGCGGCAGTCCATGTTGCAGCCGGATGTCAGGTGCAGCGTGACGTGCATAGTGCCTCCTCAGATGATGCCCTCAGCTTTGAGCCATGCGATGAAATCCAGCACTTGTTTCTTCAGCTCTTCCTTGGCCAAGCGCATTGCTTCCTGTCGGAAAGCAGTGTAATCATCACCAGTATCTTTAGAGCTGTGCACCTGGCTGGAATGAATGACCGGATCATAAAAAACCCCAACGGTCATGCCTTTGGTTGTCTGCTCCATTTGCTCGGCCAGTGTCCTTGAAACATCAAGTGTGAAATAGCTGGTTACAGATGATTGAATTTCGCCCTCTCTCCATGCATCCATGTCATCGGCAGACACATATTCAAATGCAATGCGCCTTTCTTCATCGAATCCGTCGAGCAGCACTGTGCCTTTCTTTGTTTTGTACTCCATGGCTTCCTGGCTCCGGCTGGCGATGTCACCAACGACCGGGATGCCGATATCATCCAGTATGGCGGTGCCGCCAAACCGCAGTCCGTTCTCTGTGGCCACTTCCCGGATCACGTCTAGTGCTTCTCCCTCTGAGAGGAATATCGGGGGATTTACCACCATACACCCAAACGATCCCCGGCCAGTGCCATGCTCAAAGACCGGCACCTCGCGCAATATCTTGGGTGTTGGGGATGGTGTGGGTGCAGGCGTGGGGGAGGGTGTTGGAGACTGTGTGATCTCCGGGGTGGCAATGGCCGCCGTTGTTTCCGCAACAACCCCTGACCCTGCTTCGGCTTTACAGGCTGTCAGTAATGCCACTGTCGCTGTCAGCGCGGCGCAGATGGCGGCGCTCCGTTTCCATCGGGTGGGCATGGTAACCAACAAGTCATGATCAATCAACACCGCATCCTTGTCCGGATAGGCTGCCGGGTTGTAATGGGTAACCCTTCTCGCTTCCATGCCGAACCCTCCATTCAGATGATGCCCTCGGCCTTGAGCCAGGCGATGAAATCCAGCACTTGCTTTTTAAGGTCTTCGCGGGCAAGCTCCTTCAACTTCCGCTCCATTAGTTGATAATCATCCTTGCATTCCCTGATGATCTTTTTTGTCTCGTCGTTGTATGGGTAACTCGGATCATAAAACACCGCCACCGTCATGTCGGTGTCTGCCTTGCCAAGGCTTTCAGACAGCGCCTTTGCCGCGCCGATGAAATCATAGGAGCTCACAGAGCTCCACATATTCTTCGGATCGTCTGCCCAGTTCTCAATGTCCGCCGAGGAGATGAACTCAAACGCCACCTTCTTCTCTTCATCAGCACCATCCAGCAGCAGAGTGCCCTTTTTCAGCTTGTAGGTGGGGTCGTTGTCGGCCATCACATGGGTGACTGGAATGCCGATTCTCTTCAATTGCGCTTGGTCACGCTGAAAAATGATCCCCTCCTCTTTCGCGATCTCATCGATCACCTCGTGTGCCTCAGACTCGCTGAGGAATGCCGGCGGCGCCACCGACACACACCCGAAGCCGCCACGGCCTGCGCCATGCTCGAAGAAGGGCACCGGTACTGCGGCGGAACCACTGCTCGCTGTGGCTGAGCAGGATGACAGCAACAGCGCTGATACTGACGCCAACGCCGTGCACGCCGCTGTGTTGCGGCGCCAACGCTCCGGTGTGTTGAGCAGGAGCGCGGGGTCGGTTACTACTGCTTGCTTGTCCGGATAGCGGGGCGGGCGGGTTGCGGCCACTTTGCACACTTCCATGGCATGCCTCCTGGAGGGGGATACCTGATAGACGGCAGAGGTGTGAATAAGGTTTCAAGTATTTGGAATTTGATCACTTATATGGTTTAGTATACCATCTGGACAACACTATCGCAACGCCAGGCATAATGCAAAAGCGGGCGGCGTCCGCCGCCCGCTTTTAGCCCTCGGTGGTATCGCCCCGCGGCGCG
>JAEYRH010000006.1 GCA_023435705.1 Bacillota bacterium | reverse complement strand
TATGGCCGGCCCGCCGGCAACCAGGTCTTCAAATACCTGGACAACCCCACCCCCGGCGCCGCCAACCCCGACGGTTATCCGGGCTTCGCCCCCACCCCGATCTTCAACATCAAGGCCGGGCAGTATGGCGAAGCTCAACAAGTCACGCTGAGCGCCGGCGACAGCAAGACGACGATCCGCTACACAACAGACAGCACAACGCCCAACAGCTCCAGCAGGCAATACACCGGGGCCTTGGACATTAGCAAAACCACGGTAGTGCGGGCTGTGGCAACACGCGAAGGGTATCTGCCCAGCGATGAAGCCGCGTCCACCTTCCTGATCGGCGAGAATATCAATCTGCCGGTCGTGAGCATCGTGACCGATCCGAAGAACCTGTGGGATCCGGCGACTGGAATCTACGAGAATTTTTCAAAGGATTGGGAGCGCCGCGCACACTTCGAACTGCTGGAGAATGACGGCACCGTTGGCCTGTCGCAGTTTGTGGGCATCAAGATCTCCGGCGCACAGTCCAAAAAGGACAATGCACAAAAGTCCTTCGGCATCTATGCCCGAGGCAAATACGGCAAGAGCAGCCTGGATTACTCAGTATTCCCCGAATTGCCGTATCAAAGCTATCAAACGCTGATGATCCGCAACTCCGGGCAGGACGCACGGCTGTCCAGAATCCGGGGCGCGTTGCAGCTTGGGTTGGCCAAGGAAACCACACCGGGCACTGACATCCAGGCCTACCGCCAGAGCGTGTTGTTTGTTAACGGCGAGTTCTTCGGTGTCTACGACATCATGGAAAAGGTTAACGAGCAGTTCCTGGCCCAACACCACAACCTCGATCCCAAAAAGATCGATCTGCTGGTGGGCAACGGCACGGCGATCACCGGCTCCAACACAGAGTATAAGGCGCTGATCGAGTATGTAAAGACGCACGACCTGTCAGTGAAAGCGAACTACGATTACGTGGCGAGCAAGATCGACATCGACAACTATATCGACTGGTGCACGCTGGAGATTTACACCGGCAACACAGACTTGGGGAACATCAAGTACTGGAAGCCGCAGGCGCCGGATGGCAAGTGGAAGTGGATCTTCTTTGACCTGGACTGGGGATTCTATTTCGCAGACCAGAACGAGGAATATCGCGGCGAATATTATCGTGACAACTTCAGCCGTTTCCTAGATCCACGCGGCAATGGCATTGGCCGGATGTTCAGCAACGTGCTGGCGCGAAAGCTGCTGGAAAACGAGCAGTTCAAGCAAAAGTTCATCAAGCGGTTCTATTACCACGCCACAGTGACGTTTGAAACCAACCGCGTGCTGCAACGAATTGACGAGCTTCAAGCCAACATCGCCCCCTATATGCAGCGGGACAAGGAGTTCGTTAAGACCCGGTTTGGCCAGGCCACCGGCTCCATCGAAAGCTGGAACCGCCAGGTGGAGCTCCTGAGGACATTTGCCCGGATCCGCCCAGAGATGAACCTGCGCTATATGCAGAAATACTTCAGCCTGACCGATGCGGAAATGGATGCTTTGAAGAGCGGGAACTAATCGCGACATTGCACCATCCAATCAATGGATGGTGCATATTTGTATTTTTATGAAATCCCAATTTGTGGTATAATGGAATGTATGCATCGCCAGTTGGCATACAAAAAATTCTGGAGGCGGCATTGGCTGAAGAATCCCGTGTATTGCGGCATGAATTGAAATACATCATCGGCGAGGCAGATTGGCAATGGCTGCGCGACCGCGTGGCTGCAGTGATGCCGCTGGATAAAAACGCAGACCCCAACACCCGGGGTTATGCAATCCGCAGCCTTTACTTTGACGATGCCTACGACGGCGCTTTGTTTGAAAAGGTGGAAGGTGATGCCTTCCGCAGCAAATTCCGCATAAGAATTTATCGCTACAGTGACAAACGCATACTGCTGGAAAAAAAATCAAAAGTCACCTACTACACAGCCAAGGATTCGCTGCTGCTCACGAGGCCACAGTGCGACGCGATCCTGGCCGGTGATTATGACGCGATTTATCCCAGCGAAAGCAATCTGCTGAATGAATTCTACGGGCTTTTAAAGGGCAGGCAGTATAAGCCCAAGGTGCTGGTGGACTATTTCCGTGAAGCTTATATTTACCCCGCAGGGAATGTGCGCCTGACTTTTGATCTGAACCTGCGCTCAGGGCATTATTCCAATAACCTGTTTTCCGGCATCCCATCGTCGGTGCCGGTGCTGGAGCCTGACACCCATGTGATGGAAGTGAAGTTTGACAACTTTTTGCCCGATCACATCAAGGCGCTGCTCCAGGGAATGCCCGGCCAACGCACTGCCGTGTCCAAATACGTGCTTTGCCGCCGCTTCCATTGATATAGAAAACCGATATACACAGGAGGAACTCATGGACGGGAAACAACAATCAATCATGGATATCCTGAAGGAGATCGGCAACAGTGCGCTGCAGGCAGGTAACCTGAGCCTGTGGCGGTTGCTGATCGCTCTGCTCTTTGGCCTGGGCGCCGGATTATTCATCTTCTATGTCTATAAACGTACATTCAGCGGCGTGCTTTACAGCCGCAGTTTCAACTCCTCATTGATCCTGCTCACATTGGTCACCACGCTGATCATCCGCGTGATCTCCTCCAACGTGATCCTGTCGCTGGGCATGGTGGGCGCGCTGTCCATCGTGCGCTTCCGCACGGCGGTCAAAGAAGCGATGGACACCGTGTTTATGTATTGGGCCGTTGCCTCCGGCATCACGATCGGCGCTGGTTTCGAACTACCTGCCATGATATGCTGCGCCATAATCGGGATTATCCTGTTTGTAATCTATTCGATCAAAGGCCAAGGCAACTTCCCGTATCTGTTGATCATCCGCCACGATTTCAATTGCGCCGGCGAAGTGACCTACGCGCTGCACAAACTGCCCCGCAACGCAAGGCTCAAGTCCAAGACCGTGACGCAAAACGGCGTGGAGATCACAATGGAGCTGCGGTTACCCGGTGAAAACACCACACTGGTCAACGACTTCCTGCGCATCAATGGCGTTTACGATGCCACGCTGGTGAGCTTCCAGGGGGATTATGGGGCGTAATAGCCTTCGGCGCTGTCGCGCCTCGGCGAGCTCTTGTTCGTACGCAAAGTAGTTACCCGCCCATCGCGCATGTCGCCGGGCGGGTTCTTTATTCTAGAATCAGAAAAACTTCCCAAACCTCCCCCGGTTGTTTATAATAAGTTGACTTCACAGCCGAAAGGAACTGGCTTATGAATCCGGCTCATGATATTGAATTACTTCTTGCCTACGGCATTGCCTCAGGCCTGCTTTCAAAACTCGATGTGCCTCAGGCCAGGAATGCCTTGCTGGAAACGCTCCGCCTGGAGGAGCCGGAGTGTGAGACCGGCTGCAAGGAAGTCTTTCTGGGAACAGATAATACATCCCCAGCCCCTCTGCTGGAAAACCTGATCGCATATGCTCTGCAGAAAGGCATCATTGAAAACGACACAGAGACTGAAAGGGATCTGTTTGACACGAAGCTCATGGGCTGCCTGATGCCTCGGCCTTCGGAGGTCGCCGCAACGTTTACTGCGCTGGAAGAAGAGTACGGCCCCAAAGCTGCCTGTGACTGGTTTTATGATTTGTGCGGGAAAAGCGGCTACATCCGCACCGAGCGGGTTGCCAAAAACATCGGGTGGGTGCATGAAAGCCCATATGGCCCGCTGGAAGTCACGATCAATCTGAGTAAGCCAGAGAAGGATCCGCTCGAGGTCGCCCGCCTCAAGACGATTCCGCAGGTGGGCTATCCAAAATGCCAACTCTGCCTGAGCAATGTGGGGTATCCTGGCCGTTTGAACCACCCAGCACGGCAGACTCTCCGGGTGATCCCAACGGAGTTGAACGGTGAGCAGTGGTATTTCCAGTTTTCGCCCTATGTGTATTACAACCAGCACTGCATCGTATTGCGGGAAGAGCACATCCCAATGAAGATCAGCCGCGATACAATCGTGCGGTTGATGGAGTTCATTACCCGGTTCCCCCATTATTTCATTGGCTCCAACGCGGGGCTACCCATTGTCGGTGGCTCAATCTTAAACCACGACCATTTCCAGGGCGGCGTGTGGGACATGCCGATGGCCCGGGCTGAAGCGGTTGTGCACCTCAAACAAAACCGCTGGCCGGGGTTAAAAGCGGAAATCGTCCGCTGGCCCATGTCAGCGCTGCGCCTGCGCCACAACGATCCCGAAACGCTCACCGAAGCAGCTGCCGCCGTGCTGAACGCCTGGGAGAAACACAGCGACGAAAGCCTGGGCATCCTTGCTCACACCGAAGGCACGCCCCACAACGCCATCACTCCCATCGCGCGACGCAGGGGCAGCGATTATGAGCTGGACATTGTGCTGCGCAACAACCGCACCGATGTGGCTCACACGATGGGCATCTTTCATGTGCATGACGACCTGCACCACATCAAAAAGGAAAACATCGGGCTTATTGAGGTGATGGGCTTGTTCATCCTGCCGGGCCGTCTGGAATCAGAGTTTGAAGGGCTGGCGAGAATCCTGTGCGGGAAAGTACCATTCGACGCAACTGTGCTGGAAGACCCAAAGAATCCTCTCAACAAGCATCTGAACTGGCTACGCGACATGATGACGCAGCATGGCCTGCAAGAGAGTTATGAAAATGCAATGGCATTGATCCGGCGGCAATGTGGTGAAAAATGCGTGCGCGTATTGGATGACTGCGGCGTGTATAAGGACAACCCGGAGGGTCTGGCTGGCTTTTTGCGGTTCGTAAATACATTAGGATATGTTTCAATGTAACATCTAGGAAACCAGACATTGAACTTGACAAGAGCGGATGCATACCGCTCTTGTTTGCTATAGAATCATAATTGGCTATACACACAAGGTGGCATGTTTTCATATTCCCCCGCACCCTTGCATATACTTCACCGGTGATTGCAATGATTGAGGGAAGAAAGACCGGTAAGACGGCGTTGCGTGGTGTGGATGGCGTGAAGGCCACCGGCATCTGCCACTATGCCACCGGGCCGAAGGGCTCTGAATTTACAATCTCCGCGCAACTGCCTGGCGCGGCCAATGCTGTGATTGTAATGCAATATGGACCCAGTCGCAACTATCTTTGCAGGCCTCCGGAGCCGCTCTCCATCTCTGTGAAGTGTCCCGATGGAGGAGTGGCCGCCTTATGGGTGATATCCGGCGGCAAGCCGATATTGTTTGGCACCGTGGGCACAGGACCCTTTGATCAGGCCGAAGCCCGAAAAAAGCTGCTGGACACTGGCAAACCGGTCATTGCCGCAAGGCAATCGCAGGTCAAGGCTGCCGCAATCCCACTGCCGGCAGCAACACAGCCGGAGGTGACGCCAAGGCCTTCCTTTCGTGAGCCATCCAGCAAATCCGAACCCCCGTTTCCATTGCCGGAGCAGAAACCCGGCGCTGCGGAGGCGGTTGAAATCGCTGGCGCAAACGCAGCCACAGCGGTACTTCAAAAAGAAGGCCCCACCCGCTCACTGCCAGCCCCGGCCAAGAGAGGGACGGAGATTGCCAATGCGGCAAAGCCTGGCACGGACACAAACCGGAAACCTCTGGTGTTGAAACGGGCACTCCGTCCCACACCCCATCCCCCTGTCTACTCGCCCCTGTGGGATGATGTATCCTCTGAGTTTGAAAAAATGCTGCAAGACTTGCCCGCAGCCCGACCATTCAACGGCAGCGCCCACGACGCAGAAATCGTTGAGATGCCAACAGGCGGTGCGGTGCAATGCTATGTGGGGTCGGTTATTGTGGATGACGTTAAGGTGTTTTTACAAGCAGTGCCGGCAAAGCCTTACGGCAGGCCCGCCGGGTTTGATCATTCACTGGTGTCGCGGGATGGTGAGTGCTACTGGGTGAAGTACTTCATTCAAAGTGAGTGACATACAAAAACGGCGTGCCACAGAAGCACACCGTTTTTTGCTGGCTGATACAGAGCACCGGTCATACATAGGATGATTAAGCTTTCTCCCTCCCCCCTTGACAAGGGAGATGCCACTCGCAAGCGGCAGGGGAATCAATTCAGCACAATCACCGCGAAAAACACCAGCGTCTCACTGCCGTCATTCTGCACTGAATGCCCGGTGCCGCTGGGCGTGATCAGGCAATCGCCTGCCTTCACAGCCTTTTCCTCACCGTTGTCGTCCACCTTGCCGGATCCGCTCACGAAGTAAAAAATCTCCGTCTCGTTCTCATGCACATGGTAGCCGATGGAGCTGCCGGGCTGAAGCGTGATGGCAGCGGAAAGCCTCACGTTTTTTGGTAGAGCGTTGCCCTGAGCAATGTGGGTGATGGCAGCCTGCCCGGCGCCTCCGCGCATATTGTCGCGCACTTCTGTGGCCATTTCACTGGTCTGGATCAACATGGATGTTTCCTCCTTGTGTGATACTGCATACTTCTGCAGTCAATCCTCCACGCGAATGAGCGCGGAAATGTTCTGGATGCTGGGCAGGCGACGCAACTCCTCCGTGGCATCGCCCATCGCCTTTTCCCGGGTGCGATGCGTGATGATGAAGAGCGGGACAGTGTTCGTTTCCCACCCTCTTTGCACGCACGACGCGATGCTCACGTTGTGGCGGGCCAGCACACCGGCTACTTCGGCCAGCACGCCTGGCTTGTCCAGCACATCAAGGTGCAGGAAATAGCGGGTGTCCCAGTCGGCGGCAATATCCACATAGGTGCTGGACGGCTGGGTGTTGTCAAAGGTGTTATAGCGGTGATGATTGGCTTTAGCCGCTGTGATGAGGTCACTGATGATAGCCGAGGCGGTGGGCAGGTCGCCGGCCCCGCGGCCATAGAGCATCAGGTTGCCCACGGCGTTGCCCTCCAGGAAGATGGCGTTGTAGGAGCCGCTCACGCTGGACAGCGGGTGCTCCCTGGGGATGAACGTGGGATGCACGCGGGCCTCTATGGTACGGCCGTGCTTCTTGCCGATGGCCAGCAGCTTGATCTCATAACCAAGCTCCCGGCCTTGAGCGATGTCTGCCGGAGTGATGGCTGTAATGCCCTGCCGGTAGACGCTGCCCACCGGCACCTTGGCGTGAAAGGCGATGGACGCCAGTATGGAAAGCTTGCAGGCCGCGTCAAATCCCTCCACGTCATTGGTGGGGTCCGGCTCGGCCAGGCCCTGCCGTTGGGCTTCCTGAAGCGCCTCCGCATAACCAATGCCAGCCTGGCTCATCCGTGAAAGCATGTGGTTCGTAGTGCCGTTGATAATCCCCTTCACCACCGATATCTCGTTGGCCTGCAAGGATTCGTTGATCGTTTTGATGATCGGGATGCCGCCGCCCACACTGGCCTCATAGTAAAGCCCAGCCCCGCCCTGCCGCGCAGCCTGCTCCAATTCGGGCCACCGGTAGGCAATGACCTCCTTGTTGGCCGTCACAACTGTCTTGCCGGCCAGCAGCACCTTTTGCAGATGGGTGAACGCCGGCTCTACGCCTCCCAAAAACTCCGCCACGATCGTGATTTCCGGGTCATTCAGGATATCGTTCAAGTCGGTCGTAAGGATCTCGCGGCGCACGCCCACTGGCCTGGGTTTGTCCAGATTGCGCACCAAAGCGCGCTTCACCTGGAAGCGCAGGCCCTCGCGGTGGCCGATGCCCTCGCCATTCATAATGAGCGTCGTAAACACGCCACCACCAATGTTGCCAAGCCCCAAAAAGGCGATTTTGACCGCTCTCTCGCTCATACCGGCCTCCTGTTACGTTCGTAGATGATGCGCAGGCCTTCCAGCGTCAGGCTGCCGTTGACGCGCCCGATCGTTTTGGACTCCGGCGAAATCAACCGTGCGAAGCCACCGGTCGCCACCACCTGCGCAGCCTGGTCATTCAGCTCATGGCGCATGTGTGTCACGATGTTGTCCACCGCACCCACAAAACCGTAGATCACACCGGCCTGCATGTTGCTGCTCGTGGTGCGGTTGATTGCTGTCTCCGGCTTCACAAACTCGATACGGGGCAGCTTGGCGGCGTTGGCGACCAACGCCTCGGTGGAAAGCTTGATGCCCGGCATGATCGCGCCGCCCAGAAACTCCCCGTCAGCTGAAATGGCGTTGAAGGTGGTGGCTGTTCCGAAGTCAATCACGATCACCGGCCCGCCATATAGGTCATAAGCGGCCACACAGTTGGCGATACGGTCCGAACCCACCTCACGGGGGTTGTCGTATCGTATGTTGAGGCCGGTTTTCACACCAGGCCCCAGCATCAGCGGCTCGAAGTTGAAATAGGTGCGGCACATATGCTCGATTGTGAAGTTGATGGACGGGACCACACTGGACACCACGGCCGCCTCGATCTGATTCACGCCGATACCCTTCAGAGCCAGGAACTGCAAGAGCATCAGGCCGTATTCGTCACTGGTCTTGCCCATATCGGTGGAAAAGCGCACATACTGCACCATCTCGCGGCCAGCATAAATGCCGGTCTTGATATTCGTGTTGCCCACGTCCATTGTGATGATCATGAATTCTAGTCCTTCTTTTTGACTTTTTTCACCGCGTATATGATCGGCACGCACAACAGCACCGCTACAGCAGCTTCAGGCAGTCCGTTTATCGCACCAATGCCCGCAACAGTGCCAAATAGCGCTGGCTTGGTAACACCAAGGGCCCCGGCTAACGCATCCGCGTGGGGCATCATTAGAATGTACAGGAACCCCAAAAACAGCACAGTGTTGGCTATAGACCCTGCAAAAGCAGCGACACCAACGCTGACCTTGTGGCGAACACCTGTTTCTTGCCCTCTGGATAGCAACCGATACACGATATATGTGACAACCGGGATCAGCAGCCTTGGGACGAAGATAATGAGTATGGCCACAAAAGGATATCCGGACATGAGCCATGTCCCAAACAAGTCCGGAACCAGTGAAACCCCCAGCGCCTTGAGAAGGCTGGTCACACCAAAAATGAATCCCAGCACAATACCACTGCCTAGGCCTTCAGTGATGGTCCCAATGATCACAGGGATGCACATCAGCGTCATTACAACTGGTGGGATGGGGATGTAGCCGACGGGTGTCAAGCCCAAAATGAGAGTGAGCGCTGCCATCAGCGCTGTGACGGTAAGCTTGCGAGTCTTGTTATTCATGGTTTCGCCTCCGTTCAAATTCCTTGTTGCAGCGTCACCTCACTATGTTCGGTGCCGCCACAGGGATATCTGACAGTTTTGGATTTTGGGTGCGCCAAGTCCGGCTCCTGGCAGATGCCGGCTTTTCAAGTATTATAGCACCATGCAATCAGATTGGGAATTGTGATTCTGAACGGTAATACACCGCTGCAGATCATCGATTGAGAAGAAAAAGGCAGGCCCACTCGAGCCTGCCACATGAAACCGTTATTTTACCACTTGCCCTTGCCGATGTGGCCGGCAATCTCTGCCTTGCTGCGCTGCTTGATGATCCAGGCCTCATCCTTGGCCTTGGTGAAAAGCGCCACACAGGGCGGATCCAGGTTGATCTTGATGCCCTCCTCGGCGAGCGCTGCGATCTTCATCGCCAGCGTTGCGATTTCCATATGGATATCGTTGGTTCTGTCAGACGCGAACACCTTCTTTTCCTCTTCCTCGGTGAGCTTGACAAACTTTTCCTTCGGGGCTCCGCACTTCGGACAAGTCTCGGGGGCTTCTGTGCCTTCCACAACCATTCCGCATACGCTGCATTTCCACAACATCGCTGTACCCTCCTATGTGTGTTATGATTGATATTATATCACAGCAATCGGTCATTACGGTAACCATAATCACACGAGTTAGTCTTTCCACATAGACGGAAGGCAGAAAAATGCTATAATAAGAGAAGTTTTGTCAAACTCCACTACTATGCCAATGGGGCACCGAAGGGAAGAAAAGCCTTGAAGAAAACCGTGAGCAAGCTGTTAGCATTCTGCGCTGCCCTGGTGCTTCTGGCATTGCCGCTGGCATCTTGCTCCCAACCTTCCGAAACGCCTGCGACAACCACCGCCCCGTCGTTGAAGCCCACGCCAATCATAACAGCGGGGCCCTCACCTACGCCCCTCCCAACGGCAACGCCCACTGAACAACCCACGCCATCACCCACGCCATTGCCGCCTACAGCGGAGCCCACGCCAACGCTGGACCCAGATGGGCCGCAAGTGCTCCAGTTATACTTCCGCAGCACAAGGAAACTGGCAACAGAGTATGATGCAAACCTGGTAAAGGGCGAGAAGAATGTGGAGTTTTTCGCCCTGCCCACAGACAAGGAGAGTGTTGAGAAAGCGGCGCCAAGGTCGCTGGTGGAAAAGTATTGGGGGAAGTACCGCAAGGAAGGCTACCGGATCGGGTATGCAGTCGACATCACGTTGAAGTCCGGCGAGTTGATCCACCTGAACATCCGCAGGCCAGGTGACGCCCCGCCGATTGACCGGGAGCCGAAGTACTTCGCCAAGTTTGTGGAAATCTACCTGTATGACAGCGCCCGGAAAGACCCGGACGGTGACTACGGCACATGGCACCTGCAGAAGCGGCTACTCAAAGAAGGAGAAAGCGTATTGATCACCAACATCAAATTCCACGCAGGCAGCAGGTATGCTGAGGTAGACTCGATTGATCTCACCGCATACGCCTATCAAGGTGATGATTGTTTTGACGGTAATGGCGAATACACCGGCAGCCTCAAATACCATGTCACCATCAGCAGGCAGTGATCATCACTGGTTCGTTTTGAGGGCGGCGCATCAGACTAATCTTAAAAAGGTTCAAAATGTGCTGAACTTTCTGGATGGAACGCAATAATTGTTACATTTTATGTTTTGACGGGCATATAAAGTTGACCGCGCTTATGCGCGCCAACATTAACAGGAGCAGGTCATGGATTTTGCAACCATTGGCGGAATTGTTCTAGGAATTCTCAGCATTATCATTTCGATAATGTTCAGCGATGCATTGGGAGCAATTAAGATCCCTGGCAGCCTGGGCGCTTTTTATGATACAGGCTCCATACTGATCGTTTTCGGCGGAGGCATTGCATCAGCGCTTATGAGTTTCAGCTTAAGCGAAGTTGGCAAGATCCTCAAATTGACACTAAAAGTCTTTACTACCAAGAAAGACTCATTGCTGGATAACCTTCGGATGATCATACAAATGGCACAGAAGGCACGCCGTGAAGGCATATTATCACTGGAGGAAGATCAGGAAAACATCAACGACCCATTTGTAAAAAAGGCGCTGGAATATGTGGTGGACGGCTATGACCCGGAGCTGACCAAGGACATCCTCGAGATGGAGATTGACAGCATGCAGGAGCGGCATGAACGGAACAAGGGATTGTTTGACTTTCTGGCAAAAAGCTTCCCCAGCTGGGGCATGATCGGCACGCTGGTGGGCCTTGTTTTGCTGCTGGGCCAGCTGGATGACCCCAGCAAAATCGGCCCGGCCATGGCCGTGGCTTTGATCACAACATTTTATGGCAGTGTGCTTGCGAACTTTGTCTGCACCCCCATCTCCAACAAGCTGGCAAAAAACAGCGAGGAAGAAGCCAATGCGATGCGGATGCTGCTGGAGGGCATCCTTTCCATCCAGACCGGCGAGCAACCGGCGGTGATTGAGAACAAGCTGATGACATTTTTGACCCCAGCGCAAAAGCTGCTATACAAGCAACCTGTGAAAACGGAAGAACCACAGCCTGAGCAAGCAACCGAAAGTGCCTGATTGGCGCGAAAAACATGGCGCTTGAGGCTGAAGGGATCAGAATATGAGGAAGAAACGGGAAAAGAAGCCGGAAGAGGGTCTCCCAGATTGGTTGGGCACATACGGAGATATGGTCACACTTTTATTGACCTTCTTCATCATGCTGTTTTCCATGGCGACCATTGAGAAGGCCAAATTTCAGGAAATCGCCCAATCGTTCAAGGGCCAGTTCGCCTTTGAAGGCGTGGGCCTTCCATACGCCCATGAACAAGGAGATTCCGCGATCGATCCTCTGGTGGAAAGCACCAGCACCTCCAGGCCAACAGCAAGCCTGCGTGTGACGCCAAGTGCCTCCATTTCAAATGCCACAACACTCCCACCAGATGTTACCCCGTCAATTCCGCCGCAAGACACTGAGCTTGACGATGTTTTGCGAAAACTGGAAGCTGCAATTGCGCGATATGGCCTCGGTGATTACGTAAGAATATTGCTTGATGGAAATGAAATTACACTGAGGATTGACTCGCTCGTTCTGTTTGATTCGGGCAGTGCCGACGTGAAAAAAGACGGTGTATCGGTCTTGAAAACGCTCGGAAACATCATAAAGATGCTGGACAAGAACATCATGGTGCAAGGGCATACCGATAACGTGCCCATTCGTTCGGCACAATTCCCGTCAAACTGGGAGTTGTCCACAAAGCGAGCAACAAATGTGGTCATTTTCCTGATCGACAACTGTGGCATCGACCCGGTTAAGCTCACCGCCACCGGCAACGGAGAGTTCCACCCCATTCTGCCCAACACCTCCGAGGCCAACCGGACCAAAAACCGCAGAATTGACATCGTAATAATCAGATAATTCTGCAACAATGATAAATGAAATGCAGGGTGCTCACACAAGAGCCACCCTGCATCTTTAGTCTAAGTAAGTACTGACTACTGACTGCTAACTGCTTTCTAGTGCACCTGCCGCGCCGGCACAAAGTTAATCTGCCGGGCAGCGACATCCACACTGGCCACGCGCACGCGTGTTTTGTCTCCCAAGCTCAACCGGCGGCCAGTGTGTCGGCCAAGCAGGCTGTAGGTGCGCTTGTCCATGTCATAGTAATCATCCTGCAATTCGGTCATACGGATCAGGCCCTCGATCAGGTTTGGCAACTCCACGAACACGCCGAACTCGGTTACGCCGGAGATCACGCCGTCAAACTCCTCACCCACCTTGTAGGCCATGAATTCTGTCATCTTCAAATTGTCAACAGCCCGCTCTGCTTCCATCGCCGTGCGCTCCGCCTCGCTGGACTGCACCGCAGCCTGCTCGGCCACACCCTGAAAGCTTGTGGCCGTTTCGCCCTGCAGCGCTGCGCGTATCATCCGATGGACCATAAGATCCGGATAACGGCGGATCGGTGAGGTGAAGTGGCAGTAGTGCTTGGCAGCCAAGCCGAAGTGACCCACATTCACCGTGGAGTATTTTGCCTTTTTCATACTGCGGAGCATGATGCGCGCGATAACGCTCTCATGCGGCGACTCCTTCACTTCCGAGAGCACTGCCTGCAACGCCTTTGGATGCGGCTCATGCCGAAGGCCCTTTGCCCCATAACCCAGATTCTTTAAAAACACCGCAAGCTCGACCATCTTCTCTCCATCGGGCGGTTCGTGCACACGGAATAGCACCGGCATGCCCATCTCCTCCAGCCAGAGCGCCACGGCTTCGTTGGCAGCCAGCATAAACTCCTCGATGAGCTTATGGGCGCGGCCCCGGTAGCGAGCGGTGACTTCCACCGGCACACCTTTCTCATCCAGCAGTATGTGGGGCTCATCAATATCCAGATCGATGGCACCCCTGGCCATGCGCCGGCGGTTCAATACTTCTCGGAGATCATCTGCAAGCAGAAGCTTTTCCACAACATGAGCAATGCGCACCTTCGTGTCAGCATCATCCTGCTCCAAAACAGCGTTCACTTCATCATAAGTCAGGCGGGCTTTGCTATGGATCACACTTTCGGCCATCTCCACCGACACCACGCCGCCATGCCCGTCCAGCTCCATGATGCAGGATAGCGTCATGCGGTCCTCGCCGGGGTGCAGAGAACAGACACCGTTGCTAAGGCGCTCCGGCAGCATCGGGATCACGGTGTTCAGCAGGTAGACACTGGTGCCTCGCTTCCATGCCTCGTTGTCGATGGCGCCGCCCCGCTTTACATAGTGGGATACGTCAGCGATGTGCACACCAAGCTTCCAGTGGCCGTTGGCCAGCCGGTCGATGGAAACGGCGTCATCCAGGTCCTTGGCATCAGCACCATCGATCGTGAAGATGGTTTCACCCCGCAGATCCAGCCGGTGCTCCAAACTCTCTGCCAGCCTGGCTGCCACATCGTCCGCCTCGGCCCTCACCTGTGGCGGGAATACGTCGCGGATGCCCAACGCTCGGATGATTGAGAGAATTTCGGCCTCGGCCTCACCCTGGTCCCCCAGCACCTCGGTCACCTTTCCCTCCATGTCACGGCGCTCGTCGGGGTAACGGACAATGTCCACCACTGCCTTGCAGCCGTCCCACGCGCCGCGCTCATTGCCCTGAGGGATAAAAACAGAACCCAGCTTACGCTCATCCGCCGTGACAATACCACCGCCGGGGATGCGCCTGTATACGCCCACAATTCTGCCGTTGGCCCGCCTGAGCACCTGCAGCACCTCGGCCTCGCCACGCCTGTCGCCATGGGCCGTCTTCACCACCCGGGCGAGTACGCGGTCATTGTGCATGGCACCCGAGCGGCCGGATATTGGCACGAAATAATCATCACCGCCGTCCGGCACGATGAATGCGGCGCCGCCGGCGGTGGCTTTCAACACCCCACAAACGCAGCCCATCTGCTCCGGCAGGCCATACCCTTTGCGCTTCGTCTGCATTAGCACACCGTCGCGCACCATGCTGTTCAGGCATTCTGCCATTGCTTCACCAGTGCAGTCCAACTCCGACGCCAATGTGCTCTCCGGCAGCGGGATTCTCCGCTTGGCGATGAGATCCAGTATCTTTTCAGACAGTTCCAAAGCAGTACTCTCCCTGTCCGTGCCATGTTTGTTCGTGTTTTGCGCTGTGGCCGCGGGCCACCGGGGCCCTTGCTGGCCATTGTTTTTTTTCACTTGAATTCAGTATGCTCCTTTCGAGCCGATCTATTAGTGCTTGCCCGCGCTCATGAAAAACGTTAAATACAAAAAAACTCCCCGGAACGGGGAGTTTTAAGACAAAATCCACTAGCTCGCGAACCGGGCAATAATCGCAAACCCGAGAGAGACCACAAACACCACAGCTGAGGTGATCTTGGTCGCCAGCACAAGCTTGCCTTCATAAGACTTGGCTTTATTCTTTCCAAAGAACGTTTCAGCCCCGCCGGTAATGCTGCCAGACAGGCCTGCGCTTTTGCCAGCCTGCATGAGCACAGCTGCGATCAGCACCAGCGAGGATAATAACAATATCACGACGAGAACGGTCTTCAACACATCCATGATGACGTCTCCTTATGTATGTACAAGCCTAAGCCCAAACATTATAACACCGATATTTTGGCGGTGCAACCTTTTTTCTGCATCCGACAGAATGATATTCCTCTCTCTTGATGCGTTGGCTCGATATTTGATTCTACGGTCAACATACGTTACAATACTGCCAACCAAACAGAAATCGGTGAAAGGAAGCCGGCTATGACCATCACCGAAGCAATCGCACAATGCAAGGCCACCGGCCTAGCAGGCTGGCCACTGGTGGAGTATGCCCAGCGGCTGGTCGCAGGCGCGATGGAATATTCCTGGTTCAATTCCTTTGATATGCCGGACAAGGCTTTTGAGAAAGGCCAGGGCTATTGCTGGCAGCAAGCCGGCGCGCTCAACCTGATCCTCAAGGGGTTAGGTCTTGACAGCAGATTGGTGCACGCCATCCGCAACAGCTTTCCAGAGACCATACGGGATGGTGTGACGCTTCCCGCTATGGTGAGCGGCCATGTGTGGTGCCGCGTTCAAGTGGATGGGCAGGAAAAGAATGTATGCCCCGGCAGAGAAAGCAACCGCCCCAGCGTCATGCATTTCAAACCATTGTCCAAAGTTAAGAGTTTCAAAGGGCCGATCGTGGTCTTCAGTTATCTGGGGTCGGCGGCCATCAACCAACATAGGGGGAAGAAATTCATGGAGCTCAAGAAGAAACAAATCGCACTGCACAACCCGGAGCTATGCCCATGCAAGAAGGCAAACTGCCCCCGACACGCAAACTGCAAGGAGTGCATGGCCAATCACTACGGCAACGGCAGTAAGCCGACGTGCGAGAGGTGAGGCACCTCTCCCTGTGCCAGTGCGGCATCCCCCTCATGAGGGGGATGAGCAGATCACCTTGAAGATTTTCCGCTTTCCCACCTGAACCACATCTCCGTTATTTAACCCCTCAAACTTGATTAATGCAACCTTACTCCCATTAATGCGCACAGCCCCCTGGCCGATCAGCCTGCGGGCTTCGCTTGCGCTGGCCGCAAGCCCCGCCGAGACCAGTAACGCCGGCATGTCCGCGCCGCATTCGCCGATGAGTGTTTCGGGCACTGCAAACTCCGGAATGGTATCAGGCAGTTCCCTTCTTTGAAAAACCGTGCGGAAATGCTCCTCGGCCTGCCGTGCACATTCAATCCCGCAATAAAGCGTGGTGATCTCGCGGGCCAGGCGCATCTTCGCATCGCGGGGATTTATTTCCTGCCGGGTAAGGGCAGCTGAAATCCGCTCCAATTCGTCCGGGTGGATGTCGGTGAGCAGGCTGAACCAACGCACAATCATGCTGTCGGGGATGGACATCACCTTGCCATACATGTCGTTGTGCTGTTCATAAATCCCGATATAGTTGCCCAGACTCTTGCTCATTTTCTCCACACCATCCAAACCTTCCAGCAATGGCATGAAGAGCGCCACCTGGCGCTCGTAGCCGTAGTCCTGCAGCAGGTTGCGGCCAAACAGGATGTTGAAGCGCTGGTCGGTGCCGCCGATCTCGATGTCAGCTTTGAGCGCCACAGAGTCATAGCCCTGCATCAATGGGTAAAACAACTCGTGCACGCCAATGGGCTGCTGGCTCTCGAAGCGCTTATGGAAATCATCACGCTCCAGCATACGGGCCACGGTCGATTTCGCGGCCAGGTTTACTACATCAGCAAAATTCATCTTGCTAAGCCAACTGCCGTTGAAACGGAACTCAGTCTTATCCGGATCCAGGATTTTTGTGAGCTGCTCCTCATAAGTGCGGGCGTTGGCCTGCACCTCTTCCTCCGTCAGCTGCCTTCGGGTTTTGGATTTTCCTGTAGGATCGCCAATGCGGCCGGTGAAGTCTCCGATGATCAGAACCGCCCGGTGGCCAAGATCCTGCAACTGCTTGATCTTGCGGAGCACCACCGTGTGCCCCAAGTGGATGTCCGGCGCGGAGGGGTCCAGCCCCAACTTCACCGTAAGCGGCCTGCCGGTGCGTTGGGAGGAGATGAGTTTGGCGCGCAGGTCTTCTTCACTGATGAGTTCAGTCGCTCCCTTGGCAATGATGCGGATTTGTTCGTCGATGGTCATGGTGCTGGTCTCCTTTCATATAAAAAACCCGCCCTCCGGAAATCCGGAGGACGGGCGAAGAAGCCCCGTGGTACCACCTCGGTTCACAACACCATTGCTGGAGCTGCCTCATCGGGCACGAAGCGTTACGCTTGATGCCTCGGCGCTGTAACGGGCGCTCCCCGGCGGCAGCTTACTGGGCAAAAGCCTTTCGGTGCGCGGCTTGAGGATGTATTCCAGCCTTCTCCCCCGCCCCTTTCACCAATCGGGTGCTCTCTGAATGGGGATCCCTGACCGTACTTCTTCCTGTCATCGCTTTTGATTTTTCGGTATTCTATCACTTCCGGAGTATGGTGTCAATGCTGGTGGTTGCCACATTCATGCTCCGCCATATATGGAGCCATCCTCCTCTTCATTCAAAGGCACAGTGGAGATTCCTTTATCCGGCACCAGCTGCGCAGGATCGCCTGCCGGCGCTGGCACTGCTGTCCTCGCAGGGGGCCTTCCACCAACTTCCTGACGCGCTTGCAGCATATCAGCCTCCACCATCCTGGCCGCATCAGCCTCCGAGGGCCGGAATGCAGCAGCTGCACGCACTGTCGGTTCTGACCTGGCCGGTTCCACACGGACTTTCATCAGGGCCGATACCTCCTTGGTGAGCCGGTTCATCTCCGCCTGCATCCTGAGAACACTGCGCTCCAAAGCGCTCAGGCTCTCCTGCATCCGCGTGAGATAGATCGCCTGGTTGCGCACAATATCAGTCAATGACAATTCGCCGGATCCGCCCTGCAGCTCCCGTCCCGTTGGATACTGCTGCGGAGTTTTGACAGGCTTTCCATCTGTCACCGGCACCAGGGAGGGTTCCTGCAGCGTTGCTCTCTCCACCACAGCCTTGCGAAGCTCACCAGGCAGCGCAAGCATGCAGGGCAGCGGGTCGCGCAGCGCCACAGGCCGAAGCGCCGGGCGCTGGCCGCCCAGCTGAGCACCGCAAAGCTTGCCGCCGTCCAACCACTGGCAATACACGCCGTGGTCAGCCAATCTGAGATAGGGCCACTCCCTGCTCCATGGCTCGTCAGTCAGGCGTATGCCATTGGCCATGAGGTGACCATCGGCCAGCCAGCAAGCCTGGCGCACACCCCCCGCGGTCAGGGCGCAGAATTCAGTCATGCCACCGTTGATGGTAGCTACCGGTTCAGCCGGACCGTCACCGGTTGCCGGCCGCGAAAACACCAATGTGCGCCCCGGCTCTTTCACACTATAGATGACTGCTGTGCTACCCGGTGAGCCGTCAAATTGCCAGCCGGTGAGCCGCTGCTGGGGTAGCTCCACCTCCACAATGCGGCGCCCCTCCCAGTCACCAGCCTCAAACCGGTAGCACACCAGGGTGTTTGCATATTCCGTCTCCGCAACATAGGCCACAGTAACTTCAGAACCGGCAAACACCAGGCAATCCTTGAGCCGCAACCCTCCGTCGCTCTTCAACAGCGTGTTTTTCGTAAACACAGCGCCGTCAGTGGAAGTGTAATACATCAATTGCCTGCTCAGCAACCACGCGGCCACATGGAGCCTTCCCTCCATGTCCACAGCGGCGGAAAACTCTGTGATCGGCCTGCTTTCAATGATGACACTCATGCCGCCAGGCGGCTTGATTTCCAGCTTGTGGCCTTTGTCCATTGATATCAACAGCCGCAGGCCCGCTACTTCCACGACCGACGCTGCGCCGCTTCCAACCACGGTGATCCCCTCACTTCATATGGCAATACTACATACTATGCAATGTGGCATGCTCGTTATGGCACATATCAAGCCATATCAAAGAAATTCATCAGTTAACGGGCAAATTATTCAGAATCTCAAGTACATATCAACTGTGTTTTTTGCAGGCTTCACACTCGGTGAAACCCTTTCATACTATGCTAATGAAACACCGACAAGGCTATGAAAAAGGAGGTTCTGTCATGTCCTTTTATTCTTACAAGAACGCCGGCGAGGAGCACATGCCTTGCCGCATCAAGAATGAAGGCGCCAACGCGGCAGGCGTCAACAACAACTTCCGCTGCATTGAGCGCGTCTGCGTACAGGTCAAGAAAGTATACGACGCGTGCCTGCAGCAGGAACAACTCGACGATGTCCGCGTTTCCCTTCACTGCATACACCCGCTGACGCCAGCCCCCGTGCCGCCGTTTGAGTTCGTAAGCTGCCGCAGCACAGACGTAAAGGGCACACTGCACGACGTGCGGATCGACCCCATCCCCAACAGGGAGCACTTCGCCAGGGTCAGGGCCACGGTTGAGGTCCCGATCGAGGTGGTGTTCCTGGACGCCAACAACCGCGAATTCACAGGCAAAGCCACCGTCACCGTGCGCAAGGATGTCATCTTGTTTGTGCCTGACGACTCGATCATACCGTTCTTTGTGGACGACATCGTGAGCGCCATTTGCGTGGAAGGCACCTGGGTCGGTGACAACACCTTTGTGATTACCGTATGCGTGACCGTGATACTGAAGATCGTGGCGGAGGTTGACCTGCTGATTCCGGCTTTTGGCTTCTGCCGCATCCCGCCCTGCGAGGAGTTTGCAGAAAATATCTGCGACGAATTCTTTGCCCTGCCGATCTTCCCGCCGCAACTGGATGATGACTGAGCAAACAAAATGTACTTAACAGGTGGAGAGCCGGTCTCGGCTCTCCACTCTTTATTAGCACAAAGCAAGGGGAGCGTGTATATAACGCTCCCCTTGCAGCACCCCGGTGCTTTCGAAGGCACACCGGGGCGATATTCCATTTCATTGACGCCGGGTTTGGCTTAGTCTACATACAGAATTTACTTCGCGAACCACTGTGTGATGTAGTAGACGCCCTTGTTCTGGTTGTATACGATGCCGATCCCGATCCGGGTATAATCGCCCAGGATGTTCGCTCTGTGACCTGCGGAATTCATGAAGCCGACTTCGGCCGCTTCCACAGAGCCATACATGGCGATGTTCTCACCAGCGGAGCTGTACTTCACACCAGAGGCCTTCAGCCTCTGCGAGAAGGTGCCATAGTTGGGCGAAGTGTGCGAGAAGAAGCTGCTTTGCGACATGTCCTGGCTGTGCTTCAAAGCCGGTAAGCGCAGTGTCGCATCAAATACCAGGGGCTTCAGGCCGTTGGCAGCCCTGTCCTGATTGACCAGGTTGATCATCTTCTGCTCATCAGCGCTCATGCTGCCGCTTGTCGGCACAGGTGTGGCCGTGGGGGCAGGCGTCGCAGTGGGCTTTGGCGTGGCCGTGGGAACCGGCGTTGCCGTCGGGGCCGGGGTCACCGTGGGCTTCGGAGTGACCGTCGGAGCCTGTGTGGCCGTCGGAGCCGCAGTAGGAGCAGCGGTGGCAGAGGGGCTCACCGTGATCTTCGGAACATTGGCACAGGTGGATCCATTGATCACGGCCTTGTAACCATACCGCTCCAACAATTTGTTCAAATCATTGGTGGTGATGGTTCCGAATGCCGGCAGGCTGCCGCCCATTGAGTTGATCAACTGGCTCAGTTGGCTTTGCGTCGGGTAAGTGCTTCCCGTAACCCCGGCGGGTGCCGCTAGTGCCTTTGACATCAGCAGCATCGTGATGGCTGCGGTAGCCATCAGGGTCGCGAGCATCATTCTCCTGGTTCTCTTCATAATTCCTTCCTTCCATTTGGCAGTATTTACGCTTCTGCGCATGTGTCCCTTGACGCATGACGTCATTCCTTCGAAATGGAATGCAAATATGGTAATATTATTTGATGGTCGAATCAACCTTTTTGGAAATGGTTTTCCAATGTAGGATTTGGCAGTTTAAAATCAATAAAAAATAAGTTATTGACAGAACGGCTCCGGCTTATATTATATTGAGTGTAGATTTGCACCCATAACTTACCGAGGTGATACCATGGCGTTGAGGAAATGCCCGAAATGCGAACTGAACTATATACTGGATGACCAAACCTTGTGCAGCGTATGCATCAAGGAGCTGAAGGGCATTGACCATCACGAAGATGAAGGCGAAATCTGCCCAATCTGCGGCGAGCGCGAAGTGGCGACCGGCGAGGAATACTGCGCCGAATGCTTGGCTGATATGAAAAAGCTGGATAGCAAGCACGCCACCGAGGAGCACGAGGAAGGCACAGAGGAAACGGAGCAGATGGAGACCATTGAGGGCATTGAAGACATCCCGATCGTGGATGAAGATGAATCTGTTCCACCATTTGAACTGGAGAACATCAACGAGGAGCTCGACTCGGAGGAAGAGCCATTTTTCGATGAGGAAGATGATGCTCAAGCCGATGAGGAAGAACTCGCAGAAGAGTCGTCTGAAGGCGGTGCAGCTGACGAAGAAAATGATTGAGACCCGGCGGCTTATCGCGAGATCAGCAGCCGTATCATCCAATTTTGCTCGGGGCGGGGTTCTGTTCCCGCCCTTTTCCATGCGGAAAGGCCCCTGTTGACTCCACCTATTCATCAGATCATTCACACTCGAACACAAGGGGGGCATGATGAGGATCTTCGCGATTTCCGACCTGCACTTGTCCGGTCATAATCCAAAACCGATGGAGGTTTTTGGCAGGCATTGGCAAGGCCATTGGGATCGGTTGAAAGAGGCTTGGCGCAACCTTGTGGCAGAAGATGACGCTGTGCTGATCCCAGGAGACATCTCGTGGGCAATGACGCTTGACCAGGCTGCTGTAGACCTTGACGAGATCGCCGCGATGCCTGGTCACAAGCTGCTTCTGCGCGGGAACCACGACTATTGGTGGAGCAGCCTTCAACGGGTGCGCTCAGTGCTTCCAAAGGGAATGACAGCGCTGCAGAATGATGCGATTCGACTGGACGGTGCAGTAATCAGCGGAACCAGAGGCTGGACCTGCCCGGGGAGCTCAGCCTGGCAAGGCAGCGACGAAAAGATTTATCAGCGGGAAATCATCCGCTTGCGGCTGACACTGGAGGATGCCCGGCGCAAGCTGCAGCCTGGAGACAAACTGATTGCGATGCTCCATTACCCACCCTTCAATGAGCGGCAGGATCCGTCTGGCTTCTCCATGTTGCTGGAGGAATACGGTGTGCACCTGGCCGTTTACGGACACCTGCATGGCTTGCAGCCCGGTGCCGCTTTTGAGGGGGAAAAAAACAACATCCAGTACCGCATGGTGTCCTGCGATTACCTGGGTTTTGTGCCCGCACTGATCTGGAGGCGGGAATAATCGCGTTAATCTGTCTTTTCCCTTGATCGGGGCTGTGCTCCGCTGTAGAATGAAAGAGCATTCCGGATTGCGAATCTCTTTGAAAGGGGTTGGTGAAGTGAAGAAGCATTTTGAGGTGGCCAACACCTAAAATCGCATAGGCCTGGGGCACTACGGCAGCAGGCGGTTTGTACACCCGTCTGGCCCGTGGTGCTCCGGCTTTCGCACGGAACCCTCTGCATGCAAACCCAGGGTTGCCCTGGGTTTTTTGTTTGCGGCAACACCTGACAAGGAGAACAACATGAAATATCGCAACGCCGGGGAATTCCTTCCCCATGAGCTGCTCGCGGAGCTGCAACAGCACGCGGAAGGTGAGCTCATCTATGTGCCAAACCGTGGCCAAAACAAGGCCAGATGGGGCACCCGCAACGGCTCCCGGGAGCGCTATACCCTGCGCAACCTGCAAATGGTGCACCATTACAAGCAGGGCGAAAGCATCGAAGAGCTTTCCAGGAAGTTTTTCCTATCGCAAGACAGTATCAAAAAGATCATACGAGCCAATGTGAACGGCACGGAACAAAACTGAGTCCTGAGTTGGAAGGGCGGCTCGCGCGAGCCGCCCTTTAGTTAACGTTTATATACTCAGAGCATCTTTCCCATACAAACACTGTTTGCATTACCGACATATGGGCCGTAATTCTCAATGAATTGATACCCCAATCCTTGATACAGCGCGATGGCAGCAGACTGTTTCACACCTGTTTCCAACACTGCGCGCACATATCCAAGCTCATGGGCGGCACGCTCCAACTCCCCCAGCACACGCCTCGCCAGCCCTTGCCGCCGGAACTCCGGGGATACATACATGCGTTTGATTTCCACTTCGCCATCGCCATGATCCCTGATGGCCCCACAGGCAGCAGGGTCACCGTCCGCCAATGCTACAACGGCAAGTAGCAATCCGTCTGTCTGGTTGTGAGCGCCATATTGTATTTGCAGCTCCCCGTATTGCGCGGCCAGCTCCTCATCCAGTTGCAAAATTAACGACCGGAACGCTTCATCTGTCTGTTTCACACGATGAATCGAAACCATCTCTTCCTCCTCCATCCCGTGAAAATAAAAACCCGGGCTACTATACCCGGGTTTGTCATCATATGTGATCAGTAATTCCGCCTGCCCCGGCGGGTCATCGACATTGCAAAAAACAATCCGGCAGCCAAAACCACCACAGCGCCAACAATGATCAGGATCACAAGCGCCGTTTTGCTGCCACCACCAGACGAGGCTGGCTTGTCGCTTGCCGTTGCAGCAGGCTCGGTCACTGTGGGCAAGTCAGTTTCCAAAGCGGTCTCCAACGGCTCTGTCGTGGGCTCCACGGTCGGCGCCGCTGTGGCAGAGGTGGAAAGTGTCTTGACCTCAACCGGCGTGAAATAGCGATGCGTCACCTTCCTGCCGTTCAATGTCAATGAATATTCCACGCCTACCTGGAACTTGTATGCTGTCTCTGCCTTAAGACCTGTGGCCACATACCGGGATGCCAGCCCGTCCAGCTCGGCAATGGGGTTACCCCACACACCGTTTTTATCGATGTAGATCTGATACTTTTTTACCGCCCAGCTGCTGTCGCCCTCCTGCCCATCCTGCATGGTCGGCCACTGCAGATAAACCGTGGTGGTGGTTTCCTGAAACTCGGGCGCAGGCAGATATTTCAGTTGCCGCAGATAGGCTTTTGTGCCGCTTCCACCGATCACTGTGTCGGCAATTTTTCGGGCTTCGCTGCCCTCTGCCATATCAATAAAATTCCATTCGATGGTGAATGTTTCAAATTTCTTGCCTGTGAGCGCTGTAGGAAGCTCGGTGATGCGGTTCACATCCAACGTGAGATCGGTCACCTTGCCATTCAGCAACGACGGCTCAATGATCGTGAGGCGATTGATTGCCGCATAAATTTTAAGCAGGCTGGGCGCGCCGCCGATACCGGAAGGAAGTTTGTCCAGGATGTTGTCTTCCACGTTGAGCGAGACCAGTTTGGGCGCGGCAGCTGCCGCGTCGGGCAATTCCTTCAACACGTTGTCTGACAGGTTCAGCTCTTCCAGCAATGGCAATACAAAGATGTCACGGGGAACGTTCCGCAAGCTATTGCCGCTCAAGTCCAGCTTGGTCAGTTTGGTTAGTTTGGAAATGTTTGCAGCAACGCTGTCAAACTTGTTATCAGAAAGGTCCAGCGTGATTAAGTTGACCAATTGGCCAATCTTATCACCAACCTTGGTGGCAGCATTTTTTTTGATTGAGAAATGGGTGAGCGTTGTGAGCGAATACACCGCATCTGGGATCTTGGAAAAATTGTTGTCTTCCAGATTCAAATAGGTGATCTTCTTCAGCTTATTGAATGTGGATGGCAAGTCGGAGACTTTATTATCCACCAAGCTGATCGCCGTAATATTTTCACAATACTGAAGGCCTTCCACTTTGGCAATGCCCAGCCCGGACAGATCCAGCCCCCCAGTCAGCATGGCCAGATCGGAGCGCTTGATAGCAGCCGATGTGCCCACACCGGTGAGTGCTCTGAGCTTGGCCTTGAGCTTCGCATCGGGAATGCTCACTGTGGCATCCGCAGTGGAGGGCTTCAGTGTGGTATCCTTGGATGTGGGAGGCAGCAATGGATCTGCTGTGCCTGCCCCTGCTGTGGACGCTGGCGCGGTGGCCGTGGGTGATGCTGTGGCCGAAGCCGAAGATGTGGAAGATGCTGTGGGGTCTGGCATAGGTGCACCCAGGCCGACGCTACCGCCCAGGATTGAAATGCCGACAAACAGAATCGCCGCAACCGTCGCGATGAGTCTTTTCGACATGATGCCTCCTTTTCCGATAAGCCGGTGGCCATAACACGCATGGCCGCAGCCGATATGGAAAGTATATCCATTTGTGCGAATGCTTAACATTACCAATATCAGACTAGATGGTAATGTCAAATATAACCGTATTATATCACCGGCATACACAAATCACAATCATAGTGAAACCCCGTGCGGTTCTCAGCGGTGAAAAGACTGGAAATCTGCTAAACCCGGGCAAAAGCAGACAATTCGCAGCAAAAGACGATCATAACGCAATGACAGACTCAATCGTGGAGCTTTCATCGGGCTCTATGATCTCCACTGCAATGTCTCGCACTGTGGTCTTGAAAAGGTCATTCACGCCAGAAACAGCTTCCACGGCCCTTGTAAAAGCCTCATCATCTTCCACCCGGCCCACAGTCATATGAGGCGAGTATGGCCGGCAATCTGGGTTGCACCATGTTGGCAGATATGGTGCCAGAATCCCCGTGTAGAGCCGCCGGTGCATCTCCTTGAGCTTGTTTCGCCCACGATGAACATCCAGCAGCAGATAGTTCCCGAAGCCCTTTTGAGCGATGATGCCCTGCAGCGTGAGCAAAAAGGGCTGAATCCCAGCCAGTGAACCCGCCACATGCTGCCGGATCTCATCGGCACCCAGATCGCTCACGAATGGGAACACCAGCGTGACATGGGGCCGCACAAGATGGACAACCGGGTCGTATTGAGCCCGGATGCGATCAATCACGTCCATGTTTTCAAACTGAGGGAATATCATGATGCAGCGATTCTTCGCCAATGGGCTTGCGGTTTCCAGAATAGACCCCCTATTTCCTGCCGATGTCATGGCGGTATTGGCAGCCGGTGAAGCTCAGCCGCTCCACTGCATCATAAGCCAAACTGATGGCTTTGTCCAGCGCATCAGCGGTGGCCGTCACGCCCAACACCCGGCCGCCGTTGGTCACCAAGGCCTCCCCTTCCCGCTTGGTGCCGCTGTGGAACAGCGTCACACCCGGTTGAGCAGCAGCCTCCTCCAACCCGGATATTGGATATCCCTTTTGATAGTTGGCCGGATATCCGCCAGAGGCCAGCACCACAACTGCCGCAGCGCTCTTGCTCCAGCGCACCGGCTGGCAATCAAGCCTTTGGCCCCGGATGGCAAGGATGATCTCCAGCAAGTCTGTGTGCAGCAACGGCAGGATTACCTGCGTCTCCGGGTCGCCAAAGCGGGCATTGAATTCCAGCACCTTGATCCCGTCCTTCGTAAGCATCAAGCCCGCGTAAAGAATACCACTGAACGGGCAACCTTCCGCTTCCATGCCACGGACAGCCTTCAAAAGCACATGTTCCGTCGCCCAGTCGATCTGCTCCTGCGAAAACTTCGGCGTGGGCGCGAAGGCCCCCATACCGCCGGTGTTTGGGCCCCGGTCGCCGTCAAACACACGCTTGTGATCCTGGGCCGGAGGCATCACGGAAACATGCTTGCCGTCGGTGAAGCATAGCAGCGACACCTCCGGGCCCTCGATGTATTCCTCCACGACCAGCGTGCTGCCGGCCTTGCCAAACTCATTGCGCACCATCACGGCGTCCACGGCGCTCAGTGCTTCTTCCACTGTGCTGCACACGAACACACCCTTGCCCAACGCCAGGCCGTCGGCTTTCACAACAATAGGCGCGCCCTGCTCGAGAATATAAGCCCTGGCTTCCTCCGCTGTTGTGAACGACCGGCTTTTGGCCGTGGGGATGTCATACTTCTCCATGATCCCCTTGGCAAATGTCTTGCTGGCCTCGATGCGGGCTGCAGCCGCCGTGGGTCCGAAGGCCGGGCATCCGGCGGCCTCCAACGCGTCCACCATGCCGTCGGCCAGAGGGTCATCCGGTGCCACAAACGTGAGGTCGATTGCGTTTCCCTTGGCAAAGCGGATCACACCGGTAATATCCCGCGCACCAATGTCCACGCAGGTGGCCACCTCCGCGATGCCGCCATTGCCCGGTGCGCAGTAGAGTTTGTCCACCATGGGGCTTTGCCGGAGCTTCCAGCAGATGGCGTGCTCACGGCCGCCAGAGCCGATGACGAGGATGTTCATATGAAATACCTCTTGCGTTTAGTTAGCTCCCTCCCCCAATCGTTTCCATCATTCTTGCGGTGACGCTTGGTGGAGGGGGTTAGGGGTGAGGGTCAAGGCGGGCCGGGGCGGAGCCCGGCCCCTACCGGCAAGATAAGGAAAACGATTCCCTACCCTCCCTTATGAAGGGGGGATGTCGCCCTCAGGCGACAGGGGGGGATTTGTGCTATTCCCTGCTCTCCATAATCCTGTTGACCTTCTCCAGCGTAGGCGGGTTGTGGTAGATCGGGAACGCACTGCAGGCCGCAGCGGCAGCCGCAGAGGCAAACCGCACAATGCCCTCATCGTCGAACCCCTTGAATAATCCATAGACCACGCCGGCCTTGAAGGTGTCGCCGGCACCCAGCGTGCTCACGGCGTCCACACGATAGGGCTCGAAGGACTTAGGCTTTTGCCCCCGCCGGCCATAAAGCAGATTCTTTACCCCGAACGTGAAGATCACAAGGCCGTCGGTTTCTTCGGTGTAGAGCTTGAACAGCTCTTCTGCACTCATGCCGGGGTATTGCTGATCCAGATACTCATGAGAAATGGCATTCACCGCGGAACAACGGTGCATCTCACTGTCGTGCCGGCAATCGATCGTCACATAGGGCTTGCCGAACTTGCGGCAGAGCCGCGCCGCCTCGATAGCCTGCTCACTAAAATAAGGATCCAGCCCCACAGCGGCAGCTTGCTCAATATCCTCCGGGCAAGGGGCACTCCAGCGCTTGAGCGTATTGCGGTAATAAGCCCGGAACTTGCCAAACACCGTGCGGGAGTGCCGGTCAATGATGACCAGATCCTGCAGCCCCTCAAAGGTTTCGTCGAGATGCAGGCGGCTGGCGTCCACACCGGCCCGGCCCATGTAGCCCATCAGCGGCTGATACGTCTCCGTGCCCTGCCAATTGCCGTCGATCTTCACCGAGCAGCCCAGGCTTGCAAGCACCACAGCGCAGGTGCCGGTTTCGCCGCCGGGCAGCCGGTGGCTCTCGCTGATCTCCGCGTAGGTATCCAGCGCCGGGAAATCCTCATCCAGCAGGTGGCTGGTGGTGAGCAGCGTCATGCCATATAGATAGATGTCGTGCGCCATGGTGCAGCCTTCCTTCCCAAGAAGCACTATTGATGCCCGCAGGATTACGAGTGCTTGAAATGCCGCATGCCGGTGAACACCATCGCGATGCCGGCCTCGTCGCAGGCGTCGATGCTGGCCTTGTCGTTGCCGGCTCCGCCGGGCTGGATGATGGCGGTGACGCCATATTTGGCCGCTTCCTGCACACAATCGTCAAAGGGGAAGAACGCGTCGGAGGCCATCACGGCGCCTTTCACCTTATCGCCGGAGCGTTCCAGCGCCTGCTGGGTGGGCCAGAAGCGATTCACCTGGCCGCCGCCGATGCCTAGCGATTGGCCCTCGCGGCCCACCACGATGGCGTTGGACTTGGTGTGCTTCACAATTTTCCAGGTAAAGAGCAGATCTTTCATCTCCTGCTCGGTGGGGGCTCGCTTGGTCACGACCTTAAGATCGGTCTCGTGCAGCAACTCCAGATCCATCTCCTGCACCAGCAGGCCACCCAACACCTTTTTCATGTCAAAGGTGCCGCGGGCCACAGGGGCAGCGATGCCGGGCAGCTTCAAAAGCCTGATGTTCTTCTTCTTGCCGAGGATGTCCAGTGCCTCCGGCGCATAATCCGGGGCGATCACGACCTCCAGGAAGATCTTGCCCATTTCGGCTGCGGTGGCAGCATCCACGGTGGTATTAACGGCGACGATGCCGCCGAAGATCGACATGGGGTCGGTCTCATAAGCCTTTGTCCAGGCTTCCAGCAACGTGGGCGCGCTGCCCACGCCGCAAGGCGTGGCATGCTTCACTGCCACCACAGTGGTCTCGGAAAACTCCCGCAGCAGATCCAGCGCGCCGTTGGCGTCGCCGATGTTGTTGTAGGAAAGCTCTTTGCCGTGCAGCTGCTCGGCTGCGGCCAGGGAGCCTGCCGCCGGGCTGACTTCCCGATAAAACACTGCGTTCTGGTGAGGGTTTTCACCGTAGCGCAGGTCCTGCTGCTTTTCATAGGTGACCGTGAGCGTTTCTGGGAACTGGATGCCCTGCTGCTTGCGCAGGTAATCAAAGATCATTGCGTCGTAATTGGCCGTGTGCTCAAACACCTTGTATTGCAGGCGGCGCTTGGTGTCGCGGGAAACATGGCCGTTCTTTTTGAGTTCATCCAGTACCACAGCGTAGTCTGCCGGGTCCACCATCACGGCAACGTCCTGCCAGTTTTTGGCAGCGGCACGGAGCATCGTGGGCCCGCCGATGTCGATGTTTTCCACGGCCTCCTCAAAGGTCACGCAGGGCTTGGCCACCGTCTGCTTAAAGGGGTAGAGGTTCACGGCGATGATGTCAATGGTCTCCACGCCCAGCTGATTAAGCTGCTCCATGTGCTCGGCATTGCCGCGCATCGCGAGAATCCCGGCGTGGATCAGCGGGTGCAATGTCTTCACCCGGCCATCGAGGCACTCGGGGAAGCCGGTGATGTCGCTGACCTCAGTGACGGCAAGGCCGGCCTTTTTGAGAGCCGTGGCGGTGCCGCCGGTGGAAATGAGCTGCACACCCAGCTCCGAAAGGCCCTGCGCGAACTCCACAACGCCGGTTTTGTCAAAGACGGAAAGAATGGCTCGCATCGATATATCCTCCTGAAAATTAAGATCAAATCATGAATTACGGTTCATCGCCTCTGGGCCAGACCAGTTCCTGGTTATTCTTGGTTGGACTATTTGCTATCATCATGAATTCATCGAAAGTGAACTCCCGTTTACTCTCCCCACCCCCTTTGTTTTTGCCGAAGGCAAAAATTCAAGGGGGGATGGCCTCCGCAGAGGCCAGGGGGGATTTCCTTGGAACTCCCTCCGCCCCTTCGGGGCACCTCCCTCAATGAGGGAGGCAAGCAGGATCCTGAACAAGAACGTACTTGTCCCCCTCCTGAGGGGGATGTCACGAAGTGACAGGGGGAGTTACAACAACCCTTCTCCCCTCCACTACAATCCGATCCTCACAAATGAGCCTTACCGCCTCCACCAGCAGCCTGTGCTCGTGTGGCAGGATGCGGGCGGCAAGCGTGTCTGCCGTGTCGTCCGGGAGCACTTCTACGGCCTGTTGGAAGATGATCGGGCCGGTATCCACACCCTCTTCCACCAGATGGATCGTGCAGCCGGACACCTTTGCGCCATGTGCAATCACTGCCTCATGCACATGGTGGCCGTACATCCCCATGCCGCAAAAGGCAGGGATCAACGCCGGGTGGGTGTTCACAATTCGGTTTTGGTAATATTTTACCGTTTCTGACCCTAAAATGTCCAGCCATCCGGCTAAAACGAGCACTTCGGCTTCGTATTGCCGCAGCGTCTGCTGAATTCTGGCCTCAAAATCCTCTTGGGAGGGGCTTGTTTTCCGGTTGATATAGATGGCTGGGATGCCGGCCAGACGGGCCCGCTCGGCGGCATAGGCGGCCTTGCGGTTGTAGATCAGGCACACTATTTTGCCAGGGATGCGGCCATCCGCCACGGCGTCAATAACCGCCTGGAAGTTGGTGCCGCCGCCGGTCGCAAACACGGCAATGCGTTTCACAGGCACAGCTCGATGCCCCCCTGCCCTTCCTTCACCTCGCCAATAAGGTAAGCCCGGTCGCCAAGGGCCGTGGCCCGCTCGGCCACGATACCGGCAATAGCCGGATCAACCGCCAGCACCATGCCGATGCCCATGTTATAGGTGTTATAGATTGAGCGGTCAGAGATGTTGCCCAGCTTTTGCAGGTATTGGAACACCGGCGGGATCACCCAGCTGCCGCCATGGATCACGGCCTTCAGGCCTTCGGGGATGATGCGCGGGATGTTTTCAATGAAGCCGCCGCCGGTGATATGGGCGATGCCTTTGAGCTCAAATTCCTTAATGAGCTCCAGAATCGTGTTCACATAGATGCGGGTGGGCACCAGGAGCTCTTCACCAGCAGTCCTGCCAAGCTCAGCAATGAATCGGTTCAATGCTTCCGGTGTATCTCCAAGGAGCTTGCGGGAAAGAGAAAAGCCGTTGCTATGCACACCGGAGGAGGCGAGGCCCACGAGGATGTCGCCGGGCTTGATGGAAGCGCCGGTGATGGACTTTTTGCGGTCCACAATGCCCACGGCAAAGCCAGCCAGGTCATACTCTCCCTCGGGATAGAAGCCCGGCATCTCGGCAGTCTCACCGCCGATCAGCGCGCACTGGCCCTGCACGCAGCCCTCGGCCACGCCCTTCACCACCTCGGCAGCTTTCTTCGGATCCAGCTTGCCGGTGGCCAGGTAATCCAGGAAGAACAGGGGCTTGGCTCCCTGGCAAATGATGTCATTCACGCACATCGCCACGGCGTCTATGCCCACGGTGTCATGCTTGTCCATCGCGAAGGCGATCTTCAGCTTCGTGCCCACACCATCGGTGCCGGAGACCAGCACCGGCTCCTCCATGCCTTGAAACGCCGCCAACGAAAAGAAGCCTCCGAAGGAGCCCACATCGCCCAGCACGCCTGGGATCATTGTGCGCCTGATGTGCGGCTTGTAAAGGCTGACAGCCTCGTAACCTGCTTCAACGTCCACACCGGCTTGTTTGTAGTCCATGGGTGAGTCCTCCCAGACTCCCCCTGTCGCTTTGCGACATCCCCCTCAAGAGGGGGACAAGTTCAGCTCGTTCAGAGTTCAACTTGCCTCCCTATCGAGGGAGGTGCCTGCGAAAGCAGGCAGAGGGAGTTGATATATGATTCGCGTAGAGGAATTTAGCCAACCTCGACCGGATATTTCCCGTCAAAGCACCCTGTGCAAAACCCGCATCCGGAGCCCTCCACGGTTTTCATCAAATCGCCAAGGCTCAGGTACTCCAGGCTGTCGGCTCCAATGATCTTGCGGATCTCTTCGATGGAGTGGTTCGCACCAATCAGTTGATCAGAGTTGGGTGTGTCAATGCCAAAATAACACGGGAACCGCACTGGCGGTGAGCTCACGCGCATGTGCACTTCCTTGGCGCCTGCCATTCGCAGCATCTCCACGATCTTGCGACTGGTGGTGCCGCGCACGATGCTGTCATCAAGCAGCACCACGCGCTTACCCTGCACGTTGCGTCGGAGAGCATTCAATTTGATTTTCACACCGTTTTCGCGTTTTTGCTGCTGGGGCTGGATGAACGTGCGGCCCACATAGCGGTTCTTGGCCAGGCTCTCGCCATAGGGAATACCCGATTCCTTGGCATAACCAATTGCGGCGGTGATAGCCGAATCGGGCACGCCGGACACAAGGTCGGCCTCAACCGGGAAGCGGCGAGCCAGCAATCTTCCAGCGTTTTCACGGGCTTGATAAGCACTGATGCCATCGATCACACTGTCGGTGCGGGCAAAATAAACGAACTCAAAAATGCAGAGCTTGCTTTCCAGCGGGATCTCAGTACGGATGGACTTGAGACCATCCTGATCAACCACAATGATCTCACCGGGCCGCACATCGCGGATGAACTCAGCGCCAACAGCGTCAAACGCACAGGACTCGCTGGCTACCACGTAGGCGTCGCCGACACGGCCTAGCGCCAGGGGGCGGATGCCCAGCGGATCGCGCACTCCAATCAGTTTGTCCTTCGTCATGATGACCAGGCCGTAGCTGCCCTTGACCTGCTGCATCGCAAATTTGATGGCTTCAATGATGTCACCACCCTTACGGGCGATGATTGAGGCAATAATTTCGGTGTCCAACGTAGTCTGAAAGATGTTTCCCTGGGCTTCCAGCTCACGGCGAAGTGATTCGGCATTTACGAGGTTGCCGTTGTGAGCCAGTGCAATTGTGCCCTCGCTGTAGCGCACCACAAGCGGCTGAGAGTTGGTGAGCTCGCTGGCGCCACAGGTGGAATAACGCACATGGCCAATTCCAAGATGACCCTGCCCCAGGCGGGTCATGGTCTCCTCTTCCCCAAACACCTCATTGACCAGGCCCATGGCTTTGTGACTCTTGATCTCGCGGCCATCAGAAAGGGCCATGCCGGCGCTCTCCTGGCCACGGTGCTGCAGGGCATACAGGCCGTAATACAGCGCTTCGCCCACAGGCGTGCCGCTGTCGTTAAAGATGCCCACAATGCCGCATTCCTCAGGCATTACGTCGTTCCAGGGCTTTAGACGGTGATAAGGGCAAAGCGCTTTCATGCTATGCCTTTCCGCCCATCAGGCGATGGAGCACTTCCTGATAGGCTTCCTCCACGTCGCCCAGGTCGCGGCGGAAACGGTCCTTATCCAGCTTCTGGCCGGTGGTGGTATCCCAGAACCGGCATGTGTCGGGAGATATTTCATCTGCCAATATGATCTGGCCGTGGAACCGGCCAAATTCCAGCTTGAAATCGATCAGCTCAATATTGGATTCCATGAGATAGGCGGAAAGAATGTCATTCACCATGAAGGAATATTCGGCGATCTTTGCCATCTCTTCTGGCGTGGCCAGTTTCATAGCGGCAATGTGGTAGTCGTTGATCATCGGGTCGCCCAGCTCGTCGTTCTTGTAACTATACTCCAGCACGGTCTTGGCGAGCTTCTGGCCCTCCGGCAGGCCCAGGCGTTTGCTCAGAGAACCGGCGGCGATGTTGCGCACGATCACTTCCACCGGCACGATGGTTACCTTTTTAACCACAGTCTCCCGTTCGCTCAATTGCTCCACATAGTGGGTGGGGATTCCCTTGCTTTCCAGCATCTGAAACAGGTGATTGGACACCACGTTGTTTACAACGCCCTTGCCCACAATGGTGCCGCGCTTCAGGCCGTTGAACGCCGTGGCGTCGTCTTTGTAGGAGACAATCACATAATCAGGATTGTCGGTGGCGAATACTTTCTTGGCTTTCCCCTCGTAGAGCTGCTCCATCTTTTGCACCATGGGGTTATCTCCTCTCCAGCTTTTCGTCAGCCTCTATCACTTTTTGAGCCATGTCGCTTTTGAACGAAGCCAGTTTTACGCTCAGTTCAGGATAACGCAACGCCAGCATCTGGGCGGCCAGAATTGCAGCGTTTTCTGAGGCGTCCACCCCAACAGTGGCCACCGGCACGCCGGCGGGCATCTGCACGATGGACAGCAACGAATCCATGCCATCCATAAAGCTTGATTTCATTGGGATACCAATCACCGGCAATGTGGTGAATGCCGCCAGCACTCCGGGCAAATGGGCCGCCTTGCCGGCTGCTGCGATGATGGCGTCGTAACCATCGGCGGCAGCTCTTTTTGCAAACTCGGCGGCGCGATCTGGCGTGCGGTGTGCTGACATAATCCGCACATCAGCTTCGATACCAAATGTAAGTAAGCGGTTGACTCCCGCTTCCAACGCGGGCATGTCTGAACCGCTGCCCATGATCACTGCCACCTTCGGCATCATCTGTCCTCCATGATTATACCAATGTGAGTATGGTGCAATCATAACAGAATACACACAGCCAATCAAGAATAAATAAGAACTATTTGTTGATTTTTTCTTTTTTTGTTCGCCTTTTATGATGTTAATCTAAAAAAATAAATGGGTTCCCGCCTTCATCAGGCGGAAACCCGAACGTTTTATCCAGATGCATCGACTTATGCATGAGGAGGCTTGTGCTTCATCAGCGGGAAGTGGATCTCGTATTCACAATCCTCTATTTGATATTGATCCTCTTCAAACAGTGCAGAGCAAGCATCCACAACATCCGGACTATACAGCGTGCCACTGTTTGTCCGGATCTCCTCCATCGCTGCATCAATGCCAAGTGCGGGCCGATAGGGCCGGTGCGACATCATCGCTTCCACCACATCGGCGACCATGATGATCTGGGCTTCCAAAGTGAGATGCTCCTTTGTCAGACCCTGTGGGTATCCGCTGCCGTCACAGCGCTCATGGTGCTGAAAAAGCGTTTTGCCAATCACATCGGGCAGATCAACCCGCATCATCATTTCATAGCTGGCAGTCGGGTGGTTTTGGATCAGCGCACGTTCCAACCCGTTGAGCTTGCCAGGCTTGGATAAGATCTCCGTTGGTACTGAGATCTTGCCAATGTCGTGAATATAGCCGATGATCCGCAGCATACGCGCGGTTTTGTTGTCCAGCCCCATTTTGGCAGCAATGGCAGCCGAAAGGTTGCCCACCCGCCGTTGGTGGCCGGCGGTATAGGGATCACGGGCTTCCACCACGGAGGTGAGCAACGACACAATGCTCTGCATTGCGTTTTGCAATTCGTTGGTGCGAAGCTCTACAATATGCTCCAGGTTGCGTTGATAAGCCTGGTTCGCTTGCTCCAGGGCTGTCTTTTGGTCTGTGAGCTCCTTGACCAGCGCTGCGGACCGCACTGCCTTCAGAAATGCCTCCCGGGTGATGGGCTTGACCAGATAATCATTGGCTCCTTGCTGCACAGAGGAGATTGCCGTGTCCACCGAAGGCTCGCCAGTCATCACGATATACTGGATATCCTTGGATTTGGCCCTCACGATGCTCAGGAGCTCCATGCCGGAAACCCTTGGCATGATGATGTCAGACACAACAACGTCGTAATTGGAATCCTCCATCATTCTGCTGGCCGCCGGCACATCTTCCGCGCAATCCGCCTCATAACCCTCCTGGCGCAGGAACTCGCAAAGCGTGAGGCGAATGCTTCTCTCGTCGTCGACAATCAAAATCCTGCTCATATCTTCCCTCCGCGATTCTACAACGTCCAGCCATTGTCCACCGGAAGCACCAGGATCGCCTCCGTCTTCTCCCCATGCAAGGTGTTGAGCGAAAGCGTGCCATGATGATCCTTCACAATGCCGTAACTGATGGAGAGACCCAGTCCCGTTCCAATTTCCTTGGGCTTGGTGGAAAAGAACGGTTCGAATATTTTCTCTTTCACATCGTCTGCGATACCAGCGCCATGATCTTCAAGGACGATACGGAGCCAACGCCTGCCATCTTGCTCAAACTGATGACAAGATAGCTTCATCACCTTGTTTTCGTGGTAGCCCTGATACCGTTCATTCAAGGCGTCTCTCGCGTTGGTCATCAGGTTCATCAACACCTGTTGGATCTGCTGGCTGCGGCACTTGATGTCCGGCAAGCCCTCTTCCATGTCGATCTCCAGCTCAATCTGATCCTTGCGGACGATCGTCTTGATCAGCGAAATCGTCTGGTTGACAATGTCATATATGCTGGCATAACTGTGGGATTGTTTTTCATGCCTGGAGAATTGCAGCAGGTTCTTCACAATCACCGAAACACGCTTGGTCTCATGGATGATCTCACGGGCATACTCCAATTGCCGCACATCGGAATCCGATGAGTTCAGGATCAGGTCTGCGTAATTCATGATACCATTGATGGGGTTGTTGATCTCATGAGCCACACCACCGGCCAACGTGCCTATTGCCTCCAGCTTTTGCTGCTGGCGCATCTGGGCCTCCAGCTCCCGACGGGCAACCTCCATCTTTTTACGCTCGCTGATGTCACGGGCATACACAATCGCACCGTCTTTACCATTATAATGGATCGGCACAGCGGAGACCTCCACGTCCACTGGAGTGCCGTCCATTCGTACAAAGATTTCCTCATTGGGCTGAACTCTCATTTTCCAGTAATTGAGCTGATAAATCCTGCGTTGAATGACAGAGTGACTATCAGGGTGGAAGCGTTCCATCACCGGCATGCCGATGAGTTGATCCGCGTGATTGGCTCCAAACATTTCCACAGCCGCTTTATTGACATAAGCAAATCTGTAGTCAGTCTGGATGAGAATGGCATCCGGCGCGCCCTCCACCAGCAGGCGGAAGCGATTCTCACTGGCAATCCGAGCTTTTTCGGACGCCATGCGGTTGGATACATCGTGTACAATGGAATATACCAGTTGCTTGCCTTCCAGAAGGATATACCCGCTATAAACTTCCACATCTACGATTTCGCCACTTGCCTTGCGGTGTTGAAAAAGATAATACTGTCTACCTTCCTGATCAGCTGTTTTCATTTCCAGCCAAGTGTCTTCTTCCGGTGTTACATTGATTTGATGCACCGACATCTGCTTCAGAACATCCTGGGGCCACCCGTAAAAATCGCATGCAGCCTGGTTGACATCGAAGATACGGTAATCAGCAGGGTCATAGAGCATCATAATGGCATGATTGTTATCAAACAAGCTTTTATATTTAGCTTCTGCCTCGGCGATCCGAAGATGCGACTCAATCCGTTCCTTTTGTGTGAATAAAAGCATGGCAAGGATCACGGTAGCCAGAGGGTAGATCACCATCACAGGAAAGGCGATCCCAGCAAGCACGCTCAGCGTCTTCGCCCAAGGCAACAGCAGCGTGCAGGCAAGCATGCCCACGTGGATATCGATGCCAAGCAGATACAGGCTGACCCATTTGCTCTTCCACTTGTTCAGCATACCACGCTTACGCCAAACCAAGCCGATGATGGCAGATATAAAAATGGAGGCAACGCCCATCATCACGCCTTCACCGCCGAGCAAGATGCGGTAAACAGCCATGACAACCCCGGCGATCGTAACGGGAACCCCACCAAAGATCAGCGCGGTTACGCCAAGAAGGATGGTGCGAGTGTCAAAGATTACGCCGGTCTCCATCTTGAACGGAAACGTCATCAAGCAAAGACCTACGGCCGCAATCAAAATGCCATTGAGATATGGTGTAAACTTTTGATACTTGGGTGGAATGTAATAGCCAATCTGATAAACAATGCTGAGCGAGAGCAGCAACGCGGCGTTGTAGATGAGCCCCATGACGATGTTGTCTGTCATACGCGCTCCAGTCCGGCCGGGCGGCCAGAATCTCAATCATTAGCTCACTAGACAGAAAGCGTGATCGTATAGCATCCTATACTTATCATACCCTAAAAAATGACAATATTCAACCTGAATATACGGCATGCATGATACAACCCAGGGGCAAAACCCTGGGTTGCTTTCACAGTTCCTTTTACTGTTGCTTAAGCGGCACACGGATGCCGGCCAAATCGCGCAAGCCAACCTTATAACGGTTTGACAGCCTGCGCGCAGCATCCAACGGCACACCGGCCGCCCGGAGCTCAGCGCGAAACCTGGCCCGCGTCACGGCGCCCCGAATCAGCCACACAGGAAGCATCACCAGCATCACGAGCAATACCCAGACAGCTTTGATGAACCCAAGAATGGCGTTTGGCTTTCGCGTTATCATACTTTGCGCCATAGCCAGGCCTCAGTCGTCTTTACGGGCAAGATCAGACAGGTCTTTCACCGAGACCATAAAGCGCTCGGTCAGGCGCAGCACCACATCATTGGGCATGCCAGCCTCAATGAGTTCCTTGTAGAAAGCGCCAATGGAGCGGCCGGCATTCACACCGTTTTCCACCGAATAATAGCTCTTCTGGATGCCTTCCAGCAGCTTGGGCAGCTTGGTGGAAACCTCGTCCAGCAGTTCGCCGATTTCCTTCACAGGGATATCGCTGTGCTTTTTTTCCTTGTTCTCGTCCATTTTGGTTCCCTCCGATTCAAATTCAAATTTCATTGTTCCATTCTCCTTTCTAGTGAACACCCATTGTCGCCAGCGCCAACCGGCAGGCTGACCCAGCCAAACCAAGCGCCCGGCCCGTAACCAGAATGCCATCGAGGATGGATGCCGCCCCCGGCCCGAACAGGCTTTCGCGCACTTCCCGAATCACGGTTCCCGGCGCGTCCTCTGCGCCTCTCAGCACCGCCTGCTGCACCTGCACCCAAAAAGCAAGCTCCTTGCGGCATTCCTCGCAGGCCGCCAGGTGGGCCAGAACCGATTGCTCCGTTTTTCTGTCCAGTGACCCCGCCAGCAACTCCGGCAGCTTCTCTTGCGCCATGTCGCAATTCATGCCCCCACCTCCGCCGCCAGCTTACCAGCCAGCTGTTTTTTCAGAGCAAACATCCTGGATTTCACCGTGCCCTCCGGCACATCCAACACAGCCGCTGCCTCGGCGTAATTCATACCAAGCACAAACACCAGATGCAGAAGCTCCTTTTGCTCGCTGCCCAGCGCAGCCACGGCTTGGTGCACATTAAGCCTGTCTTCCGTGTTTGCGGTGGGGTCATGGCCCCCGGGCACTGTTTCCAGAGGCGCAGCCCGGTTTCGCTCACGCACCCTGAGTTCGTCAGCCAGCTTGTGGCGGGCGATGGCAATCAGCCAGGTGAGCGGCTTTGCCCCGCCCGTGAAGCGCCCGGCGCTGCGCCAGGCGGCAAGGAATGTGTTTTGCAGCACGTCAGCCGCCGTCTGCTCGTCGATGTTTCTGGACCTGAGGTAGGCAAAAACCTTGCGGGATGTGGCGTTGTACAACTCTTCGAAGGCCTTCTCGTCGCCGCCGGCCATGCGGCTGATCCATTGCACTTCCCGCTCCGCCATCGCCTTGCCTCCTTCCTTCGATGAGTTTGTCGGTGGAATATACTGTTTGGTTCAGAGAAATATCGAAAATTTCAACTGGTTGATCAAATTGTCTGGGCGGGCCGGGACGGAGCCCGGCCCCTACCAAAGCAGGACAGATCGACATCCTACCCTCCCTTAATAAGGGGGGATGCCGCCGCAGCGGAAGGCCTTAGCCTCCGGCTTTGCTCAATGTCGGCGAAAGCCGATATGAAAAGCAAAACCGATTGCATAACAATGCGATGAGGGGGGATTCGGGCCGGTACAGAGCCCGGCCCGTACATTGACAGCCATAATCTAGTTGCATCGTATTGAACCACTATGCTCACTGCGCCTTCACCAACATCTCCCGAATAAACGGCCCTTTCGCCTCAATATACCCGTCAATGTCATACCGGAACTTCTCGGCATTGGCCATCTTCAGTGCCCCATAGGCGTCACGGGCGTCGGGATGAGTGCGCAAATAATCACGAAATGCCAGGTGGCGGCGCAACTCTTCCCCATCCTTGGGGCAGACATAGAGGTGATAAGCCATAAAGCCGTCGTCATAGGTGCGCTTGAATGCCTCTCTGCCCTCAATGCCCAAGTCACCCCGGTGCTCAAAACCAGCGGCAGCCAGCCGCTCCACGATGGCCGGGAACACTGCATAGCTTTCCATCACCACATCGATATCGATGATAGGCTTGGCGGCAAGGCCCTCCACCGAGGTGCTGCCAACATGCTCAATGGAATGCGCGAGATCACCAAGGATGCCTTGAATCATCGTTTGCAGCGCAAGGAAGGCCGTTTTCCAGGCGGGGTCATAGGGGTGAACTTCGATGCGGCGGGTTGGGTTATTCATGTTGATTACCTCAAACAAGATGATACATTATGAACGTATCCTCATCAATGGAGTCAATGGCATGAGTATGCCCATATCCTCCATGCCCCGCTGACACACAATCTGTTTTTGAACATAACGAATTGAATACATTTAATTGTGGTAATATAATGGAAAATACTTTGGGGAGGGCTTCATCATGTCCATGATAATTGAAGAACGGACAATCAAGGCACCTCTGGAGAAAGTGTGGGCAATCGCAGGGGATTTTACAAGATGCCCGGTTCCGGCCTGGCCTCTGGAAGTGATCAATCAGGGCGATGCGTCAAATCACCGAGTCGGCTGCGAACGATTGGTCAAGGATGGCAAGAGCACCTATCATGAACGTCTGGAAGCAATCAACCCACCTCATTCACTAAGCTATATCATGTTGTCCGGCGCACCGGTGAAACGCTACATCGGCATAGTCGAGCTTTCTCCTGCCGGGGAATATACAAATGTACGGTGGTCTATTGACATAGCGCCGAAGATTCCGTGCACAGGTTGGCTTGTTAACATTGTGGCAAGGAATAACTTGAATCATTTTATGAATGAACTGGAAAAGATTCAGTAGTCGTTGGCCTATTCACAGATCGGCCATAATCCTTGAAGCATCGCTTGCAGCGCGTCAAAGGCAGCTTTCCAGGCAGTATCGTAGTGGTGAACCTCCACACTTTTTCTGCCATCAACCATAGCTCCCTCATGCGCGGATGATCTGATGAAACAAATCGTCCAGAACTGCTGTTCGTTGGCTGCCGGCGCCGGTGTTGATGAGCCGGTAGCCATATTGCCCGCATTGCCGCACCAGCTTTTCATTGGCCATGCTACACCGCCTGGCCACAACATCCAGATACTCCTCATCCACCTGGGCGATCCAATCGGTGGGGGCGGCATAGACCCTGATGATGTGCCGGATCTCCGGAACCGAGAAATCCGGATACGCCAGATAATACACCTCGATAGCATCCTGGAACGGCAGCTTGCTGACATACTCCGGGGTGTAGTCATACATATCGATCACAGTGTTTACCCCATAGAGCCGTGCATCCTCGACTGCGCATTTCACAATCGCCTTGAAAAAGGGAAAGAGGCGCTTTGCGCAGGCATCCTGATCGGTCCAGTCTTCCACTTGGATCTCCGGAAAACCCTGTTGCAGCGCCTCCGATATATGGTCAAACGACAGCATGTTGAATCCGTGATGAGCCAACCGAACCGCCAGGGTTGTCTTTCCCGCGCGGGGGGGCCCCCCGAGAATCACCAATCGCCCTTGTTTCATCATAGCTCCCATTCACACGGTGCTTACAACCTTGGCAGACAGCAATATTATATCGGACCAATTATAAAAGAAAAGCCCCGCATCGCGGGGCTTTCGTTTCTGACTGTTGCTTACTTCCTGTTAATGTACCCCTGCTTGACCAGCATTTCTGCAGCCAGCACCCCGCCGCCGGCAGCGCCGCGCAGCGTGTTGTGCGACAGGCAGATGAACTTCCAGTCATACTGCGTGTCAGGCCTCAGGCGGCCCATGCTCACAGCCATGCCGTTGCCGAGGTTGCGGTCCAACTTGGTCTGGGGCCGGTTGTCTTCCTCAAAGTAGTAAAGGAACGGGTCCGGCGCGCTGGGCAAGCCAAGCTTGGCGGGCACGCTCTCATAATTGCGCCAGCGGGCGATAATCTCGTCCTTGGTGACTTTCTTCTCCAGGCTCATAAAGACCGCCGCCAGATGGCCGTCGGTCACCGGCACGCGCAAGCACTGGGCGGTGATATCCGGTCCGGTGGCGTTCACGATCTGGCCGTTCTCGATATGGCCCCAGATTTTGAGGGGTTCCCGTTCGCTCTTTTCCTCTTCACCACCGATGAAGGGGATCACGTTGTCCACAATCTCCGGCATCGTCTCAAAGGTCTTGCCTGCGCCGGAAATGGCCTGATAGGTCACCGCCAGCACCTTCGTAATGCCGAAGTCCTTCAAAGGCTCCAGTGCAGGCACATAGCTCTGGATGGAGCAATTGGGCTTGACGGTGATGAAACCCCGCTGTGTGCCAAGGCGCTTGCGCTGCGATTCGATGACGGCGGCATGGCCATGGTTGATCTCGGTGATCATCATCGGCACATCGGGCACCATTCGGTTGGCAGAATTGTTGGAGACCACCGGTGTTTCGGCGCGGGCGTAGGCCTCTTCCAGCGCCTTGGTGGAGGCCTTGTCCATATCCACAGCGCAGAACAGGAAGTCCACGTCACCGGTCACGGCGGCCACGTCGGAGGCGTCGCGCACGATGATGGACTTGAGGCTCTCAGGCAGAGCCTCGGGCATATTCCAGCGCCCCTTCACGGCCTCTGCATAGGTCAAGCCAGCCGAGCGGGGGCTGGCAGCAATGGTTGTAACCTCAAACCAGGGGTGATTGGCCAGCAGCAGTGCAAACCGTTGCCCCACCATGCCGGTGCCACCGGCGATGCCAACACGGAACTTGCGATCCATACTATCAGTCCTTTGATGTTTATTCTATAGTTTATGTAGAATAGAGGATTGTGAGCAGGCTTACACCTCCACCATCCACCCGTGCGTATCAGCCATGCGTCCATACTGGATGCCGGTGAGCTTGTCATACATATCGAGCGCCAGCTTGCCGGGTTTACCGTCATTGATTGTAATGATGCGGCCGTCCCAGTTGAGTTCGCCCACCGGCGACACTACGGCAGCGGTGCCGGTGCCGAACACGTCGTTTAGCATGCCTTTATCATGGGCATCAAAGATCTCCTCAATTGTGATGGGCCGCTCTGAGACTTTAAGGCCGGCGTCTCGAGCCAATGTGAGGATGGAGTCGCGGGTGATGCCCGGCAGGATCGTGCCACCCAAGGCTGGCGTGACCAGCTCGTCGCCGATCTGGAAGCAGATGTTCATTGAGCCCACCTCTTCCACATACTTGCGATGCACACCGTCCAGCCAGAGCACCTGGGAGTAACCGTTCTTCTTGGCCTCCTCGCCGGCCAGAATGCTGGCTGCGTAGTTGGCGGCGGCTTTGGTGTAGCCCATACCGCCCTTCACGGCGCGTACATACTCGTTCTCCACGAAGATCTTGATCGGGTTGAAGCCCTCAGCGTAATAGGGGCCCACTGGGCTCAGGATGATGAAGAAACGATAGTTATCTGATGCCTTCACACCGAGGTAGGGATCGGTGGCGATCATCGTCGGGCGGATATAAAGCGATGTGCCCGGAGCGGCGGGGATCCAGGCTTCCTCCACTCGCAGCAGCTCCAGCAGGCCCTCAAAGGCCGTTTCCACATCGATTTCCGGCATGCAGAGGCGGCGGGCAGAGCTATTCATGCGCTTGAAGTTGTCCTTGGGGCGAAAGAGCAGCGTCTTGCCCTCCGGCGACTTATACGCCTTCAAGCCCTCAAACATCGCCTGACCGTAATGCAGCACCATGGCAGCCGGATCCAGCCGGAAATCGGCATATGGCTGGATCACCTTATCATGCCAACCACCCTCCGGTGAATAGTCCATTGTGAGCATGTAGTCGGTGAAGAGCTTGCCGAACTTCAACTTGCCGGCGTCCTCATATTTCGGCTTCAGGGTTTCGGTTTTGATGAACTGGAACTTGCCCATGATCATTCCCCTTCCTTGGTCTGCTCTCTTTTCTTTAAATTATCTTTTTTTATCACATTATCCTTCTGCCGTCAACCGGGATATGGCAATATTATTCTGCAATATTGCCGATACCAATCATCAGCTAAATTGATTTTATTGTTTTTCAATAAAATTTTATTGATCCTTGGTAACACCCTATGGTATGATTCTTTGCGGAGGTGTTTTGATGAAAGACTCGGCAACAAAGTTATTATCCGCGTTGTTGTTCGGCGTGATCGTGTGCATCCTGGCTGCAGACGCCATTTTGCTGGCGCTCTCGCCGCTGTGGGTCCACGCGATGTACAAAAACGGCGGGTTCTGGATCAACACCGGCGTGATCGGCGCAATAGCATTGCCAGCGCCATTCAACTCAGAGCCATTCATGCTGGTGTTTGTGATCCTGAGCGGGTTTGCGCTTGGCGCTTTGCTGCTGCAAAACGCAAGGCTGCTGGCCAACGTGCGCAAGGGCAACCCATTCTGCGCGCAAAACGCCAAGGCGTTAAGGCTGTGCGCATGGTTTTCGATGGCGCAGATGGGGCTCTTCACAGCAAAGCTCATTGAGAGGCCCACGGTGCTCACCTTCGGTTGTGCGTTGATCTTCCTGCTGGCATGCCTGCTCTATTTCGTGCTGGCCAACCTCTTCCACAGCGCCGCCCTGCTGCGGGAAGACAACGACCTGACAATATGAGGTGCCGCAATGCCGATCAACATCAACCTTGACGTGATGATGGCCAGGCGCAAAATAGGCCTGGGCGAGCTGGCCGCCAAGGTGGACATCACGCTGGCCAACCTCTCCATATTGAAAAATAACAAAGCACGCGCCGTCCGGTTTTCCACGCTGGAGGCCATCTGCGAGGCGCTGGACTGCCAGCCGGGAGACATTATCGAATATGTGAAAAAGGAGTAAGCTCCCATGAAACAGAAGTCTCGAATGATCCTGCTGGGTTCATTTGATTTGCTCATGGCGTTAGGCGCAGGATATGCAGGGTTATTGATGCTCACAGGCAAACAGGTCTTTGCCGAATATCCAGCGCAATGGCTTGGAAAGCTGCCATTTGATGGCTGGCTCATACCTGGTATTCTGGCGATTGGATTATTTGGTATTGGGAACGGCATTGCCTCTGCATACTGTTTCAGACAAGACGGCAGATTCGCCAGTATCATATCAACGCTAATGGCAAGCTTGCTGTTGTTGTGCCTGATTTGTCAGATTGCCCTCGTGGGAGAATGGACTCTGGCATCGGTAGAACTCATGTTGCTCAGCATCCTTCAGGCATGCATGGGGTTATATGGTTATTTTGGGTATCGTGAGCACCTCATCGTCAAACGTGCTTGAAAAACAGGAACAAATGAATCATATAAAACCAATAACAGGAGGTGAATCTCATGGACGACAGTAAAACATCAATGATGCAGAATGGTGCGGATTCGAACAAGACAGGTGCCAGAGAGAAATTGTTTGTGCTGGTGGCGTTTGTGCTGGGCTTCCTGCTGTTTGAATTGGCGCTGTTCGGGGGGTTTGGCATCTCCATGACAGTCTATGTGGTGTTGTTTTACACCGCGATGTTCTGGTACTTTTCCGGCAAGCCTGGTGGGATTAACAAACAGGGGTTGCCGCTGTTGATCCCGATCGGGCTCATCGCCGCCTGTTACACACTGTTTGACAACGGGCTGCTGGCGGCGCTCAACTTCCTGTTGCTGATTGTATTGATCCCGTTGCAGCTGGCCACAATGACCGGCAACCGGCTCTACAAAACCTTCTCGCTGGGCCTAGTCATTGATCTGTTCCATGTTGGTGTGGCGCTGCCGGTGATTAACATACCCTCACCGTTCAAAGCGCTCGGGCGCAGGCAAGCCGGCGGCAAAGGCAGGGGCTTTGGGCAGGTGGCAATCGGCCTGGGGATCTCCGTGCCGGTGCTGGCCGTGGTGCTGTTGCTGCTCTCTAAAGCCGATGTCGTGTTCGAAAAGGCGTTGAGCGGTGTATTCAACTACCTGAGTGACAATGTGTTGGAATATGTGGGCAAGGTGATTCTGGGCGCGTTCGCTGCAGTGCCGTTGTTCGGGCTCATGCATGCGCTGCGCCATAACAAAGCCATCGGTGTGATGCGCAGGCCGATTCGCATGGGCCGTGTAAAAGTGGTCAGCCCCGCCATCGTGGTCACCGTGCTCACCACGGTGTGCCTGAGTTATTTGTTATTTATTGCCATCCAGTTCGGCTACCTGCTGAACGCCTTTTCCAGCATCCTGCCAGCCGGATTCGGCTACGCAGACTATGCCCGCAGGGGGTTCTTTGAGCTGATGGGTGTGGTGTGCGTAAACCTTTTCCTACTCACGCTCTCCATGCTGTTCAGCCGCCGCACTGGGCTGGTGAAAGCTATGGAGTCATTATTGGCGGTGCTCACACTGTTTTTGATTACCTCAGCATTCTCAAAGATGGCGTTGTATATGGATGCCTACGGCCTCACGCTGCTGCGGCTCTATACCTCCTGGTTCATGCTGCTGTGCGCGGTGGTTTTTGTGGCGATGCTTGTGAAGGTGCATGTGCCGAAATTCGCGCTCACACGGTTCTGCTTCGTCGCGTTTTTGGCGCTGTTCCTGGCGCTCAACTACGCCAACGTGGACGCAATCATCCCCCAATACAACATCCACCGGTACGAGACCGGCAAATCCAGTTATGTGGATGTGGAGAGTTTTTATGAATTGTCCGATTCCATGATTCCCGAAGCGGTGAAACTATTGGACACAGGCGACTCGCAAACGGCCCGCTTTGCCAGAGTGCTTCTGGAAGATCGCGCCATTATCCTAAAGGACAATCGGTGGCATGAGTTTTCTGTGGCCCGTGAAGCCGCCAAAAACGCCCTCAGGGCCAGGGACATCACCTATCACCCCAGACCAGAAGATACAGAGCGGACGTATGAGAGGTAGAACTTGTATACAACGGGGCTCAAGGGGGCTCCGCTTTTTTATCGTCTTGGAATGGTGGTGGCCCTTCACTCCCTCCGGCAGCTTCGCTGCCACCTCCCTCAAGAGGGAGGCAAGTTCGCCAACGAATAGCATGACAGGATTCATCCTGTCCCCCTCTTGAGGGGGATGTCATCGAAGATGACAGGGGGAGTTTGGCGCATAAGCAAAAAAAAGGCAGGGTCTCCCCTGCCTTTTGTCACAACAATATGGACTCTGAAACCTATTTCAACGCATTGTCTAGCATCTCGGCAATCTTTGGCTTGGGCACCGCGCCCACCACTTTGGCCGCCACCTGGCCGCCCTTGATCACCACCAGTGTGGGGATGCTCATCACACCGTATTGCCGGGCAAGATCGGGGCATTCATCCACATCGAGCTTTGCCACCTTGGCACGGCCGTCATACTCAGAAGCCAGCTGCTCCACCACAGGGGCCACCATGCGGCACGGGCCGCACCAGGACGCCCAGAAGTCCACAAGCACCGGTTTATCGCTTTCCATCACTTCAGTTTGGAAATTACCTTGAGTCAAATGAACAGTCGCCATTAAAATCTCTCCTTTTGCTTTGTTTACACACCAATAATATCACCGGTTGGCCCCGGTTAATGTAATCTTCATCACAAAGACAAAAAGCATCGCATTACGCGCCCGCAATTTCCTCCAATGCCTCGCGGTCCAGGATGATCACCTTGCCGCGCCGCAGCTCCACGATGCGCCGGTTCTCCAGCTCTTTCAACAGTCTGCTCACAACTTCGCGGGCCGTACCCATGTCGGCGGCCAGTTCTTCATGCGTCATCTCAATGCGGTTGAGCGGGCATTGCAGCAGCCGCGACGCCATGCGGGCATCCATGCTGCGGAAGGCCACCGCGTCCAGCACCGTGAGCACCTCCATCATTGCGGAAGCCATTGAGGAAAAAACGAACCGCTGCCATGGCTCACTTTTGTTCATTAGGGTCCTGAGCGCATCGATGGGCAGCATCAGCACTTCGGCGTCATCCTCCACCTCGGCGATCACGGGGTAATCAACAGCGCCCAACAGGCAGGACACCGCCAGGATGCAGGTCTCGCCAGCGCCCACACGATAAAGCGTGATCTCCCGGCCCTCTTCGGAAAGCTTGTAGACACGGATCACGCCGCTTAACACCAGTGCCGCGCCGCGGCACCGCCGGCCTTGCTCGATCATGACAGTGCCGGCTGGATAAAGGCCCATGCTGATGATATCCAGCACATTGGCCCGTTCTTGGTCCGGCATCTCAGCCAGGTGGGGGAATACCTCCACAGCGCGCTTCTTCCAGTCTCCCATACCGATCAGCCCCTTCTTCTTGCAGTCAATACTTCCTTGTGTGCAGATTGCTCCTGCATATCCGCTTCCGGGCAACCCAACAGCGCCTGTCTCGCAGCCCGCGCGGCCCTGTGGCAAAACTCCATTGCCGAACCGTTGGCCGGCTTGCCCTGCCGGTCCACCAGGCCGATTCGCTCCAACGCCGAGGCATGGCGGTGCATCCGGCTGCTCAGTGCCTGCCTTTGTAGATCCAGATTGTATAAGCCACACACAAGGTCCAGCCACTGACACATGCGCCCATCGGCACCGGCGGCTGTAAACACACCGTTCAGCCTGTCCGCTGCCCATTGGGTGCGGGCGGGGTTCCTGTATGGCCGTGGCCATGCATTCGCAGCTCCTGGACCCAAAGCCGCCACGCCTCCGCTAAGAAACATCCCAAAGCCGTCAAACGATGCTGCCCCTTGCGCCCAGGCCCACAGGCTCACCCGGCGGAACCCTGCCGCTTCGCACAAGTTACCGGCACGCTCCAGATATTCAGCACCGAACGCGCCCCGAACCCTTTCGTCAGAAACAGAGATCTGGTTTGGTGACGCCGCCACAGCGCGCTCCACCGCTTGCAGAAACGCGCGCCCGGCAAGCTCCCCGCCCAGGCACACCTCCACAGACACAAACGCACCCAGCGCGCGGGCCCGCCGCACCGGCTCATCAAGCCCGGCAAAAGGCCCATCCACGCGGAAGTTGAAACGCTCCACGGAGACAGAACGGTAGCCTGCGATCACGCCGGGCTCCAGCATGGCCGGAGCGATATCAAGCACAGCGCTCCTGGCCGTGGGGCAGGCGGCGCGCAACACCGCACGCATGCCGTCAATGGGCAGGCTTGCCACACCGGGGCCGGTGAGCTTCACCCATTCTGCCGAAGCGCCGCCCAGCACATGGGCTGACTCTGCCGCAAGGGCACGGATGAACTCATCAAGTTCCACCAACCCGTGATACTCCGGCACATTGACCAGCACGCCCTGCGGTTCATATCGGTCGAAGACGGGAAGCGCCACCGCGCCACAAGAGCGCCAATGAATGCCTTCCTCAATATTTTTCAGGGCCTTGGCCCTGTTGAAAAACAACAAATTGTGCCTCCGATAACAAAAACTGGCTGGTCTATTATACAACACCCAGGCCAGAGAGGAAAGATATTGTGGGTTCCTGTCGGATGCAATAGAAAGAACAAAATTAGGCTGGGCGGTACGCCATCAGAAATAACAGCGCATGCGCTCACCAACGTGGTTTTCGGTTGTCCGCATCGCAGAAAACCCTGTTGCGTCATGGCCAACGGCACCGGCAAGAAACCCGGGCCAAACCTGGATTGGACATTGCGAAACAGAGTTTAACCGGCTGGGCTGCTATTTCCCATATTCTTCTACCCTTGCACCGCCATCCGGTGAAACGATCATGCCCGGATATCCCAGAGCTGCCACAGTATCCAGTACGCACTGTGTGTCCTCATCACGGCAATAGGCAAAGCAACACCCACCGCCACCGGAGCCGTTCACCTTGCCGCCCAGCGCACCGGCTCCAAGGGCTGCGGCCAGGATTTTTTCGATCTCAGGTGTGGAAACACCCAGCCCGTCACGCAGGTTGCGGTGATGCCGGTTCAGCAACTGGCCAAACCGGGCCTCTTCGAATTGGTTAGTCCGGAGCATCCAGGCTGCTTCCCGCACGATCGCGTGATTGTCAATACTGGCAAAGAGCTTTTTGCGCTGCTCTTCGTCCAGCTTGCTGAGCACATTCAAACGCTCAGGCTTGTCATAAAAATCCCGCACGCCATGCACACCGTAGGGGTTCAGGGTTCTCAATGCTTCCAATACGGGCCTTTTGGCCGAATCCAGCACCTTGATTGTGTCTTTGCCGGAAATGGAATCAAACAGAATAAAGCAGCCCGGAAAGCGGGTGTTGAGCCGCGAGGGCCACACACCATCATAAAAGCTCAGGTCCATCAGCCTGCCATAGGCCGATGCGTAATGGTCCATCATGCCGCCGGGCTCGCCGAACTCCACCACCTCGGCGCGGAAACCAAACTCCGCCAGAACATCTGGATCGGCCCGGTCCGGCGCTTCGGCACCCTCCATTAAGCCCTTGATCAGCGCCAATACCATCGTTGTGGACGAGCACATGCCCTTGCCAATAGGGATGTCAGAGTCCATCACAACGTTGAAGCCCGGCCACAAACCAACTCCTTCTTTGAGCAGGAGGTTGACCGAGCTTTTGATATAGTCCCGATTGCCATTGTATTGTATGGGCTGTGTGAGGTCGATAACCGTCTCCTCATACATCGCCTGATCATTTTTCTGGCCTAACAGGCGGATGCTGCTATCACGGATTTTCACACTGATTTTGCCATCGCAGCGCGGGGTAACGGTGGCGAAGAATCGCAGGTTGATTCCCAGCGTCACCACCTCAAGCCCTAGATAATCCTGATGCTCCCCAAACAGGCAAAGCCTGCTGGGTACAGACACTTTGACGTAGTCTTTCATGGTGAACCTCCACCCTCTCCCCTGCCCCTCCCCCTGTAAGTGGGAAAGGTAAGTTCGTGATTCAAAGAGGATTTGCTAAAAACTCCAGCCCCCTCAAAAATTCTCCAGCCAGCCCCGCCCATTGAGAAACCTGCCGGTCGTCGGATGCCAAGCCAAGACCGTGGTGCCCATGCGGGAACACATGCAGCTCGGCGTGTACACCGTGCTCTTTCAAGGCAGCAAACATCTCCAGGCTGTTTCCCACCGGCACTGTCTCGTCATCGGCGGTGTGCCAGAGGAAGGTCGGAGCCGTTCGGGCAGAAACGTGCAGGCAGGGTGTCACAGCGTCACGCTCAGAAATAACAGCAGCCCTCTGCGCGCCCAACAGCGCCTGCGCGCTGCCCTCGTGTGCATTGGAACCTGCCATGCAGATCACCGGATAGCATAGTATCATCGCGTCGGGCCGGGAGGATACGCGGTCCACCGGGTCGGCGGCGCCAGGGCTTCCCAAATCCCAGAACACGCCGGTGCAGGCTGCCAGGTGGCCGCCGGCGGAAAAGCCGAGCACCGCGATTCTGTCAGGGTTGATGCCATATTCTTTGGCATGGTGGCGCACATGACGCACAGCCCGTGCGGCATCCAGCTGCGGCAGCGGGTGCCGGTGGGGCTGCACGCGGTAATCCAGCACAAAGGCGGAAAAGCCCATCGCGTTCATCGCCTTGGCCACAGGCTCCGCCTCGTGGCCGGCCTTGAGCCAATAGCCGCCGCCAGGGAACACAATCACACAACCCCGGCTTGGGCCCTCCAGCAAATAGGGAGTCACAGTGGGTTCATCCTGGCCGGTGGCCGGATCAAAGCCGGGCGTCACATCCCAAAGCCTGATGGGGTTTTTATCCGCGGTGGCCTTCCAAAGCTCCAGTTCCATCTCTATCCCTCCGCTCAAAGGTATTGCAGCGTGTCGGCCAGCCGGCCAAACACCAGGTCCGGTTTCACAGCGCTTTGCTCAATGTCCTGCTCTGTGGCCTCGCCGGTGAGCACACACAGCGCCAGCACGCCGGCGTTTACACCGGTGGCGATGTCGGTATAGAGCCGGTCACCGCAGATGCAGAGTTCCTCCGGTTTCATGCCGGTCAGCTCCAGCATGCCATCCACGATGGGCCGGTTGGGCTTGCCCACCACAATGTCGGGCATGCGGCCGGTGGAAGCATGGATGAACGCGATGATCGCACCGATGTCCGGCACGAAACCATCCTCGGTGGGGCAGTTATAGTCCGGATGGGTGGCGATATATGGCATGCCAGCGCGCACCAGCTCGCAAACGCGGCAGAGCTTCTCATAGGTGAGCGTGGTGTCATACCCGATCACAACCACGCCGGGGTTCTCCTGTGACAGCGGTACGCCGTGCTTTCGGAATTCGCTCCGAAGGAACTTGTTGCCCAACAGGAAGACCTTTTCACCAGGCATAAAGCGGTTCAAGTATTGGCATGCTGCCATTCCGGAGGTATAGACCTCTCCCTCCCGCACGGCGCAGCCCATACCGGCAAGCTTATCCAGGTAGTAATCGGCATCATGGCTGGAGTTGTTGGTCAGAAACAGGATCTTCCTCCCTGAAGCCTTCACGGTCTCCAAAAACTCAAGCGAACCGGGCAGCAGCTTGCTGCCCAGATAAAAGGTGCCGTCCATGTCCAGCACAAAGCAGCGCACAGCCTTAAGGCGTGCAAGCTTTTCCGATGTATTAACAAAACTCATCGGCAACTTCCTCCGCCAGGCCATCCAGCAAACCGGCGTGGTGGGCCAGGCGCAGGATCGTGTATTTGTCGCGGAGCTCCATCGCGTAGCGTAGTGCCAGCACGATGTCCTCGCGGCTGTATCCCAGCTCAGCCGGGCGCACGGGCCCGCCGTTGCGGCGGATGCCATCCTCCCCGGCAAGGCGGATTGAGGGAAGCTTTTGTGCCTCCGCCTGCCAGTAGCCCCAATTGGCTGACACAGCCTCCATCGCCCGCTGCCGCACACTCGCGTCGCGATAGACAGCCGAGCAGTCCTGCGCCAGCAGCATATCACCAAATGCGCCCAGACTGGCCCTCATTTCAGCCACCCGGTCAGCCTCAGGCTTCATTGGCCGGGTAATGAGGCGGTCCGGTTCAAAAAACTTCTCATAAAAACGCAGCATGATAAGCTCCGACATGCCCACCTTGTCTCCGTGCAGCGTAGCACCCCGGCCCCGATGGAGGTCCAACATTTCCAGGAAATGGGCCACATGGTGCTCTGAGCCGGATGCCGGGCGTGAGTCGTTCACCATCTGCATCGCCACACCGGCCAGCACCAGGCCCTTCATCAACCCCTCCGCGGCAGCTGCTTGCCTCTGGGCCAAGCCGGGAGCCGCCGCCATACAGGCGTCCACCGCCCTGCGCATCAGCCCCGCCACCGCCTCGCAGTGGTACTCACCGGTGGCGCTGGCAGCCATCTGCCAATCCAGCAGCGCGGTGAACTTGCCAAACACATCACCTAGACCAGCGGCCATCATTACAGAAGGCGCATCTTTCAGAATGTCGGCATCGCCGATGATAGCACTTGGTGCTACGCCGTGCCAGGTGCTCTTGAATCCTCCACGCAGGATCGGCGATGTGGCGGAGGCGTAGCCGTCCATCGACGGCGCGGTGCCCACCACCAGGTAGGGCAGATTGCAACGCTTGGCCACGAACCGGCAGCTGTCGTTCACCGTGCCGCTGCCCACCGCCACAAGGAAACCCATGTCATCCTTCAATGCCATCGCGATCGAACCCACTGCGTATTCATCGGTGTGGATTTGCTCTTCCTTGAACGCGAACGTGTCAGCCTCATAACCGGCAGCTTTGAGCGCCGCCACGGTCTGCTCCCCGGCGATGCGCCAGGTGTTGGCGTCGGCCACGACCAGCGCACGGCCGGTGAAGCCCAGTTCACGGGCTACCTGGCCGGTCTCGGCGATCGCACCGCTGCCAACCAGCGTAATTTCCGTAATAATCGGGTGGGGTTTCCCACATTCACAGGTGCCGCTGCCAATCAGCGCGGCAATGTCAAACAGGTTTTTGCTCTCCATGCAGCCATCTCCATTTTTGTCGCTTTTTCCATCATAGCACAATGGCGTGGCAGTGAAAAGTTGGAAGAGCCCCACATATGGAAAATGGGCGGAAGTTCCGCCCATCCAATTTCTCGATTTGTAGCTGGCTATTTCAACTCCACGTACTCCGCCTGGCAGTACTTACCGATGTCCTCATCGGTAAAGTCCAGCGGCACCGCGCAAAGCAACGTGCCGTTATTCTGGACCCAAAACAAAAACTGGCAGTAGGTGCCGGAGCGGGGCGTCGGCGTGGCAGCGTCGGTGCTGGCGGGATCTGCCGTGACGGAAAACTGGAACGTAGGCAGTGTGCGAAGATAGGAATTGCCGCCGGCCTTCACCGCGTCGTAGGCGCCGATGCTTTTCGTCTTTTCTTCCAGATAGGTTTCCAGCTTGGCAGTACGGTACCAGATCAGCTCCATCTGATTGATCAATTGATCGGTGCCGGCAGGTCCAAAGGAATAACCGATACGCAAGGCTTCCGACGAAACCTTGACGTAGCTCACGGCTGCGCCGTCAGGCACGGTGGTGAGCCGGTAATAGCCGGCCAGGCCTTTCAAGTTTTCGAGATCCTCAGCGGCTGAGTCTGCCTTGGCCGCTGTAACAGCCTCCGAAAGTTCCTCGATGGACTTAAAATCCTTTTGCGGCGGCACGGTTGGCTCGGGCTGTTCATAGCCACCCGTGCCAAAACAGCCGGTCAACGAAGCGCCCACCAGCGCAATCAACAAAACAAGGCCAATGCCCTTTTTCACCAAAACTACCTCCAGACACATCACGCAATTGATTTTCCTATGATTATACCTCATCACGTAGGAAAAGAAACCCGCTATTTCTGACCGGCACTTCTGCATGCCACATTCTTTACCGGCAGAGGGCAATTCGGTATAATACAAAAAACAAGCAGAGGAAACTGCCGCATGGAACCTCCAAACAGCAAACTCAAGCAAATCACTGGATCCTCCTGGGTGCTGCCCGACCGCATCAACACCGGCGTGGTAAAAGGCCCAGGCAGCACCTGCCTGCTGATCGACTCAGGGTTGGACCGCGGTGCCGGAAACAAGATCGCAGCCGCGCTGGATGCAGAGGGCTTGCGGCCCGTTGCGCTGCTGGTGACCCACACCCACGCTGATCATTGCGGCGGCAACGAGGCACTGCACCGCAAACACGGCATGCCCACTTATGCACCCGAGCTGGAGACAGCGATCCTGCAGCATCCGGTGATGGAGCCGATGTATCTTTACGGAGCAACACCACCGGATGCCCTGATGAATAAGTTCTTTCTGGCTCCTCCCACGCCGGATGCCCGGCCACTGCAACCTGGCCGCCATGTGATCGGCGGTATCGGCATCACAGCGGTGCCGCTGCCCGGCCACAGCCCGGATCACTATGGCTATCTGACAGACGACGGTGTGCTCTATTGCGGCGACGCACTGTTCCCTGCCTACGTGTGGGAGAAATACCGCCTGCCCTTCTTCTACGATATTGGCACGGCGCTTTCCACGCTGGACACGCTGGAAGCGATGGCCCCTACCCTGTCCGGCTGTGTGGCAGCACATTATGGGGCAGTTAACCTGACAGAACTTGTCACAGAGAATAGGGCTCATCTGCGAGAGCTTGTTTCCTGGGTTGAGGGCCTGTTGGCCTCCGCACCGGCCTCCAGGGAGGACGCGGTGGCGGCGGCGTTTACACAGTTTGAACTCACACAGAATGAGGCGCAATATTACCTGATCGGCTCCACCGTGGCGGCGCTGCTGACGCACCTGTGCAAGATGGGAAAAGCAGCAGCCCAAATGGAACACGGCCGACTGCTCTATCACCTGAAATAACCGGGAGGCACCATGAACATCCAGATCTTCGGCGCGGGCAAATGCTTTGACACCAAAAAAGCCGAGCGCTACTTTAAGGAGCGCCGGATCAACTATCAGTATATTGATCTGATCAAGTACGGCATGAGCAAAGGTGTGTTCGATAGCGTGCGCAACCAAGTGGGGCTGGAAGCATTGATCGACACCCAGTGCAAGGAATACAAAACGCTGGACATGGCGTTCTACGGCCTGGGCACGGCGGCGGATGACATGCTGCTGAAGCACCCGAAGCTCTTTCGCACGCCCATCGTCAGGAACGGCAGGCAGGCTACCGTGGGGTTTTGCCCGGAGGTGTGGGAGAAGTGGGAATAAGGGCAAACATACTTGTCGAGGCGAAGTCATAAAGCGGGCCGGGACGGAGCCCGGCCCCTGCACTGACTACCATGACTAAACTGCATCGATAAGTCTTAGCGATAGTCGGGCTGGTACAGAGCCCAGCCCCTACATCACCATCGTCCTCAATCTATATCGCTCGATCTACTGACTAATGACTACTGACTAGTGTTCATTTACCATTTCTCAAAATGCACCTTTTCCGCCTCATACCGATCCGGCGCATCCCTGGTCTCATCGGGCACGCCGAAGGCCAGCAGGCCCACCGGCAGCACCGTCTCTGGGATCGAAAGCAGATTGCACAGGGGCTGCGCCCGGTTGTCGTCGGGGTCCACACCCATCCACACGGCGCCCAGGCCCAGCGCATGAGCGGCCAGCAGCATGTTTTCAATGGCGGCGCAGCCATCCTGCGAGAGGAAATAAGGCACCTTGTTGCGGGCTGTGTCGCCGCACACGAGGATGCCGCAGCCGGCGTTGGGCAGCATCTTAGAATAAGGATGGATCTCCGTAATGGCCTTCAGCGTGTCAGGGTCGCGCACCACAACAAATTGCCAGGGGCGCAAGTTCGCTGCCGTGGGGGCGGAAAACCCAGCCCGGAGGATCGTGTGCAGCTGCTCGTCGGTGAGGACTTCGCCGGTGAATTTGCGGATGCTCCGGCGGGTGAAGATACAGGTCAAAGCGTCCATAAGCGTCACAGCTCCTTGTTGGAAAGATAATCCTGGATGATCATAGCACTTCAACAGTCATATTGCCAGACTTCAGAATGGATCTTGTCAGCCTCATACCGGTCCGGCGCATCCCTGGTTTCATCAGGCACACCCACGGCGATCAAGCCGATGGGGCACACGCCGTCCGGCAGCTTAGTAAGCTCCCGCAGGGCGTTCACTCGTTCCTCCCGTGGGTGGATGCCCAGCCACACCGCCCCAAGGCCCAGTGCGTGGGCGGCCAGCAGCATATTTTCGATGGCAGCGGAGCAGTCCTCAATGAGATAATCCAAGCTCGCGTTGCGGGCCTTGTCGCCGCACACGAGAATGCCGCAGCCGGCCTGCGGCAGCATTTTTGCGTGGGGGTGGGCTACAGTGACAGCCTGAAGTGTTTCGGGGTTTTTGATTACGACGAACTGCCACGGGCGGGTGTTCATCGCCGTGGGAGCGGACATTCCAGCCTGCAGGATCGTGTGCAGCTGCTCGTCAGCGATGGGTTCGCCGGTGTATTTGCGGATGCTCCGGCGGGTTAAAATGCAGGTTAGTGCGTCCACGTTCTTCACTCCTTTTCGATGTCTCCGTCTCCGGGGGTCTGGGGGTTTGCAAGTTTCCCCTCAGCCGAAAAGCTCATAAGGGCGAAAAGGCCGAGCGACTGTTTGAGGAGGGCGAAGCCCGACGAGTTGTCGTCGGCCCGCCCGTTGAGCTTTGAGGTGAGGTCTTAGTAACTTGCCACCCCCGGTGGTTTTGGCACTTTTGCCACGCAAAAGTACATAGAAAACACTGAGAATCAGCGCTTAATTGTCTACCAATAAGTCGAATTTATCCCAGACCATTCCTTTTCCACCTTCCGGCAAACACTCAAACCTCATCCGTTCTTTCTTGGTCGGATGCTCCAGTTCAATGCTTTTGCTCCACAGCGCCAGCCATTGCCCCGGCACGGCCTTTGGGTTGTAGCGTTGGTCACCCCATAACGGATGCCCAATGGCGGCAAATTGAGCGCGGATCTGATGAGATCGGCCAGTGATCAGCTTCACACGGCACAGCGTCAGACCATCGACCGTTTGCAGCGGTTCATACTCCAGCGCCGCCCACTGCCCGCCTTTCGTTTCAGAAAGGCTTGCTGTCACCGTGTTGGTGCGCTCGTCTTTGATGAGCCAGTGCTCGAGGCGGCCGCCGCGCGGGCTGTCCATGCACACGCACAGGTATTCCTTTTGAAAGCCGTCGCCACGGATTTGCTCGGACAGCCGGCTAGCCGCCTTGCTGGTGCGGGCAAAGGCCATCACGCCGCCGGCGGGCCTGTCCAGCCGGTGGACAAGCCCAAGATAAACATCACCAGGCTTGTTGTACTTCTCCTTCACATATCGTTTCAGGATTGTGAGCATGTCAAGATCCCCTGAGCTGTCTGCCTGTGACGGCACGCCGGGGGGCTTGATGGTGACGAGGAGGTGGTTGTCTTCAAAAAGGATGCGGGGTTGCTGCAAGATACTCCCCCCTGCCGCTTCGCGGCCCCCCCCTCAGGAGGGGGGCTAGTGTCTGTTGTTCAGATTGAAACTATCCTCCCTCAAAGGAAGGGAAGGTTAGCGTTGCTTTGAAAGGAATATACTTGTCCCCCTCTTGAGGGGGATGTCACCATAGGTGGCAGGGGGAGTTATCTCCTCCATCTCCCGCTTGCTCCGCAGGGCAGCGTGAGGCCGGTGGCCGTGATGGGCAAGCCCACCTCTGCTGCTTCCGCGCGGCCACCGAACTTTTTTACCACGGTCATTTTGAGCATGTTTTCAAGCACCAATGGTTGCAAGCCGGTGGTGTAGGAGTTGATCAGGAAGAACAGAGGCTTGTCCGAAAGAATGCCCATGCAGGCAGACACCAGCTCGAAGAGCTTCTCCTCCAGCTTCCACATCTCGCCGCCGGGCCCCCGGCCATAGCTTGGCGGATCCATCAGCACGGCATCGTACTTGCGGCCACGGCGCTCCTCCCGCTGCACAAACTTCAGGCAGTCGTCCACCAAAAAGCGCACGCGGCTGTTGGTCAGGCCCGAAAGCTCCAGGTTCTCCCCCGCCCAGTTCACCATGCCCTTTGCCGCATCCACATGGGCAACCGTTGCCCCGGCGGCGGCGCAAGCCACGGTGGCACCACCGGTATAGGCAAAGAGATTCAAAACGCTGGGCTGTGGGCGGCCTTCCTGCTGCGCCGCCGCAATCTGCGCGCGCATCCAGTCCCAGTTTACGGCCTGCTCGGGGAAAAGCCCGGTGTGCTTGAAGCCCAGCGGCTTGATCTTGAACTTCAAGTCGCCATAGGCCACAGCCCACCGCTCCGGCATTTTCGTGCGGAACTCCCATTCGCCGCCGCCCTCGCTGCTGCGGTGGTAAATGCCGTCGATTTTCTGCCATGCCGGGTGCTGCCGCTCCGCCGGCCAGATGGCCTGCGGGTCCGGCCGCAGCAGGATCTTGTCGCCCCAGCGCTCCAGCTTTTCGCCGGAGCCGGCGTCAATGACCTCATAGTCTTTCCAGGTGGTGCAGATGTACATGGAATCACTGCTTTCTGATATTACACAAGGTATGGTATGGGCGGGTACAGAGCCCCGCCCGTACATAGAGTCGCATAATCAAACCAACTCCCTACCCGCCCTTGTTTTTGCCAAAGGCAAAAATTCAAGGGGGGGATGTCGCCGCAGCGACAGGAGGGATTTCTTGGTGATTAACTACATCGTTCCGGGGCGGGTACAGAACCCCACCCCTACCAAACTATACTTTCCTCACCGTAAAGAACATCGCTTCCCCATTGATATCCTGTTCCTTGCCGAAGCCCTCTCCGCGGCCGGCGAGCAGCTCATCGGCGAACACGTCGGCGGCAATGGCGGCTTTGTTGTTCATCACGGTGGCCACGGCGGCTTCGGCGCCGTCGATCGCAAGAGCAATGTGGTCGGTCACCTCAAAACCAGCCTCGCGCCGCAGCTGCTGCACCTTGGAGATCACCTCGCGCACGAAGCCCTCCTCAATGAGCTCCGGCGTGAGGCGGGCGTCCAGCGCCACGGAAACGCCGTTTTCGCTGGCGGTGAAGAAGTCGGCGCGCTGGGTGACCTCGATCAGCACGTCCTCCTCGCTGAGCTCCTCCTCCTTGCCGTCCACGGTGATCATGAAGAAACCGCGCTCGCGCAGAGACTGCACGAATGGCGTGCCGTCCTGGCCCTGCAGCAGTTGATTGACGGCAGGCATGTTCTTGCCGAAGCGGCGGCCCAACGTTTTGAGCTGCGGCTTTACCTTGTAGCTCACAAACCCGCCGGCGCTTTCCACATAGTCCACGCGCTTCACGTTGAGTTCGTCGGCCACAAGGTCGGTGAAGCTCTGCGGCAGGGGCTTGCCCTCCACCAGCAGCGCGGGGACGGGCTGCCTGTTCTTGGTGCCGGCCAGGTTGCGGCAGGAGCGGCCCAACGCCACGATATCCAGCACGCGGGCCATGTTGGCTTCCAGTTCCAGGTCGATCCAGGCTTCGTTGGCCACGGGGAAGTCGCTCAGGTGCACCGACTCCGGCGCGGTGCTGTCCAGCCCCCGCACCAGATTCAGATACAGCTCCTCGGCGACGAACGGCGTGAACGGCGCGGTGAGCTTGGCGAGCGTGACCAGCACCGTGTGCAGCGTGAGGAACGCGTTCACCTTATCTTCGGTCATGCCGCCGCCCCAATAGCGCTCGCGGCCCCGGCGCACATACCAGTTGGAAAGCTCGTCCACAAAGGCGGCCAGCGCCCGGCCCGGCTCGGTGATCGCGTAGTTATTGAGGCCGCTGTCCACTTCCTTGATCAGCGTCTGCAGCCGGGAGAGCACCCAGCGGTCCATCGCGCCCAGCTTGCTGTAATCCAACTTGTGCTCCAGCGGGTTGAAATTGTCGATGTTGGCATAGAGCACATAGAAGGCGTACGTATTCCACAGTGTGCCCATGTATTTGCGCTGAGCCTCGCTCACGGCCTCGCCAGAGAAGCGGCTGGGCAGCCACGGCGAGCTGCCGGTGTAGAAATACCAGCGCACAGCGTCGGCACCCCGGGTGTTCAGCATGTCCCACGGGTCCACGACGTTGCCCTTGTGCTTGGACATCTTCACGCCGTCCTTGTCGCCCACATGGCCCAGAACCAGGCAGTTTTCAAACGACGACCGGCCAAAGATGCAGGTGGAGATCGCCAGCAGCGTGTAGAACCAGCCGCGAGTCTGGTCCACAGCCTCGGAGATGAAGTTGGCCGGGAAGTTGGCCTCAAACAGCTCCTTATTTTCAAAGGGGTAATGCCACTGGGCGAAGGGCATGGAGCCGCTGTCGTACCAGCAGTCGATCACCGAGGGTTCGCGCTTCATCGTGCCGCCGCAATGGGGGCAGGTGAGCTCTACAGCGTCGATGAAGGGCTTGTGCAGCTCCATATCGGCGGTGGCGTTTTTGCCCTTCTCCAGTAATTCTGCCCGGCTGCCGATCACCTCAATGTGGCCGCAGGCACACATCCACACCGGCAGCGGCGTGCCCCAGTATCGTTCGCGGGAGACGCCCCAGTCGATCACGTTTTCAATGAAGTTGCCCATGCGTCCTTCCTTGATCGTCTCAGGCATCCAGTTCACCGAGCGGTTGCTGGCCATCAGCTCGTCTTTGACAGCCGTCATCTTGATGAACCAGCTCTCACGGGGGTAATAGAGCAGCGGCGTGTCGCACCGCCAGCAGAACGGGTAGCTGTGCTGATACGGCAATGCCTTTTGAAGCTGCTTGCGGTTTTTAAGATCTTCCAGAATGGCGTGGTCGGCATCCTTCACGAACACGCCGGGCCAGGGCGTGACGTCGGTGAAGCGGCCCTGGGTGTCCACGACGATGCGGAAGCCCAGACCCTCGCGCTTCAAGATGCGCATATCGTCCTCGCCGTAGGGAGCCAAGTGCACGATGCCGGTGCCGTCTTCCATCGTCACGTAATCGTCGGCGACCACGCGGCAGGCCTGCCCCTCCGGGATGGCCCCAGCCTGGAACAGCGCCTCGTACTCTGTGCCAACCAACTCAGCACCTTTATACTTCTTCTTGAGCTCCGCTTCCTCTGGCAGCACCTTGTCCACCAATTCCGCGGCCATGATGTAGGTCTCGCCATCCAGCTCATACTCGCCATATTCCGCTTTCGCATTCACGCACAGGGCGATATTGCTGGGCAGTGTCCAGGGTGTGGTCGTCCATGCCAGGATGCAGGTGTTTGGCCGACCCTTCACAAGGAACCGGGCGATGGCGGAGGTTTCCTCCACATCGTTATATCCCTGCGCCACCTCGTGGGAGGAAAGCGCCGTGCCGCAACGGGGGCAATAGGGCACCACCTTGTGGCCCTTGTAGAGCAGGCCTTTTTCATGGATGCGCTTCAGTGACCACCACACCGATTCGATGTAGTTGTCATGATATGTCACGTATGGGTTCTCCATGTCAACCCAGAAGCCCACGCGTTCGGAAAGCTCTTCCCACTGGCCCTTGTATTTCCACACACTCTCCTTGCACTTCTGGATGAAGGGCTCGATGCCGTATTTCTCGATCTGCGGCTTGCCGTCGAGGCCCAGCTGCTTTTCCACTTCCAGCTCCACCGGCAGGCCGTGGGTGTCCCACCCGGCCTTGCGGAGCACGTTGTAGCCCTTCATGAAGCGGTAGCGCGGGATCAGGTCCTTGATGGCGCGGGTCAATACGTGGCCGATGTGGGGCTTGCCGTTGGCCGTGGGCGGGCCGTCATAAAACGTGAAAAGCGGCGCGCCTTCCCGCATCGTCATGCTCTTTTTGAAGATGTCGTTTTTCTTCCAGTAGTCCAGCACCTCAAGCTCCCGCTCGACGAAGTTGAGGCTGGTGGAGACCTTTTTGTAGAGTTGCGACATGGGTGACCTCCTGATATCGATGATAACATTGATTGATCTATGTAACCTTGAGCGCGGACCGGGACAGAGCCTTTGACGCGGGCCGGGACAGAGCCCGGCCCCTACTGGTTGGAAGATTGGGATACATCAATATACAAACCCAATCTCCTCCACCAAACCGGCGGCCAGATACCCAACGTTTTGGTATGCTTTGTTTGACGCAGGATAGTCCGCATCGGCATATAGGATTGGGGTGAGCCCCTCACCCAGCACCTGTTGGCTGATCGCCGCCACAAGTGCTGCGGCATAGCCCTTGTTTCGCTCCTCCGGCGGTGTATAGACCGGGCCGAGCTTCGCTTGGCGGGGGAATCGGCGGAAGGCGCCGCCCATGCACACAGTCTTTCCATTGGTTTCCCAAACTAACAGGTGCCCGCTTGAGATCATGCCGTTGGCACCGGCAAGAGCATCTTCGCGGTTCGTTTCCGCATGGAAGCAATCCATGTTAAAGCCGCAGAGGAAGTCGGCAACCGTTTCAGCATGCGATTCCTGCGCCTGCCTCCATTCGCCGGAGACCCCGGTGGGTGTATTCACAACAGGGCAGGCATAGGCCATCAAGCGCATGCGGTTCCCAGCCCTGGCACCGCTCCTTGGGCAATACTGCTCCAAAAAGAGCTTTGCATGCTCCGGCGTGGAAGAAATGCCCGGCAACCTGGAGTCTTTCAATTGTTCGGCCAGTTCCGTAATCACAGCAGCAGCAAAGGCATCCCCTTTGGATTCCTCCACCCACAGCCACATGCTTCTGCCTGGGCTGGCAAGGGCAATGGCCCCGCCGTCTTCCGCTTGCAGCCCCACCGCCAGCTCGCCTCCGGCGATGGTATGCAGCAGGTTGAAGCGCACCTCGTCGCGCTGAAACCGCTTGCTATCCAGCGACTCTGCTTGAAACGGGACTAACATATCGTCACCTTCTCTCACAAAACAAAAAAACCTTCCATCCCACACAGGGACGGAAGGTTTCCGCGGTACCACCCAAATTCGCGATTGCTCGCGCACTCATGCGCACTTTCATGCGCCGCCCTTATAACGGCGGGCTGCCGCTTGCGCCTACTATCAGTTCGGCGGAGCGCTCGGAAGGGATTGTCCCACGGCTCAGCGGGCGCCGGGCTTGCACCAGACCCCGGCTCGCTTGGCCATGCACCATGGGCGCGGCTTCGTCATCGCATTTTCCTATTTATAGTATTATACTCAACCTCCCCAGGGTTGTAAAGCGGAAAGCATGGTTCCTCACGGAATTTCTGCACACACCGAAAGAGACTACTTAGTGATTCGCGCAATTCGCGAACTCAATCCGCCGCCCTTCCGCATTGACTGACAAGTTTCGAGCCAATATAATAACAACGTTTTCCGCATATGCGGAGGGCAGAAATTCGGAGGACGACCATGGCATCGCCGCACAGAGCAGACAAGTCGGAGGAGTTCGCCTCTGCCCCAACATTCGGCCTCATCGTGAAATACTCCATCCCCACGATCATCGGCATGCTCGTGAATGCGCTCTATGTGCTGATCGACCGAATTTTCGTGGGCCACCTGGCCGGCATCGGTGAGCTTGGCATGGCCGGCATCAACATCGCAATGCCCGTTACCACCATCGTATTCGCCGTGGCAATGTTTGCCGGAGCCGGAGCGGGTGCCAACATTTCCCTGAGCCTGGGCCGGGGCGAGCGTGACAAAGCCGAGCAATACATCGGCAATGGTCTGGTGATGGGTGCCGCGATGGCTTTCGCGCTGACGGTGCTTTTCATCTTGTTCCGCACGCCGGTCCTTCAGCTGTTCGGTGCGTCTGGCGAAGCAATAGATGCATTGCCCTATGCCGAGCAATACCTCACTGTGATGCTCGTCGGCACAACGATCAACACAGTGGGCTTCTGCCTGAGCCGGTTTGTGCTGGCACAGGGTTACACGACGGTCTCGATGGCATCTCAAATCCTTGGTGTGGCGGTAAACATTGTGCTGGCTCCGCTTTTCCTGTTTGTGTTTCACTGGGGTGTTACAGGATCAGCCTGGGCCACAGTGGTGGCTCAGACCTGCTCCATGCTATTCACGCTGCTCTATTTCCTGCGAAAGCGCATGCCGCTTTCCATCCATTTGAAGCATCTCAAGCCCGACTGGGGCGCGATCGGCAGGATCGCCTCCATTGGTATTTCTCCGGGCTCGCTACAGCTGGCAATGGCCTTTGTGCAGATTATGCTGAACAACTCGCTGGCACCGTATGGCGTTGTTGCAACATCTGCGCTCAGTGTGGTGAACGCCGTGTCATCGGTGCTGCTAATGCCCATATTCGGCATCAACCAGGGGGCTCAGCCCATCATGGGCTTCAATTATGGTGCCAGGCACTATCAACGCGTACGGCGGCTGCTGCTGCAATCCATCGCCATTGCCGTATGCCTGATGACTGCATTCTGGGCTTTGCTGATGCTGGGAGCCGAGCAAGTGGTGCTGCTCTTCGGCGCGCAAAATGAGGGGCTGATACAGCTGGGCCCAAAGGCAATTCGAATGTATCTGGCGGCGCTGCCGCTCGTGGGCTTCCAAGTAATCAGCGCCAACTACTTCCAGTCGGTAGGCAAAGCCGGGTACTCCTTTGTGCTCACCCAATCGCGGCAGGTATTGATCCTGCTGCCGATGGTGTTGATCCTACCCCATTTTTTTGGTATGAATGGCGTTTTCATGTCCGGTGCAATTGCAGACGGCGCTTCGGCTGTGCTTACCGGTATCTTCCTGATGATTGAGTTGAAAAAACTGGATGCACAGGCAAAATACGAACTGCACGCTGCAGCATTGGCAACCCAAAACAACAGTTTTGAGGAAGCCGGAGATTAAGCCCAACCAAACACACTGATGCCCCAACAACCAAAACAGAACAACGCCCTCTGGATGTGCATATGCTGAATTATGCCATGATAACAGGGGGCGTTCCAATGCACGATTGTTTTGAAAAGTGGTATCAGTCACAATACTTTCAACCGTACGCAAGCCAGCCGCAATACGCGCCGGCAAGTTACCATCCGGTTCAGGCGCAGGCAACCCCAGGCCTTGAGCAGTATACTTATCCGCAAAACGTGCCTCACGCGCTACGGCTCATCCAGGAGGCAGTGGCCGGAGAAACAGAGGACCGCATGTTTTACCAATACTTAATTGACAACGCGCCTTCTCAGGAGGACCGGGGGATCATCACCGGCATCCGTGACGACGAGATCAGCCATTTTGAATTGTTCCGGTATGTCTACTACCAGCTGACCGGGCAAACACTGCCGCCGCCGCAGGCAGTGCCCTTTGAAGCACCGGCCACCTACTGTGACGGCATTGCAAAAGCAATCCGGGGCGAACAGAATGCTGTGCGGAAATACAGGCAGATCCTGTTTGCGCTGCAGGACAGGCAACTGATTAATATCCTGACCGGTATCATCACCGATGAAATCCGGCACGGCAGCCTCTATAACTATTTGTATGCGAGAAACGGGTGCAGGGGTTAAGACCTGCACCCGATACTTTTGAAACAAACCATGCCACAGTCACTGCAACTTGATTCCCACGCCCTTCTGCCAGTCGATGCGATAAAGAGCGTTGCTCTCAAACCCGTTATAAAAATACACATTGTGATCTCCATCCACACAGATGGCCTCAGTGCCCGCATTTTTGATCTGCAGCACCAGTTTCATTGATTCTAGATTATATGCCAGTATGGGTTCATTACCGTCTTTGTCACGTACGCAGAGGATCAATCGGTCACCCACGATCGCCACAGTGTTGATCTTTCCGTCATACCGCAGCACTTCCACCTCCTTGCCGCCTTTCAACGGCGTTTTCATGACAACCATGCCCTTCACGTCGGTCAGGTAATAAATCCAACCATCACGAATCTGCGCATGGGCCAGCCATTTGCCTTTGATCAGGGCTTGTTGCCCGCTGCCGTCCAGCCGCATTCTGAAAAAGCCCTTGTTGCCTGGCGGAGAAAAATACAGCCAGTCTTCCTCCAGATACAGGAAGTCCGCCTGTGCGCCGAGCTTTTGCCGCACACTGCCATCGCTCTTCACTTTATAGATGGTATTGTTGTCATTCAGACTGCAATAGAAAATCCAGTCTCCCGCCACGCACAGATTGGCGGATTTATCGCCGCACACCTTTTCTCTCTTGCTGCCGTCAGTGCAGATTTTGTAGACTGAGTATTTGTCATTGATGTTGACATAATAGATCCAATCGCCGATCACGTTGATGTTGATCGCGCCATCCGAGCAGACATTACGAATGTCCTTGCCGCCGGTGCGCATCTTGGACAGGGCGAAATTGTGGCTGGCGTCTGAAAAATACACCCATTCGCCCTGCACGGCAAATAACCCATTATACGCCATCCACAGGTCCTTCTGCCAGACCCCGCTAGCCGCGTTTATCCTGCTGTTGCCGGTGGTGTTGATTTCGTCTGGTGATTTGTAATCCGGCACAAAGGGCATCACCAGATCCAGCCCAGCCTCACCATACATCCTGGCCACATCGTCTTTGTAGGTGACGGGGTCACCGGCCTTGGCCACGCTGTCAGCCACGGCGGCGTTAAAACTCATGTAATCCTTTTTCAGCTTCTCGATCCAGATCTCCGCCCGCAGGCGGTGGGTGTCATTATCAGCGGTATTGAGCGCCAAAAGCTTGTCCGCTGCCAGCAGTGCCAGGTCATACTCCCCGGCTTTGTAATGCTGCTGCATCAGCCCGTCCAATTCTTCGGCGGTGGTTGCTGCCTCTATCGTTTGTTCTGGCGTGAGCGTAGGCTCTGGCGTTGGCACAGTTGCCGGCGTGGCGGTGGTCATGGGCTCGATGGATGGCGTGGCCTTCGGCGCTGTCTGAGCAACGGGAGCACCGCAGGCAGCAAGGCTAAGGATCATCAAAACAGCGGCAAGAATGGAAATGGGTTGTTTCATGACAGGCACCCCCTGCATATCCAACTATTGGAATTATAACATGTATCATCCAGCGAACAAGTCCGTTTTGTGTATAAGGAAAACTGGTGATAAATTGCCATATTCAGCAATCAAAAGTAATTGCGAATGATTGAAAAAATCTGCCCACTATGCTATTCTTTGGCTGTCATAAAACAAATCAAAATAATACAACTCATATGATTTAGCATAAGTGAATAAAGGATGTGTGCGCCATGGCAATCATTGATCGCATTAAGTTTGACGGACTGCCGGGCAGGCATTGGCTGGTTTATAAATACCCCGGCGAACAGTTTGTCACGCTGTCGCAGCTGATCGTGGGCGAAGGCCAGGTCGCAATCTTCGTGAAAGGCGGTAAGGCCTGCGATTGCTTCACACCGGGCACATACACACTTTTCACCAACAACCTGCCGATCCTCAAAGCGTTTGTGAACATCCCCTTCGGCGGCCAGACACCTTTTTCAGCCGAGGTGTATTACATCAACACCGCAGCCATGCTTGACCTGAACTGGGGCACAGTGGACCCGATCCAGGTGATCGACCCCAAATACTTCATCAAGCTCCGGGTGCGGGGCTTCGGCCAGATCGGCCTTAGGGTCTCCAAATACCGCCTGTTCTTGTTTGAATTGATCGGCACAATGGGCAGCGGCGCTGTGGTCTCCTATGACCGGGTGATGGACTTCTTCAAGGGCATGATGAATACCAAGATCAAGACAATCATCGCCGACGCCATCATCAACAAGGACATTTCCGCGCTGGAGATCTCCGCAAAATTGGATGTCTTTTCCGAATACGCCAAGCAGGAGTTGGACAAGGAGTTTGGCAAGTTCGGCCTGGATGTGGTCAACTTCTTCGTGGCCTCCATCAACTTCCCTGATGAGGATTTTGATGCCATCAACAACGTATTGAAGGACAAGGCGGCATTCGAACTGATGGGCGACCGGCGCTATTCCTCCAAGCGCTCCTTTGACGTGATGGAAACGATGGCCGGAAACGAAGGAAACGCCGGCGGCTTTATGGGTGCGGGTCTTGGCTTTGGCGTGGGCATGGCCGCGATGCCCGGCGTGACCCGCAGCATGAACAGCATCATATCTGCCACCTCTTTGGATACCACCCCAAGCAGTGGGGCTTCCATCACCGTGAAGTGCAGCGGCTGCGGCAAGGATCTGATTGCCGGGGCCAGCTTCTGCCACGAGTGCGGCAAGAAGGCGGAAGCCGAACGCTCCTGCCCCAAGTGCCAGTGCGTGGTGGGCAGTGGCCAGAAGTTTTGCCACAAGTGCGGCGCGGAAATCAAGTAACTGGAGTGCGACATGGCAGGATTGACCAATTGCCCACAATGCGGCGCACCGCTGGATGCCGGGTTGCGCCAATGCAAATACTGCAACGCCGTACTGGTGCAGCAGGCGCAGCCACAACCGCCGGCTCCGCCCCGCTACAACCCACCACCGCCACAACAAGTGGTTTATGTGCAGCAGACACCACCTCCCCCACCCAGGCCGCTGGTGCCGCGCAAGAGCAAGGTGGCAGCAGGGCTGCTGGCGATTTTCCTTGGCGGGATTGGTGTGCATCACTTTTATCTGGGCAAATGGGGTCTGGGCATCCTCTACCTGCTGTTTTGCTGGACCTATGTTCCCGCCATTGTGGGGCTGATCGAGGGCATTGTGTATCTGGCCACCGATGACGCAAAGTTTGCTGCAAGGCACGGAGGGTACTGCTGATAAACCCCGCGAATACTGGCATTAACGCTTATAAAACCTCCTAATATGCGGATAAAGCATGATGGGAGGTTTTATGCTGGACGACTCATTCAGATGACTGTCGCGAACGAATCAATCCCACAACCCATTTGGTCGATCGCACAGTTTTACTTCACTTGAACCCCAATTCCTTGACACTTTCCGCCCGATGGCTCTATAATAGGTCGGATATATTAGCAGTAATAAGGGAAAATGTTATAAGTAACCCAAACTGCCCAATATTTGATTTACATATTCAAGGAGGTTTCCCATGGCAAAAGGCAAACAAATGACCATCGACGGGAACACCGCCGCATCTCACGTCGCCTATGCATTTAGCGACGTGGCGGCGATTTACCCCATCACCCCCTCCTCCACAATGGCGGAAGTTGCTGACCAGTGGTCGGCATATGGCCGCAAAAACCTGTTCGGCCAGGAGCTGAAGGTTTCCGAAATGCAGAGCGAAGCCGGTGCCGCCGGTGCCGTGCACGGTTCACTTGTGACCGGGTCTTTGACGACCACGTTCACCGCCAGCCAGGGCCTGCTGCTGATGATCCCCAATATGTATAAGATCGCCGGCGAGAAGCTGCCCGCCGTGTTCCATGTGTCCGCCCGCACGCTGGCCACCCACGCGCTGTGTATCTTCGGCGACCACAGCGACGTGATGGCTTGCCGCCAGACCGGTTATGCCATGCTGGCCTCCAACTCCGTGCAGGAAGTGATGGACCTGGCCCTGGTTGCCCACATTGCGACCCTGAAGGCCTCTGTGCCCTTCCTGCATTTCTTCGACGGCTTCCGCACATCCAGCGAAGTGCAGAAGATCGAAGCCATCGCCTATGAAGACATGGCAAAGCTCATGCCCTGGGACAAGGTGGCTGAGTTCCGCGCCCGCGGCATGAACCCCGAGCACCCCCACCTGCAGGGCACAGCCGAAAACCCCGACGTGTTCTTCCAGAACGCCGAGACCTCCAACAACCTCTATGCCACAGTGCCCGCCATTGTGGAAGAGGTGATGGGCCAGGTGGGCGAGCTCACCGGCCGCAAATACAACCTGTTTGACTACGCCGGCGCACCCGACGCTGAAAATGTGATCGTAATGATGGGCTCCGGCGCCGAAACCGCCGAAGAGACGATGAAGTATCTCAACAGCAAGGGCGCCAAGCTGGGCGTGTTGAAAGTGCGCCTGTTCCGCCCCTTCAGCGTGAGCCACTTCGTGAAGGCCCTGCCGGCCACCGTGAAGCGCCTGGCCGTGATGGACCGCACCAAGGAATACGGCGCCATCGGCGAGCCTCTCTATCAGGACATCATCACGGCTCTCAGCGAGGGCAACCGCAAGATGGACGTGGTCATCGGCGGCCGCTACGGCCTGGGCTCCAAGGAGTTCACCCCCCCGATGGTCAAGGCCATCTATGACAACCTGGCCAGCGCCACACCGAAGAACCACTTCACCGTGGGCATCGTGGACGATGTGGGCCACACCTCGCTGGATGTGAAAGACGTGTTTGACATCGCGCCTGCCGGCACGATCTCCTGCAAGTTCTACGGCTACGGCTCTGACGGCACCGTGGGCGCCAACAAAAACAGCATCAAGATCATCGGTGACCACACCGACCTTTATGCTCAGGGCTACTTCTGGTATGACTCCAAGAAGTCCGGCGGCGTGACAGTGTCGCACCTGCGCTTCGGCAAGAGCCCCATCAAAGCCCCCTATCTGGTGGACCACGCCGACTTTATCGCCTGCCACAACCCCAGCTACATCGTGCGTTACGATATGCTCTCCAGCATGAAGAACGGCGGCACCTTCCTGCTGAACTCCGCCTGGAGCGCAGAGGAAATGGAAGAGAAGCTGCCCGCTGCCCTGAAGCGCACGCTGGCCCAGAAGAACGTGAAGTTCTATAACGTGGACGCCGTGAAGATCGCCTCGGAGCTCGGCCTGGGCGGCCGTATCAACAGCATCATGATGGCTGCGTTCTTTAAGCTCTCCGGCGTGATCCCCTATGCCGACGCCGAGCGCTACATGAAAGAAGCGGTGCAGAAGACCTACGGCAAGAAGGGCGAAAAGGTCGTCAACATGAACTTCGCCGCCATCGACAACGCCATTTCCGGCCTGGTGGAGATCAAGATCCCCGACAGCTGGAAGACGATTGGCACCGGTGCCGAGATGATCATGGTGAAGGGCGACGACTTCACCAACGAGGTGATCTGCCCCATCGCCAGCCTCGAGGGCGACAACCTGCCCGTGTCGGCATTTGATCCCTCCGGCCGCTTCCCCACCGGCACCACCAAGTATGAAAAGCGCGGCATCGCCATCAACGTGCCCGAGTGGATCCCCGAAAACTGCATTCAGTGCAACCAGTGCAGCTATGTGTGCCCCCACGCCGTCATCCGCCCCTTCCTGCTCACCGCCGACGAAGCGGCCAAGGCTCCGGAAGGCTTCGTGACGAAGAAGGCCATCGGCAAGGAAGTGGCTGATTACCAGTTCAAGATCCAGATCAGCCCGCTGGACTGCACCGGCTGCGGCAACTGCGCCGATATCTGCCCGGCAAAGAACAAAGCCCTGGTCATGAAGCCGCTGGACGAGCTGGTCACCAAGGAAAAGGAATACTGGGACTATGCAATCGCCCTGCCTGAGAAGAACATCAGCATGGCCGCCAACGTGAAGAACAGCCAGTTCAACAAGCCGCTGTTCGAGTTCTCCGGCGCATGCGCTGGCTGCGGCGAGACGCCCTATGTGAAGCTGGTCACCCAGCTGTTCGGCGACCGCATGGTGATCGCCAACGCCACGGGCTGCTCCTCCATCTATGGCGGCACCGCCCCCACCGTGCCCTACACCAAGAATGCCAAGGGCCAGGGCCCCGCTTGGGCCAACAGCCTGTTTGAAGACAACGCCGAGTTCGGCTTCGGCATGGCCATCTCGTTCCAGCAGCGCCGGGCCCGCCTCGCGATGCTGGTGGAGAAGCTGGGTGCGGCAGAAGTGCCCGCCGAGTGGGGCCTCAAGGAAGCCTGCGCCGAGTGGTTGGCTGGCAAAGATAATGCAGAAGCCAGCAAGGTTGCCTCTGAGAAGCTGCGCGCCGCCCTCAAGGTGGCCATCGCCGAGTGCGGCAGCTGCGGCTGCGAGCTGGACAACCTCTACAAAGAAATCGCCGGCATGGACGACCTGTTTGTGAAGAAGTCCGTGTGGGCCTTCGGCGGCGACGGCTGGGCCTATGACATCGGTTACGGCGGCCTGGACCACGTGCTGGCCATGGGTGAGGACATCAACATCCTCGTGCTGGACACTGAGCTTTACTCCAACACCGGCGGCCAGTCCTCCAAGTCCACGCCCACCGGCTCGGTCGTGAAGTTCGCGGCCTCCGGCAAGCGCACCCGCAAGAAGGACCTGGGCCTGATGGCAATGAGCTACGGCTATGTGTATGTGGCCTCTGTGAGCATGGGCGCCAACCAGGCGCAGCTGCTGAAGGCCCTCTCTGAGGCCGAGGCTTATCCGGGCCCGTCGCTGGTCATCGCCTATGCCCCGTGCATCAACCACGGCATCAACATGGGCAAGAGCCAGCAGGAAATGAAGAAGGCTGTGGAGTCCGGCTACTGGCCGCTCTACCGGTTCAACCCGCTGCTGTCTGAAGAGGGCAAGAACCCCTTCGTGCTGGACAGCAAGGAGCCCACCGCCGACTATATGGACTTTATCAAGGGCGAGACGCGCTACAAGGCCCTGCTGCAGGAGTTCCCGGAAGTGGCCGAGAAGCTCTTTGCCAAGGCCCAGGGCGAAGCCCGCAAGAGGTTGGAGACCTACAAGAAGCTGGCTGAGGAGAAGATCCTGTAAGCCAGAAGGCAAATTGACACAGAGAGGGCGAACCGGTTGGTTCGCCCTCTTTTTGCACCATCCAACTGCGCACCCATCCCCCAATCCTATGCGGGGGAGGGTTTCTCGGGCCGGGGCGGAGTCACATTTACACGGGCCGGGGCGGAGCCCGGCCCCAACTAGACGAGAACGCCACCTATGAGGTTGGGCCGGTACGGAGCCCGGCCCACATTGACCGCCATGCTCGGGCTATATCGTTTTATATGAGCAATATACGGAGCACAATCCCTTCCTCAAGCAAGAAAGAACGATTTCCCTACCCGCCCTTATTAAGGGAGGATGCCTCCCGAAGGAGGCAGGGGGGGTTCCTGCCCGCAGGCAATGAGAGATCGAGCCGGGGCGGGCTGGCCGCAATCTTTCAGATTGCTGCTCGCCCATGCATCCCGGGGCCCGACCACTACTGGTTGGATCACATGGTGAGAAAGGAAGCGGGCGGTTCGTGAACCGCCCCTACACATCACAACATAACCAAGCCACAAACCCCTCCCCACCCACCCATGCATATACCAAAGGTCAATATTATGTAATATATTTTCTAATTATCGATTGACACCACCTACACAAGGTGATATATTACATATGTAAGTAACATATTACACAAGGGGCCGTAATGAAAGAAAACAACGAACTGAGCCAACAAAAGCTGGACGCCACTGCCAACGAGGAATTCATCCTGGGCAGCCTGTTTATGATTGCCAACCGGCTGCAAACGCTTCTGGACCGGGAGTTTGAGCCGCATGGCATGACGGCAAAGCAGTGGTTCCTGTCCATCCTCATCGGCGGCGCGTTTGAGGAACCGCCCACACTGGGAGAGGCCGCTGCTGCAATGGGCAGCACGCACCAGAATGTGAAGCAGGTGGCATTGAAACTGCAGGACAAGGGCTTTCTGGAGATTGTGAATGATGCACAAGATGGCCGCGCGGTGCGACTTAAGCTCACTGAAAAGAGCAATGCATTCTGGATCGGCATGCAGCAGCGCAGCGAGGAGTTTATGGCAAGCATGTATGAGGGCCTGAGCCCGGAAGAAATGGCAGCGCTGCGGGCCGCCCTGGGCAGGATCATGGGCAACATCGACGAAATGGATAAAGGGCAAAAAAAATCTAGGAGGGATAAGGCATGAAGAAGGTTTTGATCGTGTTGGGCGTGGTGGTGGTTGTTTTGGTTCTGGCAGTCGGTGGTTTTGCGCTGTTTCTGAACAACGGCAAGGCTGCCACCGAAACCCTTGCCATCGGCCCGATCAATCCAGCCCAGCTGGCCGATGGCACTTATAACGGCCAATACAGCGGCGGTCGCTTTACCAACCGCCTGGAAGTGACCGTGCAAGACGGCAAGATCACAGCCATTGACGTAATGCAACCAGTTGTCATAGAAAAGGAAGAGGTTAGGAGCCGGATTATCCAAAGCGTGATAGACAGTCAAAGCACCGATGTGGACACGCAGACCGGTGCGACGATTACAACCAAGGCTTATCTCAAGAGCATTGAGGATGCACTGGACGGAAAATAAACCTCACAGGCGGTGAACCGTTTTGCGCTTCTCAACCAACTATAAATAACAGAGAAGGGACGAAAACATGAAAACATTGATTGTCTATGGCACCACATATGGATTTACCGAGCAGTGCGTGAAGACGCTCGCCCAAAAGCTGGGCGGGCAGGCTGATCTTATTAACATCAGCAAAGGAGAGCCTGCCACCCTGGCAGGATATGACGCGGTGGTCCTGGGCAGCTCGATCTATATGGGCCAGATCAACAAGAAGCTCAAGGACTACATGGATGCCCACGCGGTGGAACTGGCAAAGAAAAAGGTGGGGCTGTTCCTTTGCAGCGGCCTGCCCGAAAACCTGGAGCAGAACTTTAACACCAACTTCCCCCGGCAGCTGCTGGAGGTTGCCGTCGCAAAGGAGCACTTTGGCGGCGTGCTGGACAAGTCAAAGATGAGCTTCGGGCATAAGATGATCACCAAGATGATGGAGAGCGTTACGCAGAAGGAAGGCAAACCGGCGCCTGCGCCAAAACCGGAGGGTATTGACCGGTTGGCAGCGGCGATGAATGCATAAAGCGAAAGGCGGGGTCTCCCCCGCCTTTTGTTTCATCTCGTCTGTTAGTGCTCCAGCGACCGCAGGAAATCCACGCTGAGCTTTGCAGCCTCCAGCGAAGTGCGGCGGGTGTCGTTATCCTGGTCCACGATGAGCCAGGTCGCGCCGTTTTGCACGGCCTTCTCCACGATGGCGGCATAATCGAGCACATCACCCATGCCGATCGGGCAGAAGTCATAGCCTAAGTCAATGTCGCTCAGATAGTCTTTCAAATGCACGGCGGTGTATCGGCCGGCATATTGATCCAGCCATTGCAGCGGGTCCTGCCCGCCGATGGCCAACCAGCCGGTGTCAAATTGGACGTTCAGCTCTGGTACGGCGTCCAGTATCCGTTTAAGGCCATTGCCGCCTTCGGCATTTTGAAACTCGAAATTATGGTTGTGATAGGCCAAATCCAGCCCTTCTGCTTTGAGCGCGGCAGCGGCGGCTCGCATGATCTCCACCGTTTTGGCAAAGGCCGGTGTGTTATGGCGCTGGTCTTCCGTCAGAAAACCCAGCACTGCGCCACTGCAGCCCAAAACCCGGCACATTTCAATCACTGCCGGGGGGTTGGCCAGCTCGTCCAGCGTCATGTGGTTGGAAACAGCCACCAGGCCCAGCTCATCCAGCCAGCCTCTCAGCTCAGCAGCCTCATGGCCGAACAGCCCGCAAAACTCCACACCGTCATAACCCATTTCTGCGATAGCTTTCAGCACACCGTGCAGATCACGGGCCGCGTCAACCCGCAGCGGGTAAAGCTGTGTTGCAATCCGTACTTTCTTCATAGCATCCTCCATCTATGAGTTAATACCCAAGCGTTCTCAAATACTCCCGGCTCATCCGGGCAGCTTCCAGAGAAGGCCTCTGGCTGGAGCGGTCCTGCTCCACAACCACGTATTTGGCTCCGGCTATCACCGAGGCCTCCAGAATCGAGGGGAAGTCCTGCACGCCATAGCCCACAGGCCGGAAGTCGAAGCTTCCCTCCCCCGGTTCCACTGCCTCCATATCCTTACCGTCCTCACCGATGAGGGCGTAGAGCCTCTGCGGTTTTTTGTGTCCGGGCATCACAAAGTCTTTCAGGTGCACAACCGGGCAGCGGCCAGCGTATTGCGCAATGTATTGCGCCGGGTCCACACCAGCCACCTTCACCCAGCATGTGTCTATTTCCGCGGCAAGATCCGGCACATCCTCATAAAGCTGGTCCAGCGCATAGCGGCCATTCAGCTTCATAAACTCAAAGTCATGATTGTGGTATAGGCTCTGGAAACCGGCTTTTTTTAAGCCCGCGCAGATTTCCTTGATCTGACCCACCACTTTGGGCCAGGCGGGAGAGCCGGGGCGGCGTGTCTCGTCCAGCCAGGGTATGGCAATGTATTGGCAACCCAGCACACCGAAGTCCGCGATCACAAGATCCAGGTCGTGAATCAAAAGGTCGATGGGCACATGGGCAGAGATGGCGGCAAGGCCAAGGCGATCCATCTCTGCGCGGATCTCACCGGCATTGTAGCCAAAGAAATCAGCGGTGAATTCCACCAGGTCATATCCCATTTCCTTGACCTGTCTTAACACACCAAAAATGTCTTTCGCAGCAGCGTCCCTGACTGTGTATAGCTGCAATGCAACGGGGAGCTTGCTCATGGTATTCCCTCCTGATCAATATCGCCGTTATTATATCAAGATTGCCACTTTTTTCATATAGATGATCAGAGCGGAGACTGCTAAAATTCAGATATCGCTCAGAACTACCACTTAATGCGGTTTTTACCCTCAAATTTGGCCTGATACAGGCTAGAGTCCGCCAGATAGACAAGCTCATCCAGCGTGCGCTCGCCGCCGGATTGGGCGATGCCAGCGCTCATCGTGACCGAAAACGCCTTGCCATAAGCTTCAAATTCATGCTCCTGCACCGTGTCTTTGATCGCAGTGGCAATCCTGGCCGCTTCTTCCAGGCTGGCTTTGGGCAAGCCGATGATGAACTCGTCGCCACCATAACGCCCGGCGATGCCATTCTTACCGGTCTTCTCACGGATCACCGATGCGACACGCTCCAGCACCCGGTCTCCTGCCTGGTGGCCATGGGTGTCGTTCACGCCCTTGAAGTTATCAATGTCCATCATCAACAGGACCATCGGCGCCTTAGGGCTCACCGTCTTATACTCCTCCGCCAGCAGCTGAAACGTGTATTGGCGGTTGAAAAGCCTGCTCAATCCATCATGGTAGGCCATGTCCTTCAGGATCTGACCCTCCATCTTTTCCGTCACATCCATGCAGCTGCCAATGAACCCAAGAAACTCCCCCTGATCGCCATAAAAAGGCACACCCCGGTCGTTGATCCAGCGGTATTGCCCGTCATGCCGGAGCAGCCGGTAGTTCATCTCAAACGGTTCCCGGCGGTGGAAGTGATCCATATAGATCCGCACACAACCGTCATAATCGTCGGGATGGACGCCCGAGGCCCATCCGAAGCCAAGCTCCTGCTCAAATGAGCGGCCAGTAAATCTGAGCCAGGTCTTATTGAAATAGTCGCATTCGGTGGCAGTGTTTGACCGCCAGATCATATTGGGGGACGATTCCACAATCAGCCTGTATTGGTTGAGGTCCAGCATGGGCATCGTTCGCCGTCCTTCGAATGCAGGCAAATTCTGAACACCTGCCTCATATCGTTTATTTTAGCATTAAACCGGTTTGGCAAGCAACAAAGATAGCCATATTTCGACATAGGGACTTCTCTCAACCCGTGTTGCGAAAAACAACCCTGTCGGGTATGATGAGGGCCGGAGGTGAACCTCATGGAGTTTAGCCATATGGGAAAAGTGGCGCTGGTCACCGGCGGCGCGGGCGGCATTGGCCGGGAAATTGTGCAGCAATACGCACTGGCCGGCGCCGCCGTGGCGATCGTAGATATCGATGAGAAAGCCGGGAATCAGCTCGAGACTGAGCTGAGAGCTAACGTGCATGATGCATTGTTCATCAGGACAGACATCTCCCGCCCGGAAGACTGTGAAACAGCGGTGGCGCAGGCGGTTTCCCGATTCGGCAAGATTGACGCTCTGGTCAACTGCGCCGGGCTGGGGCGGGGTGCTCACCCGAGAGAATTGGCAGTTGATGACTGGGATTATGTACTGAATGTAAATCTGCGGGCAGCGTTTCTGTTTGCCAGGCTGTGCTCCGCGCACATGAAAGCGGCTGGTGGCGGCGCCATCGTGAACATCGCCAGCACCAGGGCGATCATGTCTGAACCAAACACCGAGGCTTATGCCGCCAGCAAGGGCGGGCTGCTGGCCCTCACCCATGCATTGGCCGCGAGCCTTGCACCAGACGGAATCAGGGTAAACTGTGTGAGCCCCGGCTGGATCTGCACAGAGGGTTATGAAGCCTTGACCGAAGCCGATCACACACAGCATTTCTCCGGCCGGGTGGGCACACCGCTGGATATCGCCAGGGCATGCCTCTTTCTCACAATGGATGGCAATGAGTTTATCAACGGGCAGAACATTGTGATAGACGGCGGGATGACGAAGAAGATGATTTATGTGTGAGACTGAAACCCCCGATTCCTCCCAACCTCATAAAGCAAAATCCCTCCCGCCACAGCCACATTAAGTGAGTCAACACGCCCAAGCATCGGGATGCTCACGGCCACATGGGGCCGCTCAAACCAGGCGCCGCTCACGCCATATTTCTCATGGCCCAGCACCACGGCGGTCTTTTGGGCATACCCCACGTCGCAGTAGCGCACTGCCGATTCGGCCTTGCCGAGATAGACGGTGTAGCCATTGGCAGCAAGATAATCCATACACTCCCCTGCCTCCGCCTCCATTACCAGCAGCGTGAGCAGCGTGAGCAAGCTGGCACGCACCGCCACGCGGTTATTCAGGCCCGTGCGCCTGTTGCAAATGATCACGGCAGCGGCACCGGCACCTTCTGCCGTGCGGATCAATGTGCCCAGGTTGCCGGGGTTTTCCAAGCCGTCCAGCACGAGCAACGTGCTGGGCTGCTTATTGGGGATGTCAGACATCTCCCATTTCGGCAGTTTGATGACGGACACCACGCCCCGGTCGCCCTTTTCATCGCCTAAGCGGTCCAAAACCTTTTCAGACACAACATAAGTCATGGCACTACGGGCAACCATGGCCTCCACCGATTGCACCCATTTGTCATGGTAAATCATTTCCGGGCAAACAAAAAGCGCCTCGATTTCAGCGCCATATTCCACAGCCTGGCTGTTGAGCCACAGGCCCTCGGCCAGAAACCGGCCTTGCGAGCTGCCCTTGGCTGCCTCCAGCGCCAATTGCACCGCCTCATGCTTCATCCCGGCTTCCCAGGCCTGCCTGCCACTTGCGGCGGCGATTCGTTTGACATCATCTGTGGTCATCTTGACATCTCCGGAAATTGATGGTTCCATTATAAAAAGCGGCCAACGCGCTGTCAAACAGGGTTGGTCTCGCGCAGGGAGAAAATGATATGAAGCAGTTGCAGGCGGAAATGGTTCTGGAACATGTTGCCGCTTTGGGCGAAGGGGCCCTGTGGGATGACAGGGCGGGCAGGCTTCTTTGGGTGGATATCCCGATGGGTGAGATCCACGCATTTGACCCGGCAACCGGTCAGGACAGGCTGCTTTATCAATCCGGCAGCCAGATCGGCACTGTGGTGCAGCGGGAGAAGGGCGGCCTGCTGGCGGCCACAGACAAGGGGCTGGTTTTTATTGACGAGCAAACCGGCACGGTCCAAAGTATCTGTAACCCGGAGCAGGATAAGCAGCAGAACCGCTTCAATGATGGCAAGTGCGGCCCCGACGGCCGCTTCTGGGCCGGCACGATGGCCGGTGGGCCTGGCAGTGAAGGGCAAGGCAGCCTTTACCGGCTGGACGCCGATTTATCCTGCCACAGGGTGCTGGAAGGTGTTACAATCTCCAACGGCATCGCCTGGAACCCCGACGGCAACACAATGTATTACACCGACACGCCCACGCGGCAGATATGGGCCTTCGATTATGATCAAAAGACCGGTTGTATCACCAACCGCCGCACGGTGGTGGAGATCGCTCCAGGCGAGGGCGGCCCCGACGGCTTCACTGTGGACGCAGAGGGCATGCTTTGGGTGGCCCAATGGGGCGGCTGGCAAGTGGCACGCTATGACCCAGCAACAGGAAACAAGATCACCAAAGTAAATGTGCCTGCAGGCCAGGTAACCAGCTGCGCCTTTGGCGGCAAGCAGCTTGACACCCTCTTTATCACAACAGCCAGTGTGGGCTTGAGCAAGGCGGATCAGGAAAACCAGCCTCTGGCCGGCTGCCTTTTCAAGGCTGATGCCGGTGTTGTGGGCATGAGAGCCTGCCGGTTTTTTGGCTGAAATCTTGCCGCAATACTGCCTCAATTCTGCCACACTCGCTTCTTGCCAGAGAAAGCCGAATGTTGTAATATTGAGTTAACAATTCCTACCATTTTAGTCAGGTTAACCCCGCTTCCCATAAAGCGAGGCTGAAAACAGAGCGCCCGTCTCCAGAACAAACGGAGCAAATGAAAAAGGGGCGATCAACATGAAAAAACTCATAACTCTGTTGCTTGCGGCATTGTTGTTGGTATCCTGGGGCGGCACCGCGTCGGCCTATGTAGGAGACCAAACTTCGCAGGGCACCTACACAATCGGCTACTGGAAAACCCACCCCGGCGCCATGGCAGATTTGCTGCCCATCCGGTTAGGGGCCTCCGGCGGTGAAAAAAGCGTGATGATTTCGACTACTTCCCAGGCAGTCAGCATCCTGAAGATGACCGGCGGCGCATCCAACGGAATCGTCAAGCTCTATGCCCAGTTGCTGGCGGCCAAGCTTAATTACGCCAACGGCGCTGACAAATCCGCCGTAGCGGCCGTGATGGGCACGGCAGACAGTTTCCTGGCCAGTCACAACGCGGCCGATTGGGCAGCGTTGTCATCGGCCGAAAGAAACAATGTGCTGTCCTGGATGACCACACTGGACCGTTACAACAACGGCATTATCGGTCCTGGGCACGCGGATTAACCCACTAAAATAGTCATCAAGCCGATTGGTATTGAAGCATCCAGATCGGATTGGGGGAGCCTGTATGGCTCCCCCTTTTTTGCTATAACGCCAGAAAAATATCCCGGATCAGATCCCGCTTGCATTTTCCCTTCTTCGCCCGAACAGCCACCACCAAATTCTCAGGCCGGAAAATCTCCCGGCTGATCTCCATAAGCCGCTCTGCGGTAACAGCGGCATAAAGCCCCCTGATCTGAGCAATGCTTTCCAGACGGTCATTCAGGATGAAGTTGTGATAGGCCATGTTCCAGTTCAGGTCATCGGGGTCATCCAGCGTGTAGGCGTAATTGTCTGCATATTTCGGCCGGTGCAGCGCCAACTCCCGCTCGGTAATGGTTTCCTTTGCTGAGCGGAACACATTTGCGGCAACCTTCAACGATTCTTCCAGCTTACTTAACATGACACTATACTTGACAGAGCAGGTGCCGATGTTGCGGTATTGCTCCAGATAGGCCGAATGGCTGTAAATCAACCCCCGATCCTCCGACAGCGCCATGCTCATGCGGCTTAGCATGCCCCGGAAGAGCAGCTCGTCCAACAGGTTGATCTCCGCCATCGAATAGCGGGTATAATCCACGTCGAAGGTGAGCAGCACCTCGGGCATGTCCTTTCGATCCTGAACTGCCACCAGGCAGTTCCTCCTCATGAAGTCCTTCGGCACCGGAGCCACATTGCGTCGCTCCCCCCCACCCTGCCCTATGGAGTAGACCCCAGCATGCCCGGCCAGGTGAGCAAGGTTTTCGTCAGTGAAGTTACCGGTCACATAGAAACACAGGTTGTTTGCTTGGAATGACTCCACCCATGCCGCCTGCAGCTGTTCGAGGCCAAGGGCCGCCACACCGGTCACTGTGCCGGAAATGGGCCGGGAAAGCGCGGTGCCGCCCCACACAAGGTTTCCGGCAAAATGGTCAAAGGATTTCAGCGGGTCATCCTCACGGATCTCATTCTGCACCCGCTTGCGTTCCACAGCCACGTCACGGGTGTTCACGGAGAGCGGTGCCAGCAGCCGTGCGATGAGTTCGGCGCACTCGTCAAAGTGGTGGCTCGCAGCGGAGATTGTATACTCCATGAACTCCTTATAGGTGCAGGCGTCAAAGGAGGCACCCATGGCAGCCAGCCGCTCATAGAGCTCCCGCTGAGGCATGCCGCCCAGGTTGCGGAACAGCACATGCTCCAGAAAGTGGGTAATGCCCGTTTCCTCAGGGTGCTCGTAAAGAACACCGGCACGCACATACAAGCCGATCGTGAAGGTATGCAAATGGGGTTGGCGGTAGGAATATACGGGCACGCCGTTGGCGGCAGTGACAAGTTGCTGCATGGAGTTCTCCAGATGTTTTGATTTATTATACAGCAACCGGATGCGACGTGGCAGACAATTTGGAGGTAAAGCAACCTCCTCATGCGCTTGTTTTCCTGGCGATGCTGGTTTATCATACCATTGGGCGGAGGTTTCCGGCTCAGGGAAGCACCTGAAGTGTCGGATCACCGGGTATACGAAAGTGAGGAATCTTAATGAGAAAGTTGAAAATCGGCAAGGGCGAGCTGACGGCCAGCGAGATTTCATTGGGCTGCATGCGCATCTCCGGCATGGGGGAAAAGGAAGCCACACACCTCATCGCCACAGCGCTGGAGCAGGGCATCGACTTTTTCGACCACGCCGACATCTATGGCGGCGGCAAGTCGGAGGAAGTGTTTGCCAATGTGTTGAAGGCCATGCCCGGCATACGGGAACACATCTTCCTGCAATCCAAATGCGGCATTCGAAGGGGTTTCTTTGACTTCTCCAGGGAACACATTCTGAATTCGGTGGATGGCATCCTAAAGCGCCTTGAGACCGATTACCTGGATGTGCTGCTGCTGCACCGGCCCGACGCATTGATGGAGCCGGAAGAAGTGGCTGAGGCCTTCTCCACGCTGCACGCTGCAGGCAAGGTGCGCCACTTCGGCGTGAGCAACCAGAACCCCAATCAAATTGAGCTGCTGAGCAAATATCTGGGCCAACGCCTGATCATCAACCAACTGCAGCTATCCATCACCAACACCGGCATGATCGACGCGGGCCTCAATGTGAACATGCAGATTGACCGCTCCGTCAACCGTGACGGCAGTATCCTGGACTATTGCCGCCTGAAAGACATCACGATCCAGCCTTGGTCACCGTTCCAATACGGCTTCTTCGAGGGTGTGTTCCTGGGCAGCCCCAAGTATCCGGAGCTCAACGCCAGAATCGGCGAGCTGGTGGAAAAATACAATGTGCCAGACACGGCCATCGCCACAGCCTGGCTGCTGCGGCACCCGGCCAAGATGCAACCCATCGTGGGCACGACCAATGCCGAGCGCCTGAAGGACATCTGCAAGGCTTCCACCATTGAGCTCACGCGGCAGGAGTGGTATGCCATCTATCTGGCAGCAGGGAATAAGTTGCCGTAACAGATAAAACCCCGCTGTCTCCTAAGGGGGACAGCGGGGTTTTTCTTAATTCGTTAGGCTTTCTCAATAAAGTGGCAAATATCCAGAATGATATTGCCCTTCTCATCGGGCGTGGTAAAGCGCGGGCAGCCATACCGTTCAAAGAACCAATAGGCTCCCTGCTCGTCGGTGATGATCTTGAACCCTTCCTTCATGCAGCTTTCGCCGCACTTGCGCTCCTGGCCGTAGACATCGTCGTCCTTGCCATAGAGCCACGCCACGCCCAAGTCCGCAGCGGGAAAGTCATGATGGGCATACCCCTCCGGCACAGCGGCATTCTCCGGGCAGAACATACCGATCCAATATTCAAATGGCTCGCCCTCTTTCCAGCGTATAAGGCCGATATAGGCGTCCCAATCCTCATACAAAGACTTCAGGTCAAAGCCTTTTTCCATTGGCTTAAACCAGTCGTTGGAGAACCAGTCGCCCCATTGCTTGCCAAACCCGCCGTTGACCCTGTCTCCATCGCTGTATTGTTTACCGATGAACCGCATTGCCGGCACCGATTGCCGGTATGTCTTTATGATGTCTGCCATGAGATTCCCTCCCTGTGCTCTAGCTAATTCTTGAAGTGTGTGCGCCAAATGGGATATAATAGCATTATATAGCCATAGTGATATCTATTCAAGAACTCAGCTTACCTTATACCACGCAATTACATGAGGTTTGAAATGCAAGCATCAATGATCGGGTTCGCCTATGACAGCAAGGATGCAGACGCACTGGCGGACTTCTATGCGAATCTTCTCGGCTGGAAAAAGACAATCTCAGGCAATGGCTGGGCTGGCATTCACACCCCGCAGGGCATCATCCTGGCGTTTCAAACTGTGGAGGAATATATGCCCCCTATTTGGCCATGGAAAGAAGGCGCGCAGCAGCAGATGGCGCACATCGATTTCAAAGTGGAAAACCTGGCCGATGCTGTGCAACATGCCATCGAATGCGGCGCAAGAAAGGCTGACGTGCAGTATTTTGAGACTTCCACCGTCATGTTTGATCCAGACGGGCATCCGTTTTGTTTGTCTGTTGCGGAATAAAAACCAAAGCCTGCAAACAAAAACATACTGTGTTTCAAGCCACCGGTTCAGCCGGTGGGTTTTGCTTTCGTATGACGCGATGAACCCGCTTAACTTATCCACCCCCTCTACAATCATCCCCTCTTCCAAATGCCTATAGCCCGGCACCAGGTTATCCAGATGGCTCCCCTGATCGATGGCATATTGCTCCACCGAGGCAATGTGAATACCCTCTTCGCGGGCTTTGGCAACAAACGTTTCGTCAAACAGCATGCCCGGACATCATGCCTCTGACTCAGGGCATGGTTTTTCAAATGGAAGCAAATCACCATTTCACTTTATAATATAAATTTTTAATGACAGCTTTATCTCCGTGCAGTATAATAATTTGTCATGAATTGTGAAGAGATTATACTCAGGAGGAATTCCCTTTGATCCGGCAAGACATCAGAAACGTAGCCATCATCGCCCACGTCGACCACGGCAAAACCACACTGGTAGACGAAATGCTCAAGCAGGGCGGCGCTTTCCGCGAAAACCAGGTGGTCGCAGAGCGCGTGATGGACAGCAATGACCTGGAGCGGGAGCGCGGCATCACGATCCTGGCCAAAAACACATCGATCCACTACGGTGGTGTGAAAATCAACATTGTAGACACTCCTGGCCATGCCGACTTCGGCGGCGAGGTGGAGCGCGTGCTCAAAATGGTCAACGGAGTGCTGCTGCTGGTGGACGCCTTTGAAGGCCCCATGCCGCAGACACGGTTTGTGCTGCAAAAGGCGCTGGAGCTTAACCACCGCGTGATCATCGTGATCAACAAGATTGACCGTGAGGACGCGCGCCTCAACGAGGTTGGCGACGAGGTGCTGGAGCTGCTGCTGGAGCTGGACGCCAACAGCGAACAGCTGGACAGCCCCATCATCTATTGCTCTGCCCGCAAGGGCGTGGCTTCCCTGTCGCCCAATGTGCCCGGCGGTAATTTGCTGCCGTTGTTTGATACGATACTGAATTACATTCCAGCGCCGGAAGGCCCGGAAACAGAACCATTGCAAATGCTGGTATCCAGCATAGACTACAATGATTATGTGGGCCGTATTGCCATCGGGCGCATCGAGCGTGGTGCCATCGCAGTGGGCCAGGAAGTGGCCGTGAGCAACTTCCACCACTCAAAAGATCCTTATAAAGCCAAGATCACCAACATGTATCAATTCGAGGGCTTGAAGCGCACACCGGTGGAGCAAGCCCAGGTGGGCGACATCGTGTGCATATCCGGCATTGAGGGCGTGACCATCGGCGACACAATCTCCGACCCATTGAATGTGGAGGCGCTGCCCTTCGTAAAGATCAGCGAGCCCACAGTTGAGATGACGTTTTCAGTCAACGACTCCCCCTTCGCAGGCCGCGAGGGCAAGTACGTGACAACGAGGCACCTAAGGGCCAGACTGTTCCGTGAGCTGCTGAAAGACGTGTCGCTTCGAGTGGAGGAAACGGAAACAACCGAAGCCTTCCGCGTGATGGGCAGGGGCGAAATGCACCTCTCCATCCTCATCGAGACAATGCGCCGGGAGGGCTATGAATTTCAAGTGAGCACACCCCGCGTGCTATACCGCACCATCAATGACGAGCTCTGCGAACCCATCGAGCGTCTGGTCATTGATGTGCCACAGGAAAGCGTGGGCGTGGTGATGGAAAAGATGGGCGCGCGCAAAGGCGAGCTCCAGCACATGAACCCACAGGGTGAGCGCATGCGTTTGGAGTTCCACATCCCCAGCCGGGGCCTGTTTGGCTACCGCAGCGACTTCATGACCGACACCAAGGGCGAGGGCATCCTCAATGCCATCTTCCACTCCTATGAGCCGGTGAAGGGCGAGATCCCCAAGCGGCAGTCCGGTTCTTTGATCGCCTTTGAAGCCGGCGAGGCCACGACATACGGCATCTTCAACTCGCAGGACAGGGGCATGATGTTCATCGACCCCAACACTCCGGTCTATCCCGGTATGATCGTGGGCTTGAGCCCCAAGACCGAGGACATTGTGGTGAATGTGTGCAAGAAGAAGCATGTGACCAACATCCGCGCCGCCGGTTCCGATGACGCGCTTCGGCTCACACCACCCCGGCACCTGAGCCTGGAGGAGTCACTGGAGTTCCTCTCCGACGATGAGCTGCTGGAAGTAACGCCAGTGACAACACGCCTCAGAAAGCGTGTGCTGGACCACACGATGCGCATGCGCCTCAATGGGCAGAAGAAGGCAGCCCAACAACAATAGCATTTCGCCTTCGGTGCTGGCGCACCTCGGCGATCTATCACGCTCTGAATGTCATTTACCTGCCCGCCGCGCATGTCGCCGGGCAGGTTCTTGGTATTGTTCCACGAAACACACCTAGGAACTGGCACGCCTTCGGGCAGGTGTAGCAATGCCTTAACTCAACCATCGGTTGCCTCAGCCGAATGAATCGGCTTTCGGCCTCAGTATTATAGCTCACACTGGCTGAAAGGAATGATCCAAATGATAAAGCCATTTGCCACAGAACGCTTGCTTCTTAAACCCCTTGCCCCTAACGATGCCGCAGCGGTGCTGAACTACCTGGATCGTAACCGGGAGTTCCTTTGCCCGTGGGAGCCTGTCAAACCGGAAGGGTTCTACACGATGGAATACCAAGCCGCCATACTTGACAAAGAACTTGACATGATGGAACGGAGCATGCTTCTCAAGTGGTGGATCATCAAAAAGGATAACCCAGAGCAACTGATCGGTATGATTGCCTTCAACAACATTGTGCGGGGAGCTTTCCAGTCCTGCCACCTGGGCTACCGGCTGGACGAACGGGAGATCAACCAGGGCTACATGACCGAAGCACTCCGCAAGGCCATTGAAGTCGCATTTGAGGAGCACAAGTTGCACCGCATTGAAGCCAACATCATGCCGCGCAACACCCGCTCGCTGCGCGTGGTGCAAAAGCTGGGGTTTGAGGAGGAAGGATTGGCGAAGAAATATCTGAAGATCAATGGTGTGTGGGAAGACCACATTCACATGGTGCTGTTTAACGACGCAGTATAAAGCGGCCTCCTGCCTCTGTCATGCCTAAAAATCCTTTTGCTCTTTGCCGTTACCGTAATTCTCATCACGGAAGGAAGGCGCTTCCGGATGTATGATGAGTTTCGTAAGGCAGGATACTATCCTGACAACGGGCAAAAGGAAGTGAACAACATGGCAATTCTTCCATATATCAATTTCAACGGCAACTGCCGCGAGGCAGTGGAATACTACGCCGATGTGTTCGGGGTGGAGAAACCCAAGTTCATGCTGTATGGCGACATGCCCCCGGATCCTGAATACCCGATGAGCGACGATGCAAAGAAACTGGTAATGCACACGAACCTGATGATCCAGGGCACGATGGTGATGTTTTCCGATGTGCCGCCGGGTATGCCCTTTGTGGCAGGCAACAACGTCAGTCTGACCGTGGTCAGCCCAGACATTGAGGAAATCAAAAGGCTGTATGAACTGCTGAAGGCAGGCGGTGAAGTGCAGATGGAGCTGCAGGAAACCTTCTGGAGCAAGAGTTACGGGTTTGTGGTGGACAAGTATGGTATCGGCTGGCAGCTGAGCCATGACACTGGCAGTTATTCAGCGAGCAAGGCTATTTAATCGGAGGCGCGGAAGATATCCGCGCCTCCGATCTTGTTTGAACATCATTCAGGTGCTTTTGTTTGCCCGGTGCCGGCGCACCTTGAACAGGCTGGCGCAGGTGTTACCGCACCATTTTCGGGTATGGCTCTTACTATGGTCTACAAAGAACCAACGGCAATCGGCGTTGCCGCACCGCCGAAGAATCCGCCACAGGCCACTTGCCACAAAGGCGGCAAAGCTTTTCAAGACCAAATATTCCGTATATTCCAACCCATCCTGTTGCGGTTGATCGGTCAATCGGAATTCATCACCCTCACGTGCCAAATGATAGCATACTGGATACTCCCAAAGCCGGCCATTGAGCCAGGCCAGTTGGCAATCGTCCAGCCCGCCGGTTTCGATCAGTTGGTCTGCCGCCGCCGTCAGGGCTTCACGCAGCCCGATCAACCGCTCGCCTTCATATGCCGTGAGTGGCACGGCCTTCTCTCGTTCCAGCACGCCTTTCACCCAGGCGCTGCCGCACAGGGGATCGGCATGGGCGTCGTGGCGGATATACCAGGCCGTATTCAAGAAATCGAGAAAAAGCTCGTCCATCGGAACCCTCCGTCTACAGTATACCATATCGGTACAACAGATCAAATGTAACCCTCTTTTTTCTTATTGACAGTTACATTTGCACGCAATACAATTTGGCTAGAATTGGAAAAGGAGATTGTTCGACATGGATTCCACAAAAATCAAACAACTTGCATTCGATTTAGGCGCCGACCTATGCGGCATTGGCGCGGTTGATCGCTTCACCGACGCGCCGGAGGGCTTTCACCCCCGCGATGTGTTGCCGGGTTGCCGGTCGGTCATCATGCTAGCCCGGCGTTTCAACCATTCCACGCTGCTGGCGCAGTCCACAAGCCCTTATACGGTCACGCGAAACGACATCTCCATGCGGATGAACACGCTGGCGACGGGGCTCTCCGAAGCACTGGATCGGGCAGGTTGCTGCGCTGTGCCCATCGGCAGCGTCGGGCCGGATGAATATGACGAAAAAAGCGAGAAGTTCAGGGGCACGATATCACTCAAGCACGCGGCAATGCTGGCGGGACTTGGAAAAATGGGAAAGAACACGCTGTTGATCAACAATCGATATGGTAACATGGTTTGGCTATCGGCGGTGCTGACGACGGTAGAATTGGATCAGGACGCGCTGGCGGACTACGAGGTTTGCCCACCCGGCTGCTCGTTGTGCCTGAAAAACTGCCCGGTGCAGGCGCTGGATAGCATAACGATCAACCAGATGGCGTGCTGGGAACACGCTTTCGGCGTCAAGAACGGCGGCGAATGGAAGATCCATTGCTTCACATGCAGGAAGATCTGCCCGAACAGGTTGGGTTTGAAAGCCGCTGCTCAGTCCAGCAGATAGAACCACTGCTCTCCGCTGGCATCCACAAGGTGGATGCAGGGTTTCCCGCGCCCATCACCCACCGAAAGCTGTTTGGCCAGATTGGGCTGCTGGCGGGTGCGCATGGACCAGTTGCTCACAGTGAACACATCATCCTCATACAGCCCCGCCGCCCAGTATTCCAGCGACCCCAATCCATCGTCCAACAATGTGCCGGCGCTTTGGGGGTGGCTGGCGCTGCGGCGGTAAAGCTCCAGCTGGGCGGCTCCTCCGGCCAATGCGGCAGCCACCTCCGGCTGGATGTCTGGCTGAGCGCAGCTGCCATATAGCTCTATGCACCGGGCCCCGGCCAGCAAAAGCCTCCGGCGGGCCAGCAACCTCTCAGCCGGGTGGCTGCCCACTGCCAGCACCCTGCGGCCCAGTGCTTGGACGGCTGCGGCCACGGTTCCGCTGCCGGAGCGAAGATCCAGCACCACCTGCCCTGGTGCAGTGCACGCGGCAATCAAGCGGCACATCAAAGCCTCCGGCCGTTGGCCCTCCCATCCGGTCCGTTCCTCATCGCGAGCAGAAATCTCCGGGATATCCGTCCACACATCCCCAATACTCACCAGGTCATCCTCATAATAACGGTAAACTCGGCCACGTGCTTCGTGGGTATAGTATGCCCTCCCACCCTCCTCATCGCGGCGCATGTGGCTTTTCAGCCTGCCGCGGGCCCGGCCGGCGGCACTGGGGTTGAAGAATGCCTTTCTCCCCTTGCGATACAGAAAAATGGTCTGATGGGAGCGGGTGAACCGGCCTTGAGGCTTCAGGCCTGCCGGCTGAGCCCAGATGATTTCGTTGAGGAAGTTGGAGCGGCCAAACACCTCGTCCAGCAGCAGCCGCACCCGCGCTGACTCCGGCTGGCCGGCAAAAGCATAGATGACGCCGCTCTCATCAAGCAACTCTCTTGCTGCCAGGAAATCCTGCTCCATCTGTAAAAGGGTTTCCTCAATGCCGTCGCTTCTGGTAGAATGGACCGGCACGGGCAACGAACTGCGGTTGGTCATCCAGTCATCGGCGCCGGCTTTCCATTGGAAGTGACCTCTCATGCCGATTGGCCGATCCACCACAGCCATCTGGGCTGATCCATACTGCAACCTGTCATCACTTTGAAGAGAGTCGGGCAGAAAACGGTGGCTCTCCCCCGCCGCGCCAAACCGCTCGATTGCACAACGCACTGGTGTCAACGCCATGGTCCAGCCCCCCCGAAGAAAGGATATTGTCAGAATGATTCCCACGAAGGATTTCTATCACGAATTGTACCGTTTGCTCGAAACGGAAACACCGCTCAAGTTCAACTGCGGCAGGTTGTGTGGCGCGGCGTGCTGCCAGGTTTCGCCGGAGCTGCCGGGAATGTATTTGTTCCCCGGTGAGGAGGCATTGTTTGAGGGACTTGCCGGTTTTACTGGTTCTGAAGGGCATTTGCCCGGCTACGGTGCTGTGCGCCTGCTCTCCTGCGAAGGCCATTGCGACAGGGTGCTGAGGCCTCTTTCCTGCCGTGTGTTCCCCCTGGCTCCGCAGAGGGATAATAACACTGTAACCATTCGTATGGACCCAAGGGGCCGGGCCGTTTGCCCGCTCTGCATGCAAGGCACCAGCAGCCTGTCTTCCGGTTTTGTGACGGCAGTGGGGAGAGTTTTCTGCGCCATCCTTGATTATCCAGAGAGCAAACTGTTTCTTTTGTCCTTATCGGACCACCTCGAAGCCTTTGATGAGCTCCTCTAGGCAAGTATAACATGCAATTTACCTTTTGTATGCTTCATCCTGATACGCAAATATGGTAAAATACATAAAATACGTGTTTCCACAGTGAAGAGCATGAACACAAACCATTTTCTGGGCCTGGACATCGGTTCCACAACGATCAAGGTTGTCATTCTGGATCATGAAGGCAGCTTGGTTTTTTCTCGTTACAAGCGGCACCACGCCGACACCCGCAAAACATTGCGGGAGCTGCTTCATGAGGCGCACAACGCATTCCCCGACCATGACATGAACGTAACATTGACCGGATCCGGTGGTATCCTGGTTGCCGAGCGGTTGTGTATCCCGTTCTGCCAGGAAGTGATCGCAAGCACACAGGCGGTCCGCCATATGCTTCCCGATGTGGACGTGGCCGTGGAGTTGGGTGGAGAGGACGCAAAGATCACATACTTCTCCGGCGCAGTGGAGCAGCGCATGAACGGCATCTGCGCAGGCGGCACAGGCAGCTTTCTGGATCAAATGGCGGCGCTGCTGCACACAGAGACCTCAGGGTTGAATCATCTGGCTGCCAGAGCCACCACGGTTTATCCGATCGCTTCCCGTTGCGGCGTATTTGCCAAATCCGACGTGCAATCGCTGATCAACGAAGGCGCTGAAAAAGAAGATGTCGCGGCGTCAGTGTTTCAATCGATCGTCAATCAGACAATCAGCGGCCTTGCCTGTGGCAAACCCATCCGTGGCCGGATTGCCTTTTTGGGTGGCCCGCTGCATTTTCTGCCGGTGCTACGAGCCCAGTTTGAATCCTCTCTCCGTAGCCATGGCAACACATTTGTTCATCCAGCTGATTCCCACCTGTTTGCTGCAATCGGAGCCGCGCTGCAGTCTGCAGGTCATTCGGTGCGATTCAAAGACATGATGGCGCGGCTTGCCTCTCTTGATGAAACGCATCAACACGAAGCTGACCACATGGAGCCTTTGTTTGCTAACCAGGAAGACTACGACAGCTTTCTTGCCAGGCACCATAAGAATGCCGCAGCCAAATCGCCATTGAAGAATCATCAAGGCGACTGCTTTTTGGGGATCGACGCCGGCTCCACCACAACAAAACTTGCGCTCATAGACTCTGGCGGCGCGCTGCTCCATTCCCGCTACGGCAGCAACCAAGGCCGGCCGCTAGACCTGTTGGTTGATTATCTCAAGGACCTATATGCAATTTTACCGGCAGGCGCTCATATTGCCAACGCCTGCGTTACCGGTTATGGCGAAGGGCTGATCAAGGCAGCGTTAGGCGTTGACATCGGCGAGATTGAGACCGTGGCGCACGCGAAGGCGGCCATGCGCTTCCGCCCCGATGTTGACATTATACTTGACATTGGCGGCCAGGACATGAAATGCCTGAGGATAAAAACTGGTGCAATCGATAGCATCCTGCTGAATGAGGCTTGTTCCTCCGGTTGCGGCTCATTCCTGGAGACATTTGCCGGCGGCCTGGGGTTGTCGGCAGAGCAATTCGGAAAAGCTGCGTTGTTCGGCAGTAAACCGATCGACCTGGGCTCCCGCTGCACAGTGTTTATGAATTCTCGTGTGAAGCAGGCACAAAAGGAAGGCGCCGGTGTTGATGATATCTCTGCCGGCCTGGCCTATTCTGTGGTCAAAAACGCGTTGATGAAAGTGATCAAGCTCAGAAGCCCCGATGAACTGGGGCAGCACCCGGTGGTGCAGGGTGGCACGTTTCTGAATGACGCCGTGCTGCGGGCATTCGAGTTGGTTTCCGGAACGGAAGCCGTGCGGCCGGATATATCAGGACTGATGGGTGCATATGGCGCTGCGTTGATCGCGATGGAGCGCAATGAGGGCGGTCACGTTTCCACATTGGTTGGTCCAGTGGCACTGGGTGAGTTCACCTGCAGAATCAGCCACACCCGTTGTGGTAGCTGTGGCAACAATTGCCTTCTCACGATCAGTCGCTTTGCAGGCGGCAGGCGCTTCATTTCCGGAAACCGGTGCGAACGTGGCTCAGGAATGGGCATGCAAAAATCAGACTTACCAAATCTCTACAAGTGGAAGCTCGAACGTATCTTTGGCTACCAATCACTACCGCAGGACCAGGCACCCAGGGGCGTGATCGGTATGCCAAGGGTGCTGAATCTGTATGAGAATTACCCATTCTGGCACACGTTGCTCACCGATCTTGGCTTCTCAGTGTTGCTCTCGCCCCCATCAGACAAGGCGCTGTATGAGCGGGGCATGGAGTCGATCCCCTCTGAATCGGCTTGCTACCCGGCAAAGTTGGCCCACGGTCACATCATGCGCCTGATCGACTGTGGTGTGAAGGTGATCCTTTATCCCAGCGTGGCTTACGAGAAAAAGGAAAGCAGCGGCGCCGGAAACTGTTTCAATTGCCCGATCGTGACGAGCTACACAGAGAATATCCGCAACAATGTGGATGAACTTCGTCAATTGGGAATCCGGTTCCTAAACCCCTTTCTTTCGCTCAATGGAAAAACGGGGTTAGCTTCACGGCTATATGATGTTTTTCAACCCTTTGGAGTGAATGCCTCTGAACTGCGGCACGCTGTCAACCGAGCCTGGGCCGAAATGGAACGGTATCGGGCCGATGTGCGCCAGAAAGGCGAGGAAACATTACAGTATCTGGAGCGCACGGGCAAAACCGGCATTTTGCTGGCCGGTCGGCCTTATCACATCGATCCGGAGATCAACCATGGCATCCCGGAGCTGCTTTGTAGCTATGGCTACGCAGTGCTTAGCGAGGACTCAGTAGCCCATCTGGGGCGCATTGAGAGGCCCTTGCAGGTGGTGGACCAATGGGCCTACCACACACGGCTTTACGCCGCTGCGACCTTCGCCGGCACACAGGCCAACCTGGAGCTGGTGCAGCTCAACTCCTTCGGTTGCGGGTTGGATGCCATCACGGTGGACGAAGTCCAGCGCATCACCCAGGCCCATGGCAAGGTATATACCGTATTGAAAATAGACGAGATTAACAACCTTGGCAATGTGCGCATCCGCTTGCGTTCGTTGCAAGCCGCCATTGCAGAGCGAGCACGACGGAACCTGCTCCCCACCACGCCTGTAGCCACAGCTACACGGGCAGTATTCACTTCGGAAATGCGCAAACATCACACCATTCTCTGCCCGGAGATGTCCCCAATCCACTTTCAATTTCTGGAGGAATCCTTCCGTTGCCATGGCTACAATCTTGTCGTGCTGCCCTATCATGATCGCCAACTGATCCAGGACGGTGTCAAGTATGTAAACAATGACGCATGCTACCCCTCCATGCTGGTTGTAGGGCAGATCATGAGCGCTTTAAAATCGGGTCAATACGACCTGAACAATGTGTCAGTGATGATCAGCCAGACAGGAGGCGGCTGCCGGGCTACCAACTACATCACATTTATCCGAAAGGCACTACTCAGCGCCGGGTATGGTCACATCCCTGTGATCTCCATCAACGCCGCAGGACTTGAAAGGAATCCAGGCATGCAATACTCGCTTGGTTTGGTCAGGCGGGCGATGATGGCGATTGTCTACGGCGACCTTCTGCTGCGTGTGACACTGCGGACCAGGCCCTATGAGCGGTTCCCCGGTTCAACCAATGGCCTTTACAGCGCATGGTCCCAACGATGCAGGAAGGCACTCAAGAAGGCGAATATGGCTGAGTTCCGCCGAAACTTGCAAGGCATCGTGTCTGACTTTGACAAACTGGAGCTACTCCATACAAGGAAGCCAAGGGTGGGTGTGGTTGGAGAAATCCTGGTGAAGTTTCACCCGCTTGCAAACAATGACATCGTGGGTGTTTTGGAATCGGAAGGCGCTGAGGCCGTGGTGCCTGACCTGATGGACATGCTGCTCTATTCCTGTTGGAACTCAAACTTTAAAGTAAAATTCATGGCCGGAAGCCGCCTGAAAAAGCTCGGCGGCAACATCGCAATCTGGTATCTGGAGCGCATGCGCCGAGACATGGTGATGGCTCTCAGGCAAAGCACCCGTTTCGGCGCGCCAAAGGGCATCTGGGAAATGGCAAACATGGCTGGGGAGGTCACCTCACTGGGCATCCACACCGGTGAAGGATGGCTGCTCACTGCAGAAATGTTGGAATTAATAGAATGCGGTGTCTGCAACATCGCCTGCCTCCAGCCCTTCGCCTGCCTGCCCAACCACATTACCGGAAAAGGGGTCATCAAAGAGCTGCGCCGCTTGCACCCGGAGGCAAACATCACAGCCATTGACTATGACCCGGGCGCCAGCGAAGTGAACCAGCTAAACCGTCTGAAGCTCATGCTTGCGGTGGCCCACCAACACCTGGATGCCAACCAGACAGAAGTGGCACAGTCGGAGGAAGTGGAGAGTGCCCTGGAAAGCTACTCCACGAGAAACAATGGCTGACGGCAGACTACTGACTGCTGTCTATTGATTACGATCTCCTGTTCCCCGCCATGAACAGCACATTCATTGCCACCTGCTCCACAGCAGTTTGTTCTCCCAACAAGCCCTGCTTGATGCCGGTGTCCGCATCCACACAAAGTTGAATGATGCGGGTAATCTCTTGCTGCGTCCACCGGCCCGCTTGCCTGGTAGCAGCCTCCACCGCGAAGGGCGGTGCGCCAACCAGTGGTGCCAGCAGACGGGCCTGCACACCCCGGCCAGCTGCCTTCACTGCCGCAAGCAATCTGGCCTGACGCTCAATGAGCGACAGCATCGCCATCCCGCCGTCGTTTTCCCCGGTCAAAGCACGAAGCCTTGCCATTGCTTGGGGGCCCTGCCCAACAAAGAGATGATCAATGACTTGGAAAACCTTTGATTCCTGCGTCTGTATGCACACAGCCTCGATGTTTTCACGCGCCACTGCCCGGCCAGAGCCAGCATGAGCGCAAGCCTTTTCCATCTCATGATTCAACTGCTCCAAGTCCATTCCGCAATATCCGATCATGAAGCGAGCGGTGTCGCGGCTGATTGTGCAGTCATACCTTTTGGCGATCTTGGCGAGTTGGGCGGCCAGCTCCTCCTCAGACAGGCGCTCAAATGCCACCACATCGGCTGATTTAACAAGCTGCTTCCAGGCAGCTTTTACAGTGTCCGGTTCAGCGCGCAACAAAAACACCAGGCAGGTGGTTTCCGGAAAGCCTTTGGCCAGATGTTCCAGCTCAGCCAATTCCTGTTTGGCATCCAGCCCGGACCCCCTTGCACCCTTGGCAATTGGCGGATAATCACGCACCACTACCAGCCGCTTCTCCGTCATAAAGGGCAGCGTTTCCGCCGCTCGGCGGATCTCGGCGGCGTTGGCATGCTCATTTTCCAGTAGCAGGAAATTCAATGGTTCCAGCTCCGGAGGCACCAACCGTGCCTTTAGCGCTTCCAAAGCTCTGTCCTTCACATACTCCTCCGGCCCATGAAACACGAAGATCCCCCCCATGTCACCGGAGTTAATCCTATTGAAAATTTCCCTGTAGCCCATCGGCCCAACCGCCAATCCACGGGATCAGCGCCATCGCGCCATCCCAATTCACAATCTGGAGGCTTCCAGCCTCCTGGATATTATACCGGGGAAGCGCCCCCGCCGCAATCTCACCGGGTAATACCACCCCTTGCCATGGGCCTTGCAGCAATCTCTCCGCTTGCCGGCCGGGCTTGGAGGCGAGGAGCAGAAGCGTGCTGCCGCTTGCAAATCGCTCAGAGGCGCCAATGGCCGTGGCAGCATCGGGGGAAAAGGCTGCCGTTCCGCCACCGGCTGGCAGCAAAAGAACCAGTCCATCCTCAAAGGCCAGACAAGCGACAGGGCCGCTCTCCGCCGCCAGGGGGTCCATACCCCGAAGCTTTGCCCGTGACAAAAACTGCTGGGCGGCGGCGTCGCTCAGCCACCGGGCCGGCACATAGAGCTTCTCCACCTGGATGTTGCCAAGACTATCAAACCAATCTTCATCCTCCGGCGGATCATCAGACAGCACATAGAGCCCCTTAAGGCTGCCTACGCCAAGGCAGTTGAGATATCCTGCCGAGCCATTGAAATCGGAAGAGCAGGCGGCGTAACGGGAACCGCCCTGCTGCCAGCTCACACTAAGTGAGGAGCGGCCCTCCGCGACCACAGCGGCGTCGCCTCGCCACGAGGCAAGCGGGGCGGATAATGGGCTCAGCATCACAACCCCCACCAGCACCAGGGCAGAGAACACCACCAACCGCCCTCTGCCTTGCTTGGGGAACCGGGCGATTGACGGTGAGGCCAGCAGCACCAGCACCACAAAGGTAACTGCCAGCCAAACGGGCGGCGATGCCACCGGCAGCGTTGCGGCTGACCAAGAGAGTATCTTCACATTCTGAAGGTAAAACCCAGTGTAGCCATCGAGAATACGGCCCAGAAGCTCTGCTGCTGGTGCAAAAGGGCTCACTGCCAGCAATGCCATGCCACCCAATTGCATCACAAAGGAAGTTGGCACCAGCACAAGGTTGGCAAATGGTGAAAGCAGCGACACGCTGTTGAAGTAGCCCACGATCACCGGCAGCGCCACAATGGTCACGCACACAGTCACAGCCACCGCACCGGTGAAGCGCTTCATCCACTTTCTCTCCGGCACTCGGCGCATCATCGGCGCCAGCCATAAGAACATTGCCACCGTGGCCGCAAAGGAAAGCTGAAACCCCGCATCATACAGATCCAGGGGGTTGACCACCAGAATCAAGATTGCCGCAGCACCCAGCGAGCTCAAGGGATCATAACGCCGCGCGGTCACCAACGCGCCCATGCCCACCAGCCACATCGCCGCAGCGCGGAGCACCGAGGGCGTGGGCCCGGCGAACAGCACATAGGCAGCCATCACCAGAAAGCTTGCCGCCAGCGAGACCGGCATGGGCAAACGGAGCTTGCGGCACAAAAGCCAGGCGGCCCCGGCTGTGAGTGAAATATTGAGGCCGGACACAGCCAGCAGGTGTGCCACGCCCAAATCCATGAATGCCCGGCGGGTATCTCCATCGATCTCGCTGGTGTCACCGGATAATAAGGCGTTTACCAGCGCCGCACTGTCGGAATCGAGATAACGGCTGAGTGTATCTTTTGCATATTGCCTTGCCTGTGCGGGCAGGTCAAGAAACAAGGGCTGCCTATCCACCCTTGTGAACCCCGCGGTTGCCGCAAAACCCGAGAACCGCACACCCTTTCGCATATACCAGCCCCGCGCATTGAATCCGCCATAATACAGGCTTGGCTGGGGCCGCTCCAACTCCGCCTCCGGTGCATTCAAAAGGTCACCTACACTGCCCCGGCCGTCACCGCGCAATACGGTGATTGCCACCTGGCCTTCCATGGCGTTTCCGCCTATGGTCACGTTTTCCAGTACATAACCGGCATATCCTCCAGAGGTTGTGTAAGCCTCCGCGATGCGGCCCTCCAATCTGACCGGACCGGCAGGCGACCATGGATCATCCGCCCATGGGGGGATCGCCTCAGCTGCCAGTGTATAGCCGGCGGCAAAGGCCAATGCCATCGCCGGCACCAGGATGTTTTTCTGACTGCGTAGCATCAAAAGACATGTGACCGCCAGCACGGCGGTAACGATGAGCCCTACGGCCAGCCACAGAGGCAGCGCCGTGCAACTGGCGATGCCCAGGCACAAATAAATCGCGAATGCAAACAAAGGGCGCTCCACCAACACCCGTGGGTGCGGGAGGAGCGCCTCAAAACTCGATTGGGGTGTGGCGGGCTCCATCAGAGCTCGTAGCAGACGCCTTCCTGGGCCGTTTCCGCCCAGGAGCATGCCTGCCGCGCTTCGGCCAGGAGCAGGGCCTCGTCATCCTCAGGCCGGAAATGTGTGATCACCACCCGTTTGGCGCCGGCATCTGCGCCCACCTGTGCGGCTAGCCTGGCAGAGAGGTGAGGTTTCTCCTCTGCCCACTCTGCATGGGGGAAGCAGCCGTCAATCAAAAGCAGATCTGCTCCCGCCGCAAACCCGGCAAACCCCGGCGTGGTGTTGAGGTCGCCGGAGAAAACCAGCATCTTCCCGTCGTGACATACCTTCACCGCGTTGCAGGGCACCGGGTGCCGGGTCGCGAAGAAGCTCAGGTCCAGCCCCAGAAAGTTTAGCCGGTCACCGCTCCGTACAACCTGCGCCGCGAAGCCGGGTTCGTTCAGGATGGTGTCTGCCACAGCCTGCGGGCCCTCCGGCAGCAAAACCGGCAGCGGCCCTTTCATCAAGCCCTTGCCCAGGAAATACGGCATCGCGTAGCGCAGCACCATCATGTCGCCCATGTGGTCACTGTGCAGATGAGAAAGCACCACACCGTCTAGCTCTGGGATCGCGCAGTGCTGTTGCAGCTTGCCCAAAATGCCGCAGCCGCAGTCCAGCAAAAGCCTTTTGCCGCCAGCTTCCAGCAGGTATCCGGAGCAAGCCGAGCCGGCCTTTGGCCAGGGGCCGTATTTACCTAGCACAGTGAGCTTCATGGGGCACACCCTTTCATCATGCCAAAAATGGGCATTTATGGTAAGATTATAACACACAACGCAAGACAGGTGATCATATGCATGACCGAATCCTGACTACTCCCTCGGCAGCGTGATTACAAACATGGACCCCTTCCCCTGCTCGCTGGAAAGGCTGATCGCGCCCCCATGCATGCCGATGATGCGGCGGGCAATGGCCAGACCCAGCCCGCTGCCGCCATCACTGGGCCGGGCTGCGTCGCCCCGCACGAACTCCTCAAAGATGGCAGGCTTCAAGTGGTCTGCGATACCCACGCCATTGTCGCCGATGTGCAGGCGCAGCAACCCCGGCTCGGTGGAAAGCGTCACAATGAGTGTGGTGCCGGCGGGGTTGTATTTCAATACGTTGGCGATGATGTTGGAGAGCGCACGCCAAAGCTCATCCCGGTCAAAGCAGGCCGTCACAGCCTCTTCAGGGATGTCACACTCCAGGGCAAAGCCCCTGTTTTCTACCTCGATGTAGTTTTCTGCTACGAGCTCCCGTAGGAATTCGGCAAAATCCTCCTGCTTGCGGTTGAGCTTGTACTCACTGCCTTCCATCGAGGAATATTGGAAGAGGTCGTCGATCATTCTGCTCATCGCCATGGCCTTGTCACGAATGTAGAGCAGATGCTTCTGTTGTTTCTCCGGATCCTCCACCATGCCGTCACTCAGTGCTTTGGCATAACCGTAGATTGTGGTAATCGGCGTTTTCAAATCATGGGAGATGCCCATGATCATGCGTTTGCGGTTTTCCTCCATCTCGTGCTTGTCATGTTCGGTGCTCTGCAGGCGGCCGGTCATATAGTTGAACGCGTCCCGGATCTGGGCAAACTCCCGTTCAGCTTCAAAATCCATCCTGGTATTGAGGTTGCCGGCAGTGACGCTGGCCAGGCCGTCGCGGATGGCTTCAAGCGGTCCGGTGATCTTCAAAGCAGTGATGCGCCCATAGGCTTTGATCGAAAACAGAAACAACACGCAGAAAATAAAAACCATGAGAAGCACGCTCAGGATCATCGTGCGGATTGCGCGCATTTCCGGGTTTATCACGTTGAAAACGCTGCTCAGGTTGCTTTCCAGATTGCCGACCGGGATCTTCACCACGCACATGTATTCGTTTTTATCATCACCGACGAACATTGCTGTGGAGTAGTAAAACTCCTCGTCGGCAAAGCTGGTGACCAGGCGTTTGCCATACCGGCTGGTGAGCGTGCGCAGTTCTTCGTCGGTGTATTCCTGCTTTTGATCCTGCTTGTTGCCCAGCACATAAACGACCTTGTTATCCCGCAGGATTTCCACCCAGCCACCGGCCCGCTGCACGGCGATACTGTCAATATTCTGATAATCAGACCGAACGATTGCAGCGGCAACCAGGTCCATCCCCTCTGCGCTGCCCATAAAGGCCACCGAAATGGCCTGTGCCATACTGGAGGAGATCATCACCAACAGAGGCACCAAAAGGAAGAACGACATGTAGTACCGCGTGATCGTGGCGGTCAGGCTGGTATTGCGATTGCCAAACAGCTTGCCCAACTCACTCGCTCCTGGGGTGCTTTTCAAACCGATAGCCAAGGCCGCGGATTGTTTTGAGATACTGAGGGTTGCGGCTGTCATCCTCTATCTTGTCACGCAAGTTGCTGATGTGTACCATCACAGTGCCGTCGTCGGAAAACCACTCGGCTTCCCACACGTTTTCAAAGATCTGTTTCTTGGTCACGACACGGTCAGCGTTGCGCATGAGATAACCCAACATGCGGAATTCGGTTTGCGTGAGCGCCAGTGGCAAACCCCTCTTGGTAACCACTCCTCCGGCTTCGTCCAGCGTAATGTCACCGGCCTGCAGCACCGTTTGCATTTCGCCAGCGCCTGCCTGCGGGTTCAGTTTATAAAATCGCCGCAGCTGCGCCTGCACACGGGCAACCACCTCCAGCGGGTTGAAGGGCTTGGCGATATAGTCATCGGCGCCCAGATCCAGGCCAAGGATCTTATCTCGGTCCTCAGTCTTTGCCGAGAGCATGATCACAGGGATCGCGTATTTGCTCCGGATCTTGCGAACCAGCTGGTAACCATCCATTCCGGGCATCATGATATCCAGAATAGCCAGGTCCACAGGGTTCTGCTCCAGCTTGTTCCACGCGTCAATGCCGTCGGCTGCCTTGATCACGCGCACGCCATCCTTTTCCAGATAAAGCTCGATGAGTTCGGCGATCTGAACCTCATCGTCCGCAATCAGTATTGTGCCGTTCAAATTACCACCACTCGTTTCTGCCTGTTCGCATCTTCCATTGTAAACGAAATTGATATAAAAATGTGTAAAAACAATCTAAAAGCTAGCTTAAGAATCCTATTTCAAGCCGAACAGCGCCTTCAAAAATCCAACCCGGCGCACAACCAGCTCATACAGCGCCAATGTTGCGGCAAACGACAGCACAATGATCAGAGAAAATTTTCCCCAAACAGGCAGCGCCCACTGCACGACGAAAAAGGCAGCCACCATCATCACCGTCTGGTGCAGGATATAAACCGGGAACGCTGCCCGGCTGAGATAAGTCAGCGTCTTTGTGTTTTTGTTCAAGAGTCTGTTGCCGTATCCCAGCAACACCGTCATTGTTAAGATCAGCGCCAAATTGCGGGTGATCGCCATTGCAGCCTGCGGCACAGAAAGATCAGGATGGTTGCCGAAGCCCCACTGGAACTGCATCAACGTCAAGAGTGCCAGCACCGCAGGTAGTGTCAGCAGCGCCGGAAACCGGAGCCTGTTGAGCATGGCCAGCACACTCTTGCTGCAAGCGGCCAGATAACCGATCAGGAACAGCGCCGCGTAGTAGAATGGGTTTTTGCCGCCGATATCGGGCAGAGCCTCCGTGATGGTGAGCAATACCGGCAGCAGGGCAAGGAAAACCGCCGGTTTCTCCATCTGTCGGGCAAGCCAGAAAGGCTTCCCGCCATCATTGGCCGCCAACACCCGTTTGCGGATCGCCAGCATCAGAGGAAGCACACAGAGCGAAATAACAAACAGATAAAGGATGAACCACAGATGCGCAGGCGTGAAGGTGCCATAATAACCGGAAAGGTCACTGAAATCGGTGAAGTAACCCAGCAAATAATTCAGATAGCCACCTTGATACCCCTGCATGAGCCTGGCCATATAACCCTGCGGAGGCACGATCACAACCAGCCCAAACAGGAAAGGAACCAAAAGCCGGGCAACCCGCTCCCGCGCGTATTGGCCGCCATCCCTCTTTTGCAGAGCATACCAGCTGGAAGACCCGGCCAGCCAAAACAGCAGCGGCATGAACCAGTAAGCTGTAAAGAAGATGAACAGGCTCAGCGGCCAGCTGAACCCCGGTGTGGTGCTGGCCTGGTCCATCAATTGCCAAATGGCGTTTTTTACATAGTTTGGCTCGAACACATCAAACACACGGGCGGCATGAAAAGGAAATAGCATGGCGATGCCAAAGATGCGCAGCCAGTCGATGTCGTAACGGCGCTCGGTCATGGTGGAAACCCCGTGCATTCACAAGATTTATACAACAACAGTGTGCGGAAAGAATTGTATCATAAGTTCATGATATGGAAAAGACAAGAGACGGCTAGCCCATGCGGCCAATCAGGACCTTTCGAAGCCGGGCAATGTAGTAAGCCCGGCACATGCCAAACAACACCTCAAAGATTACGAATCCAATCTCCGCCGCCGGGATCAGGTATACGAGCAGCGGCACGCCGCCAAGCCAGGCTGGCGGGAAAAAATTCTGCAACAGCAACGTTTGGAACAGGAAATACAGCACGAAAAAAGCGACATTGAACATCACTGCCAGCGCAGCCCAGGAAGCGGCTTTCCCCAATCGCGTCACGATCATCTCGCGCACCGCGCCATACCAGCCGAAAAAGCCCACATACATGAGCCACGGCCCGCTCAACGGCACAAGAAGCAGCGAGAGCAGCGCCGCCGCAACGAAGCTCAGCAGACCCTCCACAAAGCGTCTCTCATATGCCAGCACACCGGGCAGTAATGCCAGCACGAACAACATCGCGGCTCGCAGCGTGGGCAGCACTTGCAGCAAGTAGAGCAGAACCACCGACAGCGCGGTGATTACACCGGCATAAGCGATTCTTCTTGTGGGCGACATCTGCTGTTTTTCCATTCAAAGCTCTCTGTCGTTTGGTTTTCTACGTTCCTTTTGGGGGGCCGGGGGCTTGCAAGTTTCCCCTCAGCCGAGAAGACCGGAGGGGGCGAATAGGCCGAGGGACTATTTGAGGAGGGCAAAGCCCGACGAGTTGTCCTCGGCCCGCCCCGCAGGGCTTTGAGGTGAGGTCTCAGAAACTTGCTCCCCCCGGGGGTTTTGGCTACTTTTGACCGACAAAAGTAGCAAGGGCATTATGGGGCAACAATATCAACTGATAGCATCACTTAAAACTTCTAAGCTAACAGCAAGGGATACAATCTCCACCCATGCTCTCACAGCAACAGTCCGAGCAGATCATACACGAGCAGATATCACAGGCGCTCGCTCCACCGGCCATGCCCCGACCCTGGCCGAAGGGCGTGGTATTTTGCTGGTAGGCCATGCCGCTGCCATCCATCTGGTTGAGCGCCGTGCGATACTCCATGTTGGCCGGCTCCATATTGACAGCCATGGCGATGTTTTCGCGGGCCATTGCGTACCAACCGCGCATCTGGTAGCATACGCCGCGCAGGAAGTGCCACTCGGCGTTGCGGTCGGTCATTTGATCCAGGATGCGCTCAGCATCGTCCACCCGGCGGGCCTGCAGGTTCGCGCGCACCTGATAAAATGCCTGCGAACCGCCGCTGCTTGCTGTATAGTCATTATAGCTGCTATTGGCGGAGCCGGCCTGCGATTGCGACCCAGCGTTTCCGCCGGTGATCGCCTCGTAAGCCTGGTTGATCACTTTTAGCTTTTCGTTGGCAAGCTCTTTCGCGGCCGGGTCCTGAAAGCGGTCAGGATGATACTTCTTTACCAGTGCGCGATAAGCGTTCTTGACTTCCTCAGGGCTTGAGCTGTTCTTGACGCCCAGCACCTTCCACGGATCGGTCATTCCCCTTGCTCTCCTTGTTGGTCACTCGGTTATATATTCTGGGCATACCGGAATACATCACATTTTCAATCACCGGCCTGCCCCACTCAAACTCCATCAAATCAAACACCGCCGCAGCCTGCGACGCGGCGTACAGGCAGGTGTTTTGGACCAACTCCACGTCCTGATCCGCAGCGCCCATGACAAGGATCGGGTTGTAGGCGCCGGACTTGCGGTCCTTCTTTAAGTCGTCCAACGCGTCGATCAGATAAATCCAGCGGCCCAGATGGTAACCCACAGAGCGCAACAGCACCTTGGCTGCAGGGTCGGTCACCGGTCCGGAGGTCATCACGGCGCTCATGAGGTTGCCCATTGCGTCAGCTGTGCGGTCGATCTCGGCGCATCGGGCTTGCTCCAGCGTGGCCAGGTCTTTGAGCGCCTGACCGATCTGCTCCGCCACCACAGGGTAACGGGCACAAGCTCTACGGTTGGCTCTCGAAAGGGCTGCCATTGCCGGCAGCGCCAGCAGGTTGCGTTCATCGGCCCAGGCATCTTTCAAACGGCCCCAGGCCAGCATTACACTCACAGCAGCGACATAAGCAAAGGCTTCATGGCCTTCATAAACCGGTTTCCCCCTCACCGGGTTCAACGCGCAGATGCGCTTTCTGGCAACCGGCTCGTGGCCTTCGCAGCCAACAAGCAACACCGCCAGCACCGCCGCGTCGTAACTGACCGCAAAGCGGGGCAGCTCGCCATACCCCAGCTTGATGGCGCGGCATACGCCGCAATAAGCCGCGCGAAACTGCGCGAACTCTTTCACCTTCAGCTCCGATTTGTCCGGCAGGAGGTATCCGAACATGCCGCAACCCGCATCTCTTCACCAGATTTGGCCGTTGAAAGCCAATTAAGACATATTATAGCATATCCGGGAAGAGCAGACTTATAAGATTTTATAAGCAAACCTCATCGATTCAATCCTTACCGTCATCACAGGCATAGAACAACGCCACCATTGAAAAGAATAACCGCAGAACCGCACTTATGGAGGTTGGTATGGATCCGGCGTTGTTGATTTTTAACCCATTGGCTGGCAAGACACGGAAGAACCATGTCTGTGTGGAAGAGGTTATGGCCGCGTTGCAGCTGGCAGGCATTTCACCGGAACTCATGCTGATTGAACAAGGGCGCGATATGCGTTACGCCGTGCTGGCAGCGCTGACACAGGGGAAAAGGTTGTTTGTGGTGTGCGGCGGCGACGGCACCGTATCACCGGTGGCGGCGGCGCTCGCCGGATCAGACAGTGCCCTGGCGATCCTGCCGGCTGGCACACGCAACAATATTGCCAGAAGCTGCGGCATCCCGGAGGATTTGCAAGGGGCTGCGCTGGTGGCGAGCACAGGCCGGAAAGCGATGATCGATATGGGGTTGGTTCAATGTGGAGGCGCTGTTATCACACCATTTTTGGAGCTGGCAAGCGTGGGCCTGGCCTCCGCGCTCACTCCGCCAGGCGATGCCGCGCGGCATGGCGAATTGGCTGCTGTGAAAGATTTCCTGTATACGCTGTTTTCCTCAGAGCCAGCCCAGATCCATTTGACGATTGACAACAGCGAAGCCATGCACCACAAAGGCTATGCTGTGCTCGTGACCAACATGCCTTATACAGGCTTGAGCTTCCAACTTGGCCCTGATGGCTGCCAGCAGGATGGGCTTTTGAATGTGACGGATTTTGCGGACTTGTCAAAGCTTGATTTACTACAATATATCGCCACCGGTGTTACCACAGAAAAGCGGGAAGACCCCCGAATATGTCACAGGATGGCACGCACTGTGGATATCCGAACGGAACCACCGATGCCGGTCATGGTGGACGGCGAGGTGATCGGAGACACACCGGTCCATATTGAAGTGAGTAGGCGGGCATTGGCGATGATGGTGCCCTAAAACGCCTCGCTCTGCCGGAACATGCCATAACGCCTGCGCATACACACATTTTCCACCAAACCAATGGCGATCATGTTGGTGAGCATGCTGCTGCCGCCGTAGCTCATAAACGGCAGTGGGATGCCTGTGCATGGCATCACGCCCAATGTCATGCCCACATTCTCAAACACATGGAAGGCGAACATCGCCATTACGCCGATAATGATGTAGCTGCCAAACCTGTCAAAGGCCCTGCGCGAAAGGATCAGGAGGCGCACCAGCAACAGCGTATAAAGCACCAGGATGAAGATGGTGCCAACAAACCCCCAGGTCTCGCCCAGAATGGAAAAGATGAAGTCGGTGTGTTTCTCAGGCACATAGTCCAACTGGCAGAAGGAGCCCGGCGCGAAAAAGCCCCGACCCGAAAACTGCCCGGAGCCGATTGCCGTGACTGACTGTTTCACATTATACAGCGCCGCTTCGGAAACGCTTGCCGGGTCAAACACAGCCAGGAAACGGGTCTTCTGCGTCTTGGGCAGCACTTCCCAAACAGGAATCGCCACAACAGCTGCCAGCACGATCAGCCCCACCATCAGCTTCCAGTTGGTACCACTGACATACAGCAGCACCAGTGTGATGAACATATACACAAGCGACGTGCCAAAATCCGGTTGCAGAAAGATCATCACCAGCGGCACGCCCACCATGGCCAGCGTAAACACAAAGTCCTTGATGGTCCTGATGCCCTCAGGCTTTTTGGATAGGTGCTTGGCCAGCGTAATGATCAGAGCCAGCTTGGCCAGCTCTGAGGGCTGGATGCTGCCGTTTTCCGTGAGCCAACCCTTCGTGCCGTTGGAAACAGATCCAACCACAAGCACAAACCCCAGCATCAGCACGGTGCCCCAATAGATGATGCGCGATGCTTCGCCATAGGCGTGGTAGTCAAAGAGCATCACAACCACCGCGGCAGCCAGGCCGATGAAAAACCACATGATCGTCTTCAGCGGATACTCCAATCTCATATTGGCAAGGAGGGTCCGCCAGCCCTCCTCTTTGGAAACCTCCGGGTTACCGGTGGCGTTGCCGATCATCAGCACGCTGATTACCACCAGCGCCAGCACGATGATGACGATGAAAAAATCGAAATTCGAAAAGAGCTTTTTCTCCAGTTTCAAGAAGGAACCTCCGTTTGATTGGCGCCTCCGGAAGCCGCGCCGGGCTTGAATATCGATTTGAAGAAACGGCCCAGGCTGAGGCGCTCCGACACCTCGGGTCCGGCAAGCCGTTTGGCGATCTGGCGGTAAGCCATCGCCGCAGGGGTTTTTTGAGCCGCCAGCGGTTCGCCCAGGTTGCCCAGTCGGGCTACCGCCTCATCCTCCGGCACCAGACCCAAAAGGTCCACTTCCAGAATGCTCACGGCATCATCCACATCCAGGATATCGCCACGCCGGGCTAGTTTGGGCCGGTAACGGTTGAGCACCATGCCGGCCACCGGCACATTGCACTGTGCCAGCAGGTCTTTGACGCGGGTGGCGTCACGCACAGCAGTGACCTCCGGCACAGTCACAAGGATGGCCCTGTCGGCCCCCGCCACAGCGTTGCGGAACCCCTGCTCAATGCCAGCCGGGCAATCCACCAGCACGAAATCAAAATCAACCCTCAGTTTGTCCAACACCTCTGCCATCTGCGCCGGCGTAACCGCAGCCTTGTCACGGGTCTGCGCAGCAGGCAGCAGCATAAGGCCCGGCCAACGCTGGTCGCGGATCAGTGCCTGCCTGAGAAAGCAGGCGCCGGACACCACATCCAGCAGGTCATAGACAATGCGGCTCTCCAGCCCCAATGCCAGGTCCAAGTTGCGAAGGCCGATGTCTGCGTCCACCAGGGCCACGCTGCGGCCTTCCATCGCCAGCGCCACCCCCAGGCTCGCCACGGTCGTGGTTTTGCCCACGCCGCCCTTGCCCGATGTGATGACCAAAACTTCTCCCATACCCTTTGCCTCCTGCCGAATGATTTTTTGTTCGACCGGCGCATCAGGCTCCCCCTGGGGCCCTTCCCCCATCCTGAGCGGAAATCACCTCACCAGCGTGTTGACGTTTGGCAACTCGTCCGGTGTCTCCTTCTTGTACTTCATGTCCAGATAATACTTCACGATCTCTTTGGCCGTATAGCTGGACATCGCTCCCTGGTAACCACTTGGGATATAGACCACCACAGCAATCTCGGGCTTATCCTTTGGCGCGTAGGCCACAAACCAGGAGTTGTTTTCCAGGTCAATGGTCTGGCTCACTTCCGCCGTGCCGGTCTTGCCGCCAATCTGGTCTTTGTATTCGTAATTTTCAAAGAAGGCGGCCGCCGTGCCCTCCTCTTCCTCACTGACCACGTCTGCCATGCCCTCGCGAATCTTTTGCAAATAGAGGTCGGGCACGCCCAGGTTGCGGATGAGCTTGGGCTGGGTGGCCTGCACCACACCCTCCGGTGTGATGACGGATTTCACCAGCCGGGCCTCAAACACATCCCCGCCGTTGACCAGCGCAGACACATAACGGGCCATCGCAATCGGCGTGACCAATGTGACCGACTGGCCGATGCCTGCCTCGATCGTCATCCCCCTGTTCCACTTGATTTCATTGAGGCTGGCAGTGATGCTGGAATCCAGCGACATGCCGTCGGTCGTAAGTTTCATAATGTCAGCATTAGAAAGCTTGAGCTCGTTGCGCAGGATAGCGCGTGTGTCAGGGCCCCACTCTGCAAGACCGGCGTTAACAATATCCATCAGCATGATGGCTGTTTCCGAATACTTCTCGTCAGAGTATGTGAGATTCGCTTTACCACACGTCTCCTTCATCAGGCTGATGATCTTCTTTTTTACCAACGCCGCCACGCCGCTCATATGATCCTTGCTATAGAGCGCTGCCTGGCTGCCCACCTGGCTGGTCACCTCGTTGGGCAGCTCGATGTTGGTCTTGGAGGTGAGCCCCAGCAGATCGGCCCATTTATTGAGTAGCTCCACTCCCAAGGCGTCTGCAACCGTGAAGAAGTAAAAGTTGCAAGAGTTTTTGATAGCCTTCACAATGTCCTGGCCTTCGTGCTTATAATATCTTGGCGCCACCCAGCAGGTCGGGCCTTCGTCTTCATGGCCGGCCTGCAAATGCTTGATATATGGCCCCTCATCATCGATTTTATCTTCTGGCTTGATTTTGTTCTCCATGAGCCCGGCCAGACCGGTGGCCATTTTGAACACCGATCCCGGTGTGCCGCGGGAGGAGATGGCGTTGTTGAACAAGGGGTTGGTGTTATCGTCTGTGAGCAGCTTGAAATCTTCCGATGAGATGCCCAGGCCGCCGTTGAACAAATTAAGGTCGTAGGAGGGATAGGAAGCCATCGCCAGCACTTCGCCGTTTTCCACGTCCATTACCACGGCGGCTCCCACTTCGGCATAATGGATGTTCTTATCGACGCGGTCTTGCAACCACTCGTCATATTTTTTCTTGTTGTCGCGGTATTTTGTTTCCTGCGCTGCGCGGATCTGGGCGATATTTTCGGCCAGCGCCTCCTCCAGACGTTTTTGAAGCTTGGAGTCAATCGTGAGGATCACGTTGTTGCCATTTTTGGGGCTTTTGTTGTCCGATTCGATCACGCGGGCAACCTTGCCCAGATTGTTCACTTCCACCACCTGCAAACCGGTGCGCTCGTTGGTGTTGCCAGACAGGTCCGCTTCCTTATAGGCTTCGATGCCCGCCACACCGATCAAATCATCGCCCTTGTAGCCCTTCCCCTTATACTCCACGATTGTGGGCTCGTCGGTCATACGGCCCAGATAGCCGATGATATGAGCTGCCATTGTCTTGTTTGGATAAACCCTGGAGCTGCTCTGGCTGATCTGCAACCCCGGCATATCGATGGCATCGCGCTCAATCATTGCGACGGTTTTCATATTGATACCCTTGGCCAGCGTAATGGGCACATAGCTGCTGTAGAAACTGGTGCGGATTTCCTGCCACACCGACATCACCTTATAGGCTTCGTCATAGCTGGCTTCGGCGGGAATTTCGTAATACGCCCGATACTGGTTGAATATCTGCTCAGGGGTGCCTGTTTTGTCGATATTCTTGGCCTTGCTGCAATGTAGGTCTTTCCATTCCTTCACACGGGCTTCATAGGCTTTTTGGCTCTTTTCCTTGTCAATGGTGGGCCAATAGAAATCAAAGGTGCCGTCATCCATCTTCCGGATGGCGAAGGTAGATAAGAAATTGCCGCCGTTTTGCTCCACGATTTGCACGGCTTTCAGAATGCCCTTGGAATAGGCAACGCGATCTTCTTTATTCGTGCTGTTGGGATCACGCACAAACTCCAGCGTGTAGCTTGTTTTGTTGTAGGCAAGCGGCAAGCCATTGCAGTCCAGAATCTTGCCGCGCTCACCAGTCAGGCGAATCTCCTTGCGGGAGAAATTCTGGGCGTTGTCCAGATATGCCTCTCCCTTCACCAGTTGCAGGTTGAAAAGCTGCACAGCCAGCAGCACAATGATCACCAAAAAGATCACGCCTGTGACCGTATAGCGTCCTTGATTCTTCATGAAACCTCCGCAGGGCAGGACAACCCTATGTTATCGTCCAAAGTAAATCAAGCCCGGGCGCCTGCGCTCATGCTTGAGCATGGAGCTGTAGAACAGCAGGTGGAAGGGGATGGAAACCCCCATCGTGAGCGCAGCTGAGCCAAGGAGCCTGAGCACAACGCCCCCGGAAAAGGCGATTGGCATGCGGCCCAGGTAAATGAGCAGCGCCAGTATCAACTGCCTGGCCAGGAAAGCGCCTGCGGCAATGCCCGCCGGCAAAAAGGCGTTCTCACGGAAAAACCGCCCGCCATACACACCGGCCAGCCAGGGAGCCACCAGATAGGGAATGGCATAGGGGCCGATGCCCTGACCGAAAAGGATGTCCACCATCAGCCCCGCGGCCGCGCCCATAAAAGCCACAGGGATAGGCTGCCAGAGCATCGATGCGGGGATGAGCACGGCGAAGATGAGGTCGGGCGAAACCGATGTCAGGCCAAAGACCGGCAGCACAGCGGTCTGTAACAGAAACGCCGCAATCAGGGAAACCGCCGTCACTATGGCTTGCCTCAATTCCCCTCGCCTCCTTTGTCCCCCGAGTCATCCTGTTGGGGGGCGGCGCTGGCAGTGGAAGACACGCTTTGCGTGCCATCCGGCTCGCCGCCCTCCGGCGGCGCAGTGCCATCGGGCTCCGCAGTGACACCGGCAGTGGGATTGGCTGTCGCAGCAGCATCTTTTACACTGCGGATGATAAACACATAGTCCAGGTGGGCGAAATCCACATAAGGGATGAGAGTGGTCTGTGTATTGGCACCGCGGCCCACCTCGCCGATCGTGCCCACCGCGATGCCCTTGGGCGTCAGGCCATCAAAATCCGAGGTCACCACTTTGCTGCCCGGCACAACCTCCGATTCCTTCGGCAGGTGGAAAATCTCACACACTGCGGTTTGGGCATTCGGGTCGCTGGCACCGTGCAGCATGCCCTGGTCGCGGGAGCTCTCAATGACCACGCTGATGGCGCTGGTGCGGTCGATGATCGCCATCACCTTGCAGGAGGTTGGTAATACCTCAATGATGGTGCCCACCATGCCCTTGTCATTGACCACGGTCATGTTTCTTTCCACGCCGTCGTTGCTGCCACGGTTCAGCATGAAGTAGAAAAACCAACTGCCCGGATCCCTGCCGGTCACGCGAGCGGGGATATATTCATAGTTTGGAAATGCTTCCTTATATGTGAGCATGTCCTTCAACCGTTTGTTTTCCAATTCAATGTCCTGCATGATATCGTTGGCGGTTTCCAGCTGCATCACGCGCAGCTTCAATTGCTCATACTCCTTGTCCACATCCCGCGCGCCAAAGAGCCTCAGTACAAACTCCTTGACCGATGAGGCAAACCCGCTGGCGCCCTTCACCGCCGGCGCAGCCAGAGACCCCACGGCGCCTTTCACCGCATTATCTCCTGCGGCTTTGCGCTCCTGCTGATCGGCGATAAAAAATGTGGTGGCAAAGAAAATCACCAACAGGGCCAGCAACCCCGCCAGGGCCATCCATGGTTTGAATCGGAATCGAGGCATCAGGATTCGTTCTCCAATACAGTTATCTTCTGTGTCTTAAAAGCTCGTCCAGATGGTCGAGCATCTTGCCGGCTCCCAGCGCCACACAATCCATAGGGCTTTCCGCTACCAGCGTGGGAATGCCAGTCTCGCGGTAAATCAATGCATCCAGACCCTGCAGCAATGCCCCGCCGCCGGTGAGCACAATGCCACGCTCCATGATGTCGCTGGCCAGCTCCGGCGGAGTGACCTCCAGTGTGGAGCGGAGCATCTCAATGATGCTGGCCACACTGTCGCGCAGCGCTTCGCGCACATCGCTGGCATACACATCCAGCGTGACAGGCAGGCCATTGGTGAGGTTGCGACCCTTCACAGTCATGAAATTGTTGATCTTGGGGTCAACGGCTGACCCAAGGTTGATCTTCAGGTCCTCGGCGGTGCGGTCACCGATCAGCACATTGTATTCACGCTTGAGATAAGCAGCGACCGCCTCGTCCATGCGGATTCCTCCGATACGGATGGATCGGTATACCACGATGCCGCCGAATGAAATCACCGCCGCCTCGCTGGTGCCGCCGCCAAGATCCACCACCATGCTGCCAACAGGCTCGCCCACAGGCAGCCCTGCGCCGATGGCAGCCGCCATCAGCTCCTCAGCGATGAACGCCTCGCGCACACCGGCTTTGCGGGTGGCTTCCTCCACGGCCCGTTTCTCCACATCAGTGATCTCGCAGGGCACACACACAATGGCCCTGGGCGCAAAGCCGATGACACTGCGGCGCTGAAGCGCCCTGCGGATGAAATAGGACAGCATGGATTGCGTCATCTCAAAGTTGGCGATCACGCCGTCGCGCAGCGGCTGCACCGCCAGGATCTCTCCGGGGGTGCGGCCAACCATGTCGCGGGCATCCTCACCCACGGCCAGCAGGTTGCCTCCCCTGGCGCTGATCGCCACTACGGATGGCTCCCGCACCACTATGCCCCGGCCCTGCACATAAACGAGCACACTATTGGTGCCCAAATCAACCGCAACATCCCTGCTCCACAGCGACACAACCGTCACTCCCCTTCTATCATCGTCAACGCCCGGTATCCGGTCTCCCCGACCGTCTGCACCAAGAGCTTTCGCAAAGCTGCCTTGGGCAAGCCCATCACGTTGAAATAACATCCTGAAATCCCGCCGATAAACTCACCGGCCTTGCCCTGTATGCCATATGCCCCGGCTTTGTCCATCGGCTCGCCGGTGGCTATATAATCCTCTATATCCTGCTCAGTCATCCAGTCAAAGCGCACCAAAGTCCGTTCGCAGACGCTGATAAGCTCGCCCTGCCACGCCAGGCACACCCCCGTCACCACCGCGTGCTCGCGGCCTCGAAGCAATCTGAGCATCCGCCCGGCATCCAGCCGGTCTGCCGGCTTGCCGAGCACCTGTCCATCCACCGCGACCACGGTGTCTGCCGCAATCACCAGGGCGTCGGTCCATAGCATGCATGCTTCGGCTGCTTTCCGGCGGGCCAGATCCTCAGCTGTTTGCTCCGGCGTCGCGCCTTCCCGCACCGTCTCGTCGGCATCCGTGGGAGCTACAAGAAACTGAAACCCCATCTCTTCCAGCAACTGCTTCCGCCTGGGGCTGCCGGAAGCCAACACGATCCGGGGCATCAGCGCCTCCAGAAGTAGAGCAGCAGCCCGGTAATCAAGCCTGCCACGCTTCCCGGAGTGATCCGAAGCTCGATGCCGAACGTGAGCTTCACAAGATACAGGTCAACTGTCATTGGCGCTGCTGTGGTGCCAATCGTGAGCCCTACTGAACCCAGGCTGGGCGGCAATATGGTCAGCAAAAGCTGCCAGACAACCCCGCCAATCAAAATGCCGGCCAGCAAAACCAGCAACAGAACACCCGCTTTTCTTCCCCCGTTTTTCACGGCAAGCCCCCGGAAAGAGTATTTTTTTACAAGGTACATTATAACATAGCTGTCATAGGGTGTATACAGAACGGAATCGTAGAAGGGCATGCAAACTATGCATTTTGATGAAGAAACTGTAAATAATTCGTGAAAAAAAGTAGAATAACTATTCTATTAGTGAATCATTAATTATACTTTTATGTGCGAATCAATGATAAAAAGGAGCGGGGAGGCTCCACAGAACCACCCCGCACGGTGTGCTATTGCCTAAGTTTCTTGATCACCGCTTCACGCTTCTCCCCGGGCTTCACGTCCGGCCTGTATAAAAACTCCGCCATTTTCCAGTCCAGAGCAGCCCAGTCCTGCACATGGGCAGAATAATTGAAAACGCTGTCCGGATAACCGTCGCTCGTGTGCTCAAAGCCCAACGCGCGCATCAGCATTCGCAAGAACTGGGTGCGGCCGGCTGCGGCATCCTCAAAGTCGGTGGCCGCACCGATGACGCACTTGGCGATCTTTCCACCCTTGGCACGGTTGATGGCGAAATATCCGAACTCATTGCTTGCCATCGCGGGATACTCTGATTTAAGGTCAGCCGCCGCACGGAAGGAAATGATCCATGTGCCGCCGCTATCCACACGCTCAATGCCGGGAAACCCTTCGATGGCAGTTATCCTTTCCACATAGGAGTCCAGCAACTCCCGCTGCGCTGCGGTGGGCTCACCAGACACTTCAAGCTTGATGGGCGACGCCCATTTGCTCACACTCCCACTGGAGCTGTTGCCCCAATAAAACCCAACCTCGTTGAAATACTCGATCTGCGCCTGTTTCCCAATGGCGGGATTGTTGGCCGAATCGGGAGCAATGGCTTGGGCAGGGTCATAAGCCCAAAGCAAAGGCATGGCCTCCTGGGCCGCCATGCCTGCTTTCACACCGGAGCCATAAAGCAGCGAAAGCATCAGCCAGTCCTCTTCCGAAGGGGCTGATGAAGTGCTGCCCTGATCCAAGGCACTGCCGCCATCGCCGCTGCCCGCCTGGCCTTGCGCCAATCCCATGCCCAGCAACACCCAGTGCGCAACCGCTCCGTCACGGGCCGGTTGATCGGTAAGGCCATCGGGGATCATCACAGAAGCCTCGCCGGCACCCGGATCCGCATAACCAGCGGCGCCGCTGCCGCTATATCCGGGTATGATCGTGTTTCCCTGGCTTTCCGGCAAATATCCTACCACGAAATTGCCGCCTGTTGTCACCAGCAGGATCTCCGGCACACCGGCGGTAGCCCGCAGCCTGTCAAGCATAGCCGACAATGCCTTGCGGTCCGCCTCATTGGGCTTGCCAGTCACCTGGATTTTTATTTGTTTATCCCATTTGCCAATAGTCGGGTTGCCATCCCTCTGACCGCTGAAGCCCACCGCTTCAAATCGGCTGTAGACTCCTTGCTCCAGCACACCGGGCGGTGTGGGCTCCGGGGTGGGCGTGGGGGTCGGTTCTGGGGTGGGCGCTTCGGTGGGCTGGAGTGTGGGCTCCGGAGTGATGGGGGCCTCGCTGGGTGGCACAGTGGTGGCGGCACCATTCACTGCAATCAAGTCGCAACCTGCTGCCGTCAACAGCAACATCGCTGCCAGCAGGATGGCAAATTTCTTCATTGGTGTATTCTCCTCATCCCATTGATTCTCAATCAGCCAATATGGCTGTGGCGTCCGGCATGGTGCGGAAGTATTGCTTCAGCAGGCCGATGGCCTCCTCCATACCCATCCCGGTCTTGATCCTGGGCAGGTATAGCATATGCATGAGCTCCCAGTCCAGAGCAGCCGGTTGCTGCACGGTGGTCCACTGGCCGTAGAAAATACTCTCCGGATAGCTGTCAGAATCGCACATCAAGCCAGCAGATTGAAGGATCTCCTCAAATAGAAGATGGTTCCGGGCCTGCTGGTCAGTCACATCACTGGCAATGGCAACGCTGGCCTGACGGATTCCACCGGCGCTATACCGCACGGTGAAGAACCCCCAGTTCCCCTCCACATAGCCGGGCACAGTGCCATTCATTGCATCCAGCGGCACGAAGCTGATGTCCATGTTCTGGCCTTTGTCCGCCAGCGTGATGCCGGGAAAACCCTCAACAGCGTTCAGGCCTTCCAACACACAGCGAATCGCAGCCATGTCCTCATCGGTTGGGTTGCCATGCACAGCAGCCCGGATGGGCGAAGTCCATTTGCGGATCCGTTTATCTGCGATGCCGTACTCACTGCCGAAAGCGATCTCCGCGAAGTAATCCAGTGCTTGTTGCAGCTCTCGGTCATCTGTTGCATTCAAAGTGGCAATTGGTGCGGCAGCTTCCGGCTGCCCCATGCCGGCTGCCCGGCCGCATCCGGAAAGCACAAATAGCAACAGGGCCAGCAGAAGGGAAAGTCTTTTCACCTTTCCACATCCTTGAGAATTTTATCACACCGACCGGCATCCGGAAACAACATTCTTGAGCACGGAATGGTGTGCACTAGTAAGGTATAACGATGAAAGCTGTTTTATGAGCCAAATTGTTTTTTTCAACATGTAATTCTCACAAACACAGCGCGCTGCGAAGCGTTGCATTTTTCAGTGCAACCTGCCAGTTTCAGGATTCAGTCTTGATTTCCCGCAAACATTGTGTATAATGGAAATGCGATTCGGGATCATAGCTCAGCTGGCTAGAGCGCCACGTTGACATCGTGGAGGTCGATGGTTCGAGCCCATTTGATCCCACCAAACCAAATATCCTGGGGTGTGCGTTAGCTCCGTATTTAAACCCACAGATCATAAACGGGAGCCCGGAGTCCCACATGCATGGATGTCAAGCCCCCTTGAGGGGAAGGCAGAAAATGCGGGCAGGGCACCCACCTGCCAGTGTGGCGGGTGATTAATTCGGGGTGGACGGCACCGTGGGATAATAATGTGATAAAACCCCTGAGCGAAATTGCTCAGGGGCTTTTCATTTTTGTTGGGCACCATTACCCCATCTCCACAACAAAACGGAGGCAGAAGCCTCCGTTTGACTTGGTTGACCCAAAGGTTTATTCGTCGATCGTGAAGCCCCCAGATGTGGTGTTCACCTGGATGCGCGCGCCGCCCTCTCCCACACTGGCGGAGAAACTGCGCCCCGCTTTGCTCACCTTGATGCCAGAATGATTGGAGCGGAAATTGCCGGAAACCGAGCCAAAATCGATCTGAAACGAAGCATCTTTCGGTAATCTCGCCGAAACCTGCCCTGACACAGTGACCACATCAGTATCGGCAGGAGCTTGATAAGTCAGAGAAACCTCGCCGGATACGGTATTGACCCGCACAGGCGATGAGATGCCTCCGATCACGACATTGCCCGAAATGACGCCGACCTCCAGCGATTTAAAAGACGCTGCATCAAACCGGATGCCGCCGGACACGGTGTTCAGATGCACCTCGGAAAGCTTGAGAGGCAGACCCGTTGCATCAATGCTGCCACTGACTGTGTCGGCACCGAGGTTACCTGTGTATCCATCCGGCAGTGTGACCACCAGTTCGGTGTTGTTGCTGCGGATCATGTTATTGGGATATTTCACCTCGATGGTGAGCTTCCCACCGGATTTGCTGACTTCCAGTTTCACCGGGTCGCCAATGCTGCGGCACTGGCCGGTAAGCACGGCCATGGGTTCGCTGCCCACCTGCACCGTCACTTCATCAGACACACCGGCAATCGATATGCGCTCCACGCCTTCCATGTCCAGCTTTTCCCGGTCGTTCACCTCATAGAGCGTTCCGCCGGAAAGAACAATGTCGCCATTGGCCGCGCGGGAGATGAAACCACAGCCGGACATCAGTATCCCAAGCAGTGCCAACACAAACACAGAAACAAGTGTCTTCCTAAGCCTTTTCATTCTAGCTCCTCCTATTTTCCATAAACGTCCAAATCGCCGGACGTAGTATTGACTTTCAGGGCAGCGTTGCCACCGTTGGCGGCACCATAAAACCCGCCGTCTGCTCCACTGATCTTGAGGGCCGGATGGCTGGACATGAAGTCGCCGGAGGTGCTTGAGAAATCAACGATAAAGCCATCGCCATCGGGGATAGCGGCCTTCACACCACCGGAAACAGTGCTCACTGTGGTTTTCGCGAAGGCGGCATACTCCAGCGAGACATCACCGGATGTGGTTTTGACGGTGGTATCAGAGGCGACCCCGGTCAGACGCACCCGCCCGGACACAGTGCCGGCTACAAGCCGGGACCAGCCAGCTACGTTGAAATCAATATCTCCGGACACTGTGTGAAGATCCACATTGCCCAAGCGGAACGGCAAGCCCATTCCGGTCACGTCGCCGCTGGTGGTGCTCACCTGCAGATCACCGGCAAAAGACTCGGGGATCGTAATGGTGAGCGTGGTGTCAATCACGCTGCTGGTGATCGGGTATTTCACCTCAATGATCAGCGTGCTTCCTGCCTTGCGGGCATCCAGGGAAACTGGCCCCCCGGTGCTGCGGCAGCGGCCTTTCAGCTCTGCCACCACCTTTTTGCCGCCGGCCACCAGCACAGGATCGTCTGACACGGCAACAATGCTGATTGCCTCCACACCCTCCAGGTCCAGCTCCTGCCGGTCGTTCACGTCATATGTTTGGCCTGGGCCAAAACTAATTGAGCCGCTGTTGTTTATCAGGTTGCCAAACCGCCAGCCTCCGGCCAGCAGCAGCGTGCCGCCAAGCACTGAGAAAGCAACAAAGATGCCTGCAAGCAACAGGGCCACATGACCGATCCTGATCCGCTTGATTTCCTTTTTCAGATTGTCTGCATTCATGCCCTTGCTCCCCCTTTGATGATACGGATGTGGGCCTTCACATATTCCGCCAGGCCCTTAAAGAACCATTTGGACACATACACCATGCCGATTCCGGCAAGAGCCGTGAGCGCCAGCGCAGCAATACCCAGAAGGAAGCAGCCGACGCCTGCCATGATGCCGGGGAACACACCCCACGAGATGAACGGCACCGCAAACAGTGCCAAAGAAACCGCCAGCAGCGCAACCACCACCGACCACAAGGTAACCCACACCGCCAGCAGCACGCTGGTAACAGGCAATGCGATGATTGCATCAAATAAAATCAATGCAAATCCTGCCAGAATGCCCCTGGCCACACCGGAAGCAGTAACAGGTTGACTGGGCTCCGGCAAATCCTCGGTGTATTGGGCGGCAAGCACTGCCGGATCGCCCAGCTCCCTGGCTACTTCCTCCTCCGTCTTGCCGCCGGCAAGGCCATTGGCGAAATGCTCCTCGAAATCAGCCAGAATCTCCTTGCGTTCCTCCGGCTTTAGGCGCTGCAGGGCGCTGTCCATCTGAAAAATAAATGATTGCTTGTTCATGCCCCAATCCCCTCCTTCAATACCACATTCACACACTCCACAAATTCCACCCACTCCTGCTCAAGCTTCGTCTGCTCGCGCACGCCGGACTCCGTGAGGGCATAATACTTTCTGGGTGGGCCGCCGCTGGCCTCCTGCAGATAGGTTGTCACATATCCCTCTTCTTTCAGGCGGCGCAGGATCGGATAGATTGTGCCGTCTGAAATGTCAATGGATTGAGACAGGCTGCTGGCGAGCTCGTAGCCGTACCGGTCACCCTTAGCCAGAAGAGACAGCACGCACAACTCCAACACGCCCTTTTTGAATTGAATGTTCACCGGATCGCCTCCTGTTATGATCTTGCACAGTCGTTGTTGCCCCAGGCATCTATAGCAGTTTTGTGCTGTACTGCCTGCCGCTCACTACTGTTTATTGTTCACTACTAGGATTATAACAGGTTCTGGAAAATATGCAATAGGGTATTTTGGTAGATTTTTCAGTTGTGTGAGAGATGAAAATCAGTTATCGAACGCCGATTTATTCGGCGGAGGTGCATTTTGCCAGGCACATGCAAGCCAGTGACTCCGCCCACAGGCGCGGAACCAACGAAGTGAGTACGAGCTATAATGCAAAGACGCCAGCCGGCGACCTGCGCGGCGGCTGGCAAAGCGGATTAAGGCGCGAGCTAGATCGCAATGGGCAGAAGACCGCCCATTGCGAAAAAAAAGAGAGGGCTTTCGCCCTCTCCAAATGCGCCAGTAGGTTTTGGGTTACTGCAATTACCTGAGCAGCTGCAGCACGCCCTGCGGGGCCTGGTTGGCCTGGGCCAGCATCGCCGTGGCGGCCTGGGACAGGATGTTGTTCTTGGTGTACTCCATCATTTCCTTGGCCATGTCCACATCGCGGACGCGGGATTCGGCGGCGGTCAGGTTCTCGCTGGAAGTGCCGAGGTTGTTGATCGTGTGCTCGAGGCGGTTCTGCCAGGCACCGAGCGAGGAGCGCTGGGCGGAGACTTCCTTGATGGCGGCGTCAATAACCGCCAGGTTGTCGTCAAACGCCTTGTTGGTCACGTTGACATCGTCAAGAGAGGCAACGTTGGCATTGGCAGCCGTCTTGCCCAGGGCATTGGCCTTCATGTCCGAGATCGAGATGCTCAGCGTGGTGTTGGCATTGGCGCCGATCTGGAAAGCCAGCTGGGAGCCGGTGGTGGTCACGGTGTCGGCAGCGATGTCGCCGCCGTTCACACCGGTGGCCAGGTTCACGTTGGCGCCGAAGGTCATCTTCACGCCCATGGCATCGAAGTTGAGCACGGTGCCGGCCGTCATGGCGGTGGTGGAGGCGACCGTCAGGGTCTGCGACACACCGCTGTTGGTGCCGGTCAGCGTCAGCGTGGTCCCAGTGCGGGCAAAGGTCAGCGTCTCGCCGGTTTCCACACCGGACACATCAAAGGTGATACCGGCAGCACTATACTGTGCGATCGTGGTGGTGCCGTCCGCAGCCTTCACACCCAGGGAGCCGCCCAGCAGGTTCTGTGTGTTGAACTCGGTCTTGTTGGCAACGCGGGTGATTTCCGACTTGAGCTCGGTGATTTCCTTCTGGATTTCGTCCAGGTCGGTGCCGGTGTTGGTGCCGTTGTTGGCCTGCACAGCCAGCTCGCGCATACGCTGGAGCATGCTGTGGGTCTCGCTCAGGGCGCCTTCTGCCGTCTGGATGAGGGAGATGCCATCCTGGGAGTTGCGGCTGGCCTGATCGAGGCCGCGGATCTGGCCGCGCATTTTTTCAGAAATCGCGAGGCCTGCTGCGTCGTCACCGGCGCGGTTGATCCTCAGACCTGAGGAGAGCTTTTCCAGCGACTTGGCGCCGCCGGCGTTGTTGATCGTCAGCTGACGATAGGTGTTGAGAGCCGAGGTGTTGTGATTGATCCTCATTTGTTTTCCTCCTTGAATCTTTCTGTACAGCATCCATGCCATACTGCTTCTTATTGTGTTGCCCGCCCCACGAACCGTGGCTCGCTACTGGCGCCTCGAGCGTGTCCGCTTCGAAGGGATGGCTTACAACCCTTATATCGTTGATCTTTTCCCGATCTTAAGCGGTTCTGAGTGGATATGCGATTATTTTTTATTGAGTTCGTCGTTCAGGCTGCTGCCCAGGTTCAGCGGCGCGGTTTCCACGGCTTCCTTGTTCACATTCATCGTTTCCAGGACAAGCTCCTTGCGAAAGATCCTCATGCTCCGGGGCGCGTCTATGCCGATCTTAACCCGGTCGCCCTCGATGCTGACCACGGTGATGCTGATCTCGTCGCCCAGCTGGATGGCTTCATTCACCTTTCTGGTCAGAACCAGCACGATCGTGTTCCTCCTTTAACCTGCCGCACACCACATCATAGATGGGCTGCCGCATTTGATAATCACTGTTGTCCAGAATGACCTGCCTGCCGATGTTCTTTTCGATGTTGATCAGCAGCGGAGCCGCCATGTTGGCTGTCATTTTAGACAGGTCCTGCGGGATGACCGCCACATTGACGACCAGCAGGTCTTCTTCCCGCTCGATCTGCAACTCATCAAACACACTGTCATCCACGCTCAGCGAATAGCCTTCATCAATGATGGACGAATGGATTACCGGCAAGGCAACATCCCCATCCTCCAAAGACTGAAGCCAATAAAAAGGCAGCGTCTCCTCAACTTTAATGAGTATGCACCGTTTCATGCATTCCAACCCGGGAATGCCGCCGTTGAACCGGATAACCTTCTCCTCCGGGGCATCAATCTCGCCAAACCGTCTGGACTTGAATGTCATGAGTGGTTTCCTTTCTCTATACACTAGATTCCCTGCACCTGACTGCGTCAAACAGGATTCTCTCCTGCAACAGACTACTGGCTACTGACTACAGATACTTATCCACATGCTTGCCTCCGGTTTGCGACTTTTCATTATAGAACACCCGGATTTTGACCTCAGGATATTTCTTCATGCGGATCTCCACATAATGCGGCTCCACCCGGATGTCTGCCCAGGCGCTGGTATCCCACTCCAGAGATAACGATGCAGGCGTCCAATGGAAATTGACATAGCCCGGATCCCAAGTGATCTCCGCCTGAGGCAGCGCCGCGGTGTTGAGCCTGATCTCCGGCTTCTCCAGCGCCCTGGCACCCAGTTCGGCAATGGGATTGCCCTTGTTTTCAATCTTCATCAGCATGGTGCCTTCGCTGGCGATCGTGGCAATATTCTCGATGCCTTGCTGCATGGAGTCGGCGTAATACTGCTTTATCGACTGCAACACCGGGCCGATGCCCAGCACTGTGTTCTGAAGCGAGCGGTCCACACGCATCGTGGGCAACCGGCGATCCAACTGAAACCGTGCGTGGTTGCGGTACATACGAAACCGAGGCCTCCGGGTGGAGATCTCCACCTTGGCCTTGTGGGTAATCACTTCTATTTGGGCATCCTGCCTTGTAATTTCCAGACGGGGAAAGTCCATTTTCATCCGTCCTTTTCGTTTTTGGCCCGCTGCAAGTTGCGAGAACTCGCTTACCCCTCCTGCTTGATGTGTTTCATACAGATCGCAGATAAGCCGAAACAGGATCGAATGGATCGATCCTTGATACATATATCGGCAGAAAGGATAACAACCTTAATGCCGAATTCCAGTTGCTGAAAAATATTTCTACGACAGAAAGTCCATCAGCGTGGGCGAAATCACCCTTGCGCCCACAGCCAGGGCTGATCGGTAAACCGCCTCTGCCATCGCGAACTGCATTGTGACCTCAGCCTGGTCGATATCTTCCACCTTGGAAAGAATCTCGGTGTAGTTGATCTCATTCTCAGCGTTGGAAGACTCCATCATATCAAGACGGTTGATGCGGCCGCCCACATCGGCAAGCAGCGATAATGTGTTTTGCTGCTTGGACTGCAGCTTCCCAATGAAGGAGCTGATGGTGCTGGAACTGCCGTCAGATCTGAGAGCGGTAACCAAATCGGACAGGATCTTGTTCAGGTTGTCGTCCCCGGCACCCATGATATCAACGCCGTTCACCGATACAGTCGTGGCCACGTTCACACTGGTGGAATACTGGATCACCTGGGCCTGGAGAGCCCCCACCTCTGCACTGGTCGCTGAGACCAAATCGGTGCCATTATAAAGCAGTTTGCCGGATGCGTCATAGGCAAATGGCTCGGTAGTGGTATTATAACCGCCGAAGATAAACCGACCGCCATATGTGGAATTACCCAGTTGCACCGCATGCTGCCGGATCTGCTCAATGATCTCAGCCGTGGCCTCCTTGTCGTCGGAAGACATTGTGCCGTTGGCGGCAACCACCGTATTTTCATATGCCTTTACCAGCATATCGTTCAATTCGCGCAGTGATGTCTCCGTCTGCGCCAGCCAGCTCTGGGCGTCACCGATGGTGTTGTTGTGCATATCCAGCTTGCGGAGCTTGGACTTGGCGTCCAGTGTGGACATAATGCCGATCGGATCATCCGAGAGCTTCGTGATGCGCTTGCCGGAAGATAGCTGGTCCTGGTATTTGCCCATGACTGTCATGTTGAAGTTGAGATTGGACATGAAGTTGTTCATCATCATGTTGTTGGTAATACGCATCGTCGCTTCGCTCCTTTCGCATTCGGCGCATCCGCGCCTTTGCGATATCATTCCGAACCATTATTCAACAAAAAGTTAAGATTACCTGCCCACAATGCCCATCTTGTTGATCAGCATGTCCAGGTATTCATCGATGGTGGTAATCACACGGGCGGAAGCGGCATAGGAATGTTGAAACTTCATCAGGTTTGTCATTTCCTCATCCACCGACACGCCGGACACAGATTCCCGTTGGTTGATCAGGCTATTCACCAATGCCTGCTCGCTGCTGAGCATTTCGTTGGCGTGGCTTGCCTCCGCACCGATTTCAGCTACATAACCTTTCAGATAGCCCTCAAGGCTACCGATCACCGGCAGGTTGATCCGGTTTTGCAGCTCCACCATCACCAATGCGTTGGTGTTGTCTCCTCGCCCGGTCGCGTCCACAATCTGGGAGCCAGCTGCCGCAATGTTGTAGACGCTATCCCTGATGGCAGTGCTGATGGAAAAGTTGAATCCCGTCACGCCGCCGGCAGGTTCCTCAAAGAAGTCCACACCGGTGGCCGACACATTTCCGTTGGTGGTATCCGGATAGGTCCAGCCTGCATTATGAACTGCGTTGAATTCGGTTGCGATGGAGCTTGCCAGCGTATCAAGCCTCGCCATCAGGTAAGGAATACCGATGTTGTCTTCTGTGTTGCCATCCCGCAGGTCCAGATAAGCTTTGAGACGCCCGGTGGTGGGCGCATAGGGCGTTGCGTTTGACCAGGTCACGTCCAGCATGCCGTTGTTCGCGGGGTTGGGAACGGTCATCAGATGGTTCACAGTGGTCCTGTCCACCAGCAGGGTTCCGCCAAGGTTGACAGACACCATGCCGTCGGCATCCTCACTGAAAGAATAATTCACAATGTTGGAGAGCTCATCAAGCAGGTTGTTGCGTTGATCCCTCAGGTCGTTGGCCCTTTCACCAGCCAATTCATAACGGAAGATCTGGTCGTTCAGGCTGGCAATGGAATCGGCAAAATCGTTGATCTGGATCGTCGACACCCGCACCGCCTCGTTCATATCGGCTTGCTTGTCGGACAATTGCTGAGCGATGTGCTGAAAGGCATCAGTCATCTTAAGAGCGCTCTGCATCACGTTTGTGCGGTATTCCTTGCTTTCTGGGTTCATCGTGAGCGTGTGCACACTCTTGAAAAAGTCGTTGATAGCGGTGGAAAGACCGGTATTGTTGGTCTCACCATAAATATCTTCAATATAGCTCAACGCGTCTGACCGGGTGCTCCACATTTCCTTGGTGCTGTTTTCTCTGCGGTATTGCACATCCAGGAAACTATTACGGATCTGCTCCACGCCGTCCATGCGCACACCGGCACCGGAGTAGCCGGTGACGATCTCCTGAAAGCGCTCCCTGCCGGCCACCAACTCCTGGTTGGAAAGCATCAGGCGCTGGCGGGTGTAACCCACAGTGTTGGCATTGGCGATATTGTGCCCGGTCAGGTCAATGGCCCGCTGGGAAGCATACAACCCAGTCTTGGCAATCTCGAAGCCGTAAAAAGACGATCTCACCGCTTACACCTTCCTGTCCAGCAGCTTCCTTGGGGAGCCGGGGGCGTTTTGGATGCTGCCACCTTGCCCATATGTGGCTCCTGATTTCTGGTTGCTGGCCGTATTGAGCATGAGCTGCACATAATCCATGTTCATTTGCAGCAGCCTCATGTTGATTTCGTTGTGCTTCATCTGACGCTCGATGAGCCCGGTCAAATCCTCACGGATTCGCAAGAGCGCCTCTCGTTGGCTTCCTTCCGCCTTCTCAATGATTAACGACATCCGAACCTGTGTTTCCGGCAGGCCCAGTGCATCCGCTATCTCCCGCACGCAGCGGCTCTGGCGCTTTTCCACACCCTTGATCAGGCCCAGCAACGCCTTTTCTTCTTCCACAATGCCATGCAGGCTGTCAGCATCGCCGACAGTGATGGCACTGGTTTTGCGCTCCGATAGCTCCACCAACGCAGCCTGGTGGCAGCGCTGCTCCTCAAGGATGGCGATGAGGTCGTTCAGGATGGGTTCCATGCTGCCTCCGATCAAAAGGGGGGTAGTGCCAGGGGGAATTAATCCTTCATTTCGCTGATTTCGCGGCGCAGCATGCTATCGGCCACCTCGCGGGGGCTCACACTATAGGCACCGCGGGCGATCTTTCTGGACACCTCATCCACCTTCTGCTGATCCACAGGGTCATAATCCCGGGCGGCTTTCAGCGCGTCCATCCAACCCTTGGCTTCCGGTGACAGCGCCACGTTGTCGGCTCCGCCAGTGGCGGCGGTCTGCTCCACTGAGCCCGGGCGCACCTTGCCGGCGTTGCCATAGCGCTGGATCAGGATCTGGGTGTTGATGTCATTGATTCTCATGATTCAAATCCTCCGGCCTTCCGGCTCATTCTTCCTTGATGTGCATCCGGTTTTTCCCATCCACTTGGTTGGGCTTGAGTTGCGCTGCACTTGCGGTCATCGCGTTCTTGGTGGATTTCAGGTCCTGCACAAGATTGCCCTTGCACTTGTCGCAATATCGCCCTGACAGAATTGCTGTGCCGCACTTCAGGCAGGTGATGGCAGCGCCATCGTTGCTGAGGAGCGCAATGCGGCCTTCGCGAATCAGATACAGGATGGACTTTTCATCCACGCCGGTTTCCTGAGCGACCGTCATCACATTGGCGCTGCGGTCCCGATCCAGATAGTTTCGCACCAGGATATATTTCTGATCCAGTTGTTCAGCACATGTGGGGCACAGGGCGCTGAACCCTCGGAACGCTTTTTTGCAAAATCTGCAGCTTTTAATTTCCATACCTTCTCCTACTTCTATTCACCCAGGCGGTTGGCGGTTGATTCCATCTCGTCGGTTGTTCGAATTGCCGTGCCCAGAACCGAATATGCCCGTTGTGACTCCATGAGTTTGGCAATTTCGGTTGCCATATCCACGTTTGATCCTTCGAGCCAACCCTGTTGCACTGCCGCTCCTACAGCAGCAGCCGCCGCTCCGGACCCATTGGTGGCTTGATAGCGATTTCCCCCCACGTCCGCCAAGCCCTCCGGGTTGGGAAAGACCGCAATTTGCAGCGACGCGAAGGCAGTACCGCCAAGGAAGAGGTTGCCTTTCCCATCGGCGGCCACCTGAGTGGAATCCCCGGGGATCTGGATGGGTTGGTTGTCCGTGCCCAATACAAAATAACCCTCAGCTGAAACCAAATAATTCGTGTTATTATAGACAGCCGACTTGAACGAACCATCGCGGGTATAATACCGCTGCCCATCTGGGCCAGCAAGCGAGAAATAACCGGCGCCACTCACCATGAAGTCCAATGTGTTGCCGGTGACGATGCTGGTGCCCTGATCCTGCACACGGTGTGTGGCGCTCACCAGAGCGCCAGTGCCGTTGAGCAATGTGCCGGTGGCTTCATCCTGCGGTTTCATCAAAGCGTATAGCGTATCAGCAAAACCAACCCTGCCGGTTTTGAATGCTGTGGTGCTGATGTTGGCCATGTTATTGCCGATTACGTCGATACGGTTTTGCTGCGCCCGCATGCCGGTCAGCGCGGTGTATATCGATTGAAGCATCGCTAGACCCTTCCAACTTCATTCACGGTTTTTTGCAGTGTGTCGTTGATCATGTTGACCATGCGCTGATTGGCTTCATAGTTGCGCTGCACGGTGATCATGCTGACCATCTCCGTGCCGAGGTCCACATTGGAGCCCTCTAGCCATCCCTGCCGCACCTGACCGGTGGCGTTCATCGCAGTGAGCGGCCCGGAAAACAGGTTGTTGCCCACCTTGGTGAGCACGTTGGGGTCGGCGAAAGTGACCAGTTGAAGCCTGGCAGTGCCGCCGGCGGCAGTGGTGATGTTGCCATTCTGATCCACCAGGAAATCCTGGCTGCCCACATTGATCCGGCCGTTGGCTCCCCGCACAAAATAGCCTTCGGAGGTGCAGAGAAAGCCCTGCCCATCCACCTGGAAGTTGCCGTTGCGGGTGAAGCGCAGGCCCTGGGGTGTCTCCACCACAAAAAAACCATCGCCGGCGATTGCCAGATCGGCCACACGGCCGGTGGGCTCCATGGAGCCTTGCTCAAAGCCGGTTACCACATCATCGGCATGCACGCCGAAGGTCATTCTGCCAATACCCGATGCGTTTTGCTCCGGGTCGTTGATGCGCCCGATCAGCACCTCGCTGAAGGAGCGGGTGAGCAGCGTGTCGCGCTTGAAGCCCGTGGTGGTCACGTTGGCCAGATTGTTGGTGAGAACATCCATCGCCTTTCTCTGAGCCAGGATGCCCGATGCAGAAATGTAGAGGCTTCTCAGCACGTTGACCACCATCCTTAGGTTCTCGTATATAGTATATCGGAGGATGAGGTGTGGAACTTTAGTTGGAATCAACTGCGAAAAACTGTGAAAAAGTGGAAACAAGGCAAAAAATACCGATCTCCTAAAACATCAGGCAAATGAGAAAACGCATCAGTGTCTATCGATTGGTTGACATGAAAAAACCCGGTCATGGATGACCGGGTCTTCTTCACCTGGATTTCTTAGACTTTTTTCTGGCCTCAAGCGCTTTCAGCTTGCGGCGCACGCTGGGCTTCTCATAATGCTCACGCTTGCGCACTTCCTTGAGGATGCCGGAGTTCTGGCATTTCCGCTTGAACCGTTTGAGAGCACTTTCCAGCGACTCATCTTTTCCAACACGTACTTCAGACACGATAACAACCCTTTCATTCAGCCACAATAGAAGGCTTTGTTGATGACATGCCTCTATTATATAGTCTGATTGGCTCTTTGTCGATGGTTAATATTGATCTGTTTTTGAATATCGATCAAAAAAATTTTGTTCCAATGTACTAAACACAAAAAGCAACGCTCCATATGGTGCATTACAGCGCCACACAGCACAGGACGGGCTTGGGTTGGATCAATTTAGTTTGCTGGCCATATTGATAATGCTGAAACCTCATGACTTCAGCATCCAGCTTAATCATGATGTTCGGCTTCTTCTCCAATCCTGTGCATAATGCCATGGTCATAAACCGAATAAAGGAGCTCAACGGCCCTCAACTGCTTGGTTAACCTCACCGTTATTCACTTCAACCTAGTTTCAACGCTCACGAAAGCTAGATTCTTTGTGTCAGTTTATTTACGAATCAATTGTATCATACACCCTCTTATGCCATAATACCCATATTGCTATATCTGACCAGACAAGGAAGTGATTTTCAATGAGCAAACCTCTTCCCCGCAGCACCCCGGAGGCCATAGGTGTGAACCCTGCAGCCATCACTGCCTTCCTCAACCGCATGGAGGCCGAAAAGCTGGAGCTGCACGGCTTCATGATGCTGCGCGGCGGCAGCGTGGTCGCCGAAGGGTGGTGGAAGCCATACGCTGCCCATCGGCCACATATGCTGTTTTCACTAAGCAAGAGCTTCACCAGCACCGCCGTGGGCTTCGCTGTGACCGAAGGACTGCTGAGCGTGGATGATCCGGTGCTGAAGTTCTTCCCCGAAGAAGCACCGGAGGAGCCCACCCGCCACTGGGCCGAAATGAAAGTGCGTCACCTGTTGAGCATGAGCACCGGCCACGCAGTGGATACCACCGGATTCATGATGCGCCGCCGCGACAGCAACTGGGTGAAAGGCTTTTTGAGCAGGCCGGTGAAGCACAAGCCCGGCACCCACTTTCTTTACAACACCGGCGCCACCTACATGCTCTCGGTGATCGTGCAGAGGCTCACAGGCCAGCGAGTGCTGGATTACCTCACACCCCGGCTGTTTGAGCCGCTGGGCATCGAAGGCGCAGCGTGGGATCAATGCCCCATGGGTTATGACACCGGCGGGTTCGGCCTGTCGATCAAGACTGAAGATATTGCGCGGTTCGGCCAATTCCTGCTGCAGCGAGGCATGTGGGAGGGCAGGCAGCTGCTTCCCGCAGCGTGGATTGACGAGGCCACCGCCAAGCACGTGGATAACAGCGCAACACACGGCAATTCCGACTGGGGCATGGGCTACGGTTACCAGTTCTGGCGGTGCATCCCCGAAGGGATTTATCGCGGCGACGGCGCGTTCGGCCAGTTCTGCGTGGTGGCACCGAAGCTGGACACAGTGATCGCGATCAACAGCGGCACAAACGACATGGGGGGCGTGATGAAGGGCCTGTGGGAGCTGCTCGCCACGCTGGGAGAACCACTGGCCGAGGACGCCGAAGCCCGCAAAGCCATGACGGAGAAGCTTGCGAGCCTGAAATATGACCCACCGGTGGCGCAGGCATTCTCGCCGACAGAGGCTGACGTGACCGGCAAAACATACGAGCTGGAGAGAAACCCCGACCATCTGGCAAAGCTGTGCTTCGATTTCCACGAAAGCTACTGTGATGTGAAGCTGACCTATGGCCGAAAAACCTACACACTCCCCTGCGGCAGAGGGCGCTGGGTTGAGGGCGGTTATCCGGCACAGGTGTTTGGCGGGCATCTTTCGCTGATGGAGAGCACAGCCAGCTTCACCTGGCTGGATCAAGACACGATGGAACTCACGGTGCGCGTTGTGGGCGCGCCCTATGTGGTGACAGCAAAAGTGAAGTTTGGCGGAGAAGGGCTTGAGTTTGCCCCGAGGCTGAACGTGAACATGGGCCCCACCGAGCTGCCGCCGGTGAAGGGGCAATTGGTAAAGTAATCAGCGAGCCTTTCGCCTTCGGTGCTATCGCACCTCGGCGAGTTTAGTTCTCGTACTAACGACCCGTTACCCACCCACCGCGCATGCCGCTGGGTGGGTTCTTTGCTTTTTAGTCTCGTTTTCTGGATTTCTAGAGATAAGATTTCCAGCCTGCGGGCTTGGTTTGCTGTCTACTCCGTCCAATTTGTCGGTTGCCTCTGCCGGATAAACCGGCTATCGGCTCTAGTCATATTCTCTCGCTCAATATGTTCATGGTTTTTTGACAAGCTGGGGCGGCTCACGAGCTGCCCGGCTTTTATCAGTCCCAGCTGCGCTTATCGTGGCTTTCGTGGCCGTCACGGCGGAGTTGCACAGCCACGTCGGATTCGATCATCGCACATTTCAACTCCGAGAGGATTTGTTCGTCTTCCTGACTGTAGGGCGACTGGATCGCCTCATAAAGCTCGTCCATTTGCCGGGCCGAATGCATGCCCGGCACCACACAATCGAGGTTCGGGTTCTGCATCACCCAGCGGATTGCCGCCTGGTATGGCTTGCAGCTCTGCGCCAAGGCGCCCACACTCCCCCAGTTGGCTTCGCCAGCCCAGACCATGTTCAGGTAGCCGCCCCCGCCCCCAAATGTTTTCATCCCCACCGTTCCCACGCCCCTGGCCCTGGCAAATGGCAGCAGCTCCCGCTCCACGGCGGGGTGCAGATAGCTGTAGGGCACCATCATGACATCAAAATCATCATATTTGGTAATCGCGTGCTGCGCCATCTGCGGGGAATGGTGGCAGGAAAACGCCAGGTGGCTGCAAAACCCCTGCGACTTCAACCGCTGGAACGCCTCGCGCAGCTCATCCATCACCTTGTCTTCACTCTCCGGCTGCAGCTCCAGGCCCACCCAAAGAAGAATGTCCACATGCTCAAAGCCGTAGCGCTTGCGGTGGTCCTGGCAGTATTGCAGCACATAATCACGCGTGAGGTCTCCGCCGCGCTGCGAAACGCCGTGTATCGGCCAACACACGGTGAACTCATCCCCGCGTGTCTTCATCAATTCGGCTGTGGCGTCTTCCTCCGGCTCCCATTGCACGTCCAGGTAATTGACGCCCAGATCCAGCAGGTGGTTGAGCTCCCGCACCCGTCTGGACACATCGTTGTGCGCGGAAGGCCCAAAAGTGAAATGCCCGCCGGCACCGAACCGGGTCACGGTGATGCCGGTGCGGCCAAGAGTTCTGGTTTGAAGTATGGGATTGTGCATGGATTACCCCTCCCTACCGTGCGGTAATAACCAGTACCTGGCATACCAGATTTATCATTTAGTATTTGGATTGGTTGTTTGCTCAAACCCCTTGAAGAAAGAATCCCTCCTCCACAAAAGCGGAAGAGGGATTGGCTTCATGTTTCGCTACATCCGGATTGCTTCGCCGGTCTTGGCCGAGCGGTAGATGGCATCCAGGATCTCAGTGACCACCAGCGCCTGCTCGGGCAGCACCCGCAGGGGTGTGTCGTTGACCACGGCGGAAATCCAGGTGGCCATTTCCACGTCCTCAGGCTTGTTGCCAGCCGCATCATAGAAGGCCACGCCGCCCATCTCAGTGTCCACTTTCCTGAGCCACGTCTTGCCATAGGCCTCGCCGTTGATCCTCAGGCCGTCAAACATATCCGCCCCGCCCTTTGTGCCGCACAGCATCGTGATGGCCTCGCGGGGTTCGGCGATGTTCAGCGCCCAAGAAGACTCCAGCATGCAGGTGGCACCGTTTTTGAAGCGGATGAACCCAAAAGCCGAATCTTCCACAGTGAACTTCTCCGGGTCCCAGGGGCCCCAGGCGTTGGCTGCGTCTTTGGTGTCGGCCAGCTTGCGGAAGGATGTGCCCACCACGAGCTCCGGTTCATAATTGTTCATCATCCACAGCGTGAGGTCAAGCGCGTGGGTGCCGATGTCGATCAGCGGGCCCCCGCCCTGCTCATATTCATTCAAAAACACGCCCCAGGTGGGCACGGCGCGGCGGCGCAGCGCGATGGCGCGGGAATAGTAAATCTCGCCCAGTTCGCCGGCATCCACCAGCCGCTTCAAGTAAAGAGAATCCTGCCGGCAACGGTTTTGGTAGCCGATGGTGAGCTTCTTGCCGGTCTTTTTGGCGGCGGCGATCATGGCGCGGGCGCCGGCCACATCCTTGGCCATGGGCTTCTCGCACATCACATGGCGGCCGGACTCCAGCGCGGCGATCGTGATTGGCGAATGGGAGCGGTTGGGGGTGAGCACATGGATGACCTCCACCTCACCTTCCTTCTTCAGAAGCTCGGTGTAGTCCTCATAAACCCTTGCGTCGGCAGTGCCGAATTTGTCCGCCGCATCTTGTGCACGCTCTTTCACAATGTCGCAGAACGCGACCATTTCCACATTGTCCATCCTGGACAGCGCCGGCATGTGCTTGCCATTGGCGATGCCGCCGCAGCCGATGATGCCCACCTTCACCTTACGCATCAGGAAATTCCTCCTTGTGTTTGATACCAAGATGTATTTTAATCAATCATGAAATGCAATGCAACAGTAAAACGAAAATATGTCAATCGGTTACATATATTCGTTCCAGTACATCGCATGTCAGTAGACTCAGGAGTTGATTGCCCAATGGAAACACAAATGACCGAAATCCTGCTTATCCGCCACGGCAACACCGATCTCAGCACGCCCGATTGCTTTTCCAACGAAAAGAACAGCCCCGACCCCAGCCTCAACGCCAAAGGCCGCGACCAGGCGGAGCGCGTGGGCATGCGGTTGGCCCACTCCGGCATTAAGCGCATCCTCTCAAGCGACCTCAAGCGCACCGTGCAGACTGCCGAGGCCATTGCGCGCCACACCGGCATCGGTATTGAGCTTGTGCCGGCGCTGCGGGAAATAGATATGGGCCGAATCAATCACTGCCCGTGGGAAGTGTTCCGACAGGAAGACCCGGAGTATCATGACCGCTGGCACAGCCACAGCGAAGACCTTCCCTACCCCGGCGGCGAGAGCGGCGGTGATGTGCAAGCGCGGGCAATGCCGGTGATTGCGGCGCTGGCGGAAGAAGGGCAGGGGCCGGTGGCTGTGGTGACACACGGCGGCGTGATCCGCGCGCTGGTCTGCGCGGCGCTGAGGATCGGGCAGGAGAAGCGGTTCTACCTGGGCCCACCGGAAAACACCAGCATCACGGTGCTGCGGTTTGACCCGGAGACCGGGCGGTTTCATGTGGCAGTGATGAACGATTCGGGGCATTTGGAGTTTGATCAACCAACATCTTTTTGAATCATGTCTGCCGGAAGGGAACCCCCTCCCCTTCCGCGCGATCTAACAGTTGAAATTGTCATAGGAGCAGCCACATGGAAGAAAAAGCAATTCCAGGCATTGCCCCGCCGGACGGCAGAGCTGCACTGGTGCTGGAGGCCCAAGGCGGCGACGCAGAGGCCTTTGCCGAGCTGGTGGAAGACTGCGAGCGCACGCTTTATCGCATGGCCCGCACGGTGCTGGGCCGTGACCAGGACTGCGCCGACGCCGTGCAGGAGGCCATCACCAAGGCATGGCTGAAGCTGGGCTCGCTGCGCGATCCGGCGTTCTTTCGCACATGGCTCATCCGCATCCTGCTCAACGAGTGCTACAAGCTCGGCAAGCGCCGCAAAAGCACAACCCCACAGGCAGACACCAATAGCTTTGCAGGCGCGGGCCGCCTGCACGACGACCTGATCGACCTGCGCGCGGCGTTGGCAGCGCTGCCGGAAGACCAGCGGGTCGTGGTGGTGCTGCACCATGTGGAGGAACTGCCTGTGGCGGAAATCGCCCGGCTGCTGCGGGTGCCCGCCGGCACGGTGAAAAGCCGCCTGGCCCGCGCCAGGGCCCGGCTGGCTGAGAGCATGCGCATCAAGGAGGAAAGACCATGAGAAGCGATTGGGCAGACAAACTTGCCGATACCTATCCCCCCACCCCCATTGCCTTCACGATGGCGGTGAAGAAAACCGTGGCGGCGCTGCCTGCCCGGAAGTCATCCTGGCGGCTACCCTTGCCGGCCACCGTGGCCTATGCGCTGGCGATGTGCGGCGTTGCGGCGTTGCTGGTGTTTGGATTGGGGCCGATCCGAGACACCACACCGGCCACAGCGGCCACACCATTGATCCAGCTGCCTTTGAAATCCCTTGAGGGCACTCCCAAAGGAGAAGACGGTTGGCAGGCCGTTGCAACCGAAGGTTCAGACACCTGGTATTACCGAGCCAAAACAGCGGAGCTTGCGCTGGTGGGCACCGATCAATCTGTCACCGTTACGCTGGATCTTTGGAAGGAGCAAGCCGTAAAGCCCTACACCTTCCTCTGCAGCGGGCAGGACCATTGGGTGGCGTTCACCGTGCATGGCAACTCAGGCGACGCCGTGTGGGTCGTGACAGCCGGAGGCTGGCGGCTCAAAGTGCCGGCTGGGGTGCGGTGGGTGGATGAAAGCATGAACGAAATTCAAGTGAATTGGGCTGATGCTGTGATGGTGCCAACCAAGAGGCAGTTTGTGGATGAAGCACTCACTTTCTATGCGATCTTTCCTGAAGGAACTATCTATAATGCCCGGGTTTCATGGACGGGCAGAGGCCTTGCCGGCTCCGTGCCAGCCAACATCAGCGGGTCTTTATCCAGCGGATATCAGGCAAATAACGGGGCTAAAAAGCTCGTTCCATCCAGCTTCCTGCTTGGCCTCACGAAGGGTGATGATGGAAAATACACTCTCACACGGGGCGACCGTATTATTATGACTGAGCTGAAAAGCGATTCTTTTCGCATGCTAAGAATATGCGACAAAGCCCAATACCTTGGTGTGGGTGCATTGTTCATTTACGACAATGACCCGACCAACACACTCTGGAAGCTGGATATGACCGATGGCAGCGTGGAAGAAGTTGCAAACCGCTGTGTGGCAGCCGGGTGGAGAGATGAAAAGACATGTTGGTATGCCACAAAGGGTGCACCGACCACCATCTCCACAAAAACATTGGTGGACAGCGTGATCACGCAGGTGCAGTCAATGGTCGGGATGGATTCATCGGGATCGACGGCACTTACTGCTCAATTGATAATAGAAAACTTCTCAGATAAAGATTATACGGTTCCCGTTTCCTTTCCTTGTGAACTCCTGTTCAAGCAAGACGGAGAGGTAATCAAAGCCGTCAGCGGTGACTTTGAGTTGAAAAACTCCAGCAACATCATGTTGGTGAGCGGAGAGGAATCGACAACACCGGATGGCACAACGCCAATCACATTGAAGCCGGGAGACTGGCTGAGAGCGGATCTGGCCTCTGCGCCCATCTCGGAAGCCAGTGAATATGCGCTGGAAGGCAATGTGCTTGGCACAGGCCCAACCCTCATTTCCACCAAAATGCCCTATTGGTTTCGCAACTACGCAGGTGTGAATACAACAGGAGCAATCACAGCCGACCGCCGCCTCGCCGTCTCGTTCACGAACAATTCACGCAGCACCATCTCCCTCCCCTGCCTCTATGCCTCCGAAGGATACAGCACGATACCGTTTGTATGCTACCGGCTATATCAGGGGGATGCAGAGGTAAAGCGCGGAATAATTCGAATGGCGCGTACTTTACCAGGTAGGGAAAGACAAGTTGAGATGGGTGAAACCCGCACGCTGACTGAGGTGACCAATCAACCGGTGCTGGCTGGCCTGAGTGCAGGCAGGTATCGGCTAGAGGGATTCTTTGAGATGAACGCCGAGGATTACGGCGCTCCATGGGGCATGGCCGGTTGGTATTACTTCACGGTGGAGTTTGAGGTGAAGTAACGAATCCCCCTTGGCATAACCAAGCCAAGGGGGATTTCTCTTTATCAGCGCTTCATTCCTCCGCGATATACTCCCTCACCCGAAACCTTACCCCCAGCCCGCTGGCAACTTTGCGGCTTGCCTCCACCTTTTCCTTGCCGATGGAATCCACCACGGTCATCACCACATCGATCCCCTGCGCTTTACAGGCGGCGGCGAAGTCGAGCATAGCCTGCCAGCTCTTCTCGCCATGGGCGGGCCGGCTCACCGCCACATATTCTGCGGTGGTGGGGGCGTTCAGACTAATCGACACGGTATCAATGAGACCCTTTAGCTCCGGCGCGATGTCCCGCCCGGCGATGAGGCTCCCCTGCCCGTTGGTATTCAGGCGCACCGGCGCATGCCAGCGGGCCTTGATTTCACGGGCGACGGCCAGCAGCGCGTCCAACCGCATCGTGGGCTCTCCGAAGCCGCAAAACACCACCTCGGAAAACTTGTCCGCACCGCCCTTGGCCTCGATGGCTGCCAGTACTTCGTCGGCAGACGGGTCGCGGTCCAGCCACAGCTCGTGGCCCTCAAAGGCCTTGCGGCTGTCTCGCACACAAAACACACAGCGAAACGTGCAGCGGTTCGTGATATTCAGATACAGCCCGCTGCCGTGCGGGTAGGCATAAACCTGGCTCATTGCTTCTCTCCCGATTCATTGACACGAAACAGCCGGCAGGCATTCTGGAACGCCGCCTCGGCAAACTCCTCCGGATCCATGCCCCGCAGCCGGGCGATGGCCCCGGCGGTGTACTTCACATGCTTGGGCTCGTTGCGCTTGCCCCGCATCGGCTCCGGCGACAGGTAGGGGCAGTCGGTCTCCACGAGCAGCCGATCCAGCGGCACGTATTGGGCCACCTCGTGCAGGTTGCGTGCGTTCTTGAAGGTGACCGGCCCGGCAAGGGAAATGTTGAGCCCGGCCTTCAGGCACTCCTTGGCGATCTCCACGCTGCCGGAGAAGCAGTGCATCACCCCAAAGGGGATCTCTCCGCATTGCACCATCGGCATGAAGTCGCCCCACGCTTCGCGGATGTGATACATCGCGGGCAGATTTACCCGTCTCACCAGTTCCAATTGCTGGCGAAAACAGCGCATCTGCACGTCGCGGGGGCGGAAGTCGTAGTGGTAGTCCAGACCGATCTCGCCCACAGCCACCACGCGAGGATGGGCAGCCCAGGTGGTGAGCTGGGCCAGATCGGCGTCGGAAATATCCTCCGCCACATGGGGATGGATGCCGATGCTGGCCACCACATGGGGGTACCGCTCGGCCAACGCGATGGCGGCGGCGGAGCTGCCCATATCGGCGGCAGCGGAAAGAACCAACGCAACGCCCTCTTGGGGCAGCGCCGGGATCAACTGATCCCGGTCGCTGTCAAAGCTGTCGTCGTCCAGGTGGGCATGGGTGTCAAACAGGCGCATTTACCGCACCTCGGATCCGTCAGGCAGCTCGGCCTCCGGGGTGACCAGCTTGAGGTTGCCCTCGTCGTCGCTGGCGCAGAGGATCATCCCCTCGCTCATCACGCCGCGGAGCTTCACCGGCTTCAGGTTGCACACCAGCACCACGGTCTTGCCGACCATTTCATCCGGCTTATAGTATTTGGCAATGCCGCTGACCACGGTGCGGCTGCCCAGCGCGCCCACCTCCACGGTGAGCTTCAAAAGCTTGTCGCTCTTTTCCACCGGCTCGCAGGCAGTCACCTTGGCAAGCCGCAGGTCGGTCTTGGCGAAGTCGTCAATGGTGATCTCTTCCTTCTGCGGGCCGCCCACTTTCTTCACCTCCGGTGCTGCCGGTGTGGCGCTGCGGCCAGCCAGCTCGCGGAGGGCTTCCACCTCCACCTCCGGATCGAGGCGCGGGAACAATGCGGGCAACGTTTCCACCGCCCTGCCCGGCACCAGGCCGCCGAAGCTCTTCAGGGAATCCCAACTGCGCAGCGCCTGGCCGGTCACATTGAGCATCTGGAAGAGCTTGTTGGGCGTGTCGGTGAAGCAGGCCTGCAGCGCCACGGCCACAAACCGCAGGCTTTCAGCCAGGTTGTACATGACGGTGCCAAGGCGGGGGCGGTTGGCTTCCTCACGGGCCAGCACCCAGGGCGTGGTCTGGTCGATGTAGCGGTTGCACTCGCTCACAAGCTTCCACAGCTCCGCCAGCGCCAGTGAGAACTGCATCTTGTCCATCTGCTCGGCGAACTTCTGCGCAGACTCCACAGCCAGGGCGCAGAGGTTATTGTCAATATCCTCAAGCTCCGCGGGAGCTGGGATCACGCCGTCAAAGTACTTTTGGATCATCGCCACGGTGCGGCTGGCGAGGTTGCCCAGGTCGTTGGCCAGGTCGCTGTTGATGCGGCTGACGAAGCCCTTATAGGAAAAGTCGCCGTCGGCACCAAAGGGGATTTCGCGCAGCAGGAAGTACTTCACGGCATCCACGCCATAGCGGCCCACCAGCGCCACCGGATCGATCACGTTGCCCTTACTCTTGCTCATCTTCTCGCCGTTGACAGTCCACCACCCGTGGCCGAACACCTGCTTGGGCAGCGGCAGGCCGAGCGCGTGCAGCATGATCGGCCAGATGATCGTGTGGAACCGCACGATTTCCTTGCCTACCACATGCACATCGGCGGGCCAGAACTTGTTGTAGAGCGTCTCGTCGTCGCTGTAGGCCCCGAGCGCCGTGATGTAGTTGGAGAGCGCGTCCAGCCACACATAGACCACATGCTTGGTGTCAAAGGTGACCGGGATGCCCCAGGTGAAGCTGGTGCGCGACACGCACAGGTCTTCGAGGCCCGGCTTCAAAAAGTTCTGCACCATCTCGTTTTTACGGCTGACCGGCTGGATGAAGTCCGGGTTCTTCTCAATATAGTCCATGAGCCACGGCGCATACTTGCTGGTCTTGAAGAAGTAGGCCTCCTCCTCGGCCATTTTCACCTCGCGGCCGCAGTCGGGGCACTTGCCGTCCTTTAATTGTGTCTCGGTCCAAAAGGCCTCGCAGGGCGTGCAGTACCAGCCCTTGTAGGCGCCCTTGTAGATGTCACCTTGCAGGTAGAGCTTGTTGAAGATCTTCTGCACGGCCTTCACATGGCGCTCCTCGGTGGTGCGGATGAAATCGTTGTTGGTGATGTCCATCGCCTTCCACAGCTCGTGGATGCCGGCCACGATGTCGTCCACGAATTCCTGGGGCGTCACGCCGGCCTTGGCGGCGGCCTCCTCGATCTTCTGGCCGTGCTCGTCGGTGCCGGTGAGGAAATAGACGTCGTAGCCGGTGAGGCGCTTCCAGCGGGCCATCGTGTCGCAGCACACGGTGCAGTAGCCGTTGCCGATGTGCAGCTTGCCGCTGGGGTAATAGATCGGGGTGGTGATGTAGAAGGTGGGTTTCATGGTCTTGCTCCCTTCATAGGAACCCTCTCCCCCTACCCCTCCCCCTTCAAGTGGGAGGGGATAGTTAGAAAAAATGTTCCTTCTCAGATTCTAGTTTTAAAATGAATAAAAAACCTCACCCCATTTTCAGGGGCGAGGTTTCTCGCCGTACCACCCTGTTTCGCCATGCCTGCCGAAGGAAGGCGTGACCTCATGCCGCGGCGTTCACCGCGTCGCGCGCTAACGGGCGCTGCCGCCCCGGCTTGAGGCTTGTGCGTTCGGCCGGAGGTGCTCGGGGGCCATGTTCGTTCCCACTGCGCTGCCGGGTCTCAGCCGCTCCGGCTCTCTGTCAAGCGCAATTTGGAAGTACTCTTCCCGTCATCGCAGAAATAGTGTGACCTATTTCATAGTGAATTATAGGGTTTTCGGGCTTTTGTGTCAAGAATTGGATCAAGGCCTCAGCCCAGGTCGCAGAAGTTCACCTCAATGTCCGGCAGCTGCCGGAAGCCCAGTCGCAGCGCGAGGTTCACCGAAGGGGTGTTGTAGTCCCAGCAGCTCCAGTGGGGTGTGAGGCCTGCGGCCAGGCAATTGCGGATAAACTGTGCGCAGGTGTGCAGTGCCAGGCCCTTGCAGCGGTGGGCCTCCGCAGTGTCCACGCCGATCTCCGCCATGGCCAGCCCGGTGAACCCGGCATAGCACCGGCTCACCAATTCACCGCCATAAAACACGCCGGCATCGGGCTTGCCCTCCGAAAGGGTTCGCAGCGCATAGCCCTCCGGCAGCGGTGGCAATGCAACCATGGCATTCTGAAACGCGGCAGCCTCAAAGGCAAAGTTGTGCCGCCGGATGCGGAACCCGCCGCGCTCTCCAAGCTTCTGATCCAGCAATGTTTGCCAGCCAACGCTTGTGGAAAACAGGATCACTTGCCTGTCACCGGGTGCGCGCGCCGGCAGCACTTGATTCATGAGATAGGCCAGCACGGCGTCGGCAAAGCCGGCCGCATCGGCGTTGCCAGCAAAGTAGCCATAGCACTCGTCCCCCAGCATCCAGCAAGCCTGTGGGTTTGCAGGGTCGTCCACAAACACCTTGCCGTCACCACTCTCGCGGAGCGCGTCCAGCTGGATGGCGGCCAGGTCCAGCGCATCAAACCATGGCACCACCTTGTGGTAGTCCATGGGGTCAAGCAGGGAAAGGCCATTCGGAGTGGTTTGTTTATCTAGCTTCATCATGATTTATTCTCCTCATCAAAACTGAAGGCCGCAGGGTGTTCCCCTGCGGCCCGGATGTGTCATGAGCAGCCTCCGCGCATCTGGCCGCGCTGAGGCTCATTCGGGGCAGGTTAACCGGGGAGCGTGGGGTACGCAAAGCTGGCGCAAGGCAACTGCGCTTGGGCTTGCGATTCCATTGTCAGCTCCGTCGGTTACAAACCGTGCCTCCGAATTGTTACTATGGCTAGATTAACGCAGTGCGGAAATGGTGTCAAGAGATAATCCCCCCTGCCCTCTGTGGAGGGCAGGGGGGATCGCCCTCAGGTGACGGGGGGGATCACTCCGTGATATCCCCTCGCTCTTTCAGCTCCGCCACAATGCGGTCGTAGAAAGGCTTGTCGATCTTGTATTTGGCGCGGTAGACAAAATACCCCGCCACAATGCAAATGAGCGGGATCACAAACATCGAGAGTTTCAGGAGCAGGATGCCCTCAGGGGTCACGTCAGCAGCGGTCTTGGCATCGTTGATGCCGGAGATGATCAGCGTGGCCGTGACGATGCCTGTTGCGATCGCCCCGCCGATCTTGTTGATCATCGGCTGCAGCGACAGCGTCACGCTCTGGTTGCGCTTGCCCGACTTCCACTGGCCGTATTCGATGGTGTCAGCCAAAAACATCAGCATCATCAGCTGGATGAACGCCTGGCCCACAAACAACAGCACGCCGGAAATGCCGATGAACACCATGTTCATCGGGGAGAAGAAGAACAGCCCGTAGCCGGCCAGCACCAGCACTGTGGCGCCGAAGTAGAGCTGCTTGCGGGTGAATTTCTTACTGAACAGCGGGAACACCGCCAGCGCCGAGAGCTGCGACACGCCCAGCACCGCCGCGAACACCGAGTACATGCCCTCGTCGCCGAAGGCGTACTTGAAGTAGTAGACGCCGAAGCTGGTTGTGGTGGTGTAGCCGATCATAAACAGCGCCATCGAGATCGTGGTGAACAACAGCTGGTCATTCTTGAAGATGGCGCGGGCCATGTCCCGAAGGCTGGTGTTCTCCTCCTGTTTGAACTGGCCGCGCATCTCCCTGGCGCCAAACAGCGTGAACAGCAGAAAGCCGAGCATCAGCACACACACGGCCACCGCAAAGAGGAACCACCCCTGCTTCAGGAAGGGCAGCCAGTGCACAGCATCCGCCACGGGGTCCTTGGGGTCGGTCGGCACGCCGCCCAGCGCCTGGCCCAGCATGTTGGTGAGCGGGATGATGCCCACCACCACGGCGAACATGCCCACGTTGGCCATGATGCGGGCCAGCGAACCAATCTTCTCGCGCTCCTTCTGCTCCAGGCTCAGCGCCGGCAGCATCGACCAATAGGCGATGTCATTGAGGCCGTAGGTGATGTCCCAGCCCAGATAGAACAGCGCGAAGGTGATCAGATAAGCCACCGGCGAAAGCCCCAAGTCGGTGAACAGCAGCACCATGAACACCGCGCCGGCGATGCCGCCCCAGAGGATGTGGGGCTTGAACTTGCCCCAGCGGCTCTTGGTGTTATCCACAATCACGCCCATGATCGGGTCATTGAGCGCGTCGAAGATGCGCATGATGGTGAGGATGGTGCCGGTCCAGGCCAGTAGCTTGTTGGAGAGGTTCAGCACATCGGTGAGGTAGTAGATCAAAAACATGCTGACCGTGGTGTAAAACATGTCGCGGCCCACGGTGCCGAGGCTGAAAAACAGGCGGTTGCGGACGTGAGGTTTCATGGCGCACATCCTTTTATTGTTGAAAAATGGGGATATGAGGATTATAGCATGGATTTCTGTTTGCAAACATGCCCGAAATCATTTCTCACCTGTTTGTGTAAACGTATCACTGTAACTCAATATGCATTCAACAGTTCTGTTCGGGCTTTATCATGGCCGAGCCCACGTTCTGTATAGTGCTGCCCGCCATCCACCTCGATAACCAGCCTGCACTTGGCGCAATAGAAATCCAGGATGCAGTTTTCAATCACCTTCTGCCGCAGGAACCGGACGGGATAACTGCTCAGATATTGATACCACAGCTTGTTTTCTTCATCCGTCATGTCATTGCGGAGTTTCTTCGCTGCTGCCGTGAGTTTTCTGTTGTATGGTAGACTCATAGCAAACCCTCCCAACAAGAAGCAAGAGCATGAACAGCAGCCTCCCTACCCTCCCTTAATAAGGGGGGATGCCTTCCGCAGAAGGCAGGGGGGATTTCTTGGGATTCTCACTCCATCGGATTCCCCTTGACCCCCTCGTGCGCCATCCTCACAATGACTGCCACATCCGGCTCAACGGACTCCCCTTCCTCTTTCTTCAGGTGCAGCAAGAACTCAATGTTGCCCTTGGGCCCGGTGATCGGCGACCAGGAGAGGCCTGCCACCCGCACCGGCTGGGATTTCACCCATTGCAGCATGTCTCGCAACACTGCCTCGTGCACCTTTGCGTCGCGCACAACGCCTTTTTTCAGGTGCCTGGCCTCGGCTTCAAACTGGGGCTTGACCAGCGCAACCACATCAGCCTGTGGAGCCAGCAAAGCAATGAGCGGCGGCAGAATGAGCTTTAATGAGATGAACGCCACATCGATGGTGGCCATCTGAATGGGTTCGGGAATTTGCTCGGTGGAAAGGTAACGGGCGTTGGTGCGCTCCAGCACGACCACGCGGGGGTCGGAGCGGAGCTTCTGGTGCAGCTGGCCATAACCCACGTCCACGGCATAAACCTTGTCGGCGCCCCGCTGCAGCATGCAGTCTGAAAAGCCGCCGGTGGAGGCGCCTATATCGGCGGCGACGCGGCCTTCGGGGCGGATGGCAAACTCATTGAGCGCCTTTTCCAGCTTGAACCCGCCGCGGCTCACATAGGGCGACTCGCGGAGGATCTCGATATTGGCTTCGTCGGTCACAGAAAGGGATGGTTTGATCGCTTTCTGGCCGTTCACGAGCACCGCGCCGGCCATCACAAGGCGCTGCGCCTGCTCGCGGCTTTCGGTAAGGCCCCGCTCGGCCATCGCCACATCCAGCCGCTTCATCGCTTTGCCACCTCTTTGGCAAGCCGCTCGGCCACACGCTCCGGTGTCAGGCCCACGCAGCCCAGCAGCTCGTTCACCGAGCCGTGGCACACAAAGCTGTCAGACACACCCATGGAGACGATGCGGGTGCCGTTCAAGCGGCCCTCGGCAGAAAGGCGGCTCAGCATCATCGCGCCCAGGCCACCGGCCAGCACATTCTCCTCCAGCGTGAGCGCCACGGCGTATTGTGGCAGCAGGCTATAAAGCATCTCCTCATCCAGCGGCTTGATGAACCGGCAGTTCACCACATCGGCTGGCAGGCCCCTCTGCGCGGAAAGCTCGGCAGCTTCCAGCGCCAGCTTCACCATCCGCTCGCCGGCTGCCAGGATCACTGCACGGGCGCCGGGTGTTTGCTTGAGCATGCACCACTTGCGCAGCGCCAGCCCATCATCGGCCGGCAGCTCCAGGCTTGGTGCGCCCTTGGGATAGAGGATCGCCACCGGACCGTCCGCTTCAAGTGCCATCTTCAGCATTTCGGCCAGCTCGTGGCCGGTGGCCGGCGCCATCACTGAAAGATTGGGGATATGGGTGAGGAAGGACAGGCCGAACACACCCTGGTGCGTCTCGCCGTCTTCACCGACAAGGCCCGAATGGGACACGGCAAACACCACATGGAGGTTCTGGCGGGCCACATCGTGCAGGATCTGGTCATAAGCTCTTTGCAGGAAAGACGAATACACAGCGAACACAGGCTTGAAGCCCTCGGCTGCCAAGCCTGCCGCCATCGTGACGGCGTGCTGCTCGGCAATGCCCACATCAAAGAACCGCTCAGGGTGCATCTGGCGAAATTGCTCCAAGCCACAGCCCTCTGTCATCGCGGCGGTGATGGCCACGATCTTCGGGTCGGCAGCGGCAAGCTCAGCCAACGTGCCGCCCATGATGCGGGCGTATTTCAGTTTTCCGTTACCGTTGCCGTTCTGATCCTCGGGGAAGCTGTGGAAGCGCTCCGGGTGCAGCTCCGCCTCGTGGTGGCCACGGCCCTTTTTGGTGGAAATGTGCACCACAACAGGCCGGTCATACTGCTTGGCCTGTTTAAATGATACTGTGAGCGAGTGCAGATCGTGGCCGTCAATGGGGCCGATATAGGCAAAGCCCATTTCTTCGAAAAATACGCCTTTCACCAGCAAATACTTGATGGCGTTCTTCAAGCGTTCCAGCCAATCCACCAGCGTGCAGCCAATCTTGGGGATCCGGCGCAGCGTGCGCTGCACAAAGCATTTCAACCGCGTATATTGCCGTTTTGTGCGGATGCGGGCCAGCATCTCGGAGATCGCGCCCACATTTCGGGCGATGGACATCTCGTTGTCGTTCAGCACAATGATCATATTGGTTTCCGAATTTCCGGCATCGTTTAGCGCTTCAAAGGCCATGCCACCGGTGAGAGAACCATCACCGATGAACACAACCACGTCCCAGTCGCCGCCAACCAGGTCACGGGCACGGGCCATACCCAGCCCCGCCGATAGCGACGTGGTGCTGTGGCCGGTCTCAAACACGTCATGGCAACTCTCACAGCGCTTGGGGAAACCGCTCATACCGCCATATTTGCGCAATGAGTCGAACTGGTCGTTTCTGCCGGTTAGCAGCTTGTGGGCATAACACTGGTGGCCCACATCCCAGATGATTCGGTCGCGGGGGCTGTCAAACACGCGGTGCAGCGCGATCGTGGCCTCCACAACGCCCAGGTTGCTGGCCAGGTGGCCGCCGTTTTTTTCCACAACGTCCATAATCCGGGCCCGCAGCTCCTTTGCCAGCAGCTCCAGCTCGGGGTAAGTCATTTTCTTGATGTCTTCCGGAGACCCAACTCGTTCAAGCATTCCCCTGGTATTTCCTTCCACTTATCCCATGCGCCATGCCGGCGCGGCAAACCGCCCCGGCAATCGGTATAGTCGCTATTATAGTAAACAATCAGGAAGCAAGCAATCCCAAAGAGAAAGATGGCACTCTCCCCACTAGCCTCTATTAGAAGCACTCACCCCCCGACCCCCTCTCCCACTCACGTGCGAGCGGGGGAGTTTCTTGTCAAGCTTATCGGTTGCTCTTAAGACTCTCCCCCCTCTCGCATTTATTGGAGAGGGGGGCTAGGGGGGGTGAGTGCAAAAAAGGCGGGGAGTGATCCCCGCCTTTTTGTTACTTCTCGATCTTGTTTGGCTCCGGGTACTCGTAGCCGAATGTTTCCACCGTCACGGTCTTCATTACCGGCGGTTCCAGCGGCGCATCACCATTGAAGCCGCCCACAGGCACCTTTGCCAGCTTTTTGACCACGGCCAGGCTGTCTTCATCCACGACCTTGCCAAAGGCGGCATAGTCGCCATCGAGGTGTGGGGCAGCGCCCACCATGATGAAGAACTGGGAGCCGGCAGAGTCCATCAGCCGCGAGCGGGCCATCGAGATCACGCCTTCGGTGTGCTTGATGTCGTTGGCCTTGAAGCCATTGTTTGCAAACTCGCCCTTGATCATATAGCCGGGGCCGCCGCGGCCGGTGCCCTCCGGGTCACCGCCCTGGATCATGAACCGGTCAATGATGCGGTGAAACACCACGCCGTCATAAAACTGCTTGTTGACCAGCGAAATAAAGTTGCACACGGTGTTGGGTGCCTTGTCGGGATACAACTCGACCTTGATTTTGCTGCCGTCTTCCATCGTGATGGTGACGATGGGGTTTTTGTCCACTTTCAAATTGAGTCCTCCGTCTTTATTCAATTCCAATATGTTTTGGGGAGCGCACGCTGCCAGCGCAAAGGCCATCATCAAGCACAAGAACAGGCAAATTGCTTTCTTCACAGTTTTCACTCCCGGAAAATATTCTGCCCGCCTGGCAGCGAGGAAATAACAACCGAAATTGTACCGCACAGCCGGGGAGAAGGCAAGAAAATCACTCCATCAGGTATCCGCTCACAGCGTCGGCAGCGATGGCCCCGTCGGCGGCGGCGGTTACAACCTGCCGCAGAGGCGTATCACGCACATCCCCAGCGGCATACACGCCGGCTAAATTGGTGCGCATATGCCGGTCAGTTTTGATGTAGCCATCGTCGGTGAGTTCAACCACGCCACGCACCAGCTCGCTCCTTGGGGCCACGCCAATGGCCACAAACAGGCCATCCACCGCAAGCTGACGGACTGCGCCGGTATTTACGTCTTTCACTGCTAGGCCGTTTAGTTGATCCTGCCCAAGGATCTCATCCACAACGGTTTCCCACAGCACCTCCACACGGCAGTTCTGAATTGCACATTTGGCTACCGTATCACAGGCACGCATGCGGTCGCGGCGGTGGATCATGTAAACCTTCCTGGCCATACGGGTCAGATATGCCGCTTCAGCGCAAGCGGTGTCACCGCCGCCCACAACGGCCACAACCTTGTCGCGGAAAAACGCGCCGTCGCAGGTGGCGCAATAGCTCACACCCAAGCCCCTGAGCTCATCTTCCCGGGGCAAACCCAGCTTGCGGGGCTCGGCGCCCATGCACAGGATCACGGAGCGGGCGGTGTGCTCTCCGGCAGCGGTGCGAATGGTCTTGACGGGGCCAGCAAGTTCGGCCTGCTCCACCTGCTCATACAGCAGCTCCATGCCAAACCGAGTGGCTTGCCGCTCCATCAGCGCGCTGATCTCCGGGCCGCCCAAGCCATCGGGAAAGCCGGGGTAGTTCTCCAGCATATGCGCGGTTGCAATCTGCCCGCCGGGAAACATGCCCTCCAGCAAGGCTGTTTTGAGCCCCGCCCGGCAAGCATAGAGCCCGGCTGTCAAGCCAGCGGGCCCGCCGCCGATGATCAGGCAATCGTAATGCGCCATAAATCGCCCTCCGAAACAGTATCCCAAATATTATATAACAAACATTGGAAAAGGGCACGGGGTTCATCCCCAAAAATCTGCTCACAATAAGGCTGCAAGAAAAATATCCGGGCATTCAGCTGGCAACCCAATGTTAATTCAATGTTAAGTGGCGAGAAAATATTTGCAATATCCGACGAAATTCCCGTATACTGTATGCGGTTTGTTAGCGGTTTGTAAACTGTTTGTAAATTTCAAAGACATTCTTGGCAATGGAGCCCGGGAGGTACCTTTCTAATGTTAATCGGCGTGATCGTCGTCATGGTATTGGTCAGCGCATCGGTGTTTGTAAATGGCTGGACAGATGCGCCCAACGCCATTGCCACGGTGGTTTCCACGCGTGTGATGCGGCCAAGAGCCGCGGTTATGATGGCTGCCGCGTTCAACCTTTTGGGCGTTCTGGTGTCTGGCGTGGCGGTCTCCACCACGATCGGATCCATCGTGAAATTCGACCATCCTGGTGCTGAAAGCCTGGTGATCCTGGCTGCGGCGCAGTTTTCCATCGTGATTTGGTCCACCGTGGCGTGGAAATTCGGATTGCCCACCAGCGAGAGCCACGGCCTGGTCGCGGGCCTCACCGGCGCCGGCCTGGCCTATGGCGGCTTTGATTCACTGAACCTGAGCTCCTGGGGCAAGGTGCTTGTGGGGTTGGGCATATCTTCCGTCGCCGGCTTCGTGGTGGCGATCCTGGTGACTTGGCTCATTATTGCAATATTCCGCAGGGTCAAGCGCAAAACGGCCAACACGTTCTTTTCGGCGGGTCAGGTGGCTTCCGCCGCTTTGATGTCATACAACCACGGTGCCCAGGACGGTCAGAAGTTCCTGGGCATTTTTGCGCTGGCGCTGATGCTGGGTGGGCTCGTGCCGATGAGCGCCACATTTACGATTCCTGTTTGGGCAAAGGTGTGTGTGTCTGCGGTGATGTGCCTTGGCACCTCCATCGGCGGCTACCGCATCATCAGCAAGATGGGCATGCAGATGGTGAAGCTGGAAAAATACCAGGGCTTTTCCGCCGAAATCGGCGCTTCGGTGCTGATGTTCATCGCAACGCCTCTCGGCATCCCGCTGAGCACCACGCAAACGAAGGCCACCAGCATCATGGGCGCCGGAGCCGCCCGCAAGCTTTCCGATGTGAACTGGTCTGTGGTCAAAGAAATGTTTGTGGCCTGGGGCCTCACATTCCCCATTTGCATCGCCATCGGCTATGTTGTGACAAAGCTGTTTATGCTGATATTCTAAGGAGGGTTGCATAATGCCCGGCATGATCAAAAAAGAGGTCAACTATTTCGATCAATTCACATCCGGTGTGAGCTTCTGCAAAAAAGCCGCCGACGCGCTGCTCATGATGCTGTCAGATGAAAAGGTCAACACATGCGAACGGGAGTCCATCCACCGCATCGAGCAGGAAGCTGACAAACATGTGCACGAGATGTTCTCCCACCTGAACCATTCCTTCATCACGCCGATTGACCGTGAAGACATCATCGAGATCGTGAAGGAGACCGATAATGTAACCGACGGCATCGACGCAGTGGCCCAGGAGTTTTGGATGTTGCACATCGACCACCTGATCCCCCAGTCCCGCAGGATGGCTGAGCTGATCGTAAAGTCCTGCACGGCGCTGGTGGAGATGATGCAGGAGCTGAAGCAGCACAACAAAAAGAACAACCGCCTGATGGAGCGCATCATTGAGATCAACAACATTGAGGAGGAAGGCGACCAGATCTACCGCGAGACGCTGTATGAGCTGTTTGCCCCCGGTGCTGACGCGATGATGGCAGTGAAGTGGCGCGCGGTGATTGATCTGATGGAAAACGTGCTGGACAACTGCGAAAACGTAGCCGACACGGTGCAGTCCATTATGACGAAGAGCTCATAAGATCTGAAGAAATCGTATGAAACATAACACCCCGGCTTGAGGCCGGGGTGTTTTATTTCACAGGAAATGCAAGTATCAGATCTGTATCAAGGTTTTGCGGGCCACTGAGCACAACCCCTACTGGCTGACGGTTACTCCCCCGCCCCTTCGAGCTTAAGCAAAAACAACTTCATCTCTTCCCCGCCGGCATAGCTTTGCTTCTTCCCATGCCCATAAACCACCCTGTGGCAGGGCACCAGGATGGGCAGCGGGTTTTGAGCCATTGCCTGGCCCACGGCGCGGGCGGCGGAAACCCGGCCAATCATCGAGGCCAGCTGGCCATAAGTCACGGTGTGCCCATACGGCACCGTGAGCAACGCCTGCCAAATGGCTTTGTGGAAAGGCGCACCCTCAATCACAAATGGCACGGTAAACTCCTTGCGGGTCCCACCCAGGTATTCCTTGAGCTCCTGCGCCAGGTTTGTCTGCGGGCTCCCCCCCAACGGCGGGGACGCGGAGTTTGGCAGATAAAGAGCCTTCACAATACCATTCTGCTCCATTGCGTGCATCGTGCCCAGATTGGTTTCAATGGCGTATATCGATCTCATCACGTCGTCTCCATCATTTCCTGCCTAAAAGTCATCCCCCATCAGGCTGGATCAAACCGGGCAGCCGCAAGGCCTGCCGTCACATTGTAACAAGTACATATTATAGGGCAATGGCCACAGCAAGGCAAGCGCACAACCATGACTGATGGTGGTCAGTCTTCCTTGCCGCAAGCTGGTTCAGTAGAGATTTCGTAGAAGGGCTCGGTGTGGATGATCACCTGCGCATTGGGCTTGCCAAGCTGCTGACGGATCTCCTCAATGATCCGGTGGATGCAGCGATGTGAGGTTTCCACACTCAATTCCGGATCCATTTGCACATGCATCTCGATGAAAAGGTCTACCCCGGCCCTGCGGCTGCGCACCTTGTGCACACCCTTCACATGCTCTTCCGTCAATGCAATGGCCTCAATGCGCTTGCAGTCCTCTGCGGAACGGTCCAGAAGCACACCGCTGGTATCGCGGAAGATGCCCCAGGCGGCAAAGAAAATGAAACCGGCCACAATCAGAGAGGCAATAGGGTCAATGATCGCCGGCAGGCCCAGCTTCACACCAGCCAGCGTCACCAGCACGCCCACTGAAACATAGATGTCGCTGCGGGTGTGCATCGCATCGGAGATCAGGATCTGGCTTTGGAGTTTGACCCCCTGGCGGCGCTCCAGTGTGGTGACAATGATGTTGATTGCCAGCGTGGCCAGCAGCGCGATGAGGCTGGGGATCGTGACCTCAGGCATCACCGGGTTGGCAAAGCGCCCCACGGCGCCTACCACAATCTCAAAGCCAAGAACCAAAAGCATGCCTGCGATCACCAGGCCGGCCATTGTCTCAAACTTGCTGTGGCCATAAGGGTGATCCTCATCCATGGGCCGGGAGGCCATCGCGATGCCCACCAACCCCACGATGTTGGAGGAGCCGTCGCTCAGGCTGTGGTAGCCGTCGGCGGTCAAGCTGGCGCTCTTGATCAACATACCAACGATAAGCTTCAAGGCACACACTGCAAAGTTGGCCAGCATGATTACCCAAAGCACGGACCGTACTTTTTTGTAGTTGTATAGTTCCATATAATCCTCCAGATAATAAAAGACCCATGAAGGTTGCCCTGAGGGCTGCCCCATGGATCACTCCATTGCCAACGAAGGCCCGGCGGCAATGCTGCCGCTTGGTCTTCTATACTATATTATGGATTATGTTGAAATGTCAATACGATTGCGAATAATTTATACTTTGATAGTGATTATCATTAGCAGGGAATTGCTGGTTACCCCCTCGCCCTCACAAACGAAATCAAAAAGAAAAACAGCCCCGTGCATTTCAACAGCTCTGTACAGACCTTGAAAACGCCAACAGGAGTTTTGTGCCAGTTGGCGGCGTCAAAGCCACGAGTCGCCACCGGGCACACCAACAGACGGGCTTCAGGAAAATAACGCCGATATGCCTTCAGGCACCGGCGGCCATGGAAGCTTTGACAGCAAAGGATCGCCGTGCGCACCGGGATGCCTGCGCGGTCAAGCGCAGCGCGACTAAGGCGGGCGTTGTCCAGCGTGTGGCGGGCACCGCTTTCACGCAGGATGGCAGCATCGGGCACGCCGGCACTTGTCAGCACTTCGGCAAGCGCCTCGCACTCGCATGAGTGTTCCCCACTGCGGTGGAAGATCCAGCAATTCCCAGACGGCACAACGACCGACGCAAACCCCTCCAAATACAACCGAACAGCCCGCTCCGCAGGCTTTGCGAAGGGGCTGCCCGGCAAGAAAATCACATCGGCCTTTTCCGGTGCGTTTTCAATGAACAGATATCGTGTAATTCTCTTGATTAAGCCCATGTCTTATTTTGTCATGTTTCGTAGAAATCCACAACCTCGCCCAAAAAGAGCGTGTGGAAATCGCCGTTGGGATAAAAGTCCTCCGCTTTCCCTTCCGCAAAGAGCTCCGGCGCCATATTGGCCGTCATCATCACGCGGCACTCGATGTGCATCCATGCCTGCGCCACCACCGGCGTGTCCAGTGTGCGGCCGGGCTGGGTCGTAAGTCCACACTCGGCGAATTTGTCCATGTTGCGGCCGCTCTTGCTGCCGCAGAACACCAGCTCGCGGGATAACTCACCGGCCTTGGGGATGCTGATCGTGAACTTGCCCGACTGCGAGATCAATCCGTGGCTGAACCGCGACAGCCGCACAGGCGCTGTGATGACCGGCCTGGACCAATACACGCCCACGCTACCCCAGCTGATCGTCATCGTGTTGGCCTTGCCGCAATGCTCGCTGGTCAGAAAGACCCCCTGCCCGTTGAGCCTGCTGGTGAATTCATCGGCGAAGCGCTTCCAGTTTTTCCAATCCATATTCATACCTCCCAGGGTTCGCCCCTCAAATCAGTGTTGCTGCGGTAGTTGATCGCGGCTTGCCTGCGAGGGCGCATCACATGGCGCACGGCGTTGGCGATCACGCGTTGTACTTCCTTCTGATGATAAATCGGCAGCGTCTCGTGGCCGGGGCTGAAGTAAAACACCTTGCCAAGGCCACGGGTCAGCGTGAAGCCGCTGCGGAATACCTCTCCGCCGCTATACCAGCTGATGAAAATGAGTTCATCGGGCTGGGGGATGTTAAAGTGCTCGGCATAAGTTTCCGACTTGGGCACCTCAAAGAAGTCCTCAATGCCAGCCGCGATGGGGTGTGCCGGGTTCACCACCCACACACGCTCCAGGTCGTCACTTTCCCGCCAGGAGAGCAGGTTGGCCGGTGTGCCGCACAGCCTGCGGAAGATCTTGGAGCCGTGGCCGGAGTGCAGCACGATGAGGCCCATGCCCTCCTCCGTCACACGGCGGAACACCTTTTCCACCACGGTGTCGGAGACCTCATGGTGGCAAATATGCCCCCACCAGATCAATACGTCGGTACGGTCCAAAATGTCATCGCTCAGGCCGTGCTCCGGCTCGTCCAGCGTGGCCGTGTGCACGACCATCTCATCCTCTTTGCCCAGAAACGCCGCGATGGCGGTGTGGATTCCCTCGGGGTAAACGGCCTTGACGGCCTCGTCGGTCTTTTCATGGCGGAACTCATTCCACACGGTGACATTGATTTTCATGGTGCCCTCCTCAAGTCAGAGTATTTCCATGCACTGCAGAAATAGTAACATATTGGTTGGGATATGCAAGCAGTGAGACAGTGACAAGCATAATAAACTCCCTCCGGCGGCTCTGCCGCCACCTCCCTCATTCACCCCCACCGCCTTCTATATCGCACCGCTGCGGTGCGATGTGCAGTGTCACCCCTAAAAGAGGTGATAGAGAGGGAGGTAAGTATGACTTGTTCAGGCTGCACTTGTCCCCCTCTTGAGGGGGATGTCGCGGAGCGACAGGGGGAGTTCTACGGATGCCCGATATTAGTGGTAAGCCTCGGTTTCCAAAGCACCATAGAATCGTCAGTTAAACACAATCCCCTCAACCTTCCGCTCAAACTTCACCCTGGCTGCCTCCAGTAGTTGCTCATACTCAGCTGCGTGTTCCGGCTTGCCCAGCTCCCGCACGGCGGCATCCACATCGGCAAGCAGCTTCACATCCTTCAGATATTTCATTACATGCATGTCGATCATGCCGGATTGCCTTGCCCCCAGGAATTCACCGGGGCCCCGCTGCGCAAGGTCTGCCTCGGCCACCTTGAAGCCGTCCGTGGTCTCCGTCATCACCTTCAGGCGGCTGATCGAATCTGGCGCTGCCCGTCCGGTGGATAGGAAGCACCATGCCTGCTGGCCGCCGCGCCCCACCCTGCCCCGCAGCTGGTGCAGCTGGGCCAGGCCGAAGCGGTCGGCATTTTCAATCACCATGATTGACGCATTGGGGATGTTCACACCCACCTCGATCACCGTGGTGGAGACCAGCACCATCGCTTCGGCTCGGCGGAAAGAATCCAGCGCCGCGTCCTTGTCGGAGGCTTGCATCCGCCCGTGCACCAGCGCCATCGTCACGCCATGGAGCGCACCAGCCTTCAGTTCGTTGAAAAGGTCAGTGGCAGCCTGGGCGTCCAGCTTGTCTGACTCCTCAATCAACGGGCACACGATATAGGATTGCTTGCCCAGTCCTGCCTGTTCTGCAATATAGCGGTACATTTCGCCCTGCTTTTCCGGTGATACGATGCGGGTGAGCACCGGTTTTCTTCCCGGCGGCAGCTCGTCCACGATCGAAACATCCAGGTCGCCGTAGAGGATCAATGCCAGCGTACGGGGCACCGGCGTGGCCGACATCACCAGCATGTCCGGCTCGCCGCCCTTGGCCTTCAGCGCTGACCGCTGCCGCACGCCGAAGCGGTGCTGCTCGTCGGTGACGACCAGGCCCAAATCCTTGAACTTTACGGCCTTCTCAATAAGGGCATGGGTGCCGGCCACCACCTGCCACGCGCCTGTTTGGATCGCCTGCAGCGCGGCCTTCTTCTCCGCGCCCTTCATGCTGCCCTTCAGCAGGCCCACCGAAATGCCCAATGGCTCCAGCACCTGCTTCAGGCTCTCGTAATGCTGGCCGGCCAGGATCTCCGTAGGGGCCATCAGCGCCCCCTGCCGGCCTTCCATCGCAGCCAGATAAAGAGCCCCCAGCGCCAGCGCCGTCTTGCCCGAGCCCACATCGCCCTGCACCAGCCGGTTCATCGGCACCGGGGAGCGCAGGTCTGCTGCTATCTCACCCAGAACCCGCTGTTGCGCGCCAGTGAGCCGGAAGGGCAGCGATGCCTCAAACCGGTTGACATTCCCTTCCGGGCAAAGCAAGGGCTTGCAACCCGCCGAAGTCTTGCGCCTTGCGCCAATGCTCCTGAGCATGATGAGAAACAGCAGCAACTCCTCAAAGGCCAGCCGGAGCCTGGCTGCCTCCGCAGCCTCCACAGTGGCCGGTTTATGAATCGACTGTATGGCATAATTCAGCTCCGCCAGGCCATGGCGCAGACGGAAGCTTTGGGGCAGTGTGTCCTCCAGCGGGCCTGCTGCCTCCAGTGCGTCAGAAACAAGATGGCGCAGCACTTTCTGGCTCAATGCCCCGGTGAGCGGATAGATGGGCAGGATGCCTGGCAGGCCCTCACCGTCAAAGAGTTCATAACCGGGGTTTTGCAGTGCTTTTTCGCCGAACCGAGCCTCTATCCGCCCAAAAAACACCCAGCGCCCGCCCTTTTGGAACTGGTCGGCAATCCAGGGTTGGTTATACCACACAGCGGCGCAGCGGCCCGTGCCGTCATCCAGCATAGCTTTCACAACCGTCAAGCCCTTCTTGGGCCGGTGCGTCTGGGGCTTGGTGCAAATGGTGGCCACGACAACAACGTCCTGACCATGGCGGGATTCGGCCAATGAATCGGCATGGGATAGATCCCGGTAATCGCGGGGCAGGTAATAAATGGCGTCGCCCACCGTGTCGATGCCGATACGGTGCAGGGCCTTGGCCCGGGCAGGGCCCACGCCCTTGAGGTCGGTGATGGGGCGATCCAACGGACGCATGCTGCGCTCCTTTGAGAGGCTACAACTGGAATTATACGGAAACCAAGCCATGATTTCAAAGAGAATGTTCCGCATGCTATAATAATCGCATGACGAAGAGATCTATCACGATGCCAAAACGTTGGATCCACGCCCTGGCCCTGGCTTTGGCGCTTGTATTGTTGCAGGCTTGTGTTGGCACTCCGGAGCCCCAATCAACCATTGCGGCCTCACCGCAGGCAACCACCGCCACAGTAACACCATCGGTGGCACCGACTCCCTCCCCCTCGCCTTCGCCCATACCGACAGCGTCGCCCACCGATTCACCATTGCCAACACCCGCCACTCAACCCACGCCTGACCCATTGCTGACGGCGGAGCAGATTGTTGCCGCCATGACCAACGAGGAGTTGCTGGGCCAGATGGTAATGCTTGGCTTTTCCGGCACGGAAACAATGCCGGAAGAGGTGGCTGCGCTTTATCATAACTACAAGGTGGGCGGCGTGATGCTCTTCGGCTGGAACGTGAAGAATTTTGAACAGACCAAAAGGCTGACCGCCGCGTTGGAAGAAAGTAATCCCACTCCCCAGCTGCCGCTCTTCATCGCCATCGATGAGGAGGGCGGCATCGTGCACCGCCTGCCCTGGAAGCCCTCCACCCGTTCAGCAGCCACGATGGGCCGCCGCAACAACACCAAGGAAATCTATGACCAATACTTCCGGGTGGCCAAGGAACTGCGGCGTGTCGGCGTGAACATCAACTTCGCCCCGGTGCTGGATATCGCGCCGGACCCCAGCCAAACCTTTATGGGCAACCGCATGTTTGGCACCGATCCAAAGAAGGTGTCAAAGCTGATTGGGTACGCCATCACAGGCACCCAGGACGGAGGCGTGCTGGCCCTGGGCAAGCACTTCCCCGGCCACGGACTGACCGCCGATGACTCTCACAAGGTGCTGCCAGTGGTAAATGCAACCAAGGCTGAACTCAAGGCCTATGCGCTGAAACCCTTTGCCGCCGCGATTGAAAAGAAGGTGGACGCGATCCTGGTGGGCCACCTGCTGGTGCCGGCATTGGACAGCAAATATCCGGCGAGCCTCAGCAAAAACGTGATCACCGGCCTGCTCCGCAATGAAATGGGCTTTCAGGGCATTGTGTTTTCCGACGACATGCGCATGGGGGCCATCACCAGCAACTATAAAATCGGCGAGGCATGTGTGAAGTTCATCCTGGCCGGCGGCGATGTGGTGTTGATCGGCAAATACCCGGAGAAGCAGAAAGCCGCACTGGAAACTCTGACTGAGGCTGTGAAGAGCGGCAGAATCACAAGGGAAAGGCTGGAGGAAAGCGCCCTCCGGATTGTGTGGGCGAAGATGGGGCTGACGGAAATCGCCATACACGAATAACAAAACCTGCTAATGATCCCCCCCATTCTGCCGAAATACAATATGATGGGGAAACGAGCCCCTATGCATCCCCAACAAAGGACCATGCGATGAATCTGAACAGCATCAATATCAATTATTCCGCAATATCATCCACCAACCACCCGCTCTTCATCAGCAAGGAAGCATTGGCGGGCTTTTCCGGCGTGCTAAGCAGCGCAATCAGCCAGTCGCAAGGCCAAACAAACACCGGCTATGACGCCATCTTTGCGGCGGCAGCGCAGAAATACAACGTGCCGCTGAACCTATTGAAGGCCGTGGCTAAGGTGGAGTCCAACTACCACGCCAATGCCACCTCCCGCTGCGGCGCAATGGGCATCATGCAGCTGATGCCGCGCACAGCGGCATGGCTGGGCGTGAAGGATGCCTATGACCCCGAGCAGAACATCATGGGCGGGGCAAAATACCTGAACATGCTGCTCAAAAAGTATGACGGTGATGTGGAGCTCACCCTCGCCGCCTACAACGCAGGGCCAGGGACCGTGCGCAAACACGGAAACACCGTACCGACTTTCGCGCAGGGTTATGTGAACAAGGTGCTGCGCAATGTGATCGGAGAATTCTCCACCGCATCCTATGGCTCCTCCGGCACACAAGCCGTAGCGTCCGTCAGCAACAGCACTCATGCGGTGGCGGCCAGCGCCGTGGCAGCCCCCGCTGAGGCGCAAGACGTTGGTGGTGAAAGCCTGCCCACGCTGCTCATGCTGAAGATTACCGCTGAGATGAAACTGCTTGAGGCACTTGATGCTGACCGTGAGCCGGGCAATGTGATTTTTCAATCAGAAGAATAGCCTGACAAAAAATACCAATCATTCCTCACAGCATTGCCTTGATGAAACCATCAAGGCGTTTTTTACAGCTGTCTTTCCCAGTGCTATACTGTTGCATGCCAATATGCAAACCCCTATGAAAAACAGGAGGCAGTGATGGAATTCCTGAAAAAGCTCTCTGAAAGAAACAACAACCTGTTTGGCACCGGGCCGGTCACCGCGGCGTTCCTGGGTGACAGCGTGACACACGGCAGCTTTGAAATCTTCATGGCCGGAGACAACAGGACTGACGCCCTCTACGACCACGAAAATGTGTATCACGCCCGGTTCAGGAAAATGCTCAACCAGCTTTACCCCGCTGTGCCGCTGAATATTGTGAACGCGGGCATCGGCGGCGACAGCGCCCCCAATGGTCTGAAACGCCTGGAGCGCGACGTGCTGCGGTTTTCCCCGGACCTTGTGGTCGTATGTTATGGCCTGAACGATGCGCACAAGGGTGTGGAGAAGGTGGGTGAATACGCCGACGCCCTGCGCGGGGTCTTCCGGCGCTTAAAAGAGGAAAAGATTGAGACGGTTTTTCTGACTCCCAATATGATGAACACAAGGGTCAGCCCGCTGATCAAAGACCAGTTTTTAATTGATCTGGCGGTGAAGTGCGCAGGGCTTCAGAACGACGGCGTGATGGATGCCTATATGCAATGCGCGAAGGAAGTCTGTGCGGAGGAAGGGGTGCCTGTGTGCGATTGCTACAAGACCTGGAAGCAGTTGGACCGGTGCGGCGTGGATGTGACTGCCTTGCTGGCAAACCAACTCAACCACCCCACCAGAGAGATGCACGGGCTGTTTGCGCAGGCGCTGCTGGACACGCTGCTGATGTGATCTCGCGGGAGACTGTTCCTGCTGACAAAAGGCCTCCGCGAATTTCCACGGAGGCCCTTTCTATTATCGCAATATAAGCGAATCAGTCCTTCAATGAATAGGCAATGTTTGTGGCGTGGTCGGCCACGCGCTCCAGGTCTGTGATCATGTCGGTGAACACCACACCATACTGCGGGTGGCAAGCCCGCTCCTGCAGGCGGTTGATGTGGTTCTGCACAAACCGGCTCTGCATCTCATCCACCTCTTCCTCAAGAGCCACGACAATTGAGACGTGCTGAAGATCCCGCCGCTCAAACAGCTCCAGGCAGGCGTTCAAAGTTTCCATTGCCTTATCGGCCATGGTCTTGAGTTCATCCATCCCCTCCTGCGTCATCTTGACGCGGCCCTCGGTGAGGATCAGCGCATACTCCGCAATGTTTTCCGCGTGGTCTCCCACCCGTTCGATGTCGCTGACCACATGGAACAGGCCTCCCAACACCTTCATATCATGCTCCGGGAGCTCCAGGGCGCGCACCCGCACGAGATAATCGATGATCTCGTGATTCAGGAAGTTGATTGTCTTTTCAACCTCAAACACCCGATTGGCCTTTTCTTCATTCTTTTCGAAGAATGCCTCAACCGCAAGGTTCAGGTTGGCGCTGGCGATACGCCCCATGCGGGTGAGTTCCCGGATGGTTTGCGTCAGCGCGATGGCCGGTGTCTGGGCTATGCGGTCATCCAGATACAAAAGCTTTTTCTCAACCCTATGGGGATCCGGCTTCTCCGGCAGGATCTTGGTGATCAGCCAAACCATCTGCCTGGCAAAGGGAAAGAGCAATATTGTAACCGTTACATTGAAGAGGGTGTGAAAGTTAGCTATTTGCCTGCTCACATTATCTCCAGAGACCGATTTGACCCATTCGGTCAGCAAAGGAAAGACGGCCAATATGATTAAGAAAATAATTGTGCCGATGATGTTGAACATCAGGTGGATACCGGCGGTGCGCTTGGAATTTGCACTGGTGCCAATGGCGGCCAGCACTGCCGTGATGCAGGTGCCGATGTTTTGCCCAAGGATCACATACACCGCGTTGTCCAGCCCAATCAGGCCCAGCATCGCCAGAGCCTGCAGAATACCAACAGATGCTGAGGAGCTTTGTATCACAGCAGTAAATATCGCGCCAACAGCTACACCAACAAGAGGGTTGCGGAAGTTCACAAGAAAGTTGCGAAACGCCTCAATCTCCTGCAGTGGCTTCATGGCTTGGGCCATCAGGTTCATGCCCACAAACAGCACGCCGAACCCGAGAACAATATACCCGATGCGTGAGACCAACCGCTTCCGGACAAAGACACTCAACACCATGCCCACAAAAATAAACAGAGGCGCGATGTCTGACAGCTTGAATGCGATGATTTGCGCTGTAATGGTGGTGCCGATGTTGGCACCCATGATCACGCCCGTGGCCTGCAGCAACGTCATCAGGCCCGCGTTCACAAAACCCACCACCATCACCGTGGTTGCAGATGAGCTCTGAACCACCGCCGTTACGCCTGCACCCACTGCCACACCGGCAAAACGGTTGGTGGTCAGCACCTCCAGCGTGCGGCGCATCCTGTCTCCTGCAGCCTGTTCCAATCCGTCTGACATCATCTTCATGCCATACAGGAACATACCCAGACCGCCCATCAACAGGAAGACTTGTACAATACTCATGCAGCTCTCCCAACTATTTGGATTCGTTTCGCAAGACCTCGACTTTTTATTCTAATGGATTGTGAACAGTTTCATCAACCCATAACATACACTTAACATGAAATTAACATTCCAGGCGTGAAACTTGGACCCATCAAAAAAGAGACGGCCCTTTGGCACGTCTCTGGTTTTTGGATCCTGCTTCACTGATGCTGATTTACTCAGCGGAAATCCACATCCACCTCGTTGATGGCCGGGTCCAACCAAAAAGGTCTGGAATACTGCCACACAAGCTTCTCCTTGTAGTCAATGAGCTTTGCCAACTTCTCCGCCGCAGCGCGCATGGCCTTGATCTCAGATGCCATCTTGCGCCTGTCAGCGCTGCTCAACGACAATGAAGCCCGTTCGTAGGCAGCCTGCGCTTCCAGATAAGCGTTCAGCGTGTCTTTTGCAGCCTGCTGGGCGGTGACGCTGCTGTTATTTTGAATACCGGCATCGTCGAGCAGCTTCCGCACCGTCTTGAGGGATCGGATCGAGTCCAGTCCATAATTCATCAACCAAACTGCGTAATTGTGAGAGCTGTGCGTCTGCTCCGGCACATCGATGCCATACACGGTCTTGATGATCGTTTGACGTTGTTTCTGGTCGGTGAAGGTGTACCGCCACCCTCCGCTGTCATAGCGGGGCCCTTCCATGGAGTACATCCCGATCTTGTCAGGGTTCAGACCTTTAGCAAAGTTGGCCAGCGCAAGCGTCTGCTCCATATTTGTGTTGGTATAGATGCCGCTTCTGGCAGAACTTACCAAGTCTGGCACCATGGAGAGTTTGCCATTCTTCTTCAGCTGCTCAAAGATTGCGACAAGCAGCTTTTTTTGCCGCTTCACCCGGTTGGAGTCACCTTGTTCAGGCCCCACCTTCCTGGTGCGCAAGTAAAACAGCACATCAGCACCGTTCATGTGCTGCATGCCCTTCTTGTGCTGGAGGCTGTAGGCGCGGTTTTCCACCTCATAATCCACGCCGCCGATGGTGTCAATCACCTGCACGAGTGAGGTGAAATCCACTGCATAGTAATAATCCACGGAGAGGCCGCCCAACATGTATTTGGCGGCCTCACAGACCTTCATGAAACCGGCTCCGTTTGGGGCCGCAAAGCCGCCGCCCACGTTTAGCGAGGCATTCAGCTTATAGACACCGTTCATGATTTGCGGCGCGTGCACAAAAGTGTCACGGGGCAACGAAATAAGATCAGCCGTTTTCTTCTTAAAGTTGATTGCCAACACCATCATCACATCGGAATGAGGGTCACGCCCGGAGCCCTTTCCCTCGGTCTGGCTCCTGTCGATGCCGATCAGCATGATGTTGAGGATGTCAGTGCTTTCGGTGATGCCGGGCGTGGGTGCCGGAGTGGGTGTCAAATCCGGCGCCTTTGTGACCTGGGGGCTCTCGCCGAGGCCCGGCAGCGTAGCTGAAGGTGCACTCGTCGCAGTAACCGCAGGTTTCGTCGTTGCTGCGGGAAAGAGGTCTTGCGGTGTGTAGAGTATGCGGTAAACTTTCGCCCCGCCGAACGCCAGTAACCCCAGCGCCACAGCGGCAACACTTACCCACACCACGCGTTTTCGGTTGGGGAAAATTTTTCTTAACAAATTCATAATCCGGTTGCCTGACACAGTTTCTTCTGCACCGGCCGCTCCTATTGATAAAGTGTTCTGCGATATTCTATCACAATCGCATGTGAAATAGATACACTCACCGTTTGTGGAATTTTACGTATATGATACCCTATCAGTTATCCATGCCTCATCTCATCCTGGCTCTGCCATCGGGTCGGCTGGAGCGTGCTGCAGATTGCCTTGCCCCGCGCCGGCCGGCTCTCGCCACGAAGATCACCAGCACTACGGCAACAGCCAGCGCCACCGCCGCAATCAGCAGCAGCGTGGCCATTCCGTTGCCGGAGGATCCGGGCTGGACCGGTCCGGTTGCAGAGGGCTTTGCCGAGAGTTCTTCGGTGGGGTGTGTGGCAGAGGCTCTCGTGGCCGTAGGAGCCACAGTCGGCTCCGGTGTGGCGAACTTCTCCACGTTGCGGGAGGCCACGAGGTCACAAGTGAGCACTGGTTTGCCCTCAAAAAAGTAGGTTGCCGTGCCCACCGTCTCGCCGTTCTGGATTGGCGCAGTGTCCTTCACGAAGGTCAACTCCTTGGTGAGCACTGATGGGTCGCCGGAAAAATCCTCAATTTCACCCTTTCGGCCGGTGATCCATCCATCGCCCTGCGGCTTTACCGCCAGCAACAGGCTGCCCTGTTCAAGATCGTCGCTGGCAGCCTCTTTTACCGGCAACTGAACCGTCTGGTTTGCCAGCACCCCGCGCAGGTTGACCGTTTCAAAATTGTTGAAGCCATATTCAAACATTGTGACACTATCCGGCCACATCCTGTTTCGCTCTTCCACAAACAAATCCACGGCGATGAGCTTCCTGCCATCCTTCTCCGCCGCGGAGATGAGGCAGTTCTTCGCCATGCTCGTAAACCCGGTCTTGATGCCCTTGGCATACACATAGCCATATACATCATCAAACAGCAGCATGTTGGAGCTGGAGAACTCCCTGGGCTTGCTCGTTTTGTTGGTGGGCTCAATCCTGCCCGATGAGGTGCTCACCAGCGTTGCGAATTCCGGGTGCTTCATCGCCTCAAGCGCCAGCGTAGCCATATCAAGCGCAGTGGTGTAGTGCTCCTCACTATCGGTCAACCCATTGGTGCAGGTGTAGTGCGTGCCGGTCATGCCAAGAATCTGCGCTTTTTGATTCATCTGCTCCACGAAGGCGCCGACTGAACCCGCCACATGGATGGCGATGGCATCCGCCGCGTCATTGGCCGACTTCAGCATCAGCGCTTTCAGCAAGTCACCAAAGGCGATCTTCTCGCCTTTCTTCAGCTTGATATTTACAGAATCAGAAGCAAAAACCTCTTCGGGCAAATCACCAACCGTCACGATGCCAGCCAGATCCTTGCCACTTTCGAGAGCCAGCAAGCATGTCATGATTTTCGTGGTGCTGGCCGGATAGCGCTTGAGCTTTTCATTCTTTGTATACAACACCTTGCCCGTCACAGCGTCGATGAGGATCGCAGACCCTCCATTGATCGCCTCAGGCGATAACTCGCCGCCGGGGGCCAGCTTGTCCCAATCTCTTGGCGAGGCGGTGCCCACCGGCTTTGGCACAGCAACACTGCCGGGTTCCGCAAGCGCAGCAGGAGAGATCAACAACGCGCAAAGCAGCAGAGCGATCGCCGGCAGAATCAGCTTCTTCATACAACATCTCCAATCAAAATCACCGTCGGCGGTCACGCTGCACAACGGTTTGCACTGGCACCTTCGCCATTTAGAGCAACTTTTCGCGTCAAAAGTTCCTTTGTGACAAAAAATGACAGAAGCACGGGTGATTGCGCTCCTAAAAAACTTACTCCATGAATTGGCACGGTGCTCCTATTGAGCAATCATACACGGCTTGTCGCCCGCAAAGCCGATCTCAACCCTGGAAACACACCATGTTACCCCATTATCAGGACTGCCCTGATAAAACAGGTGCACCCTACCGTCTTCATCACGGAATGCGAAGGGATGACCTGACTCACTGGCGTTCCACGCACCGGCAGGCCCGTTGGTAAGAAAGGGCTCCGCGCCAATCCTCTCGAAAAACACACCATCCGATGACACCGCGCAGCCAACCTGCTGCGGCGTGCAGTTGTAGGAGCCGCCGTAAAACAGATAAATCTTGCCATCCTGGCAGACGCACGCAGGGGCCTCGATGCACTCGCTCTCCCAGGCAAGCTCCGGGCTCAGCAGAGCCTGGTTCGCCAGCGGCCTCCATGCACCGGCGGAAAACCCCGAATCCAACTCCGCCACCGCCCCGCCCACTTTCTGGATGCGGAACGAATGGTCGCGTGTGGCGAAATACAGGTGCAGCCTGCCATTGAACACGCACACATCGGCGTCAATGGCCCTGCCGCAGCACCAGGTGGCCTCTGGTCGATAAACCGGATTCGATTCATCCTTCACAAAGGTGAGGCCGTCTGTGGATGTGGCATGGCAAATGGCGTCCTGCCTGCCGTTGCCGTAGGTCTGGTAAAACAGGTGGATCACGCCGTCCAGCACGATCGCGCCGGGCGCGGCAATTCCGTTCTTTTCGCAGTCCTGCGTGGGCATGATTTCGCCGGCCACCTCCCAGTGCTCCATGTCGGCGGACCGGGCGATGCCGATCGTCCAGCCGGGGCCGTCGGTCTTGGGGGAAAGGGAGTGGTAAAGCCAGTAGGTGCCGTGGAGCTTTACCACGGCGGGGTCTTTTGCAAACAGGCGGCCGGAGACATCACGGGCAAATAGCATACTGTCAACCTCGATTAACTTAAGTCCAACACATTTTACTTCAGATGCATCGTCTCATCAACCGGATTCCAGATATGACAAGGGGGAGCCATTCGGCTCCCCCCTCAATCGCTTAATCAACGTTGATAAAAAACTAGCAATTCACATGCAGCGTGCCGATCTCCAGATCCTTGATGTAGAGCTTGTCATCGATCAACGCCGAATTGGTGAACGGCGTAGGCCCGATGCTGAAACAGTGGATGCCGTTGATCGTGAGGTTCTTGCAGTTGTTGATGATCGCCGCGTTGGGGTGCTGGATGTCAATGGCCTGCACCCGGTATTGGAACAGGTTGGCGATCTCCAGATCCCAGCAATCCTCGATGCGGATGGAGGAGGCATACTCACTGCCCAGGTTCTCCTCGGTCTGCAGCGCCACGATCTTCCAGTTGGACACGCGCTCCAGCACAACCTCGATATCCAGGTGGTGTTCCACCGAGATCATCCAGATCTGGCCGGGTGCGCTGGTGTCGCTGATGTGGAAACCGTCCTTCGTCCAAACGTCGGGCATCCAGATGTTTTTGAACACACCGGCGCCTTCGTCATGCACATAAATGCCATAGTAGCGGTCGCGGCCCTTGCGATATCTGCCATCATAACTGCCGAAGCCAAACAGGCAATCCTCCATAATGCTGGACGGGTCGCCCATCCAATCCACCTGGATCACGCCCTTATTTTCGCCGCCGTCAAAGCAAATGCCGGACACGTGGTTCTTGCCGCCCTTGGGCACAATGAACATCGAGGCCGGCGCGCGGTCGTTGTCATAACCGGGTGTGTGATCCATCAATTTCAGTCGGGTCATGCTGCAATGCAGGCCCAGGATAGCGGTGTCCTGCTTCAGCTCCAACCCGCGGGAGATCACATAAATGCCCTGGGGCAGATAGATTGCCTTATGCTGGGCGATGGCCTGCTCGAAGGCCTGCGTGTCATTGGTCACGCCGTCACCCTTGGCGCCCAGATCCTTGATGTTCACCCATTCGGTGTAAGCGGGCATGGGCACATAGTCGGGCTCGGAGGCCGGGGGCAGGCTCTCCTGAGGCTTCACATCATAGCGCAGGTCAAAGCGGCGCTTCACATCCTGGTTGTCCACGTCGATGCGCAGGCCCATGTCGATATCAACGCTGTAGCACTCATGCGCAGGCTCGATGTGGGGCACACCGATGTGGTGGTTGTACTGGTAACCGAAGGATTCCAGGAACCGTGGCACCTTTTTGCAGAAGATCTTGTTGGCGTGCAGCCAGTTCTGCGGATAGCGCACCATGTTCATGCTGATGCCGGCTTCGGAAAGGTTTTCAAGGCGGCAATCCTGCATGTAGAGGCGCTCAAACTCCTCAATGTAGTGGTTGTCGCGCTCCTTGGTGGGCACCCAGATGCCATAAGGGGCATTGGAGAGCGTGACACGCAGCATCGTCATGCCGGCACGGAAGGTGGAGATGCACGCTTTGGACTGGCCTGAGAACACACTGTCGCCCAGATAGAAGGGCCAATAGGGCACAGTCTCGCCGGTCAGGATGCCATACTGGCCGCCGAAAAACCGGCAGCGCTCCATCTCGTTGCCGATCATCTCCACGGCGGCGCGGGCATCCTCCATATAGAAATCCACATCCTCGATGGAGCAAAGTTGCGCCACGCGGAAGCGGCAGGCCACCAGGCCGGGGTTGCCCTTCCCCACCTTGAAGTCAATATTACGGATGCCATTGAAGAACGTGACATTCTGCGCGTCGCGAAGCTCCTCACCGGGGCCGGGCTTGTTCACGCGGAAATGGAAGATGTATTTGGAATCGGGGCCTTGAAAGCCGGAGGTATTGTCCGCCACGGTGAACACCGGCCGCTTGGCTCCAAAGCCAATCAGGCGGATGCCCCTCCAAAGCTCCACTGTACCAGCGAAACGGTAGATGCCTTCGGGAATGAAAATGATCCCGTTCTTTACCTCAGCCTCCAGTTTGTCAATGGCGGCCTGCATCGCGGCGGTGTTGTCACCCTTGCCGGTGGGGTCTGCACCGAACTCACTGGCGGTGAAAACATAAGCCTTGGGGTCGTTGGGTTTGACAGGGAAAACTGATGTGCCGTACTGCATGGTGCTTCCTTCATCCTTTCTCATCCACGGAATGGTTGGAAAAATGGAGAACCTTAACTTGGTATTTGGCGCTCCATACCGTGATTTTACTTGGTGCGGCGCACAGATTATGGAGAACCTTAACCCAAAAGATATCATAAACCATTTGGGCAAAAAATCCAAGACTAATTCCACAAATTCGCCAGTATTGATAAAAAACTGCTTCAGAATTAGCAAAAGCAGTCATTGCGTTTCACATATCATGTTTACGTTTAGTACCAAATATACCCGCCGCATCCTGCAGTGCCCGCGGGCACTTGAATATGGTAAAATATGGATCGGAGCTTTCCTGAATGAAAAGGAGGGCCCGAGAATCCAGGAGGCAACTATGGACTATACTCAAACAAACAAGCAGGCATGGGAAGAGGCGTTCGAACACCGCAAGCCCGGTTGGGGCGACGACAATGCCTTGATGCTGAAAACACTGCGTCTGCCCTTTCTCGATGCCAACTTCATCCGGGAGCTTGAGAAAAGCGATTGGACTGGCAAAGCGGTGGCGCAGTTTTGCTGCAACAACGGCCGCGAGCTGCTGTCTTTGATGCAGTTGGGTGCGGCACGGGGTGTGGGGTTTGACATCGCCGAAAACCTGTTGGGCCAGGCGCGGAAGACCGCCGAAGCAGCGGGCATCCCCTGCGAATTTGTGTGCACGGACATCCTTCAGATCGGTCCGGAATACGAGAACACCTTTGACATGGTGTTTTTCACAATTGGTGCGATTACATGGCTTCAAGACCTGAATGCACTGTTTTCTATTGTTGCCCGTTGCCTGAAGCCCGGCGGCGTGATGTATCTGCACGATTTCCACCCTGTGGTAAACATGCTGCCAATGCCTGGCGAGGAAGCTTTTGACGGGCAGCCCAAGCTGGCTCACGCCTATTTCAAGGCAGAGCCGTGGATTGAGAACAGCGGCATGGGCTACATGACCACCGAGTATCAATCCAAAACCTTCACCAGCTTCTCGCATACGGTTGGATCGATCCTCAACGCGTTGATCGGATCAGGCTTTACGATCCGGAGGTTTGATGAGTTCGATTATGACGTGGGTATGACAGACGCATACGACGGCAAAGGCTTTCCGCTCTCCATACTGCTCAGAGCGGACAAGACTGCCTGATATGACTGACTTCAGCAATCCTTAAGCTTAAGGCGGGCGTTTGTTCATGGACAATGCCACTGGCCGCGTATATAATGGAGCTACTACCAAACAGAGGAACTTGATGGGTTTTTCATCGGAAACACTGGCATTGCTGGATTACGCCAAAGACATGCGCCGCGCACTTCACCGCATCCCTGAGCGGGGTCTGGAGGAGCATGGCACGCAGCGTTTCGTGTTGGCGCAGCTGGATGCCCTTGGGATTCCTGCCGAGAAAATCGCGAGCACTGGCGTCAAGGCGGTGCTTCGTGGCGGCAAGCCGGGGCTTGTCACCGCAATCAGGGCCGACATGGACGCGCTGAACGTTTGTGAGAAGACCGGCTGCGACTTTACAAGCGAGCACGAAGGCTGGATGCACGCCTGCGGCCACGACGGCCACATGGCAGCGCTGCTGGCCGCCGCGCGGTTGCTCAAAGAAAATCTGGAGCGGGTCTCCGGCACGGTGGTGCTGCTCTTCCAGCCCTGCGAAGAGTTGGTCAAGGGCGCCCGGATGCTGATGGAAGCCGGCGCGTTGGACAGCCCTGCGGTGGACCGCGTGTTCGCCTTCCACCTGATGCCGCACCTGCCCGAGGGCACAATCGGCGTGGTGCCAGGGCCTGTGATGGCCGCGGCATGCGAGTTTGCCATTGATGTGACGGGCCGCAGCGCCCACGGCGCAATGCCTCATCTGGCCGTGGATGCCATTGCGGCAGCGGCGGCCTTTGTGACCGGAGCGCAAGCGGTGATCTCCCGCGTGAAGCCGCCGGAAGCGCCGGGGTTGTTGACATTTGGCAAGTTTGTGGGGGGCAGCCGCCACAACATCATTGCCGGACATGTGGAGCTTGAGGGCACGCTTCGGGCCTACGACGACGTCGTGATGGCAAGCATGCGGCAGAGCCTTCTGAACCACCTCAAAGGCCTTGAGCAGGCCTGGGGTGTCACAACCCAGTTCCGTGTGCTAAGCGAGGTGCCCGTGACCGCCAACGACTCCGGGTTGGCCCAGCTGGCCCTGTCGCTGGCCCCGGATCTCACCACGATTGCAGCGCCGCTCACCGTGGCGGAAGACTTCAGCCTTTACCGGCAGAAGGCGCCTGCGTTCATGGGCTTGCTGGGTTGCCGCAATGAGGGTTTGGGCTTCACCGAGCCGCTGCACAGCGACCGGTTCAATTTCCGCGAGCATGCGCTTCTTGCCGCGGTGGAATTCTACAAACGGCTGTTGGTCACCTGACAGGAAAGGCGAGGATCACAATGTTCAAGGGCTTTTTCAACCGCATGTATAACGGCAACCCCAACCGGCCAGACCTGGATCCCGGTGATATGCCCAAAAATAGGTTTGAGCTGTTTTTCACCACACTCGGTGTGCGGATCGGCGACCTGATCAAGCTGAATATGCTCATGATCGTGTTTCTGCTGCCAGTTGAGTTGTGGACAATCTGGACGCTGATGGCGATGAACGCCGGTATGGCGGGAGTTGACCTGAGCGGCGGTGTGCCCCAGGTGGTAACGGAAAACCTGCTCAGTCAGCTTTCCTTCTACCTGATGATCAACATCGTGCTGTTGCCACTGGCTGGTCCGCCGCTGGCCGGCATGACCTATGTGGTGCGAAACTACGCCCGCGATGAGCATGCCTGGTTATGGAGCGATTTCAAGGATCACATGAAAGCCAACTGGAAGCAGTCCATGCTGCTGATGCTGATTCTCGCGCTGATCATGTTCTTATCGTTTGTCGTGCTGTCGATGTATGCCTTTGCGCTGCAGACGCAGCAGTGGCTGTGGTTTATGATGACACTGTATATCATTTTCCTTGCACTCTTCATTCTGAGCTATATGTACGCGTTCCCGATGATGGTCACCTATAAGCTAAAGCTTGGGCAGATCCTGCGAAACAGCCTGATGCTGTCTATGGGCCGCCTGCCATTTACGATCATCTTTGGAGTGCTTGCTGCCTTCCCGGTGGTGCTGGCAATCCTGATTTTTGGAGTCACCGCCTCCCCCATCGCGTTGCTGGCGCTGGTACTGTATTACGCGCTGCTGGGTATTGCGCTCACCGCGTTCATCACCAACAGTTACACCAACGCCACCTTTGACCGGCTGATGCGGGCCGATTCCGGGCAGGACGACAGGCGCCCGCCGCTGGACCCTGAAGACAGGGAGATCAAGCCGTAATTACATAAAAACCCCTCTCATCCCGATACTATGACGGGGTGATACTTGTGAAGAAAATCAATATGGATAAGGAACGCATGAAATTCGAAGCAGCCGCAGAACTGGGCCTGGCCGAAAAACTGCTACGGACCGGATGGGGCGGGCTAACCAGCGAGGAGACCGGCCGCATCGGCGCTCTGCTCTCCGGCAAAGCCCGCGTCAAAGACAACGGGAGCAACCGGCAGTGAGCGGGCAAGAGAGCGCCTACAGCGCCCTGGCCGTGGTTTATGACCGGCTGGGCCATCATGACTACAGGGCCTGGGGCGATTACCTGACAGGGCTGCTGCTGGAAATGGGCGTGCAACCAGGCAGCAAGCTGATCGACGCCGCTTGCGGCACTGGTGGCATCTCGCTGGAGCTGATCAAATCGGGCTATTCGGTGCTGGGCATTGACATTTCCCAGCAAATGCTCACCGAAGCTGCCGCGAAAGCAGCAAAGGCCGGAGCGCCGATCACCTTTGTGAAGCAAGACATCCGCGCCATGAGGGTGCACAGGCCGGTGGACGGCATTGTCTGCGCCTGTGATGCCGTGAACTACTTGCTGGAGCCTGACGACCTCAGGCAGTTTTTGTGCAGTGCCCGCAAGAGCCTGAAAAAGGGAGGCGCACTGCTGTTTGATGTGAGCAGTGAGGAAAAGCTTGCTGCGATGGACGGCCAGCTCTATGGCGAGGAGACCGACGACACCGCTTATCTCTGGACCAACACGCTGGACCGGGAAACCATGGTGATCACGATGGATATCACGCTGTTTGTACGCCATTGGGAGTATTGGCGCAGGGAGAATGAGGTGCACCAGCAGCGGATCTGGACTGAGAAAGAGATCGCAAACGCGCTCACCCAATGCGGCTATGAGCTCAGGGCAGTCTACGGGGCGTTTACCAAAGACAAGCCAAAAGCCGGATGCGACAGGCTGCAATTCGTCGCACAGGCGGTATAACAAGGCGAAATAGTTTCCGGAGGATGAATTTGCAGGATCAAGTCTATCGGTATCTGGCGGCAGACGGCAATGTGCGCATCGCATTGGCCCAAACCACAATGGCAGCGGAGGAAGCCAGCCGGATCCACAACGCCACACCGGTGGCAGCAGCCGCGATGGGCCGCACGCTCACGATGGCGTTGCTGCTGGCATCAGAGCTGAAGGGCGACGGCAGCGTGTCCGTTTCCGTTGCCGGAGGAGGCCCCATTGGCAAGGTGATCGCCGTGGCCCGCCCCGATGGTGCAGTGAAGGTGTATTGCTCCAACCCGTCCGTTGACCTGCCCCCACGCCCCGACGGCAAGCTGGACGTGGGCGGCGCGGTGGGGCGGCAGGGCAAGCTGGCAGTCGTGAAGGATCTGGGCATGCGCGAGCCATATATCGGCCAGGTGAACCTGGTCACAGGCGAGATCGGAGAAGATTTCGCGCTGTATCTGGCAGCGTCGGAGCAGCAGCCATCGCTGGCGGCGCTGGGTGTGTTGGTGTCGCAGCAAGGCCCGGTGTTATCCGCCGGCGGCATTGTGGTGCAGCCGCTGCCAGGTTGTCCGGAGGAAACGCTATCCCACCTGGAACTGATCGCTCCCACGCTGGGCGACATCAGCCGGAGACTGCTGGACGAAGGGCCGGACGGTGTAATACAATCCACATTCCGGGGTATGGACCCGAAGCGCATCGGCGAAATGCCGGTGGAGTTGAAGTGCGATTGCTCCCGCGACCGCATCGAGCGGGCATTGATTTCCCTGGGTGGCAATGAGCTGGCCGATATGATACAAGAGGAGGGCAACGCAGAGGTGCGCTGCCACTTCTGCGCCAGAGCTTATGATTTCACCGCCGAAGAACTCGGTGAGCTACGCGATCAGGCGGAAAAAGGAAGCGAGGGAGAATAGATGGATCTGTTTGTGCTGGATTTTGAAAAGCAGTTTGAAAAGCACCTGAAGCAGTGGATGGACCAAAACCGCGACAAGTATAAAAAGCCGGAGCAAATGGAGGCTCAGGTGGAGGGTGTTTATGAGCGCTGGCTCAACTCCCCCGCCACTTGGCTGGACGGCGCTGCGCCAATCCACTATTTCGAGCGCTTTGATGATGCTGCATTGCTCATCAAATGGATGCTGAAATACATCACCGCCGGCGTATGGGTGCCCGACCCGATGCTGGACCGCATCGTGATGCTGAAGGATCAGTCAGAGGCGCTTCTTTTGAAGCTCAAGCGCCGTGAAATGCCGTTACCCGCCGGCGAAAAAGGCGACGAAGCGGTGATGATCGCCATCAAGCTTTTAAACGAAATCGGCTCGGTGCTGCCGATGGAGGAATACATTGACGCCATTGTCAATAACCCTGACAATGACTATGCCGAGAGCATGGCTGAGGCGCTCACGGCGATGGGGCCTGTTGTGGTGGAGCCGATCCTCGCCCGCATGGGCAGAGATCTGGAGCCGCAGGCCATTGAATGGTTTTTGAGCGTTCTGGTGGAGTTCCCCGGTGACGAACGCATTTATAGAAAGCTACTGGTCGCTTATCAAAACGCCGAAAGCGACAAAGCTGTGATTGCGGCCTATCTGGGCAAATACGGCAACGCTGACGCCATCCCGGTGCTGAAGTCAGCCCTGACAGAGGGCACTCTGAACTATCTGGAATGGACCGAAACCCGCAACGCCATTGAGGAGCTGGGCGGCGAGGCCAATGTGCCGGAGCCCGATTTCTCCGGAGACCCATGGTTTGAGTCGCTGCGGTATCTGGATCAGAAATAACGCACTGGCGGTCGTATGAGCATCCGAAGCACCGCAAAGGCCATCATCCTCCACGACGGCAAAATCCTGCTTAACCGCTGTTATGACCGCCACAACGGCGACTATTTCACATTGCCAGGCGGCGGGCAGAATCAATATGAAACACTGGAAGATGCCGTCATTCGCGAATGCCGGGAGGAAACAGGCTACACGGTAATCCCCCTACGCTTCGCCGCGCTCTGCGAGGAGATGTGCGACGACGAAGAGTTTCGGCAGCGGCGGCCAGAATATGCTCACAAAATGCTGCACATTTTCGTTTGCTCGCTGCGTGACGAAACCAGAGCCGCCCCAACCGAGACAGACGACATGCAGGTTGAGTGCGTGTGGCTGGATCATGATGAGCTGCCAGCCGTCCGCCTGCTACCCGAAGCTTTGAGGGCAAGCATCGTTGACTTGATCCATGGCGACAGGCCTCTGTTTCTGGGTTCGGCACACATTCCGTTCAATCACGGATAATTGATGATTCGCCCTTTGATGTCTGAAGAATCATAAAAGACAAGATAACCAATTAATAATCTTTTCTATGGCAAAACACCAGCCGGGGGCGATATAATACCCAAGTCAGTATGATCTGGGGAGGATAGCGGATGAGCTGTTCGCTGCATTGTGAACAAACCGGGGCTTGCTGCGCCAACGGCGATGTGGGCATCGTCTGCGCGTGGACAAACACGCTCATGGCGACTCTGGCAGCCGACCCAACCATCGGTTCGGATCAAGCCATCAAAAAGTGTGCCAAGGCTCATTATGACGCCATTGTGATGGGCGCGGTGCTCGATCCGTATGTGGGGAAACCTGAAGCATTCTATGAAATGCTCCATAATAAATGGGGTTGGATCATCACGGTGGATGATGACGGAAAGCGCATCCTCGCCGACGAAAACAAAGCCGAGTGCGTGTGCCCTCTGGTGCGCGCCAAAGCGGCGAATACCCCAAACCTGTGCAACTGCTCCGAGGGCTTTGCGGAGCTGATGTTTTCCAAGGTCCTGCAAAAGCCAGTGCAGGCAAGGGTGGTAGAATCAGTACTGCGGGGCGGCAAGCACTGCGTTTATGAAATCACTATAGATTAAGGCACAATAAATTATCGGGAGGAATGGCCATGGCTGCGAGTTTTGAAGCACTGGAAACCAAGCTTGTACGGCGGTATGACACAGAGATCCTGTGGATCGAGGCATGGGGTGAAAACGGCCTCCGTGTGAGGGCAACCCACGAGGGCAGCATGCCCGAAAACGATTTCGCGCTTCTCCCAGGCGGCAGCCGCAAAGCGGAAATTGTCATCTCAGGTGAAACCGCCACGGTGAAAAACGGCAGCATTGTCGCCGAGGTTTCCGCAAAAGGCGGAATCACGTTCCGCAATGGCAAAGGTGAAGTGCTCCTGCGGGAATATTCCAGTCAGGACTTCCTCGGCATCCGGAAGTATGGCCGGGAGTTCGCGCCGATCCTGGGCGGAGCCTACGGCCTGACTGCCCGCTTCCACCCCAACGACAGCGAGAAACTCTACGGCATGGGCCAATACCAGCAGCCCTATCTGGATCTGAAGGGCTGCACGCTGGAGCTTGCCCACCGCAACTGCCAGGCCAGCGTGCCCTTCGCCGTGTCCAGCATGGGCTATGGCTTTTTGTGGAACAACCCCGCTGTGGGCCAGGTCACCTTCGGCAAAAACATGACCGAGTGGCAGGCCCGTTCCACCAAAGTGATGGATTACTGGATCACCGCTGGTGACACCCCGGCGCAGATCGTGGAGCAATACGCCAAAGCCGTAGGCACCGCGCCGATGATGCCGGACTATGCCATGGGCTTTTGGCAGTGCAAGCTGCGCTACCGCACCCAGGAGGAGCTGATGGCGGTGGCCCGCGAGCACAAGCGCCGGGGTCTTCCCATGGATGTGATCGTAGCAGACTTCTTCCACTGGCCCACCCAGGGCGACTGGCGCTTTGACCCGGAGTATTGGCCCGACCCGGATGGGATGGTCAAAGAGCTCAAGGAGCTGGGCATTGAGCTCATGGTCTCCATCTGGCCCACGGTGGATTATGAGAGCGAGAATTTTGAGGAAATGCTCTCCAAGGGCATGCTGATGCGCACTGACCGCGGCATGCGCATGACGATGAACTTCCAGGGCCAGACGCTGTTTTTCGACGCCACAAACCCGGATGCCCGCCGCTTCGTGTGGGAAAAGGCCAGGAAGAACTACTTTGACAAAGGCATCCGCATCTTCTGGCTGGACGAGGCCGAGCCCGAATTCCTGGCCTATGAGTATGACAACTACCGCTACCAACAGGGTTCCTGCCTGGAGATCGGCAACCTCTACCCGGCGCTTTATGCCAAGACCTTCTACGACGGCATGACGGCGGAAGGCATGGACAAGCCCCTCAATCTGGCCCGCTGCGCCTGGGCAGGCTCACAGCGCTACGGCGCACTGGTATGGTCCGGTGACATCGCCTCCACGTTCGCGTCCTTCCGAAACCAGATCCCCTGCCTGCTCAACATGGGCCTGGCCGGCATCCCCTGGTGGACCAGCGACATCGGCGGCTTCTACGGCGGCAACCCCGACGACCCGGCCTTCCGCGAGTTGATCGTGCGTTGGTTCCAGTTCGGCGCGTTCTGCCCGGTGTTCCGCCTGCATGGCGACCGCGTGCCCTACATCCAGCCCACCGGCACCAAGGGCGGCGCCAAGTTTGGCTCCGGCTCTGCCAACGAGATTTGGAGTTATGGCGACGAGGCCTATGATATCTTCAGCAAATACATGTTCCTGCGCGAGCGCATGAAGCCCTATATCGCCGGCGTTATGAAGGAAGCCCACAAGAAGGGCACACCGCCGGCCCGCCCGCTGTTCTACGATTTCCCGCAGGATCAGGCCGCCTGGCAGCATGAGGATGAATACCTGTTTGGGCCGGATATCCTGGTGGCCCCTGTGACCGAAGCCGGTCAGCGCAGCCGCAAAGTCTATCTGCCCACCGGGGCTGATTGGGTTGATGCCTGGACCGGTGCCAAATTCAACGGCGGCACCACCGTGGAGGCTGACGCGCCCATTGACCGCATCCCGCTGTTTGTACGCAAAGGTGCGGCGGTGAAGCTGTTCTAGAATCCCACATCCCCAACAATGATCATTTGACACCCCCGCGTTTCCTGTCATATAATGCAGGCAGGAAACATCGGCAGAGATTTGAGAGCCGCGCTTGACCTGTTGGTCAGGCGCGCTCTTTTTGTAATCATCATCATTCATAAAGGGGTTGTGTTTATTTGTATGATGTGGCAATCATCGGCGCAGGCGTCACCGGCGCCGCTGTGGCGCGGGAGCTGTCCAGATACCAATTGAAAGTAATCGTGCTGGAGCGGGGTGCAGACGTGGCTATGGGCGCTTCCCGGTCCAACAGCGGCATCGTACACGCCGGTTTTGACTGCGTGCCAGGCACACTGATGGCCAGGCTCAACGTGCTGGGCAGCAGGCTCATGCCTGAGGTGTGCCGGGAGCTATCGGTGCCCTGGAAAAACATTGGCTCCCTTGTGCTGGCTTTCCATGAGGAGGAAGTGCAGGCACTGCACAAGCTGAAGCATCAGGGCGACGAAAATGGCGTGCCCGGCCTTGCGATCCTCAGCGGCGACGAAGTGCGTCAAAGGGAGCCCAACATCAGCCGTGATGTTGTGGCTGCGCTCTGGGCACCAACGGCGGCGATCACCTGCCCTTATGAGCTCACATTGGCTTTACTGGAAAACGCCATCACCAACGGCGCTGAGGCACGGTTCGGCTTTGCCGTGACTGGGATGCGTCGGCAGGATGGCGTTTATGCGCTCACGTCTGCAAAAGGAGAAACGATCACATCCCGCTTCGTCGTGAACGCAGCCGGGCTTTATTCCGATGAGATTAACAGCATGGCCGGTGGCCGGCCCTTTGTCATTAAGCCCCGCAAGGGTGAATACATGATGCTGGACCGATCCGTGGGCAGCATGGTGGGCACCGTGGTCTTCCAGACGCCGGGCAAGCTGGGCAAGGGCGTGCTGGTGAGCCCCACTGTGGACGGCAACGTGTATGCCGGCCCCACGGCTGTGAATATCACCAACAAGTGTGACACCGCCACCACACCGGAAGGCCTGTGGTATCTAAAAAAGCTTAGTCGAAAAAGCGTGCCGGCGTTACCGCTGAATAAATGCATCACCACCTTTGCAGGCCTCAGGGCAGTGGCTGAGCGCGGTGGTGGCGGCAAGAGCGATTTCATCATCGGCAGGGAGCCTGATGCACCCGGCTTTGTGAATGCCGCCGGCATGTGCTCGCCGGGGCTCTCCTCCTCCCCCGCAGTGGCTCAGCTGGTAGCTGAAGAGCTTGCGCTGGCCGGTCTTGCTCTGGACAAGAAGGGTAGTTTCAATCCCTGCCGGGCACGCACCAAAGCCTTCCGCGACATGGATGACTGCGAACGCCGGGCGGCCATTGCTGAAGACCCATTGCACGCCCACATCGTGTGCCGCTGCGAGACGGTCACGGAGGCAGAAATTGTGCGGGCAATCCATTCTCCGATCCCAGCGACGACGATGGACGGCATCAAGCGCCGCACCCGCGCCCAAATGGGCCGGTGCCAGGGTGGTTTTTGCGGGCCCCGGATCCTGGAAATCATCAGCCGGGAGACAGGCATGCCGATGGGAGAGATCACGAAATTTGGCGGCAATTCCTGGCTTGTGAGGGAAAAGGAGGCCGGGCAATGTTGAATTACGACGTGGCGGTGATTGGCGGCGGCCCGGCGGGGCTTGCGGCGGCACTTGAGGCAAAGGCCGCCGGCGCCAATAAGGTGGTTATCCTGGAGCGCGACAGCGAGCTGGGAGGGATTCTGCAGCAATGCATCCACAACGGGTTCGGGCTGCACTGGTTTGGTGAGGAGCTGACCGGTCCCGAATATGCCGAGCGGTTCATCGAAAAACTCAATGGCAGCGGCGTCGACGTGCTGCTGGACACCATGGTGCTGGACCTCACCGCTGACCGGCACATCAAGGCTGTAGGCGCTGGCCGGGGGCTCATCGAAATCGAAGCCCGCGCCGTGGTGCTGGCGATGGGCTGCCGGGAGCGCACCCGCGGAGCCATCGGCATCCCCGGTTTCCGGCCCGCCGGTGTCTACACCGCCGGCAGCGCCCAACGGCTGGTAAACATGCAAAACGTGATGCCGGGGAAAGAGGTCGTGATCCTGGGATCCGGCGACATCGGCCTGATTATGGCCCGGCGGCTCACCTGGGAGGGAGCCACAGTCAAGGCCGTGTGTGAGATCATGCCCTACAGCAGCGGGCTAGCCCGCAATGTAGCCCAGTGCCTCAATGACAACAATATCCCATTGTTGTTCCGCCACACTGTGGTGAAAATCCACGGGCATGAGCGTGTGGAGGGTGTCACAATCGCCGAGGTGGGCAACAACATGCGGCCCATCAAGTCCACAGAGCAGTTCATCCCCTGCGACACTCTGCTGCTTTCCGTGGGCCTGATCCCGGAAAACGAGCTTTCGGCGCTAGCCGGTGTGGAGCTGGATCCGGTGACACAGGGTGCCACTGTGGACCAGCACCGCCAAACCACCGTGCCGGGCATCTTTGCATGCGGCAATGTGCTGCATGTGCACGACCTGGTGGACAACGTGAGCCGGGAGGCCGCCATTGCGGGCCGGGCTGCGGCGCGCTTTGCAGCAGAGGGCTTTATGGAGCAACGGCTGATACCGGTGAAGACAGGCCACGGCGTGCGCACCGTGGTGCCCCAGCGGCTCGATCTCAACAGCCTGCCGGAAGGCGGCCTGGCTCTCTATTATCGTGTGCGTGATGTACTGAAGCCCGCTTCCTGCGAGGTCATCAGTGGCAACCAGACGCTGCTGCGCCGCCGCAAGGCCGTGATGACGCCTGGCGAGCTGGAAGAAGTGGAGCTAAAAGCCGCCCAGCTTTCCAGCATAACGGAAGCCGTACAGCTCTCCGCACAGGGAGGTGTTTGAAATGCGTGTTGTAGTTGAGGATCGCCGCGTTGCGGAAATGGTTTGCATTGTCTGTCCTGTTGGTTGCCGCTTGAGGGCTGAGGTGGTGGAGGGCCAGGTGAAGGTGGCCGGCAACACCTGCGCACGGGGCATCAAATACGCATCCGAGGAGCTGACCAACCCCACACGCACCGTCACTTCATCCGTAAATGTCACTGGCGGGCAGGTGTCACTGCTCTCCGTGAAGACGGCAAAGCCTGTGCCAAAGGCATCGATCCCGGCGGTGCTGGCCGCCATCCGCTGTGCGTCGGCACATGCACCGGTGCGCATGGGCGATGTGGTGGTCAACGATGTGGCCAACACCGGTGTGGATGTGGTTGCAACTAGGAGTGTGCGGGAGAAGGAAATGGGATCCAGCCAAGAGCCGAGGCTCGGTTCTGTGCAATCCCTCATAGGTTTATAACAATACCGTCATATGCTGATGTTTTCGTTTATACCGCTCGCAATCAGGGCAATTTGTAACTGTAGTATGATTCACAATTTCGCCATTCGTGTTATGGAAGGACTGGCCAAATGAAACTCAGGACACGACTATCTGCCTCGATCATCCCCGTACTAATAATCGGGGTGATCTTGATCAATGTCACGTTCGGGGGTTTCTTGCAGAACCTTGTGAAAGCACAAGAGGAAATGCTGGTTGCTCAAAGCGAAAAGAACATCACCCAATATCTGTCAGACCGAAAAGACAAATACATCGGATCCGTAAACGACTGGGCCCATTGGACCGAGACCTACAATTTTCTGGCCGGCAATTTCCCAGAATATCGGGAAGAAAACGTTATCACAGACACATTTGAGAACCTTGACGTGAATTTCTTCATATTGACTACGACGGACGGAACCGTCGTTCTGAAAGAGTACTACTATTTTGGGATTGGTGAGATGGGAGGGTTTTCGATCCCGTTCCAAAACAGCATGAATAAGGCCATGCAGAAATTTACAAACGGTGACGATCATTATGGCATTGTTCAAATCGGAGACACGTTCTACTTCGTCTCGTCATCCAGTGTTACTGATTCCAACAAAGCAAAAGCGCCGAATGGTTATTTAATCATTGGCAGGCAGATCAGCTGGCAAATCATCGATTCACTCGAAAAGATATCAGGCTGCACGCTGGAGTCCATACGGGAGGCGGATAATGAGCAGCCCAGAGGTTCACTATTGAAGGGGTCCGTCCCCGTATTTGAGAAAGACGCAGCAATCAGTGAGGATAACAATACCATCCGGATCACTCTTGTTGCACAAAATGAGGAACCCGATTTCCCGGATGTGGAGATGGGGCTCACCATGGACCGTTACATGTATGTCATGGCGCTTGAAAGGGTGCTGCGATTTGCTGTGTTCAACACTGTTGCCATGTTGGTTATCGCGATCATCGTGTTCCTGATTGTCGGCCGGTATTTGTCCAAACCGTTTACAGATCTGGTCAATGAGTTGAAAGCAATCGACACCAGCGTAAACCGCTTTGCAAAACTTCCAGGCAGTAAAATTTCTGAGTTTTCATTTGTCAGTGAATCGATTAACTACTTGCTTTCGAGGATTGAGGCTGAGCACAGCAAAGTGGTGTCCAACGAGGAAAAACTACAGGCTACGCTGTTGTCGGTGGGTGACGGTGTGGTTTCGGTGGACAATACAGGCATGGTGCAATTTCTGAACCCTGTTGCGGAGCATCTGACCGGATGGACACTGAAAGAAGCGTTGAACCAGCCCATTGATAAGGTTTTCCATATCATCAACGAATACACACGGGATCCAGTGGAAAGCCCTGTGAAGATTGTTATTGAAACGCAGGAGATTGTGGATCTTACAAACCACACATTGCTTGTGTCTCGGGATGGCACCGAGCGGCCCATTGAAGACACTGCCGCACCCATCCGTGACGCACACGGTCAGACCATCGGCTGTGTGTTGGTATTCCGGGATTTCAGTGAGCGTAAGGAAAGACAGCGCCGCATAGAGTATCTGAGCTATCATGATCAGCTGTCCGGGCTATATAACCGGCGATTCTTCGAGGAAGAATTGCGGCGGCTCGATGTGAGCAGGAATCTACCCATTTCCTTCATCTATTCAGATGTGAATGGTCTAAAAACAATCAACGACGCGTTCGGGCATCAGGTGGGCGATCAATTGATCCGCCAGGTATCTGAGGCAATGAAGGCGGAGTGCCGCGCCGACGACATCATCGCCAGAACAGGCGGCGACGAGTTCATCATACTGTTGCCAAAAACCGATTCTCATGCCGTGGAAAAAATCACCGAACGAATCCATGAGCGGGTGGAAAAAATCAAATTCATGGAGATCGGCGCCTCCATCGCGTTCGGGTGGAGCACAAAGCTATTGGAAAGCCAAAATGTCTGGGATGTGTTGAAAAAAGCAGAAAACAAGATGTATCAAAACAAGATCCTGCACGCTGCCAGCAAACGCAATGCAGTGATCCGCTCCATCCTGAATGCACTGTTGGTAAAAAGCCCGAGGGAGAACGCGCACTCCAAGCGGGTCAGCAAGCTTTGCGAGGATATGGGAGTGGCATTTAACTTGAAAATCGACGACATCAGAGAGCTCAAAACAGCCGGTGAACTGCACGACATTGGAAAAATCGCGGTGGATGAAACTCTCCTTGACAAGACGGATAAACTGTCTGACAACGAGTTGGCCCAAATCAAACAGCATCCGGAAATTGGGTTTAGACTGCTGAACACCTCCAATGAATTCTACTTCATTGCGGAATATGTGCTGGCCCATCATGAGAGATGGGATGGCACCGGCTACCCGCGCGGCCTGAGCGGTGAGGCGATCCCATGGAAGGCAAGGATCATTGCCATCGCCGATTCCTATGACGCAATGACAAGCGACCGGCCATACCGCAAGGCGATGACCACAGAAGAAGCCATTGCAGAGTTGAAAAGGGGGGCGGGGACACAATTTGATCCTGATGTCGCCAAGGTTTTTGTTGAGAACGTGCTCCAAAAAGAATGGTGACGGCCCTATTCTTCAACCCAAACATAACGCACCGAAAGATCATCCCGCCATGTCTGGACAGCGGGATGATTTCATTATCAGAATCCGCCGTCTCATCCTGCTCCCCTCTATCTCTATTATTGGTCTATCCATATCACCAACCCCAACGCAAAACAAGCGGTTCAGGGCATAGCATATCAACTGTTCCAGCTCAGTTGCCGCCTGTGCCGTTGCCAAAACACAGCATTCCGGTTATACTGAATCCATCGGTAAAGCACATCAATATGTCGGAGGGATGGCAATGTACTGCGCGCATTGCGGCTTTCAGGTGCCGGAGGATGCCAGCTTCTGTATCCATTGTGGGGCGAAATCGGCAATCAGCCAGCCACGCACCGTTGTGTTGCGCATCTCGGGATCGCCCATTGAGGTCTATGTGGAAACCAACAGCACCCTGGCCATCCGCTTGTGCCACAGGCTGCACAGCGAGCTGAGCCTGCCCTACCCCATCGCCCAGACACCGGAACAGGCCGACCGACGCTGGAAGCCCGGCATGGCTTGCTTTTATGTGAAGGGCAACGAGTGGGACATTCTGAACCTGAAGGAAGCCATCACGATGCACTTATTGGTTGAGGGCTGGCAGATGCAGCCGGCGACGAGCACTTTCATCCGGGTGGAAACGGAGTAACCGAAGATCAGCCTATTCATATTTCTGTCTCCTCCGGCAATACAATGTACCATCTCCGAAAGGGAGGGCATTGCATTGCGTGAGAAATACTGGGCCTACTACACCGGCACAAAGTATGAACTTCTCTATTTTTACGAGTATCGAAGCGATTCCTACCGGTGGCTGAAATACACGGAGAGCTTTCTGGCCATCGTGTCCAGCACCAGCGTGGCGGCCTGGGCGGTGTGGAACCAGCTGCCACTGCTGTGGGCTGTTTTGATCGCCGCGTCACAGGTCATGACAGCTGTGAAGCAGTATATGCCCTATAGCAAACGGGTCTCTGCGCTCAATGAGCTGCTGCCCCGGTTGGATGCAGTTCTCAACCGCATCGATCATGACTGGTTCCGTGTGGACAAAGGTGCGCTGACCGAAGAGCAGATCAACGACCTGCTCTTCAGCTATAAAAAGGAGTGCACCGACCTTGCAAACCAGCACCTGACCGGTGCCTACTTCCCGGAGCGGGAGGACTTGCGAAGGGCGGCGCAGGGCAAGGCTGAGTGCTTTTTCGAGTGCTTTTGAGAGGTTGTTTATGAAAAAGAGAGAAACAGTTAACGGTTCCACTGTGCGCACCCCCGGAGACAATCGCCACAACTTCGCTCAGGTGCCAGCAATGGCACGGCCCATCCCGCCGCCGCACAGCAGCATGCTCCCTGCCGAGAACAAGACACAAACAAGCCGGGAGCAGGGTGACACTCTTACGCCATAGGGTAAAAAGAGAGTAATGTTTTCTCATTTACCCCTGACGGCACTGATGTTATAATTGTCCCCATGAAAAGAGCACTTGTATTGTTTCTGTGCCTGGTGATGCTGTTTGCCGCAGGCTGTGCCGGTTCGGGCTATCAAAAATACTCCACGGAATTTCTGGACACATTTGACACCGTGGTCCAGGTGATGGGTTATTGCAAAAACCAGGCCGAGTTTGACAGTTGGGCTGAAAAAACGCAGGCCCGCTTTGTGGAGCTGAACAAGCTTTATGACATGTATCACGACTACGACGGCGTCAACAATATCAAGACGATTAATGATAACGCCGGGAAGCAACCTGTGAAAGTGAATTCCAACATCATCCGGATGCTCCAGTTTTGCAAGCAGTGGCAGGCCAAATCGCCGGATGCGATCAATATCGCCCTTGGTTCCATGCTAAAAATCTGGCATGATTACCGCCAGGCCGGTCTGGATAATCCGGACCAGGCGGCCCTTCCACCGGCTGATAAACTGCAGAAGGCTGCCGCTCACAGCAACATTGATGATGTGATCATTGACGAGGCGGCTGGCACAGTATACCTGAGGGACCCGGAAATGCTTCTGGATGTGGGGTCGGTTGCCAAGGGTTACGCGACCGAGCTGGTGGCCATGGAATTGAAAAGCCTGGGTTGGCAGTCATTCGTGATCAACAGCGGCGGCAATGTGCGCACCATCGGGGCCAAACTGGACGGCAAGAATTCCAAATGGGGTGTTGGCATCACCGATCCGGAAAACCCCGGCGATGCAGTCACCGCCGCCAAGTTGCTGGACACAGCCTTTGTGGCCGGCCTATCTGTAACGACTGCCGGTGATTATCAGCGTTATTACATTGTGGATGGCAAACGCTACCACCACATCATCGACCCCAAAACGTTAATGCCAGCCAATCAATTCAAGTCTGTCTCTGTGGTTGCGCAAAGCTCAGCCGTGGCTGATTTTGTGGACACCGTGCTGTTTATCCTGCCATATGAGGATGGTTTGGCCTATATTCAGGGCATTGGTGGCATTGAGGCGATGTGGGTGCTGCCTGACGGCACCATCAAAGCCACCGACGGCATGAAGGCGATGCTCAAAAACCTGGGTGGGGCGTCTGCTCAATAACAGCCTTTATCGAATCACAACACATCTGTCAAATTGCATGCCTTTGCGACAAAAAGATGTTATAATACCGATATTCTTTCTTCTTATAAGGAGTTCTGCCGGTGTATTATATTATATGCAATCCCACCGCCGGCGGCGGACGGGCGTTGGAAACGCTCGCGCAGCTTGAAGCCCACATGAAGACCAAGGGCATTGCCTATGAAATTGGCATGTCGCAATACCACAAACACGCAGAAGAACTGGTCAAACAGGCACTTGAAAAGGGATACCGCAGCATCTTCACACTTGGCGGTGACGGCACGGTGTTTGAAGCCGTGAACGGCTTGGCTCAATCTGGACTGCTGGATGAGGCAGCCATCGGCTTTTTGCCCGGCGGCACCGGCAACGACACCACCCGCTGCCTGAGCACGCCACAAGACCCACTGGTCGCCTTTGACGCACTGATCAATGGCCAAGTGGCCAAGATTGACTTATGGAACGCCAACGGCCTGTATTTTGTGAATGTGTTCGGGCTTGGGCTGGACACAGATCTTGCCGGTTGGGCTTCCAAAACCAAAAAGATCATGAAGGGCATGCCAGCCTACATCCTGGCTTTGCTGCTCACGCTGTTCAACTTCAAGTTTAAAAAGATCCGTCTGAACGTGGATGGCCAACTGATGGATCGTGAGGTTGTCGTGCTGACGGCGTCAAACGGCAAATACTATGGCGGCGGCATCCTGGTGTCGCCCGATGCCGTGGAAGATGATGGCAAGCTGGAATTGGTTCTGATCAACCGTGTTTCCAAGCTGCGTATTCCAGGCCTGCTTGCAAAGTACATTTCCGGCCGGCACATCAAAGAAGTGAAGGAATGTGAATACATCCGCGCAGAAAGCTTTACCATTGAGTCAGGCATGAGCATCCGATGCGAAACGGATGGTGAGATCGAGCTCACCCTGCCTGTGACGGTGCGGCGGGCAGAAAAACCCATTCGAGTGATCGTGTCCGGGGCGTTCACCCCGGCAGGAGGTTGAATGTATCGCAGGCCCAGAAAAAAGGTGCATTTAGGCTGGCTGGTCACAATCCTGGCACTGGTCTTGCTGGCTGGCATAGGATACGGCGTCTATCAGTTGATCGTGGGCACGCCGGAGCTTGACAGCAATGCATTTTTGCTACCCACCCCCAACAAGGATGGCGTGTATCCATGGAGTAACGGAGTGCTGTCTGTTTATGATAACAAACTGATTTGCAACGAGCTCAACAGGGACGCACCGCTCTGGACGATCGATCTTCCAGCCAACAATATGAAGGCACGCAAAGAAGGCGATTATGCAGTGGCCTGGGGTGGCAACAACACTGTGTTGATCGATAAAGATGGCATCAGCAGAGGCGTCAAGGCTGAGCCGGAGGGAACCGAAGTTGTGCTGGCAGTGCCGGGTGCTAGCACGTTTGCTGTAATCATCAGAGAAGAGGGGCAACACCGCCTCAGGGTATACTCCGCGAAAGATCTCAGCCAAGTGGATGAGATCCGTTTCCCCTATGCAAGCGTGCTTGGTGTGGGCTATTTCGGCGACAAAGCCAGCCAGCTCTGGGTGCTGACGGTGGATTCCCACGGCACAGAGCCTGTGACGCGCCTGACCACTTATACCCCGGGGAAGAAATATACAGGCGAGATCACGCTGCGCAACGAAATCGGTTACGCAGCCGTGTTGCAGAAGGACCTCACCTACCTTGTGGGCACCCACACTCAGACGGTTTGGGAGCACGGCGGAGAGACGGAGCCCAGAAAGCTTGTATATGGTTGGAATCTGCAGGATGCCCTGGTGGGAGCCAACGGCAAGGTGACGTTTCTGTTTTCACCAGCTGGAGCCGCCGGGCAGCTTTCCTCCTTGTGGTATGTGAACAGCGACGGCACAGAGTACCGCTTCCCATTGCCTGCAGGATGCACCAAGGCAATGCTCAAGGAGAACGGCAGGATATGCGCCGTATCTGCAAACGGTGTTTATTCATTTGCTGCCAACGGCACGAGTAGCCGCTTTTATCCGCTGGCGAACACAGTGGAAAGCATCTCGGCTGTGGTGCCGGGCAAGGCATTTGTGATTTATTCCAATCATCGCAACTACTTGATGAACTTGCCATAACCACGTTGTGACTTGACTGAAACGTCCCAAAGCATTAAGATTGCGTTGTGCGAAGCCTTTGGCGGCGCATGGATGGGATCGTATGCCCGGAGGCAAAGAATTGGAAATCAACATCCTTGACATAACCGTATACGCCATTATCCTGATCAGTGTCGCGGCCGGCTTCTATCAGGGCTTTCTTGCCACATCGGCCAACACTGCTGGATATTTCATCGCGCTCATCTCCGCCTGGCTCTTTTACGGCGGAGCCGCCGCCAACGTAAAGGCTGCCGGCAAGATCATCCCGGTGCTCCTGTATTACTCAGAAACCTCCGACATGCTGGGCACGGTGGATACCTATCGCACCAGCGTGGAGGGGATGACCAAATCGGGGCTGGACTCCCTGCTGAGCGGGTTGCCCCTCCCTCACCCTGTCGACCAATGGTTTTCCGGCAATGTGCTAAATCAGGTGTTTGAAAAGATGGGTATCCAAAACCTGGGAGATTACCTGTCGCGCACCGTGGCCGAAGTGGCTGTGAACATCGGTTGCTTTCTGATGATCTTTTTGGGTGTGTACATCACCTTGACCATCATCGTCAATCTCTTGCATTATGTGATCAAACTGCCATCCCTGCAGCAATTGGATGGCGTGGCAGGTGGAGTGATCGGCCTGGGCCGGGGTATGCTGCTGGTGTTCGCATTGTTCCTGGTCGTGCCGGTGATCCTCTCAATGCTGCCAGTGCAGCAGATCAAGGATATTGTGGAAACATCGCACACGGCTGCGCTCTTTTATCAGCACAACTTTTTATTCGGATGGATCCGGGGTTTTATCGGTTAAGCCGGCAAGCGGCATTTTCCGCTGGACATCATCTGCCCAATATGCTATACTTTCTTGCGCGGTATCACGCGCCAATGTAGCTCAGTTGGCAGAGCAGCGGTTTCGTAAACCGCAGGTCAAGGGTTCGAATCCCTTCATTGGCTCCAGTATCGAGGTGTGGCTCAGTTTGGTAGAGCGCTGCGTTCGGGACGCAGAGGTCGTAGGTTCAAATCCTATCACCTCGACCAGATCAATAACCACCTATTGATAAAACGATAGGTGGTTTTGTCATTATAATACACAACTCATGTATAAAAAACAAAACGCGCATTGGGGGATTATTATGGACGATGTCGAGATGACACTTGTGCGGGATTTGTCTCAACCTGTTGCTGAAGTCAACTTCCCGAAATCGTACGCATTGATCAATGTCACCGAAAACTGCCGTCATCTCTGGGAGCAGTTCATGGATGCATGTTTCGGTGGATATCAGCCGGGATCATTCCGTTGGGTCTATGTGGGCAACTACTATTACGAAGAGGATAGAGTGTTTGTACTCTTAAACGAAAATAACCAACCGATAGCAACCGGCAATTCATGGCAGAACCTACAGAGAGACGGATGCATTGGTTATATTAGCTGGATTGGGGTTTTGGAGGCGTATCGGGGAAAGCAGTTGGGTTATCACATGACAAACTACTGCCTGCATGACATCAAAAGACGCGGATTCCAAAAAGCCATTATCACCACCGAGAAGAACAATCATCCCGCCCTAAAGACCTACATGAAATGCGGGTTTGTGCCGCATATAACGTCGGAAGAGGATATTCAGCACTGGGCTGATGTTTATAGTGATTTCGGTATAAGCACGCCTATTTATGACAAAACCATTCATCCCGACGAAGACATCCCTCACCCATCGCGCCCTTGGCCTTATCAACTGGCCCGGGAAAGGGCTGCAATTGAGAACGGCGACTTGTTTCTGCATGGACGATGGAACCGCTTCAACATGTATCATGTCGACAAGGCCGAATGGAATAAGCTAAAGCAGTCGCCTTTGATGTGCGATTGCTCAAAGTGGCTGGATGAGAACGCAAACATCGAGGATGGCAACATCTATGTCGACTCCGACATTAACCCGCGCGCAGCGCTGATGGTAACCAGCGAAAAGGAGATTTTCCCATTGGGCATCAGTAAAGAAGGCTGTTTCGAAGATGGCGTGATATTATTCCTTCGAGAATTAAAGCGGTAGTTTATCATTAGATAGCACCGCAACCAGCTCCTACAGGGGGACGCTAACCTGCGTGCTAGCGACAACCTGTCACAAAGCGATGCCAACCCTGAGGGGCGTGTTCTTAACCGAGTACGGACTCAAGTCCTGTCGACCCACCAAAATCCAGACATGCCCGGCGCTGAGGGTGTAAATAAACAAATCGTTGAATTTGCATCCTTTTCAGGGTCGGGGAGTGCATTTTTTCAATTTATGGTGCTTTACCCACCAAATGATTTAGTGATTTCAGATAGTCAACGATTCCTCCTATCCTTCAACGATTTGTAACTATGCTTACCTGCAGTGGGTGTGCATGTTACAACAGAAAGTGCATCCACTCAGCTTTTGGCTTCAAATCCCATCTGCAGTTTGAACATTCATTCGCTTTCAAATATTAACTCTCCGTATGCGTTTACATTATAGGCATAGTCATAATTCCATACCACCCCATTTATACGGCAAGCCCCTTGAAATTTCAGCGATTTCAAGGGGCTTGTCTTCAGTCTGAGGCGGGTGCGTTACCCACCATTTGTTGAACTATTTCACGATATAGCACTCTCGGATCTTCGTGTTGCCTTGGGTGTCCACATACACCTTGTAGTCGCCAACCTCAAAGGTGCCGGCTGCGTTGTTCTTCAACTCTACTGTTGCTGTGATCGTTTCCACAGAGTCGTCAGAATACTGCTCCGTGACAACAATCGTCAGGCTGTTCATGTTGCCTGTCTGTTTTTCAACCGATGCAGTCGGTGTGGCGCTGACCAGTTTTACTCTGCGCTGAGCAAACATCCATTCGATCAGTTTGCCGCGTTCGGCGTCGTCAATGACATTATAAGCCATTAGCCAGACGGCGTGCGGAGCATTGACGTAATCGGGACCCAGTTCCGGCACAATGTTTTTCTCAACGAGGGTAAGCTTGTATTTTCTGAAGTACTGGCTGAAGCTATTGTGGGTAGCCATTACGCCACCGTAGGTGAAGTCGTTGACGTTACAGAAGAACCAGATCGGCAGTTTGGCAAGAGATTGAGCAGACTCCACAGTCATCCCGCCGGCGCCTGCGCAGCAAGGTGCCGCGGCCGCAAAGTACTTAGGATACCGTTGAATGAAGCTCCAGGTGCCGCCGCCGCCCATTGAGGAACCGGTGATGTAGATGCGATCCGGATCGACACGGCCGTCCGCCACCATCTCGTCGATCAATGCCTTAAGGTTGTCGATCTTGGCAGCATCCCAGCTGTTGGTGGGATATGCTGCCGGAATCATCACGTAGGAGGGATAATCCTTCTGAATTTCGGGCCAGGCGAAGTAGAGGTTGTTCTGGAAGCTCATCTGCGCGTCAAAGTTGCCGCTGCCCTGACCGCTGCCGTGGAGCAGCAAAACCAGAGGTTGGGGTTTGCTGGTGTCATCCGGGGCAAACAGTCTGACCGGGGTCGTTCCGGCCATTACTCTGGCAAACCGATCCTGAAGTTCGTTGATGACAGCACCTTGGACGTATGTCACATCCTCGGAGGTGTATGTCTCGCCTTTTGCGGATTTGATGTCCTTATCCTGATATATTGTGTAGTTCACGATGTACTTGTAGCTGTCTGAAGCCACCCTGGAGCCGGATACCGCACCGACATTATAGTTCCAGTACGGCATCTCGATGATGACATACCGGCCGCTTTCCGGAGGATTATCGGTCTGCTTGGGGGCGGAGTTCACGTAGACTTTACTCACTGCGCGGAACAGGGATTGGGCAGCCTCGATGTTGTTGTTATTGGGGTTTCGGTTCTCCGCATAAACTCGGAATGTGTCAAGGTCAAGGGAGCTGCCCTTGATGTTGACTCCCATGTCGATGGCTACCGCGACAATGCGCTCATTCATGACCCAGTTGAGCGTGAGCAGGTCAAATTTGGCTTCCACCGGGTCAACGAATTCGTCTTTGTCCTGTGCGAACATCCAATCGATCAGCCGGCCACGCTCGGTGTCGACAAGGTGCGGATACTCTTTGGCTTCCGGCAGGTCATTCCAGCCATAGTAATTGTAAGCGATCAGCCAGGAGCCGTGCTTGCCTGGTGTGTTGGCATCGCCCGGAGTGGAGTACCACATGCCTTTGTATTCCAGGATGTTATTATGCGGCAACAATGTGTACTTGTAGTTTCCTAAAATCGAGCCGTAATTTCTGTTCATGTTTACGGCTCCCGTGCCCTGCGAGTCACCCTGCGTAGTGAACTCCCAAATCGGCATGTCGTGAAGAGCGGTTAAGAGATCTGCATTCAGAGTGACGGCAAAAGCGGTAGAGAGCGGTGCGACAGCCGCGAACAGTTTGGGATAACGTGCGACGAAGTTCCAGGTGGCGGTGCCGCCCATGGAGTGACCGGTGATGTAGATACGGTCAGGATCCACAAGACCGTCTGCAACCATCTTGTCAATCACACTCTTGATGTTGTCGAAGCCTGCAGCAGTCGTGCAGTTCGCCGGCATCAGCACGTAGGAGGGATACTCCTTTTGTGTTTCAGGCCAGGCAAAATAAGAGTTGTTCTGGAAACGGAGATGGCACTCGTTGTCGGTGCCCTGCCCTCCGCCGTGCTGCACGACAACCAGAGGCTGGCGTTTGCTGACATCGTCCGGTCTGAACAGCCTGTATTTGGTCGGGCTGTTCGTTCCGACCTGAGCCTCACCATACTCAAAACGGTCAAGCACATCGTTGATGGTCCGTCCCTGGATGTAATTGATGTCTCCAGGGTTGACCGCAACACCGCTAACGGTGTTGAATGCCTTGTTCTGGGTAACCGTATAGACCTGTTTGAAGGCGATGCTGTCGTTTCCTGTTGAGGCGGCGGTCGCCTGGGCGATCGGCCAGAAAACCAGTTCTACGATGACATACCGGCCTGACGCTGGGAGCTCGGCTGGCAAATCTCTCTGGAACGGATCGAGCATTTCTGGCTTGCTGCTGGCGTAGACCCTTGCTATGTTGCGGTCGGCCTCGTTCACCATAACACCGGAGGCGTTGTTGTTTCGGCAATGGACAGTAAAAGTATCCTTGGCCAGCGAGCTGGTGGCAATCTCAGCGCCAGCGTCGAAGACTACCGCGACCACGCGCTCGCGCATAATCCAGTTGATGGTCAATAAATCATAGGTAACATTCACAGGTTCGGATTCAACTGCGTAAGTAACAGGAGTGAAGGAAAACATCATCATGACAGCCAGGAGAACCGACAACAGACATTTCTTCATTGTTTCACCCTCTCTACATTATGATATGGATATTGACACAGGTGGCTGAATTACAAAATACACCTCCTAACCTAGAGAATCAGGTCCGAGCAAGAGCGGCTACAGGGATCTTACTCGACCCGTCTACACCACATCCTTCAGTATATCCTCAGAGTAGTTCGAGGAGTTTTGATGATATTCCTCGTGTATTGCCTTCGTCATATGCATTACTACATCTTTGGCCATAACATTACATGGAAATGACATTCATAATCCGGTCGCAGGCTGGCTGAACAATATCCAAGAGACCTTAAGCAGAATACGGGATGCATGGTTTACGTTAACTATTAGTATACTTATTAAAACATGCATATTCTTCCATGTCAAGAACTGTTTGAATGAATTTGATTATTTTTTTGCGACAATTTTAAGCATTTTACATATATATTTTGATATTCTGAGATTTGATCCATCGTTGACAAGTAGTTATCCTTACCTTTTTTGATCTTTTTGGGGATCCCTTATGGGTAACCATGCAGACCTTAATCAAACTTGTTGGATATAACAAAACCCGATTTGCTTTCGTGTGCAAGCCGGGTACTTTCATAGTCTGGAACAGGCCGCATAGAATATATTCATATTCTATACGGCCTGTTTGACATCTTGAAGATCCCTATATGACTACTTCGTCATATAGTTTATATATTTGATTGTCTCTTCTGCAGCGTCAAGCATCCCTGCAGCCTGTGCCTCGCTCAGTTTGCCTTCTTCGACAAAAGCATTGACCTGGTCGACAAAGCCGTTCAGAACTATCATCGCTTCTGCCGATTTGTTTTCCTTCGTATTCCCCAGCAATTTCAATGCCTGATCCAGCTTTACCGTCAGAGCATTTTTATTGCCACGAACAATGTTCAGACCTGCAACAATCTCTTTCAGGTCGCCAATCCTGTTTTCGGGCCTGAACTGTGCGAACATCCAATCAAAGATGTTCTTATCTGCGTACTTTTCCTGGCTTGGGCCATACCTGTAGAGGGCGTTTGATTGACCGATACGGTTGCTGTACGCTTGGGCTTCGGTTTCGTGCGGTGTCCAGTCAAAGCCGTAGTATGGGAAATTGTAGGCCTGGTTGGTATTCAGAACCGACGCGTTGGCTTCTTCATATAAGCCGCTGGCGCCGGCGCCTGTTGAGAAATAATTTGTCCAAGTAGTACCCATGAAGTCACTCTTATGTGTAAACGCAAATATGGAAGTTTTTGTGTACTCGGGGTTAGCCTCAAGCTGTGCCAGGGTTGGCAAGTTGCCTCCTGATTGCAGAACGATTGCTGCAAGAAATTCAGGATTGCGGCTATATAAGCCCGCTGTGTACATGCTGCCCATCGAGAAGCCTGACATATAGACGCGATTCAGATTCACCTTGCCCTCAGCGGCCAATTTCTTCACATATGCCATAAGAGCCGCGTTGTTGGCTGCATTGTCCGAGTGGTTCTGCGTCGCTATGATGTGCGCGTTGTACTTGCCGGGGTTCTCCAGCTGGAGCTTGGATAGCACGGCTGCGCCGTTCGCGGTTTGCATCGGAGCAAAGTAGTCCCCCGCAGAGCCCCCGCGGCCGCCGCCATGATTGTAGATGAACAGCGGGAGAGGACCGCGGTCCTTCCAGGACTCGTCGATCGAAATCAGGATGTCCATGCTGCCGGTGCCGCCCGGGTTCGTTTTGTCCGGTACAAACTTGTCGAGCGCCGGGTTTACTATCAATGCCTGTATGAATTTCGGGACTATAGAAGTGCCGTCTGTCAGCTTGATCACACGATCCGTGTTGACGCGGTAATTGAGGACCGCCGAGTAAGAGTTTTGCAGGTTTCCCGAAACCATTGAGCCGGATGTATAGCCATTGGCATTCCAGAACTCAAATTCAACGATGATGTAGCGTCCGCTCGCGGGCGTATTTGTTACGAGGTCGTCGGATCCCGGTGCGGGCGATATGTAGCCAAGCGGCTTGGGCTCATTGTTTACATATACTCTGGTGATTTTGCGCGAGCCGTCGAAAATCACGGTCGAGGGAACATTTAACCTTGTGCTCTTGGCGACGGCTTTGAACATGCCGGCGCTCAGGTCGGATAGGTTTGCCGCTTTGCCTTCTCCAAGGTCGATGATGACCGCCGTAGTGATGTTGCCGACAGAGAATATGTCGTTATACACTGTGAACGGTATTTCCTTTGCGTTTGAATCAGGCTTGAATGTCACGTTGATTCTTGTGTCGTCGGTAATGACATTCATTATTGTGTATGTGTTGCCTGTAACAGCTACTTCTACGCCGTTAACCGTAACCTTATCTACTTCAAACCCGAACGCGGGGTTGAACGTGAAGGTCGCATCCTGGCCCTCGTTTACCCAAACATGGCCTGCCAGCGAGGACGGGCTTATGCTGCCGTTCGCGCCGCTTGACGCCATGATGTAGTGCTGAACGCCGACGGTAACGTTTGGTTCATACAGCTTTAAAGCCGGTGACGCCTGCATCTGTTCAAGCAGTTGAGCCGCGCTCGTCGTGCTCGCCGTCCTGCTCTTGGCGGTGAAGCCGTCTGCCGTACTCGTCAGGGCAAAGTTCCACTGGTTATTCCCACCCCAAATGTACAGGGATACTGTGCCTTGAGTTTGATCCAGAACATGCATCAACACGCTCTGCTGGTTGCCATTGATGGCTGCGTCGGTCGTGTTGAGGGGCGCATGCTGCGCGTTGAAGCTGGATTCCCTTCTCAGGGGCAGCGTGCCTCCGCCTGCACCGGGAGCGTTGTTCAACAAATAGTAGCCTTTGTTTCCGCCAAGACCGCCGGATGCCGCCGCTGTGTTTGCGCCTTGGCCAAACTGCCATATCATGTCGTCCGTCACCGGGGACGTGATTAAGCCGTTTTCATCAATCGTCACGGGCTTGGACGCCATGCCAATCTGAGTGTCGCCGGTGACGTCACCGGGCGTCTGGATTGTCGCCTGAGCGTTAGTAAGCGCGCCATGCTCAGACACGACGAGATAGCTTCTGCCAACCTGGACATTAGCAGGGTCGACCTGCCTCCACGTGTCGATTGTTTCCGGCGCCGATAAAGCAGTTGTTCCTGGATACACGGATGTTAGCATAGTCAGCACAAGCAATAGTGATCCTATTTTTTTCAACATAACACGATGCCTCCTAAAACACAATTCTGCATCTTTTGTTCTGGAGTTGTGGTTCTCCGTTTCAGTCGAGTTCCTAGCGTGCAACGTGGTTAAGCGGACCGCTTTACAGCATGGTTCTTCGTTATCACCTCTTCCGTTTTAGTCATTCTATATAAGCCTTTTGCAGCTGCCAGAATAGTTGAGTAATGGGGATACGGTTGATCTGGGTGCCGGGATGGCGGCTGTCGTCCGCCAAGCCGTCGATGGTCTTTATCGGGTTCTTGTTGAAGGGGTTGAGCTCCTCGAAGATCGATGCAATCGGGTTCAGCGCATCGAGAGCAACCCACGTTATTGTCAGTTCTGTCCGCCAAGCGCTTGAGATGGGCATGCTCAAAATAGAACCAAGAAACATGGTTTACGTTAACTATTTATGGTGATATTAAAACATACAGAATCTTCCATGTCAAGTGTTGTGTGGGTTAATCTGAATATTTTTATATGAGTTATTTTAGCATTATATACAGAACTCGAGCATTACACCGTCAATAACAGATGGTTATCCTTACCTATCCATTTCTGTCAGAGCTGCCGATGTCATATTTATCACTGAACTTTGCTCTTTGTAACTCTCTGAATTTCCGTCAAAGGCCAAGAACTCCAACCCGCTACTAGATGAGCCCTTAAGCGGGCTATGGCTGGGGTATATATGTCTGAGCAACATCATTAGCTGAAATGCACACCCCATGCGCACACCCCCGCCTCATCACGAACTAAGAGTGATTGGATAATCATTTTTGTCTTATTGACAACATAGGTCAAGAGTATAAGATATATGATACGATCAATCTTACATAGTTATAAGTACTACAAACACAGATCAATTGGGCTAGTATGTATATTCAGAGCAATATTCAATGAAAAAATATTCCATCTACTGTGCGATGAATACCGGAGGTACAATATGCCCGTGGGTAAGTCATTTTTCAACCGCATTCATCGCACCAAAAGGGCAGACGCTACTGTGATGACACCTAGAACAACCAGGTTTAGGAGCAAATTATTCCTATCGTGGGTTCTTTCATACGTATTCATTTCAATCTTTCCAGTCTTGATAGGAAGCTTCGTATATGTACAATCTGTGAAGACGATCCATTATGAGGTTAACAGAATTGAGACCATGTCTCTACAGCAGCTAAAATCCATTCTTGACGGAAAGCTTGACGAACTGGACAGGACATTAAGCAATATCTCTCTCAATCAGGATGTTAAATACCTGATGTCCTCCCCCAAACCCTTGAAACCCAAAGATATCCTGAAAATAGTTAATGTGCAGCAAGACCTTTCCAAGTTTAAGCTATCCAACAGCAATATCGAAGAAATCTATATTTACTTAAACAACAATGATTCCATATTCTCAAGTGTGTACAAGTATAACGGTAGTGACATCAAGAACATATGCCGCAGGGAGTTGTTTCTACAATATGATGAGTTCAGCAGGCTTGTCAATACAAAAAACTACAGATATCTCAGGATATTGAAAAGCGCAGGGCCTAACGGTATCGACCATAAAAAGGTTATCATCATGCAGTCCCTGTACCTGAACAATCTCAGCACCCCTGCCGGGACGCTGATTATATCTCTCGATGGTGATAAGTTAATCAGCCTGCTGAAAAACCTCGAATTGACAGACAGCGGTGAAGTGATCCTGGTGAACAGCAAAAACGAATATTACAGTACAAGCAACACCAGGTTGCTATCGGATAATATGGATTACGGTTCATTGAAAAATATGGATGTCACGTTCTACGAAAAGATTGACGATAAAGACACTGCTGTGACCCATTTGCCATCCGACTCCTTGGATCTTGAGTATATCTCTCTCATACCTTCCAAGGTTTTTTTGAGCAAAGTGCAATATATTAAAGACATTATTTACATATACATCTGTATTTGCTTGATAACGGGAGGCGTTGCTGCATTCTTCCTGGCAAAAAGGAATTTTAGTCCTGTCGCTAAACTGCAGCAGTTGTTGATCCACTCGATGGGAAAAACAGAGAATCAGGACGCAAACGAGTTCACATTCCTCGAGAATTCACTTAAGGTGCTGCTTGATGAGAATAGAAGCATCGCAGCCAACCTCAAACAACAAAATGCGGCCCAGCGCAATCATTTTCTTTCCAGGCTGTTAAGGGGGCGCATCAGCAACAGGGAAGCATTGAAGGAGACTCTGGGCGCATATGAGATCGAATTTAGCGGCGAGTGCTTTTTAGTTGCTGCTTTCAGCATAGAGGATCCAGACCAGAGGCTCTTTGATGGCAATGTGGAAGACGAAGACGCAATCAATATGATCTATTTCGCCGTTAAGAGCATCGTCGAAGAGTTGCTGAAGGAAAAATACCAGGCGTATATCGTTGAAATGGACGGAATGATGGTACTGATCGCCAATGCGGCAGAGGGATCAGAACCTGGTCAGCATGCCTTTAAGCAGGAAGTTTGCGGAGTCCTGGAAAAGGCAATCGCCTTTATTCAAAGCAGGTTCGAAATCATAATGTGGGTTTATGTCAGTGATGTCCATTATGGATTACGGGGAATCAGGCAGGCATATTCGGAAACGCTTCAAGTTCTGGAGTACAAGACGCTTGTAGGAGAAAAGGCATCAATCATACAATACGACTCAATCCATACAGACATCGCAAACGGCTTCAACAACTCCTACAACCTGGAAAAGGAGAGGCTCTTTGCCAACTGTATTGCAGCCGATGATTACAGGAGTGCACGAGAGATCCTGGACGATTTGCTGTCGAAAAGCCTCAACACGGATATCAAGTCCATTCAACTTGTGAAATGCCGTGTGTTTGGTCTTATCAACATCACGCTGGACGCCATTGGAGAGATCAGAACCGGCTCAGACACGGACTTTTTCGATCATCTCGACCCGGCAAACAGGCTTTTAAACTCCAGATCCATCATCGAGCTAAAGGCGCAGGTTGATTTCATCTTTGACAAGATAATGGAATATTACGCTGAGAGGGCTGGAAAAGAGACGCCCGATTGGGTTTCGCATGTTGAGGACTACATCAACATCCACTACCATGAGCCGGACTTGAGCATCGCAAGTATTTCAGAGCATATTGGAATCAGTGTCTCATATCTATCCAGGATATATAAGAAACATCAGGGAATCGGCATGCTGGACTATATCCACAAAGTGCGATTGGAGAAAGCGAAAAGCATGCTGGGATCAAACAAAAACATTAAAGATATTGCATTGCAGGTGGGATACCTCGATAGCAAGGCGCTCATCCGGTCTTTCAAAAAGTATGAGGGTATCACTCCGGGTCGATACAAGGAGACACTGGCGGGCAACACAAAGGGTTTGTGAGCGATCTCTCTGGCCAAAAGCAGATATTGGGAATGAAGTGGAGAAATTGAGAATCGATAATAAAATGGCTCAATATCTGGAGATTTTGACCAATACGCAAAATCGGAGTATCCAGTGAAAATATCGGACATTTCATTTTGACAGCTTGATCCTTATGCTGAATACAGGTTTAAAGACGCGTCTGCCTAGCCTGATTATCAAACAAGGAGAAATAAGGAGAAGTATCATGAAAAGAAGAAGCTTTGCTTTGGCATTTGCGCTTCTGTTTGCAATCGGTATGCTTTTAGCCGGTTGCACCAATGCGGCCACTCCTTCGGCTGCCCCTACGGCCGCCGCAACCGACACGCCGAAAACTGCCGAGGCGACCACGGCAGCGGCCACAGACGAAGCAACAACCGCTCCCGCATCCGGTTTCGACAGCAACCTTGCTGAGACGGTCCCGCTTCCCATCGTCACACAGCCGTTCACCGTAACGATCTGGGCGCCTAACGGAGACGCGATCCAGAAGACCATGAAAACCCTCTCCGAGTCTGAGTACTACAAGGAGCTCGAGAAGAGGACGGGCGTTCACGTGGAGTTCGTCCATCCCCCGATTGGTCAACAAAACGATAGCTTTAACCTGATGGTGTCCTCCGGCAATTACCCGGATATCATCGAAATGATCCATCCGTACGGGTACATGTTCCCAGGCGGCTACGACAAGGCGATCGAAGACGGCGTTATCCTCAAGCTTAACGACCTGATCGACCAGTACGCCCCCAACTACAAGAAAGTCCTCAACTCCACAGACACGATCCGGAAAGAATCCACAACAGATGCCGGGAACATACCAGGATTCCAGTCCATATCGACGGACGGCGCCCAACCCCCATGGATGGGCATGGTCGTGAGGAAGGACTGGCTGGATGATCTGGGCTTGAGCACTCCTGTCACCTATGACGACTGGTACAAGATGCTTATCGCCTTCCGGGACCAGAAAAAAGCAGAAGCTCCCATGATGCTGCACTTTGACGGGTTCGACTCCATGAACGTCTTCGAAGGCGGATATGGAATCATGCCGACATTCTACCAGGTGGACGGCAAAGCCAAATATGGCCCCCTGGAGCCCGGATACAAAGAATACATCTCCATGTTGAGCAAATGGTATGCCGAAGGGCTCATCGATAAGGATTTTGCTACCAAGCAGGACTTTATCCCCAGCAGCGATTTCACTGCATCGGACAAAACGGGCGCCTTCTACTGCATGTACATTGACTTCGCCGGTCTCAAGGCAAAGGCTACCAACGCCAATTATAAGATTGTTGCGGTTCCCACCCCTGTATTGAATGCCGGCGACAAGCTCCACGTAAGGGAGACCAACACGCAGAGCTCTATTGTAAACTGGGTGATCACCAAAGCATGTAAGGATCCGGTAACGGTAGTGAAGTGGCTTGACTACGGCTTCACCAAGGAAGGCGATATTCTCGCTTCCTATGGATTTGAGGGCAAAACCTTTGAATATGGTGCCGACGGCAAGCCTGCGTTTACCAAGTTCATCTATAATAACCCAGATGGGTTAAGCTTGAATGAAGCATATACCAAATGGACGAAGTCAGGCGGAGCATGCGTCTATCACTGGGACAGGGAATGGGCCGGCCTGTCGCAAGACAGCCTGGATGCTGTAAAAATCTGGGAGAAAGATAACGACGGCGCGTACAAGATGCCCCCCACAACGCTTACTGCTGACGAAGGTGCGGAATATTCCAAGATCATGGGTGATATTGAGACATACAGGAATGAGATGGTCGTAAAATTCATCCTTGGTACTGAGCCCCTTACCAGCTATGACAGTTTTGTGGAACAGATCAAGATGATGAATATTGACAGGGCTATCGCGCTGCAGCAAGCAGCCCTCGACAGGTTCAACTCCAGAAAGTAGGAGCAGTGGATAATAGGAGCCGGGATTCTTCCCGGCTCCCACATTCCCAGGATGGTGAGAAAGCTATGAATTTGACAAGGGTCCGAAAAGATTGGAAAACAAACAAGATTGTCTATCTGATGGTTCTGCCTGTCATCGTCTACTTCGCTGTGTTTTGTTATGCTCCAATGGCCGGAGTCGCGCTGGCATTTGAAAGGTACTCACTGAAAGGTGGAATATTTGGCAGCCAATGGGTGGGTCTGCAAAATTTCTTTGATTTCTTCAACAGCTACTATTTCTGGAGGCTACTCAAAAATACATTCCTTCTGAGCTTTTATGATTTGATTTTCTACTTCCCTGCGCCGATCGTGTTTGCACTCCTCATGAACGAACTGGTCAGCAAACGTTTCAAAAAGATTGTTCAGACGGTCAGCTACATGCCCTATTTCATATCAATGGTCGTTGTCGCCGGCATCATTATCGACTTTTGCTCCTCCACCGGTGCGATCACAAGCATTGTCAAGGCACTCGGAGGTCCGGATGGGAACCTTCTGGGAATGCCCCGTTTCTTTCGGAGCATCTTCATCGGAAGTAATATGTGGCAATTTCTCGGCTCCAGTAGCATTATCATCATCGCAGCGATAACAGGAATAGACCAAGAACTCTACGAAGCGGCTGACCTTGATGGAATTGGAAGATTCCGCAAGATGATATATATCACCATTCCCAGCATTTCCTCCACGCTCCTGGTGCTTCTGATCCTAAGGCTGGGATTTCTATTCAGCGTGAATTTCGAGAAAATAATCCTTCTGTACAGTCCCTCAACATACTCGGTCAGCGACGTAATTTCAAGCTTTACATACAGGAAAGGCCTGCTGCAATTCGATTACGGCTATAGCACTGCGGTTGGGCTGTTTAATTCGCTTCTGAACTTCATCACGCTCGTCATTGCCAATATGCTGAGCAGGAAGTATGCAGAAACAAGTTTGTTTTAGGAGAAGTCCCAATGCATAAGCGCCATAACTTATTCTTTAACAAGATGTTTGATTCTTTCAACATTGTGCTGATGCTGATAATATGCTTCGTCTGCGTTGCTCCAATATTGCATGTGATTTTTGCTTCTGTGAGTGATCCAAAGCAGCTGGCATCGCATACAGGAATCATACTTAAGCCGCTGGGGTTCACATTGATCGGCTACAAAATTGTTTTTGACAACCCGGTTATCCTGATCGGCTATCTGAACACGATCTTTTATGTGGTTGTGGGAGTGGGTTTGAGCACCTTCCTTACGTTGCTGGGCAGTTATGCGCTTTCCAGGAAGAATCTCCTATGGGGAAACGCCATCATGCTGTTTATCACGTTTACGATGTTCTTCAGCGGAGGGCTTATCCCATTCTATATCGTCGTAACAAAGCTCGGGCTGTATGATTCGCGGTGGGCTGTCATCCTTCCATCGGCCATCTCAGTCTTCAACCTCATCATAATGAGAACATCCCTGAGGGAAATTCCGGATAGTCTCGTGGAGTCAGCTCATATAGACGGTGCGGGGCATTTCACGATCCTGATAAAGATCATCATGCCTCTTTCCAAGGCAACAATCGCAGTGATTGTGCTTTTCTACGCTGTATCGATATGGAACTCCTGGTTCAATGCGTCAATTTTCCTCTCCGACAGGAGCAAATACCCTCTGCAGGTCATCCTTAAGGAAATACTGGTGATGAATGATTCATCGCAGGTGCTCACATCAAGCGCTGACACCACCGGGGTAAATACAAATATTTACAAAAGCCTTGTGAAATACTGCACGATCGTGGTGGCGACGTTGCCCATGTTGTGCTTCTATCCGTTCGTTCAGAAATATTTCATCAAAGGCGTAATGGTCGGATCCATCAAAGGGTGAAATTCATCAGATCTGGGTGGTGTTGAATGATGCAAAGCAATCTCATCAATGGAAAAACCATAGCTGTGAAAGATGATGAAGTCTCTCTCGATATCAGAACTGCACCGTTCGGGAGAAGGCTTTCGTTCATTTCATTACGCGAGGGCATCTATTTAGATGAAGAGGGACGAGAGAGCAAGCAACTGGGACTATTCAGGCTCCAGAGGAAGTATTCTGCCGAGGAACGGGCTCAAAGCCAGATTTTCCCGGGGGTGATGTCCATTCACCCATTTCATGATGGCGCTTTCGCACCTTTTCACTGCACCGCTACACCATCGATATTGGAGCTCAAAACCGATCACGGCTATGCGCAAATTTGCTTCGACAGCAAGGACTTGCTCCGAATCAGGGGCAGGGGAACCGGGCTCCGGTTCTTCTCGAAGATGAAAGCCCACGAAATCTGTATAGACCGGCTTGATGGAACATATCAGGCAACATATGACATGGTTGGGGAGTTTCTCTTTGTCCCACTCCGCGGTAAACTGGCTATGCAAAGCCAATGGGACTGGAGAAATGCCTGCTGTGCGAGCTTCACAATTGACATTAGCCCCGATGCCGATGGTGAGTTTGAGCTCGCTTTGCATTTTAGAGAAACTGATACAGAACGCTGCCCGTGTTACCGTCCTTTCGAAGTGTGCGTGGAAGAGGCGCAGAAAGACTATAGTGACTGGCTCGCAATGTACCCGCCGGTTCCTGCAAAGTATGAGGGCATGAAGAAGCTCGCAGCATATTGCATCTGGATATGCAGCGTGGCGCCAATGGGATTGTTGAAAAGCAATATAATCACCTACGAAAAGACAGATTCTGTTTTCGCGTGGCATGGAGCTTTCCACGCCATGACATTGTTAAATGATGTTGACTTTGCAGTCGAAATGTTGAGATCAATCTTTGAATATCAGGATGAATTCGGGCAAATTCCAGACATGGTCGATGACAGGTATGTTAACTATCTTGCAACAAAGCCTCCTTACCACGGAATTACTGTCTTGTATATGCTTGATCATGTGGGAGATCAGATAACAAGGGAACATTGTGAAGCTTTGTATGAACCCATGGTCAACTTATGCAACTGGTGGACAACGATTCGGGACACTGACAATGACGGAGTGCCGCAATATAATCAGGGTTGTGAGCAATCTTTCGATTATAGCGTGATGTTCGCAAAGGGAGTCCCCGTAGAATGCCCAGACCTGATTGCATACATCATCCTTCTTGAAGAAGCTCTTTCAAGACTGGCTGCCAGGTTGGGAAGGATGGATGAGTCTGAAGGATGGCTCAATCGCTCAAAAGCACTTCTGGATACACTGCTCAGGGAATTCTGGGATGGCGAAAAATTCATTGCGCGTTTGTCATCCAGCCATGAAATTATTGAATTCGACGAGATCGATGCATTCGCACCGATTATGCTTGGTAAGCGTCTGCCGGATGCAATTGTGGATAAAGTTGCCAAAGCACTATCTGACCCTGATAAATACTACACACAGATGGGGTTCAGGGCAAACACGAAACAGTATGTAGGCGGAAATCTGTTACCTGGAATTATAACCGGATGCACGCAGCTCAAGCTTGTCCCCGGATTATTGGAAGCTGGGAAATCAGATTTGGCCAGAGATATCCTTACTGGCTTTTGCGATATTACACTTGAGAAGATGCCTATGTACAGGTATCTGGAGTTTGAGGCTCCCAAAGGCTTGGAAAACGAGATTTCAGTTTTATACTATACGGATTTCGGGGTGTGCTCTGCCCTGTCATGCGTATTCTTCCTGATATTGGCAAGTATGTTGGCAGAAATATCAATGTAGCATCCACAGATAACAACCAGAAGTTAACCAACAGAACGCATCGCATGGAGGACAATATGACGGAACAGAAATGTATCATTCAAGGGAATATCATACTGGGGAGCGACGAAAGGTTCGACCTGCGCTCTGTGCCATTTAGCATAAGAGGATCCTACCTCTGTATCCTGGAGAACCAAGAAGACCGATGCCTGTATTTATCTATATCCAGATCCCCTTCCATGACGATCGAAAGGAAGAACCTGGTCATGGTTGCTCCGGTTGTGGATAATAAGGTGATACCGTTCACATACACTGTGGAACCCGGCAGATTGGTGATCAAAACGTATAAAGGCATGGCCGAAATCTGTTTTGCGGGGCAAAAACAGCTCAGAGTCAGGGGCTATGGAATCAGTTTGCGCTTCAGTTTCAAGATGAGGCAGTTTGAGAATTGCTCCCCAAAAGAAAACAGCGACTTTGAAGTTGCATATGAGATCCTGGGGAAACTGCTTTTTGTCCCTTTGAAGGGTTCAGTCTGGTGCAACGCCAAATGGAATCACAACACCGTGCAATCGGATGATTTTATCATAGATCTGATCCCACCTGTTGAGACGATGCAGTTCGAAGCAGCCATACACGAATACTATTCCAATGGGACCAGGGATGAGAATTATATCCCATTCGATCATTGTGTCCAAGCGGCCAACGCAGATTTTAATGCGTTCCGCAAACGCTTCGGGATGGTTCCCCAAAGATACGATCAAATGGCAAATCTTGCTGCATGGACCATTTGGACACACTCCATGCGACCCGAGGGAAGACTGAAAAACCCAGTCATATATATGAGCAGGGTTTCATCGCTTCGTGCATATGCAGGCCAGCAGTGCTATCAGGCCATGACGTCAGACGCAAATGCCAGAGAAGCTTGGAAGTTACTGTTGACGATGTTTGATTATCAGAACGACTCTGGGCAGATTCCCAACAATATTGGTGACATTAGCATAGACTACGCTGCGGCCTGTCCTGCACTGCAGGGGGTAGCCTTGGATTACATTATGAATCGCTTTGATCTGAGCGAGCTTGCATCAGAAGATTATGCAGAGCTGTACGGCAAACTGTCCAGGTTCGCCCATTGGTGGTTGACCAAGCGCGACCGAAATGCAAGTGGTATACCGCAATATTATCATCCCGACGAATCCATTTGCCGCCATTCGTCCATTTTTTCAAAGGGGCTGCCGGTTCAATCCGGCGACTTACTGGCGTTTCTCGTGTTGTTAACAGAATGCTGCGGAAAGCTTGCCGTCTACGCGAGATTCGAAGCAGAAAGCGTTTGGTGGATGAACGAATCCAAGCGCTTGCTGGATATCCTCATAAAAGATTTCTGGAATGGACAACAGTTTGTTTGCAGGTCCGCCGGTTCAAAGGAAATTGTTGAAACGGGAAGCATCACATCATTATTGCCTATTATCCTTGGCAAACGCTTGCCTGAAGAGATCATCGAAACGATAGAAAGTCGGCTGGCAAACCAGGATGAATATCTGACCCGTGGAGGCGTTGTTGCCGAAAGAATGTGCGGCGCTGACGTCACCCACTCAATTGATATTTTAAGAGGGAATATAGTGGCGCCAATACAGCTCTTGTTGACTATGGGTTTGATGAATGCCGGGAAAACAAACTTAGCCAAAACAATTGCAACACGATACTGCGACCTGGTATGCACAGAAGGTCTTGTCAGCATACTTTCTCCATTTCGGTCCAATCTCTCACCCATCGTGAAGGAAAACAGCCGACAATATGTTATGGAAGCATTTGAAGAGGTGAATACATGGTCATCAGAGGCAGCTGCTACTTTTTTGATAATTGTTTCATGCGTCTTAACAGAAGGCTGCAAGGCATAAGCATTTATAATGGTCGGAGCGGTGACAGGTGAACCCTCTCCCCACATTCATCGGGCATACCGCTGGTGATTCGCCAAGTTTATGACTGTTGAGCTTAACTTCCAGGCAGGAACAATATGGGCAAAGCACCAGCCCGTGGGCCACAATAAGAACGATCAGATTATCCTTTCCTTAATATATCTGCCGTTTGCGAGCGTGACTTCATCAGGATGTGATTCTGCACGGCTGGATTCTTCCTCAACGATGATCCAGCCGTTATAGTCCGTTTCCCGCAAAAACTTCACTACGGTTGGAAAGTCGATAACGCCTTCACCCATGGATGCCCACTTCCCGTTGCTTCCGATGTCCTTGAAGTGCACATGCCTGATGTGCCGCCGATATGCTTTGAATACCTCGAGCACATCCATGCCGCCTTTGGCGATGTGTCCGGCATCCGGTGCAAAGCCCAAGAATTCCGGCACAATATTATCCATAAGCATCTCATAGTCTTCCCGGATCCGGAACACTGAGCCTTCCGGCGAGTTGGGGTGGAACGCACAGGCGATTCCTTCGCCGGCTGCTCGCTCTGCCACCGTATTGATGCAGGCGATGACGTTTTGCTGCCTGAGCCGAAGATCAGACCGGTCTGCTCCGGGGAGCTGGCAGAGCACAAGCAGTGTTCCGGGAAAATGCTTCAAATACCTGATCGCCTTTGCAGCCTCTGCCCGCTCCTCGTCCGTCTCCCGCTCATGCGCCCACGGAAGTGCGAGTGTCAGCGCAGCCAACTCAAGGTCGCGGCTGCCAAGCTCTTTGGCCAGAAGTCCAGGATCATCATAATAGGAGCCGAGCATGCATGTCTCCGGCTCCACACCCGCGTAACCGGCTTGTGTCAGCACATCCAGGATGTGTGGCATCTTCCCGACGTATCGTTCAAAGGACATCTGCCAGGTATAGGTCTGGCATCCAAACTTGACTCCCCCCATAAGCTCCCTCCCCTATCGATTTTCCAGCAGGAACGCTAGCGTCGCGTTGTTGAATTCATCCAGCTTCTCCCAGTGGTGCGCATGGCCCCCACCGTGAAAAACGGTCAAACGGGCACCGGGAATGAGTTCGGCCATCGTCTCTGCGTAGTGCATCGGTGTGAAGATGTCCTGGTCGCCCGCTGTGATCAGAAAGGGCGCCCGGATGAGACCAAGACGATCCAGTGTGTCGTGGTGGATGCACGCCTGGCTTTGCGCACGGAACGCCTCCACCGGCATCGGCCAAGGGTTACGCTTGCCCGCTTCCTCACGGGCAAGCAGGTCATCCATACTGCGCCCGTGGTAATCCGGCGTAAAGATCCAGAGCTGCAAAAGCCGGTTGAACGCAACGGGGTCAGAGGTTTCGACAAGGCTTTCCAGCATTTCGAAAACCCTTGTCGTATATGCGTCGCACCTGGGCCAGGAGCTGATCACCGTCGCGCTCTTCACACGGCTTGGGTAACCTATGGCGAGCTCCTGCACGACTGCGCCGCCCATCGATATTCCGGAAAGATGAGCCGTGCTGATGCCAAGGGCTTCCATAAGCCCTATGGTGTCTTCCGCCATCTGTCTGGTCGTATATGGGCCTTCAGGCTTTCCGCTTCTGCCTGCCCCGCGGTTGTCCGGCATGATGCAGCGGAAGTGCTTGCTATATGCAGCAACGTGATGCTCCCACAGGGAGCCATCCGCTCCAAGCCCCATGATCAGGATCAAAGGCTCGCCGCTTCCCCTCTCCTCATAGTGGATGCTGATGCCATTGGCAGTAATATCCGGCATAGGTTATTTCCTTTCTGAATCGGTTGACTATATCTGGATCCCTTCTGCCCTGGCCACTCCCCTAAAATGAGCCGCCGCAGCATCGTATTCCGCTTCGCTGTTCAAATGCTCCATCATGAACGGAATTGCCTGGGGCAGGGCATGGAGTTCGCGGATATTGCAGGCAATGTCAAGCTTCCCCTGCCCAGCAGGGACTTCCTCCAATATCACACTGATGGCTGGCTCCTTCATACGGATATCCTTGGCATGCGCCGAAACAATTCTGTCTCCGAATAGCCGGACGCATTCGCGCATGATATCCCCGCTTGCCCAGTAGGCTCGCGGGCAATTGATCAAATTGACGAGATCCAAATGGACTCCGAATTGCTTGCGGTCCACCGCACGCACAAGCTTGTCAATCATCTCTGGGCTGTCGATGAAGCAGAAGGGAAAAATCTCATAGGCAAAGAAAGCCGTCTTCGGCTTCACGGTGTCAATGAAAAACCTGGCAATCTCCACAGCTTCGTCAAAGGCGCTCTTTGCGAAGTTCTTTGCGTCGTGCTTTGAGTTACCATTGCCATGGCAATAGGAACCAAAGATGTCCACCGCGCAGCGCGCTCCGAGCTCCTCAGCCAGAGCGAGCGCCTCCAGCATAGCCTTTTGATTCGCAGCTTTTTCCGTCGGATCAGTATCTACAAGGTTCTCCCAATAACCAACCTCGGCGAGCATGACACCTTCTGCCTCAAACGCACTGCGAATCCTTCTGATCTGTTGAGTGTCATTCAGGCTCACCTTGGGGGCGTATGCCGCTGTGAAACCTTTCAGACGGTGCCCCCTGGCAAGCAGCTCAGGGTCGTCCGCCACAGCACCGTGGCTCTCCCCCGCTCCGGCCGCCTTCTCGCTGCCCAGGAAAACCGGGCCTCCGAATCTGATCATACTTAGCACCTCACACTTTATGCGCTTGAAAGCACAGATTCAAATTGAACAAACACATTATACCATTTTATTCCTTGAATTGACCTCTATCCCATGAAATACTAAGATCCTGACGAGGAGTAGGCAACCTGTCTGGTGCCGGTGCTCCATTGCGAGAATCGCCAAATAAATGCGCGAGGATCCTGCACACCTTGAGAGCTTACAGCTCCGCATATAGCCGTTGGGTCAAATTCAACAAAATGCTGAAAAGCCCAGAGTGTCTGGGCTTTTCACACTATCAATACCTGAACGAATGGGTTGTCAGAAAGTTGCCATAAAGACTTAAGGCTTGGCGTACACCACCCTCGACCAGGGGCCATACACCTTCGTGGTTCCCTCCAGATGATAAGCACGCACCTTGTAGTAATAAGTCCTGCCGGTGGTCAGGCTGCCGTTGGTGTAATACAGAGAGGCTGTTGTCGCCACCAGTGTGTAGGTGCCGCCGGAAGATGTGCTGCGCCACAGTTCATATCGAGTCGCGCCCGACACCCCGCTCCAGGTTGCCTTGATGCTGGTGGAGCTGGCCCTTGCGGCTCTGACTGTTGTTGGGTAGCCAATGCTAGTCCTGGCGGTTGCGGCAGCGGAATATGACCCGTAAACCTTCGTGCTGCCCACTGTGCGATAAGCCCTCACCTTGTAGTAATAGGTGATGCCGGTGCCTGTGTTGGTGTTGGTGAAACTGGTCGATGTGGCTGTTCCTACGGATGCGTAAGCCCCCGTGCTGGAAGTTGCCCGGTATACCACATACCCCGACGCGCCGGTCACGGCGCTCCAGGTCACTTTGATGCTGCTGTAGGTCACAGGGGCTGCTTTCACCGAGCCCGGTGTGCCAATCGTAGTCTTGGCAGACACGA
>JAEYRH010000013.1 GCA_023435705.1 Bacillota bacterium | reverse complement strand
CTTTCACCGAGCCCGGTGTGCCAATCGTAGTCTTGGCAGACACGATGCTTGAGAATGCGCCATACACCTTCGTGCTGCCCACAAGCCGGTATGCCCGCACCTTGTAGTAATAGGTGGTGCCTGTGTTCACGCTGGTGTTGGTGTAGTAGAGATAGGATGTCGTCGTCAGCAGCGCATAGCTTCCGGTGCTGGAAGTCGCGCGGTACACCTCATACCTCGATGCCCCGCTCACCGCAGCCCAAGTCACCTTGATGCTGTTGTATGACGCAGCCACAGCCTTCGGCGAGGTTGGCGCAGCAGGTATTGGCTTGGCAGAGACCACAGAGGAGTATGAACTGTAAACAGTGCCTTTATAGGACCGCACCTTGTAGTAATATGTGGTTCCGGTGGTTAATCCTGTGTTTGTGAAACTGGTGCCCGTAACCGTACCGGCCAAGGCATAGGTGCCAGTGCCGGATGTTGCACGATAAACCTGATAACCAGCTGCGCCGGGCACTGCAGCCCACGACACTTTGATGCTGGAGTAGGATGAGGAAGCTACCGACACTCCTGTCGGTGTCGTTGAGACCCACTTGGCGTACAAGGTGACATTCCCCGACACCTTATCCACCGCGAAGTCCCAAGGTGTGTTGCAGGCCGCTTCCTGATACCACCCGCTAAAGGTATACCCATTGCGCACAGGATCTGCCGGAGCTGTAAGAAATTCATCGTAGTCCGCCGGTAAAACCATGACTGGTCTGCCGTCCTGGAAGTCATAGGTTGCGGTATAGATACTCTCAAACTCCCCGCAGATGGTTACATTGGCAGCAGGCAGGATAAAGGTGAAGTCCGTTATGGGATGCTCATCACCCTCATAAGAGTACACCAATGTGCCTGGTTTCAGGCGCTTTCCAGCATAGGGTGAAACGGTCAGGGTCACAATGTCACCCGCAAGCCCTATGCTGGGCACGGCTGTGATGCTGCTGCCGGAAATCAGATCCGTGGTGACAGTATACTGGGTTATGACAGGGTAGCCGTTCCAGGGGTTGTTCCAGTCTGATTTACCGGAGAGACGATATACGGTGAACCCTACCTTGGTGTTTGCAAACACTCCGGTGCCCAATACAGGCGCGTTTCCCCTGAAATGTGCCGAGCCAAGCAGCCGGCAGCCATCAAAGGCACCGGCGCCGATGGAGACGACGCTGCTGGGGAAGATTACGCCAGTAAGGCTGGTACAGTTGACAAACGCATAGTTGCCGATGTCAGTGATCCCGCTGGATAGGCTTAACGAGTTGAGTGAGCCACAGTTGGCAAAGGAATAACTCCACATGCTGCCAATGTTTTCAGGAATCGTGATGCTGGTGAGGCTGGTACAGTACAAGAATGTATACGGATAGATGGCAGAAATACCATTGGAGAGGGTTACCGACGAGAGAGCATGGCAATGTCCGAACGCTCCATCACCCAGGTAGGTCACACTGTCTGGTAGGATAATCCCTGTTAGGCTGAAACAATCATAGAATGCCTTTGAACCGATAAAGGTGACGCTGCTTGAAAGAGAAACATTCGCAAGACTCATACAGTCCTGAAAGGCAGAATCGCCAATTCTGGTGATGCTGGATGGGATGGTGAGATCCGTGATGCCACAGAAGGAAAACGCCTCTGCGCCGATGCTTGTAACCCCCTGCCCGAGGGTCACGGACTTCAAGCCCAAGCACTCCTTGAAACAATAATTCCCGATACTGGCGACACTGCCGGGAACTGAGATACTGGAAAGCGAACCGCAGGAATAGAACGCATAATCCCCGAGAATGGAAAGGCCATCGGGGAGAATTACGGAGGTTAGTCGGGAGCAATTACCAAACGCCAGATATCCCACATTCTCCAAACCATTCGGCAGTGTAATATTGGTCAAACCGGTACAGTTCACAAACGCCCGCTCTCCAATACTGACCAACCCACTGGGAAAATCGAACTCTGTGAGGCCGGCGCAGCCCACAAAGGCGGAATCGCCGATGCTGGTAACGCTGTCCGGAAGGACAATGCGATGAAGCCCGGTGCAGTAGTATAACGCTGCAAACCCGATATCAGTCACGCCATCGGGAACCGTCACACTGTTCAAACCGGATTGATATGCAAATGCACTGGCCCCAATTCTTAGCACAGCCACTCCATTGATCGATGCTGGAATGATTACGTCTGATCCCCCGGCCATATTGTAACCTGTGATGGTTCCGGTCGTGGGATCAAAGGAAAAGAAGTTTGCGGGCGTGACAGTATATTTAGTGAGAGCAACGTCGGGATTCAACGTGTTTTCATCAGGAAGGACTACGATCTCTTCAAGAAACGCAGTTGTATAACCGGCGCTGGTCACGGTCATCCGGTAGCCTGTCCCTCCGGGCACATCCAGCAGGGTGTAGCTGCCGTTGGATTGGGTGACAGCCGAATAAGTGCTGCCGCTCGCATCAATGCTGACAGAAGCTCCTGCAATGGGATTGGAGCCGTCGGTAACCTTGCCGGAAACGGTGCCAAGCGGCTTGGTTGTGAATGCCGCTGCGACAGTGACATTGGCCGCCGGCATCACGAAGCTTGTGCCTGAGACGGAATGTGGCGCGCCACCATATGTGCAGGTAAGGCTATTTACCTTGAACCAGTGACCGACCTCCGGTGTGATGGTGAGGTTTACAATTTGCCCAGGGAAAGCGGCGTCAACTGACGTAACGATGCTCCCTCCTGTCAGGGGCCCAATGGTGACAGTGTATCGAGGCACAGTCGGATAGCCATACCAGGTTCCGCTCCAGCCCGAAGTGCCCGAGAGGTAATAGACAGTGAACGTGGAGTTCATGGCCGTGTCGCTGAATACGTTAGTTCCAAGCACAGGGGCGTTGCCGCCGAAATAAGCGGCGGTCAGGCGGGTGCAACTGGTGAACGCATTATTGCCGATCGTCGTAACACTTCCGGGGATCGTAACACTAGTCAGGTTCCAGCAGGTCGTGAACGCATTTTGCCCGATACTTGTGACGCCTGTGGGGATGGTCAGGTTTGTCATCCCCTTGCACTGATAAAAGGCATAATTGCTGACGCTGCTCAGGCTGCTGGGCAACACAACACCTGTAAGCTTGACGCACACTTCGAACGCACTTGCGCCCAGGCTTGTGAGGGTATCAGGAAGAGAGACTGATGACATGGCCTGGCAGTTGCTGAAGGCATAATCCCCAATGCTCTCCAATCCATGAGGGAGGTTGATGCTGGCCAGGCTGGTGCATAGCCAAAACGCGTAACTTCCAATGCTGTGCACGCTCTGCGGCACAACGATACCGGTAAGGCTTGAACAGTGATCAAAGGCATAATTGCCGATGCTTTCCACGCCAACCGGGATGGTTACCCGTTGAACAGTGCTGGAGGCAAACGCATGATCCCCAATGCCTTTGACGGCCATACCGCCGATGGACTCGGGGATGATCACAACGGCTCCGCCGGCCATGTTATATCCGGTTATCATTCCGGTTGTGGAATTGAAGGTGAAACACTCGGTGGGCGTGTATCTGACGATCAGCAGATCCATGCCGGATGTGACGTTGCCCGCCTGCACATCCACCCCCGGCAGGCTGCCGCTGTTATACCCTGTAGAAACCGCCGTAATCGTATAATTTGAGCCCTCCGGCACATCGGCGATGGTATAGCTGCCGTCGGCAATGGTTACGGCTGAGTAGGTGAATCCGTCGCTGGCAACAAGGCTGACGGTGGCTCCCTCCACCGGGCCCGCGCCATCGGTGACTGACCCAGTGATGCTGCCGGGCCCAAGGGATGAAAACGTTGCCGTCACCGTTGTCGGCCCCGCGGGCATCGTGAAATTGGTGGATGGCTTGGTTGCGTCGGCAAAGCTTCCACCATTGGAGGATGTCCAGCCGGAGAATCGATGACCGCTGTTGGCAGAGGCTGTGACCGGGATCGATTCACCTTGATCATAATAGCCGCCCACCTCTGTCGGAACGGTGCCGCCTGAGCCCGCCAGGATGGTCAGCAGATAAAGGGGGATTGTTTCCGCCGTCACCGTCGTTGGCCCCTCCGGCATGGTGAACGTGGTGGTGGGGCTTGAAACATCGCCGAAACTGCCGCCATTGGACGACGTCCAACCGGTAAACCGGTAACCATCACTCACTGAGACGGAGATATTCACCACTGTTCCCGACATGTAATTGCCGCTTGCTCCGGTGGTGATGCTGCCGCCTGCGCTTGCCTGAATGGTGAGCGGATATTCAGGAATGGCCTCGAATTCCGCCGATACCGCCACATGGGCGGAAGGCAGGGTGAAACTATTGTTGATAACTGGAAAATCTGCCACACCGTCATTATATTTTACAGTGCCCGCCCTAAGTCGGTATCCTGCATCCGGAGTGACTGTGAGATGGACCGCCGACCCGGCTGTGGCAAGGATGGTGTCCGAAGAAATCCTGCCCCCCGACAAGACTGGCGTGGCAATGCGATATCGGGGCACAGCATTGTAGCCATACCAGTCGTTGCTCCAGCCATTCTTCCCGGCGGTGTAGTACAGGCAGAAGCCAGGTTTATTGTCTGCGAATACATCCGAAACAAATGTTGCAGGCGCGTCCCCGGTAAAATAGGCAGCCGTCAGGTTATTATATCGAAACGCCATAAACCCGATGCTGGTCACACTTCCGGGTATTGTGATTTCCGTCAGTTTGGTACCATAGAACGCACCCCATTCAATTCTGGTGACACCATCCGGTATGGAAATACTCTTCAGGTTGTAGCAGTTCGAAAAGGCGCTATTCCCGATGGTGGTGACCCCGCTGGGAATGTTGATGCTGGCCAGGCTGAAGCAGTTCACAAACAAGCCGTTGCTGATTTTCGTGAGCGCGGTGGGAAGGGTGATATTATTCAGGCTGGTGCATAGATAAAAGGCAGAATCTCCTATGCTGGTAACGCTGGAAGGAATGCTCACGCTGGTGAGGCTGGTGCACTCTGCAAAGGCCTGGTATCCGATGCTGGTAACACTTTTGGGTATAACGACGGTTTTTATCGTAGAGCATTTGGCAAATGCAACGTCGCCAATTCCGGTGACTACCACTCCTCCGATAACAGGCGGGATCATTACATTCTCCCCTCCCCCGACGTCATAGCCGGTGATGGTTCCGGTCTTTTCATCGAAGGTGAAAGGCGCCGTCGGGGACAGTATAATGTCCGGAGCAACCGTCGGTTTCCCGGCGATGACTTCCAGGCCTGTTTGGCTCCCCTCCAGGTAGCCGGTCATGCTCGCAGTGACCGAATAACCCACTCCGGCGGGCACATTGGGAAACAAATAACTGCCGGTACTACTATCGGCTGTTATAGAGCCGATCACATTATTGCCGCTGTCTTTCAATGTGATGGTTGGGCCACCAATGACTGGGTTATTGCCATCTGTAACCAGACCGTAGATGCTGCCTGTTTCTCCTTCAGCCAGTGATAAAGTGGGAAGCATCGTAGCAATGAGCACCAGTGTCAACATAAAGGCGAGCGGCTTCGTCAGTCTATTCATAGACATTGCCTCAGTATCGTTACGATTTAGCAGTTATGGAAATAAAGATGTTTATTCAATTATAATTACCCACTTTCTCACAAGCTCACACATATTGGGTTTTCACCCTTTTTAGCAAATAGGATAGTTCTGGCCTAATAGCAAGCTAGGCACAGGCAGGTGTAAATGGAGAAGATAATTCACACATCTCCGGCGCTTGGCCAGACGCTTACACACTCATTTTTTGAATAAGCAAAAGTACGCGTGGGCGGTTGTATCGTTGGGCAATGATGCAGGGCAAGTTGACTAGCAAGGCGTAACCCAGCATGATCCATGGCACCATGGGCGGCGTAAAGAACCAGAAAACCCAAAACGGCAGGATGGCGAGCCAATGTGTCATTTCCCCTCGGGCGGATTCAACCAAAAAGCGATTCAGGTTTGCTTCAGAAAAATCCGTAAGCCTTTTCTTTTGATACCCCCGCCTCTTCCAGACCATGCCGCCATCGGGGAGAAGATGCTTCCACCGGCTCACGCGGAAGATGCGGTCATAAACACGCCCGTTCCGCTCGAAGCGAAGAGGCATAAACGGGAACCGTGACGGCATAAAGCACCGATCGGGCATGTTTAGGCAGATCAACGCCGCTGCCACTTGAAGAATCGGCCATACCACAAAGCAAAGCAGGATTGTCCAGCCATCCGGCAGATAGATTAATCGCATGGTTTGCCCTCCACCTCAATGATCCTGCCTTTCCAGACAGCACCCAAGCCGAATAATCTTCTGATTGCCGAAACAGCAAACACGCATAACAACACAAGCATTCCTATGGGATAAACAACGATCGCCTCAACTCGAAAACGGCCAACCCGCCTTGCGAGAACCATGAGGATAGAAACCCATACAATGTACAAGGCAGAGTACAGCAGCAACCATGGCAAATTCCCTGCCAGGGCAAATTTAACAATCTGCAGCGGGACTGAGGCCAGAGACGCAATCCAGAAAAAAACCATGCAGAACACGGGCATCGGCGTTCTCACAGCACCCGCTGCCATGTTTTTAAGCCAGCCTTGCAGCAAGCTTCGAAGCCCACCGGCATACATGCGGAATGATATATCTTTGTCCCCGATATATAACCGGTAAGGCAAGCCCGCTTTTTTCAGCCGCATGCCCAAAGCCATGTCTTCCACAACGCATTTTCTGACGCTTTTATGACCGCCTACGGCGGCATAATCCGATCGGGCCATCAGTATGACCGGACCATACAGGCCGATATTCTGTGGCATTGGCAAAGTTGTGCCGTTTGCCCCAACCTGTACCAGGTTAAACAGCATCGAAAGCTGCTCATACAGCTTCTCTGTATGATGATATGGCTGCACGGATACTGTGCATTTATTTTCCAAATATGCCTGCATTAGCTTTTGAATGCCATCTCTGCCCAGGCGGACATCGGCATCCAGGAAAAGCAATAGATCGCCTGACGCGGCATCGGCGCCGCTCTGGCATGCCAATGTCTTTCCCGTCCATCCTTCCGGCATGTCGCACAACGAGATCAGCGTTGCACCGTGTGCCAACGTGATTTGAGCCGTAGTGTCCTCCGACGCATCGTCCACGCACAGGATCTCATGAGGAGGCAGCGTCTGGGCACTCAGGTCGGCAAGCAGCAAGGGAAGGTTTTTTTCTTCGTCGCGGGCAGGTATGATCACGGAAACGGAGGGGAACCGCTCCTCTCGATGATGAACGGCAGGCAATACGGGAAAGCGATGAAACAGCACCGCAGTCACGGCCAACCCGATCAACACTATCGCCAACTCAATGAGAATCCCTGTCATTGCGCATTCCCCTTCAGTGATTTGCGCACCGCATCCGCAGCAAGCTTTCCGGTCAATATCGAAACCGGAAGGCCCGATGGGCTGAACACCCATTGGCCGCACTGATAGATATCTTCGACCGGCGTTTTAATAGAGCTAGTAATCTTTGGGAACCGGTTCTCTGCCGGCATTGCCTTGTTGGTAAACGCCCATCCTGTGATCGCGCCGTGGGAATTGCCAGTCTCCCGTTCAATGGTCAATGGCGTGGAACACAGCGAAAAAATTGTTTCCCTCCCAATTCCAGGGAATAGGTTTGCTTCCAGCAAAGCCAGGATCTTTTCTGAGCAAAACGCCTTGAACATGTCATAGTGGCCACCATCCGAAAAGTGGCGGACAAGGCCGTAATCCATCAGCGTGCTCACGATAACGCCTGTTTGACCATCAGGTGCAAGAGACTGGTCACGCAGGGCTGGACAAGAAATTTCATAGGTCGTTCGCTCCAAATAGGAGGCAAGCCACATCCACAATTGATCTTGGCCTTGCGCGGCAGCTTTTTCCCAGGCAGGTAGCGACGAAAGCCCCTCGGTGGATGCTGTGTAAAACGCATGGGCACCGCAGATATTCTTGAAATAATCAGCACCCAGATTTGCACCCAGATACAGCGTCAGTATCGAATCACCACCGGTGCCTTGCCCTGCTGCGGCACGTTGTCTCACGATTGCTGCCGAATCGGGGGCGTTGATTGAGGCATAAAGCGCCTTTTGGTCCGCAGCCCAAACAAGCTTCCGGTATCGATACTGCTCCCCATCGGCAGTCACGATCTGCCTCGTCGACGCATCCACACGATTGACCTCACTGTCAGTCATGATCTCGCCGCCGGATGAGAGAATGCAGTCCGTCACTCTTTGGGCAAGGGCCCCTGTGCCACCCTTGGGGTAACTGTAATCCAGATACAGGCCAAAATAACTTAAGGCAAAGAATGTGGGTGTTTCCTTGAAAAAATGCTGAGCAATCATATCGATCAACGCCTGATTATGTGTAAAGCGCTGCAGATAGGCACAGATGGGTTCATTCAATCGGTTTGCCTTGCGGATATTGACCTGGTAACGCAGCAGCCAGGGCAGCAGCGTCTTCAACAGGTATTGCTGATCATGCATGTTTTCCAGAAAGAGAGGGTTGTCAATGCCGTAAAGCACGTCCATATATGCCATCACTTTACGGATCTCCTGAGCGATGCGCACGATGTCTGTGGCATCACTGGGGAAAAACGCAGTCAACATCGCTGCATAGTCTGACAGACTGTCGCGGGAAATGAGCTGTGTCCAGCTTTGCCCGATGCCAATGGAAACCGGATTGGCGGAAAACTCCATGTCGATGCCAAGGCTTTTCAGCATGGGGTAAAGGATCCCGGAATTCTCAAAGGCGCGGATTCCCGAATCAAATGCAAAGCCACGATGCCAGAATGTACCCACAAGGCCGCCGGTCTTTTGCCCCTTTTCACAGAGCATCGTGCGGTAACCATACCGGCTCAAATATGCTGCGCATGCCAACCCCGCCATCCCACCGCCCACAACGACCGCGTCATATTCCCTGTTCACACGTTTACCTCTTTGATAAAATCAATCACTTCCCCGATTTGCACTGCCTGGCCACCCTCCGTGGCACATATACAGTCAGTTTCATATCGTTTCAGTGTCTTCATGTCAACCGGATGCTTCATCCAACATTTTTTTGCTCCCGCGAAGTTGCCCACCGCCACTCGCCGCATGATGCCCCGCACATCGGTTTTTGCAGAGCAGGTGGGATACTCACAAAGACGGCAGGCCATTGCTTTGCGCATAACCGTTCGCGCCGGCTCATCAGCTGACTCATAAAGTCTTTCGGGAGTAAAGGGTTTTTCGACAATGTGAACGTAGTTCTTCATTTCCTGACGGTATGAAAACGGCTCTTTTCCCAACTTCTTGAGCAGGGCATTGGCCGCAGTAAGCCCCGATGTGGTGACAGTGGGCGTCCCCGTCCCCATTACGGTGGATTCACCGCAGCAATACAGGTTATCCCATTCCGTCCGGGTGTGCAGCCTGCGGAACATGTGCTGCCCCAGCATTTGTTTCGGCCCGGCTACGGCTCCGCCGTTCTTCATCGTATACCGCTCGATCGTCCGTGGTGTCGCTACCTCAGCATATCGTACCGCTTGGGAAAAACCGGGAAAGCGCTTTTCCAGCACCGCGATCAGCCGCTGTTGTTCCTTGCGCTTTCGGCTTTGGTACTCCTCTCCGACATAGGAATCCCAATGTTCAAATGTGGGGCCAATGGCGACCACGGTGTGTTCATCGCTGCCGCATAATGTCCTGTCGTCGACGCTAAGGATATAGGCTGTGACCTCGCTCTCGTCCAGCTGATCGGGGTTGCCCACAAGCATCTCGATCGGCGCGGTGCCCTCCGGGATACTCTCTCCGTCCACAACTGCATAAAGCACAACACTGGGATATGTGGGCTCCTGGCGTTCGGCCCATTCTCTGCGATGCTGGGTCGTGTGTTGAGGATCAATCAGCTTGCCATACAAGTTCCACACAGTGCCGGAATATATGATATCCTTTGCCCTTAGCGTGCTGCCATCGTCAAGCGTCACTGCCGCAGGCTTACCGCCTTCAAACAGGATGGAAACCGCTTCGCGTTGCAGGTGCATCTCTCCGCCGTGTTCCTCGATCACCTTTTCCAGCTTGCCTGGCACAAACAGCGTGGATCCTGCCGGGTAGTAGCTTCCGCCCACATGGTTATCCACAAACATTACTGCAGCCAATACGGCAGGCGCTTCCTCAACCGACGCATAACAATAGGTTGATGTGAGTTTGTCGAAAAACTTGAAGATTTCCGGATCTGAGAAATATCTTTTCAACAGGTTCTTTGCACTTCTGTTCAGGCAGCTCAGGAACCGGGCGTATGAGATTGGGTGCCTGAGCATGCTTTTTAGTGCGGTTTGGCGGTCCGTTTCGTCAGCTGTGTTATAGCTTGGCGTTTCCACCATGACATGGCGATACATTCTGAGCATATCACGATAAAATCTGTGGATATTCTCCCGCTCCGCAGGAAATACTTCCGAAAGCTCATCGGCAAATTTGTCCACATCGGCCCAAAACCTGATTCTTCGGCCCTTGAAGTTTACGCAATAGAGCAAATCGTGACGGATGATCTCGATGGGCTCCTCAAGGCAGTTGAACACAAAGCGGTGCGCGTTGAAGCCCTTCTCCCCAAAACCATACATCATGGCCGCGCCATTGTCGAACGTGACATGGCCACGCCGGAAAACCCCGCATGACCCGCCTGGGTTGTAGCTTTTTTCAACAACGGCCACTGACAACCCCCGCTTGGAAAGCAAGCTGGCCGCAGTCAGGCCGGAAAGCCCCCCGCCGATGATAATCGCATCATACTGCAATGCCATGGCCCATCCCCCCCTAGAAAAGCTGCTATTGAACTTCTTATGGCCTATCCTGCTTGTCCTTTAGTTCCTCTCTGATCTTTCTGTACTGGATGATGGGGCCATCGCCCGCCAAGAGCTTTTCTCCGGATTTGTATGAAGACGCTTTGGGTTTTTGCGTGATCACCACGCGCTTATCCTGCCGCTCGATGATACGGTTGGCATACTTGCCAAAGAACGCGATCAGCCAGTTCATGAGCTTAATACGAGTCACATTGCAGTAGAACCGGATATACAGGATGGTATTCTCCTCGTCTACTGGCGCAAAGTATATGATTACTTTTATCTTGTCACTGATGTGATTCATCCAGAGGTTTGGATAAACAAAGCAAAGATGGGTATCCTTAATTTCACACTCCGCAGCTTGCTTCGGCTTCTGCCCGACATCTCTTTCATTGTTGGCGCTGGTCTTTAGGATGCCGTTTTCAAATATGACTTTGGGGCCATTGACCAGTGTTTTATTTCCCCGTCCTATGGTGTTGTAGTGTACGATGGGCACGTGCACAACGTCAAGCTGATTCTCGATGCACCGGGAATAGTGAGAATTCCAATGGTCCTCAATTTCACTGAATACATAGGAAGAATCCACATCCTGGTCAAAGAATGGCAGCTTGTCGGTTTGCTTATCCGGTTCGCCATACCACAGATAAACAATGCCGTTGGATTCCCTCACCGGATAGTGCCTCACATTGTAACGGCTGATGTTGTCGGTTGAGGCTTTCCCGTTGGCCGGGATAAAGGTGCATTTGCCGCTCTTGTCAAACTCAAGCCCATGAAACGGACATTGCAGGCAATTTCCTTTGATCTTCCCCTTGCTGAGAGCAGCTCCCCGATGTGTGCATTGATCTGCCAGGCAGCCAATTTGACCGCTGTTGTCTCTGAATAACACAAGCTCCAGGTTCAACCTTTTCACGGCCACAATCTTGTTTTTCATTACAGCTCTGGAGGGCAGGATGGCATACCATTGGTTTATGATCATAACAAACCTCCTATTGGCAAGAGTAAATTCCCACGTCTGCATATTGGGCATACGGCACGAGAATGAAGGCTTATGCGCATATGCCGCTCCAAAAGGCATCAAAAATCTCCATTGCAAAACCACTTTCTCCCAGGCGTTTTGGATATAGCAGCATACCATCTAGTACGCCTTGAATCATGCAGAGAAACAAGTACAACGCGCGATCAGAAACGTCGGCTCTGATCTCACCATCTTCGATCCCCTTTGCAAACCTATGTTTCAACAGATTGTGATAAGGCGCATCTTTTTCTGCAATCAACATGCTGCATGTGTTTTTCAGGTGATCATTGGGGATCAGCGAGATGCTCCGCCAGAATCGCAAACACTTGTGGCTGTTGAAATATTCCAGGATGAAACAATACAGATCCTTCAGCATTTCCTTACAGTTGAGTTGCTGTGGCTGATCCATCTCATTATTTATACAGGTGAAGTAGTGATGAATTTCGTCGCGAATCATCAGTTCGATGATCCGGTCCTTGCTATCAAAATGGCTGTAAAGTGATGGTGTTTTTATACCTAATACTCTAGCAATATCAGAAACAGACAGGCAATAACCTCTTGTGCAGAAAAGCTCAAACGATGTTTGAATAATCTGCGCTTCAGTGCCCACCATTACCACCATGCCTAACCAATGCTAGTTAGGCAAATATTAGCATTTTATTCCATATAATGTCAACATGATAAAACTCAGTTACTGGCATATACAGTTTAAACCGTGACCAATCAATCTGATGCGCATCAGCTTATTGCTTTTACTATCCAACCATCCATGGTTTGATCAGATTACTGAAAACAGCATCACTAAATAGTGTACATAACATGATGCTAAAAAGTAGTATCCTCCTTGAACTCCACAATTGCCTTGAACAAATCACCATCAATTTCTATCCTGAACTCGCCGCCCTGCAACTCTGTCAGGCTTTTCGCAATCGCCAGGCCCAAGCCTGATCCTTCACTTCCACGGGATTGATCACCACGGGTAAAGCGCTCCGTCAGTTCCTCCGCGGGAACGGTGATCTCGTATGCAGAGATGTTCTTGACTTCAATGCGAACAAGGTCTCGCACACGATATGCACTGACATATACGCGGGAATGGTCAAGGGTATACTTGAATACATTTGAAAGCAAATTTTCCACGACGCGCCACAACAACTTCCCATCAGCCAGTATATGGAGCTTCTCCCCAATCAGGCTCACGCGGAAGTCAAGCCCTGACTCCTTGATTCTGTCTGAAAGCTCGCCCAAGCCCTGTGACATGAGCTCGACTACATCAAGCTGCACAAGAGCTGGTTTGATGCTGCCGCTGGCAGCTTTGGCGGCCTCAAAAAGGTCTTCCGAGAGGGCTTTCAGCCTTTTCGCCTTGGCATCCAGCACACCGATATATTGAGCAGCGTTCCCCCCGTCAGGTATCTCTGCTTTCAGAAGGTCAATATAGGTGATGATGGATGTCATGGGCGTCCTAAGGTCATGTGAAACGTTTGTGACCAGCTCAGCCTTCATCCGTTCAGCTTTCACACGATCTTCCAGAGCCGCGTTCAAACCATCGGCGATGTTGTTGACTGCATGAGCGATATCAGCAAAAGGCGCCCCTCCCTTTGGTTCAATCCGATATGTGAACTCACCAGACCTTATCTTTTGGACGCCGACTAAAATATCGCTCAATACCGCAGCCTCTCGCGCAACATACACAATTGCATAAACCTGCAGGACAACAAACAGAATAATTGGGATAAGCGACAAATTTCCGAATGATTCTAGTTTAAAGAGCTCAGTGCGATTTACCAAGCCAGTATTAAGTATGAGCACACCTGTCAATAAGGCATATACAATCAGAAGGAATACCCACCGAAGCGTGAGCGGGCTTCTTTTCCAGACACGGCAAACCGAGAAGATGAAAAGGGGGATCAGCTTAATGATCAGCGTATGCTTCAGTAATTCACGGCGCTTGATGCGCCTGGAAAGGCTCATAACGGAATAAATCGCCAACAATGCAACGCACACCGCAAGCAACGCGCCACCTGCATATACCCAAAAAGACCGTTGCAGCGTGCCCGCATGAAGACCCGCCAGCAGGATGTACAACCGAGATACACAGATGCTGCCGGTAAAGCAGACCAGCGCCAAGCTCACATCGGCATAGAGCCGGTCGATGCCGAGAAGCCTGATACCATCCGCACGGGCGCTTCTTCCTGCAGTGTAAGCAAGCCACACAAGACTTATCAGCATGGTCAGCAAGCCGCCGATCAACCAAAAAAGGCTGTGCAGCGCCAAGGTATCCTCACCGGCCAAGCCCTCTGCAAAATCCCAGGCTCGAAGTGCCCCGATCGCTGCCGCAACCGCACCCAGCGAACAAAAGAATCCGGCCAACAGCTTGAAGCCGCTAAAATACCGGATATTTTTCAACCTTGTATCCAATCCCCCACACCACCTTCAAGTATTTGGGTTCCTTTGGATTGATTTCGATCTTCTCACGAATACGTCGGATGTGTACAGCCACAGTATTCTCAGGGCTAAACGCTTGCTCATTCCATACATTCACGTAAATTTGCTCAATGGAGAAAACACGGCCAGCGTTTTGCGTCAGCAATCGCAAAATCCCGTATTCCACAGGCGTCAGGCGAATGGATTCGCCATCCACCACAACATCTTTGCCGGTGTCGTCCACAACAAGCCCACCCGTGCGGTAGATACCGGTCTTCTGTTCAATGCTGCCAAGCTGCGTGTATCGCCTTAGCTGCGACCGCACACGCGCCAGCAGTTCCAGCGGATTGAATGGCTTTGTCACATAATCATCAGCGCCCATGTTGAGGCCCAGCACCTTGTCTGCATCTTCAGATTTGGCAGATAGCATGATAACAGGGATATTCCCACGTTCTCGCAACATCATGGTGGCGTGGATTCCATCTACGCCGGGCATCATCACGTCCATGATCACAAGACTGATGCCGCCCCCTTCTACCGCCTGCACAGCCTCCATGCCCGTATAGGCCTTTACAGGCTCATACCCCTCGTTCTTCAGATAGATTGATATTGCATCCACGATCTCATGATCGTCATCGCAGACAAGTATCTTCATAAGGAATCCTCCGAGGCATCTGTGTGCATTCATGTTAACATAAAACATGCCGGAGGAGAATTACCCACAGATTAAGTGAAAAATCTTACGAAGAGGTGAAAGAAGGCATTAAGAAATTCTTAATTATTTGAACTGCCCATCGTTAAGAATTGCTAATTATTATGGTGTATGGCAAGATAGTAATATCAATAGTGAGGTTGTTTATGAAGAGATCTGCACCGATTATTCTGGCAATCATTCTGGTGTTATCGCTTATTCCTGCCTGCGATGTGCTTGATGCAATGGCCCCCACACCCACTCCTGCACCAACGGTAGAGATCACGCAGGCGCCATCCACACCAGCGCCCACTGCATCCCCATCACCTGCAGCAACGCCCACCCCCATTCCAACGCCCAGCCCCACACCGCAGCCAACACCCACACCCATGCCAAAGCCCAAGCTTTCCGGCACAACGGGCAATTATCTGATCCTGTGTGAAACTGAGTCACAGAAGCCATGCTTTGCCGAATTCGTGGCATACAAGCAGTGGAGCGGATACACCGTGACCGTAAAAAGCGTTGAGGCAGACGTTAAGCCCGGCGCAAAGACCGATGCCAGCGTGGCAATACAGCAGTATCTCAAGAAAATGGACAAGGAATTGTCGTTGGAGTATGTGCTGCTTGTGGGCCAGCCTTATAAAAAGGAATCAGCTTGCCCGCGGCATACTGGCGGGATCATCCCTATGCGATATTTATATCCTCAGCCGAGCAATCACAATACAAGATACGTTGATGGTTGGTACGACTATCAAAACCCGGATAATAATGCTTACAATACACCAACGGATCTATTTTACGCCTTTGACTTTTCATGGGATTATGACAAAGACGGTTTTGCAGGAGAAATGAATGAAGTGGCCAAGGCTGCAAAAAAGGCGAAGCCAAAGCTCCTTTTCAAACTGGGCAGAATACCTTTTTCCGAAAAAGGCGACATCACCGCAGTGCTGGATGCCACAGCGAAGTATGAGCAAAACCGTAAGAAGGAGCCGAACGCATTGATCTCCAGCGTTATTTTTGGGTATCCCGAGAGAAAGGGATCCTCTGCAGGAGACTGGTCTTTTTACAGCAACAGCCTTGCAAAGAACCTCTCTGCAATCGGAATCAATTCCACAACGCTGTTTATTCAAACAGGCGTCCTGCATTCAAAATATAAGAGCACGTATCCGTTGACACAAGAGAATTTCCAAACCGAGGCAGCGAAATCCTATGACTTCGTCTATACAATCGGAACAAGTGCAACGATATGGGAAAGCGACACCAATGAAAATCAGATCCGTGATGGTAATGACTATATGACCGAGTATGAATATCTGCCGGAACCTGGCCCTGGGTTCACCACAGGTGTCTATTTCATGGACGGATTTGCCACACTCGAAGTCGAAACAAAACGGAACTCACCACGCATACAGGACTATTTAAAAAGTGGGTCCGCCTGCGCGGCGATCACGACGACTAGGGAAGTCGGATTCAACCCCGATAAGCCTGCGCCATTGCCGGCAAGCCTTCTCTTTTCAAAGAAATCAACAGGCGTTGCAGCAGAGTTTTATGCCGCCATGTTGTCAATGATTACCACCAAAAATGAGATGTCAGCTTATGTCTACTGCTTCATTGGGGATCCATCGATCAAAATAAAGCCTTAACGGCTTTGAAACGGGTGCATGTTATGAAACGAATTGCGCTGCTTTCGGTCACCTGCATCATGCTGCTATCTGTGCTTTCCGCCTGCGATGTGATTACAGCGTTGGAGATCACGCCATCTCCCTCTCCATTCCTCTCACCCACGCCCGAACCGACCACCGAACCCACGTTTGAACCGACGCCAGTGCCCACGCCTGAACCGACGCCGGTGCCCACGCTCAAACCCACGCCGACATTACTGCCGACGCCAAAGCCAGACGTTCATTCTCTTCCTGGTGATACGGTTATCAAATTCCAGGACCAGGGCGTGGAGAAACTCATTCGAAAACTGCTGATCTTGCCCGAGCGAGACATCACAGTTGCTGAGATGAGGAAGATAACCTCGTTTGATTACAACCCCGATGTCTACAGTTTTGCCAATGAAAAGATCTATTCGCTGGAAGATCTGCGTTACTGCGAAAACCTGGAGTATCTGTATATCACAGGCAACCGCGTATCCGACCTTTCACCTTTGGCCGAGATGAAATCGCTGCAGAGCATATGGATTGGCGGCAACCCCGTGACCGATGCGTCAGCCGTATTGGCTTTGCCAAGCCTGCAGGATTTCAACGCATTGCACACGGGCATCACAGATATTTCAGCGCTCTCAGCCACAAAGAACCTGAGGACGTTTTATTGCGACAGCCAATTTTCGGACATCACACCACTGTTCGCGCACAAAAATCTCTGGCAGGTATTGCTCATAGGGATCAACGACGATTCATTCCGGGCGCTTTTGAGCAACTGCACAGGCATAGGCAGCATCCGAATCAGGGATGCCGATCTCAAAAACGAAAGCCTTGCTCTATTCAAGGGCCGTAGCTACTTTGCCATTGATCTGGAAAACTGCGGCATCACGGACATTTCAACCCTGAAAGGCGTGGCTGACATAGAAGACCTGCGTTTCACCGACAACAGCATTGAAGACATCTCTGTGCTGAAGAACATAAAGATCAGCCGCTACCTGGATCTCAGGGGAAACCGCATCCGTGACTGGAGCCCTCTCAAAGGCATGAAAGGATTATCACAACTATTGATCACGGGCAATCCGGTTACCGAGAGCAATGTGCTGGACGATCTGGAAAAGGGTGGCTGCAAAATCACTCGATAAAATTGGGAGGTATCATTTGAATACAGAGAACCATGGTGAATACAACGTCTCGCCGCCGAGCTTTGATGAAAAAGGTGGTAAGCCTGCGAGCAAAGCAGCTGTATATTTGTCATCTGCGATCGTTATCGCGCTGATCGCATTCGGGTCTGCATACCTGGGCGCAAAACTGGCCAGTGTGCCGGCCAATGCACAAGTGGCCACCCCAGGCTCCAGTTCGCAAATCCTGAGTTCAACCCCAACAGCTGTTGGTAATCCAACGAACACCCCGGCGGCTTCCTTGACCAATGAAACGGCAGAGCTGAAACCCACAACAAACATGCCCACAGCATCTCCTTCCCCCACTGCCAATCCTGTTATCAGCAAGTATCCGGACAATGAGGTCGTCGTGTTTGCTGATAAGCAAGTGGAGGATGTTATCCGGCAGACGTTGAATAAGCCCGAAGGCAACATCACTGCCGGGGACATGAAATGGATCACGTCCTTCAATTACGATCCGGTCAATGATAAGAACGCAACCGGAACCATCACAACGCTGGCTGACCTGCGCTATTGTGTGAGCCTGGAAACACTGCATGTGCTGCACCAGCCAGTTGATAGCCTGGAAGGCCTGCAGGAGCTGAATAAACTCTCTGATATCTGCATTCTGGGATGCTCTGTTTCCGATCTTTCGCCACTGGCGGGCAAAGAATCTCTGTCGAAAGTCTGGATCAGCGGCAATCCGGTGAAGGATGCCGCGCCTGTGCTCAGTCTGCCGAACCTCACAGAGTTCAACGCCTATTTTGGCACGGGGATCAAAGATATTTCTGCGCTGTCCACATCCGGTAAGCTGAGATATTTCTTCTGCCAGAACACCCTGAAGGACTATACCCCGCTACTCAGACAAAAGAACTTGCAAGGGGTCACACTCTCGGGCGTGACAGATGCGTTTTTTCGGGAGTTGCTATCAAATTGTAAAGTCTTGAGAAGCATCTGTCTTGATCATTCGAGCGTCAAAGATGAAAGCCTCTCCCTGCTCAAAGGCCGCACCATGTACAATCTCTACTTTGAGTCCTGTGGTCTGAAGGACATTTCCGCATTGGCAGACCTGGGCGGCGTGACTGACCTGCGGCTCGGTAACAATCAAATCGAAGATATTTCTGCGCTCAAAGAGTTGGACGTCAGTTATGTCGTGGACCTTAGAAACAATAGGATTAAGGATTTAAGCCCTCTGGAGCATATGACAAGGCTGGAGAACCTCTATGTAACAGGAAATCTCTTCACAGACGACAGTGTGCTGAACAAGCTTGCCAGTGGCGGATGCAGTGTGTATCGGTGATGATGCTAGATAACATGCAGATTCCCAAAGTTCGCATATAACCAATAAACTCCGGAGGTATCCCATGAGAAAGCCACTCCATGCATTCACCACAGTGCTCTTGGCTTGCTTGTTGATCCTGTCGTCAGGCGCCGTGGCGCTGGCAGATGCTGCCACAACGCCTGCTGGCAAGGCTGTCTTGCTCGCATCAGGAGAGCTGCCGCCGGTCAATGCAAAAGGGTTTATCGCGCCTATCTCCCCAAGAGACCCGAAGGCAACACCGATATCGACAGCGGCACAACTAAGTGATATGGTGACAGGCGGTAACTATTATCTGACCCAGGATATTGATTTAAGCAGCTACAATGGCGGAATCTGGCAGCCACTGATGGCGAGCGTGACGCTGGACGGCCAGGGCCATGTCATTCGGAATCTCCGGATACCGGCCAGCGCCAAAATGCGGGTAGCAGGGCTGTTCGGTATCATAAGGCCGTATGACGATTTGATCATCAAGAATCTGGGCATTCAACTCCATGCAGAGGGCATCACCGGCTACAATGCCCTTGCCGACGGTGTGATCACCGAGTATCCCGTTTTTGCCGGCGGGCTGGTGGGGGTCGCAGACAGCCAGGGCACAGACTATACAATTTCCTTTTCCAATTGTTATGTAAAGGGTGATGTCACTGGCACCGCCAGCGGTGCCAATCAAAACGTGCTTGCCGGCGGACTGGTGGGAGAGATCGTGGGGTCCGCTCCCATTTCCATCGTCGATTGTTATACCGCAGGCCGTGTTTGTTCCACCAGCGACAGGGAGAACTCCAGCATCGGCGGGTTGATAGGCCGGTTGGCGTCGTTTTCCACTATCAACAATGTCACGGTGGACCACAACTACTCCTCCTGCGATGTGGCTGCCATGAACGGCGTAAATATCATCTTTGGTGTTGATGTGGGCGGCCTGGTCGGCAGCATAGAAAAGGGTATGATTACCAACAGCCACACTTCCGGTAACATCAGTGCCAACGCCACCAAAGTGAACATCGGCGGTTTGGTTGGCGCCTGTGATGACACTGGCATCACCAACTGTAGCGCATCTGGCAACGTGAGCGCCACCACTCCGGAAGGCGTTAACAGTGACTATTACTTCGTTACTGCCGGCGGGCTCATCGGAATCACATGGTGCCCATCAAAGATCTCAACAATCACGGGCTGCTATTCCACTGGCGCTGTGGAAGCCATTGCCACAAGCAGCAACCCAACATCCTTGTTTACCATGCAATTGCTGGTGGTATTACCGGCGAACTGCAAGGCGGCACCATCTCTGACTGTTATGCCACTGGACCAATCCATGCCAGCGGGTTAACTACCTGTGCCGGCGGTGTCGCAGGCAGATTGGTTGATAGTGGTACTGCCACCAATTGTTATGCCTCGGGAGCAGTGAGCGTAACACAGACGGAGGGTGCAACAAGCGAAAGCAGCTATCCTGGTGGTGTTGTGGGCGGGGCATATCGCTCTTCAACCATCTCCAACTGCTATTTTAACAACCAAACCACAGGGCAGACGCAAGCCATCGGCAATGACGGCTCAGCCGGAGCCGATGCCGGAAAGACCACGGATCAAATGAAAGACCAGGCCACCTACGCCGACTGGGACTTCGCCTCTGTTTGGAGCATCAATGGTGAGCGCAACAATGGTTACCCTCATTTACAGTGGCAGAATGCCCGCAGGGTCTTCTTTGACAGCCAGGGCGGCAGTGCAGTGGCCTGGCAGAGCGTGAAGGAAGGTGCAACCGCCGCCGAACCCGCTAAACCCACTCGCTCAGGCTACAACTTCATCGGCTGGTACAAAGAGCCTGCCTGCACCAACGCCTGGGACTTTCAGTCTAATCATGTGACAGCCGATCTCACACTCTATGCCAAGTGGGTTTCAACGACACCAACAAAAGTAGCGGCAGCATCCGCTTCCTACTCCAGCATCAGAGTTTCATGGTCTGCCGTGTCCGGCGCAGCCGGTTACCAGGTCTACCGCGCGACTTCAAGCACCGGCACCTATTCGCTGGCCGGCACGGTAACTGGCACCAGCTTCACAAACACAGGATTGTCCACCGGCACCACCTATTACTACAAGGTGCGTTCCTATGCTGGTGCCACGAAGGTCTACAGCGCATTCTCCACTGTGGTTTCCGCAAAGCCATTGCCTGCCGCGCCGGCATCGCCAAAGGCAGCTGCCGCGAGTTACAACAGCATCAAGGTGACGTGGGCTGCCGTGAGCGGTGCGTCAAAATATGAGGTGTACAGAGCAACTTCCAGCACCGGGGCCTACACGCTGCTGGCAACAACGTCCTATACCTACTACACCAACACCTATGTGAACACCGGCACCACCTACTACTACAAGGTGCGAGCTTACCGGCTGGTTGGCAGCACAAAGGTGTATGGAGCGTTCTCCGCCGTGGCATCTGCCAAGACAACCATCGGCGCACCGGCCACGATCACGGCTGCACGGGCCAGCTCAAGAAGCATCAAGGTGAGCTGGAGCGCGGTAGCCGGTGCGACACGATACGAGGTGTGGCGCAGCACATCTTCCAGCGGCACCTATACACTGGTGGCATCAGTGTCCTCTCTTTATTATATCAATGGCAACCTGACCACCGGCAAAACCTACTACTACAAGGTGCGTGCCTACCACCTGGAGGGTAGCACGAAGGTGTACGGTTCGTTTTCCAGGGTAGTCTACGCAAGGCCCTAATTAAAGGGTATCTCACATAATCCAATAGAGAAATGAGAAGAAGTCTTCTGCAGACGAAGATTTCTTCTCTTTTTCGCCATTCCCCATATAAACAATAACATCGTGTTATCACAAAGCTCGAATATTTGATATTCGTAGCAAAGTGACACTCTCCATTCTTATGGATTTTTATGCGCCTTAGTGGTTGATCTTCAAAAAACAGACTGATAACAAAATCCCCCGTGTCTTGCTAGGAGGACAAAAAAAGTTATAGAATAACACGTCAGCCCTCTTTATATCCTTACGCTGTTTATGTTATATTCTTCATTACCAAGTCATAAGGAAATTCTCTATGATGATCAAGTTCAGGCCGCTCATCTCGATCATATTGGCATTCGGAATAATACTTGTTCCACTCGCTCAAGCCAGAGCTGATGGATGGATCACAACCCGCGAACGCGTAGACATCATGCTGATCGTCGCACATCCTGACGACGACCAACTATTTCTTGGAGGTGTTATCCCCACCTATGTCAATCAGGGCAAAAAGGTAGTCACGGTCTATATGACCTTTACTCCAGATTCCAGAAGGGGTAAAGAGGCCTTGAATGGCCTTATGACAGTCGGCGAACGCCAGTACCCTGTATTTGGCAGGTTTGAAGACATCTATAGAAGCACAACCGAGCTTAGGGCAGTGTGGACAGAGTCAAGAGTCCAAGCTTTCCTAATTGAACAAATCAGAAAGTACCAGCCAAGCGTCATCGTAACGCAGGACGTGAATGGTGAATACGGCCACATGGCCCATAAGTGGATGGTTGCCCAGGTCCGCAAGGTTTTTACAATGAGCGGTAATCCAGCCAAGTATCCTGAATCCGCGGAAAAATATAAGGCTTGGAACCCACTGAAGCTTTACATCCACATGTATCCCTGCAACAAGCTCAATATCAATACAAGAATTCCTTTAGCCAGATTTAATGGCAAGACTGCCTTCCAAATGGCCCAGCTTGGATTCGCATGCCATTCGTCTCAAAATGGTGGTATGCATATGGTGAGCGACTCGAATAAATACAGCATCAGACTCTTTGGTTTAGAGCAGTCCAGGATAGGATTCATAAATAGAACTAACAACATGATGGAAGGCGTGACGCAGGAAGCCCTCCACAAATGGAATCCAAAGGTATTTCCAAATCCGAAACCTGCTCCTAGCGCGACTACACCTCAATGGCGGGTTCCCCATGCAACAGAATCAACAAAAGCAACCGAATCTGACTGACTACTTTCATCAAAATTTCAGTAGTAATGACATTAATGAATATGTCGTGCGGACATATCTCATTTAGTCAATCACTCCAAGATATGTAGGTGCAGGCAATGCCATCATAACCGTGTTTCTGGCCCTGCTTACAGCAAATACTCAAGAGCAGCTTCTTGTTTTGGAAATATATGTAAGTAATAGCCCGATATATAAAATCAATTATGCTTCAGGAACAAGTAAGCATAGCCACATCCCATGCACCTCATCCTGCCACCCCTGGGAATCGTTGTATTATAATAGCATAGTAGTCGGAGCGTGCTGGTGGCCACCGGCATCACCGCCTGCGGCCTTGACATTTCCGGCGTGGACACGATGTTTGGTTATGACGTGACGAATTATTCATAGCATCAGGACTTCCGCACAAAAAAGAGTTGGTTGAGATGCCTCACCAACTCCTTTTGTATCACCCGATTATATACGTATTGAAAACTGAAGACATCCTCATCCGGGCTGCTACCGTTTCCCCCTGTCATAGATCTCTCCAGACGCCTTTGGTGCTTGTGTGCTTTTGGAGAAAACGATCAAGGCCAGGAGCGTGAGGATATAGGGGAATGATTTGAGGAGGAAAGGCGGGATTGCGGCGAACACAGGAATCACCTGCGACACATTTGCAATCGTGGCCGCAAGTCCAAAGAACAGTGTTGCGCCCAGGATGCCCAACGGTTTCCATTGCCCGAAAATCAACGCTGCCAAAGCAAGGAAACCAAGACCACTCACACTGCCGCTGAACTGGCCGGAGTATGTGACCAAAATGATCGCACCGCCCAAACCGGCGCATGCGCCGGACATCAACACGCCGAAGTAGCGCATCTTCCTCACGTTGATGCCCGCTGCCTCCGCTGCCTGCGGGTGCTCGCCGCACGCACGGAGTCTCAACCCGAAGGGGGTTTTGAAAAGCAGGAACCAGGAGAGCAACAGCACGAGAAGCACGACCCAGGTAGTCGCGTAACTTTGCTTAAACAGCAGGTCGCCCAGCACCGGGATGGAGCTGATGACCGGGATATCGCCACGCGAGAGGCTGGGAACGTCGATGTTGCCGGAGCCGGTAATCTTGCGTGCCAGAAAGATCATCAAAGCGCCTGCGATCATGTTGATCGCCGTGCCGCTGATGACCTGGTTGGCATTCAAATGAATGCTGGCAAACGCATGCAGCAGAGAAAACAACATGCCGGCTGCAACAGCAACCGCCAAACCAACCCACACTGCAACAGAGCTTGGCATCAGGGGAGCCAGCACTGTGATTGTGACCGCACAGGCAAACGACCCCACAACCATTAAGCCTTCCAAACCGATATTCACGATACCGCTGCGCTCGCTGTAAAGTCCACCCAATGCTGTAATCAACAGAGGGATCGTGAAAGCGATGGCGTATGGAAATATCGAACTAATGATCTCCCACATTGTCCAGTGCCTCCCCTTGCGCTTTCTGTGCCTTCCTGCGATTCAGCCAATCCCATGCGCGCTCAATCAATACGCTTGTTGCCGCAAAATAGATGATCACAGCAATGATCGTATCAGCGATATCAGGCGGCACGCTGGTTGCGGCAGACATAAACCCCTTGCCGTTTTGAAGTATTCCAAAGAACAACGCTGCAACTGCCACGCCCCAAGGTGCATTGACGCCTAGCAAAGCAACTGCAATGCCATCATAACCCTGCGATGGCAGTGAACCGATCGACATGTTGCTGGCATAACCACAGTATTGCGCCAGACCCGCCAGGCCAGCGAGCGCCCCAGCAATTGTCATGGAAAGCATAATATTGCGGTTGACGGGCATCCCGGCATACTCCGCAGAATGCCGGTTGAAGCCCACTGCCTTCAATTCATAACCCATCACAGTGCGATTCAGAATGAACGCGATCAGAACGATGGCGCCTATGGCAATGAAGATCCCGAGGTTCATAAATGAGTCGGATCCTCCAAACAGATCGGTGAGCCACTGCACCTGCAATGAGGCAGTCATCGGGATCGTGCGGGACTCCGTTTCCAAATTGCTTTTCAAATAAGCAGGCACGAAGTAATATACAGCCCAATAAGCCACCCAGTTCATCATGATCGTCGAAACAACTTCATGAACATTAAACTTCGCCTTTAGGAAACCAGGCACAGCCGCCCAAAGCCCGCCGCCCAATATGGCAGCCACAAACATGATGGGTAGAACCAAAAACTTCGGCAAAGGGAGCCACAGCGCCACGCAGGTGGCGGCAAGGCCGCCAATCAGCATCTGCCCCGCACCGCCGATGTTGAATAAGCCCGTGCGGAACGCAAAAGCCACCGAAAGGCCTGTCAGCACGAGCGGCACAGCGGACGCGATGGAGCCACCAAAGCGCTGTATTGTTTTCAAGCCGCCGCTGAGAAGATAGAAAAATGATGAAAACGGATCATTGCCAATCGCAACCATCAGCACGGCGCCTGCCAACAATCCCAATATCACAGCAATCAATGAAACAACGAGAGCCCGGTTTTGCAGGATCTGCTTGCGGAAGAACCACACAATCGCAGCCAAAAGCGTGACAAGTATGCCACAAAAAACGGAGATTAAGAATCCGAGAGCGATGACGGCCACACCCACTGCATACAAAGCAATGCGGGATAGCAATCCATTTTTGTTTGCCTTTTGGTCTCCGCTCAAGCGTCTCTCCCCCTTCCCACACCGGTCATCATCAGACCGATTTCATTTTCATCGGTGTCCGGCACATTCACAATGCCGATCAGCTCGCCGCGGCACACAACAGCCACGCGGTCGGCGATATTGAGGATTTCATCAAGCTCCAATGAAACAAGAAGCACTGCCTTCCCTTGGTCACGCTGCTCCACAAGGCGCTTATGAATATACTCAATAGCGCCCACATCGAGGCCACGGGTGGGTTGCACAGCGACCAAAAGCTCCGGGTTTAATTCAATTTCGCGGCCCACAATGGCTTTTTGCTGGTTTCCGCCAGACATTGACCGCGCCAATGTGGCCGTGCCTTTGCCCGCGCGCACATCAAAGTTTTCCATGATCTCCTGCGCGTGCCCGTGAATCGCATCTCGATTGATGAGGCCGCACCGGGAATAGGGCTCACGATCGTAGACTTCCAGCAGCATGTTTTCTTCCACGGTATAATCAAGTATCAGGCCGTGTTTATGCCGGTCTTCCGGGATATGGGCCATACCGGAGCGGATTCGCCCGCGTATCGGCTCCCGCGTGATATCGAAGCCCAACAGCGAGATCTTCCCGGATTCCGGCTTTTTCAAGCCCGTAATGGCTTCCACCAGCTCTGTCTGGCCATTTCCTTCCACGCCTGCTATGGCCAATATTTCACCGGCGCGCACATCGACGGAGAAATCCTTGAGACCCAGCACCTTGCGGGCGCTCATCACAGAAAGATGCTCAACCTTTAAAACCGTATTGCCGGGGTTGTAGGGCTTTTTGTCCACCACGAAGAAGATCTCCCGGCCCACCATCATGCGCGCCATATCAGCTTCCGAGGCGTCGGCGACGTTCACAGTGCCCACAAGCTTGCCGCGGCGCAGCACCGTGCAGCGGTCTGCAATGGCTTTGATCTCTTTTAGTTTGTGCGTAATGAGGATGATGGACTTCCCTTCGGCTTTCAAATTCCTGAGGATCCCCATCAGGCCCTGCACTTCCTGAGGCGTCAGCACCGCCGTAGGCTCGTCGAAGATCAGCACCTCGGCATCGCGGTAGAGCATCTTTAAAATCTCCACACGCTGCTGCATCCCCACTGAAATGTCCTCAATCCTGGCGTCCGGGTCCACCTCAAGGCCATACTTCTCGGAAATCTCCTTCACACGCCTGGATGCGGACCGGATGTCTGTGACCAAGCCTTTCATCGGTTCGTGGCCCAATATGATGTTTTCCGTGACGGTAAAGTTATGCACAAGCTTAAAATGCTGGTGAACCATGCCAATCCCCAGCTCGTTGGCCACATTGGGGTTGGCGATCTTCACTTCCCGCCCGCGCACCACCACCTGGCCGCCATCGGCATCGTACAACCCGAAAAGAATGCCCATCAGCGTGGATTTCCCAGCGCCGTTCTCTCCCAGCAGCGCATGGATCTCGCCCTGGCGCAGCTCCAATGTGATATCATCATTGGCAACAACGCCGGGGAATTCCTTGCGGATGTGCCGCATTTCCACGACATGCTCCATCGGCCCGCCCCCTTAACTCTGTTCATAACATATCAGATTATATCATTTATAAGTAATGATCGGAATATCACAAGCACATGGAAATTCCCTCAAATAAAGAAAGAGGCTTCCCGTGGAATCGGGAAGCCTCTCATTCATCCCGGTTATTTTTTTACGGGCTCAATGAGGTTGTCAGCAGTGTCTGCGACCACGATCTTGCCGGCCTTGAGGTCTGCAAAGATCTGCGCAACCTTATCGGTGACTTCCTTGCTGAGGTTCGGGTTTGTGGCGGGGATGCCGATGCCGTCGTTCGCAGCGTCCATCACGATAGACTGGCCGCCGGGGAACTTGCCGTCAATGTTGGCCTTCACCATCGCATAGGTGGCGGCCTTGACGCCCTTCATCGCAGACGTGATGACGACAGACTTCGTCTTGGCATCATCCCACAGGCCGTCTTTATACTGATCACCATCCACACCGACGATCCAGACTTCCTGGCCAGCCTTGGCGCGTGTCATCGCCTCGTTGATGGCGCCCACGCCCACGCCGCCGGCGGCGCAGAAGATGGCCTTGCAGCCCGCGTCAAACATTGTGGCTGCCAGTTGCTGCCCACCGGCCACGTTGTTGAACGTGCCTTCATAAATGACGTGCTCAGGCTTCATGAAGCATTTTGTGCCGAGATTGTCAGCGGCATATTTGACGCCCTGCTGGAAGCCCCAGTTAAATTTCTGCACAGCGGGAATTTGCATGCCACCGATGAAACCGATCTCGCCTTCCTTGAGCTGCATCGCTGTGGCGATGCCCGCGAGGAAGCCGGACTGGTGCTCAGCAAAGGTGACGACCACGGTGTTTGGGCCTACCTTCGGGTCATTGCCATCGTCATTTGCAGGTGTATAGTCGATGCAAACGAACTTGGCATTCTTGTCATCCTTGTATTTCTCCTGCAGATCATACACAGCAGACGCGAACTTAAAGCCCGGCAGCACCATGAACTTGTAGCCGGTGTCATACAGGTTTGTCATTTGCTTGACATAATCCGCTTTGACTGGCTGTGTGGCGCCGGGGTTCAGATATTTGGGCTCAAATTTGAACTCTTTGCCTGCCTGGTCCAGGCCTTCCCACACGCCCTGGTTGAAGGACTTGTCGTCAATCGTGCCTGCATCGGTGACCATGCCATACTTCAGGCCTCCGCCAGCCTGGCACCCCGCGATGAACGCGGTCGCCATGAGCATGATGGCAATTACTGCCGCGAGCTTTCTCATGGGTCTCCTCCTCTTGTGGCGTTTTGCACGCCAAATACATGATGATTATATATTTATTACTAGTAGTTTGCAATAAGCTGGAGACAAATATTCATTCAATGCATACAACCATATAGTATCTGAGCAAAACCAAACATACAACATATTGGATCAATATGACAAAACCGTGGAAAAATGCCGTTGGGAATAGTATACTGATGAATAGTTCAGCGCGCATCATTGGGCAGCTGGCTATAAAAAGGAGGATTTGCTCCATGATTTCATCCAAGACTATCGCAAAGATGCTTGACCATGCCATTCTCAAGCCAGAACTAGACCTCAAGGCAGTTCGCCAGGGCTGCGAGATTGCCCGTAAATATGAAACTGCCTCGGTCTGCGTCAGGCCAGCAGACCTACCGGTTGCTGCAGAGGTCCTCGCCGGCTCAACAGTAAAGCTTTGCACGGTGATCGGCTTTCCGCACGGCTCCAACGCCACTTCGGTAAAGGTGTTTGAGTCGGAGCAGGCAATGGATTGCGGCGCGACAGAGCTGGATATGGTGCTCAACATTGGCAGGCTGATTTCCCGCGAGTATGACTATGTGGAGGCGGACATCAGGGCCGTTGCGGAGGCGGCGCACAAGCGCGGCGCAATCGTGAAGGTCATCTTTGAAAACGCCTATCTCACCGATGAACAAAAAGTGCAGGCATGTATTCTGAGTGAAAAAGCCGGAGCGGATTTTGTTAAAACATCAACAGGTTTCGCTTCCTCCGGGGCGACAATAGAGGATCTGAAGCTCATGCGGGCTTCGTGCTCCGGAAAGGTTCAGCTGAAAGCCGCTGGTGGTGTGCGCACGCTGGATCATGTGCTTGCCTGCCGTGCAGTGGGATGTGTGCGATGCGGGGCTTCTGCCACCGCCGCCATCATGGAAGAGGCGATGCAGCGCGAGGCAGATGGAAAGCTTGCAGAAATCGACGCAAGTTCGGCCCAATTGGGCGAAGGATATTGAGATGGCAAAGCTCTATTTCCGCTATGCGGTCATGAATGCGGGAAAATCTACGCAATTGCTGCAAATCGCTTATGATTACGAGAAGAATAACAACAAACGCGTTCTGGTCATCAAGCCGAATAATGACACCAAGGAGGGCTGGTATGTCATTAGCCGTTTGGAGAATGGCCAGATCAAGCGGCGGTGCGATTTTCTCATCGACATTAATAGCGAGCCAGGTTGGCTATACACTGCAGTAGAAACGGAAATGAAAAAGAAGGACATTTCCATTATCCTGATCGATGAATCGCAGTTCATGAGCCGCGACAACGTGTGGGATTTATGCCGCATCGTCACCTATCTGGATATTCCAGTGATCTGCTTTGGCCTCAAGGTGGACGCTTTCGGCAATCCGTTTGAAGGAAGTTCTCATCTTTTTGCACTGGCGCAAGACATCGAGGAAGTCACAACCAGGGCGATTTGCCGGCTGAGTGACAAGCCGAGAAAGGCTACGATACACCTGCGAATCGTCAATGGTAAGCCAATGTTTGCCGGAGAGCAGGTGGCTATTGAAAACAATGATGATATCCGGTATCTGCCGGTTTGCTTACCGGTTTACCTTCAGCTGAAAGATGGCCTTATGAAGCTGGAAACGAGTGAAGCGACTGATTCTTCCGAACTTCATAACATTGATCCAGGGATATCAGCTTTCAACTGATAAGGAAAAACAACCCTACAATCAGTTGAATCATGCTGATCAATAATAAAGTGTCTGCGATAAGAGGAAGCCTTTCAGCATTGAAAGGCTTCCTTTATGTAAATGACCACCTTGCTAAGCCAGCAAAGCCTGCCTCTTTGCCATAATATGCTTCTCAATGGCTTCAGCAACCTCTGTTGGATCATCACCCAAGGCGATTTTCCCACCGGTGAGCTTTTCAACGTCCTCCGTAAGCAGCTTTACCAGCTGTGGAGCACCTGTCACAAACGGAACCGGGGAAAGATGGGTATAGGCACCATATGCGACGGCAAACACACCGTCGATTGTCGCTTTCTGCTCCATCCATTCCGGAGCGGTAACGGCAATCGGAAGATCTGGAATATCCACGCCTAAATGATCTGCCAATGCTGTCACGAGCATCGAAATGCGTCCGGTATCCGTACAGGTGCCAAAGCTGAGCACAGGCGGGATCTTCAGGAGGTTGCACACCTCATTGAGACCGGGTCCGGCCAATTGAATCGCACCCAGGTTGCATAGCCCCGCTACTTCCAGCGCATGGTTGCCACAACCGGCGCTGACCACCAGTATGTCCCTTTTGATGAGTTCCTTTGTGAGGTTCACCGTATTCCAATCCTGCGGGCCGTTTCGAAGAGTGGAGCAGTTGGCAAGCGCTACCACGCCCTTGATCTTACCGGTTACAATCACATCAACCAGAGGATCCAACTTGTTGCCCAAGGCCTGTAGAACGGCTTCCGTTGAGAACCCCGCAATGGCTTGCTGTATGATTTTTGGCACGTGTGGCCGGATCGAACCATGGCGTCTGATAAAGTTTTGAACTGCCAGCTCAATCAGCCGGTCAGCCATGCCATCCACTTCCGACGGGTGGTACGGCATCTTGTGCTGAAGGCCAGGCATATCGATGATGGTGCTGACGCTGACCAATGTGATTTGATATTTCTCTGCGTACATATCGATCGCCGGTGGCGAGCAGTTTTCTTCCATCGCCAGCACATCAACGGTGCCTGTTGCAAGCAATGGCTCAATAGTGAGCCAATTGCCCATCAGCCCTACAAACACGTCATCAACCCCAAAACGCTGCAGGATCTCCTGCCCTGTCTCAATGGATCCAACAATTCGAAGACCCTTTGCCCCCGCCGCCCGTGCGCGATTCTGCACTTCTTCCGATCTGGCCTTTTCCAGCGTTGCGATGCCCACCCAAGGCTGGTGGCCATTGAAGACAATGTTGACATACTCGGGATCCATAATTCCCAGGTCCACATTGACCTCGTGTGGGGTCGGCGTGCCGAACAGGATATCCTGAACCATTTCCAAGCCGATCTGCGCATTGTAAATCGTTGCCAAGCCCAGTCGCAACGCCTTGATCGCAAGAGACACATGGTTTCCGTCCACGTTGGTCAGGCAGCTTGCCATGCAGTTTTGCTCCTCATGCACTGCACCGGCAGGATAAATCCCAATATCCCGCCACACCTGCTTGCGCTTTTTGGGTGCAAATGCCTCCACCATAAGGTTTGCTTCATCTGATCCGATTTTGAGCTGGTGGTCCAGCAGATCGGCCAGCTGTATCGCCATCTGGTTATCGTTCTGGTTGGTATCGATCCCCAAGGTCTGGCACATCCACTTCAGCTTTCCAGGATCCTGAATCCGGAAGGGCGTCTTCCCTTCCGCTGTCGCCCGAAGGGTGCGGAACGCTTCATAGGCATGGTGGCTGTAGGTCCCTGCGCCCATCACATTGTGCAGCAACAGCGTCCGCATCGCCATGGCGTCGGGGCCGATCCCGCACACGCCCTTATCCTGACCGCCTTTTTCACTGATGCGGCAAGGACCATTTGAGCACAACTGGCAGCTCAACCCCTGCAAGCAGAATTTGCAGCGGATTTTTTCCTGCAAAGCCCAGCGGTCGAATGCATTTGACATTCCATCGCTGCGGATGCGCTTCAGCATTTCTTCAACAGAGTCATGATAACTGGCTCTGCCTTCCGTCCGCTCACGAATCATCTCACTCATCGGCATGTCCTCAATTCGTTGATTTGACTTAACGTTTACCGTTGAAGCAATTTCATGCGAGAAAAAGAATGATCGCGGACCATAAAAAGTCAAGCGTACGCAAAATAAAAGGTGGGCATATGGGCCAACCGGTCAACAAAATCCCTGTACACCGGCTGCTCGACGTGCTGGAAGGCGACTTGTTTACGATCACAGAAGACATTGTGGAGGGCACCGATGCAGCCGTGATGCACAATGCCATCCGGGAACATGTGTGGGATAAGATCACCGGTGCGGCATCGTCAGCACTGGAGGGGCTTTCACTGGGCGACCTGGTGGACGCTTATGAAAAGCACAAGATGAAGGATAGTTATATTTTCTATATTTGATTCGGTCTTGCTCCGTAAAACTAAGGCTGCTCCAGATGGAGCAGCCTACTTTGTTTCTTTGGAACTAATTAGTCTTCCAGTTTGCAAACAGTGCCTTGTTTTTCACCAGAAAATCTGCAGAAATGGTGATTGTGGTTCCGTCATCTTTCTTATCTTCCGATAGGATTGGTACTGGATTGCAGCCGTTCTTCTGCTTTTCAATCTGACTGATTTTGAATTGGTTGCCGCAGTTCTGGCAGACAAGCCGGTCGCCGATCTGCTCATAATACCCTCTTCCAGAGTCAAAGCAAACCTGGCAGGTATTGAGTGCTGTCCGGATCGAGTCATCCGGCGCCCGCACAGCGATGATCTCCATTTTCACTTTCCCCGCTTCATACGGGATGAACGTCGCCTGATCTATGATTTCGTCTTTATTAATTACGATATCGCTCACAGCCGATGATACATTTGCAGACGAATCAGCTTTTGAGGGTGTACTTGTGGCTGCTGCGCTGCTGCAAGCAACGAGGGATAAAGCAAGAACCACACAAATGACAACCGCAGACATAACGCGATAAGCACTTCTCATGATAAGCGGCCAACCTCCTTGTATCTTTGCTAATAAGATAAAGAATACTTGTGTAGAACTCATGTAGATTCAGAAATATCCACAGCGGTTGATCCAGTTCCCTCATATGGAAGTTGAACCGTAAATGCACTCCCTTCATGGAGTTTGCTTTGAACGGTTATGCTGCCATGATGAGCATCTATAATGGACTTGGCGATGGTAAGCCCGATGCCAGACCCACCGGTTAGCCTGTTTCGAGACTTGTCCGTGCGATAAAAACGCTCGAAAATATGGGGCAAGTCGTCCTCTGAAATTCCGATTCCTGTATCACGGATGGTAACAGAAGCTGCTCCGGTGCCGCTCATATCGATGCAGACTGTCCCTCCGGCAGGTGTGTATTTCAGCGCATTGGCCAACAGGTTAATGAAGACCTGGCTGATCTTGTCCTCGTCAGCCACAATCCACAACTCCTGCGGTGAGAACTCAAGTGTTACTCCGCTATTCCTGAATTGGCTCTCAAAGTTCATGGCAATCCGCTTCAGCAGGTTTGCCAGGTCAAACCGCTTCTTGTCCAGCACCAGGTTCTGCCCTTCAAACCGGGTCAGTTTCTCTAGATCGCCCACAAGCTTGGAAATCCGCAGCGTTTCCTCATGACAACTGGTCAGCCGCGCATGATCAGGCTCCCAAATGCCGTCGATCATTGCCTCCAGATGGCTCTGTATTGTGGCCAGGGGCGTCCTCAACTCATGGGCAACATCCGCCGTCAACCGTTTTCGCAGCTGTTCCTGCCGGCCCAGTGTTTCAGCCAGGCTGTTGATGGTAGCAGTAAGCTCAATGATTTCCTTAGTACCAGATGGCTCCTCTACCCTATCGTCGTATTCACCTTTGGCAATCTGCCTTGCCGTACCAATCACACGATTGATGGGTTTTGAAAGACGTTGCGCCATGTAAACTCCAAATACCATGGAAACGACAGCAGCAAGAAGGGCTGACCAAAGCAGCAGGTTATTGATCGTGCCAAGAAACTGGATTTCGTTGTCGTTGTAAAAATAAGGCCCATAATAGCCAAACTTTATTTTGCCAATCACCTGATTGTTCGAAACCAATGGGTATTCCTTCTCTGTATACCCACCCTTGAATGCAGGCGCATAGTCTTCCATGTTACGGGCCATATGCTCAATGATTTCCGTGCACATTCCGCCATTGTGCACCCTGGCATCCCAAATGGTGCTGCCGTCGTGATCATAAACTGTAACAATCAACCCCTCTCCCAAGGTGTTGACGCCAATCGTTTCGATGCCATTCAAGTCCCATTTTCCGCCCCAGTCACTGTATCGGCTTGCAATGAGTTTCGCCGTATCATTGAACAATTTGTCTTGTTGACCAACCACATACTCCTTAAACCTGTTTTCGAGCAGGATGTTGATCATCAGGCTGACGATCAACAGCATCATCAGTGTTACGGCAAGAAACGCTGCGGCGAGCTTGACCCTCAGGCTAAACTTCATCGTATTCACCACCAAACTTATACCCAACCCCATAAACCGTGATAACGTACTTAGGTGCTTTCGGGTTGTCTTCCAGCTTCTGCCTGATGTTTTTGATGTGGGTATCCACAGCACGCTCAAACCCTTGATATTCGTCATCACCAAGCGCCAATGTGATCAGTTCATCTCTTGTAAAAACCTTTAGCGGGTACTTCACCATGGTCATGAACAGGTTAAACTCATTGGGTGTCAACGCAACCAGCTCCCCGCGTTTGCGGACCTCATGTTTCTGGCTGTCGATGATAAGCTCCCCATTGTTGTAGGAAATGGAAGAGGCTACGGGAACTGCTTCGTTGGTCACCCTTCGCAACACAGCATCCACTCTGGCCAACAGCTGCCTGGGGCTGAAGGGCTTGGTGACGTAGTCATCGGCACCAATCTCCAGGCCCTGCACAATGTTCGTCTCCTCCACCTTGGCTGACAACATGATAACCGGCGCTCTCGACTTCCGGCGGATTGCGCGGCAGACATCCTCACCCGCCATATCCGGCAGCATCAGATCCAGGATCACCAGCACAGGGTTTACTCGATCGAACAGTTCAAGTGCTTCTTTACCGTTGCATGCCGATGCGACCTGGTAGCCAGCATGCTGCAGGTAAGACTGTATCACTTCAATGATTTTCACTTCATCGTCTATAACCAGGACGGTTTTTGGCTGCTGCATGCCCATGTTCCTTTCCGTAAATGGCATAAGGGCGGAATCACACCGCCCTACTGCCAACAAGAGTTACATCACATCATAACCTTGATCCTCGATCGCAGCCCGTATGGCATCAATCGCGATTTTCTCCGGGTCATGCTCCACCGACACTTTTTTACCATTCAGGTCAACTGAGACACTGTTCACGCCGTTCAATGCACCTACAACCTTCTTGATCCTGTTTTCACAATGGCTGCAGGACATTCCTTCCACATGCAGGGTCTTAACTTCCACTGCCATCTTTCTCGCTCCATTCTCCATGTTATTAGGTGGTCTACTGACTACTGTCTACTTCAACTCGTATGGTTTCAACAGCACATCGATGTCGCTGCCGTCCAAATCCTTCATTGTCTTGAAGATCCAGCCGTCGATGTTCTGCACATCCACGCCGATATCCGCCAGGGGTTTCGCAACGATCACAAACACAATGTCCTTGTCATTGGTCTTGTAGTCCTTGGCCCATTCGAACTTCCCGCCAGGCAGCTTCACACCGTAATGGTCCAGATCCTGGTGATAAGAAAGCACCTTACGGTCAAACGTCACAGCCTCAAACAGTGAATCTGTCACAGTGTCTTTCATGCCGGTGCCTTTGCCATAATCAGCGATCAGCAGGAGCTTGTCTCCCTTCACCCGGTTGCCGCCGCCCAGCTTGCTCACATCCAAGCCAGCATCAGTGAAAGGCTTCAGGGCCGTTTCCATCACGATATCTTCGCTGCCGGTCAGGTCATAGTCATGGCTGATCTTCAGCGTGGCTGTACCATCCACGGTAAGGTAGTAGTAGTGGTCGGTTAAGGTGTTGTCCGTTACCAGGTTGGGGAATGCCTTTGTGATTGATTCAAAGGAACCGGGGCTGTATTTCAGCACCACGTCGGCTGCGGCGCAACCCGCCTGCAACAGGGTGGCCAGAACAAGGCTTGAAAGGATCATGCTTGCTTTCTTCATTTAAGCTTCCTCCGATTGTGAATAGTTCTCAATGTCTCTTGATCCTGAATCGCTTGAGTCGCAGCGCATTGGTTACTACCGACACTGAGCTCAGGGCCATCGCAGCACCGGCATAAATTGGGTTCAACAGCGGCCCGCCGAGAGCGTGGATCAGCCCGGCTGCCAGCGGGATGCCTGCCAGGTTGTAGACGAAGGCCCAAAACAGGTTCTGCCGGATGTTGCGGATCGTGGCACGGCTTAGCGCGATGGCAGAGGCTACTTCATTCAGGTCACCGCCCATCAGCACCACATCGGCGCTTTCCACAGCAACATCAGTGCCTGTGCCGATGGCCATGCCGATGTCGGCTTGCACCAGCGCCGGTGCGTCGTTGATGCCGTCACCCACCATGGCGACCTTCCGGCCCTCCTCCTGCAACCGCTTGACCTCACTGGCCTTGTCTTGCGGCAATACATCGGCCAAAACCCGGTCAATGCCTGCCTCTTTGGCGATCACTGCGGCGGTGTTCTTGTTGTCACCGGTGATCATCGCGACTTCAATGCCCATGGCCTTCAGCTGTTCGACCGCAGCCTTGCTGGTAGGTTTGATTGTGTCTGCCGCAGCCATCAGCGCTGCCAGCTTTCCATTGACAGCCACATACATCAGCGTCCTGCCCTTCTGGGAGAGCAATGTGGCGTCTGCTTCGGCCATGGTCGTATCGACGCTGTTTTCGTTCATCAGCATCAAATTGCCGGCCAATACTCTCCTGCCCATCACAATTGCATCAATGCCCCTGCCAGGCACTGCTTTGAAAGCGTCAGGATCGCCAAGTTTAAATCCGCGCTGCTCCGCACCCTGCACAATGGCGCGGGCGATCGGGTGCTCGCTGCCCCGTTCCGCAGATGCGCACAGGATCAATGCTTCTTTTTCCTCAATACCGCCGTATGTCACCACATCGGTCAGCACCGGCTTGCCCTCTGTAATCGTGCCGGTCTTGTCAAACACAACCGTTTTGATCTTGTGCGTGGTCTCCAGCGCCTCGCCACCTTTGATGAGGATGCCTAATTCAGCGCCCTTCCCGGTGCCAACCATGATGGCCGTGGGTGTGGCCAGGCCCAGCGCGCAGGGGCACGCGATCACCAGCACCGTCACGAAAACGTTCAGAGAGAAGTTGAAGTCCTTACCCGCCAGCGCCCAGGCAACCGCCGCGACCAGCGCGATGGCCAGCACGGCCGGCACAAAGTAACCGGAAATGATATCGGCCAGTTTGGCGATAGGCGCCTTTTTGCCCTGAGCGTCTTCCACCAATTTAATGATCTTGGAAAGCGCCGTGTCCGCGCCAACCCGGGTGGCCCGAAACTTCAGCAGGCCTTCGCCGTTGATGCTGCCGCCGGTTACTTCACTATCCGGCCCTTTTTCCACTGGCAGGCTTTCGCCGGTCAGCATCGATTCATCCACAGACGAAGCTCCCTCGGTCACGACACCATCCACCGGCACTGTGGAACCGGGGCGCACAACCACTGTGTCGCCGACGGAGACCTCATCCAAAGGCACTTCCATCTCCGCGCCGTCCTTCACAATGAACGCGGTCTTGGGTTTGAGCCCCATCAGCTTTTTGATGGCTTCTGATGTCTTGCCCTTGCTGACGGCTTCCAGGTATTTGCCAAGCATCACCAGCGTAATGACAACGGCAGCGGACTCAAAGTAGAGCGACTGGGCATATTCAAAGGATCCCAGCCAAATCTTCACCGTGGCAAAGATGCCATACAGGAACGCGCTGCCGGTGCCAATGGCCACCAGCGTGTCCATATTGGGCGAGCCCTTCAGCAGCGTCTTCATCCCTACCCGGAAAAACTTACTGCCGGCCGCAATCACCGGGATTGTGAGCACAAGCTGCACCAGTGCAAACATCAGCGGGAAATCATGCGAGCCCATGAAGTACGGGATGGGCAGCCCCAGCACCGGGAACATGTGCGACATCGCGATGTAGAGGATGGGCAATGAGAACAGAGACGCCACGATAAGGCGGATCCGCATGATTCTAAGCCCACGAGCTCGTTGCTCGGCCTCCACATCGCGTGTTTTCTCCCCCTCAATGTCCTTCGGAGTGTAGCCGGCGCCGGTAATTGCCGCTTTGATCTCAGACAGCTTCACAACCGATGGGTCGTATTCAAAGACACCCCGGCTTGTCGCCAGGTTCACTGTTGCAGATTTCACACCATTCAATTTTCTGGCTGCCCGCTCCACCGCAGAAGAACACGCCGCGCAGGTCATACCCTCGATCGCAAGCTCAACTTTCTTCGGCTGGGTAAGCTCTTCCAGCCCGTAACCGCCGTCCTCGACGACTTTCTTCAGCTGCTCAAACCCGGTCTGCGACTCGTCGAACTGCACAGTCAGCTTCTCAGTGGCCAGGTTCACGTCAGCCGAAGCCACGCCCTGCGCCTTTGAAACTGCCTTCTGGACATGCGCTGAGCAGGAAGCACACGTCATGCCTGTTACTTTGTATTGCTTCTCTATCATGATACCCTCCGGACCTATTGTTCTCTTTACCGTCCTTGACATCCTTTCGGTTCAATGCTATTGTAGATATAACCATCTTGTAATACAAGTACGCACTATATTGTGCCATACTACCCTTTATGATACCAAGGAGGATTCTTCCCATGAATTGTAACAACGCCGGCCCGAACTGCCCTGTAGACGCCACGCTGAAGCTCATTGGAGGTAAATACAAGGCTCTGATTCTGTGGCATCTCGTGAACGGCACCATGCGGCATGGCGAAATTGCGAAACTGGTGCCGCAAGCCACGCCAAAGATGCTGACACAACAGCTGCGCGAGCTGGAAAGCGATAACCTTCTTTACCGCAAGGTTTATCCGGTGGTGCCGCCCAAAGTGGAATATTCGCTGACCGATCTCGGAATGAGCCTCAAGCCGATTTTGGTTACGATGTATGACTGGGGCGCAGGCTATATGCGGAGTAATCATTGCGCAATCTCCTGCACCATGAGCCGCACCTCTGAAGAAGATAAAGCCTGAAGCGCATGTCAGCCGCAGCAGCCAGCCCCCGTTGTCGAAGGCGTGTATTGAGCAACTTCATCCTTTATCTTCCCTATGTCTATCTTGTTGATGTCATCAACAACCTTCACATACCCATGCAGCATGCTCATGGAGCACTCAAACGTGAAGTCCTGCTCCGGGGTAAGCTCCGGTGTTTCCATCTGGCCGGCGGAAAGGTTCAGCCCGCCATTGTACTCGGGGAAAACCACGGAAGAATTGCACGGATTCAATTTCTCACCCACGAATCTGATCTTCGTCTTCATGCCCTTCTGCACAACCGCGACTGCTGGAGAATACCCCCGGTCATTGACTGTGATCGTAACCACTTGTATGCCATCTTCAACTTTCGGCATGGCGATCTCGTCTGTCGGGATGTTGCCGTTGGCGAAGTCTGGCGCCAATGCCGCGGAAGAGCAGCAACCTCCGCCAGAAATGTCTGGGACCCCAGCGATCCCCACGTTCTCGGAAGAACCGGTATCGCTCGCTGGTTCCGTTACCGACGGAGTTGTGCTTCCGTGGGCGACCACGTTGATCCGGCTTGTAATCATACCCATCCAGCAAGAATATGGGATTGTTCCCTCCTTGTCAGGTGTGAACTCAATGATATTGTCGCCAGCTTTCAAGTCAATCTCCAGATTGTATGCGGGGATAATGATCGACCGGTTGCATCCGTTCAGGTCCTTGGCACCGGCCTGCAGGTTCCACTTGACTGGCATCCCTGCCTGAACAGTGATCTGAGGGTATCTGCCCGATGTCACTTTGGATGAGATGTATTGCACACCATCCTTGATGGTCACACCATTTGCCGTGCCATTGCCATTGCTTTCCACAGTCTGGGGTTTGGCTTCAGGCGGCTGCATGATGTTCACACCGGAAAGCGCCAGCCCTCTGTTGACCATCACAAGACCGAGCAGCAGCACCAGCGCAGCGCTGACCTTCATCATCCTGGCAGTAAACTTTGAGCTCAGTAGAGAGCTCAGCGCGCCCAGGCCGAACATCAACGGCACTGTGCCCAGGCTGAAAAGGAACATGGATAGCGCACCTGCGAAAAAGCTGCCGGTGCCCAGCGCATAGAGTTGCATTGCCTGCAACGGGCCGCAGGGCATCAAGCCATTCAACAAGCCCACGATAAACGGACCCTTGCCTTGCCGGACAGTGCCGGCCTTTGCCTGCAGGAAACGTGGCATTCGCGGAATGATCTTATTGATCCATGGGAAGATGCCCAACATCGAGACGCCCATCACGACCATGAAAATGCCGGACAGCACTGCCACAACGCCGCGCGCCCAGCCGGAAAAGCTGATCACCGAGCCGATTACGCCCACAATACCGCCTACGATGGTGTATGAAATCACCCTGCCGGCATTGTACAGCAAGCTGGGCATGACCTTAGCTGATGGCTTGTCGCTAGTTTGAGCAGCAAGATTGGTCTGAGAAACGCCGCCGGTTCCCGTCGGCGCAATGCACTGAGACATATTGATTCCGCCGCACATCGCCACGCAGTGGATGCTCGTGAGCAAGCCCACGACAAACAGCATGCCATAGCCCATCGATGCGTTGACCTCGGGGATAAAGTTGAACCCGATTGTCTTTTCAATGAGGAAATATGCCGCCACAAGCAAAATCACGAGGCCGATCATCTGATCCACACGCAGGCGCTTTTTGCCCTGAGGATCGGTCAGCTGACGCTTCGGCACCCCAGCTTCCTCGGATCCAAGCGCATATCCGGCTTTCTCCAATGCTTGTGACATCACAAGCACACCAGCCACACCAGGGTCATATTCGACTGTGACGGTGTTGTTGGAAAAGCTGGCCTTGGCCGATTTAATGCCGTTCAGCCTGTTCAGGATCCTTTCCACTTTCATTTCGCACCCGGAGCATGTCATGCCCTTAACAGTGAACGTGCGTTTCGCATTGCTCATTCATGCCTCCCTGAGCTAAAGCCAGAGTTTGATGGCAACACTTTAACTCCAAGTTGTGTAGATTTGATGTAGATTTGAAAACATGAGAAACAGATTAAGTCATAACTGGGCATTTGTTTAATCCAACTCTGATGCTTTATGCTGATAGAAATCTCGATAACTCTATTTAATTATCCTCTCATCAGCTGGCGAGTGGCGGGTGCAGTGTTCAAAGGTGAAGGTTACATAATCAAGAACAAGAACCATCCCCTTGGTGAAGCCAGGGGGATCATTTTTCGCTATAATTTCCGGCACATAATTTGGTATATTTGCATTATCCTCGCTGCATTGGTTAATGTCATAGTTTTCCGATTATGCGGAGCCCTTCCAGAATCCTGCCGATTCCTTCCTCCACTACGGTTCGGCTTGTGGCCAGGTTCAGACGCGCAAATCCCTCCGCCCCATATGCCTTGCCCATTGTGGGCCACACGCGGCAGGTATTGGCGAAAAAATCCACCAGATCCCGCTCATCAGCGGATACGGCCCGGCAGTCCAGCCAAAGCAGATAGGTACCCTCCGGCATGGTTGGCAGGATAACCTGTTGCCCGGCCAGCATCTTCAGAGCCCGGTCGCAATTTTGGGCCACATAGGCGTTCATCTGATCCAGCCACTGCCCGCCGTGAGTCCAAGCAGCTCGCTGGGCGATCATACCAAACAGGTTTGGCGTATCATGATTGCATCGGTAGAGCTCGTCTGCCACTTTGCGTCGCAATGACTTGTGAGCGATGGTGGTAACTGAGTTTTGCATACCGGCAAGGTTGAAGGTCTTTGTTGTGGAAAACAATGTGATTACGCGCTCCTCCATATCAGGCAGCGACGCAATGGCCGTATGGCAATATCCGGGTCGGAGAATGTCGCAGTGGATCTCGTCAGAAGCCACCACAACATCATATCGTACGCAAAGCGACGCCAGGTCAGAAAGCTCCTGTGGTGTCCAAACACGGCCCACGGGGTTGTGGCTGCTGCACAGGAACATGAGTCTCGCACCCTGCTTGAAACAGCTCTCCAGATGGTCCAGGTCCATTCCCCATCGCCCGGCATTGTCCTGCAACAAAGGGTTGGCAACAACCTCACATCCGGCCTGTTCCACGATCGCCATAAAGGGCGGATAGACCGGCGGCTGCACGACCACGGCGTCTCCAGGCGAGGTGAGTGCGTTGACCACAGCTTTCAATGAGCAAACCACACCGGAGCTGAACAACACCCACTCAGGCTTGATGGCGTGGCCGCAACGAGCCTGCCGCCAGCGTACCGGCGCGTCATAATCCGGCCCCTCCGGGTGAGTATAGCCATACACACCATGGGCAACCCGCTCAGCAATCGCTGCAGTGACCTCAGGCGGTGCGGCAAAGTCCATATCAGCCACCCACATAGGCAACGCATCAGGCCAACCGGGATATTTAATATCCCACTTTTCTGAGCTTGTGCCACGGCGGTTCATCAGAGCATCAAAGTTATAGATCATGAGCAACCCTGCCAAACGATTATAAACGATATTCTCGCTATTACCAAATGAATGGGATCAAGCGGTAGGATACTTCCTTCGTATAGTCATAGAACCATTCATAATTGTTGAAACGCCACTCGTCTTCCGCCGCGGTGCGCGCAATCACAGTGGCAGCAAGCAGCGCAGCTGGGATGAACCCGATGCCGGAACCCAAAAACAGAGGGATTGACAGCCCTCCCAACAGCACAGACAGCATCATCGGGTGGCGCACAACCTCGTAGGGGCCCCGCTCCGAACCCTCTTTCGGTGCTTCCCCATACTTCTCCTGCCCATGTGGCGGTTGTGCGCGAAGCGACTGGATTGTGATAAGCACCGCGCTCATCAGCAGCACTGCGCCACCCGTCATCGTGAGAAAGGAGAAGATGATGGAAGCCTTCCAAACCATAATATCCAGCACTGACAGCACCGAAGTGGCCGCAGCCAATACCACCATCAGAGGGGGCAGCAGCATTTCCCACCAGTGGTCAAGCTGCAAGCTCCGTTTCAGAACCGTTGGCTTTGAGTAACGCAGCACCAGGGATTCCATGACAAAGGCCACGGCCAAAAGCATCACAAACAGAAAGCCGTCCATGCCCATGAATGCCGCAGAAGCTGCGACAGCAACAACGCCAATTACATACAGCGGGTAGATAGCCATTCTCTTTTCCATTTCGCCGAACCTCTCAACTCTGATAGGGCGCCAGTTGCACATCACCAGCGGCGCCAAGTTTGTCTCCCATCACGGCCACCGCACCCAGCACACCATCTGTATCCATGATCCGCGCCAACGCTGCCGAGATGTCACCGCTGGTGCGCAGCATATTGCCAAGGGCGGTCGCTGCGGCATCCGCCAAAGCTGTGTCCTTGGCAAAGATCATCGCCGCGTCGGCCTGACCAAAGGAAACAGACGGGCCCACCTTGCCGGCGGACGTGCACACGCCCCACTCCCCCGGCGGCACCTTCAGCGCAACCTTCATCGAAAGCGGTGAGTCGCCGGCATAAAGAGCGACCAAACGCTCCGTCTGGGTGAGGATATAAATGTCACCGCCGTTTTCCACGATCACCTCGGCGCTTCGGGCTTTCAGCGCCCGACCCACCGATTGCGCCACAGCCCCGGCCACAGCGGCCATCGGCCCCACACCTGCATTCGCAGCAGCGGCATACATCCAGGATACAGGATCCGGCGCGAGTGACTGGATGTCCAGCGGTACAAACGACGTTAAAAACTCCGGCCGCATCCTGATCTCCGCCTCAATGGCGGTACGGGCTGAGAGCAGCGCCATCCGAGCCTGGCTTTCAAGCTTGCTGTGGGCGCCGATATACAGATCGCTCTGGCCCTCGCAAACGCGGAAATAAGCCAGCCCTCCGGAAAACAACCGGCGGTAATCCCGCTCGATGTGGTTTGGATCAATCCCCAACGGCATAGTTGACGGCCATCACCTTCAGCGGGCAGGCCGCGATGCACAACTCGCAAACCAGGCATTTATCCTGGTCGAAGCAGAGCTCCGCATTGTCGTCCAACAAAAGCGCCCCACTGGGACATACCGCAGTGCAGGCTCCGCAATGGGTGCATTGATTGCCATCCCACACGATGGAGCGGGAAAGCACCGTCACGCCAATGCCCTCGTCACGCAGATACTGCACGCCGCGATCCAGATTCTCCTCTTCGCCGGTGAGCTCTATCGTCAGCTCGCCGGTCATGCCGGGGTTGATGTGGGCGGTCATGATGCTGAAATCCAGGTTGTAATCCCGAATCAGGCGGGAGCTCACGGGCTTATCTGTGCGCTCCGCCGGAAAGCGGAGCAGCAGCTTGATCTTTTTCATCACACATTCCCTCCTTTGAAGGGTTTGAACTTCCGGTCCTCCGGAAACATCGTGACCGGCTCCTGCAGGAAAAACTGCCCTGAGGCGATGCTTTGCTTGAGGAGATTGGCTATCTCACGGGCCATCGCCAGCGAAGAAAGAGGTGCAGCAACGACCGACCGGCCATTGAGCTCCACTTTGCCGCTCCTGAGCTCCGCATAGCTCACAGGCCGGATCATCGGCCTGCTGCGCTCGCCGGTGGAATAGTCGTAAACCTCGGTGAACAACTCCTCGTTTGGCCGCGAGAGGTCGTAAAGCAGGTCTTCATCCAGCACCGGCACAGGAATGCCCACGCCAAGATAAAGTGTGCTGCCATAACCGCGCATCGTGGCACCGCGCACAAAGCGGGCGCTCATCTGCTTCATATCGCCAATCAGCGCCAGCGTGGCGCCGGCGTTACTCACGCCGCCCTCATACTCGGCATGAGCCCGCTTGAACTGCGTGCCCTCCCAGGCCACATAGCCCTGCGCACCACCCAGGAAAATGCGGGTGCCCATGCCAATTGCCCGAAGCTTCGGGTCTTTGAGCAGAGGGCTCAGCTCACCGGAGGTGCTGTAGGTCACATTGCCGCACCGGGGCAGCAGCGTGCCCATATAAGTATAGATGGTCTTGCCGGAAGCATTGGTCGCCGCCGAATAGTTTTGATAGGCATTGCGGGGATTATACAGATAAGCCTGGTTGAGCTCCTCCAGCGTCAGATCCGTATCAATCTCAGTGCGCGGGTAGCAATCAGTGCCTTTTGAAGTTGCACGGAGGTGCACAGGCTTGCCCGCGATCAGGTCGCCAATCACATGGGCGCCGCCATAATCAATACCCTTGGTATCGGAGGCCTGCGTGGCACCGATATAGGTATCCACCGCTGCAAGGCCGCCGTAGGCCTGCACGTCGTTGAGCCAGATGCTTGACATTCGAATGGGGGGATTGGTGTGGCCGAAATTGAGGATCGCGCCGGAGCTGCACATGGCCCCGAACGTGGCACAGGTGACCACGTCCACCTTCTTGTGCACGGCTTTCACGCCCTCGTCCTTCACCATCCGCACCACTTCCTCGGCGGTGAAGACAGCCGCCTTTTGGGAGCGGATTTTCTCGTTGATTTCGTCGAATGTTCTGATCAATGCTTTCACCCCAGTCCAAATGAATGTCATGTGAATTATATCAGAGTATGCGGGTTAAGCAACATAAATAATAGATTAAGAGTACGGAAACAGTGTTTTGGAAAAACATGCCTGGATCACCTGCATGCAATCAGGCGCGGCTGGCCAGCGCCCTCAGCGTGGTTTCACGGTCTTTGGCCATCTGCGCGGCAAGGTGCTCCACCGACTCAAACTTCATTTCATCGCGGATCCGTGACACTAGGCGGACTGTGACCACCTTGCCATATAAGTCACCCTCAAAGCCGATCAGGTGGCTTTCGATCAAAAGTTCCTGTCCGTTGATGGTGGGCTTGACGCCGATATTGACCATGGCAGGCCAGGCATCGCCGTCGGCCTCCACATAGCACGCGTACACGCCGACCAGCGGGATCACCTTGCCCTCAGGAGGCAAGATATTTGCGGTGCGAAACCCCAACCTGCGGGCTAATTGCCTGCCTGGCAACACCTCGCCTGCCAGCGAATACTCCCGCCCCAACAGCATGGCGGCGCGCGTCAAGTCACCGGCCAGGATGCATTGGCGGATCAGCGTGCTGGAGACTGCCTGGCCATCCCGACAAACCTGCGGGATCTCAAGCACGTCAAAGCCATATTGGCCGCCCAACTGCCGCAACATTGCAACATCACCGGCTGCACCCCGGCCAAACCGGAACCCCTCTCCCACCACAACAGCCTTCAGGCTGCCGCAAGCGGCAATGCGCGCGATGAACTGATCCGCAGTCATCGCCATCAATTCCTCATTCAATTCGGCCAATACGACACCGGAAATACCAAGCTTTTCAAGCAGTGCAATCTTTTCTTCTTTGGAAGTGAGAAGCGGTGTGCCAAGTCTAGGCTCAAAGCTATAGGCAACCGCGGCGGCAGAGTGCATCCGCGCCGTATCAAGGAGTGTATCCAATATCATGCGATGCCCGGTGTGAACACCGTCAAATTTGCCGATGCACAGTGTAAACGGCCCGCAGACATCGGGAAAATGTTGAGAATAAATCTTCATATACCCTCGGTAATGCGAAGTGATAAATGGATTATACCACGAAGCGGGAAATCGCGACTAACATCAGGGCTGCACCAACATTGTGCGCACCCTGAGGCAACCTTCTCCTGCTGCACCGCCGGCTATGGCGATGGCAACAAAGGCATCATCCACATAAAGCCGGATCGCCTCGGCAGGTTCGCCACCATAGGGCACGGTCATGCCGTTGAGCAGCCCCGCCGAACCCTTCAGCGGGAAATCGGCTCTGGGCAGGTGCATCAATGGATAGTCCATCGGTAGCAGGGCAGAGTGCGCATGACGGGCTTTTGCCATTTCGGCTAGCTCCTCGATGGTGACTGTTTTTTCCAGTGTGAACACACCGGAAGCCGTGCGCAGCAAATATGTGAGACAGCCGTAGCAGCCCAATGCCCGGCCAATGTCAGCGCAGAGCGTGCGCACATAGGTGCCTTTGGAGCAGTTGATCCGGATCAGCCAACTGACCGGGCCGGAGCGTTCCACCACCTCAAGACCGTGAATCTCGATCTCCCTGTGCTCCCGTGCAATCGTCTCACCGCTGCGGGCGATCTTATATAGTTTCCTGCCCTCGTGCACCAACGCGGAATACATCGGCGGTTGCTGCAGGATGGTGCCCCGGAAATGCGGAAGCACAGCTTCGAATTCCGCATCGCCGATGCCGGATGGGTCTCCCCGGTGCAGCACGGTGCCATCGGCATCTTGCGTGTCAGTCTCAAAACCCAGCGTGAGCTCGGCAAGGTATTCCTTGTCCTTCTCCATGATGTAGTCAAACAGCTTGGTGGCGCGCCCAAGGCAAAGTGGCAGCACACCGGCAGCCAGCGGATCCAGTGTGCCGCTGTGGCCGGATTTCCGCTGCCCGGTGATTGCACGCACCGCAGCCACGGCGCTGCTGGAAGACATGCCGGATGGTTTCAAAAGGTTGATAAAGCCATTCATATGCCGGAGATTACGGCCATCGCCGCAGCAACAATTTTTTGTTCCGCTTCCACAAGGGGCGCGGCCAGTGTGCAGCCGGAAGCCTTTTTATGGCCTCCACCGCCGAAGCCTTTGGCAACCGCAGCCACATCCGCTTCACCGGAGGAACGCAAACTGACCTTCCAATCTCCTGTTTGAGTCTCACGCAGCAGCACGCCCACCTCCACATTATCGATTTCCACAGCGAAGTTGACGATGCTTTCGCATTCGTCCGGCGTAGCGTCCAACGCTTTCAGCGTGGCCTGGTCGATGCTGAGCAAGGCAACCCTGCCGCCGCCATACAATCTGAGGGAGTTCAGCGCGGTGCCGATGAGTTTTGTCTTTGAAAGCGTGCGGCGGCGGAACACCCTGGCGCAGATTGCCTCGAAGGCTGCGCCGCATTCCATCAGGCGTGCGGCTGTCCTCAGGCTTTCGGGGCGGGTGTAGTCAAAGGCAAACTGGCCGGTATCAGTCACGATACCGGTATAGAGGCAATCTGCAATGCCAGGAGTCACGCACTGGCCATTCTCCAGCAGCATGCCCGCCACGATCTCCGCCGTGGATCCTGCCTTATCGTCCACCAGGTTCATCTGGCAATAGCGAGTGTTGGTGAAGTGGTGGTCGATGTTGACCGTGACCGCCGCTTGCGCAAGATGCTTTTCACCGGCATCGCTCAGCCGGTCCGCCGAGGCGCAGTCCACCGCCACAAAAAGACGGGCATGCTGATGGTCAGGCTTCACCACATCACTGCCCGGCAGGAAGCGGTAGAGCATCGGAACCGGGTCTGCGCAATAGATGCCCACATCCTTGCCCAGCGCCTTCAGCCATAAAAAGATAGCCAGCCCCGCTCCCAACGTATCTCCGTCCGGTGTGCGGTGGCAGGCCACCAGAATTCTTCCCTGTTCACTTGTGAGAGTTTCAATGATCTGATGGCGCATCGGTCTGACCACCCTGACTGTCGTGGATTTTCTTCAAGGTCTCCTGCAGCGCGATGCTGTGCTCAATGCTGCGGTCGGCCACGAATACAAGTTGCGGTATATGGCGGATCGTCAGCCGTTGGCCCAGCTCCCGGCGCACGAACCCGGCGGCGCGCTTCAATGCTTCCACAGCGCCACTTAACTGCTCCGGCGTTCCCAGTGTGCTGATGTGCACCTTGGCGTAGCTCATATCTGCCGTCACTTCAACCGACACCACACTGGTGAACTGCGGCACGGCAGGATCCTTGATTTCGTTGGTGATGATGTCACTGACGATCTTTTGAATTTCTCCGCCGATCTTGTCTCGGCGCACCTCATTGCTCAATTGGCTCAACTCCATTTAACATTGGTAGTAGTTAACATTGCCGGAAGGGGTCAATTCGATGTGTATCGATTCCCTGATAGAAATACGGGCCGGGACTGAGCCCGGCCCCTACTGACTACTGGCTACTGGCTACTACAGATCCTTGATCTCCTCAGTGGCGAAGCACTCGATGATGTCGCCTTCCTTGATGTCGCTGTAGCCGTCCAGCGTGATGCCGCACTCATAACCTTTCTCGACTTCGCGGACATCGTCCTTGAAGCGCCGCAGGCCGGCAACTTTGCCTTCGAAAACCACCACGCCGTCGCGGAGCAGCCTCACCTGGCTCGCGCGTGTCATCTTGCCATCAGTCACATAGCTGCCGGCCACGATGCCCACGCTGGAAATGCGGATCACATTGCGGATCTCGGCATGGCCTGTTATGACCTCGCGGAACTCAGGCTTCAACAAGCCTTTCATGGCCTTCTCCATATCCTCGGTGGCCTGATAGATGATGCGGTAGGTGCGCATATCCACGCCCTCACGGTCAGCGGCGTCGGAGGCTTTGGAGTCTGGCCGCACATTGAAGCCGATCACAATGGCGTTGGATGCCTTTGCCAGCATGATGTCGTTTTCATTGATGGAACCCACACCGCTTTGCAGCGTCTTGATGCGCACCTTTTCGTTGGAGAGCTTCTCCAGCGCGCCTTTGAGGGCCTCAGCAGAACCACGCACATCGGCGCGGATGATGATGTTGAGGTCCACCACCTCGCCTTGCTCCATGCGGTTGAACAGATCGTCCAGTTTCATTGTGGACGCGCCGGTCATCGATTCGCTGCGGGCTTTCAGGCGGCGCTCGCCAGCCACCTGGCGGGCCAGGCGCTCATCCTCCACGCAGTAGAACACATCACCGGCTTCCGGTGTCTCCGATAGACCCATCAACTCCACCGGCATGGAGGGTGTTGCTTCATCCACTCTCTTCCCAAGATCATTGTTCATCGCACGCACACGGCCAAACACGGTGCCGGACACCACATAGTCACCCACATGCAGCGTGCCGTTTTGCACAAGGATCGTGGCCACAGGGCCGCGCCATTTGTCCATACGGGCTTCCACCACCACACCACGGGCAGGAGCTTCGGGGTTGGCTTTCAGCTCCTGCACATCGGCCACCAGCAAAATCATTTCCAGAAGCTGCTCGATGCCCTTGTGTGTCGCGGCGGATACCGGCGCCATAATCGTTTCGCCGCCCCACTCTTCTGCCACCAGCTCGTATTCGGTGAGCTGCTGCTTGATGCGTTCGGGATCAGCGTTGGGCAGGTCGATCTTGTTAAGAGCCACGATGATCGGCACCTTGGCAGCCTTGGCGTGGTTGATCGCCTCCACAGTCTGGGGCATTACACCGTCGTCTGCTGCAATGACCAGGATCGCGATATCAGTGACCATGGCACCACGGGCGCGCATTGAGGTGAATGCCTCATGGCCGGGGGTGTCAAGGAATGTGATCGGCTTGCCATGAATTTCCACCGAGTAGGCACCAATGTGCTGCGTGATGCCTCCGGCTTCCCCGGCAGCCACGCGTGTGGATCGGATAGCGTCCAGCAGAGAGGTCTTGCCATGGTCAACGTGGCCCATGATCGTGACGACAGGAGGCCTGGTGGTCATCTCTCCGGGCTCGTCCTGCTCGCCGTAGATATCAACCATGCGCTCTTCGAAGCTCTTTTCGAGCTCCTGCTTCAAGGTAATGCCGAACTCGCCGGCCACCAGGGCAGCGGTGTCAAAATCAATGTCGGCGTTGATCGTGGCGATGATGCCCAGCAGGAAGAGTTTCTTGATTATCTCCGCACCGGGCTTGCCGATCCGCTCTGCCAGCGTCTTGATCGAGACGCGCTCGCCAACAACGGTGGCTTCCTCGATCACAATGCGTTCAGGGCGCATAATCTTCTTAAGCTTCTTGGGTCTGCGGCCCAAAGAGCCCTGCGGGGAATAGAATTCCTCCATATCCGCACCGGGCACTATGCCGGTCAGCAGCGTCTTCTTGTTTTTGTTCTTCTTGTCCTCCGCCAGCGATTCGGCAACCTTTTCGCGACGGCGAAGGTCTGTTTTATTCGGGTCATAATTACTCACACGCTCTTTTTGTTGCGTGGGTGTGACCAGGAGCTGCTTTTTAATATCGCGCTCAGACACCGGCCTTTGGCCGAACCCGCCGCCACTGCCGCCAGCACTGGGGCGGTAACCGCCGGGACGGGCAGGAGCACCCTGGCCCTCAGGCCTGGGTTTGGGAATGAACGCGCCGTTGGCCCCCACGCGGGGTTGGAACGTGCCCTGCTGGCCTTCCGGACGGGGCTTGGCAATAAATGCGCCGTTGGCTCCCACGCGGGGCTGGAACGTGCCCTGCTGGCCTTCCGGGCGGGGCTTGGCGATAAACGCGCCGTTGGCTCCCACCGGGGGTGTCTTGGGGATGAACGGGCCGTTGGCACCCACGCGTGGCGTAAACGTGCCGTTGGCACCAGGCCTGCGGTCATCGGGCCGATATGGCTGCCGGTCATCACGCCCATAGGATGGACGGGGCTGGCTGTCAGGCCGGGGCGTATAGACGCGCTCCTTGGGCGGTTCAGCCCTGGGGAACACCGGTTTGGCTCGCTCCTGGGGAATCTCAGCTTTCGGAAACTCAGGCACAGGCCTGGATTCCTTCGGCTCCTGCACCGCCGGCGTGGCTGGTGCTTCTGCCTTGTCAGCCTTCTCAGGCTCTGGAGCGGGGGCAGCCTTGGGCTCCTCGGCCTTGACTTCCGGCTGCTCGACCGGTTTGGATTCAGGCTCCTTCACAGAGACCTTTTCCTTCACCTCAGGCTCCGCGGCGCGGGCAGGCACTTCTACCCGTGCGGGTGGCACGGGAGAAGACTCTTTAGCCGCCACCGGCTCGAAGACAATCTCCGGGGGAGCCACAGGCTCCGGCTTAACCTTGACTGCAATGGCCGGCTCCTCAGCAACCTGGGGCAGATCCTGCTCCAGTGCTTCCATCGCCCTGGCGCGCTCATGGTCATCCCGTATTCTGCCCTTGATCGCCTCTTCGAGATCGCGAAGGCTCAGCACAGTGTCATGAGCCCTCCTGCGCGTCTCCCCGATCCGTTCTAGTAGCATATTGGAGGAAGCCTTCAGCTCGCTGGCCGTTTTGCTCAGTGGATTGGACATTCGCTTGCACACCCCCGGGGTTATTCTTTCCTCAAAATCTCCTGTATCGCCTCGGCAAACCCGCCGTCGATAATCGCCAGTACTGTCCTGTTGTCGCGGCTGGTCAACTGCTCCAACAAGCCCTCTTCCTTCAGAACGATGCATGGCACACGGTTGTTTTCACACATCGCAGTATACTGCCTCACGGTGTTCGGCGCTGCTCTGCCATCCACCAGCACCAGTTTTGCCTTGCGCTGCACCACAACGCCCTGCACGGCGAACCCTCCCGAGACCGCGCGGCCAGCTTTGATGGCCAAGCCGATCATACCTTTCAAGCGGTCACTCATGGTTGTCCGTCAACTCCCCGCGGAGCTTTTCGTAGATTTCAGCCCCAATGGGCGTCTCAAGCGACCGCTCCAGCATCTTGGTCTTCACTGCCTTTTCCAGGCAGGCAACATTGTCCATACATAGATATGCACCACGACCGTTTTTGCGGCCTGTGCGGTCAATGGTGACTTCTCCCTCCGGTGTGCGGACCACACGGATGAGCTCCTTTTTGGCCTTGCGCTCCCGGCAGCCGGTACACATGCGCATGGGAACCTTTCTGGTTTTCACAGGCGCACCTCCTGGCTATTCCTGAGACTCCTCAAACTCCTCGGCCTCTTCATACTCTTCGGTCTCTTCCATCATCGCCTCTTCAGCGGCGGCTGCCATCACTTGTGACTGACTCTTGATGTCAATCTTCCAGCCAGTGAGCTTTGCGGCCAGCCGGGCATTTTGCCCCTCGCGGCCAATGGCAAGCGAAAGCTGGTTATCCGCCACAATGATGCGTGCGATTTTGTCCCGTTCATTCAGGCGCACCATGCTCACCTTGGCGGGGCTTAAGGCGTTGGCGATATACTCAGCCGGGTCATCGCTCCAGGGCACGATGTCAATGCGCTCGTTGCCAAGCTCGGCCACAACACGTTCCACGCGCATGCCACGCTGGCCCACGCAGGCGCCCACCGGATCCACTTCCTCATCGCGGGAATAGACAGCCATTTTGGTGCGGTAGCCGGCCTCGCGGGTAATCCCGCGGATCTCCACCACACCGGTCTTGATTTCGGGCACTTCATTTTCAAACAGCCTCTTGATCAAGCCCGGGTGGGACCGGCTCACGATCACTTGTGGGCCCTTGTTGGTGCGGCGGACCTCCACAACATATACCCTCAGACGGTCATTGACCATATAGCGCTCGCTGCGGGCTTGTTCAGACGGCGGCAGGTAGCACTCGCTGCGGCCCACACCGATATACACATTGTTACGCTCCACACGGCGCACCACGCCGGTGACAATCTCATCCTGCTTTTCCTGAAACTCATCAAAAATCACGCCGCGCTCGGCTTCGCGAATGCGCTGCACGATCACCTGCTTGGCAGTCTGAGCCGCAATGCGGCCGAAATCACTGGTTGAAACCTCTCGCTCCACAATATCACCCACGCGGTAACGGGTAGCGATGCTCTTGGCTTCCTCCAGGCTCACCTCGGTCTCGGGATTGGCAACCTCTTCCACGACAGTGCGCAGGTTATACACCTTGATGTCGCCGCTCTCGCGGGACACATTCACACGGACATTCTGCTCGCTTCCATAATTTCGCTTGTATGCGGCGGCAAGGGCGGCCTCGATGGCCTCCAGCAATACATCCTTGCCGATACCTCTCTCTTTTTCTATTTCGTCAAGGGCATTCAGAAAATCAACTTTCATTCCAATCCACTCCTCAGAACTCGATATGCTGCTGTGCCTTGGCGATGTTGGCTCGTTTCACAACAATGGCCTCTTTGGCGCCGTCCTGCTCCAGATTGATGTTCTCAGCATCGAACGACATCAATACACCGGTAATCTCCCTCTTTTTGTCCATGGGGGAGAAGAGTTTCACATCCAGTTTTCTGCCCAGATTACGCTTAAAATCGTTATCAGTTTTAATCGGCCTGTCTAACCCCGGTGACGACACGACCAGAAAATCGTGTTTTCCGGCGATCTCCGGCTCAGAATCCAAAATCGGATCGATCAACTGGTTGACAAGCTCGCAGTCATCAAGCATGATGCCACCAGGCTTGTCCACAAATATGTTTAAATACCATTGGCCCCGTTCGCTCTTGAACTGGACATCCACGAGTTCGTATTCTGTTCCTGCCAGTCCCCGTTCTACAACGGCCTTTGCGACATCCTTGACGGACCTTTTCTCCAACCGCTCTTCACCTTTCCATGATGGCCGCAGAAGGCATTCTCCCCCTACGGAAAGCAAATCTCCGCGCCAGAAAGACTACAATTCGCCGAAAAGCGACGCCTTTCAGCCCAATCACCGTGTCCGGTTGTTGAAGCCTAAAACAATGCGAAAGAGTGGGGAGCCCCACTCTTGCGAAAACGCAGTCATCAGCGCGAAATCAACCTGTTTTATTATAACACCGTGTCTGGCAAATATCAACAAGCCAATTTCAAAATCCGCGCAATTGCTTGGATTTAAAGCCCACAACACAAATAGATCACCATCCTTGTGTTGGGTAAAGGAGAGGTGTCGCCGTAGCGACGGTGGGATTGCGGGCCGGTACAGAGCCCGGCCTCTACATTGACCGCCATATTCCGACTGTATCGTACTTTCCATTGACCACTGACTACTGGCTACTGACTACTGACTACTTCACAATGTCCCCCACCCTGTCCAGCACGTAACTTGGCCGGTAGGGGAACTGGTTGATGCTCTCACGGGTGGAAACACCGGTAAGCACCAGCACCGTGTCAATGCCGGACTCTATGCCGGCGATGATGTCGGTGTCCATCCGGTCTCCGATGATCACCATCTCAGCGGAGTGGCAACCCAGCATCTTGCGGCCGGTGCGCATCATCAGGGGGTTTGGCTTTCCCACGAAATATGCCTGCTTGCCTGTAGACATCTCGATGGGTGCCACCAGTGCCCGGCAAGCCGGGGCAATTCCACCCTCAATGGGGCCGGTGAGGTCAGGATTGGTGCCAATCAGGCGAGCACCTTTGTTGACCAGGCTCACTGCTCTCAGGATACTCTCGTAGTTATAGTGGCGCGTCTCGCCCACCACAACATAATCGGGTGAAACATCATTAAACGTGATCCCAGCCTCATACAGCGCGTTTTGCAAGCCTGCCTCGCCAATCACGTATGCCGAGCAATGGGGCATTTGCGTGGAGAGGAATTCCGCCGTGGCCAACGCACTGGTATAAAAATGAGTCTCCTCTACGTCCATGCCCATACGCTGCAGCTTCTGCCGGAGCTCTCTCGGAGATCTCTCTGAGGAGTTGGTTAAAAACAGGAAGCTCTTGTTTTCCTTTACAAGCCAATCCACAAAATCCTTCGCGCCGGGGAGCAGATGGTTGCCGTGATAAATCACGCCGTCCATGTCGCAGATGAAGCCCAGTTTATTCTTGATGTCCTGCATGATACCGTCCTTATCAAATCATCAGCATTTGCCTGATTATATCATAACCTCACAAAGCGTGGAACACCATGCGGGAATCACCGGGCTGTTGCAGGACGGCGCGGCTGGAATCAACCTGCAGGCCGACTGAAAAAATCCACGATATTGCCATCGGGGTCTTTGAACCAGAATGCCCGGCTGCCCCATGGATGGGTCTTGGGCTCCAGCAGGATCTCTGCACCCATATGAGAGATCCTCTCAAAATGCGCATCCACATCCTGCACCTGGAGCATGACTGCAGTGCGCCCCGCACCCGCGCTTTTCATGGAACCAGGAGCCATCTCCTCCATGCCCTGCGTGGAGAAGATTGCGATCCCGGCACCATCCGTCTCCAGATCCACGTGCACATCGTTGATGTCTGCTGTAACGCCGAGCGCTTGGGTGTAAAACTCAGCCAGCGCACGCACATTGTCGGTGATCAGGCAGATTCCGGTTACTTTCATTTGTTTCCCTCCCTCATTCTTGAATTGGTTATGACAGCTTGACAGCGTTTTGAACGTTCAGCGGCGCAAACAAACCGGTGTCCGCCGCGCCATTGACAGGGTTGACAGACTCCGATATGTGGATGGCCCACTGCTTCTGCCGCAGCGAGTCCGCCAGGCCGTCACGGCATACAGCTTCGTCAATGGCGGCATGCACGATGGAAGCCTGCACAAGCGTGCTGGTTTCTTCACCCGATTCCATGCCGCGCATCCAGTCCACACGACACTCCAGGCACGCGAAGCACTCCGCCACCCTGGGAGCCTTCACGACGGCGGAGCGCTCGTGGGTCAAGCCGCTGGCCTGGATCTCATCAGTCTGGCCATCGAATCGTTTGACAGTCTCAAGAGCCTGGCGATAAAGCGGCAGCGAAGGGTAATTAATCACAAACTCGCCGTTTTGCTCGATGAGGCGGCGGCTCTCTGTGTAATTGTGCACCTGCAGCAGAAACTTAGGTTCCTTGCCGCTGCCTGTCATCATGCCCCACGCGCTCAGCGCGGCGTTGGCAAGACCGTCATCCTTCAGCGTGGTGATGATGAACACCGGCATCGGCACATCGATGGCAAAGGTATAATAAGAAAACAGTGAGAACTGGCCGGGCCATTGCTCCTTGAGATGGGCTGGCGGCGTAACTGGCAATTCAAGTTTCATAATCTCTGCCTCCTTTTCCCACAGGATAGCAGAGCATACTCGACAGCGTTGTGTCAAGTCTGAAACACGCCATCACACTTTTATCTTGGAATCATGTTCTTTCGTCGGGGCTTGCAAACAGCAGTGACGCGACGATGCTCACGCTTAGGGCAGCCGCGATGATGCCAATAGACAGAGGGATTGGAATCTCTATATCGAGAAAGAGTATGGACAACTTCACACCGGTAAACACCAGCACAGCGGCAACGCCATATTTCATATAGGCAAAAACCCTGTACAAACGTTCCAGTGCGAAATAGAACGACCGAAGCCCAAGTATGGCAAAAATGTTTGAGGTGTACACAATGAAAACATCAGTTGTGATGGAAAAAATGGCCGGGATGGAATCGATCGCAAACAGGAGATCAGAAAATTCCACCAGCAGCAGGACTGCAAACAACAGCGTGGCATACACCCTGCCGTTGCGGCGCGCAAAGAATTTCTCCCCCTCCAGCTTGCCAGTGAACGGAAACGCCTTGCCAAATCTCATCATCAATGGGTGGCCTTTATAGTCCTTCTGATGGTCAGGCGCCATCATCATTCTTGTTCCACTGAAAATCAGGATTGCACCAAACACATACAGGGCCCACTCAAACCTGCGCACCAGCGCGGCACCAAGGAGAATGAATAGAAAGCGCATCAAAACCGCACCGGCCACGCCAAAAGCCAACACCCTGCGCTGGTACTCCGCCGGGATGCCGAAAGAGGAAAAGATCATCAGAAACAAAAACAAGTTGTCCACCGATAGGCTTAGCTCAATGATATAGCCACCGAAGAACTCAATTGCCGACTGCCTGCCCTGGAATAAAAGCACTCCCAGGTTGAATAGCAGCGCCAGCCCCACCCAGCATAGCGCCCGTCGGAGCGCCTTTTTAACAGTCATGATTCCTCCGCAAGCAAAATCCCCTCTGCCGGAAACCCGACGGAGGGGATTGACTCTGCACCAAACTATTTCCGCAGGATGACAAGCCTTTGGCCAGCCTGCACGCCCTTGGCAATCTCAGGGTTTGTCTTGATCAGGTCATCCACCTTCACCCGGCAGCGCTTGGCCAGCGTCCAGGCTGTATCACCGGGGCCGGCGATGCAGAGCGTGAGCGGGGCCATTGCCCGGGCCAGCGGCGGACCCTGCTCGAGGTTCGTAATCACTGTGTAGTCCATGAGCCTGCGGCTGGAAACCGCCACATCCAGGTCCGCCTCCACCTCAAACTGGTTGGATCCGGCAAATGCCTCGGCTTTCACCGCGCTCACACCAATCTCCACCTTGCTGTCCGGCGAAGCGCCCTGCCACTGGATGGAAGCCGCGAAGGGCACATCCACCAACGTGCTCATGAGCTTGTCGTCAGCACCGCGCCAGAACACCCTGGCAGCAAGCCTGCCGGACAGGTCCACCTGCCCGTCAGTCACGGAGTAATTGTCCAGCACCGGCGTAACCTCTGTCGCCTGCAGGCTGGCCTCTGCATCCAGAACATCGGTACGGGGCAGCGCACCCCTCACCTTCACCTTCTCGGACACCTCGACCGGGCCGTCAAACAGGCCAATCTCCTCCCGGGCCATGCCAATGTCGTACTCCAGGTGGTAGGCATCACTCAGCGCCTCCACCTCGCAGGGCTCGTAGCCCTCGACGTTCAGGAACAGCGGCGCCTCGATGGAAAGCACGCGCCGCTCATCGCTCAGGTTCTCGCCGACATTTATGAACAACTGGGATGCGCTGCCCCAGGCACGGGCTTCCATCTTTTCCTGCATGCCGGCCGCCGTCACAGGCGCGCCGAAAGACACATCAAAACTGCCTTGGTTGATGTTGCCAGCCTTATCCAGATAAGTGACGCTAAGCAGCAAGTCGCCGGCCACCATGGCCTCGCCTGCCAGTGCCTGCACATCACCGGTGCGCACTGCAGCCCGGCTCACCAGCACCTTTTGCACCTCCGGCAGGTCGCGGGGCACCTCCACCTCCTCGCGGACAGTGAACGAGCCCTTTCCAGCAGCGCTCCTGCTGTGCCAGTACACCTTCTGCGTGAGCATCTGGAGGCGGTTGTCGTCGGCATCGCATGCCACTTCCACCGGCAGCAGCCCAGTCACCATGGCATCGATTTCCACCACCGCGGAAACCAACAGCCTGCCGGATCCTGCAGTCCTGGCTGACGGAGAAGAGACCTTACCGGCCACTTTGGCGTCCATACCAGGCTCTGCCTGAGGCGCACTCAGGCGGTGCGTGAAGGGGCACACACCGGAGATGCTTTCGATCACGCCCTCTGTATCTTCATACACCACGGCAAACTCCGCCAGCCCCTCCAGCGAAACCGCGCCTTTCACGGTTTCCGCCGTGAGCTGAGTGACTCGGCCATCGCAGCTGATCACCCGCTGGCACGACGAGCCCTGCGGCAGGTCGATGGCCCCTTCGGCCATCGCAGCCGTGGCTGCCTCTGCTGCGGCGAGCTCGGTATATATGGTTTTCTTCATGACGTTCATGCCGTTCCCTCCCTGAAGCCTGATGGCCGAAGTTTGTTGCTGATGCTCTCTGTCATTCCTATGTGGCTGAATCGAAAAGTAGTACAGGTATATTTGTTTATTTAGAAGAACAGATTTCGGCCCACAGCAAAAGTTTATTCAAGGGTAATATGAATATGACAGGGAGAGATGGCTTCTTCGGGAGAGGGTGTAAGGGAGGTGCGCGCTATTTTGCTGTGCCCTTTCCGGCATTGACAAGGAAATACCCAAGTGATTAAATCAAATTATCCTAATGAAATGAGTGTTCACATGATCTATCTGCGCCAAGCCATCCTTGCAGACGAGCGCCCTGCCTGCTGGCCTTATACGATCCCGGCACTCAAAAACCTGGAGCAGCTGGTGTTCACCGCACCGGTCACATTGCTCTCAGGAGACAACGGCACCGGCAAATCCACGCTGCTGGAGGCCCTTGCCGTGAAACTCAGCCTGCCCGCTGTGGGTCGGATGGATGCCGGGCGGGATGAGACGCTGGCAGGGTTGCGGCCTTTTGCCCGCGGCATGCGGCTGGTGTTCGAAAAGAGGCCAGCTCTCAAATTCTTTTTACGCAGTGAGGATTTCTTCAACTTTACCGTGGGGCTGCAAAAGCAAAGGGAAGAGATGCGGGTTGAACTGCAGCGTGTGGAAAAGGAGTACGCCGATCGCAGCGTGTTTGCACAAAACCAAGCCAGAGCTGCCTACGCTGGCAGTATCGGCGACATGGAGCAACGGTATGGGCAGGATCTGCTGGAAGCAGCATCCCATGGTGAAAGCTTCTTGCGGTTGTTCCAAGAACGCCTGGCGCCAAACGGTCTTTACCTGCTGGACGAACCGGAGGCGCCGCTGTCACCGCTGAGGCAGCTTACGCTCTACAGCATCCTCAAAGAGCTGAGCCATGAGGGTAACTGCCAGTTTATCATTGCCACTCATTCACCGATCCTGCTGGCGATGGAGGGAGCGGTCGTGTATGACATGGATCAAAACCCGCCCACCCAAACAAATTGGGAAGATCTGCCCGGTGTGAAGCTGATGAAGGGATTTCTGAATAACCCGAAGGCTTACACAAGCAGGCTGTAGAAAGCAGGTGCACCATGTTTGACAACAAAGAACGCATTCACATTCTCGAATGGCTGAAGGTGAAGGGCAACCCGATCATCGCAATCTGGGCCGCCGAACGGCTAGGCGCGCCGCAAGGTGAGATCCACCGATTTCGGGTGGAAATGCTGGCACAGCCCACAGTGCAGTATTGGATCGGGTGCCTGCTTCAGGTCGCCGAGAAACCGGTGATCCACAACAGCTTTGACACCTGCCTGGAAAACGCCATGCGCAAGGTGCTGCTATTCGGTGTGCGGGAGCAGGATGATCCACGGCTGGCCCAATTCAACCATCGAGCGCTGGACCGCCTCATATACCTTCTGGAGCACCCCACGTGGCTGAACCCGGTGGAATACACCATTCTGGCGTCATATCTGAACGGGATGGGCTGCCGGCACGAAGCTGTGACCATGGTGTTGCAGGAGCGGCTGGATTCGGCCCATTGGTTTGCTGCCAATGGAGAGTTTGATATCCATACCGACCCATCAGGGTTCCCCGCAATCCCCACAGCCCGCCGCATGCACCCGCTGATCCACCCGAAATTCTATCCTGATGGCAAGTATCTCTATCCGTTGGTCTATGATCTTTTCGCCTGGGCAAACCTGCCCCCGGTGCTGGACACCCCGGATAACCGGCAGAAGGTTGACGCCATCCTCACCAGCGTGCTGGACGAACGGTACCAGCGGCTGCCCTGGGGTTACGGGCTCATCTTCGTGCCACCAAACAAGTATTACGGCATGGGCTGGTCGCTGCACCTGCCCCGGTTCTTCGAGACAGAACCCAATGGCGCACCCGACACAAGCGTGGTGTGGTGGGCGGAAGCGATGGCGGGCTTCCCGGTGATGGCCCGTTCGGCGTGGTTCATGAGGATACTTGAGCACCTGGACAGCTTTCGTACAGCGGATGGCCTGTGGAAGTTCCCCACCGCTTACGTAACCGAGGCCAAGGATAAATACTTCGTTGGTGGCGGCCATATGGGGTTGGGGGAAGCCCGCAAGGGTGGCGACGGGTTGAAGATTGAGTCCACGGCATGGATGATGCGGATCCAGGAAAAGCTTGCTTTGTTGAGTACTTGATATTGAGACGAATAATTTGGTATCGTATTGTACTAGCATTTTCAAACACTAAACAATAGTTGCTTGCCCATCTGTATACCTGTCAGGAATGCGGAGATACGCCCGGATGTGCACATCTTTCTTCCTCTCAAGCACTGCGGACACATTGTTGTAGTTCCCCTCAGCCACCAGCAAGGAGGCCTCACGGTTTTCCAACACCACACCAATGTGGTCATGAGGGCCTGGGTCAAACACACCATCATAAAGCACAATGTCGCCGGCCTCTGGCACAAACCCCTCTTCGCCCGCCCTATGGTAAAAGCCCGTTTCCGGCAACATGGCCCATTGCTCCCAAGCCAGGCAGCCGGCAAAGTTACAGGAAACCCGATCATCAGGGTATCGCACCGGCAGACCAAGCCCGGCCAATCTGCAGCAGTAATACACAAATGCGGCACACCATTTACCATCCCATTCACGAAGCGGCCATGGTGGAAACAGTTGCACAATCGGATCAAGGTTAGGCTCGGTTTCCATGACAAAGCCGTGGTAACATTTCAATGCTTCCGATCGGGCGATGGTGGCAAGAGTTGATCTTTGAATCATTTATCCTCCTTTACCTCCTCTCCCAATCCCTTGGGAGGGGGTTGGGAGTGAGGGTTTTTTTGGCAGGCTGAGGTTTCAACTCCCGGTGCTGGAATAATGCCGCACCCCTACCTTCCACATTAACAGCGAAAGCCCAAAAAATGCAACGCCCGCAGGCAGCGCCAGCCACCCCAGCACCGTCGGCAATCCCCATCCGCAAACTGACGCAGCCGGAAAATAGCAGAACACCATCATCGGCATAATGTATATGAACATATTCTTCAGCCACCGGGGCAGCAGCTCCGGCGGGCTTTTCACAACCTGATAGCTGATGTTGGTGAAAATGTAGATCCAATCCAACGCCTGGATCGTCCAGAAGGACGCCGCAGAGGAAAACACAAACACTCCTGTATAGGTGAGGTACCCCCCAGCCAGCGCCAGCGTGAGCACAGCCATATTAGCCGCAGTGGCCGGCACCCCCAGCCGCGAAAGAGACCACAGCACCATGGCAAGGCCACCAGCTGCTCTGGCGATCCGGTGGATGTGGAACCGGGCTGCTACGATCTGCAAAAAGGTGTTGCGAGGCCGCAGCAAGATGCGGTCGAACTCGCCGGTGCGGATCTGCCAGGGGAAATAGTCGAACCCCCTGGAAAACACCTCCGCCAATCCGAAGCTGGTGACTGCCAGCCCATAAACCAGCATCACCCGCTCCACCGTCCACTCCCCCACGTTGCCAAACCGCCAGAAAAGCAGAAACACCGTGATGGGCTCGGTCACGACCACGCTAAGCGTGGAAAGCACCAGCAGCGGCCAGCCCTTGTATTGCAGCCCGGCAAGCAGCTGGATGCGGATGTATTTGAAATAGAGCTTGATCCCACCCATTTTCAACCTCCCTGTATCACGACGCGCCGGAGGCTCCGGCCCATCAGAAGCTTACCGATAAGAATGAATACTGCTGTCCACAATAGTTGAAGACCAGCCACCTGCCACACCTGCCCGGGGTCCATCGTGCCCACATAAAACCGCAATGGCAGGTCGGCCAGGCCGGCGAACGGTTGCCAGGCCAGAATGCCCTGCGCCCAACCGGGCCACAACTGCAATGGCAGGTAGGAGCCGGACAATACATCGGTGATCACCAGAAAGATGTTCACCGGCCCATCGCCCCATTTGAGGTTCAGCATCAACCCATAGGTCAGGCAGATGATGGAGCCAGACAGGAAAAGCCCTGTGCACAGGCAAAGGAGCATGGCCAGCAAGCCCGCTGCCGAATCCGGCGGCTGCAAGTTGTATGGAGCAGGCAGCAGCATTGCGACCACCGTGATCGGCACCAACCCCATCAGAAAGGGTGAGAGCTTCGCCGCCAACGCCCGGCTGAACCAATGGGCATACAAATCCAGCGGCCTGCAAAGCTCCACACCAACGTCGCCATTGATGATCTTATTCCTGATTTCACTGTCTGACCCCATGACAGGAAACAGGCTGGCGATGATCTGCAAAAGCCACGTGTAGCTCACAGCCTGCACGGCTGTCATGCCTGCTTGTGCGCCCGCGCTGGTGTTCACGCCATACCGGTAAAAGATCAGCATCAAGACAACGTGCACAAAACCATAGAACACAAACGTGCTCATCTTTGCCCAGGCCGCCGCGCGAAACTGCAGTGTGGAGACTAACTGGATCCTGAGGATAGAGATACTGGCCCGCATCAGCTTCATAGCCCCATCTCCCGATACATCGCGGCGATGATCTGATCGATATCCTGCTCCTCCACCACCACATCTTTTAAGGGGCAAGATGATGCAAGTGCTGCTACCAACCGGTGGGCCGGTGTGATCTCAGGATCAAACCAGACCACACACTCGTTTTGGTTCAACTCCACCCTTTCCGCGCCAGGCAGGCTTTCCATCGCGCAAGGGCCCATGAGTTCAGCCCGGATGCGGTGGAGCCTTGCATACCGGCTCCTCAGGCCATCCAAACCTCCGTCATACAGAATGCTTCCCCGCCCAATCACCATCACCCGGCTGCACAGTGCCTCCACATCATCCATGTCATGGGTTGTCAGGATCATCGTAACGCCTTGTTTGGCGTTCATGTCCTTCAGGAAGGCCCTTAGTGCCAGCTTTGACACGGCATCGAGCCCGATCGTGGGTTCATCCAGAAACAAGATGCGCGGCCCATGCAGCAGCGCTGCTGCCAGTTCGCAGCGCATCCTCTGGCCGAGGCTCAATTGCCTCACCGGCGTTTTGAGCAGCGGCCCGATCTCCAGCACGCCAGCCAGATCATCAAGCCTTCGGCGGAAATCTGCCTCCTTCACACTATAGATGTCTCTCAGCAATTCCAACGAATCGAGCACCGGCACATCCCACCAAAGCTGGCTTCGCTGACCAAACACCACACCGATCCGGGCCACATGGGCCGTGCGCTCCTTCCATGGCACTCGCCCGTCAATCAGGCATTGCCCTGAGTCCGGCACAAGGATGCCGCTCATCACTTTCACAGATGTGGATTTCCCCGCGCCATTCGGGCCGATGTAGCCCACCAACTCCCCCTCACCGATGGCAAAGCTCACATCATCAAGCGCCTTCACATGCTCGTATTGCCGCATAAATGCGCCGCGCACCGCACCAAGAAATCCCGGCGGCCTCTTGGCCACGCGGAAAGTCTTGTTGACACCCTCCAGCTCAATCTGCATCAAAACACCACCTCCAGACTTGATCGCAAGGTCGATATCATAATCAATCACATAAGATCTGTAAACGGTGAAAAATGAAACCCAGGCAATAGTTTGAACAGTCAAAACGGTCAAGCTCAGATTTTCGGCCATTTTCAAAAAATATCTTGACAATCTGGCGTTTGTATATTATAGTATGTATATTGAATCGTTGATATCGTCCTGCCGGGCATTTCTGTATGCCGAAAGGCGCCTGGCATGCAAACTCGCTGAAAAGCGGGTTTTTTGGTTTATATGGATCAAACAGAGGCTAATCACGAAAAAGGCCCTTTCCCGCTGCAACGGGAAAGGGCCTTTCCAACGAAGAGCGCCGGACTATGCCGTGCGCTCAATATGCAGTTTATCCGCCACCAGCGCAATGAACTCGCCGTTGGTGGGCTTGTCGTTCTTGGTATAGATGTTATAGCCGAAAATGTTGTTGATGTTCTCAATGCGGCCTCTGGTCCAGGCCACCTCAATTGCGTGGCGAATTGCCCGCTCCACCTTGCTGGCTGTGGTGTTGTATCGCCGCGCCACACCGGGATAGAGCTCCTTGGTAATACTATTGATGAGTTCAGAATCATCGATCACCATCTTCACCGCTTCGCGCAGGAAGTGGTATCCTTTTATATGTGCGGGAATGCCGATTGTCAGAAAAATGCTCGTGATTTCTTCATCCAGGGAACGGGCTGCACTTTTTGCCGGCGGCTGATACATGCGCTTCTCACCGCTCTTCTGCTTCTCCTGACCGATCTCGCGGATGCGCTTGCACAGGATGTCCATGTCAAAGGGCTTGACCATGTAGTACTCCACTCCAAGAGACATGGCCTCCTGAATGATGTTTTCATGGCCGATTGCGGAGAGCACAATGATGTGGGGTTTCCTGATCTTGAGCTCTGGGATTTTTTCCAGAACCCCGATGCCATCCAGCATCGGCATGATCAAGTCAAGGATGATGATATCCGGTTGAAGCTTCTGGAGTTTTTCCACGGCCTCCACACCGTTGCCGGCTTCACCCACAACATCGGCGAAATCCTGCATTTTGATGCACTCGCTCATCATGTCGCGCATTTGAGCATTGTCATCCACCACGAGCACCCGTACCTTTTCTGACATGCGGCTTCCTCCTGCTATTTGTTTTCGACACAATTCGCCATCATATTAATTACTTTTATGTCTGATGTCGAATTATGACGTTTATCTATTTCCAACAATAATGATTATATAGTACGAAATTTTATATGTAAATTGAGTTATAATTTGATTAGATTTCTATATCTTTAATTTTCTTACATTATCTATCCGTAGATAAGTATTTCGTATCGGTTGATGCAAATTTTTGCCCTATGTCAATAAGGAAGCAGCCGTAACAGGTTCGCTATAATGGGGCTGACACTTTATGATGACTCAAGGAATATATATAGGATACGATCGTATCCAGGGGAGGTGCGCGCATGCGCAAAGGCATCATGTCACTGTCGCCGCTGGGCCGCAGGAAGGCATTGGCAAAGGCGAAGACCAGCAACATGGAGAAAGCGGAAAAAGCAGCCGTGCAGGGCACAGAGGAGCCGCAGGATCAAAACAGCGTCGATGCCGTCAACGAGAAGAATTTCGTGCAAACCATTTATGTGCCGAAAAAGTACAAGCCAACCACGGCAGCGGCCAGCAAACAGGAAAAATCACGAAAAAACAAACCAAAGAGGGACTACGTCAATACATAACCGCCATAACCTGAAGGCCCCCGCCGTTTGCAGGGGCCTTCCAGATGCTTCATGGCTCAATGAGCGGCCCGTTCTCTTGGCAGGATGGTGAAGTCGCCGCCAGCTCCCTCCGTCGGATAGGCAAAATGCCACCACTCTTTATCATATGGAGCGAACCCAAACTCCATCATTACTGACCTGAGCAGTGATCGGTTGCTGGACTGGGCGGCAGACAGGCCCTTGTAACGATAGGCAGACAGGTTTCCAAAGAAATCAAACGGCCCGCCCATATCGATGTTCTTCCCCGTGCTCCAGTTCACAAGCGTCAGGTCAACTGTGCCACCCAGCCGATGGTTTGACTTCCTCGCCACGTATTGGCCAGGTATGTCCACTTTGTCAAGTTCAGGATAATACTCCTTCTTGGTGGCGGTTTCCGCAAGGTCTTCTGCCCAGGCGATCATCGCGTCGGTGGCCTGCTGAGGGCGATATGCGTCATACACGCGAAGCCCGATGGAGTCCCCCTTCCATTCTGCTGCCGCCAGGGCAAGCGCCTCGATGGCATCCAGACGCATCACGGCCTGGGGCGACTGATATCCGGCAAGCAGCTTGCCTGTGAAGTTGCTCGCGGTGGAATAGCGGATCTCCAGCTGTGCATCGGGAATGAAATCGTCCACATAACCCCAGCCATCCGGCAGGCAGGCGATGCCCCAGTCTTCCCCCATGAGCTTGGATATCTGTTGCTCAGTGCCTTGCACCAGCACCGGGCGTGCCGAATAATCCAGCCAGCACAGCAGCGTCTCCATGTTTTGCTCCGACATGGCGGTGCAGCCGTGCGTGGGCTTGCCCGGCCCCAGCCAGACGTGCAGGAAGATCGCACTGCCCAACCCCGCCTCGGCAGCATCATTGTAGTGGACAATCAGCGCGTGCTCATATTGCGCGATTGTCTTCAAATCCTCGCCGCTGCCGCATTTGGAAGCAGAACCCCGCACCCACCGGTTGTAATATGGTGAGGAGACCTCATCCACCCACCGGTCGCGACTGTCCAGCTTGCGATACTGGTAGGTTGCACCAGAAGGACTGGGGGCCCAGCCAAAGGCCGATCCCAACAGAAACACACCGCTGGGGGCTCTGCCATCACCCTCCTGCTGCTTGGATACGCCATTTTTCCCAACCATTGCCGGCCAGGGCCCGGCAGCAGCCTTCCAGCCGTCACCTACTCGTTCATAAAGCCAAACGTTTGCCTCCGGAGAATCCTCCGAGTCCGCCCGGACCACGATGGCCTGGCGGCCAGCCCAGCGCTCCGCCAAGCCCTGTAAAACCATGGCATCAAAGCTGGCAGGCAAAGCCTCAGGTGTTTCGGTGACTTGCGGGGTAGCTGCCGGTTCGGCAGTCTCAATTGCTTCCGTGATGACCGGTAACTCGGGCAGTTCTTCTGTAGGCACAGGGGTGTCGGGCACAGTCGTCTCGATCATAAGCTCCCCTTGGGACGGCAGTGGAGTCGCGTCAGCCCTGTTGCCGGCACCAGATGCCTGCCCCGGCGCGCACGCCGCAAGCATGCCAGAGATCAAAATAACAACCGCCGGCCTCAAAAACCTTCGCACAGACGCCCCTCCTATCCTATGGGCAATTATACCACATTATGACAAATTCGCTTCGTTTACACCTTAGCTTCTCTCCCCGCCCTTGCGCAAGGCAGCGCTGTTGGGTTACACTGAAACCAACAAAGACCGGAGGCATCCTTGAAATGCGGATGGACTATCACTTGCACAGCGCCTTTTCCGGAGACGGCCGCTCCGCCATCGGGCAGATCTGCCGCTCAGCGTTGGAAAAAGGCCTGACCCACATCGCCATCACCGACCACCATGACATCGGCAACAAACCCTTTGAGCTGAAGGGTTTTGATTCCTATCTGCAAGATTTGGCCCAGGCGCGGGCCGATTACCCCGCCCTTGACCTGGCGTTCGGCTTGGAGATGGATTATCGGCCCGAAACCTGGCAGCAAATGAAAACCATTCCAGCGCAGCTGAGCATGGACTTTGCGCTGCTGTCGCTACACTTCATCGACGGAGTGGATCCATATCTGCCAGAGTACTTCGAGCATCGCACGCAGAGGGAGGGTTATTGCCTCTATCTCAACCGGCTGGCGGAAATGATCGACGCCACCGAAGGCCCGTGGGTGCTGGCGCACATCACCTATGTGGCGAAGTTTGCCCGGTTCCCCGACCCTGCATTGCGCTATGGCGACTACGCCGACGCGCTGGACGCGGTGCTCAAGCGGGTTGTCCAAAAGGGTTACGGCCTGGAGGTGAATGCCTCCGGTATTAAAAACGGAGCAGGATTGCTGCCCGGTGCCGATGTCCTGCGGCGTTATCGGGAGCTGGGCGGAGAAATCGTGGCCACCGGCAGTGACGCCCATGCCGCGGAAGATGTGGGCCGGTGGATCACAGAGGCCTCGGATGCGGTGCGTGCGGCAGGGTTCCGCTATCTGGCGGCATACCGGCAGCTCAAGCCGGAATTTATCAAAATTGATTGAGGGGATTATGAGAAAAGTCATTGTGATGCATAACTTCCAGGAGGAGGCGCTCGATCGCCTCTCCAGCCGGTTTCCGCAAATGCGGTTTCTGCCAATGTCCAAACCATATGACTCCTCCCAGATGGCCGATGCAGAGGTGCTTTTCGGCTGGGGCGGCAGGGGTATGCTCACAAGTGCAAAGAACCTGAAATGGCTGCACAGCATGTCCGCCGGTGTGGATTCATTCCTGGGTGAGGTGGACGAGCTGTTCGGTAACGATCTGCTGGTCAGCAACAGCGCCGGTATCTACGGTGTGCCGATCTCCGAGCACCTGCTGGCGCTGATGCTGGCATTGTCACACCAGATTGGCGGGAGCGTTTTGAATATGCCAACTGGCCACTGGGGGAATGTGCCCCATTGCCGGGAGCTGACCGGCTCCACTGTGGCAATCGTTGGTTACGGCGACATCGGCAGCCACCTTGCCGCACTGCTCCGGCCGTTTCATTGCACGGTGCTGGGCTTCAAGCGCTCCCCGGTGGAAAAGCCGGATGGCGTAGACGAGATGCTGTATGGTGACGACGGTCTGGAAGATTTGATGGCACGGGCAGACTATGTCTGCATCTGCCTGCCGGGCACGGAGAAGACGAGAAGCCTGATCGACCGCAGGCGCATCGCCCTGATGAAGCCCACAGCAGCGCTCATTAACATCGGGCGGGGCTACATCGTGGACACCGAAGCACTCACCGAAGCGCTGGCTACCGGCCAAATCGCCGGTGCAGGCCTTGATGTGACCGAACCGGAGCCGCTGCCGCAAGCACATCCGCTGTGGTCTCTGCCCAATACAATCATCACCCCCCACATCTCCGGCTACACATCGCCCCAATGGGAAGAGCGGCAGATGGAGTTCTTCTCAAGAAATCTTGAAGCATATCTGGCTGGTCTGCCCCTACCCGGTGCCGTGGACCGAGTGCACCGGTATTAGTCAATGGCTGGCCCTTCTCAGAGCAGCTGAGAAGGGCCTTTTCATTCCCACCCATCTCATCTGTCAGACAAACCCCAAAGAACCATTTGGCAAGAATAGTCTATTATGTTATATTGGTAGATACCGACCGACCGGTCGGTCGTTTCGGAGGCCAGAAAATGATTCAAGAGAATCCCAGCGCCAACAAAAAGATCAGGATACTCGATGCTGCGCTCTCAGCATATGCCCGATATGGCATCCACCACGCCACCACCCGGCAGATTGCTGAATTGGCCGGGATCGGGAAGTCCACCATATTTGAATACTTCAAGAGCAGCAATGAGCTGATGGACGCCGCATTTGCCTACCTGATTGAGCACGCAGCAAAAGAACGGTCAGAATTGCTCTGCGTTGCGGAGGCCGACCCGGCAGCGGCGTTGTCTGCCTATTTCGACTGCCTGACCAGGATGATCATTGATGAGCCAGACCGGTTATTGCTTCTCTCACAGTATGTGACTGCCATCCTGGCATCCGGCACAGATTTTGAAACAGTCAGAGAGCGGTATGCCCAGTTGCTGCAGCCGGCAGCGCAGGCATTGTTGGGAGGCTTTCAAAGCATTGTGGAAAGGGGCATCGCAACCGATGCTTTCCACCTCCTACCCGGTATTGACGCTGCTGATTGCGCGCTGTTGATCAGCGCCATTGCCCGGGAAATGCAATCTCAGGCACTGGTGCAGAGCGAGCACGAAATCAAAGACACCTGCCGGCGGCTGAAGGGCATGGCGATGTATGCTCTTGGTATCAAACAGGATCCAATCAAAGAGGGGTGATCCAATACCAATGTATTATGTGGAAACAGGGAATCAAAACGGGCAAACCATTGTATTCATCCACGGCGGTGGCATGGCCGGCTGGATGTGGAAAAAGCAGTGGGAAGCTTTTCAGGATTATCATCTTCTGATCCCAGACCTGCCCGACCATGGTAAGTCAAAAAATGACGGTGCCATTGACATTCAGGACAGCGCAGAGCGAATTGCAGCACTGATCCGCGAGAAGGCCAACGGTGGCCGCGCCCATGTGGTGGGCCACTCCCTGGGTGCGAAGATTATCGTGCAATTGCTGGCAACGCACCCGGAGCTGGTGAATCGGGCTGTTGTGGCAAGCGCTTTGTTCCGCAGCATGCCGCTGCTCAACATGATGTTGAACATGCCGGCATACCGCATGACTGTGCGGATGCTCAAAAACAAAACAATCATGGATATGCAGGCAAGGCAGTTTGGTTTCCCGGATGCAGATTATGAGGAAAACTTTAAGCTGGAGGCAGCAGGAGAAACAGTCGAAATGCTTGAGCGGATCTACACTCAGCTGCACAAATATCAAAAGTTGCCGCAGGGTCTTGATCGTGCCGAAGCGCCCACACTTATCCTTTGCGGAGAAAAGGAGCCAAGCGCAATGAGGCAATCCGCTCTCGATTTGGCAAAAGCGCTTCCCAACGGAAGAGCATATGTGGTGTGCGGAGGAAAACACAACTTCCCTTGGGCGCAGCATGAGGCGTTCAATCATGCAGTCAGAGCATGGCTAACCGGCCTGTCGGTGGATCATCCTCTCATCCGGTCAGCTCACTGAGCCACCCCGGAGGGTGTAAAAAGCCAAAGCCCTTTATGATTCAAGGCTCCGGCATTTTTTAAGAGTAGATTCAGTTTATATCTCCGGCAGCAGCCGCATCCTGCTCACTATCATCGGCGATGCCGTAGAGCTCCCTGCCCTGCAAATTGAGGCGGGCACGCTCGGAATCCACCAACGCAGAGATGCGCTCTTTCACCTTGTCTGACTTCTTCACATTGAGAATCCTGAACTCGGGCGATGTGGCATCACCGGAGATAATCACAATTGTGCCAAGACCTAGCATTCGCTGCCCCAGTGTGCGGATCAGACGCATATCAAGCACGCGGTAAAGCAGAATCTCATCCTCAGTGATGGTGAAGAAGCCCTTTTTCAACACTAACTTTCGAGGATACAACGAGTATCTGGTAAACGACCAGGGCAGGCCCAGAAATGTGCGCTTGCGGTCCTTCCACAGAAACTCCGCGCTGGGCATGCCATCATCCAGACCGGATTTATTCTTCTCACCCTTCGCCATGACAAGCCACCTCTTCATTCATGAATGACAATATTTTACAACCAACGATGTGCTATCGCAACAAAGTCTTTCATGTCCGATCTTTCACAATCCGATATACGGTTTTACCAATCTCAACAACAGAGACAATGATAATAATCAGGAAGATCCACCGGAATTGGGCCTGCACGATCTTCATCACAACATCATTGCCGCCGATGGTTATACTGGTGTTGAGCAATGCGGGGCCTGTCATCATCACAATCACAACAACAATGTCATACAGCTTCAACGCAATGCTGGCAAGATGAGTGCCCACACGCCACCGGCCTTGCGCCAGCAGCACTGCATGCAAAGCCAATGATAATGCCCATCCAATATTCCACAGCGGCAAGTAGGCCTGCAGCGCCTGGGTGGAGATGACCGGTTGTATGACCAGCTGGCCCGCCTCACCCATGGAGTATATGCCGAACAACTCAGGTATGCCGTTGAACAGCACCATCGCGATGAGGGTAAAGACGATCGCAGCGATGGAGTCTGCAGGCTTCCAGGGATTATTGTGCTTGGGCACCGGCTGCAGAGCCTTCGGATCCCATGGTTCGGGAAACTCCATCCTGGCAGCCTTGTGGGCCAGGCCCCTTTCAATGCCCCAGAAGATCACAGTGACCACACCGATCGCCCCCCACACACCAGACACCAGGCTGCTGAGGAACTGCAGCACGCGGCTGCCCAATGCGGTCGCATCACCGGGCGCAAACACATACCCAACAAAGACACTGATAAAGAGCCCCAGCGCCAACGCTCCGGTCACAATCCATAGCACCATACGGTAGAAAGGATAAAGCCTTGGCCCGATCACATATTTCTCGCCTTCGTATCGAGTGGCCACAACCTCCGGCGACCCAAACTCCTTCAGCACCGCCGCCATGTCTGCCTCGGTGGGTTTAGCACCGCCGGTGCGCGCCTCCAGCGCATCCAGCAGCAGTGACTTCAGCTCTTTCTCAATGTCTTCCCGTTGCTTGGCAGGCAGCCTTCTGCCCACGTCATAGAGATATCGGTCCAGCATCTCCATCGGATTCATGATCCCTTCCCCCTTCATTGCCCTTCCAGCATCTTGTCCATCACCTTGACCATGTTGCCCCATTCCTGAGCCAAATCGCCGAGCAATGCCCGCCCTCGTTGGCTCAACACATAATACCGCCGGGGCCGCGCTTCCTCCAGCGACCAGTCGCTGTCCAGCAAGCCCTGCTTTTCCAATCGCCGCAGCAGCGGGTAAAGAGTGCCCTGCTCCACTTCCATGCCTTTTTCCACCAGCCGCTGCGACAATGAGTAGCCATACTGCCGCTCAGTGAGCTGGCTCAACACGCAGAGCACCAATGTGCCCCTCCGGAGCTCAGAAAGCAGCCCCTCCATTGTTTCATCAGGCTTCACGATGTGTATCACCTCATGCTTTCAAAATCATTATACTGTGCGTCACACATTATTGTCAATAAGCAACTTGAAATTCTTTCCCCTAAAAATCACCACTTTCCCTCCGCCAACATATGGTGCAGTAACCGGAGTTTTGGCGACGGCAAACAGACATGGCCGCGGCAAACTATCTTGGAGGATCGTATGCTTGAACCAACGATACATACCGCAGAGAAAGAAATGGACCGCCCGTTTTCGCAAAGCGCGGCGGCAGCAATCATACTGCACAGGCCCAGAAGCCTGGCTGGAAGGCTGAAGCAACTGCTGGGCTTTGTGGGCCCGGCATTTGTCGTGAGCGTTGCCTATATTGACCCCGGCAATTTTGCGACAAACATCACCGGAGGCTCCATCTTCAATTACAACTTGTTGTGGGTGATCCTGTGGAGCAACCTGATGGCGATCTTTTTGCAGACAATGTCTGCAAAGCTAGGCATCGCCACAGGAAAGAACCTGCCGGAGCTGTGCGGAGCGGCGTTCAGCCGCCCGGTAAACTGGGTGCTCTGGGCAGGTGCTGAGCTGGCTGCAATGGCAACCAACATCGCTGAGTTTATCGGCGCGACTTTGGGATTTTACCTGCTTTTTCACATCCCCATGATCTACGCTGGTCTGTTGACTGCTGTGATCACCTTTATGATCGTATGGCTCGAGAAGTATGGGCAAAGGGTTGTGGAAATTGTGATAACGGTGCTTGTGGCGGTGATCTGCGGTGCCTACGCCATTGAGCTTTTCCTGGCAAAGCCCGATTGGGGGCAGGTGGCTTTGCACACTCTGGTCCCATCTCTGCCCAACGGCCAGGCGTTGCTGATCGCAGTGGGCATGCTGGGAGCCACAGTGATGCCCCATGTGATTTATCTGCACTCCCAGTTGGTGCAGTGCCGCAACGGCGCACACACGGTCCAGGAGAAGAAAAGGCACTTGAAACTGGAGAAAATCGATGTGGTGCTGGCGATGAACATCGCCTTCATCGTAAACGCCGCGATGGTGGTGGTGTCAGCAGCGGTGTTTTTTCGCAGTGGTGTTGCAGTGGAGACGATCGAGCAAGCGCACCGGTCGCTGGAGCCGTTGATGGGAAGCCTGTCAACCGGAGCGTTCGGTATCGCGCTGCTGGCTTCCGGCCTGTCTTCCTCAGCAGTGGGCACCATGGCCGGGCAAACGACAATTAAGGGCTTTGTGGGCCTGAGAATCCCGGACAACGTGGCACGCCTGATCACAATGGCGCCGGCACTGCTCCTCCTTGTATTGGGCGTGAACCCGATGAAGGCGCTGGTGCTGAGCCAGGTGACACTGTCCTTCGCGCTGCCGCTGGCAGTCATTCCGCTGCTGATCCTGACCGGAAAGAAAAAGTATATGGGAGAGCTGGTGAATAAGCCCGCGACCAAGGTGATCGGATGGGCGATAACATCGGTGATCATAGGGTTGAATGTGGTGCTGTTGGTGCTGACGTTTCTGGGTCAGGTGTAGGCTCGCAGGGGCAGCCACCTCTACCGTGAGTGGGCCGGGCAGCGCCCGGCTTCACATCACAACCGTATTGAAAGTGTATGATCGGCTTTATTTCATAGTAGATTTCCACTCAACTACCGTTCCGGACGTGGCGTGAATTTCAAAGGAATAATCATATGTATCGCTTGATGCCACGCCTTCATATACCATAAGGCCATCATCATTCGAGTTATCCCTATCCATATCAATACCCGATATATGGGTGATAGGAAACCTCCGGGATGCAGTCAGTCATGGCAAATGTGCAATAACCGGCTATGGCATTGCCTTCAGTGGCAACCAGAACCCTTTCCCAATCGTTGAACTTGTTCTCAGCCATATCTTTGGCCAGCCAGGGCCCGGCACTCCAGGAACAATCATGCGCATATTGCATTAATTCATTCCAGACCGGATCTGATTGTTGAATGAACCTGATCTCCATTCTCACAAACTCTCCACAATATAAAGTAAGGGGCGGGAAAACCCGCCCCCACGAATAGTTTAAGCCGTTTGCTCCTCTTCCTCACCCTTCTTCTCAATTCCCAGCAGCCTGTTTTCCTCTTCCTCCCGGAACTGGTTGGTGTAGAGGTCATAATAGTGGCCGCGCATAGCCATCAGCTGCTTGTGGGATCCCTCCTCCGCCACGTGGCCCTTCTGGATCACCAGGATCCGGTCGGAATTGCGGATCGTGCTCAGGCGGTGGGCGATGATGAAGCTGGTGCGCCCATGCAGCAGCTTGTCAATGGCATATTGGATCTTACCCTCCGTTTCGGTGTCGATGGAGCTGGTGGCCTCATCGAGCACAAACAATGCGGGCTTGGCGATGATGGCGCGGGCAAAGCTGATCAGCTGTTTTTCACCGGTGGAGAGGCGTCCGCCGCCCTCACCCACCTCGGTGTCATACCCCTTCTCCAGCTTAACGATGAAGTCGTGGGCTCCCACCAGCGTGGCCGCCTCTTCCACCTCATCGTCGGTGGCATCCAGTTTGCCGTATCGTATGTTTTCGCGGATCGAGCCGGAGAACAGGTGCGGCGATTGCAGCACATAACCCAGGTTGGAGTGCAGCCACAGCTGGCTGCGCTCACGGTAATCCTCGCCGTCGATCAGGATCGTGCCCTCCGTGGGCTCATAAAAGCGGCAGATCAGGTTCACGATCGTGCTCTTGCCGCTGCCAGTTTCACCCACCAGGGCGATCTTCTCACCAGCTTTTACCGTGAGGTTGAAGCGCTCAAGCACCGTTTGGCCGCCCTTATAGGTAAAGGAAACATCTTTGAACTCCACATGGCCCACGATGCCCGGCCAATTTTCCCGTTTTGCTTCAAAGGCGTCGCCGAACTTCTCTATAACCTTTGGCTGATCCTTGATCTCCGGCTCGCTGCCCAGCAGCGTGAGCACCCGCTCCACAGCAGTTTGCGAGTTTTGCAGCTCGGCAAACACGTTGGTGGCTTGCCGGATCGGCTCAAAGAACCAGGTGGTCAGCGTGAGGTAAAACATCAGATCGCCCAGCGTCATGCCACCGATTACAACCTGCCAGCCGCCAGACCACACCACAAGGCCCGTGGAAATGGCGCTAATCGTCATTACAATCGGTGTGAACACCGCAGACATCATGATCGCACGGATGGAAGCGCGGCGCATCGTGCCGGTGAGTGCGGAAAACTCCTTGAAGTTGAGCTGCTCGCGCACCAGTGTCTTGGTGGTGCGGGCGCCGGTGATGCCCTCGTTAAAGGCGCTGGTGATGCGGGAGTTGGTCTTGCGGGCCTCACGATGGGCTTTCAGGATCCGCCGCTGGAACCAAAGGCTCACCAGCACGATGAACGGCACCGAAGCCAGCACGATCAGCGCCAGCTGCCACTTCACCACAAACATCGTGATCAACGCAACCAGCATGAAGGTGAAGCCCCAGGTTTGGTCCACCAGCGTCCAGGCAATGGTGTCACCCAGTCGGCTGGCATCGCTGGTCATGCGGGCCATGATGTAGCCCACCGGCGTTTTGTCATAATAGGAGAAGCTCAGCTCCTGCAGCTTTTTGAAGCCGTCACGGCGGATGTCGTGAGTCAGGCCAGCTTCCACTTGCCCAGCCAGGCGAATGAATGTATAGATCAGCGTGCACTGCACCACGAGCATCACCGCGCTGATGGCGATGAACTGGCCCACACCATTCCAGATGCCCTTGGTCACATAGTTGTCGATGACCTCCTTCTGGATGAAGGAGAACGCGACGTCCAGGATGCCGTTGGTAATCATACAGGCAATGACAATGCCGATGATCTTGCGATAGGGCTTGGCAAAGCGCAAGAGCTTTGCCCACATTTTCAGGTCTACCTTTTTATCTTGATATTCTTCTTCCAGCAATGCGCTCAACTAAACCAGCTCCTTTTCCTGCGGCATTGAAACGAAGGCGGGCTCCACGTTGCCTTGCATTTCTTCCTCCAGCGCGTTCTGGATCATCCAGATGCGCTTGTATAGGCCTTCCTGCTCGAGCAGCTCTTCGTGTGTGCCGTTTTGTGTGATATGCCCATCCTCCAGCACCAGGATGCGATCCGCCTCGGAAAGCGTAGAGACACGGTGCGAAATGATGAACGTGGTGATGCCCTGCCGGCGTTTCTTCAGGGCCTTGCGAATCGCCGCGTCGGTCTCGGTGTCCACAGCACTCAGGGAGTCGTCAAAGATGAGGATGTCGTTGTCCTTCATCAGCGTGCGGGCTATGGCGACCCTTTGCTTCTGACCGCCGGAGAGCGTGACACCGCGCTCACCGACCACAGTGTCATACTTCTTGTCAAAGCTCTCGATCACATCATGCACAGCGGCCACTCTGGCGGCTTCGTGCACCGTTGCTTCGTCGGGGCGCTCGTGGATGATGCCGATGTTTTCCTTCACGGTCTTGGCGTAAAGGAACGGCTCCTGCAGCACGATTCCCACATGGGTGCGCAGATGATCCTTCTCAATGGTCTTCAGCTCCACGCCACCGATGGTAACCGAGCCGCCCTGGTAATCATAGAGCCGCTGCAGCAGGTGCACCAGCGACGATTTGCCGCTGCCGGTGGCCCCAAGCAGAGCCACGGTCTCGCCGGCCTTTGCCGTAAAGTTGAGGCCCTTCAGCACCGGCTTGGATTCCTCGTAGCCGAAGGTCACGTCGCGAAACACGATGTCGCCCTTGAGGCTGGGCTTGACGGGGTTATCACCGGAATCCTCCGGCTTCTGGATCAGGATGTCATTCAGGCGGCCCACGGCGATCAACATCCTGCCGGCATCGGAAAGCTGCCGGCCCAGGTTGCGGAAGGGCCACAGGAACATGCCCACATAACTGGTGAACACGATGAAGGTGCCCACGGAAATCTTCCCGTTGATCGTATAGAAGGCGCCGATATACAGCACAAGCACCTGCTGCAGGATCGTCATGAAGTCCAGAGAGCTCCAGAACACGGCAAACATGGAGATCAGGTGTTTCACGCGGTCGCGAAGCGTGACGATGCGCTCGGAATACTTGTCGCGCTCATAGCGCTCCCTTCCGAAAGCCCGAACCACGCGCACACCGGAGAGATTCTCCTGCAGCGCCGTGGACATGGCCCCATCAGCCGTCTCCACAATGGTGAACTGCCCCTGGATCTTGCGGAAGTAGATCACCGAGAATGTGACGATGAACGGTATCATCGCCATGGAAAACAACGTGAGCTGCCAGTTGAGGCTCAGCAGCACCGGCAGCGTAATTGAGAGCACCACAACAGCCCGGAAGATCTCCGGCAGCTGGTTATTGATAAACATCCTTGTGGTGTCCACATCGGTGGTGCAGCGCTGGATCAGGTCACCGGTCTCCGCTTTCACATGGTAATCATATGGCAGGCTCTGCAGATGATTGTAGAGCCGGTTGCGAATGTTGAGAGTAATACCTTCGGAAGCTCGGCTGCCAAACCGAGCCTTTAGATACATAAAGGCACCGCGGCACAGCATGATGGCAACAATGATGATGGCGCAAAGCCACAGATTCTTGGAAAGATACTCCACACCGCCCACAGATTCCACCCAGTTGAGCACAGCTGGCGGCGCGTTCATCGCCTTCTTCAGGAGAACACCATCTACCACCCAGCCAAGGATAAGCGGCCACAGGTAGTTCAACAGCACATCGGCCACCACGCCGATCAAAGAGGCCAGATAACGGAGACGGAATCCCTTGGAAAACTCCCACAGCCTCTCAATTCTGATCTTGTTCATAAACACAATCCCTCCCAATGACCGCGGCAAACAAAAAGACCGCGGTGTTCCCGCGGCCTGGTGAATCCTGACGCTCGCGGGTCATTTTTGCCCGCGGTTGCATATCGCCTTAACGCATACACCGGGGCCGGAAAATGGCATAGTTATGCCCAAAAGCCTTAATATCAACGAAGAATACGAAACGATTGCGCATTTCCGGACCTCCTTTCCTGTGTCGCCTTTCGGCGCAAGCACTATACTAACAGATTATCCCTGCCTTGGCAAGGGGAACAAGTACAAAATTTTCTACCACTCAAATATGAATTTGCATACGAATCCATATTTGATTTACAGCAAGGATACAGATCATCTTTGGAAATGGAACCCGGCAATGCCGTAACAAAAAAAGGGCTGCCACACCGGGAGTCTGACCAAGCATGGCACGCCCGCAAATTGGCTTTTGGCAGGTATTACAGCCCACCCTTTTTCAATCTTTCGATCGCCTTTTGTGTATTCTCCTGGCTACCAAAGCCAGTCAGGCGGAAGAACCCCTCGCCGCAGGTGCCGAAGCCGGAGCCCGGCGTGCCTACAATGTTGTAGTTTTCCAGCAGCAAGTCAAAATACTGCCAGGATGTGTAGCCCTCGGGAATCCTCAGCCAGATGTAGGGAGCATTGCTGCCGCCAAATACCTGATGGCCCAGGCTCTCGAAGCATTCGCGGATGCTTTTCGCGTTTTGCATATAGTAACTGACGTTGCTGCGGATCTGGCTCTGCCCCTTCGGCGTATAAATCGCCTCAGCCGCCCGCTGGATAATGTAGGAAACACCATTGAACATCGTGGCCTGGCGGCGGGCCCATAGCTTGTTGAGAGACGCTGTGCCGCCTTCCTTCAGACGGGCCTTGATGTCTTTGGGGATTACCGTGTAGCTGCATCGCACGCCGGTGAAGCCGGCGGTCTTGGAATAGCTGCGGAATTCCACCGCGCACTCCCGGGCGCCATCGATTTCATAAATGCTATGCGGCAAGTCAGAATCCTGAATATAGGCCTCATAGGCACTGTCGAACAAAATCAAGCTGCCATGGCGGCGGGCGTAATCCACCCACTTTTTCAATTCCCCGCGGCTCATTACGGTGCCGGTGGGGTTGTTCGGCGAGCAAAGATAGATCACATCCACCTTGTGGCGGGGCAAATCGGGCATAAAGCCTGCGTCTGCCGTGCAGGGCAAAAACTTGATCCGCGTAAACTTGCCGTCTGGCTGCAGCTTGCCGCCGTTGCCGGCGATGATGTTGCTGTCCAGATAAACAGGATACACCGGGTCGGTGATCGCGATTACGTTGCCGCTGTCAAACACATCGGTGAAATTTGCTGTGTCATTCTTGGCGCCGTCGGAAATGAAGATCTCGTCAATGCCGATCTCCACACCCAGCGGCTTGTAGTCGTTATCTGAAATGGCCTTGCGCAGAAACTCGTAGCCGGCATCCGGGCTGTAGCCCTTGAACGTTTCCGCATGGCTCATGTCGTCTACGGCGGCGTGCAGTGCCTTGATCACGGCATCAGGCAACGGCAGTGTCACGTCCCCGATGCCCAGCGGCACGATGTCGGCGTCAGGGTTTGCAGCCCTGTATTCCTTCACCTTGCGGCCGATCGTCGAAAACAGGTAATTGTCCTGCATCAGGTGGAAATTGCCGTTGGCCCAGATCATGTCATTTTCCTCCACACACATTACTAACAAGCCGAGGGCTGCGTTGTTTCCTGTGATGAATCTGCCGCCCCTACAGGTCAGATATCCATTTCGCCGGTAAACACTTCGGTGGCTGGCCCGGTCATAAAAACGCTGCCGGCTCCAGGCCACTCGATCGTGAGCATACCGCCCAGCAGGTGCAGGTTCACGGGGCTATCCACCAAACCCAAGCGGATGGCCGCAACGGCTGTGGCGCAAGCGCCGGTGCCGCAGGCCAAAGTTTCGCCGCTTCCCCGCTCCCACACGCGCATGCGGATATTCTTCCGATCCACCACATGGGCAAACTCGATGTTGCATCGTTTGGGGAAGAGGTTATGGCTCTCCAGCGGCGGGCCGATGCGGGGCATGTCAAGGCTGGCTGTGTCATCCACAAATGTGACCGCATGAGGGTTGCCCATGGAGACGCAATTCAACTCCCAAGAGCCTTCCGCCGTCTCAGCCGTGATACCAAAAGCGCTCACTCCGGCCACATCGACCGGGATCTGCTCCGGGCGGAACCGGGGTTCCCCCATATCCACACGCACAGTGGCAATTTTCCCGTCTGGGCCTGGATTGAGTTGCAGGCGCTTCATGCCGCCCAGTGTTTCCACTGCGATGTCTGTGCTGCCCGTCAGGCCGTGATCATACACATATTTGCCCACACAGCGGATGCCGTTGCCGCACATCTCAGCCTCGCTGCCGTCGGCATTGAACATCCGCATGCGGAAGTCTGCCTTCACCGAGGGGCAGATCAGGATCAACCCATCGCCACCAATGCCGGTGTGCCGATTTGAAACCATCACTGCGATACGGGGCAGATCATGCTCCGGCAACTTTTCTTCAAAGGCGTTGACATAAACATAGTCGTTGCCTGCGCCGTGCATTTTGGTGAATTTCATTTCAATACACCTTCAAATACTGATCCAATTCCCACTGGTGAACGCGGGTGGTATAAGCCTCCCACTCCCTTTGCTTGGCGTGCAGGAACTTGGTCACCACATGGTCACCCAACGCGCTCACCACAAGGCCATCGGCCATCATGGAGTCCAGCGCTTCCTTCAGGCTTTCCGGCAGCGCCTTGATGCCCAATGCAGAACGCTCCTGCGCCGTCATCGCGTAGATGTTGCGCTCCACACTGGCCGGCGGGGCCATGTCGTGCTTGATGCCGTCAAGCCCGGCAGTGAGCATGCACGACAATGCCAGATAAGGATTACAGGACGGATCCGGATTCCTGAGCTCGATGCGCATACCTTCGCCTCGGGCAGCCGGGATACGGATGAGTGGGCTTCTGTTCTTGGTGGCCCACGCCACATAAACTGGCGCCTCGAAACCCGGCACCAGCCTCTTATAGGAATTCACAAGCGGGTTGGTGATGGCCGTAATGCCCCGGATGTGGGAAAGCAAGCCGGCAATGTAGTTGCAGGCAATCGGGCTTAAGCCAAACGGGTCTTTTGCATCAAAGAATGCGTTTTGCCCATCGCGGAACAGAGACTGGTTCACGTGCATGCCGGAGCCGGCAATCCCATAAATGGGCTTGGGGAGGAACGTGGCATACAGGCCGTGGCGCTTGGCAATCGTCTTGACCACAGCCTTGAAGGTGATGATGTTGTCCGCCGCACGCAGCGCGTCTGTATACTTGAAATCAATCTCATGCTGGCCGTTGGCGCATTCATGGTGGCTGGCCTCAATCTCGAATCCCATTTCCTCCAGTGTCAGGCAGATGTCTCTGCGGGCTTCCTCCCCCATATCGATGGGGGCCAGGTCGAAGTAACCGGCCTCATCGTGGGTGATGGTGGTGGGCACACCGTTATTGTCCACCTGGAAGAGGAAGAACTCGCACTCCGGGCCCACGTTAAACGAGAAACCCATATCTGCAGCCTGCTTGAGGGCCCGTTTCAGCACATGGCGCGGGTCGCCCTCAAAAGGTGATCCGTCAGTCTTGCATATATCGCAAATGATGCGGGCGGTACGCCCACCCTGCTGCCTCCAGGGCAACACCGTATAGGTGTCGGGGTCTGGCCGCAGCACCATGTCGGACTCCTCAATGCGCACAAACCCCTCGATGGATGAGCCGTCAAACATGCAGCCCCGCTCCAGTGCTCTGGGCAGCTGGTCCACAGTGATGGCCACGTTTTTCGGAGTGCCCAACACATCGGTGAACTGCAGGTTGATAAACTTCACGCCTTGCTCTTCGGAAAGGGCAATCAGATCTTCGGCTTTATACATGCCATAATCCTCCTGACAGAATGAAAGGAAGCAAAAACACTCTTGCAATTTTCTTTATTATAGCAGAATGAAATCATAAAAATCAATGAAATACTGAATTTGAATATTCCTTCTACTTCATATCAGTATTCTGATGCAATGATAAAGCATTGGTGTGGGTAGCTTGCCTGCCATAAGGAGATGATCTGGAATAAAAAGTATGCTATTATCATAGAGAGTCATCGCGACATCGAGATATGGGCAGAAAAGCATTCATTGTCACATGCTTAACGCTGAATGAGCCATTCTCGAAATTCTAGACTTCATGAACGGTTAAGCACAGAAGCTTGGAGATCGGATGGTTACAGAGCTGATTGGCAGTATATAGTAGGATAAAGTAGCAAATTGTGAGGGCATTATGAAGTTGTTCAAGCGCGAATTGCCATGCGATATTTGCGAGCAGGAAATGGACAAGAGACACCTATGCAAATATGAAGACCCTGATTTCGTGTCTGGCATGCATTGCAAACAGCAGCGACTTTGCCCCAATTGCGCGCTTAACCGACTTCTTAATAAATTTCTTCAAGCAACAGAACGAGCGGTAGTGATCCACCCAAGCCCTAAGAATAATTCTTATGTGTTTTACTCCCTTGAACGTATGAAGCAATCCATTGACCCAGACGAACTCATCAACCACATTATCTCTGCAATACCGAAGGAGAGCGAGGTCTGTGAGCGGTGTGGGTCTGCTGCAGTTTTCACATGGTGTTCGGATGACATAATGGGTGGCGATGTTTGGGATTGGCAGGGCCCTTATCCCAAAACTTATGAACATGAATACTTGTGCCCCAATTGCCTTGCAAGCGCCTTCAAGCAGACGGTTGAAGCGAATAATATCGAGCTGTCATTTATACACCCTTACGAAAATCAGGTTGGCTTTGCAACTCCGTGGGATTGTTGAACCCCTAGCCACTAATAAACTTAACAGCGGAATTCATAAAAAACATCAAGAACCCCTCCTCCTTCTGCGCTAGAATACTCTCATCCTCCGGAGGTCACCCATGAATTACTTCCTCACATTGAAGGCAGCGCTGTCCTTCATCGAGGCCAACCTGTGCTCCGAACTGGACGCCGACGCCGTGGCTGATATGGCGGGCTTTTCGCCCTCCCACTTCCACATGGTGTTTCGCGCAGCAATTGGAATGCCGCCAGCGGCCTACATCCGAACAAGGCGGCTCATGCACGCCGCGAAGGATATTGCAGAGACCGGCAGCCGTGTGGCCGATGTGGCCTTCCGCTATGGCTTTGAAAGCCACGAGACCTTCACCAGGGCTTTTACGCGACAGTTCAGGCTGACCCCCTCTGCATTCCGGCTAGCCAACAAAAGCTTTCTCATCCCCAGAATTTCGCCCGGCATATTCGGGCCGACATTGCAATACAAGGAGGATCCTATGAACCAGATCCAACAAGGACTTGAACGTTTTGATGACGGTGCCGTGCTGCACGGCGTTCCCAAGGTGAGCTATTTCGGCGACCCGCCGGAGCTCACACCCTACATCGCTAGCTTGAAAACGGCAATGCAATATAATGGCTCAGATATTCCATATGCCCACTACCATTGCGTAACAGGCTCTGCCTTCCGCCTCATGTGGAACACCGCCTGCTGGGATGGCGGCAACATCGACATCCTCGTGATGGAGGAAAACCCTGTGGCACCGATTGTGCGGGCGGTGCGCGCCGCTGGCAGGGATTGCCGGATGCTCTTCAAGCCCACTGTGAATGAAACGCACTTCCAGGGGCGTCTCAAACCCGGCAATGGCGTGGAGTATGGCAGCAAGGAGGAGTTCATCGCGCTGATCCGGGAGCAGATCGACCGTGGAAATCCGGTGGTGGCGTTCGGCGTGATGGGCCCGCCGGAAGCCTGCGTCGTGACCGGTTACCGCGAGAATGGAGAAGTGCTGACCGGCTGGAACTTCTTTCAGGACATGCCCGATATGGTGGGCCCGGTGGAGAGAACCGACGAAGGATATTTCCAGCGCCGGGGCTGGTTCGAGCACCGGGAGACTATCGGCCTGCTGGCCATCGGAGAATGCACAGGCATCGCCCCTCTCAGGGAAACCGTGCATGATGCGCTGGAAAACGCCGTGCGGGTGATGAGCCCCAGGCGGGTGGGCACACTGGCTGGAGGCCTGAATGCCTTTGATGCCTGGGAGGCTGCGCTGCTGAACAAGGCTGAGTTTCCGGATAACGCGCCGATCCCGTTGCTCTTTGAGCGGCTGATGTGCCAGCAGGACGCCAACACCATGGTGGCAGAGGGCCGCAGCTATGCCAAGGGCTGGCTGGAATACATGGCCGGCCAGCTTCCGGAGGCAGCGGAGCCGACGATGAAGGCAGCAAAGCTGTTTGATCAGGCCCACACCGCAGTGTGGGAAATGTGGGATCTGATGGGTGGCTTGGGAATGGGCGAAAAGCAGGCCCTTGCAATAGGCAATGAAGGGACCAGGCAAAAGCTGGCGGAGCGCATACGGAAGCTGAAGCAATATGACGCGCAGGCGATTCCGTTGCTGCAGGAGGCTGCGAAGCTGTTAGGAAACTGATACTAAATAAAAACAGGATGGGCTTCACGCCCATCCTGTTTTGCCCTCATTTTGGCATCACCAATAGCAGAACGAAACCGGTGAATGCCTGAGCGGAGCACAAGCACGTTATATCACAGCCACACAGTCACGCCCCCGCCCTTTGGCCATGTAAAGGGCCAAGTCAGCATCTTTGAATGTTTGCTCAAGAGAATTTTCCGAAGTGCAGCTCACTGCCGTCACACCAAAACTGGCCGTCACATTCAGCAGCTCTCCGTCATAGGTCAGCGGAGACTGGCGGATTGCGGCACCTAGTTTTTCAGCAGCGGCCTTGCCATCCATCAAACCGGTGCAAGGCAGCAGGATGATGAACTCATCTCCGCCCCAGCGTGCCACAGTGTCGGTCTCGCGCACGTTTGCCTTCAGGATTGAGGCCACATGCCGCACCACACTGTCCCCGGCAAGGTGCCCGAAGTTGTCGTTGATCAGCTTGAAGCCATCCACATCCAGCATAACAAGGCTGGACTGCTGCCCATAACGCCGCACCATTGCGATCTCTGTAGTCATCAGTTCTTCAAACCGGCGGCGAGTGAGCAGATTGGTCAACGGGTCGTGGCTGACCAGCACCTGCAACTCATTGTTCTTCTCTTCGAGCTCCTTTTGTTGGCTCTCAATTTTCCTTTTTTGAAGGACAGTGGCCACTGTGCTGTTCCACAGAGTGTAGGACAGGAAAATGGCAATCCCGATGGCTGCAAGTCCATTCATACGGTTATTGAGCAGCACAGAGTGGTCCTGTTGCGTGAAACCTTGAAATAAAACGAAAACACCCAAACCTACGGCATAAATCGGGAGCATGTAGTGAGGTTTGATGAGCAAAGAGGCGCTTAGGATTGTGCAGGCAACCAGAAATGGTGTGATGTTGGGAGTCACAAGCTGATCCACCGAAGCAATCACGATGCCAAAGGCGAGCATCACACCCACTGCCAAGTATTGCAGCGCCCGCCCTGACTTGGTAACCACATCGAGCTTGCGCAGGCGGAAGGCTATGAACCCTAAAGAACCCATGCAGACCAACAATGCCAAGTGGCAAGTGATGATCCACATGCGCCATGTGCGCTCCGGGCCGCCAAGATCTGCGATGCCACGGTGGAAAAAGATAATATGCAAGACACTGAAGGGCACGGTGATTGCTGCGATCACAATGAGCCTCTTCAGGTTGATCATCACGATATCATCCGCAACTGACTGATGCACTTTGCCGCGCAAAACCAGCGTCCGCTTCAGATTGCCGGCAAATGCCTTTGCCGTCTCCTTCATAAACCGCTCCTTACGAATTTGTTATTCAAGTCTATATACCCATTTTCATGCATACTAAAAAGCGCTTCACGATATTCATGGTTCGCAATCCACTTGTTGTTTCCGGTTTTTATCATCTTTGTTTCACAAATCAATCACAGTTGGCTGGTATACTTGCTTCAGACATCATTGGAGGATTCATTTGAACAGTGCGACTCTTTTGTTGAATTTTGGACTGGCCTGGGTGGCCGTAACGCTTGCTGCGCTGCTTAGCATCATCTTTCTATTACGGAAGATGAGCCGCAAAGAAAACTGGCTGACGTGCACTGCATCTGCGGCAAACAAGATCCTCCGAAGGCACCACATCGCGATGGGTGTGGCGTTGATTGCAGCCGGCCTGGTGCACGGCTTGTTTTCCTCAGAGTCTGTATTCTCCTGGAACATTGGAACCATTTGCTGGTTCGCCTCAATTATACTAGGTGCCACATGGCTGCTTCGGAAGCGCTTAACCACCAAGGGCTGGATGTATTACCATAGAGTCCTGACAGTGGCATTCCTTGGGCTGATAATCTGGCACGTGGTGGATGTGGGTGGAATCCAGGCGCCGGAGGTTTTATTTGGCAACCAGAACACCCCTGTGCTGCCGCAGACCACCCACTACTCAGGTAATGGAGCCCCCGAAACTGCAATGGCAAGCGAGGCATTGGAAACCACAGCCGAACCCACAGCTGCACCGACGTCCTCCTATCGGGGCGCTCAGCTCAAGAATGGCACCTTTACCGGCGAAGCCACCGGTTATAGGCCAGGCATCCAGGTGCGAGTGACCATACTGGACAACACGATCACAAGTGTGGAGGTGATAGATCATAACGAAGTGAATTCTCGCTACTACAGCAGGCCGATGAGCATCGTGCCGCAGAAAATTGTGGATGAGCAAAGCACCGATGTGGACACAGTAACATCAGGAACGTTTACATCCATCGGCATAATGAATGCCGTGAACGACGCGCTCCGTCAGGCGCTGGTCAGCGGGGAGCTGCCGCAGGATCTGGAGCTTCCGGCGATACGAAAACGTCATTAACATGTCCAAACCCCAAGGCACCTGACTAAAAAGAGGCTGGAGTCATCATACTCCTGTCTTGATTATTTGCTCACATGAAATTACGAGCCATCATCTCTCGCAACAAGGCTCCTGCCTCAAACAAGTCTCTCACTACATGATCGGCATATGGGAGAATCTCTGCTGGAGGCTCCAGCAGGTCTGGCACCATGATCGTGGTCATGCCTGCGGCCTTGGCACCCAGGATGCCAGCAGGCGAATCCTCCAATACAACGCAGCGGCTGGGCTCAGCGCAGATTCTCTGCGCAGAGAGCAGGAAAATGTCAGGGTTGGGTTTGCCCCGCTCCACCTCATCACCGCAAGCGCTACCGGTAAAGTATTGCAGCAACCCGGTAGATTCCAGCTTCCATTCAGCTGTTCTCCGCACCGTGGAGGTGGCCAGCCCAACCGGGATGGCGGCTTCACGAAGCGCCCTGAGCAATTCATGTGCACCGGGCTTCAGCGGGACTCCACTCTTGGTCAGCTCGCGATAAAGAACCTCAACCCTGACCAATAACTTTTCGAGCGGTTCATCCCCGCCGATGGCATCGCTTATAATCCGCTTGGTACCCTCAAAATTGATCCCAATCGTCTTGTGAACCACATCGAGTGTCAGGTTAATGGCCAGTTCTTCTGCCGCCTTTATCCACGCGTCCACAGCGATTCTCTCTGTGTCCAGCAGCAAGCCGTCCATATCGAAAATTACCGCCTCTAACATCACAACCCCCTTCTATGTTTGCATCATGATACAGGCGGATAATGCAGGTGTCAATGCTGAGCAATATCTGGGAAATGAGCATCTAAACCGCAGAATATACACTGTATCGGTTTTTCCCACGCCGCTTGGCGGCATACATCGCCTGGTCTGCACATTCGATCAGGTCATATATTTCGGTGGTGTCCACACCATACACCGCCATGCCAGCGCTGATTGCCAGCGGCAATCCACGACCGTTGACGGTAATGGGGCCTGACATCACATGATGCTTCAATAGTTTCCAGACCCCCTCAATCGTCTGTGCCTTGCACTCCTCCAGGCCATAGATGAACAAGCCAAACTCATCTCCGGAAATCCTCATGCACACAATATCCTTGATTGGAAGACGCCGCAACCGGTCTGCAAACTCCACCAGGTATTTATCTCCAACCCCATGGCCATGTTTGTCGTTGATGGACTTGAAGTCATCAATGTCAATGAACACAAAAACACCCAGTTTTCCAGGGTCTAGACCGATCAGATACTCCATTTCCGTGCGATACTGATAACGGCTCACCAGGCCGGTCAACGAATCCTTGACCAATCGGTTATTCAATTCTTCGTTCAGCCTGTTGAGACGGGTGTTTGCCTCCTCAAGCAGCTGTTTCCGATCCCTTAGCTCTGCCATCAAAGTCTGAATCATCTCCACCTGCTCACTGTCTGGCGCACCACCGTCAGAAATCTCTGACTTGCCATAACAACTGCGAATCAAGTTCATAAAAAGCAAAAACACTTCCTGAAAACCGCCATCACCTGCTTGCTCCGGCTCATAGGCAAATACCAAGAGCGACTTGCCCAGTGGAACAACTGCCACAGACATGCTGGCTCTCCTGGTGTTCAGCTTCAGCATTGGCCCGCAAAACAAAGCATCCTGAATCTGGGCGCAGCGCTTCATCGCCTTGACCAGCGCTGCTTTGCCTGGCAATGTGAACAGCTGGAATGCCGTATGGCATGCGCCTGGCACCAAATCGTTGGGGTCGCTCCATACGATCTGCTCTATTGAGCCAAGCTTATTGATTTTGATCATGAAGGTTTGCATAAAGGGGTCTCCTGATTGACACTCAATGGATTGAATCATCAAAGCTTAGATACCCAGTTTGGGGCGGCACGAATCTCCAGCCTTGAAACTGGCCGAAAAAACCATGATTTGAAATCCAGAGCGGATACATACTATTGGTAATATTCTTGATCAATGGTATAATTCCCCAAGTAATTGACTTATTACGGAGGCGTGGAATGCCCGACCAAATCATCCATTTCCTAAAGGAATCCACCGCAATTCCCGGGCTGCCGGGGTTTGAGAAGCCAGCTGCGGATCAGGTGGCACAGTGGTTTAGCAAGTACACCGGCGATGTGTGGCAGGATCCGTTTTACAACACATTTGCCCGCATGGGCGGCGGCGGACCGAAGGTGCTGGTTGCTGCTCACAACGATGGCCTTGGCCTGATGGTCATGTCTGTGGAAGACGATGGCTTTTTGGGTTTCACCACGTTGGGCGGCTTTGACCCAAGGGTGCTGCCGGGCCTGGAAGTGACCGTGCATGGCCGCGAGGGCGACTATTTCGGCGTAATCGGCGCAAAGCCGCCACACGTTCTGGATGAGGAAGACCGCAAGAAAGTTCTGAAGGTGGACGAACTTTTTATCGATATCGGGATGCCAAAGCAAAAAGCGGCAGGCCTGATCTCGGTGGGTGACATCATCTCTCTGCGCGCGCCACTCGTGGAGCTGGCAGGCGGCGCAGTGGCAGGCCGGGCGTTGGATGACCGCGCCGGCATTGCCCTGATGCTGGAAGCGATGAAAGATCTGCGGAAAAAACCCTGCCGGGCCGATGTGGTGTTTGCCGCCACAACCCGCGAGGAAGTAGGCAGCTACGGTGCGATGACCGGCGCCTTTACCGTCAAACCTGACCTGGCTGTTGTCATCGATGTGTGCCATGCCGTGATCAATAGCTCCGATGACCCAAGGATGGTGCCATTTGATCGCGTGAACCTGGGCATTGGGCCAGTGCTGGACCGCAGGCTGCGTTTAAAACTGGAGCAGATCGCAAAAAAGCTCAAAATCGAGATTGCCCATGATGTAATGCACGAGGCGACCTCCACCGACGCCGACGAGGTGCAGGTGAGCCGTGGGGGCGTGCCAGTGGCATTGCTGCAGCTGCCGCTGCGATACATGCACACCACAGTGGAAACCCTTCGCGCTGACCTGATCGCCAAATCCGGAAAGCTGCTGGCGGCGTTCCTCATGGAAGTGACGGACAATTGGGAGGAATGGCCATGCATTTGAAAGCGTTGACCGCCCTGCCCGGCCCCTCCGGCGTGGAGGACCGCGTGCGGGAGTACATCCTGGAAGCCGCCAAGAAAACCGGCGCAGAAACCCATGTGGACCGGCTCGGCAATGTGATTGCTGTGAGGCGCGGCAAGGCCGAAAAGCCCCACAACGTGATGGTATGCGCCCACATGGATGAGGTGGCCTTCCTGATCACCAAGGTGGAAGACGGCGGCTTGCTGAAATTTACTGTAACCGGCGGCATGGACCCCCGAATCCTTCTCTCCCAACGGGTGAAGATCGGCAGAAACGCTGTACCGGGCGTGATTGGCAGCAAACCAATCCATCTATTGAAACCCGACGACATCAAGCATGCCGTGAAGCTTGAGGATATGACGATTGACATCGGCGCAGCCAGCAAGGAAGAGGCATTGAAACTCGCACAACCAGGTGACTGGGCGGTGTTTGACAGCACCTATGTGGAGTTTGGGGAGCGGTTTGTCAAGTCCAAGGCGTTGGACGACCGTGCCGGCTGCTCGCTGCTGCTGCAGGCACTGGAGAACCAATACGATACCACTGTGACAGCAGTGTTCTCTGTGATGGAGGAGATCGGCGGCATGGGGGCGGCGACGGCTACCTACGCGTTGAAACCAGATGCAGCCATCGTGCTGGAAGGCACCACATGCGCCGACATGCACGGCGTGCCCGACCACCTGCGGGTGACTGTGGTGGGCAAGGGCCCGGCAGTCACGATCATGGACAAATCTGCAATTTCTGACCGCCGCATGCGGGAGCGGCTGCTGGCCACAGCCAGAGGGCTCGGCATCCCCTGGCAGCACCGGGCAGGTTCCTTTGGGGGCACCGACGCGGGCCGCATCCAACCGGCAAGGGCCGGTGTGCCGGTGGTGAACATCAACGTGCCCTGCCGCTACATCCACTCACCAGTGAGCGTGATGAGCCTGGATGACTATGACAATGCCCTGAAGCTGCTCACGGCATTTCTTGGCGTGATGCAGCTACACATCGAGGAGGTACAGCAATGAGCCAGACAATCGATACATTAAAGGCGCTGCTGCCAGTATTCGGACCATCGGGCCGCGAGCAGGCCGTGGCCGACACCATAGAAAGCATGCTGAAGCCCTATGTGGATGAAATCAGCCGCGACGCGATGGGCAACCTGATCGCCCTCAAGCGCGGCGGTGGCCGAAAGGTGATGCTGGCAGCGCATATGGACCAGATCGGTTTTATGGTCACGCACATCGACGAAAAAGGCTTCCTGCGCGTATCAGCAGTGGGCGGCGTGATGCCAGCCTGGGTGCTGATGATCCCGGTGCGCTTTGAAAACGGCACCACCGGTGTGGTGGGTTATGAGACCAAAACCGAGGGATATGACAAGCTAAAGCTCGAGCACCTCTTTATTGACATCGGCGCCCGCAGCCGCGAGGAAGCCGAAGCCCAGGTGCAGATCGGCGACATGGCCGTGTTTTGCTCCGTGCTGACAGAGAACAAGCGGCAACTCTCCTGCGGCGCTCTGGACGACCGGGCCGGTTGCGCCATCGTCGTGGAAGCGCTGAAGCGTGTGAAGAACTCGCCCTACGACATCTATGCGGTGTTCACATCGCAGGAGGAGGTGGGCTGCCGGGGCGCCCGCACGGCGGCTTATGCCATCGCGCCAGAGTTAGCCGTGGCTTTTGACATCACGCCCTGCCCTGACACGCCGGAAGCAAAACGCATCTGCTCGGTGGAAATGGGCCACGGGCCCGCCATCAAGGTGCGTGACACCTCCGTGATTTGCCACCCCCGCGTGCGCCGTTGGCTAGAAGACGCCGCAAAAGCGCGTTCCATCCCCTATCAGCTGGAGGTGCTCACACTTGGCGGCACCGATGCCAGCACCATACAGTCCAGCCGCGAAGGCGTGCCGTCCGGCGTGCTGTCGATTCCGACGCGATACGCCCATTCTCAGCAGGAGACGATGGACAAGGCAGACTTTGAGGCTTGTGTGGAGCTTCTCGTAGCGGCGCTGGAGACGGAGGCTTGAGCATGAGCAAATCCATCCTTCACTCTGAGAATGCCCCCAAGGCCATCGGCCCCTACAGCCAGGCAGTGCGCGCAGGTGATTTCCTGTTTCTGTCCGGCCAAACACCGCTGGATCCTGCCACCGGGCTTTTAGTGGCCGGCGGTATCAAGGAGCAGGCGGCGCGGGTTTTCAAGAACCTGGAAGCGGTGCTTCAAGCTGCCGGTGTGGGTATGCAAGCCGTTGTGAAAGCCACGGTGTTTCTCAAAGACATGAATGACTTCGCCGCTGTCAACGAGGTTTACGCTTCGAAGTTCACAGGAGACTTCCCCGCCCGCTCCACTGTGCAGGTGGCAAGGCTGCCCAAGGACGCACTGGTGGAGATAGAAATGATTGCGTATTTGGGGAAATGATCCGTTATCATGGGAGTGGTTAACGGGGGGCGAGCGCCCCCCGTTTTCGTATTGCCCCTCTACCGCCTTTTATCATATGATAGAAGCAGATTATTTGATAGGTGAAGCAATGAAACCATTAATCGGCATCTCAATGAATCCCGATACCAGAGACGGCGACCGCCTTGGCCGCCTTTACAGTTTTTACATGGAGGCCGTGCGAGCTGCCGGCGCTGTGCCGGTGATGCTGTTTGACGGGCAGGAGGAAGCCGGCTATCTGGCTGAAAGGCTGGACGGGCTGCTGCTCTCCGGCGGCGATGATGTGGATGCATCCATGTTTAGCGAGGATAACCTGTATTCCAAAGGGGTTGATGTGGCCCGGGACGGGTTGGAAACTGCCTGCCTGCACGCCTTCATTGAGCGAGGCAAACCCGTTGTGGGCATCTGCCGGGGCATTCAGGTGATGGCCGCGGCGCTTGGCGGATCACTGTGGCAAGACATTGAGGCACAAACCGGCATCGCGCACCGGTTCGGCGTGCGGCACAGCATCATCGTGCGCGAAGGTTCCTTCCTCTCCCCCTTCCTGCCGGAGCGGGTGGAAGTGAACAGCACACACCATCAGGCTGTGAAGGCATTGCCTCCCCGTTTCATGGTTTCTGCTATGTCGCCGGATGGCATCATCGAGGCGATGGAAGCCACTGACAGCAGAAAGCTCTGGGCAGTGCAATTCCATCCGGAGCGGCTGTTTCAACAGGATGACAGGATGGTGGGGATTTTTAAGAAGCTAGTTATAGAAAGATGATCCACCTTGCCAATAACGATAGGCTAGGATATACTGATAAGAAAATTTAGGGGGCAATATGAAATCTGGTATCTTCTCCTGGTTCAGTTATCCGATGCCCATTGAGGAACGGCTCCGCATGATTAAGGCAGTCGGCTTTGAGGTTGTATCGCTCTGGTGGGGGGATGAGGACAAACACCTGCAGCCCGATACCGCCAGAAGGATCGGGTTGGAGATTGACAATGTTCATGCCCCGTTCCCCCTCACCAACGACCTGTGGCTTGACAGTCCCACTGGAGATGAATATCTGAAGGCCCTGCTTTCCTGTGTGGAAGATTGCCACCGGTATGCGATCCCTACAGCCGTGATTCACATCAACGGAGCCAAAGACGATGCGGAGATTACCGACGAGGGTATCGGCAGGATCAACAAGCTAGTCGAATACGCCGAGAAAGCAAAGGTACGCCTGGCATTTGAGAATTGGATCCACCTGCGGCACCTTGACTATGTGTTTGACCACATCAAATCAGAGTATCTGGGTTTTTGTTATGACAGCGGCCATGAAAATTTCTCCCGCGAGGGCATTGACTGCCTGAGCAGGTATGGCGACAGATTGTTTGCCGTGCACTTGGATGATAACTTCGGCGATCATGACACCCACCTGCTGCCGTTTGACGGCACGGTGGATTGGGCAAGCATAAAGACAAAGCTTGCCAAATGCCGCAAGCTGGATTATCTCACACTGGAAGTTGACTTCAACACGAAACATGAGAGAAGCCGGATCTATCAGAATCTCACAGCCGAAGAGTTTCTGATGCTGGCTTATCAGAAGGTGCAAAACCTGATGTTTTAAAAAAAATAGGCCGTTTCCGGCCTATTTCCCAACCACTTTGGAATAATCCCGTTCCGCCCTTGATTTGATGCCGTTCAGATTCAATGTCTGCTGTACTCCACAGCCACCGGGTTCGGTGATCAATGTATTCATCAGCTTGGTGGTGAAGTCATCCTTCTGGGTTTCCCGCCAGCGAACAATCAACCTGGTCTTGTTATCCCCAACGGGTTGCAGGGAATACAGCCATGTCACATCAGCCTTTTCCTCTGTACCGCCGTAGAGCAGCAGCGTCTGGTTGGGCACCAGCTCTTTTACCTCCATACCGATCACGTTGGGCACGAGCCAGATCTTGTCACCAACCTTCAGGGATTGCAGCTCTGGGATGACTCGGTCCGCGGAGCGGTTGTTTTCATAAAAGTATTTGCCGTTGGCGGCTGCGTTGTTGATGAAATCCAGATTGTACCACCCAGCGCGCTGGTAACCCATCTGCACGATGTAGGGCCAGGCGTAATCCGGTGGCGCGTCAATGGTCACTGCATGGATGTAGGTGTAGTAGTTTGCCGCGCCTTCCGGCACATACTGGTCACCGGGCAATGCCATCGCAACCTCCGCGTCAGTGGCGCCCCAGCGTAGCATCAAGGCCCTGCCGAACGCAGCATAGCAAGACACCACCAACAATGCCGCAGCTACCAAATAGAGAACCGCTTTCCAAAACCATTTCTTGCGGCCTTTGCCCTGATTCTTCGCCATCAATTTCTACCTCGAAAAAATATATAAAAAGAGCGGGTTGACCCCCGCCCTCCATTGGGTATATATGGGACCCGCGCCATATTCTACACCTGGCACATAAATCGCGCAAGTATAATATATCGCTGCGGTTTTTGTAGAATCTATCTCGCTTCCCGGTCATAAGCCACCGACAGCGCGGCCGGTGCGCCATCACCCCGACCTTTCAGGCGGCCTGTCACAAAGATCAGCACAACGATCGTGAGGATATAGGGCAGCATAGAGAAGAACGCGTCGGGTACTGTCACACCCACCGCCTGCAAACGCAAGCCCAGGATGCCGACCAAGCCAAACAGATAGGAGCCGATCAACGCTTTCCAGGGGTTCCACATCGCGAAGATAACCAGCGCTACCGCGATCCAGCCGCGGCCGGCAGAGATGTTCTCCATCCACTGGCTGTTGTAGGCCAATGCCAGGAACACACCGGCCAAACCGGAGAACATGCCGCCGGCGATCGTGCAGCCATATCGCACGGCAAACACGTTGATGCCTGCGGCATCGGTTGCGGCAGGGTTCTCACCGGCGCTGCGGATCTTCAAGCCCAGGTGGGTTTTGTTCAGCACAAACCACAATATGGGCACCAGCAAGTAGCTGGCATAGACCAGGATGTTCTGGTTAAAAAGAACCTGGCCGATAAACGGGATCGCGCTGAGGCCTGGGATCGGCACAGCTTGAAACCGCACTACGGCCTGCACGCCCACATAGGCCTTGCCGAGAAAGGAGGCCATGCCAGAGCCGAAAATCGTGAGAGCCAAACCACTTACAACCTGGTTGGCGCGCAAGGAAACGGTCAGGAACGCGTGAATCAGCGCCAGCAGCCCGCCGGCAATCATCCCCACAAGCACCGCGACAACAAGGCTGCCGGAGGCCTGCGCGGCCATGAAGCCGGAGATGGCACCAACCATGATCATGCCCTCCACGCCAAGGTTGAGCACGCCGCCTTTTTCCGATATGATCTCACCCAGGGAAGCAAGCAACAACACCGTACCGGCAGCCACCGTGGCAGCCAGCATGCTCAGGATCATCTGGCCCACATTCATTGCTTCGCCCCCTTCCCAAAATGGAAGTGTATCTTATATTGCGTCAGAATATCAAACCCCAGCACGCAGAACAGGATGACACCCTGGATCATCACCGATATCGCATCGGAGATGCCTGCCGTCTGGGCATATTTGCCACCCACCAGCAGCGCCGACATAAACACCGACATCGCCACCACACCCCATGGGTTCAGGCGGGCCAGCCACGCCACGATAATTGCCGTGTAGCCATAGTTGCCGGAGATGCCCATCTCTATGCGGTGGGAAATGCCAGTGAGCTCGCTCATGCCGGCCAGACCGGCCACCGCGCCGGATAGCATCATCACAGTGAGCATCGTGCGGCGCACATCCATGCCGGCGTATTCGGCGGCCCGCGCGCTTTCGCCAATCACGCGGATCTCATAACCCCACCGGCTGCGGTTCATCACAAAGAAGTAAATAACCACAACCGTGACGGCGATCAATAACCCCAGGTGCAGGTCAGTGCCGGGAACAAAGGGCATCCAAGCCTGCCTCGGGATAGGCGTGGGCATCGGAAAATGGGTCACCGGGTCGCTCCATGGCCCGGTGATCAGGTATTGCAGCCATTTGAGCCCCACATAATTGAGCATCAGCGTCGTAATCGTTTCGTTGACGCCCAGATAGGCTTTGGGAGCTCCGGCCACGCCGGCCCAGATGGCGCCCATCACCATGGCCGCGATCGCCATCAGCGGAATGAGCACGATACCAGGCAGGTTGGGGAAAAGCATCGCCACGCCGGCCGCCGCAAAAGCACCCATGGCAATCTGGCCCTCGCCGCCGATGTTCCACAGCTTCATGCGGAACGCAAACGAAATACCGATGGATGTGATGATCAGCGGGATGGACTTCACCAGGATATCCATCAGGCCATAGCCGGAAAAGAACGTTTGTATAAACATGGAATTCAGGATGTTGCCCACATCCTCCGGCGATTTTCCGACGCTGAACAGGAAGATCACAGCGATCAACACAGCGATCGCCACCGATATCACACGGACCAGCACCACATTGCCGGAAGCGCCGGCCATCCGCTTTTCAAAAGTGAGAAAGCGCTTCAACCCGCATCACCTCCTCTGGTGTTGTGCCCATCATCATCATGCCAATGCGGCCAAGCTTGGCCTCACCACGGGGAAGGATGCCCATTACCCGGCCACGGTATAGCACAACAATGCGGTCGCTGTATTTTAACAAAGCATCCAGATCCTCGGAGATGAACAGCACCCCCGCACCACGGTTCCTCTCCTGCACCAGCAGGTGATAAATCATCTCGGTGGCGTTAATGTCCAAACCGCGCACCGGATAGGCTGCGATAATTGCCTTTGGCTTCAATGCGATTTCGCGGGCCAACAGCAGCTTTTGCAGGTTGCCGCCAGACATCAGGCGCACCGGCGCGCCAACATCGGCCACGGCGATGTCATATTGCTTTACGGCTTCGGCCACCAATGGCTTGACCGACCCATAATCGATGAATGCGCCTTTGCCCGCCGACTGCTGCCAGTAGCTCCTGAGGATGATGTTGTCGGCCATATTCATGCCGCCCACCAATCCTGTGCCAAGGCGATCTTCCGGCACGAATGACAGGCCGCCGTTGATCACGCCACGGATGCCAATCGTGGCGATATCCTTGCCATCCAGCTCCGCATGGCCGCACTCAATGGGCCGGATTCCAGCCAGCGCTTCAGCCAGCTCCCTCTGCCCGTTGCCGGCAACACCGGCCACACCAAGTATCTCACCGGACCGCAGCTCGAAGTTAATCTCATTGACAGCCCTCAGGCCCTTTTCGCCTTTCACGCAAAGGTTTTGGGCAGACAAAACGACAGGCCCAGGCTTACCTGCCTCGATGCTGCCATCCAGCTTCACATCCTCACCCACCATCATCGTGGTGAGCATCGCGTAGTTGATGTCCTCCCCCACGGCCTGACCGGACACACAGCCCCGCCGCAGCACTGTCACACGGTTGGCCACATCGCAAACCTCAGCCAGCTTGTGGGTAATGATTACAACGGCGCAGCCCATTCGGGCCATTTCCTTGAGCGCCTCGAAAAGCCCGGCGCTTTCCTGCGGTGTGAGCACTGCTGTGGGTTCATCCAAAATCAAAATTCGGGCTTTGCGATACAGAGCCTTCAGGATCTCAACCCGCTGCTGCTCACCCACGGATAACTGCCAGATGCTTGCAGATGGGTCAATCTCCATGCCATATTGGGCAGCAACAGACTGCACACGGCCATTGATTCGTTTGCGGTTGATAAACAGAGGCGTCCCGCCATCACCAAGCGCCACGTTTTCAGCCACAGTGAATGCCTCCACCAGCTTGAAATGCTGGTGGATCATGCCAATGCCGTGGCGGATGGCGTCTGCCGGGGAATGGAGCTCCACGGGCTTGCCGTCAATCAGCAGCTCGCCTCCATCAGGGCGATAAAGCCCGGCCAGAATATTCATCAGTGTGGACTTGCCCGCGCCGTTTTCGCCCAGCAACGCATGAATCTCGCCGCGGTTGATCGTGATATTCACATTGTCATTGGCAACCACGCCAGGGAAGGACTTTGAGATGCCCCTCATCTCTACGACAGCTTCCGGCATTTGATCCCTCTTTTTGTGGTTCTATTGGAATACCTGATTATTATAACACAGGATGTAGATTTTGTTCGGGTTTTTTGTCAAACGGCTGATCACTATCGGCATCATCACAAATCTCGCCGGAGCCAACACAAAACCCCCTCTTCCCATTACAGAAGAGGGGGTTTGGCTTACCAGGAAAAGCGATTACTTGATCTCACCCACAACGCCTTCCACAAACTTGCCCAGCGTCCAGATGTCCTGATCGGCGAGCTTCTGGCCATCGGCCACGAGCTCGGTGCCATCCTGTAGCTTGATCGGGCCGGTGAACACATCCCATTCACCCTTCTTCATTGCTTCAAGTTTCTGATTGATCAGATCCTTGGTCTCCTGCGTGACGGAGGGACCAAAAGCGTCCAGCGTGACGGTGCCCTTATCCACGCCGCCCCAGAAGGCCTGCGGCTTGAAGTTGCCATCGAGTACGGACTTCACCACTTCCACAAAGAAGGGGCCCCAGTTCCAGATGGGGGAGGTCAGGTAGCCATCCTTGCCGGCAGCTGCCATAGAGCTGTTGTAGCCGGTGGAGAAAGCGCCTGCGTCAGCGGCGGCGGACACGGCGGAGGGAGTATCCTGATGCTGGGCCATCACATCGCAGCCATTGGCAAGCAAGCTTTCGGCAGCCTGCTTTTCAATCGCCGGGTCATACCAGGTGCTGGTCCACACCACGTTGACGGTGGCTTCGGGGTTCACAGAGCGAACGCCAAGTGTGAAGGCGTCGATCATGCGGATCACTTCGGGGATGGGGAACGCGGCCACATAGCCGATCTTGTTGGTCTTGGTGGCCTTACCGGCAGCGATACCGGCCAGATAGCGGACCTGGTACATACGGCCGAAGTAGTTGCCAAAGTTCTTATCATTCATCTTGGAGCCTGAGCAGTGCTCAAACACCACATTTGGATACTTCTCAGCCAGTTCGGCGGTGGCATCCTGATAGCCGTAGCTGGTGGCAAAGATCACCTTGCAGCCCTGCTTGATCAGGTTTTCCATCGCGGATTTGCACTCGGCAGTGCTCTCGGGCACGTTTTCCACAAACTTCGTCTGCACACCCAGCGTCTTTTCCAGATACTGCCTGCCCTGATCCTGAGCATAGGTGAAACCGCCGTCGCCGACGGGCCCGATGTAGACGAACCCAACGGTCATGTTCTTGGGATCGTTGCTCTTGGCGCAGCCGGCGCCCATGACGATCATGCTGGCCAGCATGACAACGGTGAGTAGGATTGCCAGTGTCTTTTTCATTTGTGCTCCTCCTCTTTGTTATTCAGTGAATTGAATGACGCCATTTTCGATTGCAGAAACGCGCGCCAATGATTCCACGCGGACGCCCGATTTGCGGAGTTTTTCCCCGCCGGGCTCATAGGCCTTTTCAATCACGATGCCCACGCCCACAAGCTTGGCCCCGCTCTGCCGCACCATCTGCGCCAGACCCGACACCGCTTCGCCATAAGCCAGGAAATCGTCTATGATCAGCACCCGATCTGCCGGTTCCATCAGCGGCTTGCTTACGAAAATGCTCGTCTCGGTGCCCTTGGTATAGGAACGGATAAAAGCCGTCCAGGCTTCACCGGTGGTGTTGCCGCCCATGGTTTTCTTCGCAAAAACCACAGGAACGCCCAGCTCCACACCAGCCAACACCGCGAACGCGATGCCTGAGGATTCGATTGTAAGGATCTTGGTCACACCTTCGCCCTGGAATTTTTGGGCGAACTCCCGCCCGATCTGCTGGGCCAGGGAAGTGTCAATCATGTGATTCAGAAAGGAGCCGACCTTGATGATGCCGCCTGGCAAAGCCATTCCTTCGCTCTTGATGCGCTCCTTCAGACTCTGCACAAACAAACCTCCGTCGGCTGAATACATGAATATTGTAATGCCCTTTTCCGGAAAAAGCAACAGGATTTCCGAACATTTTTGATAATTCGGCCCATATTGTTATGATTATCTTTCGTCTTCCGCATTTTTCGCTGCGTTGAGTCTGTCCGCCACTGCAGCCAGCACGGCGGCGTGCACCTCAGGCTTTGGCTTGGTGGCATCAATGATGACCATACGGACAGGGTTGTCATGGGCCAGCTGCCGGAACCCATCATACACCCTGTCATGAAAACTCTTGCCAGCCAGCTCAAGCCTGTCCTGCTCGCGGTCAGAGATGCGCCGGGCAGTCTCGCCGGTATCCACCGCCATGAAAAACGTCACATCAGGCATGAGCCCGCCGGTGGCAGGCCTGTTGATCTGCTGCACAACCGCCTCGCCAAGGCCCCGGCCGACACCTTGATACACTACACTGGAATCCACAAAACGGTCAGTGATCACGATTTCACCACGAGCCAATGCAGGCGTGATCACCTCCGAGACATGCTGGGCCCGCGCCGCGGCATACAGCAGCGCCTCCGCCATCGGCGTCATCTCACTGTTTGCGGGGTCCAGCACCAACTCCCGGATCTTCTCGGAAATCGGGCAGCCACCGGGCTCTCTGGTCACAGTAACCACATACCCCTGTGCCTTCAGTTTTTCAGAAAGCAGCCGGATATGGGTGCTCTTTCCGGAGCCGTCGGGCCCCTCAAATGAGATGAACATCCCCTTTTTCATCTTACGCCTCCAAAAGCCATTCACTGAGCTGGGCCGCATCGTCAAAAAAGCCCTTCACATTCCCATACGGCTGGAACTCCTCCCGGTTGCCGAACCCCCACAGCGCAGCAGCTGCGTCAAGGCCGCAGGCTTGCGCGCCTTCGGCATCCATGCATCGGTCTCCCACCATCACGGCAGGCAGGCGGTCCGCAGGGATCATTGTGTCCAGCATGTGCTGCAACAACTCTGGTTTGCTGCCCAGGGTGCCGTCCAGTTCAGCACCGGCAATACCATCAAAGTATTTGGCGAGGTCAAGATGAACAAGGATCGCCTCGGCAAACACCCTGGGTTTTGAGGTTGCCAGCCAGACACCGGCACCTGCATCCTTCAGCCGAGCGAGCAACTCCTCCACATGGGGGTATGCCACACATTGAAATGCACCGATGGGCCGATAAAACTCGCGGTAGAACTTCACCGCCTCTTCAGTCTGCTCATCACCCATGCTATATACTTCTTTGAATGTCTGTCGCAGCGGAGGGCCGATGACCGCGTCGGCAGTTACCAGCTCACCTGCCCGACCGAGCTTTTCCAGAGCGTGGCGGAAACCATTCAAAATACCCTCACGATTGTCTATCAGCGTGCCGTCCAGGTCGAATAGGATTGTGCTGTATTTCATTGAAACCTCCAAAAGCCCTCCTTACGCCATCGCTGGATGGCTTCACCCTTCCACCACCGAAACCATCCCCTGCCGCACCCCAAACAGCCCGCCGCCAAGGGCCTGCGCCTGCCGGGCAAGCTCGATGGCGTCAGCCGATATGATCTCGCCGGGCATGCATAGAGGGATCCCCGGCGGGTAGGCACCAAAGGGCTCGGTAGCCACACGGCCTGCGGCGTGCTCCAGCGGCACCTCCGCAGCTTCGGACAGCCATGCCTGCCGGAGCGTCATCACAGCCTTTGCAGAGACAGGCACCACGCCGATCCCACCGGCAAAGGGGTTAGGCAGCCGCTCAGATGCGAGCCGCTCGAAGGCTGCGAACAAACGATCCAGCCGGGTTTGATCGTCCATTACCGTGGCGATCAGCACCACACGGTAGATATCGCAAAACTCCGGCTCAATGCCCAGTGCCCGCAGCCGTTCCCCGGCCTGCCAGCCGTTGAGACCCAGGCCACGCACATCCACCACCAGCCGTGTGGCGTCAAAGCCATTGTAGCCCATCGCCAGCGCGTCTTCTTTGCGCCAGCATCTGAGACCAGGAAGGCGGTTGAGCCTTGCCGCCAGATTGTCGCAATTTTCCACAAGTCTGTCAAGCGCCCCGCCGCAGCCCTGCATATACACGCGGCTGTCGTCCAGTCCGGCCAGCAGCAGGAACGACGGGCTGGTTGTCGTGACGCCCCGGAGAAGACGAGCGAACTCCGGCCCATTCTGACGGTCTTTCACATGAAGGAACGCCGTCTGTGTAGGCGCGGGTAACGTTTTGTGCGCGCCGGTCACCCAGGCATCGGCAAAAAAGCCGGCATCACGTGGGAGCAGACCGGAGAATATGAAGTGTGCACCATGGGCAGAATCAACCAGAATAGAAGCACCGTGACAGGAAGGATGTGCCTTCACGGCATCCAGGTTGATACAACGGCCATAATAATCGGGATAAGTAAGAAAAAGGGTGAGTTTGCCATCGGGCAAGCCGTGCAAAGATTCCAGTTGAAACTGGCTTAGCTGTTCGGATTTATTCCAAGCCGGTTCAAGCCATACCGGCTGAACACCGGCAATGGCACAGGCATGCACCGCCGACACATGGCAATCGCGCGGAAGCAGCAGTGTTCTGCCACCCACGGCCACCTGCAGGATCATTGCCTGAATGCCCGCCGTGGAGCCATTTACAAGCAGAAAGCTCCTTCCTGCGTGCCAGCAATCAGCGGCAGCTGCTTCCGCCTCGCGGATCGCGCCTGAGGGGCCATGCAAGGTGTCAGTATCCGGAAGCTCCGTCAGATCCAACTTGGCAGATGGCAAACGGATCAGGCCTTTGTGGCCAGGCGTGTGAAAGCGCAGAGCGTTCCGCCTGGCGGAAGCCGCCAGCATTCTGTATACCGGCCCCTGCCGATCCTTCCGCATAAGGTTCTCCCCCACCCCTGCCAGCTGCCGGCAATGCAGCGTCATTTCAACAAAGAGTCAATCTCCGGCTTTGGCCAGCTCCAGGTCCTCTGCCGGTTTGGCTTTGGAAAAACGCCGGTTCAGCCTGCAACCAAACACCCTGCGTTTCGGGTCATCCAGCAGCGTCTGACAATCCAGGCACACATACTGCCCCATGATCATCAACCCACAGCCGCCATAACGCCCGCAGAGCACGCATTGCCTCGCTTTACCCATGGTTTCATCACTCCAGCCGTAATATGTATACATATACTGTTTCCAGAAAATCAGCATATGATACAGCCGCCGCTGGAGTTAAGCAGGCGCTATGCGTGGTAATGTTTCCCAATCAATCCGTCAGTCGAGCTTCATCTGAGAGATGTAACCCTTGGCAACCGCATCGGCAAGCAGTTTGTTTGTGTCATCTATGGATTTCTGTGACCGCTTTTTATCGTAGGCTGCCGTCATGGTGTAGGAGTCCGGCGACGCAATCGCCTTTTCCAGTGGAATCACGAAATATTTCTTTCTGCCAGCTTCCGTGACCATCATCGTCCTAGTCGGCAGGTATTGTGCTGAGGCAAACGCAGCCGCACCACCGCCGGGTTGCTTCACAATCTTGACATTCAGGATCATGCTGTCTTCTGTATAAACAAAATTGGTGCTGTTCCACCGGGCAAGCTGGTTGGAAATGAAGTTGCCCATGGAATAGGCGACGAAAGTAGGTTTGCCAGACTTTTCCGATTGGATGACCTCCACGGTCTGCAGCACATGCGGATGGCTCCCAATGATCACATCCACGCCAAGGTCCGCCAATCCCTGCGCCAGCTTGACCTGGCTGCTGGCTTGCTTGCGGGAATACTCGGAGCCCCAGTGGATATAGAAGATGATGACCTCGGCGCCATCCTCCCTCATCTGGTCAATCACGGTTTTCATCTCAGAAAGTGATCCGGATATGTTGGAGGCAGAGAAGCCATGCAGCAAGCTGTCACTTCTAGTAGTGCTGCCATAGGTATACCCGGTGAAACCAATCTTCACACCCTTCACGTCAACAATCGTGTGCCATTTCTCGCTGGAATCTGCTCGCACTCCCACAGCAGCAAGGCCCTTTTCACGGATCACAGCAGGTGTGCGGAGCATGCCGTCCTTGCCCCGGTTGGTGATGTGGTTGTTGGCGTTGGAAAGGATGTCAAACCCGGCTTCTTTCAGAGCATCCACATAGGAGTCGGGAGCGCTGAAGTTCTTGCTGTTCGGTTCAGAATATGGTTTTTTCGGACCGCCTAGAGGGCATTCCAGGTTGCCAATGGCAAGATCGGCAGTGCCCAGAATATCTTTGACATACTGAAAGCTGCTATTGAAATCATAGGATTTGGTGCTCTTGTTATACGCCGCCGACACCTGCGAGCCATGGCACATGATATCTCCCACAGCCATGATGTTGATCTCCAACGGTTCCGGCGTCGGCGTGGGCTCAGGGGTCGGTGTGGGAGTCGGCTCCACCGTGGGTATAGGTGTGGGTTCAGTGGTCGGCTCCTCCGTAGGCTCGGGCGTAGGCAGAGCCTCTGTGGCTTTCACAGTGGGTTCAACGGTGGGTTGTTGAGGCGAGCCCCAGCAACCGGCCAACAATACAACGCTAAGCAACAGCACAAACAACGAACGGATCTTTTTCATGCCTACCAATCCTTCTCTTGATAACCGGTGATGCCCGGCACTTCATCCTAGCCAATCTTCCGACTGATTATACCAGAATATGGGCCTGTATTGAAGCCACTGCGTTTTAGGTTCGTGTTTACTCGCGGCTCAACAGGGTATCCTGTATGAATCATACGATACACCATTGCCCATACAAGCTATACAGACAAGATAAACCGGGCAGTTGAATTTTGGATATTATACCGAATCTGCTCACATTGTGATGGTTTTTGCGATGTGATATACTTATTGGGATGTTCTGGAATCGGAGGGTTTTCATGAAACGTATTTTTGTTTTGTTGATCGCCACAGCGCTGATGCTGACTGCCTGCGGGGGCGGTAGGCAGCCCACTGCAACGCCGACGGCAGAACCTACGGCAATGCCCACCGCCGAGCCCACACCATCACCAACGCCAACCCCGACACCCACCCCAACACCAACACCCACCCCGACACCCACGCCGGAGCCCACCCCAACGCCATTGCCTCCGTCGTTGACCAGCGGTTTGCCATCGGGCAAGGAATACAAGCCGGTGTGCATCATGGTGGAGAATCAAACCCAATGCCGGAAGCAGCAAGCTGGGTTAAGCGAAGCAGATATCGTTTATGAGGCGCTGGAAGAAGGCAAAAGCATGACGCGCTTCGTAGCCGTATATAATGACAATTTGACTGCCAGGGTCGGCCCAGTCCGTTCATGCAGGATTTATTACGTAGATATCGCAAGTGAGTTCAAAGGTGTGCTTGCGTTCTTTGGTGGCCCCGATAACATCGTTGACAAAGGGGGCGCAATCAATGCCAAAGTGAGGTCAGCGGAAAAAGCTGGTCTGATTCAAGTTGGAGCAAACGGCATCGGGAGCAAACACGGCAAGTATTTCCCCCGTGACAAGAAGTATCCGAACCCCCATAATGTGTTCGTCGATCTGAACCGCCTGGTAACCCTGCTCACGGAACCGGTGGAGCCGGTGAGTCATTTCCAATACAGTGCCGACGCTCAATATGACGGAGACGAAGTCAACAACGTGAGGATCGTTTACAACAAGAATATCATTGACGTAAGGTATACCTACGATCCGGCGGCTAAGAATTATAAACGCTCCCAGGAAAAAGATGGCAGCCCAATGATTGACGCCAACACGCAAAAGCAGATCACCGTCACCAATGTGATTGTGCAATATGCCAAGTGCCGCTACTTGGGCAATACAGTGGGGCGAAGCCTAATCAACTTTACACTGACCGGCACAGGCACAGCCGACATCTTCGTGGCGGGCAAGCACATCAAGGCAACGTGGAAACGCCCTGCCCTGAAAGACATTACAAGGTATTATGATGAAGCAGGGAAGGAAATCACGTTGCTACCCGGGAACACTTGGGTGCAGGTCGTATCAGATGACAAAAAAACCCCGGTAACATTTTCGAAATAGGACGTAGCAAACAGGGTGGAGGAATGGTCCTCCACCCTGTTTTTGTTTGCCCGTTCGTCACAGTAGCCATCTGCGGACTCCCGCAATATAGATGCAGTAATGCCTGTAAAGACTTGACGGGAGGGCAACGATGGAACTCGGAATGATCAGGGAGAAGAGCTGGATCGGAGACATGGCCGTCTCCGGAAGGATCCGGGGTGTGGCGCTGGTCTTCCATGACTTGGGCCGCACGGAAGCAAAGGCTTCGCCAAACACGGTGGAGCTGGAATGGGCAAAAGCCGGGTGGCTTGTCGTGTTCCCCTATTATGGCCCATGGAGCTGGATGAACCGCCAGGCCCGCTCCTTCGTAGACAATCTGGTGGATGCAGTTTATGAGCAATTTGAACTATCAAACAGCATCCCACTGGCAGCAACCGGGAATGGCATGGGCGGTCTAGCGGCGCTGTTATATGCCCGATACTCCAGAAGGGCAGTCTCTGCCTGCATGGTGCTCGCTCCAGTGTGCGACCTCGCCAATCAATGCAAGGAGAAACCGGAGCTGGCACGGAGCATTCATCACGCGTTTCTGGGCTATGAGGAGAATGAAGATATCCTGTATGCAGAGCATTCACCACTGGCACAGGCTGCCCAGATGCCGGATATCCCCTACCTCATCATACACGGGGACCAAGATCAGACTGTGAGTAAGGCAGCCCATTCGGACAAATTAGTGGCTGCGCTGCGCGGGCATGGCCGCCGCATTGAGTATATGGAAATCACTGGGATGGGGCACGATTCGTGCGTGCCGATGATTGTGCCGTTGAAGATGATACAGTTTTTGGCACGGCTCCCCAATAAACCCGTGCCCCCCTCCCCATCAGCCCTTGTCATTGCATAACGATGACTTCAGGCGAGATACCTTCCGCAGGAAGCAGGGGAAAAAGCGTGACAATAAAAGGCTGCCTCATGCGAGACAGCCTTCCATCGTATTGTATGGCTTACCAGATCGCCCTTTCCTTGATGTCCTTCGTCACCATCGCCTCAAACTCCTCAAAGCTCATCACGCCGATATCGCCCTTTCCGCGCTGGCGCACGGAAACTTTGCCAGCCTCAGCTTCCTTATCGCCGACCACCAGCATATAGGGCACCTTCTCCACCTGCGCCTCGCGGATCTTGAAGCCGATCTTCTCATTGCGGCGGTCCAGGTCCACACGCACATCATTGTCACGCAGCTGATCGGCCAGTTTGGCGGCATAGTCATCCACCCGGTTTGTAATCGTAAGAATGCTCACCTGTGTGGGCGCCAGCCACACCGGGAACGCTCCGCCGAAGTGCTCGATCAACGTGCCGACGAACCGCTCCATAGAGCCCAGCAGCGTGCGGTGCAGCATAATGGGTTCGTGTTCCAGGCCGTCCTCGCCCACATAGGTCATGCCGAGGCGCTTTGGCAGGTTCATGTCCAGTTGGATTGTCGTGCCCTGCCATTCGCGGCCCATGGCGTCCACGGCCTTCAGATCCACCGACGGGCCATAGAACTTGGCGCCACCCACATCAACTTCATACTTCACACCACGTTTATCCAGGATGTCCTTCAACGTGCCTTCAGCCAGATCCCAGATGTCATCACGGCCGATGTATTTGGAGCGGTCCTGGTCGTCGCGCACGGAGAGGTAATATTTCAGGTTGTTGAAGCCCATCGTGCCATTCAGCTCCAGCGCGAAGTCGATGATGCGGTTGACTTCCTCCACAAACTGGTCGTCGCGGCAGATGATGTGGGCATCGTCCTGCGTGAAGCCGCGCACACGCATCATACCGTGCAGCGTGCCGGACTTTTCAAAGCGATAGACATTGCCGAGCTCGCAATAGCGGATCGGCAGATCACGATAACTGCGGGGCCGGCTCTTGTAGATCCGGATGTGAAACGGGCAGTTCATCGGCTTGACGTAATAATCAAACGCCTCTTCCGCGTCCTTCAGACCCATCGACATGGGGGGATACATTCCCTCCTTGAAGGTGGTGAGGTGGCCGGAGGTCTCCCACAGCTGGGACTTGCCGATTTGCGGTGTATAGATGTATTCATATCCATGTTTGCGGTGCTGTTTACGCCAGTAGAGCTCGATCTCCTCGCGCACTACCGAAAGCTTCGGATGCCACAAAACCAGGCCCGGGCCCACGTAATCGTCCACACTGTATAGGTCCAGCTCGCGGCCAAGCTTCCGATGATCCCGCTCCTTGGCTTGCTCGATGGCGGCAACATAGTCGTCCAGGTCCTTCTTCTTGTCAAAGCTGGTGCCATAGATACGTTGAAGCATCTTGTTCTTTTCGCTGCCACGCCAATAGGCACCGGCCAAGCTCATGAGCTTATAAGCCTTGATGTCACCGGTGGACTTCAAGTGCGGCCCGGCGCACAAGTCGGTAAACTCACCTTGCTTGTAAAAGGATATCACCGCGTCTTCCGGCAGGTCACGGATGAGCTCCACCTTGTAGGGCTCGCCCTGCTGCTCCATATAGGCGATGGCCTCCGCCCTGGGCAATTCAAAGCGCTCCAGTGGGTAATTGGCGGTGATGATTTTCTGCATCTCCGCCTCGATCTTGGCGAAATCGTCGGTGGAGAAGGGCGTGTCAGTATCAAAGTCGTAATAGAAGCCCTTCTCGATGGCCGGGCCAATAGCCAGTTTCACATTGGGATATAGGCGCTTAATCGCCTGGGCCATCACATGGGAAGATGTGTGGCGGTAGGCGTGGCGGCCTTCGTCGTCGGCGAAGGTGAAGGCTGTGAGTGCACAGTCATTCTCGAGAACAGTGTTGGCGTCGCGCACCTCTCCGTCGATGCCCACAGCCAGGGTTGCGCGGGCCAGCCCCTCGCTGATGCCCTTGATCACATCGATGGCCTTGACGCCCGGTTCAAATTGTTTCACCGAGCCATCTTTGAGTGTGATGTTCATATCGTCATCCCCTTTCCAGTCATACAAATAAAAAACCCGCCCCCAGAAAGGGGCGAGTTAAGTCTCGCGGTTCCACCCTTGATTATACTCAAGCCAGCGATAACGGGCTGCTCCGTCACAGTCGGAAGGTGGTCTTCACCCAATTTTTGCCCTGCCCGCTTTCAGCCAATGGCGGCCAGTCTCTTGTTGGCGATAATATGGGTTACTCTTCTTCGTCATTCTGTTTGATATATTCTATCACCGCACGACAAATAGTTCAAGAAAAAACTGCGCCACCTCAAAAATGAAGCGGCGCAGTCGCACTGGATCCGGAAAACGCAACGAATTCTTCCGGTCTTACGGCTTAGCTGCAGAGTAGGCCGAGTATGCACTGTAAACCTTTGAGGAGCCAACCATCCGGTAAGCACGGACTTTATAGTAGTAATATTTCCCGGTGCTAAGACCGGTGTTGGTGTAATAGCGGCTTGTGGTTGTCTTCACCAACGCATAGGTGCCCGTAGAAGATGTGGAGCGCCACAACTCATAGCCTGATGCTCCGGTGACACCGCCCCAGGTGACCTTGATGCTGGTGGCCGACGCCCTGGCAGCGCGGACGCTGGTGGGCACACCCAATGTGGGCCGGGCATATTTGGCTGCCGTAAACGGACCATACACCTTGGTGCTGCCTACGGTGCGGTATGCCCTGACCTTATAGTAGTATGCCGAACCGGTTTTGAGCGATGTATTGGTGTATGCCAGCGCGGTGCCTGCATATACTCTTGAATATGTGCCACTGCTTGAGGTGGAGCGGTAAAGCTCATATCCGGATGCGCCGGAAACAGCGCTCCATGACGCCTTGATGCTGCTATAAGAAGCCGAAGCCACATTGAATGTGGTGGAGGCGCTTGGCACGGCTCTTGCGGATACTACCGATGAATAGGTACCCAGTGAAGGCGAAGTCCTGATCGCTTTGATTTTGTAGTAATACGCCACGTTGGTTGCCAACCCGGTGTTTGTATAGGAATAGGGATAATCACTGAAGCTACTCTCGTTGAGCGTTGCAATCTTCGTGTAGGTGCCAGTGCTGGCGGTTGCACGATACACCTCAAACGCAGTGGCGCCAAAGCCACCAGTCCACTTCAACTTAATACTATTATAAGACGCCGACGCGGCAGTTACAGCCGGCGCGGCAAGAGTAGACTGCTCGAGCCGCAACGTGTAGGGGTCCTTCTTGCTGAAGCCAACTCCTTCGTTCACCGGAGTCACCAGAATGTAGTAGATTCCTGGATCAAGCGGCATGCTGATGTTTTCAGATGTGTTCCCGGCTTGTGTGGAGCTTCCAACCTCTTCTTCGTACATGTCCAGAAGGGAAAGGTTGTAATTGCAGTTTTCAGGGATGTCGGAAAGGCTGACGGTATAGGTGCACGGATGATCCGCATACAAAATATAGTAATCGTTGTCATTTAGTGAGGTGACATATGCCTTAACATCTTCAAACGGCCAAAGCAGGCTGGCGCAATCGGGATAATCGTTGGGCTCATATGGATCAAAAATTGGCAACTCGACGCCAACCGACTTATAGGCATTTCGCACGGCGATCGCCTCATCGGAATACCAGCCGTAAAGGTCTTCCGCAGCCATGATCAGGCATTCCATTGCCTCGGCAAATGTGGTGTATTCATACATATACTCAGACAATGCGCGGTAATAAATCCGCGCTGTCTTCTCCATGCCCAGCTCTTGTGCTACAAGGAATGCAGCTTTGTTGGGAATGCCGGAGTTGGTGTGAACACCGCCCCAATCGCCCGCATCTGTGTTGGGCAAGTAGTGATAATCGCTCATGTGTGCTGGATCGCCGTAGAGCGTAGGATCTGCCAGGCTTCTCAACGCATCTCCGTCGATGCTGGGTGTGTAGATTTCGTCGCCGATAACCCAGTCAGCCGCGCTAAATGTCCAGTCGCCGCCGGTAGCTACATCATATTTATCATATGTCTCGATCATCACGCCGAACACATCGGCAATGGACTCATTTAACGCACCGGATTCATTGGCATAATACAACATCGCTGTGTAATCGATCACACCATGGGTCATCTCGTGGCCGACCACATCCAGATCACCGCTCAGATAGGTGAATTGGGTGCCGTCTCCATCGCCGTAGACCATTTGGTAACCGCTCCAGAAGGCATTGTTGTATTTGTCGCCATAATGGGTGAACGAAACAATTGGCATATATTTGTCATCAAGGCTGTTGCGGTCGAACACGTCCTTATAAAAGTCCACGACAACATCTGCATAATAGTGGGCGCTTACAGACGCCTTATGCACTTCTTCATTGAACTGGTTGGTGGGGCTTGTAACCAAGTATGCAAACTCATCGTATGGAGAATTGAACGCGACTGTCACAATTTCTTCAGAACCGGGGTTGACTGTATTGAGCATACCATATCCGGGGGTTCCTTCCCCATCAATGTCATCGTAATGAGTCAAATCCAAAGTTTGCACATTGCCCTGCACATCTGTGCCGGTGCCGGTTTCAGCACCGCTATAGCGGATCTTGTCTTCCGTCAGCACAACCTTGCCGGAAGTCGCTTCCACGAAAACGTTATAATTGCTTATGGTTGGTTGCTCGTAAGCAATGTTCACGCGGTATGTGATATAGTTTTTACCATCCTTGGTGATGACCATCTTCTTGGTTGGCTGCAAATTGTCTCTGAGTTTTTCGTATGTGTATTGCTTTTGGGCGATGCCGACTGCGGCAGAATTCGTAATCCTCTGGCTGCCCAGATTGGTAATTCGCTTGTCCTGCAGCACGCGGCCGTTCACGCTGACAATCGTGCCATCTTTATCAAAATGCACGTTCACCAGCGAGCCAAACACCTCAACGTCGTTGATCAACTGCGTAAAGCGCACAAAGGTGTCGCCTGTGCCGTCCTTTTCCGGCTCCGAAGCCCTCAGCTCCAGATCGACGGATTTGATGCCAAACAACGCTTTATAGGTATCCAGGAATTTTGCTGCGGCACTCACACCCGGTGTCTGAGCGGCAGAAAGCTTACCCGATAGGAAGAATTGGCCATCATCCATGAAGCAGGAAAGCGAGCCGCCGCTAGCCTTTTTCAACTCTGTGTATGCCTGCGTTTTTGCGTCTGCCTTCACGGAAGGCTCTCCTTCCGCAAACGCGAAGGAGGACCAGGAAAACGCCAGTGCGACTGCCAGCAAAATCGAGATAATCTTACGCATGGGCAACCTCCTCATGGACTCAATTAAATGATACAGTAACGATACAGTAACATATTTTTACATACATTACCATAGAAATATGAAGCATTCCCTTGAGGTAAGCGTGTTGATCTACAGTTACAAGACCGCCTGACCAGTTGGTCAGGCGGTTGAATCAAAAAACATCCGTTTGGTTACAAGAGCTTGTCAGGCCAGCGCCACTACGGCCTGGCCGCCGAATAGGCAGAAAAGGCACTATAAACCTTTTTGCCGCTGATGGTGCGGTAGGCCCTCACCTTATAGTAATACCACTGGCCTGTGACCAATCCGGTGTTTGTGAAATATTTCCCGGTCGTGGCCTTCACCAGCACATAGGTGCCCGCGGAGGAGGTGGACCGCCACAATTCATATCCAGACGCGCCAGTGACACCAACCCAGGTAACTTTGATGCTGGTGGCGGAAGCCCTGGCTGCCCGCACGGAAGAAGGTGTGCCCAATGTCGGCTTTGCACCGCTGGAAACAGAATATGCACCATAGACTTTTGCGCTGTTCACTGTGCGATAGGCCTTCACCTTATAGTAATATGCAGCCCCTGTGCTAAGCCCAGTGTTCAGATAGCTGGTGGCCGTGGTGGAGGCGATCAAGGCATAGGTGCCCGTGCTGGAAGAAGAACGATAGACAGAATAACCTGATGCTCCTGCCACCGCGCTCCACGATATCTTGATGCTGCTGTAGGAAGCTGAACTTGCCACACAGGTTGCCGGAGCAGCCGGCAATGGCCGGGTGGCTGCCGTAACAGCGGAATATGAGCCGCAAATCCTTGTGCTGCCCACCAGATCAAAAGCACGCACCTTGAAGTAGTAAGCTGTATTGGTGGAAAGCCCTGTGTTTGTGAATGAAAGCGTTGCGTTGCTCACTGTGCCGGCAAGGACAAACCCGCCGGAAGACGACGTGGATCGCCAGATCTCATAGCCGCTGAGATTCGGCGCGGCTGGTGCAGCGCTCCAGGACACACGAATGCTGTTGTAGGATGCGGAAACGGCTGCCTGACTCGGCGGCGCACTGAGATTCCACTTTGCATAAAGCGTGAGATTCGTTACAACCACGTCATTGCTTTTCCATAGCATGGTGCAGGCCGCATCCTTAAACCAGCCCGCGAAGGTGCAACCGGTGCGGGTGGGTGCAGTGGGAAACGGCACTCTTGAACCACTCGCTACAGAAATGGGATCCATCGGGGCTCCGCCACGGGAATCAAGCGTGACAGTGCGAGCCGGTGTTTCCCATTTGGCTACCAACGTCATGTCACGGGTGACCACGTCGGTGGCAAAATCCCATTTCGTGCCGACATCAGAGCCAGTCAGAAATTCCGGCTCCAAATACCAGCCAAGCAACGTGCACCCGTTACGCGATATGGCAGGTTCAGAAATGGTCATATGAGGCGGCGCCTTGATGCTGGCTACGGAAGACCCACCGTTTGCGTTGAAATCAACCGAATACATAACGGAATTGTAGGCATCTGCCAGGCCATAACCATAAGTGTAATCATATCCTGCTGTGCCAAGATCCTTTGTGTTGTCCAGGATCCTGTTGCGGATCTGAGGAGCAGAAAGCTTCGGGTGTTGAGACCATACAAGAGCAGCGATCGCCGCCACATGGGGGGCTGCGGCACTTGTGCCATAGAAGTGGCTCGGGAAACCGCCCACTCCTGTCACTGAGACGCCGTCCGCTCCACAGACATCGGGCTTCTGGCGGCTGGAACCATCCACCATTGTGACGGGGCCCCGCGAGGAGAAGCTCTCAATTTGGGTGGGTGTCGCATGATCAATGGCACCGCAAGTGATCACGCCAGGCACGGCGGCATGGCCAAAAATGGAGTTGGATGTCACAATATTCTTCGAAGAAACTGCCGCGCCATACCCGGGGTACAGATACAGCTCAAGATTTCTTGCGCTACCTTCATATAGTTCCACGTAAACTGCCAGATTCATGGTCGATTTACTTTCGTTGCAATAATAAATGGTTTCAATCGGGTCGCTGTAGGTTCCATTCTGCTGCATGGTGCTCTTTGCAACATCCCGATTCATGGCCTGATCAACTAAAAACAGGTCATAATCGTTACTGGATTTCCCAAATATGTCATTCCATTGAAGCACTGCGATAATATCTTCACCGGGATCCAGTGTGAGATAAATCCGCTTGAAACTGGCGTCTTTCCCGCTGCTGAAATCATGAAATTGATTGCCGTCGTCATAAAAGGTGCCCTGATAATGCTCCGCGGCAGCATTTCCGGCAGAAGAAACATAGATGATCTGGCCGGAGTCCACAAGGCTTTTCACATGGGAGGCGATGATACCATCCTCAAAAAAGGGCTGCGTGATCCAGCCGATATCGTCCACAATCACCGTGCAGCCAGCAGCCACCAGGGCATCAATGGCATCGTTGAACGCGATCCAGTCATTGCCGCAGTCATGAAAATAGAGGTCTGCTCCGGGAGCCAGATCATAGATAACCTCAAGCATCGCAATGCCTTCGTTGCCGCCCGCCTCGTTGCTCAGCACCGTGACGCCTGCAGGCAGATCGCCGGAAGCTTTCGCTTGATTGATACTATCCACGCCATCGGAAATGACACCAACTTTCACACCGGCGCCATTATTCGCGCCGGCATTGATCGCATCATCCACATTGTGCATGGTCTTGCCTTCGGAGAAATTTCTATATACCACCGGAGGGAGTACAGATTCTACTGCCGACACAGAATCGAGTTCAGCCAGCGCCTCGATCTGATCAACGGGAACACTGGCAACCACAAGGTTGTTCTTCAGGTCTTTACCGTTAATCTTTGCCAACGCGGAAATGGAGTTGATATCCGCATTCTTTTGCAATTTGATATAAACCTGAGCGCTGGCAGAACCAGCCGACGCGGTCTTTCCGAACGATACTTGTTTCCTTTTTGCCATTTGCCGCAGAGCACGATCTTTTGTCATGCCCGCTGGAAGCATCTCCGAGTCAATCAACTGCAACAATTGAGTTGAAAGTTTTTTGTGCGCTTTCGACCTGAGTTTTTTATCTTTTTTGTTGCTTTTATCGGAGATTTCAGGCGCATCTTTGTTCGGCGGGGCGGTTTCAGATAACACAGCAGTGCCATTTCCCTGATCATCCAAAGCCAAAACCGGCAAACCGGGTGTTGAACAAAGAACAAACAGAACCGACAGAAACAACGCAACTGACCGTATCGCGAAAGCCTTCATAATGACCCCCTATGCCGAATGCTCCATCACAATAACAAACATAACAAAAATGCAAATATATCCAGACGATTATATCACACAGGCGCGATACCGGCAATCTTCATGAGATGGATGAGCGCAATGATAAAAGAAGACATGGAAGTCGCCCCCATGCTTTTTTACGTAGGCCGGGGGCGACAAGGTGCAGACAATTTCAATAAGGCAGAACCTCCGGCATCTCAATAAATGACACAGACACCTCAAAGGCCGTCCTGTCTTCCACAGAGCCGTCAGCTAGCTTCTTCTGATACTGCCGCGACTGCATACGCCCATGGATGAAAACCTTCTGGCCTACCTCCAACGTCTCTGCATAGCGGGCGTTACGGCCCCAGGAGATTACCGGGATGTAGTCGGATTTGTTATAAGGCCGGTTTACCGCAATAAGCAAATCGGTGATCTCGCGTCCAAACGGCGTTGTGCGATAAACCGGCGGGCGGCAAACAAACCCCTCCAGCAGCACCTGGTTGGGGTTGTCGGGAACATCATCTGGCGGGGCGATGTGACGGGCAAACACCGTAAGGATCAGCCGGTTGCGGCCTTCCTGCAAGCGATTGTAGCTGCGGAGCTGGCCAATTACGGCAATTTCGTCACCGACAGCCACATTCATTAAGTGTAGCAATCTGTCTGATGCCATCACTGGCAACACATCCGCCACGCCTGACAGCCGAGGCACTTCCAGCATGAGATTGTAAAACCTCTCACCATATAAGCTGTGGGAATAGGCCGGCTCTTCCGCGACCCTGCCTTTGAGAATGACTTGGTTGTTTTCATGGCTACCCTTTTCCACAATGTATCAACTCCGAAATTCTTTTGATTTGGATATTGATGTATATGGTCCAGGCCATGATGATATTCATTCTTTCTTATTTCTGCTATTTGGGTGCTGATTTGTCTCAAGGCTCTCCCCCACCAGCTCCGTCACTGTCACAGGCTTGTAACCATCTGCCAACAGCTTTTCGATCACCGGTGGCAGCGCCTCCACAATGTATTTGGCATCATTGTGAAACAGTAGGATTGATCCAGACTGCACACGGGAAAAAATGCGAGCTTCAATCTGCGCTGAAGTGAGCCCTTTCCAGTCAATGGAATCAACGTCCCACTGGATAAACTCATACTGCTGGCCGCACACAGCATCCACCACATGGGTGTTCCAGGATCCGTATGGAGCCCGGAAAAGCCCGGGGCGCTTGCCAGTGATCCGCTCAATGGAGTCGGAGCAACGTTTGAGTTCCTTCGCAATCTCATCATCAGAGAGCGTGGCGAAGTCACGATGCGTGTAGCTGTGGTTGCCGATCTCATGCCCGTGTTGCGCGATTTCTTTCAACACAGCATCGTTCTTGTCAGCCCACATACCGGTCACAAAAAAAGTGACCTTGATGTTGTATTTGTCAAGTATCTCAAGGATTGACGCTGTTTTGTCAGTGCCCCACGCCGCATCCAGTGTAATGGCGATTTGTTTGCCGTTTGTCTTCACGCTGTAAATCGGAATGTTATCCTTAGGCGCCAGCACCTGCGTGTCGCCATCACCGGTATACAGGATGAACAGTAGCGACGCCACAGCCAATGCCGCAATCAAGGAAATCCGGACGATGAATTCTTTGGTGAGCACAAACACCCGCATGGCAAGCCCTCCCAGAGAATTCTATGCGACCACTGCTGGTTCCAGAAGCACCACAAGGCATTGGCGGAAGGGATGCAAATAGGCTTGCCTTCCTATAAACAACAAAGGCAAGCCTTGGATCACACACGGATACTAACAGTCTATCAATCGAAAGTAACTGTTTTCCCGGTCATCACCGATTGATACACCACATCCAGAATTCTCGTAACGGTAAATGCCTGCTCCGGTCTCACAAAGAGTTCTCCCCTGCCCATTAAGGCATTCACCCAATGGGTCGCTTCCTGGGCATTGGGGTTCATCACCCTGGCACGGGGATGAATAAACCCGCCGCCAAAGGGCGATTGCGTCTCGTCTCCAGCTTCGTCACAGCCTGCTTACCGACCACTATATGGTTGGCTCGCACAGCGTCACCATGGACATGGCTGATTCCACGACGTTAAGTGCCCAATAAGCCTTCAGATAGCAGCCATCATCATTTCTGTACCTTTCAACGTGGCCGCCAGCAGCATGCGGTAATAGGTATAAGCCCAGGCATCGGCAACGCCAAACTCTTATACGGTCTTTTCTACGCGCTCGGATACGAATCACAAAATGCCACCAGCTTCATTTCCGGCTTTTGGCAATAGAAGGCATATGTTTATCGTTGGCAATTCCGTCGCATCCGATGATTTCAATCTTCAGTTTCGGCATCCTTGCATCTCCTAAGAATCATACTTAAGCAGCTGCCCCCGCGTTTGGCGGGGGCAGCGTATAGACCGGAAGGTTATTTGAGGGAGCCCTGATAACCCTTAGTGTAGATCTCCAACAGATGAGGCAGACCCATCTGGTTCAGTTGGCTCTTGAATGCTTCCCACTTCTGAAAAACCGGCGCCAATCCTGTTGGCGCCGGTATTGTTGCCTGGCGGCAGTTGCCCTTCTGCAAGAAGAATGTCAGCGCTTTTGATGAGCCTTTCCTAGTTTCCTTGCCTTATGCATCCTGACAGCCGGGAAGACAAAACGGTAATACCTTTGCAGCCCATCCACCCGCACACTCACGATCGTGTCGCTTGTGAGCACAAAATCACCGGCCTCATCCCTGTCTTTGTGGAACTGCGGCGGTTTTCCATCCAGCGTAAGTCCATACTGCACTGCCATGTTGGACAACAACGCCCTATCGTCGCGTTTCTTGTGCGCATACAACTCCAGCGGCCCGATCGTGCAGCTCTCACGGCCAAATGGCCATAAGTCGCGCCTCAGCTTGCGCCGAATCACCTGTGCGGGCCTTGCGTCTGACAAGTCTGCAGCTCCGGCAACATATGCCTCCATTTTGAGGGGGATCCGCCTTTTCATCAGCAGCTTCACCACAAATGCGCCTAACAACAGCAGCACCACCAACGCCACGCAGGGGGTGATCCACTTACGCCAATCATCCAGCACCATCACTGTAAGGGCGGTGCTGGCCGTCTCTCCAGGCTTGCCGGTGCCGGCGGTCAGCATCAAATCGCTTTGACCCACCGGCGTCAGCACCGGCAGCCAGAGCGGGCCCACACGCAACATTTGATCCTTGCGATCCAGCACAGCAGACAACCCACCAGGCGCAGAGAGCCGCAAATCCGCTATGGCAGAAGGCGCAACCTCCACCCACTGCCCGCCTTCCATCAGATAAAACCGGTAACCGCATGGGGATGTCTGATCGGCACTTTCCATCACACCAAATGACAACACTTTTGGGCTCAGTTCGATTTTAACCTGCCGGGGCTTGGCTTCAAAGGTAACCGTCAGCATTTGCCCATCACCAAGAGTGACTTCAATCGCTTGCTTTCCGGCGGCTGCAAACGTTTCGTTGATCCAAAGCTCAAGATTGTTTTCTGCCGTGATGGATACAGTGCCAGAGGCGTTTGCACCATCAAACGCCTTACCGTTGAACCGCACCTGCATTCCGGCAGGGATGCCCTTGCATGTGATGGACGAATCGCCCAAGGTTGAGCCGCCCAGCACCATCCCGTCGCCTTTCACGTATTCGCCGGAAGATGTGTAGGTCACCGCCATCACATGATACTGTGCGTCATATGCGCCCTGACCATCCAGCACATCATGCCCGGCATTTGCCGTGGCAGCAGGCGTGTCATTGACGTTCGGCGTGGCACTTGCTACACCTGTTGGAGATTGAGATGGGCTGGCGGAGGGGTCCGGCTCCGACACGTTAACCGGCAAAGCAGGCAATGCGATCTGGAAAAAGTCCGGGTCTTCCAGCGTGACAGCCAGATAATCCCTGCCAGGCTTAACTGCCTCCAACCGGAAGGCGCCCAGGCCAGAGGGAGTGCAGGTAAGGAAATCCATTTGCCCAAACCCCATCCGCACATGGGGGTCCACCTCAAACGAGGAGCCGTCCAGCGCCAGGAAGGTCACCTTTGCAGAAAGCCGGCTACCCAAGGCCATTGTGAGTTCCTCCACAGACCAACGGCCACCGGTATGGGAGGCCACCTCATTGCCGCCTCCATCAACCAAGGAAACAACAGTGGTGAATCCGACCCTGGAAAACGCCATGAGCTTGGTATCGCCGTTTGTTTGGATCGTGAATTGCCCCGGCTTGATGGAGCCTTTGTCTGCTTTCAATATGGAAAAGGTAGATGCCAGCTTAACCCCGCCGATGGCTTTGGTGGTAAAGAGTGTTTCGCGGCTTAGTTTAATGCCGTCACCCTCGATGTTATTGATTGTGGATTCGCTGGACTGCCGAAATTGCTCCATGATCGCCAGGCTCTGCAACGGATATCGGATTGTGAATGGCTTGCCCGGCTCGATCAGCATCATGTTGGTGCTGGCCATTGACTCAGCAAGATCCTTCATTGACTTCATAATATTGTCACCGGCTGTTCTGTCATTGGTGACGTCGGCGACAAACACTGTGGATGATATGCCGGATTTGCCCAGCACCGACTGCAGGTCGGTAACCGGCCCCAACGGTTTAGCAGGGCCGATGGACAACAACAACGCCCTGGAGCGGCCTGTATACTTGGTCAGCCCGCTCTCCTTCAAGTATTTTCCAAACAAACCTGTTAACGGCACTTTGATCTCGGCACCTTTTTCATCATACATCGAAGCACCGTCGGTCACCACCACGAAAAGCAGCTCGCCGTCCTGATTGGCCTTGAGGAATGCTGCGCCATCATTCATTGCCATGCGCACGGTTTCGGCATAGGTGTCGCCCTTGGGAGCCGCGCCAATGCCCTTCATGGCCTGATACAAATTCTTCTGGCGGCGGATGGTGATGGGATTTTTGCCTTTATTGCTGATTTGATAAACCTTTGCCAAATCCCTTTCATCCATGAGAGCGACGAGGTTTTGCAAAGAATAATTGGCGTAAATGTAGTTATTGATCGCTTTTCCGCCAGAGTCCTCACGCATACTGCCGGAATCGTCAAACACAATGGCAATGAAACGGCTGGCTGGCGCAGGCGCGGCATTTGCCGGCGGCACGCTTGTGGGGAGCAATGACACGACAAGCAAAATAATAGCCGCTGTGGCGGCAGTTTTCCAGATCAATGAAAAAAGACCGCTCCGTGTTCTCATTTGATTGTGTACCTTCTTGCTGAATTGCTTTACAGAGTATTATAACATAAGGATAACGTGGATAAAAGAAAACGGATCTGTGAGGAAATTACTTCCGGGCACGTTGCCACGGTTCTTGTGGAGCGAAACAAGGAAGCCCTCCCCCATCCGGGGAAGGGCTGCAAGCAGAAACGTCAGTGATTGTCAATTACCCAGGATCGCCTTCAGGTCTTCCTCCGGAGTGCTGATGGGGTGAATGTTGAACTTCTCCACCAGCACGTTGAGCACGGCGGGGCTCAGGAAGGCTGGCAATGTGGGCCCGAGGTAGATGTTTTTCACACCCAGCGAGAGCAGTGTGAGCAGGATGCAAACGGCCTTTTGCTCATACCAGCTGAGCACCAATGTCAGCGGCAGGTCGTTTACCGTGCAGTTGAACGCACCGGCCAACGCCAGGGCTACTTGAATGGCTGAATAGGCGTCGTTACATTGGCCCATATCCATAATGCGGGGCAAGCCGCCCACTGTGCCCAAATCCAGGTCGTTGATGCGATACTTTCCGCAGGCCAGAGTAAGCACTGCCGTATCGGGCGGGGTGAGCATGGCAAACTGGGTGTAATAGTTTCGGCCGGGCCTTGCGCCGTCACAACCGCCCACCAGGAAGATGTGCTTCAGAGCGCCGGCTTTTACCGCATCGATCACCTTGTCAGCCACGCCGAGCACCGTATTGCGGGCAAAACCGGTCATGAGCTCTGTGCCGCCATTGATGCCGGCGAACTGCCTGTCTTCCGGCCAACCGCCCAACGCCAGCGCTTTTTCAATTACGGGAGTAAAGTCTTTTTTCCCTTCCTCCAGATCCGGTAGGTGCTGGAGCCCCGGGAACCCCACAATGCCGGTGGTGTAGACGCGGTCGGCATAGCTTGGCTTGGGCGTCATGATGCAGTTTGTTGTGAAGAGTATGGCGCCGGGTAGGCAGTCAAATTCCTTCTGCTGGTTTTGCCAGGCGGTGCCGAAGTTGCCCTTCAGGTGATCATACTTCTTCAGCTCTGGATAACCGTGGGCTGGCAGCATCTCCCCATGGGTGTAAATGTTGATGCCCTTGCCTTTCGTCTGCTCCAGCAACTGCTTGAGGTCATGCAGATCATGGCCGGATACCACGATAAACGGGCCTTTCTCCACCTTCAAGGGAACCTTGGTGGGCACGGGATGCCCATAGGTCATGGTGTTGGCTTCATCCAGCAGCTCCATGCACTTGAAGTTCACCTGGCCAAACTCCATGATGAGGCCGAGCCAACCCTCAATGGTGTGCTCCTCGCCGATGGCCCTAAGGCCCTTGAAGAACCAAGCAGTCACCTCATCGTCATGCTTGCCAAGCACATGGGCGTGCCAGCCATAGGCAGCCATGCCGCGCATGCCAAACAACAGTGTGGACCGCAGCGACACAATGTTCTCATCACCATCCCACAGTGCTTTGGCGGGCATGTCGTCACCGCCGCCTAGCTGCGTCTTCGCCTCTTTGACCTGCTTGAGCAGCTCATCAAAGCGGGCTGGGTCAAAATTGGTATTGGTGAGAGTAGCAAACAACGAAAACATCACCAGATTGCCAATCTCCTGAGGCACGGATTTGCCGGCAGCGGCCCTTGCCAAGCCGATCAACGCTCCGGTGAGCTCATCGTGCAGGTTGGAAACAACCGGCGGCTTGCCGCACACACCGGACCGGGTGCAGCCCTTGCCGCCCGCCGTCTGCTCGCACTGGAAACAAAACATGTCTGACATTTCTTCCTCCATTTTACATTTACTGATCTTGCGCATCTGTTTGTAGTATATTAGAATGATCCTGAGAAATCGGTTGCCAAGGCTACACTTTGCGGGGGGGAGAAATGAAAGCCGAATACATTGCTACGCTCATGAAGACGCCGCTTTTCAACGGCATCAGCCGCGAGGAAATCGCCTCCTTTCTGGTTTGCCTGAATCCAAGGATCCAGGAATATAAAAAAAACGAATACATCTCCATGGAGGGCAGCCCCTTTGGCGGCATCGGCTGCGTGCTATCCGGTGAGGCGGCTGTCATTAAGGAAAATGCCGCCGGAGACCGCATCATCATGACCGTGGTGCGGCCCGGAAGCCTGTTTGGTGAAATGGCAGCCTGGTCGGCCAACCCAAAGTGGCCGGCCACCGTAATGGCGCAGGAGCCCGCAGTGGTGCTGTTCCTTCCAGCGGACAAAATTGCCGGTTCTTGCGCAAAAACCTGCCGGTGGCACACGGCAGTGATCGAAAATATGCTGCGTATCCTGGCGGAAAAGGCATTGGCGCTCAATAAAAAAGTGGAATACCTGGCGATGAAGACAATGCGCGGAAAGCTGGCCGCCTATTTCCTGGAACGGGCTCGCATGGCCGGCAACGTAACCTTCACGCTGCCGATGAACCGCAACGAACTGGCGGATTTTTTAGGCGTATCCCGGCCTTCGATGTCGCGGGAAATGGGCCGCATGCGCGACGAGGGGATCATCGATTTTCATATGGCGACAGTGAAGATCAAGGAGATCAATAAGCTGAAGGAAGCGGCTGACAACTAAAATATGTGTATCCGCCGTCTTTATCACCGCCCGGATCACAGTATTCAGTTTCAAGTTCTACTAGAATATCATCCACACTCATATCAGCATAATCCGTGAAATGCATGACACACACCTCATAACATTTGCTGATGCAATATAGATTCTACGATACTCCATCCCCTGTGGTATTCCGGCAAACCATCGTCAAAAGGCTTCCAGCCAAGATGCAGATACACCTTGATGCCCTTCCAGCTCTCCGGTTGCGTGGTGAGAATGCCTGCTGTGTGGCCAAGCTCTGCCATGCGGTTCATTGCCGCAACCACAAGGGGCTTGCAGAGCCGCCGGCCTTGATGGGCTTTTGCGATGGCAACCCAGTGCAAACGGCCAATCGTGTGGTCGTCGTCCATAAACCAGCCTGTCGCGGTGCCAATAGGCTTTCCGGCACCGTCCAGCAGGAAAAGGCAACGGTCGGCGAGTTGCCCGAAGTGGCCTGCAAAATGCTCTGTAAAGTAGTTGAGCGCCTCCCCGGTTGACTGGAATTCTCCGGCATCGGTGGTGATCTCTGCCCAGGCAAGCTCCTCGCCGGGGCGAAACAATCGGATCGAGTATCCCACTGGCAAGGGCAAGGCTGGCACAGGAAGAAGTTTGTCGTGGCGCATCACAAGCGGGATATATGGGATCGGTTCATCTTCTGTCATTGCCAGCCTCCAGTTCTCCACACATTCATAGTATAGTGAAGTTGTAGATATCCCCGCGCTCCACCTCGTTGAAATCGGCATCCGGGTCCTCCATGGCTTGGTGCAGCATGCCGCAGTGCAACCCACCGGGTGTGAGCACCGGGCTTTCAAAGCCTGTTGCCATGATCTCATGGATGAGTGTTCGTTTTTGCACTTCATCCATATGAAATGGCAGCACAGAAAGCACACCACCGGGCTTCAACACCCGCCTGGCTTCGGCGATCAGCGTTGCTCGGTTAAGCCCCAACATGTGCAGGATGTCGTAATACATCACAAAATCAACAGATCCATCAGGCAGGTTGATACTTAAAGACCCGTCTGTGATCACAGGCTCAATGCTTGTAATGCCCTCTGTGGTTGCACGATGGCACAGCGCATCCACAGCCTGCTCGTCGCGGTCCAACGCAAGCACCTTACCGCTGCTTCCGACGGCATAGGCGGCCGCCACGGCAAAGTGTCCCTGGCCTGCGCCAAAGTCCACCACCGTAGCACCCTGGGCAACACCCATCCGGCGAAAGAGCACAGGGCCTTCTTCCCGCTCCCATGCCATGATCTGCTCGAGAATATCCATTTGATCTCCTCGTCAGCCCTGCCCGGCCTGCTTCAGCTCCTCCATCGTGAACAGCGGGATCAGCTCCATGCCCTCGGCCTTCAGGTTTTGCCGGCCCTTCGGGTCACGCTCGATCACACAAATCACATGTTCAACGATTGCGCCCGCTTTCCTAAGCTCCCTTGCGGCATCCAGAATCGCACCGCCGGTCGTGACCACGTCTTCCACGATGCAAAGCTGCTTCCCAGACACATCTGCACCTTCCGCCAGCTTGCAGGTGCCATACTCCTTGGCCTTCTTGCGCACGAAACAAGCCTTGACTCCGGTGTTCAGTGATAAAGCCGTCGCAACCGGGATGCCGCCCATCTCTAATCCCGCCAACACTGCGGAGCCTGACGGGATCAGCGATTCCATATGGCTGGCTATTTCCTTCAAAAGTTCCGGATCAGACTCAAACAAATATTTGTCAAAATACTCATTGGAATACTGGCCGCTCCTCAGCAGGAATTTACCGGTGAGATGAGAGGCATCGTAGATGCTTTTTGCGAGCTGAATTCTGTTCATGGTAATATCCTCCTGAAATTTTTATAGTTAATTCATCTTCCGCAGCGGAAGCCACGGTTGCATATACAAAGACTATACCAACAGCTCATGGAGGCCGGTGATTCGATGATCCTCGCCGAAATCCGGCAGATTGCCATCGCGGTCGATCAGCACCGCGACCATTCCGGCTGCTTTTGCTCCCTCAATGTCTTTCTTTTCATCACCCACAAAGGCCATACGGGTTGGCTCTATACCCATGCGCCCTGCCAAGGCCAGGAAGCCTGCCCCGTGCGGTTTTCGAAACCCCACATCCACCGATGATATGGCAACCATCAGATACGGCGAAAAGGGCTCCAGGTCGAGCCCAACCCATCGCGCCGGCATACCATATGGCACATCGGTGAGCACGCCGCACGGAATGCCTGCGCTCTTCTTCCGGGCCAGGAATGGAATGGCATCCTCATAGATGGCATAGGACTGCCTCACTTTGCCGAAGAAGCCGTCAATCGCATTGTCCAATTCTGTATGCCCAAGCCCGCTGAACACCTCTGAAAAAATCTGCTGGGCATCAACCTCAGCCACTCTGGGGTGAATCCTGGTGTTGAACAGGGCCAAACGTTCGCAGGCTACTTGGAGAAAGCCAGCATCCGCAGGAATGCCTGCTGCTTCGCAAGCCGCACGCAACGCCTCAGGATACAACGCCTGCCAGCTCATCGGCACGCCTTCGTAATGCATCAGCGTTTGGCCCAAATCCAGGCCTATTGCCCCGATACCTTCCAGCATATCCAGTCGTCCTTTGTCATGCCATATTCCACGCGGTCCTTTAGCTCCCCATCGTGCCACACATGCAGGCGGAGGTCTGCTTCTTTCATCATGCCCAGCTTGATCATCACGGCTTGCGACGCGATGTTGTCACGGATGCAACCGGTCTCCACCTTCACAGCGCCGCCTTCCTCAAAAGCATAGCGCAGCACTGCACGGGCAGCCTCGGTTGCATTGCCACGGCCCCAGTGCTCAGGCTTGAGGAAATATCCCAGATTGACCACGTAGCCTCCGGGCGTTTTCAACCTCACAGTGTAGCCAATCTCACCGATGTATTCACCGGTGCGGCGATCCGTGACGGCAAAAAAGAACTTCTCACGGTCCAGCCGGCCGTTTTCGAAAAGCGCAGTCTCAAGGTTTTGAAGCGTTTCCTCCAGTGTAGCAGTGCGGATGTCGTCCAGGTAATACATCGCAACCGGATTTGACAGCAGGCTGTGCATAGCCTGCAGGTCTTCCGGCAGGTGGTCGCGGATGATGAGGCGGTCTGTTTGAAGGCGGATCATGGCAGACTCCTTATCACGCTATTGTAGCAGGAATTGCCGGATTCGCCAACGGGAGGATCAACCGCATTGTGCGGTGCCCTCCCGCTTATAAAAGAAGCCCCTTCCCAATGCGGGAAGGGGCTGATATGCATGTGTAAATTACTTGATCTTGACAGCGGCGCCGACTTCGACGAGCTTGGCCTTGATGCTCTCGGCTTCGGCCTTCTGGATGGCGGTCTTGACGGTGCTGGGGGCGCCGTCCACCAGGTCCTTGGCTTCCTTGAGGCCCAGGCTGGTGATCTCGCGGATGACCTTGATGACCTTGATCTTCTCAGCACCGGCGGATTCGAGAATCACGTCGAACTCGGTCTGCTCCTCAACGGGTTCGGCAGCAGCGGCAGCGGCGGGGGCGGCGGCCACGGCCACAGGGGCAGCGGCGCTCACGCCAAAGATTTCCTCAAGGTCCTTCACCATTTCAGACAGCTCGAGAACGTTCATTTGCTTGATGGCTTCGATGATTTCCTGCTTGGTCATAATTATGACTCCTCCATTTTCTTTCTGTTTGTATTTTGTTGCGTGGGATCAGGCGCTTTGCTGTTCTTTCTGCTCCTTGATGGCGTTCAGCGCGCACACGAGGGCGCGGGCCGGACCATTGAGCACACCCACAAAGTTGGCGATCGGGGCGTTCAGCGTGCCGAGCAGCTTGGCCACCAGCACTTCTTTGGCCGGGATCTTGGCGAGAGCCTCCACATCGTTGGCCTGAACGAGCTTTTTATCCACCAGGCCGCACTTGATCTTCAGCTTGTTGGTTTTCTCGTTCTTCTTCATGTAGTCGGCGAGGACTTTCGCCGGCTGCGTCGGGTCTTCGTAACCGAAAGCTACTGCCGTGGAACCGTTCAGGAAAGGCTCCAGGCCAGTGATCTGCAGCTCATTGGCAGCGCGGTTCACCAGTGTGTTTTTCAACACGCGGTATTCCACACCGGCCTTGCGCAGTTGGTTGCGCAGGTCAGTAACCTCCAGCACGTTCATGCCCTGATATTCCACCAGAACCACGCCACTGGAACGCTCAAGCTTCTGCTTGATTTCGGCGACTTCCACCACCTTGGCATCCTTGTTGGCTGACATATTTGTGATTCACCTCCTTGTCCCTTGTTCAGGGGCAATAAAAAACCCCTGTGCCAAGCAAACAGCACAGGGGATTAAAGCTCTTTTCACAGAAGCTTCCCAACCTCGGCAGGCTTTTGGTTTAAGCGGCCAAGCCGCGCCTGCTGTCTGTAGCTGAAAACTTTAGCGGGAGTATTATACCAATTCCACAGGGATGTGTCAAACATTAGTTTTGACGAATGCTTATTGTAGCTCTCGCAGCTTTACCCTGACAAAATCAAGGTATCATCCAGATCAAATGATACCTTCATATAGTTATTATAGTATAATCAGATGGAATAACAAAGACATGATCACGATGCAATCGGTTTGGGGAACTGAAAAGCAGGAAACACTGTCCAAACGGTGAACATATTCATACAACCATCCACGGAGGGATTTATGTTTTGGTATCCGCAGGAAAAAGATCTGGTCGCTGTGGACAGCGAGGGTGTAACACTGAAAGACTTCCTGGCCGCCTATAATCCCAGTGCTTACGAACGCCCCGCTGTCACAGTGGACAATGTCATTTTCAAAAACACGAGCGCGGGGCTGCAGATTCTGCTGGTGCGCAGGGGTCGCCACCCTTATTATGGCATGCTGGCGCTGCCAGGCGGGTTCATTGAAATGGAGGAGTCCCTGGAAGATGCCGCCGCCCGCGAACTGATGGAAGAGACCGGCGTAACCGGCATGCACCTCACGCAATTGGGAGCTTATGGCACGCTGGGCCGCGACCCCAGGCTCAGAATCGTCTCGGTAGCATATGCCACACTTATTTCCAATGAAATAGAATATCATGCCGGAGACGATGCAGACGACGCTGGGTTTTTTGCTGTTTCGCTTCATACAAGAAGGGACGAAACATATACAGAGTACGAGCTGACCTTCCAATCCGGGCAGGAAAAGGCCGTTTGCAGGATATCAGAAACAGGTGGAAAACGAATCATAACGGCCAGTGAATTGGCCTCTGATCATGCTTTCATGGTGCTCGATGGGCTTCAAAAGCTTGGATTGGTCAACACCCAATGAATTTGACATTTCATGCTATCCCAATATAATAGATCATAAACCGCATCCTGATGATCCACGATAACTTCACGAGCTGGCGATAGATTTGTTTGTTGATATGGTATAGAACAGGAGAACGAAACGATGTCTACCAGAATGCCGCCAAGAGGCAGGGGGCCGCAGCGGCCCACCTATCAGCCGCCGGCACAAAGAACAGAATATAAGTCAACACAAAACCGCAAGCAGGGAGAAACGCGCAAACCGTTCCCCTGGCTGATCATGCTGGTTGCTGTGGTGCTAGTGGTCGTGTTTATCAAGGCAATGACCTCCGAATCCGTGCCGGCTACCTATCCCGGCGCCACGCTGAACCTTGGGGGCAAAACTGCCAAGCCCGGTGCTTCCGCCTCTCATTCGCCGGTGGCCGTCACAGACGTGCCGGTAATCACTGAAGTGATGAGCAGCAACAGCGGAGCCATCACCTCGGCGGACGGTAAGTACGGCGACTGGATCGAGCTCTACAACCCCACAGGCCGGGCCATCAACCTACAAGGCT
>JAEYRH010000016.1 GCA_023435705.1 Bacillota bacterium | reverse complement strand
CTCGAATGGGATCTGTAACCCGGGCCATCAATAATGTGGCGGCGGGCACAAATCCCCGCCGCTTTTCATTTTTGTTCCAAACCGTAACCGATGGGGAAGAGCGGCTCCGCCTCCTGCTTTCCGATGTCCTCCACGGTTCTGTACCATGGCATTGGAAGCTTGCCGGTGAAGCCCCTTTCACCAAAAAGAGCAGGCGCCACACCCTGCCCTTCGGTGCCAGGCAGCCAAGCCATCACAGCGGCATTCCAGCTCTTGAGCTCGTCGGAGATGACCATCTCGCGGCCAGCCACGACCAGCGCCACGACGGGCTTTTCGCTCGATTTTGCCAGCTCCAGTGCCGGCACGTTGCCGTCAAGCGCCAGCTTGCCAGTCAGCGACATGTCCGGGCTGTCTCCAACGCCTTCGGCATAGGGCTTTTCTCCGATGATCAGCAGCACAACATCCGCCTTCTCCAGATCTGCCGAGTCGGTCAGGATCTCTGCACCTGCCCTGGCTGCCGCCAGCTTCAGGCCAGCCAGGATCGTCGTGCCGCCCGTCTTCCGGTTGTCACTCGTCCAGCCCTGCCATGAGAGCGACCAGCCGCCGCACTGCGCTCCCAGATCGTCCGCTGCCGGACCTGTCACAAAGACTTTCTGCCCGGCTTTGAATGGCAGAATCCCATCATTCTTCAGCAGCACCAGCGACCGCGCCACAAGTTCTGCCGCCAGCACCTTGTGCTCATCTGTGCCAAACCCGCCTGCTTTTCGCTTCTGCAGAAAGGGATCCTCAAACAAACCCATTTCAAACTTCACCCTCAGGATGCGGGAAACTGCGTCGTCCACCCGTGCCTGCGGGATCATGCCATTGTTCACACCGCTTACAATTGCCTTGAGCGCCATCGCATACAGGCCGGTTTCCATCAGCATATCCACACCGGCGTTCACAGCGGCGGCCACCTTTTCGGCCAGTGTGCCGTAAGCTAATTGTTCAATGCCATTATAGTCAGATATGACAAAGCCCTGAAAACCGAGCTCGCCTTTCAGCACGTCGGTCAGCAGATACTTTTGCTCATGAAGCTTAACACCGTTCCATGAACTGAAGGAAACCATCACAACAGGCACACCGGCTTTTATCATCGCCAGATAGGGGGCAAGGTGTGTATGCCGTAGTGTTTGCTCATCGATGGCGGCGTCGCCCTGGTCGATGTGGTATCCTATGGCCTTCGAAGTGCCCCAGATGGCTCCGCCATCGGCAACATAATGCTTGGCGGTGGGGATCGCTCCTCCTGCCAGCAAGCCATCTGCATAAGGAAGCGCCAAAGAGGTCACCAGAGCCGGGTCACTGGAGAAGCTTTCGTAGGTGCGGCCCCAGCGCGGATCCTGCGCCACAGCAAGGCAGGGCGCGAATGTCCATGGGATTCCGGTGGCAATCATCTCTTCGGCTACGGCCACGCCCATCTGCTTCATGAGCTCCGGGCTGTTTGCCGCGCCCAACGCGATGTTGTGGGGGAACAAGACAGCCTCCACCGCATTGTTGTGGCCATGCACGGCATCCACACCATAGAGCAGCGGGATGGGCAGGCGACACTTCATCGCCGCTTGCTGATAGGCCTGCGTCATGTCAAGCCATGCCTCCGGCCCACCGTCGCCTGGCGTGGAGCCCCCGCCGCTCAGCACCGATCCAAGCGCCGCTTTTGTCACAGCGGCGGGCGATGCGCTGCCGCGCTCTGCCTGTATCATCTGGCCGGCCTTTTCGTCCAGCGTCATGCGCCCCAGCAGGTCTTTCACCCGTGCCTCCACGGGCAGGCTTGCGTCCTGATAGGGAAGTGGAGCGTCTGTCACAGCCGGTGTCTGGCTCTCAGCTGAGGTGATCGAACTGGCAGTTGCTGTCGATGCGGCTATGCTTGCCGGCGGGTAAGACGGGGTTGCGCCAAGCGGAGTGCAGCTGCACAGCAGTGTGGCAATCAAACCAACAATCAGGACAATCCCAATCAATCTCGTTTGCATGATCCAAATGCCACCCTTGTTTGTGATCTTTGCCGCCATTCTATCACCCCCGCTTTCTCAAGACAAATATAAACGGTTTTACAGCAAAGTTAACATAAAAAGAATAATTCAACTAGGCGTATGGGCGAAATTTTGTTGTGATTGGCAGCAGATTATTGTTTCAGAATAAAAATGAGTTACAATAGGTTTCTGGTTTCCAGTATGAGAGGAATACGATGAGGATTGTTGATTTCCACGCGCATGTTTTTCCAGATCGGATTGCTTTGAGAGCTGCCGGTGCCATCAGTGAGTTTTATGGCATCCCCATGCAGTATGATGGAACGGTGGGCACGTTGCTAGCGTTGAACGATCAATGCGGCATTACTATGTCGCTCGTGCATTCTGTTGCGACCGTGCCGCAGCAGGTGGCCGCCATCAACGATTTCATTGCCGAGGTGGTTCGGCTGCACCCCGATAGACTCGCGGGGTTTGCAACGATCCACCCTGACCATCCGGCCATTGAGGAGGAAATTGAGCGGGCTGCCTTCATGGGCTTGCGGGGGGTCAAAATCCACTCCGATTTCCAACGCTTTCTGCTGGACGATGAACGCGCGATGCGGATTTATCGTGCCATTGAGGGCAGGCTGCCGATCCTGGTGCACGCTGGTGATCACCGGTATGAATATTCCAAAGCGCAGAGGATCGCCCGGGTGCTGGAGCGTTTCCCGAAACTGACGATGGTTTGCGCCCACCTTGGCGGTTGGTCCGAGTGGGAGGAATCAGCCAGGATCCTGAAAGGAAGCGGCGTGCTGGTGGATACTTCCAGCTCGCTGTATGAAATGACGTCGGACCAGGCGCTTGGCCTCATAGAGCTTTATGGCGCCGATCATGTGCTCTTTGGCACCGATTACCCGATGTGGGACCCCCAAGCTGAACTGGACTTGATCGAGCGGCTGGGCCTGACTGACAGCGTGCGTGAGAAGATCCTGCACGGCAATGCCGAGCGGCTCTTTGGCCTGTGACTGCTTCCCTGCAAGCCGCGATTTGTCAACGGCCTTGATATGGTTTACAATAGTTGTGGCGGTATGTGCCATCATCAAGGAATAGAGGTATCGTCATTTTGAAAGCTTTGAAGTCTCTTCTGCTGATTGTGCTGTCAATTGCATTTGTGCTTTCAGCATTGTTTCTGCAATTGAACCTGGTGTTAAACTGCACAGTGTTTTCATCGGGCTATTTCAGCTTGATGTTTGACAGCAGTATGAAAAGCGCAGAATTGCGGCAGATTGCCGATGAGCTCACTGGCAGCGCTGAAGTGTTTATGCCGTTGAGCGACAAAGAACGCAAAGCGCTGAGATCCGGCAAGGCATCCAGGGAATTGAAGCAGCGGGTCAGTGATTTCGAGGATTCGATGAAGCGGGCCATTGACAAAGAGTGGCTTACCAAAGAAGCCCCAAGCCTGGTCAAGGGATTGTTTTCCTATTTCACAGGCAGTGCCAGCAAGCTCCCATCGGTGGACATCTCCCCGGTTAAGGATGCCATGACGAGTTCCTATGTGGATCAGTTTATGGCAAGCGGCTCTGTGACTGCGAAGGATTTCATGGCAATGATAAGCCAGATTGAGCTCTCCAGCGGTGGGTTTGTGCGTGATGGAAAGGTTAACGGTGCTGCTGTGAGCAAATTCAAGCAGATGGGGCAGCTGATGGGCATGTCAATGTCTGACGAAGCAGCTGAGAAAATCTGCCTGAAGATTGGAACGCGCAGCAAGGACGGCTCCACTTCCGAAGAACTGTTGAGATATGCCGTGAAAGTTGTGGCTGCCGACATGCTTGGCGGCGCCGGCATGCAGGACAAACTCAACCTGAACGTGTTGTTTACCAGTGCCTATGGCAGCAAAGACAATCCGGTAACTGGATTTTCATCGCTGTTTGGAGGCTTGCGCGGCAGCATCTTTTTGCTCTCGGCTTTGACATTCCTGCTGCTGGCCGGTGCCATTGCAGCCATCGCATGGCAGAAGCGGGAGGTCCTGCGTTGGCTTGGCGTTCCGATGATTGTCTCAGGCGTGATGGGCTTGGTTTTCCCGGCTGCCACACTGCTGTTGAGGCCGCAAATCACGGCTGCATTCTCCACGATGGCCTCATCCGGATCTTCATCTTTTGCGCAGATACTTCTCAACTGGGCGCTTGCCTATGCAGGTGGTGTTACCGTCTTCCTGTTGATTCAATGCCTGGTGTTTGTGGGGCTGGGCTGGCTGCTGACCGCATTGGCACGGAAACAAGCGGCTGGGAAGCACGCTGCCCGTTCCACAGACGGTTATGGCTTGGTGCGCACCATCGCGGCAATCGCGCTGCTGGTTGCAATCCCTGTGAGCGCTTTGTTGATCGGAAAAGGCGTGATGGCCCGCGTGGATGCCTATGACGCGATGATGAAGTCTGCTGCGAAGCAGAAGAACATTGACTTCGGGTCTGCGATGATGGAGGCGCTTGGTGTAAAAGTGCCTTGATCACGCTGCCATTTTAATCACACGTCGGCCGGCCAGCTGTTCGGCCAGGAGGATTTGCATGCGAACCAGCAAAAGATCCGGATATGGATATCAACCAATGCGCATTACCTCGCGCAGGAGAGCCCGTTTCCGCCTGACGCCGCTGGCTGTCGCGCTGGCGACAGTTGTGATCGTAGGCTTGGGGGTTGGCATTGCTGCGCTGGCTGGCGCCTTTTCCGGTGAACCTTCCGGCGGCGGCAATGCCTCTGGAGATCCTTCGGTTTCGCATGAGGGCAGGTTTTCCAGGGATGTCACGGTGGATGGCGCCGATGTAAGCGGGTTATCCTGGGACGAGGCGAAGGCCAAGGTGGAAGAGGCTCAAAAGGCGCGCACGGCAGCGGTGTCTGTTACGTTGGCCCGTGAAACCTATCAGGTGGAGTTTACCGCAGAGCATGTGCCTGTATCCTACAACACAGATGAGGTGCTTGGCCAGGCGATGAAGGGCGGCGCTGGGAAATACAACACCACGATGGCGTGCGACCCTTCTGCCATTGAGCAGGAAGTGCGGTTTTTTGCCGAAACAGCGTATGTCGCACCGGTTGACGCAATGGTTTTTTCATTCGATCCCTCAAAACCAGACGGGCAGCGATTCACCTTCAGCGACGACCGCCCGGGCCAGAAGGTAGATGCCGACGCGCTCTGGGCGCAGGTGCAGCAAGCCTTCGAAACAGGCGTCTGGAGTAAGATCAATGTGACACCTCAAGTTGAGCCGGCCAGTGTGACGAAGGCGGTGTTGGAAGCCAACAGCAGGCTGATCGTGAGCTACCAGAGCAAGATGAACGACCACTCAAGGGAGCGGCTGAAGAATATCACATTGGCTTCTGAGTCTGTCAGCAAACACCTGATCCTGCCCGGCGAGGAATTCTCCTTCAACGAAGCCACTGGTGAGCGCACTGCTGCCAAGGGCTATCTGGTAGCCCATGTGCTGAGCGCCGGTGTGGAAGACAACGGGCTGGCTGGTGGCGTGTGCCAGGTGTCTGGCACGCTGTTCAACGCGGCAGCCCGGGCCAACCTGGAGATTGTGAAGCGGGTTAACCACTCGATTCCATCTGCCTACCTCATTCGTGGGCAGGACGCCACAGTGGACTATCCCAGCAAGGACCTGGTGATCCGCAACAATGGCGACACGCCGGTGATCCTTGTGGTCACGGTGGACCAACAATCGCCCTGGAAGGTTACGGCGGAGGTCTACGGCAAGCCATTTGCGGCGGGAGAGACAATTGAACTGGCCACAGTGGTGGACAAGGTGCTGCCCAAGCTGGACACGGTCCGATACGAAGACAGCAACGCAGTGCTCCCCGGCGAGACAAAGGTAATTAATCCCCGCGATGGCGTTGTTTTGTCTGTCTACAAGCTGTATAAAAAAGACGGTGTGGAATATAAGCGCGAAAAGCTGGATTCCATTACTTATAAGGCATATGGCACAGTGGTCCTCTATAACCCCAACGACCCCAAGCCCACCGGGCTGCCCTCGGAATCTCCATCGCCATCGCCTTCATCCACCACCGCGCCAAACACTCCGGCTGCCACGCCGAAACCAACGCAAGCCCCAACCCCCACGCCCGATACGCCGACCGCCCCACCCGTGGAGCAAACACCAGCAGCATAAATGGAAACACCCTAGCGTGATCAGCGGAAGACTATTGCGGAATGTGTAATATTATGTTTTAATTGGGATATCATCATTTATTTGGAGGTATCATCATGCAGACCGAAACCGTTGTGAGGCCCGTCTCCAGCAAAAGCCGTCTGGTTGCATTCTTGCTTGCATTCTTTCTGGGTTGGCTTGGCATTCACCGCTTCTATGTTGGGAAAACCGGTACAGGCGTGCTCTGGCTCTTGACCGCAGGTTTGTTTGGCGTTGGAGTGCTCGTGGATTGGATTATGATCCTCGTTGGCTCTTTCACAGACAAAGCCGGCCTGCCCGTCTCCAACTGGAACTCCTGATTAAGCTGTATCTGCGCCGCTTCCGCGAGGGGGCGGCTTTTTTATAACTTTTCGAATATGATGTGGTGAGGTGAGCTGATGCAAGTGCGTCCTGTTTCCAGCAAAAGCCGATTTGTCGCGTTCATCCTCTGCCTGCTCCTTGGGTGGGTCGGTATCCACCGTTTCTACGTGGGCAAGGTTGGCACAGGCTTTCTTTATTTCTTTACCGGCGGGTTGCTGGCATTGGGCAACCTGTTTGACCTGTTTATGATCTTGTTTGGATCGTTTACAGACAAAGCCGGGTTGCCGGTGTCAAAGTGGTTCTAGCGAAATCATAGCAGCACGCCTTCCCGGCTTGGGAAGGCGCTTCGCTTTTATAAGTAGAGATACATCATCATGAAATGGCACCAGCTGCCAACCAGGATCAAAACATGAAATACCTCGTGGAACCCAAACCATTTGGCATTTCGCCCCGGCCATTTCACGGCATAGATCACTGCGCCCAAGCTATATGCGATGCCGCCGTCCAGCAGCCACAGCAGACCGCCCGTTGGGATGGTGCGAAGAATCGGCACGATACAGACCACGCAAGCCCAGCCCATCGCCACATAGCATGCGGTGTAAAGCCAGCGCGGCGCATGGAAGAACACAGCCTTCAGCACAATGCCCAGCACCGCAAACCCCCAGATGGCCCCCAATAGACTCCAGCCCCAAGGGCCCCTGAGTGGGAGCAGGCATATGGGCGTATAGGTGGCAGCAATCAACACAAAGATCATGATGTGGTCGATTTTACGGAAAACCAGCATCGCCTTGTCTGAGAGATTCAAAAGGTGATAGATGCTGCTGGCGGAATAGAGCAGGATCAACCCCGCGCCAAACACGGAAAATCCGATGTAGCGCCAGATAGAGCCGTCGGTTGCTGCTGTTTTCATGAGCAGCAGCACTACGGCAGCTACCGACAGCACCACGCCGAGCACATGCAGGAACCCGCTGACGGGGTCTTTGAGTTTGCGTTTGGAGACTGACATGGAGCACCTTCAATATAAGTAGTAACGAAAACCATATAACATAAAATATGATACCACATACTTGCTTTAATGGGAACCATGGATTGTTGTGAACCTGAAATTAGAACGCCCCCACCGGCGGTGAGAGCGTGTTGGTTGTTCATGCGGTCAAGTGGGGGTGGGAGTCTCGGTGCGGGCCTGAAACAGGGGAGAGGGTTGGTGCTTCGTTGTCTTTTCGGCGGTATAGGCCGATCAGAATGCCAAACATGGTGCCCAGAATCAATGTTTGGGGCCATACTTGAGAAAAGAAGGGAAGATTGGCAACCAGCAAGCCGGGTGTCACGCCGAAATTCATCAGCAGATTCCACATCACCTGCATCGTAACATAAGTGCAGATACCGATCGCTACCGCCCTGGAAGTTCGGTTTTGCAGCAGTAGCACTATCCGGTAAATCCGCCACAGCGCGACAGCACAAATAGCGACGATGGACAAACCGGCGGCCAACCCATATTTCCACATAAACCCGATCAAGGCGTATTCGTCGAGGCTGCTGCCATACTGATAGATATTCGGAGAAGGAATACCCGTGCCGAACCATTGTAAGCCTGCAACACGATACTTTATTTGCCAATAATTCCACCCTGCTGATGTGTTGCCGGAAGTAACAAACTCAAACCACGAGGAAGCTCTGTTCCATGCAAGACCGCTGATCATGTACCATACAACCAGTAAGCCAATGATTGAAAGCAGTAGTATCACAAGCTTTTTATGCTTTATCTCCAACAGCCAAAGCATTACCCACAGGCAAGCGAGGAAGGTGAGGGCAAGCATGGTGATGGGAATCATGAACATCACTATTGTGCAGACCAACGCTGACCCCAAATAGAGGCTCAGTCTCCCTTCTGTCCGGATTCTCGGAATCCATGATCCGAATGCAACCATCAGCAGAGCAACGGGCACGTCGGTGATCAGGTTGTACCAATATGTTGTCCTAAAGTCATACGTTGTTTCTGTAAACGCTAGGGCGGTCAAGCCGCCAAATAATGCGAGGCATACAGCCAGCATGATCCATTTGTTGCGGAGCAGCCGGTACACATTGATATAGGCGAATAACGCCATTGGAACCAATCCCACAATCGTGGCGCTAAGCAGCGTTGTGGGTGCATGATGTGCCAGCGCTGCCTGAAGCAAGCCCAACCCCATCAGCCCAGCCAATGCCCCGATCAGCACCCAGTCATATCGCGGACGATGAATCCGGTTGAGATCCATACCGGTCTTGGCAGCTTCTCCCATTTGAGCCACAGCTTTCTGCTCGGCTAGTTCCGGCGAATCGCCAGCGCTTTGGAATGCGTCCACATGCTCTTGCAGGTGACCGCGCAGCTCCTCCCGCACAATGGGCCTTGCCGCCTTCCATTTGATCTGCACGCAAACTGTGTCCAGGTATTCTTCAATACGCATGGCTTTCACCTCCCATCACGGCATCCACAGCGTTGCGCGCACGCTCCCATTCCTGCTGCTTCTCCCGTAATGCTTTACCGCCCTGGGGCGTTAAGGCATACACCTTACGCTTGCGGTTGGTATCGCCCTCCCAGTGGGCAGTCACAAGGCCTTCACGTTCCAGCGAGTGCAGGATGGGGTAGAGGGTGCCCTCGTTCAAAGTGAACACCCCGCTTGAGGCCACCTCAATCGTCTTGATGATCTCATAACCGTGCATGGGCCGCTGCGACAGCAACCGCAGCACCAACATGGGAGTCGAGCCTTTGATTGGTTCGTTCTTTTGCATCAAGCATCACTCCTTTGGAACCAAATACATAGGAATGCTATGCATATTACCATGGTGTTCCATTAGTGTCAACCCTGCAATACAAAAACCCCTCCCACTGCAAGGGGGAGGGGTTTTGTGTAATGACTTTGTAAGTAAAGTCACGGGCAATTACCAATAGCGGCTCGCGTAGCAAACGTGAAGGGAGAGGGTTTTTGGTAGGCAGTAAGGGATCGATACTATCTATTTCCCCGCATCCTTCGCCCGGATCTCCGTGCGGCGGATCTTGCCGCTGATCGTCTTGGGCAGCTCCGGCACAAACTCAATCGCACGGGGGTATTTGTAAGGCGCTGTGTGCGTCTTCACATACTCCTGCAGCTCATGGGCCAGTTCATCGCTTGGCTGGTAACCCTTTGCCAGCACCACGGTGGCCTTCACCACCTGGCCGCGCACCGGGTCCGGGATACCAGTTACGGCGCACTCCATCACCGCAGGATGCTCCATGATCACGCTTTCCACCTCGAAGGGCCCGATGCGGTAGCCGGAGGACTTGATGATGTCATCCACGCGGCCCACATAGAAAATGTAGCCATCCTCATCGGCCCAGGCGGTGTCACCGGTGTGGTAGAGGCCGTCGTGCCAGGCGTTGGCGGTGAGCTCTGCATCGTTGCAGTAGCCCAGCATCATGCCCACCGGCACCCGTTTGTCGGTGCGGATCGTGATTTCTCCCACCTCGCCGGGGGCCACGTCATGGCCCTGATCGTCCACAATGTGCACGTCATACTGCGGTGAGGGCTTGCCCATGCTGCCGGGTTTGGGCTCCATCCAGGTGAAAGTGCCGGCAAGCAGCGTGGTTTCGGTCTGGCCAAAGCCTTCCTTTACCTTCAAGCCTGTGATCTTAAGGAATTGATTGTAGACCTCGGCGTTCAATGCCTCGCCTGCAGTCACGGCATACTTGAGGCTTGTAAGGTCAAACCGCGAAAGGTCTTGCTTGATGAGGAAACGGTAGATTGTGGGCGGCGCGCAAAACGTCGTCACCTTGTATTGGGCGATGCGCTTGAGCATCTCTTCAGCATTGAAACGGTCGAAGTCATACACGAAGATCGCCGTTTCGCCGAGCCATTGGCCATACATCTTGCCCCACATGCTCTTGGCCCAGCCGGTCTCGGAAACAGTCAGGTGCAAGCCATCGGGCTGCACATTCTGCCAGTAGACCGCCGTCGGCACATGGCCCAGCGGGTAGAGGTAGTTGTGGGCAACCATTTTGGGCATGCCGGTGGTGCCGGAGGAGAAATACATCAGCATCATGTCTGAGGTCTTTGGCAGCTCAGCAGGCTTTTCAAAGGGGCTGGCGGCTGCCATGGCCGCTTCATAACCCACCCAACCATCACGGTTGCCCCGTACCAACACCTTCACCTGTACGGTGGGGCACTGGGCGGCGGCAGTATCCACCAGTGAGGCGATCTGCCCATCGGCGGTGCAGATCACGGCCTTGATGGAGGCGGCAGTGAAACGGTAAACCAGATCTTTCTCCAGCAGCTGGTTTGTGGCCGGCACGGCCACCGCGCCGATCTTGCAAAGGCCCAGAAAGCAGAACCAGAACTCATAATGCCGCTTCAGAATCAGCATCACGGGGTCGCCCTTTTTCACGCCCAGGCCCAGCAGCATCGAGGCCGCCCGGTCGCTTTCGCGCTTGAGCTCTGCGAAGGTGATGAACTTCTCCCGGTCTTCGTCGTTGCACCACACCATCGCCAGTTTGTCTGGCTTGTCCGCTGCCAGTCGGTCGATCACATCATAGGCGAAATTAAAGCTTGTGAGCTCCTTGGCGGTGAAACCCACCACTTCGCCTTTGGCATTGAAGGTTTCGTTGACAAATTCTTTGTATAGCAAGCTCATGTGCGCTCAGCCTCTCTTTGGTTCGTTAATCCTGACTACTGCTTCTGCATCACCACGGCCAGAAAGCGGCAGTCTTTGCTGTCTGCGGCCACCATGCCGTGGGGGCGGCCCGAATCATAATACACGGCGTCGCCTTCCTCCAGCACAAACTCGTGCCCGTCGATTGCCATGCGCAGCGCGCCGGAGAGGATCAGGTCAAACTCCTGGCCCTCGTGGGTGTTCATGGCAATCGGGCCATCGGCGGATGCGCCATCATACATGGCCTCCACGATGAAGGGTTCAGCCACGCGGTCGCGGAAGTGATATGCCATATTTTGATACTGGAAGCCTTGGCGCCGCTCCATACCCAGGCCTTTGCCCTTTCGCACGATGGAAAACGAGGTGAGCGTGGGGCTGCGGCCGGTCAGCAGGTCTTCGATGTTCACACGGAAGACCTTGGCGGCGTTGTAGAGGAATGTGAAGGAAAAGTCCCGCTGGCCGAGCTCATGCGCCAGGTATTCCTCGGTGGAAATGCCGAGCTTGGCGGCTACGGCGGCGGGGGTAATGTCCAGGGCTTCCCGGAGGCCTTTCAGGCGCTCGGCGATTTCCTGCAGTTTTTCCGTCATGGGTGAATGCCTCCCTGCCTCATTGGTTGTGGTTGTGTTTTGAGTTTGGGATTGGGTGGTTATTTTATGCGCTAGAAATGGTTCGATTAGTTAATTATAGGGGGTGCGGGGGAAGGGAGTCAATGCGGGGGATGATGAGGTAATACCGGATTATTGACGGTGACCAATTAATCGCCAGTTTGTTGCATCAGTTCATTCATCCTTGAAATAATGTGTATTCTGGTTTCTGCATCCGTATCATTTGCTTTACCAAGATATTGTTGGTATGCCGCGATAGCTCCCTGTACGCGTTTCATATGATCCAACAACACTGCCTTCTGATAAAGGGCTTCATTGTCATTTTCATCTATTGCCAGGATCACTTCATAGTCTCGGAGTGCCAGCTCGTATTGGCCCAGATCAGAATAAATCTCGCCGCGAATAGACATAGCGTTGAGTTTGTTCTTTGTTATCGATACCGCTTGGTGCAAATCGTAGAGTGCGCGTTTTAGTTGGCCAACCCCATGACTGACATGGCCTCTGTTTGACCATGCCTGCGGATACTCTGGATTTGCCTTGATTGCTGAGGTAAAGTCCTTAATTGCCAGATGATCCTTTCCGATTAGGTGATAAGCCAGCCCCCGGTTGTTGTATGCGTCAGAATCCTTTGGATCCAGTTCAATGGCTCGCGTATAGTCCTCTATAGCTTTTTCATATTGCTCAAGGCGTGAGTACACGTCACCCCTGTTGTAGTAAAAGATCCCAGCTTTCTGATCCAGTCTGATAGCCTTCGAGTAAAAATCAATAGCTTCTTGATAGTTTTGGTCAGAGAATAAGTTGCCCAGAGCGTTGTATGCATCAGCATTTAATGGATCAACCTCTGTTGCCCGTTTATAATCCTTTCGCGCCAGATCTGGCTGACCCATGGCTTTATGCAGATCTCCACGGGTAATCAATGCTTTGATACGATTGGAGTCGATGGCAAGCGCCAGATCCAAATCTGCAAGCGCCAGATCATATTGATTGAGTTCGAAATACATTTTGCCCCGGTTGTAGTGTGCCTGATAATAATCTGGTTTGATTGTCAGCGCCGTTGTGTAGTCTCTCATTGCTTGGTCGACCCGGCCTAAGGCCTCATTCACCAACCCTCTATTGTTGTAGGCATTGAAGTTCATTGGATCAAGTTCAGTTGCCTTGGAATAGTCAGAAAAAGCTTCTGTTAGCTCACCGGTTTCCTTATACGCGTCACCGCGGTTGTAGTAATACAGTGGGATCTGCGGGTAAAGTGATATCAATTTCGAGTATAGGGGAATAGCATCATTCTGCCGGTTGAGATCGTGATAAAGGGTCGCCAGTTTATAGAGAGCAGATTTGTCACCAGGGCTTAGCTCAATAGCTCTTTTATAATCGGTTATCGCTTCCCCATACAATCCTTTTGCAAAAAAAGCATTGGCCCTATAAAGATATGCTGTTTCATCATCTGGATTCAATTCCAATACTTTGTTGGTCTCCAAGATGGAAAGGTCGAATTTGCCTTCCTTGAAGTAGCGGAGAGCAAGCTCGATTCTTACATTCGTGTCTTGCATCGCAATCTCGTCACTAACGTTTTTCTCATTATAGCATATACCTGGCACTTTTCCGGATAAATAAGGCTATTGAAGCCACTTAATCTCCAAGATTTATAATTTATTCATCACATTTTGATCTTCCCGGTTTATAATACACACTGTATAAACAGACAATTCCTGAGCCATACGGAGGGATACCATTGAAGGAAACCATCGACATCCTGGTCGTGGACGATGACGAAAACATCTGCCAGCTTGTGCGCCTTTATCTGGAGAAGGAAGGCTTCTCCGTGGTCTGCGTGCACAGCGGCCCGGAGGGCGTGAAGGCATTTGAGCGGGTTGCGCCCAAGCTCATGGTGCTGGACATCATGCTGCCGGGGCTTTCAGGCTGGGAGGTTTGCCGTGAGATCCGCAAAACCAGCGCGATGCCCATTATCATGCTCACGGCCAAGGGTGAGACGTTTGACAAGGTGCTGGGGCTGGAGCTGGGTGCCGACGATTACATTGTAAAACCCTTCGAGCCACAGGAACTGGTCGCCCGCGTGAAGGCGGTGATCCGCCGCACCCAGCCCCGTGAGGAGGCTGCCGACGTGCTGGACTTCCAGGGCTTGAGGATCAACCGTACAAACTACACGGTGACATTCGGCGGAGAGTCCATGGAGCTGCCGCCCAAGGAAATGGAGCTGCTGTATTTCCTGGCTTCCCACACCAACAAGGTCTACACCCGCGAGCAATTGCTGGAGCAGGTGTGGGGCTTTGACTACTTCGGCGACTCCCGTACAGTGGATGTGCATGTGAAGCGCCTGAGGGAAAAGCTGATGAGCGACGAAGACATGAACTGGAAGATCAAGACCGTGTGGGGGGTCGGCTACAAGTTTGAAGTTAAGTGAGGCGTTGAACAGCCTGAAGAACAGGCTGCGCCACCGGCTGCTGTCCCGGTTGCTGTTCACCTACATTGCCATCATGCTTGTGATGCTGGCGCTGCAAAGCCTGCTCATGGGCGGCATTTATCAACAGGAGTATTACGCCGAGCGCGTGCGCACGTTGCAGCGCGACGCGGCAGACCTGGCCCTGCAGGCTTCAGAGGAAATGTCCAGCAGCAAAGGGTTCAGCCCCTACTTTGTCAAGACCGCTGCAGCCGTAGCCAAGCGGCAGGATGCGGAAGTCTGGATTGTGGATAGGATCGGGTCCATCCTTCAACTGCAGCAGGTGCAGTCCAGCTCATCGGGCACCACCAAGGTGTCGGAGCTTGTGGTGCTGGAATTCTGGTCCGATGAGTTCAAACACGCGCTCACCAAGGTGATGCGCGGCGAAGTGTTCCTCGATCAGGGCATTTACTCCGGCCAATACGGCGCCAACCGGCTCACCGTTGGGGTGCCGATCCGCTATATGGACCCGACCAAGAAGGACGTCACAATTGGGGCGGTCTTTCTGCACACGAAGACCGAGACAATGGTGAAGGCAATAGGCAACATGTATCGCCACATCGCCACATCAGCTGCCGTCTCAACCATTCTGGGCATCATTTTGGTTTCGTTGATTTCCACGCGCATTTCCAGGCCGCTTGTGCAAATGAACGGCATCGCGAAGAACATTGCCCGCGGTGTGTTTGACAAAAAGGCTGATGTGAGCTCAAAGGATGAGATCGGCCAGCTGGCCCAGAGTTTCAACACGATGGGGGAAGAGCTCAAAAAGCAGGAGGACTTGCGCTCCGGCTTCGTGGCCAATGTTTCCCATGAGTTGCGGAGCCCGCTCACCAGCATCCATGGCTTCGCGCAGGGCATGCTTGACGGCACAATCGACCAGAATGATTACCAGAAATATCTGGGTGTGATCGTGGGGGAGACCAGGAGACTCAACAAGCTGATCCGCGAGCTGCTGGACCTGTCACAGATTGAGTCGGGTAAATTCCCGCTGAATCTGCAAACATTTGACATCAATGTGATGATCAGCCGTGTGCTCATCACCTTTGAAGAAAAGATTGACAGCAAGTCGCTGGATATCGACGTGGAGTACCGTCAGGACAAAGCCTTTGTGCTGGCCGACCCGGACCGCATTGAGCAAGTTTTGATCAACCTGCTGGACAACGCCGTGAAATTTACGCCGGAGCGGGGGCACATCCGCGTTTGGACCCATGGCGCAGCCGATAAGATACTGATCGGCATTTCCGACGATGGCCCTGGCATTCCCGAGGAAGACCAACCATTTATTTGGGAGCGGTTTTATAAAGTGGATAAATCCCACACAGGAAAAAAGGGCACCGGGCTCGGGCTGTCCATTGTGAAAAAGATCATGGACCAGCACGGTGAGCGCATCTCGGTGCAAAGCAAATTGGGCGGCGGAACGGTGTTTGTGTTCTGTCTGAAAAAGCCGGACTAGTATACTGTAGTCTGCATGTCTTGATGGGGGCAGTCTTTTGAACTGCTCCCTTTCCTGTTTATCCACAATTGAGCCCTCCTGGCGCTCATTTATGAACAACCTGTAAATCCTTGATTTTTCAAGTTCATTTCAAGAATGCCACTGTATGATGAAGCCATAAACATGGCCGACTCGCATAGGCGGGCGCACCATGGAGCCTTTCAACAACTGTGACTGATGTTCCAGAGCGTATTCAGAACGTTTGGCACAATCATGGTATCGGCAAAGAGGTTATGGAATAGCTACTCAATACAAAGGAGCGTGATTCATATGTCAGACTACAACACATTCGAGCAACACGAGAAGAAGCGTGGCAAGGGCTTCGGCTGGATGATCGCAACAATGGCGCTGGTGGCGTTCATTGCCGGCGCGCTGGTCATGAAATATCTGCCCAACCAGGCCGACAGCGCCTCACCGACACCAACGAATGCCGCCAGAATTGCTTCCGAAGCACTGACGCAGACACAAGCACCGGCCAACACACTGCCTGCACTGGGCAGCGGCGGGGCAACACTCTCTCTGGAGAATGGAATTGATATCACAGCCATTGTAGATGCGAGAGCATCCGCTGTCGTTGGCGTGAACAATATGGTCAAAGGCCAGTTCTCCTTTGGGCGGGGTCAGTCCGGTTCAGGCGCTGAGGAGCAGGTGCAAGGCACGGGATCGGGAGTGATCATCAGCACGGATGGCTACATCGTCACCAACAACCACGTGGTGAACGGTGCCGATGACGTCACCGTCACGCTTTCCACCGGTGAGGAAGTGCCAGCAAAAGTGGTTGGTGCTGATGCCCAATCAGACCTGGCAGTGCTTAAAGTCGAAAAGACTGGCCTGAATGCCATCACTTATGGCGATTCCGAGATGCTAAAGGTGGGCGAATCGGTGGTGGCAATCGGCAACCCGATGGGTGAAGACCTGGCCGGCACCGTGACCCACGGCATCATCAGCGGCAAGAACCGTGTGATCGAGATTGACGGCTACACCTTCCAGGTGCTGCAAACTGACGCGGCGATCAACCCCGGCAACAGCGGCGGAGCACTTGTGAATGCAAAAGGCGAGCTGATCGGCATCAACAACGCCAAGAGCTCCGCAGCCGAGGGAATCGGCTTTGCGATCCCGATCCATGTGGCCAAGCCAATCATCGAGCAGCTGATCCAAAATGGCGGGATTTCCAGACCGATGCTGGGTGTTTCCACAATCGACATCACGGAAGAGTATTCGAGCTTCTATCAAATCCCTGTTGGAGTCGGTATCAATGGCTTAGCGAACAACGGTCCTGCTGACAAAGCCGGCATCCGAAAAGGAGATATCATTGTGGAATTTGACAACAAGGCTGTGAAAACGCTGCAAGATATCCGTGACATTCTGAACACCCACAAGGTGGGAGACACCGTGGCTGTGAAAGTCTATCGGGACAGCGACAAAAAGGAAATCACACTGAACCTCACCCTTGGCAATTCTCTTGACATGAACAATTGACATCAGACAGTTACGGCATGAAAAAGCGCCCTTTCCGCACAGCGGAAAGGGCGCTTTTGATCTTTTGGCTGCTCAACCGGCGATGAGCGACTTTGCCAGGTCCACGGCTGACGCGGCGTCTCCGGCATATCCATCGGCGCCGATTTCATCGGCATAGGCCTGCGTCACGGGGGCGCCGCCGATGATCACCTTCACCTTGCCACGAAGCCCCTTTGCGTTCAAAAGGTCAATCGTTGCCTTCATGCTGGGCATTGTGGTTGTGAGCAGTGCAGACAGCGCGATGATCTGCACACCCTTGTTTTCCACTGCGTCCACAAATGCCTCCGGAGTCACGTCCACGCCCAAATCCTCAATGGAAAAGCCTGCGCCTTCCAGCATCATAGAGACCAGGTTTTTCCCGATGTCATGCAGGTCACCCTTCACGGTCCCAATCGCAATGCGACCGGCAGGCTCCACACCGGACTCCGCCAGCAGGGGTTTGAGGAGCGTGAGCCCCGCGTTCATTGCGCGGGCGGCGATCAGCACTTCCGGCACATAGACCTCGTTGTTCTTAAACAGCACGCCGATCTCGCTCATGCCAAGGATAAGGCCTTCGTTCAGGATCTGCTCGGACGGTATGCCTTCCTCGATGGCAGCTGCCACCATTTCCTTCACCTTGGGGGCGCGCCCAGCCTTGAGGGCGTCGGCGATTTCGCGCAGGTTGGCCATAAGGTACCTCCTGATTATCTGTCGTGATGTATTGTAACCCAGAATTAACATGTTTTCCACGGGGATTTTCTGCGTTCAATTTGGACTATTCTGCGCCCTCACGGTTGCCTGGTGCGATATTTGTTGGGTGTTACTCCTTCATTCCTTTTGAACACCTTGCTGAAATAGCTGGCGTCGTCATAACCCACGGCTTCTGCAATGACCTGCATTGATCGTGATTTGTCTGTAAGGAGCTTTTTCGCCGCCTCCATCCGCACGCGGGTCAAATACTCAATGAACGTGATGCCCAGCTCGTCTTTGAATGTGTGGCTCAAATAGAACGGGCTCAGAAAGACGTTGCGAGCGGTGTCTTCCAATGTGAGGGGCTCGGCGAAATGCTCCCGGATATAGCGCAGTGCCATACTGAGCGTGTCCGCGTTTTTCACATTCCTCGTCTCATACACATTGTCCAGCATCGTATCCAGTGTGGTTTTGATCATCATACAAAGATCGTCAAATGATCCAATGGATAATATCCCGGTCAAAAGTTCATAATTCAAGCCGAGCATCCGTTCCAGGCGCGCGCCGCCCTCCACAGCCGCGCGGGAGATCACCACCACAAGCTCCAAAACTCTGGCTTTGATGACATCCAGGTTGCCGGCGTTGTGCAGGAAGATTTCCCCCAGGATCTCGTTTAGGATCTCCCTGGCTCCCGCCCTGTCGCCCAGGCGCACCTTACCCAGCAGTTCTTTTTCCTTGTGCAGCGGATAAGTCTGAGGCGCGGTGTGTTCCAGTGCCGAGATTGTCTCTTCGGCCTGCTTTTTTTGAAAAATCAGCTCTGCAATGCGGGCTTGCTGGAAGTTCAGCTCACGCCGGTGCTCCAGTGTGGACACACCAGCCTGTGCCAGATAGTTTACCGCCATATTCAGCAAATCGGCGGATGCCTGCACCGATTTACCCGTATAGATTCGGATCTTCTCACAATCTCCGATTAATTCTGCCTGTTCCACTGGCAAATCGGCGGTGCGCACGGCAATCTCCTGCCGGGCCAGATCATCCAGCTCCCACATCAAGACCGGTCCGCATGTGACGGAGCCGATGTAGATGTCACGAAACATCACCGGAGCAAACAATTCCACCAAGCCGGCGTGGCAGCGGGTGATATAGGTTTCGCCCAGGCTTGCGGCCTGATGGCCGGCTTTTACCATAAAAGTGTTGCAGCGCTTGCAGCCCAAATCTGAGCTTTGCACCCTGGTGCAAAAGGGGCAGCTTTGAGAGTATTGATCGGGCCGGATGATGACGCTGCCGTCGGCACTGATGAACATCGCGCCTAGCCCGGTGGAATAGGTATAGGAGTTAAGCAGCCGGTGCAGGTCATCCAGCCGGAGGGCATCCATAACGTTGATCTGATCCATTTCAACGCGTTTATCGATGGCCAATGCGCGTCTCCTTATGCGAGGATTCTCATTGACAATTATAGTGGATTGGATATGATCGTGCAAACCGGTTGATTCTTTCGCAGACTGGCACAGATATGATAGAATTGTGCCATTCTACTCGTTGAGGAGCTGCCAATGAGCAAACGCGCCGTCCAGACCCTGATCCTTCTGGTGGACAATGAGTTCGGTGTTTTGACCCGTGTGACCGCGCTGTTGCGCCGGGAGGGCTGGAACATCAAAAGCCTTGCCGTGGCCGAGACAATTAACCCGGCAGTTTCCCGCCTGACCATCAGTGTGGAATGCCTGGACAGCACGCTGCCCGATGTGTTGCAGCGCATCGGCAGGCTCGCTTGTGTGCGGCATATTTCCTGCTTCAGTGACACCAATCACATCATCCGCGAACTGGCTTTGATCATTGTGCAAGGTCCAGACCTGCCTGGCGCGCGGTCAGTAGCCTCCGGGCTTGGTGCCACGGTGGAGGAACTGGCTGATGGACTGCTCGTGGAATATGCCGGGAATGCCTCGCAGGTTTCTTTGCTTCTCGAGGCACTGAAGCCATATGGGCTGCGCGATGTGGCGCGGTCCGGCGCAGTCACTCTGGAGCACCCTGTGAAGGAGGAATATGATGAAAAAGCCTGATATGGAGCGCGTGTTCCGCATTCTGACGATCAACCCCGGATCCACCAGCACCAAGGTGGCTGTGTTTGAAAATGAGGAGCTGGTCATCGAGGAGGTCGTGCGGCATGCCAAGGGCGACCTGTCTGCCTTCCCGACCATCGTCGATCAAAAGGATCTCCGGCGCGATGTCGTGCTGGATGCCTTGAAAGCCAAGGGGCTGGAGATCCATTCGCTGGACGCCGTTGTGGGCAGGGGCGGGTTGATTGAGCCCATCGATAGCGGCACTTATCGCATCAATGAAAGGATGCTGCGCGACCTGATCCATTCCACGGCAGCAGTGCATGCTTCTGCGTTGGGAGGCGTCATCGCCGAGGAGATCGGCCGGTTGGCCGGTGTGCCAAGCTTTGTGGTGGATCCCATTGTCGTGGATGAGCTGGATCAATATGCCAAGCTCACTGGCTTGCCGGGCGTCGAGCGCAGGAGCGTGTTCCACGCGTTGAACCAAAAGGCCATTGCCAGGCGTTGCGCCGCCGAGATGGGCACCACCTATGAGAACAGTCGCTTCATCGTGGCGCACATGGGCGGCGGGATCACGGTGGGCGCCCACCGATATGGCCGGGTGATCGATGTGAACGATGCCCTTTCCGGGGAAGGCCCTTTCACGCCGGAGCGCACCGGAGGCATTCCGGCGTTGCCGCTCGTGCGCCTGTGCTTCTCTGGGGCTTATACTGAAAAGGAACTGATCGACATCGTGACCAAGGGCGGTGGTATGACCGCCTATCTGGGCACCAACGACCTGAGGAAGTGTGAGCGCCTGATCAAGGAGGGCGATGAATACGCTGCGCTGGTCCTGGAATCGATGGCGTATCAGGTTTCCAAGGAGATTGGTGCGATGAGCGCGGTGCTGGAGGGCAGGGTGGACGCCATCATCCTGACCGGTGGCCTGGCCTATAGCAATCGTTTCACCGGGGCCATCAAGCAGCGTGTGGGGTTGATCGCACCGGTGAAGGTATATCCCGGTGAGGATGAGATGCGCGCACTGGCTGAGGGGGCACTCCGGGTGCTTCGGAGGCTGGAGCCTGCTGTCGAATACTAATCGCACAGACAATTGACAAATACGCAATGCCCATCATAACGATGGGCATTCTTTTGCGCCAGAATAAGCACCTTTTACGTCGAATGCGACACATCGTGCTCTCCAATGGATATGATTTTCATCAGGAGGGTTGCGGATGATCGTTTGGCTATCCAGGAAACTGGCAGGTGCGATGGTGGATGCGGGCACTGTGATGACTGAGAACCGCGAAGTTTATGAGTATGGCCTGGAGATTCTGCTCTCCACTGCGGCCAGTGTGGTCTGCTTGATGCTGGCCGGGGCGGTGCTCGGAAGGCTGACGGAAACCATTGTGTTTTTGGCTGTATTCATCGCGCTCAGGAGTGTTGCCGGCGGGTTCCATGCATCCACCCATATGAGATGCTTCCTGGTGATGATGGGGGCATACGCCGCTGCGATCACTCTTTTGCATGTAACACCGGCGGCGAGTGCCGGGTGGGTTGGGATGGCTGTTGCCGCCCTGGCCTTTGTTGTTGTGGCTGTGTTTGCGCCAGCGCCCCATGAAAACCGGCCTGCGGGTGCTTCCGAGCTTAGGAAATTCAGGGTCATGAGCTTGTTGATTGGGGCAACAGAAGCAGCGACTGTAGCAATCCTGACTGCTTTTGGTTTAGCGGCAGCCGCTTTAGTGGCAGCAATGGGTATGGCCGCATCAGCTGGTTCGCTTGTCGCTTCTCACCTCGCATATAAAAAATTGGAACCGAAGCATCGCCTGTAAACACAAATTTCGCAGCATTTTTTCCATTAATACCGATTTCATTCAGATAATCCTGACAATAATCTTTTTTCATACTTATCTTTCCAACGATAATATTGAAAAAAACGAATTCACTTGTTACAATATGGTAAAATTATAATAGAATGCTTAAATCATATGACTGCCGCATCCCCGGGCCATCGCCGCCGGCAGTGGATGCTAGAACTATATGAATGCGCCATGGCGGTTTTGGCGCTTCCAGCCAGGAGTGTAGTATGTGATCAGGATAGCAATATGCGATGATGAGCCTGAACAGATTGAGATCATCAAAGAGCTTATCGTGCGGGTTTTGTTCCATCTGAACATGGATGCGGGCATATCAACCTTCACCTCAGGAGAAGACCTGCTGAGAAGTTACTCAGCAGGACAGGGCTTTGATATCATCTTTCAGGATATCTCACTGGCAGACCGGGATGGTATCGATACCGCAATCAGCATCCGTTCGCGAGACCGGAAGGTGTTGGTCATTTTTATTACCGGAAGCACCAGTTTTCTGCAAAAGGGCTACGAGGCGAGGGCTTTCCGCTATCTGGTCAAGCCGGCCACCGAACCAATGATGGAGGAGGTTTTGAAGCAAGCAATGATGGAGCTTCAGCTCATTGAATGCGACTGCATCCGTTTCAAGGAAAAAGGTGAGGAAATCCGGGTGGACCTGAGTGAGATCATCTATTTTGAGGCTCAGAACCATAAGCTCTCACTCTTTTGCTCCAATGCCACGCACAATTTCTATGGCCGCATCGGTGAGGTAGAGCGGCATCTGTCGGAAAAAGGGTTTGTCCGTTGTCAGAAGGGATATCTTGTGAACGCTGTTCGTATCCGGCGGATCGGCAAATCGCAGATTTTGCTGGATAACGGGAAGACAATCCCCGTCAGCTCCAATTATCTCAAGCAAACAAAGGATACTTTTATTTCAGTGTTGAGGTGACAGGGATGGGCCAATGGTATTGGGTCCTGCTGGAGCAGGCTGCAAGCCTGGTTGAAGCAGCAATGATGTATGTATTCATATCCCGTTTCTTCGAGCAGCGTTATAGGTGGAAATGGATTCCACCTGTGACAATTGCTATATTATTCGGCATTATCAGTATTATGAATGTTGCCCGGCTGCCAGGTGTTCTGACACTATGCCTTTTTTTGGCCGCAGGCATTCTTGCCAGCCTGCTTCTCTTTCGGAGCAGCGTGTTTGCAATGGTGTTGATCCCGTTGCTTCTCACCGCCCTGATTCTGATATCAGAGGCCCTGGCAGTGGGTATTACCCAGTTGGTGTTCAATGTATCCACTGCTGATTTCGTAAGTGAGACTCCATATCGTATGTTAGGCATCGTGATATCCAAACCTGTACTGATTGTGCTTGTGTATGGTGTGAGTATGTTTTCCAAAAAGGATCAAACCAGGATCCCACTTGGCTACAGCCTTTGTATTATGACGGTGCCAGTCATCAGCGCCATATGCATGATCACGATCATACAGTTTGTGGGCAGCTCGGTGGAAAGTATCCTCAGCCCCGTATGGCTGGCCATATCAGCAATCGGGCTGATCTTCATGAGCTTCCTGGCGATTTACCTGTTTCAAGCCCTGATGGAATACAGCCGCGCTCAGAGCAAATACATGTTGATGGCCCAGCAAGTTGAAATGTTAAACAGCCATCTGCACGAGCGCAACGCTCTGCAGGAGGAGACGCACCGCATCTGGCATGATATGAAAAACCACTTCACGGTTATTCAATGGATGGTTAGCATGAAAAGTTATGAAAAGCTGGATCAATACATGCTTACACTCAATGAAACTGTCTCCAACTCGATGTTGAAGGTGCAGACAGGCAACCCAATCCTGGACGCTCTGTTCAATTCCAAAGTAGCCGATGCGAAAAAATCGGGCATTGATATGGCCGTGAATGTGGCAATTCCATCCCGCATCAGTGTTGAGGACATTGACTTGAACATCGTGTTCTCCAATGCGCTGGACAATGCGTTGGATGCGTGCAAGAAACTGCCTGCAGGCAAGGAGCGCTTTGTGGCTATTGATTCTCATTTAAAGAATGATCACCTGGTATTGATCATGAGAAATTCGTTTGATGGTGTGGTGAATAAAAGCGGAGACATCCTGCAGACCACCAAGACCGAGCGAGGCCTTCATGGGATCGGCATGGGGAATATGAGGCGCGTCGTGGAAAAATATGACGGGCATATCATAACGGATATGGACAATGGTGTGTTTACACTGACGCTCGCGATGTATTGCCTGGCAGACATTGAAAAGGCAGGATAACTTTCTTAAGACGGATGTGATTTGCGTCAAAAATGTGCCCTCTTGCGTCTGAGACGGCGAAAGAGGGCACTTCTATATTATGATATACACATGAAACACTTGAATATTGCATGACCTTCAGGTCAGGTAATATAAGCGTTACGAAAGGAGGGAAAACCATGAAGGGTAAGATGTTGAATCTGGCCGCTGCGCTGGTCGCAAAGGTTGCTTCCATTTCCGCCAAGCCCCTTTGCGTATTCCTGTTCCACCAGCCGAAAGTCCCCTCTCAGTTGATCAAGTAAACACCTTCACAAGAGAAAGCCGCAAGAATATTCTTGCGGCTTTCATCATCCGTAACAGTTCTTTCTAAATGGCTACATCAATGGAGCGGCCTTCTCGTGCAGACCGGAAGATCGCTTCCAGCACTTCCAATACGCGGCGCACCGATGCTGGCGTTACGATGAGCTCAGCGCGGCCATTCATCACATCCACCAGGTTTTCATACAGCTCTGTCCAGTCCGATTGCACATCGGGCAGTGGAAAATCAGCCTTGGTTTCCGGTGGGCGAGGCGCCATCATGCGTGTGGGGCCGGCGGCTGTCATCACGACGATGGGCGCGATGGGGGCGTCTGTGTGGCAAGGCTTCGTGTAGCCGCCTTCTGCGCAATCGAAACTCTCGATCTTCAATGTGCCTCCATCGCCGATCACAAACCAGCGAGGCAGCGAACGGAAGGCATAAGTGCCGATTTCCACGGTGAGTGTCAAGCCATCTTCGAGTGTCAGGATCAGCTTGTCATAATCGTCCACTTCCTGGCCTAGCAACGCGTAAAGCTTGGCGTAGACGCTGACCACTTTTTTGCCTGGGTACATGTTCATCAACTGATCCACCAGATGCACACCCCAGTCCAGCACCATGCCGCCGCCAAATTCCTTGAAGGCGCGCCAACCAAACATTGCGCCGCCTGTTCCAAACACGCGGCTTTCAATGGAACAAACGCGGCCAACTTTGCCGCTCTCCACCACTTGCCGCATCACGCGGTAGTCCCTGTCCCAACGGCGGTTTTGGTGCACGGTCAGGATCCTGCCTGCCTTTTGGCTTTCCGCCACCATTTCATCCCATTCGGCGATGGAAAGAGCAGCCGGCTTTTCCACCATGACGTGTTTACCAGCGCGAAGCGCCTTGATCGCCAGTTCTTTATGCACATGATTCGGTGTGGCGACGAGCACGAAATTCACTTCTCTGTCATTTAATAAGTCCTCGGCTTGCTCATATGCCCGCAGCCCCAGCTCTTTTGCCATTGCCACCCTGGCTGAATCCACGTCCATCGCTGCGACCACTTTCACGCCGGCCCTTGGAGCATTCATGAAGTGCCAGTGAGCCATTCCGCCAAACCCAATTATGCCAAGCTTCAATTCCATACATAAATCTCCTTTGGAAAATCGCACCTATAGTATAGCGTGCTAAATTGAGATATGCCACACTTGGTACTAGTTTTTCACAAATAGTGTGCTAAATTCACATAGTTTAGCAGAGGGATGCTCAACCCATGCCAAATAATAAGGCCTGCAGCTGCGGCCAATCATCATGCGTGGATACAGATCAATGAAGGAATTTCTATTTTTTTCTTTTCGCGCGCTGTGCAAGAATGAGGATCACGGTCATAGCTGCCAGCACAAGAGTGGCAATCACGGCGATAGACATCCAGTCTGTTGACCACACTGGCCCATTGCCCGATGGCGGCACAAAGAGCGACAAACCGCGAACACACGAAAGCAATTGGTCTAGCATGGAGAGCCCTCCTTGCAGAATGAATAATCGTGAGTGACTATAGATTGAGCATTCTGTATTATAACACCATTATTTGTTGGTTTATCAGGTTATTTGTTTTAAGCATGCGATATATGGGCATATATATCAAATAAATGTATTGGTTAGGTAAATCTTTTCCGGGCTTATTTCGATATAGTAATCAATGGCACAAATTTTTGGAGCAGATCATGAAAGTGGACCTCGTCGTCAATACAATGATGCAACAGATCGACCGCAACATGCAGTCGCAGGTTTTACCAGCCGCGGCATATCGCGCCGGTGAGCTTCTGCGTGGCCGTGTGATGTTGACCGATGGTGAGGGGCTGCAGATCCGGCTTGATAATGGGGCACTGCTCAATGCCATGCCATCAGGTGATGTGATCCTGAGCCCTGGGGCTACCATAACGCTCAGGGTGACCGGTCAGATGGACGGACAGCTGGTCATGCAACTGATGGACCAGGAAATAAATAGCTTGCGTTCTGAACCCCCAATCGGTGACGGTGCTGCTCTTCTCAAACGGATGGGGCTGGAGCAATCGCAGCAAGGCCAATCGGTGGCCCACGCGATGGAGCGGATGAAGCTGCCCATGAGAGAGGAAACTGCACGCACCGCAATGGATACGATGGCGCGGTTCCCATCTCTTTCGGCGGATAAGGCAGTGTTTCTGGCTGCCAACCGCATCACTGCCAACACGGCCAATGTGGATGCCCTGAACCGCCTGGTGGATGGCCGGGTGATGACTGGCGACGAGCTCACGCGCCTGGCCGAGCTACTTATGGAGCTGCCAGCCACGCCGCTGCCAGAGGCAGAAAGCGGCCGGCAGCCCGCTCCGCAAGCATACACAGCAACGCAGACCGGGGAGCAACCCCACACACAGCAAACTTTAGCCGGCATTGCCAATCTCCAGGAGAACGCGAGCGCAATGGCTGGAGAGCAGGCCCCGGCCGGTTACGATCCGGCGGATGTTTCAGGGCGGGCTGCCATTCCGGTTGATTTGCCTGCGCGAAGCGGCCCAATCGCCCAAGCCGTTGCGGAGATGAAACCCGGTGTGCCTCAGCAGGTTGCCGCTGCTGTTCTGCCCAATCCTGACAACAGCTCCGATGCTGTGCTCCAGCTGCAAAGCCTGGTTCAGGTGGCTCTTGGAGTAGAGGTTGCCGACTCAAATTCCGGCGTGCTGCTGGCTTTACAACGGTCTGGCTTGGCTAAACAAGCTGTGGCCATCATGCTGGAAGGCCCATTACTGCCGCAGGGCGAGCTGAGAGAGCGCATGGACGCACTAATATCCGCACTCCCACAACAGGAAGCTGCGGGAGTGCGCCAGTTCATAAACCGGATGGTTGCGGAGCTGGGCAAATACATCACCGAACCCACAACCCAGGCGCATGCCCAACCGGCTGCAGACACTGCGATTGGCCGGGTGCTCAGGGAGATCACCGGGTTGTTTGCCAAACTTGACGGCGACGCCGCCAAGGAGCTGATGCAGGCTGCCACTGACCAGAAGGGCAAGGTGAGCCAATTGCTTTCCGACGCAACGGGCACGGGTGCCGCCGGGCAGGATGTGGTGCGCCAGCTCGGGCGGGTGGCCAGCCATGTGCAACTGATCCACGACATCAGCCAGTACGCTTATCAGCAGATCCCGGTGATGCTGGAGGACAAGCAGAAGACTGTGGAGCTGTATGTGATGAACAAAGGCAAAGGCGGGCGCAAGGTGAAGGCTGACCAGGCAAACATTTTGATCGCGCTCGATACTGACAGCATGGGCCATGTGGAGACGCTGATCAATGTGAGCCAGAAGAACCTGCGCCTTCGATTTGGAGTGGAAAAGCCGGAGCTTGTCCGCTTCGTGGAAGGCCACATGACCGAACTTGGGAGAGCAATGGGGGAAATCGGTTACCGTGTTTCCGACTTGCGCACGCAAGTGATCAACAAGCCGGTTTCGCCGCTCACTGTGGCCGAGCGGGTGGCGCAGGAGCCTGCCGCCGGTGCTCTGGACATGAGGTTATAAAATGGAGGAAAAGAACCAACGAAAACCCATTATGGAGGCCGCGGCGCTCACCTATAGCGGCGAGTCCGGCGGCGCGCCGGTGATCACGGCGCTTGGTCGCGGCCTGGTCGCGGAGAAGATGCTGGAATTGGCTCGGACGAATAACATCCCCATTGTTTCCGACTCGCTGCTGGCCCATGCACTCAGCCAGATGGATGTGGGGGAAGAGATCCCACGGGAGTTTTATGCCATCGTGGCGCAGATCCTGGTCACTGTGAGCAGGATGGATCAGGAATACGGAAGGAATAAGGCGTTGTAGGCAGCCTTATGCAATCAAATGAAGGGGCGTCGTTGACTAAGTCAACCAAATAATGTATATTTTCCCATATCAAACGATGTGGGTGGGTGTATGTCACAACAGATCGTTACACGAATCCGCAAATTCAATCGGTTTTATACCAATGTGCTTGGTTTATTGAACACAGCGATATTGGACAGCCCCTATTCTTTGTCTGAACTTCGGCTGTTGCTGGAAATTGACCGCATGGAGAAGTGCACGTTTGCCCGCCTTTCCTCCCTGTTGAACATGGACAAAGGCCTGGCCAGCAGGCAATTGAAGAGGCTTGCAGGCTGCGGACTTGTGAGAAAGCTGCCATCACCGGGCGATCGCCGTGTGGAGTACCTGGAGCTGACAGCTCACGGCCAATCGGTGCTCTCCGAGATGGAAGCCAAGTCAAACGGGCAAATCGAGCAAATGATCTGCCATTTGTCTGACCAGGAGCGGGAGGAGCTTGTTCAGTCGATGGAACGGGTTGCATCTGCCCTGTCAAGCAGAGGAACCGCATCGATTCGTGAATACTTGCCCGATGATGTCGATTATGTAATAGGCTACCACAGCGAACTCTACAAAAGGGATTACGGTTTTAACTCTTCTTTTGTGGACTATGTCGATAAGCCTGTGAGGGCTTTCCACGCGCACCGTTCAAAACGTGAGCAAATGTGGATTGCCGAGTTAAACAATCAGCGGGTCGGAGCCATTGCCGTTGTGCAAACAGAGGAAAACACCGCGCAGTTGCGCTGGTTCATCGTTGATCCCAAAGCCAGGGGCAGGGGTTTCGGAAGCAGCCTGATCAAAACAGCCCTGGCTTTTTGCCGCGATGCCGGATATCAAAAAGTGATCCTATGGACTGCTGACATGCTAAAGGTGTCCCGCAGGATGTATGCCGCTCATGGATTCACGCTCATCGAAACCAAGGAGAACACCTCATGGACCGGCCAAGTGATCCATGAGGAGAAGTGGGAGCTTGATTTGCGCCTTTAGCCGTCCACTTATCATGCACAGGCATCGTTTCAGATATCCCGGCTGCCATGTTCAGTATTGATTGTATGGTCAAAAAAGCGGAAGTTTGTCGAGTGTATCGCGTTGACAACTGTTTCCTTCAGGAATATACTATCGTAAAGATCCAATCGGAGGTTCCCTCGTGGAACACAATCGGCTCGGTCACAGCTCATACGCATACTTTAGCTTCCGGGGCTACTTTAGCGCCGGAAGATTTACATGTGTATATAGAAGCCGGCGAGTCTGACCGGGCGTAATAGGATTAAAGAATGCATGGGGGACTCGAAAAGAGTCCCTCTTTTGTATAACATTCATTAAGTTATGAATATTGGGAGGAATCCATCATGATCATCATCCTCAAGCCCCATTCTCCGGAAAACAAAATCGTCGATCTGGAGAACCTGGTGCGCGGCATGGGCGGCGTGACCGTCGAGCGGTCAGTGGGCCTTGATTACACGGTGCTGCACGTGCTGGGTGACACCAGCGCCATCATGGATACACCCATTGAATCCAACGAAATCGTTCTCAGGGTCATGCGCATCCAGGAGCCATACAAGAGGGCCAACCGCATGTTCCACCCGGAGGATACGGTGATCCGCTCCAACGGGCAGGAGATCGGCGGCAGCGTGTTCACCGTGGTGGCCGGTCCCTGCGCCGTAGAGAGTGAGGAGCAGATGGTGGCGGTGGCTCGCAGTGTGAAGGAGGCCGGTGCCCACTTCCTGCGGGGCGGGGCCTACAAGCCCCGGAGCTCGCCGTATAGCTTCCAGGGGTTGGGGCAGGAAGGCATCGAGATATTGAAGGTTGCAAAACAGGAGACAGGCCTTGGGCTTGTCAGCGAGATCCTGGATCTGAGCGCATTGGATTCTTTCTTGCAGGACATCGACATCATCCAGGTGGGTGCCCGCAACATGCAGAACTTTGCGCTGCTCAAGGAATTGGGGCACATCAACAAGCCCGTAATGATCAAGCGCGGGCTCTCCGCTACGTTGGAAGAGTGGCTGATGAGCGCCGAATATGTGATGGCCGGCGGCAATGAAAACGTGATCCTGTGCGAGCGTGGCATCCGCACCTTTGAAAAATACACCCGCAACACACTTGACATCAGCGCCGTTCCGGTGGTGCGGAGACTCAGTCACCTGCCCATTTTTGTGGACCCCAGCCACGCCGGCGGCATCTGGTGGCTGGTGGAGCCGCTGGCGAAAACCGCCGTGGTGGCCGGCGCCAACGGGCTTTTGATTGAAGTGCATCCCGACCCGGAGCACGCCATGAGCGATGGCGGGCAATCCTTGAAACCCAAGAAGTTCCACAAGCTGATGGGCGAGATCGAGGTGCTGGCCCGCACTGAGGGCAAAACACTATCGCCCCGCAAGGGGGTTCAGCCCCAATGGCGCTGAGGGAGATTGCTCCTGATGGGGGCGTGGAGGGTCTGAAGATCACAATCATTGGCCTTGGCCTGATGGGTGGTTCCTTCGCCAAAGCTCTGAAGCGAGGCACCGGGGCCATTGTGACTGGCTATGGTCGCAACATTGCAGCATTGCAGGCCATATTGGACGAAGGGGTTCTGGACCATGCCACGACCGACCCTGTCGAGGCCATCCATGACGCCGATCTCACGGTGGTGTGTCTTAACCCTGAGGTGGCTGTTCGCTTCATCGTGGACAATATGCCGCACTATAAACAGGGTGCGGTTGTCACCGACATCTGTGGTGTGAAGCAGCAGGTGATCGATGGCCTGCTGCCGCACCTTCGGCCTGATGTGGGCTTCGTGCCCGCCCATCCGATGGCAGGTCGGGAGCGATCCGGTTACCAATATGCAGTTGAGACTCTCTTTGACAAATGCAACTATATTATTACGCCAATAGAGTGCAATTCAGTGTATCATATTGAGTTGGTAAAAAGGTTTGCCGGGGCACTGGGCGCAGGCTCTATCGTGCTGGCTGACCCGATTGAGCATGACCAGATGATCGCCTTCACGAGCCAATTGCCCCATGCACTGGCCGTAGCTTATGTATTGGCCGCAGGGGAGCGCGACCCGCTGCCCTTTTCCGCGGGCAGCTACCGCGATGTGAGCCGGGTTGCGGCGATTAACGCACCGATGTGGGCGGAGCTCTTTGTGGAGAACCAACCGGCGCTTCTCGCAGAGATGAGAGCCCTGCGAACGGAGCTGGACGAGTTGGAGCGCTTGCTTGCCGCAGGCGACCGGCAGGGTCTGTCAGACATGCTGGCGCAGGCTGCCCGGATGAAGGAGGAACGGTTATGATCCATCTTCCCTTGCAAGTGAAAATCGGCAGTCACAAATACCCTGTGACGATCAAGCGCGGATCGCTCAATATGGTGGGCGAACGGTTGGCGGAAGCAGCACCCGGCGCGCGGGTGTTTGTTGTGACCGACCAGACGGTGTGGACAGTCTACGGCAAGGCCGTGGAGGCCTCCCTTCATGCCGCCGGCGCGGCCTTCCATGTGGAAGCGGTGCCGCCGGGTGAGCAATCCAAGACAGCCGATGTGCTCTTTGGCCTGTATTCTCAAATGGCCAAACAAGGCTTGAGCCGCTCCGACTTTGTGCTCACGGTGGGCGGCGGCGTAGTGGGCGATTTGGGGGGTATGGCTGCAGCCACGTTTTTACGGGGGATGCGTTATGCGCAGGTGCCAACCACGCTGCTTGCGCAGGTGGATAGCTCCATCGGCGGCAAGGTGGCAGTGGACATTCCCGAGGGGAAAAATCTGGTGGGTGCTTTCCACCAGCCCATGTTTGTGCTGGTTGACCCCGATACACTGGATACGCTGCCGGACGAGCAGTTTGCCTGCGGCATGGCCGAGGTGATCAAACATGCCGCCATTGCCGATGAAGGGTTGTTCCGCAAGCTGGAGCGGTTTGCCGGCCGAGAGGAGCTGCGCAAGCACATGCCGGATGTGATCCGCGAAAACCTGTTGATCAAGCGCGATGTGGTGCAGCGGGATGAGAAGGACAACGGCCCCCGTATGATGCTCAATTTCGGTCACACAATTGGCCACGCGTTGGAGCAGCAAGCCGGTTTTACAGGTCTCACCCACGGTGAGGCGGTGTCCAGGGGTATGTGCCACATCACGCGGATCAGCGAGGGGCTGGGCCTGACTGAGCCCGGCACAGCAGAACGGCTTGCGGGATTATGTTTGAAATTTGGCTTGCCGGTGGAGTTGCCTGAGGTCTCCCGCGAAAGCCTGCTGGATGTCATCCTGAGAGATAAAAAGGTCCGTGGAGGCATGATTACACTGGTGCTCTTAAAGCAGATCGGCAGCCACTTCCTGCACACAATCCAGACTGAAGAATTGGGGAGATTTTTGTGAGCGCGGCGATTGCGATTCAACCGGGGCCGTTGAGCGGCATGCTTGCAGTGCCGCCGTCAAAAAGTGTGGCCCACCGGGCGGTCATCGCTGCTGCTCTGGCCAAGGGTGAAAGCCGGATTTCCAATCTTGAGATGTCGCAAGACATCGCGGCAACTGTCGGCGCGATGCGGGCATTTGGCGCGGAGATCCGATTGGAGCAGGATGAGAGCGGCAGGTACACTGTGATCATCCATGGGATTGATGAACCAGCCGAGATGCCGCTCATTGACTGCGGCGAGTCTGGTTCCACATTGCGGTTTTTGATCCCTGTGGCGCTGGCGGTGGCCGGCGGGGCCCAGTTCACCGGCTCCGGGAGGCTGGGCCAGCGGTCGCTTGGGCCCTACGAGCAGTTGTGCAAGGAGAATGGTATCGTTTTCGATCAGATAGACGGTGGCTTTCCGCTCAAAGCGCAGGGCTGCCTAAAACCAGGTCGCTATGTTGTGCCGGGCAATGTGAGCTCCCAGTTTGTCACTGGGCTATTGCTTGCGCTGCCGCTGCTGCCCGGCCCCTCCACCGTTATGGTGAAGGGTAAGCTGGAATCACTGCCTTATGTGGACATCACTCTGGACATGTTGCGTCGCTTTGGCGTTGTGGTCGGTGAGCGGCAACGCGGTGTGCTCTACCAAGTGGTAGGCAAGCAAGCATTTCAGCCGCAATGCCTCTCGGTGGAGGGCGATTGGTCACAGGCAGCGTTCCTGTTGCTGATGGGATTGCTGAGCGGGCCGGTTATATTGACTGGCCTGGATTGTGGCAGTGCTCAGGGCGACCGCGCCATACAGACTATTTTCCGGGAAATGGGCGGTGCGCTGGTGTGGGAGGGGGATGCCCTCACTGCAAGGCCATCCAGCCTTCATGCAATATCGGCGGATGTGTCACAGTGCCCGGATCTGGCTCCTGCAATCGCGGCGGCCATGGCTGTGGCAGAGGGCGAGAGCCGCATTACAGGCGGGCGACGTCTCCGGGATAAGGAAAGCGACCGCATTGCTGCCATCGCCGATTGTCTCAATGGTCTTGGCGCTGATGTGACGGAGACTGAAGACGGCATGATCATCCGTGGAAAAGATCATTTGACCGGAGGCACGGTGGATTCCTGCAATGACCACCGCATCGCGATGATGGCAGCAGCGGTTTCACACGCCTGTGCAGGCCCGGTGATACTTTCCGGCCATGTGGCGGTAAAAAAGTCCTGGCCGGGGTTCTGGGATGCTTTCCGGCTTTTGGGAGGGGTTTTCGATGAGCAGCACCTGGGGTAAGAACATCAGAATCAGCATTTTCGGCGAGTCTCATGGGCCAGCCATTGGTGCTATAGTGGACGGGCTTCCGGCAGGCTTTGCGCCGGACATGGCCGAACTGGAAGGGCAGATGGCTCGTCGGGCTGCTGGTGGTAAGGCCTATGCCACCCGCCGCAGCGAGCCCGATGTTGTGGAGGTGCTGAGCGGCATGCGCAACGGCATGATGACCGGCTCGCCTCTGAGTTTGTTGATCCGTAACACCGACCAGCATTCGGCCAGCTATCCGGAGCAAATGGAGCTGCCCCGGCCAGGCCATGCGGATTATCCGGCTCATGTGCGTTACCGGGGAGCGGAGGATTTCCGTGGTGGCGGCCACTTATCCGGCAGGCTGACAGCCCCGGTGGTGGCAGCCGGTGCGCTGGCTGCGCAGGTGCTTGCTGCGCGGGGCGTTACCATCGGCTCCCACATCCGGCGCATCGGCCCCATCACTGACTGCGATTGGGACAGTGCACGCATTGATGAATCCCTTCTCCGCAACCTGGCAGGCTCCGCCATCCCGACACTGGAGCAAAGCGCCGCTGCCGCCATGCTGGAGGCCATCGAAAAGGCACGGCTGGACTGCGACTCGCTGGGCGGTCAGATCGAAACAGCCGTGGTGGGCTTGCCTGCAGGCATCGGTTCACCGATGATGGACGGCATGGAAAGCCGGTTGGCTTCGCTGCTCTTTGCGATTCCAGCGGTGAAGGGCGTGCAATTCGGCGATGGTTTCGCGCTGGCCTCCATGACTGGCAGCCAGGCGAACGACACCTATATGGTGCAAGACGGTGCAATCCGCACCACTACAAACCGCAATGGCGGATTGCTTGGCGGCATCACCACCGGCATGCCAATGGTGTTTTCCGTGGCAATCAAGCCCACACCCTCCATCGCCAAACCTCAGCGCACAGTGAACCTGACCACAATGAAAGAACAGGATATCACAATCCATGGCCGCCACGACCCCTGCATCGTGCCACGCGCCGTGCCGGTGGTGGAGGCCGCGGCGGCGTTGGCGCTGCTGGACGCATGGATGGATATTGAGCCGGTTTGGAGGCCATAAATGGACTTGGGTGAAATCCGCAGCCAGATTGACGATATCGACAGACAACTCTCCACACTCTTTCAAAGGCGGATGGCGCTTTCCGTGGCAGTGTCGGAGTATAAAAGACAGAACAACCTGCCGGTGCTGGACATGGGCCGGGAGCGGGCAGTGATTGCCGCAGCCGAAGCCTCAGCGGAAGATGAAAACCTGAAACCGGGGCTGCGGCGGTTCTTTGAGGGCATCATGGCTGAAAGCCGGTTGCTGCAACAGAATGCGCTGCTGGCTTCTCATGATGACAGGCCTGCGTTTCCCACCGTGGAGTCGGTGGCCTATCTGGGCCCGGAAGGCTCCTTCAGCCATGAGGCACTGGGGCGTCACTTCGGCCCCGACGCCCGTACCGTGCCGTTTGTGAGCTTCGAAGACGCTGTGGAGGCCGTGACTCGCGGCCAGTGCCGTTACGGCATCCTTCCGGTGGAAAACTCCTTGACAGGCGGCGTGTTTGCCGTGACAGACCTGCTGGCGAAGGGCTCCGTGCGCATTGTTGGCGAAACGGTGATGCCAGTGCGCCACTGCCTGCTTGCGGTGCCCGGCGCGGTGGCAAGTGATATCCGCATGGTGTTGTCTCATCCGCAGCCGCTGGAGCAATGCCGGCAATTCATTCTGCGTAAAGGTTACGATACTGCGGCATTCTCAAGCACCGCCGGTGCTGCCGCCGAGGTAGCCCGCCGGGAAGATATTTCGGTGGCAGCCATTGCATCCGAGCAGGCCGGGAAGCTCCACGGTCTTGTGCCGCTGGCACATGACATCCAGGATAATCCGGCCAACTTCACCCGCTTTGCCATCGTGTCCGGCTCTGACATGCCTTTCGAGGGAGCGGACAAGATTTCTGCTGTGTTTGTGGTGGAGCACCGGCCTGGCACACTCTATGGAGCCTTGCGGGCTTTTGCCGACCGGGGCATCAACCTGATGAACCTTGTTTCCCGGCCGGTGCCAGGCTCGCCGTGGCAATATTGTTTCCATATGGATTTTAATGGAAACCTGACAGAACCTGCCGTACAGGAAGCATTGAAGGAGGCCGGGGAGAACTGTAGGAGCATTCTGATCTTGGGGAATTACAAAAAGTGGGAGGGGTGACAACGCCTAAATCGGTGGGAGTAAATGAGGGAGGTGGCGGCGAAGCCGCCGGAGTGATGTTATGCGCTTCGCATTGATCGGAAAACCCCTGGGGCACAGCCTGTCGCCCCGCATCCACGCCCTGATCTCGGAGATTGCTGGGATCCCCTGCGATTATGAGCTGCGGCCCCTGGAACCGGAGCAGGTGAAGCCATTCCTCCGCAGCCTTGGAGAAAACGGCATCGACGGCGTGAATGCCACGATTCCCTACAAACTGGAAGCACTGAATAGCATGGTCATCCTTTCCCGCGAAGCGTTTGCCATCGGTGCGGTGAACACGGTGGAGTTGCTGCCCGGCGGAGGGCTTATGGGTCACAACACCGACTATCATGGCTTCGGCGCAATGCTGGCGTCGTCGGGCATATCGGTGAAGGGGCAGTGCTGCGCAATCCTGGGCTCGGGCGGCTCGGCCAGGGCCGTGGCAGCATGGCTTGTTGATGCCGGTGCTGCAGAGGTTTTTCTGGCAAGCCGTGATAAATCAGATGCCGCCACACGGTTTCCAGGTCTGCGAGCCGTGGAGTATTGTGAGCTGCAAGGAGTATCAGGAGGTCTGTTGGTCAACTGCACTCCGGTGGGCATGCATCCCAATGAGGATGGCTGCCCGGTGGGGGAAGCGGTGATCGGACAATTTGCCGCCGTGGCCGATTTGATCTATAATCCCAGGGAGACGGTGCTTATCCAGCATGCCAAACAGCTTGGCTGCTGCACAGCCGACGGGCTCATGATGCTGGCGGCACAAGCCGTGCGTGCCAGGGAGATCTGGCACAAGAGGAGTATCGGCGCTGATGTGGAGCGGGAGGTTTATCTCAGGTTGGATGGAGAATTGAGGGGGGGCCGATGAGCAACGCGCTGATCCTGATCGGCATGGCCGGCAGTGGCAAGACCACTGTGGGGCGCGAAACAGCCCGGTTGCTTAACCGCCCTTTTGTGGACGTGGACGAGGTGATCGAGAGGCGGTTCGGACCGATCCCCAAGCTTTTCGAGCAAGGGGAGGCCCATTTCCGGCAGTGTGAAACAAATGCATTGGCAGAAGTGTGTTCGATTACCGGCGCGGTGATCGCCACCGGCGGCGGTGTGGTGACCCAGCCGAAAAACATGGAGTTGCTGCGACAGGCAGGCATGATCCTATTTTTGGACAGGCCTATTCATCAAATCGTAGCAGATATCGACCTTTCCACCCGGCCGCTTTATGTGTGCGGGGTGGAGGCGTTGAACCGCACCTACCAAATCCGCCTGCCGCTCTACCGGCAATTTGCCGACCATATCGTCGACAACAGCGGCGGCGTGGAGGAGGCGTGCAATCAAATCATACAAATCGCAAAGGGGGAGCCCACATGAAAGTGCTCGTTTTGAACGGCCCCAATCTGAACATGTTGGGTGTGCGGGAGCCCGCTGTATATGGCAGCATCGGCTATGTTGCCTTGTGCGAAGCAGTGCGAGCCGAGGCACAGATTCTAGGCCTGGAGGTGGAGATCTGCCAAAGCAATGTGGAGGGTGAGCTGGTCGGCTGGATCCAACAGGCGCTTGGCCGTTTCGATGGCATCCTCATCAACCCCGCCGCCTACACCCACACCTCAGTGGCACTGCTTGATGCGCTGAAGGCTGTGGCACTGCCGGCGGTGGAGGTGCATCTTTCCAACATCCACAGCAGGGAAGAGTTCCGCAGCAAGTCCTACACAGCCCCGGCTTGTGTGGGCCAGATCTGCGGCTTCGGTGTGGACAGCTACCGATTGGGCCTCCGGGCGCTTGCCGCCCATTTGTGCAAATAAGCCGGTCAGGTGAGACTTCATGGACGTGCGTATACATTCGATATATATCAGTTAAAACTGTACAAGATGGAATGATTGGATTATAATAGCAACGTCTTTTAAGAGCCACAATTCGCCTCCGCTCACCCGGAGGCGGTTGTATGCTGGTGTGGTTGGAGTATCTCTTGCTGAAGTACAGAAGACAGATTTTATTATTGTTTATGGACATCGCTGGATGCATTCTGGCGGTGCTGATGGCTTACTTTATAACATCCGGCTCCGACTACTACAAAATCTTCATTGCCGGTATTGCAGGTAAATCCTACTGGACCAGCATCGCCTTTGCAACGGTTCTCGTCACAATCATCGTGAACAATATCTTCCGTCTGTACGATACTCTTTGGGAGCATGCTACGGTAGGAGAATTGTTTAAGACGATTTATTCATCGCTCGTTTCTAATGCCTTTCTATTTGGTATTGTGATTATTTTCAAGCCTATCATCTTCTATAAGATGGAGCTGGCCTTTCTGTTTGGGTATACAGTTTATCTGTTCGTTAGCAGAAGCTTTTTCCGTTTTTCTTTTTCTTTTGTAAAAGGTGTAAAGCATGAAGGCGTTTCGAGTCGGCGGATCATGATCGTGGGTGCAGGTACCGCTGGCAGTATGATGCTTGCAGAAATTAAGGCTCACCCTCATCTGGGGCAGGCTGTGGCCCTGATCGATGACGATCCTGCCAAGCAGGGCAGCCGCATCGGTGACGTCCGGGTGGCGGGCATCACCAAAGACATCCCCGAGGTTGCAAAGGCACTGCGAATTGACCAGATTGTTGTTGCAGTGCCCTCAGCCGGTCCCCGGCAGATCCGGGAAATCCTGGATCTTTGCACACAAACCCGCTGTGATCTGCGGATCATGCCTGGCCTTTATGAGCTAATGAACAAGCAGGCGCTACTCGGGCAATTGCGCGAGGTGCGTATTGAGGACCTACTGGGCCGTGATCCGGTGGAGTTGGATGCGACCTCAATGGCTAGTTATATTAAGGATAAAACTGTTTTGGTGACTGGTGGCGGCGGTTCCATTGGCTCTGAGCTTTGCCGGCAGATTGCAGTGTACCACCCGCAGAAACTAGTTATCCTGGATGTGTATGAAAATTCCGCTTATGATCTTCAGCAGGAGCTAAAGCGAAAATACCCCGAGCTTTCCTTTGATGTGGTGATCGCATCGGTACGTGACCGTGACCGTATCGACCAGATCATGGCCCGCTACCGCCCTAGCCTGATATTCCATGCAGCAGCCCATAAGCATGTGCCGCTGATGGAGTTTAATCCGATGGAGGCCGTGAAGAACAATGTGTTCGGCACGCTGAACCTGGCTGAAAGTGCTTCAATATATGGCGTGAAACGTTTCGTGATGATTTCCACTGATAAGGCGGTCAATCCCACCAATGTGATGGGCTGCAGCAAACGCGTGGCTGAGCTCATCATCCTTGCGATGGACAACGTGAGCGATACGGAGTTTATGGCCGTACGCTTCGGCAATGTGCTGGGCAGCAACGGCAGCGTGATTCCGTTGTTCAAGCGGCAGATCGAAAACGGCGGGCCGGTTACGGTGACGCACCCGGACATCATCCGCTACTTCATGACAATCCCCGAAGCTGTGCAGCTTGTGCTGCAGGCCGGTGCGCTGGCCGAGGGTGGTGAAATCTTTTTACTGGACATGGGCGAGCCGGTGCGCATCGACGAGCTTGCCAGGAAGCTTATCCGACTTTCCGGCTATGAGCCAGATGTGGACATCCACATTGTCTATACTGGGCTTAGACCCGGTGAGAAGCTTTATGAGGAGCTTCTTCTTGCCGAAGAGGAGACAAAGCCCACAAGGATCTCCAAGATCTTCATAGCCAAACCTTCTAATGTCGATTACGACGAGCTTATGGAAAAGCTAGGCGAACTGGCCAAGCATGACAACCACGCGGACAAGATCCGACATATCCTTAAATGTATTGTGCCGAACTTCATAAGCAACGACGAACATGCATGAGTGGTGATTCTGTGATCAGAAAGACTCCCTATACCACATTTATCAAACCGTTGCTGGACCGGGTACTCGCAATTATGCTGTTCGTCCCCTTGTCGCCGGTTTTGCTTGTGCTAGCCCTACTGGTGGCATTCACCAGCAAGGGCCCTATTTTTTTCAGGCAGCAGCGTATTGGCAGATACCGGACAAAATTCTTTATTTTTAAGTTCAGATCCATGTATGTGGATGCGCCAAAGGATACCCCCACACACCTGTTAACCAACGCCGCCAGCCACATCACGCCGGTGGGCCGTTTCCTGCGAAAATCCAGCCTGGACGAGTTGCCACAAATCTTCAATATCCTCAACGGCACCATGAGCTTTATCGGCCCTAGGCCGGCGCTGTGGAACCAATATGACCTGGTCGATGAGCGTGACCGCTGGGGGGCAAACGCTGTGACGCCCGGCATCACCGGTTGGGCCCAGGTGACCGGTCGCGACGAGCTGCCAATCCCGGTGAAGGCCGAGAGGGATGGGTATTATGCCCAGAACCTCAGCTTTGCATTGGATGCAAAGATCCTGTTCCTGACGTTTGTGAATGTGCTGTTTGCAAAAGGTGTGCGCGAAGGCGCCGCCGGAGATGAAAACAAATGAGCAAGCAAAACCGCGTGCTGGTGCTGAACCAGTACTTTTACCCCGAATATGTCACCTCATCGGTGCTTGTGACCCAAATGGCTGAAGACATGGCAACCGCCGGCCTGGATGTGGAAGTGCTGTGCGGCATGCCCAAGGAGTATTTTTCCGGCCAGTCTAAAGTGCGGCGCAAGGAAAGGCACAACGGCCTGCTGATCCGCAGGGTCGGCTATTTGCAACTTTCCCGCAAGTCCAAGATCGGGAGGCTTTTGAATTACTTTTCATTGATTGCCTCAATGGCAGCGCGATGGCCTCTATTTCTGCGTTATGAACTGGTTATCGTCTATTCTCTTCCTCCGTTGCTGCCACTGCTACCGGCGCTGATGAATGTGCTGTTTGGCAAAAAGTTCATGTTCGCCTGCTATGACCTATATCCCGACTTGGCCATTGCCATGAAGGCCATCAGGCCGGGCAGCGCCATTGATCGGGTGATGTCGTTCACGAACCGCCTGGTCTATCCCCGCGCTACGGCCATTGTAGCAATCGGTACGGAGATGAAGAAGTATATGGCGAAAAGCGGATTGGTTCGCGATGGAGCAAAAATACGCGTGCTTCCAAACTGGTATGACGATGAGCCCAACATCTACACAGAGCCAACCGACCAACCCAAAGAGCAATTCGTTGTTGCCTACTGTGGTAACATGGGTATCTGCCAGGATATGGAAACGATCCTGCAATGCGCCGCAGTATTAAAAGACCGTGACAATATCCACTTTGTGTTCACCGGGCACGGCAACAAGGCGGAGAGCCTCAAGGCTGAGGCTGCTCAGCTTTACTTGGCAAACATTGAGTTTCATGGGTTTCTCACCGGAAAGGCCTATACCGACATGCTTGCCAATGCCGATTGCTTTGTGGTAAGCCTGGAACGGGGTATGGAAGGGCTGGCCGTACCCAGCAAGACTTATAGCTACTTGGCTGCCGGCCGGCCAGTACTGGCGATCATCGACCCTGACACTGACATCTCCCGCGATCTCGCTCAGTATGAGTGTGGTTACACAATTAAATATCACGATTCCAAAGGCATGGCTGGGCTGATCCTGGAGATGGCTGAAGATAGGGGAAAGCTGGCGCAAATGGGCCGCAACGCACGCAGGCTGTATGAAGAGCACTACACCAGGGAAGCGTGTACAAAAGGGTATGTTGAGCTGGTTAGAGAGTTGCTAGATCAGTAGTCAGTAGTCAGCCAGAATCCCCTGGAGGTCAGCATATGGCTGGGGCTTTAGCTTGCATGGGCGAGCAGGATTCGCAGAGTACAGCCAGCTAGCCTATACCCGACCAGAATAAGTTGGAAAGGTAGGAATACCTCATGTTCACAGGCAAGACAATCCTTATCACCGGTGGTACCGGTTCTTTCGGCGGCGCAGTGCTAAACCGTTTTCTCGCTACCGATGTGGGCGAAATCCGTATCTTTTCCCGTGACGAAAAGAAGCAGGACGACCTGCGCCAGTTGCTGCGCAATGATAAGGTAACGTTTTATATCGGTGACGTACGGGACTACACGAGCATTGCCGCAGCGATGCACGGTGTGGACTATATTTTCCACGCCGCAGCCTTGAAGCAGGTGCCCAGTTGTGAATTCTTCCCGATGGAGGCCGTAAAGACCAACGTTATGGGTACCGACAATGTACTCCAGGCGGCGATACAGTATGGCGTGCAACGCGTGATCTGCCTCTCCACCGACAAAGCCGTGTATCCCATCAACGCGATGGGTATTTCCAAGGCCATGATGGAAAAGGCAATGGTGGCGCGTTCACGCACAGTCAGCACGGAGAGGACTGTGATCTGCGGCACCCGCTACGGCAATGTGATGGCCTCCCGCGGCTCGGTGATCCCGCTGTTTGTGCAGCAGATCCGGTCGGGCAAGCCGTTGACGCTTACCGACCCGAACATGACGCGATACCTGATGTCACTGGACGATGCGGTTGATTTGGTGCTTTATGCCTATCAAAACGCCCGTCCCGGCGACATCTTCGTGCAGAAGGCGCCGGCCAGCACTGTGGGTGATCTGGCCCATGCCGTGGCCGACTTAATGGGCGTGCCCGACTGGCCGGTTAAGGTGATCGGCACCCGACACGGCGAGAAGCTCTATGAGACGCTGCTCACCCGCGAGGAAATGGTCGTAGCCGAGGATCTGGGCGATTATTACCGCATTCCGGCGGATAACCGCACGCTCAACTACGACAAGTATTTCATCCAGGGTGACGTGAAGATTGATTACGGTTGGGAATACAACAGCCACAACACGACAAGGCTTGACATTCCACAGGTTAAGGAGCTATTGATGAAGCTGCCCTACATGCAGGAGCAGGTCAAGGCCGGGGTGGGGCAATGAGTGTTATTGTCGTAACCGGTGCCGCCGGCTTTGTAGGCCGCAACCTGACTGCGGAGCTCTCCATTCACAAGCAGCATAAGGTGCTGCCTTTTGATGTGGGCTACGACGAAGCGGAACTGGAGCAAGCTCTTGCCCGTGCCGACTTCGTGTTCCATCTGGCCGGTGTGAACCGCCCGCAGGATCCGGCGGATTTTGACAGCGGTAACCGGGGTTTTACTGGCCTTGTGCTAGACATGTTGGAACGGCAGGGCAGGAAGATCCCGGTTGTACTCACATCCTCCGCGCAGGCGGCGTTGGACAACCCTTATGGTGTGAGCAAGCGCGCCGCTGAGCAAATCGCGTTTGACTGGGCAAAACGCACCGGCGGGCAGGCGTTGGTCTACCGGCTGCCAGGTCTGTTTGGCAAATGGTGCCGTCCCAACTACAACTCAGTCGTGGCTACGTTTTGTCACAACATCGCAAGAGATTTGCCCATTCAGATCAATGACCCCGGCAAACAGTTGGAGCTGGTGTATATTGGTGACCTGTTAAAGGAATTCATTGCGGCTCTGGATGGCAATGCCCATGTGGGGGGAGATGGTTATTGCTTCGTTCCCACAGTGCACAGCCTCACGCTGGGCGGGCTGGCGGAAATCCTCAGGTCTTTCCGCAATAGCCGCAAGACCTTGACGCTGCCGGACTTCGGCACGGCCACGACGCGGGCACTCTACGCCACCTATATCTCCTATCTGCCGGAGAATGAGTTTGCCTATCAGCCGGAGATGAAGCATGACAACCGAGGCTGGCTGGCGGAATTGATCAAGCAGCCGGGTTTCGGGCAGATTTTCGTGAGCCGCACCAAGCCTGGCATCACCCGCGGAAACCACTGGCACCACACCAAGGTTGAAAAGTTCATCGTGATTGAGGGCGATGCTTTAATCCGTTTCCGTAAGGTGGACGGGACAGACATGTTGGAATACCCGGTGAATGGCCGAGAACTCTCCATTGTGGACATCCCCACCGGCTACACCCACTCGATCACCAACGTGGGGGAAACCGATGTGATCACGCTGTTCTGGTCAGACGAAGTGTTTGATCCTGATAACACCGACACCTATTTGTTGGAGGTTTGAGATGCAGGAAAAACTGAAGGTCATGACGATCGTGGGCACTCGCCCGGAGATCATCCGCCTGAGCGAGGTCATCAAGGCCTGCGACCGCTATTTTGACCACGTGCTGGTGCACACCGGCCAGAATTGGGACTATACGCTCAATGAAGTGTTCTTTGAAGAGCTGGGCTTGCGCGCACCGGATCGTTATCTGGGCGTGGTGGGCGCAAGCCTGGGTGAGACGATGGGCAATATCATCGCCAAGGCTTGGGATGCGATGGTTGAAGTCAAGCCCGACGCGCTCCTTATTCTGGGTGATACCAACAGCGCTCTGGCGGCGATCCCGGCCAAGCGCTTGAAAATCCCGATCTTCCACATGGAGGCTGGCAACCGGTGCTTTGACCAGAATGTGCCGGAGGAAATCAACCGTAAAATCGTGGACCATATCAGCGATATCAACCTGCCCTACACCGAGCATTCCCGGCGATACCTGCTGGGTGAGGGCTTCCGCAAGGAGCACCTATATGTGACTGGCTCGCCGATGCCGGAGGTAATCCACAAGCATATGGAGAGCATCACAGGCAGCAAGGTGCTGGAGGATCTGAATCTCACGCCAGAAAACTACATCCTCGTCTCAGCCCACCGGGAAGAGAACATTGACAACGAAAAGACGTTCCTGAGCCTGATGAACGCGATCAACTTTGCCGCAGAGAAATACGGCGTGCCGGTGGTCTATTCCACCCACCCCCGCAGCTGGAAGCGCATCGAGGACCGGAACTTCAAGTTCCACCCGCTCGTCAGACAGCTGAAGCCCTTTGGGTTCTTCGCCTACAACAAGTTGCAGATGAATGCATTCTGCGTGTTGTCAGACAGCGGTACTTTGAGTGAGGAGTCTGCAATCCTCGGTTTCCCAGGCGTCCTCATCCGCACCAGCACAGAGCGGCCTGAGGTGCTGGACAAGGGCACCGTGATTGTAGGCGGTGTGACAGAACAAGACATCGTGCAGTCCATTGAGTTGGCCCGGGCGATGAAGCAGAACGGTGAACCGGTGGAGCTAGCCAATGATTACCACGACCGCAATGTGTCAGTGAAGGTGGTCAAGATCATCCAGAGCTATGTGAAGATCATCAACAAAGTGGTATGGGGAAAGTGATAACTCCCCCTGTCGCCTTCGGCGACATCCCCCTCAAAGAGGGGGACAAGTTCGGCTCGATCATGAACAACTTGCCTCCCTCGGTGAGGGAGGTGCCCCCGAAGGGGCGGAGGGAGTACCTAAGCCTATATGGCCAATGCGAAACAGCAGCCACTTCCCGCCATCCTTTTCTCCCACTTCGATGGAAGTGCGGAGCAACTTGCCATGGCCAAGGAGTTCATAACGGGGGGATATCCCATCATCGCGTCCGTGCGGGCAGGGGATCATTCGGCACGCCAACAGGCGGAAGCAATCGGCTGCGATGTGGCGGAACACAAGCCGGACGGTGGGCTTAGAGCAGGGCTGGAGTTGTTTTGTGACAAATGTATGGAAATGCTGCCCGGTGTGATTGTGTTTGAGCCGGAGGACGGCTTTGGGGTGGGCGATGTACTGTGTGTGGCGGAAGCGTTTCAAGCCAGTGGGGATAAACTGGTGATGGCCAGCAGGCGGCGCAATCCCAATCTTGGTTTGTTTACAAACATGGTGCGGTGGCTGGCAGCATTTGCATTCACGTTGGTGCATGGGCGCAGGGTGGGTGATCCATGGGCCAGCCTCAGGGCAATTCCTTCCAATCTTGTTTCTGGTTTCCTGCGCTTGAAGGGTGATGGCTGCAGGTTGCATTTAGGTATGCTGCTCAACCTGCAGCATTTGGGGATCAAGACTGTCAGTGTTCCTGTTACCGCGCCTTATGACTATGAGTGTGGCTCCGGGTTGACGGATCGATTCTTTGACATCTTCAGAATCCTGTTGTTGCCACTTAAGTTTATCTCAGCTTCGATGCTGACATTTTTGGTCGATTACATGGTGACATTTCTGGTGGGGTATGTTCTGACGCAGAATGAACCAACGATTACGATCATACTCCCTCGGTTCGCTGGTGCTGTGACCGGCTACCTGCTCAACAAGAATATCGTTTTCAAACGTAAGAACGAGGGGGTAAAGAGCGATTGGAAGCCTGCTGCGAAGTATGCCCTCTTGGCCGCCGTGAACTGCCTAATCGCGCTTGTGCTCATTCCTATGATTCAGGAAGCATTGCATGGCTATTTTATGCCTGCAAAGGTTATGGTAGATATCATACTGTTTACCGCCAATTTTACGATCCAGAGAAACTTCATCTTTCGAAGGAAACAACCCAAATAATCCCGATTTATTGTCTTGCTAAACCATGTGGCACAAGGGTTCCTCGTGAACTCATCATCTGCTGATGCTCCTACTTTCAAAAAGCAAAACAGTTTTGATTCCCAATGTGATCGTTGGTTGAATTGGATAAGTAATCAAATCCACTCGACCTCATCGTCGGTGAGTGCTCCCCCCGCGTTTCCGGTGTTCACAGTTGTATCCGGCTCGATCAGCATGATCAGGCATTCCTCGTGGCTCACGGGCTTGTGCTCCACACCCTTGGGGATGGAAACCATGTCGCCGGGGCCGAGGTGCAGGGTTTTGCCTCTGAGCTCAATGGTGAGTTTGCCGCCGAACACCATAAAAACCTCGTCAGTTTCTTCGTGGCTGTGCCACACAAATTCCCGCTGCATCTTCACCAGTTTGAAAAGATTGTTGTTCATCCGGGCGACGGCCTTGTATTTGTGCTGCTCCTCAATACGGCTGAACTTCTCATCAATATTGATCACACGGATATCCATAAACTCACCTCTAGCCAATGTTTGCCAGATTATAGCATCCGTTGCCTCCTTAATTCAAGGAATGGATGACTATGAACCGATTGGGATAATAGATAGATGCCATCGAAAATATGGGTAATATTTCAGTGGGAGCGACTTGGCTTATGATTGATTACACTTGGTAAATCTCCATCTTAATTTTCAAATGTTAATAGTTTTTATGTCTAAAACAATAGAGAAAACCCTTCCCCAAAGCAGAGAAGGGCTGTGTCAGAACGCTGGTATGGTTTTTACTCGTACCTCAATGCCTCTATCGGTCTCAGTTTGGACGCCCGGTTTGCCGGATAGCTGCCGAAGACCACGCCCACACCAATGGAGAAGGAGAGGCCGAGAGCCGCGATGCCCGGCGTGATCGTGAGCGCCATGTTGAAGAAGTGGCTCATCACAATTGTGCCAAGGTAACCGAAGTATAGCCCGATCAAGCCGCCGGTGATCGATATTACAACAGCCTCGATCAAAAACTGCAGCATGATGTCGCTGCGCTGCGCGCCGATGGCCTTGCGGATGCCGATCTCACGGGTGCGCTCGGAAACGGAGACCAGCATGATGTTCATGATACCAATACCGCCCACAAGCAACGAGATGCCCGCAATGCCACCCAGCACCGCGGTGAGTGTGCCGGTGATCGTGTTCAAAACACCAAGAATATCGGTCTGGTTGAAGACGCGGTAGTCATCCTCATTTGGGAAGCGGCGCTGCAAAAACCGTGTTAGCTCGCTTTCGGCAGATTTCACCGTTTCAGCGGAGGTTGTTGACGCAAAGATCTGGTTGATCTTCATGCGTTTCATCAGGCGCTGGGCTGTGGTGAATGGGATAACCGCCCGGTTGTCGTTGGACATGCCCATCGAACTGCCCTTCTCCTCGAGCACCCCAACGACTAGGAAGTCTCGGCCCAGCAGCGTGATTGAGTTGCCTACAACGTCACGGGTGCCAAACAGCTCTTCTGCCAATTCGGTGCCAAGCACGGCCACTGCTCCCCGGCGATCCAGGTCTGACTGGGTTAGAAACCTGCCGGAAGCCACAGAGAGCGACCGGATTGCATCATATCCCGGCGCGGCGCCTTCCACATTGGTGTCATAGGTGTTTGTGCCGGCCTTGGCCTTGGTGTTTGCGCTGATCAGCGGTGATACATCTGCGATGCCACCCACACCTTTCAAGCCGTTTAAATCGTCAAGTGTGAGTTCATAAGGTTTATTGGCCGTGATAATGCCGATCAACATATTGGAGCCAAGCCCCTGCACCGAGGATGTGACGAAGGTGTTGGTGCCCTGGCCCACGGTAATCAAGGCAGTGACTGAAAACACACCGATGATGATGCCCAGCATCGTGAGGAAGGACCGCATCTTGTTTGCCAGGATGGCGCTGAAGGCCATCTTGAACGCCTGTGCGAACTTCATTGAGCGGCCTCCTTCCTTGCAGCCCAAGCCGTGTCCTGCACGATCCTGCCGTCGGAGATCTGCACGCTTCGGGGCGCTTCTGCGGCAATGGAGGGGTCATGAGTGATCAGCACGATTGTGTTGCCCCGGCTGTGCAGGTCTTTCAGCAGCCCCATGATTTCCCGGCCGGACTTGCTGTCCAGGTTACCGGTGGGCTCGTCAGCCAGCAAAAGGGCTGGGTGGGTCGCAAGAGCCCGGGCGATTGCCACGCGCTGTTGCTGGCCGCCGGAAAGCTCGTTTGGACGGTGGTGCATGCGGTCGCCAAGACCAACGCTTTCCAACGCTGCTGAGGCTCGGATGTTACGATCCTGCCGGCCCAGCCCCTGATAGACCAAAGGAAGCTCCACGTTTTCAAAGGCAGTGAGCTTTGGAAGCAGGTTGAATTGTTGAAAGATGAACCCAATCTTTCGGTTGCGCACTGTGGCAAGCTGCCGGTCACTGACGCTGCTCACGTCTTGGCCATCCAGCAGATAAGCGCCGCTGTCGGCGGCGTCCAGGCAGCCAATGATGTTCATCAGCGTGGACTTCCCGCTTCCCGATGGGCCTATGATTGCCACAAACTCGTGCTCGCTGATCGTCAGTGTCACGCCATCCAACGCCCGCACCTCGTTTGAGCCCATCCAGTAGGTTTTCCGGATGTCTGTCAGGTTGATCATGTCAGTCACCGGACCCATTGCCGCCGCCTTGGCTGGCTTGACGGCCCATGCCGCCGAAGCCCATCATATTGGCTGCTGAGCTCTGTGAAACCGGCACAGCCACCTCGTCACCCTCATTCAGGCCAGACAGTATCTCAGCCCAGGTGTCACTGACCAAGCCGACTGTAACAGCTACTGTGGGCCGCTCAGCCTGCTTAGCACCATTGCCGCGGCTAAACATTGCCTGGAGCCCTCCGCGGCGGCTGCCAGCGTTGCCTCCACCCTGGCCATCGCGAATATCCTGACTCATCGCGCCATACACCCATGACTTGCCGTTTACGGTGTGCACGGCCTCCACGGGCACCAGCAGCACTCCGGTCTTGGAAGCCACCTCGATATCAGCTGATGCGCTCATGGCAGTCAGTGTGCCGGTGGGGGAGGTAAGCCGCAGCGTGACATCATATGTGGTCACATCATTGGCCTTCAAGCCAATGGGGGCGATCTTAACCACCTCTCCTGTGGCTTCCTGACCGGGCAATGCGTCGATCTTCACTTGAGCCTTCTGACCGATTGCAATCTTGGGGATATCCAGTTCATCTACGGCGATGACCAGCTTGAATGTGGAGATCTGCTCTATCTTGCAGACGGTCATGCCTTCCTGCACGGTGCCTTTTTGCTCAATGGCAAGTTTTGTCACAATGCCGTCCACCGGCGCGGTGATGCTTAAATCCTTCAGGTCATCGTAGGCTTGATCCAGATCGTCCTGCAATTGCTGGCGCTTGACGAGCTGGGCCTCAAACTCCGGATTAAGGATATTGCCGGTAAGCCTGACAAGCCTCTTGCCGGCCTTCACAGTGGCCCCGGCCTTCACGTAAATTTTGTCCACCTTGCCTGTTGTCGCTGTGACCAGCAACGGGCGGTTGATTTCCAACGGTCCTCGGCCCAGCTCCACGCCCTTTGCGCCCTTGATCACAGCTACCCGGCCTTCGGGGATGGAATCGTCGTTGATGACAGCCTCGGCGTTGGCGCTGGTGCTGTCTGGCACAGTGGTGATGAAGCCATCCAGCTGTGTTTTGCCGATGATGAACTTCACCGGAGCGCCGGCCGTGATCGCTGCGCCCTCGCTTGGCGTGAAGCTGACTTTCATTTTGCCGTCGGTGGAAAGCACCATCAGCGCACCCTGCTTGCTCATGGACACGTTGGTGTCTTCACCCTGTTTGGCGTAGATTGCTTTCACGCGGCAGTCCACCGGCGCAGTCAGATACTTGGCGCCTGGCATTGCCCGCAGGCTTGCGATCGTCGCGTCTTGTGTGATGATCTGCTCCTTCAATGCATCGATCTGGGTGTTGATCGCGTCATCATCCAACATCGCAATCAATTGGCCAGCCTTCACCGCATCACCTTCGTCCACCAGCAACTGTTCCACGGTGCCAGTGGCGTTTGCCGCAACAGAGCTTGTGTCCATCGCCTCGATGGAGCCAGTGCCATGCACCGTCACTTGAATATCGCCCTTTGAGACCTTCTCGGCTCTATATTGCTGTTGTGTGAGATTCAATTCGCCAGTGGGAAGCAGAATTGGCAGAAGGAAGGCTGCGCCGCCAAATACAATCACCAGCAGTGCAGCAAGCCAAATCCAGCCCCGTTTTTTTTGTTTCATGGAGTCCCTCCGTGTTTGTTTCCATTCAGAAATTTACTTTGCGATTATATCATGAAAACTTTGTGGGGTTTCATGAAGATACCATAAATATTGACGGAAAGAGCTTTCTGGAAACATGAGGTATCAGCAAATTGTATAATAAGAGCATAATAAAATGACCACGTCTGTCATGCCATTGATCATTGTCAATCAATTACAGCAAATGTTACCAGTGATAAGCCCATCCAGTACAACCGGCCCTGCTGCGCCAGTAAGCAAAGAGTACGGCATTATCATCACCCGCGACCCAGGAGACACGGATGCCACAGTTGGGAGTTCAATTCTTGCGGACCATGTTGGCAAATCCAACGGGGTTGGGAAGAGCTGACTGCCAAACGTGCCAATACCAGGCAGCGTGATTTCTCCGAGGTAAGTGTCGAAGCTGCCCAATGATTCCGGTTGTGGCAATGTTGCGGAAAACAAAACAGCCTGCCCGCCTTGTGGCGCGAAAGTAATCATCGCTGTGCCTGATGTGCCAAACGGCACACGAATTCGAGCGTTCATCATGACACAGCAAGGATAAACGATAAGCCCGGGCACACACAGCACATCACCGGGATATAGAACATTCGGGTCTGTGATATGGGGATTGTTGACCGCCAGAGCCTCCAGCCGCACCCGGAACATCATTGAGATAGAGTAAAACGCGTCGCCTGGTTGCACAGTATAGCGACCCTGGAATGCCGGGGAGCAGGTGGGTGGAATCCGTCGCATTGGTTGCATTCACATCGCCTCCGATGATTCATCATATTCATTCCGGAGGTGAAATGACTGCCGCCGTTGCCAATTGCCGGTGAGTAACGTATAATAATTTGGATGTGTATAGATGCATATTGGCGCACCTGTTACGCCTCATACCGGAGGGCTGTATGGAACTGCATGAATGCAAACAAGTGATCAATGAGCTGCTCGTTGATATATTCAACGATATCCTGAAGCTGGAACACAAGACTATCGAGAGCTTCGCAGGCAATTCCCTGACGATGTCGGAAATGCACATTCTGGAGGCGATCGGAAACAGTTCCGACGCACAGATGAGCGACATTGCAAAAAAGCTTCGTATCACACTGCCTACGCTCACTGTCTCGGTGCAACGGCTGGAGGAAAAGAACTATATCACCCGCCAACGCCACGATACTGACCGGAGGAAAGTGACCGCCGGGCTCACCGATAAGGGGCAGCAGGCTTATGAGTATCATGCGCAATACCACGCCCGGATGATGGACGCGTTGTTTTTGAACCTGGAGCTTGACAAAATGCCTGTTTTGATGGACTCCATGTCAATGCTGAGAGACTTCTTCAGAAGTCAGGCGGACCAGCGTTATAAGGATTGATGACTGCGTCAGATGAGTTTTTTCACACTCCCCGGTTGATTGCGCGCCCCTTCCGGCAAGGCGATCTTGATTTTCTATGCCAAATGCAGGCAAACGGCCGTGTGATGCGCTATATTACCGGGCGGGCCAAGTCACCACAGGAATCCGAAGAAGAATTGGGCCGCATTCTCAATGCATACACGTGTCGGAGCAACGGCTTTTTGGTGATGGCGCTTGAGCAGGCAGCCACAGGGGGGCTAATCGGTTCCTGTGCGGTGATTGGAGACGAGATCGGGTTCCGGCTTGATGAACCCTTTTGGAGCCATGGGTATGGCCGCGAGGTGTTTGCGGGCTTATCTGTTTATTGCCTGGAAACTTTAGGTATGGCGGAAGTAACCGCTGAGGTTGACGAAGATAATACCGCATGCATCCGCATCCTGGAATCCGGCATGACCCGGATTGGAATCAGCACGGATCCATACAGCGGGAAACGGTCATATCGATACCTGTTGACTGCGGCATCAATGAAGCGATGAAGAATAGACCATGTTGCCATCCGGTTTGAATGTGTTTGATATTATTCTGTTTGTGCTGATAGTGGCACTGTCTTTTTTCATTAAGGGGATCACCGGGTTCGGCAACACGCTTGTGTTGTCGCCGTTGCTGTCGTTTTGGCTGCCAAGCAGGATCATCACGCCGCTGGACCTGTTGCTGGGCTTGCCGGCCAATGTCTGGATGGCATATCGTGAGCGCAGGCATTTGCAGTGGCCGGTTGTGCTCCCGCTTTCGTTGCTGTTGCTGGTGGGGATCCTCCCAGGGATCTGGCTGCTAAAGGTTGTGGATGGAAGGCTCCTGAAGGCGTTATTGGGACTGGCAGTGGTTGCTTGTGCGGCAGAGATGGTATTGCGCAAGCAAGCGCAAGCCGGCAGACGGCAGCCCAAACCTGTTTCGATGGCATTGATCGGGGCAGTTACTGGCGTGCTGTGCGGCATGTTCGGCGTTGGTGCACCGCTGGCAGCCTACATCAGCCGTACAACCGACGGCAAAGGCCCCTTTCGTGCAAATCTATGTGTTGTGTTTCTGGTGGAGAACCTGTTCCGGTTGGGGTTGTATATCATCACCGGTGTGCTCTCAATCGAGTCGTTGAAACTGACGCTTTTGCTGCTGCCAGCCGCCGCGCTTGGCTTGGTTTTGGGTATGAAGGTGGATCTGGGCTTGAAGCCGGAGATGACAAGAAAGGCCGTCATCCTTCTGATGGCGGCCGGTGGGCTCTCTTTGTTCATGACCAACTTGTCCTTGCTGTGGCCGTTCAGAAATTGAGGAGCCAGTTTTTCATATTCTTGTCCGCAAAATCTCCTACCAGAGGGATCTTGTACTTCTCTCCCTTGGCGGCTTTCAAAACGGCAATGACGAAAAACACATATGCTGCGATGGACGCCAGTATTGCCGCCACCAGCAACAGGATGGGGACGATCAACCAGACGATGGCGGAAAAGAAGGATATCAGAATGCCAAGGATTATTTGCAGAAACATAAATGCCAGACCCTGCGCGCAGTGGAACCGGATGAAGTCGTCTTCCTTCTCGATGGCCAGGCCAATCAGGCTGAAGGGCCAGAAGAAATAGCCAGCAAACAAATATACGGCTGTAGGTTTCAACAAGCCGGGGTTCGCAGTTTTGTTCGTGGTGGAGTTTTGAGTCATTATTATGCCCTCCTTTTGGGATCCATACATCTTATTGGCAAGGACACAACCATATTCTAGTTAATTTTTGCCCCTGCGCGCTGCTGATGAAAAATGAGCTTCCGGTTGGGGCCGGAAGCTCAGCGGATTCGGTTATTCAGGTCTTGAAGAGCTGCTGCTCTGATCCTTGACGGACCTGTCAGAGTTTTGCCTTTGCTGCTGTTGTTGCTGTCTTTGTTGCTGATTGTTCTTGCTGGAATTCTTCTTGTCCCTGTCGGCCATGCTTTCACCACTTTCCAGGATTTTTAAGAATACTGTATCCTGTTATGTGGTGAATTATGCAAATCTCAAAATTGGCACTGCTCCAGCCATTGAGCCACATCGAAAGCTTCCACGCTGTCACTGGCAGAACGCAGGGCAGCGGCAAGGACAGCAGGGGAGAACAACCTGCCGAGGAGAGCTTCCGCCAGCATTGGGAAAACAGCGGCGTCCATCCCATCGGAGAATATTTTTGCCTCGGCCACCCGGCCGTCGCGGCTGATCAGTTCCATTTCCACGCCGCCCCATTGAAAACGGCATTGGAGACTCACGTCAAATCGAGGCGTTTGCCCGAAACGCCACTCCCAGCTTCGCTGGCGAGCCTGCAGACGCTCAAGGTGCTCCTTGTCAACCATGGAGAAGCCGTCAGATTGGCAGTATGGTCCGTATTCCATCTGAAAGGACTCTTTGAGCGCCTGGCGGAGGTTTTCCACCGTTGCGTCAGCGCTCAACTCAGACAGGTTCACCACCCGTGACTGCACGCTTTGAACGCCTTTCGACGCCATTTTTGCCTGTGTTGGCTGCAGGTATCGGCCCAGCATGCTCATATCTGCTGAGATCAACAGTGTGCCATGGTGCAAAGAAGCTCTCTGCCGGTGGGCGAAGGCGTTCCCGGAAAATTTGCGCCCTTCGCTCAGGATATCGTTCCTGCCGGAAAACTCCGCCTGCACGCCCACGCTTTTAACGGCGTCCAGCACCACCTTCAGATGCCGGGAGACATCATAAACTGCCTTGCCGGCGATGAAGGAAAAGTTCAGATTGCCCAGATCGTGAAACACGGCTCCGCCGCCGGTGATGCGCCTGGCCAGCCGGCCGCCTTCCAGCTCAAGCAGCTCAGTGCGGCACTCCCGCCAGGGGTTCTGGTTGCGCCCAATCACAACGGTCTGCGCGTTTTGCCATAAGTACAAGATTGCGTCCTGCTCTTCGCAGGTATCCAGCAGGCACTCCTCCAGCGCCAGATTGCGCCAGGGATCAAAGCAGGTTTTGTCATCAACCAAAAAAAGGCGCATGGGTTTATTCAAATGATGCCACAACGTTCACCTGCACGTTGGGCATGGCAGCCCTGAGCCGCCAGATGATGCTTTCGTCTTCCTTGATGCTTTGGCGGGATTCACCCATCACGATGTGAGAAGCCTTGCATTCCCTTGCCAGACGGGTCAGGGTTTCCAGCACATTATCCGACCGGAGCACGCTGAGATCTGCGCCATGCTGCTTTGCGATGGTAAACAGATATTCGATGGCCTCACTTTCAACGGGGTTGCCCAGAAGGCTTGCTCCGGTGCCGGCCACATGCACAATATTGAGAGGTGAATCCAACTGCCTGGCCAGATCCGCACCCTGGCGGATCAAACGTTCACAGGAAATTTGCCGCGTAACGCAAACCAATACGCAGCCGGAAGAAGCCATTACCGTTCCTCCAAAATTTCGATTTCCTTCACATAGTTGCCGAAGATACGGCAAGCTACATTCTGGCCAACATGAGCTTTCAATGGGAAGCGGGAAGCATCCACATACAAAATTCTGCCACCGGCCTTGTCTGATTCGTCGCCGGTGAGCAGCCGCAGCGCCCGAAACTCAATGCCTTCCTTCGTGGTTTCATCTTCTTCTATCGATCCGATGACGCCATTGACAGTGCGCTCCAGACCTGCATTCATGTCACGGAGAAATCTCCTCCAGCAGTAAAGCCGAATGCCAATGGTGCCCCATAAGAATATCGACGCCACTGCCAGCAACCCTGCGGCCACATAGCTCAACCAGAGCAGGCGCCAGAATTGATCTGCCACAATAAGGCCAATCAGAATAGCGGCAGCCGTACTGAAAAGCAGGATGAATTTCTTCTGTTTTGCGGCAGCGTCAAGAGTATCTTTCTCTGAGTACATCGTGCTCCCTCCCGATGGACAATTATACATGAACGTCATTCTTCCGTCCATTTGATTTATCAAGCAAACATTAAGATCATGTGAACGTAGTATGAACAATTCGTCAGTAATCAGCAGTCAGTGGGCAGCCGGGAAGCAAATCTGCAAATTGAAAGATTCAGTGAAAGACACTCTTGTTTGCGGTCCTGCTGCTGTATTCCTGGATCAGCTGCCCGGCATTTGCTTCCGAATCGGCCTGTACTGACAACGCGCCGGAGGGACATGCCATCGCGCAGCGTCCGCAGCGCACACATAGGTCCGGATCAATGACGGGAATTTCGTTTACAAGATTGATCGCGGTTGTAACGCAAGCATCAGCGCATTGGCCGCAATTGACACATAGTCGTTCATGATAATCGATTGTGATGCCAGACAACCCGGTCATCCTGCTTCCACCGACACCGCGCATGGTCAGCGCGTCTCGCAACATGCAGTGACAGGGGCAACAGAAACAAATCGTGAGCATTTTGTTGTGCTCCAGGCTCCATAAAAGCGCATCGCCCTTGAAATGCACGACCATTGGTGACAAGTTGAGAGCAAAGGCACGGTCCACGACCGCTGCGGCTTCCTCCCGGCTGATCTCCCGCCCCAGACCGGGATGCAGGGAGAGGACCGACTGACCCAGCACCAGGCACCCCAGATCCTTTGGGAATTCCTCGCAGCCCCCTACGGCGCGGCAAAGGCATTCGTGCATCGCACCCACAGCGGTGCTCCTGTTGATCAACTCCACCAGCAACTCCCGGCTGAGCTGCGTCTGCACGGGCTGGCCCAGGTTTGCGTTCACCGGCAGAATATGGCCGCGAATGCTCCGTTTGCGGCCGGTGAGCACCTTAAGAGCCAGCCTGAACAGCGGCTTGACCGGTGATACGACAGACAACCCCCAGGCAAACAACCGATAGAGCAACCGGGCATGTGGCTTGTAGCCAGTCATCGCCAAGCCTCCAGCCGGGCAAGGAAGGCTTCCATGCCGCTGCCGGTCACCGAGGAGAGCGGATACACATCGGCCTTTGGGTTTTGAGCCAGCACGCCGACCCTTGCCGCCTCCATATCGAAGCGGGCGACATGAGCCAGGTCTGATTTGGTTAAGGCAACAATATCTGCCCGTTGAAACACCGCAGGATATTTCCAGGGTTTTTCGTGCCCCTCGGCTGCGGAGAGCACTGCCAGCACACCATTTTCACCAAGATCGAAAAAGGCTGGGCAGACCAGGTTGCCAACGTTTTCGATCACGATGAGTGCACCAGACGGCAAATCAAGGCTGACCAATGCCTCCTCAACAAGCAATGCAGACAGATGGCAGCTGCCATGGGTGTTCACTTGCTGCGCAACGATGCCGGCGTCTGAAAGCCTGTCTGCATCAAAGCTGCCCTCCACATCGCCGGCGATCACCGCTGAAGCGCGCTTGAGGCGGGGCAGTGCCTCCAGTAGCAGTGTGGTCTTGCCGCTGCCCGGCGATCCGATCATATTTATGGCTGTCCAGCCTCTTTGGGCCAGCAGCTCGCGATTGCGCATGGCAGCCTTGTGGTCAGCATTGAACACGCTTTTGTTCACTTCAATCCTTGGCATCTTCCACCTCGACTGATAGCACTGAGATATCTTCTCCGGGGCAGGGCACCGTTACCAGCTCGGCCCACTCGGCGCAAGTGCCGTGTTTCACAAGCTCGAAAGCGTCTCGCAGCATGTCGGGATGCACGCATGACTTCCGGCCAATGGCGACATAGATCACCCGCAAGCCGGGATACTCCTGCACCGTCTCCACAATCCGTGATGCCACCGAAGCCTCGTGCAATCCGCTCACCCCTTGCTGCCAATAGTTAACTGCGGAACAGAGGAATTGTCAACCGTCGGTGAAACTCCCTGGCCTCAATATTCTGTTGTTATCCATCTGCCGCTTCACAACACCGGGGGCCTATTATAGAATAGGAATATCATATTTATCATTGAGGCTGTCATATGAAAAAGACTCCATCCCGCTCCATATCCATCATGCTCGTTGCCGCTGTTTATCTGGTCTCCTTCCTGGCCGCAACCATCCTGTTTCGCCGGATGGTTGGTATGCACCCGTTATGGGCAATGTTCCTGGTTGACGTTGCGGCTACACTGCTGGTTTGGGCGGCTGGTGTCGTGTTGGGAAACTCCAGTGTGTATGACCCTTATTGGAGTGTTACGCCATTGCCCATTGCGATCAGTTGGGCGATCGGGCAGGGTGGGTTTGCCAGATGGATTTTCCTGGCAGTGCTTCTGGTGTGGGGTGTCCGCCTGACGGCAAATTGGGCCTGGCGATGGCAAGGCTTGGGGTATCAGGATTGGCGTTACACGATGTATCGCACCCGGATGCCAAGGCTTTGGCCGGTTGTGAACCTTTTTGGCATTCATCTGATGCCCACAGTGCTTGTTTTTCTGGCCATGATTCCCGTTTTCTTTGGCATGTCTGCAGATGTGCCTGCAAACCCACTGACTTGGTCGGGCGCGTTGTTTTCGTTGGGTGCTGTGTGGCTTGCGCATGCCGCTGACCGGCAACTGGATGCCTATCAGCGCCTGCCCGACCCCAAGCCACCGATTGCCGTGGGGCTTTGGAAGGTATGCCGTCACCCGAATTATCTGGGCGAGATCATTTTTTGGTGGGGACTGTGGATCATTCAGGTTAGCCTGATTCCGATGATGTGGACCATCATTGGGCCGTTGATGATCACAGTATTATTTGTCTTTGTCAGCATCCCGATGATGGAGCGCCATCTGGTGGATCGCCACCCGGAGTACACCCAGGTGATTGGAGCGGTGCCGATGCTGGTGCCATCACCTCGCCAGCTGATCAAACGCATCAGACAAACGGTTTCATTTCGGTAACCGCGATAGCCAAACTGCAAGAAGCCCCTGCCTGGCTCCTAAAACGGAGGGCAAGGGGCAACGCATGGATCTGCGGGTGCCACCCGGTGTGCGGCATACATGGGATTTTGGTCAATAATACCGTCTCCTGCGGCGGAAAAGCTCGGCAAGCAGCAGGATCCAGATGATATCCCTGCCGCGGCCCCATTGCTGCGCGGAGTAATAACCGCTGGCGGCAGCGTTGTCTGCCATTTCCGGATGCATCCGTGTCATGTTTTCATACACTCGGTTGCACATGCACATCATCATCTGATGGTTGGGCATGGTGACGCCGTGCATCTCCATCTCGTCGGCTGCCATCATCACGTGCGGCATCATTTTGTAATACATGTCCGGATACATCATCTGATATGCCTCTGCGCCAGCTGCCATCTCCGGTGTGAAGCAAGGGTGCATGCCCATATGCTCTCCATACTGCATACCCGGCATCTTGTTGCCCTCCTGGATGGGAGAGACCACGTTGGGCATCTTGTTACCCTCCTGGATCGGAGAGACCATGTTGGGCATCTTGTTACCCTCCTGGATCGGAGAGACGACGTTTGGCATCTTGTTGCCCTCCTGGATCGGGGAGACCACGTTTGGCATCTTGTTGCCCTCCTGGATCGGGGAGACAACGTTTGGCATCTTGTTGCCTTCCTGAATGGGGGAGACAACGTTTGGCATCTTATTGCCTTCCTGGATGGGGGAGACAACGTTTGGCATCTTATTGCCCTCCTGAATGGGGGAGACGACGTTGGGCATCTTGTTGCCCTCCTGGATCGGAGAGACCACATTTGGCATCTTGTTGCCCTCCTGAATGGGGGAGACCACGTTGGGCATCTTGTTGCCGTCCTGGATGGGGGAGACCACGTTGGGCATCTTGTTGCCCTCCTGAATGGGGGAGACGACGTTTGGCATCTTGTTGCCCTCCTGAATGGGGGAGACAACGTTTGGCATCTTGTTGCCTTCCTGAATGGGAGAGACAACGTTTGGCATCTTGTTGCCCTCCTGAATCGGAGAGACATAGTTGGGCATCTTGTTGCCCTCTTGAATAGGGGATACGTAGTTCGGCATCTTATTCCCCTCTTGGATAGGGGATACGTAATTTGGCATCTTGTTCCCCTCTTGAATGGGGGATACGTAATTTGGCTTGTTCGGCGTTTGTATGGGTGAAACCGCCGATGGCTGCTTGTTTGGTTGCTGTATCGGCGAAACGGCAGGCTGGCGGTTGGGCTGTTGAGCTCCAGACTCCTGTTTGCCCCTGAAGAACATGGCTAAACCCTCCACTTCTGATATCCGTATCGTAACGGTGCAATCTATCTGATCCCATCATATGTTTGGCGGACCGCTGTTGTTAGCGCATCTGTCGGTCTTTTCAAAGCATCTTGCATCCGCAATGTCTATGCATTAAGATGGTCAAGCAGATATATTTTACCGGTCTTCAGATACCGGTGAAAGGTGGTTCATTATGGAAAGCATGGTCATTGATGTTGATAGCGCCTATCTGGCTGCAAGACGCAACGGCCTTCGTGCATACAACCAAATGGTATCCCAAGGCCGGTCAGGCAACCTGCCCTATCTGGATGAGTTCATTCTGGATTCGGAGATTGTTTCCCGCGAAAGCCTGGGTTTCGTGGAGTTACCGTTGAAAAAGGTGATAGGCACCTACAGCGCAGGGCGGAGTGCGGCCTTCGCACAAAACTTCATGCCGCTGCTCGGTGTAGGCACAGAATTCTCGTTCAAATGGAAGGCTGTTTATGCATACCAACTGCGGGAGGGCATCCAGGACCCGATCAAGGTGTATGAGTTTTTGAACCGCTTTTATGTGGTGGAGGGAAACAAGCGGGTCAGCGTTTTGAAGTTCCTGGACGCCGGCAGCATCCGGGGCGAGGTGACCCGTCTGGTGCCAAGATATAATGATGCCAGCGAAAAGGTCAAGCTGTATTATGAATTTCTGGAGTTTTACAAGGAAACCCGCATCAACACGATCTGGCTGAGCAAACCTGGCTCCTTTGATATCTTTTTGAAGCTGATGAAGAGCGCCTATGTGCCAAGAATCGAGAGGGAAGCGCCATATCAATATTTCCTGCAATCATACTATATGCCATTCCGCCGGTTGCTTTATGAGTTGGGCGGCGACAAACTGCCAATGACAACGGGCGATGTTTTCCTGCGATATTTCGATCTCTATAAGCTTCATAAGAAGATGAATGAAGACACGATGCGCAAGCGGCTGCGCTCGTTACTCAATGAGCTCAGAACGTCTGCCGAGATGGATGCCGACCTCAACACCAGCCCGGAGGAAATACCGGAGCCTTCGATCCTTTCCTCCATCATTAATATTGTCAAGCCGAAACACCCGGTAAAAATCGCCTTTGCCTACGCTGGCAGTGTCGCCGGTTCCAATTGGGCCAAAGCGCACGAGATCGGGCGGGATCACATTCAGCAGATGATGAAAGATACGATTCTGACCACCTTCGCAGAAAACGTGCCTGAGGACATCATCGGGGCATACACTGTGTTCAAGACGCTGATCCAGGAGGGCAATGGCATCATCTTTGCCACGAGCCCTGCTTTTGCCAACGCGGCGCTGCGCACGGCGCTGGAGTTTCCAAACGCGACCATCTATGTGTGCAGCGAGCAGCCCCCGTCCAAACATGTGCACACCTACTTCGGGCGTATCTACGAGCCCCGGTTCCTCACTGGCCTAATCGCCGGTTCATTGACCAAAACGGATAAAATTGGCTACGTAGGCACTTATCCGGTCAAGGGCGTGATCAGCGGCGTGAACGCATTTGCCCTGGGGGCCAGGTTGGTCAACCCAAAGGCGCAGGTGATCGTCTCATGGGCTTATCAATGGGATTTTGAGAAGGCCGGTGTCAACAGCAGCACCAGCCTGTTTGAAGCCGGGTGCGATATCATTTCTCACCAAAACACTTATACCGGCGCTGGTTTTGAGGGCGAATACGGCCTATATTCGATGCAGTGCGACACCAATTGCGCGCCGGATGAATACATTGCCACCCCTGTGTGGAACTGGGGTGTCTTCTATGAGATGATGGTGAGGCATATGCTGTCTGGCGCGCTCCGTGCCTCTTCCGAAACCCGGCCAATGCAGTTTTGGTGGGGGTTGGAATCGGGCATTGTGGATATTATGTACGCCAAGAAATATGTGCCGTTGGAGACGCACAAACTGGTCACGCTGTTCAAAAACATGATGACGGAAGGGGCCTACAACCCATTCACCGGCCCAATCCTGGACCAGGCTTGTGTGGAGCGGATCGCCGCGGGTGAAACGGCCGACGCCAAGCAAATTATTGATATGGACTGGTTGGTTGACGGCATCGTGGGTGACATCCCTGCTGCGCTCCCGAATGGGGTGGACAATGCGATGACGGCCGAGCTGCTGGAGCTGTGAGGGAACATGGATCAAGTTGGCAGACCCAGACCGGTCAGCTTCTTTCAGAAGGAGCACCACGTCGAGGCTCAGCGGGAGTTCGTCGTGTTGGATATCGAGACCACCGGCTTCAGCAAATACACCGACAGCATTGTGGAAATCGCTGCTTTGAAGTATATCGATTGTGTTGAGGTGGATCGTTTCGTTACGTTGGTAAACCCCGGCAGACCGATCCCCAAAGCGGTGGTCGCCGTGCATCATATCACCGATAGCATGGTGAAAGACGCCCCGGCGATCTCTGAGGTGATGCCGGCATTCCTTCGGTTTGTGGGTGACAGCCTGATTGTGGGGCATAACACGAGTTTCGATGTGGGTTTTTTGGATGAGGCGGCGCGAAAGCTGGGCTACGCACCGGATTGGCGCTATGTTGACACGATCCCTGTGGCAAAGCGAATCCTGCCTGGCCTGAGGAATTACAAACAAGCCACTGTGCTGGAAGCTATCGGCTACAAGCAGCAGCAATATCACCGCGCTGAGCAGGATTGCCGGGGGTGCGCTCAGATCCTGCTATTGGCGATGGATAGGATATCTTGAGGCATTGTGATAAGATGGCTATTTCAAGTCTTTTTCCGTATCCAAAATGTAATAACCGCAGGCGTTGATCACGGTGGTCTGCCCGCAGGTGGTGATTCTGGGGAAGTTGCCGTATTCCAGATGGTTGTGACCATGCAGGTGGTATCTAGGCTTGTATTTGGCGACCAGGTCGGTGAAGCACTGGAAGCCCGAGTGGCAGAGGTCAGGGCCATCTCCGCAATCCTTTGCAGGCGCGTGGGTCACCAGGATGTCAAAGCCCTTTTTACGCCATAAACTGAACCAAAGCTTTTTGATTCGCTTCTCCATCTCTTTCTCGGTGTATTGATAATGGCCCAGATTGTATCGCATGCTGCCACCGAGCCCCATGATCCTGAGGCCATTGTATTCGATCAAATCATCATCAATCGAGGTGCATCCCTCAGGAGGCTGCCTCAGATAAGCTTTGTCATGGTTGCCCGGCACATAGAAAAGTGGTTTGCTGATCATCGTCACCAGAAATGACAAGTATTCGGCCTTCATATCTCCGCAGGAGATGATGAGGTCGATATCTTTGAAGCGCTCCGCGTCAAAGTAGTCCCAAATATACTTGTCCTCTTTGTCGGAGACGAGCAGCAGCTTCATTGCCGGACCGCCTTTGTATCATACTTTTTGTAGGATGCGATAATCAATAATTATATCACAGAGTATTGCCCGTGTTTACGACAAATTTTGTCACCACCGGTCAATGTGCACCGTATCCTCAAAGTTCCTGTTGATCTGGGGTATTACCGGCTCTGTTGCGGGATATCCGAAGGGGAGAAAGGTCGCAACTTCGTATTCGTCGGGAATACCCAGCATCTCTTTGAGTAAATCTGTGCGGAATGGCACCATTGTGACGCCGAATAGCCCCTCTGCCGCCATGGCAAGCAGGATGTTTTCCACAACCAGCCATGCAGACGCAAATCCATTGAGGTCAAACAGTCGCTCGCAGTCCTGCAGTTTTTTCCCCATCCGGTAGCAAACGAGCAGCACTTCCGGCGCCGTGAGCAGGATTCTCTCCTGCAATGGCACAGAATAGGCGTATACTTGCTTTTGTGTGTCGTCTTTCAGCTTTGACAGCACTTTATCCAGAAACTCCCTGTCTGGCGTGCGGCTGAAGGCGCCGCTGCTTTCCAGGATGGATTTTCTCAGCTCGAGGCTTTTCAGGAAAACGAAGTGCCAATCCCGCGCGTGGTTATTGGTGGGGGCTTTCATGCCGCATTCCAGCACCCGCTGGATTTTATCCCATTCCACGGGTTTGCCCTGAAAGCTTCGCACGGTGCGGCGTTTTGTGGCTACGGTGTAAAAATCCTCGATGTGCGTCATATGCCCACTCCTGCTGTTTGATCAATGATAGAATACCAAACAAATGTTCGGATGGGAAGCGCAAGTCTGGCGATTCCCTGGCAATCGAATCCACATCTTTATTGAAGAGAACGACCCAATCTGTTATATTCTTCATGTCAACATTTCGCAGGAGGAATCCATATGAGTAAGTATGCCATTGGCGTGGACTTCGGCACACAGTCGGGCCGCGCGGTTCTGGTTGAGCTGGGCACGGCGCGAGAGCTGGCTACAGCGGTGAAGGCCTATACCCACGGCGTGATGGACGAGCAACTGCCCGATGGCACGAAGCTGCTGCCGGACTGGGCGCTGGAGTATCCCGGTGACTACATCGAGGTGCTAGAGCAAACGATCCCGGCGGTGCTCAAGGAATCAGGCGTCGCCGCAGCCGATGTGATCGGCGTGGGCATTGATTTCACCGCCTGCACGATGCTGCCGGTGGACAAGGCTGGTGTGCCGCTTTGCATGAAGCCCGAATGGGAACACAACCCCCACAGCTACATCAAGCTCTGGAAGCACCATGCCGCGCAGGATGAGGCAAACGCCCTCAATGCCAAGGCTGAGGAGATGGGGGAACGCTTCCTGAAGCGTTATGGCGGCAAGATTTCTTCTGAATGGATGTTCCCCAAGATCTGGCAGACGCTCGATGAAGCACCGGAGGTTTATGCGGCCGCCGACCGCTTCATGGAGGCTGCAGACTGGGTCGTGATGCAGCTCACCGGCAATGAGCGCCGCAACAGCTGCACAGCCGGATACAAAGCCACCTGGTCGAAAAAGGAGGGCTATCCGTCAAAGGCGTTCTTCAAGGCGCTGGACCCCAGGCTTGAAAATGTGGTGGAAGACAAGCTTTCCAACGACATTTACCCGCTGGGCACAAAGGCCGGCGAGGTGACCGCCGAGATGGCTGCCCGCACCGGCCTTGCTGCCGGCACCGCCGTGGCCGTGGCCAACGTGGACGCCCATGTGACAGTGCCCGCGGTGGGCATCACCGGCCCTGGCAAAATGCTGATGATCATGGGCACCAGCACCTGCCACATGGTGGTGGGCGAGCAGGAGAAGATCGTGCCCGGCATGTGCGGCGTGGTGGAAGACGGCATCCTGCCGGGCTTCCCCGGCTTCGAAGCTGGCCAGAGCTGCGTGGGGGATCACTTTGAGTGGTTCGTGGAAAACTGCGTGCCGGCTGCCTATGAGGTGGAAGCCAAGGCCAAGGGCGTCGGGATCCACCAGTTGCTGACGGAAAAGGCGGCGGCATTGAAAATCGGTGAAAGCGGCCTGGTGGCGCTGGACTGGTGGAACGGCAACCGCTCGGTGCTTGTGGATGTGGACCTGACCGGCTTGATGCTGGGCATGACGCTGCTGACCAAACCGGAGGAAATCTACCGCGCACTCATCGAGGCCACAGCCTATGGCACCCGCATGATCGTGGATAACTTCAAGAAGTATGGTGTGGACATCCACGAGCTGTATGCCGCCGGCGGCATCAGCCAGAAGAACGAGCTGATGATGCAGATCTATGCCGATGTGACCAACATGGAGATCCGCATTGCGGCTTCCAGCCAGGCTCCTGCTGTGGGCTCTGCGATGTTTGGTGCTGTGGCTGCCGGCAAGGCACGCGGCGGCTATGATACAATCTTTGACGCGGCGCAAGAGATGGGCCGCGTGATGGACAAAGTGTATCGCCCGATCTCTGAAAATGTGGCCATGTATGAGAAGCTTTATCGGGAGTATGAGCTTCTGCATGACTATTTCGGCCGCGGCGCCAATGATGTGATGAAGCGCCTGAAAGCCATCCGCGAAGAACAAAAGGCCTGATCAGCATTACCAAGTCAGGAAGGGCGCTCAACTGAGCGCTCTTCTTTTGCGTTTGAGGTTATGGTTTGTGCGCTAGAATGCAGTTGTTCCGTTATCTCAGGCTCATTTACGGGCATATAATGGTGTTCGATTTTTTGTGTTCGGTATGGAGTGCATATGATTATTCGCATCAGCAGCCTCATCGAGAGCCTTGCAGAGACTGTGGACCTGGTCAGCAGCGAGGTGAACAACCATCACCGCCGCGTCGCCTGCATCGCCAGCTATTTGGGTGATGCTTGCGGCCTGCACGGCAACCGGTATGAAAACCTGATCCTTGCCGCGGCACTGCACGACATCGGTGGCCTGCGCACCCATGACAGGCTGGATCTGCTGAGCTTTGATGAGAACTCGGGAACTCACGCAGAATATGGCTATATGCTTCTGAAGCGGTTTCGCCCCTTCGCTCATATCGCCCCAATGATCCGATATCATCACACTTTCTGGAATTGGGGCAAACAGAAAGGAGCGGAGGGGGAGGAAATCCCTCTGGAAAGCCAGATCATTTTCCTGGCAGACCGCGTTTCGGTATTGATGAAGCCTGATTTTTCCTTATACCATGTGGAAGAGATCCGTGAGAGAATCAAGATGAGCAGCGGCAAGATGTTCATGCCGGCGCTTGTGGATATGTTTGAGGGTGTTTCAAAGGTGGAAAGTTTCTGGTTGGATGCCCGTGACGCATTCAGTAAACCGTTGTTCGAGTCGGCGCTGGCGAGGAACCTGCACTTGGAAGAAGATGATCTGATGAGCCTGGGCAAGCTCTACAGCCAGATCATCGACTTTCGCAGCAGTTTCACCGCAAGCCATTCATCCGGTGTGTCGGTTGTAGCCGAAATGCTGGCGGGGCATTGCGGGTTTTCACGGCAGGAGCGCGTGATGATGCGGTTGGCCGGTTATCTTCATGACATCGGCAAGCTCATCGTGCCGGAGGGGATACTGGAAAAACCGGCGGCGCTTTCTAAAGCTGAGTTTGATAAAATCCGCTGCCATACGTATTATACGAACCGTCTTTTGCTGGGGATACAGGAATTCGACACAATCCGTGCTTGGGCGGCAATGCACCATGAGCGCCTGGATGGAAAAGGTTATCCATTCCATTTGAGTGGCGACAAATTGCCTCTTGGCGCGCGCATCATGGCCGTGGCAGATGTGTTTGTGGCTGTGATGGAGGACCGCCCATACCGTATGGGAATGGAAATCTCCAAGGCGTTGGAGCTTGTATCCGGCATGGCCCGTTCAGGCGCATTGGACGAATATGTGGTGGAGCACCTGGTTCAGCATGTGTCTGAAATCGATCGTCACCGCAAAGAGGAACAGCAGCGGGCACGGCAGGAGTACAGCCGGTTTTACTCCGCCACACCTCTGAATGGATCCGGACAGGTGCAGGCGGACGCCATCGAGAGCGCCTGAAGGTTTCTAGCCAGCGCGTCGTAGTAAAGATCCATATTGATTTGAGCCATTTTGTTGCGTGTGGAGGCGGGCAGCGTGTCCGCTGCCTCACCGTTGATCAACAAGGCAGTTTCCCTTTCATCGAAGGCAACCGGCGGGGCAAGGAAGCTCAAAGCATCCCTGTTTATGGGGCAAGCTGTCTGGCAGCGCATGCAGCCGACCAGGCAATGGTGTGCTGAGGGGCTGATCCAGGAAGGGAAGGGCACGGAGGATGGTGCTTCGTTGTGCATGGTGAGGCATCGCTCTCCATCGATGACAGACCGGCCTTTTTGTATTGCCCCGGTGGGACAGTTACCGGTGCAGGCGGTGCAGCTTATGCAACTGTCCATACGGCGTGGCTTCTGCCAATCGTCCTGTGTGCAGGGCATATCGGTCAAATAGGTTGTGAGCAGAGCGAAACTGCCCAACCCCTCCACATAACACACATTGTTTCGGCCATATTCGGCGAGGCCGCCATATGCAGCCAGCATTTTGGCAGGCAGGCAGCGTTCATGTTTGGCATGATAATTGTACTTTTGCAGGATTTGATTCATACGCTTTTCCATCATTGCCGGCACGCTTCCCATCTCAATATAAGTTGGTGGGATGAGTGTTGTGAGCCTTGTTCCATTGAGGTGGAATACTGCCTGGCCGATCGCCGCTGGTGTGGCCAGGATCAGAACGGTCTGTTCGGTTCTTACCAGCGCCTCGTTCAGTTTGAACCGATCAATGGATCGCTGCACTCCCGTGCCGAGGAAGCCATCTTGTCTCAGAGTGTCTAGCTCTGATTGCAGTTCCTGCAGGTGCGAGGCGGCGATTACGCCCACACGAAGACCTGCTTGAGCGAACTCCTTTTGAATGCTTTGATGCATGGGATTCCTCGCAACATTTTTCTTCATGCTAACACCATAATTTGAAGTTGTCAAACCATTGAGTTGAATAATAATGCAATAACGTGTATAATTAAGCATGGACTTCAAAAACCATCATGGAAGAAGGTGCGCCGATGACGATCCGTGAAATGGAACTGGGTGACTATCCCGCAATGGTAACATTATGGCAGGCAACACCCGGCGTGAGGCTCGTGCAGGCTGATGGGCAAGAGAGCATTGCTCGCTTTCTGGGCAGAAACCCCGGCATGAGCGCGGTTTGCCTTGAAGGGAATGAATTGATCGGCACAGCGATGTGTGGCCACGATGGGCGGCGGGGCTTCCTTTATCATGTGGCTGTGCGGCCTGAGAATCGCAGCAAGGGCATCGGTACAATGCTTGTGCAACACTGCCTGGAATCGCTCAGGCAGGCTGGTATCGACAAATGCCACGTGTTTGTGCTGGCGGACAATGAAATTGGCAGAGCCTTTTGGTGCAAGGGTTGGACACTGCGGGAAGACATCGCACTGTTTTCCAAAGACCTGTAAGCACCCCCCTGCCTGCCTGCCGCAATAGGATGCGATAGGGTTGAGCAGGGGGGGCGACGATATGTGTTATACAGCCTTTTTGTGTTTTGGTGGCTTCACAAAAATCATCAATACAAGGCCTATCACGGCGGCCGCCGAAGCGATCAAGAACGCGGGCAGCATCAGGTTGATGTCTTGCGCTGCCACGTTTTTGAAGTAACCTGCAATGTAAGAAGATGCCACCGCGCCGATGCCAAAGCCCAGCAGAACCATGCCGTAGTTCATACCCATACTGCGGGTGCCAAAGAAGTCGGCAGTGAGGGCTGGGAACACGCCCAGAAAGCCGCCGTAAAACAGACCAACCAGTGCGATCAGCGCAAAGATCCAATAGCCTGTTGCCAGGTTTACGAACAGGATGGTCACAGCCGTGGCGGCCAGCAACAGCAGGATGGTGTTTTTCCTGCCCAACTTATCTGACACCCAACCCCAGAACAGGCGGCCGAAGGAGTTGAATATCGAGATCACCATCACGCCCACGGCAGCGACTTCGCCCAGGCCCTTGGCAATGGCGATGGGCTTGGCAAAGCCGATCATCATGAGCCCAGCCATACAGGCCAGCATCAACGTGCCGGTCACCATGTAAAACTGCGGTGTGCGCACCACTTCACGGGGAGAAAAATCCTCATTGGCCGATGTGACACCTTTCTTCACCGGCGGCAGCCAACCTTCCGGACGATAGCCCTCCGGCGGATTCTTCACGAAAAATGCGCCGGCCACGCACACGAGAATGAAGATCGCACCCAGCCACGCGAACGTGCTGAGCTCGCCCACGCCTGGCGAGCCGCCGCCAAGCTGTTTGATCAGCAGCTCCGCCAACGGTGTGAACACCACGCCGCCGAACCCCAGAGCGGCCACGATCATGCCGGTGATGAAACCACGCTTATCCGGAAACCATTTCTGGCAGCAGGCGATGGTTGTGGAATATATTGTGCCCATGCCGAACCCACCTAGCACACCATACGTCAGCCATAACATCCATGGCGCCGCGTCTGTCGTAAAGGAGGCCAGCACAAACCCGATTCCCAGGAGGATGCCGCCACCAATGATCACTGGCCTGGGGCTGAATCGGTCCTGCAGCATACCGCCAATGGTGCTGCCGCAGGTGAGCACGCCCAGCAGCAAGGAGAATGTGAGCCCGGCGGCGGCGTTGTCGCCTCCAAAGAGCTTGGTCGCGATGCCGTTTTGAAAGACGCTCCAAATGTAGGCAGTGCCGAGGCAGAGTTGAATGGCAATGCTGGCGATGACTGGCACCCAGCGGTTATGCATGGCGGGCTTCGTGGCGTCGGTCATGTCAATCCTCCTTCACGTGCAGTACTACGCACGGATGCAATGGCCAAAATCTTATCATGTGTTCTATATGCTGCACAATTTGCTTTGAGAAACAAAGTTGTTTCACGTCGAATCATGTCAAAATACCGTATAATTGTGGTGTTGTGGAATGGCGGAAAGTAAAAATTCGTGATGAACTGTCTTGTTTGCCATGGCATTGTATGCTATATTTACGATGTAGTATGGCAGGCAATCAAAAAGTACAAAGTTTCGCAGTACGGAAGGATGGTAGCCATGGTTTCCATTTACATTTTGTTGGGCTTATATGCCCTGATGCTCGTCGCTATTGCAGTATACACTTCAAAGAAAACCAAAAACCTCAACGACTTTTTTCTTGGCGGTCGCAATGTGGGCGGCTGGATGACAGCCTTTGCCTATGGCACCACATATTTTTCCGCCGTGATCATGATTGGTTACGCTGGCAAAGTGGGGTGGGGCTTTGGTATGTCGGCAGTGTGGATCGGCATAGGCAACGCATTGATCGGCAGCCTGCTTGCCTGGCTGGTGCTGGCCAAGCGCACCCGGCGGATTACCCACGCGCTGAACGCGAGCACGATGCCGGAATTCTTTGAGAAGCGGTTTAACAGCAAGGCGATGAAAATTGCCTCGGCGGTGTTGATCTTCGTGTTCCTTGTGCCCTATTCGGCTTCTGTTTATCAGGGGTTGAGCTATCTCACCGAAACGATCATCGGCATCCCGTTCTTTTATTGCATGCTGGGTATGGCGGTGCTCACCGGCATCTACCTGGTGCTGGGCGGTTACAAGGCCACTGCGCTTTCCGACTTCTTCCAAGGAATCATCATGCTTGCAGGCATTACTGCGGTGATCGTGATGGTGCTCTCTCACCAGAAGGTGGGTGGCCTGTCCGAAGGCCTGAGGCAGCTTACGGAGATCGATCCGAAGCTCACGCAGCTTGTAGGCCCTCCCGGAATCTGGAGCCTGCTTTCTTTCGTGTTGCTGACCAGCCTGGGCACTTGGGGCCTGCCCCATGTGGTGCATAAGTTCTATGCCATCCGTGATGACAAAGCCATTGTGAAGGGCACGGTTATCTCCACTGTTTTTGCGCTGGTGATTGCCGGCGGCGCCTATTTCCTTGGCGTGTTCGGCAGGCTGTTTCTGGATAACGCGGTGCCTCTGAATGATCTTGGCGCCAAAGACTTTGACCGCGTGATGCCGCTTGTGTTCCAGCAATCCCTGCCCGAAATCATGCTCGGTGTGGTGCTGGTGCTTGTGCTTTCTGCCAGCATGTCAACCCTGTCATCTCTGGTTCTGGTGTCCAGCTCGGCAATCTCGATGGATCTTGTGGGCGGTGTGCTTTTCCCGAAGATGAAGCAGCAGACGGTCAAGATGCTGATGCGCGTGTTCTGCGCTGTCTTTGTGCTGTTGAGTTTCTACATTGCCATGGATAAAAACACCACGATCATTACGTTGATGTCTGTTTCCTGGGGCACGCTGGCCGGCGCGTTTTTGGGACCCTTCCTGATCGGGTTATGGCTGAAGCGTGCCAGCGGAGCAGCGGCCTGGGCTGGCATGATCACTGGTTTTGCCACCTCGATGGTGTTGAATTTCATTACCTTCGGCACATTCAGGTTTGACGCACCGATGGCTGGTGCCATCGCGATGCTCGTCAGTTTGGTTGTTGCCTTTGGTGTGGCGCTTGTATTCCCGACCAAGTCAGAGTTTAATGTCGGTGCTGAAGCCGCCGGCAGTTCCGCTGCCTGAGCAATCCTAAAGAACAACACCGGGGCGACGTTATTGTCAGCCCCGGTGTTGTGTCTTTGCGGTAGTTGGTGGTTTACCTGGTCGATACGATCCTGCCATAAGGATCAACCAAAGAGGCTTTGTCTTCCTTTTTGTCGCTCCAGATCTTTTTCGCAGACCAATACAAACCGCCTTTTGATTCCTGCTCGGCAACCCCGCTCCAGATGCGGATTGTCTCGCCGGCTTTTAATACAAATCTTTCAGGAAAGAAGAACGCCTGGTTCCCCTTGTCGGAAAGCAGGCACCAGCCGGTCATGTCCACATCCCCATCAGTTGGGTTTGTAATGTCTACATATTCCGCCTTGGCATCGATGGCCTTTATGGCAAGACCGGCAGCGGGGCCGGGAGGGGAAAGCGGTGCGATGGAGCCATCTGCTGAGGAGTAACGCAAGGTGCCCGTCTGCCCAACCACATAGGTGGTTGCATTCAGTGTTTTCAACCGATCCAGCACAATGATGTCAGGCCCTTGGTCAGCGTCTCCGCTTGTGGGGATCACGGCGATCTGGGGGGATACCGCTTTCAGGAAGGCCTCTGAGGATGCGTCGGGCTGGCCGTGGTGCGCTACTTTCAGGATGGTGCTGCGCACATCCCGCACAGATTTCAACAGAGATGCCTCCGCTTCTGTCTGTTGGTCACCGGGGAAAAGTGCTTTCACACCTCCATACTCCATCATCAGCACCAGGCTGTTGTCATTCTCCTCCTTAAAGCTGCCGTTTGGACCCAAAGCCGTGAATGTCACGCCGGCCACGGTGACCGATTGGGTAGGTTTCATGGTTTTGATCGGCACATTGTGACTTGCGGCGATCCCATTCAATTTGTCCGTTGCTTTCTCAAAGGTTGCAGTGCCGGTATAAATCACCGGCGTGTTCGCAAGCGAGAGAATGTGATCCAGATTGCCAATATGGTCATTGTGTGGGTGGGATATGAATATTGCCTCAAACTGCTTCACGCCCAACACAGTCAGCAGCCCGTTGATGGCTGCCACGCCGCTATCCGGGCCGGCATCCATAAGGGCCCACTTGCCGCCTGGCAATCCAATCAGCGTGCAATCACCCTTGCCCACATTCACAAAATAGAGCTCATAACCCAGGTTCTGTGCTGCCCCGGTGGCTTGTGCGCTTGTTGATCCATTTTGTGCTGCTGCACTGCTGCCAGGATCAGTGACTGACGGAATCGGTTTTGGTGTCCTGCCGCAGGAGACCAGGACCATGAGCATGGCCAGTGCTGCGAATGCCAACAGGTGCTTTTTTACCGATGTGGTGATCATACATTTCATTACCAGATTCCTTTTCGGACGTGTGCTCGTATCATTGTGAGCCGTTTGGTTTTTTTGATTCCTAATGTTTGCTTGAGTATAACACAAATGAAAGGCATATACCGCTTGACCCTGTGTGCTTATGATATACTAAACTCAAATTGGCACGAGGGGGCGGGTCGGGGTGTTTCCCAATGACTATGTCATGCGCCAAATTGAGCTGCTTGTGTGGGGCTTGGCAAGGATCATGGGGTTCAAGCAGGAAAACCGACTGGAGGAAGCGCTTGACCTCACGCAGGCCACGCTTCGCAAATTTTTCGGCTTGACGGATCAGGCTGTGGAGGAGCTCACCTGGCACAATTTAATGGTCGTAGCCAGCCTGGGTGGCCTGCCGGATTATGAACGCTGCGCGCTGTTGGCGCAGCTCATCGCCGAGAATGCGGATCTCAGGCAGATGCAAGGTGCGGAGGAGAGCGCCCTGTATCTCAAGGCATTGTGCATCTATCTGGCTGCAGCGGACGCCAGCGAACTTTTGCAGACGGCGGAGCATGACAGCAGGATCAAAGACCTGATGGCCCATGTGACATTGGATTGCCTGCCGGATGAATTGCTGGGGCCGGTGTTCCACTACCATTGGCGCACTGGTCAATATGCCTGTGCGGAGGATGCATTGTATGACATGCTGGAGGCAGGGCTTCCGGGCAGCGGGGAAGAGGGAGTTGACTTTTACCATGCGCTTCTGGAAAAGAGCGACGGTGAACTTGACTGTGGCGGACTGCCCAGAAAGGAAGTGCTGGAGGGTTTGGACAACCTGATAAAGAGGGTTGGCCAATAAAGCAAAAAGCCTCCCGCATGGGAGGCTTCTGTTCGTGTGCCAAACCGGGATTAAACCGGGCCCAAAGGCATCAGCCCTCGGAGATGGCATCCGTGGGGCAGACGTTGGCGCATGCGCCGCATGAAATGCAGGTATCTGCGTCGATCTCGTATTGATCGGCTCCTTCGGAAATCGCGCTCACAGGGCACTCGGCCTCGCAGGCGCCGCACTTGATGCATGCGTCAGAAATCTTGTATGCCACGGTTGAATTCACCTCCTAAGTTGATTCGATGGTTCGAATACCGCAATATTCTATCATTTGCATGCATACTTGTAAAGGCGGACGTAAGCTGAAAAACCACGGAATTCCGTGGTAAGTGCCGCTCAGCAACCTTTCTTGCGCAGGAGTGGCGGACTAACTTGCGTTTCGACTCGATATCTCACTTTTCGAGCCAATTGCACTGCTATAATCAAGATCACTTTTCCATCAGATATGAATCAGAATGAGCGCAGAATCAACGCATCTGCCGCCAGCCTCGGCTTCATTCCCGGCTGCTCCGCCGGCCAGCCCACTGGCAGCAGTGCGGCAACCTCATATCGGTTCTCAAGTGCCAGAGTCTCCATGAGCTTCGATTGATCAAACATCCTCACCCAGCAGCTGCCCAGCCCCAGGTCAACAGCCTTTAGCACGATGTGCTCGATGGCGATGCCGGCGTTCAACAGCAAATAAGCCCGCTTTTCTTCTGTTGACCACTGCCTGCGGCGGTTGTCGTATTCGGCGAAAGCCCGGCTTTGCACGGTTGTGCCCGCTTCCACCGGCGGCCTTCCAGACATGAAGTCCATATCAATCAGGCACACGATCACAACCGGTGCTTTGGCCACAAAAGACACCGTGGTGCATTGGGCCACCGTTGCCACTGCCTCAGGCGTGCGGGCCACCACATAGCGCAGCGGCTGCAGGTTGGAGCCGGAAGGGGCGAGCCTGGCCGCCTCAATCAGGCCTCGGATCATTTGCTCCGGCACAGGTTCACTGGTGTAAGCACGGATGCTGCGGCGGTCTGACACCACTTTGTCAAATTCCATGGTTCTGGTCCTCGTTTCAAGTTGGAGTGAATATGTAAATTATTCTAGTAACAGAAACCAGTATATCATGTTTTCTTATCTTTACCATTTTTCTGCCGGATTCTTGCCGTTTCCTGGGTGCAGGGCTGCGAAAGCTTGTCTTTATCGCAGTGATAAAATATAATAAGCAGGCAATCGATCCGGTTTTGTGATGGTTTCTCCGGGTCGTAAACGGAGGATCAGTCATGGCAATGATCAGAATCAACATTGACGCCTGTAAGGGTTGCGGGCTGTGCGCCCACGCCTGCCCCAGGCAGATCATCGTGCTGGACGCAGCTGTGATCAACAAAAAGGGCTACAACCCCGCCCGATGCATCGATCAATCCAGGTGCACCGGCTGCGCCAGCTGCGCCCGGATGTGCCCGGACGTGTGCATTGAGGTGGAAAGGTAGGGGGAGACAATATGGCAAAGGTATTGATGAAGGGCAACGAGGCCATCGCAGAAGCCGCGATCCAGGCCGGCTGCCGGTTTTTCTTCGGTTATCCGATCACCCCGCAGAATGAGATCCCCGAATACATGGCCCGTCGTATGCCCAAGGTGGGCGGTTGTTATCTGCAGGCTGAAAGCGAAGTGGCTGCCATCAACATGGTCTATGGCGCTGCCGGCGCGGGGGCTCGTGTGATGACGTCTTCCTCCAGCCCCGGCATCAGCCTGAAGCAGGAGGGCATTTCCTACATTGCCGGGGCCGAGCTGCCCTGCGTGATTGTGAACATTGTGCGCGGCGGACCGGGCCTGGGTGGCATCCAGCCGGCCCAAAGCGATTACTATCAAGCCACCCGTGGCGGCGGCCATGGCGACTACCGCACGGTGGTGCTGGCGCCCAGCTCGATCCAGGAAGCCATCGACCTCACGCAAGAGGCGTTTGACATTGCCGATCAATACCGCGTGCCGGTGATGGTGATGGGCGATGGCATGTTGGGGCAGATGATGGAGCCGGTGGAGTTTGGCCGCTATCAGGCCCGCAAGCCGGTGGAAAAGCCCTGGGCCACGACCGGCCGGGGTGCCCGCACAAACAACAACATCGTTAACTCGCTCTATCTTGATCCGCAGGTGCTGGAACAGGTGAACCAGCGGTTATTCTCGGTGTATGATCAGATCGCCCAAAACGAGACCCGTGCCGAGGTGAGCGGCAGCGACGAGCCGGATGTGGTGTTGGTGGCCTATGGCACCACGGCCCGCATCGCCCGGACTGCCATCGCCATGGCTGCCGAAAAAGGCGTGAAAGCCTCGCTGGTGCGCCCGATCACGCTGTGGCCATTCCCGTCTGAAGCGCTTGCCAAGGAAGCCGCCAAGACCTCGGTGAAGGCCGTGCTGGCGGTGGAGATGAGCGGCGGGCAGATGGTGGACGATGTGCGGCTGGCATTGAACGGCGCCAAACCGGTGCATTTTTATGGGCGCACCGGCGGCATGGTGCCCATGCCTGAAGATGTGCTGAATCAGATCATAACGCTTGCAGGAGGTGGCAGGTAATGGCTACCGTTTTCAAAAAAACCGGTTTGCTCACAGATGCGCCAATGCATTATTGCCCCGGCTGCACCCACGGCATTGTGCACCGGCTGGTCGCCGAATCTCTGGAGGAACTGGGTGCCGGTGACCGGGCCATTGGCGTAGCCCCGGTAGGCTGCGCGGTGTTTGCCTACAATTACTTCAACTGTGACATGCAGCAGGCTTCCCATGGCCGGGCCCCGGCAGTGGCCACCGGCGTGAAGCGCGTATGCCCCGATGCGGTGGTCTTCACCTATCAGGGCGATGGCGACCTGGCCAGCATCGGCGCGGCGGAAATTGTGCACGCGGCAGCCCGCGGTGAAAACATCACCGTGATATTCATCAACAACGCCATCTATGGCATGACCGGCGGCCAAATGGCGCCCACCACGCTGGTGGGGCAGGTCACGACCACATCGCCTTATGGCCGCGACCGTGACCACTGCGGATCACCGGTGAAGGTGTGCGAGATGCTGGCCACGCTGGACGCGCCGGCTTATCTGGAGCGTGTGGCTGTGAATGACGTGAAGGGTGTCGTCGCGGCTAAAAGAGCCATTAAGAAAGGTTTCCAATGCCAGATCGAGGGCAAAGGTTTTTCGCTGGTGGAGGTGCTTTCCACCTGCCCGACCAACTGGGGGATGAGCCCGGTGGAGTCATTGGATTGGGTGCGCGACAAAATGATGCCCCAGTTCCCTCTCGGCGTCTACAGGGAGGTGCAGCATGATTGAGAACATCCTGATCGCGGGTTTTGGCGGCCAGGGCGTGATGAGCATGGGCCAGATGCTTTGCTATGGCGGTATGATGGAGGGCAAGGAAGTGTCCTGGCTGCCCAGCTACGGCCCGGAAATGCGCGGCGGCTCGGCAAACTGCATGGTGATTGTGTCGGACAAGCCTGTCGGTTCGCCGGTGTTTGCCCAACCGGGCTGCTTCATTGCGATGAACCTGCCGTCGCTTGATAAGTTCGAGCAGTCTGTGGCAACCGGCGGCAAGCTGCTGGTCAATTCTTCTTTGATCAGCCGCAAGACCACCCGCGATGATATCGAGGCCTACTACATCCCCGCCAATGAAATCGCCAATGAGCTGGGTAACAGCCGCGTGGCGGGCATGGTGATGCTGGGGGCCTATCTCAAGCTGTCAGGCGCATTGCAGCATGAGTCGATGATGGGTGCACTAAAAAAGGTGTTCGGGGAGAAGAAAGCCGACTTGATCCCTGTGAATGAGCAGGCGCTGGAGCGCGGAGCTGCGCTGGTGTAACACTTGTGATGAAGCATGACGGGAGGCTTTTACGCCTCCCGTTTTCTATTTTTGCAGTTTATTGTTTACACAATGTTTAGTTTTTCAAACGCTGCTCGCATGATACGATATGGACAATATTCGAGATAAGCAGGTTCATCAATGTTTCGGGTATCTGATTTGTTGGTTCTGGCTGCCGCGGTTGCCCTTGCAGTTATGATTGTTGTGATTGTGGATGTGTTGCGGCACCGGAAGGATAGATTGGTCCGCGATCTGATGAAGGTCTTTTTCTTTTTCAATCTGGCTGCAGTGGCCTACCTCACACTGCTTCCATCTCCAGACTATAAAACATACGCGGTGTATTTGGTTCCCTTTTCCACGATTTTGTCTTATATTCGTCATGCCGTCGATGGCACGCTGCCGCTGCGCACGGTCCTGTATAACATGGCTGGAAATGTGCTGCTGCTCCTGCCCACGGGCTTGCTGCTGCCCTCCATCTGGCCGGCTTTCCGCAAGTTTTGGAAATGCCTGCTGGTGTGCGCGGTTATGTCGGCCGGGATTGAAGTGATCCAGTTTCTCTTCACTGTGACCGGGTTGATCAGCCGCACCACCGACATTGACGATGTGATTCTGAACTCATTAGGTGCGGCGGTGGGATACGGCGTGTATGCTGTGGCATCAATGGTACACAGCAGGCTTGCCGCCAAGAGAGTTATCTAAACAAAGCAACTCTAGCATACAATCCGACTAAATCAGGTTGCACGAAAAATATCGCTCGGCCCGATCCGGCAGGATCGTCGCGATACGCACATTGCAGTAGCCTTTTGCTGCCACCTGCATCGCCGCCCACACATTGGCCCCGGCGGAGATGCCCACCAGCAGGCCTTGTTTGGCCGCGAGCATCCGGGCTGTCTCGATGGCATCGCAGTCCGTCACCTCAATCACGTCGTCCACAATGGCCGGGTTCAGCACCGGTGGGATGAACCCGTCGCCGATGCCCTGGATTGCGTGCAGGCCAATGCCCTGGTGCCCCAGCAGCGCCGAATTTCCCTTTGGTTCCGCCGCTACCAGCCGCACATTCGGGTTGCGCTCTTTCAGATAAGCGCCGACGCCTGCCAATGTGCCGCCGCTGCCCATGCCGGAAACAAACACATCCACCCGCTCCGCCATCTGCGCCCAGATCTCCGGGCCGGTGGTTTCATAATGGATGGCCGGGTTGTCGGGGTTCATAAACTGCTGCGGCACGAAGATATCCGGGTTCTCTGTCCGGCGGCGGGCCACCTCCGCCAGCGCGCCTTCCACGCTCTGCTCTGCCGGGGTCAGCACAAGCTCGGCGCCCAGGCTTTTGATGATGCGCTTGCGCTCGTCGCTCATGTTTTCCGGCATCACGATGACCACCTTATAGCCCATTTGCACGCCGCAAAGCGCCACGCCGATGCCAGTGTTGCCGCTGGTTGGCTCCATCACGGTGTCACCGGGCTTCAGTAGCCCGTTTTTTGCGGCCTGCGCCAGCATGTGCTTGGCGATGCGGTCCTTGATGCTGCCACCGGGGTTTAGAAATTCGGCCTTGGCAAAAATCTGGCAGCCGGTGGCACGCCCAATGTCGATCATCGGTGTGTTGCCGATCAAGTCCAAAATGTTGCATGTGGTAATCGCTGGCATAGCTTCCTCCAGCTGCATTGTTTCGTCAAACACTCTGGTGGTTTTCCTAGACTATTATATGCCGGCCGGTCAGAAACCGGGTAAGCGCAGCCCGGTTTGCATGAGGATTGGGCCGCAGCGATTGGGTAATCAACAGTTCGGCGGCTTCCGCGCGGTCAGCAGCCAATGCCTGCTCCATCACGCCGGGCCATACCCAATCTTCTACCAGACTGTATTCGGTGACAGGCCAGCTATGGGGGCGGCCATCAGCAGTGGCCATGCGCGTCATACCGGAAACGGTGATCCACATGCCTTCCTGCAGCGCCCGCATCGCCTGCTCATATTTTCCTGCCGATCCCTTGAGCCCGGCCATAGCCTTGATTTCATGCACGGCCAGCACGCGGCGCCCTCCAAACAGGTCATGAATCCGTTTGGCTTCGGCGCTCACAAGCCCGTTTTCCCAGGCTTCTTCAAAGGAGCTGCAGCCGCGCCTTGCGGCCAGCAGCAATGGGTACCATTCCCGCGTCACAAAAGAGGGCATGCCGCCGAAAATCTTGGCGTATGCAGCCTGCTTTTCCTCCACCACACGGGTTTTCCACTGCCAGGGGTCGGTGTCCGGGCCGGTGTGCCATTGCTCCGGAGCGGTCATCGACGACACATCGGGCACACCGGCTTTGTTGGCCGATAGCGTCAGGAAGCCGGATGAGTCCAGCAGATTGATAAAGTCCTGATATGTATACAGCCGCATGGGTTCCATTTCGATAATCCGCTCCTTTCACCATATTTTAACAGTTTCGTCTTGCCATGAATAGCACGGATGGATATACTGGTTGAAAGTTATTTGAGGATTGCATCTCATGAGAACCATCGACATCCGGATCGTGGAGCCTGACAACAAAGACCTGCACGATCTGATCAAAATGCTGGATGAGCACATGCTGAAGCTTTATCCCGCCGAAGGCATCTTCGGTGTGGATTTTTCCGATCCCAAAGTGCTGCAGATGACATTCTGTGTGGCCTACATCAACGGCACCGCTGCCGGATGTGGGGCATTGAAGCCGCTGGGCGGGGGAGTGGCGGAGTTGAAGCGGTTCTTTGTGGAGCCGAGTTTCCGGGGCAGAGGCATTGCCTCTCTGGTTCTTGATTTTGTCGAGGACATCGCCCGTAAGGCAGGCATCACAACCATGCGGCTGGAGACCGGCCCCAAACAACCGGAGGCTATCGGGCTTTATCGGAAGTCCGGATATCGGGAAATTGAGCCATATGGCGAGTATGTGGGGTGTGAATATAGCTACTGCATGGAGAAGAGATTGTAATCGGTGAATGTTTTGTTATCTCCTGTATTCTAAAGAATACGAATGTAGTACACCGATAACCGGAATCCGATTCAGGAAGACAGCCATTTTTATTGCACTCCATTTGCATTTTGACACATATTGTTTACAAAGGTTTCCAGCCATTGTATTGCAACATCAGAATATGAATAGTATAATTCTCTATATATACCAATTTTCTTTGTGCGGTTTGCGATGGTGAGCTTTGCCGCAAACCAGCAGTTGGCCGGGCAGCCGCCGCATGGCGACTGTGTTGAAAGGATGGGATTGCCATGAGGAGAATGACAGCCGTTGCGGTCGTGTTGGTGCTGATCTTGACGATGACCGCCCCCACGTTCGCATCTGCCGCTACAGATTACGGCACTGTGAAGGTCAAGCTGTCTTCCATGGGCAGCCCGTCATCGGTGCAGTTCAAGGTAGCCGGTGCCTACCGCGTGGCGGAGAGTTCTTCGGTGGATCTCTTTCCAGGCATCACTTATACAGCCAAGGCAGAAGGATCCGGCATCACGTTGAGCTATCACAACGGCACAGCCACAGTAACCCATTCGCTGCCGGCCACGATCACGCTGAACCAATACACAAACGGCACTGCGAAGAATTTTCTTTACATTTACAATCCCACTTATGGCTGGCGGTATTATTCCGGCAATATGACACTGATCCGCGCCAGCGGCACGAGCTATCTGCAATTGGTTAATTCCGTATATATCGAGACCTATCTGTATGGTGTCGTGGCATATGAAATGAGCAATGACTGGCCTGCCGAAGCGTTGAAGGCGCAGGCCATAGCCGCCCGCACCTATGCGCTCACCAGGATCAAGGCCAACCCTTCCGCTACCTACCATCTGGTGGATACATCCGCAAGCCAGGTGTATAAGGGGTATCCCTATCTTTCTGACAACACGCCCGCGCAGAACGTTATCAATGCTGTGAATGCCACTGCCGGCATGGCGCTGCTCTCAGGCGACCCGGCGCTTCTGAATTTAGCCACAGGTGAATACTCCGCCAGCAACGGCGGCCAAATCAGGGGCACGGCCACCAATGACGATTATGACAAAAACAACAGTTTCAGCCCGTATTTCACCTATATCTTCCCCAAATCCACGGCGGAAGCGGTTATGGGGCTGTTGAGCTCCACAGACAGGGCCAAGGCCAACACGATGCTCGCGCTCGTCAAGGAAAAGCTGCCAGCGGCGCTGCTTGCCCAGCAGGGCATTGCCTGTACCGCCAATGATATCGTGATCAACGGCATCACCGAAGCTGCCCCAGCCACGCTGCGCACCGGCATGCCGGCCGGCAGCCGCGAGTTCACCAAGATTTCGGTCACTGTCAACGTCACCGTCACCGGCGTGCCCACACCAGCTCCGGCCATCGAAGTGAAAGGCAACGGCACGTTGATCGCTGACGGCGACGCCACGCCTGACGCTGGCGACAACACCGATTTCGGCAGCACTGCTTTGGGCGGTGGGGCGGTCACCAAGACCTATACCATCAAAAACACCGGCAACGCCGCGCTCACGGTTACCGGCATCACGTTGGCAACCGGCGACACCGGTGACTTCACGGTGGGGGGTCAGACATTCCCCCTCACGGTGGCTGCAGGCGCAACCGCTGATTTCACTGTGGCTTTCACCCCTTCGGCAGTGGGATTGCGCTCTACCAAGGTCATCATCGCCAGCAACGAAGCCGGCTCACCCTTTGAGTTTCAGGTGCAGGGCGCTGGCGCGGCAGGGTTGTCAGCCGCCGAACCATCCGCCACTCCGGCTCCGTCGGTCGCAGCTGGCGGCGGCGGCATGCCCGCTGGGTTCACCGGCACCGTGACCGTGCTGCTGGACTATGTGTCGCAGGCCGGTGACAGCGATTGGGATGTGTATGGCGAACTGCGCACACGCTTCACCAGCTACAACAGCATGCTTGGCTCATCCGCCGTCAGTTTTTGGCTGCTCTATGACGGCTCCACCTCCGACGGCAACTTCCTGACTGTGACAGCCAGGGGATACGGCCACGGCCGTGGCATGAGCCAACGTGGTGCCCAGCAGATGGCCAAGGAGAATAAAACTGTTGCAGATATCCTGTCATTCTATTTTGCCGGTTACACCAGAGCCTCAGTGGGTATCACACCAAAGGCGCTGACGCAAATCCCCGGAAATGGTTCCTCTGCTCAATGGGGCAAGGTCACCGCGTCCACTTTGAATGTGCGCGCGGCAGCCAGCACCGGCGGCTCACTTGTGGGCACGCTGGCCAACAATGCGATCATTGAGATCATTGGCACGTCCGGCAGCTGGTACAAGGTGCTTCAGGGCTCCACCGGCCTGGTGGGTTACGCGGCATCGCAATACATCACCAAGACCACCGTTGGTCCTACTGCCACGCCGACTGCTACTGCCACGCCAACGGCTACACCCACGGCATCGGCCACCGCGTCTGTTTCCACCTCGCCGACGGCCACCGCGACCCCCGCGCCCACAGCCGCGCCCGCACTGGGCAGGGTGGTATCCACCACGCTGAATATGCGTGCCTCCACCACCACAACCAGCTCCATCCTGTATACGCTAAAAAGGGGCGACAACGTAATAATTCTTGGCACACCTGCGGCCAACTGGTACAAGGTGCGCTTTCTGTCCTACACCGGGTATTGCATGTATCAGAGTGGCACGACGACCTACATTGAGGCCATCGGCAACGGAAGCGCCGCCACTCCCACTCCCAGCGGATCGGCCACGGCTTCGCCAAACTTCTCGGTTTCCACTGTGTCGGCCAAGCCGAACATCAGCTCAGGCACGCTGATCATGCGCTCCTCGGCATCTACGACATCCGCTAAATTGACGGAGATCCCGAAGGGCTCCACCTTCACCGTGGTGCAGGTGCACACCGATGCCACCTGGTTAAAGGCCACCTATTCGGGAAAGACAGGCTATGTGATGGCCAAATATGCCATTATCGGTGGCAGCACAGCCTATAAGGCCTGCACTGTCACCGCATCGCAGCTCAACGTGCGCAGCGGCGCCGGCACAACATTTGGCATCATCGGCACCTTGCGCTCCGGAGACACTTTGGTGGTTACTGCAACGAGCGGCACATGGTATAAGGTGCAGAGCGGCTCAAGTGTGGGCTATATCGACAGCCAGTATGCCAGAATCTCGAAATAACGAAGGAACAGGTATCAAGCTTTGGAAAAAGTGGGATCATTTACATATAGACGGAATGGAGGTGCTGTTTTGAATTTCGGATGGAATCGGATGCTGACCGTTTTGCTGGCCGCAATACTTCTGGCGACTATGCTGGGAAGTGTCGCAGCTGCGGATGACACGCTGCGGCCAGGCGACCAGGGCAGCGCCGTGGAGGAGCTCCAGCGGCTCCTTAGAAAAGCTGATTGCTTTGAGTCTGACGATATCACCGGTTATTACGGCTCCATGACTGAAGCCGGGGTGCGGAAGTTCCAGTCCACCCACGGGTTGGCAGTGGACGGTGTGGCCGGAAGTGATACGCTGGAGAAACTGCGTGGTGCCGGTGGCACCAACAGGCCTTTGAAACCCACCTCCGTTTGCTACGGCATGGAGGGCAGCGACGTGACGGAAATTCAGGAACGGCTGATCGAGCTAGGCCTGTTAGATGAGGATGCTACCGGCTTTTTTGGTCCCAAAACCGAAGCTGCCGTGATGTCATTCCAAGACGCTGCTGGTGTCAAGGCTGACGGTATCGTGGGTGATAAGACCCGTGAGATGTTGTTTTCGGGGTTCAAGTCCGATTCGCTGATTCCCGGCATGAAGGGCAGCGAGGTGGAAAAGCTCCAGAAGCGCTTAAAGGCTCTTGGTTATTATACAGGGCCGATCACCGGCCTTTACGGGCAATTGACCGGGGAAGCCGTGGAGTATTTCCAGAAGCTGAATGGGCTGAAGCCTGACGGAGTTGCCGGCAAAATGACCCGCACCGCCGTGTATGACGCCAAAGCGAAACCCGAGAAGGAAGCCCGCAGGGCTCCTGTGACCACAAATGATTCCAAATACAAGGATTTGCCAGGCCAATCCGCTGCCGGTCAGGAAAAGGCAGCCGATATTGTGACCTACGCCAAGAAATTTCTGGGGTGCCCCTATATCAGCGGCGCTGCAGGCCCAAAGGCGTTTGAGTGTTCAGGGCTGACATATTATGTTTACAAGAATTTTGGCATCACGCTCCCAAGGAAGGCATACGGCCAGGGATATACCGATTATGGCGTGAAGTTCACGGACCGCACAAAACTGTTGCCCGGTGACCTTGTGTTCTTCAACTCCATCCGCAGCGACAATGATTTGTGTGACCATGTGGGCATCTACATCGGGGATGGCAAGATGATTCATTCGCCGGCGCCCGGCATGAAGGTGATGATCTCCTATATGATGAATGCCAGGGATTTCTCATGGGCGAGAAGGGTGTTCAAGTAATCCAGTAGATTTGATTGGAGCAGGGCGGGCGGTATGCCCGCCCTGTTTGCTTGGGTGGGGAGATGATGGGCAAGAAGAGAATACTCATGACGCATGGCGCATGTCGAATGGATGAGCATTTTTTAGTTCATGTTATGCCCATTAGGCGAGTTGCTTATAAATCAAGAAACCATATTAATTGCGTTTCATGTCTATATTGCGGCTCATTGTAATATGCATATTCATCTATCGCGGACAGGACAGCGCCCTGCTTGTGATAAAACCGCACGGCCGGTATGTTATTGTTCTGGCACTCAATTTTCATTTGCGTATGTCCTTCGTTACGTGCCCATTCAACTGCCATATCGAATAACGCCTGGCCAACACCCTGCCGTTTATAGGCATCATCTACCCGAATATCCCACAACACGGCGAGGTCATCTCTGCCAGCAAGCATATTGACTTCCTTCGTCCTGGATGCCACGATTGCTCCGCCGACAGCTTGTTCCTTATCAAATGCCATAAAAAAGCCCCAATTTGTTATATCGAACCGTTCAGCTTGCCTTGACGCAAAATTGTGTATTGGTTTGTCATCATCAAAATCCTTGATAAATGGCTCGACCGGGGTCTCCACAAGAGTGAAACCACCTAATCCACGGTCTATTTTGTCTATCCGGTAATAGCTTGAAACGTGAACAAGCATGGGGATTAAATCGTATTGTGGAAAATATGCTTTGTCAACCAACTTATATGTTATCACTTCAATACCACCTAATATAAACAATCCGTAGTTGAAACTGTCCAAAAAATCCTGATTAACTGCGTGTTATAGGCATTATACTCCCAACCCCGTTGACTCATCAACATCTATGATGAAACCAGTAGCCTTAACCACTTTCTCTCCTATATACAAATAATCTACTGCCCCCTTGAATATATATGGATACGAAGGTGCTGACCAAGGGGGATACCATGATGGATGACAGAGAGATGGGCCAGAGCCGCATGCCAAGGCTCAAAACCGGGCCGATGCGTGTGGTCGGCAAGACCAGTGAGGGCAGGATCCGGGAGCCATGGAACGCCAGGCAGTGGCTGAGAGAAAAGACAGGCCGGGGCGGAGACCATAGCGGGAGCAGGAGCGGCAAAAAGCCACCGCCCACTATGAACACGATCACGGTGCAGGCTGTGATCTGCGGCTTGGTAATCGTAACTGTTTTGGTTATGAAAGCTGTGGATGTTCCACAGACCACCGAGGTGCTCGCCGGCTTGGATTCGGCGCTCACTGACCAATCAGAGATCGATAAGGCGCTGGGAAAGCTCAAGTTCGTTGGCGACTTCTTCGCGGACAGCACGCCGGTGTTCAGCCCGGAGGATCAGGGCTTTGTGCCACCCATCAAGGATATGGCCATTGAAACCGGCGGATCGGCGCAGTATGTGATCAACATTGAGGTGACTGATGCTGTGACCCCGGTGCTGGCGGCGGCTGACGGGCAGGTATTCTACGCCGGTGAGAGCAGTGAATATGGCACTCTGATGATCCTCCGGCATCAGGAAGGATATGAGACCTGGTATGGCGGTGTGGTTCCTGAAGTAAAGACAGGTCACACGGTGCTGGCTGGTGAGCGCATCGGCTCGATACGCAACAAGACACTTAAGTTTATGGCATATCATGATGGCGTCGCGCTGGACCCCCGCCCTTATCTCAGGAAGCAGGGGGATTGAATGCGAATCGCAGTGATCGCCGGGTGCGAGATCCGCGCCAACTGGCTGTTTGTTGCCGTGATGTTTATCGCGGCTCTAACTGGCTATTTGACGGTATATTTGTTATCCTTTGCGCTGGTTTTGTTGCATGAGGGCTGCCACGCCTTGGCTGCCAGGGCATTTGGTTTCTCCACCCGCCAAATAGAGTTGTTGCCCTTTGGCGGTGTAGCCCGCGTAGACGGTATGTTTGAACTGAACCCCACCGCGGAGGCTGTCATTGCGGTGGCCGGCCCGGTATGCAATCTGATCCTACTGATGGCCGCTCTTTCCATTGATCGCCTTTTTCCGCTGCCTGAGGAGCAACTGAGCTTCTTTGTGGACATCAATCTTGGCCTTGCAGCCCTGAACCTTCTTCCGGCACTTCCGCTGGACGGAGGGCGGATTCTGCGTGGCTTGCTTTCCAGGCACTTTAACCCGGTGCGGGTTACGCGTGGCTGCGCTATTTCCGGTATAGCGGTTTCGGCTGCGCTTGGAGTGCTTTTTTTGTGGTCCGCATTGCATGGTGCGATGAATCTGTCATTGCTGCTCATGGCTGTGTTTCTTTGCTTTGCAGCCTGGCGTGAATACTCTCAGGCACCCTGGCTGTTTTATAAGGGCATTACCGGCAAGCGGGTCAGCCTGCAGCAATCGTCAGCACTGCCTGTGCGTTACTTGATCGCCCGGGCTGATATGCGGCTGGGGGATTTGGCACGGCGGTTTTCACTTGGCTATTTCCATATTGTGAACGTGGTAGACGCAGATTGCCGCCGTTTGGGTACGCTTGATGAGGAGCAGATCGTGCAGGCGTTGCTGGATCTCGGAGCTGATATAGAGCTTAAAAAAGCCATCTGAAGTGCATATCGTTGCTGCCACCTCATTCACAGAACACTTATGTGTTGGTATAATGTGAAGCTGACGCATACATTTTTGTGAGGTTACTGGATTGAACATTGTTCCATTTCATGCGGCATATGCTCAAGATGCGGCATCATTGGTATTGGATAGCTACCATACAGAACGCCTGTCTGTCTCAGCCTTGCCGGCATATGATAATGCTGAGGCGATGGCCCGCTCTATAGCAGACATGGTGGATGATGTCACCGGCTTTCCAGGCTTTGCGGCGCTTGAGGGCAGCAGGCTTGTGGGGTTCATTGCCGGCTACCCGATTCCTGAATTCTTCGGCAGCCATGACGGAGTCTATGTGCCGCCTCACGGTCACGGCGCAGCCGGAGCGGATCGGCGGCTTGTCTACCACAGGATGTATGAAGCCGCGTCTGCTGCGTGGGTGGGGGAGAAGCGCCTGACCCATAGCCTCTCGTTTTGGGCTCATGATATTGAGGCGCAGGATGCCTGGTATTGGCTGGGATTTGGCTTGCGCTGCGTGGATGCCGTGCGCCCGCTCATCGATGTGAAGGGCGCTCCAGAGAACACCGGCCTGGACATCTGCAAAGCAACACCGGAGGATGCGGAGCGTATATACGCTCTGCACGCCGAGCATTGCGCCTATTATCGCGGCGCGCCACTTTTTATGCCCCATGTGGATGTGGAGAGCAACCCCGGAGAATTCCGGCGGTGGCTGGAGGAAGACGGTAACCATCTGTGGGCGGCTTATGCAGGCGGCGAGGCGGTTTCCTACATGCGGATTAGCCGAGGTTGCGGCAATTCGTTCGCCACCAGGGATGCAGGCTCCTATCATGTCACAGGAGCTTTCACCGCGCCGGCAGCCCGAGGAATGGGAGCCGCGTCGCAGTTGTTGCAGGTAATCGTGGAATGGCTGCGGGACAGGGGGCAGGAGCGGCTCACGGTGGATTATGAGTCATTCAACAATTATGGCAGCCGGTTCTGGCGAAAGCACTTCACCGAATTTCTACTGAGCCCTGTGCGGGTGATTGACGATAGGATCATCCGATAGAACTATTAAGAATTACAGCGGAAGGTAAATCCTTCCGCTGTTTCCATATTCAGGAACTATTCACTGAGCGCCATCGTCAGAAATGGCAATTCCCCAAAACAATGGAATTGTTGGCCGGATCATGCTATGGAGCGCAAAATGCGATGTCCATAGGGTTTGTTTTCTGCGCGGTGCAATACAATAGTATGGAGGGTGTGTTAGATGGTGATCACGGAAAGAATGCAGCCGACCAAACCCATCAAGCGGTCAAACTTCAGGAAACATGCGGGCAGGATGCTGTATTGCCTGGCTCGTCGTCTCCGCTGGTGGCTTGACGGGGTGCGGTATGCAAGTGCTATTAGCGCCGCCTGCATGCCCTGCGTCGGTGCAACCCACGGCACACCGATGCTCCGAAAGCTTGCGAATGTGGATATGTGGCTGCAAGTGAACAAACTGACCAACCTCCGCCTGGCGGCGGCAAACCTAAATGGCATTGTTGTGATGCCGGGGGAGACGTTCTCCTTCTGGCGGCTGGTGGGCAAGCCCACTGCCCGCAAGGGTTACCTGCCCGGCATGGTGCTGTGCGGCGGTGGTTTCAGGCCCGGCGTGGGTGGCGGCCTGTGCCAGATGACCAACCTTATTTACTGGATGGCATTACATACCCCACTCACCGTAACCGAGCGCCACCGTCACAGCTACGATGTGTTCCCTGATACTAATCGCTCTCAGCCATTCGGGAGCGGTGCCACCTGCGCCTGGAACTATCTGGATCTTCAGATCCGCAACGACACGGATAGGCCATATCAACTGTTGGTATGGCTGGAGGGAGACCGGTTGGAGGGCCAGTGGCGCACCTCGGAGGAGCAGCTGGAGCATTACGAAGTGTTTGAGCGGGACCACCGGATCACAAGCAACCCGTGGGGTGGGTATGTGCGCCACAATGAAATCTGGAGGAGGGTGCTGGATGGGGAGGGGCGAGTAATCCGTGAGGAGTTTATCACGGAGAACAATGCGATGATGATGTATCAGCCGCTGCTGGGCAGTTGAAATTCTTAATTACTTGGGCCGTGTGAATGTGGTGATCATTGCCAGAATCATTGTTGGTGTGTACCCGATGAATGAATACTTTACAATATCATACCATTCGGTGTTTTTGTCCATAAAAACAAGCAATAGCAGCAGAATGATAGAGACAATGGGCATGAGAACAATCGGGATATCTCTTTTGTTAAAGGTGTGGAGCTTCTTTTTTTCAATGTAGATGCTGTTCTGTTTCATCTCCTCGAGAAGACATTCCTTTTTGTTAAGATCCGATTCTATTATCTTGATATACTCCTCGTGAGATAACGATATCCCAATCCTTGAGAATTGGTCTATTCTGGATGCGAGGTTATCCTCGTTCATGGATGATTCGTTATGCAGGTAATATAGAACCAGTGTTACAAATGGCTCATTGACTTGAATTGTTATGCTGTGATCCATATGATTATGTACAGCGATCATAGACCTCCCAATCCAGCCGGGATTTAGTGTTGTTCCAATGTGCCCTGCCCCCAATGACACATTACAGACCCTTGAATGATATGTCCCTCCGATTTTTCTGGAAACGTAAATTGATTCATTCGTTTCAATCAAGCCGGTGTCGTGCGCAGGGATGGTGATCAGCTGCACTCCATCTATGGTGCTGACAATGGACTTTTTCGTAATTACTGACCAAGCCAGGTCGCTTGCAGTGAGGTTGATGCTGGCACCCTTGATGGTCTTTTGACCGAGCGGATGAATGTATATGTTCTTCCCCAGTTCCCGAATAATATCAACATTACTCAGCATTTTGACTGCCTCCTTATTTGGCTTGTTTCAGTATATGTATGCGTGTATTTATTAATAACCAGCTATACTGAAACTGGCATTTCATAATGAGTTCGCATGATGCAGAGAATTATTGCTTGATATTAACCTCAAATCCATGTATAATACCATCTGCACCAAATAACTGGGTGTGGCGCAGTTTGGTAGCGTGCTTGAATGGGGTTCAAGAGGCCGGAGGTTCAAGTCCTCTCACCCAGACCAAATCCCGCTGATGGATTCGATCCAACAGCGGGATTTTTCTTTTTTAGCCAATTGATGACTTGGGTTGCTTTACTCTTTCATCCGATCTGTTTGTCTTTGATCAATATTAATTTTGAATATTGAGAAAATTATACTTGCTCATGACGTTACGTCACGTTATATACTACAGCCATGGAGGCGAGCCGATGCAGATCAGCAGAGAAAGATACTATTCCGTGGGCGAGGTGGCAGAGAAAAGCGGCGTGACGATCCGAACGCTGCAGTTCTATGACAAGAGCGGTCTGCTCACACCCAGCCAGCACACAGAGGGCGGCCGCAGGCTCTACGGTTGGAGCGACCTGATGAAGCTGCAGCAGATCTTGTTTCTGAAATCCTTTGGGTTTTCGTTGGAGGAGATCAAGGACAGGATGCGGTTTGAGTCCGGCAGAGAGTTTGTCGCGGTGCTGGCCCAGCAGCGGGACGTATTGGCCGGGCAGGTGCAGAACATGGAGCGCACAATCAGCCTCATGGACAGGATCATTGCCGGGTTTCACGACACCGGCGAGGTGGGGACCGAGCAGCTGATTGCGATCATCGAGATGATGAAAACCGGCAGCCCCTACACATTTATAATGAAATACATCAACAATGATCAGATCAAAAAACTGATCGATGTCAACCGTCCGGATATGCCATCTGCATCTGTTGCGCCGGACTGGCAGAACGCGTTCAGCAGGGTCGTGGCTCTGCATAAAGCCGGTGTGGATCCCAAAGGGCCGGAGGGGCAGGAGTTTGCGGCCCAATGGTGGGACATGGTGTTGAAATCCACCGGCGGAGACCCGGAGCTTATCAAGGCGTTGATGGAAGTGGGCAAAGATGTGGACAACTGGCCGGAGGAGACTGCGGAGTTCCGGGAAGCTATCAGGGTCTTCCTGGCTGAGGCGCTTCAGGAATATTTCATACAGAAACCATTTGGAAAGGTGGAATAGAGATGGAACACATTGCGCTATCGGTGGCGGGATTGTTGAAACGCTACCAGAACCACACAGCTGTCAACGGCATTAGTTTCGACGTGCGCCGTGGCGAGGTGTTTGGCCTGTTGGGCCCTAACGGCGCGGGCAAGACCAGCACACTGGAATGCATCGAGGGGATGCGCAAGTACGAGGGCGGAAAAATCATCGTGGCCGGCTGCGACGCGGCGCAGGGTGGCAAGGCGCTGCGCGGCAAGCTTGGTGTGCAACTGCAGGCTTCCGCGCTGCCGGATACCATCAAGGCCGCTGAAGCCATGTCAATGATCTGCGGCTGGCATGGCATCAAGCCCAGGTTGGACCTAATTGAGCGTTTTGGTCTGGATCCTGCAATGAAGCAGACCTATCAGCAGATGTCCACCGGCCAGAAACGCAGGCTCAACCTGGCGCTGGCCATGGCAACCAATCCTGAGGTCATGGTGCTGGACGAACCGACGGCGGGCCTCGACGTGCAGGGCCGGGCCCAGCTTCATCAAGCCATCAGGGAGGTGAAGGCTCAGGGTGTCACGCTGCTGCTGGCCACCCATGACATGGCCGAGGCCGAATCGCTTTGTGACCGGCTGGCGATCCTGGTGCGCGGCAGCATCGTCTCGATGGGCACTCCTGCGGAAGTGACCGCCGAAAGCCTGTCGGAGACGCGCGTGACCATCCAGACCAGACTAGGCAGCCTGCTACCAGGCGGAGATATGGCTGGCGCGAGATTTGCCGGGGAGAGTGAAGGGTTCCTGAAATGGATGTGCCACGATGTGGCGGAAACTGTCATGACGCTGCTACAGCGGGTCAAAAACGCCGGCGACACCGTGGCGGATCTGCGGGTGGAGAGGCCAAGCCTGGAGGAGCGATTCTTGGAATTGGTGGAAGGAGGCACTGTGAGATGAAAGCGTTTTTCAATCATCTGTTGATCCAGTTCCGCATGGACATGCGGGAAAAGGGCACGCTGCTGACGTTTTATGCCGTCCCGTTGGTGTTTTATGGTGTGATGGGTGCCGTATTCTCTTCCATCAACCCCGACTCCAAACAAACGCTGGCTGCCTCGATGGCGATCTTCGCCATCACAATGGGCGCTGTGCTGGGTATGCCCGTTCCGTTGGTCAAGCTCCGCGAGGGTGGTGTGCTGAGGGCTTTTGAGGTCAATGGCATTCCCGGCTGGGCCGTGCTGCTGACCCATGCCTTCAGCGCGCTGATGCATCTGTCGATTGTGGCGCTCATCATCTACTTCACCGCGCCGGTGCTGTTTGGCGCCGCGATCCCTGCCAACACCCCGTTGTATTTCCTGATCCTTTCCTTTTTGCTATTTGCCAGCATCATGCTGGGGTTGCTGCTGGGCGTCACGGCAAAAAACCAGGCATCGGCCACGATGCTGTCGCAGGCGGTGTTCCTCCCGTCGCTGCTGCTGGGTGGGCTCATGTTCCCCGCCAGCATGCTACCGGAGCCATTCCTGTGGCTGGGCAGGCTTTATCCGGCCACCCATGCCATGCAGGCGTTCCGTGCCTGGGCTTATGGCCAGCCACAGGAAATCGCACCGGTGGTGTCGCTATTGGTGATTGCGGCAATCGGGTGTGCGGCAGCAATGTTCGCGGTATGGCGGTTCCGGGTTCTCCGAAAGACGATATGATGGCATGCCATAGTATCCGGGAATAGGCCATTGAGCAGGCGGAATCTCCACCTCAGGCTGTCGACAAAGTCGCCAGCCTGTCGGACGGGGGATTCCATCCCCCGCCGAAACCACCCCCTGGTTCCATCCTGAACAAGCGTTTCGGGTGGCCATGTGCCGAGAACAGTCGCCACATGGCCTTCAAGCATTTTATTCCAACCAAATATCATTAAACACGACGTCACTGCGGTGGCGATTTTTGCCCTCACTCATTGCACCGTTTGCCGCCAGCGGATGAACCGCCTTGGCGGCTACTAGCTACAGTATCTTGTTCGGGGTTTGTCAACAAGCTGAGGCGGAATCTCCGGCTGTTTTCTTTGCTGTCTGATAAAAATGGTGATATGATGATCCTGTATGAACGAGGGTGAACCATGCGCAAAGTGAATGTTGATACTGATAAGCCTGTTGCTCTGGCACAATGGCTGGCTAAAACATTTCCCTCGATGCCAAAAGCAGCTACCGTGAAACTGCTCTCCGGCAAGGACATCAAGGTGAACGGCCAACGGGCGAGCCGCGACATCATGCTCGCCAATGGAGATGAAGTAACGATCTATCTTACAGACCAGAAGCTGGATGGCCCGCCGCTGGAGGTGCTGTGGCATTCACCTGCTGTTGTGGTGGCTGTGAAACCGGTTGGTGTGCTCTCCAAGGCGGAGGGGGAGGCCGACATGGAAGCCCGCGTCTCCCAATGGCTTGCTGGGCAGGGTGAACAGGCAACTGCGATTGCGTGCCACCGGCTGGACAGCGGCACGGGCGGGCTGATGATCTTTGCCCGCAGCACCGAAGCGGAAACTGCTGTGCGCGAAATGATGGAGCAGGGGAAGATCCTCAAGAGCTACCGGTGCGTTGTGCGTGGCAAGCCCGTGCCAGATCACGCGGTGCTGACGGCGTGGCTGGTAAAGGACGCCGCCCGAGCTGTGGTATCTGTGCATAACAGACCGATGCCCAACGGCAGGACGGCTGTTACGGAATACACCGTGCTCAAAAGCTTTGGAGACTGCTCGCTGCTCTCGGTGACACTTCACACCGGGCGCACCCACCAGATCCGCGCCCACCTGGCCTATCTGGACCATCCGATCCTGGGGGATGACAAATATGGCGACCGGGTTTTCAATCGGCAGCACAAAGCCCGGCGGCAGATGCTGTGGGCTTGCAGGCTGGAGTTTTTGTTTATGCCGGAGGAATGCCCGGCGTTGGCCGGATTGGCGGGGAAAACTCTGGAAACCAAAGCGCCGTTTGAGAGCGAATGGGACGTTTGATTAAAGCCATATTCCCTAGAAATAGAGCGTGACCAGTATCAGGTTGGCGATCATCAGCAATGCAAAGATAGGCAAAAACACGAGCAAGAAAACATCCTGCTTGTTTGTTTTTCCGACCTTCCTGATTGTGCGAAGCTTGATAATAATGGCGGCGACGGCGGCGGCCAGGCCGGTGCCCAAGGCGAAATAGGCTGCGATTTTCATAACGTCCTCTCAATGAAAAAGCCCCCTTCCGCAGGAAACGGAAGGGGGCAGCGTTTGTTTAGAAGGGGTTTTCCGACTTGTAGAGCATGCTCTTGGGCTGGTTGAAATCAATTTCCTCCACACCCAGCATCTTGAGGGCGGTGAAAAGCGCGCGGCCGATCTGCTGGAAGGCCACGGCGCCGTGGTGCGGATAACGCTTCTCGATCAGCACATGGCGGTAGAACCGGGCCATCTCCGCAATAGCGAAAATGCCGATGCCGCCGAAGCTGCGGGTCTCGGTGGGCAGAATCTCGCCGTGTGCGATGTAGCTGCGGAGCTTGGCGTCGGCGGTGCTCTGCAGGCGGAAGAACGTGATGTTGCCGGGCATCAGGTCGCCCTCCAGCGTGCCGCGGGAAATATCGGGCTCGCGGTCGGGCTCCAGCAGCCTGTGCATGATCAGTTGGTGGCGCATCTCGGGCTTGCGCACATAGCAGGCTGGCGTGTTGCCGCAGTGGAAACCCATGAACACATCGTTCTCGGTGAAGTTGTATTTGCCCTTGATCTCTTTGTTATACATGTCATAGGGCACGGTATTGTTGATATCCAGCAGAGTGGCGGGCATTTCGGTGGCGCAGCTGATGATGTATTCGCTGAGTGCACCATAAATGTCCACTTCGCAGGCGGCCGGGATCAGGCGGCTGACCAGGCGGGAGTTCACATAGCAGGGCACAAAGCCGAACTGTGTCTGGAAAGCCGGCCAGCACTTGTTGGCGAACGCCACATACTTGGACGCGCCGATGTTCTTCTCAGCCCAATCCAGCAGCGTGAGTTCAAACTGTGCAAGTTTCGGCAGGATGCCTGGCATTTTGTTGCCGCCGCCCAGTTCTTTTTCCATGTCGGCGATCACGTCTTTGATGCGGCTGTCTCCGGCGTGGTCGTTGAAGCTGGCGAACATGTCAAGCTCGGAATTCTCCTGGATTTCCACACCAAGGTCATACAGCGGCTTGATGGGGGCGTTGCAAGCCAAAAAGTCGAAGGGGCGGGGGCCGAAGGTGATGATCTTCAGGCTCTTCAGGCCCAGGATGATCCGAGCGACCGGCACGAAGCCGGCGATCATTTGGGCGATTTCTGCAGCGTCACCCACCGGGTATTCGGGGATATAAGGCTTCAGGCCGCGCAGGCCCACGTTGTAGGAGGCGTTCAGCATGCCGCAATAGGCGTCGCCGCGCCCGCCGACCAGGTTATCGCCGGTTTCTTCTGCAGCGGCAGCAATCATCACCGGAGAGCCAAAACGCTGGGCGAGAATCGTCTCAGGGCCTTCAGGGCCAAAGTTGCCCAGAAACACCACCAGTGCGTTCACGCCGGCAGCCTTCACTTCATCCAGAGCCTTCATGGCGTGGACTTCATTTTCAACAGCAGTGGGCGCTTCATAAATGGAAATGCCCGCCGCTTTGCAAGCTTCTGCCACTGCCTTCCTGCGGCGCACGGAAAGCTCCACCGGGAAGCAATCGCGGCTGACGGCGACAATCCCAAGCTTGACTTCTGGTATGTTTTGCATGTCGTTCCCTCCAAAAAATCGTTGGTATAAATTCTATCATTTGTATACATGTTAGTAAAGAACAATTCATGCTCATCTTCAGGGCAGCACTTTCACAAAAAAACTTGAAGAAAATCACATTCGACAAAAAAAGACACTGTACGACAGTTAATTTAGATGTTATAATAAGCGTACAAAACATAACAGGCGTTCGCCGGGCGATCAGATGAATACAGTTGAAAAGGAGTGAATTTATTTCTTTGACACCATTTGAAAGCCAGCCTGAGGGAGCCTGTTCCATTCCCAAAACGAATCCTGGCGCCTATCGTGATGGATTTATTTGAGTGGAAGATAGTATTATTGTATATTGGAAGATGAGAGATTTCAACCAAAGAATATGAGGAGAGGGTAAAGAAATGGAAGTTGGCAAGAGGATCTATCAGCTCAGGGTTGAGCGCAACATCAGCGGCAACGCACTGGCTCGCCGCGCCGGCATCAGCCAGTCCACCATCAGCGCCGTGGAAAACGGCATGAAGTCCCCCACGGTCTACACGCTCAGCAAGATCTGCCGCGCGTTGGACGTTACACTGGCCGAGTTCTTCTCCGGTGAAACCAAGCCCGTTCCGCTGCGTCATGAGACGCTGTTCAAGGGCATTCTGTCCCTGACACCCAACCAGCAGGAGACGATGATCAACCTGGTGAAAATTATGAATGAACGCCGTGGATATCGCGTTCGCCGTGTTGAATCAGACTCCATTACCGAGGAGCAGGTTGCAGAAGACGGCAAGGAGTGATTCCAGTCGTGCTAATGAAACCAATGCTGATTTAGCATCGAGGTTTCTGGCAGACATCTCGCTATAGCGTATAGCGATAAAAATACGACACATCATGGATTGCTGATATCAATTCTCTATAGCATTGCCCGCTTCGGTGACGAGCCAGCGGGCTTTTTTGTACCTGACGAATGCATAATTGGTATATCAATATTTGATAAAACCGAGAGCACCTGTCGAATTGGCGCACATCGCGCAATACGCGTAACGCCCAGGTAAACTTTGCAATAATCTGCATACAAATGACTTTACACAAATTAACTTCAATATTTTGCGCGATGTCCATTGGAACATCAAAACGCAACATCCAAGCCCAAATCTTGCATTTTGCCCTATTTTCCGGTATCATCATTGAAGACTACGATTTGCTTTCATATAGGAGGAACCATGCCCAAGATTCAGATGTTGACCCCTTTGGTGGAGATGGACGGCGATGAGATGACAAGGGTCATCTGGCAGATGATCAAAGAGGAACTGATCCTGCCCTATGTGGACCTGAAAACTGAATACTACGACCTTGGTCTGCCGTATCGAGACGAAACCGAGGATCAAGTGACTGTGGATGCCGCGCTTGCCATCAGGAAGTATGGCGTGGGTGTGAAATGTGCTACGATCACTCCCAATGCCCAGCGCATGGAAGAGTACAAACTCAAGAAGATGTGGAAGAGCCCCAATGCCACGATTCGTGCCATTTTGGATGGCACAGTGTTCCGCGCACCGGTTGTGGTGAAGAATATCAAGCCGCTTGTGGAGCGCTGGGCAGCCCCGATCACGATTGCCCGCCATGCCTACGGTGACATTTACCGCAGTGTGGAGTCGATGGTGGAGGATGGCGGAAAAGCCGAACTCGTCATCACCCATCGTGACGGCACGCAGAACAAGCAGGAGATTATGGGTTTCTCCGGCACCGGCGGCATTGTGATGGGCATGCACAACACCGACGCCTCAATATTCAGCTTCGCGCGGGCGTGCTTCAACTACGCTTTGGACACCAAACAGGATTTGTGGTTCGGCTCCAAGGACACGATCTCCAAGATTTATGACCACCGCTTCAAGGATATTTTCAACGATGTGTTTGAAACAGAATACAAGGAGGCGTTTGCGGCAGCCGGCATTCAGTATTACTATATGCTGATCGATGACGCTGTCGCCCGTGTAATGCGTTCTGAAGGCGGGTTTATCTGGGCGTGTAAGAATTATGACGGCGATGTGATGAGCGATATGGTTGCAACCGTATTCGGATCATTGGCAATGATGACTTCGGTGCTGGTATCTCCGGAGGGCCATTATGAATATGAGGCTGCTCATGGCACGGTAACCCGCCACTACTACAACCACCTGAAGGGCGTCGAAACCTCCACCAACTCTGTGGCCACCCTGTTCGCGTGGACCGGTGCGCTCCGTAAACGCGGCCAGCTGGACAAGATTGATGAGCTTGTTTCATTTGCCGACCGTTTGGAAAAGGTTACTGTGGAGATGATCGAGCAAGGCACGATGACCAAGGAGCTGGCTTTGCTGGCGCAAGGCGGCGCCAAAGAAGTTGTAAACACACAGGGGTTTATCAAGGCCATCGCAGCACGGCTATAGTCTGTTGTATATTTCAGGGGCGGGGTACTTACCCGCCCCTTTGTTATATGGGTTCATTCACCTTAACGACCCTGGTTCTGCATGTATTCTTCATATTTTCGGTGCAGTTGCTTGAAGGCTGGCCGTTCGGCAAAATCCATCAGATATGCGGAGCGTGTTGCTCCTTCTTTCCGCAGCGAGTTCAGCGATTCGATGATTCTATCTTTTGTGGCAATGCCGAGACCGTGGCCGTAATATAGCCCATTGCCCAAGTCAAACACATTTTCACCCTGCCACTCGGGGTGGATGGGGTTCACGTCGGGGTTCTTAAAATAGCGGGCGTCACCGGGCAGATAGTCAGGAGGGTTTTCGGAGCGGTTGATTCCCAAATCGCGATCCAGATGCTGCCAGTTCATCAGGTAGATATCCGGAAACAGCCGGTTGAACAGATCCTCAGGGAGAATATCCGCCAGTGCCTTATAATAGACAATCACCATCGCGGTGGAGCATTCCGTGCCGTAAAGGGAGCTGTTCTTATAGATGTCGTTAATGGCGTCCCAAGGGCTCACGTCCGGCTGAAGCCGGAAGCCGCCCTCGTTGGTGCGATACCAGTAGTCGGGGTTCGCCTTGGATTTTCGAAAAACCCGGAAGGCAAGGTTGCTACGGCTCAACTCCCTAGACGCATTGACGATGCTTGCTCGGAGCTTTAGTTCGAACTTCAACTGGTCCAGTGAGTCATACCGGTAGGTGGCATTGCTTTTGTCCATAATTGAGAGCGCAAGCGCTTCGGTGCTGCCGGAGGGGTAGCTGAGCGCACCTGGTTCCAGAGAGTTACCGGCAACCTTAATCATCAGTTTCACCTCTGCCTGCGCTTTCATTTTGTCTTAACGCATAGCGCATTGGGTTGTTGTGCTGCTGGTTACTTTCGCCAGTGTAGTAGAGCCTGTGCAGGTTGCGTTTGATCCATTTCGTGCAGCATTTATACTGATTGAGCGTGTTGCCCTCTGTCTGCAGGCAGGGCACGAAATTCAACAGGCTCCGGGCAAGCTCCACATCCTTGGGGTGGCGGGAGCGGAGTTTTTCAGCGATCAGATGCAGGTCGTTGGGCTGCGAGGCCTCAAAAAAGGCCCAGATCAGATCGTATGTATAGAACCCCTTTCTGTGCCGGCTGAACATGATTTCTACAATGGGTTTCATGCAGGTCCTGTCTTTATGGATGTTGGAGAGCAACAAGGCTGTGTTGTCCAGCACCTGGTCATATTGCTCATCCATCCCATCATCCTGATATCCGGATTGCAGCATCCATTGCAGCGTTTCACGATCTTCCTCCTGGTGATGGTTTGCCTTTTCGATTTTATCCGTCAGTATCTCGTCGGAGATATCCAGCGCTTTCCTGTTTTTGTTATTCAGGCTATCATACAGATAGGTTTTGCTGATTTCGGGTCGCAATAGGAACAATGACGGAAACCGGATATTGGTATTGATCAGCTTTGCAGCCCGTTCGCTGTTTTGCTCCGCCTCATCGCGGAAAACATGCCTGAGTTTTTCGTTGCCAAATTTCATCCGGATACCGTCCAGATAAGCCATCTTGTTTCGACTGCGGTTGGGCATTGGAGTCCGCCTCCTTTTAGTGGGATGTTTCATCATATGATCGCGGCGCATGGCCGGTACGGCATGTTTGAAATGCTTTCTGGCCTGTGGTATGATTTGCTTGGATTGGTATATGTGCATGATGACATCGCCCGCCATGAGGAAGGAGGAAGCGCTTTGAATGAGAAAAAGCATGCAAACCGCTGTATCCTGAAATTCATCGAAAGCGGCCTTGGCCTGGAAGATGGGATTTCCAGAATTAAGACCGACCTCCACCGTCAGTTCCAATTCTCTGACGATGGCCGTTTCAGCCGCCAGTCCCTTCGTGAGAGCTATGCGGCGTTTGAGGCATGGCTGAACAAACTGATTGTCACCGAGGCTCCGCCGGACGGTGTGGAGGCTCTTTATTTCAGTCTTTATTATCAGGATGATGTTATCGAGTTGGCGGTGTCCGGCGCGAGGCGATGGAGCTTGGAAGACCCGGCTTGGGCATGTGACACTTGGTATCTGCCTCATGATGGCCAGATCCAGCTTGCAATTTTCACGGACATCGCCGGTGCCTTCAGCGAATTCAACCATGCCGGGCTTTATCTGGCGATTACGGTGCTGGCGACTTTTCTTCGTGAATACACTGAGCGCAGTGTGATCAGCCTTCTGGATCTGAACCGGCGCACGCTCTATCTGGCCTGTGGCTTTGTGGATGGCGATTTGTATAACGTGGGCAGGCTGTCTGAAGAGGGCCTGCAGGCGCCCAGGTGCAGGTTTTCATTATTTGGGTAATGGAGGATTAATGACAAACTTAAGACAGATTGCGGATGGCGTATGGTACCAGCCGGCGGACCGAACTTTTGATCAACCATGTTTGTATGCGGTGGTTGGGGAACGGAAGACCCTAATGATTGATGGTGGCGTCACCCCTGCGCTGGCCGGGATGTTTGCCGGGGAGCTTCGGGCGCTGACCGGCAGGGGCGTGGATTATGTCGCCGTGACCCACTGGCATTGGGATCACACCTTTGGCCTGGCCGGTGTGGACGCTCAGGTGATTGCCTGCGCCAACACCGCGCAGCACATCGCCAGGATGGCCTCTTATCAGTCATGGAGCGATGAGGCGTTGGATGAGCGTGTGCGTTCAGGGGAGGAAATTTCCTTTTGCGCCGAATACATCAAGAAGACTTATCCGGATCAATCCAGAAACAATATTGTGATCCGTAAGCCCGATCTGGTGTTTGACGGGTCTGTGACGCTCGATCTGGGCGGGCTCACCTGTGAGCTGACTCCGCTGCCCAAGGTTCATACTGACGACTGTGTTGCCATCTATGTGCCGCAGCTGCAACTGCTTTTTTTGGGTGACAGCACCGGGCAAAACAGCTATGAGCAACCGGCTCATTACGCGGCGCCTGCCGTGCTCGAACTTTTCCGGAAAATAGAAGCCATTGACGCCAGGCTCATCATGGAATCTCACGGCGAGCCGGCCAACCCCCGTGAATTCTTCTCTGACAACCGCATCCTCATTGACGCTGCCAACGGCGTGCTTGCCGGTAAATGTGACAAGGTGAGCTTGCTGGAGCACCTGAAAGCTCAAAGCGCCGATGGGCTGCCCGAAGATGCCGAAGAGGTTGTGGAGCTGTTTCTCAATGGAATTGGGCGATAGGAGACGTGGGTGACGAGAGGGGCATCACACATGGATGATTTGTGGATGCGCGTGAAGGACGTGGCAAACCGGGAGGAAATCGACTTTACCGGTGTTTCCGACCTGTCACCGGCAAAGGATTTCATCCTTACGACCGGTGGCCCCGCCTTGGCATCCTATCCGCGCTGTGTGTCGCTGGGGATCCGTCTCATGGATACCATCGTGGATGGATTACCTGAGAAGGACCAACACGGTAACGCGGAGCTTTACCGCACACACGCCTATGATGCCGTGAACGAGCGTTTGTCCATCGCGGCAAGCAAAGTGGCGAGTGTGATTCAACGGCAGGGGTTCAAAGCGTTGCCAATGAATCTGATGGTTAAGTCACCGGAGAAACCATTAACAGCAGTGTTCTCTCACAAGCTTGGAGCCCATTTGGCGGGCTTGGGTTGGATCGGCAAAAACTGCATGCTCATCACACCGGAATATGGGCCTCGCGTGCGCTGGGCGTCGGTGTTGACCGACGCACCGCTACAACCTACCGGTTCGACCATGGGCCAACGTTGTGGTGGTTGCATGGAGTGTGCGAAAATCTGCCCGGTTCAAGCCTATACAGGCCGCAATTTTGTGGAAACCGAACCCCGTGAAGCCCGGTTTGACGCTGCGAAGTGCAATGATTACCTAAACTCGCTTGCAGCCAAAGGGGAACCAAGAGTATGCGGGTTGTGCCTGTACGTATGTCCCCATGGAAGAAGACAGCTGAACACATAGATTGGGATGAATGCAGATGCTTTCGTTCGCAAAATTCTCAAAACCGGTACTCACAAAGGCAAAGGTAGCCGCCCAGGCGAAGTGGGTGCTCGGCAGCTTATTGGTTGCCGCCGGCTATATTATCTTTATTGTTCCAAGTTACATCGTGCCTGGCGGCATCATCGGCCTGGCTGCCGTGATCCGCAGGCTGACCGGCACCCCCATCCCTTTGGGGACGCTGACATGGATCATCAACATCGTGCTTTATCTATCCACCATTCACTTGTTGGGCTTCAAGCACATCGCAAAGGTGTTTTGGTCCTCCACACTGCTGGCAGCATTCATTGACCTATTTACGCCTCTCGTGAATGCCCATGTGATCCCGGTGCTTTATACGTCCGGCACCGGTATCGTTGACGCAAACCTGCTGCTCTACGCGGTGATCGGTGGTGGCCTGTCAGGCCTGGGCACGGCCATTATTTATCGAGCCGGCGGGGCCACCGGTGGCAGCGACTGCCTGGCATATGCGCTGGAGCGGCTGCTGCCAAAGCTGACGCTGGCCCAATACATGCTACTGGTGGACGGTATCATCATTTTTATCACGGTGCTGGTTGTAAACAACTGGAACCTGGCGCTTTATGCCATGGCTGTGAAGTTCACCACCTATAAGGTGGTGGATGGCATGCTCTCCGGCATCAACTACGCCAAAGAGGCGCAGATCATCTCCAAAAACTTCCAGCGCATCGGTGAGCGGATCATGAAGGAACTGAACCGTGGCGTGACCGAATACCAATGCAGGGGCATGTATACCGGCGAGGAGAAGACTATGCTGATCTGCGTGATCAAGACCGAGCAGATCGCACAGCTAAAGGCCATTGTGCGGGAAGAAGACCCGCTGGCTTTTGTGGTGTTGAGCAATACCAATGAGGTGATGGGCAGGGGTTTCAGCCTGCCGTTGTGATACTCTGGGATTGAGTGTGTTTACACGAGAACAACGCGAGGATGTTGTATCAGCCTCTGCTGGGGTGGGGGAACCCATGCGTGTGAATTGTTGCCTTCTTCTGTTATAATGATCTGTAGAGATCATCATGATGGTAGGTGCGGCGAATGCAAAAATGGGAGTACTTTCTGTTCTGCAGTGAAGTTTGTGTGAAACCTTCGGCAATGTTTCAAATGGAAGAGTCTGACGCGAGAAGGATTTGGGCAAATCATCCCAATTCTGATCTTGCCAAAATTGAAGAGCTCGGCAAACAGGGGTGGGAGATGATCTCCGTGACACCGATTGTCACATCCGCTCCAACAGAAAGCGGTCTTGGCGGCACTACCAGGCAGATTTTGTTTTCGTTCAAGCGGCCTTTGGAATGAAATGCAGTTGAACCATTGGCATTCCAACCGCGATTTTGGCTTGATTTCTTCATTTTCTTGATGCAATTTGATTGCACAAACCTTCCAGCTATGCTATACTATCACCCGCATTACACACCCGTGCCGATTTTCCGGTCCTGCCGCAATGCGGTCCCGGAAGAGAAGAAGCGCGAGGGAGGAAATCAAGGAGGCCTATACCTATGTCAGTCCTTTCCATGAAGCAGCTCCTCGAAGCCGGCGTGCATTTCGGTCACCAGACCCGCCGCTGGAACCCCAAGATGAAGCCTTATATCTACACCGAGCGCAATGGCATCTACATCCTTGACCTGCAGCAGACAGTCAAGATGGTGGATGTGGCCTATCAGTTCGTGCGCTCCATCGCTGAAAAAAACGGCACGATCCTGTTTGTCGGCACAAAGAAGCAGGCTCAGGAAGCCATCGAGACTGAGTCCAAGCGCGCGGGTATGTTTTATGTGAACTCTCGCTGGCTGGGCGGCATGCTCACCAACTTCAAGACAATGCGCCAGCGCGTTGGCCGCATGAACAAACTGTTTGATATGGAAGCCAAGGGCGATTTCGCTCTTCTGCCCAAGAAGGAAGTCATCAAGCTGGTTGGCGAGCGCGACAAGCTGATGAAGAACCTGGCCGGTGTTGCCGGTATGACCAAGATGCCTGACGCCATCTTTGTGGTGGACCCCCGCAAGGAGCACCTGGCCATCGCCGAAGCCCGCAAGCTGAAGATCCCTGTGGTGGGCATCGTGGATACCAACTGCGATCCTGACGAAGTGGACTACATCATCGCCGGCAACGACGATGCCATCCGTGCAATCAAGCTTATTGTGGGCTGCATGTGCGACGCGGTGATCGAAGGCCACCAGGGCGAGCAGATGGAGCCGGAAGCCACCGCGGCAGTTGTGGTTGACAAGGACGCCGAAGCGGAAGCCGAGGAAGCCTCCGCCGAAGCCAACTGAGAAACTGACACCGGAGGGATAATGATATGATTACTGCACAAGATGTTATGGCATTGCGCGAGAAGACTGGCGCAGGCATGATGGACTGCAAGCGCGCCCTGAATGACGCCAACGGCGATGTGGACAAGGCCATTGACCTGCTGCGCGAGCGCGGCATGGCTTCTGTTGCCAAAAAAGCCAGCCGCATCGCGGCCGAAGGCGTTGTGGGCAGCTACATCCACATGGGCGGCAAAATCGGCGTGCTGATCGAAGTGAACTGCGAGACCGACTTCGTGGCAAGCACCGACGAGTTCCAGCTGTTTGTGAAGGACATGGCCATGCAAGTGGCCGCAAGCAGGCCCTTCTACATCGCCCCGGAGGAAGTTCCGGCAGAAGCAGTCGAGCATGAGAAGGAAATCCTGCGCGCCCAGGCCCGTGCCGAAGGCAAGCCCGAGAAGATCATCGACAAGATGGTGGAAGGCCGCATCCAGAAGTATTACAAGGATGTTTGCCTGATCGAGCAGCCCTTCATCAAGGATCAGGATCAGGCGGTCAAAGACGTGATGAACGCCCTGTCCGCCAAGATCGGCGAGAAGATTTCCATCCGCCGCTTCACCCGCTATGAGATGGGTGAGGGCTTGGAGAAGAAGCAGGACAATCTGGCCGAGGAAGTCAACAAGCAGTTGGGCCTGTAAGGCAATGACCGAAAGGAACACCGCACGGTGTTCCTTTTTTTTGAACTTGGACAATACTAGGTTGGAGGGGTTGCAATGAGCGGATCGAAATACAAACGAGTAATGTTGAAGCTGAGCGGCGAAGCGCTGGCAGGTGATAAAGGGTTCGGGTTGTGCCCGCAGACGCTGGATCGTGTAGCTGAGCATGTTATTAGCTTGACAAAGCTAGGTGTAGAAGTTGGTATAGTTGTGGGAGCAGGCAACTTCTGGCGTGGGCGACAGGGCGAGGGTATGGATCGTACTACCGCCGATCACATGGGTATGCTTGCTACCACGATGAATTCGCTGGCTCTGCAAGACGCGCTGGAACGGCAAGGAGCCCAAGTTCGCGTGCAGACGGCCATTGAAATGCGGCAGTTTGCCGAGCCCTACATCCGCCGCAGGGCAATGCGCCATCTTGAAAAGGGCCGTATTGTGATCTTTGGCTGTGGCACCGGCAATCCGTTCTTCTCCACCGACACTGCGGCGGCGTTACGGGCAGCGGAAATCGAAGCCGACGCCATTTTGATGGCGCGTAACATCGATGCCGTATACGATTCCGATCCAAAGTTGAATCCAGACGCGAAGCGGTTCAACCATATTAGTTATCTTGAGGTGTTGAACCGGGGTCTTAAGGTGATGGATACTACAGCCATATCACTGTGCATGGACAATAACATCCCAATTCTTGTCTTTGGGCTTGAGCCACCGGAAAACATCATGCGAGCTGCCTCCGGTGAGAAGATTGGCACATTGGTGGACAGCGCTGCCGAATAAGCCAGGCTGAGCCGTGCCGGATCTGCTACACGGTGGATGCCCTTTGACAGAAGCGACAACCATATTGTAAAATATACTAAATTGCCCAACAGGAGGAAATGCATATGGCAGCCAGCGATGTGATCCAAAACGCCATGGAGCATATGGAGAAAACGATTTCCGTCTTGAAGCATGAGATGAACAGCATCCGGGCAGGCCGGGCCAACCCCCAGCTGCTTGACAACATAAAGGTGGATTATTATGGCACACCCACACCGGTGGGCCAGTTGGCCAACATTTCGGCGCCGGAGCCCAGGATGCTGGTTGTGTCGCCCTGGGATCCCAAGATGATCCCACTAATTGAAAAGTCCATTCGCACGTCGGAGTTGGGCATCAACCCCGTGAATGACGGCAAGATCATACGTCTTGGCATCCCCGAGCTTACTGAAGAGCGCCGCAAGCAGCTGGTGAAGACCGTGAGCCAATACGGAGAGGAGGCCAAGGTGGCCATCCGCAACGTGCGCCGTGATGCCAATGATCACCTGAAGAAGCTGCAAAAAAACAGCGAACTCACCGAGGATGAGCTGAAGCGCGGTGAAGAAGAGATGCAAAAGATCACTGACCGATTCACCAAAATGGTGGAAGACGTGCTGAAGGAAAAAGAGAAGGAAATCCTCAAGGTATGACCGCTGTGCAGTCCTTACTTGGGTTGCCCGAGCAGGAAGCCGTTGCACGTCTTCAAGCCACCGGCCTGAACAACATCAATGTGAGCGTGTCTGGCCGGCGCAGAGAGGGAACCGCCCGGGTAATCCGCCAGACAGAAGCGGATGGCCGGGTGGAATTGGTCGTTTCGCACTTTAAAGAAATAGACTCCCCTTCAGGAGGAACTCAATGACCCCACTTGCCCAGGAATGGGGCTTGCAGATCGTTCCCCGCCATGTGGGCGTCATCATGGATGGCAACGGCCGTTGGGCTGCCGGCCATGGCATGCTGCGTTCTGCCGGCCATCGGGCCGGCGTGGAAGCACTGCGTGAGATTGTGCGCGCCAGCAGCGATCTTGGGGTGGAAGTGCTGTCTTTATACGCATTTTCCACAGAGAACTGGAAGCGGCCGCAGGCAGAAGTGCGAGTGCTGATGGATCTGCTGGTGGAGTTTCTGGGGCGCGAGATTGACGAGCTGGATCGCAACGAAGTGCGTATCCGCTTCATGGGCGATGTGGAGTCGATCTCCGGGCGAATCACCAAAGCAGTGCGCACAGCACTGGAACGAACCCAGGACAACACCGGCCTCGTGATGAACATCGCGCTTAATTACGGCAGCCGTGCAGAGATTGTGCGGGCAGCCCGCCTGCTGGCCGAAGATGTGGCTGCCGGCAGGCTTTCGCCTGATGCCGTTGATGAGGATGCGTTTTCAGCAAGACTCTATACCGCCGGCCTGCCCGATCCCGATTTGATCATCCGCACAAGCGGTGAATTCAGGCTCAGCAATTTCCTGCTGTATCAAAGCTCCTATTCAGAATTTCTCGCGCCGGAGGTCTTTTGGCCCGATTTCAACCGCGATGAGTATAGAAAGGCGCTGTTGGTTTATCAGGCAAGAGACAGGCGTTTCGGCGGGGTCAAGTAGTATGTGGCTGAAAAACCTGCGGGACCGGTTCCTCGTGGGTATTCTGCTTTTCGCCCTTGTCGTGGCTGTCGTGCTGCTGCGGGGGTGGGTCTTTGGCGTCGCCGTCACTGCATTTGCGCTCGTCTGCCAGATGGAAATGTTCGGCGCGCTGCGGGCTGCCTCTTTCCGGCCGGGGATCTGGCCGGGCATCGCTTTCTCCATCCTCATGTATCCCATGTTCCTGTGGAAGGGTTTGGGCGGCGTGGTCGCCCTGTTTACGGTGTTCTGTGCGATCCTCATTGCCAATTCGGTCGTGTTGCCACGCCGGCGGTTTTTAGACACACTGGTGTCGGTTTTCGCGATGATATATCCCTGTTGGTTCTTTGTTTTTTTGTTGATGCTCAATGATCTGAGCCTGCTCAACATCACCACACACGAAGGCGGCCAAATTGTACAGCGGTTTTCCCTTGTGGAGCTGGATGCCCTTTCCCGAGTGGCATTGTCTATTGCTGTGGTGGGCCCTATTGCCTCAGACATTGGGGGCTATTTTACCGGTCATTTTTTCGGGAAGCACAAGCTCGCCCCCCAAATCAGCCCTAAGAAAACCATTGAGGGATCCATAGGCGCCGTGCTGTTCGCAGTGCTCATCGTCAGCGCCGGCGGATGGGTCTGCATCAACACGGGTTATTTTTCCAAATTGCCCTTTTTTCACTACCCGTTGCTTGGTATAATGATCAGTGTGCTGGCGCAAGCCGGAGACCTGATGGCATCGTCCATCAAGCGCTTCGCCGCCATCAAGGATTTCAGTTCACTGCTGCCCGGCCATGGCGGTTTCATGGACCGCATGGACAGCATCCTGTTTGGCGGCGTGGCGGTGTTCTGCTATCTGGAACTCTTCTTTTTCTAAGGAGAAAGCATTTGAAAAAACTTCTTGTGCTGGGCTCCACCGGCTCCATCGGCGTGCAGACATTGAGTGTGGCAGCCGAGTCACCCGGTGAGTTTTCAGTTTGGGGCCTGGCTGCCCACAGCAATGCTGAGCGCTTGCTGGAGCAAGCATGGGTGTTTCGCCCATCGGTTGTAGCTATGGCAGACGCAACTGCGGCTGATGCACTGCGTGACAGGCTGCCGGAATGCACAGTACTGCTGACCGGAGGGGAAGGTGTTTTGGAGCTCTGCCGCATGGCGGAGGGAAACGCCGACATGGCGGTAGTTGCCATTGTGGGCATAGCCGGTCTTCCGGCAGTGGTGGAATGCATCCGTGCAGGCCTTGACATCGCGCTGGCCAACAAGGAAACGTTGGTGGCAGGCGGGCAGCTGGTCTACGAGCTGCTCGGTCAATCCGGTAAATGCCTTTACCCGGTGGACAGCGAGCACTCCGCCATATTCCAATGCGTTCAGGGGCTTTCCTCGCCCAATGAAATAAAACGCGTGATCCTGACTGCCTCCGGCGGGCCGTTCTATGGCTACACGAAGGAAATGCTGGATACTGTGACTTTGGAACAGGCGTTGAAGCATCCCAACTGGTCGATGGGCAGTAAGATTACGATTGACTCGGCAAGCCTCATGAACAAGGGGTTGGAGGTCATTGAGGCCCATTGGCTGTTCCGCATGCCGTGGGATCGTATCGATGTGGTCGTCCACCGTCAAAGCGTGATCCACTCAATGGTGGAGTTGGTGGACAATTCGGTGTTGGCACAGCTCGGCCTGCCGGACATGCGCATCCCGATACAATATGCGCTTACCTATCCCCGGCGAACGGTCTGCCCGGCAGCGCCGCTGGATATCCGCAAAGTGGGATCGCTTACATTCACCGATCCTGATCGCGCAACGTTCCCATGCCTTGAGTTGGCTTACGAGGCGTTGCGTCGGGGCGGCGGGGCAGCAGTGGCCTTAAACGCCGCCAATGAGGTTGCAGTGGATAAATTCATCAGGGGCGGCATACCCTTTAACGATATCCCAAATCTGGTGGAAAATGGCATGAACATGGCGCCACAGGGTTTCGATTCCGGCAACCTTGGCGAGATCCTTGCGCTGGATTGGGATGTAAGGGAGCAGCTTAAATAAACGAACTACCGCCTCGGCTGCAATTTGAAAGGCAGGTTCATCAATGACCGTTGTTTATATCATCATTGCTGTATTACTGATCGGCATTCTGGTGCTGGTGCATGAGATTGGCCATTATGCCGCCGCGCGGCTCACCGGTGTGCCGGTGGTGGAGTTTGCCATCGGGTTTGGCAAGCGCATCCTGAGCCGAAAGAGCGAGAAGACCGGCATCACCTATTCGCTGCGGATATTCCCGTTGGGTGGGTTTGTGGCCTTTGCAGACGGCGAGGATGAAAGCGGCATTGCCAATTATTACAGCGCCGCTGTGTGGAAGCGGCTTGTGGTGACTGTGAGCGGGCCGCTCATGAACTTTGTGCTGGCCTTTGTGCTCGCAGTGTTTTACCTGATGGTGATCGGATTGCCCACAGTATTACCCAATGTGGGTTCAGTGAACGCTGACTCGCCTGCACAAGCCGCCGGCGTGCAGGTGGGGGATCGGTTTCTGCGGGTGCGGGGCGTGGATGTGAACGATGACCTGAACAAGATCAGGGCGGAGATCAACGCATCTGGAGGTGCGCCGTTTGATGCTGTGCTGGAGCGCGATGGCAAGGAAGTCGCCGTCGTGATCACGCCAGTGCTTGCGGCTGACCAGAAGACTTACATCATTGGCATTACAATCGGGCAGCAGGGACCGCCTGTTCGCTATGGGTTTTTGGATTCGCTTCAAATGAGCTTCCAGATCATGGTCAACGCAGTGAAGGTGCTGCTGCAATTCCTGTTCAACCTGGTTACCCAGGGCAAGGGCGGAGAGAATTTCGCCAGCCCAGTAGGCATCGTGCAGGTGATGACACAGCAAGCACAGGCAAACGGATGGCAGAGCTTCATCGACATGGCCATCATGCTCTCTGTCAACCTGGGCTTGTTCAACCTGCTGCCGCTGCCAGCGCTGGATGGATCCAAGGTGATCTTCCTTGTGATAGAGGGGATTCGGAGAAAGCCGATTTCCCCCAACAAGGAATCCATTGTTTCGGTAATTGGTCTTGTGATGTTTGCGATTCTGTCTATCTTCCTGGTAGGGCGCGATCTTGCCAAACTGTTTGGGTGGATGCAATGATCACCAGAGACAAAACCCGAGTGGTGAACATCGGCACCGTTGCTATCGGCGGCGGCAACCCCGTTGCGGTGCAGTCTATGACCAACACCGACACGCGGGACGTGGAGGCAACCGTCGCCCAGATCCACGCGCTGGAGGCTGCCGGTTGTGAGATCGTGCGGGCCTCAGTGTATGACGAGGCCTGCGCTCACGCGTTTCGCAAGATTCGGGACCTGATCCATATCCCGTTGGTGGCAGACATTCATTTTTCCGCCAAGCTTGCCGTAATGGCCGTGGAGAACGGCGCGGACAAACTGCGCATCAACCCCGGCAATATTGGCGACGACGACAAGGTGAAGCTGGTCGTGGGCGCTGCGAAAGCCCATCATGTGCCGATCCGCATCGGCGTGAACGCCGGATCGCTGGAAAAGGAATTGCTGCAGCGTTTTGGCGTGTCGGCCACAGCGCTGGCGCAGAGCGCCATTCGGCAAGTGAGGGTGCTGGAAGCCTTTGGGTTTGAAGATATCGTGCTCTCCATGAAAGCATCTGATGCAGCGATGAGCCTGGAGGCTTACCGCGAGGTAGCCAATGTGCTCGATTATCCGCTGCACTTGGGCATCACCGAGGCCGGAGGCGGTGAGTCCGGCATCATCAAGTCAGCGGTGGGGCTGGGTGCCATGCTGCTGGACGGCTTGGGCGACACACTTCGGGTGTCATTGACTGGAGACCCTGTGCCCGAAGTGCCGGCCGGGTATGCGATCCTGCGGTCGGCAGGCGTGCGCCGGCGGGGCATCGAGGTGATCGCATGCCCCACCTGTGGCCGAACCGGCATCGACGTGGAGGGCTTGGTACGCGAGGTGGAGCGCCGTACGGCGCACATTCAGAAGCCGCTCAAAGTGGCTGTGATGGGCTGCGTGGTGAATGGCCCTGGCGAGGCCCGTGAGGCTGATGTGGGCATCGCCGGAGGGCAGGACGGTGGCGCGTTGTTTGTGAAGGGGCAGCTGCCACGCAAGGTGCCGCCGGATCAACTGTTGAATGCATTAATGGACGCAATTGATAAGATAATTGGTTAAGCCAGCCGGTAGTGGCCGGGCTCCGTCCCGGCCTTTTTGATACACAAGAGATCACTACATTCATATACTGATACAATACAATACCAACGATAATCCGCAAGGGGAAAGCACCGCAATGGCCGATATCGCACTCACTGACATTGTCAAAGAAACATTTCCGGACAAATGGGAGTTCATCCGTATTAAAAAGGTGAAGATTGACCCTTCCGCCAACCGGTGGAAGCTTGTATATACAGCGCCCAAACCTTTGGAATTGGATGACAGGCGCATGGCTCGGGAGCTGGCTCAACGGCTGGAGTTTCTGGACGATGTGGATCTGGAGCGTGTGCATCCGGACAGGTTGGAAGATGTTTGCTCGCTGGAATCGCTGAGAAGCGCAGTGGCGGTTCGAATGGACGGCAACCTGCCGGAGTTGGTTGCCAATGCGCTGTGGGAGCGGGAGGGGGAGGCCATGTCGGTCTACCTCGACGTGCCGCAGCCACGGCCTGTTGAAAAAGCGATCCGTGCGGCCATCGAAGATGTGACCGGCTTCAATGTGGTCGTGAAGGTGCGCAAGCCGAAAACCGTAGAGCAGGAGGGTGTGAAGATCCTGCTGGGCGGGCGGCCCATCAACGGCGAGACGACGGCGGTGGAAGCGCTTCATGAGGAATCGGGCACCGTGATCCTGGAGGGCGAGGTTTTAAAGGTGGAATACCGACCCACCAAACGGGAACGCAACGGCGAGACGATCTCACTTGTTTCCTTCAACATCTCCGACTTCACCGATACCATCCAGGCGATCCGCTTCGATACGGATACGGCCTGCAAGGAATTGGCCGAGGCCATCAAGCCGGGCATGAAGCTGCGGATCCGTGGCCCGGTGGAGCAGCGCTTCCGCAACAAGGGTCCGGAGGGGGCCTCCACCGTGGTGGCGGAGCTTTCCATCAAAGTGCAGGAGATCATGGAGATCCCTAAGAAGCTCCGCGAGGACCCCGCGCTGGAAAAGCGCGTGGAGCTGCATCTGCACACACAGATGAGCTCGATGGACTCGGTGCTGCCGCTGGACGCGGCGATCAAAACTGCAAAGCGCTGGGGCCACAAGGCGCTGGCAATTACCGACCATGGCGTGGTGCAGTCCTTCCCGGCGGCAGTAGATGCCGGAAAAAAGGCAGGCGTGAAGATCATTCTCGGCATGGAGGCCTATCTTGTGCCCGACACGGCTGCCATCGTGACTGGCGACACCGAGGCGGAGCTCAAAGGCCCGTTGGTGGTGTTTGACCTGGAGACCACCGGTTTTGACCCCGGAGGCGACGGCATCACCGAAATCGGTGCGGTTCGGGTGGAAAACGGCGAGGTGACCGGCCGGTTCAACACCTTTGTGAACCCCGGCAAATCCATTCCAGTCAAGGTGGTGCACCTGACCGGCATCACCGATGAGATGGTAAAGGACGCACCGGCAGAAGCGCAGGCTCTGCGGGACTTCCAGGCCTTTGCCGGCGACAGCCTGCTGGTGGCGCACAACAGTGCCTTTGACATGTCCTTCCTCATGGGCCGCGGTGCAATGTCCGGCCTCATGTTCCCCAACCCCGTGCTGGATACATTGGCCCTTTCCCGGTCGCTCTATCCCGACATGCGCCGCCACAAGCTGGACACACTGGCCAAAAAGTTCAATGTAAAGCTGGAGGGCCACCACCGCGCCGTCAACGACGCGGAGGCCACCGCCCACATCTATCTGAGGATGGCGCACGAGGTGGAAAGTCGCCATGGGCAGGTGCGCGTGCGCGACCTTAATGGTGCGTTTTCGGGCGAAGGCCAAGGCAGGGAATATCACACCGTGCTGCTGGTGAAGAACCGCGAAGGCCTGATCAACCTGTATAAGTTGGTGTCCATCTCCCATCTGGAGCACTTCAAAAGCCGCCCCCGCATCCCCAAGTCGGTACTGGCCACCCATCGCGAAGGACTGCTGGTGGGCTCGGCCTGCGAGGCCGGCGAGCTCTACCAGGCACTGCTGGCAGGCCAAGACAGTGAGGCCGAGCGCATCGCTGAATTCTATGATTATCTGGAGATCATGCCCGATGGCAACAACCAGTTCCTGCTGCGCACCGGAAGAGTGCGCGATGCAGAGGGGCTGCATGATCTCAGCCGCAAGATCATTGAGTTGGGCCGCAAGCAAAACAAGCCTGTGGTCGCCACAGGTGACGCCCACTTCCTGGAACCTGGTGATGAGTGCTACCGCCGCATTTTGCAGGCTGGACAGGGCTTCTCTGACGCGGATCAACAAGCGCCTCTCTATTTTCGCACCACGGTTGAGATGCTTTCTGAATTTGCCTGGTTGGGTGAGGAGCTGGCCCGCGAGGTGGTGATCACCGCTCCCAACGCTCTGGCCGGGCAGATCGGCGATGTGGAAGCGCTGCCGCCCTATCAGCTCTACGCCCCCAAGGTGGACGGTGCGGAGGACTTCATCGTCTCTGAAAGCTGGAAGAACGCCAAGGAAATTTATGGTGACCCGCTGCCCGAGATTGTGGAGAAGCGCCTGAACAAAGAGTTGGGCTCCATCACCAAATACGGCTTCGCCGTGCTGTTTTGGATTGCGCAGGCGCTGGTCAAGCGCTCCCATCAGGACGGCTACCTGGTCGGCTCCCGTGGATCGGTCGGGTCGTCCTTTGTGGCCACGATGACCGGCATCACGGAGGTCAATCCGCTTCCGCCGCACTATATTTGCCCCAACTGCAAGCACTCCGACTGGTCGGTGGACGCTCAACAGCTGGGCTGCGGCCCCGACCTGCCGGAGAAGGACTGCCCCAACTGCGGCACGCAATACAAGCGAGATGGCTTCGACATCCCCTTTGAGGTGTTCCTGGGTTTCGAGGGCGACAAGGTGCCCGACATTGACCTCAACTTCTCTGGTGAAAACCAGCCTGTGATGCACAAGTTCACCGAGGAGCTGTTCGGCACCGGCAATGTGTTCCGCGCCGGCACGATCAGCACCATTGCCGACCGCACGGCTTATGGTTTCGTGCTCAAATATATGGAGGAGCATGGCCGCTCAGTCTCCAGTGCGGAGATTGAGCGCCTGGCAATGGGCTGCGCCGGTGTGAAACGCACCACCGGCCAGCACCCCGGCGGCATCATCATCGTGCCGAAGGAAAACGAGATCTACGAGTTCACGCCGATCCAACACCCGGCGGATGATAAAGAGTCCGGTACGATCACGACGCACTTTGACTTTGACTCGCTGCACGACCGCCTTGTCAAGGTGGACATCCTGGGGCATGACGACCCAACGATGCTCAAGATGCTCAAGGACCTCACGGGCCTCGACCCAGTCACGATCAAGATCGATGACAAAGACACGATGGCGCTGTTCACCTCCACCAAGAGCTTGGGGGTCTCGCCGGAGGATATCGGCTGCGACCATGGGACCTACGGCGTGCCGGAGTTCGGCACCAAGTTTGTGCGTGGCATGCTGGATGACACCCGGCCCACCACCGTCTCCGAGCTCGTGCGCATCTCAGGCCTTTCCCACGGCACCGACGTGTGGCTCAACAACGCACAGGACCTGATCCTCAACGGCGTGGCCACACTCAAGCAAGCCATCTGCACCCGCGACGACATCATGCTTTACCTTATTTCCATGGGTGTGAACCCCAAGATCGCCTTCGATACGATGGAGAGCGTGCGCAAGGGCAAGGGCCTGAAGCCCAACATGGAGACGGCCATGGTGGAGAAGAATGTGCCACAGTGGTTCATTGACTCCTGCAAGAAGATCAAGTATATGTTCCCCAAGGCCCACGCCGTGGCCTATGTCACGATGGGCCTGAGGGTTGCCTATTATAAGGTGCATTACCCCCGCGAGTATTACGCCACCTACTACACCGTCCGCGCTGACGACTTTGACGCCTCGGTGATGCTGGACGATATTAAGAAGATCAGGCAGCAGGTGGATGAACTGGACAACCAGGAAAACAAACTGGCCGTGAAGGACAAAAACAAGCTCACGATCCTGCAGATTGTGCTGGAGATGATGGCCCGGGGCATCCAGTTCACCAACATTGACATCTACAAGTCAGACTCTGTGAAATTCCTGATCACCGACGAGGGTTCCATCCGCCCGCCCCTCAATGCCCTGCCTGGCTTGGGTGCTTCCGCCGCCCAGAACATCATCAGCGCCCGCGCAACTGGCCCCTTCATCTCGGAAGAGGATCTGAAGAAGCGCGCCGGCATTTCCAGCGCCGTGATGGAGGTTCTGCGGAAGTTCCGCTGCCTGGAGGGGATCCCCAAGCAGAACCAGGTGTCGCTGTTTGATATGATGTAGGGGAGATCACTGAATGAAAGTACTGGCAATCAATGGCAGCCCTCGTAAAGAATGGAACACTGCCACACTCCTGCGCGCCGCGCTGGATGGCGCCGCAGCCCAGGGGGCAGAAACGGATTTGGTACACCTTGTCGATCTGGATTTCAAGGGTTGTGTCAGCTGTTTCGCATGCAAACGGAAAGGCGGCAAGAGCTATGGCCGCTGCGCCCGGCAGGACAGTCTCACACCGGTGCTTGCAGAGATTGAGCGATGTGATGGGCTCGTGATTGGTTCTCCGATCTATCTGGGCGATGTGACCGGCGCAGTCCGCTCCTTTTTGGAAAGGCTGGCGTTTCAATACCTGGTGTATGACCACTCCCACAAGAGCCTTTACCCCGGCCACGCGAAGGTTGGCTTTGTCTATACCATGAACGTGGATGAGCAGAGGATGCGGCAAATCGGCTACCCCGAGCGCCTGAGCGGTGCGGAAAACCTACTCCGGTGGATCATCGGCAGCGTGGAGCCGCCGGTCTATTCTAACGACACACTGCAGTTCGACGACTATTCCAAGTATGTGACTGACATGTTTGACCCACAGGCCAAAGCAGAGCGCCGCCGGGTGGCGTTTCCGGAGGATTGCCGCAGGGCTTATGAGCTGGGGGAGAGGTTAGCCGGTAAAGCGGAGTAAGAAATGCCAAATTTACAAATTGTGACTTGATCTCTATTTTAGTTCCCCCTATAATCCGCTTGGAGGCGTAACACATGGCATTCAACGGCATCCCCCCCGAGGGGTTCAAATTCCTGCTGGACATCCGCTTCAACAACAACCGCGAATGGTTCAACGCCAACAAGGATGTCTATCTCAAATGCTTGAAGGATCCGCTTTATGCCCTGGCTGCAGAGCTTGCCCCAGCAGCACAGGCGGTGGATCCTGCCATTGATGGCAGGCCTAACCGCATTGTGGCCCGCATCTATCGCGATGCCCGGCGCTGCAAGGGCGAGTTTTACCGTGACAATCTTTGGCTGAGCTTCAAGCGCACCGGCGAGACCAACAGCACGGCGCTGAGCTATTATTTTTATCTGACCCCTGAGGAAATCGGGTGGGGGATGGGCTTCTACATGCCCCAGGCGGAGGCGATGAACCGCTTCCGTAAGCGCATCGACGCCCGGCCGGACCTGTTTCGCAGCATCATCTCAAACCCGGCGCTGAAGGCTTACCGAGTTGCCGGGGAAGACTACGCCAAGCCCAGGAAGCCCGGTCTGGATGGGGAGCTCGCTTTCTGGTACAATAAGAAGACGTTTTATACCGAGCATGTGGAGCCGGTCTCAGAGGCTGCATTCTCCCCGGAGCTGGCAAACAAGCTTCGTCAGTGTATCCTGGACCATGGGCAGCTCTACCGCTATATCACCGGCATGGAGGTGGAAGGATGAACCTGTATGATGTGATGCGCAAACGCCGCAGTGTGCGGAAGTTCAAGCCGGAACCGGTCTCCCGCGAGACGCTGGCCAAGCTGGTGGACGCCGCTGTGCTGGCGCCGTCTGGCTGCAACGCCCAGGGATGGGTGTTTGTGGTCGTGGACGACCCTGCAATAAAGGCCAAGGTTGCGCAAGAGTGCAAATGGGGCCGGTTCATCGCCGATGCTGCGGCTTGTGTGGCCGTCTTCTGCGACAAGTCTTCCATCTGCCTCATTGAGGATTGCTCCGCCGCCACCGAGAACCTGATGCTGGCCGCCGTGGCCGAGGGTTTGGGCACCTGCTGGGTGAACTCCCACAAACTGCCGCATGCGCCTGCGATCGAGAAACTTCTTGGTTGCCCCGCAAGCCACGAGCTGGCGGTGCTGATTGCCTTGGGCGTGCCCGACGGCGAGCCGCAAAAGCCACAGAAGAAGGCGCTGGAAGAAGTGTTGCGGTGGAACCGGTTCTAGTTTCTTGACTTAGCCCCTCCCACTGATAGGGGGAGGGGTTGGGGAGAGGGTTTTTAGGGCGAATGCCCGGTAGAAATCCCCCCTGGCTCTGCGGAGCCATCGCCCCCTTGAATTTTTGCCTTCGGCAAAAACAAAGGGGGTAGGGAGTCGACTTAACCAAAACAGCACAATATTTGATGTCTTGCCATAGGGGGATTGGGGGCGAAGCCCCCAGATACAAACATTACCCCCTCGCCCAATGCCCTGGGAGAGGGGGCTGGGGGTGAGGGTCTGGGAGGTTCCATGACAGACTGGCTCAAACTGAAAAGTGGCACCGACGTACGGGGCGTGGCCCTGCCCGGCTACAACGACGAGGCGGTGAGCCTCACGGCGGACGACAGCCGCGTGATTGCTGACGTGTTTGCCGGCTGGCTGGCCGAGCAGGCTGGAAAACCAGTGACATCTCTAAAAATCTCTATCGGCATGGACAGTCGCCTTTCCTCGCCGGACATCCTGAATGCCGTTGCTGAGGGCATGGCTAACTCAGGTGTTGTGGTGCTCGATTGCGGCCTGTGCAGCACTCCGGCGATGTTTATGACCACGCTGCCTGATACGCTCAATTGCGACGGCGCTATGATGGTCACCGCCAGCCACCTGCCCTGGAACCGCAACGGCCTGAAGTTCTTCACCAAGAACGGCGGGCTGGAGGGAAGCCAGGTCACGGAGATCCTGAAGCGCTGTGATGGCTTTTTACCAACCCCTGCCCAGGCAGGGGAGATCGTGAAAACCGCGTTCCTGGCTGATTATGCCGCAGGGCTTGTGAACACAGTCCGCCAGGCAACCGGCGTGGAAAAGCCACTGGCCGGCCTCAGAATTGTCGTGGACGCTGGCAACGGTGCCGGTGGGTTCTTCACGAGCGGCGTGCTGGAGCCGCTGGGAGCAGACACGGCGGGCAGCCAGTTCCTGGAGCCCGACGGGCGATTTCCCAACCACATCCCCAACCCCGAGGAGCCCGCGGCCATGGAGGCTATCTGCTCCGCTGTGAAGCGCAACGGGGCCGATCTGGGCATCATCTTTGACACCGACTGTGACCGCGCCGCCGTGGTGGGCAATGATGGCCGCGAGATCAATCGCAACCGCCTGATCGCGTTGATGTCGGCGATTGTGTTGGAAAAATACCCCGGGGGTACGGTTGTGACCGACTCGATCACCTCCACCGGCCTGGCATCGTTCATCGCCAGGCTGGGCGGTGTGCACCGCCGGTTTAAACGTGGCTATAAGAACGTGATCGATGAGGCCATCCGGTTGGAGCGGCAGGGTATCAGTGCACCGCTCGCCATTGAAACATCGGGCCACTGCGCGTTGAAGGACAATTATTTCCTGGATGACGGCGCTTATCTGGTCACCCAAGTGCTGATCAAGCTGGCGGAACTGAACAAGGCAGGCCGCAAGCTGACCGACCTGATCGCCAGCCTGGCCGAACCCGCAGAGGCCGTGGAGCTGCGGTTTAAGATCTCTGTGCCAGAATTCAAGGCATTGGGCCTGTCGGTGCTGGAGAAGGTAAAAGCAGCCCAGGTGCCTGAGTGGACGGCGGAAGCGGAGAACCATGAGGGCATCCGCTTCAACTCGGCAGGGGGGAAGGGCTGGCTGCTGCTGCGCATGAGCCTGCATGACCCAGTGATGCCTCTGAACATTGAGTCTGACGCGCCCGGTGGCGCGCTGATCATCGCCAAAGAGTTGGCCCCCTTGCTCGAGGGCATTAATGGGCTGGAAACATCCGCATTGGACAAATTTATCGGCCAAAGCCGTTAATTGGAGGTATGAAAGTGAGCAACGTAGAAAACCTGTGCATCAATTCCATCCGCGTGCTATCCGCAGAGGCAGTCGAAAAGGCCAAGTCCGGCCACCCCGGCCTGCCGCTCGGCTCCGCCGCGATGGCCTACACCCTTTGGGGCCGCCACATGAAGCACAACAGCTCCAATCCCAACTGGCTGGATCGCGACCGTTTTGTGCTCTCCGCAGGCCACGGCAGCATGCTGATGTACTCACTGCTGCACCTGTTCGGCTACGGCCTGACGATTGAAGACCTGAAGCAGTTCCGCCAATTGGGCAGCAAGACCCCCGGCCACCCTGAGTATATGCACACTACCGGCGTGGAGACCACCACCGGCCCCTTGGGGCAGGGCATCGCCAATGCCGTGGGTTTCGCCATCGCCGAGGCACACCTGGCTGCCAAGTTTAACCGCGACGGTCTGAATGTGGTGGATCACTACACCTATGCCCTGTGCGGTGACGGCTGCATGATGGAGGGCATCTCCGGCGAAGCCAGCTCTCTGGCCGGCACGCTGAAGCTGGGCAAGCTCATTGTGCTCTATGATGACAACGACATCTCCATCGAGGGCCACACCGACATCGCCTTCCGCGAAGACGTGGGCATGCGCTACGCCGCTTATGGCTGGCAGGTGCTGAAGGTGGCCGACGGCAACGATGTGGAGGAGATCTCTGCCGCCATCACAGCCGCCAAGGCTGACACCAGCCGCCCCTCACTGATCATCGTGAAGACGCAGATCGGTTTCGGCTGCCCCGCCAAGCAGGGCAAGGCATCCGCCCACGGCGAGCCCCTCGGTGCCGACAACGTGGTGTGCCTGAAGGAAAACCTGGGCTGGCCGGCAGACAAGGATTTCTATGTGCCCGATGAGGCCTATGCCCATCTGGAAACGATCAAGAAAGCCGGCAAGGAAGCCGAAGCCGCCTGGAGCCGCCTGTTTGCCGATTGGAGCAAGAGCTATCCGGAGTTGGCAGCCGAATGGGACCAGTGGTTCCACGGCAAGGTGCCGGAAGGCTTGCTGGACGATCCGGAGTTCATGAAGTTTGACAAGCCCGACGCCACCCGCAACAGCTCCGGCACGGTGCTGAACCGCCTGGCAGCGATCCTGCCCAACATGATCGGCGGCTCTGCAGACCTGGCTCCTTCCAACAAGTCGGACATGAAGGGCCGCGGCGATTTCTCCGCTGAAAACTATGCCGGCTGCAACATGCACTTTGGCGTACGCGAGCACGCGATGGCGGCCATCGGCAACGGCATGGCGCTGCACGGCGGCCTGAGGGCTTATGTGGCCACATTCTTCGTGTTCAGCGACTACATGAAGCACTCGATGCGCCTGAGCTCCATCATGAAGCTGCCGCTGGTGTATGTGCTCACCCACGACAGCATCGGTGTGGGCGAGGACGGCCCCACCCATCAGCCCATCGAGCAGCTGGCATCCCTGAGGAGCATCCCGGATTTCACGATGTTCCGCCCGGCAGACGCCCGCGAGACAGCCGCTGCCTGGGTGTATGGCCTCACCGCCAACGGCCCCACGGCGCTGGCGCTCACCCGCCAGAACCTGCCGCTTTATGACGGCACCGGCAAGGCAGCCCTGAAGGGTGCCTACATCCTTAAAGAAGCCAGCAAGGCCACGCCTGACATCCTGCTGCTTGCCTCCGGCTCCGAAGTGGAGCTGATCTACAAGGCAGCCGACGTGCTGGAAGCCCAGGGCATCGCCGCCCGCGTGGTTTCCATGCCCAGCTGGGAGCTCTTCAACCGCCAGAGCGACGAATACAAGGAGCAGGTGCTGCCCAAGGCCGTCCGCGCCCGCGTGGCGGTTGAGGCCGGCAACGACTTCGGCTGGCACCGCTACATCGGTTTGGATGGTGACATCCTGTGCATGGAGGGCTTCGGTGCGTCTGGCCCGGCCAACCAAGTGTTCCTGAAGTTTGGCTTCACCGTGGAAAACGTGGTGGCCAAGGCGCTAAAGGTGCTTGGGAAGTAATCCAAAGATGCGACAAACAGGATGGGAAGCAATTCCCATCCTGTTTTTCTATGAAACAATCCTATTCTCCGGTCTTCTCCGTCAAGATATAGCCCACCACATCAAACCTGTACTCCGGTTTTTCAATCTTTCCAGTCTCCCCCCAATCATAGGTGGGATACCTGCCGATGCCATCGTGCACGATCACCAGGCTATAGGAAACCTCCTCCGTATAGGCCGATCCGCCGGAAAGCAGCGTGGTTTTCAAAATCACGATGCTGGCATCCGGCAGGTCGCAGGCGATGATCGCCGTGCCGGAATAACCTTCACCGTACTCATCCTTCTTATAATTCAGGTCAAAACGGGCGATGGAGAAAACCGGCTTCGGGCGGTCCAGCCGCTCCATGGAGGTTTGCACCGTTTCAATGCTCATCGCATTGGATTCCAACGAGTCTTTCAAGTGGTCAAATTCCAAATGCAGCTGCCAATACTGAAACGCAAGCAGGGCCAGAGCGACTGCAAAGATGGCTGGGACCGCACACCGCAATATAAAACCCACAACCTTCTTGATGGATATGCCCTGTTTTTCCGGTTGCATTTGCTCACGACCTTTCTTTGTATATCTATTCATATTCCGTGGGATATCTGTTGGTTCATTGCCCTTGCCGGTATGCTTGGATGGATGGACATGCGGAAGTGTGTTCTTGTATAATTAGAGAATGACCCGTTCTTGTGAAGGCCATCTCTCATTGCGTTGCTTCGCAACGCGGCAGTCTGGCACTGCGGCTGCATTCCTAAGAAATCCCCCCTGTCATCTGCGGATGACATCTCCCCTTGGCCGTCGGTGCTGAGCGCACCGACTTAAGGGAGGGTAGGGAGATTGTTGTTTTGTTATTTCTTTGTAAGGGGAGAATACCAATGAAATTCATTTCCTGGAACGTCAACGGCCTCCGGGCCTGCCTGAACAAGGGCTTTGAGGAGTTTTTCCGGCTATCCGATGCTGACTTTTTCTGTGTGCAGGAAACCAAGATGCAGCCAGACCAGGCTGAACTAAACCTGGAAGGTTATCACCAGTATTGGAACAGCGCCGTAAAGAAGGGCTATTCGGGCACGGCGATCTTCACAAAGGAGCTGCCGCTATCCGCTTCCTATGACATCGGCATCGAGGAGCACGGCCAGGAGGGCCGTGTGATCACACTGGAGTATGATGGCTTCTATCTGGTGAACTGCTACACACCCAACGCGCAGGCAGAATTGGCCAGGCTGGATTACCGCATGCGCTGGGAGGACGATTTCCGTGCATACCTGAAAGAACTGGACAGCAAGAAACCTGTGATCCTGTGCGGCGACCTCAATGTGGCCCACACTGAGCTGGACATCAAGAATGCCAAGTCCAACGTGAACAATGCAGGGTTCTCACCGCAGGAGCGGGGCAAAATGACCGAACTGCTGGGCAGCGGCTTCACGGATTCCTTCCGTTACCTCTATCCTGATCAAAAGGATGCTTACACCTGGTGGTCCTATATGTTCAACGCCCGCGCCAAGAATGTGGGCTGGCGCATCGACTATTTCATCGTGTCCGATCGCATCAAGGGTGAGATCAAAGAAGCAGCCATCCACCCGGAGGTGATGGGCAGCGACCACTGCCCGGTGGAGCTGGTGATCTTCTGATGGAGGAAAGCGGCTTCAGCAGCCTCTATATCAGCCGGGTGCGCCTGAAGGAAGGCGGTGAGCGGAGCAGCTATGTGTTCGGCTTACCTGCGGTAAAGCATTTGGGAGAGCTGAAGCTGACAAAACCTGTCACATTCCTCGTCGGCGAAAATGGCACCGGCAAGTCCACTCTGCTGGAAGCCATTGCTGTGGCATTTGGGTTCAACCCCGAGGGCGGCACCCGCAACTTCAACTTTTCCTCACGAGATACTCATTCGCCGCTGCATCGTAGCCTCATTCTGGCCAAAGGTTTGAAGAAGCCCAGGGATGGTTTCTTTCTGCGGGCGGAAAGCTTCTACAACGTGGCCACCGAGGTGGAGAAGCTGGATGAGGAAGACCGGATGATGAGCTTCGGCCCGCCGCTGCTGGAGAGCTATGGCGGCGTTTCGCTGCACAAGCAGAGCCATGGTGAGAGCTTCCTGTCGTTGATGCTCAATCGTTTCGGTGGCAATGGGCTCTACATCCTGGACGAACCGGAGGCGGCGTTGTCACCCTCACGGCAGTTCACATTGCTGGCCCGCATGGCTGAACTGGTGAGGCAGGATTCCCAGTTCATCGTGGCCACCCACTCGCCAATTGTGATGGCCTACCCAGATGCTGACATCCTGGTGCTCACAGAAGATGGCATCCGTCGCATGCCATATGAGCAGACTGAGCATTACCAATTGACCCGACAATTCCTGGAGAATCCCCAGCGGATGTTGAAACACTTGTGTGAAGAATGAGAGGTCAAACCCTATGCCAAACCGCGCCATCTCCACCGAAGAAGCCCTTGCGATCCTGAAGGCCGGCAGCCACGGTGTGCTGTCCACAGCTTCTGCCCAGGGTGAGCCCTACGGCGTTCCGGTGAACTATTGCTATTCGGAGAGCGAAAACTGTATCTTTTTTCATTGCGCCAGAAAAGGGAAGAAGCTGGACAACCTTTCTCAAAACCCTCGAGTGTCCTTCATGGTGATCGGACAGCAGGCTGTGGTGCCGGAGCGGTTCATCACCCACTATGATAGCGCGTTGGTCACCGGCCGAGCCACTGTGGTGACCGACCGGGATGAGATTGTGGAGAAATTGATTGCTCTGTGTGAGCAGTTTGCGCCGGGGCAAGGCCGACGGGATGCGGTGATCGAGAAATACCTGCCGGCGGTGGCAATCGTGAAGGTGACGGTGGATGCAATCACCGGCAAGCGGAACCACGACGAATGAGAGGATAAGCATTGGACACCACACAGAAGTTCACCGGCAAGGCCGAACAATATGCCAGGTATCGGCCACGGTATCCGGACGCTTATCTGGAATATCTGATGGCAGCCGCTGGTTTACAGACTGGCGATGTTGTGGCGGATGTGGGTTCCGGTACAGGCATCCTGACCAGGCAGTTGCTGGCCAGGGGTTTGCAGGTGTGGGCCGTGGAGCCCAACGCTGACATGCGGGCAGTGGCAGAATCGCATCTTGGGGACCAACCGGGATTCCGGTCGGTTGCCGCCACAGCGGAAAACACCTCGCTTGAGGATCACAGCGTCAGCCTGGTCGCTGCGGCGCAGTCGTTCCACTGGTTTGACCGCCCCCGCTTCCGGCAAGAATGCAGCCGCATCCTGCGCCCCGGTGCTCCGGTTGCGTTGGTCTGGAACAACCGCGACATGGAGCAAGAGATCAATCAAGAGCTTGAGAGGGTGTGCATTGACCTATGCCCCAATTTCGTGGCCTTCGGCGGCGGGATCGAGGACGAACCGGCAGTCTTTCAGGAGTTTTTCCAAGGTGGGCAGTTTGAGCACCGGGTGTTTGACAATGCCGAGCGCCATGACCTGGCCGGTTTTCTGGGCCGCAACCTGTCCAATTCCTACGCGCCACTAGCCGGTGACGACAACTATCAGCCGTTTGTGTGCGCGATGGAGGCACTGTTTGCGCGGTATGCCGCTGGTGAATTCATTACGCTGCCAATGGAGACCAACAGTTATTTTGGAACGGTGTGACAAGCATGAAAACCCTGATCCTGAACGGCTCACCCCGCAAGCACGGCGACACTTCCGCTCTGCTGGCGGAACTGAAGAAGCACCTGAGCGGCGACATACAAGAGATCAGTGCTTATTACGGCAACATCGGCCCCTGCACCGACTGCCGGTATTGTTGGAAGCATGACGGGTGCTCCATCGATGACGGCATGCAAGCCGTTTATCAGGCGCTGGAAAACGCCGACAACATTGTGATTGCCTCACCGCTCTACTTCTCCCAGCTGACCGGCCCGCTGTTATCGCTGGCCAGCCGGCTACAGCGGTATTATGCCGCCCGCCGGTTCCGTGGCGAAAAGCCTCTCGCCGGCAAGACCAGGCGCGGCGGGTTGATATTGGTAGGTGGGGGAGACGGCAAGGCAGCGCCAGCCATAGAGATGGCTGACACACTGTTTCGGCTCGTCAACAACAAACGTCTGGGCATGGTCCTTTCCCACAAAACGGACGAGCGCCCTGCCGCGATGGATGCGGAAGCCCTGGAAAAGGTGCGTGAGCTGGCGCATGCATTGAATGGGGGAGGGCAGGGTGATGGTTGAGTTTCGTCGGGCAACGCTGGAGGACGTAGAGGTTCTTGCCAAACTGCGTGTTGAGATGCTTTTTGAGACAAAACATTCGGAGACCGACCTCCGTACCCTACTGTATGGGAACACGGTTCAATATCTACGTGAGACCATGGCTAACGGCAGTTATGCGGCATGGGTTGCAGTAAAAGGTGGAGCAATCGTGGCGATGGGCGGGCTCACGTTTTATCGGCTACCGCCAAATGACTGGTGCCCCAATGGTCACACTGCCTATTTGAGCGCGATGTATACCAAGCCTGCCCATCGGAAAAATGGCATTGCCAAACAGCTTCTCAAGTTACTGATGAAGGAAGCCAAGGATTGTGGCTGTGAGCGTATTCTGCTGCACGCGACCGAGATGGGCAGACCTCTGTATGAAACTGCCGGTTTTTGGGATTCCGCCGATTCGATGGCATATTATCCTTGCAGGTGAAACCACGGTTAGGAAAGACTTTGCGGCATTGTTTATGGCTTGACATCCATTCCCCAAACCAACTGCCGATCATATGATGTGGTATGGCCCATGTGGGATTCAATACCCTGCATGGATATGCCTGAATATAGGAAAGGTAGTTGGGCCCATGTTATCCAGGGAAGAATATGTACAAATGTCGTTGAGCCTGGATCTCTTTTTCCTGCGCATCATGAAGGAACACTCATTTTTCCTGGCGGTTTCCTTGCCGCCAAAGAACACTACTTACATTCAGGACGCCAGTTGGTTTGCCAGGCATTTCAGCATGCTCCTGCAGGAAGCCGTGCAGCTTGCCAATGGCGTGATCAATGCACAGGCTGCCAACGCCGGGCAGTTTGTTACAAAATATACATTGGACGCGGAACGGGCTTCCCAGTTCTACACCGGGGCTCCGATTGATACCTCCATCACTCAGAGCGAGCTAAGCCTGCAACCGGGAATGGTGATCCCTCCGGGGATGGAAAGCAAGGTGTCAGACCTCAATCAACGGGCGATGACAGCTGTATCGGGCCTGGCAGGTCTTAAGAGTAAAATGCTGAACGAAGTGCTGTCCTGCCAGCTGTTCACGAACAACTATCCGTTGTTGATCGATCATATTCTGCGTGAGGCAGTGCATTTCCATGGCATGCTTGCAAAATTGCAGGCAGGCACAAGTATCCGTGGAGGAAACGATCTGATCGAGGAGGAGGTGTTCTGGAACCGCATCATGGCCGAGCATGCCAAATTCATTCGCGGATTGCTGGATCCCACAGAGCAGACGTTGTTTGACAAGGCCAATATGTTCGGGAAGGAATTCGACGAGTTGACCGCGGAGTCCATCCAAGCCCAGAACAATCCGGCAATCATCCCCAAAGTGACCGCAGAGAGCCTGGATGCTACCAAGAACATCAGGGACTTCAAGGCTGCTGGAACAGCCGGGATTCTGCAATGCAAAATCCGGTCGATCATCCTGCCATTGCTGGCAGACCACACATTGCGGGAGGCCAATCATTTCATCTATATTCTGCAAAAAGGGGTGTAGCCCGAGTATAAGGGGTGGAACCCGGCATCCAGCCAATGACCCGCCACGTGTAATGTGTTATAATACCCCCGGAGTGTGATCCAATGGCAGATACCATCGTTGTCGGCATGTCCGGGGGTGTCGATTCCGCCGTCGCGGCCTTGCTCTTGAAGCAGCAGGGCCATGATGTGATCGGCGTGTTTATGAACAATTGGGAGGAAGAGGACGACGGAGTTTGCACCGCCGCCGCTGACTGGGACGATGTGCGCCGCTGCTGCGACCGCCTCGGCATTTCCTATTACAGTGTGAACTTTTCCAGGCAGTACTGGGACCGGGTGTTTGAATATTGCCTGAGCGAATACCGCTTGGGCCGCACACCCAATCCGGACGTGCTTTGCAACCGGGAAATCAAATTCAAGGAGCTCATGGACTTCGCTGAAAAGATGGGAGCCGCCCGGCTGGCGACGGGTCATTACGCACGCATTGAGGAGCGGGATGGCGCGTACCGGTTGTTGAAAGGTGTGGATGGTTCCAAGGATCAGTCCTATTTCCTCTACATGCTGGGGCAGGAGGCGCTGTGTAAAGCGCTGTTCCCGCTGGGCGGCATGCTCAAACGGGAAGTGCGGGAAATTGCTGCAAAGGAGCAGCTGCCTGTGGCTGAAAAGAAGGATTCCACCGGCATCTGCTTCATCGGCGAGCGGCGTTTCAAGGATTTTTTGCAACAGTTCTTGCCAGCACAGCCCGGTGAGTTGCGCACGCCGGAGGGGGAAGTGGTCGGCCGGCATGATGGATTGATGTATTACACGATCGGCCAGCGCAAAGGCCTGGGCATCGGGGGCCGCGGCAACGGTGAGCCGTGGTTTGTGGTTGCCAAGGATCTGGAGAATAACATTCTATATGTGCGGCAGGGCAATGACTCGCAGGAGTTATATTCCACCAGCTGCCGGCTGGGTGACCTGCACTTCACAGCTGGGAAGCCGCCGGCCAAGGCATTCGACTGCGGCGCAAAGGTGCGTTATCGCCAACCGGACCAAAAGGCTCGTCTTATACTGGACGGTGAAGAAGGCCTGCTCACCTTCGACCAGCCGCAGCGAGCAATCACTCCAGGGCAGGCAGCGGTGCTTTATATGGGCGATGAGTGCATTGGTGGGGGGACTATTCTTTAGCCCAGCATAGACAATGACCGTCATGCTGAAGCCTTAACGATACACGATTTCTAAATTCTGTTTACATGAAAAATCCCCTCCGCCTATCGGTTGGAGGGGATTGGCATTTATTCAATGAATAGAGCTCAGGCCAGCTTCCCAAAGATCATTCTGCCTGCCGAAGTTTGCAATGAGCTAGTCACGACAATCTGCACAGTTTCATCGATGTAGCGGGAGCCGCCCTCCACCACAATCATCGTGCCATCCTCCAGATAAGCCACGCCTTGCCCCTGCTCCTTGCCCGGTTTCACAATCTTCACATGCATGTCTTCGCCAGGCAGTGCCACGGGCTTCACCGCGTTGGAAAGCTCGTTGATGTTGAGCACACTGATGTTTTGCACACGGGCAACCTTGTTGAGATTGAAGTCGTTGGTTATCACCTTGGCGCCCAATTCACCGGCCAGCTTCAGCAATTTGCTGTCCACATCGGAAAGCTCTGAGAAGTCCCGGTTGACCACTTCAACCGGCCGAGCCAATTCATGTTGCAGACGGGCTAAAATGTCCAACCCACGGCGCCCGCGGGAGCGTTTCAGGTCGTCCTCACTGTCAGAGATCGTGCGCAATTCGTCGAGCACGAAGGACGGCACAATCAGCCTTCCTTCCAAAAAACCTGCCTTGCAGATTTCAAAGATGCGGCCATCGATGATCACGCTGGTATCCAGCAATTTCTGAGACAACGTTTCTTCAGAGACGCCATCCTTGCCGGCGCCGCGGCCTTCGCGGTTGGCCATTGCTTTGCGGATGAGCGCAACGAAGTTCAGCTCATGCCGGCGATTGACCGCCAAAGAAAGGCCAAAATATCCCAGCAGCAGGTAGACGAGAAGCGACAGCGGGATGGACAGCCAGGGCAACCCAATGTAATTGATCAACTGGCTGATGAAGAACGCAAGGATGAACCCGATCACCAACCCGATCACACCGGCAACCAGATCAGCCATCGGTCGGGTTTTCAGTGTGGCTTCCACATGATCCAGAAGCCTGAAAAATGATGGAGTGATCAGCAAAAACAAGAACCCGCCGAGAATGGAAAAAACAACATATGATACCAGGGAAAGCCAAAGTGGCACATATCTGCTTTCATTAAGCACCCCAAGATCGTTTAGAAGGCTGATCCCTAGAAAAACCAATGTGGCGCCCAGGGAAGCGCCAATCAATATGAGGATCACTTTCAGCAGTTTTCGCATTCAACCCTCCGGCTTTCATCCAATTTGACAATTTATTATAGCATAGCTCATGTGAATAAACATTGAATAATCGCTTAACATTTCATAAGCAAGGCAGCTGCTCCATTATGTGCTGCGGCATACAAACACCACTGCTTTTTTTCCCGCCACCAGCACCTCCAAACGTTCATCCAATGCAAAATTCATCGATAAGGCTTCCTCAGCCTCTTTTTTGAATGGGGTTATCAGCACAAGCCTGCCGCCCCGCTTGAGCACGCGGCGGGTTTCTGCGGCCAGTTTCCCCAAAAAAGCCTGAGGATCTGCCAAAGGCGCGTTTTCGCCCCAGGGTGGATCGCAGGCAATGGCATCCACGGAGCCGGACGCGATGTCTGCCATATCCAGCGCGTTCATTTTCAGCACCGAACCGTTTGCGGCGCCGCGCAGGGCATAACGAAGCTCGGGGGATGGCGCGATATCGCCGGCGATCACCTTTTCCGCAGGTGTGCGCAAGCGCGCCCGGGCGATCCCGCCGCTGCCGGCAAATGGATCCAGGAAGGTCTCACCGGGCTTTGGGTTGGTCAGCCGGCACAATAGGCTCGCGATGTCCGGCCTCAACTCTCCGGAGCGCTGGCTGCTTTCCTTGCGATATGTCAACCGCATCAGCAGGAATCCCAACCCCTCCTTGCTTCGATACAAGAACCAAAATTCCACATCCGGCAATGCCCGGCCTGGCTTGAGGCCAGACATTCCTGCGAGGAATGCCTCAGACTTGCCCATCGTCTTTTCTCCGGCATGGGTAATAAGGCCGTCCACCATAAACATCGCGCGGAACGTGGCTGCGCCATCAGGCATATGGTTCAGGATTGTTTCGGAGTCCACACCGTGGGTGAGCGCCAGGCGCACCATGTGCTGGATCGGGTCTTTTGGCGCCCTGGGGAAGGTGGTCAGACACAAAAATGTGTTGTTGAACCACGGTGGAATGTCTGTGAGCACGCCCCTGCGCTTATACTCTGCTGCGCCATCCAGCATGCGCAGCAACTGCACGCCGGGCATGTCGCGGGCGATAAACTCCTCAATGGCCGGCTCGAAGCCGGAGGGGAAGGTGGAATAATACTGGGCCATGGGGTCTCCTTAATCTCGTTATAATTCCCCTCCCCCAATCTCATGGGGGAGGGGGCAGGGGGTGAGGGTATAGCACTGGAGTGAGGATCAGCACAGCAAGTTCAAAGCATCCGCTACCGTCTGCACGCCGACCAGCTCCAATCCGTCTGGAGCCTTCACACCCCTGATGTTGCGCTTGGGCAGCACCACTGTGGTAAAGCCAGTTTTTGCGCATTCTGCCAACCGTGTTTCGGCCCGGCCCACCGGGCGCACTTCGCCGGTCAGGCCAATCTCACCGAATACAGCCACGCCGTCGGGCAGCGGGCTGCCCCGGAGGCCCGACGCAATGGCCAACGCAACCCCAAGATCGGCAGCCGGTTCATCCAGCTTCAAGCCGCCGGCAACATTCAAATAAACATCCTGGTCATACAGCCGCAAGCCCGCCCGCTTTTCAAGCACCGCGACCAGCAGCGCCATGCGGTTGTAATCAATACCGGTGGCCATGCGACGGGGCGTGCCAAACACGGTGTTGGAGACCAGCGCCTGGATTTCCACCAGCACCGGCCTAGTGCCCTCCACGCTGGCTGTCACGATGGAGCCGGGGCCGTTGGCTCGGTCAGAGAGCAACATTTCTGATGGGTTGCTCACCTCCGCCATCCCAGTTTCCCGCATCTCAAAAAGCCCGATCTCGTTTGTGGAACCGAAGCGGTTTTTGGCGGCGCGCAGGATCCGGTAGGAGTGCATGTTGTCACCCTCAAAATTCAAAACGGTGTCCACCATATGCTCCAGCACCCTGGGCCCTGCCAGCGCTCCGGCCTTGGTCACATGGCCCACCAGAAAGACCGGGCAGCCGGTGTCTTTTGCAACCTGCATGAAGGAGGCTGCCGATTCGCGCACCTGTGTTACGCTGCCGGCAGAACTGGTCATGCCCGTGCGGTACATTGTCTGGATCGAGTCGATGATGATAGCGGCGGGCTTTAGCTTCTCTACATGGAGCAGCACTCTGTCCACATTGGTCTCAGCCAGTAGCTTGAGGTTGCGGGAGCCGGCACCCAAACGTTGGGCCCGCAACGCAACCTGCCTCAAGCTTTCCTCACCGGACACATACAGCACCGTATCGCCTTGTTTTGCGATATTCTCAGCCGCCTGCAGCAGCAGTGTGGACTTGCCGATGCCCGGGTCTCCGCCCACCAGAATGAGGGACCCCTGCACGATGCCGCCGCCCAGCACCCGGTCAAGCTCACCCATACCGGTGGAAGACCGTCCGAAATCGTGCATGGGCACATCGGGCAGCGCGGCGGCTTCGGTGCCTGGTGTGAGATCAGCTGTGCGATTGCCCGGAGCGGAGGGCTTTTCCTCCACTTCCTCGCTCATCGTGTTCCACGCGCCGCAGCCGGGGCAACGCCCCACCCATTTGCGGCTTTCCGCACCGCACTCGCTACATAGGTATACGGTTCTCAATGTGCTCATTGATCAAGAGCTCCCGGGAGCAGGTCTTGCCTGGTTAACACTTTATAACGCAGCTTGTCTGCCACACTGTCATCAGTCTTGTCATACCACACCACAGTCATGCCATTGGCGTTTGGCAACATGCCCTTCTCATCACCGCTGGAAAGCCTGCAGTATTCACCTGTGGCGATAATGTAAATCCACACCTGCTGGTTTTTGCCATAGGCCACAAAGCCGTCACCAAGGCTGTAGGTCGTAATACCCTCGGCAATCACTTGAGGGGCGCCATTGGGCTTGCTGATGTAGAGCTTCGATTTCGGGGAGTTGTTACCGTCGCTCCACACAAAGTATTGCCCATTGTAAAGAGGATCGTGCACATAGGTGCCTGGCGAGAACTGCTGGGTCTTCAATGTGCCATTGTCGTCCATGATGGCGTCTTCACCCAGCTCCAGCCAATATATTGTGCTATGCTCCTCTGTCTTCTTCTGCTCTTCGGTTTGAGACTTGTCTGTGTCGGCCCAAAGCACTGTGGTGTGATATGCCGGTGCTGACGCCTGCTCCTCCTCACCGCCGGGAGCGGCTGATTCGTCCGCTGTGCTCGAAGCCGACGCAGACGGCGTTGGTGAAGGAGTGGGCGATGGCGTGGGTGTGGCGGTGGCCTGTGCCGTGTCATCGGGGCCTGCGGATGCAACAGGTTCGGCATAAATGGCCGGCGCCATTACACCGTAGGTTACCGTGTTCTCTCCTTCAAATGCCGTGAGCGTCAGGTTTTCCTGGGATTTCAGGTCAAACATCATTAACTGGTGTTTATTTTTGTCCACCGGCTCCAGCCAGACCAGCGTGTCGCCGGCAAGCCTCAGTTTGGGTACGCCGTTTTTGCAGTTCTTTATTTGTGTCTTCTCATTGGTTTTACGGTTTAGCACATAGATATAGCTGAAGGTGTAGTGGTCGGTTTCCACCCATACCATCCAGTCGTCGTTGAGGTAGGTTTCGTAAAAACCGCCGCCTGCCAGCTTCGCGTCGGCAATCTTTTTCTCCTCACCGGTCGCGACATTGTGGAGGTAAAGCTTTTTTAACGGGTCATCCTTGGCTTCCAACTGGCCGGATCCTGCAGAAAAAAAGAGCTCGTTGCCGTTGATGCCCGGAGTGTTGATCAGCTTTTCCTTGAATTTCAGTGCCATGGAGCTGAAACTGATGTCGCGAACCGTCACCGGCTCCGGTGTGATCATCGGCACATCCAATGGCGCGTTGCGCGGAGGGAGCGATACCGATGGGTCGGTGCTGGTGGGCGTGGGCTTGGGCTTGGGTGTGCCAAAGCCACCGCTGGCCAAGCTGCCAGTATGTTTGCCACCGGAGGCAAGTGCAATGGCGGTGATGCTCACAACCACAATCACCAACAACGCACCCACGATTAATAAAAACCGACGGGGCAGCCTTTTGATTCTTTCTATCAGTTCAGCCACCAGCGACTTTCGCCTGGCAGGACGATAATAGCTGTGGGCAGTTTTCTGCGGCCGTATTGTCCGTGGACCTCTTCGGTACATCTGGGGCATATTCGGTCAACTCTCCCAATGTATAGTTATATGTATTATAACACAGATGACTCGCCCGAATCACGTTCATGATTATTTTACTGAAAGTGGAAGCCCGATTCATAATCTCCAGCCAATCCGGTCAAACTGTTTTTGTTGTTTTTCTCTGTTCATAGAAAGGATGTGCCTGTTTCCATGGGTAGTAGCGTGAGAACCGACCTTGCAGCTGAAGCGCGGGAATTGGCGGGGCAGTCGATTGCGGGCGTAGAGTCCACTGTTGACAACCGTGATCAAGACATCACCGTGACCACCGTTCGGGTGCTCAACGACATCGGTGCGCAGGCAATGGGCAAGCCCGTGGGTTTGTATATCAACATTGACGCGGCAGAGTTGAAAAACAGGGATCCTGAATTTGTGGAGCGGGTGAGCCGCCGCATGGGGGATGAGCTGAAGAAGATGCTTCCGGGTTTCGGCAAGGAGGGTACAGTGCTGGTGGTGGGCCTGGGTAACTGGAACATTACGCCGGACGCGCTGGGCCCGCGCGTGGTGGAAAAGCTGATGGTTACCCGCCACCTGATCCAGTTAATCCCCGATCAGGTGGATGAGCGGGTGAGGTCTGTCTGCGCGATGGCTCCGGGCGTGCTGGGCATCACTGGAATTGAAACAGGCGAAATCATCCTGGGTGTTGTGGAGAAGATCAAGCCCACCGCGATGGTTGCAATCGACGCACTGGCCTCGCGCAGCACGGCCCGGTTGGGCACGACGATCCAGATCACTGATTCGGGCATCTGCCCCGGCTCCGGCGTGGGCAACCATCGCATGCAGTTGAACACGCAAACTCTTGGCGTGCCGGTGATCTCAATCGGCGTGCCGCTGGTGGTATATGCAGGCACAATTGCCCGCGACGTGATCGAGCTGCTTGACGGGACCACCGCCGGCGACCAGGCAGAAGGAATGATCCGAAAAGTGGTGTCGGAGCATTTGGGTGACCTCATTGTGACCCCGAAGGAAATCGACGCAATTGTGGATGATGTGGCCCGACTGGTGGCGCTTGGAATCAACCTGTCAATCCATGATGGGGTCACTGTGGATGAAATTGACCGGTTTATGATGTGAAGGCCCCCCTGGTTTCTGACAAAGCCTTGGGAGAATCCCCCATTGGCTACGACGGTGCCCCCTTCGTAAGGGAGCTGCATTTCGTTCTTCATCACACTAACATTATTCTAGGCAAGCACATATAGGCATCTCCTTGTGAAGGGGTAATGCTACGAAGTGGTAGGGTCGATTTACAAGGGATGTAGGGTGATTTCCACAGCTATGCCGCCTTTTATGCATCCACTGTTGTTTTTATTCATTTTTACCGTTATAATGTTCCTATCTATTCTTGTGGAATCGAAGTATGGCGTTGAACGTTTCGATCATTGCCAATCCGGTCAAGGATCCTGGTTATCGCGTGGCGGCCCACGCAGCCGGTGTGCTGCTGGGGCTGGGTGTGCGTGTGCTCGCGTGCCCAGAGCAAGCGGGCTTGCTGCCGGCAGGCGTGCAAGAGGCGAGAGATGATGACCTATATAGCGCCGGTTTTATCGTGACGCTGGGCGGTGACGGCACCATACTGGCAGCGGCCAGGGGTGCTGCAGGAAGAGCGCCCCTGCTGGGTGTCAATCTGGGCCACAAAGGCTTCCTGACCTCGGTGGAGTTATCTGCGATGGAAAAGGCGCTCCAGCGCGCCGTGGCCGGAGAAGCACGCGTTGAGCGCCGCATGATGCTCTCCGCCAACGTGATTGACGAAGATGGCATGGAGCAGGGCACTGCCTTGGCGCTGAATGATTTTTATCTCACCGGCCTCACTTCACCCCGGCTTGTGCGCGTGGAGGCAAAGGTGGGAGATACGCTGGCCGGCCGATATGCCGCCGATGGCCTGCTGATATCCAGCCCCACCGGTTCCACAGGTTACTCCCTTTCGGCAGGAGGGCCGGTTGTTTCGCCGGATGTGCCCTGCCTGCTGATAACACCGGTGTGTGCTCACAGCCTCAGCGCCGTGCCGCTGGTGGTGCCGGCGGAGTCGGTGATCACTCTCTCTGTGATTGGCAACACCAGCGAAGCCCGCCTCAATGCAGATGGTGAGGAATGTGCAAGGCTCAATAAGGGTTGGCGGGCGGTTGTGCGCAAGGCCGCAATAGAAACCCTGTTTCTGCGTTTTGGACCCAACGACTTTTTTGATTTGCTCCGCAGCAAGCTCACCGAATGGAACGACTAGGGGGAGAGCCAATGAAAAATAAAAGGCACATGCGCATCCTGGAGTTGATTTCCCAGGAAAGCGTCTACACGCAGGAAGAACTGGCCGACCGCCTCAAGCAGATGGGGGAGGACGTGACCCAGGCCACTGTATCCCGCGACATTAAGGAAATGAAGCTGGTCAAGGTGGCTGACGGATCAGGCCGCAGCTGCTATGCCGCTGTGGGTGATGCCGGAAACGGGCTGTCAGCACGCTTGATCCGTGTGTTTGCTGACACGGTGCTGAGCATTGAGCACAGCCACAACATCATCATGATCCGCACACTGTCCGGCAGCGCCAACGCCGCGGCCGAAGCAGTGGACGCACTGCGCTGGCCGGAGATCCTGGGCAGTATTGCCGGTGACAACACCTTTATGGTTGTGGTTCGCGAGCAATACGCCGCCACCCAGGTGGTGGAAAAACTGAGGGCTTTGATCAAATAGCATTTTTCTGATACGATAGTATGGCAGATTATAGATAATGGGGCAGTAAATATGCTGACCAAGCTTGCCATCCGCAATATCGCCCTGATTGAATCGGTGGAGATCGACTTCGGCCGTGGCCTCAATGTGCTCACCGGCGAAACCGGAGCGGGTAAATCGATCATCATTGATTCGATGAACCTGGCTCTTGGCGCCCGCAGCGACAAGGAGATCATCAAGGCCGGCTGCAATGACGCCCGGGTGGAGATGGCCTTTGACATATCAGGCAATGATGCGGTGGCGGAGGCGCTCAATGAAATGGAGCTGGACAGCGGCGACGGCTCGCTGATCATATCTCGCCAGATCACAACCGCGGGCCGCAACACCTGCCGCATCAATGGCGCGCTTGCCACCGTGGCACAGCTGCGGGGGCTCACGCAGATGCTGATCGACATCCACGGCCAGCACGAGCACCAATCGCTTCTCAATGAAACCAGGCACATGGACATATTGGATGGTTTTGGCGGCCCGACGCTGGCCAAGCAACGGGATGCCTTCGCCGTCACCTATGGCAAATACCGCAAGCTGCTGGAGAGCATGCGCTCCCTGTTTGGCAGCGAGCAGGACCGGGCCCGCAGGGCCGATATTCTCCGCTACCAGATCAAGGAGATTAAATCAGCCAACCTGGCCCCCGGCGAGGATGAAGAGCTCCAGCAACAACTGAAGCTTCTGCAGCATGCTGAGGAAATCGCCGGTGCGCTCCGCTCAGCCTATGACTCGCTCTATTCCGGCGAAGGCGGTGGAGCTGCTGCTTTGGACAGCATCGGCGCCGCGGCCAGGGAGCTTTCCCATATCGCGCAATACGGCGACGACTTCCAGACGCTGAAGAACCGCCTGGAGCAAGTCGTAATCGAGATGGATGACATTTCCAGCGAGCTTCGGGCGAAAGCAGGCAGCCAGGAGTATGATGAAGATGCGCTCAACGATGTAGAGGCAAGGCTTGACACGATCCGCCAGCTGAAGCGCAAATACGGTGGCAGCGTGGAGGACATCCTGAAAACGCTTGCCGGCATGGAGCGGGAGCTGGAATCGCTGGAGCATGCTGACGAACAGATGGCGCGCATGGCCGGCGAAATCACATCGCTGGAGCGGGAGCTTTTGACTCTGGGAGAGGTTCTGACCAAGCAGAGGCAGGAAGCCGCCCAAAGATTTGAAAAACAGGTGGTAGGCCAGCTGGCCGACCTGGGCATGGGCCACTCCAAGTTCTCCGTGGAGTTTGACGATAGGGCCGGCGGTGTGGAGGGGAGCGCCACCGCCAGGGGTTTTGACCGGCTGCGGTTTCTTATCAGCCCCAACCCCGGTGAGCCCTTGCGGCCATTGGCGAAAATAGCATCCGGTGGCGAGATGAGCCGAATTATGCTGGCACTGAAAAACATTGCTGCCAACGCCGACAGCATCCCCACCTTGATTTTTGATGAGATTGACACCGGCATTAGCGGCACGATGGCCCGCGTGGTTGCTGAAAAGCTTGCCAGCATCGCGCTATCACACCAGGTGATCTGCGTGACACATACGGCCCAGATCGCTGCGATGGGCGAAAGCCACTTTTTCATTGAAAAAAGTACCGACGGCGTAAGCACCAGCACATCGGTCACGCCGCTGCCGGAAGCCGGGCGAGCCGCGGAAATCGGCAGGCTGGTGGGCGGTGAGGTGAGCACTCTGAGCGGCCAGCACGCCCGCGAGATGCTGGAGTGGAGCAGGCGCTTCCGAAAGAGCCTTGCAAATGTTGCCGATGTGACAGCATGAGGATGCTTGCCTGAATTTTCCAATCACAGAAATTCCTGCCATTTCCCTTTTTTTCGCTTGCTCATTGCCAGAAATCACCTGTTGAATACCAACACATCATTGCATAAGGCGCGAGAAATCAAGCGTCTTTTTTTGTTGCCTGCCACTTTCGAAGCTTCTTGCCAAATCCCGGCGCAGGTATAATCGGCTCTTTCAAAACCGAACACTAATCTCAGAAAATTTTGTTGATGGAGCTGGACTATGCCCAAAAAACCGCCGTCCCGACTGAAAAAAACCATCGGCTGCCTTTTGGCAGCCGCGATGTTGGCTCTCAATTACTCCCCGCCGGTGAGGAGCTTCTTTTCTCTGCCACAGGAGATTAATTTGCAGCAGGGTCAGGTGGAGCGCCTGAACACCGGCTTTCCAATTCCGCTCACCGCATCCGACACCAATGTGCTGCAAATCAACAGCGAGTCGCTGGGCGACAAGGCGTGGCAACGCGGCAGCAGTGTGCAGCTTGTGCCACAGGCCGTTGGTGAATCCAAGCTGAATCTTTCATTGTTTGGCATTCTCCCGATCAAGAGCATCGCCGTGGTCGTCTCACCAAAAATGTCACTGGTGCCAGGAGGGCAATCCATTGGAGTATCGTTGTATACGAAGGGCACATTGGTTGTCGGCCGGTCCGATGTGGTTACCCAGAACGGTGAAGTGAAGAGCCCCGCACGTGAATCGGATTTGAGACCAGGCGACGTGATTGAGAAGATCAACGGTATCACAATTGACAACAGCTCCCAATTGGCCCAGATTGTGGCCAAATATGGCGATGAGGACCTGCAACTCACTGTTGAGCGTGACGGCACGACAATTGATCTCACCATACGGGCTGTGCGTGACCAGCTGGATGGGAAACTGAGGCTGGGTGTATGGATCCGTGACAGCACCGCCGGGGTGGGTACTCTTACATTCTATAATCCTGCTGACGGCCGGTTTGGAGCGCTGGGGCACCCCATCACTGATGTGGACACAGGCACACTGCTTTCTGTCAAGAATGGAGAAATTGTGCACTCCCGCATCATTGACGTGAAGGTGGGTGAAAAAGGGACACCAGGCGAATTGAGAGGGTATTTCTCCGGGGAGGGCACTGGCATCGGCGCGATCGACAAAAATACTCGTTTTGGGATTTACGGCAGCGCATATGGGGCAATTGACAGCCCGGTATATCATCGAGCTTTGCCGGTGGGTGGCCAGTCTACCGCCCACACCGGCCCGGCCACGCTTCTCACGACAATTGATGACCAGGGGGTGAGAGAGTTTGACTGCCAGATTATCAAGATCACCCGGCAAAATGAGCCGGCTGCCAAGGGAATGGTTGTTGAAATAACCGATCCGGAACTGTTGAAGAAAACGGGCGGGATTGTGCAGGGGATGAGTGGCAGCCCGATCATTCAGGATGGATACATCATCGGAGCGATCACCCATGTGTTTATCAGCGACCCCACCAAGGGTCACGGCGTGTTCATTGAGTGGATGCTGCAAAATAGTGAGGCACCATAAACTCACTATTTAGATGTGCTAAAAACAGACTGGAAGGATTTTCCATTTTGTTGTAGAATTCATCCTGGTAATTAGGAGGATTGATATGGCCCGGTGGAAAGTGCTTCTAGCCGATGATAACAATAGTTTTCTGGAAATGCTCTCGGAGCGGATCAGCCAGGAAGAGGAATTTGAAGTGGTGTGCACTGCGCTGGATGGGGAAACGGCGCTTCAGGGGATATCTGAATACCATCCGGATCTTGTGATTCTGGATATCATCATGCCCCGGCTCGATGGCTTGGCGGTGCAGGAAAAACTCAGGGATCTGCCTGAAAGACCCAAGGTCGCGATTTTTTCCGCGATGGGCATGGACTATATCACCCGCCAGGCATTGACACTTGGTGCAGACGCATACTTCCTGAAGCCCTTTAACCTGGATGTATTTATCCGGAGACTTCGCACGCTAATGGGCGAGACCCGCGAGCAGCAGAATCTGCATGTCCGTAAACAGACTGATGAGGATCTCAGGCGCAGCATTACCGATCAACTGCATCTAATGGCAGTGGCGCCACATTTGAAGGGCTATCGTTTTTTGACGGAAGCCATTTTAAACGTCGTGAACGACAAGGGGATGCTCGATTCCATCACTTATAAGATCTACCCGGTTGTGGCCAAGCAGTTCAACACCACGCCGATGAGGGTGGAGCGGGGCATCCGAAGCGCCATTGAGAGTGCGTGGGATCGCTGCCGGGTGGACACGATTGAGAAAATGTTTGGCTATACGCTTGATGAAAACAAGGGTAAGCCTTCCAACAGTGAATTCATTGCAATGATTGCAGACAAAATCATCCTTGACAGGCACTCCCAAGGATTGTTATAATTTTCACAAAGAATCGGCCTGACACCAAGGGCAAGCGCCTGAGGAGAGGGTGGAGAGCATTTGCAACCGGGTCTGAAGGTGTGGGGGAGCCCGCACCCAAGGCTTGTCAGAAATGGCTTTCCATAGCCCTCCCGCAGTGCGGGAGGGCATTGTTGTTTGGAAGGGAGGTGCAGCATGCAAAAGCGCGTTGGCATGATCGGTATTTTTGTGAAGGAGCGCAGTGAGGCGGCGCTGCTGGTGAACAAGCATCTGTCTGATTTCGGGCATATCATTGTGGCCAGGCAGGGTGTGCCCTATCGGGACCGGGGCCTGTCGGTGATCTCCGTGATTGTGGACGGAACCACCGATGAAATCGGCGCGTTGTCCGGCAAGCTTGGGTCGATTCCAAACGTCACGGTGCGGAGCATGATGGCTCCAGCAGACCAATAAAGTTTGGAAAGGAAGAGTTTTATGAAAAACAAGAATTTGCAATTGATTGTGCGTACAGCCCTGTTGTTGGCCATCACGCTGCTGTTTCAACAGCTTCGCCTTGTGATCGGCACCAGCTTTGCGTCCACGCTGGTCATCGGCTCGCTGGTCAACCTGGCGCTTTATGTCTCAGCCGCCACGGTGGGCTGGAAGGGCAGCATCTTCGTTGCGATCCTCTCGCCGGTCGTTGCCGCCCTGCAGAGCCATTTGCCCCACCCGTTGCTGATCCCCTTTGTGGCCGCCGGCAACCTGGTGCTGGTGATCGCCTTTGAGCTGGTGGAGCGCCGCAGCAACGATACGCCCCGCATGGCAGCCGCCGTGGCTGTGGCTTCCGTTTTGAAAACGGCCGCGCTTTATTGCCTGGTGGTGCTGCTGTTTGTTCCGGCGCTTCTGCCCGGCCTTGGTTTGCCGGAAAAGAGCGTGAAGGGGATGACAGCCGCGCTTTCGCTGAGCTTCAGCTGGCCACAACTGGTTACGGCGGTCATCGGCGGTGTGGTCGCAATCCCTGTGATCAAGGCAGTACGGCGGGCTCTTGACCGGCGTAGCGACGGCTGAGGCAGGCTGCAAAAACAATCAAGGAATTCATGAAATTCCACCGATCCGCGATAGATTTGAATTGATATTGACATGACATGGTGCGAGCATTATAATTGCTGCATGTTTGTCTACAGTGATGTGCCTTGGGCATACACTGAGGCAGAACCTTCTTTTGCAGAGGGGGTGTTGTTGTGTCAGAGATCCGTGTTGGGGAAAACGAGTCGTTGGAAAGTGCGCTGAAACGATTTAAGCGCAAGTGCCAGCGGGGCGGTATTCTTGCTGAGGTGCGCAAGAGGGAGCATTATGAAAAGCCCAGCGTGCGCCGCAAGAAAAAGGCGCTGGAGGCCAGAAGGAACTCCAATAAGAAATTCTAAAAGATTGCCCGGTCCTAATAGGATCGGGTTTTTTGTATAGACATTATAGTTGCTGAGGGCGGTGCAGTATGAAATCTGTGAGCCGTTCACCCGTTCATCCTTGCCGGCCCCGGTGCCTTCACCACGAAAAGCTCCAGTGTGCTTTCATGCTCGTTACCCACGTTCATAAGCGTCTTGTATGGTATGGTCAGCACGCACGGGCCATGGTAGGCGTGGGCGGGCTGATCGTCCAGCCGCAGGGTAACTGTGCCGCGCGCCACGATCATATACACATTGGAGTTGGCGTGATGCTCTGGAAGCCGGTCGCCCTTTGGTAAAATCATGTGGTTGACCGCGGCATGGTCGTCTTCCAATATGCGCTCAATAGTTTTCTGCTCTGAAGCAGTGCAGGAGAAATCCTGTTCCACCATTTATGTTGCTCCTTGTTTTATTTCGTTGTTTACATAGTACAACGGGGTGATGGGTTTTATCGGTAACATGGGTTACGGATTTCACAGCAACATTCTCCTGATCCCTGTAGGGACCATCCCCCCGTCTTTTTTACACCATCAGCACATAGATTAATAGGAAAGCACACGCCAACGGGGGGACACATGGGCATCAGGAAAAGGATTGCCGATGCGCTGGAATTGCAGCAGGATGTCATGCTCAACCTGCCGATGCTGCACATCACCGGCAGCGAGCGCCTGCTGCTGGAAAACCACCGGGGGCTGCTGGAGTATGCCCGTGACAGGATCCGGGTTGCCACCACTGCCGGAGCTGTGATCATCGAGGGCGAGGGTCTGACAATCCGGTCGGTGGGGCGTGACGACTTGCTGGTCACCGGAGCGATCCGCACGGTGACAATGGGCACTGCCGGGGTGAAGCGGTGAAAGCGTGGTTGTGGAAATTCCTGGCTGGGTGTGTTACAATTAAGGTTGAAGGATTGAAGCTTCTGCAGTTTGTCAGCGACGCAGCGGCTCAGGGCATCCGGCTTCAACGCCTGGAGCGGGATGGCTACAGCCGGCTCACCGCTGTAGTGAACTGGCGTGATTATAAGCGGCTCCTGAAGCTGGCCCACAACAGGCCGCTGAGGGTTGTGGAGCTAACCAGCACCGGCATGCCGGCGATTGCGGGCGCTGCCACCAAGCGGCTGGCATTTGTGCTCGGTATGGTGGCTTGCGTTTTGGCCCTGGTCACGGCAAACCTGTTTATTCTGGATGTGCGCGTGACAGGCTGCACCCAGCCCGGGCTGGAAGCCAGGGTGCTGGAAATTGTCCGTTCACAGGGGCTCAAGCCAGGTGCTGGCAAATCGGCGCTGGATCTGCACACAGTGGAAACCCAGCTGATGCTGCGGCTTGGCGAGATCTCATTCGCAGCCGTGCGCGTGAACGGTGTGGTCGCCACGGTGAATGTGGTGGAGGGTGTGCAGCCGCCGCAACTGATCGACAAGCAGACACCCTGCAGCCTCACTGCCACACGTGATGGCGTGGTGCGCAAGGTTGTTGTGTATGACGGCACTCCGCAGGTTACCGCCGGCGACACCGTGCGGCGGGGGCAGGTGCTTGTGGCAAGCGCGGTAACGGAGGCTGAAGGGGTGCGGATGGCCCATGCCAGGGCTGAGGTTATGGCCAGCGTGTGGGTGGAAGGCCAAGCCAGTGCGCCATTGTTTGCGCCGGTGAGCCGCCGTACCGGCAACACAGCAGCCTGGCAACGGCTGGAGTTTGCCGGGTATACAGTCTCCATCAGCGGGCATGGGCCGGAGGGTTTTGCCCGTTTTGACACCGAGGAAACCGCCCAATACCTGCTGGGGCAGGGGCTCAAAGGGCCGAGGCTGGTCACCACACGGTATTATGAAGCGGAGGCGGCAACCGAGGAGAATGCCTTCCAGGCCGCTTTGGACGGGGCGCTGCAACAGGCGTTGGACAGCGCGCTGGCCGCCGTGCCGCAGGCCTCCAAGGTGCTGGGTAGCCGCACCGATTATGTTTATGAGAATGGGTCCATCCTAGTAAGGGTGTTCATTGAAACTTTGGTAAACATCGCGGTGGAAACGCCGGTGAGTTGAACCGCAGGAGGAAGGCCGGTTGACGGACGAAAGAGTGGAAAAGCGCATCCGCATGGGCTCCAACGAGGAGGTCGCGGCGCTTTTCGGGAATTTTGACGAGAACCTCAAGACAATGGAGAGCGAGCTGGACGTGCGCATCTCCCCCCGCGACAGCGACCTGGTGATCGCCGGGCTCCCGCAGGGCGTGGAGCTGGCCGCCGAGGTGATCGACAAGCTGGGCGACATGCTGAAAAGCCGCGAGAACATCGACAAGGGCCGCATCCGGTATGCGATTGAGCTGGCGCGGGAAGGCAATGCCAACCTGATCACCGAGATCATGACCGACGTGCTGATCGTGACGCACCGGGGCAAACAGATCAAGTGCAAAACGGTGGGCCAGAAGAAGCTGGTGAACGCTGTGCGGGCCAACACACTGGTGTTTGCTGTGGGCCCCGCTGGCACAGGCAAGACCTATCTGGCGATGGCGATGGCTGTGGTGGCACTCAAAAACAAGGAGATCAGCCGCATCGTGCTCACCCGGCCTGCGGTGGAAGCCGGCGAGAAGCTGGGCTTCCTGCCCGGAGACCTGCAGAACAAAGTGGACCCATACCTGAGGCCGCTCTATGACGCGCTGTATGAGATGATCGGCACCGAGGCCTACGCCAGGCTGCTCGAGCGCGGCGTTATTGAGGTGGCCCCGATGGCCTATATGCGAGGCCGCACATTGAACGACGCTTTCGTGATCCTGGATGAAGCGCAAAACACGACCGTCGAGCAAATGAAGATGTTCCTGACCCGCCTGGGCCAGGGGTCCCGGATGATCATCAACGGCGACGTAACCCAGATCGACCTGCCGCCGGACAAGCGGTCGGGGCTGGTGGACGCCGTGGAGGTGCTCCGCAATGTGCCGGACATCGCCGTGGTGAACCTGACCGCCCGCGACGTGGTGCGCCACGAGCTTGTGCAAAGCATCATCAAGGCATACGAGCAGCACAGCAGCAGAAGGCCGCCGCAGCACCCGCAGCATCCGGCCGAGCGTGAAGGAAGGCGCAAGTGAACCAGCAAAACGGGAAACCTGCAAAAATGCCCACAAGGGCAGTGATTGGCCGCATCGTAATGGGGCTGGCCTGCTGGCTGGTCATTGTGGCGGTCGTGATGCTTAACGTGATTCCAAAACTCCACGTGCTGGCGGCAGGCGACATCGCGCGGGAGGATATCAAGGCCATCCGCGACGTTGTAGACGATATCACCACCAACAAGCTCAGGCAGGCTGCCATTGACAGCGTGCCGGATAAATACCGGCAGGACGATGCCATCACGCTGGATGTGCTCAATAAGATCGAAGATTGCTTCACCGCCATCGACCAAGTCCGGAAAAATGGCATTTCAGAGATCAACAAGCTGGAAAACAAGGCCGCGTCAATGGCCTATCGCGACGATGCCGGCAAGACGCAATTCACCGACTTTTTCCTGCAGCAGTGCCATGAGGCGCTGCCTGGCAGCTTTACCGATGATGATGTGCGCTACATCATCCTGGGTTCCGCCAAAACGCTGGAAGAATTGAAGGATAAGATCATCACGCTGGTCACCCAGGCGCTCAAGAGCGGCATCAAGGCAGACTATCTGCAGGATCGGATGTCTGCGGTGAACACCGAGCTCATCAACCCTTTGAACCGATTCGACGATGACGCGCAGAGGCTTGGCATGAACATTGTCTCCACCTATCTCAAGCCCAACTTCATCTTTGACGAAGAGGCCACCGCCGAGGCGCGCAAGAAGGCTGCCGATGATGTGCAGCCCGAAATCATCCGCCAGGACCAGATCATTGTGCAAAACGGCCACCCGGTCACGGAGCCTCAGATTGAGCTGCTGCGCAAGCTGGGCATGCTGGACGAAAGCGATCCCCATCTGCTGATGTATTTGGGTGTGGGCGTGTTTACGGCGGTTCTGCTCCTGTTGGTGTGGCTCACACTCATCTTTTCCGAGCGTGAGACCTTCTTAAGCTTCCGATGCCTGCTGTTGCTCAGCATCATCCTGTCGCTCACCGTGGCGGCGATGTGGGCAGGGCGGTCACTGCATTATTACTTCCTTCTCTCCACTGCTGGAGTCATGCTGATCTCCGTATTACTCAGCCAACGCCTGGCCTTTGCGGTCAACCCGGTGCTGGCGCTCTTTGCCGGTGTGATCGCTGGCAGCGATGGCAACGGTGTGTTCACCTCTGCCGCGATGCCGGCTGCCATCTCAGCCCTGGCCGGCGGCGCTGTGGCGCTCTTTGTGATCCGCCGCTCGCCGCACCGCTCCACACTGATGCTTTCGGGCATCGTTGCCGGATTCGTGTCAGGTGTGGTAATTGTGGCGGTGGATCTGGTCACGGCGATGGACTGGCAGGCCATTCTCAAGGATTTCGGTACCAGTTTGGCAGGCGGTTTGGTCAGTGCCATGATCTGCCTGGGCACGCTGCCGCTGTGGGAGTTCCTCTTCAAAGTGGTCACACCGATGCGCCTGCTGGAGCTAGGCAATCCCAATCATCCGCTGCTGAAGCGGCTGCTTGTGGAAGCCCCCGGCACCTATCACCACAGCATTGTGGTGGGCAACCTGGCTGAGAGCGCAGCCGAGGCCGTGGGCGCCAATGCACTGCTCACCCGCACCGGCGCCTATTACCACGATGTGGGCAAGGTGCTGCGACCGTATTTTTTCACGGAGAACCAATTGGGTGGCGACAGCCCCCACGATTCGATCACGCCGGAGCTTTCCAAGCGCATCCTCACAGCGCACACCAAGGACGGGTTGGAGATTGCGATCAAATACGGGTTGCCTGAGCAGGTGCAGGATATCATCATTCAGCACCACGGCACCACGCCGGTGATGTTCTTCTACCACAAGGCTGTGAAGCAAGCCAAAGAGGGGGAGACCGTTTCGCTGGATGATTACCGCTACGCCGGCCCCAAGCCGCAGACCAGGGAGGCCGCCATCATCATGCTTGCGGATTCCATCGAGGCCGGCGCCCGCACGCTGAAGGATCACTCCCAGGAAAAGCTGGATGAGTTCATCCAGCACATCGTGAACCTGAAACTCGAGGATGGCCAACTGGACGATTGCGACCTCACCCTCAGAGACATCAGCCTGATCTCCGGTGAATTCCGCAAGGTGTTGGGCGGCGTGTTTCATGAGCGTGTCAGTTATCCCACAACAGAGCCCGTCAAGAAGGAGGAGGCTGTCAAATGGTGAGGATCCTGCTGGATGTGGAGGAAGGCTTTGAACGGTTTTCTCAACTGGAAGACTCCGTCACCGCCGCCATCCGCGAGGTGGTTCGGCATGCCGGTGGCCCGGAGAAGGCGCAGATCGGCCTGCTGATTGTAGGTGACGAGTCGATCCGTGAGCTCAACGTGGAGCACCGGGGCATCGACCGGGCCACAGATGTGCTCAGTTTCCCGATGCTGGAGATGGGCCAGCAGATCACCGAAGTGGATGTAGACCCGGAGACAGGCGAAGTGGTGCTTGGCGACATCGTGATTTCCATGCCGGCCATTGAGAGGCAGGCGGAGGAATACGGCCACAGCATCAGGCGCGAGGCAGCTTTTCTGGCTGTCCATGGCGCGCTGCATCTGATGGGCCACGACCATGAGGAGGAAAGCCAACGCCAAGCCATGCGCGAAGCTGAAGAATCGGTGCTGGAATCGTTGGGTTTGGCAAGACAAGGGGATGAAACATGACCGATGTTGAGCTGGTGGAAAAAGCCCGTCAGGCCCGCCTGAATGCTTACTCTCCCTATTCTGGCTTCAAAGTGGGCGCATGCCTGGTGGCCAAAAGCGGAAAGATTTATACGGGCTGCAATGTGGAAAGCGCCTCCTTCACGCCCACCTGCTGCGCCGAGCGTACGGCCCTCTTTACTGCGGTGGCGGCAGGGGAGAGGGAGTTTGAGGCTGTAGCGGTGGCCTGTGACGGCGACAAACCGGCATGGCCCTGCGGTGTGTGCCGGCAGGCGCTGGTGGAATTCGCTCCGGGCATGAAAGTGATTGCCGCCGGAGAAACCGGCGGCTGGGAAGAGGCGGCATTGAGCGAACTGCTGCCCAAAGCGTTTACGGAGTTTGAAAAGGAAAAATAGATATGAGCAACACATTCCATTCCGGCTTTATCACCCTGACCGGCCGCAGCAACGCCGGCAAGTCCACGCTTTTAAACGCACTGGTGGGCGAAAAGGTGGCCATCGTTTCAGACCGGCCGCAAACCACACGCAACACGATCCGCGGTGTGCTCACCGGCGAGGGCTACCAGATGGTCTTCGTGGACACGCCCGGCTTGCACAAGCCCCGCACTCGCCTGGGTGAATACATGGTGCAGTCTGTCCGCTCCGCGCTGGATGGCGTAGATGCTGTGCTGGCTGTCTTTGATGCATCTGAGCCCACAGGAGCCGGTGACCGCGCCGTGCTGGAAAGCGTGAAGGATGTCGGTGTGCCGGTAATTGTTGTGCTCAACAAGATCGACAAGATCGACAAAAAAGAGCTTTTGCCCCGCATGGTGGAGTTGAGCAAGCTGCCTTATATCAAGGATATCGTGCCGCTTTCAGCCAAAACCGGCGATGGTGTGGAGATCTTGAAAAAGCTGCTGCTCGGTCTTCTGCCGGAGGGCCCCATGTATTTCGAGGCCGACGACTACACTGACCAGCCGGAGTTCAAGATCGTGGCGGAGATTGTGCGTGAAAAGCTGATCAACCAGCTTCTGGAGGAAGTGCCCCACGGCATCGGCGTGGAGGTGCTCGGGATGAAGCCCGATGAAGAAGGTAAGATCGAGATCGACGCCAACATCTATTGTGAGAGGCAGACCCACAAGGCCATCATAATTGGCCGCCAGGGCAGCATGCTCAAACTCATCGGCACACAGGCCCGCCGGGAATTGCAGGGCATCCTGGGCGCGCCGGTGCATCTGCAGCTGTGGGTGAAGGTGAAAGAGGGCTGGCGCGACAGCCCCACAGCCATGCGCGACCTGGGCTATGACAGTCGCGATTTGCAATAATATGAGCGTGTTGGTGACCAGCGGTGTCGTGCTCCGGGCAGTGAATTACCGCGAGACGAGCCGCATCCTGACCTTGTTCAGCCGGGACCGCGGCCGCATCACCGTATCCGCCAAGGGTTGCCTCAGGCCAAAGTGCAGGGAGCGGGCCGCCACGGAGCAATTTACGCTGGGTGAATATGGCCTTTCCGAGCGGGCATGCCGTTTTTATCTCAATACCGCCTGCATCGAAAATGCACACTACAACCTGCGCTTTGACATCGACCGGCTGGCATTGGCTACTTATTTCAGTGAGCTGTGCGAAAGTGTGCTCAATGAGGAGGAGCCCCAGCCGGAGCTGTTTGATCTGCTGGCCAGCATGCTTGACGCACTGTGCGACGAGAAGACGAACCTTGCGTTGGCACGCCTGTTTTTTGAGGTTAAGGCGATGGACATCCTCGGGTTCCGGCCTGAGGTGAGCTCATGCGCCGCATGCGGAGGAGGGCTTTCGGAGAAGCTGTGGTTTTCTGTCTCTTCAGGCGGCGTGGTGTGCGAAGCATGCAAGCCGGAGGCCGCCGATGCCAAGGCCATATTGCCCGGCGCCGCCGCGCTGTTGCGGCAGGTGCTCGGCTGGGAGATTGAGCGCATGAGTGTGCTCAAGCCTGCCCCGGCTGTGATGGAGAACCTGGAGCAGGCTTGGCGACCGTTTTTAAAGTGGCATTTGGAGAGGACGTATAAGATTGATGGATTTATGGATAAGCTGAAGGAATATTCATGATAAGTTGGGATGAACCATGTATTATCTCATTGTGAGCAATTGGTAGCGCAACTATTCATGGTGTATGGAATATTACATTCACTGGACATTAACAGCATTTTGACATATTGTTGGTTGCTTTACCAATCTTCATGGTTTATAATACAAAGCTGCGTGCGATACTAAACTTTGCATGCTTTGTTCCCCATAACATCAATCCGTCAGCAAAAATTGTGAATAGACAGAGGAGGAACCCCGATGGCACACAAGTATGTCTATCTGTTTAAGGAGGGCGATCCCAACAACAAGAACCTGTTGGGCGGCAAGGGTGCAAACCTGGCCGGCATGACTAGCATCGGCCTGCCCGTACCGCGTGGCTTCACTGTGACGACCGAGGCCTGCACCCGTTATTATGAGGATGGCCAGAAGGTCGCCGATGAAATCGTCACGCAGATCTATGAAGCCCTCGCCACCACCGAGCAGATGGTCGGCAAGAAGTTTGGTGACATCAACAACCCCTTCCTGGTGTCTGTGCGCTCCGGCGCCCGCGCCTCGATGCCCGGCATGATGGACACGATCCTGAACCTGGGCCTCAACGACGTGGCAGTGGAAGGCCTTGCCAAGCTCACCAACAACCCCCGCTTTGCTTATGACAGCTATCGCCGGTTCATCCAGATGTTCTCCGATGTGGTGATGGATGTGCCGAAGCCCAAGTTTGAACACATCCTGGACGCTGTGAAAGAAGAAAACCACGTCAAGTATGACACTGAGCTCACCGCTGAAAACCTTCAGGAAGTCATCAAGCGCTACAAGGCCCTCTATAAGGCCGAAAAGGGCACTGAATTCCCGCAGGATCCCAAGGTGCAGCTGCTGGAAGCCATCAAAGCCGTGTTCCGCAGCTGGGACAACCCCCGCGCAAACGTGTACCGCCGCCTCAATGAGATCCCCGGCAACTGGGGCACCGCCGTCAACGTGCAGGAGATGGTGTTTGGCAACATGGGCGACGATTCGGGCACCGGCGTGGCCTTCACAAGGAACCCCTCCACAGGCGAAGCCAAGCTCTACGGCGAGTTCCTGATGAACGCCCAGGGTGAAGACGTGGTGGCCGGCATCCGCACACCCCAGCCCATCGACCAGCTGAAGCAGACCCAGCCCGCTGTCTATGAGCAGTTTGTGGGCATTGCAAACACGCTGGAGAAGCATTACCGCGACATGCAGGACATGGAGTTCACCATCGAGCGCGGTAAGCTGTTTATGCTGCAGACCCGTAACGGCAAGCGCACTGCCGCTGCTGCCCTGAAGATCGCCGTTGACCTGGTGGCTGAAGGCATGCTCACCAAGGAAGAGGCCCTGCTGAAGATCGATCCCAAACAGCTGGACGCGCTGCTGCACCCCACCTTTGAGCCCAAGGCCCTGAAGGCTGCCAAGCCCGTGGCCAAAGGCCTGCCGGCCAGCCCCGGCGCTGCCTGCGGCAAGGTGTATTTCACCGCCGAAGACGCTGTGGCCGCCTCTGAAAAGGGCGAAAAGGTCGTGTTGGTCCGCCTTGAGACCTCTCCGGAAGACATCGAGGGCATGCATGTGTCTGAAGGCATCCTGACTGCCCGCGGCGGCATGACCAGCCACGCGGCCGTTGTGGCTCGTGGCATGGGCACCTGCTGCGTGGCCGGCTGCGAATCCATCAAGGTGGATGAGCACAACAAGAAGTTCACCGCAGGCTCTGTGGTCATCAAGGAAGGCGACTGGCTCTCGCTCGATGGCAACACCGGCAACGTGTATGCCGAAGCAATCCCCACCGAGGAAGCTGGCATCACCAACGAGTTCGCCATGATCATGCAGTGGTCTGACGAGTTCCGCACCCTGAAGGTGCGCACCAATGCCGATACTCCCTATGATGCCGCAGTGGCCGTGAAGTTCGGCGCCGAGGGCATTGGCCTGACCCGTACGGAGCACATGTTCTTCGAGGCCGACCGCATCCCCGCCATGCGCGAGATGATCGTGGCCGACACCGTCGAGCAGCGCAAGAAGGCTTTGAACAAGCTGCTGCCCATGCAGAAGAGCGACTTCAAGGGCATTTATGAGGCCATGGGCCCGCGCCCTGTCACCATCCGTTACCTCGACCCGCCGCTGCACGAGTTCCTGCCCCACGACGATGAGGACATCAAAGCCCTGGCTGCCGAAATGGGCCTGACCTTCGAAGCCCTCAAGTCCAAGGTCGTTTCGTTGCACGAGCTCAACCCCATGCTGGGCCACCGTGGCTGCCGCCTGATGGTTTCCTATCCGGAAATCGGTGAGATGCAGACCCGCGCCGTGATCGAGGCCGCCATCGAAGTCCGCCAGGAGAAGGGCTACGACATCGTGCCCGAGATCATGATCCCGCTGGTGGGTGATGTGAAAGAACTGAAGTTCTGCAAGAGCATCGTGGACGCGACTGCCAAGGCCGTTATGGCTGAAAAAGGCGTGACCATTGAGTATCATGTGGGCACGATGATCGAGATCCCGCGCGCCTGCGTGACCGCCGACGAAATTGCCAAGGAAGCCGACTTCTTCAGCTTCGGCACCAACGACCTCACGCAGATGACCTATGGTCTGAGCCGTGACGACGCCGGCCGCATCCTGGAGGATTACTACACCGCCAAGATTTATGAGCAGGATCCCACCGCCCGCCTTGACCAGATCGGCGTAGGTTCCCTCATGAAGATCGCCGTTGAAAAGGGCCGCTCGGTCAAGTCCAGCCTCAAGCTGGGCATCTGCGGCGAGCATGGCGGCGACCCCGGCTCCGTGATCTTCTGCCACAGCATCGGCCTGAACTATGTGTCGTGCTCGCCGTTCCGCGTGCCGATCGCAAGGCTGGCCGCCGCCCATGCCGCCATCATGGCCAAGGGCAAGTAAACAGAACTGTGGGCTTCGTCAGCCCCCTCTAGCGGAAACAAACCCACACCTCTGCCCCTCCCCCAGAGCTTTGGGGGAGGGGTAGCGTATGTGAGGGGGCAGGTATCGGTTCCATACCCGCCCACACTGAGAATTATGAAAACTATATGACGTGATATATCTTGGCCATATCTGGGCATATTTTCATTATGCTTGCAGGAAAACCGGGATTTCCGTCGAATAACCAATTTTCAAGCCCTAAAAATCCGATGGCAGGAACTTCCCTCCCTGTAGCGAATCTCCTGAAAGGACAGCGAATGCCCGGTTTTTTCGCCGAAGAGTTCCTCACAGATGTGCTGGCCCGCAACGACATCGTCGATGTGATCGGCCAGTATGTGCAGCTGAAGCGGAAAGGCCAAAGCTGGTGGGGCTTGTGCCCCTTCCATGGGGAGAAGACGCCGTCGTTTTCGGTCAGCCAGGATAAGCAGTTTTATTATTGCTTCGGCTGCCACGCCGGAGGAAACGCCTTTCAGTTCATCCAGAATATGGAGAAATGCGACTTTTCCGAGGCTGTGGAGCTTCTGGCCGGCAGGGCCGGGCTGCCAATGCCGGAGCGTAAAAGTGACGGCGACCACCGTGAGCGCGAGGAGCTGCGCACCACGCTGTATGAAATCGGAAGGGCGGCAGCGCGATTCTACCATGACAAGCTCTACTCCCGAGAAGGGTTACCGGCACTGGAATATCTGCAACGTCGGGGCCTGAGCGAGCGGATCATCAAACGATTCGGCCTGGGTTTTGCGCCGGACAACCGCGACGAGGCCATCCGGTTCCTGGAGGCTCAGGGATTCTCCCGCGAGCATCTCAAGCAGTTTGCTGTGGCGGGGGAGAAGGAAGGCCGCTGGTATGACTACTTCCGCAACCGGGTGATGTTTCCGATCATCGACCGCAGGGGACGTATCATTGCCTTCGGCGGCAGGGTCATGGATGACAGCCAGCCCAAGTATCTCAATTCGCCGGAGACACCGGTGTTCAACAAGCGGCAGAACCTGTTTGGCCTGAACCTGGTGCAGCAGATCCGCGGCTTGCAGCGGGTGGTGCTGGTGGAAGGCTATATGGATGTGATCTCCATGCACCAGGCAGGCGTGCCCTACGCAATGGCATCCCTTGGCACGGCGCTCACCGAGGAGCAGGCGAGGCTCATCAAGCGGTACTGCGAGGAAGTATATCTTGCCTACGATGGCGATTCGGCCGGGCAGAAAGCCACGCTGCGCGGGCTTGACATCCTCAGGGATGCCGGGCTGGCTGTGAAAGTGATGGAGTTCCCCGATGGGATGGATCCCGACGATTACGCCAAGCACTTCGGGCTCACAGGCTTGGAAGAGCGAATGGACCAAGCCTTGCCGCTCATAGATTATAAGCTGAAGGCAATCTCAGCCGATTGCGACCTGGCCACTGAAGATGGACGCCGGCGCTATGTCACAGTGGCTTGCCGCGAGGTGCTTGCCAAAATCACAAGCCCTGTGGAACTGGATATCTATGTGAAACGCCTCAGCCGCCAGACCGGCGTGTCGGAGCTGGCGATCTATGAGGAATCGGGCATTGAGCGGTCGGCAAGGAAAGCCGCCGAGTATAGCTCGAAACACAGCAGGTATACTAATGCAGGAATGGACGGTTCTTCCAGAACGCTGGACACTTCGCCAGTGGAAGGGCGCCGCGACAATGCCAGCCGTGATGCAGAGAGCTTCCTGCTCCGGCTTGCGTTGCAGGGAGTGGAAAACACGATGGCGTTCCTCGCCGATGCAGGAGCTGACTTTTTCCACGATGAGCGGCAGGAGTTGGCACAAGCTGTTTTGAATGGCCGTGCCAGGCAGCAATCTGTTGCGGAAATGATGAGTGAGCTTTCGCCTGCCGGGCAGGCTGAGCTTGCCCGCATCCATTTGCTTGCGTTGCCGCCAGAAGCTGAGTGGCCCCGGCTTGCCGGCGATTGCCATAAAACGCTGCAGGAGCGCGAGCTCGCCGCTCAGATCGAAACAGTCAACGAAGCATTGAAACAACAGGGCCTTGCCGAGGATGAACGGCAGGCAAAAAAGAAGGAATTATTCGGACTGTTGCAGAAATTATCCGCGCTGAAGCAACAGCAACCAGATCAGAACAAGCGCTGAGGAGGGACGGCATTGGCCGAAAAGAAACACAAAAGCAACATCACGCCGGAGGAGACCGGGATGGCCGACGAGCTCAATCAAACCACGCAGCCGGTAATGGATGAGTCTGGCACTGGCGGCCTGGGGGAGATGGGGGGCAGCCTGGCTGAGATCTCGCTTTCCAAACTCATGGAAATCCCGATGGTCAAGCAGAAGCGGATTCGCAAGCTCATTGAGCTGGGGCAATCCAAAGGTGTGTTGACCGAAAAGGAAATCGGCTCTCTGTTGGATGGCATAGAGCTGGAGCCGGCGGAGGTCGAGCAGATCTACGAAGCGCTGGAAAAACTGGGCATCGAGTATTCTTTGGGTAAGGGCCCTGGTGACCTGGAGCAAATGCAGGAAGACAAGGCTTTGCTTGAGGGCGTGAGCCTGGACGACCCGGTGCGCATGTATTTGAAAGAGATCGGCAAGGTGCCGCTGCTTTCCGCCGATGAGGAAATTGTTTATGCCCGCAAGATGGAGGAAGGCGACCAAAACGCGCGCCGCAAGCTGGCGGAGGCCAACTTAAGGCTGGTTGTGAGCATCGCCAAGCGCTATGTGGGCCGCGGCATGCTTTTTTTGGACTTGATTCAGGAGGGAAACCTGGGCCTGATCAAGGCTGTTGAAAAGTTTGATTACCGCAAAGGTTATAAGTTTTCCACCTATGCCACCTGGTGGATCCGGCAAGCCATTACCCGTGCCATTGCCGACCAGGCCCGCACCATCCGCATTCCCGTGCACATGGTAGAGACGATCAACAAGCTGATCCGCGTATCCCGCCAACTGCTGCAGGAACACGGGCGCGACCCCCAGCCCGATGAGATCGCCAAAGAAATGGGTGTATCCGAAGACAAGGTGCGTGAGATCATGAAGATCGCACAGGAGCCCGTGTCGCTGGAAACACCGATCGGTGAAGAGGAAGACAGCCATCTGGGCGATTTTATCCCCGATGACGATGTGCCGGCTCCGGCTGAAGTTGCCGCCTATACGATGCTCAAGGAGCAGCTCACCGATGTGCTGGACACGCTGACGCCCCGTGAGGAAAAGGTGCTGCGCCTGCGCTTCGGCCTGGATGATGGCCGGGCCCGCACACTGGAGGAAGTGGGCCGGGAGTTTCAGGTGACCCGCGAGCGCATCCGCCAGATTGAAGCGAAAGCCCTGAGAAAGCTCCGCCACCCCAGCCGCAGCAAGAAACTGAAAGACTTCCTGGACTAGCACATCGTGCCGGTACCACAATACTGATATGTAATTTATGCGGTTATCTGTATATTTGATATTGTGCGAATCAACACGATAGCGTATAATGTTGGCATAATTGGCAAAGAACGCAAGTATTCGCAACTGAAGGGCAGGTGATGTGTTTGGACCGGGTCGATGAGACCGCTGCCTTGTATGAGGAACTGATATGTAAAGTACAGGGCGTGTTTTCCGCCAAAGTAAAGATCGACGAAACAGACGGTGAGATCATCGAGTGCCATGTACTGGCAGATCGTTCGCGAAATGTCAAGCAATTGGTGCGCGATGTGCAGTCAGCGTTGATGGCGAAATTCCATGTGGATTTAGATTATAAGCTAATCAGTGTGGCCCAGGTGGATAACCTTGACAGCATCATCGGCACTTCGCGAGATTACCTGCCGGTGGAAGAGAAAAAGGCGGACGCCCCCAGGGTGTTGCTGAAGTCGTTCATGGTTGGCTATGAGGGCAATGCGATCAAGGCCACTGTGTCTTTGGCTGCAGGCGATCACGTTTATTCAGGGGAAGCCTCTGGCAGCAGCGGGGCGAACAGCCGTTTTCGCATTTTAGCGCAGGCGGTTGTAAATGCTGTGAACTACAATATGGACCAAGGTCTCACGCTGAGCATTCTGGATGTGCAGCGTTTTAATATCAATGGCCAAAGCGCCTATGCCGTGGCGGTGTTTTGCCGGCACATGGGCCGGGAAGACACGTTGCTTGGCTCCGCGATCATCCGTGAAGATGAAAATGTGGCGGTGGTCAAGGCAGCGCTGGACGCGCTGAACCGGAGGCTCTTTGTGCCGATGGCCAAATAGCGGAATATTAGGCTCAGCTCTACATTCTGGCCGATTCAAAAAAGCGTAGCGGATAAATAGCCTGTCTGTTAGCGGACGACAGAGTTTCGTGAAGGAGGCTATTTATAATGAAGGCTAAGATCGCGATGGCTCTCGCAGCTTTGGTTTCTTTGCTGCTTGCCGGTGGCGCAATGCTCACCTGGAGGTAATACCATCTGATAATCATTGGGAGCTGAGCCTAATTTCCATAAACAGCGGGAGTATCTATGGGTAACGGTGGATCCGGAAGAATGAAATCGTGGTTTGCCAATGCATATCTGGCTTTGTACTCATTGGCCGGGTTTGGGTTGGCGGCCCTTTTTGTTTACGACTTTATCCGGGAAAACCCCATTTCCGGAAACATCTTCAGTCCTGTGATGCAGTTCCTTGTCCTGGTAGCGATGCTTTCCATTTGCAGGTCTTATCCACTCCCGACGCGCAAGGGGGAATACACTGATATCTCCATCATCCTTCTATATGCCATCACTGTGCTATTTGGAGTGAGAGTAACTGTATTCGCAATCATCATCAGCGCTTTGTTTGAGTTTGAGAAGCGTGATGGCAAGACGGTGAGCACCGTTTTGCACACCCACATTTCCAAGACGCTATACAACAACGCCAATTACATCATCTCGGTCAGCGCAGGTTGGCTTGCGTTTGAAGCTGTTGGCGGCAAAGCCGGTGTCTTGGACATGCCGGGTTTGCTGCTGCCGTCGCTCTTATTCCTGGTGGTGACGCTGCTCGTCAACAGCATCAGCACAATCCTCATCATCAAACTGATGGTGGGTGCCCCGTTCCTTTCTTCATTCACGAGCGTGGTAACCAATCTGCTGCCTACATTGTTAGCGTTTGCGCCGATTGGCTATTTTCTGGCGTTCATTTTTCAAATAAAGGAAAGAGGACCCTGGCTGGCAATTCTTTTCTTCATACCGTTGATGTTCGCACGATATGCTTTTAAGCTTTACATCGACTCCAAGGAGCAGTATATCCGCACAATCAGCACACTCACCGCAGCCATTGAGGCCAAAGACGAATACACGGAAGGCCACTCCAAACGCGTGGCGCAGTATGCTGAAGAGATTGCCCAGGCGATGGGCATGGGCTCAGCCCGCCTTGAAAATCTGAAGGTGGCAGCGGTGCTGCATGACATCGGTAAGATCGGCATTGAGGATGAGATCCTCAGGAAGCCCACCAAATTGGCGCCGGAGGAGTGGGAGAGGATCATGCAGCATCCCACCATTGGCGTGAAAATCCTCGAAGAGGTCAGTATCCCCGAGTCAGTCCGCGATATGATCCTCTATCACCATGTGCGGTATGATGGCGGGGGATACCCAAAGATTGGGCCGGGCAAGACTATAGCAATGGAAGTGCATGTGATCAGTCTGGCCGATGCCTATGACGCGATGACGAGCGACCGGCCATACCGGAAGGCATTGAGCGAGGAAACCGCGCTGAGCATCATCCGTCAGGAGCGCGGCACGCAATTCCATCCCGATGTTGTGGATACTTTTTTGAAAATGAAGCAAAAAAGCGCGCAGGAAATCAAATGATTTTGCTGATCTTCATCCTCTTGGGGCTAGGCGTCGGGCTTGTCCGCGGCGGCGGGTTGAGCGGCCTTGTCAATATCGGGCTGCGTGGAGTATGGCTGGTGTTTCTGGCTGCCGCAGCAGAGCTTACGATTTATGTGCTGCCAGGGTATTTACCCTGGCTTTTCCCAGAATTTTTGATTCCTATTCAGATCATTCGATTTCTACCTCTGGCAATCTTTGTGATAATCAACATCCACAAATATGGCATGTGGCTCTCAGCCCTGGGTTTGGCGCTCAACATCGCTGTGATCGCTTCCAACGGCTGGCGCATGCCTGTGGCATGGCAGGCGCCTTTGATTCCGGGCCTAGAGGCCACGGTGCAAAAAATTGCCGATGGAAGAATCCCCGAATATTTCATTATGCCGGGCCCGCGAGAAGCAACACTGTGGTTTTTCAGCGACGTCATCCCTTGCCATATTGGATTTTCTGGTTATGCCAGTGTGGGTGATGTGGCCCTTGGGATTGGGCTCCTGCTGCTGATCGAGCACTCGATGGCGCGCTACTCACTTGGCCGCCATATGCGGGGCAGCCTCGCCCCAAGGCTTGGACGGCATGGTGCTACTATCTCTGAGAGTGATCATTCACCCATGACCGCAGACATCATTATGGAGACACCCAAGCCAGAGCATGAATCGGGCGCAGCAAACCCATCGAAGCCTGGTGCAGGAGCCCGATTGGCTGCAACCACGAAAGCAGCCGATGCAGATTCATCCCATGCCGATCGGTATGAGAATGAAACAGGAAGTGGCCCCGAAATCCTGCCGCTTTCAGGGCCGTTGGCCGTCGAGGAGCCGGAAAGAATGATTCCTATCAAGCTGTCACCCCGGCTGCAAACTATTGCTGCCATGATCGATTGCCGTGCTGCTGTGGCTGATGTGGGCTGCGACCACGGCAAGCTATCTGCATATCTGGCATTGAGCGGCTGCCCGAAGGTTGTCGCGGTGGATGTGAGCGCCAAATCTCTTTCGAAAACACGCGAGCTTGTTCGCGAGTTGGGTCTTGGCGGTGTTGTGCAAACCAGGGTCAGCGACGGGCTGAAAAAACTCAAACCCGGTGAAGCCAAAGTGATTGTGATGGCGGGCCTGGGTGGCCAGACGATTTCAGAGGTGCTTGCTTCGGGAGCCCGCCAAGCCATGGCGGCGGATATGCTGGTGTTGCAGCCGATGAACTCCGTAGGAACAGTGCGCCGCTGGTTGGTGGACAACGGATTTCAGATTACCGATGAGCAACTTTCTGAGGAGGATGGGCGGATTTACCAGGTTCTGGCCGCTACGCCGGGGCAAGATTCTCGCCCGCCGATGTCGCTGTTTGACCTGGAGGTGGGGCATCTGTTGATGAGCCGCCGCCATCCTTTGCTCGGTAATCTGTTGCAGCATAAGCTTGACATCATTGACACGATCCTCAATGAGATCTCCGACAAGTCAACTCCCAAGGCCGAGGCTCGCCGCAACGAACTGATAGAGCTCAGGGGGCGCTGTGTGGAGGCTTTGGAATGGTTTGCACAGTAGGTGAGATTGCCCAAATCATGGAGCAGTGGGCACCCAGGGAGCTTGCGGAGCCGGGCGACAACGGAGGCTTGCTGGCAGGCAGATCCAACAGACTGGTTGAAACTGTGTTGATTTCTCTGGATGTCACAGAGGAGGTCATCGGTTATGCCGCGCAAATCGGTGCGCAACTGGTGGTTTCCCATCATCCGTTTATCTATCGCCCGATTTCTGCTGTTACAGATGGCTCAGTGGCCGGAAAGTTTGCCATGCTGGCAATTGAACAGGGCGTGGCGCTCTACGCGGCCCACACCAATCTGGACCGGGCATCGGGCGGCGTCAACGACACGTTGTGTGCCGCATTGGGTCTTCTGGATGTTGTGCAAGCCAGCGACGGTTCCATTGGCCGGTTGGCCCGTCTGCCGGCAAAGATGCGGCTAGACGCCGTTGCTGGGCAGGCGCGTATGGCGCTGGGTGGGGTTGTTGCGCGGGTAACCGGACCTGGAGAGAAATTGATTCAGCAGGTGTATGTGGTTTCGGGTGCAGGCCGGCATGATATTGCTGACGCAGTGAAAGCTGGAGCGGATTGCATGATTACCGGCGAGATCGGATATCACGACGGGCTGGATGCGATGGAAACTGGCCTGGCAGTGATCGAGCTTGGCCATTATCACACGGAGCGGCCAGTGCTGCAACAAATAGAAAAGCATTTACAAAGCCAGTTCCAAAGGTTACAATATAATGTACGGACAGTGGTTTACCAGAAATCTACCTGCCCGTTTCACTATTTGTGGTAATCGCGGCAGCGCCCGTGAAGACGCCGAAAAACCATGATCAAAGAGGGGCGTGCCCCTCTTTGATCTTGATAAGGAGGATCGCCAGTGGATCAACAAGTACAATTATTGTGGGAGTATCAGCAAATCGACCTGCAGGTGGCCAATGTGGAGCGAACGCTTCGCGGCTCGCCCACGCGCAAAAAGCTCATGCAGGCCCGCGACTATATTCTGGACGCGCAAAACCTGATGAAAAAGATGGAGGCTGATGCCGGAGAGATCCGCATTAATTACGATTCCATCAAGCAAAAGAACGACGCCCTTGTGGCCGAGCTCAACAGCCTGATGGGCTATATCGCGGATTCCGATGGCAATACGACAATGCAGGAGCTGGAGCGCATGCGCAAAGAGGTGGCTGAGATTCAGAGTAACCTCGGCAAGCATGAGCGGGAGCTGCAGCAGATTATGGACCGTCTCACGCGGATCGAGGGTAATGTAAGCAAAATTGCGAGCAATGCTCCTAAAGCCAAGAGGGACTACACCGAGCTCAAAGAAGTATATGACAAGGAAGCCGCAGTGAACGCGGCTGAAGCGGCGCCTTTCCGCAAGCAGATGCAGGCGCTGGAAGCCCAGATCAACCCAAAGATGCTGCAACGCTACCAGAGCATCAAGAAAACCCGTATCAACCCGCTGGCGCCGGTGCGCAACAGCCGGTGCAGCGGCTGCAACATGGAGCTGCCTTCGGTAGTCTTAAAAAAGGTTGTGGAAAGCGGCACGTTGATGGAGTGCGAAAACTGCGGCAGGCTGCTTTTTATTGAGTAAGAACTGGTTAGTAAGTCCCCTTTCCCACTTGGGAAGGGGGATTTCTATTGCCTCTTGGTGCTGGCTTGATAGAATGGAATCACATTTTCTACAGCTCGTTTGCCAAACCCTTCATGATAGGGAACCATATCAAGGTACATTCCATGTAAAAAAGAGCGGGCAGTATTTGCAATACCATCAAAGATTTTTCTTCTGTCACCTGTGAACTCCACCACCAAGAGGAAGCTCTGTTCCTTTTCTTTTTCCATGAGGCGAAGCCATACACGCTTCACTTCTTTTATCTTCCTAACGTAATCCGAAATCGCCCTTACCATATCTGAAGGGTAGTTCTTCGGCTCTCCTAGAAGCACTGTAGTTCCTTTAGTTATTTCTTGATGGGACATACCTGTTATATTGATGTCTTTGGTAGTCTTTATGTGTTTTACCATCTGCCTTGATATGATAAGATTATCGCTGAATGGGTTAATCACGATGCCTTCTGATTTCTCATCATCACAAACCATTGCAGCATAGTCATCGAAAGATAGAATGAATGTTTTTGGTGCTTTTATTGCTTCCCATTTCGAAAGCTCAAACCAATCTGTAAACACTGGGAAAAATGAGTGCCCATCTATCGTTGATAACATTGGAAACTGTATTGTAGTATTTTTTTTTAGTGTGATTACCCCATCGACTGCGGTTTCTGGTTCTTCAGTCATGTTGACTACTGATAGGAAATGGGCATTTACTGCAATCTCCTGATATACTTCATTGAGTACATCATCTGTTCGGAGTTGTTCATACTGTCTTAATAAGCCTGATAACTTTGGGTTTTCAACAGGTTTGTTTACGTCTGGCTTAGTTGGCTGTAACCTGTCAGATGCTGTTTCATTGAAATTGCTGGCTGATGATCGCACTTTCTTTCCGAACAATTTCTTGAGGAATTCCATTCATAATCTCCTGACAAATAATCAATATGTCTAGCTTCATATTTATTGTAGCAAAATTGTATTACATAGAAAAGCATTACAATGTTGTGCACTCAAATAGTCCTCAACATATCCAATCCTTTCATTTGAAAAAATCATGTACCTGTGTTATGATTACGAAACGATTTTGTGAGCAAGCCGGACGGCCGCGATGGCGGAATGCCGTCGAGGAAAGTCCGAGCACCGCAGGGCAGAGTGCCGGGTAACGCCCGGTGGAGGCGACTCCAAGGAAAGTGCAACAGAGAGATACCGCCGCGCTCCGGCGCGGTAAGGGTGAAAAGGCGAGGTAAGAGCTCACCGGCAGCCTGGCGACAGGCATGGCCATGTAAACCCCACTTGGTGCAAGAAGCAGGGAGATTGCGGTTGCCCGCTGCATTCCCTCATAATCGCTTGAGCCCTCCGGCAACGGCGGGCCTAGATAGATGGCCGTTCAAGACAGAACTCGGCTTACAGGCTTGACTCACAACCATGAAAACCCAAAGGTAAACGCCTTTGGGTTTTCCGCTATTTACCACTTAGTGCAACGGATGATTTGAGTCAACTTGACAATTTGTCATGGAAACTACTTCCAAAGCTGTTATAATGTGTATATCCATACATCAATGACGGTGTATATGCAGTATGCAAATCTCCATTCAAGGTTGTTGGGACATGAATAAGTTTCACTTTAAAAAGATTGATGCCTTCACCGGAGCCCGCTCACCGGGCAACCCGGCTGGATGCGTTTGGCTGGATAAGCCAGATGATATCACCGATGCCCAGATGCACCAGCTCGCCAGGGAGCTCAAGGGGTTTGTGAGCGAGGTGGCTTATGTGTGCCCGGAGGTCGACGGTTATTTCCTTCGCTATTGGTCCAGCGAGCGTGAAGTTGACTTCTGCGGTCATGCCACGATCGCCGCAATGTTTGACCTGTTTATGAGCTCTGATGTGTTGCGCGGGAAGAAAGAAACCATGATCCGCGTGGGTGAAAGCCATCTTGCCGTACAGTTTGATCAGGAAAGCGGGGTATTTATTCTTGCGCCGCCGCCTGAATTTCTCCCAATAAAAGTCAGGCGCGATTCTCTGCTCAAGCCGTTGTATCTCAACCCGATTGAGCTAGATGAGCGTTTCTCACCGGCAGTTGTGCGTTGTGGGCTTACGGCGCTGCTGGTGCCGATGCGCAAGGCCAGCGCTTTGGCCGACGTCGTGCCCGATTTTGAGAATCTGACTGATTTTTGCGTGAAACATAACATTGACATTGTTGTGCTCCACACCGACGACCGGGTGCTGCCCGGCTCCCATTACCGCACCCGCGTGTTTGCGCCCCGGTTCGGTTATCTGGAGGATCCGGCCACCGGTTCGGGCAACGCGGCGCTGGGCAGCTGGCTGCTGCATGAGGGCCTGTGGGACGGCAGCCCTCTCGTAATCGAGCAGGGTAGGAGTTTCAAAGACCCCAACATCATCCGGTTGAATACGCAGGATGCGGGCGGGACAAAAAGAGTACTGTTTGGTGGCCGCGCCACGGTGCGGATCGATGGGTGGTATCATCTGCAATAGGGGTGAATACGGATGGACAAAACAGCATTGCTCGTGATTGACATGCAGGCGGACTTATTCCAGAAGGGCAAGCCTGTATTCAATGCTGACCAGTTGATTCAGAATATCAATCAGTTGATCGACGTGTTTCACAGAGAGAACCTCCCTGTTTTGATAATCCGTCACACGAATGGATCAACAATGGCGGAAGGCACGCCAGGCTGGCAGCTAATCCCAGAGCTCCATGCTGCTGAGGGCGATTTGGTACTTAACAAAAAGGTGAGCAATTCATTCAAAGAGGGCGCGATACTGACTGCGATCAAAAGCCTTGGCGTGAGCGCGGTGCTTGTGACTGGCTTGGTGACCCATGGATGCGTGAAAGCGGCTTGTGAAGGAGCGCTTGAACTGGGTTATGCCGTAACGCTGGCTGCCGATGGACACAGCAGCTACAACACCGACGCTGCTGCATTGATCGAGCAATGGAACAACAAGCTCCGCGACGCCGGCGTGGACGTGGTGGAGACAGATGAGATTGCCCGGAGGATCCGGGTGGAGGAGTAAACCCGACTGATCCGATGCGGCATGGAAAGGCAGGGGAGCCATGAAGATCGACCGTTTGTTGGGCATCATCACGATCTTGTTACAGAAGGGGAAGGCCACCGCACCGGAGCTTTCCAAGCGGTTTGAGGTGTCCACGCGCACGATTTTTCGTGATGTGGAGGATATCTGCAAGGCAGGCATTCCGCTGGTTACTGCGCAGGGCGGCGGCGGGGGCATCTCCATCGCAGAAGGCTACCGCTTGAGCCACAGCGCCCTAACCGTTGACGAGATGGACAGTATCCTGACAGGCCTCAAGAGTATCGTGAGTGTCTCGGATCCCTCCAGGATTGAGCGGCTTATCTCAAAACTGGCTCCGGGCCGGGAGGCTGTGGTATCCATACAGGACAGCATTGTGATAGACCTGGCTTCTCACCAGAAAGCCAGTATAGCCCAGAAGATCGCGATGATCCGCGCAGCGATTGCCGAAAGCAGGCTGTTGTCCTTTGAGTATTATTCAGAAAAGGGCCATCAGCCTCGCACCATCGAGCCTTACTATATCGCCTTCAAGTGGAACGCCTGGTATGTGTTTGGTTACTGTAAGGACCGGGACGATTTCCGGCTCTTCAAATTGAATCGGTTGTGGGATGCCCGGCTGTTGGACGAATCCTTCTTCCCCAGGGAGATCCCAGTAGAGGAGTATGATCTGGACGGATACTTCGAGGGCGGCAAAACCGTTACGATGCTGTTTGACAAGTCGGTGGAATATCTGCTGGCCGAGGAGTATGGCCCGGAGAGCTATACCTTTGACGCGCTTGGCAGAATCCGCATGACCGTGGACTACACCAATGAACGGTTCATTCGCCGCTGGATCCTGGGCTTTGGCGACGATGCGGTCGTGTTGGATCCGCCGGAGTTGGCGGAGGATATCAAGCAAACGGTGAGAAATTTGAATCATCTTTATAGACTTGACAAGTAGCTGTCTGGTTTGCCATGTTATGATTGTAAAAAACACATCTGGAGGATCATGATGGCAAGCCTTTCTTATTGCGGCATTGATTGCGCTGCCTGCGACTGGCGGGAGAAAATGAACTGCAAAACCTGCAAGCCCTACAAGGGAGACATTTGGCATGGCTCCTGCCGTGTGGCTAAGTGCTGCATTGAGCGCGGGTATGAAGATTGCGGGCAGTGCGGCGATTTCCCCTGTGCACTTCTCCGGGAGTTTGCCTTTGATGCAGAGCATGGCGATGGAGGGAAGCGCATTTCCAATCTCTGCGGCGGCAATGGCCCAGAAAGGCCAGCCTGTGGGCAGTGCTGCGCCGGTAATTGCAGCAAGCTGGGCTAGAGAAGTAACGAAACGCCCCTACTCCAACACCGGTCTTTACTCAAGCGATGCAATGTATGATGTATTGCTTGAGCTTTTTTGTATTCTTGCTATACTTGTTTGTATCAATCACATTTGGGAGAATGCCATGCCATCGAAAGTACTGTTTGCTCCAATGACCTATACCCAGTATGACTCTGACGAGTCGCTGCCAGCCCGCTTTGACAAGCTGCTGGACGAGTCGCCACTGAAAGACATTGTGAAGGGTAAAACTGTCGCCATCAAGTTTCATGTGGGAAGCTTTCTGTCCTTCAGTACGATTGCCCCTATCTTTGTGCGCAAGCTTGTGACCAAGGTCAAGGAGTGGGGCGGCGATTGTTTTTTGACTGATCATGCCGTGCAAAACCGCAAGCCAGGTGACAGAGGCTACACCGAGGACATCATCGGCTGCCCTGTCGTGGATGTGGCGGGGATGTTCGGCAAGTATTGTTATCCCAAGGATGTGGACTATAAAACATTCAAACATGTGGACGTGGCTGGACACATCCACGATGCTGATGTGATGATCGACTTCTCCCATGTGAAGGGCCACGGCACCTGCGGTTTTGGCGGTGCCTGTAAAAACATTGCTATGGGCTGCGTGACGGACCGCACGCGCGGTGAGATCCACGGGCTCGAAGGCGGCATTGAGTGGGATGAGAGCAAATGCATCCACTGTGACCAGTGCGTCAAGTCCTGCAACCATTATGCCAATCAGTTCACAGAGGAAGGACAATATGAGGTGAACTTTCACCACTGCACCAACTGCCAGCATTGTGTGAAGGTTTGCCCGACAGGTGCCATTACGCTCACTGAAGGGGCCTATAAAGACTTTCAGGAGGGGATGGCGCTCTGCACCAAAACGGTGTTGGATTGCTTTGAGCCAGGTAACGTGTATTACATCAACGTGCTCACCAGCATCACGGCGCTATGCGACTGCTGGGGTTTCACCACACCCTCGCTGGTGCCGGATATTGGCATTATGGCCTCACATGATATCGTGGCGCTGGAGCGGGCCAGCATTGACTCAATCAAGATGGAAAACCTGATTCCACAGGGGATCCCGAAGGGTCACGACATGTCAGGCACCGGGCATCTGTTTGAACGGTTGCATGGCAAAAATCCATTTGTACAACTGGAGGCGCTTGAGCGCCATGGATTGGGGACACAGGAGTATGAACTGAAGAGGATCGATTGATCCTTTGGAGATTGGAAAAAGTGGAGCCACCTTTATGGCTCCACTTTTTATTTCCTGTCAGGGCACATTGGAAAGAAAGCTGTGCCAGACCAAATCCCCGCCGATGCGGGCGAGCAGTTCCCGCGCGGCGGATAACTCTGCCTGCACGGCCAGCAGCTCGTGTTTGACCGCCATCAGGCCTGTATAGGGCATGTTGGGGCTTGCCTCAAAGCTTGCGATCACGCGCTTGAGCATCATCTCAGAGTTTTCCAACTTCTTCAGCTTGCGCAGGATTGTCTCCACTGCTTGATCCTTGTCCAGGTGGCAGACCATCAGCATGGCGATGTGGGTCTTGCGGTTGTCCAGCTCCGTGCTTCCCAAAAAGGAGAGCAGCGTTTCACGCAAGCTTTTCCGGCCAGCATCATTGATGGTGTATATCTTCTTTTCGGGCATGTTGCCATCGCGGGCTGTCTCGCAGTCAATCAGCCCTGCTTCGGCCAGTGTGCGGATTGTGGCATAAAGCGACGACACCGCGATGGGAAGCCATTTGCGGATGCTGATGCGCTCCAGTAGCTTTTTGATTTCATATGGGTTGATGGGCTTTTCCGCGATGATTCCCAGCACGAGGGCGGAGGAGTAGGAGAGCATGGCGATCCTCCTGTAATACTATGTGATGATATTAGTATTATATTATATGTATTTCCATTATATGTCAACTGGAATAAAACAAATAATGACATAATCCGACAACTTTTGTATCGACAACCGGCTGTCCCTATGCTATGATTTCCATCGGTTTGCATGGGGAGGAAACGATGGAGCTTTGGGATGTCCTCGATGAAACAGGCCGGCCTACAGGCCGTACCATCTGCAGAGGCGATCAACTGAGGCCTGGCGAATACTACCTGGCTGTGCATATCTGGATCATCAACAGCAATGGGGAATTCCTGATCCAGATGAGGGACAAGGAGAAGCCTTTGTGGCCCGGCATGTGGGCGGCCACGGGGGGCGCTGCGATCGCGGGCGAGACCAGTTTGGAGGCCGCGCTGCGTGAGGTAGAGGAGGAGCTGGGTGTCAGGCCCAATCCTGAGAGTATGGAATTGCTTGCCAGGATCAAGCGTGAAGATTTCTTTACAGATGTATGGTCGTTGCGGCAGGACTTCAGTCTTGAAGATGTTGTGATGCAGCCAGGTGAGGTGTGCGGAGCCCTCTGGGCAAGCAGGGATGATATTGAACGGCTGGTGCAAGTCGGAGAGTTCGTGAATTACCGGTATTTGGGGAGTTTCCTACGAGGCTTGCCCATAAAAGAATAACCCACTTCAGAGGATCATATGAAAACTGTCGTGCTTTTGCTGGCGTCCAACATCTTTATGACATTTGCCTGGTATGGCCACTTAAAATACAAGGACAAGCCGCTTTGGATTGTGATTCTTGTGAGTTGGGGGATTGCTTTTTTTGAGTATTGCCTTCAGGTGCCGGCCAACCGCCTGGGGTATGGCATGTTTTCTGCAGCCCAATTGAAAATCATCCAGGAAATCATATCACTTACTACATTTGCCATCTTCTCTGTGGCGTTTCTCAAGGAGCAGCTGCGCTGGAATTATATCGTGGCGTTTGTCTTAATCGTGGCGGCAGTGTTCTTTGTGTTTCTGGGCCGTGATGAAGGGGCTGCCAAGGAAGCGGCTGCGGCGGGCCAGAGCTTGTTTTAGCCATACGGATCGTATATCACCTTATTGTGGCAGCCGCACAATCACCGGATAAATACCGTAGTATATAATACACTTTCGTCGCCATCACACCCGATCCACCTTACATAAACAATGAAAAGGTGGACGGTTATGCAAGGCAAACAGGATCAGCAGGCACTCACAGAACAATATGCTCCCGGTTGTTTGATTGTAAAATTCAAACCGGAGGCTTCGGATGACGTGCGGAAACAGGCTTGCGCGGAGTCAGGCTCAGTTGTGATTGGGGAAATCCCTGAGCTTGATTTGCAGATTGTGTCCGTGGAGCCGGGAAGGGAGGGAGCCTGCAGAGGCTGTTTGCTGCATCGCGATGACGTTGCGTTTGCTGAACCGAATTATATCGCATTTCCGGCCTGCGGGCCGAACGACCCTTTTTTTCGTCAAGCCGCGATGACATCTGTGGGCGTCCGGGATCAATGGGGGCTACGGCGCATCAATATGGAGAAGGCGTGGGGGATTACCCGGCTTCTTTCGCCTGCTGTCCGGATAGCCGTGATCGATTCTGGGATTGACGCCAACCATCCGGATCTGGCCGGCAGGATCGTGGACCCGATCAACTTCTCATCGCCAGACCCGGCAGCATATCTGGACGAGACTGGCCACGGCACTTTTGTGGCTGGCATCGCTGCTGCCATCACTGACAATGGTCTTGGCATCGCCGGTGCGGCTGGCAACGCAGCAAACATCATCCCGATCAAAATAGGTTCAAATGGTTATGAATTGGTTCCGGTGCTGTTGGCCATCGTTTACGCGGTGAACCATGGTGCCCGTGTGCTGCAAATGAGCTTTTCATCACCGGCTTATGCTACCAGTCTCCAGCAGGCAATCGAGTTTGCGTGGGCCCGGGGCGCTGTGTGTGTGGCGGCGGCAGGCAATGCCGGAAGCGAGCAGGCGTTGTATCCGTCGGGTTTCAATCATGTGCTGGCTGTATCTGCTACCAATACGTATAATGATCTCGCCTTCTTTTCCAGTTGGGGCATATCAGTGGCCATTTCGGCACCCGGTGTGGATATCCTTTCCACCTCCCCCACATATCCTGTACCTCGCTTTCGGCCGCTATATGACGCAATGAGCGGCACCTCCTATGCGTCGCCTTTCGTCAGTGGCGTTGCGGCGCTTCTTCTGGCAGTCAATCCGCTTCTCACCAACACAGAGGTAGTGCAAATACTGGAGAAATCGGCCCAGCCAGTGCTCAATGAGGCAATGGAATCGATACGTTGTGGCAGCGGTTTGCTTAATATGCAAGATTGCTGTGATAATGACATGGGATGGCAGAATGGATGGAGTGAAATCAAGGAGTGGTCTCCATATTTCGGCTACGGGGTGCTTGACGCTGCTGGCGCTGTGCGTATGGCGTTGCAGTCGCAGCTCCACGAAGACGGTGTGGGCTCTTTCTACGGTGTGGCGGTGGATAAGGCAAGCGGGCTTCCGGCCGGTGGCATTGTTGTGTCTGCCCGCAGCGGCGGTGCGAGGGTGCGGGCATACTCCACCAAAACCAACGTGCTTACCACCAACCAGGAGCTTTATGCCGACGGTATGTTTCGCCTGATGAATCTCCCCACAGGCAAGTATGACATCTTTGTTTATCGAGAAGGGATGGATGAGCCCCGGAAAGTGTTGGCCGCATCCATCGTGCCTGGAGCGGACGTTTTTGTACGATTGGAGGTATGACCGGAGCCGCTGATCACGTTAACGCGTACGCGCCACTACATACATTGAGTCAGGTGGCGCCTCGTTCATCATTCATTCATCATTTTGTTACAGCACTGCCATTGAATCCCATCAAGCTAATCCATATAATGATTTCATCAACGTAAAAGGATGAATCCATTTATGATACAACTGGCAAAGCTGAAGGTTCTTGGAGAGGGCAGGCTGGCTAAAGTTTATCGTCTTGATGAAGACAGGCTCTTAAAGGTATTCAAGCATCAAAATTTGGCGGAATATGAATTCAAGCAAACCAGCGCCGTATACAACGCAGGCGTTTCAAGGCAGAAACCCCATTCAATAACCTGTGTGGAAGGGTGTGAGGCGATTATCTACGACTATTTGGAAGGTAAGCTGCTGATGGATTTGGTGCGTGAAGACATGCGCCATGTGTTGCGGCATATCCGCCACATGGCCGACTGCCACGCCACGATCCTTAAGGGCGTCTGCAGCGAACTGCCCAGCTACCGGGATGGGCTGCAATATGCCATCACCCACGCGCCGGGGGTCACCGACGGGCAGAGGGCATGCCTGCTGCAGGGACTGAAATCTATGCCTGATGGTGACCATGTTCTGCATGGCGACCTGCACCCGATGAACATCCTGGTTTGCGCCGATGGCCTGCATGCCATTGATTGGATGACCGGCAGCCGGGGCGATCCGGCGGCAGACATCGCCCGAACCTGGTTTATGGTGCGTCATTCTGCCGCGGAAGGGAAGGGGAGCGGTTTTCTCACAGAGATCACTCAGCCGGTACTGGCAAAGGCCTACTTGGATCGCGTGTGTGCGCTCACCGGCACAGACAAACAGAATGTGATGAAGTGGGTGCCCTTTATCGCATCGGCGCGCCTTGCGGAGGACAGGCCGGCAGGGGAGGTGCGCGCGATCCAGCAGATTGTGGGGCAGTATTGCGGCCCGGCAGTGAAATAGCTTTTCGCCTTTGGTGCTGTCGCACCTCGGCGAGTTATTCTCGTTCCTACTATCTGTTACCCGCCCACCGCGCATGTCGCTGGGCGGGTTCTTTGTCTATATGTGTCGTTACCGGTTATCTAGAGACAGAACTTCTGGCCTTCGGGCGGATATTGCTGTCCTTTTCGTTTAATTTATCGGTTGCCTCTGCCGGATAAACCGGCTATCGGCTCTATTCATTTTCTTCACTCAGGATTTAAGTGTTATATAACAGGCAGGCGGGAAATCTCCCGCCTGCCTGTATCAGTTTGTCTTTGGTCAGTCTTCGTCGTTGTTGGCCTTCTTCGCCGGCAGAAGCACCATCAGCCCCTTAATCAATCCGAAAAAGATGGCCAGCACTGCAAACACCGAACCCACGCCGATGCCCATTACCTTGAGGGCTTCCGAAAACATTGCTCCCATATCCATATCAATGACCTCCCAACAGGGCCAGCACAATCGCGCCCGCAATCACCGAGCCAATCTGGCCGGCCACGTTGGCCCCGATGGCCGGCATCAAGATGAAGTTGGTGGGGTCTTCCTTCTGCGCCATGCGCTGGATGACCCTGGCCGACATCGGGAAAGCGGAGATGCCCGCCGCGCCGATCATCGGGTTGATCTTCTTCTTCAAGAATAGGTTGATGAACTTGGCGAACATCACACCACCTGCTGTGTCAAATACAAAGGCCAAAATGCCGATGCCAAAGATCAGTGCTGTATTCCATGTCAGGAACTCTTTGGCTACCATCGTGGAGCCGATGGTGATGCCAAGCAGCAGTGTGACCAGATAAGCGAGCTCGTTTTGCGCCGTCTCACTGAGGCGGCCCAGCACGCCGCATTCGCGAATCAGGTTGCCAAACATCAGCGAGCCCACCAGGCCTACGCTCATCGGAGCGACCAAGCCGGCTACCAGGGTGACTACAATTGGGAACAGGATCTTAACAGCCTTGGACACCTCCACGTCGGTGTGCGAGTCCATTCGAATCATGCGTTCCTGCTTGGTTGTCAGCGCCCGGATCACAGGTGGTTGGATCAAAGGCACCAGTGACATATAGGAGTATGCCGCCACTGTAATGGGGCCGATATACTTGGGTGCGAACAGGTTGCCCACATAGATTGATGTTGGGCCGTCAGCCGCACCAATAATCCCTACCGCTGCAGCTTCCTTCAGGCTAAAAATCTCCGGCCAGAAGAAGTTGCAGGCTACGGCCAGCAGCAATGCCGCAAAAATGCCGAATTGCGCCGCGGCTCCGAAGAACAGGGTAACCGGCTGCTTCAGAAGTGGGCCAAAGTCGATCATCGCGCCCACGGCAATGAAGATTAAGATCGGGAAGAGCTCGGTCTTGATCCCCGCTTCATACAATACGTGAAGAAAGCCTTCCGCTCCAATCGCCGAGGAGAATGGAATATTGGCCAGGATCGCGCCGAAGCCGATGGGCAGTAACAACATCGGTTCATACTCAAACTTGATCGCCAGCACGATGAGCACGGCACCGATCAAGATCATGACCAGTTCGCCAATGCCAAAGCCCATGATGCCCTTAGTCAGTTCCTGTAACATGTGACTCCGCCTTTCGGGAAAAAATAGTAATGCCTGATATATTTATGTGTGCAGACTATGGCGGGATGCCCATGCCTGCCGGTCACAGTGTACTATTCTACATTTTTTTGCACACTTAGACCAGAGCCAGATTGATTTTTTTGTGCCTGAAACAGCAGATATCTCTGAAACGTTTGATTTTGAACAGTTTATCTCACATAAAAGATGCACCGGCATATGATGCAGTGAGATATCAACCCCATGACCAGATAGGAGATGACTTTATGGAGCAATCAGGAAATACAAACGGAGCTCCAAACAATCAGGCTGGAATGACTGCCGGAGAATGCCAGGGCGGCATATTCGTGCCGGTTCAGAAGGATGGAAACATCTGGCCGCCTGAAGAAGCATTGGTTCGGGGAACGGCTTTTCCATGCCTCTTCGATCCATGGCAGAAGGGAGAGATCTACTGTGAATAATGACGTGATGAGTGAAATGCAAGCCATGCGCCTGCAAATTCAACAGTGGCAGTTCACGCTGGTGGACTTGAATCTCTACCTGAATACACACCCGATGGATAAAATGGCATTGATCACATACAACACGCTAGCCAAACAACTGCATGAGTTGATAATGGCATACAACACGAAGTTTGGCCCGATAATGGGCTTCGGCCATGCCGAAGGCGGCGTGGAGGAATTCCTCTGGATCAAGAGCCCATGGCCATGGCAGCAGGCGGCAAACACCACGCTTGCGTTTAGGGGGTGAGGGGGCATGTGGGTTTATCAGAAGAGCTTGGAGTATCCGATCAACATAAAAAAGCCCGACCCGCGTATGGCGACCACGATCATCACACAATATGGCGGACCAGACGGCGAGCTTGGTGCGTCGCTGAGGTATCTTTCGCAGCGCTATGCAATGCCGACAGAACGTGCCAAGGCAACCCTGAACGATATTGGCACAGAAGAACTTGCCCATTTTGAGATGGTCGGTGCGATGGTGCGCCAGTTATTGGAGGGTGCCACCGTGGAGCAGATAAAGACAGCCGGCGCTGGTGGTTATTATGCCGATCACGGCAGGGGAGTCTATCCTGTGAATGGCAGCGGTGTGCCGTTTATGGCAACTGTGTTCCAATCCAAGGGTGAAGCCATTGCAGATATCTATGAGGATCTTGCTGCCGAACAGAAAGCTAGGGCAACCTACGAGTACCTGATCAACATGGCCGACGACCCCGATGTGATCGGGCCGCTGAAATTCCTGCGAGAGCGGGAAGTGGTGCATTTTCAGCGCTTTGGTGAGACACTGGAGCATCTCCGGGAGACGCAGTGCGGCAAGAAAATGTTTTAGCTTTGGATAGTTTCAACTAATATGATACAACTTGTAGCCTCCCAATTTGGGAGGCTTATCATGTTACTGGTCATCCCTATTGAATGTTTATTGTATTTATAGAGAAAATAGTTCGATCACAAAAGAGATCAATGATAAAATTGTGACTGAAGGTGGCGATATCATGTTATTACAACACTCAGCAAGTGCTTTGTGAGGCCGGAAATATTTCAACCTTAATTAAGTATCAGGCGTTGAGATTACAGGAAAGTTCACTCCTGACCAAGGGTTTTCCACTCATAATTCTCGCTCTTGTACTAGTGTCATTTGCTCCGTTAATGCGTTCTAGGTGGCTGACTCCAATCCTCTTTTTACCAGAGGGCGGGCAATGGATTGCCCGCCCTCACTTCAGCATTGTGAGCCACTTTGTGTAGAGGGCAGCTGGTATTGGTTTTAACTGGTATTCATAGATGATCACATCGTTTTCTGTAACCGCCAGGCGCTTGGCCAAGTCCTTACGGTGGATCATCTTCATCTGGCGATATTGAAGCAGCTGCCTTCCAGTCAACATCCCCATATTCAGTTCCTTCTCCATGTGCCAATTGCGTCACAAGCCAAAGGTCTAAACCTAGTCTGACATCAGATGTATATGCTGGAAATGTATTCGAAAGCAGTCTACCTGTGCTTATGATGAATGACTCTGTGCATCGCGCCCATCCGGCGTGGTATCACGCGAAGTCGGCGCTACAGTTTATCAGAATTTTGTTGCGGCACCAACCCACCTGATATACAATCAGGTTATGTGATACTTGAAATGTGTTGACGATCACCGATTATCCCCATAGAAGGAACAAAAAATGTTTAAGATCTTTCTTGTTGAGGATGAAATTGTGGTGCGCGAAGGGATTCGCAACAATATCCTTTGGGAGCAATACGGCTTTCTTTATGCCGGTGACGCTCCTGATGGGGAATTGGCACTGCCCTTGATTCGCCAGATACAGCCTGATCTTCTCATTACGGATATCAGGATGCCCTTCATGGATGGACTGGCATTGATTGAGCTGGTTCGGAAGGAGCTGCCCAACACAAAAATTGTTATCATCAGTGGTTATGATGATTTTGCCTATGCCCAGCAGGCGATCCGAATGGGCGTGGAGCAATACCTGTTAAAGCCGATTGTGAAGGATAAGATTGCCGAGGTTCTGATTGCACTGAATAAAAAGATGGAAACTGAACAGCAGCAGCGGGAGTATCTGGCTAGGTTTCAACGAGAAGCCCAGGAATATGAAACATTTTCCCGAAGACGGTTTTTTGAAAAAATTGTCACCGGTGGCCTGACCGTCTCAGAAATATCCGATACAGCCAAATCGATGGAGATTGACTTGAATGCCCCATTTTATAATATCGTTCTTTTTTCATTGAGCAGTGCCGGGTATAACGGGAGTGTGCCGGAAAGCTATACGGATGTGCTTGCATCGGTGCAGGACAAAGTAACTCAATATATTGTCACCCATTCTGAAATGATATTGTTCCGATGGAATGTCACTACGTATGCCGTTTTGGTAAAGGGTGAGCATGATGATATTGGGCAGAGGACATCCGATTGTGTTGAGACCATTCGGAGTCATTGTGCCTTGGCTGGACAAGACGTGGATTGGCATATTGCATGTGGAACACCGGTTTCGCGGTTGGGCTCCATTCCGGCTTGCTTTACGGAAGCAAACCGCGTTTTATCATACCGATATTTACGCCCTGATGAACATGTTCTTTCTGATGAGAGCATACGACACTTCCGAATAATGGATGGCATGGCCACGGATAAAGGGCCTAACGGGGTTGATCAGGATCGTATCCGCATTTTTTTGAGCAGCGCTACCAAGGATGAAATTGACAGCTTTATTGACCAGTTGCTGCAAAGTGCGGTTGAGGATGCCGTATCTCTTACACTTTTTTATAAGTATCTTGTCATGATGGTGTGCTTTGTGGCAGCCGAGTATCTGGATTCGATAGGTTGCCGTAAAGACAGTTTTTGGCCACAGGAGCTACGGCCCGATCATAACGCCTCCACTTCGGAGGAAGTACGTGTGTTCGTGCGGCAGGTCATGCGCCTTGTGATCGAGCAGCGCGACAATGAACGAAAAAGGCAGCAGCGTGAATTGCTCACCAAGGCAATAGGTTTCATTGACGAACATTATTCGGATGACTCGATCTCTCTTGACCGTGTTGCAAAAAAAGTAAACATCAGCCCGAATTATTTCTCTGCCATGTTTAGCCAGGAAGTTGGGCAAACCTTTGTGGAATACCTCACCAGCAAACGGATCGGTGAGGCAAAACACATGCTCCGCCACACAGACAAGCGCTCGAGCGAGATTGCTGCCGCGGTGGGTTATAAGGATCCGCACTATTTCAGCTTTGTTTTCAAGAAGGTATCGGGCTGCACACCGAGCGAGTATCGAAGGGGAAACAAGCAGTGAATATGACTGAGCGACGGCAAGACAAAAATGGAAAAGCAACAATGCAGAGCAAACTCTGGAGGATAATCTTATTTGTCGCGCTCCCGCCAATGATTGTAATTGTTGCGATTGCTTCTATCGGGATCTCTTATGCGCTTCAATATCACGCGATCCTGAACAACGTCACAGTGGCTTCGGATTTCAATCAGAACTTTAAGTATGTCGTTGATAATAAGATGTACCATTTCGTTATTGACAGCCAATATTCGGAAGGATTGCCAAAAGTCATCGAGGAAGTGCAATCTGCAGAGGCGATTGCGAGAAAACTGGTTGAAACAACGACAGAAAAGGATAGCCTCCGCGCCATTAGCATTGTGCTGAATCTTTGCCAGAATCTGAAAGACAAGATGCAACAGATTGCCGAGACGAAGGAATACGATTCCCGTATGGACCAGTTGAATAAGAACGTATATATTACAACAGGCTTAATTCAGGAATACATGTATAACTATCTTTATTATGAGGCTGCGCATCTGAATGCTCTGCAGTCCACCATGGTTACCAGCATGATTGTATTGATTGGTGTGGCTGTGGTTTTTTCAATGGTGCTTCTCTATTTTCTACTGACAAAGTCTAGAGTGCTGAGCCAAAGGATTGTTGACCCGATTGATAGGATATGCGAGCGGTTGGAAGCAATCGGCAAGGGTAATTTGTTGGTCTGTGAACCAATCCAGGCTGAAGTGGAAGAAGTGCAACTTCTTTCCGATGGCATAGAGAGCATGGTTGGGCGTTTGCAGCACCAGATTGATAAAACTACCGAACAGGAAAAACAGCGCCGGCGCACCGAGTTGGCGCTGTTGCAGGCACAAATCAACCCTCATTTCCTATATAACACGCTTGATACCATCATTTGGCTGATTGAGTCCAGAGAAATTGATGAAGCAGTCAGGATGGTCGGCAGCCTGTCGAATTTCTTCCGATTTTCCTTAAGCCGTGGGCAAAATGTCATTACTCTTGCGGAAGAAGAAAAACACATCCGGAGTTATCTGGAAATCCAGCAAATGCGCTACCGAGATCTGATGGACTACGAGATTGCCATTCCGGCGAAGTTGGAAAATTACGTGCTGCCAAAACTAACCCTCCAGCCACTGGTAGAAAATGCACTATATCACGGCATCAAGAACAGGCGCCGCAAAGGCTCAATTCGAGTAACCGGCATAGAGCAGAATGGCTGCGTGATCCTGGAAGTGGAGGATGATGGAGCCGGTATGCCCAGGGAACGGCTGAATGAAATGCGCGCTTCTCTTGCGGACGGCAAGCGCGAAGGGTTTGGGCTGAGGGCTGTACACCAGCGGATACAGATCCTGTTCGGAGAGCAATACGGTTTGGCGTTGGACAGCACGGAAGATGTGGGCACGAGAATCATTGTGACGATACCCATACAAACCACCGACAAGGAGATGACCAAATGATAAAGAGAATGCTTGCGGTGATCCTTTGTATCCTGGTCCTGTTTTGCGGCTGTGCAAACGTGGCGGAGCCTACGGCCAACGCATCAGAGCATGATCCGATCGTTGTTGGATTTTCTCAGGTCGGTGCGGAATCGGAATGGCGGGTTGCCAATACTGAAAGCATAAAGGCCGCGCTGTGTGAAGAGAATGGATATGAGTTGTTCTTCGATGATGCCAGAAATATGCAGGAAAACCAGATCCGGGCGATCCGAAACTTTATCCAGCAGGATGTGGACTATATCGTCTTTTCTCCTCGGGTTGAAACGGGTTGGGATTCCATTCTTCAGGAAGCAAAAGAAGCCAGTATACCGGTCATCGTGATTGACCGCGACATTGTGACAGAGGACGAGAGCCTGTATCAGGCCTATATCGGGTCTGACTTCCGAAATGAGGGCGAAAAGGCAGTCCGGTGGTTGGAAGATCTTTTTGAAAAGCAGAAAAGAACGGCAGATCCCATCCGTATCGTTCACATCCAGGGAACAATCAGCTCTTCCGCGCAGATTGGCCGGACCGCAGCGTTGGAACGGGCTGTAAAGCAGCATGCAAACTGGGAGATCATCGAACAGGAATGCGGCGATTTTACAAGAGCGAAAACTTATGAGGTCATGAGTGAAATCCTGAACCGGACAAAAGACATTGATGTTGTTTATTGTGAAAACGATGGAGAGGCTTTGGGTGCGATTGACGCGATGGAAAAGGCAGGCTTGAAATGCAACGCGGATGATGGTGTGATCGTTATTTCTTTTGATGCGACCAAAAAGGGACTCGAATACTGCTTTGACGGCAGGATCGCATTGAATGTGGAATGCAACCCTTTGCAAGGCCCATATGTCGATGAGATCATCAAACGGTTACGGCGAGGGGAGATTATTGAGCGGAAAAAATTCATCGAGGAAACCCAATTCGATTACTATACCATTACTCAGGGGATGATAGAGGGCAGGGGATACTAACGCAGTTTCGGCTGATTGCTGACAGTCTACGGGTTCAAACCGATCGCCAACCGCCATGAGCCATGGCGGTTGTTTTTTTACTATATTTGGTAGATAAATTACTATATTGTTTTGATCGGTTTTCGCAGAAGGTTTGTATTTTTTATGGCTTGGTTGGTTTTTTTACTCTGTTTTTTCATACATATTGTTATAGATATTTCCGTATGATATATACAAAAAAGAAAAGAGGGATTACCTCGAGTCAAAACTGGAAAGGAGACCTATGTAATGAAGAAGACCCTTGCTATTGTCATGGCAGCTCTGTTGGTGATCATCATGGTTGCCTGCACTGCGACACCTGCTCCTGCGGCTGGTCCCAAGATGACCAAAATCGGTATTATCAACAACCCGCCCTCCGAGTCCGGATATCGCGCAGCCAACGTGGCAGACTTTGAAAAAGTCTTCACGGAAGCAAAAGGCTATAAGGTTTCCACCTTCTACAGCCTGAAGAACGATGAGCAGCTCAATGCCGCTTCTCAATTCATCACCGATGGCGTGAAGTATCTTCTGATCTCCGCCGCCGCTACCGATGGTTGGGATTCTGTTTTGAAAAAGGCCAAAGAAGCCGGCATCAAAGTGTTCCTCTTCGACCGTATGATGAACGTTGACGAGAGCCTTTATGAAGCCGCCGTTGTCTCCGACATGGCCAAGCAGGGCACCACGGCTGTGGATTGGCTGAAGGCGCAGAAACTGCCTGAGTACAATGTCATCCACATCCAGGGCGCCATGGGCTCCGATGCGCAGATTGGCCGCACCGCTGCGTTGGATAAGGAATTTGCAGCTGGCACCATGAAGAAAATCGTGCAGCAGACCGCTACCTGGAGTGAAGACGAAGCAAAGAAAATCGTGGAAGCGGCCATCAGCTCCAAAGAGAAGTTCAACGTGATTTATGCTGAGAACGATGGCATGGCCAAGGGTGCCGTTGCTGCGCTCGATGCAGCCGGCATCACCCACGGTGTTGGCAAAGACGTTGTTGTCATGGGCTTCGACTGCAATAAGTTTGCTCTCCGCGAACTGCTTGCTGGCAAGTGGAACTATGACGGCCAGTGCAGCCCCTTCCAGGCCGCTGTGATCGAAGGGATGATCAAGGATCTGGAAGCCGGCAAGACCCTTCCTCAGAAGAAGGTTATTTCTGAAGAAAAGGGCTTTGATGCAAAGACCATCACGCAGGCTGACATTGACACCTACGGTCTTGGCGAGTAAGAACCTGGCCTCCTGTCACTAATTACAGGACTTCATTTCATGTATGTGCGGTGTCGAGTATGCGGAGTATATCTGCATACCCGCACCGCCATCTTTAAGAAACTTACATGTTCAAAAGGATGGTAACCCGTGCAGAACGACATCGTATTATCAATGCGGAATATATGCAAAGCATTCCCGGGTGTACGCGCTTTACAAAACGTGGATTTCACTCTTTGCTCAGGTGAAATTCACGCACTGATGGGTGAGAATGGAGCTGGCAAGTCTACTTTAATCAAAGTATTGACTGGTGTATTCCCGAAGGATTCCGGAAAAATACATATAGCTGGTATAGAGAAAGATATCAATGTAAAATCTCCGCAGGACGCGCAGAATTTAGGAATCAGCACAGTTTATCAGGAAATCACCTTATGTCCTAACCTTACGGTTGCCGAGAATATGTTTATCGGGCGAGGCAACTACCGTCTCGTGAATTGGCGCACAATGAAAAGGAAGACAAAGGAAATTTTGGCGAAACTGAATATCCCTGCGAGGGCTACCCAACAACTTGCCACGTGCTCACTGGCGGTGCAGCAAATGGTTGCAATTGCCCGAGCCGTTGATATGGAATGCAAGGTATTGATCCTGGATGAGCCCACCTCCTCTTTGGATGAACACGAAGTTTCAAAGCTTTTCTCCCTGATGCGGGAACTGAAAACGCGTGGTGTCGGTATCATCTTCATCACTCATTTCCTTGACCAGGTCTATGAGATATGTGACAAGATTACTGTTTTGAGAAATGGTGAGCTCGTAGGAGAGTATAAAATTAAGGATTTGCCACGGGTCCAGCTCATTTCCAAGATGATGGGCAAGGAGCTTGATGAGATTTCTGAGCTGCAAAACAAAAGGGAATCACATACCAATTCAGAGGACACGCCCGTTTTTGAGGCGTTCGGGTTATCCAGTGCTGAGGGCACAAAGGCATTTGACTTCAAAATACACAAGGGAGAAGTAAACGGGTTCACAGGGCTGCTCGGCTCCGGCCGCAGTGAATGCGTGCGTGCCATCTTTGGAGCTGACAGGGTGACAGGCGGCAAAGTGAGAATAAACGGAGACACTGTGACAATATCCAAGCCGAAGGACGCAATGAAGCATGGCATCGGCTATCTGCCTGAAGACAGAAAGCAGGATGGTATTATTGAGGATTTGTCCGTACGTGAAAATATCATCCTTGCATTACAAGTCATGAAGGGCTTTTTCCGCCCATTCTCCGCAGCAGAGGCGGAAGCTTTTGCGGATAAGTATATCAAGCTGCTGGGGATAAAAACCGCTTCGATAGATACGCCCATAAGATCCCTATCCGGTGGAAATCAGCAAAAGGCAATCCTTGCACGCTGGCTGCTCACAAATCCCAAATATCTAATCCTGGACGAACCAACGCGCGGTATTGATGTGGGCACAAAGGTTGAAATTCAAAAGTTGGTATTGAAGCTCGCTGAAGACGGCGTCAGTGTGACGTTTATATCCTCTGAAATCGAGGAGATGCTTCGCACCTGCTCGAGGCTCATCGTGATGCGGGATCGCCGAATTGTGGGCGAATTGAGGGGCGAGGATATGACGCAAGCAAAAATCATGCACACGATCGCGGGGGAGGCAGCTCAAAATGGCTAAGCGTTTACTGGAATTTCTGAAGACGTTGATACTCCCGCTGTCCGCGCTTCTTCTTCTAGTCATTTTCGACTTGATTTGGTTTAACTGGATCAATCATGTCGATTTTTTCTCTATCAGCATAAAACTCAACAATGATGGTAACAGGGTTCTTGCAGGAAATGTGATCGATATCTTAAATGGTGCATCTGAGCTTGCTATCCTTGCAATCGGTATGACACTGGTTACGGCATCGTCGAGAGGGCAGGATATCAGTGTTGGCGCTGTGGCGGCAATTGCGGGCAGTGTGTTTGTCCGTGTGCTTGGGAATCAGATTACAGTGCCAAATGTTATTGTTGCCTTTATTGCCAGCTGTATTGTTTCGGTGATTTGCGGCGCGTTCAATGGCACATTAGTTGCCATATTTAAAATTCAACCTATGATTGCAACGTTAATCCTGTTTACTACCGGGCGCTCCATCGCGTATTGGATCAACGGCGGGGCAACGCCAGTTATAGGAGGCCCGCTGATTGATTATATTGGAAAGCTGATTCCGGGCATGTCAATCCCAATGCCCCCAACGCCCATTCTTATCGTTGCCGTCTTCGGGGTGTTGGTAGCGCTGTTATTACACTTTACCAATCTCAGGCTATACACCCAAGCGGTTGGAATCAACGAAAAATCCGCCCGCCTGAATGGCATCAACGTTGTTTGGATGAAACTCTTGTCATTCATGATTTTAGGCGTTTGCGCTGCGACCGCAGGAGTGATAGGCGTTTGCAAAATAGGGCTTATCAGCCATGAAAAGCTGCTTCTGGATATTGAAATGTACGCCATTCTGGCTGTTGCCATCGGGGGCAATGTGTTGGGAGGAGGCAAATTCAGCTTGACCGGTTCTGTGATAGGGGCCTTTGTTATTCAGATGTTGACGACTACCCTTTATGCTGTAAAGGTTGATCCAAAGGCGCTGAAAGCATGTATGGCAATTGTCATTATTGTCATCATCGTGATTAGCTCTCCGGTTGTAAAGGAATATGCCCTTAAGTTGCTAAGGCCGTCGAAATATAGGCAGCTTCCCAAATCGACGAATGTAACGGAGAACCAATAATATGACTAACAATGGAGATTTGTATACCGGGCTTGGCGGGGAAAAACGCAGGGAGCCTGTGTCCAACGCCATTTTGTTGATGTTTATTACCGTCTTCACCTTTATCGGCATGTATGCGCTTGCCATGATTGTTTGGGGCGGCGGTTTCCTGAGAGTTCAGCAGTTCCTCGATATTTTCAATAACAATGCATTCCTGATTGTGATCTCCTGCGGTTTGACTATCGTGATGATCGCGGGTGGCATTGATATTTCGGTGGGAGGCGTAACCGCTCTGGTGACCATGGCTTGTGTTGTGTATCTGGACGATCATAACGGCAGTGTGTTGGGCTCGTTAGGCTTGGCTTTGGGGATAGGGCTGGCATTCGGGTTGATTCAGGGAGTGTTGATATCCTATTTGGATATACAGCCCTTCATTGTCACTTTGGCAGGAATGTTCTTTGCACGAGGCATGATCACGGTCATCTTCAACGGGCCGCGCACAGCGACACACGAAACCTTTGTCGCCCTCAAGGACTTCCGTATCACTATTCCAGGTGTCGGTTATCTTGCAGACAACGGCAATTATATACCAGCCACAATGGAGTCTGGCGTAATTGTGGCGATAGCTGTAGTATTGGCAGTCCTTGTAATTCTGAAATGGACACGATTCGGGCGCAACCTCTATGCGGTGGGTGGCAACAAGCTCAGCGCGTTGATGCTTGGCATCAATGTAAAGCGCACCAAATTCTTCTCCTATGTGCTGTGTGGATTGCTTTCTGGAATCGCCGGGTACGTCTATCTGCTGCACACTGGAGCGGCAGATCCTACCAGTGCCACTGCCGCGGAAATGCAAGCCATCGCGTCTGCCATCATCGGCGGCACATTACTTACCGGTGGCGTTGGCAATGTGATCGGCACGCTGTTCGGGGTGCTCACCTTGATGACAATCAATAACATTGTACGCGCTTCAGGGCTTAGGGAGCCATGGTGGCAGAGCATTACCACCGGGCTCATGCTGACCTTCTTTATTTTGCTGCAGAGCATAGTGCTCGCGCTCCGAAGCAAGAGCGGCTTCAAGCTGCTGCTGCCGGAGTGGATGAGATTCAAGAGCAAAAACATACAGCAGACTTGACATCCGGGTGGCCATACAAAGTAAAATTTGCTGGTTTTCGAACTGGGCGGAATGTGATTCCGCCCGTCTTTTTTTCACCGTTTGACTTCCTGGCAGGCAAACCTATAATAGAAGCTGGTCATCTTGATAAGCAACTAATCTTGTTGCCCAATAAGGAGAGCAAGCATGCCCATTTCAATTCTACAAGGACAAAGAGGCTCTGAGTTTATTCTGGATGGCCATTATTTTGGTTGCGCACTGGCCACTCCTGGTTGCACTGACCGATTCATCCGTGAGGAAGAGGGAGCATATCGGTGGGAACGTGTGTCGGACGAGCCTGTTTCTGATATGGAGATGGCCTTTTCCGCTGCATATGCCATGGAGTATCAGATGATGCCGGCGCGGATGTACAACCAGAACTTCAACCATGAGATAACCGGCATGTCCACCGATGTGTGGGATAAGGAGGGGCAGAGGGCTGAGGAAGAGCCCAGTTACCCGGTTGGGTGTGTGGATCCGGTCACGGGCAATGTGCGACAGCTGGCCTGGTGGTGTATGGCGGTGGCCGGGGCAATGTATACCGAGGGAGGCGGCCTTTCCGTAGGTACGTTCCTGCCGCCGGATCAGCGGGATGCTTCCGTCTCGATCACTCCAGGCGCAAACAATACGGTGCACACCTGCCACTGGCCGCTTGCAGAAGGGCCTCGTGTTCCGGAAGTCAGGCGCGGTGGATATCACCGCCCGCCGGCTTATCAGGATGAGGATGTTTCCGCTATGTTTGCGCCGCCGGCCATGGTCGGCTCCTACAGCCTCACCATGGAGCCCCGCAGGCACTTTGCCGTGATGCTCGTACTATCGCCGATGGATAAACCGAAAACAGCCTGGCACAAGCTCATGTCTTTCTCCTGGCGCGTGAACAAGGGATACCATGCGCCGAAGTTTTCCAATGAGGAGCTTTGGGACCTGGCTGTGGAGTTTACAAAGTCCATGTTTTGCGAAGGAGAGAATGGCTTCTGGGGCTTCACTCTGGGTAAGGTGTTTATTGACGGACAATGGATCCATCGCCCCTATTACCGTTATGAGATGGGCTGGACGGGGCAGGGGATTGCCCTTGGCGCAAACATGCTCTATGAAGCGATCCGCACAGGCGACTGTGAGGCGGAAGACATGGGGTTCAAAGCGCTGGACAGCTGGTTGAAGAGCGCCTTGCCCAACGGAATGCTCCCCACCCACATCATGGGGCAGCAGTTCCCCTGCAATGGGCGGAGGGTGGTGGACGCATGCAACCTTTCCGCTGGTGCTCTTGGTTATTTTCGTGCCTGTGATTATGCGCAGGCGCTCGGCAATCCGAAGCCAGAATACTTCAACGCTGCCATTGGCTTGTGTGACTTCACCTTAAGGAGCATGCGCGCCGATGGCAAGCTTGCCAAGACCTGGTATGAGGATGATCTGACGCCCGCTGCTGAAAATGGCAGCACCGGTGCATTTTTGGCCCTTCCGCTTTGCGAGGCTGCCAAGAGAACACACAAGCCCGAATATTTGGATGGGGCGATCCGCTGCTACCGTTATTATTATGAGGACTTCATAAAAAACGCCTACTCCTACGGAGGTGCACAGGACAAGTTTTCCATCGACAAAGAGTCTGGAATCCCGATGCTGCGCGTGGCGTTGGCGCTATATGAGCTAACCGGGGATGAGGAGTACATCACCTGCGCGAAGAATGGAGCCCACTATCTTTCCACTTGGCAGTGGCAGCACACCCATCCGCTGATGCCAGACAGCAATCTGGGCAGAATTGGCTATGACTCCTACGGTGGTACAAGTGTTTCCATCAACGGTTACGGCATCGGTATAGACCCCTATGCGCTGCCCTATCTGCATGAACTGCACGACCTGACAGCGATCACCGGTGAGTCCGAGTGGGCGGAGCGTGCCCATGCCGCTTGGCTGCACGCTGCGGAAGGCGTTTCCGACGGCACGCTCGAGGTGGGCGGTATCCCGATCCCCAGGGGCGGCCAGGACGAAGCCTATGGCATGGGGCGGCCATATGAGGATTCGGGGTTTGCCTGGATGCCTGGGTGGATGGCGTGCTTCCGCATGGAAAACATCATCCGTACGTTACCTGGCGGTGACAGGCCGGGCAGGGTTCTGTGAATTGTGCAGAGGCCCGGACGGTGAATGCTCCGTCCGGGCCTCTGCTTATTCGGTGAAGATGCTTTCCTTTGTGATCGGGTCCCTACTGATGTGTGAGAAGAAATTTCAGACCTGCCGGGCCATCTCCGGCGTGCGCCAGTGGGGCATGTTCATGGAGCACATGATGCGCACGCGGGCAATGCCGTCGGCGCTTTTCAAGTCGGCGATGTAGTTTGTGATGCCGTCGATGAGCACCTTGGCGGCGGGTATGCGCTGGGCGGTGGAATGGCTCAGGCCCATCGTGGGCAACGACCTGCCTGTGACATTTGTTTCTACGGGAGACATGTTCAAGTATATGTAAAAAGTGAGGCCCAACTTGGGCCTCACTTTTTGATATCTGCAAGGAGAAGCTATTTATGATTCTTTGCCCGCTGAGCTGCCGATCTTCGGCAGCTTCAGCCTTTTCATACCAAGCGGGAGGCCTGCTGACTGCGATCTGGACTTGGAGAAGATATCCACTGCTACGGCCAGCAGCAGCACGAAGCCCTTCAGGATGCTCTGCACATCGGTGTTGTAGCCCAGGATGGACATGCCATTGTTGAGCACGCCCATAAACAACGCGCCGATGATCGCGCCTACGGCTGTGCCGGCGCCGCCATACATTGAGGCGCCACCCACAAAGCAAGCAGTGATTGCATCAAACTCGTAGTTGTCACCGGCGATGGGTGACGCGGCGACCAGGCGCGAGGCGGTGGCGATTGCCGCTACTGCAGCCAGCACACCCATATTCACATAACTGAGGAACAGCACCTTGTTGGTGTTCACGCCGGAAAGCTTTGCAGCTTTCTCGTTGCCCCCCATTGCGTAGATGTGCCTTCCGGGCACAGTCTTGGTCAGGTAGAACTGATAGCCCAGCACGAGCAGGCCCATGATGATGAAAATGATGGGCAGCCCATCATACAGACCCAACCACAGGAAAAAGGCCATCATTGCTACAGACATAAGAACCAATTGCGCGATGAACAACGGCTTCGGCGGTGTTTCAAGCATGAATTTCTGCTTGTTCTTCCTGCTCTTGATTTGCAGGAAGACATAGGCAGCCACGATCAGAACGCCCAGTACGATTGCCACATAATTGTATGTTTCCGGGTGTGAGATCCGGTATGCCAGGCTTGTGAACTCCTCCGGTTTCATCACAGGGGCATTCCCAATGTAGTCCGGTACGAAACCCATTGCGATCTTTGTGAAGGATGCGCTGAATGGCGCGATCGTGAGCCCCTTGGTGATGGTGAGCGTGAGCCCACGGAAGAGCAGCATGCCGGCCAGTGTAACAATAAAACCGGGCACCCGGATATAAGCGATCCAGTAACCCTGCCAAGCGCCGATGGCGGCGCCGATCAATAATGCCACAAGAATGCCAAGCCACATCGGCCAGTGCATGTCGATCAGCAGGATACCGACCACAGCGCCAATGAAGGCAACCACCGAACCGGCTGACAGGTCGATGTTGCCGCCGTTGATCAGCAAGATCATCATGCCGATGCCCAGTATGAAAACATAGGCGTTTTGCAGGATCAGGTTGGTGATGTTTTGGGGCACCAGCAATGTGCCGCCCGTCAGGAACCCAAACAGAACCATCGCTAAAACAAGCGCGATCAGCATGGTATATTGCCGGATGTTGTTCTTGACCATTTTAATAAGGGTATCCATTACACGGCCTCCCTGTTGCTCTGCATGATGCATTTCATGATGGCTTCCTGCGTAATTTCTTCGCCTGTGAGCTCACCGGCGATGCTACCTTCGTTCATTACATAAACCCTGTCGCACATGCCCAAAAGCTCGGGCATTTCCGAGGAAATGAAGATCACAGATTTGCCTTCGGCAACCAGTTGATTCATGATTGTGTAGATTTCGTATTTTGCGCCCACATCGATGCCGCGCGTGGGTTCGTCAAGGATCAAGAGATCCGGTTCAGTGAAAATCCATTTGCTCAACACAACTTTCTGCTGGTTGCCGCCGGAAAGGTTCATGCACTTCTGAAAGATGCTGGGTGTCTTCACATTCAGCTTCTGGCAATACTCCTTCGCCACCTGGATTTCCAGATCATCGTTCACGACGCTGCTCTTCGCCAGCCGGTCCAGCCCGGCCAATGTGATGTTTTCCCTCACATCTGCCTGCAGGATCAAGCCGCTGCTTTTGCGGTCTTCCGTTGCGTAGGAGATGCCATGTTGCACCGCGCGGCGCACGGTGTTCACCAGGATCTCCTTCCCATCTTTATATACGTGACCGGAAATGTGTTTGCCGTAGGATTTGCCGAAGATGCTCATCATGAGCTCAGTGCGGCCAGCCCCCATGAGCCCTGAGAAACCAAGGATTTCGCCCTTTCTCACCGTAAAGTTGATGTTGCGGATGACCTGCTTGTCTGTAATCAGCGGGTCATATACGCTCCAGTTTTTCACTTCGTAGGCTACATTGCCGATATTTGGCGTCCTCTTTGGGTAGCGGTCCACCAATTTCCTGCCCACCATCCCGCGGATGATGTTGTCTTCTGTGATGTCACCGGAGTCTTTATCCAGCGTCATGATTACGGCGCCATCGCGGATGACTGTGATCGTATCAGCCACCTTGGTGACTTCTTTGAGTTTGTGGGAAATCAGGATACAGGTGATTCCTTCCTTTTTCAGATCCAGCATAAGATTCAGAAGGTTGTTGGATTCGGCCTCGTTCAGCGAGGCGGTGGGCTCATCCAGGATCAGCAGCTTCACGTCTCTGGAAAGCGCCTTGGCTATTTCCACCAATTGCTGTTTGCCCACGCTGATGTCGCGAACCAGCGTGTGGGTGTTTTCAATCAACCCAACCTTTTGCAACAGCGCCGATGCCTTGATGTGTGTCTCATCCCAATCGATCACACCATTTGCGGCCTGCTCGTTGCAGAGGTAAATGTTTTCTCCTATCGTCAGATTGGGAATCAACGCCAGCTCCTGATGGATGATCGTGATTCCCAGTCGTTCGCTTTCTGATATATGCCGGATGGTGATCGGTTTTCCTTCATACACGATCTCCCCGGTATAGGAGCCATATGGGTGTACGCCACTCAAAACATTCATCAATGTGGATTTTCCGGCGCCATTTTCTCCAATCAGCGCGTGGATCTCGCCCCGTTTTACGCTCAGCGTCACATTGTCAAGCGCTTTGACGCCCGGGAAGAGCTTCGTGATCGCCTTCATTTGCAATATGAAATCATCCAAATGGGTCATCCCCCCTCCAGTGGATTTGCTTTGGGCTTGTGGGCTCTTTGACATTGCCAGCCATTCTCCGAAGCCCTGATACCATTCGGCCTGCGTGCGGTAGGCTTCCGCCAAACCGCCGCAGGCCGAATCGCACTACCTGTTTTGCTTACTTGAGCTTGTCTTCTGTGTAGTAACCGCTGGTCACCAGGATTTCCTTGTAGTTATCCTTGTTGGCGAACACGGGGGTGCACAGGAATGTGGGGACTACCTTGACGCCGTTGTTGTAGGTCTTGGAGTCGTTGGTGGTGGGCGTCTGGCCGTTCTGGATGGCGGTGATCATCTTCACGGTTTCAGCCGCCAGTGTGCGGGTATCCTTGAAGATCGACATGGACTGTTTGCCGGCGATGATGGCCTTCACGTTGGCAACGTCGCAATCCTGTCCGGTCAGGATCGGATAGGGCTTATCGGCTGTGCCGTAGCCGTTGCTGTCCAGCGAGGCCACAATGCCGATGGCAAGGCTGTCGTTGGGGGAGAGGACCGCGTCCAGCTTCGTGCCGCTGGCGTAGTTGGCGGTGATCAGGTTGTCCATCCTGGACTGGGCGGTTGCAGATGTCCATGCGGGGATGGCTACCTTGGCGAAATCGGTTTGGCCGCTCTTCACAATGAGCTTGCCTTTCTCGATATAGGGCTTGAGCAGATCCATGGCGCCGTTATAGAAGAATGTGGCGTTGTTGTCGCCTGGGTCGCCGCCGAAGACCTCAATGTTGAACGGGCCTGCAGCCTTTGTGAGGTCCAGCTTGTCAATGATGAACTGGCCCTGGATGGCACCCACCTTGTAGTTGTCAAATGTGGCATAATAGTCCACGTTCGGCGTCTGCATGATCAGGCGGTCATATGCGATCACTTTCACGTTCTGCTTGGCGGCTTTGGCAAGCACGTCGGTGAGGGAGGAGCCTTCGATCGCGGCGATGACGAGGATCTTGCAGCCTTGTGTGACCATGTTTTCAATCTGCTGCACCTGGGTGTTCACGTCATTGTTGGCGTATTGGAGCACGGACTCATAGCCGGCAGTCTTCAGCTGCTCAACCATGTTTGCCCCGTCCTGGTTCCAGCGCTGCAACGACTGTGTGGGCATCGCAATGCCGACTTTGACCTTCTTAGGGGCTCCAGAGGTGGCCTGGCAGGATGCCAGCGAGAGGACCATGGCAACCGACAGTGTCAGCGCCAACAGGACAACCAGGAATCTCTTCATGTGCTAACCCTCCTTCTTTTTGACTGTATGGGTTACCTTCCCATATTTGTTATTTTACATATGAGTTGCTGCTGTGTCTCTGTATAAAATTACTAGTATCTTAACATCCTTATCCAGTTGCAGGCTGCTCTGAGGTGGGATAGCATTTTATTACGGTTGGAATTAGTAAGGTTTGTCGATTGACGTGGATGGAGTAGCTTTATTGACATTGCATAATTTTGTTATTAATATATTTTATATATCAAAGACCACATGAGATCAATGGGTAAATGCAGTGAAAAGACACCTGAAAATCCTTCTGATTGCATTGTTCGCGGCCTTGTTTTTAGGGTTTGCGGTTTATTCCTATCAGTTGAGTGAGATACAGATCAATCTGGTTGGCGACAGCGACAAGGATGACAGGCCTGAGTTGAAATACCATTTCATGCTGATTGCCCAAGACATGGGCAGCACCTTCTGGCGGCAGGTGCGTTCCGGCGCGGAAACGGCCGGTAAGGATTACGATGCTGCGATAGAGTTCAGCGGCTCAATGATCCGCGATGAGGAAACCGCGCTGGAGCTCATGAACATCGCCATCGCAAGCCGTGTGGACGGCATCGTTGTCTATGTGACCGACGACAGCAGCTTCACACCGCTCATCGACAGGGCTGTGAGCATGGGCATCCATGTGGTCACGATTGAATCTGATGACAAAAAGAGCAAGCGGCAAGTATTTGTGGGTCCTAACAGCTACACAGCCGGCTATTATGGCGGCAACCTTGTGGCTGAGGCCACTGATGGCAAAGCAAATGCCGCAATCATCATCGGCGGGAATTATGCCAGCAGCAAAGACGCGATGAACTCGCTGCTCAAGGGTTTTGGAGACAGCACCCTGATCAACCCTTCGGTGCGTTATACGTCATTTGAGCTTTCCGACACCGGTTATTTCGGAGCAGAGACAGTCATCCGGCAGATTGTGATTGATCATCCGGAGATAAACACGGTTGTCTGCACAGACCTGGATGACACCCTTGAGGTTGTGCAGGTGCTGATAGACCTGAACAAAGAAAGAGATGTGACCGTGATCGGATATGGCAACACACCCCAGATCCGCGATTACATCAAGAATTACAACCTCTACGGTTCTGTGTATGAAGACCCGAAAGAAACAGGTTATCAAAGCATCGAGCGGCTGGTGCAGAGCATTACGGGGCAGAATCCGCCCGGCTCCAACAGCACCGGTGTCTATACCATCACGCGCACCAATCTTGTGAGCTATCATGGCTCGTGAGGAGGGGCGTTGCATGAATGCACTTTGGGCAAAGGCATCCAGGTTGTTGCGGAGTGTCAGGCAAAAAAACGTGATCCGCAAAAAGTTGCTGCTGTATTTTCTGATATCAGCGGTGCTGGTGAACTCCATCTGCCTTTATACCTATAACAACACCCGGCTGCTCATCAACAAGCTCAACCAAATCTTCATCAATGACATCACGCTCACAAACCTCTCAAACGGCGTGGACGCAGTGCACACCAGTCTCAAAGAATACCTCACAACCAACAACTCAAAGGACCTTGAGGCATTCCTCAACAACAGCAACCGCCTTCGCGAGCAGACCAACGAGATCAGGACTGTTTTATCCAACGACGAAAGCGAGCTCCTGCTTTTGGACATCAAGCAGATGATCTCCACTTATCTGAGCCATACGGCTGCGGCGGAATACCGCAAGCGGGGCCGCGACATCAACGGCTACAGTGAGTATTTTAACGAGGCCAGCCAGGTCTATGACTATATCAACCGCTATATTGAGAAGCTAAAGATTTATCAATTTCAGGAGAACAACCGCAACTACCTCGAACTGGACCGGTGGCTGGGCATGCTGCAAACGCTCAACATGCTGGTGATCCTTGTGGCGATGCTCGTCAACATCGCTCTCATCTTTTGGTTTGCTTGGAGCATTACTGAGCCGATCATAAAATTGTCCAAGGTGGCAGGGCAGATTGCCGATGGAAATTATGATGTCCCCCCGGTGGATGTGCGAACCAATGACGAGGTGAAGTCGCTTGCGACCACCTTCAACCGCATGACCGAGAGCATCAGAAAGCAACTTGTGGAGATCCGGCAGAAAGCTGAGATCGAGAGCCGGCTGCAAGACCAGCAGGTTCAGAACCTGAAGATGCGCACAATGCTCAACGAGTCGCAATTGAAGACACTGCAGGCGCAAATCAACCCGCATTTCATGTTCAATACGCTGAACGCCGGCATGCAGCTGGCGCTGTTTGAGGGAGCGGAGCGCACACAGACATTCCTGGAAAAGCTGGCTGAATCGCTGCGCTACAATCTGGGTGACATCGGCAATTCGGCCACGCTGAGCCAGGAGATCGCCAGCATCGACAATTATGTTTACCTTCTTCGGGAGCGGTTCGGCGATAGCGTGCGTTACGTCAAGGAGATTGAGGCTGGGCTGCCCGATCTGTCGATGCCGCGCATGATCTTGCAGCCAATTGTGGAAAACGCTTTCGTGCATGGTATCGGCCAGCTGGAAGGCGGCGGTGAGATCAGCCTGAAAGCCTGGCGAGTCGGCAGCCATGTGCTGGTGCGGGTGGGCGATAAGGGCCCCGGCATGGCCCCCGCCACACAGGCCCGATTGCTCGCCGGCCAGTGGCACAGCCAGGAAACCGGCTCCGGGGTGCGCTCCCATTCCGGCCATGGCTTGGGCTTGGGCAATGTGATTGAGAGATTGATGTTGTATTTTGGTGTGGAGAACGCAAGTCAAGTTCTGGCGATCGAAGGCGGCTCTGGTGACGGCACCAGGATCACGCTGACCTTGCCCTTCGCAGGATCGGAGGAGACGTGATGTATAAACTGCTGGTCGTGGACGATGAGCAGATCGTGCTGGATTCGGTTCGTTTCATCGTGGAGAACCATATGGGCAACCCGTTGCATACAGAAACTGCCCGCTCAGGCCGCGAGGCTATAGAAAAAGCGGAGACATTGCGGCCTGATATTGTGCTGATGGATATCCGGATGCCCGGCATCAGCGGTTTGGAGGCAATGGCGGAGATCAAGGCGCACAACGCCGACGCGCTGTTTATTGTGGTTACGGCTTACGAGCGCTTTGAGTTTGCCAAAGAAGCATTGCAACTGGGCGCCATGGACTACATCAACAAACCCTTGAGCCGCGATCGCGTGATGGCTGCTCTCAGGAGCGCCATCGCCAAGAAAGATGCTGAGCGCAGGAAGCTGGATGCAGAGCTGGAGCTCAAGGAAAAGATGGCATTTGTGCTGCCCGTGCTTGAAAACGGGTTCATCTACACAATGGTTTTTTCCGATGACCAAATGTTGGAAATGGAATCATTCCGAAGGATTCTCGATATTCGTAAAGATGGCGGTTATGTGATGACTGCGGAGTTCGGCAAAGAGGGCGGCGAGGAAGGGCTGGCCGGCAGGCTCGGTGCCAGTATCTCCAGCCAGCAGTTTCAACCGATGCTGCGTGAGGCAATGAAGGAGAGCTGCGATTGCATCGTGGGGCCTGTCATGCTGAACCGTATCATCGCCTATGTGCCCAACGATTGTGATGTGGATGAGTATGCCCAACGCCTGGAGGCGCTCCATACTGCGGCAGATGCCTGTGTCAGGCTCAAGGCAGCCTCGGGTGGCGCAGAGTTTCGGATTGGCATTGGAAAAAGTTACCTTGGGCTGAGCCGGGCATACCGTTCTTATGAAGAGTCTCTGAGGGCCATTGCGTTCGCGAGGCAGGGCGGCGCGTTCCACATCAATGATATCCCACCGGAAAGGACAGAGAATAGGTCTTATCCGGACAGCGACGAGAAGATGCTGCTGAAATCGGCTGCTTCCGGCAATGCGGATGCCTGCCTGCTGGCGTTTGAACGGATTTATGGGTGGCTTTCCTCCGAATATGGCGCAAGCCGCAAGGTAATAGCGCCGGCGCTGGCGGAGCTTGCCATGCTGCTTGGCCGAAACGCCAAGGAATGCGGGGCATCCGGCTCGGTCTGCGGTGATTATCTGGGCGAGCTGTTTGCCATAGAGGAGCCTGGGGCCATGAAGGCCTGGATGAAAAGCCGGATACGCGCGGTGTGTGAGGGGATTACAGCCGCCCGCGAGAAACGGCTCTCCGGTGTTGTGATGGCCGCGCGGGACTATATTGCGGCCAACTACTGCAAGGACATTACACTGGAGGACGTTTCAAGAGAGGTTAACATCAGCCCCAATTATTTTAGCAAGCTGTTTAAGGATGAAACAGGCAGTAACTTCATTGATTATCTCACGGCTCTGCGCATCGACAAGGCCAAACGGCTCCTGTCTGACAGTCGTTACGCCAATAAGGAAATCTGCTACCAGATCGGTTATGGGGATCCGAATTATTTCAGCAGGATTTTTAAGAAGGTGGTCGGCGTGACCCCCACGGAATATCGCATGGCGTCATTGGGCGGCAGCCAGTGACCAGTGTAACTGGAAGGGGATTCGGCAGGATGGATACACGGAAGTTTTGGGCTTATGTGTGCCTCGTGGCGTTGCTGGCCGGGGTTATGTTGCAGTCTGGCTGCGCATCTGAAAGCACCGCGCCCGATAGCCGCGAGGATAAGATTCTGATTGGCTTTTCCATGGCAACATTGAAGGAAGAGCGCTGGTATATTGACCGTGATGAATTTGTGGCCGCCGTACAGAAAATGGATGCCAACGTCATTGTGGATGTGGCATATAACGATGCCAGCGAGCAGCTCGAGCAGGTCCGCGCGATGATTGGCCAGGGAATCGACGTGCTCGTGATCATTCCGCATGATGCAGTGAGCGCCGCCGCGGCTGTGGCCATGGCTCATCGTGCAAATGTCAAGGTCGTGTCATACGACAGGCTGGTTTTGAATGCAGATGTTGATCTGTATATTTCCTTTGACAACGAGAAAGTGGGCCAGTTGCAGGCGCAGGCGATGCTGCGGGCTGTGCCCGGGGGGCGTTATGTGATCGTGGATGGCCCCCCGTCCGACTATAACTCGGTGATGATTCGGGAGGGTATCGAAGCAGTGCTCAAGCCTCATGTGGATAGTGGAAAAATCACAATCGTCAGCGAGTTTGCGACGGTGGACTGGATGGCAGATGAGGCTGCCGATGGCATCAACAAGCTCCTGCAGGACAATGTGAGGATCGATGCCGTAATTGCCGAGAATGACAGCCTGGCCGGCGGTGCGATCAAGGCGCTTTCCCAGCATCATCTTGTGCCTACAGTGCCTGTAGTGGGGATGGATGCCGATCTGGCTGCTTGCCAGCGGGTTGCGGAGGGGCAGCAGCTGATGACGGTGTATAAGCCAATCCGCCAACTGGCGGTGGCGGCGGCAGGTTTTGCTGTGAAACTGGCGCGAGGCGAAGAAATCGGTGTATCCGGAACCATGAGCGACGGGAAGTATTACGTGCCCTGCTATTTCATTGCGCCGGAAGCTGTGAACAAAGACAATATGGTGGACACAGTGATCAACGACGGATTTCACAAAATGGCAGAGGTGTATATGAACGTTCCCCAATCCAAATGGCCCGCGCAATAGCGCATGCATTGTGTATTCCTCGTATAAAGTCACAATAATTTCTCAATTTCATTTTAAAAAATGTACAACGTTAACTATTTGTGGTATGATAAGAGCCGTGTGAGACGTACATTCATTTTGCACCAACCAATCACTCACAATCAAGGAGGCCACCAATGGGAAATGACCGGATTGAACAGACGCTCGGTAATGTGAACACGCTTTCACGCCCCTCGGACCTTCGCATCACCGACATCGAATTCTGCGACATCAAAGACGCGCCAATGCGCTGCACGCTGCTCAAGATCAAGACCAACCAGGGCCTTGAGGGTTACGGCGAGATCCGCGACGGGTCCGACCGCAGCTATGGCCAGATGCTGGTGAGCAGAGTGATCGGGCAGAACCCCTGCGACATCGACAAAATCTTCCGGCGCATCAAGCAGTTCGGCGGCCATGCCCGGCAGGCCGGCGGCGTATGCGGCATCGAGCTTGCCCTGTGGGATTTGGCTGGCAAGGCCTACGGCGTGCCGGTTTATCAGATGCTGGGCGGTAAGTTCCGCGACAACATCAGGCTGTATTGCGATACCGACAACGACGGCACCGCCAATGGCCACGAGATGGGCCTGAGGATCAAGGAGCGAATGGCGCTTGGCTTCACATTTTCGAAGATGGATCTGGGCATCAACATGCTCCACGGCATTCCCGGCACGCTCAATGCACCGCTCGGGTTGCTGGACGATATGAACAACGCCGTCCATGCCGGTTGGGCAACGCGAGGCGCTATGGACATGGCCAGCATCGAAAAGCGCATCAAGGGCTATGATGCCTTCAACGTGATGCACCCGTTCACCGGCATCCAGATCACCGAAAAGGGTCTGGACATTCTGGAGAACTACGTGCATGACGTGCGCGAGGTGATAGGCTATGAGCTGCCTCTGGCGCTGGACCATTTCGGCCATATCGGGCTGGACAGCTGCATCCGCCTGGGCAAGCGTCTGGAGAAATACAACATCGCGTGGTTGGAAGACATGATCCCCTGGCAGTTCCCGGAGCTGTTCCGCAGGCTCAACAACGAGGTGAACATCCCCGTCTGCACCGGCGAGGACATCTATTTGAAGGAAGGCTTCAAGCCGCTGTTTGAGGCCGGCGGCGTGTCGGTGATCCACCCGGACGTGCTGTCCAGCGGCGGAATCCTGGAAAACAAAAAGATCGGCGACATGGCGCAGGACTATGGCGTGGCGATGGCCGTACATATGGCCGAAAGCCCTGTGGCCTGCATGGCCGCCGTGCACAGCGTGGCCTCCACGGAGAACTTCCTGGCGCTGGAGTTCCATTCGGTGGATGTGCCGTGGTGGGAAGACATTGTGACGACCGGTCGTGGCAAGATCGTGAACAACGGCTTCATCGCCGTGCCCGACGCGCCGGGTCTGGGCATCCTGGGCTTCAACGACGAAGTGTTGGAGCAGCACCGCACACGGCCTGAGGGCAAGCTCTGGGAATCCTCCGAGCAATGGCACAAGCTGGAGTGCTGGGACAGGCTCTGGAGCTGAGGTTGCGCGGATGGATTTGATGCTTGGTGGTAAGGTAATTCTGGTTGTGGGTGACGGCGGCGGGATCGCCGCCGCGCTCACCAGGGAGTTGAAACAGGAAGGGGCCGCGGTGGCCCTTTGCCTGACGGAAGGCTTCGGGGAAGCGAGCGGGGCCGACGGATTGTTTCACTGCGACCTGGCAGATGAGGCGGAAGCCGAGTGGCTGCGGGACGCGCTGTTGAAACGGTTCGGCAGGCTGGACGCCGTTGTCTTCGGGCAGACTGGCGCCCAGAAGGCCGGTTTGTTTGATCTGGATGCCGGTGGGTTTCAAAAACGGATGGTGCCGGGCAGAGCAGCCTTTCTGTGCTGCAAGGTGTTCGGGCAGTGCATCGGTGATCAGGGCAGGGGTGGGGCGCTCTTGTTTCTCACCTCGATCCATGATGAAAAGCCTAACGGCAGCGATTTCGCCCACAGCCTGGCGCAGGGCATGATCAGCAACCTGGTGATGGAGGCCGCCCTTCAATATGGCGAATTGGGCGTACGTGTCAACCAGATCAGCGCCGGGGCGATGGCTGGCGACGGGGAGCGGTTCCCCAGCGGTATTACCACGCTTTATGAAGGTTGCCAATACAAGGTGCCTATGGGCAGGCTCGGCATGGCGGAGGACATTGCGCCGCTGGCCGTGTTCCTGCTTTCAGACAAGGCTGCTTTCATCAACGGTGCCCGTGTGCGCGCTGATGGCGGCTTCCTGCTGCACTACATCGATGCAAAAGCCAACTATCGGGCGCTTAAAGCGGCAGGGGAGGTGCGTGAACATGCTTGACAAACCTCTTTTTGGCCGCGTGGCCGTGGTCACCGGTGCCGGCAAGGGCATCGGCTCGGGCATCGCAAGGGAGCTTGCTGCGGCGGGTGCGGCGGTGGTCGTGAACTACAGCAGCAGTGCGGAAGGTGCCGAGTGCGTACGTGACCAAATTCTCTCTGCCGGCGGAAAGGCAATGGCCTTCAAGGCTGATGTGTCCCAGGAAAATGAGGTCATCGCGTTGATGGACGCCGCCGTACAGTGGGGTGGTAAGTTGGATATCCTCGTGAACAACGCCGCGCTGCAGGCCAATGTGCCGCTGCCGGACTACAAAATGGAGACTTATGACCGGCTGGTGGCGGTGAACCTGATGGGCTACTGGCTCTGCACCCGCGAGGCGGCCCGGCGCATGATCCCCAACAAAAAGGGCGTCATTCTCTATAATTCCTCAGTGCATGCCAAACGCCCGACCCACTTTGACCCCGCCTATTGCATGACGAAGGGCGGCATTAAGATGCTGGAACGGGAAGCCGCGATTGCGCTTGCCCCCCATGGCATCCGTGTGATTTGCATGGAGCCCGGCGGCGTGCACATCGACCTGCCGAAGTCTGGCAGCGAGGGCCAGATCATTGACCGGAAGCACCTGGCGCAAGCCAGGCTATTCCACTACAAGCCCCAGCAAAACCTGGGCCGGCCGATGAACCCTTCCGATGTGGGTAAGATGGCGGTGCTGCTTGCCAGCGATGACTGCGAGCTCATCAGCGGCTGCGAGATCACGCTGGATCAGGCTGACATGCTCTACTGACAGCAAATTCGTCTGGTTTTTCCAACTCCTTCCGCCCTCTGCGGAGGGCACCTCCCTCAAGAGGGAGGTGAGGAAAACGTTGTTCTTAGCTCTTTATCCCCTTCATTGAGGGGGATGTCATCACATTGCACCACTGCGGTGCAATAGAGAAGATGACAGGGGGAGTTAAACGTCAGCATGAATTAATCTGCGTTTCCCTAACCGAAAACAGAAAATGAAAGGATGAGACAGAATGAAATTCGATTGCAGGGAAGACATCATCCAACTCACGCCATTGTGGAAGGGCGAGCGGTTTGAAAACGGCAGGCCCAAGGTGTCTGATGATATCCTTCGCCGTATGCGCAACATCACGCTGGAGGAGGCCTGGGGCCCGCTGTGGTCCAAGGGTTACCGCAACCAGTTCCAAGGCGATTTCCGGATTGTCCACCCCGACAAGAAGCTGGTGGGCCGGGCTGTGACCACCGTGATGGTGCCGCTGCGCCCCGATTTGCATGACACGCTGCTGAAATACGGCCATGAGTGCGAGGGCCGCAAGGGCTTCTTCAACCAATGGGTTGTGGATCAGTTGGGTGAAGACGATGTGGTGATCGTGGATCTGTTTGACAAGATCTTCCAGGGCACCTATGTGGGCGGCAACCTATCCACCGCTATCGCAACCCGCACCAAGCGGGGCGGAGCCGTGGTGTGGGGCGGTGTGCGCGATCTGGAGCAGATTCTGGAGATCCAGGGTTCCAACACCTTCTATCGCGGCAACGACCCCACCGGCATCGCCGAGGTCACGATGACCGGCATGAACGTGCCTTGCCGCATCGGCAACGCCATCTGCCTGCCCGGTGACGTGGTGCTGGGCACCCAGTCCGGCGTGATCTTCATCCCGCCGCATTTGGCCGAGGAAGTGGTTGTGAACGCTGAGAAGTCACACATCCGCGATGTGTGGGGCTTCATCCGCCTGGATGAGAAGATCTACTCCACCGCACAGATTGATACGCCGTGGACCGTGCCCATGTGGGAGGACTTCATCCATTGGTTTGAGACAGACCCGCAGGCCGCCGAATACCGGCACCTCGAATGGGTTGAAGAGCTCACAGAGGCGCAGAACCGCGCCGAGGGTGTGGACTCTCAAGTCAGGCTTTAATCCATATTACAAGCTATGGGGGGGCTGTTGTCCACCCCCTTTCTCTCTCATCCAGTAGGGGCGGGGCTCCGTCCCCGCCCGCCTACATCGTTCCGTCCACGCCCGCGTACTGCACTCACCCCCCGACCCCCTCCCCCAATGCTTGCGGGAGGGGGAGCTTCTTATCCAGAGCTTATCCTGACTCACCCCCCTCTCGCACTTGTGGGAGAGGGGGGGGTGAGTGCAAACATTGGGGATGGATGAGCCGTTTTTGTATGGTACATCACCCAAACCATGGTTTTTACACATTTTCTCAACACACCTGGAAATTGTCATGCTATAATAACTTCATAATTTAACGCTATGAATTGTCTATCTTCATTTGGAGGCAAGATGGGTTTGCAGAAGGGCACTGTTACCAAAATGATCCTGTTCAACGGCGTGCTCATCGCGGTGAATGTGGCGCTGTTTTCCAAAGCATTCCTGGGCCTCAGCCTCCTGGGCGGAGGCGCATTGGAGTCAGCCACCGGATTTACCGCCATAGTGGTGAGCGCGGTGCTTTTTTTCTATGTGAATTTACAGATCATCAACGCCCCAGCGAAGAAGATAGACCCCAAAGCGCTGCTGGATAAATTGGGAAGCCTGGAGTCCTGCCATGAGGCGTTGGGCCGTATCGGGTATGCTGGCACGTTTTCTGTGAAGATCGGTGAGATCCGCGAGCAAATCGAAAATATGCAAAGGAAGAAGGAGCTCATCCGCGATATCCTGTTGCAGAAGTTTAATGACACAGAGATGAGTTACCAAAAGTTCAAGGCCATCGTGGACAGCGCAGAAAAGGTGATGGTGGTCAACATCCGCAGCATCATCAACCGGATTTACGCCTTTGACGAAGAGGAATATGATGCGCTGGCAAGGGGCAAGTCTCGCTTCAGCAAGGCTATAGCAGAGCAGAAGCTGGCGATCTTTCGGGAATACATCGATTATGTGGGCAACGCCGTGGAGGATAACGACGAAATCCTGCTGCGGCTGGACAAGCTGCTGTTTGAGATCTCCAAGTTCAACAGTGTGGACGAGGGAGAGCTGGAAGGCATGCAGGCGCTGAAAGAGCTGGATCAGCTGATTACCGACACGAAGTGGTATCGATAACTGGAGGAGCGAAATGAAAAAGAAATCAGGAGTTGTGTTCATCATCCTGGCCTTGGGCCTGGTGGTGTTTGGCGTGGTGTTTGGTATCATAACCCTCACACAGAACATTGGGAAGAACCAAAGCCAGATCACCGAGGAGCAGGCTGTTGAAACAATGAACCGGCTGCACCGGCGCATCAATGTGGGCACGCTTGAGCCCGTGAAGGAGCCTGTGGAGCTGGAGCCGGCAAATTTGAAGGATGCCCTGCCCGATATCTCGAAATATCCCCAGCAGGTGCAGGCGACCTCCGCGCTCTCCGTGGAGATCATCTCCTCCACTGAGAAGGCTGGCAGCGGTAACGATGGCTGGCTGGTGGATATGGCCAACCGCTTCAACAGCTCCGGCGCAACCGTTGGCGGCAAGCCGGTGTCGGTGAGCATCCGCGGCATCGCCTCCGGCGCGGCTTGCGACTATATCTCTTCCGGCAAATACCTGCCGGACGCCTTCAGCCCCAGCAATGAGCTGTGGGGTGACGACCTGAAAGCCAAAGGCATCGATGTGACGCTGGTGGAAAAGCGGTTATGCGGAAACGTGGCCGGCATCGCGCTTTCCAAGAGCAAGCGGGACGAGATCGTGGCCAAATACGGCTCCGTCAGCGTGAAGACTGTGGCGGAAGCCACTGCAGCCGGCGAGATCACAATGGGCTACACCAACCCCTTTGCCAGCTCCACCGGCGCCAACTTCCTCATGTCACTGCTCTATACCTATGATAAAGCTGACCCGACCGGCGAGGCAGCCGCTTCGGAGTTTATCAAGTTCCAGGCGAACGTGCCTTTCGTGGCATACACCACGCTCCAGATGAAGGACTCGGTGAAATCCGGCGTGCTGGATGGATTTGTGTTTGAGGCGCAGCAGTTTGCCAACTCTCCTGATGTGAATGCCGAGTATGTGTTCACACCCTACGGTGTGCGCCATGATAGCCCTGTGTATGAGATCGGTAAGCTTTCGGAGGAAAAGAAGCAGGTTTTACAGCTGTTCATTGATTACTGTAAAACCCCGCAGGCCCAGCAGGCGGCCACCAAATGCGGCTTCAACCGGCATGATGACTACAAGATGGAATTGTCCGATGTGAACGGCGCCAAGCTTGCCCAGGCCCAGAAGTTATGGAAGGAAAAGAAGGACAGCAACCGCGACATCATTGCTGTGTTTGTTGCAGACACCTCCGGCAGCATGGACGGGGAGCCGCTGAACAAATTGAAGACATCGCTCATCAGCGGTGCCAACTACATCGGCGCGGATTGCTCTGTTGGGCTGGTTACTTTCTCCAGCAACGTGGATGTTGCGCTGCCCATCGGCAAATTTGACCTGAACCAGCGCTCTCTTTTCACCGGCGCGGTGAAAAACATGAGCGCCGGTGGCGGCACAGCGATGTTTGACGCCATCGTCGTGGCCGAAAAGATGCTGCAGGATGCCAAGGCGAGCAACCCGAACGCCAAGCTCATGCTGTTTGTGCTCACTGACGGCGAGTCCAACCAGGGCAGCACGCTCAAAGACACCCGTAGGATGATCGAAGGCTTGCAGGTGCCTGTCTACACGATTGGCTACAATGCTAACATCGACGCGCTTGCGGCGGTCTCAAAGATCAACGAGGCGGCCAGCATCAACGCTGACACCGACGATGTTGTTTATAAGATCCAAAACCTGTTCAACGCTGAATTCTGATATGCGGGAGGGACACACCATGGATTTTTCAATGCAGGTTGCAAGCCCCGAGGAGATCAAAAAAGAAGTGGCTCTGGCCACAGCCACACCGCCGGAGGAGCTGGACAAGCTCAGGGAGCAGGCGAAGAACAATGCCCTATCGCTTATGCAGATTGATATGGACTCTCTGCCGGACAAGCGCAATGTGGTGAAGGGCATTGAGAGCTTTGGGCTGGAAAGCTTGCAGAAGTCCTCCCAGAAAAACTCGTTGCTCACCGTGACTGTGGGCAAACTTTCTCAGGCCGGCGGCGACGGCGGTCAGGTGTCCAAGAGCCTGCTGGACCTGCACCGCGAGATAAAAGACCTGGACCCGAGCCTGGTGGACTTTGCCAAGACCGGTGTGCTGGGCGCGATCTTCAACCCCATCCGGGCCTATTTCCAGAAGTATGAGAAGGCCGAAAACGTGATTGCGGACATCGTTGTCTCGTTGGATAAGGGCCGCGCTGTGCTGGTCAATGACAACACCACGCTGGAGATTGAGGAGAACAACCTGCGCGAGCTTTCCAAGCGGATCAGCAAGGAAATTGAGCTGGGCACTCTGATGGATGAGTATCTTGCTGCCGAAATTGAAAAGGCACAGGCCGCCGGTGAGGACGCGGACAAGATCAAGTTCGTGCAGGAGGAGATCCTCTTTCCCTTGCGGCAGAAACTGATGGATATGCAGCAGTTGATCGTGGTGAACCACCAGGGCGTGATTGCCATGGAGATCATCCGCCGCAACAACAAGGAGCTGATCCGGGGTGTGGACCGGGCCAAGAACGTGACCATCACTGCCCTGCGCACTGCCGTGATGGTGGCCAGCGCCCTCTACAACCAGCGGATCGTCTTGAAAAAGATTCAATTGCTTAATGAGACGACCAACAATATCATCAGCTCCACCTCCAAGATGCTCAAGGAGCAAGGCACAGAGATCCAGACCCAGTCGATGCAGACCGGTGTTTCTGTGGAGACACTCCGCGAATCCTACAAGGATCTGATTGACGCGCTTGAGGCGATCAGCACCTACAAGCAGCAGGCGCTGCCGGTGATGAAGCAGACCATCGAAACCTTCAAGGTAATGGCTGCCGAAGGTGAGGAGCAGATCCGCAAGCTGGAAAAGGGCAGTGCGATGAACTGAGGGCATGTGCCTGTTCTTCAGAAGAATAGAGGCCGTCGCAGATTGCGGCGGTCTTTTGTGTAAAAATTGTGGTAAAAGATCGCAATCCTGTGAAACCGTTTATTCTTTCCTTCATATACCATCTTTTGTATAATCGCCGTAAACAGATATCTGGGAGGATACAGGGATGTTGGAGAAGATCACGGCGCGTGGATTGGCAGAAACACCGGAACAGCTCCTACGGCGGGTTTTTTATGGCCTGCTGGATGAGCGGCTGGCGGCGGACGCCCTTTTCCGCGACGCTTCATTGAATGCCGTGATCGGCGTAGGCAACCTGGCCTGCAAGGCCCCTGTTGTGATGGAGCTGCTCAAGAATTCTATCGTGGTTGAATTTCTGGTTCGGTTGCCTGGCGGGTCGGCATTGTTGCTGACCGATGGTGCCGGTATGGCCAGGCTTTTCACGAGCAACGGCGAGATTCTTGAAGCAGAGTTACCAGTGGCGGTGGCTGCTGCGGTTGCCACGGTGGTAGCAGATTCCGCCAATTGGGCCGGCACTGTAAATGAGTATGGTGAGCATGTGGTGGATCTTCGCACGCCGCCGCCTGGCCCCCATTTTAACGTGAACCTGCTGATGGGCAACCGCGTGGGTTTCGCCCACGCGCTGCAAACCACACCCAAAAGCGTTGTGGACCGGCTGGGAAGGGGAGCATTCCGCAGCCACGCCGCCACACAGGTGCTTGCTACCCGGTGGGACATGCGCCAGGAGGAAAACGGCTTCCCGGCCAACCGGCAGTTTTATCTGGTGGAGGGCGGCAAGAGGCTTTTCTACTCGGCAGATCCGGGAGCAGCCAACATCGTTTCCGCCACCTGCACCCACTCTCAGAACCACACGATAATCCGCTATGAAACCACCTGCGGTCTTGCCATCGAGCGCACAATCTTCATCCTGCCCCACGAGGCTGGCATGCCGTTGGCCACCGAGGTGCAGCGCATCCGCGTGGAAAACAGGGGAGAGAAGGCCCGCAGCCTCCGGATTGTCTACACCGGCATGTTTGGCACCAACGCCGATCACGCTGTGTTTGAGGATGTGCTTTACAGCAACGTGATCATGCAGTCGCGGATCCTGCGCGACAGCCAGGGCAACCTGGTGGCCGTGAGCCCCGACTACTACCCGGAATACTGCAAACAGGATGTGCGGTTCCACACAATGATGGTGCACAACGGCGAGGAGGTCGCTTACCCCACCGAGTTTTGCATGAACTGCACCGAGTTCTTGGGTGGCGGCACACTGGAAAACCCCGAAAGCTTGCCCCGTCTCAACAACAGCTTCTATCGCAAGGGCCCCGGCTTCTTCGCCCTGGCGGCTCCCATCGAGCTTGCAGCTGGTTCGGCAGCCGTGGTGGACAACTTCACGGGCCTCGTTTCCAGCCGCACCAACCCTGTATTTGACGGCACCACCGCCGAGCGTGAAATTGAAGCGCTGGTTCAGAAGTATCGGGCTCAGGGCCAGGTGGAGTGGGCGCTGCAGGCGGTGAAGGATTTCGGGCAGGCGTTCTGCGGTTATCTGCAAGTGGAGTCTTCCGATGGCCAGTTTGACGCTTATGTAAACCGCAACCTGCCATTCCAGGTGCTGTATCAGACGTTTGTGTCCCGCTCCTTCTGCCAGACACAGAAAGGCCAGCGGGAAATAGGTTTCCGCGAGATTCAGGACATCTTTGCCAGCATGCAATACCTGGTGGGTATGGGCATGGCCGGGTTTGTGAAGGACCTGCTCAAGGAGTGGTGCGCCAAGGTGTTTGAATTTGGCTTTGCCTACCACAACTTCTTCTGGGTGGGCAAGGAGCCCGGTGTCTGGTCCGACGACGGCCTGTGGTTCATACAGGCAGCCAGCCGTTACATCGGCATCACCGGAGACATGGGCTTTTTGGATGAGCAATGTGAGATCGCCGGCACAAAACCTGCGAGAACCCGCACGGTGTTTGAAACGATGTTGGCAATCCTGCGCTATTCCGGCGAGATCTCCGTGGGCAAGCACGGCATCCCGCTGCTGGACCGGGCTGATTGGAACGATTGCCTGTCGTTGGACAATGATTACGCAGACGGCATTGCCAAGGAAAAGCTCTACCGGCAGCAGCTGGAAAAGGGCGGCAAGTTCGGTGACCGGCTGGAGAGCAACTGGTCGGAAAGTGTAATGAACGGTTTCCTGTTGAAGCTGGCAATCGACCGGACGGCAGAAATGGCGGCTGGAAAAGGCGACGAAACCACCAAGGCAAGGCTGGCTGCGCTGTCACAGAAGCTTTATGACAGCTTGCAGAAAGACGCATGGAAAGGTGACTTTTTCGCCAGGGTGCTTCTGAACCGTTATCCAGGTGGGGAGTATACCTATCTGGGTGCTGCCGGAGACGGCCTTTCCGGCGACCCGGCCATCGGCGGGGCATATTTCCTCAATTCCTTCAACTGGGCGGTGCTGTGCGGCGCGGCCACCGAGCCGCAGATTGCCACGATGCTGGACACGATGGAGGCAACTCTCAAAACGCCATTTGGCTTGAAATTGATGAGCCCGGCTGATCTGGAGCGCATCTCCAGCAACACGGCCACCGGCCACTATTTCCCCGGTGACCGCGAAAACGGTGCCGTATTCAAGCACGCCAGCATGATGGCTGCCGCTGCGATGGTCAAAGCCTCCAAGGAGGTGACCGACAAGGCGCTTGCTGAACGCCTCTGCCGCCTGGCCTGGTGGATGATTGACCTGGTGCTGCCTTACCGCACAATGGAGCATCCCTATGAAACCGCAGGAAACCCCCGGTTCTGCACGCAATACAACAACAGCCAGACCGGCGAAAACATCGGGCCTATGCTCAGCGGCACTGCCACTTGGTTGAACCTCACGCTGCTTTCCGCCTGGGGGCTGGAGGCAGACACCGAGGGCTTTGCGCCCGATCCTGTGCTGCGGCCGGAGCAGACCGATGTCACACTCCATGTGAACATGGGCCGGGCACAATACAGAATTGCGATCACAAAGCCTACTGGGTTCTATCGCGTGAAGGACGGTAGCGCCACGATCCTGCTGGATGGAAAAGCGCTGAATGGAAGCCGCGTGCCGCTTTTCACCGACGGCAAGCTGCACGAAGTGGAGATCCAGTTCCATTAAAATATAACGCACCCCCGCCTGTTTCTCGGCGGGGGTGCGTTTTGTCAACTTTTAATTACCCTTTTTCTACCTCTAGGCGGCACTGCTTGCCATCCCAGAGTGTTTCCTGCACGGTGTAGGTGAGTTGCCCATCCAGCCCCTTCTGTAGCCCTTTTTCTGATAACATCGATCTTTCCCAATGGTGTGCCATCACCGGGCTTGTGGTAAAATGTTGATGGTCGACTATATACGCCGTGTCCAGATGTAACAATGCAGGAGAAAACTATGCAGATTACGGTGAACCCCTCCCGCGCGATTGGGAAGCGTGACCCCATGATCTACGGCCAGTTCATCGAGCATTTCCACCGCCAGATCTATGGCGGGGTCTATGACCCACAAAGCCCATTGGCTGACGAAGACGGCTTTCGCACCGATGTGCTGGAGGCCATGCGTAAAATCAGGGTGCCGGTGCTGCGCTGGCCAGGCGGCTGCTTCGTGTCTTCCTATCATTGGAAGGATGGTGTGGGCCCGGTGCGCACGCCGATGTATGACAAAGCCTGGCGGGTGGAGGAGCCAAACACATTTGGCACCGACGAGTTTATAAAGCTTTGCCGCAAGGTGGGGTGCGAGCCCTATCTGTGCACCAACGCTGGCAGCGGCACAGCCGAGGAAATGAGCGACTGGGTGGAGTATTGCAACCTGGAGTCGGAAGGCTGCTACGCCAAGATGCGCATCGCCAACGGCAACACTGAGCCCTTTCGTGTGAAATACTGGAGCATCGGCAACGAAAACTATGGCAGCTGGGAGATTGGGGCAAAAACCGCTGAAGAGTGGGGGAGGTTTGCTCTGGAGTCTGCCAAGATGATGCAGCATGTGGATTCGGACCTGGAGCTTTCCGCCGCGGCGCTTACAGACCTCGATTGGAATGTGAACCTGCTGCGGCATTGCGGGGAGCGGTTGAGTTGGATTTCCATCCATGAGTATTGGGACGCGATCCATCAGACCAACGACTACGCCACTTATGAGCAGACAATGGCCTACACATCCGCGATTGACAGATCCATCCGTAAGGTGAGGGGCCTGCTGGAGGCAATGGGCCTGGAAAACAGCATCCGGATTGCCTTCGACGAATGGAACCTTCGCGGGTGGTATCACCCCAACTCCCACACGCTCCGAAAAGGCCTTACCAAGGCCGATTACCTGGCCCCGCGCGACCTGAATGACGACAACACGAAATACACGATGGCAGACGCTGTGTTTTCCGCGTGCTTCCTCAACGCCTGCAACCGGCATTGCGACATTGTGGGCATGGCCAACTTTGCGCCAGTCGTGAACACCCGCGGGTGCATCTATACGCACCCCGAAGGGATTGTGCTGCGCACGACCTATCATGTGTTCGACCTGTATGTCAACTATCTGGGAGACACAGTGCTGGACCTGTGGGAGGAGGGCATGCCACAGCTGGCCGCTACCTCCAAGAGCGGCGAAACAGTGCATGTGGACGCTCTGGATTTGGTGGCCACCAGCAAGCCCGACGGATCTCTTGCGATTGCTGCTGTCAATAAGGATCCCGCTGCCACTGCTGAACTTTCCATTGAGTTTGGCGGCAGCTTCGCAGGGTCGCAATACCGGGTGCACACGCTGGCCGGGTCCGGCACAGAATCCTACAACGACGTTGGCCATGACGGCGCGGTGATCGAATCCTCCGATTGGATGCCATTCGGCGCTGCCGGCAGCATCACGTTGTCGGCTCACTCGGTCAACGTGATTGAAATACAGGGATGCCTGTGAGGCCATCTGTGGTAGAATAACCCAGACAACATCACACACAGAGGTTACGATGGGTGACACATTGATCATGACACTGGCCGGACAGCAGGTGCAACTGCCAGCCGGCTCCACATTTGCAGCTGCCGCCGCGATTGGCGCCGATGCGCGGCCCCGCCCGGCTTTGTGCGCGGTGATGGGCAACCGGCTCTATTCGCTTGCTGAGACAATTCCGGAAAGCGGTGAAGTATTCTTCCGCGATGTCTCCACCCGTGAGGGCTCGCTGGTCTATTCCCGCTCAATGAGCTTTTTGCTGGCCAGGGCTGCTGACGAGATGTTTCCGGGGGCCAGGGTGATTGTGGATTATTCAATCAACCGGGCGCTCTATTGCGAGTTGAAGTGGCGGCGCAGACTCACCGCGGCGGATGTGGCCCTGATTGAGGGCCGGATGCGGGAGCTCGTGGAGCGCGATGAGCCCTTTGAGCCGGTGGAGCTGGACGCTGCCCAGGCCAAAGGAGCTTTCCTTGCTGCGGAGAGGCCTGATGTGGCGGCGCTGCTGCCGGAGGCAGGCCCTGTGCGGGCTGTGCGCTGCGGTGGCAGGCTGGATCTTTATTATGGGCCATTGGCACCATCCACCGGTGTGCTTAAGCTCTTCCGGCTGCAATACTTCATGCCTGGGTTGCTGCTGCACATCGCGCATATGGCCTCGCCAGACGTTGTGCCAGCTTATCAGGAGATGCCCAAGGTCACAGCGGCCCACTGCCAGACGTCGGAGTTTGATCGCCTGATTGGGGTCGCCACCGTTGCAGAGTTGAATCACACCGTGCGTTCCGGTCGGGCGCGTCAGATTGTGCGTGTGTGCGAGGCCGAGCAGGACGGGCGGATCGCCCATATCGCAGAGCTTATTTGCCGGGAGAGGCGGCGCATCGCGCTGGTGGCCGGCCCAAGCTCCAGCGGCAAGACCACATTCGCCAACCGCCTGATGGTGCACTTACGCACCTGCGGGCTGGACCCGATGGCCTTATCGCTCGATGATTACTATCTGGATCGGGATACATGCCCCCGCCAGCCCGACGGCACCGTGGATCTGGAAAGTGTGGATGCACTGGATGTGGCGTTGTTTGAGGAGCAGATGACAGCTCTGCTGGCCGGTGAGCCGGTGGACCTTGCCCGCTTTGATTTCCTGACCGGCAAAAGCGGCAGGGTGGGGAAGCCGATCACGGTGAGCCGCGGCCAGCCGCTGATCATTGAGGGCATCAATGCGCTCAACGAGCGGCTCTCCCGAGGGATCCCCGGCAGCATCAAGTTCCGTGTGTTTGCCACGGCGCTGACCAACCTTAACGTGGACGACCACAACCGCGTGGCCACCACCGATTTGAGGTTGCTGCGGCGCATCGTGAGAGACAGCATATCCCGCGGGCGCAGTGCTGAGCGCACGATTGAGGACTGGCCCACAGTGCATGAGGCGGAGTTCCGTAACATATTCCCGTTGCAGGAAAACGCAGATGTGACCTTCAACTCCGCAATGGCATATGAGCTGGCGGCGTTGCGCACCAAGGCGCTGCCGATGCTTGAGGCGATCCCGCAGGATCACCCATCCTATCTGGAGGCGGAGCGGCTGCTGGCGTTCCTGAAGCTGGTGGAGCCGTTGGGCTGTGAGGATGAGATCCCACCCACATCGATTGTGCGGGAGTTTATCGGGGGGAATACGTTTTATCAATAGGAGGTCTCTATGCCCATTCCAAAGAAACCCACAATGGTATACCGCAAACTTGGCAAAACCAACATCGACATCTCCCTTCTGAGCTTCGGCACAATGCGCTGGGCGTCGGAAGAAAGCTGCTACGAGACGGTGCAGCGCGGCCTGGATGCTGGCATGAACTATCTGGACTGCTCCACCGGCTATGTGGGCGGCATGAGCGAAGTGTGGAGCGGCAGGGCAGTGAAAGCCCGCCGGAGCGAGGTCTATGTGTCCAGCAAGACAATGTATGGCTCCGCACCCACAGAATCTGCGCTACGCCGCGCCATAGAAAACTCGCTTCGGCGGGCGGAGCTCGATTACTTTGACTTTTATCAGCTTTGGGGCCTGAGCTCCATGGATATGCTGCGCGACGCGCTGAAAAAGGGTGGCTTTGTCTCCGGTGTGCGCAAAGCGATGGAGGATGGCCTAATCCGCGAGGGGCTGGGCTTCACGTTTCACGGCTCGCCTGAGGTATTCCGCGCGGCGGTGGACACCGGCGAGTTTATGGCGGCCACGGTGTCCTACAACCTGATGAAGCGCACCGAGGAAGAAAACATCCGCTATGCGGCGGACAAGGGCGTCGGCATTTTCGTGATGAACCCGCTGGGCGGCGGTGTGCTGGCGATGGCGGGCGACCGGCAGATGAGCTTCCTGTCTGACGAAGGCGATGGCCCCTGGATGGGCGCGCTGCGGTTCCTGTTTGCCAATAGCGGCATCACTGCGGCGTTGGTGGGCGTGTCGGCGCCGGAGCACATCACCCGCGACTTGCAGGCACTTGGCGGTGAAAGCCTCACCGAATCCTGGAGGCAGGGCATGGCTCAAACGATGGACGCCGTGGAACTGACCGACCCGGGCTTCTGCACCGGTTGTAAATACTGCGAGGTGTGCGCCAAAGGCTTTGGGCCTTCCAAGCTTATGCAGGCGCTGCGCAACGCCAAACGCTACAAGGTTGCCGATGCTGACCTGAAGCAATGGATCCAATCGGCCTATGTGCACGACACCGCGCCGGAGGTTCAACTTACCAACTGCATAGAGTGCGGGCTGTGCGAAAAGAAGTGCCCGCAGCACCTGGCGATCACAGAAGAAATTCGCAGGGTGAAGGGCCTCTTTCTGTAATCCAGTGTCAATCAAACTCCAAAATGCCCATGGCGGTGTAATCGTCATGGGTTATTTTGTTTTCCACCATTAATCCATGATCCCGCTGGAACCTGTGCAGCGCCAGCTTCAGGCTTTCGCCGTAGATGCCCGATTCCGGCCCGGTGTAATACTCCAGCTCCTTCAGGCGCTTCTGCACGGCCATCACATCGGCGCCCCGCTGGCCCGGCTCCAGTGTTTTAAAACCCATGCCGAATGGCCCATAGGGGCCGTTGCGGATGATCACAGGCGTGCCCACCCCCACCCGCTCATAAAGGTCATTCACATCGGAGTTTCGCATACGGATGCAACCATGGCTCACCGCCTGGCCGATTTTCCACTCCTGGTTGGTGCCGTGAATTCCATAGGTGCCCCACGGCACATTGAGGCCAAGCCACCGGGACCCAAACCCCTTGCCCCAGTTCCAGCCCTTGCTCACGATTTTCCAGTTGCCGATGGGGGAGGAGTAGCCCGGTTTTCCTGATGCGATGGTATATTTTTTCACAACCGTATCGTCTTCCAGCAAATAGAGCTTTTTCTCATCAATCTGAATCACGATTGTTTTGTCTGCATCGCTGTGCAGGATGGGCGTTGTGTCTGCCCCCTTGAAGAGCACATTGCGGCACAACACATAGGCTGCCAGCGCCAATAGCGCTGCGGCAGCGATCAAAATAAGACGGCGGGAAAGCACTAGGACCATCCGCATCACCTGATAATGTATACGGCGATTGGCAGTGGAGTAGTCGTGGTAAACACGCGTTTTTGCTCGCCATTGCCAGCACATGGGCAAACAGGTATAATCACATACATCATCCATCCGTCATCAAGGGAGATCTGCATGTTGAAGGGCAACGCCCGAGGGCCGGTTCTGATCGCAATCACCGCCGTGTTGTGGAGCTTCGGCGGGCTGTTCATCAAGATGATCCCCTGGGGCGCGATGACGATCATTGGCCTGCGTGCCGTATTCGCAGCCGCCTTGCTCGCAATTTATATGAAAAAACCCAAGATTACATTCACACCTTCTGTGATATTGGGCGGCATTTGCATGTCTGGCACCACGATCCTGTTTGTGTTTGCCACCAAGCTCACCACGGCTGCAAACGCCATCGTGCTCCAATACACCGGGCCCATCTTTGTGGTGATCCTGTCTATCATCTTTTTCAAGAAGCGTCCCAGGGCGTTGGATGTGGGCGCGGTGCTGGCCACGTTTCTTGGCATTGTGCTGCTGGTGCTTGGCCCCCAGGTGGGCAAGTCCTCCTTCCTTGGCAACGCCCTTGCCTGCCTTTCCGGCCTCACGTTCGCAGGTGTATTCCTGATCAACCAAATGCCCAACGCCAAGCCGGAGCAGGCATTGCTGCTGGGCCATCTGATCAATGTGGTGGTGTGCCTGCCATTCGTTGTGACAGACGTGACGTTTGATCAGGCAATGCCATGGGTTGCCATCACGTTGCTTGGCATCTTCCAGCTGGGGCTGGCCTATGTGCTGTTCTCCATCGGCATCAAGATCACGCCGCCGATCACGGCTTCGCTGATCGCAGCCATTGAGCCGTTGCTGAACCCGGTTTGGGTATTTCTGGTGAATGGAGAGCGGCCAGGTGCGCTGTCGCTGGTGGGCGGCCTGATCGTGCTGGTGGCGGTGGTGTTGTATAGTGTGTTTACAATGAGGCAGCAGCGTCTGGCGACTCAGTTGGAAGCCAGCGCATCCGACACAGGGGCTTAATCTAGAATCGCGGGGGAGAAGCCATGGAGAATGCGGATTATAAAGTGTATCGTTTCCGATGGGCTTTGCTGGCACTGATCCTGCCGGCCATCGTGGCAATCGAGGTGCTGTGGCTCACACTGGCTCCTGTTTCCAGTGCGGCAGCAACGTATTATGGTGTGACGCCGCTGGGTGTAGACCTGTTTTCGATGAGCTATATGATCATGTATGTCGTCATGGTGGTGCCTGCTTCCTGGGTGATTGACCGGTTTGGGTTCCGTGCGTCACTCATTGTTGGCTCGGCAATGATGGTAGTGTTTTCGGTCACGCGATACCTGTTTGCCGAAAGCTATGGCCTGGCGCTGGCCTCCCAATTTATGCTGGCGGCGGCCCAGCCCTTTTTGGTCAACATCTCCACCAAGGTGCCTGCCAACTGGTTCCCGGTGCGGGAGCGTTCCACGGCGGCTGGCCTGTTGATCATGGCGCAATATCTGGGCTTCATCCTGCCGATGGCGGCTGCGCCCATTCTGGTGGGCAGCATGGGCATCAAGGGCCTGCTGGGGCTTTCCGCGGCGCTGGCAGTGGTCGCTGCAATCCCGGCCACGTTCTTTACCCGCGAGCGGCCGCCTGTGCCGCCTGGGCCTGAGGCACCCAAGGAAATGATGAGCGGTGGTGCAATCTTGCGGCTGCTCCGCAACCGGAATTACCTGTGGGTGCTGATCATCAGCTTCGTTTCCATGGGCCTGTTCAACACGCTGATGACCAAGCTGGAGGGCATACTGCTGCCCCGTGGGATCGACACAGTGGCCGCCGGCGTTGTGGGCGCGGTGTTTGTGGTGGCAGGCATTGTAGGTGCGGTGGTGGTGCCCCTCGTCTCAGACAAGTCCGGCCGGCGGGTGCCTCTTTTCATTGCCGGCATCGCGCTGTTGGGCCCGCTCTGCCTGGGGCTGGCGCTTTTAAATTCGTTCGCGTTGGTGGTTGCAGTGGCGGCTGGGCTGGGATTTTTGATCATGGGCATCGCACCGGTGCTGTTTCAACATGGCGCGGAGGTGGCTTATCCTGTGCCGGAGGGCACATCCTTTGGGTTTGTGATGCTAGCCGGGCAAGTGTCCGGGGCGCTGTTTGTGTGGCTGTATGATGTGATCCACGGATCATCGGCCTGGCCCATGGCGCCGATGCTCTTCCTGGTCGCAGTGGCGCTGCTGCAGATCCCTGTGACGCTCAAGATCAAGGAATCGGGTGTTTTGAGAGGATGAATCCTCATTAAGTCTGTGGTGAAAGTGATTTATTTCGAGATGACTTGTCCCCCTCCTGAGGGGGATGTCACCGAAGGTGACAGGGGGAGTTGTCCCGTTGCCGCAATGTAGGCATGAATCAACAAACGGACATCAAGACGGATAACAAACGGACAATAAATCAGACAACAGATCGGAAACAAACGGACAACAGATGAACGAATAATCAGACACAAACAAGAAAGACAAGAAGGGTAAGAAAGAAAAGAATACCCTGCACCTGCGCCCCGTGGGCGGCGTGTGGGCTTCTTTTCGGCTAAGGGCGCAGAGGGGTTCTACCCCTCAAACGCCGACTTGAACACCCTCTGCACAATCTCCTTACTGGCAGCACCCTCGTGCACCTTCACGCCATCCACGTAATAGGTGGGCACATACCAATAATCGTAGGTGTCGGCGAGATCCGGCTCTTCCAGTTCATCCACATAGGAAATCTCGATCGCCTGATACTGGGGGTTTTCCTTCAGCACCTCGCCCATCCAGCGTCGTGCTTTCACGCAATAGGGGCAGCTTTCCATTGTAAACATCAGTATCTTTTTCATTTGGGCATTCCTTTCAATCTGCAGCCTTAGGAGACCGCCTCAGTTCTGTATACCATTGGCCGGTGAAATGCAGCGTTCCATCACCGGTCGTGATGCCATTGATCTCCACAGGGCTCGCATCCCTCAGCATGGCATTCACAATGCTCTCCACAATCATGTTTGCCTGGTCGTCGGCAAGATATGCCTCCATTGAGATGCCGGAAGCCTCCAACTCCTCCAGTGTGATACCCAGCGCCTTACTGCCGGAGGCTTCCACATGGGCCTTTGCCGCGATGGGTAAGTCCATCGGGATGCTGTTGATGTAGCTCACGATCTCCTGCGGCAGGCACTGGGCCACCGCCGGATAGCTCAGCAGCTTGGCGGCGCTCACCGTGCCGGAGATTTCCACTTCGTTGCCCTCGGAGAACTTCACCTGCACATTGGCAAAGGGCCAATAACCGGCATGGCTGCCGCCGTTGATCAGGGCAGTGAGCTCACTGTCGGTAAAAGTCCAGTCAGCTTGCTGGGAGCCCAGGAATTCCTCAGTGTATTTGCTGCGATCCTGCCCTTCCGGCTGAGCGTCCACCGACACAGCTACGCGCGCAAATGCTCGGTCATAATCCTCCTGCGTCCAGGTAACGCCCAGGTCCTTGGGCTTGAAGCCGGTCAGTTTGATCAAATCCGGTGCGGCTTGGGCCAGCACGAGCAGCAGTGAGGCCACTGCCAGGGTGATGATGGCGAGGGCTCGGAGCCTGCGGGAAAGCCGCCGGGTTTGCCAGAAATCTTCGGCTGCCGCCGTGGCGGCAAGTGCGGACACTTCGGTTTGATTGTTAAAACGGCGGCCACAGCAACGGCAGAACCGGTCACCGGGGTCATGGGCTGCGCCGCAGACGGAGCATTTCATCAAAGCCTCTCAGCGGGAAGTGGTATGCGCTTCCCTATACACGGTTTGTGAAAAATGATACCATGATGGCAGCTTTTACCGCAAGGGTGGTGTGGTTTGAAACTGATTAAAAAGGCTTATGTGGAAATCACAAACGTGTGCAACCGCAGCTGCGCCTTCTGCCCCGGCACATCCAGGACGAAGGCTTTCATGGGAGAAACGGATTTCACAAGAATACTCAGTAGCCTTGCAGGCCATGTGCGTTGCTTGTATTTCCACCTGATGGGCGAGCCGCTACTGCACCCGCTGTTGGGCCGATTCCTGGACCTGGCCGGTGATGTCGGTCTGCCGGTGAACCTCACGACCAACGGCACGCTATTGGGTTGTAACGCCGATATGCTGCTCTGTAAGTCCGCGCTGCGGCAGGTGAACATCTCGCTGCACAGCCTCAGCGAGGATCAGGCGGGCGGTCAGGTGCTGAAGGATGCCATTGCCTTTGCCCGCAGGGCCTCAGGGCAAGGCCGGCCCATCGTGACATTTCGGCTTTGGAACGAACGGACCGGGGAGAGCAATGCCCAGAACCGCTGGATCCTCAGCTGCCTGGGCGCAGAGTTTGGCCGCGAGGGGCTTACTCTGGACGCTGTGGAAGACGGCCGGGGGCTCACGCTGGCCGATGGCATATACCTGAATCTGGCAGAGCAATTTGACTGGCCGGGCACTGAGCGCGATGAGGTGGGGGGGCAAGGCTTTTGCATGGGCCTGCGCGACCAGATCGGCGTGCTGGTGGACGGCACGGTGGTGCCTTGCTGTTTGGACGCCGAGGGCGCGATCCCGCTGGGCAACCTGCTCGAACAGTCCTTGGAGGATATTCTGACTAGTGACCGCGCCAAAGCTCTTCGGGATGGTTTCTCCCGGCGGGCAGTGGTGGAACAATTGTGCCGCAGATGCGGATACCGCAAACGGTTTGGTATAGAATAGGAACTAAATATAACCTTACGAAAAGGTTCATGATCTGTTCAAATTATGTGACCAAAGTTGTTTTATAATGCATGCGAAGGGTATTATAATGGTAACAACAAAAGCTTCCCGCGAGGGGGTGCACGGATCAGGGGAAGCCGTCACATTTCGAACAGGAGGTTGCCCTATGAACATTCAAATCACCGGTAAAAACCTGGAAGTCTCCGAAGCCCTCAAGGAAATGATCAACAAAAAGGTCAAGAAGTTGGACCGTTATTTCGAGCCTGACACTGAGGCTTCCGTCGTTCTGTCCACTCAGCGCTCCCGCCATATCGTGGAAATCACGATTCCGTTTGATGGTGCGATCCTCCGTGGCGAAGAGGCGACAGATGACATGTACACCTCCATCGAAGGCGTTGTGCACAAGCTGGAAAAGCAGATACACCACTACCGCACGAGGCTGGAGAAGAGGCTGCGGGGAGGCGCTTTCCGGGATGATGTGCCAGATGACGGCCTCCAGGAGGAGGCTCAGAGCAACTCGAAAGTGGTTCGTACGAAAAAATTCCCTGTCAAGCCGCTGGATGTGGAGGAGGCAGCGCTGCAGATGCAGCTGCTGGGTCACGATTTCTTCGTGTTCACCAATGCCGACAGCGGCGAGGTCAACGTGCTCTACCGCCGTAAGGACGGGCAGTTTGGCCTGATTGAGCCCACGTACGATTGACATATCATAGATGGATGTAACATGGCGCCCCCTCCCGCAACGGGAGGGGGCGCTTTTATTTTTTTAATGATGACATGGGGTAGTCATGTTTTCTTGTGTATGATATATTCACATTATGATACGGGAGGGATTTATGCTTAAGGATATACTGAAACAGATTGAACACAGTGGGTTGAAAGCCTCAATTGTTCCTGTGGGTCGTCTCGTGGAGATGAGGCAGGACCTGGCTGCTTTTGCTGCCGATGAAGACCTCAATGGCTTTCAACGGTTTATCATCAATCAGATGTATCAGTTTGATCTGCCTGAATGTGGGTTCCCTGTGCAGAGTATCATCATTGTGGCAATGCCCGCACCGGTGTGGGCTGATGTTGCGTTTTCCCGCGGTGGCAAGCAATACCGCATGAGGAGCGCAGCCCGCTGGTTTCCCGGCAGTGTGCCGTTGGAGATTGCTGCAAACGATGCGCTGACGGCAGCGCTTGCGCATGTTAACTATCATTTTGAACCGGCTCAGACGCTCCCGCTCAAACGCCTGGCGGCATGCTCCGGTCTGGCTCGATATGGCAGAAATAACATCACCTATGTGGAGGGGATGGGCAGCTTCCACGGGCTGGCGGCTTTTTATTCCGACATGCCAGTGGAAGAGGAGCAGTGGCACGCGCCAGCATTGATGGCTCGCTGCGAAAATTGCGCGGTTTGCCGCAACAGCTGCCCCACCGGAGCGATCCGCTCTGATCGGTTTTTGATCGACAACGAGCGGTGCCTTTCCTTTTTCAATGAAGTAGCTGACCCGTTTCCGGACTGGCTGCCGGCATCGGCGCACCACTGCCTGTATGACTGCCTGCGGTGCCAGGAGTCCTGCCCGGAAAACAAACCGCGCTTGAGCGATGTGATCGGCCCTATTTCGTTTGATCAGGGGGAAACCGAGGCCTTGCTTGCCGGAGCGCCATTGGAGGAGTTTTCCTCCGAGGCACAGCAAAAGATCAGGCTTCTTGGCATGGATCAGTGGATGGCCGCAATCCCAAGGAACATGATGATTCTGATGAATCACCAACAGGAAACGCCAACCTGAATACCGATGAAGACTCCGGTATGGATGAATCAGTTGAGGAGGATGTAAAATGCAAGTTTCAAAGGAACAGTATCACGAGATGATGAATGACAGCCGGTATCCGCGCTCTGCAAAGTACGACCCGGACTGGATTCTGCAGAACCAAATGGGCTCTCACTGCCTTTGGCTGCTGGAGTCTCTCACCGGCGAGATGGACCTGAAGCCCGGCATGCGTGTGCTGGACATGGGCTGCGGCAAAGCCCTTGGGTCAATCTTTCTGGCCAAGGAGTTTGGCGTGCAGGTGTGGGCCAACGACCTGTGGATCTCTGCCACGGACAATTGGAAGCGAATCTGTGAAGCCGGCGTGGACCACCTCGTATATCCCATCCATGCTGAAGCCCACAGCCTGCCCTATGCCGATGGCTTCTTTGACGCCGTCGTCAGCATCAACGCGCTTCAGTTTTTTGCTACTGGCGAGTACTATATGCATCACCATTTCGCCAGGCTTGTAAAGCCCGGCGGGCAGTTTGGCATCGTGGTGCCCGGGATTTATCAGGAGTTCGAAGGAGATGCTCCGGACTACCTGGGCAAGCTTTGGGAACCGGAGTTTTACTCCTGGCACACACCGGCCTGGTGGCGGCGGCATTGGAGCCGCACCGGCCTTGTGGAGGTGCTTCTGGCTGATGCTTTCCCAGATGGCGAGGGCACCCGGATCTTCAAGGCATGGGAAATGATCGTCTCTGACAATCCGGATAGTCTGATACAAGCCGATGACGGCAGGAACATCACCTTTGTGCGAATGGTCGCGCAGAGGCTTCCGAAGAAATAAACCTCACCACGCTGTCCTCTATGTTGCTGCCGATCACCAGAGCGGCGCGCTCCTTTACAGGCCCAATGGCGTTGCCCACGGCGATGGCACGGCCGGCACGCTCAAACAATGCAATATCATTGATGTCGTCACCAAACACAGTCAGTTCTTCATGACCGACTCCCAGCATGGCGAGCAACCCATCCAGGGCCCGGGCTTTGTTGGCGCGGGCGTCGTGGATGGTGAGCCAATGCCAGCCCTCGCAGTAAAGATGCCGGTAAAGGTGGAGCTGCACCAGATCGCCGTATAGCCGCCGGAGCCGTTCTTCCAGCGGTTTGAGGCGCTCCTCCCGGTCGATCACGGTGAAACAGATCACCTGCTCATCAAGTATCTCCACGAGAGGGCGGGGTGGCCTCAGGCGGGGGTCCCGCAATGCCATGCGGTCTTCGTAATACCAGCGCATACCTTCATTGCAGATTTCCGAGTGATATAGATTGTCCCTTGTGCCGTCATAGGTGGAGATGAACGGCAAAAAGCCGCAGGACTGGATTTCCAGATATACACCGTGCTTCACTGCGTCTGCCAGCTGGTTGACCACCAGATGCCTGCCTGTTCTCAAATCAGAGATAAACGCACCGTTGAGCTCGATCACCGGCAGCGAGAGCTCCAACCCCTCCAGCATCTGGGCGATGGACCACACGCTGCGGGCGCTGGCCACGGTGAATTGCAGGCCGCCCCGCAATAGCTCCTCCAGCATGCGCCTGCTTGTGTTGCTCAGCGTGCCGTCCGGTCCCAACAGTGTGCCATCGAGGTCTGAAACGTAAAGCATAGAAGCTCCCGGTGAGTTGATGGCACTACAATACCGCATAGTCCGTCATGTTTCAAGGGCGCAGGCTTTCCAGATACTCTTCCAGGCATATGCCGTTTGCCCGAATAGCTTCGGCATGCTCCTTCCCCACATAGCGGAAATGCCAGGGTTCATAGATGATTCCTGTGGCAGAGCTTTTTTCTTCAGGATATCGCAGGATAAAGCCGAACCGGTGGGCATTTTCCCGAAGCCAGCTGCACTCGGGTGTATCACAGAACCCATTGTCCAGTTTCTGATAGCTGAACGCCACGATGTCTGCCGCCAGACCCAGGTTGTGCTCGCTGGTGCCGGGCGGGGCCACCTTGGTGGCGGTGGTCTTCACAGCCTGGTCATGGTCAAGGCCTGCTGCCATCTCCACAGACACCTGCGCATCGAATAATCCCTGCTGCTTTTCCACCGACCGGTAAGCCGAGCAGATCACAAAATCCAACCCTTGGCTTTCTCCCTCGTTGATCATTGCCATCAAGTCTTCGTAGATTCTGGCATCGATGAGCAGGCCGTTAGGCAGCTCGCGCATTTGGGCGCTGTAGTCTTGCGGCAGTGGGTTGTCTTTATTCACAAGTTGCAAACGCCAGTCATCAGGTTTGATGTGGGTGGTGGCTGGCGGCTTTGTATTCACCTGATGAGACATCGCACTTGCCGCAACGTGATTTGTGGAGTGGCTGCTTGCGACCGGTGAACCAAGGCTGCCCGAAACCGGCAGATCTGCCGCATAGGATGACACCTTGGGCATTGCTATTTTGATTGCGAGAATGCCTCCAAACACCAAGAACGCCACAATGGCAATGCCGCAAAGCAGCCTCTTCTTGTTTTGCAGCCGGTATCTCCTGTGGAGTATTCTGGGTGGATACATTGGTGTGACTCCTCTTTTACCTGGTTGGCTTTATGGTATCGCAGGGTTATGATCGGCGAATATCAAAGCCGTATCAAAGTTGTTACATCTGATTGGCCTTGTTTGCCTCAATGCGTTATAATGATCGGGATGGAAACAAATGGTCGTTGCCCGGAGTAGTATGTGGTTTCGCGTCGCCATTGCGACAGTTGGGTTCACGGATGGATGATTTTAGCAGGGTAAGATGGCGGCCGCGCTTGGGGCAGCGTAAGATTTCTATGTGAATAGGAAAGGAGTAGTTGTGATGTCACCGATTCAAACAGTTAGCCCGTTATCAATCATTTTTATGTGTGTTACGCTTTTGATTTGTTTTGGGGTGCCGATTGGGCTGGCGATCTGGGGGAAGGTCAAGTATAAGAGGGCGTTTTCGTTTTTGCCTTTATTATTGGGCATAGTTGGCTTTACTTTGTTTCAAATTGTGATCCGGGTGAATATTCTGCTACCAATGATCCAGACCACCTCTTGGTTCAAGGAATCCATCTCTCAACCGTCATTTCAATGGCTCTATGTTGTTTTTCTGTGCGTGACAGCGGGCCTTTTTGAAGAGCCGGTCCGGTTTGCCGCCTTTGCCATTTTGAAGAAGAAACAGCAGTACCCCAATGGTCTGTCATATGGGATTGGTCACGGTGGAATAGAAGCAATTCTCCTCATAGGACTTACCTATGTCAACAACTTGATCTACTCCATCATGATCAATACCGGTGCGTTTGATCCTATGCTGTCGTCGCTGCCGCAAGCATACCAACCCCAACTTGAGGCAGCCAGAACAGCTTTGATATCAACTTCGCCAGACTTGTTTTTGATCGGCGGGTTGGAAAGAGTATTCACGATAGCCATCCAGATTGCTTTGTCGGTTCTGGTGGTTCGTGGCTTTATGGTAAACCGGAAGTGGATTTATCTTGTTTTTGCGACATTGCTGCATGCAGTGATTGATTTCATTCCCTCCGCGATGCAGATGTTCAAACTGAATATGTGGCTGATAGAGGGTGCAATTGCGGTGATGGCAGTTTTAGCCCTGCTCTACATCATCAAGCAAGCCCGCGACTGGCGAAAAGGCCAAACCCTCCTCCAGCAGCAAACTATCCCCGCTGCGGAATAGCAAGCCCCGCACCTCTCATAAAATGAAAGGAACGTCTGTGAAGGGTGCATCATATGAAACGCATTGTATTGTTGGCGCTGCTGGCTTTGATGCTGGTGGCGCCCGGTTGCTCTTCCAAAGGCATAAGCCCTGCGCTGCCGGACCGTGAGACCATTCTGCCGGAATCTCTTGTGAGCGAGCTGGCCGGTGTGCCGATGGAGCTGGCTTATGATCGGTTGAACGCCGAGGATGGCTTCGCCTGCTGGGCCTGGCAGGAGGCGGAGGGATTGCCAAGGCTTCTGGTGGTTGAGCTTCGTTTCCCGCCGGCCGATTGTGACGGCCTTTATGCCAAGGCATGCGAAGGTGCTGACGGGCTCGCTACGATTGTGGGGGAGGCCTGTTATGACGGCAGGGCGGCCCATCTGCGTGTGGGCGCTCTCTATGTGAGGATCGCGGCGCTGGGCTTTTCCGATGAAGCAGGCGCGATCCAGCGGGTTGCCAGGATGCTGTCGGAAACCGTGAAAACAAATAACTGAAGAGGATGCATATGCGAGCAGTAGACATCATCGAAAAAAAGAAGCGCGGCCTGGAGCTGGATGACGGGGAAGTCAACTGGTTCATTTCTGAATACGTGGCAGGCCGGCTGCCCGATTATCAGGCAGCGGCGTGGCTGATGGCGGTGTGGTTCTGCGGCATGACCGCCAGAGAAACCGCCGCGCTCACGTTGGCGATGGCCCACTCCGGTGATATGGTGGATTTGTCTGCGATTCCCGGCATCAAGGTGGACAAACACAGCACCGGCGGCGTGGGTGACACCACCACGCTGGTGGCAGCACCTCTGGCGGCAGCTTGCGGGTTGCCGGTTGCCAAGATGAGCGGAAGAGGTTTGGGCCACACCGGCGGCACCGTGGACAAGCTGGAGAGCATCCCTGGTGTGCGCGTAGGGCAGGAGCCGGCGCGATTCCTGGAAATTGTGCGCGAGGCAGGCTTGGCCGTGGTGGGCCAGTCCGGTGAACTGGCTCCAGCCGACAAGATTCTCTATGCCCTGCGTGACGTTACCGCTACGGTGGACAGTATGCCGCTCATCGCCGCGAGCATCATGAGCAAAAAGCTGGCCGCCGGGGCTGATGCCATTGTACTGGATGTGAAATGCGGCAGCGGTGCGTTTATGAAAAGCCATGAGGACGCCCATGCCCTTGCGAAGGCGATGGTGGATCTGGGCCGGGCGGCAGGGCGGCAGACCGTGGCATATCTCACCGATATGAACCAGCCGCTGGGCCGGGCCGTGGGCAACGGCCTTGAAGTGGCGGAGGCGGTGGAGATCCTGTCAGGCCTCCATGGTGACGGGCGGCTGTGCCGGCTCTCGCTGGAGCTCGGTTCGGAAATGCTCGTGCTTGGTGGTGTCGCCGAAACCCATGAGCAGGGAGTTTCGATGATGCGCGGTGCCATTGCAAGCGGAGAGGGCCTTCGGCGGTTCAAGGCGATGATCAGTGAGCTCGGTGGTGATCCGGCAGTTCTGTATGATCCCACTTCTCTCTATCGCGCAGCATATGTGCAGGACGCAGTGGCGGCAAGCGAAGGCTGGATCACGGCGATGGACGTGCAGGAGATGGGCCGCGCGGCGCAACTCTTGGGCGCGGGCCGAGAGAAGAAGGACGATGTGATTGACCCTGCAGTTGGCTACGTGATGCAGAAGGAACTGGGCGACCCGGTGAAGGCGGGGGAGCCGTTGGCGAGGTTCTATTTCAACGATGAGCAGCGGGGAAGGGATGCTATAAAGGTGTTTGATGCGGCGGTTAACATTGGGAATGAGCCGGTGCAAGCGCCGCCTTTGGTGTATGAGGTCGTTCACTGAAGGGATTGCTGTTGACAAGCAATTAACGGTAGAGATTCTGGGTCTGCTGTATGTTGTATGTCTTAACAGTGTAGGATTTATTTTGCCATATTTACCATTTCTTCATATATTCACCCGCATTTAGTGTTATAATAACAAAACAAGCATGTAAACATACAGGATATCGTATCCTTACAACACAGGTGAACAATGAGTAATTTCGAGATCAGAGACATTTCCCTGGCCCCGGAGGGCCATCGCCGCATCAATTGGGCTGCGGCCTATATGCCCGCGTTGGCAGGCATCCGCGCGCGATTTCGCGAGGAGCTGCCGCTGAAAGGTGTCAAGGTTTCTCTCTCCATTCATCTGGAGGCCAAGACCGCCAACCTCGCCATTGCCCTCAGGGAAGCCGGGGCCGAGGTGGCTGTGACCGGCTGCAACCCGCTTTCCACGCAGGATGCCGTGGCTGCGGCTTTGGCGGAGATGGGGTTCCCGGTCTTTGCCTGGCATGGAGCCACTACGGAGGAATATTCCGACCACTTGAACCGCACGCTGGACATTGGCCCCAACATCGTCATCGATGACGGCGGTGACCTTTGCGAGTTGCTGCATGGGCCCAGGGGAGAGTTGGTTAATGATGTTTTCGGCGGCTGCGAGGAGACCACAACCGGTGTGCGGCGCTTAAGAAGGCTGGAAGCCGAAGGGCTTTTGCGTTTCCCGATGATCGCCGTGAATGACGCTGACTGCAAGCACCTGTTTGACAACCGCTACGGCACCGGCCAATCTGTCTGGGATGGTATCATGCGCACGACCAACCTGCTGGTGGCTGGCAAGACTGTCGTGGTGGCCGGTTACGGCTGGTGCGGCCGCGGCGTGGCTGCCAGGGCCAAGGGCTTGGGAGCCGATGTGGTGGTTACCGAGGTGGATCCGGTGAAGGCGCTGGAGGCGATGATGGATGGTTTCCGCGTGATGCCAATGATTGAAGCGGCGTCGCAGGGAGATATCTTTGTGACCGTGTCCGGCTGCCGCGACATCATCCGCCGCGAGCACATGCTCAGGATGAAGGACGGCGCACTGCTTGCCAACGCCGGCCATTTTGATGTGGAGATCAACAAGGTGGACCTGAGCGGCCTGGCCGTGGAAGTGACGGAGCCCCGCAAAAACGTGCAGGGGTTTGTGCTGCCCGATGGGCGCACGCTTTGCCTGCTCGGCGAAGGCCGGCTCGTCAACCTGGCTGCCGGAGACGGCCACCCTGTGGAGATCATGGACATGAGTTTCGCAGTGCAGGCGCTTTCCGCCGAATATGTGGTGAAGAACCACAATGCCCTGCAAAACCGCGTCTACACCGTGCCCAGGGCAGTGGACAGGCAGGTGGCATTGGTGCGCCTGGCATCCTCCGGCGTCCGGATTGACAGCCTGGATGAGGCACAAAAGGAATATCTGGGTGAAGAGGGCTGATCTATTGAACACGCTGATCCGCAACGGCCTTGTCCTCACAATGGATGGGGCGGACACCACATATCAGAGAGGCGCGGTGGCTGTGAGCGGCGGGCAAATCGTTTATTTGGGCGATGAATCCGGGCTGCCGCAAGCATTTGCTGCCGACCGCGTGCTGGATGCCTCCGGCTCCATCGTGATGCCTGGATTCGTCAATGCCCACACTCATCTTGCCATGACGCTTCTGCGTGGATATGGCAACGACCTTAACCTGCAGGATTGGCTGGAGAAAAAAGTTTGGCCCGCGGAAGACAAGCTGAAAACCGGTGATTGCTATTGGGGGTCTATGCTGGGGTTGTCAGAAATGATCCGCACCGGCACCACTTCGTTCCTCGACATGTATTTCTTCATGGAGGAAACAGCCCGCGCCGTGCAAGAAACGGGCATGCGGGCAGTGCTGAGCCGGGGCATGATCGGCCTTGCGCCCACCTTTAACCAGGCTCTCGCGGAAAACGAGGCGCTTCACCGTGATTTCCATGGCGCGGCGGACGGCCGAATCACCGTGATGCTTGCCCCCCACGCTGAATACACCAACACCGAAGCGTCGATTCGGCGGGTGGTGGAATCAGCCCACAAGCTCGGTTGCGGCATTCACATTCATGTGCAGGAGACGAAGGCCGAAACGGAAGCCTGTGTTGGCCGCCATAACATGAGCCCTGTCAAGTGGCTGGAAGGCCTGGGCGTGTTCAGCCGGCCCACTGTGGCGGCGCATTGTGTCACCGTGGATGCGGAGGATATTGAGATCATGCGCCGCAACGGCGTCAGCGCAGCCAGCAACCCCGGAAGCAACATGAAGTTGGCTAGCGGCATCGCGCCGGTGGATGCGATGCTCAGAGCTGGTGTGAATGTGGCATTGGGGACCGATGGCGCTTCCAGCAACAACAACCTGGACATGCTGGAGGAGGTGCGCCTTTGTGCTCTTTGCGCCAAGCTGCGCGAGGGTGACCCGGCCGCGGTGGCTGCACTGGACGCACTCCGAATGGCCACAATCGGCGGCGCTAAGGCATTGGGAATTGATTCCATCACTGGCAGCCTTGAAGTTGGCAAGGATGCGGATATAATTATAGTCAGTGGCAGTTCGCCATCCATGCACCCAAGAATCGATCCGGTCGCCAACTTGGTGTATTCCGCGTCGTCTCATGATGTTTCAATGACGATGGTCAAGGGAAGGATCTTGATGGAGGGTCATCAAATCGTTGGAATGGATCTGGAAAAGATATTCTCGGAAGCAAATAGAATCTCAGCTAGAATCTGTGGCTGATGGAAAAGAGGTGCCTGAATGTGTAGAATGAGACATTTTTTGTTATTGATGATGGTTTTTATAGTGTTGTTTGCATTAACTGGTTGCGGCGGCAGCACAAAGGCACCGGTGGCAAATGTGCCCGACGGCACCGCGCTTCCGCAATCCAGCGTGCCGGGCTATTTCTCTGTCGATCAGTCGGTCAACGGCGGAAAAGACATGCAGTATATCAACCTTAGAGACATCAAGGTGACCAAACAAGCCACAGACACTGTGATCCAGATGGAATTCAAAGAAGGAAGCTTGCTGCGCGACATGGTGGAAAAACCCACCAACGGTGTGCCGAGATACACCACGCAATGGCTCCCCGGCGTAGATCGCCTGGTGATCAACATCAATGGGCTCGCGTTTTGGGACTACAAGGTTTACGATGACGAGCTGAAGGACACGCCGATCCAGAGCATTTTTGACCAGACGCCGGTGAACGACACCGAAACCATGCTCACCCGGCTTTATATCAATTTGAAGTCTGATATCGTCTATAAGGTCGAAACGAAAGACAATTACCTGATTCTCTCCATACGGGCTTTGCCGGAGGAGGAAAAGACCAGCTACTATGTGATGGTGAATGCCTTTGACGAATACACTGACGGTATCGTGAGTGACGCGGAGGGGCTGTATCCCACCCGCTGCAATGACAAGGTTAATGTCACTCTGATCTCCAAGCCATTTGCCACCGAAGCGGAAGCCAATAAGTTCATGGAGGAGAAGAAATCCTCATTATTGACCAAACTGCCCGGGAAGGAATTTATTGTCAAGCCTATAACAAGTGGCGATCTCCCCGATTATGACGAAAAGGGAGCGCTGACGGCATATGAGAATGCCACTGTGACTCGGAAGGACGACAAGGAGAATGCTGCTCCGGTGCTGATTACAAACGGCAAGTTGCTTTGCTGGCGACCCGACGGCATGGCTTATGCGTTTGTCAAGCCCTTCTTCATGGGCAACTCGGATGGCAGCGGCTATACCAGCTATGAAAAGATTTACATTAACGATCTGAGCACCAACACCCCCACGCTGCTTACTGATTTTGATTATTCCAGTATCACCAAGGCTGAGTATTCCAGCGATGGCAGGTACCTGGCGTTTTTGGTCGGAAACGACGAAAGCCGTTTGCTTTGCATTTATGATTTCCAAAACAGTTCGAAACAGGTGGCAACCGCTTCCGAGGCAGGCTTCGGCGCTGACACAGCAAATTTCACCTGGGGCTCCGGTGACAAGGCCAATACGATTTATGCCATTACCGGTGAGGGAAACACGCTGCAACTCATGTCGTACACACCCACCGACAGCGGCCCGGTTGTGGAAACTCTGGTGGAAAACGCCTTCACAGACGGTTCCATGGGCTTTTATGAAAACAAACTGTATTACTCCCAGTCCAACTCGGATGATGCCACAAAGAGCGGCATTTTCTCCTATGATGTGGCATCGAAGCAAATCAAGAGGGTTTGCGACGGTGACTATTTTGAGCTGAACTCCAAAGCAGGCGCCATGGCTATCACCAAAGACGACAGGGAGATTCGGATCTACAGCATACGGAGCAACCTGAACAAGTCCGTCATCAAGGGTAAAGATGTATCTTCGGTGGTATGGTCCAGTGATGGTTCGTCGTTGTTTTACCTGCTGTATCAGTATGATTATGATTCGGCCAACGGCGACCGTTTCATCCTGAAACTTTACCAATATAACACCAAGACCAACGAGAGCAAAGAGCTCACTGATGTGGTGGAAGGCCAGTTCATGCAGTCAGACAAGAGCTCGGAGTTGTTAATGGTCTATATCTATTCACAGGATAACAGGTTTGTGCCCATTACATATCGCATAGCTGTCGATAAGAATTGATGCCAGCATCATCGCCCCGTTCCATGATGGAGCGGGGCGTTTTGTTGTGAAATCAAAACCCAAGTTCGAAAAACAATACGGTCGATAGACTTAGTGCGATTAAAGGCGCTAGCTAGAACAAAGATATATGTTAGGTTAAGCATGCTACCGGTTTAGTCGGTGGTCGTCATTCCAAGTCCCGGCCCCCAACCCATTTTTTCCCACCATTTGGCAGCCACTCGCTTCCAGATGTGATTGGGGATGAGCCCTGGTGGTATTCCTTCCTCCCGCATGACACGATGAGCATCATCCAGAAAATGGAGGTTGTGGTTTTGCCCGTCCTTCACACTTTCAAAGGTAATCCTTGTCCAAACCGGCGCGGCTGCCATTAACCCGCTTGTTTCCAACCGCCTCTCCAATGCAGCGAAATTATAAGGCACCCTCTTCAGTTCAACCGAAAGCCGCCCATCTTCACAGGTCAATATGGCATATTCCGCCTTGCACTCCCCATTGAAATGAACCCCCACCGATCCAGGATTCAACAAAAGTCGGCCATGCACCATGCCGCTCCACTGGATGTGGTTGTGCCCGAAAACCAGCACTTGTTCCTGCACAGCCAACGCGGACTTCTCCACGGCGGCCATGTCCTGATGGGGCTTCAGCAGATCGTACATGCTGAATGGCGAGCCGTGTACGACACGCAGTGACTGCCCACAATCCAACTCGACAACAACTTGTTCTGGCAGCGTGGAAATGTAACAGAAATCCTCATCACCAATGCTCTTGTTTGCCCAGAGCACGGCAGCCATCTGCAGACTGCCGTCCCAGGCGGGTTTTCCACCGTTACGATAACGTAGTATATAGTCTTCCCGGTTTCCCATGATCACGGGGCATTGAAGTGAGCGCACGCGCTTCAACACCTCAACGGTGTCTGGTCCGTCGGTGATCAGGTCGCCGGCTACAGCGAAGCCATCTACATGGTGGGCTTCGGCGTCAGCCAGCACCGCTTCCATTGCGAGGAGGTTAGCGTGGATGTCTGATAGAATTGCGAGTCTCACGATTCGGATCCTTTTGGTTTTTGACAATATATCATATCCGGGCGATAGGAAGCAAAGGCTTCCCGTGCGTTGCGGGAAGCCTTACGACTAATTGGTTTTGAAGAGATTGGGCAGGGGCGTTTAGTCATAGTCTCGTGCCAATTCGACCAAATCCACAAACTCATCCTTCAGGTCGTCATCTGATGACTTTCTTGCCCGGTCGATTACAGCTCGCCAGCTCGCGTCACCTTGGTATTTTGAATCGCGGAGCAGCAGCCCGAATTCGGCCACAGCGGATGCAAACAGGAAGTTGCCCGATGGCTCCATGGTGAGGATGGAGCCGGCGACGGGGATGGTCATCAACCGGCTTTTTTTCCCTTCCGGTTCCTTGTAGCGGATGCTGACGGTGCAGATCTCGCCGCTGACGGTGTGTTCTGTGGTCTGATACTTGAGCGAAGAGCCGGACACTTGCTCAGACGAATTGGCTGGGATGATTTCTATAAGCGCTGTGACCCGGTGCCCTGCGCCAATCTCGCCGGCATCCACGCGGTCGTTGTTGAAGTCCTCATCGGCCAGCATATTGTTTTCATAACCGATCAGGCGATAGCCCTTCACCTCAGCCGGGTTGAACTCAATCTGGATCTTTACATCCTTGGCCACGGTCAGCAGTGTGCCGCCCATCTCGCGCACCATCACCTTGCGGGCTTGGGTGATGTCGTCGATGTAGGCGTAGTTGCCGTTGCCGTTTTTGGCAAGGCTTTCCAGCTTGCTGTCTTTGAGGTTCCCCATACCGAATCCCAACACAGACAGAAACACACCGGTTTTCAGCTTGCGCTCAATCAATCTGGTCATCTCAGCGTCACTGGAAGGCCCTACGTTAAAATCGCCGTCAGTTGCCATTATCACGCGATTATTGCCGCCTTCGATAAAGCAGTCCTGGGCTACATCATAAGCTGTCTCCAGGCCACTGGCTCCGGCGGTCGAGCCGCCCGCTTCCAGGTCCTCAATGGCGTTCATGATTTTGGCCTTCTTATTTCCCTTTACACCCTTTAGTACTATGTCTACACCGCTGGCATAGGTCACGATGGAAATGGTGTCATTGCTGCCCAGACGGTCGGCCAGCATCCGGAACGCCCGTTTGACAAGCGGGAGCTTGTTGTCATCTTGCATCGATCCGGATACGTCCAGCAGGAAGATCAGGTTGGAAGGGGGCAGCTCCTGTTTTGAGACTTCCTCGGCCTGGATGCCCACCAGCAGCAGCTCATGGTCTTCATTCCAGGGGCAGTTGGCATATTCAGTTGTTACAGAAAACGGATCGTCGCCTTTTGGTTCGGGGTAGTCATAATGGAAGTAGTTGATCATTTCCTCAATGCGAACCGCATCTTTCGGCACATGGTCACCGTCATAAATCATGCGCCGGATGTTGCTGTAGGCTGCACTGTCGGGATCAACGGAGAATGTGGAGAGGGGGAACCTCAGCGGGGAGCGAAACCCGATCTCGTCAATGTCCTGGTAATCCTCGTCTGAATTGTCTCTGTCCCGTTTGGTGGAATAACGCAGGCCGTCGTCATTTAATGCGCCTTCGCCATCCTCCTCGCCTTCGGCTTTTCTATCTTCGGATGGTTCATACTGCTGGGAAGGGGCTTCGGTGGCGGCAGGGGCTGGGTTCCTGTTGTAGCCGCCACTGTTGGCCGTGGGCGCTCCTGTGGCGGCAGGGGCCTGGCATCCTGTGGAGGCGATCATGCCAGTCAGCAATAGGATTGCTACGGACAGCTTCATGAAACGGCAGAGCTTCATTGTCTGATCCTCCCTTTTGCGTATTGGGGCAAGTCGTGATTGGCCATCACCATAGACATTATACCATATCTTTCCATTCATACAAGAAACGGCGGTAATGATGTATTTCCCATTGGCTGGATGATCTATCCACTATTTCTAGACGAAGGTGGGATAAACTAAGTTTCAGGCGTTGAAATTTTGCATGATACCCTATTGACGCAGTCGGAATTGCGTGCTATATTATATCCGAGCAAATTGCTTGGAATTGGAGGCGGGTGCGATGAAGTTCTCCACGCGAAGTAAATATGGCCTCAACGCCATGTTTGAGCTTGCGCGCAGGCATGGCGGCAACCCTGTTTCCGTAAAGGATATTTCTGAGGCGCAAAGCATTCCGGAGGCGTACCTGGAGCAGCTCTTTATGGGTTTGAAAAAGGCGGGGCTGATCACGGCATCCCGAGGGGCCCAGGGCGGTTATGCGTTAGCCGGCGATCCTTCAACCATTTCGGTGGGGGAGATCCTCCGCACACTGGAAGGCCCGCTTGCTCCCGCCGATTGCCTGGATGACGATGGTGGCGGCTGCGAGCGTGGTAATGCCTGCCCTGGCAGAATCATCTGGGAAAAAATTTACAGCAGCATCAACGATGTCATCAACTCCCTCACGTTGGCCGACATTATGGGTGAGTATGACATGAGAAACAAGGGGGATACCTGAATGGAAGCCAGAAGAGTATATCTGGACAATGCAGCCACGACCAAAGTGCGCCCGGAGGTTTTGGAAGCCATGCTGCCATGGTTCACCGAAAACTTTGGCAACGCGTCCAGCGTGCACTCGTGGGGAAGAGCATCATTGCGTGCAGTTGATGAGGCGCGCGACAGGATCGCCAAGGCTTTGGGAGCCACCGCGCAGGAGATTTTCTTTACCTCCGGCGGCACAGAGGCAGACAACTGGGCCATCAAAGGGTATGCCCTCAAACACCAGAGCAAGGGCCGGCATATCATCACCAGCGCCATTGAGCATCATGCTGTGCTGCACACCTGTGAAGTTCTTAAGAAGCGCGGCTTCGAGGTAACCTACCTGCCGGTTGATGAGTTCGGTCTTGTCCATGCCGATGCATTGAAAGCAGCCATGCGTCCGGACACAATCCTCGTAAGCATAATGCTCGCCAACAACGAAATCGGCACCATTCAGCCCATCGCGGAGCTGGCGAAAATCGCAAGGGAGGGCGGTGCTGCCTTCCACACCGATGCGGTGCAGGCGGTGGGCCACATCCCGGTGAATGTGAAGGAACTTGGTGTGGACATGCTCACGCTGTCCGCTCATAAGTTCCACGGCCCCAAAGGCATCGGGTTATTGTATATCAGAAAAGGTGTGAGCCTTGAGAACCTGATCGATGGTGGTGCCCATGAGCGTGGCCGCCGGGCAGGCACCAGCAACCATCCGGGCATCATCGGAATGGCCAAGGCTTTTGAACTGGCAGTTGCGGAAATGCCTGAAACATCTGCGAGGATCACAGCGCTGCGTGACCGCCTGATCAAGGGTGTGTTGGAAACAGTGCCCAATGCTCGCTTAAACGGCCATCCCACGATTCGGCTGCCCGGTAATGCCAACTTCAGCTTTTCTGGCATGGAGGGCGAGGCCATGGTGCTGAGCCTGGATATTGCCGGTATCGCAGCGTCCAGTGGTTCCGCTTGCTCATCCGGCTCGTTGGATCCCTCCCACGTGCTGATGGCCCTCGGCATCCCCATCGGTGCGGCGCATGCGTCACTCCGCCTCACTGTGGGTGACGACACCACGGAGGATGATATTGACTACACAATCGGCAAGGTCGCACAGATTGTCGAACGTCTGCGCGCGATGTCGCCGATCGCATAAGGAAGGAGAATTTACATGCTGTACAGTGAAAAGGTGATTGACCACTTTTCCAACCCGAGGAATGTCGGAGAGATTGAGGACGCCAGCGGCGTGGGCATGGTGGGCAGCGAAGCATGCGGCGACATCATGAAGCTTTACATCAAGGTGGAAGAAGGCGTCATCACCGATGCCCGATTCAAGACCTTCGGCTGCGGCGCGGCGATTGCTTCCAGCTCGGTGGCGACGGAGATGATAAAGGGCAAAACGGTGGAAGAGGCCCTAAAGCTCACCAACAAGCAGGTGATCGAGGAACTGGGTGGCCTGCCGCCGGTTAAGATTCACTGCTCGGTTTTGGCTGAGGAGGCTTTGAAGACTGCCCTTGAGGATTACATGAAAAAGCAGGAAGCTGCCAACGCCTCAGCGTAACCATATCAAGACCAAGCAAAAAAGCCAGCATTTGTCTGGCTTTTTTTCTGTTTGCCGGTGCAACATAGATCCGAGACTGCCATATCACAATGGCGACCTTAAGTCAGGTGGTTGCAATGCGTTTCGATTCCCAGTTATTCGATCTGCCTGTGGTAGACAGGCTTTCAGGCGATGTGGCAGGCTTTATGCGGGGCGTGGTATGCCAACCTGGAAAAAAGAGGATTGAGGGCATCATCTTTGAGGAGCGCAGCTTGCTGCGGCGATGCCATTTTGTGCCTTGGCAGGCGATTGCAGTCATTGGTGAAAAGAGCATTGTTGTTGATACAATCCAAAAAAACCATGCTTCCCGCTCGGTGGCTTGCCCGGGTCGTGAAAGCAAAGTATATAATTCAGATGGCTCCTATCTTGGCCGAATCAGCAACTACATCATTGACGAACGCACAGGCTCTGTGACTGGCATGGAGATATCAGCCAGTATCATTGACGACCTAAAATTTGGCAGGAAAATTATCGAAAACACGGGCAACATAATGAAAGGGGAAGATTTCCTCATGCTGATGGACAGTGCATCGGAAGAGTTACCAGAGCTAAGTGAAAGGAGGTCAGAGTATGAGGGGTTATCTTAAGGGCATGCTCATAGGCGGCATGGTGGGCGCTGCAGCATCCATGATGATGTTGAATTATTACGAGCCAAGGTCAGCCCGTTCGCTGATGCGTAAGGGCCGTGGTGCGGTTCGTTACGCTGCCAGGAAAATGAGGCATTATACTGGTATCTAGGTTGAATGGTTCGTGTGAGGCTACGGGCGGGGTAAGCTGCATCGGTCGGCAGCGCCGCCCTTTCTTATTGTGAAGTCACTGGATGTGGTGGGGTGGACAGGGCAGCAAAAACCATTAGAATCATAGTTGTCGTGACCATTCTGGCTGCGCTTGCAGCCTTGCTGTTCACCAGGTTGCGAGGCTTGGTGTATACGTTGATCGCCTCTGCAATGGCTGCCTATCTTCTCAACAAACCGTTGAAGAGAATTGAGAAGAGAATCCGCAGGCTATGGGCTTTATTTTTTATTTTCGGGTTGATGGCTGCCGCGGTGTTCTTGTTTTTTTATTACGCCGTTCCAACATTTGTTCGCCAGGTGGCAGACTTCATTGCCTTTATGCCTCAGTTGGTGCAGAAGATCAGTGATCTTGTGGATTCTGCCGGCTCCAATGCGGGCGAGCCGATGGCTGGAATTCTAAGTGATGCTTTTACCGGGTTCAGCAAACGTGTGGCGGATTGGCTTGGCAGCGCTACAATCAACTTGGCTCAGGTCAGCTACTCCAGCCTTGGCTGGGTGCTTTTAATGCCGTTTTTTTCGTTTTACTTTTTAAAGGATCAGGAGTACTTCATCGATCAGATTGGTTATCTGGTGCCTATCCGGTATAAAAGTGATCTGCACACGTTGTATTGCTCAATCGACAAATCTCTGGGCTTGTTCATGCGAGGGCAGCTCCTGGTGGCCTTGAGTGTGTCGCTCATGACTTCAGCAGGCCTGCTGCTGGTGGGTGTGCCCAATGCGCTCATACTCGGATTGATCTGTGGCATATGCAATATGATTCCGTTTGTGGGCCCACTCATCGGTGCAGTGCCCGTTGCCCTGGTGGCCATTTCCTTGGGCTGGAAGATGATGCTGGTTGCGGTGCTGGTAGTGTTGGTTGTGCAACAGCTGGATAACACTCTGATTACGCCGAAAATTATCGGAGACAGTTTGCGAATTCATCCGGCCTATGTGATTGTGGCGATTATTACGGGCTCCGGGCTGTTTGGTGTGGTCGGGCTGCTGCTGGCAATGCCTGCGCTCATTGTGGCCAAAGAAGTGATTGTATTCGCCTTTCGAAAGAGGCTGTATGGACAAAAGCGGGAGCCTTTGTGAGTTATCTCCGATTGACTTTTGTGAGTTTGAACAATATAATACTATAAACAATCTAGGTCGAAACGGCACCGCAGGGGAAAATGGCTGCAATCATGCGGATAAGAGAAGGAAGCCTGCCAGCTGAAAGGCTTCCACGCAGAACGCAATCTATCCCGCCCCTGAAGCCGCGGAGGGGTCGCAACCTCCGCCGTACTCTCTGCGTTATGGAGTTCAAGCGCCCTGGCAGAGGCAATGCCTCCACCGGGGAAGCAAGGTGGCACCGCGGATATCCGCCCTTGAGTTCAAGGGCGGTTTTTTGTTCGAGTTTCATTGAAAGGATTGAGAGATATGGCAGGCAAGAACCAGGAATTTGTGACCCACATCGCCGACATCAACGTCGACTTCCCCCAGTGGTACACCGACGTAATCCTGAAAGCTGAATTGGTGGACTACGGCCCGGTAAAGGGCACAATGGTGATCCGCCCCTACGGCTATGAGATCTGGGAGCTGATCCAGAAGGAAATGGACGCCCGCTTCAAGGCCACCGGCCATAAGAACGCCTATTTCCCCATGTTCATTCCCGAAAGCTATTTGAAAAAGGAGGCCGAGCATGTGGAGGGCTTTGCGCCGGAGGTGGCCGTGGTCACCTATGCCGGCGGTGAAGAGCTGGCTGAAAAACTGGTGGTGCGGCCCACCTCTGAGACCATCATCTGCTCGATGTATTCCAAGTGGATCCAGAGCTACCGCGACCTGCCTATGCTGATCAACCAGTGGTGCAACGTGGTGCGCTGGGAAAAGAGCACCCGGCCTTTCCTCCGCACCAGTGAGTTTTTATGGCAGGAAGGCCACACCGTACACGAGACCGAGCAGCAGGCTGAGGAAGAGACGCTCCGCATGCTGGAGGTCTACCGCGAGTGCTGCGAGAACGTGCTCGCCGTGCCCATGACCACCGGTCGCAAAACCGAGAAGGAAAAGTTTGCCGGTGCCAAGGCCACCTATGCCATCGAATCGCTGATGCAAGACGGTAAGGCGCTGCAAAGCGGCACTTCGCACTTCCTCGGGCAGAACTTTGCCAAGGCGTTCGGTATCACCTTCCAAAGCCGTGAGGGTCGTGAGGAATTGGGTTGGTCCACCTCCTGGGGCGTATCCACCCGCCTGATCGGGTCGCTGGTGATGGTGCACGGTGACCAGCGGGGCTTGGTTCTGCCGCCCAAAGTTGCGCCCATTGAGGTCGTGATCCTGCCCATTGCAGCCCACAAGCCCGGCGTTTCCGATGTGTGCCTGAAGGTGCGCGACGAGTTGAAGGCCGCCGGCATCCGCGTTTATCTGGATGATCGCGACACCGTGTCTGCCGGCTGGAAGTTCAATGAGTGGGAATTGAAGGGCGTGCCGATGCGCCTGGAAATTGGCCCCCGCGACATTGAGAACGGCGTTGCCACGGCCCTCCGCCGCGACACGCTGGAGAAGTTCACGCTGCCTTTGGACGGCATCGGCGAGGCATCTGTGGCCAAACTTGCCGTGATCCAGCGCGACCTTTACACCAAGGCGCAGAAGTACCGCGACGAGCACACCTTCGACGCCACCGACTTCGACGAGTTGGTGAGGGGTCTCGACATCAGCCGCGGCTATGTCCGCGCAATGTGGTGCGGAGACCGCGCCTGTGAGGATGCTGTGAAGGAAAAAACCGGTGCCACAGCCCGCTGCATGCCCTTTGAGCAGCATAAGGTGGGCGACAAGTGCGTTGTCTGCGGTGGAGAGGCCAAGCACATGGTGTATTGGGCGAGGGCGTATTGACACTCCCTCCGCCGCCTTCGGCGGCAACTCCCTCATGAGGGGGATGTCGCCAAAGGTGACAGGGGGAGCTCTGCGGAGGGAATTAACATGATATGCGTGATCTGCCCCCGCCGCTGTGGTATCGACCGCTCTCAAAGCGTGGGTGTCTGCGGTGTGGGGGAGACGCCACGTGTTGCACGGGCGATGCTGCACCGGTGGGAGGAGCCTTGCATCAGCGGCACACGCGGCTCTGGTACGGTGTTTTTTTCCGGGTGCCCATTGAAGTGCTGCTTTTGTCAGAACTATGACATCAGCGCTGGAGCAGCGGGGAAGGATGTGCCTGTCAAGCGTCTTGCAGAGGTTTTCCTTGAGCTGCAGGGGCAGGGGGCCCACAATATCAATCTGGTGAGCCCCACGCACTTCGTGCAGCAAATTGCGGAGGCGTTGCGGCTTGCAAAGTCCGATGGCCTGACGCTGCCCGTGGCCTGGAATTCCGGCGGCTATGATTCCCCGGAGGGGCTCGCATTGGTCGATGGCCTGGTGGATATCTATATGCCGGACATCAAATACATCAACCCAGACCGATCCAGGAAATACTCCGGTGCGGCCGATTACTTCGCCGCCGCGTCAAAGGCCATCCCGGAGATGGCCCGGCAAGTGAGCCAGGCTCGATTTGATGAGGCTGGGATCATGCAAAAAGGTTTGTTGATCCGCCACCTTGTCATGCCCGGCGGCTTGGCTGATTCCATAGCCATCCTTGATTGGGTTGCCGCCACGCTTGGCACGCAGAGCGTTGTGATCAGCCTGATGAGCCAATACATGCCCTGCCACAGGTGCGCGGAATACCCGGAGATCAACCGTAAAATCACCTCGCTGGAATATGGAAAGGTGCTGGATCATTATCAGAAGCTCGGATTCAAACTTGGTTACTGCCAGCAAAAAAGCTCCGCGTCTGCCCAATTTGTGCCTGAATTCAACAATCAAGGTGTATAAATGGCTCTTTTTATGGATTGTGTTTGCATCCATTGAAATCATATGCTATAATTCCGTTTTGAGCCGACTCGCTCCGCGCCAAGTCGCGGGGCCATTCGTCCAAGAGGAGGTGAACATATGAACAATTATGAGGTGCTCTATATCCTCAATACCGAACAGGATGACGAAATCATCGCCGCACAGGCCGAGAAGTTCGCCAATCTGGTCACTGCCAACGGCGGTGAGGTGTTGAAGGTGGATAAGTGGGGGCGCCGGCGTCTGGCCTATCCGATCAACTTCAAAAATGAAGGCTTTTACGTGCTGATGAACATCAAGGCCGGTTCTGAGCTGCCCGCAGAGTTGGAGCGCAACTTCCGGATTTCCGATGAAGTGATGCGTTACATCGTCATCAGGCTTGAGGACTGAATTCTTAAGGAGGCCGCATTGATATGAACAAATGCATATTGATTGGCAATCTGACCAAAGATCCGGAACTCAAGACCTTGCCGAGCAGCGGTATTTCGATGGCCAAGTTCACTGTGGCGATCACCCGTGGGTTTTCGAACCAGAAGGGCGAGCGCGAGGTGGACTTCATCCCTGTGGTGGTGTGGCGCGCACAGGCCGAAAACTGCGCCAAGTATCTGCGCAAGGGCAGCCAGGTTGCCGTATGGGGCTCGATACAGACCAGGACCTATGAAGCGCAGGACAAGACCCGCCGTTATGTCACCGAGGTTGTGGCTGAGGAAGTGAAGTTCCTCAACCGAGTGGCCGGAAAGGGCGATGAGCCCGGTGCGCCGCAAGGCGGCCAGCAAAGCCATCGCCACGATGATTATGACAGCATGGCGGATATGCAGGAAATTGACGAAGACATGCCATTCTAAGGTAAAGGAGGTCGTACCATGAGCGAGAACGATGGCAAAAGGCGCAGAATGACAAGGCGCAAGAAGCCTTGCAGCTTCTGCATTGATAAGGCTAAGATGATAGATTTCAAGGATCTGCCCAAGCTTCGCCGCTTCATTACCGAGCGCGGCAAGATCATGCCCCGGCGCATGACGGGCACTTGTGCCCAGCACCAGAGGCAACTTTCCGAGGCGATCAAGCGCGCCCGCATGATGGCGTTGCTGCCCTATTCGATCGACTAGGATCGTTTCTGAAGGTTATTGAGCCCGCTTCGGCGGGCTTTTTCATTTTTGAATAAAGCGCACTCCGTAAGTGGAACCTACCCATATCCGCAGGACAGGAGTGTGTTGGATGAATCACGAGACCGGCAATTATGGCACCGAACACTTTGGCAGGTTGAAGCGCGTGCTGCTGCATCGGCCGGAGGAATCGCTCAAGCTCATCACGGAGGATAACCGTGAGTTCTTCCTGTTTGACAGCTTGCCTGATGTAGACCGATATCTTGAGGAACACAGCAGGTATGAAGCCTTATTACGCACCAATGGTGTGGACGTGCAGATGCTGGTTCATCATGTGCGCCGCAATACAGATTTATTGAACAAGCTGCCAAACCTGGCCTATCTGCATGACACCGCTGTAGTCAGTTCCCATGGTGCGCTGCTTTCTAAGATGTCTGGAATGGCACGCCGCCATGAGGAGATCGTTGTGCGGGAAGCTCTGGAAAGCCTTGGCATTCCGATTTTATACGAACCGCCTGAAGGCGATGCGTTTGAGGGCTGTCTGATGATATCCCCCACAACGCTGTTTATTGCCGATACGGAGCGGCATGATAAAAGAGCAATCGAGCGGTTCATCGGCTTCATGCTGCAATACTTTGAAGATGTGCTCTATGCCATCATCCCGCAGGAACGGCGTTTCATGCATCCTGATATGGTGCTGAACCGTATGAACAGCCGCTTGCTGGTCTATTACCCGCCGGCGTTCCTGCAGACTTGGCATGTCACGGTGCGGGAGCGGGCGGAGGTTAATATCAAAGGCTTTCTAAATGCGCGTGGGTTTGATATGATTGCGCTCACTGACCGCGAGCAGCAACGGTGGGGGAGTTCTTTTGTGCCATTAGAGCCGGGGGTCATCATCAATTATGACATATCACTGGAGGAAAAAACGGTGGCGCTGCTGGAACGTGAGGGCGTGAGCTTCCTTCATTTCCACCCCGATGCGCTGCTGGCAGGCGGAGGCAGCTTGCGATGCCTGACTTTGCGGGTGTTGCGCGAATAAGCAGCACCTTTGTCGAAACGCCTTCGGGGGTTTAAAATTCTTCCCTGCACATCCAAAATACTGTATAATAGGCTGAACCGACCACACCAAAGCGCACGGAGGCTTCCACCATGCGGGAACCCGAGGAATTCGACGTCGCCAGAAACATCAAGGAAATTGAGACATTGAAAACCGGGTTGCTGTCCGGAGTGGCTGAGGTTTACCAGCTCATGCAAGACGGAGCCGCCGGCAGGGAAGCCCTTGGCGAGGCGCTGGCAGGGCTGATGTTCAACACGTTGGAGCTGGCAGGCCGCGTGGGTGTGACGGTGGATGATCTGGACAGGCGGGTGACACGTAGGATTCGTGCCAAGCGTCTTGGCACCGGCGCTGCCCAATAAAGAAACCGGGGAGATTCATGGCATCAATTCAATCAACTGATCAACGCAGCGGCAGGATCGCTTGGGCTGTGTTGACACCTTTTGTGCTTGCTCTGGCAGCGGTGAGCCTGGCGGGCTTTTTCTTCATTCCCGCCATTTGCCTGTATTTGGATGGCAGGAGCCGCACCTATACCGGCGCGGCCACAGTGGCTGTTACCACGGCGGTGGCGGCAATCTTTTTTGGCCCGGCCATTGCGGGCCTCTTTGTATTTGTCACAATTGCAACAACCGGGGCATATGTACTCACCCGTGTCAAGCAGCCGTTCACCATTGGGCTTGCAGGCTCGGCAGCCGGCGGAGTGTTGGGGGCGATGGCGTTTGTCGGTATTCTGGGCGCGAGCCTTGGCAAGCCGATCGGTGAGGTATGGGCCAGCGAGATATACAGGGTTCTTAATGTCACCGCTTACGGCTTAAACTTCTGGGACTCGTGGGCCAGCACCCTGAAGCAACTGCAAGAAGGGCAATCGAACGTCTCGTTATTGTCTTTGCTCCAGAATGGTCCAATGCAGATCCCCTCATTCACCGAGCAGGAGCGATTAGCAATCATAAAACCCTTCCTGGAAACGGTAATCACCCAGTCTCTGCCGGGCATGGCGCTTGCAACTGGCTTGCTCACCGGCGGGCTGGGCTACTATCTGCCGGTGCTTGGGCTGCAGGCTGCACGCCGCCATGGCAAAGCGACGGCTGGAGATGCGGTGGAAGTGCTACCATTCAGCTCATTCAAGTTTCCAAGATATGTCGTGATCACGATCTTCATTCTGCAGTTCGTTGCTTCCATCGGCGCGGAAACCAGCGGGTTTGCCACGCTGTATATGGCGGCAATGATGTTGTTCAATTTGACAATGACGGTTCAGGGGCTGGCGTTTCTGTCGTTCTTGTTGGAGCGAAAGAACTTGGGCCCCTGGCTTCGGCTGGTCATCCTGGCGCCGGCACAGCTGCTGTTTTTCTGGATCATGCCCTATGTGGGATTCTTTGACGCACTCTTTGAAATGCGTTCGGTCATCACACGTGTGGATGCGTTGAAAGCCAAGGGAAAGCAAGTGTTCACGCAGGGTGGTCTTGAGGAGCTTCGCCGGATGGACCAGACCCAAAAAGATAAAAAAGGCAACGATGGGGAGGATGACAAGCAATGAAAGTGATCTTAAGTCAAGACATCAAAGGCACCGGCAAAAAGGGTGACTTGATCAACGTGAGCGATGGTTATGCCCGCAACTTCCTGTTCCCGCGCCATTTGGCCATGGAAGCCACCGAAGGGGCTGTGAAAGCTGTGCAGCAGCAGAAGGATGCCGAGGCGCACCGTAAAGCCGTGAGCGAGAAGTCTGCCAGGGAGATCGCCGCCCGCGTGAAGGAAATGACTGTGGTGATCAAGGCGAAAGCTGGCGAGGGCGGCAAATTGTTCGGCTCCGTGACCGGCAAGGAAATCGCCGAGGGATTGCTCGCACAACACCATATCGAGGTGGACAAGAAGAAGATCGAGATGGACGAAGCCATCAAAACCACCGGCATGCATGAGGTCAAACTTAGGCTGTTTGCCGGCGTGTCGGTCACGTTGAAGGTGCAGATCACCGCCGGAGAATGAGATGAGCGATCTGAGAGCCGAGGGCCGGGTGCCCCCACATAACCTGAATGCGGAAAAGTCGGTGCTGGGCGCGATGATGCTGGATCCATTTGCTGCCACGCACGCCGCCCGCCTCAAGCCCGAGGATTTTTATTATCCCGCCAATGGCCAGATCTTTGGTGCCATGCTGGAGTTGATGCGGCTTAACAAGCCGGTGGACTTCATGACGCTGTCTGACCTGCTGGAGCGCCAAGGCGTTCTCGATACGTTGGGCGGTCTGGATTACCTGTTGGAACTGAACCGCTTCGTGCCCTCCGCCGCCAACATGGAGCACTATGTGGCGATGGTGATGGAGCGCTCCATGCTCCGGCAGCTGATCCGCCTGGCAGGAAAAATCACCGATGAGTGTTATGAAGGCACCCGCGAGGCAAAGGCCATCCTGCAGGACGCGGAGAAATCCATCTTTTCGCTATCGCAGCGGGATATCAAGCGAGACTTCATGCCGATGTCCACCGCTGTGAAAGAGGTTTATGAAAAGGCCGAGCAACTGCTGGAGAATCCAGACAGCGACCCGGGCATGCCCACCGGTTACTCCACTTTGGATTACAAATTGGGCGGTATGCTGCCGTCACAGCTGATCCTGATCGCGGCACGCCCCTCCATGGGCAAATCAGCTTTCGCGATGAACATCGCTCAATATGTGGCCACCTACCGGCAGAAAAATGTGGTGGTGTTCTCGCTGGAAATGCCCTATGACCAGCTGGCACAGCGCGTGCTGAGCACCGGCAGCAAGGTGGCTTTATCCAAGATCAAAAAGGCTGAGCTTGAGCCGGACGAATGGCTGATGCTCGCCAATGCCGTGGAGGAAATTGAGAAGACCACGATTCTTGTGGATGACACGCCGGGCATCACGGTCATGGAGATGCTCAGCAAGTGCCGCAGGGTAAAGCTGGAGCGGGGCCTGGACCTGATCGTGATTGACTATTTGCAGTTGATTTCAGCCAATGCTGACGGAAAATCGAAAGAAAACCGCCAGCAGGAGGTCAGCGAGATGACCCGTGCTTTGAAGATTATGGCCAGAGAGCTTGATGCGCCCATCCTGCTGCTTTCGCAGCTTTCCCGCGCGGCGGAGAAGCGTGAAAGCCACCGGCCGGTTTTGGCGGACTTGCGTGAGTCCGGCGCTATCGAGCAGGATGCCGATATTGTGTTGTTCATTTATCGTGATTCCTATTATAAGAAATATGAAGGCGGCAATGAGGCAGAGATCATTGTGGCCAAAAACCGCAACGGAGCGACCGGCACGGCCACTGTGGCCTGGAATGAAACGATTGCCAGCTTCCAGAATGTGGACACTGTGCACGAGGCGTATTGATCAACCGTTCAGAAGCCACGTCCCAAAATTCAAATAGGCAGCGAACACAAGCCAGGCCAGATAGGGCAGCAGCAGAAATGCTGCTGTTTTTCTGATTGGGTAAAACCGGATCAGCGTGAGCACCACTAGGGCAATCAGTAACAACAGCCAGATAAATGCCAACAGCCGCAGCTCCAGCCCAAAATAGATCGGAGTCCAGACGGCATTTGCCGCAAGCTGGAGAAAATAGGCCTTAAGAGCCTTTGTCCTATCCAGGTCGCCTGTCTTCCACACCAGATATGCCGCGATGCCCATTAAAAAGTACAGAACCGTCCAGGCCACGCCAAATAGCCAGGCGGGAGGGGAGAGCGGAGGCTTCTGCAATTGGGTGTAATTCTGCATGCCGCCCATGGCCGGCAGCGAGAGCAGAAATGGCAGCCCATATGTCACCACAAGGATGACGAGCAGCGCTTTCCAATCAATTCGGTTTTGTCTCACCACTTTCCACCACCTTCTTGCCAATCGATCCTCCACTTTTCACCACCAGCGGGCCATTTTATCTTGCGCTAACGTTGTAGAAATTATTTAATGTTTTTAAAGGATTAATGGCATGCGGGCGCCTGTTTGGCGGCATGCGGGATTACGCCTGTTTATCCACAGGATATCCGCTATGAATGGTGTGGTCGGGTTATGTTACTCAACTACATGTAGTGGGTGTGCAAAACCCTGTGTATAATATACATCCGTTGCCGCTTTTTTATATATCCCCCCACAATCCCCCACGACGGACATGAGCCTAAAGAATCACGGAAATAAGCCATTTTTTGCGGGTTACAAGCCTGATTATATTCAAGAATTTGTTTGCATTTCCATTCAGGCAGGGTATAATAATGGCGATGTGGTGAAAAGTGGGGGACTATTCCACTGAATTGGAGCCACAGGGAGTAATCGGCAAGAAGGGAGGTGGAGAAGCCATGTTCATGGGTACCTATGAGCACACGATGGATTCCAAGGGCCGCATGTTCATCCCTGCCAAATTCAGGGAAGAACTGGGCGATGATTTCATCATTTGCAAGTGGATTTTGAACAACTGCCTCTATGTAATGTCCCGCGATGCCTTTGAGCGCTTCTCTGCCGAACTGGATAAAACCCCCATGGCAAATGAAGACGCTGCGCTGATCGACCGCCTGCTTTACCCCAGTGCGACCAATGTAGAGCTGGACGCGCAAAACCGCGTGCTGATCCCGGCAGACCTGCGTGACTATGCAGGCCTGACCAAGGATGTGGCTGTGGTGGGCGTGCGCAGCCGCGTGGAGCTGTGGGATCTGCAGACCTGGAAGGCCAAGATTGCCGCCGACTCCGCCAAGGTGCGCGATTCCATCGCCAACCTGCGCGGCAGCGGCGTGAAGATTTAGCATGGACAGGCAGTTTGAGCATGCTCCGATTATGCCGGAGCGGTGCGTGGAATATCTGAGACCGGCCCCCGGCAAGACCTATGTAGACGGAACACTGGGCGGGGGAGGGCACGCCGAGACGGTTCTATCTCATTTGCTGCCCGGCGGGAAGCTGATCGGCATTGACCGTGACGATGATGCGCTCAATGAATGCCGCAAGCGGCTGGCTCCTTTCGGGGTGGCGTTCGTGCCAGTCAAGGGTAATTTCAAGGATGCACCAGAGCTGCTGGGTAGCCTGGGAATCAGTCGTGTGGACGGCATCATGCTGGATCTTGGGGTGTCATCTTGGCAACTTGACGAACCAACCAGGGGCTTCTCCTACAGCAACGATGGCCCGCTGGATATGCGGATGGACCAAAGCGCAAAGCTCACCGCGTATGATGTGGTGAACGGGTATGACGAGAAGCGGCTTTCGCGGATCATACGGGACTATGGCGAAGACCACTTCGCAACGAGGATCGCCTCCTTCATTATCAATCGCAGGGCGATCAAACCCATCGGCACCACGACAGAGCTTTCTGATATCATCACCGAGGCCATCCCGGCCAAGTTCCGGCGGCAGGGGCCGCACCCGGCTAAGCGCACCTTCCAGGCAATCCGCATTGAGGTCAATGCTGAGCTGGAGGGGTTGGAGCAGGCGGTGGAACGGTTGGCCGGATTGTTGAGCGAAGGCGGGAGGCTGTGCATCCTCACCTTCCACAGCCTGGAGGACAGGGCGGTCAAGCAAGCGATGAAGCGCATGGAAGACCCCTGTGACTGCCCGAAGAACGCACCCTACTGCATCTGCGGGAAAGTATCCATGGGCAGAATGCTCACCAGGAAACCGGAAACACCAGACGACGACGAACAGCGGGAAAACCCCCGATCCAGGAGCGCCAAACTGAGGGTGTTCGAGCGGGCGGGCAGTTCTACCAGGAAAGACGAGGGAATAAAATGTCAGTAGCATACAGCCGAAATGTTGCATACGACCGCCGCTTCGAGGAGACCGCCGAAGGCTGGAAGCCTGTGGAGGCGCCTTCTCGCGCCAAGCCCGCCAAAGCGCAGGCGGTGCTGCTGCGCCGCATGTTGGTGATGGTCGCTGCCATTGTTGCCGCAGCTGTGTGCATTGGCTTGCTCTATATGAAAGCACAGGTCTTCAAGACACAGAGAGAAATCAATGGCATCCGCACCCAGATCGCCGCAGCCGACAAGCTCAACAGCAACCTGAGCGAGCAGCTGAGTGAGGCCACAAACATCAATACCATCATGGAGCGGGCCACGGTGCTTGGTATGGGTTATCCGGATAACAGCCAGGTGCTTTATGTGTCGCTTGACGGTAACCACAACGTCGAGATGAAGAAGTGATTCCCAGGGGGCACTGAAGGAGGCATATGCAGGTGTCGCTGCCAAAGGTCAGCAGCAGAAAAAGAATCAACGCCATCGTGCTTGGGTTTACGGTGGTGTTGTGTGCCACTCTTGTCTTCCGTGTCGGATATTGGCAGGTTTACAAGGCGGATTGGCTGAAGGAAAAAGCTTCTGATCAGTGGACAAGGGAGAGGCCTGTTTCGCCACAACGCGGTAGTATTCTGGATGTAAACGGCAAGCTGCTCGCGCAATCTGCAAGCTCTGAGATGGTTGTGGTCAATCCCAAACAGGTGGCAGCGGCAGAGGCAAAAAGCGGCGGCTCACTTGAGAATGTGGTCACAAACCTGGTCAACGAGTTGGGCATGGCCCGCGAAACGGTGGAACGCAAGGTAAAAGACACCACGAAATCTGAAATCCTGATCAAACGGCAGATCACCAGGGAGCAGGCAACCCGGCTGAGGGAGCTGAAGCTCCCCGGCGTTTATTTAAGCGAAGACATGAAGCGGTATTACCCGGAGGGCAGCTTTCTCACCCAGGTGCTCGGGTTCACCTCTGTGGATGGCGAGGGCCTTGAAGGTGTCGAATCCCGCTATAACAAATACCTGGCAGGCACATCGGGCAAGATTGTCAGCGAGACCGACCGTGATGGCCTGACCATCCCGGACAGCGTGGAGCAGTATATCCCGCCGGTGGACGGCAACAACGTGAAGCTGACCATCGACTCTGTGATCCAGAGCTTTGCAGAGCGTGACATGGCAAAGTGCCTGAAGGAGCAGAACGCCAAGAAGGTCACATGCATTGTTATGGAGCCAAACACGGGCAAAATCCTGGCAATAGTAAATAAACCGGACTTTGACAACAACAACCCGCCCCGCGACAATATGGCGCTGTTGCAGGCTGCGATGCGCAACACCGCCGTGGCGGACGCACTGGAACCGGGTTCCACATTCAAGATCCTGACGCTGGCTTCGGGGCTGGATGCCGGTGTTATAAATGAGAATTCGACATTTTTCTGCCCCGGATACAGGCTGGTGGAAGGTCAGAAGATCAAGTGCTGGCGGGCTGGCGGGCACGGCTCGGAGACGCTGTATGAAGGCGTACAGAACAGCTGTAACCCTGTGTTCATGGACATCGCACTGAAGCTGGGCCGCGATCGATTCTACGAATACCTCTACGCCTTCGGTCTGGGCAAGCCCACCGGCATCGATCTGAACGGCGAAGGCACCGGCATCGTGACCTCTCCCAAATATGTGCGCGACATTGACCTTGCCCGCATCGGCTTTGGTCAATCCATCGCCTTGACTCCCTTGCAGCTCATCGCAGCGTCATCCGCCGCCATCAATGGCGGATCGCTCATGCAGCCCTATATCGTGGAAGAAGTGACCACGCAGGAGGGCAATGTTGTATTACGCAATGAGCCGGAGAAACTAAACCAGGTGATCAAGCCGGATACGTCTGCGCTCGTGCGCGACATCCTGAAGGCTGTGGTGGAAAAGGGCAGCGGCAAAAACGCCCGCATCGCTGGCTACGAGGTGGGCGGCAAGACCGGCACCGCCCAGAAATACGGCCCTGATGGCCGCATTCTTCAGAACAAGCACGTGGCTTCGTTCATCGCATTCGCGCCGGTGGATAAGCCCCGGTATATCGTGCTTGTGATCGTGGACGAGCCCAATGTGGCCGTGGATTTCGGCAGCATCGTGGCGGCCCCCTATGTCAAGTCCATCTTGGAGGATTGCCTGAAATACGGCGACGTGCCGACCACAGTGCAGGAGTCGTCCGAATCCGCTGAACAGGTGGAGGTGCCGGACTTGAACGGCATGGAGCTGGAGCAGGCGGCCAGCGAATTGAACTCCAAGGGCTTTAAGTATTTTGTGGAGGGTTACGGCGGTGTAGTTGCCGACCAGATGCCCAAACCGGGCTTTATGGCAGGCAAAGGGTCCACTGTGATGATTTATCTCAAGCAGGAAGACGATGGCAACGCGGATAACCAACGGGCGATGCCGGATTTGAGCAACAAAACAGCCATAGAAGTAAACACCATCCTGGAGTCGTTGGGCTTGCAGCTGAAAGCGCTGGGGATCGGCGGCATGGTGGTCCGGCAGGACCCCGCGCCTGGCACCACCATATATAGCGGTGAAATTGTGGAAGTGGAGTTTGCGTATCCGCCGAATGCAGATTCAACTGGCAGCGGAGGCAACACACCGGAGGATTGACACTGAGCAGGAGGCACTAGCGATGAAACTGGCACGGATGCTGGCAGGTCTCTCTTATGAGGGCAGAGGACCCCTCGAGCTGGATATTTCTGACATCGTTATCGATTCCAGAAAAGTGGCTTCGGGAGCCCTTTTCGTGTGTATCCCCGGCGCAAAAGCTGATGGCCATACCTATGCCAGCCAGGCTGTGGATATGGGTGCGGCTGCGCTCGTCGTGGAGCGCTTCATTGACGGGCTGTATGTGCCGCAGGTTCGTGTGGCAGACAGCCGTGAGGCGCTGGCCCGTCTCTGTGCTGCCTTTCATGGTAACCCTGCGGATCAATTAAGCATCGTGGGAGTGACCGGCACCAATGGGAAAACCACGACTACCTATCTGCTTAAGTCCATCTTCGAGCAAAACGGCGAAAAGGTGGGGCTGATGGGCACCATTGCCACAATGATCGGCGATGAGGTGCTGCCGCAGGCATTGACTACACCGGATCCGATGGATTTTCATGCCACGTTGAGGCAGATGGTGGAGGCTGGCTGCAACCGTGTCGTGATGGAGGTGTCAGCCCACGCGCTGGCGCTGCGCAAAATGGCTGGTGTAATGTTTGATGCAGCGATCTTTACCAACCTCACACAAGACCATCTGGATGATTTTAAGACGATGGAAAACTACAGCGCCGCAAAGAAGCTGCTGTTTACCGATGGTTATGCCCGCCGGGCAGTGATGAACGCTGATGACCGGGCGTGGGCAGCGATGGTAGAGGGGTTCCATGGGCAGGTGCTGACTTATGGCGCCGGTGAAAACGCAGGGTTATGCGCCACCGAAACCGATGTGCGGCCAGACGGGTGTGGTTTCAGGATGAATTACCAGGGTTGGAGCATGCCGTTGACGCTGAAACTTTCCGGCCACTTCAATATCTATAACGCCATGGGCGCAGCCGGGGCAGCTCTGCTGTTGGGCGTATCCAAGGAAGCGGTGAAGGCTGGCCTCGAGCGGGTTGAGACAATGAATGGCCGCATGGAGCGTGTGGAGACCGGCAGGGGCTTCACCGTGATCGTGGATTATGCCCACACACCGGACAGCATAGAGAATGTGCTGAAGGCTGCAAGGGTGTTTGCGCAGAACCGGGTCATGATTGTGTTTGGCTGCGGCGGTGACCGTGATCGGACAAAGCGGCCCATTATGGGCCGCTTGGCTGGTGAGCTGGCCGACTATATTGTGCTGACAAGCGACAACCCCCGCACAGAAGAACCCGAATCGATCATAGACATGATTGAACCCGGTCTGCAGGGGTGCGGGAAACCCTGGGTGCGCAACGCCGACCGTCATGCAGCCATTGGCCTCGCCATTGTAGAGGCGAGACCCGGAGATGTTGTGATCATCGCCGGTAAGGGCCATGAAACCTATCAGGATGTGATGGGTGTCAAGCGCCACTTTGACGATCGCGAGATCGCGAGGGAATGGCTTTCAAAACTGTGACACACACTGAAATCGATACATAAGATCCCGCGAAAGGACGCTACCTAATGATTTTGCAGGACATTCTCCTTCCAGTGCTTGTCTCCTTCCTGGCTTGCCTTGCGGTGGGTCCGGCTGTGATTCCGCTCATGCAGAAACTGAAATTTGGCCAGATCATCCGTGAAGAAGGCCCGGCATGGCATGCAAAGAAGAGCGGCACGCCCCAAATGGGTGGTGTTATCATGCTTGTGGCCTTGGCTGCGACCTGCCTGATCTTAATCCGCCGCTGGGAGCCCAGCGCCATCGTGGGCCTTGTACTGATCCTGGCCGGTGCGGTGATAGGCTTCATTGATGATTTCACCAAGCACGTGATGAAGCGCAACATGGGTCTCAGGGAGTGGCAGAAATTCCTGCTTCAAACAGTTGTAGCGCTGGCGGCGGCATGGTACGCGTCGGTTCATATCGGCACCTCGATCCGCCTGCCCTTCACAACGGCCCAATGGGATCTGGGCTGGTTCTATATCCCCTTCACTGCGTTTGTGATTGTTGCGGCAATGAACAGCACCAACCTCACCGACGGCCTGGATGGCCTGGCGTCCGGTGTTGGCCTTGTGTTTTTCTCTGCCATGACAATTCTGATTCTTTATCTTAGCACCGACAATGTTGGTGAGCGTATGCTCAATGTGGGTAATTACCTTACCATTGCGGGGGCGCTGGCCGGTGCCTGCCTGGGATTTTTGCGGTTTAATGTCTTCCCTGCCCGTATCTTTATGGGCGACACCGGCTCCCTTGCACTGGGTGCGGCTGTTGCATGGCTGGCCATTGTGACCCGCACACCTCTGTGGCTGCCTGTGATGGCCGCAATGTATATGGCGTCCACAGTCTCAGACATTATCCAGATCGTTTCCTACAAAACCCGCAAAAAGCGGGTGTTTAAGATGGCTCCTCTGCACCATCACTTTGAGATGCTGGGGTATCCGGAGACCAAGATCGTTTCCATGTATATGATCATTACGGCGGTGCTCTGCCTGATCGGCTTGGTGGCATTGCGGTGATGGAGCGGATTGGAAAGGTGGGGGATCCCATGTGCTTTGCTGGCAGCAGGGTTTTGGTGGTGGGCATGGCGCGCAGTGGCCTGGCCGCAGTCAAGCTGCTTTCCCGCAGGAATTGCCTCGTGATCGCCAATGATACCAAGTCAGACGAGGATCTGGCTGATGTGGTGGAGGAGCTCTCAGGTCTTCCAGGGGTGCGGCTGGAGCTGGGGCGTCCTGCAGAGCAATTTGTGCGTGATGTCGAGGCTGTTTTCATCAGCCCCGGCGTGCCGATTGATTCGCCGTTTATTGTCATGGCCCAGGAGCTGGGCAAGCCGGTGATTGGTGAGCTTGAGTTAGGTTATATGTTCACCAAGGCGCCTGTGGTGGCCATCACTGGCACCAACGGCAAGACGACCACAACGGCGCTCACCGGCCTTATGTTCAAGCGTGCAGGCTACAACACCCATGTGGTGGGCAACATTGGCGACCCACTCTCCGGCCACGCGCTGGACATCGCGCCGGAAGACATGGTGGTCGCAGAAGTCAGCTCCTTCCAGCTGGAAAGCATTCATACGTTCCGGCCAAAGGTCTCTGCAATCCTCAATATCACACCTGATCATCTGAACCGCCACCACACCATGGAGTGCTACACCGATATGAAATCCCGCGTGTTTGAAAACCAGCGGGATAACGATGTGGTGATCCTCAATTGGGACAACCTGCCCACGCGGGCGCTGGCGGAGCGGGTGAAATGCAAGCTCATGTGGTTCAGCCGCAAGGAAGAGGTGCCTGCTGGTTGCTTCATCCGCGATGGCCGCATTGTCTGGCGGGATTTGGAGGGGCAGGAAATCGTGATGGGCCGCACGGAGGAAGTGCGCATTCCCGGAGACCACAACCTGGAGAATGCCCTGGCTGCGTCGGCTTGCGCACTCTCCATGGGCGTGAGCCCGATGATCGTGCGCCATAGCCTGGCTGCCTTTGAAGGTGTGGAGCACCGTCTTGAGTTTGTTACCGAAGCTCAGGGAATCCGATTCATCAATGACAGCAAGGGCACCAACGCCGACGCCTCCATCGTGGCCGTGCAGGCGATGGCGCTTCCTACGATTATCATTGCCGGTGGATATGACAAGCACTCTGAGTTTGACGAGTTTATAGCCTCCTTTGCCGGGAGCCGCATTGCCGGCATGGTGGTGCTCGGGCAAACGGCTAGAAAGCTGGAGGAAGAGGCAAGGAAGCAGGGCTTTGCACCGGTGGAGCGTGCGGACACGCTGGATGACGCCGTATATAAGGCATATACAATGGCCCGGCCCGGATATAATGTACTGTTGTCTCCTGCCTGCGCCAGCTTTGATATGTTCAAAGACTTTGAGGAGCGGGGCAGGGCCTTTAAGAAAATCGCAATGGAAATCGCGGCGGAAGCGGGGCGCAGGTAATTGAAGCAGAAACACCCCTTGGATTATTTAATACTGGGCATCACAATCATCCTGACGTTGTTCGGGTTGGTGATGGTGTTTTCTGCGAGCTTTTATCTGTCGCAATCAAAGGGCGGCGAGGGCATTTACTTCCTCACCAAGCAGCTATTGGGCGCCGGCATCGGCATCCTGGCGCTGTTGATCGCCTGCTATGTGCCATATAAGGTTTATAACAGGCCTCTCGTGCCGTTTTTTCTGATGGGCGTGAGCGTACTGCTGCTGGTAGTCGTGCTGTTCGTCGATTCAAAAAACAACGTTAACCGTTTTCTGACGATCGGCGGCGTGCAGTTTCAGCCGTCGGAGATCGGCCGGTTCTCGCTGATCGTTTTCATCGCCTGGTGGGTTTCCAAACACGGTGAGGATCTGCGCAGCAAAAACATCAAGCGTTTTCTGAAAGGCTTATTGTGGCCGCTGGTGGCCACCGGTGTGATTACCGGCTTGATACTCATTGGAAAGAACCTGTCGATGGCGGCCAGCACATTGATGATCGCGCTGGTGCTGCTGCTGGTGGCCGGCGTGGACTGGCGGCCCTTCGCGCTGATGTTGGGCGGCGCGGTAGGGTTCGGTGTGCTTTTCTCCGTAACCGAGGCCTACCGTATGAAGCGCCTCACAATTTTCCTGGACCCTTGGAAGGACGCCAGGGGCGACGGTTACCAACTTGTGCAGTCTCTCTACGGCCTGGGTGCCGGCGGTTTGTTCGGCGTGGGGTTGGGCAACAGCCGCCAGAAACTTTTATTCCTACCATATGCCGAGTCTGACTTCATCCTGTCCATCATCGGCGAGGAATTCGGCTTTATTGGCCTGATGCTGCTGATGGCGGCTTTTTGGATCCTGGTGTGGCGGGGGATGCTGGTATCGGCAAAGGCACCTGACGAGTTCGGCATGCTGCTAGGCGTGGGTATAACCGCACTGGTCGGCATCCAGTTTTTGATCAACGTGTTGGTTGTCACGTCCTCAATGCCGCCCACCGGCGTGCCGCTGCCGTTTATCAGCGCCGGTAACACGTCACTGGTTGTGTTTATGACGGCGGTGGGTATCCTGCTCAATGTGTCGCGGCATCAAGTGAAGACGTAGTCCGAACGAAACGGACGCTCCTGCATACTATGGTATTGACTCTATAGCGCAGGAGGTACGCCATGTCAGGCAGCTTTCTTGTGAAGGGCGGCAGGCGGCTTTCGGGCAGCGTCAGGATAGGTGGCAGCAAAAATGCGGTGCTTCCAATACTCGCGGCATCCTTATTGACCGATGGCGAGATTCTCCTTGGCAACTGCCCCAGGCTGAGCGATGTGCAAAACATGCTGGAGATTCTGCGGCACCTGGGCTGTGAGGCGAAGTTTTCCGACGGCACTGTCACATTGAACACCAGCGGCGCGTCGCTGTGGGAGATGCCGGAACATCTGTCCAGAGAGCTTCGATCCTCAATTTTCCTGCTTGGGCCCATGCTGGGCCGTTTCGGACGGGCACTGTTTACTTATCCCGGCGGCTGTGAGATCGGCCTGAGGCCTATCGACCTACACCTGAAAGGTCTCCGTGTGCTGAACGCCGGCATTGAGGAGACTCATGGATACATCATCTGCAAACCTTCGAAGCTGAAGGGCGCGGTCATCAACCTCGACTACCCCAGCGTGGGCGCCACCGAAAACGTGATGATGGCGGCGGTGAAAGCCGAGGGGCGGACTGTCATACATAACGCGGCGATGGAGCCGGAGATTGAATACCTTCAGGATTTCATCAACGCAATGGGCGGCATGGTGCGTGGAGCGGGGAGCAGTATCATAGAGATTGAGGGCGTGAAAAGACTCCATGGAGCTGAATTCCAGATCCCCTCAGACAGGATTGTGGCCGGTACCTATATGACGGCGGTGGCGATCGCTGGTGGCGAGGTGGAGCTCAAAGACATCCCGATGGACTGTAACCAGCAGGTGATTGGCAAGCTTAGGGAAGCCGGTTGCGAAATCATAACCGATATCAAACGCGCCATTGTGAGAAGCGATGGCAAGCCCAAAGCGGTGCGCTTGATTGAGACGCTGCCTTATCCGGGTTTCCCAACCGACATGCAGGCGCAATTCTTCGCTCTCTCCACGATCGCCCAGGGCACCACGATGATTGTGGAAAATGTGTTCGAAAGCCGGTTCCGCCATGCGGCGGAGCTGATCCGGATGGGGGCCAATGTAACAATCCGTGACCGTATGGCAATCATCCATGGCGTGGAAAGGCTTACCGGGGCCGCGGTGGCTGCCGGAGACCTGCGCGGGGGTGCCGCGCTGGTGCTGGCCGGCCTGGCGGCGGAAGGCGCCACAAGGGTGGATGACATTCATTACATAGACAGGGGCTATGAAGCCCTGGAAAAAGATCTTGCGCAACTCGGCGCAGACATCGAACGGATTTGAAAAATGGGCCAGGACGGCCCAAGACACACGAGGTGCAGCATGCTGAAGATGGAACGAGGCGCCGCAGGAGCGGCCAGCCGGAGAAGCTCCAGAGTGGAAGAAATGGATGAATTGAAGAGGGCCCGCGAACGCAGGGCCTCTTCGGCGCGCCATCCCGCTGATCAGGTTGTGGAAAGCCGCCATGAAACCCGACGCGCACCAGGTGGAGGGCGGGTCCGACAGGATGAGCTCCGTATATTACCTGAGCAAATGGAAGACGATCGGCCATTTTGGGAAAAGGACAGCCCCTTTGCAGAGGGTGGCAAGCCCAGCTGGCAGAAGGAGCAATCTCGCCGTGGTGGGCAGGAAGAACGGAGGGTTGCTCCCCGGCGTGCGGAAGCCCAACGGGAAGCACCAGTTGAATCAAGACCCACCCGCGAGCACAGGAACGCCTCCAGAGAGCCGGACCACAGGGAGCCCGAGAAGCGATCCGGCGAGCCCAAGCCTTCTCCCAAACGCTCTCAACAGCAAAATCCTTCTGGTCTGAAAGCGCTGTTGGTGCTGCTGGCGTTGTTGGCTCTCACTGTGGTGATTGGCCTGAAGGTGTTTGAGATCCAGGAAATTGAGGTAAAGGGAGCCGATACGGTCACGCCGGACAGCGTGATTGCCTTATCCGGTCTTGCCAAGGGTGAAAATATCTTTAAGACGAGCCTCACACAAGCCCGAAAGAATCTGGAATCAGACCCGCTGGTGGAAGTTCTTGGCATATCGAGGATTTTCCCGGACAAAATAAAAATTGAGATCCGCCAACGCAAACCTCATGCTGCCGTGACGTGGCTGGATGGGTATGCGATCATCGACGAACGGGGTTTTGCGCTGGATGTGCGCGACTCGTTGCCGGCAGGCCAGTATCCGCTCATCACTGGTATTGACATTGAGCCAGCCCAAAAGGGCTCTCCGATCAACGGGGTTGACGCAACCAAAATGGAGGTTATGGAAAAACTGTTGACTGCGCTGGCTTCCCAGGGAGCGCTGCAGTTGGTCAGCGAAATCAACCTGGCGAATACTGACGAATTGAAGATGCTGACTGCCGAAGGGCTGCAGATCGAAATGGGCAATGCCGCAGACCTGGATATGAAAGCCAAATGGGTCGCCGGCTCAATACCCGAACTTCGGAAACAAGGATATACATCGGGTGTGCTGCATGTCACTGGGTCCAAGGGGCCGGTTTACTCGAAGGCAGGCGGAACCAATCAGACAGACAATGGAGTTCCGGATGATAACAACGACGAACAGTCGCAAGGGGGTGGCGATGAAGGCACTGGTGGGCCTGAAAACGCCGTTTAAACAAATGTTGATCAGACAGTTCCTTCCTTGCCAATTTTATGGTAATATTAGCTTAATTATAAGCCCGGCAGGCCATGCGCCGGTTTTATGGAAGGAATGTACGCAAGAATATGTCGCGTTGGGCCGCCGCCATCGATTTCGGGACTTCAAAGATTGCTGTTGCGGCCGGTGTGCTGGATGAACGCGGGGCTCTCCATGTGTTAGGTGCCGGCCAGCAGGCTTACGCCGGTTTCCGGGATGATGAGTGGCTTGACGTTGAGGGGCTTGAGGATGCAATTCTCAGTGCTCGCAAGGCAGCGGAGAAGCAGGCAGGGCGGCGCATCCGCGACATGTTTGTGGCGGTGCCCGGTGAATACATTCAAGTGGCATTCAATCACGCTGAGGTGGAGGTGCGCAACCGTTTTGGAGTTGTGAGCCGCGATGATGTGGAGGAGCTGATTGCCAGAACCGGTGATTTCGATCATCCTGACGGCTATCTTCCCCTTCACAGGACTCCTGTGGCTTATCTCATCGAAAACCAGACGCGCTTCAAGCCCCCTGTTGGTGAGAAGGCGCGATACCTCAGCGGTTACGTGTCTCATGTGCTGGCAGCAGAAACCTTTGTGGAAGATGTGGGCGCAACACTGAGCAACCTCGGCATTGGCGTAATGGGGATGGTCGCAGGCCCTGTGGGCAGCGGCTATTTGGTGAGGACAGACAACGAGGCCAAACGAACAGCCATCGTGATCGATACCGGCCACTTCACCACCGATGTGATCGTGGCCGAGGGGGAAGGGCTGGTGTTTCATGACAACCTGCCCATTGGCGGTGGCTCGATCACACGGGATATATCCCTGCTCTTGGGAATTCCGCCTGAAGAGGCAGAGCAGATGAAGCGCAAGCTGGTGCTTGGAATGAACCGGGGAGATGGTATTCCGATGCATCGGACCGGACATGGATCTCTGGCTGACGCGCAGGAAATTGCCGAAGCCAGGGTTTGGGATATGGCTGACCAAATTGCAGCGCAACTCCGGGATTGTGGCGTAAACTGTGACACGCAGACCGGGATTTATCTCACCGGTGGCGGACTGAGCCAGATGCGTGGCGCCAAAGACATCCTAAGCGCCACGTTGGGCAGAATTGTGAAGCCCTATTCCCATTCGTCGCCGCTGCTGAGCGGGCCGGCCTTTACGACAGCCGCAGGAACGCTGTTTTATGCGCTGAACGTGCTGCAGAAGACTCCGGTGAGCAGCCTCATCGCGTGGTTCAGAGACCTGTTCTAGATAGATACGAAAGACGAGGAGGAGACAGTTCGTGTTGGAATTTGATATTGATGCAGCCCAATTTGCTCAGATTAAGGTGATCGGGGTAGGCGGGGCAGGCAACAATGCAGTCAATAGAATGATAGAATCGGGCTTGAAGGGCGTGGAGTTCATCTCAATGAACACCGATAAGCAGGCGCTGCTTCTGTCAAAAGCCAACCAGAAGATACAGATTGGTGAAAAGATCACTAAAGGCCTTGGAGCCGGCGCCAACCCCGAGGTGGGCCAACGGTCTGCCGAGGAAAGCCGTGAGGAAATTGCCCAAAACCTGAAAGGGGCCGACCTTGTGTTCATCACAGCCGGCATGGGCGGCGGCACTGGCACGGGCGCAGCGCCTGTGGTGGCGGATGTGGCCCGTGAAATGGGCATTCTCACTATCGGTGTGGTCACCAAGCCGTTCTCATTTGAAGGCAAGCCCAGAATGCAGAATGCCGAGCGGGGCATCAAGGAAATGGAACCCCGCGTAGACACATTGGTTGTAATCCCCAATGACAGGCTGCTAGGCGCGGTGGGCAAGGGCACATCGCTGCTGGAGGCCTTCCGTGTGGCCGATGATGTGCTGCGCCAGGGCATTCAGGGCATCTCCGATCTTATCTCAATGCCCAGCCTGATCAACCTGGACTTCGCCGATGTGCGCACCACGATGAAGGAAAAGGGCCTGGCCCACATGGGTATTGGCCGCTCCTCCGGCGACAACAGGGCTTCCGAGGCCGCCAAGCAGGCCATCTCCAGCCCGCTGCTGGAAACCACGATCGACGGCGCCCGCGCTGTGTTGATCAACATCACCGGCGATCCCACGCTGGGCCTGATGGAAATCGAAGAGGCTGCCTCACTGGTGGCCAAGGCCGTGGATCCCAACGCGAACATCATCTTCGGTGCCGGCATTGATGACACGATGGACGATATGGTGCGCATCACCGTAATTGCCACCGGCTTTGAGGGCGGCAGGCCCTTGCAGCGCAAGCCTCCGAACAAGCAGCAAGGCGACGAGTCCGATCAGCAGCGTCAGGCTGGTGCACGCGAGCCGATGCAGGCTGCACAGCAGCCGCAAGGTGGTTTCCGCCAGGCACCGGCACGGCCTGCCTATACCGACGAGAGCACCTCCACCTTCACGCCCCAGCGTGACCGCGCACCGGAGCGTGACCAGCGCAATTACGACCGTGACACCCGCAGTGGCGGTGGGTTTGACCAGCAACGGGGTGGCTACGACCGCGACCGCGGCGGCTACAGCCAGCAGGACCAGCGCGACCGTGACCTTGACCGGGGCCGCGACCGTGGCCAGGACACCGCCAGCATCCCCAGGCAAAAGCCGAACATCGTCATTGAGGATGATGACCTGGATGTGCCACCGTTCCTGAGGCGGAGAAGGTAATTCAATAAACAGTTGGCAATGAACAATTGCCAACGATGGGTACAGGGTAGATACACAAGCAAAACCAGTTGGCGGAGTTTCGTCAGCTGGTTTTTGATTACATAGCGTTAGCTCGCATAAGCATCCTGTGACCGTGCGTTTCGCTCCTGCTCCCATGAAATCGTGGTATAGGTTGGCAGGCGTCAACATATACATCAATTGAGGAATTGAACCATTTCATGCCGCAAAGGAGTGGGAGCATGGCTGACATGGATATCTACAAGGAGATGGCGGAACGTACCGACGGCAATATATATGTGGGCGTGGTGGGCCCTGTGCGCACAGGAAAATCCACCTTCATCCGGCGCTTCATGGATCTGATGGTGTTGCCGGAGCTGGAAGAATCCTGGAATAAGGAGCGCCTGATTGATGAACTGCCTCAAAGCGGAGGCGGCCGCACAATCATGACCACCCAGATCAGCTTTGTTCCCAGCGAAGCGGTGGAGGTGAACCTGTCAGACAATGCCCGCTGCAGTGTAAGAATGGTGGATTGCGTGGGCTACATGGTGGATGGGGCCTACGGTGACACTGAGAACGGCTCTCCGCGTATGGTTCACACCCCCTGGCAAGAGGATGAAGTCACCTTTGCGATGGCAGCAGAAATGGGCACCCGCAAGGTGATTGAGGACCATTCCACCATTGGCCTGGTGGTCACCACCGACGGCACGATCACCGATTTGCCGCGGTCCGGCTATATACATGCCGAAGAGCGAGCCGTGGGCGAACTCAAGGCCCTTGGCAAGCCTTTTGTGGTGCTTCTGAACAGCCGGGCGCCGATGTCTGAGCAGGCACAGGAGCTGAGCGGGTCTCTTTCTGACAAATACGGCGTGCCCGTGATTGCAATGGATGCCTTGCGCATGAGCCGTGAAGACGTGCAGAATGTGATGAAAACGGTGCTTTTTGAGTTCCCGGTGCGGCAGGTCGATTTTCAAATGCCCACATGGGTGCGCTCGCTGCCCTGGGGGCACTGGCTATTGAGCTTCATTGTGGATGTGGTGAAGGAAGCAGCGCTGCAAGTGACCAAGGTGAAGGATTATGAGCGCCTGGTGGAGGCATTCAGCGCCGCCGAAAACATCAACGGCCTTGAAATTACCCAGATCCATGCCGGAAGCGGTGTTGTGGAAGCGTCCATTGTGCCGGAGGACTCTTTGTTCTACAGGCTCCTGAGCGAGGAGAGCGGCCTGGACATCAAAAACGAAGCGTCGCTCATGTCGATCATCTATGACCTGGCCCACGCCAAGCGCGAGTATGACCGCATGGCGGACGCGATCTATGATGTCCGTGACAAGGGTTATGGCCATGTGCGGCCCGGTGTAGCTGATATCAAGCTGGACCCGCCGGAGCTAATCCGGCAAGGCGGTCGCTACGGCGTAAAGTTCAAGGCCACCGCGCCGTCGTGGCACATTATCCGGGTGGATCTTTCCACAGAGGTGGCACCCACAATAGGCTCTGAAAAGCAGGCGGAGGACTTCGTGCACAGGCTCAACGACCAATACCAATTGGATCCCAATGCGCTGTGGGGCACCGATTTCTTCGGTACCACGCTCTATGACATGATCGGCGAGGGGCTGGCCAGTAAAAACGGCAGCTTGCCCGCCGTCGCCCAGACCAGAATGCGGCACGCGCTGAACAAGATGGTCAATGACGGAAAAAACAATCTGATCTGCATTTTGTTCTGACGCATCCGGCCAGACCAAATGCCTCCGCCAAGTCAGGGCGGGGGCATTTGCTATTTCTGAAACATTTATTAATTCTGTTTATTGTATCAAGCTTTTATCTGGTTGTATAATGGAATCCCTGTGCAGTGTGAAAGGGTAAAGGATTTCTTCCGGTTGTGAGCGGTAATTATTATTTGTTGTGTGAATGGGAGTCATCACATGAACCATGAGCGCTTTCTACGTGTTGTCAGGAGCACGGAAATCTCTCGAATGATATTGGCTTTTGTGTTTGTGGCTATTGGGGCGGCAACTGCCTTTCTTTATTCACAAATTGGCTTGCTGACGCTGAGCGGATATGCACAACCTTATGATACTCAGGGTTCTCTGGACGAAATCATGAGGTTTGTTGCCAATCCAATCCAATATCACTTTTATTCTGCTTCGCTGCACGCGACCAGTGAGAACCTTGTTGATGCTGAGATAGAATACCTTGTCGATAACAAGCCCATTGCAAACTATCTTGCAGTATATGTGGATGAGAAGTATGTGGTGTGTGTAATCCCCAAAAGTGCTTATGATAAATGGAATGGGGAGGATTATGTTTTTGTTGGATCCTTTGAAAGGCTTGATCCTGAAGTAAAAACGATGATCATTGATGATATGGTTAAGCAACAGATTGCGCTGGAAGATGCGAACCAGCTGCTATATGATTATGCCATTGACACACGAAAGAGCCCAGTATTTATTCGCAGCCTCCTATACCTTATTATGCTTGGGGTCTTTGGCACCGGCATAGCTTTGTTTGTGCTGGGGATTGCCCGATATCTGAATGTCCTCCTGATTCCGGAAGTGAAGCAGCTTTCTCGATACGGCCAGCTTGATTTTGTGTGGGAAGAAATCGGTAATGAGTTTGAGCAGGCAGCGCAGCTTGATAAATGTAGAATCGGAAGAACTGGGCGCACCGTCTATTTGCTTCCCGGCTGGATCATCGTTGCCACTCTGATGAGAATTCGCATAATAAAGGCTGATTCTCTATTGTGGACATATAAGATGAAGCAGAGCAGAAGGATCCTGAATTTCATTGATGCCGGAGAGAGACACATTCTGAAATTGAATAGCAGGGGGAGGGTGCTTGCTTTTATAGGTTATGAAAGCCAGATCGATCTCCTGCTGCAAGCGATTGATCAGAAGTATACACATGTCATAGTCGGTTTCAGTGACAGAATAGAGCAGGCCTGGAATACAAGCATGGATGAGTTTCAACAACTGGCGAACGAGGTCATAGAGGAATCGGGGCCAATGGATCCGCTGGCCGGAGATGATGGAGGCTCATCGGTTATCATGTGAGCAAAATTCTAGATGCTTGCCGGAATAGTTCAGGCGTTATATAATATACCCAGCAATGACCAGGCCAGTACCCCGCGCACCCCGCCAGAGAGGAGCCGCCGCCGGCTGCAAGCGGCTCCAGGGCAATGCATGGGCGAATGACGCCTGCGAGCATGAGCGAAGAAGCCGGATGAGGCTGTAGACCGCTCCGCATGCCTGCGTTATGGGCCTTGAGCAGGGCGGTTATGCCGCCAATGCGGGTGGCACCGCGGGTTTGATTTCCCGTCCCGGAAGATTACTTCCGGGGCTTTTTTATTTGACTGGAGGGTTGTCTATGAACACGATGAAAGCCAATCCCAAACTGCTGCCAGTGCTGCCCACCAATCCTGCTGGTGGCGATCCGATTCATTTCCATGGGTCCATTTACCGCATCCGCGAGATGAGTGGCTTTGCGTTTGTGATCCTTCGCACTGCAAGAGAGCTCGTCCAAACCGTCTATATTCCCGGCGAAGGAGCATTTGATCTTGCCGCCATTCACGAAGGTGATTGCGTGGAAGTGATGGGGGAAGCAAAGCCGGAGCCCCGGTCAAAGCTGGGCTATGACATTATCCTGAAGGAAATGCATGTGCTATCCGGGCCGGTTGGTGAGCTGCCGTTGGTCATCAATAAGAAAGAGTTGGGGTTGCCGCTGGATGTGAACCTGCAGGCTCGGTCGCTGTGCCTTCGAAATCAGCGGGAGCGGGCAGTCTTCAAGCTGCAGGAAGGCGTGGCGCGGGGCTTCCGGGAGTATCTTTCCGGGGAAGGCTTCACCGAGATCCACACACCCAAGATTGTTGCTGCCGGTGCCGAAGGTGGCTCCAACATCTTCGCGCTGGAGTACTTCGGCCGTAAGGCATATCTGGCCCAGAGCCCGCAGCTGTATAAGCAGGCGATGGTGGGTGTTTTTGAGAGGGTGTTTGAGATCGGCCCTGTTTTCCGTGCGGAAAAGCACGACACCTCGCGGCACCTGAATGAATACACCAGCATGGACTTTGAGATGGGCTATATCCATGACCACGAAGACATTATGGTCATGGAAACTGCCATGCTCCGCCACACGATGTCCTTGTTACAGGCGGAGTATGCGCCTGAGTTGCAAGAGCTCAATGTGAAGCTGCCGGTAGTTGCAGAAATCCCATCGATCCGCTTCATGGAAGCCAAAAATGTCCTGGAATCGGAGTGCAGGTATCACGTGACGGACTACCATGACTTTGAGCCTGCCGAGGAGCAGCAGCTGTGCGATTGGGTGAAGAAGCAAACCGGCAGTGAGTTTGTGTTCGTGACCCATTACCCCAGCGCCAAGCGACCATTCTATGCAATGGACGACCCCGCAGACACAGCTTATACATTGAGCTTTGACCTGCTTTTCCGTGGTTTGGAGGTCACAACCGGTGGCCAGCGCATCCATGGCTGGCAGGCCCAGGTTGATAAAATGCTTGCCAGAGGCATGAATCCTGATGATTTTGAGGCATATCTGCTGTGTCATAAATCAGGCTTACCTCCCCACGGCGGGCTTGGCCTTGGGCTTGAGCGATTGGTGATGAAGCTGGCTGGCTTGGACAATGTGCGGCGCGCTTGCCTCTTTCCACGGGATATCCAGCGTTTGGAACCATAATGGAGGCAGGTAAACAATCTTTATCTTGTGCATTTTTGGAAATAATCTTAAAGAAATGCACAAATTGTGCTTGACACAACAGGAACGCCACGGTTAAAATAATCCAATGTAAAAAGCCAGTGTTATTCATACATTCGACATATTTCATATCGGAGGTCGCATGAGCACCAAATACGTGTTTGTCACAGGGGGCGTGGTTTCATCGCTTGGAAAGGGAATCACCGCCGCCTCTCTTGGGCGTTTGCTAAAGAGCAGGGGGCATAAGGTTTCCATCCAGAAGTTCGATCCCTACATCAATGTGGATCCCGGCACGATGAGCCCATACCAGCATGGCGAGGTGTTCGTGACCGAGGATGGTGCCGAAACAGATTTGGATCTGGGCCATTATGAGCGGTTCATTGATGAAAACCTGAGCCAGGACAACAATGTGACCACTGGCCGCATTTATAACACGATCATCAATAAAGAGCGCCGCGGTGATTTTTTGGGCGGCACAGTGCAGGTGATCCCCCACATCACAGAAGAAATCAAGCGTAACATCGTGGCTGTGGCCCGCGGGGGCGCCCACCCCGATGTGGTGATCACTGAAATCGGCGGCACGGTGGGCGATATTGAGAGCCTGCCCTTCCTGGAGGCCATCCGCCAGATCCGCTGGGAAGTGGGCCCTGAGAATTGTCTTTATATCCATGTTACATTGATGCCATATCTGTCCATGTCAGGCGAACTTAAAACTAAACCCACGCAGCACAGCGTGAAGGAGTTGCGCTCCATCGGCATCCAGCCCGATATCATTGTCTGCCGCTCAGAGCGCCCCATCAGTGCAGACCTTAAGCGCAAGATCTCCTTGTTTTGCAATGTGGCGCAAAACTGCGTGATAGAAAACCTGGATGCCAGCAGCATTTACGATGTGCCGCTGATGCTGGAGAACGAAGGCCTGGCCGAGCGTGTTTGCCAGAAGCTGGGCATGGTCAACTGCGAGCCCGACCTTACTGAATGGATGGCGATGATTGATCTGCGCAAGCGCCCCACTCAGAAAGTCCGAGTGGGCATCGTGGGAAAATACGTTGAGTTGCATGACGCTTATCTCAGCGTGTCGGAGTCATTGATCCATGCAGGCATCCACAATGAGGCTTGTGTGGAGATTGAATGGATCCAGTCTGAGGACATCAACGAGGAGACCGCCCCCCGCAAGCTGGCCGGCCTGGATGGCATTTTGGTGCCAGGTGGCTTCGGCGATAGGGGTATTGAAGGAAAGATTTCTACGGCCAAATATGCCAGAGAAAACGGCATCCCCTATTTTGGGCTGTGCCTGGGGTTGCAGGTGGCCGTGATTGAGTTCTGCCGCAATGTGCTGGGTTATAAGGATGCAAACAGCACCGAGTTTTCGGAAAAAACTACCCACCCGGTCATCGATCTGATGGAAAACCAGCGCTCAATCAACACCAAGGGCGGCACGATGCGTCTGGGCCGTTATGAGTGCAAGCTCAAGGAGGGCACGAAGGCGCGGGCCGCATATGGGGAAGAATTGATCAGCGAACGCCACAGGCACCGTTTTGAGCTGAACAATAACTTCCGTCAGGCAATGATCAATGGCGGCCTGGTGACATCCGGCGTCAATGAGGAGCTTGATCTGGTTGAGATCGTTGAGTTGCCCGATCACCCATGGTATCTCGGCACCCAATTCCACCCGGAGTTCAAGTCCCGGCCCAATCGCCCGCACCCGCTTTTCCGCGACTTCATCAAGGCAGCACTGGAGCGCAAGGGCAGGCAGCTGAAAATTACAATGTAAATACACCTACTCACATAAAAACACAAACCCCTGCAGCATTCTGCAGGGGTTCGTCTTCCTTATGAAATCATATGCGATGCAGGTTACTGAGCTGCCTTGACCCTCAGCCACACTTCTTCATACTTCGCGTTATAGTCTCCCAGGTCGCGATAAGAGGTGCAACGGGCTTTCTCCTCCTCGGTGGGGTAGAGGGCTGGGATCGCCTTCAGCTCGTCGGAGAGCTGCTCATAGGCAGCCTTGATCGGCGGAGCGTAGCAGATGTATTCCGCATTACGGGCGGAGATCTCCGGTTTGCACAGAAAGTTGATGAAGGCTTCCGCCTCAGTCTTGTGCTTGGATCCCTTTACGATGCACAGACTGTCCATCCAGATGTTGCTGCCTTCTTTTGGGATGCTGTAGCCGAACTCCTTTCCGACCGCCTCAGCCTCCTGTTGAATCAGCACTGCGTCACCGGAATACACCACCGCCATCGCAGCCTCACTGGCCAGCATCTTATCGCGGGTGTCATCCAGCGTGTAAGAGAGCACCAAAGGCTTCTGTTCGATCAGCGCCTGCTCTGCTTGGGCAAGCTCTGCGTCATCCTGGGAATTGGGCTTCAGACCCTTATAGAGCAGCGCCACGGAAATGGAGTCGCGGGAGCTGTCATACATGAAGAGCTTCTTGCTGTATTTCTCATTCCAAAGGATGGACCAGCTGTCCACCGGCTCTTCCACCATTGCCTTGTTATAGACAATACCAACGGTGCCCCACATATAAGGCACGGAGTATTTGCCCTCCGGGTCGAAGGCCATCTTTTGAAATTCCTTGTCGATGTTTGCGTAGTTCGGGATCTTGCTCTTGTCAATCTCTTCCAGCAATCCGGCTTTTGCCATGCGTTCCACCATGTAGTCAGAGGGCACGATCACGTCATACTGACCGCTGTTTTTGGTGAGCTTGGCATAGAGTTCCTCGTTGGAAGCAAACGTGGAATAAACCACCTTGATCCCGGTTTCCGCCTCGAAGTCCTTCAGGACCTGGCTCACGCCGTTATCGTCCACCTCGATGTAGTCGCCCCAGTTATACACATACAGCACCTTTTGCTGCTGGCTGCTGCCGCAGCCGGCAATGAGCAGCAATGGCAGCACCATCAGGCAGGCCAACGCGATTCCCAGGATTCTCTTCATGGTCAGTGCTCCTTTAAATAAATAGTCAAATTTCCTGCTTAACCTTTTGGGCCTTTCCGGCGATCAGCGCCGAGCGGCGGTTCACGATGATCAGCAGCGCCAGCACCGTGAGGAACATCAGTGTGGACAGCGCATAGATCGATGGATTGATGCCTCTGCGCGCCTGAGAGTAGATGTAGATGGACAGGTTCTGCACATCATTGGATGTGAAGAAACTGATTACAAAATCGTCTATGGACAGTGTGAATGCCAGGATGAATCCAGTGATTACGCCCGGCATGATTTCCGGAAGGATTATTTTCCATAATGCTTGCCCTGGCGTAGCACCCAGATCCAATGCGGCTTCATACACATGATGGTCAAGCTGTGTGAGCTTGGGCATCACTGAGAAAATCACGTATGGAATATTGAAGGCAATGTGAGCCATCAGCATTGTCCAGAATCCCAGGTTCATACGAAAGAAAATAAAGAGAATCATCAAAGAGATACCCGTGACGATATCAGGGTTGATCACCGGCAGATAGGTGATGTTGGTGATGACGGTCCGGACACCACGCTTCATGCCGAATATGCCAATGGCGGCCATTGTGCCGATTACGGTTGCAACCACGGCTGATAATACAGCGATCACCAATGTGTTTCTTAATGCGTCCATGATGATGTCGTTCTGAAACAAATGGGTGTACCACTGCAGCGTGAAGCCACCCCATACAGACCTGGATTTGGAGTTGCTGAAGGACAGATAAATCATCACGAGGATTGGCAAATAGAGAAATGCCAGCACCATGGCCAGATAACCGTTTTTGAAGATGGAGCGCAGCTTGTGTTTGGTCAAATCAACTGCCCCCTTTCATCCTCAGAGCCGCCCAGGCGGTTCATCACGGCCATGCTGACCAAAATCAACACCATCATGATCACTGACAGCGCCGCGCCGAAGTTTCCGTTGTTTGACTGCAGGAATTGCTGCTCAATCAGATCACCGAACAGCATGAACTGCGATCCACCCAACAGGCGGGAGATCACAAATGTGGTCACTGCCGGCATGAACACCATTGTGATGCCGGATATCACGCCGGGCAGAGAAAGTGGCACAATCACCCGCTTGAAAGTCTCAAAGGGGTTGGCGCCCAGGTCGCCGGCGGCTTCCAGCAGCGATTTATCCATCTTTCTGAGCACGGTCATGATCGGCAGGATCATAAAGGGTAAGAAGTTATAAACCATGCCCAGCAGCACGGCGTTGGAGTTATAGAGCAGCGTGGCCTGCCCCAGGCCCAACGCCATCAGAAGCTTGTTGGCAAGGCCGGTGTTTTCCAGGATGGACATCCAGGCATAAGTGCGCAGCAAAAAGTTCATCCACATCGGTAGGATAAACAGCACAGACAGCACGCCGCCTTCCTTCATGCGCGACAGGATGTAGGCCACAGGGTAGCCGATCAGCAGGCAGATCGCCGTGCAGAGCAGCGCCAGCCACAGCGACCGGAGAAGGATGGAGATAAAGATGGGATCCTGAAAGAACTTCACGAAATTCTCTGTGGTAAAGGCGCCCCCTGCATCGGTGAGAGAATACCCAACCAGCAACCCCAATGGAGCGACGGTGAACACAATCATCCAGGCGATGTAGGGTGCAGCGAACCATTTAATCCTCAACCAGACACCTCCTTCGCCATGACATGGATGTCCTCCGGGCGCACTATCAGGCCCACAGCACACCCCTCGGGCTTCATTGATGTGTCATGAACGAGGAAGGTAAATTCTCCGCAATCAATGCGCATTTCAAAGTGCACACCCTTGAAGATTACACTCTCCACCACGCCCTTGATCGCACCGTGGGATTCATCTACCAGGTAGATGTCTTCCGGTCGGATCACAACCTCCACCGGGGCGTTGGGTGTAAAGCCGCCGTCCACGCAATCGAGCGTGCGGCCAAGGATCTTGACCAGTTTATCCTGCACCATTTCGCCAGGGATGATGTTGCTTTCGCCGATGAAGTCTGCCACAAAGGCGTTCTTTGGCTCATTGTAGATATCCATTGGTGTGCCGATCTGCTGGATCCTGCCATGGTTCATCACCACGACCGTGTCCGACATCGTCAGCGCTTCCTCTTGGTCATGAGTCACATACAGAAAGGTGATGCCCAGCTCCTGCTGCATGTTTTTGAGCTCCACCTGCATGTCCTTGCGCATTTTTAGGTCCAGCGCACCGAGAGGCTCATCGAGCAGCAGCACCTCTGGCTCGTTCACCAACGCACGGGCGATGGCCACCCGCTGCTGCTGCCCGCCGGAAAGTGCGTCTGTGCTGCGCTTTTCATATCCCTTCAGGCCCACCATCTCCAGCATTGCTGCAACCTTCTTGGCAATCACAGGCCCATCCAGCTTCTTGATCTTCAAGCCGAAAGCCACGTTTTCAAACACGTTCATATGAGGGAATAGGGCATAACGTTGAAACACCGTGTTGACACGCCGGCGATGAGGGGGCACGGCGGTGATATCCTTGCCGTCCATCAGTATCTTGCCATCGGTTGGGTGATCGAAACCCGCGATCAGGCGGAGCATCGTGGTCTTTCCACAGCCCGATGGGCCAAGCAGTGTCAGGAATTCCCTGCGCCGAATATATAAATTCACGTGGTTCAGGGCGATGGTTTCCTCGTCATATGCCCTGGTGATGTCCACCAATTCGATGAAGCGGGTGTTCTCGACCATATGTCGTCCTCTTTCACTAAAAACTGGGGGGGCAGGCGACCCACAGGATTTTCGCCTCAGTTTTTCCGGTGTTTTGGATTTCGTGGTTCATGCTGGACTTGAAGTAGAACGACGATCCGCGTTTGACCCGGTGCTTCTGACGGTTCAGCAGCAGCGTAACGGTGCCTGTGAGCACATAGCCGTATTCCTCGCCGGCATGGGGTTCATGGGGGCCATACGAACCGCCTGGTGCCAGTGTGAGAAGGATCGGCTCCATCGCGTTTTTCTGTGCGTTGGGCACCAACCAGCCGATTCTGTGGCCGCTTTCTGCGTTTTCCTTCACGAAGGCATCTTCACTGTCAAACACCACGGGCGAGCCGGACGCGTCGCTGAAGAAATCCTTAAGATCGGTGCCGAGGCAGGCCAAAATGTCCATCAGCGTGGAAATGGAGGGGGAGGTCAGGTTGCGTTCCAACTGGCTGATAAAGCCCTTGGAAAGCTCAGTCCTGTCAGCCAGGTCCTCCATTGTCAGGCCGTGCATCAGTCTGAGGCCCTTGATCTTGCCGCCGATGTCCATTTCCTTACCGCCTTGTTTGATGAACCGTTACAATTTGTTTAGTTATGCTGTGGTTTTGCCTTTGGTTACTTTTTGTTTACTTAAAGTAAACAACGAGAAACATTAGCATATTTGATTTCGGATGTCAATATAGGCAGATGTTATAATCCGGCAAAATTCGGCAGGAGATCGATGTATTCGTAAGAGACCAGCAAACTGCCACCTGAACCAGTTTACTGGATGTGTAGAGCACTCTGGCATACTTAAGGGGGCATTAAGAAATCCACCAACAAGAAAGAGCCGGATTGAATCTTTCAAGCATGATCTTTTTCCCCATTCCTAAGTTGTGATATAATGGTTTTGCATGAGGGGAGGATATCCTGTGAACAAGATCAAACTCATAGCTGACAGCACTTGCGACCTGTCACCTGAGCTCATCCAGCGCCATAATATTTCTATCATACCTTTGTATGTGAATCTCGGCGATGCAAGCCGCAGAGACGGCGTCGATGTCACCGTGCAGGAGTTGTTCGACTATACCGCCAAAACCAAACAAACCCCGAAGACGGCCGCCATATCCATTGTTGATTATCAGGAAGCATTCGCTCCATGGATTGATGCCGGCTGTGACATCCTGTTTGTCGGCATCTCTTCCATGCTTTCATCCACTGTGGCCAATGCCGTCATCGCGGCGCAGGATTTTCCTGCCGGGCGTATTGAAGTGGTGGATTCGATGAACCTTTCAACAGGAATCGGGCATCTTGTGCTGCGTGCCGGCGAACTGATAGAACAGGGCATGGCTCTGGCAGATATCGCTTCACATCTCCGCCAGACAGCGCCGAAGGTGCGAGCCAGCTTCGTCATTGATACCCTGTTGTATCTTTATCGAGGTGGCCGCTGCAGCGCCTTACAGGCCTTCGGTGCCAACGCACTAAGCCTGAAGCCCTCCATTGTGGTGGCTGACGGTTCCATGCGCCCGGACAAGAAATACCGCGGCAACATTGTGCGCTGTGCTGAGCGGTATGCTGCCGATGTGCTTATCGCCGCCGCCGGCACCGCTGACCGCAAGCATGTGTTCATCACCCATACACCCTGCGACCCGGAAATTGTGCAGGCGGTGAAATCTGTTGTGGAAACTTCCGGCCTGTTTGAACAGATACACGAGACAGATGCAGGCGCCGTGATTGCCAGCCACTGCGGGCCAAACACGATCGGCGTGCTTTATGTAGAGAAGTAGCAGGCAAAATATAAATACCACCGAAAAGGAGACCGATCCACAATCGGGATAATGGTTTGGGATCTTGGAACAAAGCCATCGAACTCATCAAAGAGCAGGGGCGTGTTGCGGTCGCTTTTTCCGGCGGCGTGGACAGCGCCCTTCTTTTGCAGCTATGCGTCGATGCGCTTGGCACGGACAATGTGTTGGCGCTCACGGCTGTAACGTTGCTCAACCCGGCCAGGGAGCTCAAAGCCGCCAGGCAAATCGCAAGCCTTTGCGGGGCGCGGCTGGTTGAAGTACAGGTCGGCGCACTTGATGTAAAGGAAGTGCGGGAAAACCCCAAAGACCGGTGCTACCACTGTAAAAAGGCCATCTTCGGCACCCTCAAGGCTATGGCGCAGAAAGAGGGTTATCCGGCTCTGCTGGACGGCTCCAGCGCCAGCGACCGGGGCGACTACAGGCCAGGCAAGCGTGCTGCCATTGAATTGGGCGTGGTCAGTCCTTTCGATCTGGCTGACATAACGAAAGCCGAGATCCGCGAGAAATCCCATGAACTTGGCCTGCCAAACTGGAGCGCACCGGCTGCTGCATGCCTTGCATCTCGCATTCCTTATGGCACAGAGCTCACTGAGGAAGTGCTCCGGCGCGTTGAAAAGGCGGAGGATGCATTGATCGCCCTTGGTTTTGCTGGCTGCCGTGTTCGGCTCCACGGCAACGTGGCGCGCATCGAAGCTCCGTTGGTTGATCTGCATTTGCTTGTGAATGATGATACTAGGGTGCCCTTGCTTGCGGCGTTGAAGCCATTGGGTTTTGATTTCATCGCGCTGGATTTGGATGGATACCGTATGGGCAGCCTGAACAGGGCAGAATAAAGTGACGAACTAGCACTCAAAACACAGGCCGGGTCGGAATCCGGTCCATAATAGGAGGTTCTTTGGAAACTGAAAACATCCGTAAACTGCTGGAAGGCATCAAGGATGGCTCCACGACCGTGGAAGATGGCATGAAGGCGCTGTCCAGCCTGCCTTTTGAAGACATCGGCTTTGCCAAGATTGACCACCATCGGGCTATCCGCACCGGCTACCCCGAAGTGATTTTCTGCCAGGGCAAGACAATCCCGCAAATTCGGGGCATCGTGGAGCGAATGATGGCCCATGACGACAGCAACATCATGGGCACCCGCGCCACACCGGAGGCCTATGAGGCCGTACGGGAGCTGGCAGGGGACACCGCAACCTGGCATGAGGCTGCACGGTGCTTTCTGGTGAAGCGCCGCGAAATCGTGCCGACCAAGGGTGTCGTAGCTGTGGTGACCGGCGGCACTGCCGACATCCCTGTGGCAGAGGAAGCCGCGATGACGGCGGAAGCCAACGGCAGCCAGGTGTTGCGCGTTTATGACGTGGGTGTGGCCGGCATCCACAGGTTATTTGCCCGCCTGGAAGACATCCGTGCGGCCCGTGTCATTGTGGCTGTGGCCGGCATGGAGGGGGCACTGGCCAGCGTCGTAGCTGGTCTGGTTGATAAACCTGTGATCGCTGTGCCCACCAGCGTAGGTTACGGAGCCAGTTTCGGCGGGCTTTCAGCGCTGCTCACGATGCTCAACAGCTGCGCCAGCGGCGTTTCGGTTGTCAATATCGACAACGGGTTTGGCGCTGGGTTCCTCGCGTCGATGATTAATAAACTGGGGGAAGAATGAGGATACTCTATTTTGATTGTCCGGCGGGCCTCAGCGGCGACATGACACTGGGCGCTCTGCTGGACTTGGGCGTGGATCGTGCTGCTTTTATGGCAGAGCTTGAAAAGCTCGGCATGGCAGGGGAGTATGAACTGCACATTCACAATGATAAAAAGCTTGGGATCACCGGCACGGCGGTGCACGTGCATCTGGCACATGATCACCACGAGCATGAGGGCCTCGACCATGACCACCATCACCACCACCGCAGGCTTGCAGACATTCTGGAGCTGATCAATGGGTCAGAGCTGGCACAGGCGGTGAAGGACAAGGCATCTGCGATGTTTCGCTTGCTTGCTGAGGCTGAGGGCAAGGTGCATGGCGTTGCGCCGGAGGATGTGCACTTTCATGAGGTTGGCGCGGTGGACTCCATCGTGGACATTGTTGGGTCTTGCATCTGCCTGGATCTGCTCAAGCCCGACCGGATAGTTTTTTCACCGCTCAACACCGGCTCCGGCCGTGTGAAGTGCGCCCACGGCCTGATGCCGGTGCCAGCGCCTGCCACAGCTGAGCTGCTCATAGGCGTGCCCAGCTATACCGATGGCACAATGAGCGAGCTCACCACGCCCACCGGCGCGTTGATTGCCCGCGTGTTCGCCGATGATTATGGCCCTCGGCCACAGATGACCATTGAGAAAGCCGGCTATGGCTTGGGCTTTAAGGATTTTGACTTCCCCAATGCTGCCCGCGTGTTTCTTGGCAGCAATGGGGAGGGGGAGGCCCAGACCGTTACCGTGATCGAATGCAACATCGATGATATGACCGGCGAGGCGATGGCTTACGCTTTGGAGCAGGTGTTTGCCGCCGGGGCGCTGGACGCCTTCTACACACCGATCATCATGAAGAAGAACCGTCCGGCCCAGCGGCTCACAGCCATTTGTGCCAACGACAAGCGGGCTGATTTGGAACAGGCGATTCTCGTGGAAACCACCACGTTGGGCGTGCGCAGCTACGAAGCCCGGCGCACCACACTGCCACGAAGGATCGAAGCAGTGAAAATGCCATGGGGCGATGTTCGTATCAAAATTGCCCAAGGGCCGGCCGGCCCTAAGATCGCGCCGGAGTATGAAGACTGCCGCAGCATCGCGGAGCGCACCGGCAAGAGCTTTCTGACCGTTTACGCCATGGCCCAAAGCCTGGCGCAACAGAAATTTTCCAGTTCGGAGGAGTAACCCATGCACCAGGAGACTGTGATTGTGCTGGACTTTGGCGGTCAGTACAATCAGCTCATCGCCCGCCGCGTGCGGCAGGCCCATGTCTACAGCGAGATCTTGCCTTATTCGGCACCCATCGAGCGCATCAAGGCGTTGAACCCCCAAGGTATCATCTTCACCGGTGGCCCAAACTCGGTTTATGAACCCGGTTCGCCGCTGGTTGATCCTGCGATCTTCCAGCTTGGTATCCCGATTCTGGGCATCTGTTACGGCGCCCAGGTGTTTGCCCAGCTGCTGGGAGGCCGGGTGGCACCGGCGGTCCGCCGCGAGTATGGCCGCATCGGCATCCGGCACGACGGCTCCTCGCCTCTGTTTGACGGCATCGACGCCGATATGGAGTGCTGGATGAGCCACACCGATCAGGTTGTGGAAGCGCCGCAGGGCTTTGCAATCACCGCGTCCACCGGTTGCTGCCCCATCGCAGCAATGGAAAACGAAGGCCGAAAGCTCTACGGCGTGCAGTTCCACCCGGAGGTGGTGCACACTCCCAAGGGCCAGAAATTGCTGGAAAACTTCCTATACAAGGTGTGCGGCTGCCGTGGCCTATGGACGATGAGCTCCTTCACCCGAGAAGCTGTGACGGCCTTGCAGAAGAGTGTGGGTGACAAAAAGGTGCTGCTTGCCCTCTCCGGCGGTGTGGATTCGTCAGTCGCGGCAATTCTTCTAAACGAAGCAGTGGGAAAAAACCTCACATGCATTTTTGTGGATCACGGCCTGCTGCGAAAAGATGAAGGCGACCAGGTGGAGCAGACTTTCAAGGGCAAGTTTGGCCTGAACATGATCCGCGTGAACGCGCAGGAGAGGTTCCTCTCCAAGCTCGCCGGAGTCAAGGATCCGGAGCGCAAGCGCAAGATCATCGGCGAGGAATTCATCCGCGTGTTTGAAGACGAGGCCAAGAAAATCGGCCACGTACATTTCCTGGCCCAGGGCACGATTTATCCCGATGTGGTGGAAAGCGGTGCTGGCCACGCTGCGGTGATCAAGAGCCATCATAACGTGGGCGGACTGCCCGATCATGTAGACTTTGACGATATATTGGAGCCCCTTCGCGACCTCTTTAAGGACGAGGTGCGCGCTGTGGGCGAGGAGCTTGGCATCCCTGCCGAGCTCGTGTGGCGGCAGCCGTTCCCCGGCCCCGGCCTTGCCATCCGCGTGATGGGCGAGGTTACGCCGGAGAAGCTGGAAATCCTTAGGGAAGCCGACGCGATCTACCGCGAGGAGATCGCCAACGCCGGCCTTGCCCGCGAAGTGTGGCAGTATTTTGCGGTGCTCACTGACCAGCGCACCGTGGGCGTGATGGGCGATGCCCGCACTTATGACTGGCTGCTGGCGCTGCGGGCTGTGACCAGTGTGGACGCGATGACAGCCGACTGGGCGCACCTGCCCTATGAAGTGCTTGGAAAAATCTCCAACCGGATTATCAATGAGGTCAAACACATCAACAGGATTGTGTATGATATTACGAGCAAGCCTCCGGGCACGATTGAGTGGGAATGAACAACAAGCCCCCGGAAAGCTCGGTAAATCGAGATTTTCCGGGGGTTTTTATGCCGGTTGATAACAGATTGATAACAGGTTTTCAGAACTGGAGTAATTGCCGCTGTTATCTGGGTACCTGATAGGGTCAGTCCTTTCGCCACTTTTTTGACAGCTCAGTTTTTCCGCAGTCGTCAGCCGTCTGTGGCCAGTTGACCTTCCATTCCATATATTCGGCCTTGCTGATGACGCCATCGGCAAGGTCTTTTTTACGTTGCAGCCACTCATTGAGAAAACTGTCCAGGAGATTGGCATGGAGCTTCCCGCCCGGGGACCACGTCATTGGTAGTAACTGTATCTATTTTGATACATATTGCTAGCCTTCGCTCTAAATTCCGGCTCCGACGCTATATAACCTATTAGTTCAAACTCACCCATGCTTAACACAGAGACAATAAACTGCAAACGATTTTGAAGTCATACACAGCATCCGAAATTATTGAACTTATAATTAAAATATCCCCATAACTCAAAGTTCTCAGGGTGCAAACATGGCTATGCCACTCACCAACCAATCAAAATCCCTCGATTAGCAGGTAATCTGACGCTATTGTGTAAAACTACATGGTTTTATTCTGGACAATATCACGATAGGCCTGGGGGGAATGGCCGACAATTCTTTTGAAAGTGATTGAAAAATAATAGGGATTGTTAAAGCCGAGCATGCCGCTGATCCTATTAATTTTCGCAGTCGAAGACTCCAGTAGCTCGCATGCTTTTTGGACTTTGAGCCGGATATAGTAATTCATCGGAGTATAGCCTGCCTTCTTTTTAAAAAGCCGGATGAAATGGTATCTGGACAGATTGGAGTATTGGGATAATTGCTCGAGGCTCAGGTTTCCGTCAATATTATCCAGCATATAGTGTATGACCTTTTCCACATTCATGCTTTCAATATTAGCCAGCCCTGTGTTTACGGACAGGCTATAGATATAGCTCAGGATATTGACGAGATAGGAAGTGGCGAAAATCAAGTTGCTGTGCGTGTAGCCTGTTTTTACAATGGTAAAGATGTCCTGCAGCCATGAGAGAACTTTCATATTTTCGCCCAGGTGCAGGACGGGGCAGTCCGGTGATAGGCCCAGCATCGCCATGTAGGAACCGGCATTTTCCCCTCTGAAGTGTACCCAGTACTTGGTCCATGGGTCCGTGGTATCCGCTCCATAGGAGTGCACCATACCGGGAGGGCAGACAAAAACATCTCCCTTGCTAATGATCCACCGCTTATTGCGCAGTTCAAGCCAGCCGAGCCCTTCAACGCAATAAATCATAACATAGTCTTGGAGCAGCCGCTTGCTGACGAGGTGGCCGTATGCTTTGGTATAGCAGCCTGCCCACGTCAGCAGCAGGTTGGCCAGGATCTCATTTTTGGACTCTTTTTCTATGATATCAGAGGGCGTGTAAAAGGATATTTCCTTGTAGGCCGCCAATGGCGCGGACGCAGATGTATCGGCAAGTTGATAATCGATGTTGTCAATCATGACCGCAGCCTCTCAAAATACTGTGCCTGGTAAATTGCAGAAACCGATTATGTGCTTCTTCGGACTAAATAATGATGAGGGTGCATTTTGAGCAATACACAGGCTACAGAGCAATATATTATATGATCCATCACAATTTTGCAAATTTGATTTCTGTTGCCTTGGGCCTATAATGAGATAAGATTAGTCTGCTGGAATTTATATGTTTGCAAGGAGAATCGTTATGAGCCTGTTCCAAAAGTTCCATACACAAAATGACTGGGAGAACCTGGATGTCAAATCCATCAACAGGGAGCAATCTCACTCACCCTGGGGCGCTTATGAAAATGAAGTCCAGGCCAAAACATGCAATCGCGCCATTTCCAGCTGGAGCATGTCTTTGGACGGAACATGGAAGTTTGCGTATTACTCCAGGCCGGAGCTTGCCGACTGTTTTTGGACACCTGGATATGATTTCTCCTGCTGGAATGAAATAAAGGTTCCCGGGAACTGGGAGGTTCAGGGCTTCGGTGAACCGCTTTATACCAACGTTGTGTACCCGTGGGATCATTACAGTACAGAAAGACAAGTGATACATCCCAATAAGGGTGATGCTGGCCGCGGCTTGGCTAATCCGCCCTACATACCCCGGGAAAACCCTACCGGGTGCTACTACAGGGAATTCACCGTTCCCCATGAGTGGCTGCAGAGGGAGATCCTCATACAGTTCAAGGGCGTTGAAACAGCCTACTATCTATGGATAAACGGAAAAGAAGTGGGGTATTCCCAGGACAGCAAGCTGCCAAGTGAATTTGACATTACTCCTTTTATAAAGGAAGGTAAAAATACAATTGCTGTGCAAGCAATGCGGTTTGCGGTAAGCACCTACCTGGAAGACCAGGACTACTGGTATCTTTCCGGCATTTATCGCTCCGTCTGCCTCTATGCAAAGCCTCAAGCACGGATTGTGGACTGGAAAATAGATGCCATCCCCGATATGCATAGCTCCTGTGGTGTCCTAAAAGCGGACATATCAATCAATCGATTTGACGGCTTTGCGGATTACCAGATCAAGCTGGAAATTTTTGACACCCAGGGCAGGCTGTTGGCTTGCGGGGTTTCCGGAATAAACCCGCAGGCAGTCTACCGTCCGGATAAAAGCCCCGCGTCCAACACGGCAAGGATTCATCTCAAAATGGAAAACATACTGCAGTGGACGCCGGAGACTCCGGTTCTTTATACGGTCGTGATGACCTTGATATCGCCCCAGGGCGACGGGGTGGATTTTGAGAGCTGCAGGGTTGGGTTTAAGAAAATTGAAATTGTGGACGGCGTACTGTTCCTCAACGGAAAGAGGCTCATTGTCCGGGGGGTCAACCGTCATGAACATGAGGCGCGCAACGGCCGCACCGTAACCGTGGAGCACATGACAGAAGAAATCAAGCTCATGAAACGTCTTGGCATCAATTCGGTCAGAACGTGCCATTACCCTGATGATCCCTGCTGGTATGACCTGTGCGACGAGTTGGGGCTGCTGCTGGTCTGTGAATGCAATCTGGAAACCCACGGCGTTGAAGGGGCGCTGACCCGTGACCCGTCCTGGGGAACCAGCTTTTTGGAGCGGGCTATCCGCATGGTGCTGACCCACAAGAACCATCCGTCCATCTATTCGTGGTCCTTGGGAAATGAAAGCGGGTTTGGGGCCAATCATGCGGGCATGGCTGGGTGGATCAGGGAATATGACCCGACACGCTTGTGCCAATACGAAGCAGGCGAGCCCGGCAAAAATATTTCAGATATCAGAGGCAACATGTATGCCACACAGAAGAAAATAATGCGCATGCTGACCGATACCGAGGACAACCGGCCTGTGATTTTGGTGGAATACCTGTACCAAATCCGTAATGCCGGCGGCGGAATTCACAAATTCAATGAACTGGTGGAGAATTACAAAAGATTCCAGGGCGGATACATCTGGGACTGGCAGGATAAGTGCCTGGTTGCCAAAACGCCGGAAGGGAAAGAATACTTTGCCTATGGCGGAGACTTCAACGAAAGTATAGTGGACTGGGTAAGCCCGGGCTTCATGACCAATAACGGCATCGTCTTGCCCGACCTGACGCCCAAGCCGGTGGCATGGGAAGTCAAGCAGGCCTATTGTCCCATCGTTTTTGCGAAGCCTGAAGCGGACAATCCATGGGCCATGGACCTGGAGCCCGACCATTATATCGTCAAAAACCGTAACCTGTTCCTGGACACGAAGCCATACGAAGCCGTTTATGCCATCAGGGAGAATGGTACAGTCATAAAGACCGGTCCATATGAGCTTCCTTTTTTGAACGCGGGGGAGGATGCTGAAGTCACGTTCGCATGCAATTTCGACAGAAAGCCCAATGCCGAGTACCATGTGGAGTTTTCTGTCCGATATGCCGCCGATACGTCTTTTGCGCCTGCCGGCTATGAATTGGGTTGTTACCAGTTCAGGCTGAACAGCGGAGCCTATGCCTATGGGAACAAGGGCCATGACGTCTGCACGGGGGATAAAGTCGCGTTGGAAGACGGACAAAACAGCTTTACCGCAACAGGAAACCATTTCGCGGTTACCTTTGACAAGGGGAGCGGAACCATCCGTTCTTACCGGAAAGACGGCGTGGAGTATATGTTAGGCGGGCCGGTAGAGTGTTTTACACGGCCGCTGTCTGGAATCGACGCCCAAAACGGATGGGGCCGGTACACAATCTGGGATGGGTTCGATCCCAAAAATACCAGGACGGTTTTAAAGGAATTCTCTGCGGAGCAATCGGGCAACCGGGCTGTCATTCATACGGTGCGGGAAATCACGTTTACAAGCAATCCGTACGCAATACTTGTCTCAACCGGCTATACTGTCGCCGGCGATGGGGAAATCACGATCCGGTCGGCTTTCAGCATCGATCCTTCCTTGAAGGACATGCCCAGAGTGGGGGTTGAGATGATCATACCCCAGGGCTTTGAATCGTTGGACTATTACGGCCTGGGCCCAGTAGAGAATTACAGGGACAGAAAAGAATCGGCGAAGATGGGCGTTTTCACGAGCAGCGTGGAAAAAGAGCATTTCGCGTTCATACCGCCGTCGGAAAACGGCGGGCATGAAGAAACCCGCTGGATAACCCTGTCCAACGGAGACGGCCGCGCTATTCAATTTTCGTCACCGATACCCTTCCACTTCGATGTACATCACAATACGATTGAGGATTACAAGAACGCAAAACACGACCATGAGCTGATCAGAAGGAAGGAAAGCTATTTGCATATTGATGCGGCTCACAGCGGTATCGGCGGGGATATGGGCTGGAGCACTTTCCTGGCGGACAGCGACAAGGTAAAGGCGCAGAATTATATTCTGGAGTTTTCAATCAATGTGCAGTAGCGGGGTAATCGATCTACTTCATTGAAATGCGCATTGGCATCTTGCTGAAGAAGATGCCTTCGCCTATTGAAATGGATTGTAGGAATAAAATAACAATGCTGGTAGAATGATAACGGTTTGACAACTAAAATTCGGCAAGCGTCGAATAGTATGGTTTCAATAACATGGCGTTGGGTGCTGATGATATCCTCACGATTTCCACATGCACTTTTGAATTTGAGAATCGAGATTTGTGGTGCACGCCAGACGGGTGAAGTGAAATGTCATTCTGTTGGAATCAATGCACATTAAGGCCATAAGATTTGAGTTTACTGCCGAGGATAACTGCTGTTCATCATTGGATCGGGTAAAGAACCTTAACTTTATTGGGTAACATAAGTGCCCAGGCCAAAACATGAGGGGGGTTGACTTAGTAAATCCCGGAAGCCTGTGTGATTTGGCTTCCGGGATTCTTTGGTATATACTTGGCTAATAGGGAGGTGACAATCATGACAGCCAAGTTATCCATGCTATCGGACGAGAAGAAGCCCAAGCCTAAAAAGGAAACGAAACTTTATATAGTCTTGAAAGTTCTGATTTATACCGTCATAGCAGTAGGGCTTTTGATCGGCGTGACGAACGCCTTGGTGGTGTCCTCCGCCAACAGCTGCATTGTGGCGCAGAAAGATGCAAAGAAGGCCGATGCAATCATCGTGTTGGGTGCCAAGGTGTGGACAGGCGGGCAGCCTTCCTATATGCTGCAAGACCGCCTGGACGTGGCATATGAGCTTTATGCCGCCGGGGCAGCCTCGCGAATCCTTGTGAGCGGCGACCACGGCACCAAGGAGTATGACGAAGTAAATAACATGCGCCGTTATCTGGAAGACAAGGGCGTGCCTACTGAGGCGATCTTTATGGACCATGCTGGGTTTGATACCTATTCCACAATGTACCGCGCCCGTGATGTGTTTGTGGTGAAGAGCGCCATTGTTGTCACACAAAAGTACCACCTGTACCGTGCTGTTTTCTTGGCTGACAGCATGGGCATTGCCATACAGGGCGTGGCCTGCGACCGCTATAAATCCCAATACCAGTGGTATTATGACGCACGCGAACTCTTGGCCCGCACCAAGGATTGGATCGAGGGGGCAATTACCAAACCCAAGCCCCAATATCTTGGCGATGAAATCCCCATCAGCGGCAGCGGGGTGGTCACACATGATGAATGATGAAAATTGGCACGAGGGTGCCGCCGGCATGCGTGTCATTGAGCTCAGCCAGAAGAAATTCCAGGACTATGAACTCGTGTTTGAGTATGAGACAAACGAGCAGTATGCCGTATGTTTGAACCAGAATGCAGACGGTTTCTTTATAGAGCTCCGGCGGCAAAGGCTCCCTGAACCCATATGCAAGCGGTTCTCCGAGCGCCTCTTCCAAAGGTATCTGGCCAAACCAAGCGTGTATGCAATCGAAGTGGATGGCAACCCGGTCGCTTTTTTGGAGCTTGACCGTGAGTTTTGGATCAACCGCCTGCGAGTGACCGACCTAATGGTGTTGCCAGAGCACCGGCGAAGGGGTTACGCTTCAATGCTGATGGACAAGGCCAAGGAAATAGCGCAAGCTGAGAACTTCCGCGCCATCTTCCTGGACACCCACTCCTGCAATGTGGGAGCGATAGACTTTTATTTGTCGCAGGGTTTCACACTGGGTGCGCTGGATACCACTTATTATTCAAACACTGATGTGGAACGCGGTGAGGTCTGGATTGGGTTGGTGTATGAAATCAATACCGATTCCGCAAGAAATTGGCGTTACCAATCATAACCGCAATGCGGCTCATCATGCAAAATTCGACACCATACACCCCATCTGCGTATGGACTTGAAGTTTAAGCTGTGTTACTGTTATGCAGGTTCCTTGACAACCGAACAGCGCAGCCGGATTCAAAGAGGAAGCATTTATGATATTCACCACAAGAAAACAATCACCAAGCGCAGACCATACATTACAGTCCTTGATCTATGTGGATTACGAATCATTGTTTTATGGGATGTATGACCGTTTCAAGCTCAAGCCAAACCTTGTCGCAATGCTGGATGAGCTGAAGAGCATCGGCCGCTTTGCAGAGAGCATCAAGGTGTTTGGCGACTTTTCCAATGAACTCATCAAGTCAGAACAGGGAAAAATCCGCACCATCACCAGTACAATTATTGATTGCCAACAGCCAAATTCCGAAGGTCATAAAAAGGATTATACCGATTTTTTGATGCTTGACAGCATATATCAGGACAGTATGACCAAGCCTCATGTCGATCAATTCATCCTGATCACCGGAGACAATCACTATTCCTCCGTCGCCACATTCCTGCGTACGCAGAAGGATAAGGTAATTGGCGTATATGCCGTGGAGGGCACGCTGGGCAGGCAGTTGGCTGATTGCTCGAGCTGGGTCAAAACGATCATGCCCAAGGATGCCACGGAGGACAAGTATCGTGAAAATCTGGTTCTTTGCATGTTAAGTGCGCAGGATAAGAACATCAAGTCCACGTTTATGAATACGCTGAACCACGCAGTGACGTATTATGGCGGCATATTTGACATGTACCGCAGGATCCTGAGCGACATGATAGCCGAAGGGGCTGTCACACAGCAAATGGAAGATGCGCCCGATGGCACACCGATCCGTACAATCCGTTTGAAACAGGATTCAATACAGGAGCAGAGTGGGGAGGAAGAGGCCGAAAACTGAGTTGGAAGGTCAAGGGACCAAATCAGGCTGCGCCGTCCGGTCAGATATACCACTCAAACCTTGTGTCACCCATCAGCATCCTGGCCCGGTCGGAAAGCGCCCGCTGCACATCGAGGAAACGGGCCCCGTCGTCAGGATAGGTGGAGGTAGCCGAAACCAGCTTAACATATGGCGGCATGCCCCGGCTGGCATACAGACCATGGAATGCGGCTCTTATCTTACCCTCCAGGATTGCCACGTTCTCTTTGGTGCAAAAAGGGAATACGCCCAGATAGTACCTGGAGTTATAGCGGATGAATGCATCGGTATCCCAGAAAAGCTTTTTAATGGTCTCATATAGCAGGTTCAGATAATACGCGTGGCTCATGGCATTGCCTTGCTCTTCTGGATCATCCAGCCGCACTGTCACAAACATGAACGTTAAGCTGAAATTGCCTTTCTCTGCCTTGCGAAATTCTCCCAGCAGGTATTTCTCGAGGTCAAATGTGATCATTTCAGCGCTTTTTTCGCTCTGGGCGTTATAGCAATCCATCAGCTTGGCGCGGATCGTATCATCCCCCAGCGGCTTGACCACGAATCCAGACACGCCCCACCGGATCGCGCTGACATAATAGGACTTATCGTTTTCGGAGCTCAACACAATCAGCGGCACATTCTTGTTGATGGCACGCACAGAGGTGCAAAATGACCGGCCCTTATCATCGTGCGTGTCGCTGTCTACCAGCACACACCCGACAATGATGTTGCGGGAGTTGAGCAATCTGCGGAGGTCGTCACTGCTTTTCGGCGCCTGAAACTCCAGCGAAACCGGTGACACCTTGCTGCGGATCAGCATTTTTGTGGTTTCCGTAAGGCCGGATGTCACTATGAGCATCGAATCACCGGCCATTATTCCACCTCCGAGTTGTTCGACTTCACAACAATTATATGGCAAAATCCGTCATGCATCAACATGACTCGCATCTTATTATTCTATATGAATGGAGGTACCCATCATGATACGCATGGCAGTTGAGGAAGACATTGCTGAACTCATCAGTCTTCGCGTGGCCTTTCTGAATGAAGTGAATGCCACATGCAAGCCTCCGGAAGGTTTTGAGCAAAACCTAGGGCGCTACTGGAAAGCTGCGCTGACAGATGGCACATTTGAATCTTGGGTGATAGAGGAAGCGGGGCGGATTGTAGCCACCGGTGGAATCTGCCTTCACAGCATCGCGCCCAACTATTCCAACCCATCGGGCAAGTCAGCATATGTATTGAATGTGTTTACATTGCCGGAGTGCAGGGGCAAGGGTTATGCCTCGGCGCTCTTTGGCAGATTAATCGACCGGGCGCGTGCGTTGGGGTGCGGACAATTGTATTTGCATGCCACAGAAGCTGGCAGGAGAATATACCAAAAGTTCGGTTTTCTGCAAACTGATGACGAGATGATCCTGCATCTATAATCAAATACATTGATAACCTGTGATACTGACAGTATAATATACCATATCTGGAGAGCTTGACAGATTGTAATACCATTTGTGGAGATGGAATGAAGCGGCACAGTTTTCAATACGACAAACGCAGCGTAGTTTTGTGCGCATACAGGTTCATTGGGTGTATCCTGGCTGTTGTATTTGCTGCGTGCTTGCTCACCCCTGATGTCGCAAAGGCGACAGGCCTCAGGGGTATGGCTGTGGTAAACACGTCCTCTCTCAATATTCGGGCCAGTGCCAGCAGCACTGCACGGGTAGTAAAAACTTTATCCCGTGGTGACGTAGTCAAGGTTGCCTCTGATGCAGGCCCGTGGTGCAATGTAGTCACCTCAGGGGGGCAATCCGGGTGGTGCCAATCAGCCTATCTGGCCAATTATCCTGGTTCAGCGGCTCCGAGCAACACCGCGAAGCTGGATTGGCCCAGTGAAGATATCAGCCTTTCGGCGAGCTTTACAGTCACACAATGCATGAAAGACATGGATGAAATTGTAGCCCGTTTTCCTGGAAAAGCGCGCCTGGAAACAATTGGCCTTAGCCTGATGGGCAACCCCATCAAAGCAATCGTGATCGGCAACCCTGATGCTAAAGTGCGCATCATGGTGCAGGCCGCCATGCACGCGAGGGAGTGGCTGACCGCGCTGCTGGCTTTGCGTCACGCTGAGACCACGTTGAAAGCCGCTGAGCTTGGTGCGACTTATAAGGGTACCTCAATCCGAAAAATGCTGGAGCAAATGGAAATCTGGATCATTCCGGAGGCAAACCCGGACGGCGTGCGGTTGTGCATGGAGGGTCTGGCGTCAGTGCCTGCATCCATGCCGGAGTTGAAATCTTCCTTGCTGTCCATGAACGGCGGCAGCACCAGCTTCATCCGCTGGAAGGCCAATGGGCGAGGGGTGGATCTGAACCGCAATTTCGATGCAGGATGGCGTGTTGATCCGAATTATAGAAAGCCAGGCCCATATTACTATGGGGGGCCGAGAGCATTCAGCGAGCCTGAATCTATTGCCTTGCGAGACTTAACCAATGCCAAAGACTTTGCCCTGACCGTCAGCTACCACTCGTCTGGTGAAGTGTTGTATTGGTATAATCACACCGGTGCCGGCAACAAAGCAGGCCGCTATATTGCCGAGCAAATCCGCGCCGCAAACGGATACACCGTGCTTTCACCTTCGTCGCAGGCCCCAGGCGGTGGCTATCGCGACTGGTTTGCACAGGAGTATGGCAGGCCCGGGTTCACCCTGGAAATGGGCAGTGGCTATTGCCCCCTCCCACAAGGCAATTTCTACGAGTATTGGCAGGACAATAGGTTTGTGTTATATGAATTAATGTGGGCGGCGATGCCGAGAAACTTAGCGACTTATCCGCGTGTCAATTATCCGCGCGTAACATACAAAACCACATGGCGATAAAACCAAAGGCGGCCATTGGCCGCCTTTGTGTTGAGAATTATTTGTGATCTTTTTTCTGCTCCTTGAGCAAATCGCGAATTTCTTCCAACAAAACCTCGCTCCTGACCGGAACGGGCGGAGCGACCTCCACAACGACGGCTTCCTGCTTCCGCTTCAGCTTGCCAATCAGCTTGATGAATAGGTAAATACTCAGGGCGATGATCAGGAAATCCAGGATGCTTTGCAGAAACGCACCATACTTCAATGACAACTCCGCAATGTCTTTCACCCCATCATTTGAAGCGGCACGAAAAATGATTTTGAGTGTGGAAAGATCCATCCTGCCGGTGACCAATCCGATCAACGGCATGATTACGTCATTCACCAGAGAGGTAACAATCTTACCGAAGGCGCCGCCGATGACCACGCCCACAGCAAGGTCCAGCACATTGCCCTTCATCGCAAAGCTCTTGAAATCGTCGAAACGTGACTTGATCTTTTCCACTTTGAACACCTCCCGCATTCTTGCAAACCTCTTCCATTGTATTGATCCGTCTGTTGACCACAACTATCATACGCCTTGGATTCAAGTTGGAAAAGTGGATTCTGCAGCATGTTGCTGTTTTTTTGAATTTTCTTCCCGTTGGGAAGGATGATAACCTGGAGGGACTTGATTTTCATCAGAAGATCTGTATAATGTATATTAAGGTCAAAGATGGTCAAAGAGGGGTGTGCTCAAATGTCGATGTTGTCAGACAACATAGAATCATTCATAAAATCCCTGTTTGAGGATATGCATCAAATAGATGTGCGCAGAAACGAGCTGGCGGAGTATTTCCGCTGCGCCCCTTCGCAGATCAATTATGTGCTGGCCACGCGGTTCTCTGCAGACAAGGGTTACTATATTGAGAGCCGGCGGGGCGGTGGGGGCTATATCCGCATCATGCGTGTGGATGTGGATGAGGGAGACTATCTGATGCATTTGGCCACACAGGGCATCGGCGACGAGGTTTCTGAAAATGACGCCCGGCGCATTGTGGAGTATCTGCTGGAGAAAGAGATCGTGGAGCCCAGGGAGGCAAAGCTTCTGAGGGCCGCAGTGTCGGCCAGAGCGATTGCAGCTCCCATGCCCATCAAGGATCGTTTGCGGGCTGGGATCCTGAAAAATATGATGTTGGCGCTTTTGCAGGGCAGGGAGGAAGAATAGCATGATGTGTGACCGCTGTGGCCAAAAGCAAGCCACGATCTATCTCACCAAAGTGATCAACGGCAGCAAAACGGAGCTTCATCTGTGCAAGCAATGCGCTGAACAGGGAGATAGCGACTTTTTCAAAGATATGTCGTTGGTCAATATCCTTGCCAATCTTGCCAGCGCCCAGCAGAAGCAGACGCCGGCTGAGCCGCCAGTTGTTTGCCCCGATTGCGGTTTCGACCAGGATCGTTTTCGCCGGGAAGGGCGAGTCGGGTGCGAGCAGTGTTATCGGCAGTTTTCAGGTGAGCTGATCCCGATGATGCGGAGAATCCACGGGTCTCTGCAGCACATCGGCAAGCGGCCGGGGCTCTCGGCTCCAGCAAAGGTGCCTGCGCCGGAAAAACGGAAACCAACCCGCCTTGAGGAATTGCGTTTACAGTTGAAGATAGCGGTCAAGGCGGAGGAATATGAAAAAGCTGCCGGTTTACGTGATGAGATCCGGGCGCTGGAGGCAGCCGGAGATGGAGCGTCAAAATGAATGTTTGGGAAGCGACAGGCCCTGGCAATGATATCGTAATCAGCAGCCGTGTGCGTTTGGCCCGCAACATCGCCGGCATGCCATTTCCGCCGGCAATGAACAGTCAGCAGGCTGATGCAGTGTCTGACCGGGTGATCGCCGCGATGAAGAAAGCCGAGGGGATGGACTCTTTCCGTTTCCTGCAGCTTCGTCTGATGGATGAAACTGACCGATTGGAGCTTGTGGAGCGGCACCTGGCCAGCGCCGACCTTCTGAAGAAGAAGGATTGGGGAGCGCTCTTGCTGAGTGCGGACGAAACTGTGTCTCTGATGATCAATGAGGAAGATCACCTTAGAATCCAGGGCTTGCTGCCGGGAAGCCAGATTGTACAAGCTGCTGTTGCAGCTCTGCGACTTGAGAGCCTGCTTGAAAAAACGGTGCCATTTGCATACGACAAGGCCCTTGGGTATCTGACGAGTTGCCCTACCAATGTGGGCACCGGCATGCGGGCATCAGTCATGGTGCATCTTCCGGCGCTTAAGCTCATCGGCATGTTGAAGATCCTGATCGACTCGGTTGTGAAGGCTGGCCTCGCGGTGCGCGGCATGTATGGCGAGGGCAGCGAGGCGCTTGGTGATATGTTTCAAATCTCCAACCAGATCACGTTGGGCGTGACGGAGGAAGACATCACCGGCACGATCAGAGCTGTGTGCGAGCAAATCATGGAGAAGGAACGGGCAGCCCGCGAGTTCCTGCTGCACAACAAACGAGTTGAAATTGAGGACAAGCTATACCGGTCCTGGGGCCTTATGAAATATGCCCGTTCGGTTTCCAGTAAGGAGTTCATGCAGTTGCTTTCAGACGCCCGGCTGGCTGTGGGTCTTGAGCTTCTGCCCGATGTGAACCAGACTGAACTCAACCGCCTGATGATTGCCGTGCAGCCAGCTGCACTGCAAAAGCATGAGGGGCGAGAGCTCAATCAAGAGGAACGCGATATCGTGCGGGCGAGTTTCATTCGGGAAACGTTCTGCAGCAAGAGATAATCCCTGTAGGGGGGCGATACCCAGGCTGTATGCAACCCTCACCCCCAACCCACTCCCAGTGGCTTGGGGGAGGGGCAAATGAGAATAATCACATAATCTGCGATAGAGAAGAGAGGAAGAACCATGTCATTCCAAGGAAGATTTACAGAAAACGCCCGAAAGGCATTGGGTTTGGCACAGGAGGAAGCCCGCAGCCTCGGCCACAATTATGTGGGCACCGAGCACTTGCTGCTGGGCATCATTGGCGTGGACGACAGCACCGCGTCGGAAGTTTTGGGTGAGATGAACGTCACACCGGCGGGCATCCGCGAGCAGGTGGAACGCCTGGTGGGCAAAGGTGATTTCAACTTCACCGATGCCTTCGGTTATACGCCCCGCACCAAAAACGTGATTGAATACAGCCTGGTGGAGGCCAAGAGCCTCAACCATAACTATGTAGGGACCGAGCACCTGCTGCTTGCGCTGGTGCGCGAGCGTGCCAGTGTGGCAGCCAGGATCCTGATCGATATGGGTGTGGATTTGAAACAACTCCGCGAAAAGCTGATCGGCGGCATGCGCGACGAAAGCGGCAGCGTCCCCAAGAGCCAGTCAGGCGGTAAGACGCCGAAGCTTGATAAATTTGGCCGTGACCTCACACAGGCAGCCAGAGAGGGTGATCTTGACCCGGTGATCGGCAGGCAAAAAGAAATCGAGCGCGTGATCCAGATTTTGAGCCGCCGCACGAAAAACAATCCTGTGCTCATTGGCGAGCCGGGTGTGGGCAAGACCGCCATTGCTGAGGGCCTGGCCCAGCGCATTGTGGAGGGCCGCATCCCGGAGCTGTTACGCGACAAGCGCGTGGTGATGCTGGATCTTTCCGGCATGATTGCCGGCACCAAATACCGCGGTGAGTTTGAACAACGGCTCAAGGACGCCATGGAGGAAATGCAGAAAGCCGGCAATGTAATCCTCTTTATCGACGAGTTGCACACAATCATCGGCGCCGGTGCGGCTGAGGGCGCCATCGACGCAGCAAACATCCTCAAGCCTGCGCTGGCTCGAGGAGAAATTCAGGCAGTCGGCGCCACCACACTGGATGAATACCGCAAGCATGTGGAAAAGGATACGGCGTTGGAGCGGCGCTTCCAACCGGTTACGGTAGGTGAACCGAGCCGTGAGGAAAGTGTGGAGATTCTGAAGGGTCTCCGTGACCGCTATGAGGCCCACCACAAGGTGCGCATCACTGATGAGGCGATCAAGGCAGCCGTGAACCTGTCTGACCGCTACATCTCCGACCGTTTTCTGCCGGACAAGGCAATCGACTTGTTGGATGAAGCAGCTTCACGATTGAGGATTATGACCTATACAACCCCGCCGGATATGAAGCAGCTCGACGACAAGCTTGCAGAAATCCGCAAAGCCAAGGATGAGGCTGTCAACAACCAGAACTTTGAGAAGGCTGCGGAGCTCCGCGACCGCGAACGGGAGGCGCTGCAGGAGATCGACCAGCGCCGTGAAACCTGGGAAAAGGAGCGCAACACCGAGGACAACGTGGTTGGCGAGGAGGAAATCGCCCAGATCGTGTCCAGCTGGGTCTCCATCCCGGTGCAGAAGATCACTGAGGGAGAATCGGAGCGGCTGCTGCACCTGGAGGATGTGCTGCACAAGCGCGTGATCGGCCAGGAGGAAGCGGTGACTGCCGTGGCGAAGGCTGTGCGCCGCGCAAGGGCAGGCCTCAAGGACCCCAAACGGCCCATCGGCTCCTTCATCTTCCTCGGCCCCACCGGTGTGGGCAAAACGGAGCTCAGTAAAGCTCTTGGAGAAGCGCTGTTTGGTGATGAGGATTCGATGATCCGCGTGGATATGTCTGAATACATGGAGAAGCACTCCGTATCCAAGTTGGTCGGCTCACCGCCCGGATATGTGGGTTTTGATGAGGGCGGCCAGCTCACAGAAAAAGTACGCCGAAAGCCCTATTCGGTGATCCTGTTGGACGAGGTGGAAAAAGCCCACCCCGATGTGTTCAACATCCTGCTGCAAATCATGGAGGACGGCAGGTTAACCGATGCCAAGGGCCGCACGGTGGACTTCCGCAACACTGTGGTGATCATGACCAGCAACGTGGGAGCAGCCGCCGCGCAAAACCCGGTGGCACTTGGGTTTGGCAGTGTGCGCAACAGCACGCAGGATTATGACCGCATGAAGGTGCGGATGCTTGACGACCTGAAAAAAACCTTCCGGCCGGAGTTTTTAAACCGAATTGATGAGATCATCGTGTTCCACGCGCTGGATCAAACCCATACGCGTAAAATTGTGGATCTCATGCTTGCGCAGGTGTCAGCGAGGCTCAGTGAAAAGGATATCCACATTGATGTGACAGACGCAGCCCGCGACTATCTTGCCAAAGAGGGCTTCGACCCGCAATTTGGTGCCCGCCCTCTGCGCCGCGCGATCCAGCGCACCGTGGAAGACAACCTTTCTGAGGAGATCCTAAGCGGGAAAATCAAGCTGGGAGATCATGTGCTGGTGGATATGGAGGGAGACAAGCTGGCGTTGAAACGTAAATAATCATATTGAATGCCCCTTTCCGTTTGGAATGGGGCATTCTTTTTTTAGGCACTGCCATGCTAGAAGATAGAACTGCAGAAGCTGTGGTATTTCCTCCAACATGACGATATTGCAGATATCGATATGAAGTGATATGATACGCATTACTGTTTTGGATAGTCATAAACGTGATACACTGAAAGGCAAGATTGGCATGGGCAATAAACTCAAAAGCATGTTGATTGGTAGGCCGCTTCGCAATGAAGCCCTGCACGGTCAAAGACTCGGGATCCTGTGGGGGCTGCCCATCCTGGCATCAGACGCCATCTCATCTGTGGCATATGCCAGCCAGGAAATCCTTACTGTTTTGCGGGATCCTGCCCACGACACAGGCGGATACTCTTATGTACTGTTGATCGGCATCTCTGTGGCAATCGTAGGATTGCTCGCGCTGCTGGTGTTGTCATATCGGCAAACGATTGAGAATTATCCAAATGGCGGCGGCGCATATATTGTGGCCAAAGAAAATCTCGGCGTGATGGCCGGTGTGATTGCTGGTGCTGCCCTTTCGGTCGATTATATTCTCACTGTTGCGGTCAGTGTGTCCTCGGGTATTGAGCAGTTGATGTCTCTTGTGCCCGAGGGAATGGTGCTGCACCCGCTGATTCCGATTACCGTCGCAGTTGCCATGATCGCACTCCTCATGGTGGGAAACCTGCGGGGAATCCGGGAATCATCACGCATTTTTGGTATCCCAACCTACGCGTTTTTGCTGGGTATGGGTGTGTTGCTGATTGTTGGCTTTATCAAGGTGATGGTAGGGAATTTACCTGCTGCTGCTTTGCCCACACCTACGGCGCAAAGCTTGGCGCAACCCATCCGCGCGATGATGCTGGTGCTTGTGTTGCGTGCTTTCTCCAACGGCTGTGCAGCGCTCACGGGCATTGAGGCGGTCAGCAATTCCGTCCCTAATTTTAAGGATCCGTCCATTAAAAATGCAAAAACCATTCTATTGATTTTGGCTGGTATTATCATTGTGCTCTTTGGCGGCACCTCGGTGCTGGCGTCCAACTTCCATGTGGTTGTGGGAGAGGGGCAGCCGGCGGTGCTGGTGCAATTGTCAAACATGGTGTTTGGTCAAAAGAATTTCATGGTTTACTACATCGCCGTGACCACGTTCATCATTCTGTTTATGGCCGCCAACACCGCTTACTCCGGTTTCCCGCTACTGGTTTCCATTATGGCGAAGGAGGGTTTTGCCCCACGGCAGCTCAACATGCGTGGTGACCGTCTGAGCTATTCCAACGGCATCATCATGCTCTCGGTTGGCGCGGTGCTGCTGATCATCGCGTTCAAAGCCAAGGTGACCAGTTTGATCGGCTTATATGCCATCGGGGTGTTTATATCCTTTACCCTGTCACAATCGGGCATGTTTATCAGATGGATCCGGCATAAGGGGAAAAACTGGGCTGCCAAGGCCGCGATCAATGGATTTGGAGCACTTGTAACCGCTCTTGTAGTGGTCATCATCGCAATATTCAAATTTGAGGAAGGCGCTTGGATTGTAGTCATCTTAATCCCTGCATTGGTGACTGTGATGTTGAAAATCAAGCGCCATTATTCCGCCGTTGCCAAGCAGCTGCGAATTCCGGATGAAGCTTATGCCACGCTGGATATTTCAAAGGAGCATTACCGCAACCGCGTGATTGTGCCGATAGACAATGTGAATCAGTCCAGCGTGCGCGCGTTGCGTTATGCCAAAACGATTTCAGACAATGTGACCGCATTTTCTGTTGCCATCGATGAGGAGGCCGAGGCCAAGATGCGTGCCCGTTGGAGCAAGCTGAAGCTGGATATTCCTTATATCATCAAGTATTCCCCTTACCGTAAGGTGGTTGAGCCCTTGTTGGATTTTATCCGCTCCGCAGAGTATGACTACAAGAAAGGCGATATGATTACGGTGATCCTGCCGCAATTTTCGGTGAAGAAGTGGTGGAACAAACTGCTTCATAACCGCACCCGCGCCTATGTAGAGAGACAACTTTTGAAGCACAAGCATATCGTCGTGGCTGTGATGCCTTTCCAACTGAAGGATGATAAAACTGCTGTTGGCGATGATGAATACTTGATATAACACAACAGGTCTCGTTGGCGACTCAACATTTTCGAACCCCCATCCTTCGGGATGGGGGTTCGCTGCACCCATGAATGAAAACTTTACTTGGTATCATATTGTCATACATGATAAAATTCTGGCATACATTCGCACGAGACACGCTCCGTGAAAGACAGGATGGGCTGATGAGCAGGAAAAAACCTAGAAAATGGGGACTGGCGCTGTTTCTAATCCTCGTGATGGCGGGAGGTGTGTTTTACTTGGCTGAAGTCTTGCCTGAGCAAGGCAGCAATCAGGTGGTGGATGATCCGGAAAGCATTGCCGTTTTCGTCAGCAAAGCAAATATGTTGCCCGATGGTTATGAGCCACCCGATCTTTCCCTTTGTGATGTGCCCGGCGTGCGGGAAATTGAGAAGAGGGAAAGCATGCTGCGCAAAGAGGCGGCGCGGGCGTTGGAACAAATGTTTGCCGCCGCGAGAGATGAGGAAGGCTACACCCTTTATATGATTTCCGGTTACCGCTCCTATGAGCACCAGACCGGCACCTACAACAGCGTGAAGAAGGCGAGAGGCGAGGAATACGCCAACCAATTCATCGCGGTGCCCGGCCACAGCGAGCACCAGACCGGTCTTGCAATGGACATCACCAACATCGATCACATGGATGACGACCACGAAAAGCAGTTGGGCACGATGCCGGAGGGCATCTGGCTTCGGGAGAATGCACACCGGTTCGGTTTCATCCTGCGCTATCCGGAGGGCAAGGAAGACATCACTGGCTACAGTTATGAACCCTGGCATTTCCGATATGTGGGGGTGGATCTCGCCACAGAGATTTATACGAAGGGCATCACACTGGATGAATATATGCAATCAGTACAATGACAAATCGGGGAACAGATGATAACGGAATTAACCAATTACGAGATATTCCCCAAAATACTGCCCGCTGACCAGGAAACGGAAATTGTGATCCGGCCGTTGGGTGCGCACGCTGCATTTGATGATGGCGCGCTCTATTCGGTGCAGGTGTTGCCAATGACCGTAGGGGAACCGCAAAGCCATCGCATGCTGGCTGCCGGCGGGTTGCTCAGGTTCCGCCATTTCTTTGACGGAGAGCGGGAGCACGTGGTTCGAGTGTTTGCAGATCTGGATGAAACAGAGCGAGTTGTTTCACTAGCAGTATACTCACTTCTGCCGGATCTATTTGAACGTCGGCCATATAAAGGCGATTTCCATGCCCACAGCTGCCGGTCTGACGGCAAGGAAGCTCCAGCGGTGATGGTTGCCAATTACCGCAAGGCCGGCTTTGACTTCATGGCAGTGACCGACCATGGCCAGTGGGATCCGTCAGATGAGGCGGTGCAGGCATGGGCCGGGCGGCCCGTGGATATCCGGGTGTTTCACGGTGAAGAGGTCCACAGCCCAGGTAACCACATCCACATTGTGAACTTCGGTGGCTCCTTCAGCGTGAACGACCTGGCTTTCAATGACCAGACCCGATATGAGGCGGAGGTAGAGACCCTCCGTGCAGACATTGGCGTGCTGCCAGCCGGGGTGGATGGTTTCGAATACGCAGCTTGCATATGGTCGTCACAGAAAATCCGCGGGTGCGGGGGTATGGGCATTTTCTGCCACCCCCACTGGATTGCCAACGCTTATCATGTGCCCGATGCGATGACTTGGTACATCCTTAAAACAATGCCGCTGGACGCCTTCGAGCTTTTTGGCGGCCAGACGGTGCCGGAAAACAATATGCAGCTGGCAATGTATAACGATGCAAGGGCGCAGGGCTGCGTGATCCCCATCGTGGCTTCCAGCGACTCCCACGGCACGGTGAACGCCAACTGGTTCAATTGGGTCTCTACCGTCGTGTTTTCAAAAAGCCTGGAGCTTGCCGAACTCATTGAGGCGGTGAAGTCAGGCTACAGCGCGGCGCAGGAGCACTATCCCGGCGAGCATCCCCGTATTCACGGTTCCTACCGCATGGCCAGCTACGCAATGTTTCTGCTGCGCGAGTATTGGCCGCTGCACGATGAACTTTGCTATGAGGAGGGAAGAGCGATGAAGGCATTCCTCTGCGGCGATACTGATGAACGAAAGATTCTGGAATTGACACAGGGCCGTACGGCGAGGTTGTTGGAAAGATGCTTTGGCGATCAGGGCAATCGGGGGTGAAGGATGGATAGGGCAGTTCGGATTGGCATCATTGGCGATTATGACGGACGGGCTTCGCACCTGGCCACTGATAATGCCTTGCACCATGCTGCAAAGAGAATGGGCTTGCAGCTTGAAATCCAGTGGTTGAACACGCAACAATTGGAGGGCCAGGGCGCAAAAATCATTCGATCCTGTGACGGTGTGTGGTGCGCCCCCGGCAGCCCCTATCAAAGCATGCAGGGCGCACTTGACGCGATCCACCAGGCACGAGAGCATGACATTCCTTTTATCGGCACATGCGGTGGTTTCCAGCATGCGGTGATCGAGTTCGCCAGAAATGTGCTGGGCATCCGGGATGCCGCACACGCTGAAATTGATCCGACCGGTATAAGCCTGTTCGTTACGCCTCTGGCTTGTTCGCTTGCTGGCCATTCGCAGCCCATTCAAATCCGCCGGGGCACACTCTCATATCGATGCTATGGTTGCCGGAGCTCCACAGAAAGCTTCCTGTGCAGCTTTGGACTCAACCCCATCCATCAGAAACTGCTTGAAGTGCATGGTTTACAAACGGCTGCAACCGATGAAAACGGAGAATCCCGAATCCTGGAATTGGCTGGGAACCGTTACTTTGTTGCTACGCTATTTGTGCCCCAATTGACCTCGACTGAGGAGCGCCCACACCCTCTGGTGCTGGCTTTTCTTTCGGCGGCTGCCGGGCAGGATTCCGAGTGATCTGATTCATTTAAGGTGATAAGTTCCTCAAGATAATATGATCAAAATGATTATTTGATCACTCCCTGCCCCTAAACACATAGTCTTCAATCCCTGGCAGCAGCGGATAAAGCTTTTGCCCCATTTTGTCCTCAAAATATTTCTTCAATTGGAACGCTGCCCGCCATTTGTCCAGCGTGTATTCGTTGAACCCCCGGCGCAGCGTCACATCCACCATGCGCTTTTCCAGTATGCAGAACCCCCATGGATCGCCCAGGTAGTCGCAAAGCTGTATCAACCGGTCATAGTCGTCATATTCGATGCTCTCCAAATAAACCTGCACCATCGCCACATCCTCCTCCGGGCAATCCCAATTGCCTGCGGAGGTGTGGGTGTCCTTGATCGCGAAGGAATGGGTCAGGCTGATGCGGGCCACATCCGGCAGCCCTCGTGCCATCGCAAACCGGTAACCTTCCACAATGTGGCGCATGTCCACCGGCCCTACACTTCGGCCGATATCATGCAGCATCCCCAATACTTCTGCTTTCTGTTCATCCAGATCGGGGCAATGGTTGGCGATGATTCGGGCCGCTTCACCCACCCTGCGGCAGTGATCGATCCACACACTGGGGTTTGTCTGATAGCCTTCCAGAAGCATCGCCTCGGCATCTGCCTGCGTCAAATGGTACCCTGGCATGATCCCTCCGTCGTCAACATGTTTGCCATAATGTCATGATACAGCATTTTTGCTTCGATTGAAATCTTGTCAAGCACAATCAAATTGATTCTTTGAAAAATGTTCCTGCACTGCTTTTCTCGTTTGCGGACAAGCTAAAGGCAATCAGGAGGTGTTTTTCATGCCCATCGGGTATATTCTGTTGATCGTGGTTTCGTTGTTGATCGTGTTTGGCGTGGCACAGCGGGTGTTGGACCGCATGCGCCTCACCGACCGTCAGGCGCTGCTGTTTGTGGCGGCGATTTTCATTGGCGGCATCATACCGGACATCCAGTTGGGGCGGGTCTCCTTCAATATCGGCGGGGCGCTCGTTCCCTTCGCGCTTTGTGTTTATCTGTTTATCAAGGCTGGAACTGCCAAGGAGCGCTGGCGCGCCATTGCTTCGTCGGTGCTGGCGGCAGCTACTGTGTTCGGCTTGGGCAGGCTTTTTCCCGACGAGCCGGAGTCAATGCCCTTTGACATCAACTATCTTTATGGTTTGGCGGCAGGATTGATCGCATACCTGTTTGGGCGATCCCGGCGCAGCGCCTTCATCGGTGGTGTCATGGGCGTTCTGCTGGGTGATATCACACAGGGCATCGTCAACTCGTTCAATGGCCTCACAACCACGCCGATAAGGCTTGGCGGGGCAGGCGCGCTGGATGTGGTGATCATATCAGGCGTGTCTGCCGTGTTGTTGGCGGAAGTGATTGGAGAAATCCGGGAGCGCCTGCAAGGCGGCAGTGCCAAAAAGGAAGCCGGCTTGGAGTTTGATGAGGGGGAGTTTGTGCATGCCAAGGAGGGGCCGCATGATGACGATGATTAAGAGGCTATCTGTTTTTATTCTTGCGTTTCTGATGATGGTTGCTTCAGCACCGGTTGCTTTGGCGGACGATTGGTATCTTGATCCCGGTGGTTACTACACGGTAAGCACACAGGATGGGCAGATTCTGTTCACCTATGCCGGGCAGGTGTCGGTGGATGATGAATATATTTCCAGCGACAACAAACGTTACCGTATGGTTCAGGTGGATGATTCCGCCCGCACCGCAGTGGCCCAGTATTTGGAAGATGTGGTGTTGTGGAGCGGTTACGATAGTGCAATGCTGAAAAGAACAGCGGCACAACAAGGGCAAAAAAAAGTTGCGCTTTACTGCACTCACACCGATGAAAGCTACGTGCCCGGTGATGGTACTCAGGCCAAGCCGGAGAAGGGCGGAATCCTGGATGTGGCGAACCAGCTGACAGAAGCGCTCAAGAAGAAGGGCGTGGAAGCGGTGGTAGATGACACACCTCATGACCCTCATGACGCCGGCGCCTATCGGCGATCACGAGCATCTGCAATGAATCTGATGGAATCGGTGCGGCCTGACTTGCTGCTGGACATCCATAGAGATGGTGTCCCCGACCCGAAGGAATATGAAGAAAACCTCAAGGGAGATCAGATCTCGAAATGCAGGTTTGTGCTTGGCCGTAGCAACCAAAACAAGCAAGCCAATGAGGAAACAGTTAAGAAGATCAAGAAGATCGGAGACGACCTCCACCCGGGCTTGATCAAGGATATCTACATCGGCAAGGGGAGTTACAACCAGGACCTGACACCAAACTCAATGATCATTGAGATTGGGACACATACCATTGAGAAAGATAAGGCACTGAAAACGACTGACTACATCGCCGATGTCATCGCCGAGTATCTTGGTGTGTCTGGTGGGCAAAACGCGCAAGTCCAGAATCAAACACCGGGCAAAGCGCAAGGGCAGCAGGGGCAGGCGCAGGGTCAGGCCTCCCCCCAGCCAAAACAGCAGAGCGCACAACAGAAAGGCACAGCGCGTACTTCAGCGTCCAGCATCGCCTGGATCGTGGGAGTCGTGGGCGGGCTTGGGTTGATTTTCCTGTTGATCGCCACGGTGAGAGGCCAGCGCAAAGAACGAGTCGGAAACTTTTTTAAAGAAGTTACCGGTGTTGGAAAGCACCGAGACAAGGATAAGTAAACTGAGCAAACCCTCTGCCCAATGGGCGGAGGGTTTCTTTATGGCAGTATGGTGGATGCAGCCTTACCATGGGGCCGAAGATAACGCTTGAGCAAGAAAAGGCATTTTGGGTCATCGGTAATATAGTTGATCCCTGTGGAGCAGGATAATGTGGCACGAAACCCCATCTCTTTTAGGATTGAGATGGATTCATTGCTCACTAGGCCAAAGGGGTATGTGTATGCTTCCGGCAGCCTCCCAGTTTGACTGTCCATCAAAGCCTGCATGCGGATGGCATCAGCCACCAGTGCTATGCGATAATGCTCCGCTGATTCGCCGCTCACCTTCGTGCTTGCCGTGCGGTTGCTTGTGATCGTGTGCATGTTGTAGGAATGGTTTTGCAGCTCCATTACGCCAGCGTCGCTCATTTCCCTCAGTTGGGCCCATGTGGCGTGGGCATATTCCGGATTGAAGTCCTCTGAAAGACTGTATTGGTCAGCGTAGCGACCCACCGGCGATAGCACGGCTTTCATACTGTATTGTTGCAGCAATGGATAAGCATAAAGGTAATTGTTGTAGTATCCGTCGTCAAAGGTGAGCAAGATCGGTTTGTCTGGCAGTTGCCCATTTCCGTCCACATAGCTTATGAGCTCCCGCACCGTTACGGTCTGATACCCATTTGCCTGCAGGAAATTCAAATCTCGTTCCAGTTCAGAGGGGCTGATCACATAGGTGCTCCAGCAGGAGGGGTTTTCCACAATGCTATGATACATCAGGATTGGGAGGGGGATACCGTTGTTTCGGTCTGTGATCACAGGTAGTTCAGACTGTGTTGACAAAAGAGATGCAATCAGCAACACCCCTACTGATAAGCACATGATAAACCGCCGGTATCTATTCATGACATCCCAGCCCTCCTCTTCATAATATGGAGATATGTCAGGAGATATTATTCCTGCACTGTGCTGTTTGTTTCTTTACAGTTCCCATATACCGCAAATTGGTTTATAATAAATTTCATACGTTCGGAGATGATTGGCTTGCGGACGTTTGTAGTATGGCAGCATGGCAGGAGCAGGCTCTTTTTTGCTTGCACCCCGTGCGAGGGGAGGCATTTTGATGATTTGGGATCGCAAAGTCGAGACATTGCAACGGGAAGAAATGCGCGAGCTGCAGTTCAGACGGTTGAAAAAAGCGGTGCATCACGCCTGGGAAAACTCAACACTATATCGCGAGAAATTTGATGCCATTGGCCTGAAGCCCAAGCACATCCGATCGCTGGAGGATCTCAGGCTGATTCCCTTCACCGTGAAGGATGACCTCAGAAACACTTATCCCTTTGGGATGTTTCAAGCGCCGATGAAAAAGGTAGTGCGCCTGCATGCCTCCTCCGGCACCACCGGGAAACCCACAGTGGTCGGTTATACGAAGAAAGACCTCGGCATGTGGGCGGACAATATGGCGAGGCTCATTTGCATGGCGGGTGTCACGGAAGACGATGTGGCCCAGGTTGCCTTCGGATATGGTATGTTCACCGGCGCGTTGGGCTTGCACTATGGATTGGAAAAAGTGGGCTGCACGGTGATTCCTGCCTCTGCCGGTAACACAGAGCGGCAGTTGATGTTTATGCGCGACTTTGGCACCACGGTGCTGGTGGGCACCCCCTCCTATGCGATGTATATCGCAGAAGCCGCGGAAAAGCTAGGCGTGGATGTCCATAGGGATTTGCAACTCCGCGTGGGCCTGTTCGGCGGCGAGGGCCACAGCGAAAAGATGCGCGCTGACATCGAGCGCAAGCTTAACATACTGGCCACGGAAAACTACGGGCTGTCTGAAATCATCGGGCCTGGCGTGTCCGGCGAGTGCGTGGAAAAGGCCGGCCTGCACGTCAATGAGGATCACTTTATCCCCGAGATCATCCACCCCGAGACCGGCGAAGTGCTGCCGGTGGGCGAAAAGGGCGAGCTGGTGATCACCGCCGTGACCAAAGAAGCCCTTCCGATCCTGCGCTACCGCACCCGTGATATCACCTGGCTGGAGGAAGCACCCTGCAAGTGCGGGCGTACGCTCATCCGCATGGCCAAGGTGCAGGGCCGCTCCGACGACATGCTGATCATCCGCGGTGTCAATGTGTTCCCGACGCAGATCGAGGAAGTGCTGCACAGCGTGGTGGAGGTGGGCCCAAACTACGAGATCATCGTGCGCCGGGAGAACTATCTGGACACGATGGAGATCCTGGTGGAGCTGATTGACGCATCTCTGCTGGACCGCTATAGCGAGCTGGAGGGCCTGACTGATCGCATCCGCAACAAGCTTCATGCGATGCTGATGCTGGACGCCAAGGTGCGCCTGGTGGAGCCGCTCACGCTGAAGCGGTTTGAGGGCAAGGCGAAGAGAGTAACTGATCTGAGAAATTGAACCTTGAGGTGAAATTGTGAAACAACTGCTGCTGGGCAACGAGGCCATCGCGCGGGGTGCGTGGGAGGCGGGATGCAGGGTCGCGTCTGCCTACCCTGGCACACCGAGCACTGAGATCACCGAGAACATCGCCAAATATCAGGAGATATACGCCGAGTGGTCGCCGAATGAAAAGGTGGCCATGGAGGTTGCCGTGGGCGCCAGTACCGGCGGAGCCAGAGCCATCGTGAGCATGAAACACGTGGGCCTCAATGTGGCAGCCGACCCGATGTTCACCGCGGCCTACACCGGCGTGAATGGCGGGTTGGTCATCATGGTTGCCGACGATCCCGGCATGCACTCCAGCCAGAATGAGCAGGACAGCCGGTTCTACGCCCGCATGTCATTGATTCCGATGCTGGAGCCATCCGATAGCCAGGAGTGCCTGGATTATGTGAAGCTGGCGTTTGAATTGAGCGAGGAGTATGACACTCCGGTATTAGTACGCTTAACCACCCGTGTGGCCCATTCCCGCACATTGGTCGAGGTGCATGACCGCATGGATGTGCCTCTGAAGGAATACAAAAAGGACGCGCAGAAACGCGTGATGATGCCCGCCATGGCAAAGGCACGCCATCTTTTTGTGGAAGACCGCATGCGCAGGCTGGCTGAAGCCACCAACGCCATGCCCATCCACCGTGTGATCAAGGGCAGCGGCAAAATCGCCATCGTAGCATGCGGCATCGTGTCGCAGTATGTGCTTGAGGCCATCCCTGATGCCGATGTGTTCAAGATCGGAATGGTCTATCCGCTGCCTGTGGAAGCCATCCGCAAGTTCGCCGCCCAATATGGCAAGCTTTATGTGGTGGAAGATCTGGAACCCTTCATTGAGGACACATTAAAGGCTGCAGGAATACCCTGCACCGGTGTGGAGCTCTTCGGCGTGCAGGGCGAGCCTGGCGCGCAGATGATCGCCGAGAAACTGAAGGGTGTCATGCCCGCCACCCAACAGGCAGCTGACCTGCCCATCCGCCCGCCGGTGATGTGCCCCGGCTGCCCGCACAGGGGCGTATACTATGCGTTCTCAAAGCTGGGCCTTACAGTCAGCGGCGACATCGGCTGCTACACGCTGGGCGCGTTGGCGCCGCTCAATGCCACCGACCTCTGCCTGTGCATGGGCGCCTCCATCGGCATGGCACATGGGTTTGAAAAGGCAAGAGAAGGCCGCCAGCCCAAGCTCGTGGCCGCCATCGGCGATTCCACGTTCATCCACTCGGGCATCACGGGCTTGATCAACGCCGTTTACAACCAGAGCAACATCACTGTGGCAATCCTGGATAACTCCACCACTGGTATGACTGGTCACCAGCACAATCCGGCCACCGGCAAGACGCTCAAAGGCTCCGACGCCGCCGTGCTCGATTTGGAAGGTCTGTGCCGCAGCGTTGGTGTGCAGGACTTGAAAGTGGTGGATCCATTCGATTTGAAAGCCGTGGATGCCGCTCTCAAGGATTCCCTTGCCCGCGACGGCGTGTCGGTGATCATCTTCCGCCGGCCATGCGCTCTGCTGCCCAACCAACCCAAGCAAGGTCTGTGCGCCATCAATAAAGAGAAATGCCGCAAATGCAAAGCCTGCCTGAAGATCGGCTGCCCGGCCATCGAGGCAACAGTCGACGGCGGCGTTGTGATCAATTCCACGCTGTGCACCGGCTGCGGCCTGTGTATCCAGATGTGCGCTTTCGGCGCGATCGGTAAGGAGGCGCAGTGAAATGAAGAGCTGGAACATTTTGATAGCCGGTGTGGGCGGGCAGGGCACGCTTCTCACCAGCAAGATCCTGGGCACCTTGGCCCAGGAAGCCGGCTATGACGTAAAGGTATCTGAAGTGCATGGCATGGCCCAACGCGGCGGCAGTGTGGTCACCTATGTGAAGATGGCCGACAAGGTGTATTCCCCGATCATCGAGTATGGAGATGCCGATGTGCTGCTGGCCTTTGAACAGCTGGAAGCGCTGCGTTTCGCACCCTATGTGAGGCGTGGCGGTTATATCCTTACAAACACGCAGAAGATACTGCCCATGCCTGTGATCACGGGCAAGCAGCCTTATCCGGCAGGCATCATTGAAGAGCTTGGTAAATATGATGTTACCGTGATTGCCGCAGACGCGCTGCAAAAAGCGCAGGACGCAGGCAACGCCAAAGCGGTGAACACCGTGATGCTGGGCATGCTCTCCCGCGTGATGGGCATTGACGAACAGAAATGGCTGGACGCGTTGAAGGCTTGCGTGCCGGCTAAACTACTGGATGTGAATTTGAAGGCGTTTGAAGAGGGGAAGAAATAAGCCCTCTTTCCGCCCCCTTGCGGGGGCACTTCCCTCCAAGAGGGAGGCAAGATGGAGTTCGATAGGAACGAGCTTGTCCCCCTCTTGAGGGGGATGTCGCGAAGCGACAGGGGGAGTTACTGACGGTTCATGAACCGCCCGAATCCCTGATACGTTGCCCGCACCATATATTGGATCATCCGTTTTTCCGATGAGACAGACATTGAGCCGAGAGGAGACGAGAAAGCCCATGTATTGGAACAAGACCTTTGAATGCATGCCCCGCGAGGAATTGAACCGCCTGAAGCTGGACAGGCTCCAGAAAACGGTTAACCACGTTTACCAAAACGTGCCGTTTTACCGCATGCGCATGCAACAGGCTGGCGTGCTGCCCGGTGACATCCGCACGCTGGACGACCTGAAACTGCTGCCTTTCACGACCAAGCAGGACCTGAGGGACAACTACCCCTTCGGCCTGTTCGCAGTGCCGCAGAGCGAGATCGTGCGCATCCACGCCTCCTCCGGCACCACCGGCAAGCCCACTGTGGTGGGCTACACACAGGGCGACATCAACACCTGGAGTGAGCTCATTGCCCGCAGCCTCATGGCCGCTGGCGGAGACAAGCACAGCGTGATCCAAATCGCCTATGGCTACGGGCTTTTCACCGGTGGCCTGGGCATGCATTATGGAGCGGAGCGTTTGGGTGCTTCGGTGATCCCAATTTCCGGAGGCAACAGCAAGCGCCAGGTGATGCTGATGAAAGATTTCGGCACCACGATGCTGGCCTGCACACCATCCTATGCGCTTTATTTGGCCGAGGCCATCGCCGAGGAGGGAATTCAACTTTCCGAGCTCAAGCTGCGCACCGGTGTGTTCGGCGCCGAGCCCTGGACAGAGGGCATGCGCCGGCAGATCGAGCAGCGTCTTGGCATCCGCGCGATGGACATTTATGGCCTCTCCGAGGTGCTTGGGCCTGGTGTGTCCATTGAGTGCGAATGCCAACAGGGCTTGCATGTGTTTGAGGATCACTTCATCCCCGAGATCATCGACCCGGTCACATTGCAACCGCTTCCGGAAGGGGAGAAGGGCGAGCTGGTGTTCACCACGATCACCAAGGAGGGCATCCCGGTGATCCGTTACCGCACCCGCGACCTCACCAGCCTCAACTATGCTGTGTGCGACTGTGGTCGCACCCATGTGCGCATGAACCGCATCATGGGCCGGTCTGACGACATGCTGATCATCCGTGGAGTTAACGTGTTCCCGTCGCAGGTGGAAGGTGTACTGGTCAACTATTCCGATGTGGAGCCCCATTACCTGATCGTCGTGGATCGCAAAGACAACCTGGACATCCTGGAAGTGTGGGTTGAAATGTCAGAGAAGCTTTTCTCTGACGAGGTGCGTGTAATCGAAGAAGCCCGGCAGCGCATCAAGGACGACATTGAGTCGGTGCTGGGGGTGAACATCTCCATCAAGCTGGTGGAGCCCAAGTCCATCGAGCGCAGCCAGGGCAAGGCCAAGCGCGTCATGGATAAAAGAGTGTACGACTGAGCGCAAGGAGGGTAAACTATGGTAAAGCAGCTTTCGGTCTTTATTGAAAACACCAAGGGCAGGCTGGCCCACGTCACCCGCGTGTTGGGTGACGCGGGGGTGGATCTGCAGTCGCTGTCCATCGCCGACACTACAAACTTCGGCATCCTGCGCGCCATCGTGGACGATAGCGAGAAGGCATTGAAAGTGCTGCGGGAGCACGGCTACACCGTCAACATCACCGAGCTTTTGGCCGTGGCGGTCAACGACATTCCGGGGGGCCTTGCCGAGGCGCTGGATGTATTGAGCGACAGCGGTGTTGCCGTGGAATACCTCTATTCCTTTGTGCGCAAGCCCACGGAGAGCGCCTTGATCCTGTTCAAGGTGGACGACCCCAAAAAGGCTGTGGCTGTGCTGGAGGGAAGAGGGCTCAAACCCCTTGCACAAAACGAGCTGATATAACACATTGGGAGGCATCCATTGTACAGAAGCCATGCCGTGATTGATCTCGCGGCAATCAAAAGCAATCTGAACCATATTTCCACACTGCTCCCTGCCAACACTGGCATCATGGCGGTGGTAAAGGCCAATGGCTACGGTCATGGCGTGCTGGCGGTTTCCCGTGCGGCTGCGGAAGCCGGGGCTAAATACCTGGCAGTAGCCGATGTGTATGAAGGCGTGGAGCTGCGTGACGGCGGCTTCACGGCCCCTGTGCTTGTGATGGGAGGCATGCTGCCGGAGCTGGCACCTGTCTCGGTGGAGCATAACCTTGCCCAGACTGTCTATTCAGTGGAAATGATAGACGCCCTGGAAACAGCCTGCAAGCGCATGGACAGGAAGGCCCGGATCCACATCAAGGTGGAGACCGGCATGAACCGCATGGGCGTGCGCGCCGGTGAAGAACTGCAAGCGGTTTTGGATCGGGCAAAAGCTGCTGCAGGTTCCATCGAATTGGAAGGGCTCTACAGCCATTTCGCCGTTTCGGAAATTGCTGATAAGTCATTTTCAGAGCAACAATACCATCGCTTCGAGCAGGCAGTCAGGCAGTGCCGCAACGCCGGTTTCAACCCGTTGCTGCACATCGGCAACAGCGGGGCAGCGCTTGAGTGCCCGTTTTCCCACTTGGATCTTGTGCGCTTGGGCATCGCGATGTATGGCCTGCACCCGGCCGGCGTCACCGATTGCGCACTCAAACCGGCTTTCGAATGGAAGACCAGTGTGGTGCAGGTGAAGACCGTACACAAGGGTGACACTGTGAGCTACGGCCGAATTTGGACCGCGCCCGGCGACCGCGTGATCGCCACGCTGCCGGTTGGTTATGCTGATGGTTACCGCCGTGTCCTTGGAAGCAAGTCTGACGTGCTGATCCATGGCAAGCGCGCACCGGTGGTTGGCCGTGTGTGCATGGATCACATGATGGCCGATGTGACAGACATCGGCGGCGTGACCGTAGGTGATGAAGCAGTACTGATCGGTCGAAGGGGAGAGGAGGAGATCTCTGCCAACGAGCTGGCCGAACTCTCCGGCACGATCAATTATGAGATCATCACCACCATCGGCGATCGCGTGAAGCGTGTGTATGTCAATGGCTGAGCTGGTCGCTCAAAAAAAAGCGATCCGCAAACAAATCCTTGCTGCTCGGGCTGGCCTGGACGGTGCCAGGCGTGCGGACTGGTCTCAAAAGATTTGTAAAACAATCGCATCGTTGCCTGATTATCAGGATGCAAGAAGCATCCTGTTTTTCATGCCCTTTGGTGATGAGGTTGATATTTCTCCGCTTCTTAGTGCGGCGCTCGGCAAAGGCGTGTTGTGCGCCTTGCCCAGGTGCTACAGCGCCAGTGAGCTTAAACTGTATCGCGTCTCGAATCTTGAGACTGATCTGGAGCCAGGACGTTGGGGTATCCGTGAACCTAAAGATTGCCTGAACGAACGCACTGTCCATGATTTTTCTGTTATAATTGTGCCCGGAGTAGCCTTTGACAGAGCAGGCCACAGGCTTGGTTATGGGGCCGGTTATTATGACCGGATTCTTGCGAAGGCTCGGGCGCTTACAATTGCACCGGCGTTTTCGGTGCAGGTTCTGCAGGATCTGCCCTATGGCAGTTTTGACGTGCCTGTTCAAATCATCGTGACCCAGGATGAAATCATAGATTGCCTTGTGGCAGGGGAGTAAACGCATGGTCAAAAAGCTCTTTTCGTTTGCAGGCCGTTTGCTGATGCTGAATGCCATTGCCGTATTGCTGGCGGTGTTTATCATGCTTCCAATCATCAGCAATTGGAACAATGCTGTGTTCGGATGGATCATCACGATCTTGTTTTCTCTTGTAATGCTTGGTCTGGTGTGGGTTGATGCGGTGAATTCCGGCACCAAAGATACTAAGAATGACAAAATCACCAGAAATATTCTGGAGGATAATACCACAGCCGAAAAAGACAAACCCAGATTGGTTTATCGCAAATGGTTTGGATTTGCAGGAGGAGCTCTTGCGCAAGCAATGGCTTATGCATTTATCGCAACACTGGCATACATTCTCTATGCAACTCATGCATTGGATGGCTTTTTTGCTGAGAATTCCTTGGCGGCCATCATGACGACTGGTTTGAAGCTCTGGAATATGACATACCTGAATGCATTTATGACGTTTGAAAAGGCTACACCAGCGCTATTCATGATATTCTTTCTGTTATTTACGTCTGCAGCAGGGTTGGGATATCTCAACGGCCCTGTGCAGCAACAACGGCTTGAGACGATCATTGAACGCAACAAGGCCCGCAAGGCCAAGCGAGTGCAGGATGATTTGAAGAATAAGAAAAGATCTCAGCCCAAAAAGCCCGGTGCCCGCAACTAGTGGTAAGTATTACGAGATTCCTCAATGATTTCTTAAACTCCGGTATATAGGTCAAAAATGTGGCAATACTGGTAAAGCAGGAAGCGGCGGGGCAGTCGCACCTTCTGCTGGAGATACTCCGCAACGTTCTTCCTTCAAATTCTCCTCTCCCCAATAGCCGGAACCTCCCCGTTCCGGCTATCTTTCTGTCTGCAAGGAGAAAGGCTCAAGCACGGCTTTGTTTTAGGTTGACAATTTTTGACCGTTTTACTATCATTATCGCATGTGCTTTCTGCAGATGTGGAAATCATATCGTTGTGGCATAACCATTTGGCCGAGCAAGGTGAATGAATGAAATTGTTGGAACCATGGATGAAGGTTGACAAGCTGCCCGTGATCGATTTGGAAATGCTGCGCGAACAGCAAATCGACACGTTGCTTTTGGATATGGATAATACTGTTGTTCCATGGCACACGTTCAACATCGATGAAACGACTTGTTCTTGGATACAGAATGCCAAGAGGCTTGGCTTTAAGATCTGCATCATATCAAACAACCAGAAGTGGCGCATCAAGAAGCTCACAGCCATCCTTGAGGTGGAGGGTGTTTGGGGCGCCTGCAAGCCGTTGCTTGGCGGCTACCTAAAAGCTTTGAAATCACTCAAGTCGCATCGGCACACCAGCGTTTTTGTGGGCGATCAGGTGTTCACTGATATCTTCGGTGCCAATATCCTGGGCGTGCGCACGATACTGGTCAAGCCCATTTCCAACCGCGAATATAAATGGACCCGGTTTATGCGCCGGTTTGAGCGCATGATCACCGGCCGCACGTTTGACCACGAAGCTGGCGAGCATGGCAAGTGAACGCCGCATCCGCTTTGGGCCAGCCGGTAACTCGGCAAGCTTTTATGAGCAGGGCCATAAGCGAAGCGACGAGATTCCCAGATGGCTCAATGAGCTTGGGCTGGACGCATACGAGTACTCCTTTGGCAGGGGTGTGCGGCTGACCGAAAGCCTCGCTGGCAGCATGCGCGATGAATCACGCAAATTCGATGTTGCACTTTCTGTTCATGCGCCGTATTACATCAATCTGGCAAACCCCAGCGAAGAAACACGGATCAAATCCAGGAAGTACCTGTTTGACAGCGCCAAGATGGCTAGCGTGATGGGGGCTACCCGAGTCATATTTCACGCGGGTTCGTCGGCTGGGCAGGACAGGGCAGAGGCATTGAAGCTTGCTATGATGGAGTTGGAATTGGTGCTGGCCGGGTTGCAGGAGCAGGGGCTGGGTGAGATGATCCTCTGCCCCGAGACAATGGGCAGGCCCACCCAATTGGGCACACTGGACGAGGTGCTGGCACTGTGCCGACTGGGCAGCAACGTTTATCCCGCCATCGATTTCGGACACATCAATGCGCTGGAACAAGGCTCGCTGAAAACCGCCGATGACTTTCGCCGGATCGTCGATTCAATTGGAGCACGGCTCGGGTCTGAGAAGTGTGATGGATTCCATGCCCATTTCAGCCACATCCAGTATGGCAATAAGGGTGAGATCAAGCACCTCACCTTTGAGGATCATGATTATGGCCCGGAGTTCGATCCACTTGCGCAGGTGCTGTGTGAAAGAGGCCTCCATCCGGTGATCATCTGCGAATCCAGAGATGTTATGGCCGAAGATGCCCTGCGGATGAAGGCCATTTATGCTGCGTTGAGCTGTTAATTCTTGTTAAGAATCGTCATGTTATGGTATACTGTTGCGAGTGTAACGATCAAAACCGAGGAGACACCATGAATAGGCGTATTGAGAATTTGTTGTCCGGCCTGATGGCTGCAGGCGCGCAGGGAGCGATGCTTCATAGCCCGGAAAACATCCGCTATTTCACCGGATTTACCGGCGAGGGTTGCGCGTTCATTGCCAGTGGCGTTTCCGTTGTGATGACTGATTCCCGCTACACAGAGCAGGCGCGCAAGCAGTCGCCCGGATGCACGGTGCTTGAGCCGGAAAACCGCGATTACCCGCAAACCATCTCGCAGCTGGCCCGTGAGTATGGTATATCTGTGCTTGGTTTTGAGGATGAGTTCCTGCCCGTCGCCCAGCACAGCCAGTTCATCAAGGCACTGGATCCAGCCAGGCTCATCCCGATGGGGGAGCTCTGTGTCCGGATCCGTGCTGTGAAAGATGCTGATGAGATCAAGTTGCTGCGCGAAGCCTGCCGGATCACCGATCAAGCGTTTCAGCATTTTCTGACCATCCTTAAGCCTGGCGCAAGTGAGATTGAAATCAGCGCAGAGCTCAAATACTATATGGCAAAGCATCATAAAGCCGCACAGTCCTTTGAATTCATCGTGGCATCCGGCGAAAATGGCTCGATGCCCCACGCGATCACTTCCGATCGTCTGATCCGCGCCGGTGATATGGTCACGTTGGATTTTGGCGCTGAATATTGCGGTTACCACGCGGACATGACCCGCACGGTCGCTGTGGGCAAACCTCAAAACGAGATGCTGGAAATCTACCGGATTGTGCAGGATGCGCAGGCGAGAGCCGCTGAAGCCCTGGCACCGGGCAAGAGTTGCCGGGAGGTGGACGCCATTGCCCGAGACCTGATTCACCAACACGGATATGGTGGAAACTTCGGCCACGGGCTGGGCCATGGCGTGGGTTTGCAGATCCATGAGCAACCGGTGTTGAGCGGCAGGAGCAGCACATTACTGGAGCCGGGCATGGCGGTCACCGTGGAGCCGGGCATCTATCTGCCGGGTATCGGCGGCGTGCGGATTGAAGACACCTGTATTATCACAGATACCGGTTGGGAAAGCCTGTTTGTCTCTGAAAAGAGCCTGATAATATTGTAATCGGAGGAAGAACATGATCAACGCCAGTGATTTCAGAAAGGGATTGACGATTGAGATTGACAACAACGTCTTCGTCATCGTCGATTTCCAGCATGTCAAGCCGGGCAAGGGTGCCGCGTTTGTAAGGACCAAGATCAAAAACGTGATCACCGGTGCTGTGCTGGAGCGCACCTTCAATCCCACGGACAAAATGCCCCGCGCCATGATTGAGACCAAGGACATGCAGTATTTGTATGAAGATGGCGAGTTCTATCATTTCATGGACAATGAGAATTTCGAGCAGCTGCCGCTCACCAAGGAGCAGGTGGAGGAAGCGCTGCCCTACCTGATCGAAAATATGAGCGTTCAGATCAAGTTTTTCAAGGGCAAGCCCTTCTCGGTGCAGCCACCGAATTTTGTGGAGCTGAAGGTTGTGGACACCGAGCCGGGCTTCAAGGGCGACACCGCCACCAACACATTGAAGCCTGCCAAACTGGAAACCGGCTACACGGTCATGGTGCCGCTGTTCATCAACACCGGCGAAAAGTTGCGGATAGACACGCGCACCGGCGAGTATATGGAGCGCGCCTGAGGCACCCAGTTGATATGGAATAACCCTGTCGCCAACCGGCGCAGGGTTATTTGAGTTTGTTGCTGATTGCACTCATGATATTGGCTGGCCATGGAAAAAAACATCCAACCGGTGTAAAATATTGACTGCAGTATGAAAGAGGTGCTGGGATGGAAAAGGAACAGGTCATCGGCAGAATCCTGGGCAGCGGCTTGGTCGCCGTGGTTCGTGCTGACAATGGGGAACAGGCCAAACGGATTGCCGAAGCCTGCCTGGAGGGCGGCGTGTCCGCGATGGAAATCACATTCACTGTGCCTGGCGCCCATCGGGTCATAGAGGATCTGGCCAGGCAATATGCCAATGGGGAGATGATTGTGGGTGCCGGCACCGTGCTGGATCCAGAAACGGCCCGCATCGCCATCCTTTCCGGCGCGCAATATGTTGTGAGTCCTTATTTTGATGAGGCAACAATGAAGCTCTGCAACCGCTACCGCGTGGCATGCATGCCCGGGGTTATGACACCAAAAGAGGCTGTGCAGGCGATGGAAGCCGGGGCTGATGTGTTGAAGGTGTTTCCGGCGAACCTGTTTGGGCCATCCATCATCAAATCCCTTCTCGCGCCGCTGCCGCAGGCGAAGCTGATGCCCACCGGCGGTGTCAGCGCCAGCAACGCATCTGAGTGGATCAAGGCGGGTGCCGTGGCACTAGGCGCCGGTAGCGAGCTCATCAAGGGCGCAAGTACTGGTAAATATTCAGAAATCACGGAAATCGCGCGGCAATATATGAGTGCCATCCAAGCGGCCAGGGCCGGAATCTGAGAGGTTGTTGTATGACAAGAGTGGTGTGTTTCGGGGAGATCATGCTCAGGCTTTCCACGCCCGGTTATCAGCGTTTTTTACAGGCAAGGTCCTTTGACGCCACTTATGGCGGCGCAGAGGCCAATGTGGCCGTAGCGTTGGCCGGCTTTGGGCTCGAGGCACGGTATGTGACCAAGCTGCCGCATAACCTGCTGGGCGATGCTGCCCGCAACGAGCTCAGGCGTTTTGGGGTGGACACCTCCTGTATTGCTCGTGGTGGTGACCGATTGGGCACTTACTATCTGGAGACCGGCGCTTCCATGCGGCCCAGCAATGTGATCTATGACCGGGCGGGCTCTTCCATTGCCTGTGCCTCGGAAAACGATTTTGACTGGGATCGCATTTTTGAAGGCGCTGATTGGTTTCATTTCACCGGCATCACGCCGGCGCTGGGCAGCAACATGGAAGCCATCACGTTGGCAGCCTGCAAGGCGGCCCATGCCCGCGGCATCACCGTGAGCTGCGATGTGAACTACCGCAAGAAGCTCTGGAGCATTGAGAAAGCCACCGAAGTGATGAGCACCCTGTTTGATTATGTTGATGTGGCCATCAACCCAGCCGATGTGGTGCCTGTGGACGTGGATCAGCCATTCACCTTGGATCGCTGCCAGAAGATGGCAAGATATCTGGAGGAGAAGCATGCCATCAAGACAACAGCATTCACCATCCGGGAGAGCATCTCTGCTTCCGATAACGGGTGGTCTGCGATGTTGTATCAGGGCGGCCAGTTTTTCCATTCGAAGCATTATGACATCCGCATTGTGGACCGGGTGGGCGGGGGAGACTCCTTCAGCGCCGGGCTTATCTATGGCCTGACAGGAGGCATGGAGCCGCAGCAGTCATTGGAATTCGCAGTGGCTGCGGCAGCCTTAAAGCATACAATCGCGGGGGACTATAACCTCGTATCGGTGCAGGAGGTCCAAACACTGATGGGTGGCGACGGCACGGGGCGCGTGCAAAGATAAAAAGATCTGGAGATACTGGAGATAAGAAAGGCGGAGGGATGATCCCTCCGCCTTTGTGTTTATTCTGGTTTTTCTTTGCCCATAAAGCAGATACCAAGCACATCTGGCCCGGCATGGGTGCCGATCACAGGCCCCACAAACTGCACAAACACTTCCTTGAACTTGGTGTGTGCCTCTACCAGCTTCTGCAACTCCTCAGCGTCCTCCAGGCAGTCACCGTGCAGGATCACTAATGCGTTATTCTCGGCATCCAGGGCATATTCGCGTACTTTTTCCGACAGGTAGTTGATGGCCTTGCGCCGGCCCATCACCTTGTCCAGGGGGACCACGCGGCCTTCCTTGTTGAGGATCAGGATGGGCTTGACATTGAGCACCGAGCCTACTATGGCCGTGGTGGCAGAAAGCCTGCCGCCGCGCCGCAAGTGGTTCAGATCGTTCACGGTGAACCAATGCTGGGCGTGATCGGCGTTTTGCTCCACCCAGGCTGCCACCTCGTTGATCGATTTACCAGCCCGATACTGCTGCAGCGCGCGATAAACGAGCACAGCAGCCCCACCGGAGATGCCCTTGAGGTCCACAGTGACCACGCGCCTGCCGGAGTCGCAAAACTCGCCGTTCAGCAGATCACGTGCATCGGAAAGATAGCCATATGCGGCGGAGAGCTTGGACGAAAACCCAAGATGCAGCACGTCTTTTCCCGACTCCAGCATGGGCCGCCACAGGTCCACATAGTATTGCGGCGGATAGGTGGAGGTGGTGGGCAGTTTCCCGGAGCGCACCGCGTTGAAAAAGGCCTTGAAATCGGTGTGTTCACCGAGGTCGTAGAAGTATTCCTCACCATCCAGCAAATAATCCATTGGTACATACGTGACGTTATATTCTTTGGCGACGGACAGTGGTAACTCGGTGTTGGAATCAGTTGTAATGATATAGTTCATTTCAGCCATGAGTAATCCTCCGTATATCGACAAGTGATGAATAACTGCATCACTATCTTACAATATAAACAGTGGATAAACAAGCAATATGTCGGTTTGCTACAAGAATCCGTTGCCGTGAGCGGAATCCCATTGCCAACGGTAGCATAACTTGTATACTGGTACTGTTGTTCATCCTGGCACTGAACCTCAATGCAGTGTCAAACGACCAATAGATAAATTGCTTGGAGCAATCAGATGATCAATCTTCTGTCACACATGAGCGCAGGTATCCGCACATTGCTTCTGGATTCGTTGAAAGCTGCAGTTGGCAACCCTGCACAGCTGAGATTCCTGAGGGCTTTCCTGAAAAACCTCACAAAGTCTCAGAAACGCCGGGAGATGCTGGAAGCGTCCGGCTTGCATGTGCCTCCTTTTTTGATTGCCAGCATTACTGCCAACTGCAACCTGTTTTGCACCGGGTGTTATGCCCGGGCAAACCAACAGGGGTGCGGTGGTTTGCAGGGAAAGCAGCCGCTTGACGCATCCCGGTGGGATACACTATTTACAGAAGCGAAGGAAATGGGGGTGTGCTTCATCCTGCTGGCCGGAGGCGAGCCGATGCTGCGCTTTGATGTGCTGGAAGCGGCGGGAAAGTATCCGGAAATCATTTTCCCCGTGTTTACCAATGGCACATTGATCAACGGGCAAATGTTGAGTTTCTTTGAAATGCACCGTAACCTGATCCCCGTGATCAGCCTGGAAGGCAATCAGGAAACCACCGACGGCCGGCGTGGCTCAGGGGTTTATGAGAAAGTGAACGAAGCGATGGCAGCTTTGAAAGCAAGGCGCGTTTTCTTTGGCACATCCATTACGGTCACCAGCGAAAACATCACGAGCGTCACAGCATCGGGTTTTGCCAATGGGTTGAGAGAGAAAGGCTGCAGCCTTGTGTTTTATGTGGAGTATGTGCCGGCTGACCAGATCAGTGCCCACTTGGCCCCCACGGCGCAGGACAGGGTGGTGCTTGAGGAAAAAACAAAAGTCCTGAAGGATACGTCTGGGATGCTCATCGTTTCCTTCCCAGGCGACGAGAAGGAAACCGGCGGCTGCTTGGCTGCGGGCAGGGGCTTTGTGCACATCAACATGGATGGAAGCGTGGAGCCATGCCCGTTCTCACCCTATTCCGATACCAATCTGAAGGATATTTCGCTCGTACAGGCGCTGCAATCGCCATTTCTCAGCAAAATGCGGGAGGGTGGGTTTCTGATGGGTGAGCATGCCGGAGGGTGCCTGCTATTTGAAAAACAAGAGGAAGTGCGGGATCTGCTAAAAGACGCGCTTGGATAGACAACAAAAGAGGCCCGACGGGCCTCTTCTGAATGAACCAGCATATTACTTGGTGGCTGTGGGTGCAACGGTTGGAGCAGCAGATTGAGCTGCCGCTGATGCCCGTAGTGCTGATTCCAGCGGGCCTAGGTCGGCGACCTTGGTCAGAATATAGCTGGCGTCCACATCGTCTGGATAGACGGTGAGTTGGGGAATCGTGTTGCCGGTGTTTTCGTCTTCCACAAAATCGATCTTGAACGAACCGGTTACGTCCATCTCTCCGTCGTCACTTTTAAACGTGAAGGTATCCCGGTCCATGGTCCACTTTCCAAACGGCTCGTCAAACATGTTGAGAGTGCCATTGGGATAAATATCCACAGATAAAGGCAGATAATACTGCTGTTGATTTCCGCCGTTACCGGCACCAACGGTGGCCAGTTTCCACCGACCTGTGACCATTTTCAGTTTCCCTCCGCCGCAGCCACCCAGCAACAGCATGGATGCCAGGAGCACCACAACGACCAGAATTGTCACTACCTTTTTCATATATCTTCTCCTCAGTGATGCTATTTTTTCAACCCACGCATATAGTCGATATAATGTGCAAACGCGATGCCTGGTTCTTCCAGTGACATATCCCATCGCCGGATCCACTCAAGAGTATACCATCCATCATAGCCGATGTCATCAAGGGCGGATATGAAGTCTTTTATTGGCAAATTGCCTTCACCAAGCATGCGATAGCGAACCCGTCCATCTTCAATCACCGAATCCTTGATATGGATGTAGCGCACCCATTTGCCGATGCGGGCCAGTGTCTCGGCGGGCTTTTCGCCAAAGAATCGATACGGATGGTGCACATCCCAGAGTAGGCCAAGCCCGGGCTCCTCAATTTCAGAATATAGCTGCGCAAGCCTGCGGCTGTCTGCATACCAACCGTTGGTTTCCAGCAACACAGTTACGCCACGGGGAGCGGCATAATTGCCAAGCTCACAGAGCGCCTTCTTGACCAGGGAAGTATCCACATTTTTTTCCGGAGCTGCCGTGCCCTCGCACATCACACGCACAAACTGAGCGCCAACAGCCTTTGCAGTGTCTATATATGCGCGCCCTTCCGCCAGCGCCGATTGATAACCGGACTCCGCTCCAAACACACAGGCCGATGCAAGGCAAGGGATCTCCAGACCCAGCTTGGCAAGCCTGTCTTTCGTCTGGCCGATGTGGCGGTGTGAAAATTCCGAAATGGACGGAGAGTACAATTCGTTGCTGAGCCCGCGGATTTCCACCCCATCATAGCCAAGGTCAGAAGCAGCGGACAACACATCATCCCATCCCCACTCAGGGCAGCCAAGCGTTGAGAATGCAAGCTTCATCTTTCAATCTCCTTTACAGTGGCATATCCACATTATACCATAAGAAGCCCTTCCATTTCAGCAACGGCCATTCCAAACTTCTTGAGGCAGGCTTCCACGGCGTCAGGCTTTGTCAGATCCACCCCCGCTTCCCGCAGCAGGTTCAAAGGATAATCCCTGCCGCCGCTGCCCAGGAACCGCAGATAGCGGTCTCGTGCTTCCACGCCATCGGCCAGAATGCGCTCGGCCAATGCGATGGCGCTGGCATAACCGGTGGCATATTTATACACATAGAAGCTTCGGTAGAAGTGGGAGATGCGGGCCCACTCCATGTCAATCTCCTCATCCACCACCATATCGGGGCCGTAGTAGTCCACATTGAGCTGGTGGTAAACCGCGCAGATGGATTCGGGAGTCAGCGGCTCATCCTTGGCGGCCATGCCGTGGATGATTTTCTCAAACTCTGCAAACATCACCTGACGGATCACCGTGGTGCGCACCTGCTCCAGCGTTTGGTTCAGCAGAAACATCCGCTGCCCCTTGTCGGAGGTGCTCTTGAGCATATGGTCCATAAACAGCGCTTCGTTGCAGGTGGATGCCACTTCCGCCAGCAGGATCGGGTATTGCGCGATCACATAGGGCTGCCTGTCGGAGTAATAGCTGTGCATCGCATGGCCAAACTCGTGGGCCAGTGTGAAAGCATTGTCCAGCGTGTCGTTCCAATTGAGCAGCACATAGGGGTGGGTGCCCCATACGCCCCAGGAATAGGCACCGGCGGTCTTGCCCTGGTTTTCATACACATCCACCCAGCCTGCGCCCATGCCGCCCTTCATCGCGTCCACATAGTCTTTGCCCAGCGGTGACAGTCCTGCGGCGACCATCGCGCATGCCTGCTCATAGCCCACTGTCATTTCCACATCGTGCACGATGGGCACATAGAGGTCATACATGTGCAGCTCATCCAGCTTGAGTGCCTTTTTACGCAGGCGCATGTAGCGGTGCAAAGAGGGCAGGTGGGCCCGCACCGCGGCGATCAGGCTGTCATATACCTCAACTGGTACTGCATCGGAAAAAAGCGAAGCCTCCAGCGACGAGTTGAATTTCCGCGCCCTGGACTCAAACCACTCTGCCTTGACACTGGCTGAAAGCGTGGCCGCGACGGTGTTTTTAAAACTGCCGTATGTGGAGTAAAGGCCCTGGAAGGCAGCCTTCCTCACGTCGCGGTCGCGGCTTTCCATCAGCGGGATGTAGCGCCCATGGGTGATCTGGACATCTTCTCCATCCTCGCCCTTGATCGTGGGGAATTTGAGGTCCGCGTTGTTGAACATCGTGTAGACAGTGCCGGCGCCCTGCAACACCTCTCCGGCCATTGCCAGCAGTTTCTCTTCCGCCTGCGAAAGGGTGTGCTCACGGCGTCGGGTCACCAGATCAATATTGTGCCGGTGCACGGCCAAGCCTGGTTCCGCTTGAAAAAAGCTCTCCAGACGTTGGGGATCAACTGCCAGCAGCTCGGGGTCAAAGAAGGAGAGCGCGCTGGAGAGCCGCACGCCAAGGGCTCCGGCCCGGTCGGTCATGCCCTGGTAAAGGCTCATGCCATTGTCTTCATCACGGCGCATATGGGTATAGCAATAGAGCCGCTCCACGATCAGTGAAATAGAAGCGATTTCTTCCAGCGCCTGCAGAAGCGCCGCGGCAGATTCGCCCAAGCGGCCCTCCCAGGCAGCTACCTTTGGCATGGTGTCGTCGGCGAGCCTGTAGTCCGTTTCCCATTCCTCGTTGGTGCGATACAGATCCTCAAGCCTCCATTGCCATTTCCTGTCTGCGGATTGGCGATCAGGCAGTTTCTTTTCCGGCATTCGAATCAACCCCTTCACTGTTTGTTTCATTGTTCTCCTTTTTGCCTTGTTTCAAATGCGCGATGGCTGGCAAAAGGAATAATACGATGAGCAGCCGTAGTATGCAGGCTCCGGCGAAAAGCAGCTTGTAGCGGTCGAAATGCACACCCCAGAATGTGAAGCTTATTTCTCCCAGCATGCTGAGCAACTTTCCGCCAACCAGATTTGCCAAAGACATGCCCACGGTTGATGTGATCACCATATACATCGCCACATACATGCTGCGGTTGCGCTGTGGCGTCACCGTGACCAGCATTTGCACCTGAGTCAGATCCACGCCGCTGAAGAAAACACCGATTGTCAGTGAAAACACGAGCATGGGCCAGAAAGACCCGGGCACCGCGAAAACCCAGACCAAAGGCAACGCGCAGAGGACCAGCCCGCAGCGCCAGAGCACCCAGAAATGGCCATGCTTGTCCAACTGCCGGCCCCACCACTGCACAAACAGCACAGCCATCACGCCATAAGCCACCTGGCCAGTCAGTGTCGTCATGGAGAGGGAGAGCCCCAATTGGTCCATGTTATATTTGTTGTAGAATGGGCCTGGCAGGTTCCAGGCAAACATCCAGGCTGTCCAAAACAGCAAATACAGCAGAAACCCCTTGTTTTTGAGCACATTGGAGAAAGACTTGAACAGCGGCTCATGCTCCATGACGTGCATCGGCGGGTCGCGAATCCAGATAAACATCGCAATATCTGCAACACCGAACAGGGATACCGCGCCGAATACGATCGCGTAGCCAGTTAAACCCGGGAGTAAATCCAGCATCATGCTGGCCAGCAAAGCTGCGACAAGGCCTGAGGCCATCTGAATGCTTTGACGCAAGCCCAGATAGCGACCACGGATGTGGATTGGGACGATATCTCCGAGCCAGGAGAAGAAAGACACGTTCATGAACATGTTTGCCACGGAGGATATGGAGATCAGCCCAATCACAACCCATAACCGAAGAACTGGCTTGTCCATCGGGACAAACAAAGGCACCAGGGCTACCGGTATCCACAGTGCTCTCTGAATAATACCGGCGATGACAAACATGGGTTTTCGTTTTTTGGTCCGCTCCATGAGCCAGGATGCAAAAAACTGAAGAAAGCTCACAGCGACTGGCACAGCCATCAGGATGCTGAATTGCAGGTCGTTGGTGCCCAACGCGCTGGCAAAGCCGGTGAACGGCGCGCCACCGGAGACAGAGAAAAAAACTGAGCCGAGAGCAATGGCATATATGAACAGATTGAGATCCCGCCTCAACCTTGGGTCAGAGATCCCATTTTGGTCATATAGGGACCTTAGAGGGTTGGACATGCGTTTTTTCACAAGAGACACCTCAAAACATCCGGATCAATGGCGATATCCATGAACTCAATTGTTGCATTTACTCAATCGGCTTGAGCCCTCATCATGCTTCTATGCTTTTCCCCAACGGTCGGAATCCCGCAGCGTGATGCCGCACAAATCAAAGATCTCACCGCCGCGATCCAGATGGTCCAGCACGCTGCGGCGTAGCGTTGTATCTCGCGGTGCGGATTCACGAGTATAGCCTTCGCCAAAGACGAAGCTCCACAAAAAGCTCATGCTGCCTGCCGTCGGCATGCGGTAAAACTCGTCCTGAAAAGCCAGAATATTGCTGCCGGCCGGCAAAAACTCCTTTAATTGGGCTGTAAAAAGCCATGTGTGGCAATAAAGGCCTTTTAGGTGAATCCGGGGGAAGTGGGTTTGGTAAAACTGCTCTGCCATGGCAATGGAGGCTTTGCATTCATCCGGTGTGAACGAGCCATCCTTTGGGATATGCAGGTCAAGCACCCAGTCGCCTTTCTCAAGGACAAGCTCCCACTGGCTTTTTGGCAACGTCACTACATCCTTCAAGACATAACCTTCCCGATGCAGCGGGTTGCCGGCCCAGGCATCCGCAGTTTCAGTAAACACACCTCTCCATGGCGTATCAAAGCGACCACCGGCCCCATTGGCCCAACCATCCTCACGCAAGTCCAGATCCGGATCGCAGAGCATGACAAACTCTTCGCCGTCTTTGTGGCGAAATAGACGCTCCGCCCTGGGATACTGGATTGCCATATACTGCATGCGGCCCAGGCGAAACAATTCGGTGCTCAGGTGGCGCCAGATCCAACCAAACCCCGTATAAACCCATCGGCCTGTTGCGTCGTGCTTCTCCAAAAACATAAAAGGCAGTTGAGCCATCGTGTGATCATATACCTGCTCCGGAATGCCCATCTCCTGATACCGCCGGAGAGTCCATGGAAGCGCGCTCAAATACGACAGATAATAAAACTGCGATGGTTCGGGCAATGCCTGGGAAACAACCTCATCCATCGGAAGAGGGTCCCAGGACCGGTGCCATTGATTCTGTTCACCGTGCAGCCGCTGCTCAGTCAGAAAAAGATCCTTCAGGCGGTGGTCCGCCGCTATGTTCCGCGCTGTATCAAAAAGCACTTCTGACATGTCTTCGCGTGCGCCAATCCTCACAAGCCAGTATTGCAGCGTCTGTTCGGACAGGAAATTGCAGTGTTCCATACATGACTCCGGATAGTATAATCCATGCATCATTATATCAACCGCAGATAGTTTCAACAAGGAATCCAGAAAGATTCCTTCCGTTTGTTCTTGGCATATTGAGCCTGCTGATCCTACCAAATAACGGGCAAATGATGTAACATGTCACTGAGGTGAGCGCAATGCGGTCTGTCGCGATGCACAATGTTCCGGTGAAGCTTGTTCCGAAGTACTTTTCTTACATTTGGGGAGGTACACAACTGCGCGATACTTTGGGCAAGAATATCCCTTCCGATGACATTGGCGAAAGCTGGGAAGTCTCAGCGCACCCAAAGGGCCAGTCATTGATTGCGACCGTGTCTGATGCTTGCATGCCGTTTGGTGATTACGCGAAAGGCGAAAGCTTTTATGGTGCAGCTTCTTATGAAAAGTTTCCGCTTCTGATCAAGCTGTTGGGTGCCTCGGGTAATCTATCCGTGCAGGTGCACCCCGGTGACGACAACTGCCGCCCCGGCGAAGCCGGCAAGGCCGAGGCCTGGGTGGTGCTGGCCTGCCCGGAGAGAGCCGAGCTCATCTATGGCATAGAAGGCACAGTGGAGGAATTCGCTGCTGCGGCGCAGGCTGGCGTAATAGAAAGCAAATTGCACAGGCTTGCCGTGAAGCCAGGCGATGTGCTGGATATCCCCGCCGGTATGGTGCACGCGCTCACGGCGGGTATCGTGGCCTATGAGGTGCAGCAGAATTCGGATACGACCTACCGGCTCTATGACTGGGGCAGGGTGGATGCCGCCACCGGCAAGCCCCGTGAGCTGCATATTGATGAGGCTCTTCGAGTAGTGAGGGCTTATCCAGGCTATGGTCCTGTGACAGGAACTGTGACATGTGAGAGCAATTGTGTCCGTACCCGATATATTGGTAATCCCCATTTCACGCTGGAAAAGCTGGAGGTCACCGGGCCATTTGTTGATCACGGCCATCATGGTTTTGCCGCCTACACAGCCATTGATGGCAGCGGTTCAGTCTGGAAAGATGGCGCGAAATGCTTTGACGTCGCTCTCGGCGACACCTTCGTAAGCCCAGCGGCTGCCGGGGCTGTGGAGCTAGATGGCAGGTTGGTGCTGTTGAAGTCGTATGTTAGGTAACTCCACCTGTCATCAATATCGCAGCATAACGCTGTGATATTGTGACATCCCCCTCAAGAGGGGGACAAGTATACCATTTTCGGAGATCTCCTTGCCTCCCTCTATATCACCCCTCTAAGGGGTGACACCGCCGAAGGCGGTGGGGGTAAATGAGGGAGGTGCTGCCGAAGGCAGTGGAGGGAGTTTATGCGGCCCGCAGATATTTGCCATTTCCACAAGAATAGGGCATTCTGTCAAATTCTTGTTATTCCTGCTGCATTTGGCACACCAGATATAGTACAATCAATATATCCATTGATTCCCACCGACAGGAGGGATGCTGATGCTGCTCAGATTTGTGGCCGGCCGGGCCGGTTCCGGCAAGTCCACGTGGGTGTATGATGTGGTCAAACGCCACATGGAGGCCGGCCCTAAGCCGGTCTATGTGGTCGTGCCGGAGCAATACACATTGCAAACAGAGAAGGAACTTCTGGCAGCTCTTGGCAAGAAGGGCTTTCTGCAAGCCCGTGTGACCAGCCCCACCCGCCTGGCTGAGGAGGTCTTTGCCCAGGTGGAGCAGAGCCGACGCACCGCTGTGGGCGAGTCAGGCCTGGCGATGGCTCTGCGGGCGGCTGCATCGCGCGTTGCGGGTGAGTTGGATGCCTTCCGGCCGGTGCTGGCATTTCAGGGCTTTTCACAGGGTATGGTGCGGTTGATTGCCGAACTGAAGCGTTATGATGTGGCGCCGGATGAGCTCCTCACGGCATCCCAAGCGGCAAAGGGCGCGCTCAGGGCAAAGACGAAAGACATCGCCACAATCTATCGGGAATATAGTTCGGTTCTGGAAGCCCGTAGCTTTATAGACAGTGCGGACCGGTTCAATGGCTTCATTGATGCCATCGCCAGGGCCGAGTTTCTCCGAGGTTGCGCTTTCTATTTCGACGGATTTGACACGCTCTCCCCACAGCATTGCCGGATGATCGGCGAGCTGCTTGCGTTGGCGGAGTCTGTGACAGTGACGTTGGATTATGACGGCTTTGAAAGCGCCGACACCGGCCTGTTCAGGGCGGCACAATGGAATATTTCAAGGTTGAGCGCCATTGCGGAAGGGCTGGGGGCGGACATCAAGTGGACACACCTGCGCGCCGGAGAGCGGCAGCGGGCCATGCCGCCGGATGTGGCCCATTTGGAGCGGGCGCTGTTTGCATGGCCAACGGATCCAAAGCGGGCGGAGGGCGGTGTCACACTGTGTCAGTCCTCATCCCCAGAGGAAGAGGTCGAGGCCGCTGGTGTTTGGATTGTGGAGCATGTGCGTCGTGAGGGCCTGCGCTGGCGGGAGGTGGCCGTGCAGTGCGGCGACCTCAACGCTTATGGGCCTATTGTGAGCAGGGCGTTCGCCCGAAACGGCATCCCTGTTTTCATCGACAGCCGCAAGGCCATTATCGGCCACCCGGCGGTGCGGTTCCTCCTGTCGCTCATTCGCGTGATTGAGCGTGATTACCGCACAGACGATGTGCTGAGGTTGGTCAAGACCGGCTTTGCGGGCGTGGGTGCAGAGGTGGCGGATCGGTTGGAGGTGTGGCTCACAGCCTTTGCCCCCCGCGGAGCCCGCATGTGGGCCAGGGATTGGGAGAAGGGGCAGGACACCTTTGATCTTGTGGAGCTCAACAAAAGCCGTAAAGCCATCTATGAGCTTGCACAGGCGCTGGTCAAGCGGGCAGGCGGCAAAAAGGCGCCGGGGAGCAGTTGGGCCAAGGCGCTGTATGGGCTGCTTGCCGATCACAAGCTGGACGAGCGGCTGGACGCTCAGGCGGCATCGCTCAAGCGGGAGGGGCTTCTGGAGGAAGCCGCAGTGACCGAGCGGGTGTGGAATGCCGTGATCGACCTGATTGACCAAATGGATGAGATCATTGGCGACGAGGAGCTGGATGCCGCTGGTTTCCGGGCTATCCTGCAAAGCGGTTTGGAAGCCGTGGAGGAGGGCATCTTGCCCACCGGTGTGGATCAAGTGCAGGTGGGCAGCATTGGCCGGGCGAAATACAGCGGGTTGAAATACATGCTGATCCTGGGCGCTTCCGACGGCAGCCTGTCCGCCGTGGCCCCGGAAAGCGGCGGTATTTTGACTGGCCGCGACATTGACGCATTGGCGGCGCTGGGCGTGGAGGTGGGCCGTGGCAGCGCGCTCAAGGAATCGCAGCAGCGGTTTGCGCTCTATCAGGCCATCGCCAAAGGCGCATCGGGCCTTTATGTGAGCTGGCCCGAGCAGGGGGATGTCAAGCCGGACCGCATTGTGGAGCGCATCCGCGAGCTGCTGAGTCTTGACCCCGGTGACGTGCTGGATGCTTCCGATTTAGCTGCCCGTCCCTCCACTGCGGCAGCGGGATTTGCGAGGCTGCCGCTCAGGCTGCGGTTGGCGGCGGAAGGCGCTGAACCCGGCGGGGATCTGCTACCCGCCATGCATTGGTATCTGTCTGAGCCTGACTACCGAAGCCGTTTGATGGGGCTCATGCAAGGCGTTGCGGGAGAGCCGCTGCGTGAATACCTTCCGGCTGCGGGCCTGGCACTGGGCAACGCCACTGCCATGTCGGCCAGCCAACTGGAAGCTTATTGGAACTGCCCGTTTCGGCACTTCGTGGATTATGTGCTGGTGCCCCAGCCATGGCGGCAGCACGGTGTTGAGAGCGCTGACGCCGGCCTTTTCATGCATGCTGCGATGGAGCGCTTCAGCCAGCGGTTGCAGGCCATCCGGTTTGATCTTGGCAATCTGGACGAAGGACAAGTGGCCACGATGATGATGGGGGAGACAGCCAGGCTGGCTGACGAGTTTCAGTATGGCCTGCTCAAGGGTTCTGCCCGGCTCAGCTGGACGGGTGGCAATTTGCAGCGCACATGCACCGTGGCGGCGGCGACCTTTGCCCGGCAGCTCTTGAGTGGTGATTTCGTACCATATGGGCAAGAGGTGCGGTTTGGCAAGGGCAGCTTTCCTCCGGCGGCGATTCAAATGCCCGACGGTTCCCATTGCTATCTGCAGGGCCGCATTGACCGCATGGATGTGTGGCGGGCCGGTGAGACTGATTTCCTGCGCGTGATCGATTACAAAAGCGGCCGCGCCACCATCGACGTACACGATGCTGTGAACGGCCTCGATATGCAGACGTGGCTTTATCTTTACGCCTTGCGGCAGCTCTGGGCCCGTGTGGGCGGCAGGCCGGCGGTGGCGGCTGGGGCGTTCATCTTCCCGCTCATTGACCCGTGGGTGGAGGAAGGCGATGAGGAGGAGCAGGAGCGCCGGAAAGCGCTGCGGATGCGGGGCTGGTGCCTGAATGACACCGCCGTGATCGCTGCAATGGATCGCAATGCAGCCGGCGGCAAGTCGGAGCTTTACGGATTCAACGCATCGCGTAAATCAGGTGTGCACGACAACAAAACTGTGGACAAGGCGCTGGAGCTGATTGCCGGCAACGCGCGGGAGTCTATCGCAAGCATCCGGAAGGGACACGTCGGGACCAAGCCATGGCGCAGCGGCAAGGAGACAGCCTGCGGCAGTTGCCCCTACGGCGCTTTGTGCCGGTTTGATGTGTGTGACCCCAAACGTTACCGGGCCCTTCTTGACAATGAAACAATCGACCAGATGCTGGCGGAGAAGGGGGAGAGCGGCGATGAAATGGACCGGTGAGCAAAACCAGGTGATCCGGCAGCGCGGCTGCAACCTCATTGTTTCCGCGGCAGCAGGGTCCGGCAAGACGGCCGTGCTGGTGGAGCGCATTTGCACTCTGGTGCTGGAGGAGGGGGCAGACCTGGAGCGCATGCTGATCGCCACCTTCACAAGGGCTGCGGCAGCGGAGATGCGCGAGCGCATCGTGCAGCGATTGATCAAGGCCATTGATGATAATCCGGCTGACGCAAGAAGAATCAACGACCAGCTCGTCAAGATCGACCGGGCGATGATCGGCACGCTCCATTCCTTCTGCGGTGAGATCCTCCGCCAGCACTACAACACTGCCGGCATCGAGCCCACCTTCAAGACGGAGGATGACAGCATCACCCAGGGCATCTTCGACGAGGCGCTGGAAGCCACCCTCGACGATTGCTTCGAGGTAGGCAATGATGACTTTATCGCTCTGGCAGACTGTTGGGGCGGTAGGGCTGGCGGTGGTCTGGCAGACCTGGTCAGAAAGATCTATTACAGCGCACGCAACCAGCCGAATCCCATGCAATGGCTCGCGGCAAAGGTGGAGTGTTTTGACTTTGCCGATGCCACAGTCACACCTTGGGTTGCCGTGCTATATGACAAGCTTTTGCAAAACCTGGCACTGGCCGCTGAAGCGTTGGAGGAGGCAATCCGGATCGCTTCGCACCCACAAGGACCCCAGAGCTACCTGGTGAGGCTTGCCGAAGAACTCTGTGCTGTGCGGTCACTGGCCGTGTTGTGTGAGCAGGGTGATTTGGAGGAGCTTAGTCAGGCATTGGCAAACCCCGGTTTGTTTGGCCGCTTGCCTGCCTGGAAGGATCCAAACGACACTGGCCTGGGCGAGCTTGCCAAAGAGCAGCGGGAGGAATCCAAAAAGCTCGTAAAGAAAGCGCGGGAAAACCCCGTTGTCTGCGATATGGAGTGTGCTGTGGAGCGCACCCGCGCGATGCTGCCGCAGATGAGGGCCCTCTGCCAATTGGTGGAGGCGTTCGATCAAAGGTATACTGCCGAAAAGCGCTATGCCAATGTGCTGGACTTTTCCGACCTGGAGCACCTGGCGCTTGCCGTGCTTGATGACGAAGCCGTACGGGAGGAAGTGCGCGAGAGTTTCGATTTCGTGTTTGTGGACGAATACCAGGACATAAGCCCCATCCAGGATGAGTTGCTGCGGCGGGTGAGCCGCCCCGGCGCGTTCTTCTGCGTGGGCGACGTGAAGCAGAGCATCTACCGCTTTCGCTCTGCGGAGCCTGAGATCTTCATCAGCCGGTTGCTTGGTGCCAGCCGAAAGCCAGGCGCTGCCGAGCAGCGAATCGACCTCAACCGAAACTTCCGCAGCGCCAACCGCGTGGTTGAGCTGGCCAACTACCTTTTCTCAAACCTCATGTCACGGCAGCTAGGCGGCGTGGACTATGCCGGTGGGGAGGCATTGGTGCTGGGAGCGCCGCAACCCGATGTGGTGATGAGAGACTGCGCCAATGAACTGGTGCTGATCGACAACGAGGGAAAGGGCGAGGAGGAACTGACCCGGCTACAGGAGTTGGTGCAGATCGAGCGGGAAGCCACTGTGGCGGCAAGCCGCATTCAGTCGCTGCTGGGCACCGACATCTGGGATGGCAAGGCCAACACGTTTCGCAAGGTGCGGCCAAACGACATTGTGGTGCTGCTGCGCACTGTATCCGGTGTGGCTGCCGAGTATGCCGAGGTGTTCCGCCGGGCTGGTTTGCCGGTTTATGCCGAGGCGGAGGGCGGTTTTGCCGGCGAGCTGGAGGTGGAGCTGCTCATCAACCTGCTGCGGCTCATCGACAACTCGCAGCGGGATTATGAGCTCATCACAAGCATGCATTCACCCTTCGGGCAGTTTTCTCTTGAGGACTTGTTGGAGGTGCGGGGCTTGTTCCGTGAGGGCAGCTTCGCCGGCGCGGTGGCCCAATATCGCGCACAATATGATACAGATCTTTCCGAAAGAGTTGGCGCGTTTCTCGATCAACTGAGCCGTTGGCGCGCCGTCTCCATGCATACCGACGTGGAGAAGCTCGTTTACCGCGTATGTGACGATGCGGGCTTTCTCGACTACGCCGGCACATTGCCGCAAGGCGAGCGCAGGCAGGCCAACATCAAGCAGCTTGCCGAGATGGGCCGTGTGTATTCCGGCAGGCTCTATGACTTCATCCATGATTTCGCGGCGCTGGCCGCCACCGTCCGGCCACGCCCAACCGGCCAGGCTGCCGGAGCCGTCACGATCATGAGTGTGCACAAGTCCAAGGGGCTGGAGTTCCCCGTCGTGATCCTGGCCAACGTGGGCAAGCCGATGAACATGCTGGACATGACCGACAGCATGCTGATCCATGGCGAGTTGGGCCTGGGGCCCCGTTATTTCAACGCCGCCAAGCGCACCCGCGCCGACACGCTGGCCCGTGCGGCTTTGGCGGAGCGCATCCGGCAAGACACACTGAGCGAAGAAATGCGCATGCTCTATGTGGCGGTCACAAGGGCTCGCGAACGGTTGATCATGGTGGGCACCGTGCCAAACCTTGCCAAGAGGCTGCAAAAATGGGTGCTGCCCGTTTCCCCCGCAGGGCTGTCCAGCCGGATGCGCAGCTGGGTGGACTGGCTGGGGGCTATGGCTGTGCGCACACCTTCCGGTGTGGATGCATTTGCTCCCTATGGGCTGGATGCCGCCCCGCTGCCCGACAGCCCAAGAAGCTGGCAGATCACCGTGCTGCCCGGTGCAGAAATTAAAGCCCTTCGCCCGGTGCAGGCAGACCGTGCCGCCGCAATGGATCGGTTGCTGGCTGCTGCGGAGGAAACGGCGGTTTCACAGGAGCTGGCGGAAGCATTTGCCTGGCGCTACCCTTGGGGTGATGTGTCAGCATTACCCGGCAAGGTTTCGGCCACCTCGCTCCTGGACCGCGACCGCAACTGGCGCGGCCCCATTCCAGCCCCGGAGATCCGCCGGGTGCCCCGGTTTCTGGAGCAACGCAAGGCCTTCAGCGCCACCGACCTGGGCACCTTCGTGCACACAGCCCTGCAATTGCTGGATATCAACCTGGAGAATGCCGCCATCCCGCAGGCGGTGGCCGCCTTGGAGCGGCGGGGCCTGCTGCCGGAAGGCGCAGCCGAAGCCATCAATATGGACTGGATTATCCGCTTTTACCAATCGGACATCGCCCGGCGCATGCGCCATTCGTCCGATGTGCGGCAGGAGCTGCCCTTCAATCTGGCTGTGCCGGCCCATGTGGTCTTTCCCGGTGAAACCGGTGAGGAGGAGATCCTGGTGCAGGGCATCATTGACTGCTGTTTTGTTGAGGATGGCAAATGGGTGCTGCTGGATTATAAGACCAACCGTGTGGACAGCCGCAACACCACCCAGGCCATCGCGACACACTACCGCCCGCAGATCCTGACTTACCGCACGGCGTTGGAGGAAATCACCGGCATTGAGGTTGCGGAGGCATATCTCTATTTGCTGTCGGTGGGGGAGGAAGTAAGAGTTTTATTATAACCAGCATCATACCAAGATTGCCTGTATCTATCTGACTGTGGATGGTATACTTCTGACGAACAGCAATTTGATATGGAGTGTACTTCATGAAAATCCTTGTAGCAAATGACGATGGAATCCGCGCTCCCGGCATCGCCGCGCTGGCCGGAGCGGTATCGGCATTCGGGGAAGTAATCGTGTGCGCGCCGGAAAACGAGCAAAGCGCTGTGGGCCGGGCGCTCACGATGAGCAGGCCGCTTCGGCTGGAAAAGGTATCTTTGCCCGGCATTCCTTTCCCAAGTTACAGTGTGGACGGCACCCCCACAGACTGTGTGAAGCTTGCCATTGACCGGGTGTTTCATGAAAAGCCGGACCTTGTGGTCTCCGGCATCAACCGGGGTGCCAATCTGGGCACCGACGTGCTCTTTTCCGGCACCGTGTCTGCCGCGATGGAGGGAGCCATGCAGGGTATCCCGTCCATTGCGGTGTCATTGGGCTGGGGTGACAACTGGGATTTTGACCTGGCGGCCCGCTGGGCACGGCAGGCGGTGGGCATCGCGATGAAGTTTCCGATGCCCTTCGGCACCTTGATCAACATCAACATCCCACAGGGTGCTCCCAGGGGCATCAAGGTGACCCGGCTTGGCGTGCTGGACTATGGTGAGAATTATCTGGAGAGGGAAGATCCCAGGGGGCGGAAGTATTACTGGCTGGCTGGCGACAAGATCCCGGCGTCTCATGAATCCGACACCGACGATTCTTGGCTGGAGAGCAGTTATATCACTGTGACCCCTCTTCGGTTTGACCTGACCGATGACTCTGTGCTGGCCGATGTGGCAGCCCATGTGCAAAAGTTTGAACAAATGCTGGATTTTGTGTAAAATAGAGTCAGAAAAACGCTGAGGTGATCTCATGCCGGATACGAAAGACCTGAGCCAACGCATTGAAGCGTCACTTCCCGATATGAGCAAGGGTCAGAAGCGCATTGCGGACTTCATTATGAAGAACTATGACAAGGCCGCCTATATGACTGCGCTGCGCTTGGGCGACAGCGTGGGCGTGAGTGAATCCACGGTGGTGCGGTTTGCGATGGATCTGGGCTATTCCGGTTATCCGCAGCTGCAGAAGGCCCTTCAGGACATGGTGCGCAACCGCCTGACCACGCTGCAGCGCATGGAGATGACCAGTGATATGAGCCGCTCCATGGTGCTGCGCACCGTGCTTCGGGCAGACATGAGCAACCTGAGGCAGACCATCGAGAGCATCGATGCCGAGGAATTCGATCAGGTGGTGGATCTGGTATATAATTCTCACCGTGTTTATGTGCTGGGAGCCCGAAGCTCAGCCCCGTTGGCGCAGTTCATGGGTTACTATCTGAATTTCCTGCTGGACAATGTGCAGATTGTCACCTCCGGCATCAACGACATCATGGAGCAGCTGGTTCATATTGAGAGTGATGATGTGCTGATCGGCATCAGCTTCCCCCGTTATTCCAAGCGCACGATTGAGGGTGTGCGCTTTGCCAAGGAGAAGGGGGCCAAAATCATCGCCATCACCGACTCCGGTGCTTCACCACTAAACGAATACGCCAACCATGTGCTGGTGGCACACAGCAATATCGCTTCCTTCGTGGATTCTCTTGTGGCACCATTCTCCATCGCCAACGCCTTCATCGTGGCCATTGGCCTGCAGAAGCGCCAGGAGGCTTCGGAGAACTTCATGGAGCTGGAGCGCATCTGGGATCAATACAGCGTATACATTGAAAAGGGCCGGTAATCCTGTCAACATGAATGTGTTAGTGCAGGATGTAGTTGTGGTAGGCGGCGGTCCCGCCGGTATGATGGCCTCCATGGAGGCGGCCCGGCGCGGCCTTGCGGTCACACTGTTGGAACGCAACGAGAAGCTTGGCAAAAAGCTTTATATTACCGGCAAGGGCCGCTGCAATCTCACCAACGCCTCTGACCGGGAGCAGCTCATTGCCAACACGGTGCGCAACGGAAAGTTCCTGTTCAGCGCGTTTTCGGCGTTGGGCAGCAGGGATTTGATGGAGACTGTGGAGCGGCTGGGCGTGCCGCTTGTGGAAGAGCGGGGCAGGAGGGTCTTCCCGGCATCCTACAAGGCCAGTGACATCACCCGGGCGCTTCAGAATGAATTGCACCGCTTGGGCGTGCGCGTGATCCTGAACGCCCGTGTGAGCGCCATTGCGAGTGAGAATGGCGCTGTGTCGGTTGTCAGGCTGGAGGACGGCAGAGAGTTTCCATGCCGCGCGGTCATTCTGGCCACAGGTGGAGCCTCCTATCCGATGACCGGCTCCACCGGCGACGGCTACCGCCTCGCGGCAGAAATGGGGCACACGGTGAACGCACCACTGCCAGCACTGGTGCCGATTGAGACAGCGGAAAAGTGGGCTGCGGAGCTGCAGGGCCTGGCGTTGAAAAACGTGCGCCTGACCGCCTGGCAGGGCAAGAAGAAAGTGTTTTCCGAGGTGGGGGAGATGCTCTTCACCCATTTCGGTGTGAGCGGCCCGCTGGTTTTGACTGCCAGCAGCCTGATCAAGGCCGATGCCCTGGCGGAAGCGAGACTCTCGCTGGACATGAAGCCGGGTTTGGATCCGGAACAACTGGATGCCCGCATTCTCAGGGATTTTCAAATCAACCCCAACCGGGCGCTAAAGAACTCTTTGCACGAGCTGCTGCCAAGCAGGTTTTGCCCAATTGCATTGGAGTTGGCGAGCCTTGACGGCGAGCTCGCCTGCAACCAGGTCACCAGAGAGCAGAGGGGCAGGTTGGCGGCGGCACTCAAGGATGTGCATCTGACTCCCAAGGTGCTGCGGCCACTGGCAGAAGCAGTGATCACCCGCGGCGGCGTATCCTGCAAGGAGGTTTCGCCCAATACAATGGAATCAAAGCTCGTGGCGGGCCTTTTCATTTGCGGCGAGCTGCTGGATGTGGACGCGCTGACCGGTGGCTTCAACCTCCAAATTGCGTTCTCCACCGGTTATTTGGCAGGCCACAGTTGTTGACTGCACCCAGCATTTGGGTTATGATGAGATATCTTCACGTTTATTGATGAAGGAGTGGCGTCATGGCGCTTTTTAGCATGCTATTCTTTGGCGTTTTCTTGTTGGCGTCCGGCGTGCTCATCCTTGCCACACTGCTGCTTAAGATGCATGTCAATGTGGGGCGCATGCTGTTCGGTCTCTTTGTTCTGCTGGTGGGCGTTTCTCTTTTTACAAGCAACCTGGGCTGGGATCGGTACCAGATCAAAGAGAACAACACAGTCGCATTTTCAAGCTGGGAGTCTGTAAGCGTAACAGGCAGCGGTGAGTATTTTGTGCTCTTTGGATCGGCAAACTATGACCTGACGGATCTGATGCCGGGCTCCGATGTCACCATCCACAGCCTGTTTGGGTCCTGCTCGGTCAAGCTTCCGGCCGCAAAGACGAAGGTCAAGGCTTCCAGCGCTTTTGGATCGGTGAACATGCCAGACCAATCCTTCTCGTTTGACACAAAGGAAGAAGAGTATGGTTCGGGTGATGGGAACATCATAACAGTGGATGTGTCGACGGCATTTGGCAGCGCCTCGATTACAAAATAAAGCGAGTTCCATAAAGAATCTATTTCAGGAGGCTTATCATGCAACAGGTAACAAAGGATATGCAGATTTCTGACGTACTCAAGATGGATATGTCCACAGCGAACATTTTCCTTGGCTTTGGCATGCATTGCATCGGGTGCCCGATGGCATCGGCAGAGAGCATCGAAGCCGCATGCGCCACCCATGGCATCGACCCGGATGAGGTCGTCAAAAAGCTCAATGAGCATTTGTCCAACAAGTAGGGCTGTGGATAACATCGATCGGGAAACCGCCGTAAAACCGTGATTATTTCAGAATAAGGGCGAATAACTCGATCAGACTGTGGAATTGTGGATAAAATCTGTGGATAGAGCAGGCTGCCCCCGCGAACGGCCATTCATGCGGGGGCAGCCTGTTTTGTTAATCATATTTGGTAAACACCTGGTTGTATATTGTTTTGCTTGATCCACAGGCTGCGAAACGCAGCCCATTTAGCAGTTCGCTTTCGGAATAGGATTTGCTATACCGCCTGCATGAAACGGTATTGCGCCTCGCACAGATCACGGTAGGCACCCTTCTTCTCCATCAACTCGTCATGGCTGCCCGCCTCGATGATCTTCCCTTGGTCCACCACCATAATGCAATCAGCCTTGCGGATGGTGGAAAGCCGGTGGGCGATCACAAAACTGGTGCGGCCCTTAAGCACTTTCTCCAACGCCATCTGGATGAGGATCTCGGTGTGAGTATCGATTGATGCAGTTGCTTCATCCAGAATGAGGATCCTGGGGTTGGCCAGCAATGCCCGCGCAAAGCTGATCAGTTGCTTTTGGCCGGTGGAAAGGCGGCTGCCGCGCTCACGCACCTCAGTTTGATACCCATTCTCCATCTGCATGATGAAATCATGGGCATGCACGGCCTTGGCTGCTTCGATCACTTCTTCGTCGGAGGCATCCAGACGTCCATACCGGATGTTGTCCATCAGTGTGCCGGAGAAGATAAACGAATCCTGCAGCATGATGCCCATCTGTTTGCGAAGTGACCGGAGGCTCACATCGCGGATATCGTAGCCATCGATCAACAGGCGGCCCTGATTCACATCGTAAAAGCGGCTGATCAGGCTGACCACCGTGGATTTTCCGGCGCCGGTGGGGCCCACCAGCGCCACAGTGCGGCCTGGCTCCACGGTGAAGCTCACATCGTCCAGCACCACCTGGCCGGCATCATAATCATAGCCGAAGGTCACATGGTCGAACTCCACCCGGCCCTTGATCTCGGGAATTTCCTGGCAGCCTTCCTTGTCCTTGATGATGGCCGGAGTGTCCATTATCTCATAGATACGCTCCAGAGAAGCCATAGCCGAGAGGATTTCATAATAGATGTTGGAAATCTGGTTCAATGGTTCCCAGAAACGGCCCAGATACCACACCATTGAGAACAGCGTGCCCATCGAAATCGGATCTACTGGAGCGTTCATCCAGTGCACGCCGAACCAGTAGACAAGGCAGGTGCCAGCGGATGCGACCAGTTCAAAGCCGGGCCAGAAAATGGCCCCCACAAAGATTGCCTTCATCCAGGTGCGGCGGATCTCGCCGTTGGCCTGCCGGAAAATGCGACTGTTTTCCTCCTCGCGGGTGAAGGCCTGCGTCACGCGCATGCCGGCGAGGCTTTCATGCAGATAGGCGTTCAGCGAGCTGGACTTCCATCGCACCTCTCGCCAGGCCTTGCGGATCTTCGGCTTGAGCACAAACACGATCACGATCAGCAGCGGCAGCACCGAGAAGGCGATCAGTGCCAGCTTCCAGTTTAATGCAAGCATAAGGCCCGCGATCACAAGGATCGAAAGCGCGTTGGTGAGCATGTTGACGATTCCTTGGGAAAACAGCGAAAGCAGTGAGTCGATGTCGTTGATCACCCGGATCATGATTTTCCCGGCTGGCCGCGAATCAAAAAAATCAAACCCCAGTGTCTGAATATGACGGAACAGATCGTCTCGCATTGCAGCAAGCGCCTTGCGGCCGGTCACGTTCATCATGCGCACCTTGGTCCGCAGCATGATCGCACCCAAGCCTGCTGAGCCCGCCAGCCCCGCCACGATCCAGGGCAGCAATGAAATATCGCCGCCAGTCACGCACCTGTCCAGCGCAAGACCAATGAGCCAGGGGCCGGTGAGTCCGCAAAGCATGTTGATGACCATTGCGACAATAGAGACAGCCACCTTGCCTTTGTATGGCTTGAGGTATGCCAGTGCTCGCATGAAATAGCGTGTGTTGAAGCCGCTGATGTACTTCTCATCATCCAGCAACAGCGCCCGTCTTGCCCTTGCCATCAGCACACCACCAGCCTTTCGCCGTCGTTAGCGGTTGTATAGTCATGGTATTGATCCATAAAGATTCTGTAATACAAGCCGCGCTTTTTCATCAGCTCTCCATGTGTGCCGCGTTCAGCAATGGCGCCGCAATCCAGCACAATGATTTCGTTGGCATCCTTCACTGCGGAGATGCGGTGTGACACAATGAACGTCGTCCGGTTCTCAGCTTCAGCTTTGAGCGCCTGCTGGATCGCGTATTCCGTTTCCATATCCACCGCAGATGTGGCGTCGTCGAAGATCAGGATCGATGGATTGAAGCACAACGCCCTGGCGATGGCAGCCCGTTGCTTCTGCCCGCCGGAGAGGCCCATGCCCCGTTCACCCACAATCGTGTCATAGCCTTCGTCCAGCTTGGAAATGTATTCCGACGCGCAAGCGGCACATGCTGCCCGATCCAGCTCCTCTTGGGTGGCCTCGGGGTTGCCGAAGGCGATGTTGTTTTCGAGCGTCTCGCTGAAGAGGAAGGTCTCCTGCATCACATACCCGATCCTGCGGCGGAGCTCCCGCAGCTTGTAGTCACGCACATCAATGCCGTCCACCGTCACCGAGCCGGAGCTTACGTCATAAAATCGGCCGATCAGGTTTACGATGGATGTTTTCCCAGCACCGGTTGAGCCCATGATCGCCAGCGTCTGGCCGGGTTTCACTTCAAAGCTGATGTTGTTCAGTATCGTCTCATCCTCATACTTCAGCGTCACATTCTCAAATATGACATGGCCTTGAAACTCCTTGGGGATCCGGGCTTCCGGCTTTTCCTTGATTTCGGAGCCGAAGTCACTGTAATAGAACAACCGGTCGCCAGATGAAATGGCCTGAGTTACCATGTTGATTGTGTTCGCCATGTTTCGCATCGGCATCATGATCATCCAGATATAGCCGATGGCGGCCACCAGGTCGCCGGGGCTGATCACTCCACGGATGGCCAGATAGCCACCAGCCAATATAAGCAGCGCTGAAGGGAGAGCACCTATAAAATCCAGCATGGAGTGGAAGTCTGCATTGGTGCGTGTGATGTCAATGCCGATTTCAAGGTGCCGGTTGTTCAACGCATCGAAGGAATCTATTTCAAAATCCTCACGGGCATAAGCCTTTACCACGCGCACACCGGAAATGTTCTCCTGGGTGCGGGTGTTCAGCAATGCGTTTTGCTCCCGGATGCTGGTCTGCTGGGGGCGGGCCACCTTGTCATACTTTTTGGTGAGCAAAGCCACAAAGGGCGTCACAGAAAGGATGATCAGAGCCAGCCGCCAGTCCAACATAAACACTGCGATGATCGAGCCCGTGAACATCACCGAATGCTCCAGAATCACTGGCAATCCACCGGCCAACAGCGCTCGGACAGCCTCCATGTCACCGGTCATACGGCTCATGATTTCGCCGATCCTGTGGTTGTCATAAAACCGCCAGGGCAGGCTGTGCAAATGATCATACAGGCTTTGCCGGAGATCAAATACAACGTTTTGAGAGATCCTCTCATGCGTGAGGCCGCGGATAAAAATCATGATTGCCCGTAAAAATGCCAGGCCGATCATCAGCACCAGCACAGTGATCAGGTGCTGCAGCTGGCCGCCTTCAATTACGTCGTCCACAAGGAATTTTGAAACCATGGGCATTACCACGGCGGTGCCTACGAATCCTAAGGTCATAGACATGCCAAGGATGAATTTCCCACGATAAGGTTTGATCAAGCTGATGATGCGTTTGAAACTGTTCAAGTGGCATTCTCCCGCAGTGAGCCGGGATCTCCGGCTCATTCGCAATTGTGACGTCTGCCCTTTGGGCAACATAGTGAAAAGCAGTACGTTGCTTATTCTAAACCATTCTTGCCGCACTGTGCAATGAATGACGGCACAATTATTCGTTAGACTACTAATTTTGTGGAGAACGCCAATGGGCAGTAGTTACATTCGGAGGGTATGCACAAAAATGTCGGTTTTCTTCTTTCTGTTTGCAGCCGGCATGAGCGTGTACGTCTCATTTGTGACGTTGTGGCAGAAATCTATCGGCTATCCCGATTTGGCCATTGGCGCACTTTCGGCTGCCAGTGCGTTCATTGCGATCCTCCTTCAGCCATTCCTGTCGTTGGCTGCTGACCGGGCCCGAAACAAGAATGCCGTATTGAGGATTCTTCTTGCTGTGCAGGCGATATCCGCGTTTCTGCACAGAATCTCCGGACCATGGCCTTATGTGCTGGCGGTGATGGCTGCCCTCACCGCCTCGCAGAGTGCCGCTCTAGGATTGTCCAATGCAGTCATTTTCGATGAGTTGCAACATGATCATGCGCCTGAGCGGTTTGGCGGGGTGCGAATCAGCTACTCCTGGGGGTTTGCGTTGGCAGGCTTGGCTGCGGGCGTAGCGGCCTCCGGCGATCCCAGCCGGGTCTTTCTGCTCTGTGGCATGATCAATCTGCTGGCGTTGGCAGCAAGCTTCCTGCTTCCAGAAGTACCCGGTTATCAGCGCAATGGCAACAAAATGGGTGTTCGAAATCTTTTCAAGTATTACGAATTCTGGATTCTCTTGGTGTACAGTTTTGTCATTCATATTACCCACAGCCTCGCGATTGCTTTCTTACCAATTTATTTCAATTCCCTTGGAGCGCCAGGTTGGGTTTATGGCATCGGGATATTTATTATGGCTGCTGCTGAGACGCCGTTCCTGTTGTGCAGCGGTAAGATCCTGCACAGGATATCCATTCGCAGCCTGTTGGTTGTCCCGGGAGCGGCCTTTGCTTTGCGGTGGTTTCTTACAGCGATCTCGACGCAATGGTGGCAGCTGCTGGCACTCTACGCACTGCATGGTGCCGGAGTGATCGTGATTTATTTGGCGCTGGCCCGATATGTGAATGACAACCTGCCCAAAGAGCTGTCTGCGACAGGGCAGGGGGTGGTGAATGCGGCAGTCATCAGTGCATCACGGGTGGTCGGCGCTTTGCTGGGTGGGGTGTTATCCACCTGGATTGGTATGCGTGCAACATTCCAGGCGATGGGGTGGGTCACCCTTGCCGCCGGCGCTGGACTGTTTCTACTTACCAAGTTGCGACGGGATCACGTCAATACCTGATAACAGCCACTTAACCTGGCCCATATTTGCCGGTGGATGTGTCCAAAAACAAAGATAAATGGGGTGGGTAAAAAGTAAATGCAGCAAATAGCAGGAATATCGCGGTTAGTGCCAGGATTGCGAGCACCCGCCTGGCTCTTGATGCCAGGAGGCTTCGCTCCAATCGCTGAGCCAGCCACTGATACAAGAAAGAGGATGCTGCCAGAATCGCAATGCTCAATATGACGTTCTCCAGTTGAAAGGCTTCCTTGAAAAGATAAAATGCAGCCGGGATTATGAGCAGCGAGAGGGGGAGGGACAATGCCCGGGCTTGAAAGAACCTGGTTCTGCCTTCGATGCCGGAGATGCGCCAGTCGATGGCCATCCAGAGAAGTGCCGCCGTATTCAGCAGCTTCATGTGCTCCCAGACGCTTTCATTCGTGGCGAAAAACATGGCTGCAATTGGAGATTTGCCAAGCAGATCATATAGGAAATGGAAAGCAGATCCGAGCAAAAAAATGGCAATAAAGCCCAATACTAGACGGCCCTTTGTTCCCACAGCTCTCACCTCACAAAAGTATCCTGTGCGATACTGGGGGAAACTAAACGCCCGGCAAGCCCCGGACAACATAGATGCGGGTTAATTCGAATGGCTGGCGTTAACCAGCTCATGATACCATTTCAACGACTCATAGTATGCCGTGGCAACCTGCCCCAATGTCATCCCAAGTTTTGCAGCAGCCTGGCTTGCCTCCTGCCATTGTCCCTTTTCATAGCTCTGGATCAGACGCAATGCTTGAGCCATATTTGTATTCAGGACCATGCCGGTCAGAATCGAGGTGATTTCCTCATCAAGGTTCATTGCGGGCAGTAAATCTTCAAACGGGCAGCCAGTGAGTGCGTCCAGCAGAGAAAATAACCCAAGGAGGGAATATTCGGAGCCTTTGTCCACTTGCCCGGTCATAGGGCCAAGCAGTTCCATGAATTTGGCACGAATGATTGAGGTTGTCACCAAAGCATCCGGTTTGCCGGCACTCAGGCGGCGGAGGGATGCCAGATAGATCCACCTCCGGATGCCGTCCAGCCCCAGCGCCACAACCGCTTGTCGCACTGAGGATATCTTCTGCAGCCTGCCATAATACGCAGAATTGGATAACTTGATCGTTTCCATGGAGAGCTTCACATCGCTTTCGATTGCGGACACAATGGCGCGCGTGTCGGGGTCAGCGCTGTTTACTGCTTGCATCAGGCGGATATAGCCCAACTTGCTGGCTACAAGGGTCTTTGTTTTCAGGATCACCGGACAGGCAAAAAAGTAACCTTGAAACAAACTATAACCCAAGCCCTTTGCACGGACGAATTCCTCCTCGGATTCAATCTTTTCAGCGAGAAATTCAATCCCCTTGTGTTGGTTCATCTGAATGGCATGGTATTGATCGTCCAACGAAAGCTGCCGGAAATCCACCTTGATGATATCGGCCAGCTTTGTCATGGGCTCAAATACCGGATCAAGTACATATTCATCCAGTGCAAGGCGGTATCCGTCTTGCTTTAACTGTTGGCAGGTGTTCAGGATGTCTTTTGTGGGTGCTACAGTCTCCATGATCTCAATGACAAGCTGGTTTTTCGGCAGAAGGTTTGCTACGCCGCTTTTGAGCAATTCTGCGGTAAAGTTGATGAAAGCAAGCTTGCCGTTTGTCAGAGAATCGAGCCCCATAGACAGAAAGGCCGAGGTAATGACTCTGGATGTTGCATACTCACCGTCTGCCGAGCTGTATTCGTTGGTTTTTTCAGATTCTCTATGCAGAAGCTCATATCCGACCAAATTCCTGTCTCTGTCAAATACGGGCTGACGGGCAACATACAAATCCATCATTACTGCCACCTCTAACTATTTAGCCATACTGCCATCCGTTTGATTGATACCCAGGTTTCGCATTGATGTAACAGGTATCTGTGAATATTAAGAAAAAGCCTCCCCCAGAGTAGGGGGAGGCGAGAAACAATGATTGGCTCTAAATTTTGGAAAACACCCTCTTGAATGCCTCCACCGCTGTGTCCATCTGCTCTTTGGTATGGGTGGCCGTATAGCTGGTGCGCAGCATGCACTGGCCTTCGGGGACAGCCGGTGGGATGACCGGGTTCACATAAACGCCTTCCTCAAACAGCATCTTGGTGATCATAAACGTGCGCACCATGTCATAGGTGTAAACCGGGATGATGGCCGTGTCACCGTCGATGATGGGGATACCGGCATCCTTCAGTTTGCCACGCATGTAATTGGCGATGTCAATCAAGGCCTTCTGGCGCTGCGGCTCGCTGCGGATGATGCGCAGGGCTTCCAGCGCTGCGGCGGCGTTGGCCGGAGGGATGGAGGCACTGAAGATAAACGGGCGTGATTTGTGTTTGACATAATGGATCACTGGCTCTGAGGCCGCGATACAACCGCCCAGCGAGGCCAGGCTCTTGGAGAATGTGGTCATAATAATATCCACCTCATCCTCCAGGCCAAAGTGGTTGGCCGTGCCTCTGCCGCAGTCGCCCACCATGCCCACGCCATGAGCATCATCCACCATCAGGCGGGCGTTATACTTTTTCTTCAGTTCCACAATGACCGGCAGGTTTGCCAGGTCGCCGCTCATGCTGAACACGCCATCGACTACAATCAGCTTGCCTGCGTCTGCCGGCAGCCGTGCCAGTGTTTCCTCCAGATCTTGCATGTCATTGTGGCGGTATTTCACAGTGCGCTTGGCAAAACTCAGCTTGCAGGCATCCACGATGCTGGCGTGGTTTTCCTCATCGTTGATGATGTAATCATGCCAGCCGATGATGGAGGAGATGATGCCCAGGTTTGTTTGGAACCCGGTGCTGTATGTGAGAGCAGCTTCTTTGTGGAAGAAATCGGCAAGCTCTTGTTCAAGCTGCTCGTGCAGCACGAGAGTGCCGTTCAGAAACCGGGACCCGGAGCATCCAGTGCCATATTGGTCAAGGGCGTCCTTGGCTGCCTGGATTGTCCTGGGATCGGAAGTAAGGCCCATATAATTGTTGGAACCGATCATGATGATGCGGCGCCCATCAATGGTCACTTCTGTGTCCTGTGCTGTTTGCAGTGCATGAAAATAGGGATAGAGACCCGATTTCATCGACTCCCTTGCGTCGGTGAAATTGTTGCATCTTTCGAAGATATCCATGGTATTCCTCCTGAAAAAATGATTTATGATTGCGTGTTGTGCAATTATACCATATTTTTAGCTTCTGAGCATATCTGCCGGTTTTTTAGTATTACCAGAAAATGTGCTATGTTTCTATAACAGACGATGGCGTCTTGCATTTGCATAAGAAAGGAGATATGATTTTCGAATAATCTGTTGGAACACATCGGATGCTGGCACATTGCAGCAACAGTGTGGTATGAGCGCGCAGACTGCGAAGGTGTCTGCTGTATTCAGGCTGGATGCGGAGGGGTTACATTGGGTAAGGTTGTGTTGGTGTCTGGCGCGTCTTCTGGGTTGGGCCTTGCCACCGCGAAATATCTGTGTGAAAAGGGTTGTATCGTTTACGCCGGCGCCCGCTCCTACAAGCAGGAGTCAGTGGAGACCGCAGGCGGGCAACTGCACAGGGTTTATTTGGATGTAGCCAGCCAGGACAGCGCTTCGCAACTTGTCGAGCGGGTGATCCGCGAGCAGGGCAGAATCGATGCGCTGGTGAATTGCGCAGCTGTGATCACGCTTGGGTCCGTGGAGGACCTGACGATGGAGGAATACCGCGAAGTTTTTGATACCAATCTGTTTGGCGCAATTCGGATGTGCAAACAGGTTCTGCCGCAAATGAGGGCTCAGGGAGATGGCTTGATACTGAATTTCAGCTCTGGCGGCGGCATCATCGGCATCCCGTTTCAAAGTGCCTATTGCGGATCCAAGTTTGCGATAGAGGGCTTTTCAGAGGTTTTGCGCTGGGAAGTGAAAAACAAAGGCATCAATGTGGTGGTTGTTGAACCAGGGGATTGCAGATCGGGCTCCCAGAATTATCGCCGCCGGGCAAAGAATGCCGTCTTGCCGTCATCGGAATACTTGGAGGACTTTAAAACAGTCACCGAAAAGATTGACCATGATGAAGCAAATGGTGCGGATCCTGTTGTGGTAGCGAAAAAGGTATATCGCATACTCATGAGCAGGAAGCCAAAAATCCGCTACAATGTGTTTCGATCAGCGGAAAACCTTTTGCCGCTCAAGATGCTGATGCCTACATGGTTGACAGAGATGCTTTTCTTTGGTTATTACAACCTGCAGAAATTTGACCGGAACAAATAACACAGACAGAATTCTATAGTTTAGTGCGATTGACATATTTCTGTTGAGATATTTAGTTAGATGGCTTATAATCTGTTGGAATTGCTTCGTGCTGACCATTTTTGAAAGGGGATTGCCCACATATGAACGCAAGCCGCCCGATCAAGTTTCTATCTCTTTGTATCGCCATGCTGCTCATGATTCTGGCCTCCGGCTGCCAATACATTCTACCTGCGGAAGAGGAGCCCTTGGCGCCGCCTCTGGTGGTCCCCAGAGATGTGGACTATACCACTGTTGATGTGGCCAGGGGCAATCTTGTCAATTCCGTTCAGGGTGTTGGCAAGTTGGAAAGTGTCAAGCTTGTGGATATTTACTTCACAGCTGGCGGCGGCCGCATCAAAAGCACCAACGTGAAACTGGGTGACACAGTCAAAAAGGGTGATGTGTTGATCCAACTGAATGTGGATGATCTCAATTACCAGCTATCCATTGCCCAGTTGAGGCTCAAGCAAATGGAGAATAGCTACTCATCCATGGAAAAACAGATGAAGAGAGCGCGAGACAAGACGCCTCTGAAAAATGCTGAGATCGATCTGCAGATCCAACGGCTTGAAGTGAAGCACCTAAAAGATCAGATTGAGAATGCCACATTGAGAGCCCCGATAGACGGGTCTGTGGTATATGTGACTTATGCCCATCAAGGCAGTTATGTGGATGCATACACTACTTTGGTGCGTGTTGCGGACCAAAGCGTCAAGATGCTGACGTATATGGATGACTTGAATAGGCCCTACTTTCAAATTGGCATGAAGGTTCAAGTGACTTTGGTTTCCGATAAAAGCACAACGGAGGGTGAGGTGGTATCCACACCCTTCGAACGGGATAAGTATGATGACGAGAAGCTTAATAAGATGCTGTTTATCAAAGTGCCGGATGAGTTCCTGGCCAATACCAAGGTGGGCCAAGAGGCAAAGCTCGTCTTGATCCTGGGGGAAAGACAAAACGTTCTGAAGATACCGCGGAGCGTTGTCAGAACTTATCTGCAGCGCAAATATGTTCAGGTGCTTGTGGATGGCGTCAAGGTGGAGAAAGACATACAAACCGGATTGGAAACCGCCACAGAGGTGGAGATTATAAGCGGCCTGGAGGAAGGCGAAAAGGTCATCGTTCGCTGACAACTCTGGCTTCTGTGAGGGGGGCTCGTCTTGTTCTTTTTGGTGCTCAAAAAAATTGTCAACAACAAATGGCTGATGGGCTGTTTGCTGATCGGTTCTGTGCTGGCTGTTGCGATGGTCAGCAGCATCCCGCTGTATACCGGCGGGATCCTGCAGCGCATGCTCACCAAAGATCTGGAGAAGTATCAGCTTGATACCGGGAAATACCCCGGGCGCTACATCATGGACCTGAATACATTCACCTTCTATTCTGGAGACGGCAACAGCCGTGTGAGCACATATGGATGGTTTGACGGGCAAACCGACGGCATGGTGAACAAACTTGGCTTGCCGTACCTCAAGGTAAAGCGCCTTGGAATGGACTATATGACGTTTGTGCCTGAAGTCCAGAAGGAGGAGAAACCCTCCAGGGTGTATTGCAAGCTGTATGGCGTGACTGATTATGACAAGCATATTGAGATAGTTGCGGGCCGGATGCCGGCTGCCCTGCCAGTGGATGGCGTCTATGAAGTTCTGGCTACCGAGACTGCGCAGAAAAACTCGATGAACATCGTTTTGGACGAGACTCTAGTTCTGAGAGACGAGACCAAACAGATGGATGAGATCCGTGTGAAGGTGGTGGGCCTCTATCGCCGCCCTGCGGTGGCGGATATCTGGTGGAGCGATGGGTCGGGCGTCTATGATACAGCCCTGTTGATGGATTATAACCTGATGGATCAGGATGTGGTGCGGAAAAACCATGCGATCGTGACCGCATACTGGTATTATGCGATGGATTATACCAAGCTGAAAGTGGCGGATTTGAAGGAATTCAGCCAATTGCTTGAGCAGCAGAAGAAGTTTTTCACCAAGTATGCCGGCACACAATGGCAGTTTCCGGCCAAGCCGATCCTGGAGCAATATGCCGCCAGATCGGATCAGCTCCGGATCACGCTTTGGGTGTTGCAGGTTCCAATCCTGATGATGCTGGCGTTCTATATTTTCATGGTCAGTCAGCTTATCATTGAGAATGACCGCAATGAGATTGCGGTGATGAGAAGCCGCGGCGCGTCGGGAATGCAGGTTTTTGGCAGCTATTTGCTGCAAAGCGTCATCCTGAGCGGCATATCGGTTGCGCTGGGTCCTTTTGTGGCGTTTTTCATTTGTCGTGTGCTTGGCGCTGCAAACGGATTCCTTGAGTTTGTGTCACGCACGGCGCTTCCCCTCCAAATGGACTTCAACACGGTGCTGTATGCCGTATACGCGGCAGCATTTTCCATCCTGATGATGATGATACCGGCGATCCGTGCGACCAGAACGTCCATTGTGGAGCACAAGCAAAAGAAAGCCCGCCGCTGGAACGCGCCGCTCTGGCAGAAAATGTTTCTTGATATCATCCTGCTTGGTGTATCCCTATACGGTTTGTATCAATACAACATCCGGCAGAAAACCATTTTGGTTACTGCGGCGGAAGGCATGTCTGTGCCGGTGGATCCATTTCTGTTCATCATATCCACCGCATTTGTCATAGGCGCCGGCCTGTTGTTCCTTCGCATCTATCCGCTGGTGATCCGCCTGGTTTCGTGGGCAGGCAAACGGTTCTGGACGCCGGTTGTCTATTCATCCTTTATTCAGGTGGGCCGGTCCGGCGGGCGGGAGCAGTTCCTGATGCTGTTCCTGATCCTGACGATCTCCATCGGTGTTTTCAATGCAAACGCGGCGCGGACGATCAACCAAAATATTGTGGATAAGGTCAGCTACCAATATGGAGCCGACTTGACGCTGCAAATGGAGTGGTCAAGCAATGAGATTATTAACACTGCGCCTGCCACGCCTTCAGGAATGCCATCTGCGGATACTGCCAGTGCATCACAAGTGATCACTTATCAGGAGCCGGATTTCAGCATCTATTCCAAGCTTGACGGCACACAGGCTGCAGCAAGAGTGTTTATACCCAATGGTACTGTGAGTGTTTATGGTGCTGACCGGACGCAGCGTGCTGGCAAGCTGATGGCAATTGTGCCAAACGAGTTTGGCCTTGTGGCCTGGAGCAAACCAGACCTGCTGGATCATCATTTCAACAAATACCTGAACCTGCTGAGCCATTCCCCCAATGCAGTGCTGATATCACAGGCACTGATGGAAGAGCTCAAGTTGAAGGTGGGCGATCCGATCACCTTCCGATGGGGCAATCAGGATGAGGTCGATGGGGTGGTCTACGCATCGGTGGAGTATTGGCCGGGCCTCAACCCTTATGAGAGCGAAAGTAAGAATTTCATCATCGCAAACTTGAATTACGTGCAGGCAAGCACCTCCAAAGAACCTTATCAGATCTGGTACAAGAAAACCCAGACTGCCACAACCAAGCAGATCTATCACGACATTGAAGCCAAGCAGATGGATCTCAAGTGGGTTGAAGATGCCAGACAGGAGATTGTGGAGAAAAAGAACGACGCTCTCTTGCAAGGCACCAATGGAGCGATGACCCTTGGGTTTATTGTCACATTGGCCATCAGCATGATCGGTTTCTTCATCTACTGGATACTGTCGATCCAGGCGCGCACCTTGCAGTTCGGCGTGCTGCGCGCGATGGGAATGAGCGCAGCAAAGGTCATGTTGATGCTGGTGTTTGAGCAGATCATGATATCTGGCGCGGCCATTCTGATGGGCTTGATCATCGGGGGCGTGATGAGCAGCCTCTTCGTGCCCCTGCTTGGGCTGGTCTATGGCGCCGCCGAGCAGGTACCGCCGTTTACCGTGATTGCCAGCCGCACAGATTATTACAGGCTATACACCGTAGTGGGCGGCATGCTGGCCGCCGGTTTTGCGATGCTGGGCATCCTGGTGAAGCGAATCAAGGTTTCGCAGGCCATCAAGCTTGGGGAGGATTAAGGATGGAGAGAAGCCCGATCATCTCCACAGACAATGTAAACCGTATCTTTCAGTCAGGCGGAGAACGGGTGCATGCGCTCAAAGACATCACCATCGATGTGATGCCCGGCACGCTCACGGTCCTCAAAGGCCGTTCCGGCTCCGGCAAGACCACATTGATGAACATACTCGGTGCTCTGGACCAACCCACGAGCGGCAAGGTGTTCTTTGACGGCAAGGATATCACGATGATGCATGAGGGGCAGCGCGACAAGCTGCGCCGCACCCAGTGTGGCTTTGTGTTCCAGTCGGTTGCGCTGATCGGCTTGATGTCCGCATATGAAAACGTGGAGTTCGCCCTGCGCCTCAGCGGCGTTCCAAGAAAGCTCTGGCAGCCCCGGGTGGAGGAATGCCTGGGGTACATTGGCCTGAAAAGCCGAATGAAACACCGGCCTGGCGAGCTTTCCGGCGGTGAGCAGCAACGTGTTGCTATTGCCCGCGCCATCGCCCACCGGCCTAAGGTGATATTTGCCGATGAACCCACCGCCGAACTGGACACCCACATGGGGCTGCAGGTTATGAAGCTGTTTCGGGAGTTGGTGCGGTGCGAAGGCATCACGATTGTGATGACCACCCATGATCCCAACATGATGGAGCTGGCTGACCACGTATACGCGCTGGATGACGGCGCAATCGTGGATGAAGCGATTCACACATTCCCTGCGGAAGGGGAGGCGAGTGGCCTGTGAGCGAAATGATTCTGGCTGAAAACCTTGTCAAGATCTACAAAACCTCTGAAACTGAGGTTGTGGCGTTGCAAGGCCTGGACTTGACTGTGGAATCCGGCGAGTTGATGGCAATCATCGGCAAATCCGGTTCGGGCAAATCCACGCTGCTCAACATGATCGGCGGTCTGGACAGGCCAAGTGCGGGCACGCTGCTGGTAGACGGCAAAAACATGCTGAAGTTTACAGACAAGGACTATGTGAAATATAAGCGTGAGACGGTCGGCTTTATCTGGCAGAACAATGCCCGCAACCTGATCTCCTATATGACCGCAATTGAAAACATCCAGCTCCCAATGGTGCTGACCAATGAGCGGGCGAGGCAGGAGCGTGCGCGGGAGATGCTGGAGCTCGTGGGTTTGTCACACCGCTGGAGAAACCGCCTGAGCCAGCTATCAGGTGGGGAGCAGCAACGGGTGGCGATTGCCATAGCGCTGGCCAACCGGCCCAAGATCCTGTTGGCTGATGAACCCACCGGATCGGTGGACAACCGCACTGCCGACATGATTCTGGATATTTTCCGCGAGGTCAACCGCCAACTGGGTATCACCATTATCATCGTGACCCACGATACGTCGCTTTCCGGCAAGGTGGATCGCATTGTCGCCATTCGTGACGGGCGCACCTCCAGTGAATATGTGAACAGAGTTTCTTACATGGACGAGCTCCAAAATGTGAAGAATCTCAATGAGAGCGAGCAGCATGTGGAACTGGCGGTGGTGGACGGAACCGGCCGCCTTCAGATCCCTACGGAGTATCTTGCTCAGATCGGCATCCGGGGCCGCTCCCGCTTGCGTGTGGAGATGGATGGTGACCGGGTTGTCATCTTCAACCCAAGGGAGCAGAAGCAAGAGGAAACCAAAAAAGAAGGGGAGTAGCGGGTATCTGTTAATTCTGAGCACTGAAGTCGTTTTACACACGGGTTTTCTTCTATTCCTTCCATATACTATGGTATAATAACCACATTGTGGCAGCCGGGGTTTTCCCGGCAATTTGCCCAGATTGGATGTAAATGAGATGAGCAGCGATCATCAGAAGTTGCAGCCCGTATTGGAAAATGATTCGCCCGGCCAGTGGATACTGCGTGTGATCAAGGGCATGATCATCGTGTCGGGCTTCCTGCTGCCGGGCATCAGCGGCGGCGTGCTGGCTGTTGTGCTTGGCATCTACGAGCCCATGATGCGTTTCCTCGGTGACTTCAGGCATAACTTCAAAAAGAATTTTCTTTTTTTGTTGCCGGTGGGCGTTGGCGCTCTGCTTGGGCTGTTCCTTTTCGCTGTGCTGTTGAAATCGTTGTTCGAGCAATATGAGACATTCCTGATCTGGTTCTTCATCGGTGGCATCGCCGGCACGCTGCCATCCATCTTCAAAAAGTCCGGAGAGCAGGGCAGGAAGAAGAGCCACTGGGCAGTACTGGTTGGTGTGACTATCGTGACTTATGCCAGTCTATATTTGTTGCAAAACGTAGGTGCCACGCAGATTCCGACAGAAAGCGTGTGGGTTTGGCTCTTCACCGGCGCACTGATGGGATTGGGCGCGGTGCTGCCCGGGCTTGGTCCGTCCAACTTCCTGATCTTCCTGGGCCTGCTGGAACCACTGATGGCCGGCCTCAGCAGCCTCAATCTGGCGGTCATCATCCCGTTCTTCATCGGGATCGCGGCGTGCGTGCTGGCGTTGGCCAAGCTCATGAACTGGCTCTTTGACCATGCCCACGCCACGATGTATCACATCATTTTGGGCATCGTCATCGGCTCCACGCTGATCATTGTGCCAGGCGTGTTCCCGGTGCCGCTCATCTGCACAGTGGTGTTCCTGCTCGGGTTAGGCGCATCGCTGTGGATGGGGAAGAAGGAGTCGCTCAAAGAAGGCAAGTAATCATATTGTTGCGTTTTAGACAGGCGGGGCGTATCGCTCCGCCTGTTTTTATTTCTTTCAGATTGCACAAATTATCGGGCTAATATTCTAACTAGTCGTAGGCCATAAGACATTGACAAAACTTTAACAATCTTCTATACTGTAATTGTTAAATAATTAACAATCTCGGGGCGATGCGCAGGCCGGCGGAAGCCCGGAGGAAACGGACTGAAAGGAGTATCCGAGATGTCAAAGAAAGAAGTCAGCATGGCTGAAAAGCCTGAATACCAGATCCAGATTGACACATTGGTTGATCATGCCAGGCAGGCGCTCGATGGGTTCCTGCGCATGAACCAGCAGCAAGTGGATCAAGTGGTGGAAGCCATGGCTCTGGCTGGCGTGGAAAACCACATGAAACTTGCCCGTATGGCCGTGGAAGAAACGGGCAGGGGCGTATATGAGGACAAGATCACCAAGAACCTCTTTGCCACCGAGAGTGTTTATCACAGCATCAAGGGTATCAAGACCGTTGGCGTTGTGGAAGACAATGAGATGGAGGATTATGAGGAAATAGCCGAGCCTGTGGGCGTAATAGCAGGTGTCACACCTGTCACGAACCCAACATCCACCACAATGTTTAAGGCGATCATCGCATTGAAAGCCCGCAACCCGATCATCTTCGCTTTCCACCCTTCGGCTCAGCGGTGCAGCATGCAGGCGGCCCGGATTCTCCGGGATGCTGCTGTGAATGCCGGTGCGCCTACGCACTGTGTGCAGTGGATTGAAAACCCATCGCTGGACGCCACGCAATACCTGATGAACCACAAGGGCGTGTCTCTGGTGCTGGCCACCGGCGGTGCCGGCATGGTCAAGGCCGCCTACAGCACCGGCAAGCCTGCTCTGGGCGTGGGGCCCGGCAATGTGCCTTGCTACATCGAGAAAACCGCCAATGTGGAGCGGGCCTGCACCGACTTGATTTTATCCAAGACATTTGACAACGGCATGATCTGCGCGAGCGAGCAGGCGGTCATTGTAGACCGGGCCATTCAGGACAGGTTCGAGCGGTATATGGCTGAAAATGGCTGTGTGTTCCTGGATGAAACCGACACTGCCAAGCTTGCGGGATATGCCATTGACGAGAACAAGAAGGCCATGAACCCAGCCGTTGTGGGGCAGCCTCCCTCTGTGATCGCGGCCAATTGCGGCATCACCGTGCCGGAAAGCACCAAGATATTGATCGCCAGGCTGCAAGGCGTGGGGCCGGAGCACCCGCTCTCCAGAGAAAAGCTGAGCCCGATCCTCGCGTACTACGTGGTGGAGGATTACCATGAGGGTGTCACGCTGAGCGAGGCCGTGGTGGCCTTTGGCGGCCTCGGCCACTCGGCGGTGGTGCACACCGAAGACGAGGCCGTAAGGGATTTGTTTGCCCGCACCATCAAGGTGGGCAGGCTCATCATCAACTCACCATCTTCGCAGGGAGCCATCGGTGACATCTACAACACCAACATGCCGTCGCTCACGCTGGGCTGCGGATCTTATGGCAGGAACTCCACAACCAGCAACGTGACAGTTGTGAACCTGATCAACCGCAAGCGGGTGGCCCGCAGGAGAGTGAACATGCAGTGGTTCAAAATCCCGGAGAAGATCTATTTTGAGAGCGGTTCGGTGCAGTACCTTGAGAAAATGCCGGAGATCACCAGGGCATTCATCGTCACCGACCCTTATATGGTAAAGCTCGGCTATGTGGATAAAGTGCTGTATTACCTGCGTAAGCGCGAGGGGTATGTGCACAGCGAGATCTATTCTGAGGTGGAACCAGACCCGTCAGTGGAAACTGTGATGAACGGAGCCCGGCAGATGGCAGCGTTCAAGCCGGACGTCGTGATTGCGTTGGGTGGCGGCTCGGTGATCGATGCCGCAAAAGGCATGTGGCTTTTCTATGAGCACCCGGAGGCGGATTTCGCCAAAATGAAGCTAAAGTTCATGGACATCCGCAAGCGGGTCTATAAGTTTCCGAGGCTTGGAAAGAAAGCCCGCATGGTGGCGATTCCCACCACGTCAGGCACTGGCTCGGAAGTCACTTCCTTTGCAGTCATCACCGACCGGGCCCACAATGTGAAGTACCCTCTGGCCGATTATGAGCTGACGCCGGACATTGCGATCATCGACCCGGACTTTGTGATGACGGTGCCCAAGACGATCACCGCCGACACCGGTATGGATGTGCTCACCCACGCCATTGAGGCATATGTGAGCGTGCTGGCCAGTGACTACACCGATGCACTTGCGATGAAAGCCATACAGCTGGTCTTTGAATATTTGCCCCGTGCATATGAAAACGGTGACGACCGAGTCGCCCGTGAAAAGATGCACAATGCCAGCTGTATTGCCGGCATGGCATTCACCAACGCCTTCCTTGGCGTCAACCACAGCCTGGCCCACAAGCTGGGCGGCGAGTTCCACATCCCCCATGGCCGGGCCAACGCCGTGCTGCTGCCCCATGTGATCGAATACAACGGGAAGAAACCCAGCAAATTTGTGTCCTTCCCCAAGTATGAGAAGTTCATCGCTGATGAGAAATATGCTGAGATTGCCCGCGCCCTTGGACTGCCCGCGAACACCGCGGCGGAAGGCGTGGCGAGCCTGGCCGGCGCAGTACGCTCCTTGATGCAGAGGCTTGATATCCCTGTGACCATCGGGGCATGCGGGGTGGAGCGGGAGGCTTTTCTGGCCAAGGTGCCCGAGCTTGCGGACAGGGCTTTTGAAGACCAGTGCACCACGGCGAACCCCAGGATGCCTCTGGTGAAGGAGCTTGAAGAGATCTATAAAAAGGCATTCTAGTTTCAATGAAATGAGAGAACCGCTCAAAACACGAGCGGTTCTTTTTCTGCAATTTCTGACTATTCCTTTACCTTGATCGGAATCAACAGATCCAATTGAATGCCATCATCAGGCTGCCCCACATGGTGGATGTAATCCAGGTGTTCTTCCAGCAGCCCATGCATGCATTCGCCGCCATCCTCAAGGATGTTGGGCGCGAAATCCGGATTGTTGTGCGCCCAGTCCCAAAGCCACTCCCATTCATGGAAATTGCCCATCTGGATCATGTGCGCGGCATACAAACCACCTGGGAACTTCTTCTTCACCAATGGTTCCGGCACCTCCATGTCGTCCGGGATCGTCACCCACATCTCGTAACCGTAGGTGGGGCTGTTTTCACTGGGGTTCGGGTGGTTGAACCCGTAATGCCTGAGGTCGGGCTTGATGCCGGTCAGGCCGCTTTCCATCACGAATTTGTCGAGCATGGCGGCGGCGTTCATTTCCGGGTTCTCTCCCACGTATTGGCTGGCAGCCACTGTGGCCGGCGGCAGATAGACAATGCGCACGTCGGTGAGCTTTGACAGGTTTTTGCTTGCCTTGTTCAGATCTTCCATGGTAGGTTCCTCCTTGAAGCGGATTTTGTCCAAAGACAAGGATTCGATCAGGCGCAGCAAGGTATCATCGTCGAATAAATCTGCTTCCACTTGGATCTGGCCGCGCTCCTGCAAGCGCCGAATCAATGCGGTCAGGATGGTCCGGATGGTGGAGAGTGCTTCGATCTCAATATCGGTTTCGGCACAAGCCCGGTGGAATGCATCGATCGCCAGCGAAGCGTCATTGCTTTTCAGGATGTTGCCAATGGCTTTCAAGGGAATGCGAAGCTTTCGCAGGATGATGATTTGCTGCAGGCGCAGGATGGATTCCTGATCATAAGCCCGATAAGCCGAGCCGGGCTGGCGGCAGCTGTCCAGCAGCCCGATCTGCTCATAATACCGCAGCGTGCGGGGCGTGATGCCGAAGGAATCTGAGACCTGCCGGATTGTGATGAGTCCCATGTGCGCATGACCTCCTTTCTTCCGCTCCAGCTTAGCCGATGACGCGACGTCAAAGTCAATAGCTTTTTTCTGTTTTCGGTAAAAAAATGCAGGCGGCAAAACCGTCTGCATAACAGTATACCATTCTTGAGCTCTGGATTGATATGGCAGGAAGCCGATCTGCAACAGTGTCACACAGTCAGCCGGTCAAAATCCAGGTCGCCGCATTCTTCCAGCTCCTTCACAAACAGCCCCCGTCGGTAACCCGCCTTTGTCACTTCCACACTGTGCACATAAAACCCGAAGCCGTGATAGAAGCGCGCCAGCGGGATCATCTTGACAGCTGTGTGCAGCGTGACTGCCCGGAAGCCCTGCTGACGGCACCATTCCACGGCCGCTTCCATCAGCGCCGACCCCGCGCCGCTCTGCTGCCAGGTAGGAGGCACCGCAAACCGGCTGATGTAGGCCACGGCGTCGCTCAGCTTCCTCACCCGGATGGTGCCCACCATTTTCATGCGGTTGTAGATTGCCACCAACACCGTCTGGCTTTCCATGGCAGCCCGAATGTCTTCCGCTGTTTCCAGCAGTGCCGCTGGTTTTTCTGAAAGCTTCAGCAGCGATTGATACTCGCCAAAAGAAGATTGGAGGATGCCGTGAATTGCTTCGGCATCCTCTGTTTCTGCAAGGCGTACAAACACGCTCACAGTTGGATTCCGCCCATGAGAAGGGCCATAACTGCCTTCTGCGCGTGCAGGCGGTTTTCCGCTTCGTCGAAGACCACAGAGTTGGGGCCGTCAATGACCCCGGCGGTCACTTCCTCGCCCCGGTGGGCCGGCAGGCAGTGTAGGAACAGAGCATCGGGTTTGGCATGGGCCATCAGCGCCTCATCCACCACAAAGGGCTTAAAGTCAATCAGCCGCTGCTTGGTCTCCGCCTCCTGACCCATGCTGGTCCATACGTCGGTATAGACGGCGTCGGCACCGGATACGGCTTCCGCAGGGTTGTTGGTCACGATAACCTTGGCACCGCTCAACTTGCCGTTGTCCACGCAGGCTGACACGATATCGGCCTTGGGCCGGTAGCCATCGGGGCAGGCGATGGAGACATCCATGCCCAGCTTGCTGCAAATCTCCATGAGAGAATGGGCCATGTTATGCCCATCACCCACGAATGCCAGCTTGAGGCCTTTGATCTGCTTTTTGTACTCATATATAGTTTGGATGTCTGCCAGCACCTGGCAGGGGTGGTGCAGGTCGGTGAGGCCGTTGATCACCGGGATGGCGCCGTGCTCGGCCAGGCCCACCACATCGGCATGGTCGAAGGTGCGAATCATGATGCCGTCGATGTAGCGGGACAGCACCTTGGCGGTGTCCTCAATGGTTTCGCCGCGGCCCAGCTGGATGTCGCCGGAGTTCATCAGTAACCCATGGCCACCTAGCTGGTTGATGCCCACCTCGAAGGACACCCGTGTGCGGGTGCTGGACTTGGCGAAAATCATGCCCAGTGTTTTGCCGGCCAGAATGGGGTGGGGGATGCCAGCCTTTTGCTCAGCCTTGAGTTTCATCGCCAGTGACAGGATCGAGAGAATCTCATCCTCATAGTAGTCCTGCAGGTTCAGCAGGTGCTTTTGTGAAAATGGCTTCTGTGGCTTATATTCCATCAAATCCATGTCAAACCTCCGCCAGAATCCGGTCCAGAGTGTCGCAAAGCCCGTCAATTTCTTCCCTGGTGATTGTGAAGGGCGGCAGGAACCTCAAGGTGTTATGATTGGCTGTTCCCACCACATAACCGTGGTGCAGCGCGTGCTTCGCCACATTCTTCACTGGCACTGCACCGTCCAGTTCAATGCCTAGCATCAGCCCCATGCCGCGCACATCTGCCACGGCAGGCTGCCCGGCCTTCAGTTCCAGCAGTTTGTTTTTGAAATACGTGCCGGTGGTAGCACACTGCTCGATCAGGCCCTCTTCCTTCAGGATGCTCATCACTGCCAGACCTGCGGCGCAGGCCAGCGGGTTACCACCGAAGGTGGTGCCATGGTCGCCGGGAGTGAAGGCCGCTGCCACTTCTTCCTTTGCCAGGATTGCACCAATCGGGATGCCTCCGCCCAACGCCTTGGCGGCTGTGAAGATATCCGGCTCGATGCCAAAATGCTCGTAGGAGAAGAGCTTGCCCGTGCGGCCGATGCCGGTCTGCACCTCATCGAGGATGAGCAGCACGCCGTTGATCTTGCAGAGGTCCGCTACCTGTTGCAGATACTCCCGGCCCAGCTCGATCACGCCGCCCTCGCCCTGGATTGTTTCCAGCAGCACCGCTGCGGTGTGGTTGGTGATTGCATTTTCCAGTGCGTCGATGTCACCTGCTGGCACATTCACAAAGCCTGTCGGCAGCGGTTCATAGGGCTTCTGATATTTTTCCTGGCCGGTGGCCGCCACCATGGCCAGTGTGCGGCCATGGAAGGAATTCACCAGCGAGATCACTTCGAAGCGGTTCTTGTTTCGAGCCTTGTGATATTTCCGTGCAAGCTTGACGGCGCCTTCATTGGCTTCCGCGCCGGTGTTACCAAAGAACACCCGGCCAGCACAGGTGCTTGCCACCAGTTGCTCAGCCAGCAGCGCCTGTGGCTCGTTGTAATAGTAGTTGGACACGTGGATCAGCTTGTCCAGCTGCGCCTTCACGGCCTCCAAAAACTTTGGGTGGCCGTGCCCCAGGGAGCTGACGGCGATGCCGGTGAAAAAGTCTGTGTAGCGCCTGCCTTGGCTGTCAAACAGCTTGGTGCCGCTGCCGTGCGTGAAATACACATCGCCCCGGTCACCAAATGTGTTCATGAGATACTTGCTGTCCAGCACCTTGATTTCGTCAATCGTCATGGCAGATTACCTCGTCAGCATCGTGCCGATGCCCTTGTCAGTGAAGATTTCCAGCAAAATGGGGTGGGGGACTGTGCCGTTGACAATGTGGGTGCGGTTCACGCCCTGCTCAATGCCTTTGATGCAGCCCATCACCTTGGGGATCATGCCGCCGGAGATCACTTTCTGCTCGATCAGGCGGTACACATTATCCACCGAAATTACAGAGATCAAAGTGGAAGGGTCTTCCGGCTTCATGCGGATGCCGTCAATGTCGGTGAGGAACATCAGTTTTTCAGCTTTCAGCGCGGCGGCTACCTCGCCGGCCACGGTGTCGGCATTGATGTTGTAGCTCTGGCCGTCAGGGCCCACACCAATGGGTGCGATCACCGGGATGTATTCCTCCTTGGCCAGCATCTCCAACAGTTTCACATTGACCTTGCTGACCTGGCCTACATAGCCGTAATCCACACCGTCACGCGGCGGCTTTTTCACTACCTCGATCAGGTTTGCGTCTTTGCCGCACAGGCCAATGGACTTGGCGCCCAGGCCATTGAGGCGCGACACCACATCCTTGTTGAGCTTGCCCATCAGCACCATCTGCACCACATCCATCGTGGCGGCGTCTGTAATCCTCAACCCGTTATGAAATTTGGACTCGATGCCCAGTTTATCCAGCATCTGGTTGATGGCCGGGCCGCCGCCATGCACCAGCACCGGGTTAGCGCCAATGTATTTGAGCAATGTGACATCCTGCAGGATCGTTTCCTCCTGCTCGGCGCTCACCATGGCGCTGCCGCCATATTTGATCACCACGGTCTTGCCGCTCAGCTGCTGGATATAAGGCAGTGCCTCAATGAGGATGCCGGCTTTCTCAATCAGGTTGAACATCATTGTCCTCCCATTATTTGCGTGTTTCAATAATTATACGTAAGAATGAATAAAAATGCAATACATCAAATGGTAAATATTTGTCGCCTGTGGTATAATGCCAATGAACCAATGACAATTGAGGTGTTACCATGGGTCTGAATGAATTGAAGTATGAGGTTTGGCAGGCAAATCTGGAGTTGGTGGAGCGCAAGCTTGTGCTCTACACCTGGGGCAATGTGAGCGCTGTGGACCGCGAAAAAGGCCTGGTTGTGATCAAGCCCAGCGGTGTGGACTATGCCACGATGAAGCCGGACCAGATGGTTGTGCTGTCGCTGGAAGACGGCAGCGTGGTGGAAGGATCTCTGCGCCCCTCGTCCGACGCACCGACCCACCTGGCACTATACCGGGCATTCATGGGTATCGGCGGCATCACGCACACCCACTCCACATGGGCCACGATGTGGGCGCAGGCCGGGCGGGGCGTTCCCTGTTATGGCACCACCCACGCAGACAATTTCTACGGCGAAGTGCCCTGCACTCGCCCGATGACGCCGCAGGAGATTGCTGATCATTATGAGGCCAACACGGGCAGCGTGATCATTGAGCGTTTTCAGGGCATAGACCCCACCACGATCCCCGCGGTGCTTGTGTTTCAGCATGGCCCGTTCACATGGGGAAAGAATGCCGCCAAATCAGTGGAAAGCTCGGCAGTGCTGGAGCAGGTGGCGCAGATGGCTTATGCAACGGAGCTTACCAACCCCAACGTGAAGCCGATCCAGAAGGAGTTGCTGGACAAGCATTTCCTCCGAAAGCATGGGGCGAACGCCTACTACGGGCAGAAATGATCTTCATACGACTAAGGGCTGGGGTTAACCCGGCCCATTCTTATCATTAATCCAACTTGATACGATAAAGGGAAACCCCAGGAACCGCATGATTCCTGAGGTTATTGGTGGAGCAAATAGGGCACATGTCGAACCATTGAGGTTATTTTGCTGATGGCATTTTTGGATGATTTCTTATGAACCATAAAAAATGATATAGATCGCGCTAGAGAAGGCTAGTCTGCCTGAGGATGCGCTTCAGTTCTTCCATTTTTCTCATGACCACCGTCATGCGTTCCGATTTTACGTCCGTCCTCAATGCCGACATCAGCATTATCTTTTGGTTTCATTTTCCGTAGGTCTGCGTTTGAGTGGTCACGATCCTTCATTCGATTCTTATTGTTTTTCATCCTTATCGACCTCCCTTTATATTTTCTTAGTATGCCGATAGCGGCACGGGTTTATCACCATCAGAGCTTCATGTTGAAGAGCATAATATCCGGCTAGATGAAGATTTTCATAGACGCTTCGGACATTTCAGCGTGCTGGAGCTCTTCTGCTTGCAGATAAACCGTTTGAGATTTACGCGATATTGTGAATTGAAACAAGCAAAAACCCCAGACACCGCATGGTATCTGGGGTTTTCTGGTGGAGATAGTCGGATTCGAACCGACGGCCTCTTGAATGCCATTCAAGCGCTCTAGCCAACTGAGCTATACCCCCAAGGCTTGCAACCAGCGATCTGCTCGCAACGTTGCCCGCATATAATACCAAAACGAGGCGCAATTTGTCAAGCATCAAATGATGTCAACATTCAATGAAATTAGTGTACCTGCGGTGTAACGAATTTCTGGCAATATGTTCGATGCTAGATGCCACTAAACTGGCTATTGGGCAGATTCGGAACATGTTCTTCATATCATCATTCACACAATGAGCTTTTCAGTGCAAAGATTCTGTAAATTCTCTGTAGAATCCAGATAATTTCAAAAATCAGGTGCTATAATGTGTGAAATATTAATGATATCAGTTGGAAATATCCATACTCAATGTTACGGGGTGAATGTTTTGAGAATCTTATTGGTGGAAGACGATAAGTGGCTGGCAAACGCGTTGTTATATCACTTGAAGAAAGAACTATACGCTGTGGATATGGCGATGGATGGGGAACTGGGCTTGGAGCTTGCTCTTGCAGCAGAATATGACCTGGTGATCCTGGACCGTATGCTGCCGAAAGTGGACGGGTTGACGATATTAAAGAAGATCCGGGAAGCGGGGAAGAAGTACCCCGTTTTATTCATCACAGCAATGGATGCTGTGGATGAGCGGGTGAACGGCCTGGACGCCGGTGCTGATGACTATCTGGTCAAACCATTTGCCACACAGGAACTGCTGGCCCGCATCCGCGCCGTGTCGCGACGGCCCAGTGTGGTCATGCAGGAGGAAACGATCAAGCTGGATGATTTGGAGCTGTTGCCCCGCTCAGGCATTCTACGCTGCGGAGAAGCGGAGATCGAGCTCACGCCGAAGGAAACACAGCTGATCGAGCTGCTCATCCGCAACAAAGGCCAGGTGCTGCCCCGCGATGTCATACTGGACCGGGTGTGGGGCCCCTTGGAAAGCGTGGAGCCGGGCAATATTGACAGTTACATTCATTTCCTGCGCGGCAAGATGCAAAAATTGAACTCCCCGTGGTTGATCCGCACCTTGCGGGGCCTGGGCTACCGCCTGGAAAGGGCATGATATGTTCAAGAAGCTCCGCTGGAAGCTTGCGCTGACCAACGCTGCTGTGGCAGCCGTGATCCTGCTGGCAATCTCTGCAGCATCCTATGTGATCATATCGGGTATCGTTTCCAGGCAGTCGCAGCAGGATCTGAGCACAATCACCCGCGATCTTATCGCCGCGGATTATTCCGGGGCCAACACACCGTTTACATCCATACAGATCGTGCGCTCTTTCCACCCATACTTCTTTATCAGGATCGATCAGGATGGCCAGATGTCCGTTGCCAATTTCGGAACCAGCCTTTCACAGGAGCAAATGTCTGAACTGGTCAGCAAGGCGTTGGACAATGAGAGCAAAAGCACAGATATCTATAAGGTCAGGGAAGAGGGGCAAAACATCACCATTTCTGTGATCAGGAACAGGGCTGATGTTGTGCGACTGGGTGATGGTCATGGCTTCCGCTATAATATCCGAGGGCTGCGTGCAAATTCCACCACGGCTTATCTTGTATTTTTGGATATGGCATATGAGGAGTCGCTGTTGGGGAATGTGCTGCTGGCGCTGCTGGCCTGCGTACTCGGTGGTTTGATCCTCACATTTGCAGGCGGGCTTTTCCTGGCAGAACGTTCCCTGCGGCCAATCAAGGCCGCCTGGCAGAAACAGAGGGACTTTGTGGCCGATGCTTCCCATGAGTTACGGTCGCCCTTGGCGGCGATCCGCTGCAACCTCGATGTGGTGCTGGATGATCCTGCCGTGCCGGTCGGTGAGAAGCAACCCTTCTGGGAGGGCATTGTGGAAGAAACGGACCGCCTGTCCAAACTGGTGGAGGAGCTGTTATTGCTGGCCCGGGCCGACTCAGGCACCGTTACTCTGCAGAACGAGCGTGTGCAGCTTGCCACACTGGTGGAATCCGCCATCAGCTTCATGGCGGTGCTTGCTGGCAAAAGGGGCGTCAACCTTTCGGTTGAGGTCGATGCTGAGCCGGTGGTGATGGGCGATCAGGCCCGTATCAAGCAAGTGCTGGTCGCGCTCATTGACAATGCGGTCAAATATACGCCAGAGGGCGGCACCGTGACGGTGCGCTTGAAAACCGGTAAGGATAAGGCCTATTTGGAAGTGGAAGATACCGGCATTGGTATTCCGAAAGAACACCTCCTAAAAGTATTTGACCGATTCTACCGTGTGGACAGCGCCCGTAGCCGGGAGACAGGCGGCCATGGCCTGGGCCTTTCCATCGCGCAATGGATTGTGCAGCAATTGGGCGGTTCCATTGCAGTAACCAGCGTGGAAGGAGCAGGAAGTTGCTTTACTGTGCAGCTTCCGTTGGCGAAGGAATAGGTTCCCGGCTGCAACCGTGCATACCGTCATGTTGTTGAGTTATTGAAATATCTATATCCGGATAAAATAGTCAGTGAAAATCATGCAGTCATCGCATTGTGATTGTCATCAGGCATGTGAATCGTATATAATCCTTTTGGAGTGATGCAAATGATGAAAGTATTGAAACCTGCAACCATACTTCTGGCAGCCCTTCTGATTGCAGCGGCCCTTACCGGCTGTGGCCAGGGGAACCAAACGGTGGCACCCACCGCCACAGCGGAGCCCACCGTCGAGCAGTCTCCCACTCCCACGCCGGAGCCCACGCCCACACCCACCCCAAGGCCCATCCTTACGGTCACCACACTGCTGCCCGGTGAGGAGCCCAAGGGGTTGGCATCCGTGTTCGAGGTGCTCAACGAGCGGCTTGCCGCAGAAATCTATGGCAAGCTGGAAGCTTCCTGGGTGCCTCAGGAAGGATATGCCGACGCCATCGCAGCCGCCGTCGCGGCTGGCAGCGTGGATTTCGCTTGGATCGGATCATCGGCTCTCTCTGACTATGCGGATAAGCAGTTGATTCTGCCATTGGATGAGTTAGTTGCCTCGTTTGGACAGCCTATTTTGGACAACATCCCTGCACAGATACTGGATACGGTCAAGATCAACGGTAAGTTGATGGCCATTCCCGGAGCGGGCAACATGCCGCTGTGCGACACTGCCAATGTGTTGGTTGTGCGTGATGATCTCAGGCAGAAATATGGCCTCGGTCAGTTGGATTCGCTTGCTGCATTGGAGGGGTACTTCAAAGCGGTGAAGAACAACGAGCCAGATATTGCCCCGGTCTCCGCCAACAACGCTGCCTTTGCCATCATGAAGGCCTATGGCGACGAGGAGATTCTCAGCGGCACTGGCTATTCGGTGGCTTATCTGGCCGGCGAGAACGGTGCCGTCACTTGCATGAACCTGCAGGACGCGGAAGGATTCAAGGGAGCTGCAACCCGTGTCCGTTCTTGGTATAAAGCGGGGTGGCTGCCCAAGGTAATGCCTTCGGTAAAAGACCCTGCCGAAACCTTCAAAAACGGCACAGCTGCTGCCCTGGGCTCCAAAGCCATGGCAGCTGCATCGCTCACCAAGGCGGTGGGGGAGAAGGTCTCCGATTCGCAGCTGACGGAAGTGCCGATCTTCGGTAAGGGAAAATACCTGTCTGGTAATGGCGGGAGTGTGTTGTGCCTGGCTGCGGCGGGGAAAAACCCTGAGACGGCGGTGCAGCTCTGGTCCTGGGTATTATCCAGCCAAGACAATTATGATCTCTTCTGCTATGGCGTCGAGCATGAAAACTTTGAGATCACAAACGATAGGATCACGATGCTCAACGATGGCTATTCCACATTCCCATCTCTGTTTGATAACATGAATTTCCGCCGGTTTCCCGCTGGTGTAAGCGACGATTACATCCTGATGCTAAAGAGATGGAATGACGGTGCGTTGCCCAATCCGCTGATGGGCTTTGTGTTCGATGCCACAAACGTCAAGAATGAGCTTGCGAAGGTAAAAGCAGTATATGCATTATACGGACCGGCATTGCAGACTGGCTCTGCCGATACGGAGACGTTGCTAAAGGAGCTTGCCGCCAAGATGAAGGCCGCCGGGCAAGACAAGATCGTTGCAGAGGCGCAAACGCAGGTTAACGCATTCCTTGCGGCGAAGAACTGAGCTCATAGATTGAGTGTGACCTGGCGCGGCATTCCTCCGGGCTGCCGCGCTTTTTGCTACTAGGAGGCCTTCGTGGATCATAAGGGAGTGGCTGTATTTCTGGAGAAGGCAAAAACTTTGGGATCCAGGCTAGGGCTTGAGCGGGTGTCCAGGCTCTGTGCGCTGCTGGGCAACCCGCAAGACAGCTTTCCGATTGTGCATGTAGCAGGCACCAACGGCAAGGGCAGCACCGCTTCCATGATCGCCGCTGGTCTCACTGCGGCGGGAGCCCGCACTGGGCTTTACACATCACCCTATCTCATTGACTTGAAAGAAATCCTCGGCATAGATGGGGACCCCATCACCCAGGCAGAGTTTGATGAAATGGCGGCGATTGTCGCGGAGCAGGGAAAAGCGCTGGAGACTGATGGCCATGGGCCGACGGCCTTTGAGTTGGAGACTGCGATGGCCTTTCTCTGGTTCAAACAGCGGAACTGTGACATCGCAGTAATCGAAACGGGGTTGGGCGGCAGGCTGGACGCCACCAATGTGATCCGGAAAGCCGCTGTTTCGGTGATTACAGGCATTTCATATGACCATGTGAACATTCTGGGCGATACCTTGACAAAGATCGCCTTTGAAAAGTGCGGCATCATCAAACCCGGTGGGGTCACAGTCTGCTGCCCCTGCCAACCGGACGAAGCGATGGCGGTGATCCGCCAGCGTTCCGCCGAAGAGGGCAACCACCTGATCCTGCCAGATGGCAGCGCCATAGCAGTGCATGAGTCGGGTCTTTGGGGCAGCCGGTTTACATATTCCGGCTTGGAGATGTCCATCAGGATGCCGGGCAGGCATCAGGTGCATAACGCCGTTACAGCCATTGAAGCCCTTAGGGTGTCGGGCCAAGCGTGCGGCATTTTTGTTTCAGACAGGCACATTGCCGCTGGCATTGCGGCCGTGAGGTTGCCGATGCGCCAGGAGTGGATCGAAGGCAGCCCGCCGGTGCTGCTGGACGGTGCCCACAACCTGGACAAGCTCACAGCTCTCGCTGAAACCATCCGGACCCATCTGGACGGCCGCAAGATCGTGGCCGTGATGGGCATGTTGAGTGATAAGCAATTTGAGCCATCAATTGCCATGATTGCCGGGTTGTGCCAGAGCTTCATCGCCTGTGCACCGCATTCAGATCGGGCGCTGGATAGCCAAACTACAGCGTCAATCGCGCGCCACCAATGTGCTGAGGTGATTGTGGAGGATGATGTGGGGCGTGCGGTTGCGCTGGCGATTCGATCAGCCGGAGAGGATGGCGCAGTTGTTGTGTGCGGGTCATTTTATCTGGCTGGGCCTGCTAGGGCGTCGCTGATTGACGTGCCACATTCAGCGTATTTTAAATAATAAGTTTGCAGGGTGATATAAATGAAAAATCAAACTAAAAACATGGTGTTGTCAGCCTTGTTCATTGCGCTTAGTGTGGTGCTGACCAGGCTTCTTTCCCAACAGATCCTTATCGCCGGTGTGCCAGCTAGCAGACTATCTGCCGGTTTTGTGCCGATTATTCTTGCAGGGATGATCTGCGGCCCGATGTGGGGTCTGCTGGTTGGGGTGATTGCTGATGTTGTAGGTTTTGCTATGTTTCCCAGCGGCATGTATTTCCCATTGCTTACCGTGACAAGCGCCTTGGTTGGGTTCTTGCCCGGTTTGATTGTGAGGTTCGGGGTAAAGTTGCCAGAATGGCTGAAGACCCTGCTGAGCGTGTTCACCGCACAGATTCTTTGCTCCATGCTGCTACAAACCTATTTTTTGGCCATATCTTTCGGAAAAGCATTCGAGGTGATGTTTCTGCCACGGGCCATTGTGGCGCTTATCATGCTGCCGGTCTACTTCCTGCTGGTGCATGGCGTCCTCATCGCGCTACGCCGCGCAAGGCTCATCCCCTCAAAACTTGGGAGCAGGTCAACGTGATTGTTATCGATTCCTCGGGCCGGTGCGGGTGTCGTCCTTGTCCCTCATGTACTGCTGTCTCTTCGGCGAGATCGTCTTGCTGTAAAGGAACGTCCTCAGGAAATCATACAGGTTGAAGGGCCCGTAAGGCGCCAGATAGGGCACACCGAAGCTGTTGATTGACACCATTTCTGCAATGATGATCGTGATGCCCAGGATATAGCCATAAAAACCGAACATGCTGGTGGCGATCAGCAGAAAGAATTTGATCCAGCGAAACGGGTTGGCCGCCGACTGATACGGCACGGCGAACGACGCTAGAAATTCCACCGACACAATGATGAGCAGCAGCGGGCTAAAGATGCCTGCGGCGATCGAGGCCTGGCCAATGATCAATGCCCCCACGATGGCGATGGCGGAGCCGATCTTGGTAGGCACCCGGATCAGCGACTCCCGGATCAGTTCCACGATGAATTCCAGCAACAATACGCCCACCAGCGCGTTGAAGGGAACTTTTGCCCTGGCCTGCGCGACCGCGATGATGAACCCGGCCGGCAGAACGTCGCTATGGAAGGCTACGACCGCCACCCAATAGGATGATGCACTGAATGAGATGAAGAACGCCATGTACCTCAGCAGGCGCATGAACATGCCCATATATTTGCTTTCGTAACGGTCGTCGCAGGCATACATGAACTCCACGAAGGTGACAGGTGCAGCGATGGCATAAGGGCTGCCGTCCACGATCAGCACAACCTTGCCCTCCAGCAGGTTTTCGGCAGCCATATCGGATCGTTCGATGACCATCATCTGCGGGAAAGGGCAAAACTTATCGTTCATCAGGCAGGCCTGCAGTTCACCCGACTCCAGAAAGCCGTCTATGTCGATGGAATGGATTCTTTTTCGCATCTCACGGACGGCTGTGTCGTTGGCGATGTCCTCAATGAAAATCATAGCAATTCGCGTCCTCGTCCGCTGTCCCACATTCATGTGTTCCACACGCAGGCTCCCATCCTTCAGGCGATACCGCAGCAGCGACAGGTTCACATCGATGTTCTCCACGAAGCTGTCTCTGGGCGCTCGTTGATTATAGTGCATCTCCGGGCCGCTCACCGGGCGGTGCTCCACCTGAACCAGATTGACCACGGCGTATTCTTTGTCTCCGGAGAACAGGATTACCGTCTCGCCGCCTAAAATATGGCGCTCCACGTCACCATCTTCCTGCCCCAGAAAGCATTCGTCGGCATAAAGGACGCTATCGATTGCCTCCGATGCCTTTAGTGCGTGCTTCGCGGTCCTGCAGTATTCCACGAGAGGCCGGATGACAAAATTTGCCAGGCATTCCCTGCTTGTCAGCTGCCGGATATATAGTATTGTGATCGTTTCATCTTTGCACTGGATCGTGCGTAAAGTAATGTCAGAGTGCTTTTCCTTCAGCTCCTCCATCAGCTTTTTGTGAGCATCGTTCTGAAACCACATCACTGATATCTCCTTTCTGGTTATTTCTCGGAGTAATCGACCATTCCACTCGGCGAAAGTTTTACCGAAATTGACAGGTTCAGCGATGCTTTTTGATAATCGATGGACCAGTTTATCTGTTTCGCTTCCTCGGGATACGCAATGCGGAACGGCGACCACAGCCGGAAGCAATCAAACTTGTATTCGGTCTGAGATTTCCGAAACATTTCCGCGAACTCCTGCTCCAGCATGGTCTGCAGGGTGGCCTGCAGCACAGCCATTTCGTCATCGGAAACAGCTTTTGCCTGTTCCGGATATTGCAAAGTCGCCTTGAATCCAAGGGTAACGTCAAAAATGGCTTTATTGTCGACATACCGCGGAACAATCTTTTTCTTTGCAAGACGAACCTCCATGGTGGCTCTGGTTTCACCATAGGGGACGGTATACAGCGCAACAGCGTTGTTCGTCTGCATATATTCGATGCTCTTGCATTCCGCTGCGGGGATGAAGCCTGTTTTCATGCCGCCGGAGAATACGGAATATCCGGTGTAGCATGGCTCCTGATCGATGCTATCGATGGTGGGTAAAATGTATTGCTTATAGGAGGATGATAGCCTTTGAAGCACGTCCATCAACGACACCAGGTGCAATTGCCCGGTGTCGACCAGGCTGCTCAGCGTTTGGTCGACGGCAAATCCTATGGATTCCGCGTGCTCAGTGGTCCCGGTTAACAGGGTGGTGGGATCCTCCGTTGTAACGACGACGTGAACGGTTTTTCTGTAATCCGTGAGCTGTCGCAGCCGAAGCATGTATTCCTCGATGTCATAACGGGCAAGCCGCTCCGTCAGGATCACAGTTTGAACAGCCCCTAAAAAGACTGGCTTGTCCATCTTCCTGTCCAGATCTTCTCTGGCCTCGGAGTATGTTCTGCCTTCGGATTTTACGATGACGGGTTTTTTTTTCTGGTTGGCGCTTTCGCTTCCAGTCCCCGTAATATCGGGGATTTCCGCATAAAATGCGTAGCCGTAATCGGTTTTGTCCACGACGACCGCCGTGACGATATTCCTGTCGTTGATATCGATCGAATCCCAGCAGCCACTGGACAAGATCATGGAAAGCAATAGCATTGGAACAAGCCTAAGCGCTCTTTTTACGGCCATGATTCTTCACCTTCGTTATGATCAACAGCACCAGAGGAACAACGCCTGCAACCAATACCCCGGAGTAAACCAAATAGTGTTTCAACATGCTGTGGATGTTATTGATGCCGAACAGAATGATTTCCGTCACAAAAATAAGCGCACCGACCGCCATTACCACCCAATAACGCTTCACCTTGGGCAGCATGCGGCAAATGAATTCCACAATGCTCAGATAGATGACGGACAATCCTGCAAACACCCCAATAAAGCCCACTGTGAGATACAGCAGGTCGATTCTCTGAAACGCCTTCAGCACAGGGATCTCTACCTGTCGGAACGCCATGATCCAGGGGAAGTTGTAGTGCACTATCTCGTCCACCCCGATCATCATGATGCAGGATTCCACATTCAGCACATACCACACACCGATCAGCAAAAGAGCTGCGATCGCTGTGACGCCGGCCTTTGGGCTGGATTTTTTCGTAAACGGGATCATCGCCAGCACCTCAACGCCGAGAAAGGAGAATATGAACTCCTTGACGGAAGAAAGTATCGTGCCGGTTTCGGCGGCATTGAACAGAGGCAAGATATAATAGATATCGCCTTCCATCAACATGACGACATGGACCATGACGGATGTAACAATCAGGATCAAGCCGTAGATTTCCACCAGCCGCGCAGTATTGGTGACCCCCTTGTTTGCGACGAACCCGATCACCGGCAGCAAGGCCAGCGATGTGACCCAGGGTGGTGTTTTGGGCAGGAAATTTGCCTGCAGCAAATTGGACATATATAGATCGAGGGCTACAAACATGGTGATGAAGTATTGCGCGAAGTAGACTCCCAGAAAATATGCGCCGACGCTTCCCACAAGCTCCTTGCTGTAATCAAACAGCATCTTCCCCTGATGGAGATTGTTCAGCCTGGTCCATAAATATGCCACTGCGGCAAACAGCAGTGCGGTCAACAGGATGCTAACCCACCCGCTACGCCCCACGGATTGCGCGGCGACTTTGGAGATTTCCACGGAAGAGACTGCGGTGATGGTCATGAATAAAATCAGGAACATCTGCCGGTTGGTGATGGTGTTCGGCATGGCGTCCTCAGAGGGAACGATGATATGCTAGTGTTTGATCCTGATTGGATTCATATGCCTACCGCGGGTAAAGAAATGGGGCTAGCGTTTGCACTTGCCCCATGCTTAACCTGTTAGCCGTTGCTACTCCACGTGGAAGGTCAGCTCGCCATGCTCCGCGTCAATGACGATTGTCTTTTCGTCGGCCACCCGGCCACCAACGATCATCCGGCCAATTTGTGTTTCCAGATGCTTTTGCAGGTAACGCTTAATGGGCCGGGCACCATAAGCAGGGGAGTAGGCTTCGTTAGCGATCAAGCCTATGGCTTGATCTGTGAGCACAAGGCCGATGTTGCGCGCGGCAAGCCTTGTGCGGATCTCCTCAACCGCCAATCCGATGATCTGCGTAATGTGCTCTTTTGTGAGCGGGTGGAACATCACGATCTCGTCAATGCGGTTCAGAAATTCAGGCCGGAAGCGGGTGCGCAGCTCGCCCATTACCATGCGGCGTGTGTCATCTGTGATGTCACCGCTTTCATCCAGCCCTTCCAGAAGATACTGGCTTCCGATGTTGGAGGTCATGATCACCACAGTGTTTTTGAAGTCCACCGTGCGGCCCTGACTGTCGGTGAGCCTGCCATCGTCCAGCAGTTGCAGCAGCGTGTTGAATACCTCAGGGTGGGCCTTCTCAATCTCATCAAAAAGAATTACCGAGTAGGGCTTACGTCGCACGGCCTCGGTGAGCTGCCCGCCTTCTTCATAACCCACATATCCTGGCGGTGCGCCAATGAGCCTGGCCACTGTGTGGCGCTCCTGGTATTCGCTCATGTCGATGCGCACCAGATTTTCCTCGGTGTCAAACAATACCTGCGCAAGCACCTTGGCAAGCTCCGTTTTCCCCACGCCGGTGGGCCCGAGAAAGATGAAGGAGCCGATGGGGCGGCGGGGGTCTTTGAGCCCCGATCGCGCCCGGATCACTGCGTCTGCCACGCCTGAAACTGCCTCGTCCTGACCAATCACCCGCTTGTGCAGAATCTCCTCCAGCTGCAACAGCTTGGTCTTTTCGCTCTCTACAAGCCTGGTTACCGGGATGCCTGTCCATTTGGACACAACTTCGGCGATTTCCTCTTCCGTCACAGCCTCGCGGAGCATTCTTCCTTCGTTGGCTCCGGTGGCGTCCTGCTTTCGGCGTGTCTCCTCCAGCTTCCGCTTCAACTCGGGCAATTTGCCGTGCTTCAACTCTGCCAGCCGGGTCAGGTCATACTTTCTTTCAGCCTCCTCAATTTCGTGGTTGACCTGCTCGGTTTCTTCCTGGATGCGCTTGACTTCTTCGATGCCCTGCTTTTCCAGCTCCCAGCGGGCTTTCATTTCCGTCTCGGTTGCCTTCAGGCTTGCGATCTCCTCAGTCAGCTTTTCTCTGCGGATTCTTGAGCCTTCGTCATCCTCCTTGCTCAGCGCCTGGTTTTCGATCTCGAGCGTGAGAATTCTCCTGCTGATTTGATCCAGCTCCGCCGGCAAACTGTCAATTTCTGTTCGGAGCATTGCAGCGGCTTCATCCATAAGATCGATGGCCTTATCCGGCAGAAACCGATCTGTGATGTAGCGGCTGGAGAGGGTGGCGCAAGCGATCAGCGCGTTGTCGGTGATGCGCACGCCATGGTGGATTTCAAACTTTTCCTTGAGCCCCCGGAGAATCGAAATTGTATCCTCCACGGTGGGCTGGTCGATCAGCACCGGTTGGAACCGCCGCTCTAGGGCTGCATCCTTCTCGATGTATTTGCGGTATTCATCCAGCGTGGTCGCTCCGATGCAACGGAGCTCACCGCGGGCCAACATGGGCTTGAGAATATTACCGGCATCCATCGAGCCTTCGGTCTTGCCGGCGCCTACGATCGTGTGCAGCTCGTCGATGAACAGGATCACCTGGCCGTCGCTTTTTTCGATTTCAGTGAGCACCGCTTTCAGCCGTTCCTCAAACTCGCCGCGATATTTAGCACCGGCGATCAATGCGCCCATGTCCAGCGAGAAAATTGTCTTACCCTTCAGGCTGTCTGGCACGTCATTTCGCACGATGCGCTGGGCCAGGCCCTCCACCACGGCGGTCTTGCCGGTGCCGGGCTCGCCGATCAGCACAGGGTTGTTCTTGGTGCGGCGCGACAGGATGCGCACCACGCGGCGTATCTCTTCGTCGCGGCCGATCACCGGGTCCAGTTTGCCCGATTTTGCAGCCTCCACCAGGTCGCGCCCAAACCGTTCCAGCGCCTGGTATGAGCTCTCAGGATCCTGATTGGTGATGCGCTGATTGCTGCGCACCTTACCAAGAGCCGAAAGAAATTTCTCCTTGGTGAGACCATGCTTTTGATAAAGCTTGGCCGATGGTGAGCCATGTTCTTCCAGAAGCGCCAGGTACAAGTGCTCCACACCGGCAAACTCGTCTTTGAAGGCCTTGGCTCGATCCTGCGCATCCAGCAGCAGCTTGTTGAAGCGCCGCGTGGCATAGAGACCGTCGCCGCCCATCACCTTGGGCAGCTTTTCCAACTCTGCATCCACATCGGAAAGCAGCATCACTGGGTCAGCGCCGGCCATCTGCACGAGCTTTGGGATCAGGCCATCCTCCTGCGCAAGCAGCGACTTATGCAAGTGCTCACCATCCAATTGCTGATTGCCCAGGCGCACGGCCACATCCTGCGATTCCAGAATGGCCTGCTGGGCTTTTTGGGTAAATTTCTCGATGTTCATGATGATACCTCTATGTAATCAGTAGTCTATGGTCAGTCGTCAGTGGCCAGTAGAAAGAATGATTCAATACGAGCATGGCGGTCAATGTAGGGGCCGGCCTCCGTACTGGCCCGTTCCAAAGCATCCTTTACCGGCATCAGCTAATCATTCATATCACCTTGGCCGGAACCTCGACACCTTTGCCAACTCCTCATACAACTTCTTTTCCTCCTCAGTGAGGGAGGTGGGGTTGACCATTTTCACAGTTAAGAACAGATCACCCCGCTGGCCTTGCCGGTTGCGGTAGCCCTTGCCCGCGATGCGGATGCGGCTGCCGGTTTGCACGCCGTGAGGCACCTTCACCACAATCTCGCCATCTATGGTCTGGAACGATGCTTTCGTGCCCAATGCCGCTTCCCAAGGGGCGAGCTTGATGTCGGCAGTCAGATCCAGACCGTTCATCGTGTATTTCCCGCCCACCAGCTTTGCAGCCATGAGCAGGTCACCGCAGGCACCTTTGCCAATGCCGGGTTCGCCCTGGTTTGCCAGCTTGATCCGCTCGCCTTCCATTGTGCCCGCTGGGATCGTGAAGTCGATTGTTTTGCGCTTTCCGCCACTGTCAAGGGAGATTCGTTTTTTTGCACCATGAAAGGCTTCCTCAATGGTCAACTCCACGGTGGCCTCCACGTCCTGTCCCTTTCTATCCATTGTGTATTGGTGACTATTGCCAAAGATGTCGGCGCCACCCATGTTGCCCATGCCGCGGCCACGGCCAAATAACATCTCAAAAAAATCTGAAAATCCACCCTCTCCGCCGGTGAACGTAGTGGACCCGCCAAAACCTTCAAAGCCGTTGAACCCACGGCCTTGCGGCTGCCCATAGCCATATTTGGATGGGTCGAAGTTCATTTGGTCACCATTGCCAACGTTTTTCCTGAGATCGTCATACTCCTTGCGGCGCTGGGTGTTACCCAGCACCTCATAGGCCTCATTGACCTTCTTGAATTGCTCTTCGGCCTTTTTATCGTTGGGATGCATATCAGGATGATATTGCTTGGCTAGCTTGCGGAAGGCCTTTTTGACATCGGCCTCTGTGGCTGTTTCGCTCACGCCCAGCGTTTTATAGTAATCCTGGTATTGCATGCTCTCACCCTCTTATATGTTTGACTATCTTTGACCAAGAATAGTTTATACCATATTTTGCTCCATTGCAAGTGGTATAGTGCGAAAAAAGCTGTCTTCCAAAGCGAATTGAAAAGATCACCAGATTGGTGAATCAATTAGGCTCCCCTTCCACAAATATGGGGGAGGGGCAGGGTGAGAAGGTCTTCTGATGTTGGGCGGAATAAGGGGAGAGAGCCTTTGTGATGTGACTGGAGACCAGAGCAGAGTGCTTTGGTAATGGGGGGGAGCTCATAAGAAAAGAACAAAGGTCATGCTATCAAGCAGAATGATTGGATTATCACTGCTGCTCGTTTTGAAGCGCCAGGAGCCTGCGATGAGCATGCTGAAACCACTTGGTGCCGCGCACGCGGATGTAGTAAAGCATGCCGCGCACTGCCCAGTCCACGCTCATGCCCACATAGATACCGACGGCGCCCCAATTCATCACAATGCCCAGGATATAGCCCAGCAGCACGCGGAACACCCACATGCCGATGACTGTGGTGATCATGGAATACTTGGCGTCACTGGCACCTTTAAGGCCTGCCGGCAGCACAAAGGATACCGACCAGAACAGCGGCATCGTCACTGCGATGATATTCAGCATCGAAATGGCGATGGGAATGACGGTGGGATCGGTCGTATACAGCCTCACCAAAGGGCCGGAGAATAGATACATTGCCAGACAGGTGACCGCAAGGCCAAGGCTGGACAGCCAGTTCACAAACAGCAGTTTATCACGGGCTTCGTCATAGTCGGCCCGCCCCACGCTTTGGCCCACCAGAGGCATTGCTGCGATTGCAAACGCGTTACCTGGGATGCAAATCAGGCTGAAGATGGAGCCGGCGATTACGTTGGCATTCATGTGAGCCTCGCCCAGCTTCACGATAATCACCCCGGTGATCAGCTTGCCCACTTGAAACAACAGCGACTCCGCCGTCATCGGCACGCCGATGGAAAGGATGGAACGCTGCAAGCCCATATGCACCCGAAAGCCCTTCAACGAAATCTTGATGGACCGCTGCCCGCGCAACAAAACATAGCCGATCAGCGCCGCGGCAAACAGCCGGGAGATCAGCACAGCAAGAGCAGCACCTTCGATGCGCAGGGCGGGAAGTGAAAAGGAGATGCCAAACAGTTGAAACTGCGTGCCATATATCAACAATGCCGAAAGGATGGCGTTCAAAATACCCATCATCACCGTAATAATCATCGGTGTGCGGGTGTCACCGGCGCCCCGAAGCACACCGCAACCCACAGAAACGACTGCCAGCGCGGGGTAGGAGAGCAGTGAGGGAATCAAGTAGCTTGGCACGGCGTTTCGGATGGCATCCCGCTGGCGGCCATAAAGCAGGTCGATTACAGGCATGCCCGCAAGAGCCAGCACTATGACCAACACCACGGAGATTGCCAGTGAAGTTGCCATGGCTTGGCGGGTGGCTTCGTTTGCCTGATCCAGCTCGCCACGGCCGGTGTGCTGGGCTACCACAACGGTTGCACCAGCGGCGATGGATGTGAAAAACAAAATAAAAAGGAAGTGGAGTTGGTCCACCATTCCTATGGGCATGATGGCATCTTTTCCCAAGCGGCTTGCCAGCACCGTGCCCACGATGCCCATTGAGGATATTATCAATTGCTCCAGCATGACCGGCCCCACCATGCGCATCACCTCGCCGCGCACAGGGGCTGCCACACGCAGCAACGCCGGAGATCTCATCAGATTCTTTTCTCCCAATCAATCAATAAACTTGTATATCATAGCACTTCGTTCCGATTGTGTTAACATGGAATGATAATTTCACACAATGATGGTAGAGTTGTTCCGTATTCCTGCTATGTGCTATAATCATGGAAAATCAACCTCGCTATTCAGATCGGAGTATAAAATGCCGTTTATCAAGATACAGCAGATCCCTGACGCAGAATATTTTTTGCATGAATTACCGGTGCCGGAGCGCTTGCGCAGGGTGAAGGCAGAACGTGACCGGCTGATTGCCAGTGTGCTTGATGGATCGTTAGACAGGCTCTTGATGATTGTGGGCCCTTGCTCGGCTGATAAAGAGGATTCAGTCTGTGATTATGTGGCGCGGCTTGGCGGATTGCAGCAGCAGGTGGAAGACAAGCTTGTGCTGGTGCCGCGTATTTACACCAACAAGCCCCGCAGCACCGGCGAAGGCTACAAAGGCATGATGCACCAGCCAGACCCCACTGCCGAGCCAGATATCCTGAAGGGCATCCGCGCTCTCCGCTCCATGCATTTGAAGGCGATGGGGGAGTCGGGCCTTTCAGCCGCAGACGAAATGCTTTATCCGGAGAATTATGCATATCTCGAAGACTTGTTGAGCTATGTGGCCGTCGGTGCGCGTTCCAGTGAAAACCAGCAGCACCGGCTCGTGTGCAGCGGCCTGGATGTGCCAGTGGGTGTGAAAAACCCCACCGGCGGCGACCTGTCTGTGATGATGAACTCGATCTTTGCGGTGCAAAACTCTCATAACTTCAAATATCATGAATTTGAGGTGCGCACCACCGGCAACCCCCTGGGCCACGCCGTCCTTCGCGGCGCCATCGACCACTCGGGCCGCAACATGCCCAACTACCATTATGAGCACCTGATGTTGGTGGCCGATGAATACGGCCGACGAGAGCTGAAAAACCCCGCCGTTGTGGTAGACACCAATCATGCCAACTCGATGAAGCAATACAAGGAGCAGCCCCGCATAGTGTTTGAGACACTCACCAACATGCGCTACTCTCCGGCACTTCGCAAGCTCATCAAGGGCTTCATGGTGGAAAGCTACCTGGAGGAAGGGGCGCAGCCGCTGAATGGCGGCGCCTATGGCAAGTCGGTGACGGACCCCTGCCTGGGCTGGGAGGATACCAAACGGCTCATCTACGAAGTAGCGGAGATGTATTGAGGATACTTCCCCAAAGTGCGAAACAGGGCAGGCCATACGGCCTGCCCTGTGTGTGTGTTGTTTGGTTGCTCAGTCTTCCCGGCGCTGACGGCGGATCAGCATCACCGAAACGATGATAGAGATGATCGTAAAGATCAGCAGCAGCGCTTTGGTGGCGTCGTTGTTCACAAGCCCCCGGGCATTGTTGAAGTAGTCTATAACCACAAAAGTCAGCATCATACCGGCCAGGATAATGCTCAAATGAGGCAGGACTTTTCTAATATGCTCCATTGTGTACCTCAGTTCGCTTCGCCAATGATGGCGATGTCGCTGACCTCGCGGCCGTCCTTGTAGGGCTTATTCACCAGCTTGCCCATGAAATACAGCATGGAGGACTGGCCACCATCCATGTTGTAGGCTACGGTACAGCCCAGGTTTTTCATCAGCTTTGACATTTCCTTTAGGGTCAGGCCCGCCGAATACGAGCCTTGCCTGCCGTCCACCAGCACAAAACAATAATGACCCGGTTCGTAGTACCCCATGGCGCTGCGTGGGTTTGCGGGGTTTACCTGGCTGTTGAATTTCTCCATTGTCTCGCCGTCTTGCAGCAGTTGTGGTCCAAAGCTCCACACCTGCCAGGCATCGTTGATGTCTTCCAGGCTGTACTTTCCCTCCAAGAAGGTTTTCATCGTGCCGTCAGTATAGAGCACCAGGATATCTTGGAATTCAGTATCACGGGCCAACTCCCCGTTTTTTACGCAGTAGCCGTTCGGAAGATCGCTGTAGTTGTCGGTATTGATGGAAAGAATGGCGCCGCTTCGCTTGGCCATCGATTCCTGCGACTCCTGCTGTGACTTGCCCAGTTTGTCGTTGGCCAGTATTGTGCGGAAATTCTGAAGGTTGCGCACATAGATGTCTGCCACAAAGTAGGTCAGGTTTTCTTCCTGCACCTTTTTGATGGTGACATTGATGTCTTTACTCTTGTAGGAGTTCTCGGTCTGTTCCGGTTCCCCTGCAGCAAACTTGTCGGTAAACTTAGCACCCCACATGCCCTGATCCACCGGTTCAGGCGTGTTGGTCGGTTCTTCCGTTTGCCCGTTCAAATCGTCAGTCTGTGTGCCGATTCCTTCCGTCGGGCTAGCCTGCGGTGTTGTCACAGGCGACGGGCTGGGGGAGGGAGCTTTGGTCTCCAGCTTGCCGATGGTCTTCGTGCCCTTAAACTCGGAAGGCACTGAGTTCAGGATGGCGAAAATATTGAGCGCCACTCCCAAAAACATGATGTCAATCACAACCAGCAGCCACACCGGCAACTGACGGCGGTGGGTTCCATAGCTCTGCGGCCTGCGGTTGGAAGAGGGGCCTGATGGGTGGCCGCCGCGGGCGCCGCCCCTGCCACGATACATCCGATGATCGCTCAAGGCTACCTCCGATGTTGCTTATCTTTTGCGATAACCAATATCATAATACTTTTTGCGAAACCTGACAACCGGAAGCCGAGGAGATTACACTCTCGAGAGAGTATTCTCAGTATTGATTGACCGGGCTATACGGAAATAATCCGGCATGCATTGCTGGAATATCCAGCCGCAGTTGGTGTATAATCCCTGTGAGGTGATATGATGAATTGGTTACAGGCTCTGGTGCTCGGTGCAGTGCAGGGGTTGACGGAGTTTTTGCCGGTGTCCAGCTCGGGGCATCTGGTTCTTTTTCAAGCGGCGATGGGTGTAGATGGCGAAATGCTGCTGTTTGACACGATGCTGCATGTGGGCACCTTGATTGCCGTATTCATCCTGGTGTGGAAAGACGTGGTCGCGCTTTTGAAAAAACCGTTCAGCACCGTGATGCTGTATCTGGTGATTGCCACGATCCCCACGGTCATCGCGGCAGTTTTTTTCAAAGATCAGATTGATGCCGCGTTCAACAGCAAGGCAGGCATGCCACTGGGCATCGGGTTTCTGGTCACATCACTGCTCATGTTTGTCACGCCATTGTTTCGGCGCGATCGGATTGAAATGGAGAAAATGGGTGTGCTAAGGCCATTCATCATCGGCATCGCGCAAGCGCTTGCGATCCTACCGTCAGTGTCCCGGTCCGGCGGCACGATTTTCGCCGGTTTGGCTTGCGGTGTGAAACGGGAAGATACGGCCCGGTTTTCCTTTTTGATGGCAATTCCCGCAATTTTGGGCAGCGTTGTGTTTCAGGCAAAGGATATCTATGAGATGGGCGCAGGGCAGGCTGTGGACTTTAGCCTTGCCCTAATTGTACTTGCTGGCATGGTGATTGCGGCGGTTACCGGATATCTTGCTCTCAAACTACTTATAGACATTGTGAAAAAAGGCAAGCTATGGGTGTTCGGCATCTACACGACAGTGCTGGGGTTGATGGTCATTTTTGACACACTGGTCACACACATCGTGTTTAAGGTCGTGTTCTGATCGATAGGAGGATTACCCGGTGCCCATCAAGGCGATTCTGATAGACTTCTATGGCACGCTGGTGCGCGAGGATGACGGGCTGATCCGCGAATTGTCACGGCGTGTCAGCGAGACCACACCGCGCATTGTGGCACCTGGAGATGTGGCCCATTTCTGGTGGGAGACCATGGCCGCGCTATTTCGCGAGCACAGCGGCATCCGATGGCGCAGCATGGCAGAGCTCGAGGAGCAGGCGCTTATTGAGGTGGCAGAACGGTTTGAGTCGCACATCGACATCCGCGCAGCGCTCAACGATATTATGCTGTCATGGCAGAGACCGGCTGCGTTTTCCGATACCCGTCAGTTCATGGCCAACTTGCCACTGCCTCTTTGTGTGGTCGCCAATGGTGATCGCGATACGATAGCAGCCGCCATCACCCACACGCACCTGGAGGTGCGCTCCGTTGTAACCAGCGAGGATGCCCGCAGCTACAAGCCCGATCTGGGTATCTTTTACCAGGCAATGAAGGTGATGGGCGTGAAGGCGTCCGAAGCGCTGTTTGTGGGAGACTCTCTGCAATTTGACATGCAACCAGCGCAAAGCGCCGGCATGTATACGGTCTGGGTCAACCGCACAGGCCGACCTTTGGGTGGCCGGTGCGTGCCGGACGCCACCTGTGATCATCTGCAACAGTTGAGGGGCATGATCCGCAGCAGATAAGCCAATTAACTTGTTCGCACTGCCGCATCATGCCATATTCCCAATGCCATATGGCCGCGCTTGTTTATGCCGTATGAAGTGCAATTGTATGGTTTTTAGCTGATGTGTGTTATAATGTGTGCCAGTTGTTTTAAAGGGGAACGTGATGGAGCATCTGTTTGGCCTGGGTGACCGGGTCATGATGAAAAAAGAGCATCCGTGCGGATCGGGCACCTGGCAGGTAATCCGTATCGGAGCGGACATTAAAATCAAGTGCGAGGGTTGTGGACGCATTGTGATGCTGGATCGTCCCACTTTTGAGAAGCGCCTGAAAAAGGTGATGGGCAAAAAAGCAGAGGAGCCCGCCAGTGACGGCAGACAATCCTGAAAAGAAAAAGAACTCTACCAAAGAGCTGGTGGAGTGGAGCATATCCATCTTGCTGGCCATTGCGTTGGCAATGGGCATCCACACCTGGGTGGGGCAATTGATCACCGTGGACGGCCCCAGCATGGAGCCGAACCTGCTCACCGGCGAGAGGGTTCTTGTTGGCAAGGTGGAGTATTGGTTTCACAAGCCCAAGCGTGGTGACATCGTGCTTGTGCGTTATCCTGGCAGCAGTGCTGATTACATCAAGCGTGTCGTGGCTGTGTCTGGAGAGACGGTTTCCATCATTGGCGGCCAGACGATGATCGATGGCAAAGCGCTGGACGAGCCTTATGTGCAATATCCGCCTTACGCAGAGTTGGAACCGGTCATTGTGCCGGACGGCAGCCTCTTTGTGATGGGAGACAACCGGGCCAACAGCACAGATAGCCGCGATCCGGTGGTTGGGGCGATCCCGCTGAACCACGTGGTAGGCCGGGCATATCTTCTGGTTTGGCCTTTAGGCAACGCGGCGAAATTGACGGATTATTCAGGGAAGTTGGAGCAATGAGAATTAGATCGAGCATGCAAGCCCCAAAAGCGAAGCCGAAGAACTCCGTTACGCGGGAGATCGTGGAATGGATCATCACTCTGGGCCTGGCCGTTGGCCTGGCTCTCTGCGTACATACGTGGGTGGGCGAACTCATCACGGTGGAAGGCCCCAGCATGCAGCCCAACCTGTGGGACAATGAAAAGGTGCTGATGGGCAGGCTCGAGTATTATTTCAAGCAGCCCAAGCGTGGAGACATTGTGATAGTGAAATATCCTGACCGAGAGGAAAACATCATCAAAAGGGTGGTTGGCATAGCGGGGGAGAGGATCCGCGTTTCCGGAGGCAGTGTCTACATCAATGGCGCCCGGTTGAATGAGCCTTATATCAAGGAAGGGATCCTGGGCGATTATGAAGAAACGGTTGTGCCGGAAGGCATGATCTTTGTGATGGGCGACAACCGCAACGACAGCCATGACAGCCGCAGCCCATCTGTGGGGCCCATCCCGTTGGATCAGGTGAAAGGGAGGGCGTATATGATCGTGTGGCCCTTTGAGAAGTGGGAAAAGATCTCCGGTTATACCGGTGAGTTGGAAAGCTAGCGAGCAGCACAGCTAACATATGCCAGCCAATGCGTGATGAAAAACAAGAGCCCGTTGATTGGTCAACGGGCTCGTTTTGTTTATTGAGTAGAGACCTTATTTCTGCATCTGGATTGGTAAGCCTGCTTCCTCATCCCGAATGAGTTGATGCACTCCAAAGCGGAATGGATAGACCAGGATACCGATGATTGACATCAGCAGCAGCCCCAAGATGCCGGCCCAGCTCTTCATAAAACTAAGGAAATTGATCAAATAGCCCATTACGTCTGCGGGTAATCCTGTGATCAGAAGATAAACCGCATACAGTGCTGAATAAATGAAGCCGGGCACCAACGTGATCAACGCCTTACCACCCAGCATCCGGGGCAGTTTACGGAAGCCCTTCTTACTGAATAGCAGCTTGAAGGCCTCACCAAACCCCCGATCGGCCAAAGCTGGCAGGAAAAGGCCAAAGACCGAGGACACAAGCAACTCCAGGACGTATACAATGCCTGCAAATACAATCACAGCGATGAGGAGGGGTGTCACGATGCCTGACATGATGCCGTTTATAGAGTCTAAAGATGAAGAATCACTGTAATTAGTGATGGTACCCATTGTCATTCCTGTGACAGCCAGCGACACCAAAATGATGAAGACAATATACAGAGGGATGAACAAAACAGCGAAAATACCTCCGGTGATCGAACTGTCCGTGATCGGCTTCCACCAGTGGCGCCGCATCCCCCTTGTGAACCAGCCAGGCGCTGTCTCCCTGCCGGCGGCGCCGTCCGCAAGCATCTCCATTGCAGCAGGCACCAGAAGGAATAAGCTGCATAATGATAGAATCATCGAGACTGAACTGACCAGCATTGAGATCATGTTGGAGATCATCATGCTCTGCGTGGTCTCCATACCGGAAGCGTAGTTCATCAGATAATTCATGTCCAGCATTTTGTTCAGGTCAGGCAGTGTTTGCAGGCTGATCGCCGATACGATCACCGAAATTATCGGCACTGGCAACAGCAGCAGCAACACCATCGGTTTGCGTCTCAACGTTTGAAACGCCAAAGCCATCGCGCTTTTCTTCATGTCTTTTCCTCTTTCGTAAACGATAATTTTTGACTGATTTGTGGGGTTAACCAATGTGTCTTGAGATCATGAATTCTCTACAGCAGGTTCGCGGTCAGTTGCCGGTGGCACGATTGCCGCCGCTTCCTTGTTTTTGACCTCCTGAAAGATGCAGAACTCATAAGCAAACCGATAAATCTCCATGGCAGAATACAGCAGCCAGCAAACGGTCACAATAATTGCGGTAGGCAAGATATCTTTGTAACTGAATTCCTCAAAGGGATCCTCTAGCTCATATGTGTAGTCATCTTCATAGGAGTATGGCTGCTCGCTGGCAGCTGATCCAATCTTGTCCCATTGAAAATCCGTCTGTGCTAAAAATGCAGCGAAGAACCCGCCGAATGCCACAAATGCGATCAGTATCGCCGCAAGCAGCGAGATCACAAATCGGCCTCCGAGCAGCTTATAAAACTTCTTCCGCCCTGTCTTCCCAAAAACCGCCCTGAACGATGAGATAAAGCTACGGTCTGCAAATGCCACCAACATAAAGGCGCTCAGGCTCTCCACAACATACATCACAAGCGCCGATACGATCAAGATTAAAAACAGCAGCGCGTACATGAGCACAATGATGGTGATCAAAAGCCCGAAGCTTCCTGACCCTGCTGCGCCGGTCATTGGGATCATAATGATGGCCATGGGGATCATCGTGACAAACTGCATGGCAAACGAAAGCAACATACTGATGGAATACTCCGCGCAGGCTAGTATGCCCCTCTTCCACCAGTGCTTCTTTATTCCGCGAAGAAACCAGCCAGCCGGTGTTTCCACCCCCGCCGCGCCGTCCCGCAGCAGCTCCATGGCCGGCGATACCAACAGCACTGACCGTGCCAGCGCGTATAACACAGCCAGCAGAAAAGCCAGCAACAGTACAGCCATCACAATCGCGGCAATTGCGTCATCAGAGATAGGCTTCACTTGATTGAGCAAAGGAAGAAGCAGCAACAGCAGTGGGGTGAACGCGTGGATGGGGAACAGCAGAAGCAGTGCCATTGGTTTTTTTGCAAGCACTTTGAACGCATTCAGAAAGGAGTTTCCTGACATTATATCCACACTCCCCATATGATATCATTATAGTAAACCATTTGGTGCCCATTGTCAAAAACAGACTGAGGAAACAAATCATGTGTTATACTGTTGCCATGAATGAGTTTGCAGCAGGAAAACCAGTAGAGAAAAACCAAACCCTGGATCTAGAAATCACATCCGTCGGATCCGACGGCCAAGGCATTGGCAGAGCGGGTGGTTTTGTTGTGTTTGTGCCGTTCACTTTGCCCGGCGAACGGGTGGAGGCGCTGATCATCAAAGTGGCGGCTCACCATGCGGTGGGCAAGCTCATTAGGGTGATCCGGCCGTCGCATGCTCGGCAGGAGCCCCGTTGCCCGGTGTTTCGCCGGTGCGGCGGGTGCCAGCTTCAGCATATGACCTATGATATGCAATTGGAATTCAAGCGAAATATGGTGGAAGACGCTCTTTGCAAGATCAGTGGCGAGGAAAACCCGGTCGTGATGCCTGTCATCGGCATGGAGGAGCCCTGGCGATATCGCAACAAGGGGATGTTTCCTGTGGGCCAGGGCAACAGAGGCATTCAAATGGGCATGTATGCCCTCAGGAGCCACATGGTTGTGGATGTGGCCGATTGCCTGCTACAGCCTGAACTGATGGCTGCCGCGATGGCGGCTTTCCGAAGCTGGGCAGAGGTATATGGCCTGCAGGCATATGATGAGCGGACGGGGCGAGGCTTGCTCCGCAGCCTAATGCTGCGCTCCTTTTCTGAAACTGAAGAAACGATTGCCGTTGTTGTGACCAACGGCGATAAGCTGCCGGAGGCCGGGGCGCTGGTCAACAGCCTGCGCGCAGCGGTGCCGGGGCTCAAGGGTGTTGTGCAGAACATCAACACTGAGCAGACAAACGTGGTGCTGGGCCGGCGCCACAGGGTGCTGTGGGGCGATGAAACGGTGCTTGCCCGGTTGGGGGAGCTGCAATACAGTGTGGGGCACCACTCATTTTTTCAGGTCAATACCACCCAGATGGAGCGGCTGTATGCCGCCGCGGCAGAAGCGGCTGGGCTGACCGGCCATGAGTTGGTGGTGGATGCTTATTGCGGTGTGGGCACCATCGGGCAATATGTGGCAAGAAAAGCCGGCCGAGTGATTGGCATTGAGAGTGTACCGCAATCCATCGAGGAGGCCCGCCGCAGCGCTGAACGTAACGGCATTCTCAATGCCGAATACATCTGTGGTAGAGCAGAGGAGATCTTACCCGATTTGATCCGGCAAGGGCTCAAGCCTGATGTAATTCTGATGGACCCGCCCCGCAAGGGTTGTGACACCAGGTTTCTGGATGCTGCAGCAGCGACAGGCGTTGGAAAGCTAGTCTACGTTTCCTGCAATCCAGCCACAATGGCGCGTGATATCAAGTATCTGACCAGCAAGGGCTACCGCTTAGAACATGTGCAGCCGGTGGATATGTTCCCGCAGACGGCGGACGTGGAGTGCGTTGCGGTGCTAAACCGATCTGTTTAGGCACTATTTTTTACAAAAGGGGTAAACACTTGGAAGCAAACCGAGTTGATCATCAAGACACAATGGATGCCCCAATTTGGCTGATACCGGTGAGACCAACCTGTGAATACGCAGTGAACCCGATCGGCATTGAAACCAGCTCTCCGCGTTTTTCATGGCAGCTCATGCAGGCGGGCAGGGGGAAAAGACAAACGGCATATCGCATTCTGGTTGCTTCCAACCTGAAAGAACTCAATCAAAACAAAGGCACATTGTGGGATACCGGCAAAGTCATCTCTGATCAAACAATCGGTATAGCCTATGCTGGCAAACCCCTCTCCAGCGGGCAAACCTGCTATTGGAAGCTTTGCGTGTGGGATTTGCAAGATCATTGCGGCGGCTTCAGTGAAGCATCGTCATTTGAGATGGGGCTGCTCAATGAAAGCGACTGGCAGGGCAGCTGGATCGGCGGGGCGAAATGGAAAGGGGCGGGCAACTTTCATGAAGGTCCAGCCCTCCTGTTCAGAAAAGAGTTCTCAGTTACCAAGGAGGTAACAAGGGCAAGGGCATATATTTCAGGCCTTGGTTACTATGTTTTGAGCCTGAATGGAAAGCGCATTGGTGATCATGAACTGGATCCGGGGTTCACCGATTATTCCGCTCGGGTCTTGTATGCAACTTATGATATTACCATGCACCTGAAGCCGGGGCCGAACATGGTGGGCGTGATGGTGGGCAACGGATGGTATTGTTCGATCCGTTGGCGGGGCACGTCTTGCCTCAAGATGCAGATGAACATTGAATACGCCGATGGCACCACAGAGAGCATCACAAGCGGCCTCGATCAAGGCTGGCAGGTTGCAGACAGCCCCATTGTCAGAAATTCCGTCTATGATGGAGAGCTTTATGACGCAAGGCTTGAGTTGGAGGGATGGGACATATGCAATGCTTCACCAGCAAAGAAAAGCAGGAAGTGGAGAAGCCCCATTGCGGTGAAGGCTCCCGGCGGCAGGATGGTCTCCCAAGTGATGGAGCCGATCAAGGCGGTGGAGGAAATCCGTGCTGTCAGCAAGGGTGTGCCCAATATCCTCAGCAAGAACCGTGGCGTGCAGCCAGATGATTTCAAAAAGGAACAGGAAAAGCGCGCTGAATGGAACATGGTCGTGTTTGATCTGGGCCAAAACATCGCCGGGCGCATCCGGTTGAAGGTGAAAGGCCCAAAAGGCACGAAAGTCACTATCAAGCACGGGGAAACTCTTTTGTACAATGGCGCGGTCAATACGGCAAATTTGTATATGGCGCAAGCATGCGACACCTACATCCTCAAGGGCGAGGGCGTAGAGAGTTATGAGCCCACCTTTACTTATCATGGGTTCCGGTATGTGCAGCTGGAGGGCTACCCTGGCGAGCCGGATCTCGACGCGGTGACTGGCATTGTTGTTCACTCCGCAGTGAGGCAGACAGGGCATTTTGAGTGCAGCCATCCGTTGATCAACCAGATCCACAAAAACATCCTGTGGACGGAGCGCGACAATCTGCACAGTGTGCCCACCGATTGCCCCCAACGCAATGAGCGTTTTGGCTGGCTGAACGATACCACCGCGCGAAACGAAGAGGCGGTATACAACTATGACCTGTCCAGGCTGCTGCCCAAATGGATGGACGACATCAGGGATACGCAAACCCCGACGGGTGCGATTGCGGACTGCGCTCCCTTTGTGTGGTGGTGCAGCAACGATGGCGAGCCCGTCAACAGCACCTATGTGATCACACTATGGCTGCTCTATCGGCACTACGGCGACGTCCGCATCCTCCGGAACCATTATGACAGCATCAAAAAATGGGTGGATTTTTTGGATCGAACCGCGCGAGATCACATCCTTTATCATGGATGGATTGGTGATTGGGCTCCGCCGAGGGCCTTTGCCTATACGGATAGCATTTGCAGCGCGGTCTCCAGCACCACAACTTTCGAATACATTTCCACCGGCTATTATTTCCTGTGCGCCAAACTCATGACCCGGATCGCGCATGTGCTTGGAAAACCGGAGGATGAGCAAAAGTATCAGGTCATGTTACAAAACGTCAAACAGGCGTTCAATGAGAAGTTCCTGAACATGCAGACGATGCAATACGGGATCGGCAGCCAGGCGGCACACGCGTTTGCGCTGTATCTGGGCCTTGTGCCGGAGGAGGCCAGGCAAAGTGTGCTTGATCACCTCGTCAAAGACGTCCTTGTCACAAACAACGGCCATTTGACGACAGGGAATCTCTGCACCAAGTATCTTCTCGAAGCATTGACCAGTGAGGGGCGGGTTGATGTGGCGTGGACTCTGGCCACACAAACAACCTACCCCAGCTGGGGCTATATGATCTCAAAGGGTGCCACGACAATCTGGGAGCGTTGGGAATACGAGACTGGCAGGGAAATGAACTCCCATAACCATCCGATGTATGGCAGTATAGGCGCCTGGTTCTATCTGGCGCTCGCCGGAATCAATGTGGATGAGGATGGTGCCGGGTTTGACAGGATCCTGATACAACCGCGCCTGGTCGATGGACTATCCTATGTGAATAGCGCGCTGGATACCGTAAGGGGCAGGATCGTCTGCAATTGGGAACGTGGGGCGGATGTTTTCAACTTGTCAGTATGCATTCCCGCGAATTGCTCTGCCAGAGTGATCCTTCCAGTGATCAGCAATACTGTATCACAGGTGGTTGTGAAGGAATCCGGCGATGTGGTTTGGGATGGGAACCATTTTCTCCCGGGTGCGCCAGAAAAAGTTATCGGCCAAGACAGTGGTGAGGGACTATCCTTTTTGGTCGGCTCGGGTAGCTATCACTTTGTGATGGAATCCATTTGATGCAACCATAATCGGAGGTGTCGATGGGCCATTATTCCTACCACGCCAGGTTGAAACAGCGCATCCGCAACGGTGAGCTCGTTGCCTTGCGGGAGGATCGGGAGCCGTTTGCGCTTCGGTTTTTCTTTTCTGACGGCACTAATATGCCGATCCGCCCTTACCGGGTGGTGGAGTATTTGAAACTTGAAGAAGTGCGTAAGCTCATGCCGGATGATCCCGCAGACGATCGGGTCTAGTTTGCTTTTGGCGCTTACTAATGCATGGTTTCTCTATTGAAATATCCAGATCATTGGTTGATAATGGGAGCATTACAGTGTGATGGGGTGCTCCCATGTTTCAGCTTCCCGCTTATGTTCCGCCAGACTTCAATAGCCGTCTGTTTGCCATGTCTCCTGACGCTGCTGTTCGTCCTTCTTTGGCCGATGGCTTATTGCCGGATGTATTTCATGCCACCACGATCTATCCGGAATACTTCAAGATCGGAGGCCAGTGGCGGCTCATCGAGGCACCGCGGATGGATTGCGCCGTCGTGATACGAGACGGGCAGCCATGGGCGGTGGAAGCCCGACTGGTTCGCGCCGGTGACCTGGTGGTGACTGGCCGTGCGGAGGATGGCAGCGCCGGCATCTATGTGGATTATCAGGCATTTCACCGGCAGGGGCAGAGTGGGGAAGCGCAACCTTTCGCGTTCCGCACAGGCCGCTCCCGCGAATCTTCCTATTCCAGGGATTACGACCTGCTTTATGACATCCTACGCCATGACCGCGACCATGGCTTTATTGTTTGGGTATTGGGCCCGGCAGTGGTGTTTGACCATGACGCCCGGCGGGCCATGGCGCGCATCATCGGTAGCGGCTATGCCCACGCGCTATTTGCAGGCAACGCGCTTGCCACCCATGATCTTGAGGCATCCATCTACAATACGGCGCTGGGGCAGCACATCTACACCAAGGAGCCAATGCTCGATGGCCACTACCACCACCTGGAGGCAATCAACCGTGTGCGCCATGCCGGCTCCGTGGAGCGGTTCATCCGGCAGGAAAAGATCAATGACGGCATCATGGCGGCATGCGTTCGAAGGGGTGTGCCTTTTGTGCTGGCCGGCTCCATTCGCGATGACGGCCCTCTGCCCGATGTGATCGGCGATGTGTATCAGGCGCAGTCCGCCATGCGCGAGTATACCCGACGGGCCACCACGGTGATCGCGCTCGCAACGCAGCTGCACACAATCGCCACCGGCAACATGACGCCAGCCTGGCAGCGGGTGGGGGAGAGGATCCGACCTGTCTATTTCTACACGGTAGATATATCAGAATTTGCGGTGAACAAGCTCCGTGACCGCGGCAGCCTCAGTGTGAACAGCATTGTGACCAACATCCAGGATTTCCTGGTGCACGCCGAACGCAATTTAGTGCCCGGTCAAGCAGAAGAGGTGGAAGAGTGATGGAAGCCAAACAGGGGCTGCAGATCAACAAGCGGGCCTTTCTCGGTACGGCGATCATGCTGCTCGTCATCATGGCCGTGGCCGGCATCCTCACGCTCACAGTTCCGCAAGGTCAGTTCGACCGCACTTTGGCGGGTGGTCAGGAAACAATCGTCAAGGATACCTATCACTTGGTTGAAACTCAGCGGCTGCCAGTTTGGCGGTGGATCACCGCGCCGTTTGAGGTGTTTGCCGGGCCGGACGCATCCACTGCCATTCTGATCATTGTGTTTGTCATGTTCATTGGCGGCACCTTCTTGATCCTGGAAAGCAGCGGCGTGTTGAAATATCTGCTCTCCAGCGTCGTATCACGATATGGCGGCCAGAAGTACAAGCTGCTGGCGTTGCTGTCTCTCACCTGCATGGTGTTGGGCTCCACGGCAGGGCTGTTTGAGGAAACGGTCACGCTGGTGCCGATCACGGTGGCGCTGGCCCTTTCACTGGGGTGGGATTCTTTAACAGGCATTGGCATGAGCATCCTATCGGTGGGCTTTGGGTTTGCAGCGGGCACATTGAATCCATTCACGATCGGTATCACGCAGAAGATTGCGCAAATCCCGTTGTTTTCCGGGTTCGGCTTCCGCGCTTTGTTTTTCATTTTGATATACGGACTGTTGGTGGTGTTCCTGATCCGATATGCCAAAAAAGTGGAGAGGGATCCCAAGTCGTCTCCGGTCTATGAAATTGACATGGCGATGCGGGAGCGCTATACCGGCATGGTGTCCGGTGTGCGGGACGATTCTCCTGGTGTCCGGAAAGCATCCGTCTTTTTCCTCTCGTGCCTGCTGTTCGCATTTCTCTTCATCGCAACCGGCTTTATCGTGAAGGATTTGACCGATCTCACGATGCCTGTGATGGCGCTCATGTTCACCGCCGGTGGCATCGGCGCAGGCCTTTTGGTCGGCCGTGGTGCCGGTCAAGTGATCAAAGAGTTTGGCAAGGGCATGCTGGGCCTGCTGCCCGGTGCGGTGCTGGTGATCCTGGCCCTCAGCGCCAAGCAGATCATGGCGGCCGGCGGCATCATGGACACGCTCCTTTATCACGCTTACAACGTGGTCAAACAGGTGGGGCCTTACGGTGCGGTATTGCTCCTCTATGCATTTGTGTTGGTACTGGAGCTTTTTGTGGCCGGCAGCACGGCCAAGGCGTTTTTAGTGATGCCTTTGGTGGTGCCGCTAGCCACTCTCACCGACCTCACGCGCCAGACGGCGGTGCAGGCCTTTGTGCTGGGTGACGGCTTCGCCAACATGATCTATCCCACCAACGCCGTGCTGTTGATCACACTGGGGCTGGTGGGCATCCCGTATCTCAAATGGCTCAAATGGACCTGGAAGCTGCAACTTGCTATCGTGTTGATTTCCGTGGCTTCATTGGCTGTGGCGGTGGCGGTCAATTATGGGCCGTAATGAAGTACTCCTAAAAAGTTGAGCAAACCCCTTGAAAACAGTCCGGATATCGGTTAGAATATGTTGCACGAACGGCATGTGGGATTATAGCTCAGCTGGTAGAGCACAGTGTTCACATCGCTGGGGTCACAGGTTCGAGCCCTGTTAATCCCACCACAAAGAAAAACCCTCGCAATCGCGAGGGTTTTTCTTTTGTCTTGAGGATTTTGAGATGTTCTAAGTAACCAAGTTATTCCAGAACCCTCTTCAAAAAAACTTTTGTTCGCTCCTGTGTGGGGTTATTGAAGATCACCTGCGGGCTGTCGTCCTCCACGATCACGCCGGAATCCATAAAGACCACGCGGTTTGCCACATCACGGGCAAACATCATCTCGTGTGTTACCACGATCATCGTGAGGCCCCGCTGGGCAAGGTCCTTCATCACCTTCAGCACTTCTCCGACCAGCTCCGGATCGAGCGCGCTGGTGGGCTCGTCAAATAGCAGTGCGTCCGGTTCCATCGAAAGGGCGCGGGCGATTGCCACACGCTGCTTCTGGCCCCCGGAGATCTGGTGGGGCTTGGCGTTGATGAAACGGTCCATGCCAACCATTTCAAGGTATTTCTTCGCGGTTTGCTCCGATTCCTGCTTGCTGCGCTTGAGCACCTTCACCTGGCTCACCACGCAATTGCCCAGCACCGTGAGGTTATTGAACAGGTTGAATTGTTGAAACACCATGCCGAGTTTGGTGCGATAGGCATTCACAGGCATTTCGTGGTTCAGGATGCTCTTGCCGCGATAGAGGATCTCACCGCTGGTGGGCGTTTCAAGCAGGTTGATGCACCGCAGCAGCGTGGATTTGCCGGAGCCGCTGGCTCCTATGATGCAAACCACTTCGCCCTTGTGCACGTCAAAGTTGATATCTTTCAAAACCTCGGTCTTGCCGAAGGTTTTGCGCAGGTGCTTGACCTCGATGATGGTTTCCATAACGGTCCTCCCGATGCTACTTTGTCAGGGTGCGGCCCATCCTGAGGCCGATCTCCACCTCCGGCACCGATTGGGAGCCGTGGATCATAAAATTGTCCGGTCCATCCATCTTCTTTTCTATGAAGCGCAGGATCCGGGTCACGGTGAAGGTGAGGATGAAATAGATCACCGAGGTGATGAAGAACACTTCAAAGGTGCGGTAGGCAATGCCCGCCACTGATTTGGACGCAAAGAACAGCTCAGAGACAGAAATCACATTCAATACTGAGGTGTCCTTGATGTTGATCACGAACTCGTTGCCGATTGCCGGGAGTATGTTGCGTATGGCTTGTGGCAGCACGATATTGATCATCGTCTGCGTGTGGGTCATGCCCAGCGAGTGAGCAGCTTCAAACTGCCCTTTGTCGATGGACAGGATTCCGCCACGAACGATTTCAGCGAGATACGCACCGGTATTAATTGATACGATAAATATTCCGGCTTCAGTGACTGGAAGTTGCCGAAATTCTTTCAACATAAGACCCAGCGTGGGAGAAATAGCCTGCGCGGCAGGAACGATAGCCTGCACAATCAGAGGAATACCATAAAATATCACCATCGCCTGCACGATCATTGGTGTGCCGCGGAAAATTTCGATATAGGCATTAAGAAGAAAGGTATAGATGCTTCGAAAAACCTTGCTTAAAATCGAACCATTAGGCTTGGTTGGGATTGTGCGAATGACGCCGATCACAAGGCCTATCAGAAACCCGATAATCGTGCCGGTCATCGCAATCAGCATCGTAATGCCGGCACCACGCAATAACATAGGCCAATATTTCACGAGAATGGCCGCCACCCACTCAAAAAAGCTCTTGTCCGCTGCAGCGAGGGCTGCCATCGCCATGCTATCGTCCTCCCATATATCTGTGCATATAGGTCATTATAACAATTTGGGTGCAAGGATTCAATTGAATCCTTGCACCCAAATTGAATGCTTTGAAATACTTACGGTGTTATTCGATGGAGGGCTGATTCTTGATGGCCTGGTCCATGATGGCCACACGGTCGGCTTCGCTCACGCCTGTAAGGATCTCGTTGATCTTGGCGACCAACTCGGGCTGATCTTTCTTGAGACCCACAGCCACGGCCACATCGTCGTCAGAGGTTTGGAAACCCTTGTCAGCGGCGAATTCCACCATCACGAAGTCAGAGTTGGCAGCCATTGCGGAAACACCCTCCGGCCGCTCAGACACATATCCATCGATGATGCCGGACTGCAAGGCTACGCGCATGGCACCGAAGTCATCCATTGCGGTCTGCTTTTCCACGCCGGTGATCTGATCGATCACGGTGTAGTGGAACGTGTTCAACTGAGCTGTGACCTTGGCGTTTGCAAAGTCCTGGATGCTGGTGGCAGACTCAAACTTGCTGCCCTTCTTCACCACGATCACCAGGTTGGAGCGGTAATAGTTGGCGGAGAAGTCAATCGTCTGCTTGCGCTCGGCTGTTGGGCTCATGCCGGCGATGATCGCGTCGATTGTGCCGGAAATCAGCGCCGGGGGCAGGCCGTCCCACTGGGTCTTTACAATGACCAGTTTCTTGCCCAGTCCTTCGGCAATTTTCTTGGCAATTTCCACATCGTAGCCCCCGGCATACTCATTGGTGCCCTCAATCGGCACGGCGCCGTTGGCGTCGGTGGTCTGCGTCCAGTTGAAAGGAGGGTAGGCGCACTCCATGCCCACGCGGAACTCGCCGGCTTCTGCAGCCTGGGTGGTTTCGGTGGTGGGTTCGGCGGTCGCTTCCGCAGTGGGGGCGACAGTGGGCTCGGTGGTGGCTGCCACAGTTGGTGTGGCAGTAGTGCAGGCTGCCAGCATGCCTGCCAGCATCACGATGACTGTGATCAGGCTGATGGTTCTCTTCATTGCTTTCTCCTCACTTTTGGATGTCAATATGTTGGGCTTGAACCAGAAAGATAATATGCTAACCATAGCAGAAAATTCACATATTTGCAATATTAAAAGCCTGATATTGCAAATGAATATCATGAACGCAATTTCATAACTATGCAATCGTTCTCAAATGCGGATATTGCAGCAGATGACAACCAAGGATTGCCACAGAGATGGAGGGGGGCTATAATGATTTCATCCGCACCAAGGAGGCATTTGCCATGTTTGGAAACAACACCGTGACCCAGATCGGATTTGTAGTGGAAGACATTGAAAAGACCGCCTCTGAATACGCTAAACTTTTCGGCGTGCCCGTGCCGCCGATCACATGGACGGATCCGCTGGAAAAGGCTCAGACACAGTATCGCGGCGCTCCGTCGGAGGCAAGGGCCAGGCTGGCATTTTTTCAGGTGGGCCAGCTGAGTATTGAGCTCATTGAGCCTGACGGCCAGCCATCCACATGGCAGGAGCGCCTGGACAAAAAAGGCGAAGGCGTGCATCACATTGCTTTCAACGTGCAGGGGATGAAGGAAAACATTGCGAGGCTTCAGGGCGAGGGACTGGAGTGTGTCCAGACCGGTGAATACACCGGCGGGCGATATGCTTATCTGGACGCAACGGAAAACAAATTCAAGGTTGTTCTCGAACTGTTGGAAAATGACTGAAATGAATAAGTTTCTGAGATTTGGAATGCCTCTGCCCGGTTCCTGGAAAAACCCCGATGAATGGTTGAGGCTGCTTGCCGCCAAGGGCTGCAATGCCGCCTATTGCCCGGTGGGTCTCGGTGCCTCTGATTCGGAGATCGTTGAATATGTTGATGCCGCAAGGCAACATGATATCGTAATCGCCGAGGTAGGCGCATGGGCGAACAACCCGCTGCACCCTGACCCTGTTATGGCGGAGAAAGGCTTTGCCGGCCTGGTGAAGTCGCTCACACTGGCCGAGAAAATTGGCGCACGCTGCTGTGTGAATGTGGCCGGCTCGCGCAGCGAGCGGTGGGACGGCCCTCACGCCCTGAACCTTACGCAAGAAACATTCGACCGCATCGTTGCATACATCAAAAGGTTGCTCGATGAGGTGAGCCCTGTCAAGACAGCATTCTCGCTTGAGATGATGCCGTGGATGCTGCCGACAACAGCGCGTGAAATGCTGGATCTGGTGGAAGCAGTGAACCATCCGGGCTTTGCGGTGCATGTGGACCTGGTCAATATCACCTGCAACCCAAGGCTATATTATGAGAACGCCGCGATGACACGGGAGTGCTTCCGACTACTTGGGGGCATGGTAAGGTCAATACACGCTAAGGACATCCTGCTTGCCGATGACCTGACCGTGCACCTGAGTGAGGTGCGGGCCGGTTTGGGTGGGTTTGACCATGAGGTGCTGTTATCCTCAGTGATGGAGCATTGCCCCGATGCACCGGTAATGCTGGAACACCTGCCAAATGAAGAGGAATATGACTTGGCCGCCGGGCACATTCGCTCAGTGGCCCGTAAACTCGGCATCGCAATGCCTGAGATCGAGGGCTGACAATGAGGGTTTTTCTTGTTGTGTTGGATGGCGTTGGAGCTGGCTGGCAACCGGACTCGGCAGCCTTCGGTGACGAAGGCGCCGATTCTCTGGGCCATGTAATGGCCAGCCAGGGGCTATCCCTGCCGGAGCTCGGCAAGCTGGGCTTGCATAACATCACCGGCACTTCATTTTATCATCCGCAGCAGGCAGAAGGGTTCTTTGGCCGCATGATGGAGCTTTCCCAGGGGAAGGACACCACTACTGGCCATTGGGAAATGGCTGGCATCGTGTCAGAACAACCGTTCCCAACCTTTCCCAACGGTTTCCCGCAGGAGATTCTGGACGAATTTACCCGGCGCACCGGCCGGGGTGTGCTTGGCAACGTGGCTGCATCCGGCACCGAGATCATGGATGCTCTGGGTGAGGAGCATATGCGCACTGGCAAGCCCATTGTTTATACCTCGGCAGACAGTGTGTTCCAGATCGCGGCGCACGAGGGCGTGATCCCATTGGATGAGCTGTATCGCATCTGCCGGGAGGCACGCGCGATGTTGACCGGCCCCTTCGCTGTGGGGCGGGTGATCGCCAGGCCTTTCCTGGGGGCGCCAGGCGCGTTCCGCCGCACAGAAAACCGCCGTGATTTTTCGCTGGAGCCGCCCAAGGGCCACCTTTTGGACGTGCTGTATGAGGGCTGTGTGAAGGTGACGGCCATCGGAAAAATCATGGACATCTTCGCTGGCCGGTCCATCAGTGAGTGGATCCATTCCCACAACAACCGCGAGGGACTGGATGCCATCCTGGACTGCATGCGGGGCACAGAACAGGGCTTTTTCTTCGCCAACCTGGTGGACTTTGACATGATCTACGGCCACCGCAACGACGCCGCCGGCTATGCCAGAGCGCTGCTCGAGGTGGATGGCTATGTGGCGGAATTCCGCAAGGCGATGAGGGAGGATGACATCTTGATCTTCACCGCAGACCACGGCGTAGATCCCTGCTTCCCCGGCACCGACCACACGCGGGAGCATGTGCCATTGCTGGGCTGGGGCAAGCGCATGAAGGCCGGTGCGGATCTGGGCACGCGCCATGGGTTTTGTGATCTGGGCCAGACCATTGCGAGTCTCTTTGGCATGAAAATCGAAAAGGGCATTTCTTTTGCCCGTGAAATCATAGGGGGTTGAACCATGGATTTGCAGCAAAGTGTAGAATATATCAAAGCGGCAGCAGGCGGCATCGAGCCTAAGGTGGCGATGGTGCTGGGCTCCGGCCTTGGTGGCATTTCAGACATCATGGACGTCGAGGCGGCCATTCCTTACGGCGACATCCCCGGCTTTGTGCGCTCCACAGCGGTGGGCCATGCCGGCAAGCTGCTGCTGGGCCGGGTGTCTGGCGTACCCTGTGCGGTGATGAGCGGACGCAACCATATTTATGAAGGCTATGCGGCTTCCCAGGTAGCTTATCCGGTTTATGTGCTTAAGAAACTAGGCGTTGAGAAGCTGATCCTCACCAACGCCGCCGGAGCCGTCAACGAGCGCTTTTCCCCTGGAGACCTGATGCTGATCACCGACCACCTGAACCTGATGGGCGTGACGCCGGTCAACCGGGATTACGTGGAGGAAACCGGCAAATGGTTCTTTGATATGTCACATGTTTATGCACCCGAGCTCATCCGCCGGGCCGAGGCGGTGGCGCAGGAGTTGGGCGTGATGCTGCGAAAGGGCGTTTATGCGATGTTTCTGGGCCCACAGTATGAGACACCCGCCGAAATCCGTATGGCCCGCATGCTTGGCGCCGATGCCGTTGGGATGTCCACCGTGCCGGAGGCAATCGCGGCCAGCCAATGCGGTATCAAGGTGTTGGGAGTCTCCTGCATGACCAACATGGCAGCAGGCATCCTGGACCAACCGATCACTCATGATGAAGTGTTGGAAGTTGGCCGAAGGGTGGAGGACAAGATGAAAAAGCTGTTGAAAGGGTTGGCAGGCGCAATTTAAGAAGCCGAATAGGGGAGAGGCAAATGGATAAGCCAACCAACGCAGATTTGATCCGTATGATTCTGGACGATGAGACGTCAGCCCTGGAGGAGCAGGAGCTCTTGGCGCTGCTCACCCAGCAGCGCATTTCAAAGGACATCAGCCTGGAGCACCGTGATAAACTGACAGCCGGAGACAGGATGGCTGATCATATCGCCAAATTTGCCGGCAGTTGGCTTTTCATCGGCATCTTTGTGTCAATACTTGCGTTATGGATCATGCTAAACTCCTTTGCGCTGCTTACCAAGCCATTTGATCCGTACCCCTTTATTCTGATGAATCTGGTGCTTTCCTGTGTGGCAGCGTTGCAGGCTCCGGTGATCATGATGAGCCAGAACCGGCAGGAGAAGAAGGACCGCATTCGGGCGGAACACGATTATGAAGTGAACCTGAAGGCAGAGATCCTTGTAGAGGATATAATCAAGCGCCTGGAGAAGATTGAACAAAACCAGGCAGAACTGGCCCGAAGGTTGCTTCGTGATGAACCAGCATTCGGCGACAAGACTTAAAAGATGTAAAATCTTTAATTTCTGCGCCTGTGGGCTGGTGTTATGATATACTTATTAGCATGAGCTCTGGAATACAAATGAGGTGAGAACGTGAAGAAAATTTTGATAATCCTGTTTGCGTTGCTGATGACAATCAGCATGGCTGCCTGCACGGTTGAATTGCCAGCAACTGCATCGAATAAGCCCACTGACGCACCAGCCAGCCCAACTCCTACTGTAGCCGAGACCATCGTTCCAACAGAGACCCCGGTTGAGACAGTCGCGGCCACGGAGACTGCCGCGAGCACCGGTAAGGATTATGGCCAACTCGGCATGGAGTTGATGAAAACTGAGACCATTGGCACATTGAAGCTTGGGATGACCGAAAGCGAGTTAATTGCTGCCATCGGAAAAGCGGAGTCAGAAACTGAGGCTGAGGTGTGGGGCGCAGACGGCAAGAAGCACTCCAACTGGAATTATCCTGCCAAGGGCCTGACTGTGAGCATGGTGGAAAGCGATAAAGCAGAATCGGAGTTCGTGGTTTATGCCATTGCTGCCGAAGCTCCCAATGATTTTGCCACAGCCAAAGGCATCAAAATTGGCAGTACGAAGGATGATGCGCTTCTGGCTTATGGCGATCTTGTGGAAGACCAGTCCGACGAAGCCGTAGCGGAGAGCATTGTCGCAGGCACAGTGTTTGGCGGTCTGATCTTTGGCATGAAAGATGGCACGGTCAATTCCATCTTTCTAGGGGCTGCCGCTGAATAGTTGGTAATGTTTGCCCAGTCAGCGCGTTTATGTTGTTCAGATGATAAAACAAAAGCCGCCATCGCTGGCGGCTTTCTGTTTTGTTTCTTAGCGGTTTCTGGTGAAGCAATCGCTGCAGTAAACCGGCCGATCATTCTTGGGCATGAAGGGCACCTGGGTGGGCTTGCCGCACTGAGCGCAAACTGCATCATACATTTCACGGGCAGGACGCCTGTTGCCGCCGCCGTTATAACCATCGTTTTTACGGGCATTACGGCAGCTCTTGCAGCGGGTGGGCTTATTGGTGAAGCCCTTCTCGGCAAAAAACTCCTGATCGCGTGCGGTGAAGACAAATTCTTCGCCACAGTCTCTGCAAGTTAAGGTTTCGTCTTGGTACATGGTGTGTTCCTCGCTTATTATGATTTGGCCAAACCGGATGCTCCATTTTCACAGATAGTTTGGCCAAGAAGCTTCAACCTGACAAATGGAGTATTTGATTTAACAGGGACATTATAAGTGATAACGAGGTCAATTGCAATAATTTTTATGAGATCATCAAAAAAACAATATTATTCAAGATATAATTGGGTTTATCTTCCAAAATCAATCTATTCATCTCATTAACCCAGCCCCCAACAGATTAAGTAGTGCTCTGGGGTGCGAGTTTCGGTATCATCTTCCCACTTTGAAGACAATACTAACATATCATCCAATCAAAGGTGTGATTTTTAATGAAAGCAGTCATTATGGCCGGTGGAGAGGGCACCAGGCTCAGGCCGGTCACGTGTGATTTACCCAAGCCCATGGTGCAGGTGCTAGGTAAGCCGGTCATGGAGTATGCCATAGAGCTTTTGAAAAAGCACGGCATCACCGATATTGCCGTGACACTGCATTATCTGCCGGATGTGATCCGTGGCTGGTTTGGCGATGGTGCGAGCCGTGGTGTTAATATGCAATACTTTGTAGAGGAGACGCCGCTAGGCACGGCGGGCAGTGTGCGTGCCGCGCGAGCATTTTTAAACGAGCCGTTTGTTGTGATCAGCGGTGACGCGCTCACTGACATCGACCTGAGCCAAGCCATGGACTTTCACCAGCAGCATCATGCCGACGTGACAATCGTCTTGAAAAGTGTAGAAACGCCGGTTGAGTTCGGTGTTGTGATTGCAGGAGACGATGGCCGAATTGCTCGTTTCATGGAGAAACCTGCATGGCGCGATGTGTTCAGCGATACGGTGAACACTGGCATTTACATCATCGAACCGCAGGTGATGGACCGAATTGCTGATGGTGCGAAAGCTGACTTTTCCAAGGATCTTTTCCCAGCCCTCATGAAGGATCAGGCCAGGATGTTCGGTTTTGTAACTGAAGGTTATTGGTGCGACATCGGCAATCCGGCTCAATATGCGTCTGCGCAGTTTGACATCCTGGATGGCCGGGTGCAAGTGGATTTTGGCCTGCCGGAAATCCAACCCGGTGTGTTTGTTCATCCAAATGCCTCCATTTCTTCAGACGCTTTACTGGTGCGACCTTGCGCTTTGATGGATGGCTCCACACTAAACGGCGGCTGCACAGTCGGGCCTTATGCTATTGTGGGTCGGCACTGCATTGTGGAGCGCGGCACTTCTGTGGAGCATTCGGTGTTGCTGGATGACGTGCTCGTTGGTGCTTCGGCCCGGATCAATCAGGCAGTTGTGTGTGATGGTGCTGCCATCGGCGAAAGGGTGATGGTGCGTGATGGCGCGGTGATCGGTGCGGCTGCGCGCATTTGCTCTGACAGCTCGGTGGGCCGTAATGTGTCCATCTGGCCGGGCATCACTGTGGAACGGCACGCCCAAGTGCGTGCCACGCAACAGCGGGGCAGCCGTTATCCACAATCAGTGTTTGACGAGTCTGGCATCTGCGGTGTTTTCAATGACGACATCACCGCCGAAAGCGCCGCACGGCTGGCCATGGCCCTGGGCACATCGCTGATGCGGGGCGGCAGGGTGGGCGTGGCCACCTGGGGCGACAACACCTCAGTGCTGCTTCGGGAAGCCTTTGACGCAGGCTTGCTTTCCACCGGGGTTTGCTGTGTGGATATGGGCAAACTGGCGCTGCCTGCCGCCCGATTTGCAACCAAGCGCCTGCGGCTGGACGGCGCTGTGCACATCCATGCCAATGGGGGCAACATCTCCATCACAATAATGGACTGCAAAGGGGCCAACGTTGATAGCGCCCTGGAAAAGAAAATTGAGGACAATCTTATCAAAGGCTCATTCCGCAAGGCCAGCACAGAGGAGATCGCCGATATCATCAACATCAGCGGCATCGGTATCTTCTATGAGCAGGAGCTTTTCGGAGGCGAGGAACACAACGCAGCCAAGGATCGTACCATCGGGGTATACGGGCCTGATGAGGATCTGAATCAGCAGACAGAGCATGTTCTGGAGGAGATGGGCTACACATGCCGCAGCTGTTCCACTGATACATCAATTGCTCAGGCTGCAAAACGGGCTCTGGCCGAGGCCATGCAGATTGGGCTCTATCAGGACAAGGCAGGAAATGAATTCGCGTTGATTGATGAGCAAGGTGGTGTCTATGAGGGCGACAAGCTTGCTGTGTTGCTGGCGATGGTCGCAGTGGACCGTGGTGTAACCTCTGGCACGGTGCCGCTGCCTGTGATGGCAAACAGCAGGTTCGACTCACTTGCCGGTGGCAGAGGTGTGAACGTGGAGCGCACCGAAGCAGGCCGTAGTGATTGGTTAAGGCGGGCATGCCACTCCACCGACGAGCGCATGTGCTACTTGTTTTACGACGGTGCCTACGCTGCGATGTCACTGGTGCAGACACTTGATAAAGAACACATGTCTTTGTCGGCCTATGCCGGGCGTATACCAGAAATATTTACGCGAAGCGAGTTCGTGGAGTGTCCGCTGGAAAAGCGGGGCTTGGCAATGAAGACACTCTACACCGATTATGGAAGCTCTGAGACTTATGGTGGGGCGCTGATCAGTAACGAGAGGGGCAGAGTGTTCATCACGCCAGACAAGCAATCCTCCCGATTTCGTGTTGTGGCTGAGGCTGCCAGCGCCGAGTTTGCCGATGAGCTGGCTGGATCTTTTGTAGATGTAATCCGTAAGCTTGCGCAAGATCAAAAATAGCATAAATATACTATTGTTGCAGCGGTCCATACGGAGATTGCCATATCCCAATGGATTGCTGCAACTGTTTTTGACATACACTAATTTTGGCAGGAGTTTTTGTTGCCATTATCAAGTCTGTGTGATATAATCATCCTCGCCCTTGGAAACCAGCATGTTTCATCGGCAGACAAATCATATGCTGATGTAGCTCAGTAGGTAGAGCACGTCCTTGGTAAGGACGAGGTCATGGGTTCGAATCCCATCATCAGCTCCAATGCCCGCATGACATAGGTCACGCGGGTTTTTCATTTCCCTGTCCACTCACACAAACAATCACTGATGATTGCTTTTGACCCACCATCAAGTTAGAATAGAAAAAACCACTTCGGTGATAAGTATGATGAGACCGGTTTTATTGCTTCTCTCCCTGCTGCTGGTGGTATCGCTTTCCACTGGCTGTGCTTTCTATGAAAAGAAGGTTGCTTCCGATCCGCTCGATCACACAAAAAGTGTAGTCGAGCCCATATACACATCTGTTTCCAATATACAGGCAGTCTCTAGTGCAGAAATAGCCACGGCTTCTCCGATCCCCACGCTGGATCAGCAGGTGCAAATCTTCACCAAGACTGTTGAGGAAACATTACCAATAACGCCTACCCCGGCGTCAACCTCAATACCCAGCCCGACACCGGACCCAACAATGAAGAGCCCAGGCCTTCAAAAAGATACATATACAGGTGATGTGCTGTTCAACTTGGCAAAGCTCGTTTCCAACGATCATTTGGGAAGTGATTGGTCAACAACTGTGGAGGTGGATGGGCAGAGGCTTGGCAAAGGGAAGAGCATTCCTTTTCAGCGGGATTCGGGCGAAACCATCAAGGTCATCTGTACCGCTATAGAGGATGACAAGGTGGCCGATATTGGCACGGAGACCCTCTCCGTTGATGTTTCCAAGTTAAAAAAGGGGATAAACACATTCAATGTGAATGTGACTGTGGTGGAAAAGGGTGGCAAATACTCTGGCAACACCGCCCGTTGGGTCTTCACAATTGAAATCACCAGGCGCTAAATCAAATAAATCTTGTATTTGAGTCGTATGGTGCATGTTTTGCCTGCATCAGGCCATACTATACCTGTCTTCAAGAGGACATGCACCCGCGTGGGAGGTCTCCTTTCGCAGGTGGAACGCCTGATTCGCTGGCCACGGATCAGGCGTTTCATCTAGCCAGGAAGCTTGTTTTCCCAGAAATTGACTTAATCGATTTCTGAAAGACCTGCATAACCGGCGCGTGGGGGGAGAATACTACAATTGTCTTCGGAGGACAAAACAGCTCGTCGGAGAACTCTTTTCGAGAAGTGGAACGCCTGACTGAATGGCTAAAAGTCAGGCGTTTCATTTTATCCCCAAAGCCATTTTATGATCCCATGCCGGATAGGCCCAAGTTTCTTTTTGCAGGCCAACAGCAGCTTTTCCCGCGTATCCAGCATTAGTATCTTTTGATCCTCACTTAACTGGTGAGTGCTGAACCGTGCCAGTTGAAATGTTTCCGCAGCACAGGAAAGGCAATGAGCCTGCAACACGCAACCCTTTTCCGCACGGCGGGCGAAATCATGCAGACTTTCGCCGTTTTTAGGTGCAAATCCGCATTTGGATAAGATCTGAAGGCATTGGCCAAACACCTTAATGGTGGCTTCCTTGGGGGCCAATCGCTGCATGCGTTGCCCGGCCCGCTTGTGCAAGCCATAGGCAACGGCTGCCACCGCCAGGAATAATAACAGGATCGCTGCAGCCCACGGAAGCCAGGCATATGCAAATCTGGCTGCCACGTTGCCGCCGGGTTTTGGCTGCTGTATGACAGGCTGTGACGATGGTTTGGGAGTTGCCGGCTGAGACGGGGCGGGCGATGGAGATTGCGTCACTACCTGACTGGTGGAGGGCCTTGCACCGCCGGCATATGCGCCGGTGGGTTCAAATTGAATCCAGCCCACACCCTCAAAATAGGCTTCCACCCAGGCGTGTCCCTGCCGATTGGTAACATGATAGGCACCATCGGTTTTGCCGGCTGGCAGCACGTAGCCTTCCACATAGCGTGATGGGATCCCCTCACAGCGCAGAAGCACCGCCATTGCCGTGGCAAAATAGGTGCAGTAGCCCCTTTGGTTTTCGAACAGGAACTGATCCACAAAATCCCGGCTCTTGTCAAATACGCCAGGGGTCAGTGTGTAGGTGTAGTTGCCGGATAAATAGGCCTCGATGGCCTTTGCTTTCTCATAATCGTTGGTGGCGCCTGCGGTGATTTGATCGGCAAGCTGCCGCACCCTTTGCGGCAGGCTTTCTGGCAGCTTGACGCAAGCATTGTATGCGGCTTCGGCATTTTCTCCGAACAGCTCTTGTGCTGAACCGCCTATCTGGTTGTAATACCCTTTATAAGACTGTGCCAGCAGGTCGTCCAACTCGCTGCCAATGGCAAGATAGGTGGCGGTATATGAGAAACCGGCTGCAGCCGTGGCGCCCAGCATCACCGTGTCGCCGCCGACCAGGCTGGGCTGGGTTGTTTCTGGCAATACCACCATCTCTGTTTTCAACGGTAAATAGACAAGGGGGGAACTCAGGTTCACATACTCAATACTGATAGCGCTGCCCGTGAAGGTTGACGGCATGAATAAAGAAGAACCGGCGCCCGCCTCTCCGGCCTGCCCGCTGAGGCCTGAGCTTTGAATGTCACGCGTCATCGTCTCACGTGTATCGGGGAAGTTTGAGGAGTCGGAATAAAAGGGGGTCTTTGAGGTGTCTGATCGCTCCCAGGAGTGGCCAGTGTATACGTCTTTTGAGATGCCTTTGAGATACACATCGTATGTGTCGGTGATCACCTTCATCATCACTGTGTCGTTTTGCGCTGGCACGCCGCCCAGTTCGTTGGTGCTCACCCCGCCAGATTGCTTGACCACGGCCTCCGCAACTTGGGTTTCCTTCTGCAGCAGTTTTTCTCGCGCATCTTTCATCCAGGCCGGATCAATCTTGACGGTGCTGCTCAATAACATTGCTGTCGTCATCACGGCCAATGCCACCGGCAATACTGATGCGAGGAAAACCAAGGGGGAGGGAGCATGGCCCTGCGAGAAGGCCTTTGCATAACGACGGAAGCGGTGGTATGCAAAGTAAAGCAGGGCGACTGCAAGATATGCAAACACAGCAGCCATTGGTATTGTATGACCAATGATGAAAAGTGCTGCGATGATGGAAAATCCAGGCAGGAGCGCCGCAAACGCGTCCATCCGCCGCACTGTGAACAGGCAGATTGGCACCGTAACAAGCGCGGTGAAGATCAAGCCCATCAACCTGCAATAATGCAGGATGTCAGTACGGACCCCCTTGAGATAAGGCACCGCCCAATTAATAAACGAGTCAATCTCAACCCGTAGCGACACAACCGTTTCACTTCCAGAGAATAGCAGCAGAGCAGTGGCCGCTACTGCCAGCAATGAAGCTGCAATGCCAGTCAGTATTGCCGTTCGTGCGTAAAAAAGCAGCACAGACAGCGGAATGATCAGAACAAGGCAGGCGGCCACTAGTTGCCAGGGAGACAGCTGAAGCTCCAGCGCGGTTACAAAAGGATAGACGCTGGCAACACTTAACAGCGTCATGAGTGGGACTTCGGCAAGCAGATCCCGCCAGCGCCGTGTTCTTTGTTTTTTTTCCACGCTGGTCTTCATACGGCAATGTGGGCGGGTGTTGTGTCCAGCCCTTTCTCCGGGTCATAGGCCATCACAACCACACCAGATTGAATCAGCAGGTTCCGCTGCTCCCCACCAGGCTGTGAGTTTCCTTGAGGTGGAGTCACATGAACCAACACCGGTACGTGCCCGGAAGATTTCAATTTTAGCAAAAGGCTACACAGTTTTTCGCCGGGCGATGTTGACACGGCAACCACAGTTTTTCTTCCGGTTGTCCTTGTGACAGAGCCAATGTCAGGCAGGCAGGGTTCTGCTTCATAGCTCATTTCCGAAAGGATTTGATACATACCTTGAAAATCCCCAGCATTTTTTACAGTGTGGCGCTCCGGTTGCATGCCGCAATGCCACACGGTTACCGGGATCGACCGTGTGACCAAATGCCACAACAGTGACACGGCACACTCAACAAGCCGGTCTTCCGCATCTGCCCGTTCTTCTGCAGATCTGCAGATGCCAGATGCATCCAGGATCAAATCAGAGTCCGCGCCGGATGCCTGTTCGTAATTCTTCACCATCAGCTCTTCCTTCTTGGCGGAAAGCTTCCAATGAACGGATCGCAGGCGGTCGCCGCTGGCGTACTTGCGAATGTCCGAAATGCTGTCGGTGCATTCCGAACCCCTGGCCCCATGCACGACCATCTCTCCCTCTGACCCAGTGAGAACCGGGAAGGTGGCCAATGGAATGATGCGCGGATATACAGTGAGCATCGCCAGTGGCCCAACCTTTTGCCGGAAGGAAAACAAACCCAGATAATCGCTCAGGCGGATTTCCCTAACACCGATCTCATATGCACCGCGATATTTGCAGGGCAGCTGTATTTCGTGAGTCATCACTGAAAGAGGGTGGGCGGAAAGCGCCTTGTCGCAAAGCTCCAGCGCGTACACAGAGCCTGCGCTATGGAATGAGACCGTGAGGAGACTTAGCAGCAGCGGGCTTTTATTGCGGATTGTCAGGCGATAGGCTACGGTGTCGCCTTTGATGGCCGATGATCGCTCAAGCCGTTGCTCATAGCGAAACCCAGTCTGCAAGACGAGCGCGGTAATCAGCGAAACCACCGGCACTGCCAGAGCAGCGAATAAAAACGCTGATGATACGCGGCCCGGAAACAAAAGCGCAAACACCAGCGACGTCAGCAGGCACAAATAATAGATAATCCAGTTCTTAACCATTTGCTATAAGCAAAGGGGCTTTGACCCGTTCCACGGCGTCGTTCACAATCGATGCAGCGGTTATGTTCCTCATCCGGGCCTCCTGTCGGAGCATGATCCTGTGTCCCAACACCACCTGCGCCACTTTTGCCACATCGTCAGGCACCATATAATCCCTGCCGCTGCAAAGAGCCCAGGCTTGTGCGGCCCGATAGAGCGCCAAGGTGCCCCTTGGGCTCACACCCAGCTCCACGGCGGGGTTTTTACGGGTTTCGGTCACGACGGCCACAATATAATCATTGATGCTCTCATCCACATGCACGTTGCGCACCTGGCTCTGGATCTCCAAAATGTCTTCCGGTGTGGCAACCGACTCCAACTTTTCCAGAGGGTTTTCCAGCTTGAAGTTGGTTAGCATGCGGCTTTCCTGCTTGGCTGTGGGGTAACCCACTTTCAGCTTCATGAAGAAGCGGTCCAGCTGCGATTCCGGCAGCGGCCAGGTGCCCAGATATTCGGCAGGGTTTTGCGTGGCCAGCACCATAAAAGGCCGGGGCATTTTGTGTGTCACACCATCCACCGTCACCTGAGCCTCTTCCATCGCCTCCAGCAGGCTTGCCTGCGTCTTGGGGGAGGTGCGGTTGATCTCATCAGCCAGCACAAACTGGCTGAATATGGCGCCGGGCTTGAACTCCAGCTCGTTTGACTTCATGTTATAAACGGAAAAACCGGTGATGTCGCTGGGCAATGTGTCAGGTGTGAATTGTATGCGGTTCACCGACGCGTTGATGGACTTGGCTACCGCCGAGACCAGGCTGGTTTTGCCGACACCGGGCACATCCTCCACCAGCACATGGCCATCGCAGATCAGAGAAATCAATACCATTGAAATGGTGTCTCGCTTCCCAATAATAACCTTTTCGGCGTTTGCCACGATGTTGTTCAGCGTCTGGTAAATGCTCGCCATCGGCGCCTCCGCAAGTGCCATGATTGCCAATTCTACCAGTGTGCCATCGTTTTAGCAAGCGCAAGAGCCTCAGATGAGCCTCTCTGAAGCGGTTACACTGCACGAGTTTACAGATATTTTACAGATGGGCTTCCATACCATTCCGGAGTTTCTGCGGGCTCCTGCTATTGGCAGCCGGCAGGTCATCAATGGCACTGGTGTCTTCCGGTGTGACGGGCCGGATTGATTTTTTTGCAGCGCATCCTCTCCTTTCAGGCTGGAAAAGATTGTGAACTGATGATAATATCTTCATGGAATGCAGCAAAACAGATGGATATGATCTTAGGCATCGATAATTCCGATGGGAGTGGTTGCCGTGGAACTGCGGCTATTGAGCACATTTTTAGCGGTGGCAAATCTGGGCAGCTTTACGCAGGCTGCCGACCAATTGAACTACGCGCAGTCCTCTGTCACTTCGCAGGTGCAAGCTTTGGAAAACGAGTTGGGTGTGCGGCTGTTTGAAAGGCTTGGCAAGAGCATCGCGCTCACGGAGGAGGGGAGGAAGCTGCTCCCGTATGCGCGGCAGATGCTAAACCTGAGCCAGGAAGCCAGAGAGGCTGTATCGCCTGCCCAAACGCTCAACGGCCCGCTGGTGATCGGCGCTCCAGAATCCTTGTTTGCCGTGCGATTGGGGCCGCTGTTGTCTGCATTTCGTAAGCAGTATCCGGAAGTGGAGATTTCGCTGCGGTTTGGTTCCTGCATGGATTTGAATCAATACCTACGAGATAGCATTATTGACCTTGCTTTCTACATTGACAGAAGATTCGCCGCCACCCCCTATGTCACTTTGATGGAATGGCCGGAGCAGCTCGCTTTATTGGCCGCGCCGGGCCATCCGCTGGTTGCCCGTGGGGCTCCGGTTTCCGTTACCGACCTGGAGGGTGCTTCGTTGATTTTGTGCGAACAGGGCTGCACTTACCGGGAATTGCTTCGCCGGATGCTGGAAGATGCCGGGGTTACTCCGGGTTCCACGCTGGAATCCAGCAGTGTGCAGGTGATGAAGCAGCTGGCAGTAGATGGATTCGGCGTGACACTGCTGCCCAGAGTGGCTGTTTTAGATGAGCTGCGCGATGGCAGGCTGGCTGATTTGCCGTGGGTGGATCAAGCAGCCGGTATGGAGGATTTATCTGTACGCCTGGTGCGTCATAAGGATAAATGGGTGACACCGGCGATGCGTGCTTTCCTGCAGATGGCTCAACAGATCATCCTTCCAAGTTGCGAGGGCTGGCCGGACTCCTGACAAAAGTCTGCCTTTCGTAGCTTCTCGGCAAACTCCCTGTTGGTTCGGCTCCATCGCCAGCCAATTAACTTCGCGATGACAGTGGGGGGGAGCAGATGACCGGCGTGAGTAAGAACCCTGTTAATCATGCCGGGTATATATATTGCCTTACCTTTTAGCGCCGCATCAATGGTGGCTGCCGCGATATGGCCCACTTCCAGTGTGGTCAATTGCCCGGCGATGCCCTGCACGTCCAGGCTTCTCAGCAGCACCTCGTTGGTCGCCATGCCGGCGGGGCACAGCGCGGTCACGGTGCCGTTGATGGCCGTGAACTCCTCACGCAATGCCAGGGACAAGTCGATCAGCAGCCGCTTGGAGGCTGCGTATGTGGCTTTGACCGGCATTGGGAACATGCCAGCCATGCTGCACACGTTGATCATGTGGAACGGCCTTGATTTGTCACGTAACGCCGGCAAGGAGTGCATCATGTCCACTGTGCTCATCACGTTCACACTCAGCAGGTTCAGGATTTGTGCCCGGGACTTCTCCAGGAAAAAGCCCTCGTAATCAAGACCAGCCACATTGATGGCCATGTGCAGGTCAATCCCGCTATTCCGCATCGTTTCCAGCAATTCGGTTCTGCTTGCTTTGTCGGTCATGTCGCAGGGATGATGGCTCACCCGCACATTCCAGGCTGCGCATAGGGACTCCGCCAAATTTGCAAGCCGTGTGCCGTCAATGTCTGTCAGAAAAAGATCCCATCCCCGGGATGCGCATTCCACGGCCATGCTGCGGCCCAAGCCGCCAGTCGCGCCAGACACATACACCATGCTTTTCATTGCGTTCAACTCCAAATGTTATTCGATACGGACAGTATAATAAATGAAAATAAATAAGTCAAACATCTGTTTAAATCAAATGTTTGACACTTTTGTCGCTTTGCTGTATGATGAAGCTGAAATCTCCCAGCAAGGAGTATCATCCATGCAGCAACAAAGAATCGCTGTGATTACCGGAGCCACCTCCGGGATTGGTCTGGCAGCCATGGTTGCAATGGCGGGGCAGGGCATCCGCTTGATCGGCGTCGGGCGCGACCGGATAAAATGTGAGGCCGCACAAGCCAACGTTCTGCAGGCATGCCCCGGGGCCAGGGTGGAATATCTGGTCTGCGACCTCTCTTTGCAGGCGCAAGTCAGGCAACTGGCAAGAGATATCGGAAACAGGATAGAAAGGTTGGACATTTTGTTCAACAACGCCGGATCAGTTTCCAGCCACTACATGACCAGTGAGGATGGCGTGGAGCTGCAGTTTGCAGTGAATCACCTTGCGCCGTTTCTGCTCACACATGAGCTGATGCCTTTGCTCATTCAGAGCGAGCAAGGCAGGGTGATCACAACCAGCTCAGGGTCCCACTATGGGGCCAGGCTGGACTTCAATGATCTGTTTATGCGGCGGCATTACAGCTGCCTGATGCAATATAAGCGCGTGAAGCTCTGCAACGTGCTGTTTACTGCTGAGTTGAACCGCAGGCTCGGTGAAGGATCCACCGTTCGCGCCATCGCCTTGGATCCGGGCCTTGTGAAAACCGATATCGGCCTCAAGGGCACGTCAGGCATAGAAAAGATATTCTGGAAATATCGGATGAGAGGTGGCACTCCACCGGAAGTGCCCGCTGCCTGCGCCCTGTTCCTGGCGACCAATCCTATGGTGTCTGTCAGTGGGGAGATCTACTGGCGTGACTGCAAGCCCAAGCGACCAAACCCCTATGCTTTACGGGAGGACACAGCGAAGCTCCTTTGGGAGGCTTCGGAGAGGTTCTGCAGGTTCAGTAGTCAGTAATATGCAGCCAGTAGTCAGTAGCTAGACCTGCTGAGATACTGTAGCAAGATTGCGAGGCATAGAGATGACAAATACAGCCGATATGGAGCAGCGCATCATCACCGCCGCCATTACCTGTATTGAGCGTGTGGGCATCCGTAGCGCGACGGTGCGCCGGATTGCTGAGGAAGCCGGTGTGAATGTAGCGGCCATCAACTACTACTTCCGGTCCAAGGAACAATTGATGGAGCGGGCGATGGATACCACATTGAATAATGCCTTTGATTGGGAGCATTTCATCGAAACAGAAAGCGCGCCTCCAAAGGAACGGCTGGTTGCGATACTGGAGCACCTGACAGCCGGCGCACAAGCGTTTCCTGAGATCACACGGGCACACTTCATTACGCCGCTTGTGGAGCACCAAACGGACGCACTGCCGTATCACAGGTTTCGAGAATTCATGGAAAGACTGTATGATGACTTGGTGGGCAGGGGGGTGAATTCGGGGGAGGAGCTCCGCACCGCCATCCTTCAGGCAGTCACCGCATCAATTCTGGGGATTGGCTTGTTGCTGGATTTTAGTGTCGGCTTTGCGCCCCGCGACCTGACGGATCCGGAGGTGCGCCACTCTTATCTTGCTCGGCTCGTGGACCGCATCTTATAGATCTATCGACAGGCTGAGCAAGCCGAGCGAGCTTTCGCCGGATTCACCGTCTGCCCGCACCTTCGCGATGTGGTCAAACCCGCACTTCACCCAAAATTTCAACCCCGGTTGATTGCGAAGTGCCACGCCAAGGCCAATCCGGCGATACCCCTGCCGGCGGGCTTCGGTGATCAGCGCGGCAATGAACTCGCTGCCGTATCCAATATGTTGCCGGCTTGGGTGGAGTAGGAACAACCCAATCCAGAGACAGCTTTCCTCCGGCCAGCTTGTGTAGTACTGTGTGAGACCCACCATCTCACCAGAAGATGATTCTCGCAGGACTGCTACATGGTTGAACTCCGGATGACCATTTGGTGGCAAGTCGGTGCCATCCAGCATCGAGGCAAGCGATTGCTCTGTATGGGGGTCGCCAACCCATTCCCCCACATCGCTGCACGCCAGATAGATCTCCTTGATTTCCAAATAATCTGATGCTTCGGCTGGCGTGATAGTCAGCCGTTGCGTTACAGCACTTTTTGTTTCTGACCACAGCCCCGTCTTCCAATACCGGGCACCGTCTGTGGTGCGGGCCAGGACTCCGCAGTCAATCATTCCTCTGCGCAGCAAAAAGTAGTCGCAAAATGTGTGATGCTCCTCAATGATGCAGTTTACTTCTTTCTCGGTGTAGAACCGGCCTGGGGTAAACTGATTCCCAAGATGGCTCAACACGGCCAGCTTTGCATCCTGCTTGGCTGGCCAACAATTGATCATTCCATGCTTGTCAAGGAAATTTTCAATCTTCATCACCCAAGCTTCCTTTCAACCAATACCGGGCGCAGTCCTGGGATCGCATAAAAAACCCGTATTCGATCAGATACCGACGAACTGTAGCAAAGTCCCTGTATGCGATCATCTCATTGACTTCTTTCTCTGTATACACACGGCCCGCCGTGAAACGGGAGGCGATGATACCCAGCGCGATGATTTTGCGTTTTTCCCTCACAGGGAAGTCTTTGAGCACGCCGTCGGCGGTGAAGTAAGCTTTCAACACCGCTGCCCGCTCCCGTTCTGTTGAATCAAACCGCTCATCGGCCAATGCAGTTCCGCGGTATGCAGTCTGTTGTGATTCCGCCTTTCCGGCATTCTTCTCACGCTCAGCCCGAAGTGCTTCCATCAAGGCCAGATATACCTTGGCTTGTTTCTCGCGCTCCTTGAGTTGGAACCGAAGGTTGCGAATTGCGCTTGTGTTTGTGGTGCCAAGCATTTCCTCGGCAATTGCCTTGTCACTCAGGCCGGATGCCATACGGTGCAGAATCGCGGCTTGGTGCTCGGTGAGGCCGGCTTGCTGCCGGTGTTTTTCCAGAATGTGCAGTACCATCGCCCCATGCGCAAAGCGAACATGCTCGTGTGCAGCCCGCTGCCCCTCAAAAAGCCGCTCGCTGCACTCATACACGGCGCCATCTTCAAACACTGCCTTGCACACCAGGCAGACAGAGGTGTTATCACACCTTAACACACCTGTCGCGATTTCCTGCGCAGTTGCATCTGTGAAATCATTAAGATTCATACTAAAACTCCATATGTTATTAAAAACAAGATACAACAAATGTAATTGTTAGTCAATATGTGATGCGTCGAAATTCCTCTCATGATATGTAGGTATGAATTCCACCCAATGTCCCATCAGTGGCTCTGATTGAACCGTGATGATTGCCGGGAGTGTATATGGGCAGACTACAACTGTGGCAGGCACGACAAATCACTTATACAAATCTTTGTTTTCGACACATGGAATCACACGGCAAATATAATAAGAAAATAGTTGCCATACACGAGTATATATGACTTTATTATTCATAAACTTTATCATTTGGTGCATATTTTGTTGACATATGGGTATTTCAAACTATAATATGTTATTAACAAAATTTTCATAAATATTCATACAACAACGAGAAAACTGAAAACGAGTGAGCGAGATGGAAGTTTTAATCACGGGTAATCTTGGAGCATTTTTGCCATCGTCATATGCCCGGCTGGCGGTGAACCATAAAATCATTGCAGCTGGCAGCACGCTGATTCAGGATGAGAAAAAGAGCCCGGTCAGAGTGTTTCATCACGGGCCGCAGGATCGGCATTTTCCTGAGGCGTTCCGGTTGTATGACCTGGATACCGTTGTGTTTTTTGCCACCCGTGCCGAGCAGAGGGAGGGGGAGCAGGATGGTTCGCTGGAGAGCCTGAGCGCTGTTCTATCGCTGTGCGACAAGCACAAGGTGGGCAAGTTCATCTATGTGTCCTCCACTGAGTTGGATTCGCTGGCCAGCGCGGGCACCGAACAAGCCAGGGCAAATGGCCTGAGCCGCCTTTTGGCAGAGTCCGGAGAGAAAATGGTAGCCCTTTACGGCAGCCAGCCTGGCAGGCAGGCGCACATTTTGCGCGTGCCATATCTATATGGTGAATCTAACAAGGACTCACTCATGGGGCGCGCGGTTCTGGACGCCGCCGCCAAGCGGTCAGTAACGTTTCCAGGGGCGGAGGCACAGCACTGTGACTTTTTGCATGTGAATGATCTCACCGCGTTGCTTGGCCGTGTGATCGATGGCGACGTGCCTGCAGTGCAGCGTGAGCTTGATGCTGGCGGCGGCAAGGCATTCACTTTCGGCGACTTTGCCGCGCTGTTGAAAAAAAAGTATCCTGACAGCACAATGGCTTTCTCCTGCGATCCGGGCAGTGTGCCGGTGCCTGCTGCCAACACTGCGGCCAGGCAGTTTTACGATTGGGTCGCAATGCATGAGCTTGATCATGATTTTGAAGCCGTCGCCACGGCTATTGTCACTGCGAGACCTCGTAAACCATCGGTATTAAGCCAGGTGAAAGCGCTGCTGATCAGCAAGAAGTGGATCATCCAGATTCTGGAAATTCTGCTGAGCTTCGTCCTCATGGAGTATCTGGTCACCGTGACTGGAGATACGCTGCAATTCAAATTTATCGATATCCGCTTGCTGTTTGTTGTGATCATCGGCGTCATCCACGGCCTGCGGTCGGGCGTAATCGCCGCGCTGCTGGCCTGCGTTTCCATCATCATTGCATATATTTCCATGAAGATGGACTGGCGCGCGGTGGTATATAATGTTAATAACTGGCTTCCTTTCGTGGCGTATCTGCTCACAGGTGCTGTGACCGGCTACCTGCGTGATAAAAATGACAGCACGCTGGAGTTTGAAAAGCAAAAGTCTGAAGCACAGGAAAAGCACTATTCATTCCTGTATGAGCTTTACAACCAGACCTTGGAGCACAAGGATCAATACAAATCGCAGCTGATCAGCTACCGTGACAGTTTCGGCAGGGTGTATGAAGTGACCCGCAGGTTGGACCGCCTGGTGCCGGATGCCATCTTCCAGCAAGCAGTGCAAATTCTGGAGGACACGATTGGCAGCAATACCATCGCAATATTCACAGTGGACGGCGCTGGCGCTTATGCCCGCCTGGCAGTGAGCAGTGCTGGCCTGGCGGACAAGCTCGGGCGGTCGATTGCAGTGGCTTCATACCCGGAATTGTTCCAGTCGCTGAATAGAGACCAGGTTTGGGTAAACCGGGGATTACTTGAAAACTATCCTTTCTACTGTGTGCCCGTCCATAACGGTGATTCGTTAGCAGCTGTTGTGATGGCATACGATGTGCCCTATGACCAGAAGACGCCCTCGGGAGCCAACCAGTTCCTGGTGATTTGCGGCCTGATCCAGGCAGCTCTGGTGCGCGCAATTGCCTACAACGAGGTCACAGAGTCGCAGGCCAACATTCCCGGCACGCACATCATGGTGCCGGAGAAATTTGCCGAACTGCTCGCGATCAGGCGCGAGATGCAGCACACAAGGCTGGCTGAATACTCCCTGCTGCGTGTGGATGAGCAGGCGGATGACCTGATAGGTCTTGGGGAGCGATTGGAGCAAGGTGTGCGTAGAACGGACTTTATTGGCCAGGGTGCCGATGGCGCCGTCTACATTTTGCTGGCGCAGGCAAAAGCTGGTGTTGACTCGCCGGTGTTCAAGCGGTTGGAGTCGCTGGGGCTGCACTGCACTGTTATTGAGACACCGGCTGAACAGGAAAACTCGATGGAAGCTTCAGGTGATGTCGCTTGACGTGGCTTGGATTGGTTGGCCTTTTGTTCATACACGCCGTGGTTTGCTGCGTCGTGGCGATCCTGATGTGGCAGGGCATCATTCGCGCACCTGGCACGTTTCTTGTTATTGTAGTGCTGGTGCCGGTGGTCGGAATTGTCAGTATGCTGTTTGTAGATCTGACTCTGCGGAGAAAACCTGATCCGCAGGCTGGCGAAGCTGTCTTGAATGTGGGAAAAGGAACCACTCCCTTCGGCATGATCACGGTGGATGGCAGCGATGCCCAACCGGTCGTGCCACTGGAAGAAGCTCTCCTGATCAATGATGTCAGGACCAGAAGGGCAATCCTTCAGGATATTCTCCGGCGCGATCCATCGCGTTACGTGGAGTTGTTGAAGGTTGCCCGCCTTAACGATGACATGGAAGTCACTCATTATGCCACCACCACAATGATGGAAATCCAGCGGGACTTCGAGCTCTCGTTGCAACGGCTTGACAAGGAAATCAAAAGCGGACGCGACGATGGTGAGGCTTCCGATCTATCCATTGAGCTTCTTGACCGTTATGTCTCAAGCGGCTTGCTGGAAGGGTATCCGCAGGAGCGGATGCGTTTAAAGTACCTGGAAGCGTTGGAGCAAAAAACAGAATTGAGTGAGTCGGACAGGCTGATGTTGATGCGGCTGGCAGAAAACAGGCTGGCGCTTTCTGATTATGAAAGTGCCGCAAGCGACATTGACCGAGTGGTGTCGCGGTGGCCGGCCGATGAGGATGCCTGGCTGCTGGGGCTCAGGATCAAGGTGGAAAGCTGCGATAAGAAGGCGCTTGACTCCTGGTTGGGCCGCATGGCGGAAAGCCCTGTGGTGTGGTCAGCAAAGGGAAGGGGCATCCTTGAGTTCTGGCAAAGCGCCAAGCCCGGTGTTTCGTCAGGCAAAAGGGCCGGATCGGCGGTGGTGTTATGAAGGGAAGAGGATTTTCAGCACTCATGTGGCCGTTCATTGCGTTATTGGTATTTGGCGGCTTGTTGTGGGCGGAGCGCTCCGGTGTGCCATACAGCCTGACGTTGACGGAAGAGGGTTTTTTGCCGCAGTCAGAGATCCGCACCAATGTGAGTAACCTTGAAAAGGAATGCCTGCTGTTGTATGACGGCGAGAGCGGCACAGACCTTCATTCCAACATTGAGTTTGTGCTGAAGAGTCTCAGTGTGGGTTTTGATTCTGTTGATGTGGCGAAAGAGAAATCACTAGATCCGAGTAAATATCGCACTGTTGTGTTGGCACTGATGGATATAGATGTAATGCAGCAGGCGGTTCCGGCGCTGATGAAATGGGTTGAGGGTGGCGGCCAGCTGCTTGTGGCTTATTCAATTGATCCGTCGCCCACGCTCAGCGCCATCGTCGGCAAATTGGGCATTGAAAACACCAACCTGGATTTCTATGAACAGAAGCGCACGCGGCTGCTCACTGACCTGATGCCCGGCGGTAAGAACCTAGAGTATGATTGGGGCGAAGGCCGGTCCGGCTTGGGCGTGCGCCTTTCCAGCGACTGCACGGTGCATATGGTATCCGTTGATGAGGTTAACGGTGACCTGCCAATGCTTTGGGAGCGGCCTTTGGGCGAGGGCAGGATTGTGATGAGCAACAATGACGCATTCGCCTTCCGCGAATCACGCGGGCTGGTGGCTGCTGCTTACAGCCTGCTGGGTGACGCTTTCGCTTATCCTGTGATCAACGCCTCGATGTTTTTCCTGGATGACTTCCCGGCTCCGGTGCCGTCAGGACACAACGAGTACATCGACAAGTATTACCAGATGGACGTGAACACCTTTTATACCAACGTATGGTTTCCGGACATTCAATACTTTGCCAGGACTTATGGCCTGAAATACACCGGTATGCTGGTCGAGCAGTATTCCGATGTTGTCAAGCAGCCCTTTGAAAAGGCCACTGACCTGGAACGTTACCGCTACTTTGGAAACATGGTCCTGCAAGATGGGGGAGAAATCGGCCTGCATGGCTATAACCACATGCCGTTGGCTCTGGATGGCTTTGATTTCCGTGGGCTGTATGATGATTACAAGCCCTGGAATAGCAGCGATGACATTGTATCCTCAGTTGAAGAAACAATACGCTTCACCGGCGAGGCATTCCCCGGCATCCAGATGAAGACCTATGTGCCGCCATCAAACATCCTGTCTGATGAAGGCAGAAAGATTCTGAAGGAGAATTTCCCGCAGATCAATACGATTGCCAGTGTTTTGATGCCGGATGACGACGATGTGTCATATGTGCAGGAGTTTGGAATAGGGAAGGACGGCATTATCGACATGCCGCGTACGATTCACGGCTGCCTTCTCACCGAGTATGACCGTTGGGTTGCCCTAAATGTGTTAAGTCTCCAATACATCAATTCCCATTTCATGCATCCGGATGACGCTCTGGATGTCGACCGCGGCGCAGACAAAGGCTGGGAGTGGATGAGCGGCAACCTGGAGAACTATTTGAAGTGGCTCTACGGTTCGGCCAAAGGAATCCGTAACCTGACGGCTCAGCAAGGGGCCATGGCGGTGCAGCGTTACAGCAACCTGACGGTGGTGCGTTCTCAGACCGACGGCGCATATGTGCTGGATATCGACGGTCTCTATGATGAGGCGTATCTGTTGGTTCGCCTGAACGGGGTGGCACCGGGTGCCGTGCAAGGAGGCACACTGCAAGAAGTTTGTGAGGGATTGTATCTTCTGCACGCCACGCAGGACCGTGTCGTGATCGATGTCAAGGGCGGTGAGTAACGGTTGAGAATATGCTTGATCATGGAGGGCAGCTACCCCTATGTGCGCGGCGGTGTCTCCAGTTGGACCCATGAGCTGATCTCTGCAATGCCAGAGCACGAGTTTGTGATCTGGGCCATCGGCGCACTGGAGGAGAGCAGGGGGAAGTTCCGCTACACCTTGCCCGCCAATGTCGTTGAGGTGCGTGAAATCTTTCTGGATGAGGCATTGAAGCTGCGGGCCCGCAAAAACAGCGCGTATGCCTTCACAACCGAGGAAAGCGAAGAAATCCATAAACTCTTCCTTTCGCAAGACCCGGATTGGGATGTACTGTTCAACTGCTACAGCAAGAAGAACCACAATCCGGTGGAATTCCTGATGAGCGAGCAGTTTTTGGAGCTTCTGAAAGAGCTTTGCCGGGAGCGTTACCCGTTCGCGTCATTCAGTGCGTTGTTTTACACAGTGCGGTCAATGTTCCTGCCGCTGATGCACCTGATGGGTGCCGGGATCCCCGAAGCGGACATTTACCACTCCACAGCAGCGGGTTATGGCAGCGTGTTGGGCGCGATGGGTGCATGGAAATTCCACAAGCCTTTTTTGCTCACCGAGCATGGCATATATACCCGCGAACGCGAGGAAGAGATTCTGCGGTCCAAATGGGTTGCGCCAGAGTTCCGGGATCTTTGGATCTCGCTGTTCCATGTGCTGTCCCGTTGTGCCTACAGCCGGGCGGACCGTGTCACGTCGCTGTTCTCCAAGGCCATGGCCACCCAGATTGATTTGGGCTGTAAGCCGGAGAAATGCCTTGTGATCCGCAATGGGATCAAAAACGAGGAGTTCGAGGCGATCCCTCTGAAGGAGCCGGACGGCATGGTGGACATCGGCGCGGTGGTGCGCGTGGTGCCCATCAAGGACATCAAGACGATGATTTATGCGTTCGCGAACCTGCAAAGCCAGATAAAGAAGGTGCGCCTGCACATCATCGGAGATTTGTCGGACACAGAATACAGCGGCGAATGCACTGCTTTGGTGCACCAACTGGGGTTGACCAACGTGCTGTTTGTGGGTGAAACCAATGTGCGGCAATATTTGTCCAAGCTGGATTTCACAATACTATCCAGCATTTCGGAAGGGCAGCCGCTTGCAGTGATCGAGTCCATGGCTGCCCGCCGGCCCTGCGTGGTCACCAATGTGGGAGCCTGCAGAGAGCTGGTGGAAGGCGGTGCCGATGACACTTACGGCGCGGCTGGCATATGCGTGCCACCGATGCACACCAAAGCGCTCACCGATGCGATGACCCAGCTGTGCCAAAACCCTGGCCTCCGGTTGGCCATGGGCGAGGCTGGCCGCCAAAGGGTGAGGCGTTTCTACAGCCAGAAAGAAATGGTTGCCAACTACAACGAGTTGTACGAAAGGGCACTGAGCGATGGCGGGAATCGGGTTTGAGCTGAAAAAGCTGTTCGGGCACAGAGGCGCGCTGGCGACACTGCGTGCCTATGGGTATGCCGGCATCGTCTGCACGGGCCCGATGCTGATGAGCATCGGTTTGCTGGTGGGGCTCAGGGTGCTTTCCACGTTAACAGGTGCAGATCATCACACACAAGACCTTTTGGTATCCATGGTTACCTATTGCCTGCTTGGGTCTTTGGTGCTCACAAGCTCGCTGTCGATGGTCACCACTCGGTTCACGGCTGACATGCTGTATGAGGAGCGCACAAATGAGGTGCTTCCCTCCTTTTATGGCAGCCTTGTTCTGCAATTGGGCGTGGGAGCGATTGGGTTTATCATCTTCCTCCTTTTTTCCGGCGTATCGGTGTGGTATCAGGCATTGTGCCTGGTGTTGTTCTGTGAGTTCATCATCGTGTGGACGCAGATCAACTACCTTACCGCCATCAAAGACTACCGCAGCATCCTGATTTATTTCGCAAGCGGTGTGGTCACGGCTATGCTTGTGGGCGCTGTGGGATTGTTCCTGCTGAAGCTCGATACGATCTCGGTGCTGATGTGCGCGGTGATTCTGGGATACGGTGTGATGATGTCCGGCTTTTTCGTGCTGCTGCACCGTTATTTCCCGCGCTGTAAGAGCAGCTCGTTCTCGTTCCTTGGTTGGATCGATAAATACCCGGCATTGCTGTTTGTGGGCATTTTCCTCGGAGCTGGGTTGTTTGGGCATCTGGTCATCACCTGGACAGGCCCGCTTGGCGTGCAGGTGGAAGGCCTATTCTATGGCGCGCCGCAGTATGACATTCCGGCCATCATGGCTTTCCTGTCACTGCTCGTGACCACGATCAACTTCACCGTTTCGGTGGAGGTGAACTTTTACCCCTGGTATAAGCAATTTATCAGCCTGTTCAACGCCGGTGGAGCCTTGAGCGACATTGAGATGGCTGAGACGGAGATGCTGCAGGTGCTCCGCCGTGAAATGGTTTATCTGGCGTACCGGCAATTTGTTGTGACAGTATTGTTCATTGTAGTAGGCACAACGATCCTAGTCTCAAGCGGCCTGGGCATGACCGAAGCGATGCTTGGTACCTACCGCGTGTTATGTGTGGGCTACGGGCTTTATGCCGTCGCCAACAGCATCATGCTCATTCAGTTGTATTTTTCCGACAACACCGGCGCTTTCTGGTCCGCGCTTGTATTTGCCATTGCATCCATCGGGGGCACAATCGGATTTTTGTTTGCCGATACCGTATATTACGGGTTTGGGTTCCTCATTGGTGGTGCGTTGATGTATCTTGTGGCGTGGCTTCGTTTGTGGCGCTACACCAAAAAGCTTCAGCACCACACGCTGTCCAGCCAACCGGTGCTGCTGCAGGCGGCAAATGGGCCGTTTACACGCTTGGGGAACTTCCTGAACCGGCACAGCGAGTCGGTGAACGACCAGCGCCAATGGAAACTCATCGCCCGGTTCCGCCAGCAACGGCGCGCTGTGGGCGCAAGAACCAATCGGAGAGGAACTGGGTTGACGAAATGACTTGGAGCAAACGTTCACGGATTCTACTACTGACATTGATCATGGTCACTGGGTTATCAGGCTGTGTCATCACCAAGCCAGCAATGAACAATACGGTGATTTCAGGCAACAATATCGTGGCCGACAAAGAGCCAACCCCTGACATCAGCCAGGCAGCACTGAAAGATGATCCCTACATCTATCTGGAAGACACCGACAACGCCATTGTGACGATGTATCTTACGGTGAGCAGGGGCAGCGCCGCGGAGAATACCGACCATAGTTGGTCGGAAGTCAATGGATACTCCATTTATGATTATGAGAAGATGGGCGTCGAGCGGTATCAGGTGGAAGGTCTTCTGCAGGTGGGTGACAAGACTGGCCCTCTTGCCGGCCAATTGGGCTTCGGGCTCAACATCCCCAACGCCACGGTGCAGATCCGCGGTGCCACCACGTCGCGCATGCCGCAGAAGTCATATAAAATTGAACTCAAGTCCAACGCTGGAAATTTTAGGCAGCAGCGCACAATTGCATTGAATAAGCATGTGTTCGACGGCTTGCGTTTCCGCAACAAGCTGTGTTATGACCTCATTCAGGATATCCCAGACATGGTGTCGCTGCGCACGCAGTTTGTGCACCTGTATGTGAAAGACGAGACAGAAAAATCCGGCAACAAATTCGTAGACTACGGCCTGTATACGCAGGTTGAGCAACCAAACACCCGCTTTTTGCGAAATCACGGCCTAGACTCCAATGGCCAGTTCTATAAAATGAACTTCTTTGAGTTTGCCCGTTACCCGGAGCAAATCAAGCTCAAGAGCGAAGACGGATACAACCTGAAAGACTTCGAGAACCTGCTGGAAGTCAAAGGAAACGATGACCACTCCAAGCTCATTGCAATGCTGGATGATTTGAACAACGAGTTGAAGCCAATCGAGGTGGTGTTTGAAAAGCACTTTGACGCAGACAACTATTTCACATGGCTGGCGTTCAACATCCTCACCGGAAACATAGATACGCAGTCGCGCAACTTTTATCTTTATAGCCCACAAAACAGCGAGAAGTGGTACTTCATCAACTGGGACTGTGATGCTGCGCTGATGCGCGAAGAATCAGGCGACACCACTGCTGACACGATCGGTTTCGAGTATGGCATCTGCAATTATTGGGGTGATGTGATCTTCAACCGCGTGATGCGCCTGCCGCAGTATCGGGCCGCACTCGATCAGAAGATTGAGGAAATGCGCAAGATCATAACGCCGCAACGGATTTACACGATGGCGGACAGTTATGCTTCTCTGATCAAGGAATACCTTTACCGGATGCCAGACCAATTGTATTGCGAATACACCTCCGAGGCTTACGATCAGATGGTCAAGAAGCTTGGTGATGAGGTAGAGCTGAATTATCGGCTTTACAAGCAGAGCCTCGAAGTGCCTATGCCCTTTTATGTCGATGTCCCCCTGTCAAAAGATGGGGAGCTGGTGTTCAAATGGGATCCATCCTTTGATTTGGATGGTCAGGACATCACGTATAGTTTCGTATTGTCAAGGGACCATCAGGGTAAGGATGTAATTTTCAAACAGGATGGGCTGAGCTTCCCCACAGTCACCACAAACGGGCTAAAGGCGGGCAAATACTTCTTTCATGTGCAGGCAACCAATGAAGATGGGAAAACACAGGTTGCTCAGCCTTATTATGTGTTTGACAGCACGAAGTTTTTTGGTACCCAGTGCTTCTATGTGCTGGATGACGGAACGGTGCAGCTGGAGCAGACCTATGAGTGATCCGGCGCAAAATATTGAGCGGCCGCTTCGGCTCCGCCATGAGCTCAAATATATGATTCGTTATGATGAGAAAGAGCTGCTGTGCTCCCGGCTTGGCGGTCTGATGATGCGAGATGGCAACGTTGGACCGAAAGGGTATTATAAAGTGCGAAGCCTGTACTTCGATGACATTTGGAACACGGCCTATGAAGACAAACTCATAGGTGTGGGTGACAGGCAAAAGTTTCGCATCCGAGTATATTCCGATGGAGACAAGACCATTCATCTTGAGAGGAAACTCAAGCGCGGGCAATATGTAGCCAAGCAACAAGCCGAACTGACCCGTGGCGAGACTGAACGGATCTTGGGGGGCGATTTCGGTTTTTTGCTCAAGCGTAACGAACCGTTGTGCGGCATCTTCTATAATGCCTGTATGACAGAGCTCCACCGCCCCCGGGTGATGGTGGATTATGAACGCGAGCCTTATGTGTTTCCTGCAGGTGATGTGCGCATCACCTTTGACACGGATGTGCGGGCAGGTCTGTGGGGGTTTGATCTGTTTGACGACGGGCTCCCAATGATCAATGCCTTGGAGGCTGGCTGGCTGATTATGGAGGTGAAATACACCGAGATGATGCCCAGTTTCCTGCGGGCTGCACTGCCCACCCGGTCCGGCGTGCCCACGGCCATCTCCAAATATGTGCTGTGCTGCGAGAAGACGATGTTCGCGGCCAGATGACCTAAGGAATTTCGATACCATTTTTGAGGTGTTATATGAACAACCAATCTGCAATCAGCGCCAAGGACATTTTTGAACGTCTCGTCGACGGCAACATCTTCACCGTAACGATGACGTTGGATCAGGTGATCGCCATCGTGGTATCGCTGCTGGCCAGCGTGCTGGCGGGCCTTATCATTTATCTCATCTATAAAAAGTTTTTTAGGGGTGCTGTGTTCAGCGAGACATTTGCAGTCACATTGATTGGCATGACAGTGCTCACCTGTATGATCACACTAGCCATCAGCACCAACCTGGTGCTCTCTCTGGGCATGGTGGGTGCACTCAGCATTGTGCGTTACCGCACAGCCATTAAAGAGCCGATGGATCTGCTGTTCATGTTTTGGGCCATTGCGGCGGGCATTACGATCGGCGCCTATATGTATGTGCTGGTGGCTGTAGCGTCCTTGTTGCTGATTCTGATTCTGCTGCTGATGGGCCGCGGCAGCATGCGGCAAGTCTATGTGATGATCGTGCATTACCGCGGTGATGACATCGGCGACCAGATTCGCCGGATACTCAATAAAACTCGCCACTCGGTGAAGTCGCGAACAATGCGTGGTGATGCCTGCGAAATGGCTGTGGAGGTTTACACCAAGAAGGGTAACCTTGCATTCCTTGAGCAGGTGCGCTCCCTGGAGAGCGTTGATGACGTGACCCTGGTGCAATATAATGGGGAATACCATGGATAATCCCCGTAAAAGGGGGTGCGCCTGGATTGTACCGGTTGTGCTGCTCCTGGTATTCGGCGCCGTAACTTGGTGGGGCATGCATGCAAAGCAAACCGTGGTGCTGACTCCAAAAGCCATCGATGAGCCGCTCAACAACCCGTTGAGCGGTTTTGCACCATGTGCTGATTACGCAGAGATTGTGGGCGGCAACCAGTTGGTTTATGTAGATGTGACATGGCGAGAGCTGGAGCCCGAGCGGGGCAGGTATGATTTTGCTGCCATTGAGAAAGAAAACCATTTGAATGAATGGCGCAGCAAGGGCAAGCATGTGGTGTTCCGCTTCCTTTGTGACGTTCCCGGTGAAGCAGAGCATATGGACATCCCCGACTGGCTGTATGATGCCACCGGCAAAGATGGAGACTGGTACGACACGGACTATGGCAAGGGGTATTCCCCAAATTACTCCAACCCTCTGATGATCGAGCTGCATCAAAAAGCCATTGAGGCTCTTGGAGCCCATTTTGGCAGAGACGAGTTCTTCAGCTTTATTCAGCTGGGCAGTTTGGGTCACTGGGGAGAATGGCACACGAAGCACGAAATCGGCATTGACCCGCTGCCAGATGAGAATGTTCGGCGGCAATACATCGAACCGTACATCAAGAGCTTCCCCGATGCGATGTTTCTGATGCGGAGGCCATTCCGTGAAGCGGAAGAGTGGGGGTTCGGCCTTTACAATGACATGACCGGTGAGCCCGAAAGCACTGTGGAGTGGCTGCAATGGATCCAGTGGGGTGGGGAATACAATGAGACCGGCGAGCCTGATGCCCTGGTGCCGATGGTGGACGCTTGGAAAACCGCACCGATCGGCGGAGAATTCACAAGTTCGCTCACCATGGAGGACATGCTTCAAGGCAACTTGGAGCGTACTTTGGACTTGATCAAGAAATCACACATGACGTTCATTGGACCTAAAAGCCCTGTTTTGCCTGAGGAACAAAGACAATTCGGAGAGGGAATCGATGCAGTGCTCTCCGCCCTTGGCAGCAGGATTCGGGTGTCCAGAATCGAGATGGAGCGGCCATTGCTGGTGGAAGGCGATCTGACTGTGCGTCTGGATTGGGTCAACGATGGCAGCGCACCTTTTTACCGCGATTGGGAGACAGCACTGTGTCTGCTTGACAGCACTGGTAAGGAAGTGATGCGCCAGCCTGTAGATGTGAAACTCAGTGCTATTATTGATGACACGCCGGTGCGCACTGAAACAGTGATTCCAACCAGCGGCCTGGTTGATGGGGAATACATGGTCACGCTGGCCATTCTCAGCCCGGACACAGGTTATCCCGTATACGCCTTCGCGATGGAGGGGAACCGGCCGGATAAGCTATGTGTGCTGAGCCGCTGGATTAAGAATTGATTATATCAAAAGAAGTAACATGCAAACTCCAATACATTTGTTATCTCCTATGCTTTCTGGGTATATAGTATCCATACGATAAGAATTACTGAGTCTGCAAAGCAAATCATGCGAAAGGGGTGATGCCGAACACCAGGGCAATTTGTCGCAATCAGTCGGATAAGAACATATCTTGAAAAGGGCAAACAACTCGAAAGGGTTGGACGCAAAGCCACGAGTCTAAGGCGAAAGCTATGATCGTCGGGTTGCCAAGAAGGTTTCGATGAATACACACATTGAACCTCCTTTGGCGCACAATAGGGAGGTTTTATTATGTCTTTGAATCAACACAAAAGACGCCGGTTTAATATTGCCATATGCGTCTTCACCGCAGTCTTTCTTGTTATCGGGCTCGTTCCTTTTCAGAATGCATATGCTGAAGGAGCAATCGCCAATCTGGACACGATGCAAACCATCACGTTTGCAGAGGATCAGTCTTTGTTTGCCAACCCGGAGCGTGGATGGTACCGGCCATATGAGACCGACGATATTTGGTCCATTGATAAACTGCGCTCCCAAGGCATCACAATGGTCCTTCTGGAAGCTAACCTGAAGGATTACAAAACCGGTCCAATCAGTGATGCAAAACTCAATGAAATCCGCAACGGTTTCAACCTTGCCAGAAAGTATGGCTTGCAGGTGATGTTCCGCGCGGCATACGACTTCGATGGGGTTCTCAAGCCCGAACCAACCAGCCTCACCCTCATCACCGGCCATATTGCACAGCTGAAGAGCATCTTCTACGACAATGAAGACATCCTTTATTGCGTGCAGGCGGGCTTTCTTGGCCCCTGGGGCGAGTGGCACAACTCATATTATGGAGATCCGCCGTCATTGGAAGCCCGCAAAGCGGTGCTGAATGCACTCATGGAAGCCGTGCCGAAAAGCCGGTCGATCCTTGTGCGCCGGCCCATGTTCATCCGTGACATGTATGCATCCACCGGCAGCACACTGTCGCTCGCAACGGCTTATTCACAATCTGCACTGGCCCGGACAGGCTACCACGACGACGCGCTGCTGAGCTCCGAAAGCGAGTGCGGCACCTATGTGGACTCGAAATACACCCGCCAGGCAGAGCTCAACTGGACTGACAATCAGAACATGTATGTGCCCTTCGTGGGCGAAAGCAACAAGGTTTCTGCTTATTCCGATCCCAATAACGCGGTCTACGAGCTCAACAAGCTGCATGCACAAAGCCTGAATATCGATTACCATCCGGACGTGATCTCAAAATGGAAATCGACCACCTACGCCGCAATGACCACCTATAATTATGTGACCCAACGGTTGGGCTACCGGTTTGTCATGCAGGATGCTTCTATCAACACCAGCCTGATCAAGGGAGGCGCGCTTCACCTGAAGCTCAACATCCGCAACGACGGTTTTGCCAATCTGGTAAACGCCAGGAAGTTTGAGGTTGTGTTGAGCAATGGCCAACAGACCTACACCGCGCAGGTGAATGATGACCCCCGTTATTGGTTCAGCCAAAACGGTGTCATGTCCAAAGATCTCTATTTCAGCATACCATCCAACATCGGCAGTGGGTTGTGGAGCATCTATCTCAACCTTCCAAGCGCATCTGCAACACTTGCGTCAAATCCGATGTATTCTGTCCGGCTTGCCAACACAGGCATGTGGGTGCAGGAAAAGGGATACAACCTGATCAAGAGCGGGTTGACGATTTCATCAGGCGCAACTTCCGGCAATGTGACCGGTTTTGAGCAGATTTCCAAAGACGATGCCCAATGGCTGTATGACGCTGTGTCTGGTGAGGCCCAAGCCCCTGTGGTAACTCCTGCAGCAACCACATATGCTCCCACCGCTACGCCTACGGCCAGCCCAACAACTGAGACAGCCAGCCCAAGTGCTACTGCGTCACCTTCTGCGACGGCAGCGCCCACCGCTTCTTCAACACAGGAGCCTACAGCTACTCTGGCCGCGACGCCTGCCGCAAGCGAAACACCGGTGCCAACTGCGACGCCTGCAAACGGCTTTGAAGCTGTTGTCAACGGCGTTACCGCCACGGCGGCCAGCTACAACAGCATCCGGATTGCATGGCAGTCTCTGAGCGGAGCGGAACGATATCAGCTTTATCGCGCCACATCCCAGAGTGGAACCTATTCCTTGGTCACAACGACCACTTCGCTCAACTATACAAACAAGAATCTGAGCACAGGTACAACGTATTATTACAAGGTCCGGGCATATCGCACTGTCAATTCAGTGAAGCAATATAACCCGTTTTCGAGTGTGGTTTCTGCCGCTCCCAAACCCGCCAAGCCATCACCCGTAAAGGTGACGCGTGTATCATCTTCACGTGCCAAAGTGAGTTGGGGTGCAGTGACAGGGGCTACGAAGTATGAACTGTGGCGTGCAAACTCCACAAGCGGGGCTTATTCGCTGGTGGCAACCACCGGATCAACCTATAACACCAACAGCGGGTTGCGCTCCGGCAGGACATACTATTATAAGGTCAGGGCTTACCGTATGGTCGGGTCCAGAAAAATCTATGGAAGCTTCTCACAAGCGATTTCTATACAGAAATAGCGGGCCCGCGTATCTTGCATCACAGAGCTGGTCAAGGCTAGAATTCGTCCTTGACCAGCTTCTCTATTGTGTTTGTGCTCTTGCCAGTGTTGAGGCCCCGAATTGCCGGTCCCTCAATCACGTTGCCATCCACATCAAACCGGGAGCCATGGCAAGGGCAATCCCATGACTTTTCCGCCGTGTTCCAGTTGACTTCGCATCCAAGATGGGTGCAGGTTGTGTCCACTACATGCAGTTGGCCTGCATCATCCCGATACACACCGGCTCGGTGACCGTCTATTTCAACCACTTTGCCCTCACCAGGATTCACATCCACCGAATCGGGCAGAGGGGAGAGCTTGCCTCCCAGCAGATTTACCGCTACGTTGGCGTTTTCCACAACGGCGTTTTTGATCGATGCAATGATGTTCGTTCTGGATGGATGATACACATCCTGCCACTCTGACCGGCCATGGGAAATCAAGTCACGCAAGACCATCGCTGACGCCACCGAGTTGGTCATTCCCCATTTCCCATAACCGGTTGTCACATACAGGTTGGGTGTGTCTGAGGAATACCTGCCGGTATAAGGCAGATCATCAAGCGTCATGCAATCCTGCGCAGACCAATGATAGGGGATGTCGCTCACATCAAACAGCCGCCCGGCAAAGCCGGCCAGCGCCCGGTAATGCTGCTGTGTGTCTTCCGATTGGCCGCACTTGTGGTTCTCTCCACCCACGAGGATCAACTCTCCCTCATCAGATGGTTGCGACCGTAATGACCGTGCGGGATCCTCAGCATTGATATACATCCCACCAGGATATTGATTTTGGGCCCGTACTGCCAAAATGTAGGAGCGCTCCACATAGAGCCGCGCGAAGTATAGCGCAGGTTTGTTCAGCACCGGGTAGTGGCTGGCGATCACAACCGCATCGGCACGCACCTTCTGGCCGCCGTCCAGCGTGAGCGTGATATCTGCAGAGCCGGCGTGCTCCACATCGATCACTTTGCTTTGTTCGTGAATGGTTACCCCATGCTTCGAGCACCATTTGGCAATCCCCAGAAGAAATTTTCTTGGGTGGAATTGTGCCTGGTCATCAAATCGCACACCTGCCAACGCCGGTATATCGAAAGGGATGTGGTCAATGAATTCTGCCTTAATGCCCAAATCAAGGGCTGTTTTAACCTCACGGTTGATCTTTTCGATGTTCTCTTCCAATTCTGTGTAAACAACCGCCGATTGCGGTGTGAAATCACATTGGATCTTTAGCTCCGCAGATATTCTCTTCACCTCAGATATTGCTGCCTGGTTGGCGTCGGCATATTGTCTTGCCTCATCACGACCGATTTTTTCCACAATATTCTGATAAATAAGGTCATGCTGTGCAGACAATTTTGCTGTGGTGTGGCCGGTAGTACCAAAGCCGATTCGATTGGCTTCCAGCAGGATCACCTTTGCTCCGGCAAGTGACAGGTAATACGCCGTCATGATCCCCGCCAGTCCGCCGCCAATAATGGCGACTTCTGTTGTCTGATCATGCCGCAGCGGCGGATAACCGGTTTGTTCATCAGGAGTGAGCCAATAGGATTGTGGCTGTTTCTTCAGAAAGTTCATCATAGAATTCATTTTTTTACTCACCGTTTTTTTGTAGTGTTTGCTCGTAGCAGTGTTTTATTCTGTAAACATTGATTTAGAATTTCATATTGAGATATAAAGAAAGGTGAAAGTTTACCTAATCATGTAAAGGTGGAAACTTGCATCAATTCACCACAAAAGGTATAATTTGTGCTTGAGCCTATCTTCCGGAGAGAACGATGAAAAAACTGCTGTCCCTCGTGGTGCCGGCCTACAACGAGGAAAAATTGCTGCAAGGGTCCATCGATGCCATTGCTCACGCGATGGCAGAATCTGGAATCCCTTATGAACTTGTCATTGTGGACGATGGCTCCACAGATGGCACCTGGGGCATAATAGAATCTTGCAGCCACCGCAGGGATACCGTGCGGGGCGTGCGCCTCAGCCGCAATTTTGGCAAGGAAAGCGCGATCTTTGCCGGGCTCAACCATGCTGCCGGTGACTGCTGCATCGTGATGGATTGTGATCTTCAGCACCCGCCGGCTGCTGCTGTTCAGATGTACAAACTATGGCAGCACAACAATTTCGACATCGTTGAGGGCAAGAAATCCAGCCGCGGCAAGGAGTCGTTGGCGTATAAGCTGAGTGCAGGGTTGTTTTACAAGCTGCTGCGCGTAACTTCCGGTATCAATCTGGAAAATGCTTCCGACTTCAAGCTCCTGGACCGCAAGGTTGTAGATATCATCAAGTCCATGCCGGAAAAGCAGACGTTTTTCCGGGCGATGCCAGGCTGGCTTGGTTTCCAAACCGGAGAGGTTCGTTTCGAGGTGCCGGAGCGTGAAGGCGGGCGTACGCGCTGGTCTTTCCGGGGGTTGGTCAAGCTTGCTGTTACAGCAATCACCTCCTATTCGGCGTTGCCCATGCAGCTTGTTACCGTGTGCGGTGCCGCGTTTCTGGTATTCGCGCTGGCGATGGCAATACAGACTCTATATATGAAGCTTGCCGGCCACGCGGTGGAGGGGTTTACCACCGTGATCATTTTGCTGCTTGTGATCGGTTCGGTGATCATGTTCAGCCTGGGCGTGATTGGCATCTACTTGGCTAAGATTTATGAGGAAGTAAAGAGCCGGCCCAAGTTTATTGTGAGCGATCTGAGCGGGTTCCGCCTGGCAGCGGCCACACAGCCCGCCGAGAATCCATCTGCTGCTGATAGAGAAGCCATGCTGAGTGGGGAAGGGCGGAGCCAACTTGGAGCTTAATATCCTCTTTTTGTGCTTTGCGACAGCCCTTTGTGTCTATGCCCTGATCGCCAGGGTCAACAAGCCAGACTGGGATCTGCAAAAAGCTTTGGCAAATAATAAAGTCTTTGCCGTTTCCGCAGTCACCTTGTTTGCCGTGGCAGTTTTGGTTCGCACCTGGGACTTTGGCGCCATACCCTCCGGCATGAATCAGGATGGCGCGATGGCCGCTGTGGACGCACTTGCGCTGGCCAACCACGGCACAGACCGCTTTGGCACGCCGCTTCCTGTCTATTTTGAGGCTTGGGGCTATGGGCAGATGAGCGTATTGCTGTCTTATCTGATGGTGCCGTTCATCAAGCTCTTTGGCTTGAATGCCGTCACCGCCAGATTACCTATGCTTTTGGCAAGCCTGGCGGGATTATGGGTGCTCTTCCGGTTCATTGAGAGGGGCTTTGGGCGTGCGGCAGCATTGCTGACGCTGGCCGTCACGGCGGTGAATCCCTGGCACATCATGCAGAGCCGTTGGGCTTTGGACTGCAACCTCCTGCCGCATTTCGTATTGTTTTCTCTTTATTTCCTCCACCGGGGCCTTGAGAAGCCGTTCTTCCTGTATTTGTCGATGTTGTTCTTTGGATTTACGATGTACACCTACGGCATTGCTTTTTTCACGATCCCGATCCTGTTGATCCTGCTCTGCGTTTGGCTGCTTGTAAAAAAGAGAATCAAGCCCCTGCAAGCGTTGGCATGCGCGGCCATCTATCTGGCGGTTGCCTGGCCGATCTTTTCCGTTGTGATCATCAACACTTTTAAGCTCAAAACATGGGCGACAGGCCTGATCACGATGCAGTATTTTCCGGACTCGATCCGCACCAATGACCTGATCATCTATTCCAAAGACATTCTAAACCAGCTATTCGATAACATCCGCTCTGCAGCCGAAATGGCGATCCTGCAAAAGGGTGACTTCAGTTGGAATTTCATAAAAGGTTATGGCCAGACTTATCAGTTCACGCTGCCGTTTGCGCTGCTTGGGTTATGGGCCTTATTCGCCGGAAAACTGCAAGGCCGTGATGGAGACCCCAAATCAGCACCAGACAGCGCCGCGCGATGGATTATGATCAGTTGGCTCATCATCGCCGTTGTCACCGGCATCATGATCAACGGTGTAAACACCAACCGCATCAACATCATCTTTTACCCCATGTGCATCCTGACGGCATTGGGCCTGCGCCATCTGCTGTGCGACGCGGCACCGGTCAAGCGTGTTGCAATCGCAACGGCTTTGGTGTACCTCATCTCTTTCACCGGCTTCACAACCGCCTATTTCGGTGATCACGCCAAGGCAATGGCACGCGACTTCTGCAGCGGCATGCCAGAGGCTGTGCGCTATGCAGACAAAATTGAGTCCAACGTGGTCTTTATCACCTGCTGGTCCCGTGATGAGTCTGCCTATACCTGCAGTGAAATCTATACGCTGTTTGGCGCATCGGTGGATGCTGCCTATTTCAAGGGAACAGCAGATGCCTATGGATCAAACGGCAAAAAGCTGCTGCCTTACCGTGAGCGTTATCAATATGTGGACTTTGACAATTTTCAATTTGACCAACCGGCAGGCACTGCTTATGTTTACAATTTGCTGGAAAGCGATTGTTTTGACTCTGCGGGTTTTGAGACCAAATCATTCGGCGACTTCGGCGTGGCGGTTAAGCTCGCCGACAGTGCGGAGCCAGCCATAGAGGAAGAAGAGCCGGTGGGCTAATATAAGCAGTTGATCAACGCTTTACAATTCCAGCTGACAACTGACTACTGATATCACAAAGGATGCATCATGCCTCTCAACATTGTGCTCGTGGAGCCGGAGATCCCCCAGAACACGGGAAACATTGCCCGCACCTGCGCCGCCACAGGAGCTGTGCTGCACCTGGTGGAGCCATTGGGCTTTAAAATCGATGACCGCCAGCTAAAGCGGGCCGGACTGGATTACTGGCACCTGCTGGATATCCGAACTTACCCAAGCTTATCTGAGTTCTTTGATAAAAATCCGGGCCGCCATTTCTTTGCCAGTACCAAAGCTGGTATTGGCTATGCGGCCGCACAATATCAGGATGGCGACTATCTTCTCTTTGGAAAGGAAACCAAAGGGTTGCCGGAGAATCTTTTGCATGAACGATATGGGCAGGCAATCCGAATTCCAATGATTGAAGACGCAAGGTCGTTGAACCTGTCAAACGCCGTGGCCATCGTGGTATATGAAGCGCTGAGGCAGTTAAGTTTCCCAGGCATGAAGCTTGAGGGAAATCTCAGGGAATATTGATGAATCAAGTCGCGGAGCAAGTGGTCATTCTGGTTGCGATGATGCTGGTGGGTTTCATCGCGTCAAAGGCCAAGATTATTACACCGGATGGCCGCTCGGTGCTGACCAGGCTGGTGCTATATGTCACCCAACCATTTTTAGTCATCAACTCTTTTCAAATGGATTACAGTGTGGATCTTGCCCGCAATATGGCAATCGTCGCGCTCATTGCAGCACTCACCATGGGTGCCTCCTATTTGCTTGGCATGATAATGTGGCCACGGAGCGATGACGGCAAGCGCCGCATTCTATGGCAGGCCACCGTGTTCAGCAATTGCGGCTTCATGGGCATTCCTGTGATGCAAAGCCTGTTTGGTGAGGCAGGCGTGATCTATGTGTCTGTCTATGTGCTCGTCTTTACCGTGTTTGTATGGACGGCTGGCGTTTATATCTGTGCGGGGAAAACAGGCACCTGGAAGGAGATTTTCCTCCAGCCGGGGCTTATTGCCGTGGTCATCGGCATCCTCATGTTCGCCTTCGGGTGGAAATTGCCGCAATGGGCTGCCACAAAACTCGCGAACGGCATTGGCTCACTCACGACACCTCTGGCAATGATGATCGTTGGCGCATTGATGGCCGAGGGGGATATCCGCCACGCCTTGCGGGAGTGGACGGTGTTTGCTGCCGCAGCCGTAAGGCTGTTTCTGTTGCCTGCGTTGGTGCTCGGCGTGATGTGGCTGGCTTGGCATTTCGGCCTGCCGGGTATGCCGGCAGTGGACTCGTCCGCGTTTGTCACCTGCGTGCTGTTGGCAGCGATGCCGGTGGCCGCCAATGTGGCGATATTCGCTTCCATGTATTCGATCAAACCACAATACGCGTCGCATATGGTGCTGGTAAGCACACTGTTTTCGATGGTCACTGTGCCGTTGTGGATGTTTGTGATGCATGCGCTTGCAGGCGGATGATTACCGCCTCATGCTGATCACAAAACCGCGCCGCGCGTCACCGGCAGTCCTTGCGCGGATGAAGCGGCCCTCTCCGGACACAAACAAGCCATCCAACACGAAGCTTCGCATGCGCAGTGGATGAGGCGGGGGGGAGCCATACACGGCCATCAGAGCATTCTCTGGCGCTTCTCCGGTTCTGTAACACACACGGCGCTCGGCTTCCGCATGCAGAGATTCTGCCACGCCTGTGCCGGCATATCGATTCAACACGACAAATTCCTGAATCTCTGGCATTAACAGATGGTCCTGGGCATCACCGGCATCCACCCACTCCAGGCGCAGATATCCGGCTAGTTGGCCCTTTACTTCGGCCACAAGCATGTCGCAATACTTCTGAAGCATCCGCCGGTAACAATTCTCAAATACGGAGGCTGGCAAAAGCCATCCCTGTGCAGCGAACGCCCTGGATAGATCCTCGATATCCGTCTGGATCATGCCTCTTACCATGATGTTCATTTCCGCGCCTCTGCCGATTTGGGTTTGTTGGTTCCATTGTAGAAGATCGGGCAGGGGTCTTCAAGCAAAGAGATTGTCGGTATTTGGAGAAAGATAGCATGGCACGACTGATTGCCATTTCGTTTGACTCCCCAACGTCTCACTGTTATAATTAGCCAAATATTCATAAAGGAGCTGATGCGCGATGGAACTGAAGAAGGAACTGCTCGAAATATTGGGGAAGGACGCCCGAGCTAGTGTGGCCGACATGGCCGTGATGGTGGGTGCCTCCGAGGAGCAGGTGCGGACAGCCATCGCGGAGCTGGAGCGTGACAGGGTCATCATTCAATACAACACCGTGATCGATTGGCAGAAGGTCGGCGATGAATCGGTGGAAGCGCTGATTGAGGTAAAGGTGACGCCCCAGCGCGGCAAGGGCTTTGATGACATTGCCCGGCGTATTTATGGCTTTCAGGAGGTAAAATCCTGTTATCTGATGTCTGGCGCCTACGACCTGATGGTGCTGATCGATGGCCGATCCATGCGCGACGTTGCCTTTTTTGTGGCCGAAAAACTCTCTACAATCGACGGCGTACTGTCCACCGCCACGCATTTCGTGTTGAAGAAATACAAGGACAACAGTGTTGTTGTGGATGACGAGGTCATCGAGGACAACAGACTGGCGGTGTCGCCATGAGCGAGCTCCGATGGGTCAACGATGTGGTACGCGACCTGCCGCCTTCCGGCATCCGAAAGTTTTTTGACATTGTGACGGAAATCGAAGGAGCGATCTCGCTGGGTGTGGGCGAGCCGGATTTTGACACGCCATGGAACATCCGCGAGGCGGCAATCTATGCTTTGGAGCATGGGGCCACGCACTACACCTCCAACTGGGGCACATTGGAGCTCCGGCAAGCCATCGCCGGGTATATGCGCCAGCGTTATCATCTGAGTTATGATCCCAAAAACCAGATCCTCGTGACCGTGGGGGCAAGCGAGGGCATCGACCTGGCCATGCGCACAATCCTGACACCCGGTGATGAAGTGCTGATCCCCGAGCCCTCTTATGTATCCTACTATCCCTGCGTGACTCTTGCAGGCGGTGTGCCAAAGGGCATCAAGACCGGCGCGCACATCGACTTCCGCGTGGAGCCGCAGGCCATCCTGGATGCCGTGACGCCGAAAACCAAGGCGATCATCCTGCCTTATCCCAACAACCCCACCGGTGGCGTGATGGAGCGGCAGCACCTGGAGGAATTGGCTTCGGTGCTTCGCAATCTTGATATCGCAGTGATTTCTGATGAAATCTATTCTGAACTTACCTACACAGGCACACGCCATGTATCCATCGCCGAAATCGACGGCATGTTTGACAAGACCGTGGTGCTCAACGGTTTTTCCAAGGCGTTCGCGATGACCGGCTGGCGGCTGGGGTATATCTGCGGCCCGAAAGACGCGTTGGCCGGCATGGTGAAGATTCATCAATACACAATGCTTTGCGCGCCGATTGTAGCGCAGGAAGCAGCGCTGGAGGGCATTCGTCAGGGCCTGAGTGATGGTTTTTCAGAAGTGGCTGTGATGCAGCGGGAATACAACCGCCGCCGCCGTTTTGTTGTGCAGTCTTTGAACCATATGGGATTGGCATGTTTTGAACCCAAAGGCGCATTTTATGTGTTCCCATCGGTTGCAATTACCGGAATGACCAGCGAGGAATTCTGCACGACGCTGTTGCATGAGGAAAAGGTTGCTGTGGTGCCAGGCACTGCGTTCGGGCCTTCAGGTGAAGGCTTTGTACGAATCAGTTACGCTTATTCCATTGACAAGATTAAAGTCGCATTGGAGCGTATTGAGCGCTTCGTCAAACGTCACGCGAGGGTATCATGAGCAATCCGGTTGTGTCTGTCGCGCGATGCGGCGATTATGATCCTGCGCAGGTTGAGCAGTCCATCCGCCAAGTCATGAAAGGGCTTGGCGGCATGAGCAGCTTTGTCAAACCAGGAATGCGTGTCTATATCAAACCCAATGCGTTGGGCAAGAACCGACCGGAGGAATATGTCACCACACACCCGGAAGTTGTGGCAGCCACAGCGAAGCTGGCTTTTGAGGCAGGCGCGTCGGAAGTGATGATCGGCGACTGCCCCGGCGGCGGTGGCATGGAGGAACGTGTCGAGGATGTTTATCAGGTATGCGGTTATACCGAAGTGGCCAATAGGGTAGGAGCAAAGCTCATTGTAAACAAAACACGGGCAGTGCGCGAGGTTCCCGGCGGGGTATCGGCCAAGAGCTTCGATCTTGTGGAGGAGATGGTTTCCGCCGACCTGTTGATCAACATCAGCAAGGCAAAGACCCATCAATTGTGTTCCTTCACAGGGGCGGTGAAAAACCTCTATGGCACGATCTATGGCCGCGACAAGCGAAAGTATCACGCGATCTATCCAATGCCGCCAGCCTTCAATCATTTCCTGATCGACATCGCTGAGACGGTAAAGCCGGGTCTCAATATCATGGACGCTATAATTGGTATCGAGGGGCCCGGCCCAGCCGCAGGGTACCCCAGAAAGCTTGGGGCGCTCCTGGCGTCCGCCTCGCCCTATGCGCTGGATGCTGTCGCGGTGGATTTGATTGGTTGGCCGCAAACCGATGTGATGCTGCTGGAATTGGCCAGAAAGCGCGGTTTGCTTCCGGATCGGCTTGAGGATGTCGAAGTGGTAGGCAGTTCGGTGGGAGAGCTTCGCCTGAAACGCCCATTCCGAAAACCCACGATAACAGCCCAGGCTACGCTGAGGTTTGCTCGCATACTACCAGGCCCGCTTCGCGAGGCGGTGCAGGCCAGGCCCAGGCTTATCCCGGAAAAATGCGTCGGCTGTGCCGAGTGCGCTGCCGCATGCCCGCCCCACGCCATTTTGATGAGGGATAAAAAGCCTGTCATAGACTATGGGAAGTGCATCAAGTGCTTCTGCTGCCACGAGCTCTGCCCGGAGAAGGCACTGGAGGTCAAGAAGGGATTCTTCAAGTAGCAGATTCTATTTTGGCAGGGGCGGGGTTTCCATACCCGCCCCTCTTGTGTACATGGTAAGGATCAAGGAGTAGGTACCATTTCAAAATGAAAAAGATTGAATTGGCAAAGAACCTCATACGTGATAACCCCGGCTGGCTCACCTGCCCGGTTTGCGCCAGCCCGTTGGCACCAGGCAATGGCAATGCCGTTGCCTGTGGCAAATCGCACAACTTTGATCTTTCCGCCTCCGGTTCCTTAAACCTTCTCCGCAGCAAACCACCGGAGGATTATGGAGCACAGATGCTGGAATCCAGGCATTCGGTGTGTAGGGTTGGGTTCTTTGATAGTTTACTGGATGCGGTAGCATCCATGCTTGCCGTCCATAAAGGCGGTGACACGATTCGTCTTCTGGATGCAGGTTGTGGGGAGGGATCCCACCTCATGGCGGTTCGCAATCAATTGGCAGCGCAGGGCATCGATATCTCTGCAATTGGCGTGGATATCTCAAAGGATGCCATCCGCATTGCCGCCCGTGAGCACATGGGCGCGCTTTGGATGGTTGCCGACTTGGCCTGCCTGCCCATGCTAGACCGATCCACTCATGCGATCCTTAACATCCTGTCGCCGATTAATTACGGTGAGTTCAGCCGTGTGCTTCACGACGAAGGCTTGGTGGTGAAGGCTGTTCCTGGCAGTGAATATCTCAAGGAACTGCGGTTGGCGCTTTATGCCGGGGAGGATCGCGAGCAGTATTCCAACGAACAGGTAGTTAAGTTATTCGAGCAGCGCTTTGATGTCGTGGCAGCCAAACACGTGCAGCAGTCATTCCCGGTGCCGGATGGTTTGTGGCCCCATATCGTGGCAATGACGCCGCTTTCCTGGGATAGCGCCGAGTATAAGCGGGCGGAAGTGATTGCTGCCCCGCCTCAAGCTGTCACAATCGATTTTCTGGTGATGGCCGGCAAAAAGAGGTAAAGTTGAAAAGGAAGCATTGATATGATCGCCATACAAGGCAAACACAACGAAGCTGTTGTTTATACCGACAAGCTGGAGGCTGAGGCCGAGCGGCAAATCCGTGAGCTCTGCAACCAGAGCTTTGCGGCTGGCAGCAGTATCCGCGTCATGCCGGATGTGCACGCAGGCAAAGGCTGTACGATCGGCACCACGATGACAATCACAGACCGTGTTGTGCCCAACATGGTGGGTGTGGACATCGGCTGCGGCATGCTGGTGACGGCGCTGGGCAAGGCGCACATTGAGTTCACCAAGCTCGATAAGGTGATCCGTGAGTTCGTGCCCAGCGGCAGTAACATCCGCAGCGAGGTGCATCCATTTGTGGGGCATACCGATATTAGTGCGCTGCGCTGTGCGGCCAAGGTTAACCTCAACCGCGCCCGCCTGAGCCTGGGCACGCTGGGCGGAGGCAACCACTTCATCGAAATCAACCGCGATGAGGACGACAACCTCTACCTGGTGATACACTCCGGCAGCCGCCACATGGGTGTTCAGATTGCCGAACACTATCAGCGCTATGCCGAGACATGGATGAAGAACCATGCCGTCACTGAGCTTGTGAACCGTCACAAGGCAGAGGGCAGGGAGGGCGAGCTGCAAAAGGCTATCGCGGCACTCAAGGCTGACATGGGCAATAGCAGCCTGGCCTATCTGTATGGCGAGCCATTTCAGGATTACCTGCACGACATGGGCATTGCTCAAACCTATGCCGACTGGAACCGCCGCGCCATGGCTGATGTGATCCTCAAAATGATGAAGCTTACCGCCAAGGAACAATTCACCACGATACACAACTACATCGATCTGAAGCACCACATCTTGCGCAAGGGCGCCATCTCAGCCCAAGCTGGTGAGCGCGTAATCATCCCGATGAACATGCGTGACGGCAGTATCCTGGCGGCGGGGAAAGGAAGCGTGGCGTGGAATTGCTCCGCGCCGCACGGGGCCGGGCGGCTGATGAGCCGCAAGACCGCCAGGGAGACCTTGAGCCTCAAGGACTTCAAAAGCTCCATGCAAGGCATTTTCACCACCTCTGTTGGTAAGGACACGATTGACGAGGCTCCGGCAGCCTATAAGCCGATGGAAGAAATCCTGTCTTGCATCGGCGAGACGGTGACGGTGGAGAAGATCATTAAGCCGGTGTATAACTTTAAGGCCGGAGATGAGGATTGATCCATATAGACCATGCCTACCCGATAAAAGCGGTGCCGTTTGAATATGGTTGTCAATGTACGGGCCGGGCTCCAGGATGCAGGGGCGAGCAGCATCCGCAGGATGCGGCCAGCCTGTACCGGCCAGTGACTCAGTTAGGGAATGCATAGTATCTTCACATAACCATTTAATCTATCTACCATCCAGCAATCCATTTTCCGCCCGCCCACCCTCGTTTGTACGGGGGCTCCGCCCCCGGTCCCCCTATAATCCTAAGATGCCTCTCTTCATCTAGTTCTGCCTCCCACTCGAAGGGTGGGGGCTGGGGAGACTTAATTACAAGTGGGCAGGGTTCAATGGTTAAATTCGATAAAATCCCACACAGCTCCCACAATCCATATTGACATCCTCGATCCCAATTGTTAGGATATGAACTGTGAATTATTTCATTGAAATGTTATTAATTCACAAGTTGCATTCGGAGGCGATGTGAGTGGCCACTTTGATCGTCATGCCCAAACAGGGCAACACCGTGGAAAGCTGCATCCTGACAAAATGGCTGAAAATTGAGGGCAGCGCCGTGAAGGCGGGGGAGCCCCTCTTTGCATATGAAACCGATAAAAGCGCTTTCGAGGAAGCTTCATCAGCGGACGGAACGCTGCTCAAACTGCTGCGCGAGGAAGGCGACGATATCCCTGTGCTGGAGGGTGTTTGTGTGATCGGCCAGCCAGGGGAGGATATCTCTCAATTCCTGAAGGCCATGCCGAAGCTTGAAACAGTGCCGGAAGTGCCGGCCATTGGCCAGCCTGCCGCTGCTGAATCCGTCCCCTCGCCCGCACCGTGTGTTGCCACAATAACTACTGGCGAATTCAAGGTGTCGCCCCGTGCAAGGCATCTGGCTGAGAGCATGGGCCTCGTTGCCGCCGAGGCGCTGCCCACAGGCCCCGATGGGCGCGTGATCGAGCGTGACATCTGGGCATTGGCCAACGGTGCCAAGCGCACTGCCGGGCAGAGTGCATCCATAAGCGGTTATGAAGACGCGCCGCTCAGTAACATTCGCAAGCGCATTGCCGAAAGCATGCACCGCTCCCTTGTTGAGATGGCGCAGCTCACGCACCATAGTTCGGCCGACGCCACCGCCATGCAGGCATACCGCGCCAAAGCAAAGGTTAATGCTGCCAGCGGCGGCTCCAACATCACCTTGAACGATATGATCCTCTTTGTGGTTTCCAGAGTATTGAAGCAGCATCCGGACATGAACGCCCATTTCCTGGGCGACAAGATGCGCTATTTCACCGATGTGAACCTGGGTATGGCGGTGGACACCGACCGGGGCCTTATGGTGCCCACGCTCTTCCAAGCCGACCGCATGTCGCTGGAAGAGCTCTCCCGCAAGAGCAAGGAGCTGGCGGAAAAGTGCCGCAACGGCGCCATCAGCCCCGACATGCTCTCCGGCGGCACGTTCACGATCTCCAACCTGGGCATCCTGGGTGTGGAGATGTTCACGCCGGTCATCAACCCGCCGCAGACGGGCATCCTGGGCGTGTGTGCGATCCTTGACCGGCCTCGCAAGATGGCAAACGGCTTTGGTATCGAGCTGTATCCGGCGCTGGGGTTGTCGTTGACCTACGACCACCGGGCGGTGGACGGTGCGCCGGCGTCCCGCTTCCTGCAGGATGTCTGCAAGGGGCTGTCCAACTTTGAAACTTTTTTGGCTCAGAACCAGGAGGCATAAATGGATCGTTTTGATCTTGCCATTATCGGTGGTGGCCCGGCGGGCTACCGTGCCGCGGAGCTGGCCGCGAAGGGCGGCCTGAAAACAGTGTTGTTTGAGAAAAAGGCTTTGGGCGGCACCTGCCTGAACGAAGGCTGCATCCCGACAAAAGCGCTGCTTAATTCCGCAAAAATCTATACCGCCGCCAAAGACGGGGCCCGATTCGGCGTGAATGCGCCGGGCATCACGCTGGATCACAAGGCAGCGATGGCTCACAAGGGCCGCGTTGTCAAGACACTGGTGGGCGGCGTGGATATGAAGATGAAGAAGGCCGGCGTCACTGTAGTGGCTGCCGCCGCAAGAATAACGGGCCGGTCAGCCGATGGTTTTACGGTCACGGCGGGGGAGCAGGACTACACTGCCAAGCGGCTGCTGATTTGCTCCGGTTCGGTGCCGGTGCTGCCACCCATCACGGGCTTGAAAGAAGCGCTGGCCTCCGGCTTTGCCGTCACCTCCACCGAGATGCTGGACTTGGTCGAGCTGCCGAAGAAGCTCGTTGTGATCGGCGGTGGTGTGATCGGCTTGGAGATGGCCAGTTATTATCACGAAGCCGGCGCCGCTGTCGAGGTCGTCGAGATGCTGCCAAAGATCGGCGGACCCATCGACGAGAAGCTTTCCGGCCTGCTGCAGAAAGCACTTGAGAAGAGCGGCGTGAAGTTCAACCTGAGCTGCCGGGTAACGAGGCTCGAAGCGGGGAAGGTTGTCTTTGAGAAGGACGGTGCGGAGCAGTCGCTGGAAGCAGACTGTGTGTTGGTTTCCATTGGCCGCAAGCCTTTCATCGATGGGCTGGGGCTGGAAACCATTGGCGTGGCGCTGGAACGCGGCGCGGTTGTCGTGGATGACAAGGGCCGCACCACCGTTGGCGGCGTGTTTGCCGCCGGCGACGTGAATGGTAAGTCCATGCTGGCCCACACGGCATACCGCGAGGCGGAGCTGTGCGTGAACACAATGTTGGGAAATGAAGATCGCATGAACTACGATGCCATCCCGGCTGTCATCTATACACACCCCGAAGTGGCAGGCGTGGGCCTGACCGCCGAGGCGGCACGGCAGAAGGGCCTTGCAGTGGATGTTGTAGAGTTGCCGTTGCGGTATTCGGGCCGTTATCTTGCGGAAAACCCATCAGGCAACGATGTTTGCATCCTCGTGGCAGACAAACTGACACGAAGGGTGCTCGGTGTGCACATGTGCGGCAACTACGCCTCCGAAATGATTTTCGGCGCGGCGATGATGATCGAACGCAATATGCGGGTGGAAGATGTGCGCAAGGTTGTGTTTCCTCACCCGACAGTTTCGGAAGTGTTGCGGGAATCTGCGTTTGAGATCTGAGCGAGCACAGAAAGAGGAGAGAGCATAATGACCAAGATATTGACTGTAGACCCCCAAAAGGCTCGTGCCGCCGGATGGATCGAGTTCGACAAAATCCCGGTGAACCAATATTGCCGCACCGTTACCGAGGAGCGGGCAAATTATACCGATAAACAGCTGGTCCGTATCTTCCACGATATGACGGTGATCCGCGAGTTTGAGTCGATGCTCAACTCCATCAAGCGCACCGGCGAATACATGGGCCTCAAGTGCGGCTACGGCGGCCCAGCCCACCTGTCCATGGGGCAGGAGGCTTCTGCCGTCGGCCAGGCATATCACCTGACCATTGACGACCATATCTTTGGCTCCCACCGCAGCCACGGTGAGATCCTGGCCAAGGGCCTGTCTGCCATCAGCAAGTTGTCTGATAACGAACTGATGCGCATCATGAAGGCAGCCAATGGCGGCCGCATCCTGGCCGTGGTGGAGAAGTATTTTAAGACCAACAGCGTGAAGGAGTTGGCCGAGGTTTTCCTCGTCTACGGCGCGATTTCCGAGATCTTCGCCAAGGAAGCGGGTTTCAACAAGGGCTTGGGCGGCTCGATGCACACGTTCTTCATCCCCTTCGGTATTTTCCCCAACAACGCCATCGTGGGCGGCTCAGCCGGCATCGCAACCGGCGCAGCACTCTATAAGCGTGTGAATGCCAAGGGCGGCATCGTCGTGGCCAACATCGGCGACGGCTCGTTGGGCTGCGGACCTGTTTGGGAGGCCTTCAACTTCGCTGCGATGGATCAGCTCACCGAGCTATGGGAGGAGGGCCATAACGGCGGCCTGCCGATCCTCTTCAACATATTCAACAACCATTATGGCATGGGTGGTCAGACCGTGGGCGAGACGATGGCTTACCAGATGGTCGCGAGAATCGGCGCGGGCATCAGCCCCACGCAGCTGCATGCCGAGCGGGTGGACGGCTTCAACCCGCTGGCCGTGATCGACGCTATGGCGCGGAAGAAGAAGATCCTTGTGGAAGGCAAAGGCCCGGTGCTGCTGGATGTGGTGACCTACCGTTACAGCGGCCACTCGCCGTCAGACGCCTCCACCTATCGCACCGAGGACGAGATCAAGGCCTGGCAGGAGCAAGACCCGCTGACTGTCTTCCCGGCTGAGCTGGTCAAGGCCGGCGTAACCAGCGAAGACAACGTGGCTGCCCTGTGGGAGAAGACCCGGGCACTTATCTTCCAGAGCATGAAGCTTGCTGCGGACAACGAGGTTTCCCCTTATATGTCACTGGCAAAGAACCCCGACGCCATTGCTGAACTGATGTTCTCCAACAAGAGGAAGGACGCCATGGCAGAAGGTCCTTGCAGCGCGCTGATGCCTAAGGAGCAGAACCCCCGCGTGGAAGGCTTGAAGAAAAAGGAGCGCTTCGGTCTGGACGCTGCCGGAAAGCCGATCTCCAAGAACAAGATCTATCAGCTGCGTGACGGCATTTTTGAGGCGTTGATCGACAAGTTCTATACCGACCCAACCCTTGTCGCCTATGGCGAGGACAACCGCGACTGGGGCGGAGCCTTTGCCGTTTATCGTGGCCTTACCGAGGCCATGCCGTATCACCGCCTGTTCAACTCGCCCATCAGCGAGGCGGCCATCGTGGCTTCTGCCGTGGGTTACGCAATGTGCGGCGGGCGGGCTGTCGTCGAATTGATGTATTGCGACTTTATGGGCCGCGCCGGAGATGAAATCTTCAACCAGCTGGCCAAGTGGCAGGCCATGTCGGCTCAGGAGCTGGAAATGCCCGTAGTGCTTCGCCTTTCCGTGGGCATGAAGTATGGCGCCCAGCACAGCCAGGACTGGACTGCAATCGCAGCCCACATCCCCGGCCTCAAGGTCGTTTACCCGGTCACACCCTACGACGCCAAAGGCCTGATGAATGCAGCCCTCAGCGGCACCGACCCGGTGCTGTTCTTCGAAAGCCAGCGGCTTTATGACATCGGTGAGCTCTTCCACAAGGAAGGCGTGCCCGAGGGGTATTATGAAATCCCGATCGGCCAGCCGGATGTGAAGCGCGTGGGCAAGGATGTCACAATCATCACCATTGGAGCGGCGCTCTACACGGCCATCACCGCCGCCGACGAGCTGCAGGCGAAATACAGCCTTTCCGCAGAAGTCATCGACGCTCGGTCGATGGTGCCATTCGACTACACCATGGTGCTGGAATCGGTGAAAAAGACCGGTAAGGTCGTCATCGTCACCGAGGCCTGCGAGCGCGGCAGCTTCGCGGCGGATCTGGCCCGAAACATCACCGAGCTTGCATTCGATGACCTGGATGCCCCGCCTGTGGTCATTGGTGCCCGCAACTGGGTGACACCTGCCACCGAGCTGGACAGTGCCTTCTTCCCGCAGCCCTGGTGGATCATCGAAGCCATCCATGAGAAGATCCTGCCGCTCAAGAGCTATGTGCCGCAAGGGCAGTTTACGAATGCGGCGCAGGTGGTGCGGGCGAAAAGGGGAGTATAAAGAGGTCACATAGAGATTATTCATGCCGAGAGGTTTTCTGAGTTCCAAACCTCTCGGTTTTGTCAATGTTGACGATGTTTGTCCATAGGATTATGATTGGTCGGTGGTGATCGATCATGAGCGACTTGGCCAAGCTGATCGAATTTCTGGATTTGCTGGATGATAAGAGAATTTACTACAGGCTGAACAGGATTCGCGATAGCATCATGATTGAGATTGCTGTGCCCGGTCAGCGCTGGGAAGTTGAATTCATGGTGGACGGCTCTGTCGTGGTTGAGAAGTTTATCAGCAGCGGGCAGCTTTTCAATGAAGACGAATTGAGTGTTCTTTTTCGTGAATACTCAGATTGAGTATAGATTTCAAGTCATGCTGAGTGATACTGTGGCTAATTGACTTTTTGTTCACATCGGCTATAATATAAGTGACAAAAGAACCGTCATAGTGCTTTTCTATGAAAGGCTTTTAATTTTTTACGACAAGGTGTGGTAAAGATGAAAGAGCCTTTTGTTTCTTTATCTTCCGAAATTACCAGAGAAAACGCTCTCATTTTGATTCAATGGCTTCAGGATCAGGAGGTTGTGCGCTATTTGAGCGACGCGCGCGACGTGTCATGCCAGATCCAGCAGGCTATCGACAGGGTGCACCTTCCCGTTTTGACCCATCTGTTTAGCCAGAACGGCCGGTTCTTCCTGGCATATGATCGGCAGAATATGCCGGTTGGGTTCCTTCGCCTTGCCGTGAGGGGTTCTGAGGTTGAGATGGTCATCGTCATTGGTGACCGAAGCCAATGGGGAAACCGGCTGGGGAGTGCTGTCATCAGGGAAGGGATGAAGCACGCGTTTTTTACACTGCGAGCGAAACGGGTTTTGGCCAGGATTCATCGGCAGAACATCCGGTCTATTCGGGCTTTTCTTCGCATGGGCTTTCGCTCGGAACATGATACGCAGACGCACCGGTGCTTTTCCATGACAATGGAGCGGTATTTGAAATCCATTGTGGCGGGTCCTGCAAAGGAAATCTACATTACAGAGGTAGACAGAGACCGATTGAAGAGGTTGATTGACGAGGAGTTGCACAAGGTGCGCGGCGAGGTTCCCGATCCTCTGCGAAATCTGGAATACGAGCTGGATCGGGCTGTCATCATGAACCCCCAGGTGCTTCCGGGCACAGTGGTGACGATGAACACCAAGGCGCTGTTGAGCCTTGACCAACGGGAGACAGAAGTCTCGCTGAGATACCCCGGTGACACCGATGGCCAGGAAAAATGTATCTCCGTCTTCAGTACTGTGGGCACTGCCATTCTGGGGTATTCGGAAGGGGACAGGATTCTATGGGAAACGCCGCATGGAGAGGTGGATATCACGGTCCACAAAATCCTGTATCAACCGGAAGCGGCGGGTGATTATCATCTATAAGTGGGAAACAATTTGAGACAATAATGGGTTATTTAGTGGGAGGCAGGAAGATGCAACACAATCTGATCATTACAGATGCCGATCGAGACAGGCTCGTGCGGCTCATGGAGGACCACCGGCAGGAGGCAGGAGACCCAGCTACTGTGTCTATCCGCAAACTGGATGGTGAATTGCGCAAGGCAACAATCGTGGCTCCACAGGAGCTGCCGAAGGAGGCCGTCAGCATGAACACTAAGGCGCTGGTGCGCCTCAACGGCAGGGAAAAGGAAGTATCGTTGGTGTATCCCAACGATGCTGATTGGGGCAGCGGCAAGCTTTCCGTCTTTTCACCCATCGGCACTGCATTGCTGGGTTACCGTGAGGGCGACCGCATTGAGTGGAGTGTGCCCTCCGGCACGATGGAGATCGAGATACAAAAGGTGCTGTATCAACCGGAAGCTGCAGGCGATTTTCATTTATAAGTGCGCATGACGCAGCTCTTGCGTGATGGAGGTTGTCGCATGTTGAAAATGCCTGTGCTGTTCATCGGCCACGGCTCCCCAATGAATGCTATTGATGACAACAAGTATACCAGGGAATGGAAGGACATCGCCTTGCGGATACCGCGGCCATCGGCCATCCTTTCCGTTTCTGCCCACTGGTACACCGCCGGCACCCGCGTAATGGACAATGCCAATCCCAAAATGATTTATGATATGTACGGCTTTCCCCGGGAGCTATACGAAGTCGTTTATCCGGCCCACGGCGCACCGGAACTGGCGAAACAGGCCAACAAGTTGCTGGGCGGCATCTCACAATTGGATCATGGCTGGGGCTTCGACCATGGCACATGGTCGGTATTGAATGTGATGTATCCGGCGGCAGATATCCCGGTATTCCAAGTGAGTGTGGACCAAAATGCAATACCTGAAACCCACTACGAAATCGGGCGTAGGATCGCGCCACTGCGGGAGCAAGGTGTGTTGATCCTGGGCAGCGGAAACGTGGTGCACAATCTTGGTTTGGTGGAGTTTGGCCGGGAGGGCGGTTACCTCTGGGCAGACGAATTTGATCGGGTTATTGCCCATGCAGTCCGCTCTGGAGATCATCAGAAAGTGGTAGATTACTGGCAGGCAGGTGAATGTGCCCGCAAGTCCGTGCCCATACTGGATCATTATGCGCCGCTGCTGGCAGTGCTGGGGGCGGCAGGGCAGCAGGAGGACATTCAAGTGTTCAATGAGGAATGTACGCTTGGTTCCATCTCTATGACCAGCTATCTTATCGGTTAATCATTAGGGGAGCGCCATATGGCGCTCCCCCTTTGCTGTCAATCAATCGTCATCACGTCTGGAAAAGCCCGGCCGAAACGGCGGCGCAACCTTTTGCAGCAGATCCATCAACTCGCGCTCATAATCCACGCGCACCTCGCACTGCCGGTCAAACACCATTGTGGCCTTGTTTTCCGGTGTAAACACCGGCCAATGAGGCAGGGCAGGGTGATCAGGATTCCCGGTGCGTGCAAAGTTCACATAGGCTCCGCAGAATTGCTCCTCCAACCGCTCGGTCACGCCCTCAATGTTGCACACCGGCACAATGTCGCAATTGTGAAATGCGAAGGGGATATCGGCACAATGCCACGCCGGCTTTCCGTCATCATAATCGAAATCCAGCGAGAACATGTAGGAATAGACCGGCGCGCTTGCCACAGCGGACTTCTGCTCAAGGTATTTGATCGTCGGCACCCGGAAGAACGCATCCATGTCCAGCAGGCCCAGTTCGTTTTTATCCGGATAAGCCTGCCGGAACAAGCGGATCAGCTCGTCTGCGGCGTCGCCGTATTTCTTTACAATCAGCTCCCGCCTGGCATCGGCGGACAGGCTCTGTTTGTTCGGCACGCCCGGCCCGAACGAAAACTCCGCGATGACTGTGCCAGCCATGGTTGGGGTTTTTCTCGCGAGTTCGGAGAAGCCCACCTTGAGGGGGTCACCCAGGTACCATTCGTTGGGAGTGGGGCCTGTCATCACTTGTATGTTTTGCTTTCGAAGCGCTTTGCCCGCCCTGCGGAATGCCCCTGCCAGCTCGGCAAATGGAAGTGTTTCCAGTTTTTCCACATCTTCCTCTGCAAGGTTCAGCTCCTTCAGCATCGCCAGGACCACAGCCCTGTCATCACGCACACCGCCGAACGACATGTCAAACACGCCGCTCATCACGATCGCCTTGTGGAACAGGCCCTCTGCCTCCGGGATCTGCATGAGGGTGGTCACCTTGCCGCCGCCGCCGGACTGGCCGAAGATCGTCACATTGTCCGGATCGCCGCCAAAGGCTGCGATGTTTTCACGCACCCACCGGAGGGCCTCCACAATGTCCGCCATTCCGGAGTTGCCGGAGTTGGCATACTGTTTGCCAAAAGATGAAAGATCGAGGTAGCCAAGGATGTTGAGGCGGTGGTTCAGCGTGACTACGACCACGTCGCCATACTTGCACAGGCTGTCGCCGTCATAGGCAACCTGCTCTATTGAGGATCCGGCAGAAAAGCCGCCTCCATGCAGCCACACCATGACCGGCTTTTTCGCAGCAGCGTCGATGCTGCGTGTCCAGATATTCAAATACTGGCAATTCTCGCTTTCAGGCCAGAGCCGGTGAGGCATTAAAAGCTCATTATCATGGGAAAAGGGATCCAGCAACGGCGCAATGCATCCGTATCCAAGAGCGTCTTTCACATCGTCCCAGGGTTGCACCGGCGTAGGCATTTTAAACCGCTTGGCATTTGCATACTTGATTCCATGGAATGTATAGGTGCCATCAAGGCAGTAACCCCGTAATTTCCCTGCTTGCGTTTGCACGATGGGTTCCGAAGTGGAACATAGGAACTTTTTGGCCATGGTCAACGCTCCTTTCAAAGATCACTTGAATCGCTAATTAGTATTATAAGTGAAATGAAATATCTGTGCAAACATGTTGTCAGAAAAGCAACCCGCATTCTGAAAAGATGACGATAATTGCGCTCTTTGTGCTGATGAGAGCCAAAATAATCCAGACATTCCGGTTCGGTTTGTGTATTGGCGATGCTTAAAAAGTCACCACACAATTCCTGCCATTGCTCTTCCCCTTGTACAGAGCGCTGTCCGCCCCCACGATGCAGGCATCCACACCATAATCGTCGTTGTATTGTGCCACGCCAAATGTCATTGTCAAAGGGATTCTGATCCCCGCATAGGTAAACTCATAATCCTCAATACGTTTGCGCAGTTTCTCAGCCAGCACCGTAGCGCCCTCGGCTGTTGTTTCGGGCAGCAGCATCAGGAATTCTTCACCACCCCAGCGGCCCAGGCAATCCTGCTTGCGGATGTGACGGCTCAGCAGGGTGGAGAGGGATTTGAGCACCGCGTCTCCGCAATCGTGGCCATACACATCATTGACTTTCTTGAAATAGTCAATGTCGCATATGATCACGCTGAACGGCCGGCCATTCCGCTTGTAGCGCACCCGTTCCTCTTCAATTTTCTCCATCAGGTGGCGGCGGTTGTAAAGGCCCGTCAGCGGGTCGGTGCGCGAGGCAAGCTCCAGCTCTCTCGCTTTTGCCTTCAATTCCTCCGACTGGCGGGAGTTGTTCAAGGCAATCGCAATAAAAGAAGCCAGGGCTTTGATTGTCTCCATATGTCGCTCATTAAAAGCGTTGGAATGGCAGCTTTGCACAAGAATTATGCCGGTGATCCTGTCTGCCAGTGTCAGCGGGCAGCAAAGGGAGGACTTTGGTGGCTTGCAATCGTCTCTCTCGCCCAGTATTGACGCATTTTCAGTAAATAGCAAATCTCCATTATCCAGCATCATCTCCCGGCCAGTGCGGATCACACCGGATGCAATGCTCCTGCCGTCTTCCACAGAAACCTGAAACAGCGGTCTTGGTCTGGAATCCACCACGACCAGGCGGTAATCCACAATCCCCATTGTCTCGTCGTACAAACCGATCGCAAACAGATCCGCATCCATAAGAGCTCGCACACTGTCATGGATTGTGCTCAGCACCAGGTCAAAGTCCAGGGTATTGGTGATGCGCTGCCCGATCTCACTGATCGCTTTGATGTTGCGGTAGGCATCCTCCAGATCGCGCGCCTTCTGCTCGATTTCATCTGTTTTTTGCCGAAGCTCAACATTGGTCAGCCTGTGGATCTCAGCAGCCTTGCGGGCCTGATCGATTTTCAGGTCAGCGAAATAGTGATTGAGCCTCCGTTCCATCGCATCGGTCTCAAGGCTTTTATCTATTTCCATAAAGCTCTTCTGGTGCAGATAAGCCTGGCGGTAATCGCCGCTTCTTTCATACGCCTCCATCAACAGCCTGTGGATCTGGCGGCGCTGCTCTCCGGCCTGGATTTCAGTCGAAAGCGATAATGCCTGCTCCAGCGCCGTGAGCGACTCACCGGAGCCTTCGGTTTGCAGCAGCAGCGACCCGATGGCAGTCAGGGCTTCGGCCATCGAATAGCGGTTATTCGTTCGCATGGCGCAATCCAGCGCCTCTGTGTAGCTGGATATGGCTTTTTCCTGCTGGTTTGACAGTTCGTAAATTTTACCAAAGTTGATCAGGCAAGGGTAGAGGTGTGCGTTCCCGAGATTCTGTTTCTTAGTCTCCACCAGCGCCCGCTGGCAAAACACCATTGCATTCACCAGGTTCCCCTTTTTCAGGTTCGCCTCGCTTAGGTTTGATAATACCGCCACCAGCGGCGCACCGCCGGTGACCTCCACCATTGCCAGCACTTCCTGCAGCACATCCAGCGCTTCATCATATCGCCCCATATCACCATAGATAGATGCCAGGTTATTGAGGATATTGCTGCGAATGCTCTCTGCGTCCGGTAATGTTTCACAACGGGCCAACGTTTGTAAGCCTGCAAGCAGATGTTCCAGTGACGAATCCAACCGCCCGAGCTGGCCATGGGAGAACCCAAGCAGGCTCAGAGCCTTTGCTTGCCCAAGCGCATCGGACGATTGTGCATATAGCTCCATAGCTTCTGTGGCCAGCCGGATGGCGTCCAGGTTTTCATCCTTCAAGGCGTGATAACGCGCAACCAACAGCAAGCTTTCAAGCTGGCCTTTCCTGTAACCGGCAACTACTGATTCAGACCTGATGCGCTCCGCCAATGCGGCAAGTGAATCCACATCATCATGAGCGATGCTCTCTGCTTGATGAATCAGCTCGTCGATCCCCTCTGGTGTCAGTCCGGGCAACGCAGTGCTGCCACATGATTCGGTGTTATTCTGATGCATTCCATATCCCACCTGTATGATCACATCATCACAAGTATGCAATAATTCCCCAAAATTTTCAATTAAGCTTTGTGCGGCCACAATCATATATGGCCGTAAACCAACATATCCATAAATAACATCATACAGGAGCTGATCAGCATGGATGAGAAGAAAGTAGCCAAGCCCATTCGCGCCCACGCAATCCACATCGACAACCGGGAAAGGGTGGTCATCACCGGTGTGGAGGATGTGGATAATTTTAATGAGGATGAAGTGAACTTCCAGACAGACAGCGGCTATGTTACATTGACAGGAGCCGATTTGCACATTACCCGGCTCAATCTGGAGGAGGGGCAGCTGATCATTGAGGGCAGCGTGAACGGCATTGCTTACTCCGGAAGCGCTGAGCAAAGTGAGAGTGGCGGCGGGTTCTTTTCCAAGCTGTTCAAATAGCCATGGGCACAGCGATCTTCGAGACCAGCAACCAGCCTTGGGTGTTTTTGTTCACGATCTACGGCGGCATCGTGCTTGGCATGCTTTATGATATCCTGGACATCACCCGGCGGTTTCTCAGGGGTCGGCGGGTGATGGCCATATTCTTTGACATCCTTTATTGGATCGTAGGCACAGCATTCCTGTTTGCGCTGCTCTGGGTTGCCTGCGATGGTGAGTTCCGCTATTTCGACGTGCTGGGGTTTGCGCTTGGTGCTGCGTTGTGGTTCCTTGGCCCTGGTAAGTTCGTAAAATGGGCTCATCAGAAAATCAGGCAGTGGGCCCATAGGCAGTGGAGCCGTTTCAGGAGCACAAAACTCTATCAGATTCTGTTTAAATAAGAATAGCCAGTAGTGCATCCGCAATGCATGCTCTACTGACTACTGACTACTGACTACTTATAGCAGCTTCTCGCTCAGCTTATCCACATCGCCAGCGCCTACTGTGAAAATCAAGTCACCAGGTTGTCGCTCGGCTTTCACGATGGCGGCGGCCTCCTCAAAGCTGGCGGCATGACGGCAGCGGCCCAGGCCGTCGCGCTGGTTGGTTGCTTCGCAAAGCGCCTGGCTGGAAACGTCACCGGGGTTGTCTTCTCTGGCGGCATAGATGTCCAGCAGCACTACCTTGTCCGCCTTGTCAAAGGAAGCTGCAAAATCATTGAACAGCGCCTTTGTCCGCGTGAAAGTGTGTGGCTGAAAGACGAGCCACAGCCGATTATGCGGCAGCAGGGAAGCTGCGTCCATTGTCGCACGGATCTCGGCGGGGTGGTGGGCATAATCGTGATAAACGGTCGCGCCACCGATTTCTCCGATGAGCTGGAATCTCCTGTCGGCCCCTTTGAAGTCAGCCAGCTGCTCCGCAGCGCATTGGGAATCTACACCACAAAGGCTGGATGCTGCGATGGCTGCCAGCGCGTTATACACATGATGCCGGCCGGGGATGGATAAAGCAACCCTGCATTGGAATTCACCGTTGTGGATCAGGTCGAAGCTGTGTCCGCCATGCTCGTCTGCTTTGATTTCACACGCACGCCAATCGCAGCCTTCACCCAAACCGAAGGTCATGGAAGGGCATCTGGCGTTTTTCAGCAAGCTGACCGCCCGCACATCGTCGCCATTTACGATGCAGAAGCCATCCTCCGGCAGCATTGCCACATAATGTGCAAAGCTGTCCGTAATATGGTCTATGTCGCGGTAATAATCCAGATGGTCTGCGTCGATGTTGAGGATTACGGCCACAGTGGGGGGGAAGGCCAAAAAGCTTTCCTTGTACTCATCTGCCTCGGTCACGAAGATTTCACTGCCGCCCACACGTACGCTTCCGCCAATCAGGGGCAGGCCTGCACCAATGTGGATCGTTGGGTTCTTGCCGCATTTATAAAGAATCGTGGCGGTCATCGATGTGCAGGTTGTTTTACCGTGGGCACCGGTGATACCAATGGACTTGTCATATTGATCCATGATCATTTTGAGCAGTTCTGCACGGCGGATCACCGGCACACCGGAAGCCCTGGCTGCCGCAAGCTCCTCGTTGCTGTCAGGTATAGCTGAAGTATATACAACCAAAGAAGCACCCTCATGTTGGCCGGCCTTATGGCCGATGAACACGTCTGCTCCCATCTTCCTCAGACGCTCCACAACCGCAGAATCGCTGCGATCAGATCCTGACACCGGGATGCCCCAGGTCATCAGGATCATTGCCAGGCCGCTCATACTAATGCCGCCGATTCCAATAAAGTGCACTTTCTTTTCGTCAATGCCAGTTTTCCGCATAAACACCCTCCGGGCTCAAATCAGGCCCAAAGTATTATACTCCAAGATTTGCCGCGGTATCAATGTTTTCACCAGCAGCCAATTGTCAACACTGGTTATCATTCACTGATGATTCTCAGTTTCGAATAAAAACCACTGCATCCGCAAATACTTATCTTGAGGTGGTAATGATGTCTATGGAAAACAATCCGTTCACCACTCCCGACATGAAGCGTTTTTTTGCATCGCTGCCCTCTGCGTTGCAGGAAACCATTGAGCAAAGCGGTATCAAATTCACATCTCTTGAGCATCTCCAGGCGTTTGTTCGTAACCTGAATCAAAAGTAAATGATGCAGAGCAGGTGAAGCGGAGCCCGATCCTGCCCATTTACAATCTATTTATGCACATTGCTGACCTGCATGATTCACCTTTCCTGTGTTTTTGGAAATAGTAAGGGTGCGTTGTTTCTTCCGTTACCAATTGCTTCTTGCGTTATCTGTACGTAGAGTCTGCCTAGGGCTTGTTGACGATATGGTCAGGCCTCCGTAGTGGAAATGTCCATATCCATGTTTGGAAAAACTCTGGCAATAATAGAAACCACGTACTATAATGAATCTGCAATCCCGAACATTCGGAAAAAGGAGGGGAACTGCTTGGACAAGGTCAAACGCAACGAACGCATCGGCGCTATGATCAAGATCCTTTCCAGCACTCCCAACAAAAGCTACACATTGACTTATTTCAGCGACCTGTTCGGTTCGGCCAAATCCACGATCAGTGAAGACATCGATATCGCCCGCGATGCGCTGGAAAACTACGGCCTCGGCACATTGAAAACTGTGGCGGGCGCATCCGGCGGCGTGCTTTACCTGCCACTGCCCCAGCCGCGGGAATCACTGGCATTCATCAAGCGCCTGTGCCGCCAACTGGAGGATCCGGGCCGCATCCTTCCCGGTGGGTTCCTGTATATGCTGGACCTGTTGAGCGACCCCACTGTGGTTTCACGGATGGCGGAGATCATCAGCCAGTGGTATGCCGAAAGCCAGCCGGACTTTGTGCTTACCGTGGAAACAAAGGGCATTCCGGTAGCACTGATGACGGCGAAATATCTGGGTGTGCCCTTGATCATTGCCCGGCGCGATGCCACGATAACCGATGGTTCAGTGGTCACAATCAATTATGTGACCGGCTCCATGCGCCGGATCCAGACAATGTCGCTGCCCAAGCGATACATTCGCGAGGGCCAGCGGGTGCTCATTGTGGATGATTTCATGAAAGGCGGCGGCACCGCCCGTGGTCTTGCTGACATGATGAAGGAATTCAACGTGGAGGTATTGGGCACGGCGGTGGTGATGTCCACGGTGGAGCCTTCGCAGAAACTGATGGGGGATTACCGGTCGCTGATGACGCTGCACAATGTGGATGAACTATTGCGAGTCGTGGATGTACAGCCCAGTGTGTGGCTGGAAATCAACAACGAGGTGAAGACATGAAGATCAAATCGCTAATCCTTGCTGCCGGCGAGGGTAAACGTATGAAAAGCGCTACGCCCAAGGTGCTGCACACCCTGTGCGGCCGGTCAATGGTGGAATGGGCCATTGGTGCGGTGGGTGAACTGGATGACACCCCTACGCTGGTCGTAGGTCATGGCAGAGAGGTTATCATCAAGGCCTTGGAGGGCAGGGGCTTGTCCTTCGCAGTGCAGGCCGAGCAAAAGGGCACCGGCCACGCCGTGATAATGGCCCGAAGTGAAATTGAAAGCGCCGAATGTGTTTTGATCACCTGCGGTGACATGCCGCTGGTAAGGCCGGAAACATTGAAACGGCTGGCGGAGTGCGTCACAGTGCGCAAGCAGGACGCGGCGGTGCTCTATACCGTTGCAGACGACCCCACCGGTTATGGCCGCATCGTTCGTGACGAATATGGTGATGTGAAAATGATCGTGGAGCACCGTGACGCCACGGAGGAGCAGCGCGCCATCCGCGAGGTGAACGCCGGGGCCTACTGCTTCCACAAGGATATGCTGCTTTTTGCGTTGGACAGACTGGATTGCAACAACGACCAGAAGGAATATTACCTCACCGATGCCATCGCAATCATCGCCAACATGGGCGGCAAGGTGATGGGTGTGCAGGGCGAGCCCGAGGAGGGCATGGGTGTCAATGACAGGGCCCAACTTGCCCAGGCTGCGGCGGTGCTGCGAAGGAGGATCAACCGCATTCATCTGCTAAACGGTGTGACGATACTCGATCCGGACAATACCTACATTGACTTCGATGTCGCCATTGGTCGTGACACCGTGATCTACCCCGGCAACGTGCTAGAGGCAGGCTCCACTATCGGCGAGGGCTGCGTGTTGCTTCCCAACAATCGGATTGCGAAAAGCACTGTGGGCAATGGCACAGAGGTGGCTTCGTCGGTGCTCACGAGCGCCACGGTGGGGGAGGCTTGCCATGTGGGCCCGTTCGCTTATCTGCGGCCTGGCAGCCATGTGGGCAATCATATCAAGATCGGTGATTTTGTGGAGATCAAGAATTCCAACATTGGTGACGGCACCAAGATCTCGCACCTGACTTATGTAGGTGACGCTGATGTGGGAAAAGATGTTAACCTAAGCTGTGGTGTTGTATTCAGTAATTATGACGGCAGAAACAAATTTCGCACCATCGTGGAAGATGGCGCGTTCATTGGCTGCAACACCAACCTGGTAGCACCGGTAAAGGTGGGCAAAAACGGCTACACCGCTGCCGGCAGCACAATCACAGAGGATGTGCCGGAAGATGCGTTGGCCATTGCCCGCGCACGGCAGACGAACAAGGAGGGTTGGGTTTCCAAACGCAGGAAAGGGGAGTAACCATGCGTTACGGCAACATCAAGATCTTCACGGGCAATTCAAATACGGCTTTGGCCAATGAAATCGCGGAGGTGTTGGGCCTTCCGATGGGCCAGATTGCCGTGGGGCGTTTCAGTGATGGCGAGATATCGGTCAACACCTTTGAGACGGTACGTGGCTGCGATGTGTTTGTGGTTCAATCCACCTGCACACCGGTCAACGACAACCTCATGGAGTTGCTCATCATGATCGACTCCTTCCGGCGGGCTTCTGCGGGGCGAATCACGGCGGTGATCCCATATTATGGGTATGCCCGACAGGACAGAAAGGCCAAAGCCCGCGACCCGATCACCGCCAAGCTTGTGGCCGACCTCATTGCAGCCGCCGGCACTGACCGGGTGCTCACGATGGATTTGCACGCGCTTCAGATCCAAGGTTTTTTCAACATCCCGGTGGATCACATGCTGGGCATGCCCACGCTTGTGGAGCATTACCGCGAGTGCCGGTGTATCGGTGAGGATGTTGTGGTGGTTTCTCCCGATCTGGGTTCGGTCACCCGCGCCAGGGCATTTGCCGAGCAGATCAACGCGCCGCTTGCCATTATTGACAAACGGCGCCCAAGAGCCAATGTAGCTGAGGTGATGAACCTCATTGGTGAGGTGAAGGGCAAGCGGGTCATCCTGTTTGACGATATGATCGACACCGCCGGCACAATTGTGAACGGCGCGGTGGCGCTGATGGAACGGGGGGCGAAGGACGTGTATGCCTGTTGCACCCACGGTGTGCTATCAGGCCCAGCAATAGAACGCATCGAGAATTCGCCGATCAAGGAGCTTGCTGTCACAAACACCATCCCACTGAGCGCCGAAAAACGGCTTGCTAAAATCAAGGTGCTGTCTGTGGCCCGGGTGTTTGCCGAAGCCATTGAGCGCATCTATGAGGATCTGCCGGTGAGCTCGCTGTTCACGCGCACACCCACGATGATCCGGCCCATCACATTACCCCGCAAGGAGGACCTGGAGTGATCCCAAAAAAGGCGCTGTTGTTTGACCTGGACGGCACATTGCTGCCGATGGACCGGGAGGAGTTTGTGCGGGCTTATCTGCCGGAAATCTCTGCCGCAGGCAAGTCGCTTGGCGATCCCCGCATGATTGCCGATAGCATTTTAAAGGGCTCCTATGCGATGGTAAAGTCCACCAGTCCTGAGCAAACTCTGGAGCAAGTGTTTTGGGTAGCTTTTGAGAGGCTGAGCGGTATCTCCCGGCAGACTTCCGAGGCAATCTTTGATGAGTATTACCGGAGCAGTGCGTTTGACCGGCTGCAAACCCTCACGCCGGCAGAACCCTTGGTGCCGGAGATCATTGCCGAAGCCAAACGCACGGGCCTCAGGCTCATCCTGGCCACCAGCCCCATGTTTCCCCGTGTTGCCATTGAGAAGCGAGTGGTGTGGGCCGGGATTAAGCCGGATGACTTCGAGCACATCACGACGTATGAGCAGTATCACGCAGCCAAGCCCCATCGGCTCTACTTTGAGGAGATCCTTGGCAATCTCGGGTTGACAGCGGGGGAGTGCATCATGATTGGCAACGATGCCCGTGAAGACCTGCCCGCCCCCACAGAGATGGGCATGGAGACATTCCTGCTGCTGGATCATGCAATCATTCCGGAGGGTTTGGAATACAGGTGTGATCACAAAGGGAAATACGCGGATTTATTGGAGTTTATCCGGGGGTATTTATGTACCTGATCGCCGGCCTGGGAAACCCCGGCATACAATATGAAAAAACACGCCACAACCTGGGCTATTGGGCGGTGGACGAGCTTGCGCGGCTGTGGAAGCTCTCTTTCCGGTCAGAGCGCTACCGTGGCTATTTTGCGCATGGCAGTGCGGCAGGCGACGCGGTGGCGCTTATCAAGCCCACCACCTATATGAATTTGAGCGGCATGAGCCTTACCGACGCACTGCGGGGTCTCAAAGCTGATATATCCGAGTTGATCGTAGTTTATGATGACATGGACCTGCCTGTGGGCAAGATCCGCATCCGCCTGAAGGGTGGGCCCGGCACCCACAACGGTATGAAATCCATTGTGGGGGAATTGGGCTCTGAGGATTTCATCCGGGTGCGGATCGGTATCGGGACCCCTCCTGATGGCGTTGACACCGTTGATTATGTGTTGGGAAAGCCAATGGGGGAGGAGCTTACACTTCTCGCAGAAGCTGCAACCCGGGCTTCAGAGGCCATCGATGCCATTGTGCGGTTCGGACCGGAAAAGGCAATGCAGCGGTACAACAAATAAACGCGATCACCGTTTCACCGACAGGATCACTTGTTGCAGGCATTTGTTGTGCAGGGGCACGGACATATCATAATCACCATATCCTGCGACGGTATTCATACCGAGTTCGTCAAAGATCTCCATGATTTCCTGATAACTGTAGAGCCTCGTGGAAGAGTGGGCCTCGATGCTTTCGGGCGGCATTGCGATTTCGCCGAACCGAATGCCAAACCCGCCATACAGCATCCGTTTCGATGCCGCGTTGTATTCAAACGAAGGCAATGAAATTCCGTGGCTTCCGATTTCCCAGTGTTTTTTGGGGAAGTGCATCTCGGCATGCTCCCGGCTGCAGATGTCGATCAGGCTTTTACCGCCAGGCCTCAGGGCTCCGGCGATCACCTCGAAGATTTTATGATTCTCCTCATCATTCTCCAGATAGCCAATTGCCCCATCCGCCAGATTCAGCACCACGTCAAACTCCTCACAAAATGAAACATCCCTGATGTCTGATTGCACAAAAGTGGCATTGAGCCCTTCTGCCTCTGCCGACTTCCTTGCGTCGGCAATATAGCATTCTGTGATATCCACGCCAACCACATGGAACCCTCTTCGCGCCAGTTCAAGGCTGTGCCTACCATAGCCGCAGGCCAGGTCGAGGACTCGTTCGCCGCCCCTCAGCTGCAAAATGTCCACAATGAAGGCCACTTGCTTGGCTGTCTGTTCCACCCAGGAATCACCCTTGATGTCGAGGCTCCAGATCCTTCTGTACCAGTCTGAATTCGGATGGTTCATACCATAACCTCCTCAAGTTTATAGTATCAATCTTACATTGAAAATCAAAAAGAAATAGACTTATCATGATGTTTTTGTTATGATGTTGTATAAGGTGTGGGGTTCATCCGGCTGGTGCAGGAGAAACCCGCACCTTCTTTTGTGTGCATACAAACAATAAGCATCCATATCAAATAATGATAATACATTAGCCTTTCGGATTATTGACACTTCGTAAAGAATGGTTATACTATATGTGGTATTATGCCGTAATCTGGGCAATTGATATGGTATTGTTCCCCCAATGGCTTAACCTGCTTTTTAATGCCTGAGTGTCATCAGGCAAAGGGCGGTTAAAATAAGGAGGAAAGTCTATGAACGACAAGGGCAAAGGCATCCTGGGGTATCTGCCGGACGAGAGGCCGAGCACTGGTAAACTCATCTTCTTCGCACTCCAACAGATACTGGTTATGTTCCCCGCAACCGTATTGGTTGCATTGCTGACCGGTTTCCACATCTCAACCACGATCTTTGCCAGCGGTCTGGCAACACTGTGCTTTATTTTTATCACCAAAGGCAAGATCCCGCTGTTTTATGGCTCCAGCTTTTCCTACATTGCTGCGATTGTGGGCATCACCGGCGCAAAGTTTGGTGTAACTGCGCCAGACGCGCTGATCTCGCAGGCTCAGTTCGGTATCATCTGTTCCGGATTGGTATCCATCATTGCGGGCTTGATCGTCAGCCGCTTTGGCATTGAGAGCATTGAGAAGGTGCTTCCGCCCACAATCACAGGCAGCATTGCACTGGTGATTGGTATCTCTCTGGCCGGCACGGCCATCACCAATGCCATTGGTCTGAGCACCAACACCACCTTTGTGGATGCCAACAACGCTACGATTTCGTTGTCGCTGTCGGCTGCTTCGGGCAATATGTGGATAGCCGCACTGATCACGCTGCTGGCAACGATCCTCTTCTCCGTATATCTGAAGGGCGTGTGGGGCCAGCTGCCGATCCTGCTGGGCATTGTGGTCGGTTATGTGGCCAGCATTCCGCTCGGCCTGATCGACTTTGCAAGCATTTGGCAGGGCAAGGTGTTGGCAGTTCCTCACTTCACACTTCCCACCGTCAGCTGGCCCGCACTGCTGGCCATTATGCCAATCGCCATCGCCACAATCCCCGAATCCACCGCGCACCTGTTCCAGCTTGACCTGTATGTGGATGAGCTGGCAGAAAAGAAGGGTAAGGGCAAGTATGGCATTGCAAACAAGCTAGGCTTGAATTTGATCGGCGACGGCATCGGTGACATCGTCTCTTCACTGTTCGGCGGCCCCGCTGGCACCAACTATGGTGAGAACCTGTCCACCATGGCCATCACGAAGAACTTTTCTGTGTGGGTTCTGGGTGCGGCCGCTGTGTTTACGATGGTGATCTCGTTCTTCCAGCCCCTCACCGACGCGGTACGCTCCATCCCCAGTGCGGTCATCAACGGCGCCTGCATCTATTTGTTTGGTGTCATTGCTGCCCAGGGCATCGCCATCATGATCAACCGCAAGGTCAATATGTTCAGTGCCCGTAATCTGGCTGTCATCGCCACGATTCTGGTGATCGGCTTGGGCGGCACCTATGGCTTCGCCGGCGGAATGATCCCGTTCTTCGGCGCCAAGCTTCCGGCCATCGCCACAGCCTCCGTGTTCGGCATCGTGTTGAACCTGCTTTTGAGCATCGGTAAGAAGCAGGAAGAATGACAATCGCATAAAACAATATAAGTAGTCGGCAAAGGCGCTCCGCTTGAACCGGTGCGCCTTTGCCATGGTTTTGAGGATACTGTTTTGCCGTGTCAAAGCGGCGGAATTTTATATTAATAAATTTTAAGGAGGTATCCCCATGCCCGTCGGTCAGATTTGGCAGATTGCTGCCATCCTAGTCTCCGCTCTGGCGTTTGGCATGGCTGCCTGGCTTTACGTATGGGTGAAGTCACAGCCGTCGTCAAACAAGCGCATCGCCGAGGTTGGCGAACTCATCCGCAAAGGCGCAAACACCTTTTTGAAGCGCGAATACGTTGTGCTCGCCCGTTTCGCCGGTGTAATCGCCCTGTTGCTGCTCGTCTTCCTGCCCAAGCCCATTTGGCAGGGTGAGGTGGAAAAGAACATCATCATGGCCGTTGCCTTCCTCTGCGGCACGGTGCTCTCTGCAATCGCAGGCAAGATTGGCATCCAGGTGGCCACGATCGCCAACGTGAAGGCCGCCGAGGCTGCCCAGCGTGGCATCAAGCCCTCCTTCCTGGCCGGTTTCCGCGGCGGCGCAGTGATGGGCATGGCCGTGGTCGGCACCAGCTTGCTGGGCGTGACAGCCGTGCTCATGCTCACCGGCAGTTCCACTGCCGTGCTGGGCTTCAGCTTCGGCGCCAGCTCCCTGGCACTGTTTGCCAAGGCTGGCGGTGGCATCTTCACCAAGACAGCCGACATCAGCGCAGACCTTGTGGGCAAGGTGGAGCTTGGCATCCCTGAGGATGACCCCCGCAACCCCGCCGTCATCGCCGACAACGTGGGCGATAACGTGGGCGACGTGGCCGGCATGGGCGCAGACCTTTTTGACTCCAACGTGGCCGCCATGGCCGCCGCGCTCATCATGGCCACCGCCATCGACAAGTCCATGGGCGTCAACGTGGCCATGGTGTTCTGCTACGGTGCACTGGGCCTGCTGGCCTCCATCATTGGCGTGGCGACCGCCCGCATGGGCAAGAAGGGTGACCCGACAACGGCTCTCAACAGCAGCACTTATGTGACCACCGCCATTTTCGCCGCGCTCACAGCCGGTGCCACCGCGCTCTTTGGTTTCAACTGGCTCATCTGGGCGGCCACAATGGTTGGCCTGTTCGTAGGCGTGATCATCGGCATCGCCAGTGACTATTTCACTGACGATAAGAAAAAGCCGGTCCACCATGTGGCCGAGGCCTCCAAGTCCGGCCCGGCGTTCACGATTCTGTCCGGTGTGTCTTATGGCTTCATGAGCGTGCTTCCTTCGATTGTGGGCATCGCGATTTCCGCACTGGTCGCATTCAAGCTTTGCGAACCCATCGGCCCCGGCTATGCCATGTTCGGCATCTCTATGGCCGCCATGGGCATGCTCTCCATCGTGGGCATGATCATCTCTAATGACGCTTACGGCCCCATCGTGGACAACGCCCGCGGCTTGGTCGAGATGGGCGATCTGGGTGAGGAAGCTCTGCAAATTACCGATGAGCTTGACTCTGCCGGTAACACTGTGAAGGCTGTTACCAAGGGCTTTGCCATTGGTGCAGCCGGCCTCACCGTGATCTCGCTGTTGGGTGCGTTCATGAGCGAAGTTAACGATGCTGCTCTGGAGCTCGGCAAAACCGGCATCACCGGGTTTGACATCATGAACCCCGCAGTGTTCTTTGGCCTGCTGGTGGGTGCCGCCATCCCGGCGGTGTTCTCCGCGATGCTGATCCTCGGTGTGGACCGCAACGCCCAGCGCATGGTGGAAGAAATCCACCGCCAGTTCCGCGAGATCGTGGGCCTGAAGGAAGGCAAAGAGGGTGTCATCCCCGAATATGACAAGTGCATCGACATCGCCACCGTCGGCGCATTGAGAGAGCTGATCCCGGCGGGCTTGATGGCCATCATTGCCACACTGGCCGTGGGTTTCATTGGCGGTGTGCAGGCTGTGGGCGGCTTCCTGGCCGGCAACATCGTGTGCGGCCTGGTGCTGGCACTGTTCATGTCCAATGCAGGCGGCCTGTGGGATAACGCCAAGAAGTTTGTGGAAGCCGGTAATCATGGCGGCAAGGGTTCTGAAGCCCATAAGTCCGCTGTTGTCGGCGACACGGTGGGCGACCCCTTCAAGGACACTGCAGGCCCCTCGATCAACACACAGATCACCGTGGTGTCTCTGGTGAGCTCGTTGATGGCCACGCTGTTCCTGTCATTCAGCTTGTTCCAGTAATCTACAAAACAACCTGTTCAACAAGAGAAGCCGCCAATCAGGCGGCTTCTCTTTGCCATTGAGCCAATTCACGCAAAAACCATTTTGAGTAACTCTGCAAGCAGAATCGCTGTGAATGTGAATAGTGAAATGACCGCTGCACCACCAACTATTTTTCGAAGCAATGTCTTGAGTCTTCCGCATATGCTGTAGGTCACGAACCCTATCGTGGCTCCGATTGTGTTGACGAGGATATCAGCAGTATCGAATGACCCAAGATATGTTATCATTTGCAGAGCTTCAAAAGAGATGATTGAGAGTATAAAGATCAATATGAACTTGGGATATCTGATGGAGAATATCATCGGCACAAGAATTCCAAATGGGACAAACGCCAGAAGGTTCCCCAAGCTAAAAACCCACAAATTGATATTCTCCAGCGACTTTGGAAACCATAAAGGAATTCCAGTCGGAACCAGGTCATAACGATATTCCTGATGTGTGCTTCCGAAATGCGGTCTGTCGAACCCGAAAAACATGAAATAAACAATCGCAATAATGTATATTATAAATACAGCTATTTTAAGTGTTCTGCCTGACTGTGACTTGTGCTGTGCCTTGCTCATACACTCTCCCTGGTTGATATTCTTGCGCCAATAGTACCACTATTCGCCGCTTTTCGCCAAGTACCTTCTGGTGTACGGGCACACCTCAATACACTTCCCACAAATCGTGATCTCCCCACCGAAACCCTGCTTGGCCCGCTCCCTTGCCGTCTTGCGACATTTCACGGCGTCAAAGAATTCATCCCGATAAAGTCCAACTTCCCACTCCTTGCCTGAAGCCGCCCCAGCCGGGCAGGCATTGGTGCAGATCATACAGCAGCCGCATTTGCTCCGATTGACCGGTTCTGCAGTTTCAAGCGGCGCATTGGTAAGGATCGTGGAGAGCCGCACCATGGAACCAAACTGCGGCGAGACCAGCAATGCGCTCTTGCCGATCCAGCCGATGCCGGCGCGGGTGGCCACGGTTTTGTGGGGCAGGAGGGTGTTGTAGTCGGTTTCGCCGATGCCAACCCTTTCCCTGGTCTTGGCGATGGCCTCATAGCCAAGAGCTTTAAGCGCATCAGCTCCCAACGTCACCAGCATGTCCAGCCGTTCGTTAAGGCGGTCATACCACTCGCGGTATTGCTGGGTAGGTAATTCTGAGATGTCGCGGATGACATCCTTGGGGTATTTCACGGCCACGCAGATGCCGACGGGCAGGTTTTCGCGTAAGTCTGGCGACAACTCCGTGAGGTCGCCGAAGCCGACGAGGTCGGCGCCGTGGGTGAGAAGTTCAGCTTTCAGATGCTCATTCAAGTTGCTCATGAGCTTACCCCTTGATGAAATTGATGTATGCAGTCGTCTTGTTCTTTTCCTTGTAGACCAACAATCCCTTGTCTGCTTCCGAAAACCGTGAGAAGATTTCCCGCTCCACCTGGAACTGGATGCGATGGCCATTGTCCAGTTCGAAGATCAGGAAGTATAAAATATCCTGAACACTGCCTCCCTGTGTCTTTTCGATCAGAGTTGCAGGGGATTTCAAGGTGGGGAGTTTGCTTAGTGTGGCTGATCTATTGAGGTAGACTAATGAAAAATACATGAAGATAAAGTAGGCTAGGTCAATGGTTAACAAGAGTGTGGAGAATGGTGAGTCTTGATTGAGGATGTAGACGATTGTAATAGAAATGAAGATTAGGACTAATATGATTGTTTTTAAGGCGGAAGTTGTTTTTTTGTTCGTCATAATACAAACTCCAAACCGTGTATTCGTTGAGCATAATGGAATCCAAAGATCATTCTTTTGATATGTAATTTGCATCTTTCGCATAAATGATTGATAATCATGGTTTGATATATGCATAACCTTCCGCTTGCCGCTGAATCAGTGCAACAACCCCCGCTGGGACAGCTGTGACAAATTGATATAGCTCCTTCTCATCAACAGAGTATTTTCGCATCGCATTTCTACAAGAGAAGAAACGAACATCTTGATCGGACAATTCGCGTAGAGATTCATAGAGCCCTTTGTATTGAGCTTTTTTTTCAGATAGTTCAATGACCGCTTCACCGTTTGCGATCACTTCGACAACAAACTCATCCCCGGTTTCCTTTGAATAGGCCAGAATGTTGTTTGCATTTGAGATCACTGACGACCATTTATTTGTTTCGTTTACATGGAATACAACTTTCATATAGACCTCACGAAGGTAGATGATATATCGATTCTATATTTATTTTCACTCATCGTCTAGAATTATCTGTATGGGATTGATGTTCTTATTAACAAAACACCTGGTTTGCGTTATAATACCTTTCGCCTGCCCACCACCAGTGGCCGCAGGCCGAAACCGTTTATGGAGTACACCATGCAAAAAGCGTTGTTCAGCACCCTGTGGGACACAGGGGCATGGCAGCGGCTGGAGCAGGCGATCCGGGGAGGGCAAATGCCCTGCTCGGCATTCGGAGTTTCCGAAGCCCGCCGCAGCCACCTGATCCCGGCGATCATGGCCCGCATTGACCGGCCGCTTCTCATCGTGGTCAACACCGATATCCGCGCCATGCGCCTGGCCGAAGACATCACCGCCATCACCGGCATCGATTGCCCGGTGTTTCCGCCGCGCCCATCGATGATCCGCAAGGTGGCTGCCGCCAGCCGCGACCTCCAAGGCCGCAGGCTTTCGGTGCTGGCGCAGGCGCTGCAGGGCAAGGTGCCTGTCGTGGTGGCTACAACAGAGGCACTGAGCTTCCCGCTGGCGCCGCCAAAGGTGTTTGCCGAAGGGAAGATCACACTGGCGGTGGGGCAGCAGCACAACCTGAAGGCGCTGGTGGCCAATCTATCGATGGCCGGCTACACCCGCGAGGAGCGGGCCGAGGGGCCGGGGCAGTTTGCAGTGCGCGGCGGCATTCTGGATGTGTTTCCGCAGGGGGCGGAGCTGCCGGCCCGCGTGGAGTTCTTCGGCGACGAAGTGGAAATGATCCGCCTGTTTGACACCTGGACGCAGCGCAGCGAGGGCACGGTGCAGGAGCTTACGATCTTTCCGGCCACCGAAGCACCTTTGAACCAGGCCGCGCTGGAACGAGGTGCCGAGGCGATGCGCAAGGCGCTGGCCGACACCAGGACCGCCTTGAAAAAGCGCCACAAGGATGAGGAGCAGACGCCGCACAACACCTACAGCCTGTCCGGCACGCCGGAGGAATTGCTGGAGGGTGCGGTGGATGAATATGTGGAAAAACTGGTAACCGGCGGCACCTACGAAGGCATTGAGAACCACCTGCCGTTCTATTATGACTACACCACGATGCTGTGGGATTTCTTTGCCGACCCGCTGGTGCTGTTGGAAGATCCCCACCGCCTGATGGAGGCCATGGCGGACTGGCACAAGGAATACGCCGTGGAATACACGGAGGCGCTGGTAGCAGGAGAGGCATTCTCCATGCAGGCCACATTGCCGCTGGATTGGGAGGGCTTTGCCAAAAAGCTGCCCCGCAACCGTTTGCTCACCGTGCAGGACCTCACCCGCGACGCAGGCCTGAAGCCCCGCGAGACGGTGAAGTTCACCGGCTTTGACAACCCCGGCTACCGCGGCCAGATCGAGATGATCGCAAACGATCTGCGGAAGTGGCACCAGGACAAGTGGAAGGTGATTATCCTGGCCGGATCGGAGAAGCGCGCCCAGCGCTTTGCCGATACACTGGTGGATATGCATGTGCCCGCTGTCTATGCCACGCAGGACCGGGAGCTTGCCCCCGGTGAGATCGTGACGCTGGCGCTGGGCTTGCGGCAGGGTTTCGAGGCGCCGGACGAAAAGTTTGTGCTGCTGGGCGAGACCGAGGTGTTCGGCGCGTCGCGCCGGAAAAAGGTGGCAGTGCAGCGCTCCGCCAAGCGCAAGATGGACCTGTTTGCCGACCTGCAGGTGGGCGACTACGTGGTGCATGAGACCCACGGCATCGGCGTGTTCCGTGGTGTGGTGAAGCTCTCAAGCGATGGCCAGACCCGAGACTACATGGATCTGGAATACCGCGGCAGTGATCGGCTCTATGTGCCGACGGAACTGATGGACCGGGTGGAGAAATACATCGGCGCAGAGGGCGTGGCCCCCAAGGTGAACCGCTTGGGCGGGGCCGAGTGGGAGCACGCCAAGAGCAAGGTGCGCGCCAAGGTTGCCGGCATGGCAGAGGAGCTCATCAAGCTCTATGCCAAACGGGAGGCCACCAAGGGTTTCCAGTATGCCAAGGACGAGGAGTGGCAGCGGCAGTTTGAAGACAGCTTCCCCTATGAGGAGACGCCGGACCAGCTCCGCAGCATCGAGGAGATCAAACAGGACATGGAAAGCGGCAGGGTGATGGACCGGCTGCTTTGTGGTGATGTAGGCTACGGGAAAACAGAGGTCGCCATAAGAGCCGCCTTCAAGGCCGTGATGAACGGCAAGCAGGTGGCGGTTCTTGTGCCCACGACAGTGTTGGCCTATCAGCATTACAACACCCTGAGGGAGCGGTTCGCTGACTTTGACGTGCACTGCCAGATGCTCTCCCGGTTCCGGTCGCAAAGCGAGCAGGATGATATCATCCGCAAACTTCGCAACAAGGAGCTGGATATTGTCGTGGGCACCCACCGGCTGCTCAGCAAGGATATCAAGTTTGCTGACCTGGGCCTGCTGATTGTGGATGAGGAGCAGCGCTTTGGTGTGACGCATAAAGAGAAGATCAAACAGCTGAAGTCCTCCATTGACGTGCTCACAATGACGGCCACGCCGATCCCCCGCACGCTGCACATGTCCATGAGCGGTATCCGCGACATCTCCACGATCGAGACACCGCCGGAGGAGCGCCAGCCTGTGCAGACCTATGTGATCGAATACCACGAGGGCATGATGCGCGATGCAATCCTGAAGGAAATTGGCAGAGGCGGGCAAATCTACTTCCTCTACAACCGTGTGGAATCGATGCCGGTGTTTCACCGCCAGTTGCAGGACCTGGTGCCGGAGGCCCGCATTTGTGTGGGCCACGGCCAAATGGGCGACAAGGAGTTGGAAGAAGTGATGGTGTCGTTCTACCACGGAGAGTACGACATCCTGCTGAGCACCACGATCATCGAAAACGGTCTGGATATCCCCAAGGCCAACACGCTGATCGTCTACGATGCAGACCGTTTTGGCCTGTCACAGCTTTACCAGCTCCGTGGCCGGGTGGGCCGCTCCAACCGCCAGGCATATGCGTATTTCACCTACCGGCGCGACAAGGTGCTGAGCGAGATCGCCGAAAAGCGCCTGACCGCCATCCGCGAGTTCACCGAGTTTGGCAGCGGCTTCAAGATTGCCATGCGCGACCTTGAGATTCGCGGTGCTGGAAACCTTTTGGGCCAGGAGCAGCATGGCCATATGTCATCAGTGGGTTATGCCCTATATTGCCGGCTGATCGACGAGGCGGTGCGGAAGCTCAAGGGTGAGGATATCCTGGAGGAGACCGAGGTGCGTGTGGATGTGAAGGTGGATGCCCATATCCCCGACGACTACATTCCCGACATGATGGGCCGCCTGGAGGCCTATCGCCGCATTGCCGAAATCGATAGCGAGGAAAACCGCCACGACGTGCTCGATGAGCTCATTGACCGCTACGGCGAGCCTCCGCAAAGTGTAATGAACCTAATGGATGTGGCGGAGATCAAAGCCGCTGCCGCCCGAGCCCAGGTGGAGCTGGTGCAGGTGAAGGGCTCACAGTTGAGCCTGAAGTTCGCTGCATCCGCGGCGCTGGATCCTGGCAGGCTGTTTGCGTATGTGACCGCCCGGCAGGATGATATGAGCCTGGTTGCGGCAAAGCAAACCTGCCTGGTGGTGCGAAGGATTCCACAACGCTGGAAAGAACAGGTGTTGTCGGTGAAGGCGGTGCTTCAGGAAATCAGCCAGTATTGCGCCGGCCAGGCTGCCGGATGATGGAGGGGGAGGACATGGCAACGGAAGTCTTGATTGAAAGTCAAAAAGGTTATGCCTTTGAGATGCGCAAAGGGGAAAGTGTAACCATCATTGATGTCGAGGGGAAACAGGTGGCCGATTTCTTCGCGTTCAACAAAGCAGATGCGGTGGAATTCCTTTCTACTGGTGTCACGATAGACATCAATGGCTCGGTGAAGGTACGTAAGGGTGATCGGCTTTATTCGAATTTGTACCGGCCCATGTTTCAGATCGTGGAAGACGATGTGGAGGAGCACGACCTGCTCTACCCCAGCTGCAAGCAGGAGATGTACCAATTTCTGTATGGATGCCTGCCGGGCCACCCCAACTGCCAGGACAACCTGAATGATAACCTGGCTCAATTTGGATATCCCAGGCAGGCGATCTACCATCCCTTCAATATCTTCATGCATACCGTGATCCAGCCCGATGGGCGGGTCTCGGTGGAGGAACCAAAATCAAAACCTGGCGACAGGATCATACTTCAGGCCGAGATGGATGTAGTGGTCGGAATCGCTGCGTGCAGCGTGGGCGAAGGCAAATGCAATGGCGGGAACTGCTCTGCCATCCGCGTGATGGTTTCCGATTGAGCGGCCTCTTTGCTTCAGCACCGCAGAGCGAGGGTGAACAAGGTAGGTTAACTCGCGTTTGTTTGTCTTGATTCATTCTGCTTCGTTGTTGTATAATATGCTTTGTTTGTTTATGTGCAAAAGCGAAAGGATGACAACCATGAAGAAATTGCGCTATCTTGCCCTGCTGCTTGTTGCGGCGTTTGCGTTGTCGGGATGCAAAGTGATTACGATCAATCCTGACCGTGACGGTGCTCAGGTGGTTGCAGAGGTCAATGGTGAAAAGATAACAAAAAAACAAGTGTATGACGCGGCAGGCCTCACATGGGATGCCAAAGCGGATGGCTACACCACAGATAACCGCAAATCAATGAAATCCCAGGCAATGGAAAGTCTGATTCAGGATATTGTGATCAAGGACAAGATCAAAGAATTAGGCTATGACAAGTTCAATGCCGACGAGGAGAAGGAGATCGCGGACAGCCTCAAAACTTACCGCGACAATAATTACGAGACCATACTGAAAAGTTATCAGGAGAAGGCCAAAACCGATCCTTCCATCAAACCGGATGAGAGTGCGGAAGCTGCTATCAAAGAATATGAGCAGCAACTGAGAGATAACAAAGCCTTGCAGAAGGCTAAGGACGCTGTCATCAAAGATATTACAGCCACCGATGCGGAGGTTCAGGAGATGTACAGCAGCATCCTGAGCGCCGAAAAGTCTGCATTTGATTCTGACCCATCCTATATCTCGATCTACGAAATGTATTACGGCTATCCGATCGTTTACTATCCGCAGGATGGTTATGTGCGCGTGAAGCAGATTCTTGTCAAGATTCCTGAAGATGCACAGAAGGAAATCAGCTCCATGCGCGAAGGGAATCTGACGGATGAGGCCAACAAGAAGCGCGATGAGGAGCTTAAGAAGATTGCGGCGAAAGCTGGAGATATCCTGACTAAAGTGAAAGCAGCCAGCGGCGATCTTGCTAAGCTGAACGGGCTGATCACAGAGAATAATGAAGACCCCGGCATGACAGCGGAGAGCTCCGGCTACTTGGTGTATAAAGACAGCAAGGACTATGTGCAGGAGTTCACTGATGCAGCGATGGCGCTCACTGACATTGGCAAGCCCTCTGAGCTGGTTGCCACCGATTACGGCTATCACATCCTGTGGTTATCGGAAAAGATAGCCAAGGGCGAAGTGCCGCTGGATCAAGTGAAAACCAAGGTGACTGAGCTTGCCGTCACCAACAAGCAGAACGAAGCCTGGAGCACCACCGTCACTGGCTGGATAGACACTCTGACAAAAGAGAAAAAGATCAAAACTTATGCCGGCAGGCTCAACAACGACTAAGTGATAGTAACCCCCAAACCCTCTTTCCGCATTGGAGAGAGGGTTTTTCTTTCCTCTGTGGTTTCTTGCATCATAGAGTTGCAGATATTGACATCCTCGATGACCGGCTGTATCATCGAATCAATCGCATATACCCTCCGGTGCAGCAATGCTCAATAGGGAATGGAGTGCAAGGCTCCAGCTATCCCAGTAACCGTGAGGCCGACGAAGCGGCATGCGCCACTGCCAATCTTGGTGGGAAGGCGCCGCGGAGGATGAGGCCAAGCCGGGAGACCTGCCGGAGGATGATGTCTTCTGGGGTTGAGATTCAAGCATCCGGTCCATGCATTGCATGAGACCATTTGTCAGAACCGCTTCCGGAAGGGGCGGTTAGTCTTTTTTATGAGGCAATATGAACGTAAACAAAGCGATCCAATCTGTGAAAAAGCGTTTCGGCGCAGTGATGCTGGTTCTGCTGGCATTGCTTGTGTTTCTTTTTTTATTGGCTCTGGCTGTGGGGTCGGTGGATGTGCCGCTGGCTGACACTGTGCGGGTTCTGTTCCACAAGATATTGGGCAAGCCGGAGACCGATCAGCAGTTGCAGACGTGGTCGCTGGTCGTTTGCGGCATTCGCCTGCCCCGTGTGGTCACAGCGGCGTTGGTGGGTGCGGCGCTTGCCGTTTCAGGCGCTGCAATGCAGGGGCTTTTGATGAATCCATTGGCTGATGGCTCAATTTTAGGCATTTCCGCCGGAGGCACGCTGGGCGCAGTGCTTTTCATTGCGCTTGGAGCCACGCTCCCGGCGGCTTTGGCTGGCGGCAGCGTGGCGGTGTTCAGCATCCTGTTTTCCTTTTTGTCGCTATTCATTGTGTTGTCGCTTGCCTGGCGGTTTGACAGGGGCTTTGTAACCAACACAATCATTTTGCTGGGCATTGTGTTTTCCATGTTTGCCAGCAGTGTCACCAGCACGGTGGTCGCCTTCTCCGGCAACAAGGTGGAACACCTTGTGTATTGGATGATGGGTTCGCTTTCCGCTGCCAAGGCTGCCAACCTGGTGTGGCTTGCTCCGGTCTGCCTGGCCGGCATTGTGCTGCTCTTTGCCAAGGGTGCGGAGCTTAACGCCTTTGCGCTGGGCGAGGAGCAGGCGGGTTATCTGGGCGTCAACGTGAAGTCGTCAAAGTTCCAGATCATGGTCATCGTGTCGGCATTGATCGGTGCTTCGGTTTCGGTCAGCGGCATGATCGGCTTTGTGGGCTTGATCCCGCCTCACATCATGCGTCTGCTTGTGGGCTCCAATCACAAGCGCCTGATCCCCGCCTCAGCACTGTTTGGGGCCGGGTTTCTGATACTGGCCGATTTGTTGAGCCGCACTGTTGTGCGACCGTTGGAGATCCCGATTGGCATAGTCACTTCTCTGGCCGGCTCTGTGCTCTTCCTCTATTTGTTTAACTCCATGCGAGGGAGGAAGGCGCAATGATGCTGGAGGCCAATCATCTCACTGTCACCATTGGAGGCAAAGCCATCGTTCGCGACGTTTCCTTCTCCGTGGATGCCGGAGAAACGCTGATGCTGATTGGCCCCAATGGCGCAGGAAAGACTACGATAATCCGGGCGGTTATGGGCAGTTTGCCTCATGCCGGTAGCGTGGCTCTATACGGAAGGGATATCCGTCAATATAAGCCGATGGAGCTGGCCCAAAGAATCGGGGTGCTCACCCAGCAACACAACCCTCAATTCACCTATAGTGTGCGCGAGGTGGTGTCGTTAGGGCGATACCCATATCGGCAGGGCATGTTCGCGCCGCTCACCATGGAAGATAAGCGAGCCATAGAGCACGCGATGGAGCTCACCGGTATTGATGGGTTTGCGGAAGCGTCCATTCAACACCTTTCCGGCGGCGAGCTGCAGCGGGTGTTTCTGGCCCAGCTGCTGGCCCAGGATCCCGATCTCATGATCCTGGATGAGCCCACAAACAATCTGGACCTTTCTTATCAGATCGCGCTGTTTGACATCATCGGCCAGTGGGTGAAGCAGGGCAACAAGGCCATAATTGCAGTAATACATGACTTGAACATGGTTTATCAATATGCCACGAAGACGCTGCTGATGAAAGATGGCGTCAGGCATGCCTATGGCTCTTCTGAGGATGTGCTGAGTAAAGAGAACCTGAACCAGGTGTATCGCGTGGACATTGCCGGTTGGATGAAGGGCCTTCTTCAGCATTGGGAGAAATCTTCATGATGATCTTTATATCCGGCGCTGTCCGCAGCGGGAAAAGCTCTCTGGGCGAGAGACTTGTACTCGGCCACGGCGGCAGACCTGTCTATCTGGCCACCTCGCAGGTGTATGACGAAGAAATGGTGAAGCGGATCGAGCATCACAGGCATCACAGGGCGGGGAAAGGCTTTGTCACACTGGAGAAGACCAGTGATATAGGCAGCATTGCATCGAGGCTTTTGCCAGATGACGCCGTGCTGCTCGACTGCCTCGGCACACTGGCTGCCAATGAAATGTTTGGAAAGCCTGACGCAGAGGAAGCAGCCGGCACCATGGATGCGTTATATCACAAAGTCCTGAGCGAAATCGAGCAAGTCAATCGTGCAGTTTCGTTGTTGGTTGTGGTCTCCAACGAGCTGTTTTCTGATGGCGTTACGTATGACGGGATGACGGAGAGCTATCTGCTGCTCATGGGCAGGTTGCACCGTGCATTGGCAGTAAGCGCCGATGCCGCCGTGGAGTGTGCTGCTGGTTGTGTGATAACCCATAAGGGTTCAATCTCATCGTGAGGGCAGTGCCACTGGGTCCATGACAACTCAAACTCCATCAAAAACCGACTACTGATAACTCATCAAGGAGCAAACATGCAAGACATTATCAACGGCATCAAACCGCTGGACGATAGCGCCATGGCTGCTGCCCGTGCAAGGCAGGATTCTCTGGTTAAGCCTGCCGGCAGCCTTGGGCGGCTGGAAGAACTTTCCATCCAGATCGCCGGCATCACCGGCCAGATCAATAACCGGCTGGATAAGAAAGTCCACTTTGTTATTTGCGCTGACAACGGTGTTTATGATGCCGGTGTTGCGGCGGCTCCACAGGAGTTTACCGGGCTGTTGATGGGCTTTTACGCCAGAGGAGTCCGGTGCGGCATCAACGTGCTTTGTGAAAAGGCCGGGGTGGACCTGAAGATCGTTGATATGGGTGTGAAGGGATATATCGACCATCCAAACATTTTGCACCGTAAGCTGATGGATGGCACCGGCAACTTTGCCGTTGACCGGTCGATGCCTCGGGAAACTGCTCTCCGGGCCATTGAGATTGGCATCGAGCTGGCCAGAGACGCTGTGGCGCAGGGATACCAGATCATTGGCACTGGTGAAGTGGGCATGGGCAACACCACCACAGCGGCGGCCACGATCATCGCTGCCCTCGGCATTGAAGACGCGGGCAGCTGTGTGGGTCGTGGCGCCGGGCTCACCGATGAGGCCTATGAACTGAAGAAACAGGTAATCATAGAAGCCCTGGACCGGCTGAAGCCTGATGCATCCGATCCAGTGGATATATTGTCAAAAGTGGGTGGGCTTGATATTGCCGGGCTTTGTGGCATCTTCCTTGGCGCTGCGTATTGCCGCGTTCCCGTGGTCGTGGATGGTGTAATATCCATTGCGGCTGCGCTTTTAGCGTATCTGCTAAACCCTCTCGCAAAGGAGTTCATGATCCCGTCACACACCTCAGAGGAGCCTGCATATAGAGCTGCTGCAGACGTCATTGGTTTGGAGCCAATCATGAACCTCAGAATGAGGCTGGGTGAAGGCACTGGCTGCCCGATTGCAATGCAGATTGTAGATGACGCGCTTGAGATCATGAACACAATGAACACCTTTGCCGAAACGGCGCTTGATACAAACTACCAGGAAGGCATCAAAAACTGAAAGGCGGCAGCACAAGTGGATTTCCTGTTATCCATCATCATAGCCTTTTCCTTCTTCACCGTCATCCCAATGCCGCTGATCGACTGGACGCCGCAGCGGATGAAGTATGTGCCGCTTTGGCTGCCGCTGGTTGGTGTGGTGGTTGGAGCTGTAGGTTGGGGTTTGTTCCTGTTGTTGCGGTGGGCAGGCCTGTCCACATTGCTTTCAGCTACTGTCATGGCACTATACTCCCTTGCAATGACAGGTGGTGTGCATACGGACGGCTTGATGGATACGGCAGACGCCTACTTTTCCCGCCGTGACACCGAGCGGAAACTGGAGATCATGAAAGACTCCCGCGTCGGCGCTTTTGCGGTGATGACGCTAGCCGCCGTGCTGCTGCTGAAGGCCGGTCTTTATGGCCAGGCGGCGGAAAGCGCGCGTTTCCAGCCCGTCGTGCTGCTCTTTATCCCGGTGCTTTCCCGCAGCTTCCAGGCGTCGATGATATATCTGTTTCCATACGCCAAAGGGGAGGGGCTGGCGGCCATGTATGGTCGAAACCCGGACCGGCGCTACCTGATTGTCTTCGCGGCCTGCTCCGCTGTTGTGTCGGCGTTGCTGGCGCTGCTTGCTGGCCCCCGCACACTGGTTGTGCCCGGAGCGTGCGCTCTGTATTATGGATTCTACTATTTCTCATGTAAAAAGCAGTTCGGCGGCATCACCGGCGATGTGCTGGGTGCTTTTCTGGAACTGTCGGAGTTGTTGATGCTGGCGGCGGCTGTGCTCATCTGAGGAGGCCCGGATGCACTTGATATTTGGTGGCAGATATATGGGGATGCTGGAATACGCGCTGGAGCTGCAACCCGGTGCGGCTGTTTGCGATCTTGCCCATGACGCGCCGGAAGACATCGCAGCCGCCGGCATTGTCTGCGGTGTTCACCTGCTGGTGCGGCAGTTGTTGGAATCGGGAGGGGAGCCTCTGCTGTTCTTTGAACAGAGTATGCCGGTCTTGCGGGACAAGATCCTGATCGGCGATGAGGTGGGAAGCGGTGTGGTTCCGGTGGAGCCCTTTGAAAGGCTTTGGCGCGACGAAGTAGGCCGTGTGTATCAATTGCTGGCCAGAAACGCTGATGATGTCACCAGGGTGTGGGCAGGCATTCCGCAGCCATTAAAGCGTGGCGGCTCGCCGGTATGAGAAAGCTTGTTCTCTTTGACATCGATGGCACGTTGGTGAGCTACAGCACCAATCCAGGCCACATCCCCGATCCCACGAAGCAAGCAATTGCCATGCTTGGGAAAGCGGGGCACACAGTGGCCGTTGCGACAGGCCGGAGCTTGCTGACTGCCCGGTCGGTGATGGAGCAACTGGGCATCGGCCACGCTGTGCTTTGCGGCGGGGCCCATGTGATATCCGGCGGCCAGGTTGTGCAGCTGGACTGCATGGAGCAGGAGATCGCGGAGCGCATTGCGGAAAGAAGCATGGCGCTGGGGTGTTCAGTTTTCGCCTGCTCAGATAAGGCGATCTTTCTTGGTAACTGTGATGAGGAAAGCTGGGAGTATGTGCGCCGACAATCGGGAGATGGAGAAGCCGCCCAATCCATAAGCCTCATGAATGATGTCTGCATGATGAGCATTTATGGAGAAAATCTTCCGGAGAAGGCGTTGTTGGAAGATAACAGCATCACGGAATATCATCATGCATTGGAAGTCAGGGCGCCCGGCATTACAAAAGCCAGCGGGATGGTGCTGCTTGCCAAATCATTGGGCATCCCTCTTGAAGATATCGTTGCGGTTGGAGACAACGAAAACGATGTTGAAATGCTCCGTACCGCTGGAATCGGTATTGCAGTGGGCAACTGCAGCGATGGTGCCAAGGCTGCCGCCGATATTGTGGCTGATTCCATTGAAGAAAGCGGAATCCTGACTGTGATGAAACAAATACATCTCATCTAGGAGGACCCCATGGAAAAGCTCGGTCTGGTGCATGTATATTACGGGGACGGGCAGGGCAAAACCAGCGCCGCCATCGGCCTTGCTTTGCGGGCCTGCGGCAGCGGCGGAAAGGTGCTTTACACCCAGTTTTTGAAAAATGGGTGCAGCAGTGAGCTGAATGCCCTCCGCCAGCTTTCCGACGGCGTGGAGATACTCCTGCCCAAGCCATGCCCCAAGTTTGTCTTTCTGATGACAGACGAGGAAAGGCGGCAGACAGCGGAGGAACAGACAGCCTATTTCCGCCAGGCTGTGGCGAAAATCTTAGCAGGGAAATACAGCCTGCTGGTGATGGATGAAATTATGGACGCGGTGCAGTTGGGGATGGTAGATCGGGATGAGTTTATCTGCTTTTTAAAAGATAAACCAAGTGAACTGGAGGTTGCGGTGACTGGCCATGGCATGCTGGACGGCCTGCCGGAGCTGGCTGACTACATCTCCGAGATCAGAAAGGTGAAGCATCCCTACGACCGCGGCGTGAAGGCAAGGTTGGGCGTGGATTTATAACTGGTTGCAATACACACCGCGAGACTAGCATCTTCTCCCGGATTCATCTTATAATACCGTTATCACTACGAACCGGAGATCCCATGAACATCCTGCTTGTGGAAGACGACGCCAATCTGGCCCTCGGCGTGGAATATGCACTGAAAAACGAGGGCTATTCCGTTTCCATCGCCAACAACGTGTCCAAAGCAAAAGAGCTGCTGGGTCAGAGCTATGACCTTGCGCTGCTCGATGTGATGCTGCCTGACGGCACCGGGTATGACATCTGCCGCCTCATTCGCAGGCAAAGCGCCATGCCGGTGATCTTTCTCACGGCCTGCGATGAGGAAGTCAACATTGTGATGGGTCTGGACTTGGGCGGTGACGACTATATCACCAAGCCCTTTCGCATCCGGGAGCTGGTTTCACGAATCAAGGCCGTGCTGCGCCGAACCGGCCAGGCCGGTGAGGACGGCGGCAGGCTGATGAGCGCCGGCCTTGCGGTCAACACACTGGAAAGCCGGGTGCAGAAGGATGGCCAGGATCTGGCCCTGACAAGCCTGGAGTACCGCCTGCTTCTGGCGTTGATGGGAAATCCCCGTCAGGTGCTCGGCCGCAGCCATCTGTTGGAGACAATCTGGGATATTGACGGTGAGTTTGTGGATGACAACGCCCTGTCTGTCTACATCCGCCGCCTGAGGGAAAAGCTGGAGGCGGGGCAGGGTGAACCGCCGCCCATTGTGACGGTGCGCGGCGTGGGGTATAAATGGGACGCCGATGTCAGGAGGGTGTGACATGGCCAGGCTATGGCGCAACCCGGAGTTCAGAGCCCATGCGAAGCGGCTGGCTTTGTTGTTTCTCTTTCTGGCCGCGTTGATGGCTGTGTTGGCTGCCATGCTCACGAAAGCATTACAGGTCGCGGTGGTTGACCAGGCATCCGCCCTCGTCGGAAAGGTTGCTGCCGCCCGCCCGGAGGTGCTTCCCGATGTGGTCGGGGCAGTGGTCGTGCCCGCTGACACCGGGGATGTGGCATTGGGCAGGCAGGTTCTCTCCAGCTATGGATACGGCACCGACGCGCCTGCAAGCAGCGACCCAATCCTGATGGGCAAGCTGCCCTGGCTCTATTTGGCCGCGGTCACAGTGCCGCTGCTGGTGGTGGCCGCTTCACTGGCGATGGCGGCAGGCAGCTACTCGAAGATCTATCGCAAGGCCCGCCGGATCGCCGACGCCGCCGAAAAGGCTGTGGAAGGTGATTTTTCCGTTGTGCTGCCCGCCGGCGAGGAGGGGGATTTTGACATCCTGGGGCACCGGTTCAACCAGATGGCCAACCGACTGAAGCTCAACCTGGAGCAGCTCATGGCGGAAAAAGTCTTTCTGAAGAACACCATATCAGACATCTCCCATCAGCTGAAGACGCCGCTTTCCACCCTTGTGGTCTATAATGACCTGATGACGGAAAATGAGATGATGGACCCCGCGCAACGCCGGGAGTTTCTGGCCCTGGGGCGGCTGCAGCTGCAGCGACTGGAGTGGCTGATCCAAAGTCTGCTGAAAATGGCCCGTCTGGAAGCCGGCAGCATACAGTTCAGAAAAGAACCTGTGGCGCTGCGCGGTGTGGTGGATGAGGCAATCTCCGCACTCTTCGCGATGGCTGCGGATGCCGGTGTTGCCGTGGCGGTGCGCGAGCTTCACCCGGATGCCTCAATGATCGGAGACGGCCCGTGGCTTGCCGAGGCAGTGATCAACATCCTGAAAAACGCCATTGAGCACAGCAACGCCGGCAGTTCAGTCACAATAGAGCTGGATCAGACTGCTCTCACCGCGTCGCTGTCGGTCCGCGACCACGGAGAGGGGATTGACACGCAAGACATCCCCCATGTTTTCGAGCGGTTTTATCGCAGCACCAGCACAGTCAAGCCCAACAGCGTCGGCATTGGCCTGGCAATGGCGAAGGCTATTGTGGAGGGGCAGGGCGGCAGCCTCACGGTGAAGAGCCGAAGAGGGGACGGAAGCCTGTTTCAGATGATGTTTCTAAAGACATTGTCATAAAAAAGCGGAAAGCTCTGTAGTGTTTTGACTTGATTTATGTCTGGTATGATGATTATAGTTACACATAATGTCAGTAAGGAGACCGATGCCTGTGATTCCAACCAGAGATGAAGCCCTGACGATTCTCAAAGAATACAACAAAGAAGAGTGGCATATCCGCCACGCCCTGGCAGTAGAGGCGGTGATGCGCCACTTTGCTGCCTATCTTGGGCAAGGTGAGGAAGAAAAGTGGGCCGTGGTCGGCCTTTTGCACGACATTGACTTTGAGCAGTTTCCCGAAGAACACTGTGTCAAAGCGAGGGAGATTTTAACCGGGCGCGGCATTGATGAAGGCGTTGTGCGCGCCGTGGTGAGCCATGGCTGGGGTTTGGTCTGCGATGTAAAGCCGGAGCACACGATGGAAAAGGTGCTCTACACCATCGATGAGCTCACCGGCATCATCGCGGCGGCCGTGGCGGTGCGGCCTTCCAAGAGCATTCTGGATCTGGAGTTAAGCTCGGTGAAGAAGAAATACAAGCAGCCCAGCTTTGCCGCAGGTTGCTCCCGCAAAGTGATCGAGGATGGAGCGGCGATGCTGGATTTGCCGCTGGATATCATTATCGAGCAGACGCTCCTGGGCATGCGTGCCGAGGCGGAGGCGCTTGGTTTGAAGGGCACCCTATAGGGTTACTGTGATTGGAAGGTATTGATTGGGTTTGATGTCTATGTAGTGGCCGGGCTCTGTACCGGCCACTCTCTGCATTTGCAGAAACGTGGTCATTGCCTCCGGCATATGATGCATTATCATTAGCCGGAGGTTTTGTCATGGAAAACAGCCGGGCCATAGTCCCTGGAATGCCGCCCATATGCGCCGCAATGCTGCGGGATATGGATGCACTGCGCGCAGAAAGCCCGATCCAGCAGCAAAGCGATGACATTTATCAAGGATTGCCCCAAAAGACAATGATTGTCGTGGAAACTGTCACGGAGTCGGAGCTGAAGTTTCTGGACAGACCTCAGATATTCCATGGCAACTATCAATACCGGTTCTGCCCGATGCGCAGTTATCCATATTACGAAGAGGCTGATCTCACCCGGAACCATTATTATGTTGTGCAGGATAATTTCGGCGTATGGCTGGGGTTTGCCTATTCAATGCCTGATTGAACTTCCTCTCTCATGAACCAATCACGTCGATTCTTACAAATCTGTAATCTTCCCAAACACCTTCCATTCACCTTGCCTTGCTATACTTTCTGCTGTAAACCGCAATCATTTTATAGGAGGAAGAATAGATGGAAGTTATCAGAACAGAAAACCTGACCAAGAGCTACGGTAAAGGCGAGGCTAAAATTGACGCGCTAAAAGGCGTGAACCTCACGATCAACCAGGGAGAGATCGTGGCCGTGATCGGCCCCAGCGGCAGCGGCAAGAGCACCTTGCTGCACATGCTCGGGGGTGTGGACCGGCCCACATCCGGCAAGGTGTTTGTGAATGGCGAAGATATTTATTCCCTGAATGAAAAGAGACTGGCGATTTTCCGCCGGCGCAACGCAGGCTTCATCTTTCAGAGTTACAACCTGATCCCTGTGCTCACCGCAGAGGAGAACATCATGCTTCCTTTGCTGCTGGACAACAAGAACGCCAGCCATGAGTACATGGATGAGTTGATGCAGTTACTTGGCCTGGAAGACCGCCGCCGGCATTTGCCCAGCGAGCTTTCCGGCGGCCAGCAGCAGCGCGTCAGCATTGGCCGTGCGCTGGCATATAAGCCATCCATCATCCTGGCGGATGAACCCACCGGCAACCTGGACAGCCGCAACGGACGCGAGATTATCGAGCTGTTGCGTGCTTCCGTAAAGAAATATCACCAGACCCTGATCATCATCACCCATGACGTCAACATCGCCAGCCAGGCAGACCGCATCATCAACATCGAGGATGGAATGATCACCGCGCAGAAGGAAGTGGTCTGATGAAGAGCTATATCAATATCACCAGCAAATATCTGCGCGTCCAGAAGAAGCGTTCGGTGCTCACGGTGATTGGTATCATCCTCTCCGTTGCGCTGATCACCGGTGTCGGCGCCATCTTCTTCAGCATGTTTGACGCCAACATGCGTATGACGATCCGGGAAAACGGCAGCTACCACGCTGCTGTGAAGAAAGTGCCCGGAGACAAGGTAGCCGTGCTGCGCCAAAACATCGGCCTGGAGGCAGCCGGCGTTGCGGAAGATCTGGGCTTTGCTGCTTATTCCTCCAATGGCAAGAGTGATACCGATCCGCCCTATAAATATCTGTCTGTCCGCCAGATGGATGGAGAAGCGCTGGCGCTGCTGCCATATGAACTCGAAGATGGCCGGATGCCGGCCGCAGAAGGCGAAATTGCCCTTGACTACTGGACTGTCAAATACTTCAACGGCGATGTGAAGCTGGGCAGCAAGATCACGCTGGATCTTGGCACCCGGTCCTTGCCAGACGGCACACCGCTTCTGACCGATGAGTACAGCGACCCTTCAGAGCTATTCGCCAAGCGCGAAACCAGACAATACACGCTGGTCGGGCTGTTGAACCCCAACTATATCGACAACCGGAACTTCGGCAGGGCAGTCGCCTTTATGGATCCGGCCTTATTGCCTAAGGTCGGCAGCTATACGGTTTATCTGAAGATGAAGTCGATCGGAGACATTCACGGCCAAACCAAGCGTATGGTGTCTGCAGCCGGGATCGATATTGCAGAGGGCCAGGCAGAAGTGACCTTCAACGAGCGGATCCTCCGGCTTTATGCCCAGAGTCTGAATGAGATGCTGAATGATAGCATGCTGGCAGTGTTCGGCGTCATCATTCTGCTGGTCATCATTGCGACAATCGCAGTGATCTACAACGCGTTCAACATCTCTGTGATTGAGCGTGTGTCGCAGTTTGGTTTGCTGCGATGTGTGGGGGCCACCCCCAGGCAGATCCGAAACATCGTGTTTCGCGAGGCTCTGATTCTTGGCGCAATCGGCATTCCGATCGGCATTGTGTGCGGCACCATCGCGATGGCCATTGTGTTTGCCGTGATTTCTGCTGTGGCGCCAGACATGATTATGGGTGGTCTGCAGTTGGTTATGTCGCCGTATTTGGTGCTGGCAAGTGTGTTGATCGGCGCTTTCACGATCTATCTTTCCGCGTTGCTGCCTGCCCGCAAGGCCGGTAGAATTTCACCGATGGAAGCGGTGCGCGGCACCGGCGCGTTCAAGAAAGAGAAATTCCGCAAAACTGACCGACATCGCATCGTGCTGAAGCTCTTGGGAGCCGAAGGCTGGATGGCGTGGAAAAACCTTGGCCGAAACCGTAAGCGTTTCTATATCACGGTGTTCTCCATGGTAATCAGCATTGTGCTGTTCATCGTATTCAGCTCCCTGGTGCAGTTCTCCTTCCAATCCGATGTTGTGAATGACGCGGATGTGCCCAGTTATACAGTATCGACCAGAGACTACAAGCAGGGACTGGAGTGGACCGATCAAGAAATCGCTACGCTGCGCGGCATGCGAGGTGTGGATTATGTGTTGAGGAACTCCGCAGCCTGGGGTGGCGAAGCGGTTTTGCCGCGAAACAAACTGAACGACAGAGCCGTTGAACTCCTCACGGATGGGTATGGCATGGAACTGGGCAATGATGTTGCGAAGCTGGCCAATGGGGGCCTAATCTGTTATGGAGACGAATCGCTTGACATTATGCTGGAAAGCCTCGGAATCAGGCAAATCGATCGGGAAGCATTCCTCAGCGGCCAGGGCATTATTCTGATCAACGGCGTAGCGTTTTACGATAATCAAAATAACAGGCTGGTTCTGGCAGACTTAACCAAGCTCATCGTTGGGGATGCCATTGACATTTCCTTCCCCCTTCCAAACAAGAAGGGTGATGAGTCGGAGCATGTGGAGATGGTCACGCGGAAGGTTAAGGTGCTGGCCGTAGTCGAGGAAGGACTGTCCGGAGACGTTAGGACCAATGGCGGTATTATGGCCATCGGAGCGGAAAAGCTCTATCAGGAGCTTGCTCCTGCAACCCCGTTCCCCAGCAAGCTTGTTGTCATGATGCAGGAGAATGCGGACCGCAGCCAGGTCAAGGCTTACCTGGAAGGGTATGACGGGGACTATAATGTATACGACTTTGACGAAGCTGCAAAAAGCCAAAAGCAGATCTGGGTGGTGCTGAGCATTTTCCTGTATGGCTTTGTGTCGGTGATTTCGCTGATCGGCTGCCTGAACATCATCAACACGATCAGCACCAACATCATCCTGCGCACTCGTGAGCTTTCTGTGATGCGTGCCATCGGCATGGCTGAGAGAAACGTTCGTAAGATGATCGCAATGGAAAGCATACTGCATGGGGCCGCTGCGGCACTTATTGGTTCAGTGGCAGGCACGGTGTTGTCGTGGATGCTTTACAATACAATGATTTCTGTCCGTGAATTTCCATGGGCTTTACCTTGGCAGCAAATCCTGATTGCCATTGGCGTCTCTGCGTTGGTAGCAGTTGTTTCAGCTTTGGTCCCATTGAAGCGGATCAACTCCGGTGTGATTATGGAAGGAATTCGTGGCGAAGAATAATCAGATCATGCAGCTCTCTCCCAATTTCGGGAGAGAGCTCTTTCTTTTTGGAACCAAAGCGCACTGTTTTTCGTTATATATGTTGGAAACTGGGCCATGGCGTCGATTGGGTTGCACCTCTGCTGAGTTTGCGGTAAAATGCGAGGATGGCGCAAACAATTGTCATTGAAAACCGGCGTGATGGTCGGCCGAATATGCAGACAGGTGGTAGAATCAAATGAAGCAGTTTTTAACAAAGAAGAGGATCATTGTCGGGGTGGTGATGCTGGTCGTGTTGCTTCTGGGTGCTGGCGTGGTATACGCCGCAACGACCTGGAGCCAGATCACCAGCAACCAGATGGATCTTTTCAACCAGACGGCAGCGCCCATTCCTACGGAGACACCAGAGCCAACGGCAGAGCCCGGCACGCAGACCCCCGCAACCACAGATGGCACTGATGAACCAACCACATCAGCGCCTGTTGAAACCATAGACCCGCAAAAAGACATTGAAAACCAGGCTGACCAATCGCTGATGAAGGATACGCTGCATGTGTTGCTGATCGGCGTGGACTATGCCGAGGAGAGAGAAACCTGGAAGAATAAGCTGAACTACAATTCCGATGTGATGCTGCTGTTGGTGATCAACTTCAAGCAAAACAAAGTGGATATGATATCTTTCCCACGTGATACTTATGCCAAGATCTACAATCTGGACAATTCCGGCGGAAACAATTTCTACAAGCTGAATTTTGCTTTGGCTGCCGGCGGTGGGATCAACGACCAGGGCTTTATGAACGTGTGTAAAAGCGTGGAAGGTCTACTGGACAAAAAGGTGCCGCCAATCAATTACTATATCGCCGTCACAATGCCCGCAGTCAAAGAACTCACCGACGCAATCGGCGGTGTGGATTACAACGTGGACATTGACTTCAAAATTCAAGGCCGCGCATATAAGAAGGGTATGCAGCACATGAATGGCCAAGCCGTGTTGGATTATTGCAGGGTTCGTAAGAACTCCGGCACCGGCTATATCTCAGGCCAGCAAGGTGACCTGAACCGTGTCAACCGCCAGAAGAAGATGCTGGTAACCGTGTTCAAGAAGCTGCAAAGCGATGCCACGATCTTCACAGTGCCGAAAATACTCACCAGCATGCATGATAAAGTCTTCACCAATATGAATTACAAGCAGCTTGCAGCTCTGGCGCTGTTTGGCAAGAACTTGAAAGACGATAAAATCACAATGCGCACACTGCCAAACACCGGCACCGTGAACCTCTTCAATTACAACTTCGTGCTTCAGGATCAAGCCGGACGCGTGAAGATGATCAAGGATGTTTATGGCGTCACTGCCGACAAGCTTTATAAGTTCGACTCCGGTTATGCCCACTTGCTTTGGGCATATATGAAGGGCGAGACTTGGCTGCTTGAAATTGAGAAATGGAGAAAGGCGGACGCTGCCAAGGCGGTGGCGGAGCAAAAGCTCATCATTCCTGAAGACAATGCCAAGCTCGATACCATGATCGATAATACGCAGAGCCTGATGTCGCAATACCGCGGCACACTGTTCTCCAGCAGCAAGCCTGTGGTGTCCAGCAGCCAGTGGAATGAGCTGAACAACCAGGTGGAAGCCATGAAGAAACAAGCCGATGCGATGTTTGCCAAGGCAGGCTATAAGGCCAACTGGAAAGTCAGCACGCCTGAAGTGCTCAATATGGCTGAGTAATAGAGCTTACAAAAGCCGCCCGGAGGAGATCCGGACGGCTTTTGTTTTTTTCTGCCATAATCTTCTTGACCATGAACTGCCATCAAACGCATAATCCGGTGGATTTGAAAAGATACTATACCCACAGAGAAAAAGGAGGGAAAATGCTTGAAAGCCACCGGCATAGTCAGAAGAATAGATGAGCTGGGAAGAGTGGTTATTCCCAAGGAAATAAGGCGCACCCTCAGGATCAGGGAGGGAGACCCCCTTGAGATATTCACAGACCGCGAAGGTGAAGTGATCCTTAAAAAGTACTCACCCATCGGCGAGTTGGGAGAATTTGCCAAGCAATTTGCAGAGAGCCTGAACAAGTCTCTTGGCCATGTTGCTTGCATTGCCGATCGGGATGCGATCCTGGCCACGGCTGGAACAACACGCAAGGAGTATATTGACAAAGCGCTGAACGAGGCTGTGGAGCAATTAATGACGGAGCGCAAAAACCACCAGGCAGAGGGGAAAAACGGCACCATGCTGCCGATAACATCCGATGAAGAAGACGGCAGTGGTTATTCGGCGCAGACCATCGTGCCAATCATTTCGGAGGGCGAGCCCATCGGTGCGGTGTTGCTTCTGAGCCGTGAGCCCGGCGCGCAAATGGGTGAGACCGAGATGAAGTCCGCAAAAACTGCGGCAAATTTCATGGGTAAGCAGATGGAGCAGTGACGGGATCAAACATAGAATCGATCCTCAAGCCGCGCGGCAATCCGTGCGGCTTTCCTTTTGGCTTGGCATACCAAAAGCCAATTTGTTGTATACTTTCCAATGTGCAGGTATAATGGTTAAGATTTTTTCAACCGGCAGGTGAATGATGAGCAGGAAGAGCTTCCTCCAAGGTGCGGCGATATTGGCGTTGGCCGGTGTGATTGTACGCATCATTGGGGCGCTTTACCGGATACCGCTGACAAATATTCTGGGTAGTGAAGGGGTCGGCCTATATCAATTGGCTTATCCCGTATACGGATTGCTGTTGACATTGTCGACTGCTGGCGTTCCAGGGGCAATCTCCAAAATGGTTTCTGAACGGATGGTTCATCACGATAGAGTCAATGCGCAAAGGGTCTTTCGTGTAAGCTTGGTTCTGCTCTCCATAATCGGCCTGCTTAGTTCCATAGCGATGGCCATGGGCAGTGGTATGATTGCCAATATGATTGCACCAAAAAGCGGCCCGCTTGCCCAACCCAGTATGTTGGCTGCTGCGCCGGCTCTGTTTTTTGTAGCTGTCATCACAGCGTACAGAGGGTATTTTCAAGGCCTTCAAAATATGACACCTACAGCGATTTCTCAAATATGGGAACAGGTTGTTAAGATATTTCCTGGCTTTTTGATTGCAGGATATCTGAACAGATATGGAGTGGAATACGGAGCCGCCGGTGCGATGTGGGGTGTGGTGCTCTCCGAGGTGGTCGCATTGGTGTATTTGATGATCACGTATTCACGAAAGAAGCGGCTCCTTGACCAAGTGACAGAGGAGGACGGTTTTGCACCGGAAACTACCCATACACCTGAACCATATTCTTTGCTGGCCAAACGGTTGACAAGGCTTGCCTTGCCCATGGTAGCCGGCGCGATATTTCTGCCTCTTGCTGCGCTTGGTGACGCAGCGATCGTTATGAATCAGTTGAGTGCATTAGGCTGGGAAGCTCAAACTACCCGCGTATATTATGGAATTTTGAGTGGCGTCGTCAACGTGCTGGTGAATGTGCCAAGCGTTTTATCTTTGTCACTCAGCACCAGCCTTATCCCAGCCATCGCGGAGTCGAGAGAACGCAGGGACTTCAAGTCTGTGGAGCGGAAAAGCAGAATCGGGCTAAGAATCACAATGCTGGTTTCATTACCGTCTGCAGTTGGACTGGCTGTATTATCCAAGCAAATTCTTAGCCTGCTGTTCAGCTCGGCGTTTGAAAGCCCGGAGCAGTTGGTTGTGGGAGCCAGTCTTCTGGTAACCTCATCGATCAGCGTCATTTTCTTGTCTATTGTGCAGTCTACCAACGGCACGTTGCAAGGCTTGGGTAAGGTTTATGTGCCAATGGTTAGCCTTGCCGTGGGGGCTATGACGAAGATTGTATTAAACTATATCCTGATTGGCATTCCTGCTATTAATATTCATGGTGCGCCGATCGGCACAATTGTCTGCTATCTGATTCCAGCGATAATCAATCTGTTCTTCTTAAAGAGAGCAGCAGGCATACGCCTTGATTTTTCTGGAATGCTGATACGGCCGGGGCTTGCCTCGATCGTAATGGGCGCTGCGGCATGGGCGATTGCGACATTTGTCTCTGTCTATATTGGCACAAGCTTGTCAACAGTAATCGCAGTCATCGTTGCGATTCCTTTGTATGCTGTGTGTGCCGTTTTGTTTGGAGCTCTGGGGCGTGAGGAGATGGCATACATACCAGGCGGGGGGAAGCTGACCGATTTTTTGGATCGTCACAAGCTTTTACGGGGATAGGAGGCGCTGGATTTGCCAAAGATAACAATCGTTGGGCTGGGCCCCTGGGAGAGGGGGCACCTGACGGAAAAGGCCTTGGCCGCACTGCAGAGCAGTGAAATTGTGTTCAGGACGGGCAGGCATCCGGCCGCTGAGACCTACATTGAAAAGGGAGCTGCTACGCTGGATGGAATGTACGAGACAGCTGAGGATTTCGGTGAGCTCAACCGGTCTGTCGCTGAAACGATCATCCGTTTGGCGGAAGAACATGGCGAGGTGGTTTACGCCGTGCCCGGCCAGGGGCTTTCCGGAGACAGCACGGTTTCTGAGCTGATTGCTGTTGCCAGGGGGCGCGCGGTGCTTGCATTCGTCCCCGGCGTGGAGGAAAGCGCGCCTGTAGCATTGAGCTGTGCAGCAATGACCGGAATCGGCTCAGAGACCATTGTTGTGATCCCTGCGGAGCTTCTGGAAACCCGAAGGATTGACAAGACCCAACCGCTTGTGATCACGCAGATCGACAGCAGGCTGACCGCGGGGCAAGTCAAGCTGAGGCTAGCCGCGTTTTATGGCGATGAGGCGAAAGGCTGCCTTGCAATAGGGGGCAAGATCTTGCACATCTGCCTGGAGGATCTGGACAGGCAGGTTGGGTATGACCACCGCACAATGATTTGGATGCCGCCGGCGGACTCGAACATGGCGCGTTATGACCTGGCGGACATCATCGCCATCATGGACAGGCTCAGGGAGCCCGATGGCTGCCCCTGGGATCGCGAGCAGACCCATGAGAGCCTGAAGCAGTATCTTCTCGAGGAGACTTATGAAACGATCGATGCGATCAACAATGATGACATGGATGAGTTGCGTGAGGAACTGGGGGATGTGCTGTTGCAGGTGCTCTTTCACGCCAGAATCGCGCAGGAACGTGGTGATTTTGACATCATTGATGTGGCAGATACGGTGAGCCGCAAGATGATTCTGCGACACCCGCATATCTTCGGTAGTGTGCAGGCCGACACAGCAGATGATGTGATGCGCAACTGGGACGCAATCAAGAAGGTGGAAAAAGGGCAAGCCACGGAGTCCGGCATGATGAAGCGTGTGCCACAGGCAATGCCGGCGGTGATGCGCAGCATGAAGGTGCAGGCGAAAGCTGCCCGGGTGGGGTTTGATTGGAAGGATGTGTGGGGCGCATTCGGCAAACTTGAGGAGGAAGTAAGGGAGCTTAAGGAAGCCATTGAGCAGGACATGGGCAAGGAGAAACTTACCGATGAATTTGGTGACGTACTTTTTGCTGCGATCAATGTGGCCCGGTTCATCGGCGTGCATCCGGAGTTTGCACTCAACGGCACAGTTGGGAAATTCATCCGCCGGTTTGAGCATGTGGAACGCAGGGCTGCCGATAAAGGTCGGACTCTGGAGTCGATGAAACTTGAAGAAATGGATAGTTTTTGGAATGAGGCAAAAGCCATGGAATCGCCGCAATTGACATAAATAGGGGATTCTGTATAAAAATACTTGCGTAATAACGGTATATATATTAGAATGAACCTGCTTCAGTACCAAAGAATACTTTGAGGAGGAAATATCGTGAATAAGGCCGAACTCATCTCCGCAATTGCGGAAAAAAGCGAACTGACCAAGAAGGATTCTGAAAAGGCGTTGAACGCCCTGCTGGATTCCATCACCGGTGCCCTCAACAATGGCGAAAAGGTGCAGATCATCGGTTTCGGCACATTTGAGGCCAAGAAGCGCGCTGCCCGCGAAGGCATCAATCCCCGCACTGGCAAAGCCATCAGCATTGCCGCCGCCACCGTGCCTTCTTTCAAGGCTGGTAAGGCTTTCAAGGATTCCCTGAAATAAGGTTCAAGAAATATTGCATGATATAAGGCGGGTAGCGATTACCCGCCTTTTGGCAGTTATTGAGACAGGCCTGTCTCAGGAGGATGAACGATGCGCCTGGATAAATACCTTAAGGTTTCAAGGATTATCAAGAGAAGAACTGTTGCCAACGAAGCTTGCGATGTGGGCCTTGTCAGCATCAACGGCAAGCCCGCCAAAGCCTCCGTGGAAGTGAAACCCGGCGACCTCATTGAGATCGCATTTGGAAACCACACCGGCCGCTACGAGGTGCTGGATGTGCGGGAAGCCGCGTCCAGGCATGGTGCTTCGGAGCTCTACCGTGAGATCAGGGAGGATTGACGATGGTATGCGCCATCATTGTGGCCGCCGGCCATTCCACGCGCATGGGTGGTGGCGATAAGGGGATGATCAGCCTTAATGGCAAGCCAGCCTTGCGCCGCTGCCTGGAGGCATTTGAGGCTTGCGCAGTAATCGACTGGATTTGCCTTGTGACAGCCTCGGAGAGGTTGGAATTCTGTTCCGATTTGGGTGCTCAATGGGCCATTGGCAAGCTCAAGACAGTTGTGGCTGGCGGTGAAACCAGAGGCCAGTCGGTATATCAGGGCTTGAAGGCATTGCCTGAAAATTGTGAAATCGTGGCCATTCAAGATGGTGCCAGACCGTTTACCACATCAGAGATCATTGAGCGAACAGTACAGTCCGCCCGGGAAAAGGGCTCCGGCGTAGCTGCCATTAAGAGCCGTGATACCGTGAAAATAGCTGATAGCGATGGCAGTGTCTTCTCAACGCCCGACCGCAGCAAGCTGTGGAATGTGCAGACCCCGCAAACTTTCCGCTACCGTCTGATCCTGGAGGCTTACGAGAAAGCGTCCATTATGGGCATGGAGGCTACCGATGACGCCGCCGTGGCCGAGTTGGCCGGTCATATGGTGTGGCTGGTAGAGGGCTCAGCTGACAATATCAAGTTGACCACACCAGAGGATATCCGCCACGGTGAAGCGATTGTTCAAGCCAGGGAAGGCGGTGTTTGCGCGATGAGGATTGGAGAAGGCTATGATGTGCATCAGCTGGTGGAAGGCCGGCTTTTGATCCTGGGCGGTGTGGAGATCCCGCACGCGTTTGGCTTGCTTGGCCATTCCGACGCCGATGTGCTCGTGCACGCAATCATGGACGCACTGTTGGGTGCGGCGGGTTTGGGCGATATTGGCCGCCATTTCCCTGACAGCGATCTGAGTTATAAGGACATTTCAAGCCTGCTGCTTCTGGAGCATGTGGCATCACTGCTGAAAGAGCGAGGTTGGCGCACTGGCAACGTGGATGCCACCGTGGCGGCCCAGCGCCCCAAACTCGCCTCACACATTCAAACCATGCGCGAAAATATCGCCCGCTGCCTTGGTGTGGACGTTTCTTGTGTGAACATCAAGGCCACCACCACTGAAACGCTGGGATTTGAGGGCAGGGAAGAAGGCATGTCAGCCAGGGCGGTTGCCTTGCTGGTGAGGTTGTAAAGAAACCGAATGTGCCATGAAAATGCTGTCAGGGGCTGGGTTACAATCCCGCCCCTGTTTTAAGCCTGATCTGCCCAATCTGGATTTGAGCTGTCACTTATTCCACAGGTTCACCACCGCCACGCCTTTGAAGTAATAGTTGATGATGTCCTCAGCCTTCTTGCCGTCGCTGGCCATTTGGAATGCGCCCCATTGCGGCATGCCCACACCGTGGCCGTAGCCCTTGCCCTTCACTGTCATCTTGCTGCCGTCGAATTTGAGCTCGGTAATGAAGGTGGAGCGGAACTTCAAAGGATCCATTGCGATTCGAAACTCAGGTGCAGAAATTTCGTTGCCATTCACAATGATGGTGGTGGCCCGCCCGGAAGGTCCGGTCTTGCCCAGCTTGATGTCGGAGATATCCTTCTCTGATCCGACAGCCATCTTGGACAGACCCGCGCTGATCTCATCAGCTGTAAAGGTGTTCTCCCATTCGGTGAACTCCTTTGGGGCTTTCGATTCGTCTGACTCAACCGACTGGATGTAGGGCGGGTTTTCTTCCTGGAAGTTCAATCCTTCCTGCGCATCAGCGGTCTTGCCACCGGAAGCCGAGTGGAACCACGCTCTGATGAACTGGCCGTTGTAAGCGATGACCATGCCACTGGTATCACTGACTGCCTTCTTGATGTTGTCATCAATGCCTGATGCATCGTAGGCCTGTGACTCCTCCGGATCGGTGGAAATGTCAGCGTCCTTGTTCACTTTGCTGGTTGCGTTTTCCGTAAGGAATTGCATCAGGAAGGTACGCGCGATGATCGCCTGTGCCTTCAGCGCCTCCGCCGGCCAGTCTTTCTGCATCTCACCGGCCAGCACGCCGCACAGGTATTCCTCCAGTGGGAGCTCTGAGATTTGCTTGGTCTTGATATCATAAATTTTCAGGATCATTTCTTTTGCCGTTTTGTTGGCGAAGCGCTCCGGAAGCTTGGGGACTTCGGCGTTTGACTGAGCCGCCGATGGCGTCGGAGCCACTGATTCCACAGCGGTAGCAGCAGCGGATGGCAAGGGGGCAGGGGTCTTGATCGGTTGCCTGCAGCCTGTCAACACCAAAGCGGCGGCGAGCAACACGAAGAACATACGTTTCATGGAAATCCCTCCAGGTGCATACTTTAATGATATTTTCTACGAATTGAGCGACAATAATGCACAAACTGGTTTTTTTATTTTGCCGGTTGGTTGTATAATAGTGCCATTGTTTGGGGGCCATATGCCGAAAAAGACGAACACGCAGCCTCGTGGAATGAAGCTGGGGCAGCATTTCCTGTTTGACAAAGGGATACTGAGCAAGATTGCAGACACCGCTGAGGTGTCCGGCGAGGATTGTGTGCTGGAGGTTGGCCCCGGCTTGGGCACCCTCACCGAAGTGCTGGCCGCGCGGTCCTGTAATGTGGCAGCCGTGGAGCTGGACGGGGCACTGATCCCCAGGCTGCGCGACAGGCTTGCGCCTTATCCCAATACCACCATTGTCCATGCAGATATCATGAAGGTTGACCTTCAGGCCATCTGGCGCGACACTTTTGGCGGCAAGCCCTTCAAGGTGGTTGCCAATCTGCCCTATTACATCACCACGCCGGTGATCATGCGGCTGCTGGAATGCGGCCTGCCGGTGATCAGCCTTGTTGTGATGGTGCAGAAGGAAGTGGCAGACCGGCTGGTTTCCACACCGGGTGGCAAGGATTACGGAGCCATCTCTGTGGCGGTGCAGTACCGCACGGTGGCAGAGAGGTCTTTCATTGTGCCGGCTGGAGCCTTTTCCCCACCGCCAAGGGTGCAGTCGGCTGTACTAAAAATGGCCGTGCGGCAGCAGCAGCCGGCTAAAGTGCACGACATGGCTCTGTTTGAGAAAACGGTGCGTGGGTGCTTTGCTGCCCGCAGAAAGACGCTGCGCAACAATGTGGCCGCCTCCTTCAACCTGGGTGGTGACGACGCCTCACGCCTAATAGCCCTGGCCGGGCTGGACCCTCAAGGCAGGGCCGAGCAACTGGACCTGGCAGCGTTTGCTTCGCTGGCCAACCGGTTGTATGACGAGGGCTTTCGGGCTAAACAAAAACTGGAGAATGATATTGTATAACATCAAGCATGAACACATCCTGCCCCGCGTGGAGCGGCCCGCACGCTACACCGGCGGTGAGGTCAATACCGTCGTCAAAGACCTGTCAACAGTGGACATTCGGTTTGCGTTTGCGTTTCCGGACGCCTATGAAATTGCCATGTCCCACCTGGGCACCCGCATCCTCTACCATGTGCTGAACAGCAGGGAAGACACCTGGTGTGAGCGGGTGTTTGCGCCGTGGGCCGATATGGAAAAGGAACTGCGCACAGCGGAGATTCCGCTCTATGGGTTGGAAAGCGGCGACCCGGTCAAGGAGTTTGACATCATCGGCTTTACACTGCAATACGAGATGTGCTACACCAACGTGCTCAACATGCTGGATCTGGCCGGCTTGCCAGTGAAAGCAGTTGATCGTGATGAAGCTCACCCGTTGGTAATCGCCGGCGGCCCCTGCGCTTTCAACCCGGAGCCATTGTGGGAGTTCATCGATTGCTTTGTGCTGGGTGATGGCGAGGAAGTGACCGGTGAGCTGGTGGACGTGGTAAAGCAGGCAAAGCTGCGTGGTTTATCTCGACACAAGCTATTGCTGCAGTTGGCCTCGATCCCCGGCGTGTATGTGCCGTCGCTGTATGAGGTGCAATACCACGAGGATGGTACAATACAATCGATTCAGCCAACCGCCGCCAGCGTGCCCGGTGTGGTGGGGAAACGGATCCTCGCCGACCTGGATAGCGCTCCCTGGCCGGACAAGCCCATCGTGCCCTTTCTGGACATTGTGCATGACCGTGTGACACTGGAAGTCTTCAGGGGCTGCACCAGAGGCTGCCGTTTTTGCCAGGCTGGCACGATTTATCGCCCAATCCGCGAGCGCTCCGTGGAGACACTGGTGCGCCAGGCTGCACAAAGCTTAAAAAACAGCGGGTATGACGAGGTTTCGTTATCCTCACTCAGCACCGGCGATTACAGCCGCTTTGCCGAGTTGGTGACCGCGCTCAAGGCCGGCCCATGTTCGGGTAACGTATCGCTGTCACTGCCATCGCTTCGCCTGGATGCCCACGGCAAGGAGTATATGGACTCGCTGGAAGGCGGTCGCCGCACAGGCCTCACGTTGGCTCCGGAGGCTGGCACCCAGCGCATGCGCGACGTGATCAACAAGAATGTGACCGAAGAAGACCTGATGCGCAGCGTCCGCGACGCTTTTGAGGCGGGGTGGGACAAGGTGAAGCTCTACTTCATGCTGGGCTTACCTGGTGAAACGGACGACGATCTGCTTGGCATTGCCGACCTGGCCAGAAAGGTCATAAACGAATACCGAAAGCTTCCCAAGGGAAGCCGACGCAGGCCGGTCAATATCCTGGTAAGCACTTCCAACTTCGTGCCCAAACCGCACACACCTTTCCAGTGGGACGGGCAGGACACTGTGGATGAACTCATACGCAAACAAAAACTGTTGAAACAGGCGTTGAGAATCGGCGGCGTGGATTATAGCTGGCACGACGCCAGGCTGTCGCTGCTGGAGGCGGCGTTTGCCCGGGGCGGCAGGCCTATGTCCAAGCCACTGCTTCGTGCCTGGCAGCTGGGTGCCCGGTTTGACAGCTGGCGGGAGCACTTCTCAATGGATCGCTGGCAGATTGCCTTTACTGAAACCCACACTGATCCTGCCTTCTATGCCAATCGTAGAGCGGGGGAGGGTGAGATTTTACCGTGGGATCACCTGACCTCCGGCGTCTGCAAGGAGTTTCTATGGGCGGAGCGGCAGCGGGCAGAGCAGGGCATTACAACCGATGACTGCCGTGACGGATGCTTTGGCTGCGGTATGCAGAATGTGTGCGGAGGGGCAAAATGAGGGCTGCATTCAAGTTTCGCAAAGGCGGAGCGACCCGCTATATTGCTCATCTGGACCTGATGAGGGCAATGAACCGCGCGATCCGCAGGGCAGGGCTGCCTGCCCAGTATTCGCAAGGCTTTCACCCCCACATCGTAATGTCATTTGCGCAGGCCTTGGGTTTAGGCTACCTTTCCGAGGGGGAGTATATGGAAATCTCCCTGCCGGATGGTTTTCCGCTTGCGCAAGCCATGGATCAACTAAACAGCACCTTGCCAGAAGGCCTCATTGCCATAAATGCGTGGCAAATCCCAGATGGCATGGCCACACTGATGTCGCAGGTTACCGCTGCTCGCTGGCGCATTGAGTTTGATGAGCCGCTTGCTGGTGAAAACTCCATGCGTTTCCAGGCTCTGCTGGATCGCGAGACGATCGAGGTAATCAAGGATAGTAAAAACGGCCCCGCCGCCATGGAAATCCGTAAGGGGATTTACTCTATTGAGGTGAAAAACGGTGGGGTGGAGCTTTTCCTGGCTGCCGGCAGTGCCCTCAACATCCGGCCCGAACTAGTTGTCAAGGCAGCGTTGGGCTCGGCGGAGTGTGTCCGCGCCATGACGAGGCTGGAGCTGTATGCGATGATTGATGGGCGGCAATTGCCGCTTTCTGATATTTTTGTGTTGGAGAATTGATTGTGGACAAGATCATCCTGGCTGACGTGAACCCCTACCAAACCCGTGTGGCGCTGTTGGAAAACAGCGAGCTTGTGGAGTATTACGTGGAGCGCCCAGGCCGCGAGCGGCTGGCTGGTAACATCTACAAAGGCGTGGTGCGCAATGTGCTGCCCGGCATGGAGGCAGCGTTTGTAGACATAGGCTTGGAGAAGAATGCATTCCTCTACATCGGAGACATCGCGCTTGACAGCAGTGACTTTGAGTTTGGCGAAAGCTCGCAGAAAATGGAGCCACGTTTGATCCGCCAGGTGGTGCGCGTGGGGCAGGAGTTGCTGGTGCAGGTGCTCAAAGACCCTTCCGGCACCAAAGGTGCTCGCATCACCACCAACATCACATTGCCCTCCCGTTTGATGGTCATGATGCCACGCATGGAGTATGTGGGCGTCTCCCGCCGCATTGAGGATGAGGGAGAGCGCATGAGATTGAAGCGCGTGGCTGAATGCATGCGCCCGCAGAATGTGGGCCTTATCATTCGCACAGCAGCACAGGGCGTGAGCGAGCAGGAGCTCGCCGATGAAATCCCCTTTTTGATGGATTGGTGGCATAGTCTGGAGACGATGGAGAAAAAGACCACCGCACCCAAGGAGCTATACCGCGACCAGGGCTTGGCCGTGCGCGCTTTTCGCGACATGTTTGACCGTGATGTGAAGCGCTTTGTGGTCAATGACCGAAAGACCTGTGAGGAGATCCGCGTGCTGATGCGCGAGCAGGGCATTGCCGAGGGCTCGCTTGAGTGCATGGATGGGGCCTATGACCTGTTTGACCGTTTTAGCATTGAGAGCGACATCAAGCGCACTTTCCAGCGCAAGAGCTGGCTCAAAAGCGGCGGCTACCTGATGATCGACCACACCGAGGCGCTCACCGTGATCGATGTGAACACTGGTAAGTATGTGGGTGACGATAATCTGCAGGAGACAATCTTTCATACCAACCTGGAAGCCGCCGCTGAAATCGCCAGGCAGATCCGATTGAGAGACATTGGCGGCATTATCCTGATTGACTTCATCGATATGGAAACGGAGCAGCACAAAGACGAGTTGCTGCGAGCTCTCAAAGAGGAGCTGAAGCGCGACCGCACCCGCACCAATGTATTGGGCATCACTCAACTGGGACTGGTCGAGATGACGCGCAAGAAAATCCGCCAAAGGGTTTCCGCGATTGTGCACTCGACTTGCCAGGTCTGCGGGGGGTCGGGTAGGGTGCTCACGCCTCAGTCTGTGGCGCTGGAGATCTTGCGGCAATATCTGAGAGCCAAGGATAACCTGACATGTGACAGGCTGCAGTTGAAAGTGCATGTGGACGTTGCTGATTACCTTGAGAAAAGTGGAATGGCAGCGGAGTTGAAGGACGTCACAATCACGGCCAGCCGCAGCTGCCATGTGGAGAGCTTCAAGCTTTCACCTGTGACAAAAGAAAGTGTCGCAGAGGGCGCAATGACACAGACTTTACCAAAATAGGCAGATGATGTATAATTCTAGCGAATCAGGCACAAGGGATGGTTTATGGTCAATCAGGACAGCACCAACAAAATACTGACAGTTCCCAACGCACTCACACTGGTGCGATTCATCCTGGTGGGTGTGATGGCTTGGTTTTTCATGCAAGGCGAGCCGGTCACCGCCATGGCCATCTATATTACAGCAGCGGCCACTGACCTTGTAGACGGCTACATTGCCCGCAAGTTCAACCAAATCAGCAATGTGGGCAAAGTGTTTGACCCCATCGCCGACAAACTCATGACGGTTACCGCCCTCGTTTGTATGTTCCTGAAAGGGTTCCTGACCCCGGGTGTACTCTCCGTGGTCATCGCAAAGGAAGCCTTAATGGTTGTGGGTGGCGTGCTGATCTACTTCGTGTTTAAAAAGGTAGTTTATGCCAACCTGTATGGCAAGATCTCAGCGGCGGCCTATTTCCTGGCGATCATGCTGCTGTTTTTGCATGAGTATGTGCAGCCCTATGACGCCTGGTTCATGTATCTGGCTGTGGCGATGAATGTGGTATCCATGATCCAGTATGGCTACATCAACATTGTGCTGGAATACCGGAAAAAAAAGAACGCCAGACTTGATTGACAGTCATTGTCAAGGCTGGATATAATGATCATGTGAATTGAATATCGGATGACCGGCAGGGGAGAGACCGCAGCGATGCGGCGCCGAAGGAGCAACGCGCAGAAACTCTCAGGCAAGCAGGACCGTGCCGCGACGAATCTCTGGAAAGCCTGATTACAGGCGCCGACGGGGCAATCCCCAGGAATCATACGGGGGAGAAACTCTCAGGTAGTAAAACAGAGGCGCAACCGTAAATACTACGGTTGCGTCTATTTTTATTATCAGGGGGAGCCTCACATGGCATTGCGTACACCACTTTACGAAACTCATCTGAAATACGGTGGTAGGATTGTCGAATTTGCCGGTTGGGAGCTGCCGGTGCAGTATGAGGGCATCATTGCCGAACACCGGACTGTGCGCGAAAGCGCTGGTCTGTTTGATGTGTCTCACATGGGCGAGATCACTGTGAAGGGCTCCAACGCCTTCAATCAGCTGCAATACCTGCTCACCAATGACTTTACCAGCATGCAGCCAGGAGACGTGCGTTACAGCCCCATGTGTGATGAAGCCGGCGGCACGGTGGATGATGTGCTGGTATACAAGCATGCCCAGGACGATTTCCTTGTGGTGGTGAATGCCTCCAACAAGGACAAGGATTATCAATGGATGCTTGGCCATAACCGGTGTGGGGCCGAGATCGAAGACGTTTCTCACCGATACGTACAGCTGGCTTTGCAGGGCCCGCAAGCCGAGGCGATCCTGGCAAAAGTGATTGACAAGGCGCTCATCCCGCCCAAATACTACACATTCACAACCATCACTCTGTTTGACCATCCCTGCATCCTTTCCCGCACCGGCTACACTGGAGAAGACGGCTTTGAGCTGTATGTCGAGCCCGCCGATGGACCATTGCTGTGGGAGACCCTGATGGAAGAAGGGGAGGACCTTGGCCTTGTGCCGGCTGGTTTGGGGGCTCGCGACACACTGCGGCTTGAAGCGGCAATGCCTCTTTACGGCCATGAGCTCACAGCGGAGATTTCGCCGCTGGAGGCTGGTCTGGGCAGGTTCGTCAAGCTGGAGAAGGAAGACTTCATCGGCAAGACAGCCTTGGCTGGGCAAAAGGATACAGGCCTGATTCGGAAGCGATGCGGGTTGGAGATTGTGGATAAAGGCATTGCGCGCGAGGGCACGCCTGTGCTCGCGGATGGCAGGCAGATTGGCATGGTCACTTCCGGCACCAAAGCGCCTTGGCTTGATCGCACCATCGCCATGGCCATGGTAGACTATCAATATGCCACACCCGGCACGGAGGTGACCGTGGATGTGCGCGGCAGGCCGCTCAAAGCTACCATCGTTAAAATACCGTTCTATAAAAGACAGGAGGGCAAACAATGAACATCCCCGTAGAATTGCGCTATACCAAAGACCACGAATGGGTCCGGCTGGAAGCTGACGGCACTGCCACGGTGGGCATCACGGAATATGCTCAGCATGCGCTTGGAGACATTGTCTATGTGGAGCTGCCTTCAATCGGAGCTGGTTTGGCAGCCGGTGCGGTAGCAGCCACCGTGGAGTCGGTTAAGGCCGCATCTGAGGTTTACAGCCCGCTGACCGGCAAGGTGTCTGCCACAAACGGCAAGCTGGAGTCGGAACCGGAGCTGCTCAACAAAGCTCCCTACGAAGAGTGGATTTTCAGGCTGTCCGGTGTGGGCTCCGAGAAGCTGCTCACTGCCGAAGAGTATCAGGCGTTGGTGTAGAAGGGAGAGCTCAATGTCATATACTCCCCACACGGCGGAGGAAACCGCAAGTATGCTTGCCTGCCTCGGTTTGACAGACACTGAGGAGCTCTTCCGCTCCATCCCCGAGAAACTGCGTCTGCGCAAATCACTGAACCTGCCTTCTGGTAATTCTGAAATGGAAGTGCGGCATGCCATGGAAGCCATTGCCGCTAAGAACTCCAGGTTCCAAACCTGCTTTCGGGGGGCAGGGGCATACCGCCACTACATCCCTTCGGTGGTTGGCCATGTGGTCTCCCGCAGTGAGTTTTATACTGCCTACACCCCTTATCAGCCCGAGGTGAGCCAAGGTGTGTTGCAGGCTATCTTCGAGTATCAGACAATGATTTGCGAGCTCACAGGCATGGATGCCTCCAATGCCTCGGTGTATGACGGCGCCACAGCAGCGTGCGAGGCCATCGCCATGTGCCTGGACGGCAAGCGCCGCAAGGCGGTGGTCTGCGGCGCAGTGCACCCACAGACTCTGGCCGTGATAAAAACCTGGTGCCATGCCTCCGGTGTGGAGTTGGCGGTTACCAACATTCATGAAGGCCGCACCGATGACGAAGAATTTGCCCGCTTCATGGATGATACTACCGCCTGCGTGATTGCGCAGCAGCCCAATTTCCTGGGCCAGCTGGAGGATGTGGCCGCTTTGGAATCCGTGACACATAGAGCCGGAGCGAAGCTAATTCTTTCTTGCAACCCCATCTCGCTGGGCTTGTTGAAATCCCCGGGCGAGTGGGGCGCCGACATCGCCGTCGGCGATGGTCAGCCCCTTGGCAACCCACTGAACTTCGGCGGCCCCTATCTGGGCTTCATGGCTTGCCGTGAAGCAATGCAGCGCAAACTGCCTGGCCGAATCGCTGGCGAGACAGTCGATCATGACGGCAATCGCGGCTTCGTACTCACACTACAAGCACGTGAGCAACACATCCGTCGCGAAAAGGCCACCAGCAACATCTGCTCCAACCAGGCACTGAACGCCTTGGCAGCGGCGATTTACCTGAGCGCAGTTGGCCCACAAGGTCTTCGGGAGGCTGCCACACTCTCCATGGAGCGTGCCCACGCGGCTGCTTCAGCCATCTCTGCTTTACCCGGCATGAAGCTGAAGTATGACGGGCAGTTTTTCCATGAGTTTGTGATTGAATCGGAAATCGCCCCGGAAACGATTGAAAAACAGCTGGCAAGCAGGGGCATCCTGTCCGGCTTGCCTATTGGATTCCTCGGCGAGGAGTATCACAACTGTATGTTGTATTGCTGCACGGAGCTCAACTCCGAAGAGCAGATCAATCAGCTTGTATCGGCTCTGAGGGAGGTGGCGGAGGTATGAGGAGTGTGAAACCACTGGTGTTTGAAATGTCCAAACCGGGCAGGCGCTGCACCGAATTCCCTAAAGCCACAGGCAGCACGGCGGTGAGAGAGGAATTCCTGCGTGCAACCCCGCCGGCTCTACCGGAAGTGGCAGAGGTGGATCTGATCCGCCACTATACCGGGCTTTCTCACCGGGCTCATGGCGTGGACAATGGCTTTTACCCACTGGGATCCTGCACGATGAAGTACAACCCCAAAATCAATGAGGATGTGGCACGACTGCCAGGCTTTGCCGACATCCACCCGCTGCAACCGGAGTCTACAGCCCAGGGCAGCCTGGAAGTGCTGCACACGATGCAGCACTGGCTTGCAGAAATCACCGGCATGGATGCCTTCACGCTCCAGCCAGCCGCCGGTGCCCACGGGGAGTGGACGGCTATGGCAATGGTCAAGGCCTGGCACCGCCATCGCGGTGATGCAAAGCGCACCAAGGTGCTTGTGCCAGATTCTGCCCACGGCACAAATCCGGCAAGCGCCGCGTTGGCGGGCTTTTCAGTTATTCAGATCCCCAGCGCGCCAGACGGCGGGGTGGATGTGGAAGCCCTCCGGCTGGCTGCAGACGACACCACGGCGGCGCTGATGCTGACCAACCCCAACACGTTGGGTTTGTTTGAGACCAGGATCGCAGAGATTGCGGAGATCGTGCACAAGGCAGGCGGGCTGCTCTATTATGACGGCGCCAACATGAACGCGATCATGGGTGCCAGCCGCCCCGGTGATATGGGGTTTGACGTGGTGCACCTGAACTTGCACAAGACATTCTCCACACCCCATGGCGGCGGCGGCCCCGGCAGCGGCCCGGTGGGGTGCAAAAAGGCATTGGAGCCCTTCCTGCCCTCGCCGTTAGTTGCGCTGCGGGACGATGGCAGTTATGCCTTCGATACTGACAGGCCCCTTTCCATCGGACCAGTGAAAAGCTTCTACGGTAACTTCGGTGTGATCGTGCGGGCGATGACCTATATCATGTCTTTGGGTGGGGAAGGGTTGAAGGCGGCATCAGAAACGGCAGTGCTCAATGCCAACTATATGATGGAGAAGTTGAAAGAGCATTACACGCTGCCTTATGACAGGCCGTGCATGCATGAGTTTGTGCTGTCAGCGGAAGCTTTGAAGGCAGACACCGGCTGCTCGGCAATGGATGTGGCAAAAAAGCTCATTGATTACGGCATTCATCCGCCCACGATGTATTTCCCGCTGATCGTGCGCGAGGCTCTGATGATTGAGCCCACCGAGACCGAGTCACGCGAGACGCTGGATCGAGCTGTGAGTGCCTTGATTGAAATCGCAGAGCTTGCATGCACAAACCCCGATGAGCTTCATGAGGCACCGTCCACAACGCCTGTGGGCCGCCTGGACGAAGTGATGGCAGCTCGAAAGCCCCGGCTGCGCTGGAGACCGTGAATTTGCGCATCAAAAACCCTCTCCCATACAGGAGAGGGTTTTTTTGCCAGAAGGAAGGTTCTTTGTTGCCACTACCCCCGAAATTCTGACGGTGTCAAGCCCCGTGCAGATAAAAACGCCCTGTTAAAAGAACGCACAGACCCATACCCGCACTGATAGGCGATGTCGGTGATGGATTCCTCGCTGGCTTTGATCAGTTCCTCGGCTTTGTTCACGCGAAGCTGGTTTAAATAACCCTTGAAACTGTCGCCGGCGATGGTCCCGAACAGCCTGGAGAAATGGCAGACGCTCATATTCGCCACCTCTGCAGCATCTTTCAAAGTGATGCTTTCCATGAAGTTGCTTTCAATAAAGGAAAGGGCGTCCTGCATTGCTTTCAATCGGTGATGCCTGTGGGTTGCTTTCACGACCGAAGCAGCCTCAGTTGGCATAGCTCTGGTAAGGGTGCCGCACAAGCCCAGCAGGCTGCTTCGGATCAACATCGTTGCCGCCAGATCGGTCCTCATGATCTCACTGCGAATTGTTGTATACGCTGCGTTGAAACTCTGATACAGTTCTTCTGAACGCTCCGCAGGAGCAAACGGCTTTGAGAAGGAAAAGCCGCGAGGCCAGCCGCCTGCATTGTCCACCAACTCAGGCCGGAAGATGATCATGCGATGCACCGACTCTCCGCTTTTGCAGTCATAATAGTGGATGTCACCGCTGGAGCAGATTGCAATGTCACCTTTGTGCAAAATGCGTGGCTCATTGTTAATTCCAACCAGAAGTGATCCATTACAAACGCAAACAAGCTCCACGTCGGCATGCCAGTGGGCCGGGAATTTCATGTTTCTGGTTTCGTATGCCACCACCGGGAGACCACCGGCGTATGACCTGTCTTCATAGATTGCGTGCATGTCACTCTCACAGATGTGGATGCCCCAAGAATAGCAAAAATCGCAAAAAATGTCCATCGTATCATAAAGGATGGCGAGAAAGAAGATGTATGAATTAGTATAATTACTGTAAATGAAAGGGGGCTGCTTATGAAAAAGGCATTGATTGTCCAAGGCGGGTGGGACGGCCACGAGCCTGTACAGGTATCTCAACGGTTCGCGAGACTTCTTAGGGAAAATGGGTTTGAAGTTGAAGTGTCCGACACGCTGGACGCATTTCTGGATGTGGAAAAGCTGAAAGCACTGGATCTGATCGTATCCTGCTGGACGATGGGCACGATCAAGCGCGAGCAGATGTTGCCCGTGATTGAGGCAGTAGCCTCCGGCGTGGGACTGGCTGGTTGCCACGGTGGCATGTGCGACAGCTTCCGCAATGAGACGGAGTGGCAATTTATGACTGGCGGCCAGTGGGTGGCGCACCCCGGCAACGACGGCACACCTTATGTGGTCAACGTCAAGAAGAACAGCTCCAGCCCCATTGTGTATGGCATAGACGATTTCAATGTGTCCAGCGAGCAATACTATGTGCATGTGGACCCGGCGGTGGATGTGCTCGCCACAACCAGGTTCCCCGTGGCCAAGGGCTACCACACCACCAACGGCGCGGTGGATGTGCCGGTGCTCTGGACCAAGATGTGGGGCTATGGCCGTGTGTTCTACTCGTCACTGGGGCACCATGACGATGTGTTCGACATCCCTGAGGCGCAGGAGACGATGCTTCGTGGCATGCTGTGGGCTGCCGAGAGCAAGACCATTGCTGTGGAATGCGGCCTGGATTACAAAACACTGAAGTGAGGGATAGCATGAAAAAGGTCAAAGTGGGTGTTGTCGGCTGCGGCAACATCAGCGGAATCTACTTTGAGAACATGACCAAGGTGTTTGATATCCTGGAAGTGAAGGCCGTTGTGGACCTGGACAAGTCCAGAGCACAGGCCGCCGCAGAAAAGTATGCAATCCCAGTGATCTATGACACCGTGGAGGAAATGCTGAAGGATGCGGAGATTGAGATCATCCTCAACATCACCACGCCGCCGCACCACGCCGCTGTCTGCCTGGCGGCGCTGGAAGCCGGCAAGCATGTCTATGTGGAGAAGCCCCTTTCCATTGAGCGCGAAGACGGCCTGAAGATCAAGAAGCTGGCCGAAAAGAAAGGCCTGCTGGCCGGTGGCGCTCCGGATACCTTTATGGGCGGCGGCATCCAGACCTGCCGCAAGCTCATTGAGGATGGCTGGATCGGCGAGCCTGTGGCATGCACAGCCTTCATGACCTGCCACGGTCATGAGAGCTGGCATCCGGATCCTGAGTTTTACTACAAGGTGGGCGGCGGCCCGATGTTTGATATGGGCCCTTATTACCTCACGGCGCTTGTGAACCTGATGGGCCCGGTGGAAAGTGTTTCCGGCTCCACCCGCGTCACATTCCCGACCCGCACAATCACCTCGGAAAAGAAATACGGCACCATTGTGGATGTGGAAGTGCCCACCCATGTGGCGGGCCTGATGAATTTCAAGAGCGGCGCCATCGGCACGATCATCACGTCTTTCGATGTGTGGGCGGCCAATCTGCCCCGTATTGAGATCTACGGCAGCCTTGGCACGCTGTCAGTGCCGGACCCGAATACCTTTGGCGGGCCGGTGCTCTTCCGCAAGCCCGGCATGGACAACTGGCAGGAGATCCCGATCCTGCATGGTTACGCGGTGAACAGCCGCGGTGTTGGCGTGGCGGATATGGCCTATGCCATCCGCACCGGCCGCAAGCACCGCGCCAATGTGGATCTGACCTTCCACGTGCTGGACATCATGCACGCGTTCCACGATGCCTGCCGCGAGGGGCTGGTTTACCGGCTCAACAGCACCTGCGAAAAGCCCGCACCGATGCCGGTGGGGTTGCTGAAAGGGAAACTGGATTAACAGAAGTTATACAAAAGGCGGGCCTGAGGCCCGCCTTTTGGCTCCAGACGCCTAGATAATCTGATATTGAAACACACAAGGTTCTTTCGCTCCGCTGTTGATGTTGGAAGAAACCACTTGTTTCGTTCTGAGTTTCACTCCCAGCGCCTTTTCATAATGAAACCGGAAATGCCCGGCGCAACACAGGCAGTAGGAGAGGGGCATGGGGCCGTTCGCCGGTACGAAGCCAGCGAAGTTCCAGCAGGGACAAGCATCCATATGGCCGATGCCAACAGTTTGAATATATCCGTCCTCTGTGATCCATGGTTTGCCCATGTACTGCAGCTGCCCCAGCAGCTCCAGTTTTTCTGCCAAGGGCTTGTCTCCATGCTCTTTGGCCAGTTGCTTGGCGTTGCTCTGGCGAAAGCCGCTCTTACAGCACGCGCGGTGAAACATCACCTCGGCGATCTTGTCAAACTCCAGCAACTCATCGCACTTACGCATCGCAGCGGCCATGAAGTTGGCGTTGTCCTGTTTGGGATTGGCATCATGGGGATACTCCACACTCATAATTTGATCAATGATGGTATCGTTGACGTTGGCTTTGTGCAGAGCTTCCAGAAACGTCATAGCCTGCTCCCTTGCATTGTTCTGGTAATTAGAATAACATGTTTGCCATATGTTGAACACCCCAGGGAGGCATCAATGGACGCTTCAGACCGCGAGAAAATTGAAAAAATCATCAGGGACAGAAGGCTAGCCAACGGGTTCTACCTTATGAAATCCGAGGTGTTTCAGAAGTTTGTGGCCTTTGAGGAAAAGGCGTTTGAGGCTGGGAGCCTTGGATGCATGGAAAAGGAATTGATCGCTGTGGGCCTTTCTGTGGTGATCAACTGCGAATCCTGTATGCAGTGGCACATCGAGCAGGTATTGAAGCAGGGGGCTACTGAGGAGCAGGTGATCGAGGCCATCGGCGTGGGCATTGAAATGGGCGGCGGGCCGGCGACTGTCTCCGCACGGTTTGCGATGAAAGTGCTGGACTACTATCGAAAACCAGACGGGCAGTGATCTGGCCAGAGCAGAATACATCCTATTGTCTTTGTTGACTTCCGCTCCATTTCTCCTATAGAATAAACAGTATTGTGTTCATTGAGGTGTGTTTCCTATGCCACTATCCCAGGAAGCCGTTTCTGAGATCAAAAGGCGAAGAACGTTCGCCATCATCTCTCACCCTGACGCTGGTAAGACCACATTGACAGAGAAGCTGCTGCTCTATGGCGGCGCGATCCATCTGGCCGGCTCGGTCAAGGCCCGCAAGGCCAATAAATATGCCGTTTCCGACTGGATGGAGATCGAAAAGCAGAGGGGCATTTCGGTAACCTCCAGCGCAATGCAGTTTGATTACGCCGGTTGCCGCATCAACATTCTTGACACCCCTGGCCACCAGGATTTCAGTGAGGACACCTTCCGCACGTTGATGGCCGCTGACAGCGCCGTGATGCTCATTGACGGCGCAAAAGGGGTGGAGCCGCAGACAATCAAGCTGTTCCATGTGTGCCGGATGCGTGGCATCCCGATATTCACATTTGTAAACAAGATGGACCGCGCCGCAAAGGATCCTTTCGACTTGATGAGCGAGATCGAGAGCGTGCTTGGCATTCATTGCTCACCGGTGAACTGGCCCATCGGCACTGAGGGCGATTTTAAGGGCATTTACCACCGCGACCGCGACCGTGTGGAGCTTTTTGACAGCGGTGAGGCTCATGGTTCCAAACAGGTAGAATCGGTGGAGGGTGACCCCCACGATCCGCAGTTTTCGCAAAAGCTTGGCCAATACCACACCAACAGGCTGCTGGACGACCTGCTGCTGCTGGAAGGTGCCGGTGAAGACCTGGATATGCCCAAGGTGCTGGCCGGGCAATTGAGCCCGATGTTTTTCGGCTCTGCGATGAACAATTTTGGTGTGGAGTGTTTCCTCAGCAAGTTCCTTGAGATGGCTCCGCCTCCGTCCGCCCGTCTGGTGGGGGAAGACATTCTGGAACCGGAAGATGACGAGTTCTCTGCTTTCGTGTTTAAGATCCAGGCAAACATGAACCCGGCTCATCGCGACCGCATCGCGTTCATGCGCATCTGCTCCGGCAAGTTTGAGAAGGGTATGGAGGCATTGATCGTAAACTCTGACAAGCGCATCCGCCTGGCCCAACCTCAGCAATTCATGGCCAAGGAGCGTGAATCAGTAGACGAAGCCTGGCCCGGCGACATCATCGGTCTGTTTGACCCCGGCGTGTTCCACATTGGTGACACACTCACAATGGGCCGCCGCTTCACCTTTGACGGCATCCCGATGTTCGCACCGGAAAATTTCGCCCGTGTGACCAGCATGGACACGATGAAGCGTAAGCAGTTCGTCAAAGGCGTAAACCAGCTTTCCGAAGAGGGAGCCATCCAGGTGTTCCGTCAGACAGACATCGGCAGGCAGGAGTTGATTGTTGGTGTGGTCGGCTTGCTCCAGTTTGACGTGTTGGAATTCCGCCTCAAGGGTGAGTATGGCGTGGAGCTGCGCACCGAACGCCTCAATTACCGTTTTGTGCGCTGGGTGTCCGGCGTGGATGATTTGTCCAGGCTCAATCTTACCAGCACAACATTGCGTGCGGAGGATGCCGCAGGGCGTCCGGTGCTGCTGTTTGAAAACACCTGGTCGATCACATGGGCAGAAGACCACAACAAGGGCTTGTCATTATCCGACACCGCCACAATGGTTTGGGCGGTGGAGCAATAGGAGATGTCGCGAGTGCGGCAAGGGGTAGGGGGCAATTCATGTTCAACCGTGACAACATCTTCAACAAATCCATGCTGCGAGAGGTCGTGCTGCTGTTCGTCGCAGTGGCGTTCATCGGCTTGTCTTCCGGCTTTTCAGAGAACATCTGGAACAACTTCTATAAAGACATCGGCCTGACCGATCATCAGAGGATGAACGTGCTGGAGCCCTTCCGCGAGACGCCGGGGCTGCTGATGATGCTGATCATCGCGGCGCTTTCGTTCCTTACCATCGGGCGCATGGGCACACTTGCGATGATGGTCAGGGCCGGCGGCCTGCTGCTGGTTGGGATGCTCACCACATCGTTCAGCCCGGCTCTTGTGGTCTACATGGTGGTGGTCAGCCTGGGCGACCATATTTTCATGCCGCTGCGCAATAGCATCGGCATCACCGTGGCCAACCATGGTTATGAGGGCCGTGTGATCGGGTTGATGGATGCGACCACTACAATCTTTTATATCATGGCCAGCCTGCCAATCATGTTGATTATGAAAGGTGCCAACGCGCAAAACTACCGCCTGTATTTCATATTGGGAGCTGCCATGGCGTTCTGCGCTGGTGTCGCGCTGTTTTTTATGAGAACCCGAAAAGCAGGCGAGAGTCTGTCCAAAACCAGGATCCTGCTCAGAAAGAAATACACGCTGTATTACCTGATCAGCTTCATCAGCGGGTTCCGCAAGCAGATCTACCTCGTGTTTGCCCCGTGGCTGCTGGTCAAAACCTTTATGCAGCCTGCTTCCACGATGACCTTGCTGGCAATCATCGGCTCGGCCACGGTGTTTTTCTTCAATCCGTTCATGGGCCACCTGATCGACAAGTACGGCGAACGCAAGCTTTTAGTGGGTGGTGGGATCCTCTGCACGGCCATCTATGTCAGCTATATCTTCTTGTGCAACCTGCCAGTCGGCGATTCCCTGGTAGTGTTTGTATTGCTGGCGCTGAGCTATATAGACCGTCTTACGCAATCCACACTGATGGGGCGCGACATTTTCGTCAAGCACACTGCCGATGATCCCAACGAGATCATGCCTACATTGTCCGTAGGCGTGAGCATGGACCATGTGGCCAGCGTGATTGGGCCATTCCTGGGCGGCATCATATGGACCACTGTGGGCCATGAGTGGGTGTTTGCCGCCGGCGCGGGGATCGGTGTGATCTATACAGCTCTCTGCCTTTTGGTGCCAGGGAAGAAACCTGTGCCAGGGAAGTTAGAGCAAACCGCCCAGGCTTGATTGAGAAGAGCATCACATGGAGTTTCAATCTCACTCCATGAGCGCCTGCACAATCAACCGGTTGTGGATACGAAATCATTTGATCACTAAATATGCCAAACACAAACAGGATCCATGAGGATCTGTTGTTGCATTGCACCTGTGTTTTCGTTATACTACTGTTTGGTATTATTTATCATCATACGCAAAGGATGAGAAAACTTGGTAAGAATATCCGTAGACGCGATGGGCGGCGATCACGCGCCGGTTGAAGTTATCAAAGGGTCTCTTCAGGCGCTGGAGCATCATCCCGATTTGGAAATCACACTGGTTGGCCGTGAAGCAGAAATCCGCGCCCTCTTGCCTGAGAAGGAGGTCTCACGCCTCACCATCGTGCATGCCGATGAAGTGATTGAGACCGGCGAGGACCCGCTCACTGCCATCCGCAAAAAGAAGAACTCCTCCATGATCGTGGCGCTTGATCTATTGAAGCAGAAGAAGGCGGATGCTTGCGTTTCTGCCGGCAGCACAGGGGCGTTTATGTCCGGCTCGCTGTTTGGCGTGGGCCGCATCAAGGGGATCCAGCGGCCGGCGCTGGCACCGATCCTGCCCACGATGACCGGTTGCGCCATGCTGATCGACTGCGGTGCCAATGCTGACTGCAAGCCGGAGTTTCTGGTGCAGTTTGGCCAGATGGGCGGCATCTATATGAACAAGGTGATGGGCGTGGAAAAGCCCCGCATCGGGCTGCTCAACATCGGCGCTGAAGAGGAAAAGGGCAATGCCGTGTATAAGGAAGCCCACCAACTGCTGAAGGCGTCTTCACTCAATTTCAAGGGCAATGTGGAAGGCCGTGATGCACTGGATGGCAACGTGGATGTGATCGTGAGCGACGGGTTTGCCGGCAACATCTTCTTGAAAACCGCTGAGGGCGTGGCCGGTTTTCTTTTCACGTTGCTGAAGGCCGAGCTCACAGCCACAACATCTCGAAAACTGGCTGTTGCGGTGCTAAAAAAGGGTTTCAAAAGCGTGAAGGCCAAGATGGATTACACCGAGTATGGCGGTGCGCTGCTGCTGGGCATCGACGGTGTGGCGGTGAAGGCCCACGGATCATCCAATGCCCGTAGTTTTGAGAGCGCCTTGAGGCAGGCAAAGACTGCCGTGGAGCGCGATGTGGTGGGCAGTATCCGCCAATCGCTGATCTCTGCGCTGGAAAGCGAATGACGGCGGGATCCGCCGATTCCCTATAATAATACAGGATGAATGAGGAGGCTTGACCCATGGTGTTTGAAAAAGTGAAGGAAATCATCACCCAGCAATTGGAAGTGGATCCGGCGAAGGTCACGATGGAGGCCAAACTCAACGAAGACCTGAAAGCTGACTCGGTGGAAGTGGTTGGCATCATCATGAACCTGGAAACTGAGTTCAACATGGAATTCCCTTATGAAGACCTGGAAAAAATCAAGACGGTGGGCGACGCCGTGAAATACATTGAGGAACACAAGAAGTAATCGGATGCAAAAAAAGACCAGCGGGGCGGCTGATGTGGCCGCCTTGGAAGAGCGGATCGGTTATACTTTTCAAAACAAAGAATTGGCGAGGGAGGCATTGACGCATGCCTCCCGCTCTCATGAATCACCCAATCTCACCTGCAATGAGCGGTTGGAGTTCTTGGGTGACTCTGTGCTTGGCATGATTGTGAGCGACCATCTGTATCGCACTTACCCACAGATGGCTGAAGGCGGCATGTCAAAGATCAAGGCGTCGGTGGTGTCAGAGCCATCACTGGCCCAGGTAGCCAAGCAAATAGGGTTGCCTGGCCTTGTGCTGCTGGGCCGCGGCATGGACAGGGCAGGAGAAGCAAAAAACGCCTCTATACTTTCCGACGCAATAGAGGCGATCATCGCGGCGATCTATCTGGATTCTGACATACAGGCTGCCACCGGGTTCATACTTCCCCGGCTGATGGGCGGCATAGAGAAAACGGCCACTGAAGGGTTTCAAGACGATTATAAGACCCGCCTGCAGGAGTTGGTGCAGCAAAACGGGGAGGCCCGTATTGAGTATGTGCTGGATGAAGCCGCCGGAGAGCCACACGCCAGAACATTTACGATGTCTGTGGTGGTGGATGGCAAACGGTTAGCGCAAGGCACGGGGAAAAGCAAAAAGGAGGCTCAACAGGATGCAGCCGGCAAAGCACTTGCCGCGCTGACCGAGGGCCTGGAAGAAAGCGGGAAGTCACAACGTGCGCCTGAAAAAGCTTGAAATCTTCGGCTTCAAATCGTTTGCCGATAAAATAGAAATCCAGTTTGACGATGGCATCACTGCCATCGTCGGCCCCAACGGCTCCGGAAAAAGCAACATCGGCGATGCCGTGCGCTGGGTGCTGGGCGAGCAGAACGCCCGAGTGCTGCGCGGCGCACGGATGGAAGACATCATATTCAACGGCACCTCAAAGCGCAAAGCTCTTTCATTTTGCGAAGTAAACCTCACCATTGACAACGCCGGCGGGCAGCTACCGGTGGCTTATTCGGAGGTCACGATCACGCGGCGGATTTTCCGATCGGGCGAAAGTGAATATTACGTGAATAAGCAAAGCTGCCGCCTGAAGGACGTTGTGGATCTGTTTCGCGACACTGGTGTTGGTAAAGATGGTTACTCCATCGTGGGCCAGGGCCAGATCGCCGAGATCATCAATAGCCGCCCGGAAGACCGCCGCGGCGCATTCCATGAGTCAGCAGGTATTATGAAATTCCGTGTGCGTAAGGAAGAAGCTGAGCGACGCCTGGAGAATACACGCAACAACCTGCAGCGCATCAATGATATCGCCTCTGAGATCGGCAACCAACTGGAGCCCATGCGGCAGCAGAGCGAAACGGCCCGAGAGTATTTGGAACTGAGCGCCGAGCTTAAGGACCTCGATGTGAACCAGTTTTTGCTGCAATATGACCGGGCGAAGACTAAGCTGGAGACTTTGAAGGAACAAGGCGAGCTGGCTGAAGGCAAAACAGCAGCCATGGCCGCCGCTATCGCCCGAGACGAGGAACAGCTTCGCAGCAACACCGCTGAGATGGACCGGCTGGAAGACATCGCCAGCCGTATCCGCGACGAAATCACCGCGCTCATTGCTGAGGAGCAGAGGCGGGAGGGTGAGCACAACCTGGCGGTTGAGCGCATTGCCAACTTCGCCCGCGAGGCTCAGCGCCTGTCCGGCGAAGCGGCACAGGCGGAAGAAAAGTCCGCAGTGTTGCTTGCCGAAGCCGCCAGGCTTCAGGAGGAAATCAATCGCCAACAGGCCGAAGGGCAAGATGGCCTTGCCGGCCTGAACGGTCTGGAAACCCGTCTTGCAGAAATGGGCAGGCAGCTCAAAGAAGATGAGGAACAGGCTGAAGAGCGCAAGTCGGCCATGATGGCCCGCCTGAACAAAATCGGTGACATCAAAAGCGCATTGGCTCGTCTCAACGCCATGGATGAGGGCATCCGCAACCGCCTGCGCCAGTTGGATGGCTCCCTCCAATCACTGGACCGTGAAACGGCGCTGGTGCAGGACGCCGCCGGTGAGATCAATGAAACAGTCAGCAGATTGGAGGCAGAAGCCGCCCAAAAAAAACGGGAAAGCGGAGAAGCTGCCCAAAAGGTGCGCGACTTGGCGGCTGCCAAAAAGGATATTGATGACGGCATCACCAAGGTTCGCGAGCGCGTGCTGGCCACAGCCACACGCATCAACATGCTGCAGGCAATGAAGCGTGATTATGGCGGTTACGCCGAGGCCGTGAAACGCCTGCTGGTGGACTGCCGCAGCAACACCGCCCTCAATGCCCGCGTGGAAGGCGTGATCGGCGAGATGATCGAGGTGCCTTCCATGCTTGTCCGCGCTGTGGAAATGGCGTTGGGCCCGGCAATGCAAAACATCGTCACACCCACCGAGGAAGACGCCAAGGCGCTGGTCAACCACCTCAGGCAGAACAATTATGGCCGCGCCACATTTCTGCCAGTTTCTGCCATCCGTGGCAGGACGCTGAACGCCCAGGAGCAGCAGTCGGTTTTGAGAATCAAAGGCTGTGTGGGTGTGGCCAGTGAGCTTGTGAAATACGATGTCCGATACAAGGATATCGTTCAAAACCTGCTGGGCCGCATCGTGATCGCCGATGACATGGACAGCGCCATCGCCATGGCCCGCGCCTGTGGCCACAGCCTCAGGTTTGCCACGCTGCAGGGTGACATCATCAATCCCGGCGGCTCCATCACCGGCGGCAGCGTGAGCAGCCGCTTTACCAGCGTGCTTGGCCGCTCAGCAGAGCTTGATGAATTGCAAGCCTTGCGTGAGCGCAATGAGGAAGAGATTAAAGATTTGTCGGCCAAATCCGAGCAAGTGACAGCTCGGGGGGCAGAGGCAGCGGCCGATCTGGAACGTCTATCCAAGGAAGCCCATGATGTGGAGCTTATGCTGGCCCGTGAACGGGAGCGCCGCGACAAGGCTGCCCAGGCTACTGAGCGCGTGGAAGCATCTCGCCTGGCTATTGATGAGGAACGCCAGCAGCTGCAGGACAACCTGGACGAGTTGGCTCGCGAGCGTGCCGGCATTGAAAGCGCCCAGGGCGGTGAGGAGCAGAGCAATGCGGATGCCCGCGCTGAAATCATTCGCATTCAGCAGCAGATCAATGAGCAGCGGGAACAATACAACGACCTGCAAGAGCAGGCCAACGCCATGAAGATCACGCTGGCCACCGGCGAGCGGCACCGCCAGTCGCTGGAAAGCGACCTGCGGCGCTTAAAGCGCGAAGCTGACCACCTTACTGCGCAAGCGGAATCAGCCCGTAAAGAGCAGGACGTGCACGAACAAGCTGCCTGCCACGAGGAAGAAGCCCTGGCTGCCAGCACAACGGGCCGTCAGGACAAGTCAGCGGAGCGATCTGCTGCCGAAACCCGACTGCACGCTGTGGAAGAGGAGCGCAATGGCCTCAGGCAGCGGCGCATCGCCCTGGAGCAGGCAGTGCAGGAGCAGAGGCATGGGCTTGATGAGCTCCGCGAGCAACAAGCCAAACTGCAAGGTCAGACCGGCCGTATCGAAGCCGACCTGGAAAACATGCAGAACCGTATCTGGGATACTTATGAGCTCACCTGGGCCACGGCTCAAAAACACAAGCGTATCGACTTCGAATCAGCAGGTGCAACCAGGCGCATCAGCGAGATCCGCGAGCGGATCCGGGCGATGGGCAATGTGAATGTAAACGCCATCGATGATTATGTGTCGATGAAAGCCCGATATGAGGACTTTCAAAAGCAGATGGGGGACCTCCGAAAGGCAGAATTCGACTTGGTGGCCATCATCACCGAGCTTTCTGAAAAGATGGAGAAGCGCTTCCGTGAGCAGTTCAACCTGCTCAACGGCTACTTTTCTGAGACCTTTACCGAGATGTTCGGCGGTGGAATGGCAAAGCTGGTGCTCAAAGACGAGAGTGATCTTTTGAATTCTGGAATTGAGATTGTCGCCCAACCGCCGGGCAAACAGCTGCAGCTGCTCTCCCTTCTTTCCGGCGGTGAAAAGGCGCTCACTGCCATCTCGCTGCTGTTCGCGATGTTGAAACTCAATCCGTCGCCGTTCTGCGTGCTCGACGAGATCGAGGCAGCACTGGATGATGTGAACGTGAAGCGCTTTGCCAACTACCTCAACGGCTATACCGACCGCACCCAATTTGTCGTCGTGACCCACCGTAAGGGCACGATGGAGGCCAGCAACGCCATCTATGGCGTCACAATGGAGGAGAAAGGGATTTCGCGGCTGGTGTCCATGAAGATGGCCGATTATGTGGCCAGTGGGCAATGATGGGTATTCAGTAGACAGTAGGGGCCAGGCTCCGCACCGGCCCGCATGGAAATCCCCCCTAGTCTCTGCGGAGGCCATCCCCCCTTGAATTTTTGCCTACGGAGAACAGCATCATGCCAGACAAACCAAACTTGTTTGAACGCCTCAAAAACTCTTTGGTCAAGACCCGCGACTCCATCAAGTCAAAGGTTGACGACCTCGTGCGCTATTATAAGGAAATCAATGACGAGTTCTTCGATGACCTGGAGGATGTGCTGGTCTCCGGTGATGTGGGTGCAACGCTATCTCATGAGCTTGTGGAGACCATCAAGCAGCGGGTCAAGCTGGAGAAGATCGGTGACCCTGCCCGAATCAAAGGGCTACTAAAAGAGGTCATTGCCACAAAGTTCGAAAAATCTGCCTCTGCCGCAGATATGCCCACACCGGCTGTGATCCTGATGGTGGGCGTGAATGGCACCGGCAAGACCACCACCACCGCAAAGCTCGCTAATTACTTCAAGGCCCAGGGCAAGACTGTGATGCTTGCTGCAGCAGACACGTTCCGCGCGGCGGCGATCGAGCAATTGAAGGTGTGGGCCGATCGCATCGGCGTGCCGGTGCTGGCCCAGCAGCAGGGCAGCGATCCGGCTGCCGTGGTATATGATGCCATCCAAGCCGCCAAGGCTCGCCATGCCGATGTTCTCATTTGCGACACCGCAGGCCGCTTGCACAACAAGAAAAACCTGATGAATGAGCTGGAAAAGATACAACGGATTGTCAGCCGTGAAATGCCGGACGCCCACAAGGAAGCATTCCTGGTGCTGGATGCTACCACCGGCCAAAACGCAGTGGAGCAGGCCAAAGTGTTCTCGGAAGTGGCTGATATCTCCGGGCTTGTCTTAACGAAGCTGGACGGCACGGCCAAAGGCGGCATCGTGATCGGTATATCATCCGGAATGAAGGTGCCGGTGAAATACATCTGCACCGGCGAATCTGTTGAAGATATCCAGGAATTTGATGCAAAGCGGTTTGCGGAAGCGTTGTTTGACGGTTGACAGAATGGCGAACTTATAGTATTCTTTCGGGTGTAAAGTTATAAAGCTTTACACCTTTGGTTTTCGTGGAGAACCCTATGGACAAAAACATCCGCATCTCCTGGCTTTTAGACTTCTACGGCGAGTTCCTCACCGAAAAGCAGCGCAGCCTCATGGAGATGCATTACAACGAGGACTTGTCTTTAGCCGAAATTGCCGAACGGGCCGGCATCACCCGGCAAGGTGTGCACGATGGCCTGAAGCGCGGTGTGGAGACGCTGGAGCGCTGCGAGCAACGGCTGGGGCTCATGGCCCGATATCTTGCGGTGAAGGGCAGTCTGGACGGCATGGCGGAGCTGATACAGGGCAAAAATACCTTAAGCGCCGATGATATGGCGATACTCATGGCGATGCTGCAAAGAGCGGCTGCGATCTGGGAGGGCAACAATGGCCTTTGAGGGCTTGGGCGACAAGATACAAGCGATCCTGAAAAAGGTAACTGGCAGGGGAAAGATTAATGAAGCAGACATCCAGGCTGCCATGCGTGAGGTACGCATTGCGTTGCTGGAAGCGGATGTGAACTTTCAGGTTGTAAAAAACTTTGTAAAGAAAGTCTCCGAGCGCGCAGTGGGGAAGGATGTGCTCGAGAGCCTGACGCCGGGCCAGCAGGTCATCAAGATCGTCAACGACGAATTGACCGAGCTCATGGGCAGCACCCATAGCTCGTTAAAGTTTGGTTCGAGGGTTCCTGCCGTGATCATGCTCTGCGGCCTGCAGGGCGCTGGCAAGACCAGTATGGCAGGAAAGCTATCGCTCTATTTGAAAAAGCGCCACAGCAAGCACCCGCTGCTGGTTGCTTGCGACGTATACCGCCCGGCTGCAGTCAAGCAGCTGCAGGTGGTGGGTCAGCAGGTGGGGGCACCGGTGTTTGAACGCGGCCTGGAGAATCCAGTGGAGACCGCTGCGCTTGGTATCAAGCACGCCATATCCCACGGCAACGATGTTGTGATCCTGGATACGGCGGGCCGCCTGCATATTGACGAAGAACTGATGGGCGAACTTGATCAGATCAAGAAGCTCACTACGCCCGATGAGATCTTGCTTGTGGTGGACGCCATGACTGGCCAGGACGCAGTGAACGTGGCTGAAGCCTTCAATAAGCAACTGGATGTCACCGGCGTGATCATGACCAAGTTTGACAGCGACACCCGCGGCGGCGCGGCTCTATCGGTGAAAGCTGTCACCGGCAAGCCCATCAAGTTCTGCGGCATCGGTGAAAAGCCGGAGGATTTTGAGCCTTTCCACCCAGACCGTATGGCATCGCGTATCCTCGGTATGGGCGATGTATTGTCCCTGATTGAAAAGGCCCAGAGCACCTTCGATGTGGCCCAGGCCGAAAAGATGGAGAAGAAGTTCCGGGAGCAGAAATTTGACCTGGAGGATTTCCTGGAGCAATTTGAACAGATCAAGAAAATGGGCTCCATCAGCGATGTGATGAACATGATCCCCGGCATGAGCAAGATGGGTGTAAAAGCTGATGATGTGGATCCGAAAGACATGCTTCGCATGGAAGCCATCATTAAGTCCATGACGCCAGAGGAGCGCCGCGACCCCAGCATGCTTAACGCCCGCCGCCGCATCCGAATCGCCCGTGGCAGCGGCACCAAGGTGCAGGATGTGAACATCCTGATGAAGCAGTTCGAACAGACCAAACAAATGATGAAGCAGTTCGGAGGCATGGGCGGTCTGGGTAAGAAATTCGGACGGGGTATGAAGCCGCCGTTCAAATTCAACTGACGAAGATTTCCGCCGAGCGGGAATTTCGATAGAAAACAATTTTTTGGAGGAAGAACCAATGGCAGTCAAGATCCGTCTCAAGAGAATGGGCGCAAAGAAAGCCCCTTTTTACCGCATTGTCGTCTCTGAGAGCAACGCTCCCCGTGATGGTGACTTCATCGAGGAAATCGGCTATTTCAACCCACTGACCGAGCCCTCCACGTTCAAAGTGGATGCGGAGAAGGCGTCGCAGTGGATCAAGAACGGCGCCCAGCCCACTGACACAGTACGGGATCTGTTTAAGAGAAACGGCATCATTTAAGGCAGGTGGATGAATTGAAGCCCGAAGAACTGGTTAGCTACATCGCCCAGTCGCTGGTGGAAGAGCCTGAAAAGGTTGCCGTCGGCGTACAGGATAAGGGCCGCACGGTGATCCTGGAGCTGAAAGTCGCACCAGATGATATGGGCCGCGTGATCGGCAAGCAGGGGAGGATCGCCAATGCGATCCGCACCGTGGTAAAGTCGGCTACATCCAACCGCCGCAAGAAATATGTGGTGGACATCCTATGATTTACGACGCCGGCGGGACGGGCGAATACATGCTGATTGGCACAATCGGCCGTGCACGTGGCCTGAAGGGGCATGTGCGTGTGCGCCCATTCACCGACGACCCAGGCCGTTTTCTCGGCCTTGATCAAGCTTGGCTTCTGGAGAGCGGCAAGTATACCGCAATATGGATCGAGGAGGCTGATGTGAACGGCGACGCCGTTTATCTTCGCTTCCAGGGCGTGGAGGACCGCAGCGCCGCCGAGGCGCTGAACGGCAAGTCACTATATGTGCGCCGCGATCAAGCCGTGGAGCTGCCTCCGGGAGCTCATTTTATCACTGATATCATTGGTTGCTCGGTGGTGGATGAGTCCGGCCGCTTTTGGGGAAAGCTCACTGAGGTCATGCAGCCTGGCGCGGCGGACGTTTATGTGCTGCGGGGCGGACCGGAGGGCGATGTGCTGTTCCCGGCGCTGAAGTCGGTCATCATCAACATCGACACCGCAGCCAAGCGAATCGTGGTAAACGCCGCTCGATTCAAAGAGGTGGCCGTATTTGAAGATTAGCATACTCACACTATTCCCTGAGGTGATGGAGCATTATCTTTCCGTCAGCATCCTCGGGAAAGCCAGGGAAGCCGGACTGCTTGATGTCCGGCTTTTCAACATACGCGACTACTCTACAGACAAGCACCGCAGGGTTGACGACTACCCCTTTGGGGGCGGGGCAGGGATGGTGATGGCACCACAGCCCATCTTCGACTGCATGGAGCAGGCTCTTGAGTGGCATTCCGGAGGGCAACCGCTTCGTATTTATATGTCTCCGCAGGGAGAGCGTTTGGACAACCTGGTCTCCCGTGAGTTGTCTGCTCATGAAGACATCATAATACTTTGCGGCCATTACGAAGGTGTGGACCAGCGGGTGCTTGATACCCTGATCGACCGGGAAATCTCCATCGGTGACTATGTGCTGACAGGCGGAGAGTTGCCTGCTCTGGTGCTGGTGGATGCCTTGAGCAGATTCATTCCAGGCGTGCTGGGCAATGAGGATGCACATGTGGATGAAACCTTTGAAAATGGCATGTTGGAGTATCCGCAATACACCCGCCCTGCTGATTTCCGGGGTATGCAGGTACCGGAGGTCTTGTTGTCTGGCCATCACGCCAACATTGAAAAATGGCGTCACACTGAATCACTGAAGAAAACAAAAACAAACCGGCCTGATTTACTTAAGTAGTTTCTTTGGGCCTTTTCTTGACAGAATCCCCGCATGCAGTATAATCAAATGGAGGTGAGAATATGGTTGCATTTACCATCTTTGGCTATTCCATTCATTGGTACGGCATCATCATCGCTACCGGCATGCTCCTTGGCATTTTGCTTGCTATGTATCACACCAAGCGGGAAGGGCACAATCCGGACAACATCCTGGATATGGCGCTCATCATTGTGCCGCTCGCTGTGATTTTTGCAAGAATCTATTACGTGATATTTCAATGGAATGCTGTTTATGCCCCGCCAAGCCCGTTCTGGAAGGTGTTTGCCATCTGGGAAGGCGGCATGGCCATTTATGGGGGCGTGATCGGCGGCTTCATCGGCGTGTTGATCTATTGGGCATTCATCAACAAAAAGCAGATCAAGCTTTATTCCCTGCTGGATATTCTGGCTCCCAGCTTGATTCTGGGCCAGGCCATCGGCCGCTGGGGCAATTTTGTGAATCAAGAGGCATATGGCGCCATCATCGACAACCCCGCATGGCAATGGTTCCCGGCGGCAGTGTTCATCCAAGCCGATGGGCAATACCATATGGCAACATTCTTTTATGAATCCATGTGGAATTTCCTTGTGTTCGCATTCCTGTTCTTTTATTTCAAGAATAGCAAGACGCGCAAGGAAGGCAATGTGTTCTGGTTCTATCTGCTGCTGTATGGCATCGGAAGGCTTGTGATTGAGGGGTTGCGCACAGACAGCCTGTATTTGGGCGATTCGGATGTGCGCGTTTCCCAATGGCTAAGCGGTGTCTTGGTTGTAGTATCTGTCTTTATGTTACTTTATCCTTTAGTAAAAGGATTAATTGCTAAGCGCAAACAGGATGACCTTAGCACACCTCTGGATGATTCCCTGAAGCTCATTTCTAGCGATGTTCACCGGAAAGATGAACCCTCTGAGGAATCTGAAGCCGATGAAGAAGTGACATTGGAATCCGATGAGGCGCTTGGCAATGCAGAAGTTTTATCGGGTGATCCGGTTGATGACACACCCTTGGAAGGCAACGATCATAAGGAGGGTTGAGCATGAAACGCATCAATTCCCTGGTATGGGGCACAGTGCTTCTCCTGATCGGTGTGGTGTTGACGCTGGGGCAGCTCAATATCATCCGGTTGGATGGAAATATGACATGGCCGATTCTCCTGATGGGCGTCGGGTTGATCTTCCACCTTTATTACTTCTTTACCAGGGAGCAGAATGAAGGCTTGTTGGTGCCAGGCGGAATCCTACTGGTCTACGGCGTATTGTTCCTACTCACAGAAGGTGGACAGTCCGTTGGCAAGCTTTGGCCGTTGTTCATACTCGGCCCTGCGTTTGGTTTGTTTGAGCTGTATGTGTTCAGCAGAGGGCGGAAGGGGTCCATGATCCCCGTGTTTATCCTCACAGCCATCGGTGGTGGGTTCCTGTTGATGAATTACGACGTGGCGAACGGTCAGGTTATCCTGGCGATCCTGGCGGTCTGCCTGGGAGCCGGCTTGATGACCAGCTCCTTTGTAAGAAGCTCGCGGCATAAAGGTGGCTCCTCCACATTTGAGGCTAAGGCAGAACCTCAGACAGATCACACAGAACCGCCGGAAACACCTCCCGCAAACTGAAAACCAAATATCTGCCTCCACCACTCTGGGTGGAGGTTTTTTTGTGCTTCACGTTTCTCCATCTCAATGCATACTCTGATGATAGTATCACGAGAGGTGGGGTTCCTGATGACAATTGGTCTGGCATTATCAGGTGGAGCAGTGAGAGGTGCTGCTCATGTGGGAGTGTTGAAAGCGCTTGTGGAGGCGCAGATACCAATCTCAATCGTGTCAGGCACCAGCGCCGGATCACTGGTAGGTGGTGGCTACGCGGCAGGGCGTTCGCTTGCTGAACTGGAGGAGTTTGCCACCGGCTTGGATGAAAACCTGCTTGACTTCAACTCCACCGGTGCGGCAAAAGCCTTGGTCGGATCCTTTTTTGGGCGAAAAGCATCGTTTGCCGGCATGTTCAAGGGCAATCAGGTTCAGAAACTGGCCCATCGGCTCACATTTGGCATGAACATCCGGGAAGCACCGATGATGGTTGCATTATGCGCTGTTGATCTGCTAAGTGGTTCCACGGTCTTTTTCACCAATGCTGAAATCCAATCCATCCATGGCGACTATGTGGTCTGTAACGACATTCTCATGGCAGACGCGATCGCTGCAAGCTGCACTATTCCAGCAGTTTTTGTGCCCAGGCAGTTTGGCGGGATGAATCTGGTGGATGGCGGAGTAACAGAATACGCGCCGGTCAAAGTGCTTCGGGACATAGGTGCGGACTATGTGATCGCTGTGGATTTGGGTCGGGATGCAGGCGAGGCACAGCAGGCAGATGACCTGCTTGAGGTTGCGTCACGCTCCTTCGACATTATGTCCCGCAGGCTGGCTGGCACCACACTGCAATTTGCCAATGCTGTGATAGCTCCATATGTTGCTGATGTCGGGCTGTTTGATTTCTCTCGGGTCAATGAGCTGATCGAAAGGGGATACAAGGCGGCAAAACGCATGCTTCCGACCATAAAAATGCAGTTGAATCGACCATTTTCGCAGCGTAAAGCGACTTAATGCGCATTCTGGCAATGTTATATTGGAATGCACGGATATCCGGAGGCATGAATGAAGACTGTTTTTCGCACTTCCTTTTTGGGATATGACAAAAAGCAGGTGGACGCATATGTGTCGCGGCTGACCTCAGAGCATGATGCTGCTATGGCACTAAAAAACGAAATACGCGACCAAAACAACATTCTGAAAAACGAGCTTGCACACTTCCGCAACATGGAGCAGGAAATCTCCAGTGTTCTGATCACTGCCCGTGCCACCGCCAATGGCATCATCCGCGAGGGGGAGCAAAATGCAATTGCTGAAAAAGAGCGGTTGAAGGATGAAATCCATGGCCTGGACAGCCTGGCTCATATGCTTTACAGCAAGCTCGAAGACACAATCCAACAGGCTGAGGACACTGCCCGCAATTTTGAACAGGAATTGACAGAGTTGAAGCTTCGCAAGGAGGCGTTTTTAAAATCCTCCTATTCGTTTGGGATGGGAAGTGGCAGGGAAGTGGGGGAGATATTTAAGTTGAGTGTTTAGCTCATGGTCAGAATATGGCAAGGGGCTCCGTTATTCGGAGCCCCTTGCCTATTGCGAGGAAAATGTACCGGGCACACCCGGGGTGAGACTTAGTACATACCGCCCATGCCGCCGCCGGGAGCCGCAGGCATTGGGGCCTCAGGCTTCGGAATGTCGGTGACCAGGCTTTCGGTCGTGAGCACCATGGCGGCCACGCTGGCGGCGTTGATGAGCGCGCTGCGGGTTACCTTGGTGGGGTCGATAATGCCCTTTTCAAACATATCGCCATACTCATTCTTCAGGGCGTCATAGCCGTAGCCCACCTTGTTCACGGTGACCACATGGTTGACGATCACGGAGCCTTCCACGCCGGCGTTGACAGCGATCTGGCGGATGGGCTCCTCAAGAGCGCGCTTGACGATCTGCACACCGGTGCGGTAATCACCTTCGGTTTCATCCACGATCTTCTGCAGCAGAGCGATGGCGCTAAGCAATGCCACGCCGCCGCCGGCAACAATACCTTCTTCCACGGCAGCGCGGGTGGCCGACAGGGCGTCTTCGATGCGGTGCTTGCGCTCCTTCATCTCCACCTCGGTGGCGGCGCCCACGGCAATCACTGCCACACCGCCGGCCAGCTTGGCCAGGCGCTCCTGCAGCTTTTCACGGTCATAGTCACTGGTGGTTTCTTCAATTTGGGCCTTGATGCTGGAAATGCGGGCTTTGATCTCGGAGGGATCGCCGGCGCCTTCCACAATCGTGGTATTTTCCTTGTCCACGGTGACCTGGCGGGCGCGACCCAGCATATTGATGTTGGCATCTTTAAGTTCCAGACCGATTTCTTCGGAGATCACCTGACCGCCGGTCAGGATTGCAATGTCCTGCAGCATGGCCTTGCGACGGTCGCCGAAGCCGGGAGCCTTCACCGCTACGCAGTTAAAGGTACCACGCAGCTTGTTCACGATCAGGGTGGCCAATGCCTCGCCTTCGATATCTTCGGCGATGATCAGGAGCTTGCGGCCCTGCTGCACGATTTGCTCGAGCACGGGCAGGATCTCCTGCACATTGGTGATTTTCTTGTCTGTGATCAAAATCAACGGGTTGTCCAGCACCGCGACCATCTTCTCGGTGTCGGTGACCATATAGGCGGATGCATAACCGCGGTCAAACTGCATGCCTTCCACCACATTGAGCTCGGTCTTGAGCGTCTTGCTTTCCTCAACAGTGATGACGCCGTCTTTGCCGACCCTCTCCATTGCGTCGGAAATAAGCACGCCGATGGAATCGTCATTGGCAGAGATCGCTGCGACCTGGGCAATGGCCTTCTTGTCTTCAATGGGCTTGCTGATGGACTTCAACTGTTCAATGGCGGTGTCAACCGCGGCGGAGATGCCCTTCTTCAAGATCATCGGATTGGCGCCGGCGGCCAGGTTTTTAAGGCCTTCACGCACGATGGCCTGGGCCAGCAGGGTGGCGGTGGTGGTGCCGTCGCCGGCAATGTCATTGGTTTTGGTGGCGACTTCCTTCACTAGTTGAGCGCCCATGTTTTCAAAGGGGTCTTCCAGCTCGATTTCCTTGGCGATTGTCACGCCGTCGTTGGTGATGAGGGGGGAGCCGAATTTCTTGTCCAGCACCACATTGCGGCCCTTGGGGCCCAAGGTGATTTTCACGGTATCGGCCAGGGCGTTTACACCGCGCTCAAGGGCGGCACGGGCGTCATCGCCGTATTTGATTTGCTTTGCCATGTTTCATTCCTCCTTGTCTTATTCCACGATGGCCAGAATGTCGCTCTGGCGCACGATGATGTATTCCACTTTGTCCAGCTTCACTTCTGTGCCGGCATACTTAGAATACAGCACCTTGTCGCCCTTTTTGACATGCATCGTGACTTCCTTGCCATCCACGAGGCCGCCGGGGCCAACCTCGATCACTTCGGCCATCACGGGCTTTTCCTTGGCCGAACCGGGCAGGACGATGCCGCTTTTCGTGGTCTCTTCCTGCTCCACGCTCTTGATGACGACTCTGTCACCCAAAGGTTTGATATTCATTCCTGTACCTCCTTTTGAGTTGTTAGCACTCGAACATGGTGAGTGCTAAATTGCACACGCATATCATACAGGCAGTTGGGGAAGAAATCAACAGTCAATTTGGATAGTTTTGTGAATTATTTGTTAAAAAGCTGGCTTCCCGGCTCAGTTGAACACAAATAATTCCTAATGGACGGAATAATACTACCGATGAAAACATGAGAAAAAATACTGGTTTTATGCAACCTGTTCGGAGATATAGGGCCTGGTTTTTTCTAACAGGCTTAATTATTCTAATTATTTCTTTTGGTGTGTTGGCTTTCTTTGTGAAGCAGTCGGAATACTTCCCGGTGGACTTGAAAATCACAAGGTTTCTTCAATCGATTGATTCAGTGATATCTGTTGTGATGAAGTCAGTAAGCTGGGCCGGATACACTCCTCAGTCGTTGTGGCTTGTCGCACTGGCTGCCTTATTACTTTTTCTTATCAGACTTTGCTGGGAGGCAACAGTAGCAATTCTTTCTGCCATATTTGATGTATTGACAAATTTCACTGTGAAGACTTTGATTCATCGGCCACGACCGCCGGCGGACTTGGTGCGCGTCGTAAAGGTATATGCCAGCTACAGTTTTCCAAGCGGCCATGTGATGTTTTATACTGTATTTTTTGGTTTCATATGCTTCCTGATTTATACCATGATGAAGCATTCATGGTATCGCACAGTGTTGCTGATCATATTTGGAAGCCAGGTGTTGCTGATTGGTGTATCGCGCGTTTACCTTGGTGAGCATTGGGCCAGTGATGCATTGGGAGCTTATCTGCTTGGATTCCTTACGCTGCTTATCGTTATCTGGTTTTACCGGTGGGGAAAATCGCGCTTTATTGCTCAAAGAAAGAGAAACTAGGCGAAAATATAACAGTAAACGTTGTTTCACTTGCCATTTGTATAAGACTATGTAAAATGATGATATACCATTAATCAAAGGTGGTGCTCTTGTGGATAAGTGGGATCATCGTTTCATGGAGCTGGTTGACACAGTGTCCAACTGGTCTAGTTGCTATCAACCTAACCGCCAGATGGGCGCGGTGATTGTGAAGAACAAACGCATCCTTACCACAGGTTACAACGGCGCGCCTTCTGGAATCCCCAGCTGCAAAGAAAAGGGCGAGTGCATGCGCCGTAGGCTCGGCATCCCCTCCGGCCAGCAGGGGCAGCTCTGCTACGCGATCCACGCTGAGCAAAACGCGATCATCCAGGCGGCACGGTTGGGCATATCCATCGAAGGGGCCACGCTCTATTGCACCCATCAGCCCTGCTCCATCTGCGCCAGGCTCATCATCAATGCCGGCATTGAGCGGGTCGTCTACCGAAACCCGTACCCTGATGAGTTTTCTCTGAAGCTGTTTGAAGAGTCAGGCCTTAAGCTGGAGCAATACATTGACTGTTAGGAGTCGGACTTCACAATAAGGCCTTCAATTGTGTTGATTGCCCGAGGAAGCGCGTCTTTTGAGTTACCCCAGGGTTTGTCCGTGTTACGGTAATCAAATTTCCTGGTGAACCATTCCAGATCCTTCTCCAGTTCGGAGAGGGATCTTTTTTCAATTGTATTGAGAATGTTGATGAATTCGATTTGTTTCTTTGTGATTATCGCGCCTTTGCAGGCTGCCAGCTGCCTGCCCCAATGGGGAATGCAGAACCCCCGGCTTTGCTCGAGAAGCTTGCGGAAATCGCTGTCATTTTCCCACATATGTAGCGCAGTTTCATAATAACGCTCCATATGGGTCTCCGTGCGTTCGCAGACCACACAGGTCAATTTTGCCTGCGCTACCTTGTCGGTAGCTTGTTGCAGCGCAGCGGAAAAATCCTTTGAGCCGGCAGCTCGCTTGAGCATGGTGCTTCCCTGTTCGCCGCAAGCGGAGAGTGTTTTGATCTGCATATCAATCGATTTGATCATTTCCTGAAGGTGAGTGTGCGTCATCAGAGCAAGGCCGAGCTTGCTGCTCTTCTGTTGATACAGCAGCTTGTAGTGATCGGGGCAAAAGCCCTTGGTGTTCACTTCCACCCGCGTATCTGGCTCCATCACCGATTCGCCCAGATAGGTGTCGATAAACAGATTCTCCATGCGGTTCTCAAGATGGCAGTAGGGGCAGATATCTGCCTGCTTGAAGGCGTCCCAGAGGGGAAGGGTGTCAATCGTGATGCGCATGAGTTACTCCTGAATCTGTTTGGCGGTTGCAGTTGATAGTTTTCACGAAACAAATAATACGATTCGCTTCAGTAAAACCACACCCCAGGTGAAACGCAAGACTGCCAGTGTTGTCGATTTCGCAATCTGAAGCCATTTGCGCACAACCCATTGAGGTTGCCCATTGCTCACCAAGGGCGATAAAGCCTGACCCTATGCCAGACAAACGGTATTCTTCCGAGACATAGACGCCTTCCAGATACGTGACAGGCCGCGCCTTTGTGCCCTCAACATATTCGTGCCTGATAGAGAACTCACAGAATCCGACGGTTTTCCCATTTACCTGGCATAGAAAAACAGGGCAGTTCTGCCTATTAAGGATGTCGGAAAAATGCTGCCTGCATTCCTCTGGATCATGATCGGTCCATAGCATCCCGGCCATCATAACGACATCTTCCAGATCATCGGTCCTGGCTTTGAAATAATCCATAAGGATATCCCTTTCTGATTAACATAAACAGGGAACCCATGAATATAGTTAATCATACCATCAATTTGGAGGAAAGCACAATGCGCCGAAGAAGAACGAGCAATCCAAAAAAAAGTAAAGACAGATACAGTGCCGCTACCACAATCCTGGTGTTGTTGCTCATTGCCGCGTTCGTATATGCTTTTCAATCGTTGGGCATTTATGACATCTTGTTCCAACCGGTTTCCAACCCGTCGGAACCTACCGGAAAAATGACCCTGCCAATTGCATCATCTGCGGCTGGTACGGCAGAAACTTCCGCATCCGCATCGCCAACACCGGCTCCATCCGGAGACAAGATCAAGGAAGACATCAAAATGAACTCCATCACACTATATGGCGTGCAGTTGGGCGTGTTCACCAAGCAGGAGAACGCGGAGACATCCGCCAATAAGTTCAAAGCAAACGGATCTGCCGGATATATTATGAAGGATGATGCGCTGCTCCGAGTCGTCGACTCTGTGTTTTACACCGAAGCTGACGCAAAATTATTACGCGATGAATATCGTAAAAGTCTATCGCCCGATGCATGTATCCTCAAGGTGGAGGTAAGCGGCGTCAATTGGAATGTCAACGCCACAAGGGAGCAGATTGATGCGATTCGCAGTGCACTCATCTCGATTCAGAACCAGCTTGTCATTCTGATCAATACGCAAAAGTCTGCCCAACAGAATCAAGGTACAGCCGATGATTGGAAACTGGCCGTTGCGGGAGCTTCGACACAGCTAAAGCAGTCCAGTGATCAATTGATGAAAGCTGTAGGCAGCACCAAATCTGAAATAATCCTTAAGCTCAACCAGTCACTTTTGGATAGCGCAAACAAGCTGGATCAACTGTCACAATTGGATTCAACGAATACGACAGCGTTGCTATCGGGTTTGAAATATAGTATCATCGATATACTGCTGATGCTTCAGCATAACATAATGGGCTAATCTCAAACAAAGGGTTACGAATGAAAGTAAACGAGATCAGACAATTGCTGTCAGCCGATTTGCTGTGCGGCCATGACAAACTGGATTATGAGATCATTTCAGCCTGCGGGTCAGACCTGATGAGTGATGTGCTGGCTTATGTCAAAGACAGGACAGTACTTCTGACGGGACTGACCAATTCTCATGTTGTGCGGACGGCTGAGATGCTGGACGTATCGTTGATTGTGTTTGTGCGAGGGAAAAACCCTTCTGAGGATATTTTGCAAATGGCGGTGGAGCGTGACATTGCGATCCTGCGCACCGATCATACATTATACGAAGCATGCGGTATTCTTTATCAGGAGGGACTAAGAGGGGGGAGTCGGCGCAATGAACGGTGAACATGTACTAACCGAGAGCTATTCCGTCCGTCCTGGCGACTTCAATGCCGCAGGTGATGCCTCTTCCTCCATTAAGAACCTGCTCAAGCGCCTCGGTGTGAACACAGCGGCCATTCGCCGTGTTGCCATCGCTTCCTATGAGGCAGAGTTGAATATCATCATCCACAGTCTTGGCGGCAATTTGTCACTTGCTGTCAGTCGCGATTTTGTTTCGTTGGTGGCCGATGATGTTGGCCCTGGGATTGAGGATGTGGAGCAAGCAATGGTTGAAGGATTTTCCACTGCACCTGAGAGTGTTCGCATGCTTGGATTCGGGGCTGGTATGGGCCTGTCAAACATGAAGCGGTGTGCGGATGATTTTTATATTGAGTCAGCTCCCGGAAGGGGCACAACGATACGAATGAGGTTTGATGTAAGGTAAGGCGTATGAGTAAGTATTTCCACTCCGTGACACTGGATCGGGAAAAATGCAAAGGCTGCACCAATTGCCTGAGAAGCTGCCCAACCGAAGCCATTCGCGTGCGTGGCGGCAAAGCCGCCATCATTAAGGAGCGGTGCGTGGATTGCGGTGAATGCATCCGCCTTTGCCCATATCATGCCAAAATCGCTACCACCGACAGCATCGGTGTAATTTCCAACTACCAATACAAGATTGCCCTGCCGGCTCCGGCGCTATATGGGCAATTCAAGAGCGTGGATGACACCGGCACATTGATCGCAGGGCTCAAAGCCATCGGGTTTGACGAAGTCTACGAGGTGGCACTTGGAGCTGACGCCGTATCCGCAGCAATCCGAAAAGAGCTTGCAAACGCGCCTGTCAAGCCAATGATTTCATCAGCCTGCCCGGCTGTGGTAAGGCTGATTCAAGTGCGGTTCCCTGATTTGCTGCCCAATGTGATTAATGTTTTGCCACCGGTGGAAGCGGCGGCGAAGCTGGCACGGGAAGAATTTTGCCTTAGAAACAGAACAAAGCCAGATCAGGTGGGGTGTTTTTTCATCACGCCATGCCCGGCCAAGATGACATACATCCGGAACCCTCTGGGGATAGACATATCCAATGTGAACGGTGCAATCTCCATCCTGGAGATATACGGGCTGCTTACCGGCACCATGCGCCATGCCAATGAGCCCTATTTGGGCAAGAAAGCATCATTTGCCGGTGTTGGCTGGGCACGGTCCGGCGGGGAAAGCGCAGCTGTCAATTGCGAGAACGCGCTGGCGGTGGACGGAATCCACAACGTGATCAAAGTGTTGGAGGAGATAGAGAATAACAAGCTCAATGACTTGCAGTATTTTGAAGGTCTGGCGTGTCAGGGCGGCTGTGTGGGTGGGGCACTTGCTTTTGAAAACCCATGGGTTGCCAAAAACCGCATCCGGAAACTTGTGGAAAAGATGCGCAAGGAAGACGGGCCGGTTGATATGGTGCCAGAACTTGATGAGTATGTCACAAAGCCAATCCCCGAGTTGCCGGCTTTAAAACTGGATGACGATATTGAAAACGCCATGCATATGATGGAGCACATTGAGCAGATCACTGAAAGCCTGAGAGGTCTGGATTGCGGAAGCTGTGGTGCACCCACATGCAGGGCGCTGGCTGAAGACATTGTGAAGGGCGAAGCCAGCGAGTTGGATTGCATTTTCAACTTGAAGGACCGTGTCAAAAGCCTGGCGCAGCAAATGATTGACCTGAGCGATCTGAACGAAGGAGATACAAAATGATTACTCTAAAGAGTTTGATTGATATGAAAGATCTTAAGTTGCTGACTGCGCTGCCTGATCCAACCAAAGAAGTAACTGGCGGCATTTGCTGCGACCTTTTGAGTTGGGTGATGGCTAGGGGGCAACCTGGCATGGCCTGGATCACAGTGCAGACACATATGAACGTGGCTGCTGTGGCATCACTGCATGAACTCTCGTGTATCATCGTGGCAGAAGGCTGCGCAATGCCTCTTGAAGTCTTAAAAAAATCAGAGGAGGAGGGCATTGCGGTGTTCTCTTCTTCATTGTCTGAATACAAGCTTTGCGGTCTGCTTCATGAAGCAGGCGTGAAGTGATGATCCTGCCTGTCGATCTGCATATTCATTCCTGCTTGTCTCCTTGTGCTGACGAGGACATGACACCCAACAACATCATCGCAATGGCCGCCCTGAAGGGCCTGGCCGCGATTGCTGTGTGCGATCATAATTCCTGCCTGAATGCTCTTGCCTGTATTCGGGTGGGGAGGCGGCATGGCATGCTTGTTGTTCCAGGCGTTGAAGTGACGACAGAGGAGGAACTGCATGCGTTGTGTTATTTTTCAGATTACGATACCCTTCATGATTTCTGCATACTGCTGGAAAGCAGCCAGGCATATGTGCCCAACAAACCGGAGTTGCTTGGTGAGCAGACCATAATGGACGAGAATGATCTCGTCACTGGTTCGTGCCAACGGTGGCTGGGGCAAGCTTTGCAGCTATCTGTTGAAGAAGTGGAGCATCAGGCAATGGTTCGCGGTGGCGTGATGGTGCCTGCGCACATCAACCGACCCTCCCAGAGCCTGTTGGCAAACCTGGGTTTCATACCGCCTTCCCTCCATGCACGTGTCATGGAGGTGAAAGGAGAGTATGCGCTGCCACAGGGTTACCGCTCGATACGTTCCTCCGATGCCCACTATTTGGGTGGTATTCTGGAAGAGGGTCATCCTTTGATTGTTGAGGAGCGGTCTGTAGCAGGAATCCTGAATGCGCTGAAGCATTAACTCATCTGATTCAGCCTTTTTTGTCGACTTTTTGCGGATTGGGTGAATTTGCATATTCTTCTTAGTCATCATTACACAAATTTCGACACAGAAATTCATATTGGCCTTTTCATAATATTCGGATAAAACAGATGCATTTTTCAAGAATCAATGTTATAATATCGAGAGTTTGAGTCTGTTAAGTTTTTAACAATGTGAGTTTTGATTTCATAGAGGAGGCTGTTTGATGAACGTCGAGAAGGAAAAGGACAAATTCGACAAGCTTGCACAGATCATTGAGGATCACAAGCATGTGAAGGGCGCTTTGATGCCAGTGATGCAAGCCGCTCAGGATCTGTTCGGATGCCTGCCACTGGAGGTTCAGAATTTCATCTCTGAAGGGCTCAATGTGCCGTTGACTGAGGTTTATGGCGTTGCCACATTCTATTCTCAGTTCACGCTGCAGGGCAATGGCGAGCATGTTGTGAGCGTGTGCATGGGCACAGCCTGCTATGTGAAAGGTGCTGAAAAGATTCTGGACCGCCTGGCGCTGGAGCTGAATATTAAGCCCGGCAAGACCACGAAAGACGGCAAGTTCACACTACTGCAGACCCGTTGCCTTGGTTGCTGCGGCTTGGCCCCCGTCATTACGATCGGCGAGGATGTGTATGGCCGCCTGGCTCCAGATGACGTGCCCGGCATCCTGCAAAAGTATAAAAAGTAACTCATGAACGAAATCTCTCTCCACATACTGGATATCGTACAGAATTCCATTGCGGCAGGTGCATTACAGATTTTTCTGGAGATTGTGGAGGATTTCAAAGCCGATGTGCTGACAGTCTCGATCGCCGACGACGGATGTGGGATGGATGAGGCAACGGTGCAGCAAGCTCAGAGCCCTTTCTCCACTTCAAGGAAAACCAGAAAAGTCGGCCTGGGCATCCCGATGTTTCGAGAAGGTTGCTTGGTCTGCGGGGGGCAGTTTGGTATCAAGTCAGCTCCCGGCAAGGGAACCAAGGTGTGGGGGAGCTATCGGTTATCCCACATTGACAGGCCGCCCTTGGGGAATATGGCTGATACTGTTTATCTGCTGGTGGCGGCGAACCCAAACATGGACTTCGTATACAGCCATTGTGTGGATGAGGAAAGCGGCGAATTCAGCACTGTGGAGGTCCGGCAGGCTTTGGGACACGATGTGCCACTGGATAACCCTGATGTGTTGCAATGGGTTCGGCAGTATTTGAATGAATTAGAACAGAATTTACGCGGAGGTGCGGATCAACCATGAAGACCATACAGGAATTGGAAGCAATCAGGAAAAAGGCACTCGAGACGGTGAACCTGCGCAAGGAACGCGGCCAGGGCACACGCATCGTGGTGGGCATGGCCACTTGTGGCATCGCGGCTGGGGCAAGGCCAGTGCTGCTGTCAATGATGAACGAAGTGGGCAAGCGCAACCTGAGTGATGTGACCGTTTCGCAGACCGGCTGCATCGGCGTTTGCCGTTTGGAGCCAATCGTTGAGGTGTATCGGCCCGGTGAAGACAAGGTGACTTATGTAAGGGTGGACCCTGACATGGTGCCCCGCATTGTGGCTGAGCACATTGTGAACGGCAGCCCCGTGATGGAGTTCACAATCGGCCATCATGAACGCAACCAGGAATAGGGCAGAGGAGGAAGCAAGCTATGTTGTTTTATAGATCCCATGTGCTGGTCTGCGGCGGAACAGGCTGCACATCATCCGGGTCGCTGTATGTGTCAAACCGCTTTGAGGCACTGATCAAAGAAAAGAAGCTCGACAAAGAGATTAAGGTTGTCCGTACCGGTTGCTTCGGCTTGTGCGAGCAAGGCCCGGTTGTCATTGTATACCCCGAAGGCTCGTTCTACAGCCGCGTGAAAGTGGAAGACGTGGATGAGATTGTGGCCGAACACCTGATCAAGGGTCGTGTTGTGGAGCGCCTGTTGTACAAGGAAGGTGCGAAAGCCGATGAGACTACCGCCGCCTCGCTTGATAACATCGGGTTTTACAAAAAGCAGATGCGCGTCGCGCTCAAAAACTGCGGTGTGATTGATCCGGAAAACATTGAGGAATACATCGCGCTGGATGGATATCAGGCTCTGGCCAAGGTACTCACGACGATGACGCCCAAAGACGTGATCGCTCTAGTCAAGGAGTCTGGCCTGAGGGGCCGCGGCGGCGCTGGCTTCCCGACCGGGATGAAGTGGGAATTTGCCGCCAAATCGCCGGTCGGCCAGAAGTATGTGATTTGCAACGCTGACGAGGGCGACCCCGGCGCGTTCATGGACCGTTCTGTGCTAGAGGGTGACCCGCATTGTGTGATTGAAGCAATGGCTATCGCAGGATATTGCATTGGTGCCAGCATGGGTTACCTCTATGTACGCGCTGAATATCCGATCGCTGTACAGCGTCTGGAAATCGCTATCAAGCAAGCTCGCGAGTATGGGCTTCTTGGAAGCAATATCTTTGATTCCGGCTTTGATTTCGATCTTGAGATTCGTCTGGGTGCCGGCGCGTTTGTGTGCGGCGAAGAAACAGCCCTGATGGCCTCTATTGAGGGTCACCGCGGTGAGCCCCGCAGCAAGCCACCGTTCCCGGCAGTCCGCGGCGTGTTCGGCCAGCCTTCCTCAATCAACAACGTCGAAACTTTTGCCAACGTGCCCCAAATCATATTGAAAGGCGCCGGTTGGTTCAACTCCATTGGCACAGAGAAGTCCAAGGGCACCAAGGTGTTCGCGCTGGGTGGCAAGATCAACAACACCGGCCTTGTGGAGGTGCCCATGGGCATGACACTCCGTGAGATCGTTTACGACATCGGCGGAGGCATCCCCGGCGGAAAGAAATTCAAGGCCGCGCAGACTGGCGGTCCCTCAGGCGGTTGCATTCCTGCGCAATATCTTGATCTGCCCATTGATTATGAGTCTTTGGCCACAATCGGGTCCATGATGGGCTCTGGCGGACTCATCGTCATGGATGAGGACACCTGCATGGTGGACATTGCCCGGTTCTTCCTGGACTTCACCGTGGATGAAAGTTGTGGCAAGTGCGTGCCGTGCCGGATCGGCACCAAGCGCATGCTGGAGATCCTGGAGCGCATTGTGGAAGGCAAAGGCCGCGAGGGCGACATTGAGATGTTGGAAACACTGTCCAACAGCATCCGGCGCACAGCACTATGTGGCCTTGGTCAGACGGCGCCAAACCCGGTGCTTTCCACAATTAAATATTTCCGCAACGAGTATGAGGCTCATATCCGTGACAAGAAGTGCCCGGCAGGTCACTGCAAGGCGTTGTTGCAATACCATGTGGATCCCGACAAGTGCATCGGCTGCAGCCTGTGCGCGAAGAACTGCCCCGTCGCCGCGATCACCGGCGAGCGCAAGAAGCCTTTCCTGATCGATCAGGATAAGTGCATCAAGTGCGGCGTGTGCGAGGACAACTGCAAGTTCTCGGCAATACTGAAGAAGTAAGGGAGGCTGTGACCGATGGAAAACGTAAGTTTGACGATAGACGGCATCAAAGTGGAGGTGCCGAGGGGCACTACAGTGCTGGAAGCTGCCAGGAAGGTGGGCGTCTATATCCCCACGCTGTGCTACCTGAAGAATGTGAACTGCATCGGTTCCTGCCGCATTTGCGTGGTCAACACCGGTGCCAGGATGCTGCAGGCAGCCTGCATTCTTCCTGCTGAAAACGGCATGAATGTAAAAACCAACACCGATGAGGTAAAGGAAGCCCGCAAGCTCAACCTGGAGCTGATCCTCTCCAACCATGAGAAGAAGTGCCTCACCTGCATCCGCAGCGGCCAGTGCGAGTTGCAGAGGCTTTCCCATGAGTTTGGCATCGAAGAAATCCGCTTCGAAGGCAGCTCCAATGACTATAAGAAGGATGAGACTTCGCCCTCCATCGTGCGCGACCCTAACAAGTGCGTGCTGTGCCGCCGCTGTGTGGCTGCATGCGGCGACATTCAGGGTGTGTCTGCCATTGGCGCGACTGAGCGTGGGTTTGATACAATCATCGAGCCGCCCTTCCAGATGAGCCTGGGTGATGCACCTTGCATCAACTGCGGCCAGTGCATCCAGGCCTGCCCGGTGGGCGCGATTTATGAGCGTGACTACACTGACGACGTGTGGGAAGCACTCCGCGACACCGACAAACATGTGGTCGTGCAGACGGCCCCCGCCGTGCGCGTGGCGCTGGGTGAGGAGTTTGGCCTGCCGATGGGCAGCCGCGTGACTGGCAAGATGGTTGCGGCTCTTCGCCGCATGGGCTTTGCAAAGGTGTTTGATACCGACTTTGCTGCCGACCTCACAATCATGGAGGAAGGCACCGAGCTGCTCGAGCGCCTGAAGGATGGCGGCGCGTTGCCGATGATCACCTCCTGCAGCCCCGGCTGGGTAAAGTTCTGCGAGCATTATTACCCTGAGTTCCTGCCAAATCTTTCCACATGCAAATCGCCGCAGCAGATGATGGGCGCAGTGATCAAGAGCTATTACGCAGAAAAGAACGGCATTGATCCGGAAAAGATTGTGGTTGTCTCCGTGATGCCCTGCACGGCCAAGAAGTTTGAAGCGCAGCGCACCGAGCTTTCCAGCACCGGCTATCCCGATGTGGACATTTCCATCACCACCCGCGAGCTTGCCCGCATGATCAAGCAGCAAAACATTGACTTTGTCCGTCTGCCAGACGAGAAGTATGATGAGGTGCTGGGCGACAGCACCGGCGCGGCTGTGATCTTCGGAGCAACCGGCGGCGTGATGGAAGCTGCTGTGCGCACCGTGCATGAGATCGTAACCGGCAAGCCCTTGCAGGATATTGAGCTCACCGCTGTGCGCGGTGTGGATGGCGTGAAAGAAGCCACCGTGATGGTGGGTGACCTGCCCTTGCATGTGGCAGTGGCCCACGGCACCGCCAACGCCCGCAAGCTTTTGGACTCGATCAAGAGCTGCGAAAAGAGCTATCATTTCATTGAGATCATGGCCTGCCCTGGCGGTTGCGTGACCGGCGGCGGCCAGCCGCTGGTCTCCGACGAGGTGAAGTTCCATACCGATGTGCGCAAGGAAAGGGCCAAGGCCATCTATGAGGAAGACCGCAACCTGCCGTTGCGCAAGTCTCACGAAAACCCCTCCATCAAAAAGATCTATGAGGAGTATTTCGGAAAGCCCGGCAGCCACAAGTCTCACGAATTGCTGCACACCACATACAAAAAGCGCAAGCTGTATTTGGATTAATTACGGCGATCTGCAAAAACATCTCATTGCCCTCTCCCCAATTGCTTGGGGAGGGGGTTCGCTTTTCTCCACAATATGGTATAATAATAATCGTGTTTGCATAAGCACCACATCATGATGATCTCCCGATAAGAACCAGACGCCATTCGGATTCTCATGATTCTGTGATAGGATTGAACCGGCCTTGGCCGGATAGATAGCTGCAGTGATCTGCGGATAGATTCTGAAACAAAGTTTCAGACAAAGTATGAGTGATGATTGCCTGTGATCATGTTCTTATGATCCGCTTCTTGGCAATCCTTATAATGTTACATTGATTTGGAGGTACTTTATTATGGCAAAGAGGAAGCCCTCGTCAGGGCTCAGAGTCATTCCGCTGGGCGGAGTGGAGGAAATCGGCAAAAACATGACCGCCTTTGAGTGCGGCAACGACATTATTGTAGTGGATGCTGGTCTGTCATTCCCAACAGAGGAGATGCCGGGTATCGATCTGGTGATTCCCGATATCTCCTATCTGGAAAAGAACAAACAAAAGGTGCGCGCCATCATTCTGACACACGGGCATGAGGATCATATCGGAGCGCTGCCTTATGTAATGAAGACACTCAATGTGCCTGTGTATGGCACGAAGCTCACCATTATGCTCTCGCAATACAAACTTGCAGAAAATGGCATTAACAATGTAGTATTCAATCAGATTGCGCCCAAGGACAAGGTGAATCTGGGTTGTTTCACAGTGGAATTCATCAAAACCACACATAGTATCCTCGGCTCCGTGGCGTTGGCAATATCCACGCCGGTGGGGCGGGTGGTGTTCACCAGTGACTTCAAGGTGGATTACACACCCATCGACGGCGAGGTGATGGATCTTGCACGGTTTGCCGAATTGGGGCAGGAGGGTGTTCTGCTACTGATGGCAGACAGCACCAATGTTGAGCGTCATGGATACTCCATGTCAGAAAAAAATGTTGGGGTCAATCTGGATGGCTTCTTCCGCGAATCCAGGGGAAGAATCATCATTTCCACATTCGCTTCCAACATCCACCGCATACAGCAGATCATTGATAGCGCCATGCGCTACAGCCGCAAGGTTTGCTTTGCCGGCCGCAGTATGATCAAAATCGCAAAAATGGCCCAGGAGCTGGGCTACCTCAAGGTGAAAGATGACATGCTCGTACCGCTGGATAAGGTGAAGAATCTCAATGACAGGCGCTTGGTTGTCATTACCACCGGCAGCCAAGGTGAACCGATGTCTGGCTTGGTGCGCATGGCCGGCGGTGAACACAGCCAGGTTGAGATCCGTCCCGGTGATACGGTGATTTTCTCTGCTTCACCCATCCCGGGAAATGAGAAATACGTCAGCCGCGTGATCGATCAACTCTTCCGGCTTGGGGCGCACGTAATCTACGATGCACTGGAGGAGATCCATGCATCCGGCCATGCCTGCCGTGAGGAACTGAAGCTGATCCATACGCTGGTCAAGCCCAAATATTTCATCCCCGCGCACGGGGAGTACCGGCATTTGAAACAACATGCATTGCTTGCAGAGTCTCTTGGGATGTCGCCGAAAAGCATCATAATCCCACAAAACGGCCATGTAATTGAATTTGCCAATGGCAGGCCCCCGGTAAAATCTGACACGGTGCAGGCCGGCAGCGTACTGGTGGATGGGTTTGGTATCGGTGATGTGGGCAATGTGGTGCTTCGCGACCGCAAGCACCTTGCCCAGGACGGGCTGTTGGTCGTCGTGATGACCATCTCGAAGGACGAAGGCACGCTGCTGGCTCCTCCGGAGATCATATCCAGGGGCTTTGTATACGTCAAAGAAAACGACGCCATTATGGAAGAAGTAAAAAAGATCATTGTCAATCACCTGGAAAAGGTACACAGCAAGAAGTCGGTAGAGATGGCAACAATCAAGTCAGATCTGCGAAATGCTCTCCGAAAGTATCTGTATGAGAAAACAAAGCGCAGTCCGATGATTCTGCCTGTGGTGGTGGAGATCTAGTATGCCAACGCTCCTGCTTGTTGTCTTCCTCGCGGCCGGCTTTGTGGTCGGCCGCGTTGCACGTTTGCCGGATAGCTTCGTGAAATTTTCAGGCCTGGCTGTAACAATCATCTTGTTCCTGTTGATTTTTCTGCTTGGACTTAAGCTGGGCAGCGACAGTAATATCGTTGCTCAGTTTGGCTCACTTGGCGCCGGATCTCTTGCCTTGGGTGTCGGGTGCACACTGGGAAGTATGCTTTTCGCTGGTGGTTTTGCGGCATTGAAAGCTTTCCGCCGGAGGAAAGACAATTGATGACGATTCTTATCGCCCTTTGCCTGGCAGTTGGCTTCGCGGCAGGAATATTGACGCCGGCAATCTCAATGCCATTCACCATGGATGATTGCATATCCTTCTTGCTTTGTGCGATGCTATTTTTTGTTGGGCTTGAGCTTGGTATAAAAAAGGGCTTGCGGCAGAGCCTGAAGGAGTTGGGCCTGGGTTTTTTGGCACTCCCAGCCCTGGCTGCTGCAGGAAGTGTGTTGGGCGGATTGATTACCGGCCAACTGCTTCATATGAAGGTTTGGCAGGGAGCTGCAGTCGGCGCTGGATTCGGGTGGTATTCATTGTCTTCGGTGATGCTGGCCCGATATGACACATCACTGTCTGCAATCGCATTTCTATCCAATGTTATCCGAGAAGTCTTGGCAATCGTGTTTATACCGGTTGCCGCGCGGTTTATTCATCCATGGGCTGGCATAGCGGCAGGAGGCGCAACGTCGATGGATACAACACTGCCAGTCATTGTCAAAGCTTCCGGATCTGATTATGCTATACAATCATTTATACATGGTGTTATACTATCGGTAATGGCGCCGGCCGCTATTACAATCATTCTGTACTTTGCCGGAGTGAGTTGATGGAACATCGCAACAGCAGCAACTATATTCCGAATGAACCGTATGAGCCGCAAACCGGCTCAGCGCTTCGTTTGGATACCCGCACTGTGTTGCATGGCATTTGGAGTTTTACGCGCTCTGTCTTGATATTCATAAGCAGCCTGCTAATAGTTGGCGCAATCGGGCTGTATTCTTATCACTATATTAACTCCCATTATATCTCCCCGCCTGGAAGCCAAACCGCTCCGCCACAAGAGATCATCATTCCCAAAGGAATGTCGCTGAATAAGATTTCCTTGCTTCTGGAAAACAAGCAACTGGTGCGCAGCGCCAAGGTGTTCAAATACTATGTGGACTTTTCCGGTTTTGGTAGCCGTATCAAGGCCGGGCGATATGTGCTGGACGGTTCGATGACTGTTCCTGAGATTATGGAAAAGCTTGCAGCAGGGCAGCCTGCTACTGCGGTCACTACGTTCATCATCCCAGAGGGCAGCACAGTGGAACAAACCGCTGCTTTACTACAAAAGCAGAAAATTCTCACAGATACGAAGAAATTCCTGGAGCTGTGCAAAAGCGGTACAAGTTTCACAAAGTATGCGTTTGTGCAGGACGCCATTAAGACAAAAGACAGTTCAAAACGTTTTTATGTGCTGGAGGGTTATCTCTTTCCGGCCAAATATGAAATTTATGTGGGTTCAACAGAAGATGATATTATCAACAAAATGCTTGCGAAAACCAATTCTGTGATCACCGATTCAATGATCGCAAGGGCTAAGCAACTGGACATGACAGTAGACCAAGTGCTGACATTGGCGTCAATCATCGAGAGGGAAGGCAAAACAGACGATTTTACCAAAATATCTGCAGTTTTCCACAACCGGCTTAAGGGCAAGATTGCGCTTGGGTCTGATGTGACGGTGCAATATGTTTTAAGGTCAGGCAAATTGTCATTGAGTAATGATGATATATCTGTGAATTCTCCGTACAATACCTACAAAAACAAGGGGCTGCCATTGGGCCCGATATCAAACCCCGGCCAGAAGGCCATTCATGCGGCCCTTTATCCTGATGAGCAATATGTGAAGGAGAAGTATCTTTACTTTGTTCTCACGGACCCGGCAACCGGCAAACTTGAGTTTAACAAGACAAAGGCTGCCCATGACAAAGCTGTCAAGAAGTACAAGCCCCTGTGGGAAGCATACGATAAAGAAAACAACAACTAGATCTGATGTGATAAAAGGTATCTGCAGCTACTGCCACCCGTCTCTACCAGAGAGACGGGTTTTTTGTACTTTGAATTTCACGACACACCATCAATCAACAGCACCCCTCCGGCATATAATGTATGGTTAACAAATGGGGGGAGTGAGGCTTATGTTTATACCGGCCGATATCCTGCGACAATTCATGCACGATCTGCTGTTTCTCACGTCTTACATTGAAAAGGGAAATTACTTTCCGCAACCGCTCACATCTGAAGAGGAAGCACAATGCATTGAGCGACATTTACACGGCGACGCAGAAGCAAGACAGACCTTAATTGAGCGGAATCTTCGGCTGGTTGTCCATGTTGCAAAAAAATACAACGGATGCGGTAAGGATATGGATGATTTGATCTCCATCGGCACCATCGGCCTGATCAAAGCAGTCAATACATTCAACCGTAAAAAGGGCACGCAACTTGCCACCTATGCCGCACGCTGCATAGACAATGAAATTTTGATGACGATCCGCTCTGCAAAAAAAGAAAAGAATGAGGTATATATTCAAGAACCCATAGGTGTCGACAAAGAAGGGAACGAGATTTCCTTGATCGATGTGCTTGGCACCGGCCAGGATGACGTAATTGACAAGGTGGATCTTAAAATGCAAATGGAAAAGCTCGGCGATATGATCATCAAAAGTCTCAATGATCGGGAGCAAAAAGTCATTTTTTACCGATATGGTCTTCGTGGATGCAAAAGGCTCACGCAAAGAGAGATTGGCAAGCTGCTGGGAATATCACGCTCTTATGTGTCAAGAATCGAAAAAAAGGCAATCGAAGTGTTGAATGGATTATTTCCCGAAAGTGACATGCCTGAGTAAAGTAACAAGACGCGCGGGCGAACCATTCTCATTCGCCCGCGCGTAAAGCATCATTTCCTAGTCGGCCAGAACAAGACCGTCGAATGCATCAATGCCAGGAATGTTGGGGTTCATCAACGTAAAAGCATTCTCCATTTCCAGCCATCCTTCACCGGAAGAAGTCTTGATTTTGATCCAGTGCTTGTCATCGGTTGAAACTAAAGATACATCTGTACCAGCTGGCACGATGAGGGCTATTGTGCTGGACGATACTGCTTTCGCTTTTAGTGATAATGCAACTTTTGTTTTACACTTGAAGTTGCCCATGGAATAACCGGTTTGCGCGACGAAAACCAGCTTACCTGCTTGGTTCAGCTTATATTTTACGCTGCAAAACCAGGTCATCAGGATGTTCATGCGCTTGCTGGTGGAGATTGAGCCTTTTTTATCCAACTTCAACTGCTTGATGGTGCCAGGAACTGTTTCACGGTTTAGGAAGGACTTGTGCTGAATGCCCGCCACATAAACCAGGTAGTCATCGCTAGGCCCAAATTCGTCCACAAACAGATCGAGAATGCCATCTTTCATATCGATATCGCCAAGATAGACCTTTTTGCTCGGCTCAGTGCACTCAATACTCCATGCTGTAGACGATGAACCATCTTTGATTTTGAGGTTCATATGATTTTCATCTGGGGAACTGAAGATGAGCGTTTCCAGATTGCCGTCCTGATCATAATCCAGCTTGGTGCCTGACTTTATTTCAATCAATTGACCTTTGATTGCCCCCTCTGCAGCACGGAGCAACGTGATATTGGCGTGCTGGATGTCAGTAAACTTACTTTCACTGAAACCCGGGTCCTTATCGTACCAAGCCAATTTTTCATAATACTCTTGATAATAATCCTTCGTGAATGAGTATCCGGCGCGTGCAAAGATCTCGTTGCGGGCCAAGTCAAGTTTTTCGGCGGATAGGCTGATCAGCTCGTCCCACATCAGCAGTCTGTCGTCACTATCGGGGAATATCATACCCTCGGTCGGGTCCGGTGTGGGTGTTGGCGCCGGCGTTGAGGAGGTAGTGGGTGAGCTATTGGGTGAATCAGTCTGTGTCTGCTCTTCTGTGGGAGCAGTGGTGGCTACCGTCACCGGCGCTATTGTGGGTGCAGTTGTTGCGCTTATTTCCGATGATGCAGCAGGCTCAGTTGTGGGCACAACCGTTGCTGTGGGTTTTCCGTAGGGATCAGAAGGCACCGGAAACATGTCGCACCCGGTAAAGAGAACAAGCATCATAGCAGACAGGACCACTGCGGCGAGCTTCTTCATCGATATTCTCCTTCGGAGTTCATGCAATACTTAGATGAAATTCATTATACAACAGTTCCCATTATTTGTTATTGGCATAATTTCTGATATCGTGAAGACTATGCCACACAGCCAAGCAGATATGGTATAACCAGCAGAAAGCCCCCTGATTCTTGCATAAAATTGGGTTTGATAGTATGATTCATATTGCACGAAAGCTGGCTAGGGGGAAAGAAAACCATGCGTATCATCGGTCATGATCTGCCAATCATACCATGGGAAGACAGGCCAGCCGGCTCAGATGAACCAGTCTGGCGTTTTTCGGGTAACCCGATCATTGGAAGAAATGTGAACTTCAAAGCTAAACGGACTTATAACAGTGCCGTTGTTCCATTTCAAGACGGGTTTGCCGGTGTTTTTCGTGCTGATGGCAGAGATGGCGTTGCCAGGCTCCACGCAGGGTTCAGTAAAGACGGGCTTCATTGGGACATCTCAACGACACCGATCCAGTGGCAAGATGATAAAGGAAATATTTGGACACCCAATTATGCCTATGACCCTCGCGTTATCCCGTTGGACGGGCGCTTCTATATCGTGTGGTGTGTGGATTTCGGCGGAGCAGCGCTTGGGATGGGTGTCACCGATGACTTCACGGTATTCACCAGGCTTGAAAACCCGTTTATTCCCTTCAACCGCAATGGTGTGCTGTTCCCACGAAAGATCAACGGCACATACCGCATGCTAACAAGGCCCAGTGACTCCGGCCACACTCCGTTTGGTGACATCTACATCAGCGAAAGCCCCGACCTGGTTTATTGGGGCAGGCACCGTAAAGTGATGAGCCGAGGTGCCTCCGGTTGGTGGCAGGACTTAAAAATTGGCGCAGGCACCGTGATCGAAACAGATGAGGGTTGGTTGCTGCTGTATCATGGTGTAAGCAGAACATGCAATGGGTATGTATATAGCATTGGCGCAGCAATTCTCGATTTGGATGAACCAAGCCGCGTGCTTTATCGCTGCGGAGATGCACTGCTGCCACCGGAGGCACCATATGAAACCACAGGTTTTGTAGATAATGTGGTCTTCCCATGCGCAGCTCTGACGGACACTGCTACCGGCAGAATCGCAATCTATTATGGATGCGCTGATACCTGCACCGGCATTGCGTTTGCGGAAGTGACTTCGCTTGTAGACTATATAAAAAGCCATTCGCTCCTTGGGAGCGGAGATTCTGACTTTGGTAAATGAGCTTATTGAATATAGAGGTGCATCGTATGGATTGGAAATCCCGCTGGGAACACTGGAAAAATGGAGCTACTGATGTTGCCATTCGTGAAGAAGTTTCATCCTTGACTGAGGACCAGGCGCAGGAGCGCTTTTCAACCAATCTGGAGTTTGGCACAGGGGGCATGCGCGGCGTTTTGGGAGCCGGCACAGCCAGGATGAATATCTATACAGTGCGCAAGGCCACACAAGGCTTTGCGCACTACATCCGCGAAGCAGGGCCTGCGGCCATGGCTGCCGGTGTTGCAATTTCGCATGACAACCGCAGGATGTCAAGGGAGTTCACAATGGATGTCGCTGGTGTATTGGCAGCCAATGGCATCAAGGCTTGGGTGTTTGACAGCTTGCGGCCCACTCCGGAACTCTCATTTGCAGTGCGAGAATTGAAGTGTTTCGGTGGCATCATGATCACCGCTTCCCACAACCCCCCGCAATACAATGGCTATAAGCTGTATGACAACTCTGGCTGCCAGTTAATCCCCCAACTGAGCGACTTAGTGACAGCCCGTATCAACGCCATTGACGATGAGCTGCATATCCGAAGCTTGACGGTGGAACAAGCTGGGCCGTTGATTCAGACCATTGGTGCGGAACTGGATGAGGCATATTATCAAGCTGTACTGGCAATTCAACTGGATGGAGGCGTGGATAAATCCAGACTGCGGGTAGTGTTTTCTCCACAGCACGGCACAGCAAACATACCGGTAAGAAACGTACTCACAAGGTTGGGATATGACCTGGTTGTTGTGGAAGAGCAGGCAAATCCAGACCCGGAGTTTTCCAATACCAGGAATCCAAACCCGGAAGATAAGGCCGCGTTTGAACTGGCTGTGGCAAAGGCAGAGGCCTGCAAGGCAGATCTTGTGATCACGACTGATCCTGATGCAGATCGTTTGGGCGTTGCTGTGCTTCGAAATGGCAAATATGAGTATCTGAGCGGAAACCAGGGAGGCGCGATTCTGCTGGAGTATATCTTAAGCCAGCGAAAAGCACGTGGCACACTGCCGGCGAATGGCATAGTGATTAACACGATAGTGACCAGCGACCTGGGTGATCGCATTGCCAAGGCATATGGAATGGCGGTCGAAAAGACGTTGACAGGCTTTAAGTTCATCGGCAGCCGCATCCACGCCTATGAGAAAAGCGGAGAGTATACCTATGTGTTTGGATATGAGGAAAGCTATGGCTATCTCATTAGCCCCATTGCAAGAGACAAAGACGCCATACAGGCTGTGCTGATGATGTGTGAGGCAGCTGCATACTATAAGTCTCAAGGCAAGACGCTGATGGATGTGCTGGATGGAATTTTTGCCCAGTACGGTTATTTTGTTGAGGGCCAACTGGCGATCACGCTGGAAGGCGCCGCAGGTACAGCCCGGATTGCGGAAATCATGAAAAGCTTGCGCAAAAATCCACCAAAAGAACTGGCTGGTGTAGCAGTGGCTGTCTATGAGGATTATAGCACCGGCATCCGCATGATTGGCAGTGAGCAGGAAGCCATAACACTGCCGAAGACAGATGCACTAAAATACATTCTGAATGATGGCTCATGGGCGGCAGTGCGACCTTCGGGCACAGAACCAAAATGTAAGTTTTATTTCTGTTCGCAGGGTCACTCCATGGCGGAAGCAGAAAAACGATTGGCTGAAATGGGCAGTTACTTCAAACAATATGCAAAATGACATAAAAAAGCGGGCATACAGCCCGCTTTTATACATCTTTTTCGTTTCCTGATGTTGTGATTGCCATGCGTGGTGAACAACATTATAATATCTGTGATTTGTACCAAAAAAGTGGAGGATGAATATGCCATACGTTACCACCCGCCAAATGCTGCTTGATGCTCAAAAGGGGAAATACGCAATTGGAGCATTCAACATAGAAAACATGGAAATGGCCCAGGCTGTTGTGGCTGCCGCTGAAAAAATGCGCTCACCTGTAATGATGGCCACCACATCGTCAACCGCCCGTTATGCACCGCCCTCAGTGTTTTACGGCATTGTGCGCGCGTTGGCGGACTCAGCAACCGTGCCAGTTGCCCTTCATCTGGATCATGGAGATAGTGTGGAATCTGCGAAAGCCGCGCTGGCCGCCGGCTATTCCTCAGTGATGATGGATGGCTCCAAACTTCCGCTGGATGAAAACATCGCGGTGGTCAGACGGGTGGTGGAAGCCGCTCGTGATTTTGATGTGCCAGTGGAAGCTGAGTTGGGCAAAGTGGGCGGTAAAGAAGACGAGCATGAAGTGAAAGACCCCGGCTATACCGATCCGGATGAAGCAGCTCGCTTTGTCTTTGAGACCGGAATCGATTCGTTGGCGGTAGCTATTGGCACAGCCCATGGCGTGTATAAAGTCGAACCACGTCTTGACATAGACAGGCTCTCTGCCATAAGGGCTGTTGTTTCGATTCCGCTGGTGCTCCATGGATCATCGGGGCTTTCTGATGATGCAGTCCGCGAGTGCGTGGCCCGCGGCATCTGCAAGGTGAATTTCGCCACAGAGCTGCGTCAGGCGTTCACACGAGGCATGCGCCAGGCGTTGGCGGACCATCCGGATGGGTTTGATCCCAAACAGTTCCTGAAGCCCGCGCGGGACGCGGTGTTCGCGCAGGTGTGTGAGCGTATCGCGGTGTGTGGTTCGAATAACAAAGCTTGAGCTGAACACGCGGAGGAATCATGAGACGCACCAAGATAATCTGCACGATCGGGCCTGCCACCGCCAATGAGCAAATGCTAGAAAAGCTGGCACGCGGCGGGATGAATTGTTGCAGGTTGAATTTCTCCCATGGAGACCATGAATCACATGGGAAAGTCATCACTGCAATCAAGCGTGTTCGAGAGCGACTGAACCTGCCGCTTTCAATTTTGCTTGATACCAAGGGGCCTGAGTTAAGGCTCGGCCAATACTCAGAAGGCCCTGTAACGCTAGTGGAAGGGCAATCCTTTACACTCACAACACTTGATGTCCCCTGCACGGCGGAGCGCGCCCACATCAGTTTCCCAGGCTTGCCGCAGGATGTGAAACCAGGAGACACAGTGTTGCTGGATGATGGCTTGATCGTGCTGCAGGTCAATGCCGTGCCAGACAGTCAGACCATACTCTGCACCGTCATGAATACTGGCGAAATATCATCACATAAGAAGTTGACAGTGCCCGGAGTCACTCTGTCGCTGCCAAGCATGACAGATCTGGATATGGCGGACCTCATCTTTGGAATTGAACAAGGTGTGGACTTTGTTGCTGCTTCGTTTACCAGAAAGGCTCAGGACATCCTGGAGATCAGGCAATTTCTGGAGGAGCATGGCGGGCGGCACATTCGGATCATCGCAAAAATTGAGAACCGGGAGGGGCTCAATAACGTCGAGGATATTGTTTCAGTTGCCGATGCATTGATGGTTGCCCGCGGAGACATGGGTGTGGAGATACCGGCGGAGGATGTTCCGATCGAGCAAAGCCGGATCGTCAACATCTGTGCATTGCACAACACGCCTGTGATCATCGCCACACAAATGCTTGATTCCATGATCCGCAACCCACGGCCAACACGCGCTGAGGTCAGTGACGTGGCAGAAGCAGTGCAACAAGGCGCAGACTGCATCATGCTGTCAGGTGAGACGGCTGCAGGAAAATATCCTGTGGAGTCTTTGGAGACAATGGCACGCATTGCCGAGAGAATGGAACGTTCCATTGATTATCATGAGCGTTTTTCTCACCATATGAAAAACGTGGGGAAACTTGTGACCGTCACCGGCGCGATCAGCCATGCGGTGTGTATGTCGGCCATGGATCTTGAGGCTTCTGCGATTGTTACTTGCACTGTGACTGGCAGCACGGCGATGGCTGTGGCAAACCATCGCCCCGGATGCCCAATCCTGGCCACCACAACAGAGCCTCAAACTTTTCGGCACTTGACGCTGGTGTGGGGCGTTCTTCCGATCATGACGTCAAAGGCAAGCAATACCGATGAGATGATCGATGACTCCGTGCATGCTGCGATCAACGCAGGCGTGACCCGCAGCGGCGACATCATCGTGATCACAGCCGGCGTGCCTGTGGGTCAGGCTGGCACCACAAACCTGATCAAGATCCATCATGTGGGCGATATTCTGATCAAGGGCAGGGGAGTGGGAGATCGGCCGGCATATGGAATGATCTGCATGGCCTCCTGCTCGATCGATGCGCGGGAGAAGTTTGAAGAGGGATATATTCTTGCGGTAGAATCCACCGACAACTCAATGCTGCCCTTCATGAAGAAGGCGGCTGCCATTATCACCCGTGATGCCAACCCAAATGCGCACGCAGCCGTAGTAGGCCTGGCGCTTGATATCCCGGTGATTTTCAACGCCGCAAACCTCTATGAGGTGTTGCGGGACGGCATGTATGTTACCGTGGATCCAAGCACTGGGTATGTCTACAACGGCAACGCAAAGCTCTTATAACCTAATGGAGGAACCATGTTTTCCGATCTATTAAGACGCTGTCAGGAAGACAAAAAACTGATTGGCGTATATACCAACCGGCAGGATTTATCCAAGTTTGATGTTGGTATTGCTCTTGCCGTGGATGACGACTTTCTGATCCTTTCATCAGTATCCAAATATGGAAAGCTCAATGGATTGCTTCTGATTGAGCTTGACAGTGTCGTTCGCATCGATGAAGACAGTGTCTATTTGCGAAAGATCAACGCGTTAATGCGGTATTATAATGAAAAGCCAGATGTTTTCACCGCAGACCAATATCTGGTTTACAGTCTTTTGGAATTCTGCCATACGAATAACCGAATCGCGGCGATCGACCTGCTTGACAGCGGCACTTATGATGCAGTAGGTTTTGTGGACGAACTGGACACGGAGCGTTGTATCATCAAGCAGGTATCTGAGTTCGGAAAGAATGATGGCATTTCAACCATTCTGCTTGCAGATATCACAAGCATCACCTGCTGCTCTGAGATGGAGGTCATGCTGGAGGTGCTAAGCTCTGAGATGTTTGATGAAGTACGTTTCAGTTGAGGAGGGTTCCGGATGGGCGTTGCTTTACTGATCATCGATATGCAGTTGGGCTGTCGCGAGGATTGCCGATACCAGGCCGAGTTTGATTATGCTGTTGACTATATCAATGAGGCCGCGCAATTGTTTCGCAAGAAAGGGCTGCCGGTCATCATGGTTCAGGATATTGAGGTATCTGGTGGCCCGGGGCATGACGGATTTGCTGTAGTGCCATCAATCAACCGGGATGAAACTGATATTGTCATCCATAAGGAATACAACAATGCGTTCTGGAAAACGAACCTTGCTGAAGTTTTGGAAGAAAAGGGTGTGGACTTTGTTGTGGTTAGCGGCTTTGCAGCAGAATACTGCGTGCTGTTCACCTATAACGGCGCCGTGGAGATGGGCTATGGCGCTTCGTTGTTGCAACACGGCGTGGCCGGTGTGAGCGCAGATGAGATCAAACGGATTCAATTGCTCCGACCGGTGATCAGCCTGCAGGCGCTTGAGTATTTTCTTCAATAAGATCAACATGATGGGAAATAAAAGAGGCGGATCGTTTTCGGATCCGCCCCTTTGCATGTTCACTAGAACTTTACCCTCTCGGCCAGATATTCCTCCACCTTTTCCAGCGGGATCCGCTCCTGCTTCATTGTGTCGCGGTCGCGGATCGTCACAGCTTTGTCCTCCAGGCTGTCGAAGTCATAGGTGATGCAATAGGGTGTACCGATCTCGTCCTGCCGGCGGTAACGCTTGCCGATGCTTCCGGTCAGGTCATAATCCACCATGAAGCGTTTGCTCAATTTCTGGAAAAGCTCCGTCGCCGGCTCGTCCAACCTTTTCTGCAGCGGCAGGATGGCCGCTTTATAAGGCGCGAGGGCAGGGTGGAGGTGCAGCACGGTTCGCACGTCGCCATCGGCCAGCGCCTCCTCGTCATACGCATCGCACAGGAAGGCCAGCGCCACACGGTCTGCACCCAGACTGGGCTCGATCACATAGGGGATATAGCGCTCATTGGTCACGGGATCAATGTATTCGAGGGATTCGCCGCTGTGCTGGCTGTGCTGCTTGAGGTCGAAGTCTGTGCGGTCGGCGATACCCCAAAGCTCACCCCAACCGAAGGGGAAGCGGAATTCGATGTCGGTGGTGGCGTTGCTGTAGTGTGAAAGCTCTTCTTTCTCATGGTCGCGCATCCGTACGCTTTCCTTCTTCATGCCCAGGCTGTAGAGCCAATTCACACAGTAATCCTTCCAATACAGGAACCACTCCATGTCGCGGCCTGGCTCGCAAAAGAATTCCAGCTCCATCTGCTCAAACTCGCGAATACGAAAGATGAAGTTGCCGGGAGTGATCTCGTTACGGAATGATTTGCCGATCTGGCCAATGCCGAACGGTATCTTTTTGCGGGTGGAGCGCTGCACATGCTTGAAATTGACAAAGATGCCCTGTGCGGTCTCCGGGCGCAGATACAATTCAGACTTGCTGTCTTCTGTCACACCCTGGAAGGTCTTGAACATCAGGTTGAAGCGGCGGATGGACGTAAAATCGAATTTGCCGCATTCGGGGCAAACAATGTTGTGCTCCCGGATATAGCCTTCCAACTGGTCGTTGTTCCAGCCATCCAGATGAGGGTCATCCCCTTTGGCAATCATATGCTCTTCAATGAGCTTGTCCGCACGGAACCGAGCCTTGCAGGCGCGGCAATCCATCAGCGGATCGTTGAAGTTGCCGACATGACCGGACGCCACCCAGGTTTGGGGATTCATCAGGATAGCAGAATCGAGACCCACGTTGTACGGACTTTCCTGCACGAATTTCTGCCACCAGGCGCGTTTCACATTGTTTTTGAATTCCACACCAAGGGGGCCATAATCCCAGGAATTTGCCAATCCACCATAAATTGCCGACCCGGGGAATACATAACCTCTTCCTTTGCATAATGCTACGAGCTTTTCCATGTAGTTGCCTTCCATGTGTCTTCCTCCTTAATAGAAAAAGCCTTTCATCCCACAAAGGGACGAAAGGCTAGCTTTCGCGGTTCCACCCTTTTTGGCCTTACGGCCCGCTTTCAAAACCCGCTCTGGTTTGCCCGCCAATGGAATCCATCAGCCGGGCTTACACCACCCCCGGCTCGCTTCGTGCGGATATGCCTTTGGCTTAATACCATCATTGCGACATTGATCAATTGCCAATTATTTTACCAGATGCAGACCCATTGTCAAGCATCAGTTTCCCGATGCGTGCCTTGTGTCTTTTTTATGAAGTCTATCACCAGATTTGCGGGGAATTGACGGCGCTCAAACAAAACTGAGGCAGCCAATGCAGCCTGTACAAGACCAATCAGGAAGAATAATACATGCAAGAATGCCACAGTCTGCATCATGACACATTGCACCACGATCCAAAAAACTACCGCCCATGAAAACACGCTGCTGGTGTAACCCTGAGCATTACTTGTCAGTCTGATCATCAGCGCCGCAAATAGGTTGCCTAACCCCACAACAATGAACAGAATCAAACCGGGAATCAAATAATCGTGAAACGGAGACTGTTTGAGTGCGTCCATTGTGATGCCCAATGGAGATATAGGGTTCAGGATCGCTGCCAAACCGCCGAAGATTGCGCCTGCACCCACAAACAGGTGCAACCCAAAAAGAACCTTGTTCTTAACCATGTTGCTCTCCGGGAACTTGATGTGTTATGATGCATTGTCTTTGTGTTAAGTATATGGATGCCTTGTGGAAAGTCAACCATTGCTGGTAGATAGTTTTGAATATTTCATCAAACTTATTTTTCTCTATTGCATTTCTATGTATCAAAATGTATAATTATTAATATCATGAAAGACATTCTGGAGGTAATGAACATGAAGAAGCTGTATGCTGTTCTGGCAATACTCATGACCTTTGCCGTGCTGGCTGGCTGCACCACGGCAGCGCCCACCACAGCTCCCGCAACCGATGCGCCGGCAGTGTCCGCTGATGCCACACCCGCAGCCCAAGGCGCTCTGGATGCCATCAAGGCAAAAGGCGAGCTCGTAGTCGCCACCAACGCCGAATATCCGCCCTTTGAGATGATGGAAGGCGAAAAGTATGTGGGCATTGATATGGAAGTGGCCCAGATCATCGCTGACAAACTGGGTGTGAAGCTGAAGATTGACAATATGAGCTTTGACGCTGTGCTGGCCGCGATCCCCGCAGGCAAATGCGACCTGGGCATGTCTTCCCTGAGCATCACTGACGAGCGTGCCAAAGTGATGGACTTCTCTGATCCTTATATGACCACTGCGATCAAGATGCTTGTCTTGAAAGACAGCACAATCAAGACATACGATGACCTGAAGGGCAAGAAGCTTGGCGTGCAGTTGGGCACCCTGGCAGACACCACAGTGGCCTCCTTTGTTGAAAATGCTGAAGTTTCCCGCATGACCAAGGATTCTGACGCCGTGATGGATCTGATCAATGGCAAGCTTGACGCCGTACTGACCGATGCCGCACCTGCCCAAGCTTTAGCAGAAAAGAACGCCGATAAGATCATGCTGATCGATGAGCCACTGAGCAACGACAAGCTGGCCATCGCCACCAAGAAGGGCAACACAGAGCTGATCGAGTTTGTAAACTCTGTTCTTAAGGAAATCATGGCGGACGGAACATTTGACAAGATCATAGAGAAGTACATTCCGAAGAATCAGCAATAACATTGACACGATTGACCCGCGACGCAATGAGAATCGCGTCGCGGGTTGAATTTTGTAAAACGTATATGATGCGAAAGGGACAAGATGCCGCAAGTGCTTCAGGAATTGTTTGACAAGATTGTGATGACGCTCTTCACCGGAGAGCGGTATATGTATATCCTCAAAGGCCTTGGAAACACGCTGCTGATGACTGTCGGCGCGGTTTTGATTGGTATCGTGATTGGCCTGTTGCTTGCAGCAGCAAAGGTTTCGCCCAGCAAATCATGGGTTACCCGGTTTTTCAAGTTTGTCGCCGATTGCTATCTCACTGTGATTCGTGGCACGCCCACCACTGTGCAGCTTCTGATCATCTACTTCGTCATTCTGGCTCCTATCACAATCGATAAGTTTGTGGTATCCATCATCGCGTTCGGCATCAACTCCGGTGCATATGTGGCTGAAATCATACGTGCCGGCATTTTAGCAGTTGATAAAGGCCAGACAGAGGCAGGCCGTTCACTCGGTTTGAATTATAGCGCGACAATGCGTTTCATTGTGTTGCCGCAAGCCTTGAAAAACATCTTGCCGGCGTTGGGCAATGAGTTCATCGTTCTGTTGAAGGAGACCTCGGTTGCCGGTTTTATCGGCGCGATGGACCTCACGATGGCAGCCAATATGATCAAGAGCCAGACTTATGATGCCATGACGCCTCTGGTGCTGGTGGCGATCATCTACCTGGTGATCGTCATGTTCATAACCTGGGCGTTGCGCAAGTTTGAGGGGAGGCTCCGTAAAAGTGATCACCGTTAATAATCTCGTCAAAGAGTTCGGCACAGTGCGAGTGTTGGATAATATTTCAGAGCATATTGAGCAGGGAGAAAAAGTCGTCATCATCGGGCCTTCCGGCTCCGGGAAAAGCACTTTTTTACGTTGCCTGAACATGCTGGAGACGCCAACTTCAGGCCAAGTGATCTTTGAAGATGCAGATATCACCGCACCCGGCACAGATATTGATCGGTTGCGCCGTAAAATGGGCATGGTGTTTCAGCAATTCAACTTGTTTCCTCACCTCACTGTGCGACAAAACATCACACTGGCGCCAGTCAGACTTGGCCTCTATTCGCAAGCAGAGGCAGACGACAAGGCAATGGCGCTGCTCCGGCGCATCGGCTTGCCAGAGAAGGCGGACTCTTTCCCGGCTCAACTTTCCGGCGGGCAGAAGCAGCGAATCGCGATCATCCGGGCACTTGCCATGGAGCCGGATGTAATGCTGTTTGACGAGCCGACCTCAGCCTTGGATCCGGAAATGGTTGGCGAGGTATTGGATGTGATGAAAGACTTGGCAAACCAGGGCATGACCATGGTTGTGGTTACCCACGAAATGGGCTTTGCTCGAGAAGTAGCCACTCGCGTGATGTTTATGGACGAGGGGAAAATTGTGGAACAAGGCTCACCTGAACAACTATTCCAGAGCCCGAAGAGCTCGCGGCTTCAGGGATTTCTCAGTAAAGTGTTATAATACATGAGAAAAGAAAAGGCGGTGAAAACCGCCTTTTAAAACTGTCCTGTATGTCGCGATCAAGTCCCTGACGGTGATGGGCTGGCCTCCGATGATGCCGAAGCAGTCGTCGTACCTGATGGTGATGCTGCTGGCGTAGTCGATGCAGAGACCAAAGGCGTGGGGCTCGGTGTGGGCTTTAGTGTTACCTCTACCGTCACGATTGGCGTGGGTGAAGGTGCCGACGGTCTGCATGCCACAAACAACGCGGCTAATACCAGAACTACTGTTACGACAAAGAAGATTTTCTTGCTCATTGACTGTTTTTCGCCTCCTTCTGGACCTTATTTTTTCCAATGGTTTGCCTTCTATGATGGAAATTTCTTCCAAATGTGGCCATAGGAGGATCTATTATCATTCGGCTTCAAATAACTTGGGGATTGTTTCCGGATAAGGTGGTAATGCAATGCCCTTATTTGTGATGATTCCTGTGATATAGTCTGCCGATGTGATATCAAATGACGGGTTATAGGCGGATATCCCCTCGGGCGCGGTGCGGATACCCATAGCATGGAATACTTCTTCCTCGCTGCGCATTTCAATGGGAATCCCACTGCCGTCTGCCAGACTCAAGTCAATCGTGGACAGTGGTGCAGCTACATAGAAGGGGATGCCATGTGCCTTTGCGGCGATTGCAACCTGATAGGTACCAATTTTGTTGGCGGTGTAGCCATTGGCTGCGATGCGGTCGGCGCCAACAATCACCTTTTGTACTTTACCGGATTTCATGAGCCAAGCTGCCATGTTGTCGCATAGCAGCGTTACAGGAATGCCTTCCTCATGCAATTCTGTCGCGGTCAACCGAGCGCCCTGTAAGTATGGCCGAGTCTCATCAGCGAAGACGTGGATACTTTTTCCGCTTTCATGAGCGGCTCGGATTACTCCAAGTGCAGTGCCATAACCAGCAGTCGCTAATCCACCGGCGTTGCAATGAGTCAGGATGCCCTCACCGGATTCAATCAACCGGTTTCCAAACCGTCCAATGCTTTTGCAGGACTCCAGATCTTCCAGCTCAATACGCCGGGCTTCCAATTCGAGAGCTTCAACCAATGGCTCGTGCAATCTGGTGCCGTGCGCCGGTAACAGTTTAAGCATACGGTCCACCGCCCACACAAGGTTCACAGCGGTTGGCCGTGCTTCACGGATCTGCCTTGCCCTTTGATTCAACTCTTCCAACGAGCCCTCTGCTTCACGGGCTGCCAGAACGATTGCATATGCCGCAGAAATACCGATCGCTGGCGCCCCTCGAATCACCATTGCTGAAATGGCCTCTGCCACTTGCTCAGAAGTGCGGCAATCTACATGGACAATCTCTCCTGGTAAGCGGCGTTGGTCCAGAAGTTTTAAATATATCCCATTCCAAAATAATGCGTTCATATCGGTTCCTGCACAACATGATATTTTCGCATTGCCTATTTTACTCAACAGTAAGGTGGATATCAACGAATGCACAAGGCCTGTTTTTGTTGTATAATGATTCGAGAAATGGAGGAAACCCATGAAATACTCCCTGCGGTTTGTGTGGTATATCCTGAGAATCGTCATCATTACGTTATCCGCATTTGCCATATTGGCAGCGGTATTCTATATCACCATGGATTCTGCCAATGTTTACGTCATTGTAACCGATGGCATGAAGGCTCGCCTTACATCTTCACTCGTGCCTCAGGATGCTACAGAGCTCAAAGGCTATTTCACAGAGGAATTCCTGGCCAACAATACAATAGACACATCAAAATACAGCGATTTTACCATCACCGGTATTGATTATGACCTGACTGTGGAATCGTTGTGGTGCAACCCGTGGAAAAACACCGCCACTGTAACGGTTGTGGAGGCAGTGAAAGACATCAAATACGAATTGCCAGCGGAAACTGCAGAAGGGGTGGAGCCCGCCAAGCCACCGCAATGGCAACGAGCACGTTACAAAATAATCTGTCTGAAAATCAACGACGCCTGGCGGATTGACAAGGTAGAGCTGGTCAAAGCCCTGCCGGCTGCTCCAACGCCCTCACCGGTGCCGACTAACTACATCACAGCGTCTCCTTTGCCCTCATCAATGCCTTCGAATTCGATCACGGCAACGCCAGTTGCAAGCGTTGCGGCCGGCGCATCGGCTGGGGACTAACCCATGTTGATTGGCAATGTGGTGATACCCGGCCGGGCATGGCTGGCCCCCATGGCCGGTGTGACGGACTTCCCGTTCCGGCGTATTTGCGCAGAACTGGGTGCATCTCTCACTTATACCGAGATGGTGAGCGCAAAGGGGTTATATTACTCACCGGAGCGCGCAGGAGCGATGCTTGCCGGTGGCAGTGAATTGCACCCGGCTGCTATGCAGCTATTCGGTAACGATCCTGAGCTGATGGCTGATATGGCTGCGCAGTATGCCGGCGAATTTGACATTGTGGATGTGAACATGGGCTGCCCGGTGCCCAAGGTTGTGAAAGCAGGGCAGGGCAGCGCGCTGATGTGCCAGCCCGAATGGGCAGGGCGGATTATCCGCACGCTTGCTGATAAAGCCGGACGGCCTGTCACGGCCAAGATCCGTAAAGGCTGGTGCGAAGGCAAGGAAAACGCAGTGGAATTCGCCAGGATGCTGGAGGACAACGGCGCTGCGGCAGTGGCCGTGCATGGACGCACAAGGGAGCAGTACTATTCGGGGAAAGCCGACTGGGCTGTAATCGGGCAGGTCAAGAATGCTCTTTCTATCCCGGTGATCGGCAGCGGTGACATTTTCACCGCGGCTGACGCAAAAGCCATGATGGAACAAACAGGCTGCGACGCCGTGATGGTTGCCCGAGGTGCGGAGGGCAATCCGTGGATATTTGCCCAAATCAACGCATTGCTTGCCAATGGCGAAGTTACTCAGCCGACCATTTCCGAAAGGCTTTCTGTCGCGCTCAGTCATGCTAAGAATCTTTGCGCACTGAAAGGTGAGAAAATCGCAATCCAGCAGATGCGCAAGCACCTGGGTTGGTATATCAAAGGGATCCCACAGGCGGCTATGTGGCGCGAGAAGCTGAACACATTGAACACAATGGCGCAGACACAGGAGATTTTGGATCAGATCATGGTGAGCCAATCAGCCATTGAATAGTGCTTTTCCATTGTTGGGAAACAATACATATGGTATAATCACATATAATAGCGTCCTTATGTTACAGCGGGCGTGCAAAATAATAGTGGAGTGGACGGTTTGGCGGCGCATAAGAAGAAAAAGGCTGCAAGCAAGAAGAATGCCCAACAGCACAAACATTTTGAGGTGTCCGGCCTGATTTTGATCGCGCTGGGTGTGTTTCTGTTTGTTGGCATCCTCACAAACTCCGAGGGCCAGGTTGGCGACTTCGGCACGGCCTTCCGCAATGCCATCTTCTGCACCTTTGGGCTCACTGCTTTTGTTGTGCCGGCGGCTCTCATCTATCTCGGCATCGTGATCATGATCAAGGGTTATGAAAACATCAACTGGTTGAATGTAGCCATCTGGTCCTTCTTCGCGGTTTGCATGATGGCGTTTGTGCACATGTGGAGCTTGAACGATGAGCTCTTTGCCCAAAAGGATTTTATAGAGTTTGAAAACGCATCCGGCACTATTGGTGTGGAAAAGACCGCTGGCGGTGGTTTGATCGGCGGAGCTCTTGTCTTCCTGTTGAAGTCGTTCCTCGGTCAGTTTGGCACATGGATCGTGTTGGTGCTCCTCATCCTAATCATTCTGATTCTGAAAACCAGTTTCTCCCTCCGCAAGCTTGGTGCGAAAGTGGGGGAGAATGTGCGAAACATCAGTGAATCGCTCGCCATCCGCAACGAAGAACGAATTGCTGAGGCGCCAGTGCGCAGCAATGGGAAACTTTTTGTGGGCGACCTGGACGGTAAGAGTATTGAAGACAACCGGCGTAAGCCTGAGCTTTCTCTGCTACACACCACCCGGTTCGGAATGGTCGAACTGGAGAAGGAAGAAGACAAGCTGAAGTTGGGGCATGAGGGTATGGATTTCCATAAGTCTGCCCATGAGCAACCAGTGCACCAGCTGCAGGCAGAGGAAGAACCCAAGAGTCCTGACCAAAAACATGATGAGAAACCGGTTGTTTCATCGGCACAACCAGTGAATAACGGAGAGGTTAAACCTGCCCTGGAGCATGAACATGTGCCAAAGGTATATGTGAAGCCGCCCTTTGATCTGCTTATGCGTGCACCGAAGTCCACAGAAAACGCAGCCGAAGAGATCAACCGGGGCGCGTTGTTGCTGGAAGATACGCTGATGAGCTTTGGCATCAGCTCCAAGGTGATCAACGTAAGCAGGGGCCCAGCTATCACCCGGTATGAATTGCAGCCGGCTCCCGGCGTCAAGATTAGCCGGATTGTCAACCTGTCCAATGACATTGCTATGTCAATGGCCGCACAGGGTGTTCGCATCGAGGCACCAATTCCCGGCAAGGCAGCCATTGGTGTGGAAGTGCCGAACTCTGTTATCTCTATCGTAAAGCTGCGCGACGTGCTGGAATCTCCTGAGTTCATCAAAAATGAAGCGGCGTTGTCCTTTTGCCTTGGTAAAGACATTGCCGGTAAAAACATCATCACTGACCTTGCGAAGATGCCCCATCTGCTCATCGCAGGCGCAACAGGATCAGGAAAGAGCGTGTGTATCAACACACTGGTGGTCAGCATCCTGTATAAATCGACACCGGAACAGGTGCGTGTGTTGATGATTGACCCTAAGGTTGTGGAGCTTAATGTATATAACGGCATACCGCACCTTTTGATCCCCGTTGTGACCGAGCCGAAGAAGGCAGCGGGTGCGCTCAACTGGGCCGTTCAGGAAATGCTGCGCCGTTACCAACTGTTCGCCGAGAAGGGAACCCGAGACTTGCACCGCTACAATGAGCTCGTGGCCGATGACCCTGAAACCGAGAAGCTGCCGCAGATTGTGATCATCGTGGACGAATTGGCGGACCTTATGATGGCCGCGCCCAATGAGGTGGAAGACTCGATCTGCCGCCTGGCCCAGATGGCCCGCGCCGCCGGCATGCACCTCGTCATCGCCACACAGCGTCCGTCGGTGGACGTGATCACCGGTGTAATCAAAGCAAACATTCCATCTCGCATCGCTTTTGCAGTCTCCTCGCAAGTGGACTCCCGCACGATCCTGGATATGGGCGGTGCAGAGAAATTACTGGGCCGAGGCGACATGCTCTTCAACCCCAGTGGTGCCAACAAACCCATCCGCATACAGGGTGCCTATGTAACAGAAACTGAAGTGGAAGACGTCGTGGACTTCATCAAGCAGCAGGAGCACGACGCGAGTTATGACGACGATGTCATCAAAAATGTCAACACCTATGAGTTGCCTGTGAAGAAAGGCAGGGGCGGTTCCTCCTCTTCGGATGAGGATGGAGGCGAGGATGAATACAGCGAACGGAATTATGACGCGCTGCTGAAAGACGCCGCTGAAGTGGTTTACGAGACAGGTCAAGCATCCATTTCGATGGTGCAGCGCCGGATGCGTGTGGGTTATGCCAGAGCGGCCCGGCTGGTGGACGAGATGGAAGAGCTGGGCATCGTGAGCCCCTCTGTGGGCAGTAAGCCAAGAGATATCATGAAGAGCAGAAACGAGGCAATGCAAATCATTGAGCAATACAGCAAATAACCCTATGAAGATCTCTATGATCATGTTGGGCTGCCCTAAAAACGATGTGGACGCCGAAGCGATGCTTTACCAGCTGCGCGAAGCCGGCCATGAGATCATTTCTGATCCGGAGCAGGCAGACGCCATTATCGTGAACACTTGTGGGTTTATCAAAGATGCCAAGCAACAGTCTGTGGATACGTTGCTTGAGATGGCAGAGTTTCGCAAAAACGGACGTTGCCGCCTGTTGGTTGCCACGGGTTGCCTCACGCAGCGTTATCAGGATCAACTGTTTGACGCGTTGCCGGAAGTGGACATGATGGTGGGCGTCAACGATTATGGACGCATCGCTGAGCTTCTGGAAGAAACCGGCGGGCGCAGGCTTGTGTGCGCCGATCAGGCAGCCATGCCTGAACTGGGCGGAAGAGTTCTTTCCACTCCCAAGGGGTATGCTTACCTCAAGATCGCCGAGGGTTGCAGCAACCGATGCGCCTATTGCGCCATTCCCGATATTCGTGGCCCCTACCGCAGCCGGCAGGAAACAGATGTCCTTCGCGAAGCTGAGTGGCTGGCAGGGCAGGGGGTGCCGGAGATCATCCTGGTTGCCCAGGACACCACCCGTTATGGCATGGACCACGCCAGTGGACAGCCTCTTGTGTCACTTCTGAAAAAGCTGGTCAGGATTGACGACATCGGAAGGCTGCGGCTGCTCTACTGTTATCCGGAGCTTGTGAGCGACGAGTTGCTGGAGCTTGTAAGCAGTGAACCCAAGGTGTGCAGCTACTTGGATATCCCGCTTCAGCACATTGACGACGGCATGCTCAAGCGCATGAACCGCCGCTCCGGTGAGGCGCAAATCCGCGCACTGATTGAGAAAATCCGCAATAACTATGACATTACGCTTCGCACTACGTTTATCACTGGGTTTCCTGGTGAGGATGAGGCGGCATATCAAAAGCTGCTTGGCTTCGTGAAGGACTCCCGGTTTGACAACCTGGGTGTCTTTGAGTTCAGCCCCGAGGAGGGCACACCAGCGTTCTCCATGCGGCCGAAAGTGCCCTTGCGCGTTTCCAAATCCCGCAGGCATGAGATTATGATGGCTCAGCAAGACATTTCCAGGGAATTACTGGCCATGAAGGTGGGAATGGTTCTGCCCGTGGTCTGCGATGGCATTGCCGACACCGGCGGCATGGTTTGCCGCACCGAAGGGCAGGCACCTGAGATCGATGGCGTAACCTATGTGGATAACATCGGTGAAGAAATGCTTGGAAAGCAGTTTAATATCAAAATAACAGAATCTAATGAATACGATCTGCGGGGAGTAAATGTATGAGCTGGGCTAACAGACTGACACTGCTCCGAGTGCTGTTGATCCCTGTATTTCTGTTGTTCATGTATTGGACGGCGATGCCAAACGCCTATTTTTACGCTGCGGTGGTCTTCGCAGTCGCATCGCTAACCGATATCCTGGATGGCTACCTGGCCCGCAAGGAAAAGAAGGTCACCACTTTTGGCAAGGTGTTTGATCCCATTGCCGATAAGCTGTTGGTGCTGGCAGCACTGGTAATCCTCACAGAACAGAGCATGTTGCATTCAGCCATCACCATGTTTCTCTTGGCCAGAGAAATCTTGATAAGCGGGTTCCGCATCGTCATGGCCAAGAAAGGTGAAGTGATCTCGGCCAGTTGGCTGGGGAAAACCAAAACTGTGCTGCAGGATGTGGCAATCATTTTGATTCTTCTATCCAATTGCGGTATTCCGTTTTTCGGGTTCCTCAATGCCTTTTATTTGACTCAGCTTTCTATTGTTGGAGCAATAATTTTTACTCTATGGTCCATGGTGGACTATTTGGCCGTGAATCTGAAAAACTTTTCAACCGAGGAATAAATTATGGTAGCCGAAATCCTTTGCGTAGGGACAGAGCTTCTGATGGGGCAGGTTCTAAATACAGATGCCCAGTTTCTGTCACAAGAGCTCAGTAAAATTGGCGTCACGCTATATCGTCAAGTCACTATCGGAGACAACCCTGGCCGGCTCAAGGAAGCTTTTCAGGCCGCGTTTCAGCGATCAGACCTGGTGATCGCAACCGGTGGCCTTGGGCCTACGATGGACGATCTGACCAAGGAAACCATCGCCGAGGCACTGGGCCTGGGTATGGAGCTCCATCAGGAATCGTTGGACAAGCTGAAGGATTTTTTTGCCAAGATCAACCGCGAGATGACGCCCAACAACGAAAAACAGGCATGGTTTCCTACTGGTTCCACGATCCTGAAGAATGAACGTGGAACAGCACCGGGATGCATTGTTGAGCAGGATGGGAAAGCTGTGATCATCCTGCCCGGGCCGCCCAGAGAGCTCACTTATATGTATCAGCATGAAGTGCTGCCCTGGTTGGAGCGCAAGTCCAATATTTGCTTCCACTCTATGAACCTGCGCTTTTTCGGCATTGGTGAGTCTGAGCTGGAGCATCGGGTCAAGGATCTGATGGAGGCCCAGAGCAACCCAACGATTGCGCCTTATGCTGGATCAGGAGAGGTTATGCTCCGTGTAACTGCGTCCGCATCCACAAAGAAGGAAGCCGAACTACTGATTGACCCTGTGGTGGCTGAAATTAAAAAGAGGGTTGGGCAGTATATCTATACCGAGCAGTTCGGTTCGCTGGCGGAGACAGTCGTGAACCTGCTGGCGCAGTGTGGGAAGACCGTAGCTTTGGCAGAGTCATGCACCGGTGGAATGCTGGCTTCCATGCTGGTGGATGTGCCCGGTTCATCGGCGATGCTGGCCGGTGGTGTGGTCGCTTATTCCAATGAGGTCAAGATGGCGCTGCTTGATGTACATGCTGAGACACTTGAATCGTTTGGCGCGGTCAGTGAACAGACTGCTGCCGAAATGGCCAAGGGTGCTCTTTTGCATATCCCGGCAGATTATTCCATTGCAGTCACCGGAATTGCTGGCCCCGGGGGAGGCAGCGCGGAAAAGCCGGTAGGCTTGGTTTATGTCGCGCTGGCCAGACGTAGTGATGGTCACACCGAGGTGCGAAGGCTCCAGATCATGCGCGAACGGGATTATGTGCGGCGCGTAACCTGCCTGAATGCCTTGGATATGCTTCGCAGGGCAGCGATAGGCGACCAAAAATAGTATAACAGCGAAATAATGTTTGCATATTGACAAAAACTGTTATATAGTATGTGCGGAGGGGAAACACATGCAGACATCAGAAAAGCAAAAGGCGTTGGAACTGGCTCTGGGCCAGATTGAGAAGCGTTTTGGAAAAGGCTCCATCATGAAGCTGGGCGATGCAGGTGCACTTGACATTGAAGTTGTGCCGTCTGGTTGCCTGGCTCTGGATATCGCGCTGGGAATAGGCGGCATCCCCAAGGGCAGGATTATTGAGGTTTATGGCCCCGAATCCTCTGGTAAAACCACAATGGCTTTACATATGATCGCTGAGACACAGAAGCTCGGCGGCACCGCTGCGTTTATTGACGCTGAACACGCACTAGATCCAGCATATGCACGAAATTTGGGCGTTAATGTGGATGACCTGTATGTCTCCCAACCTGACACCGGCGAGCAGGCGTTGGAGATTGCTGACGCGTTGATCCGCAGCAGCGCCATTGACATCATCGTGGTAGACTCTGTTGCGGCGTTGGTGCCTCGCGCAGAAATTGACGGTGAAATGGGTGATTCCCATGTGGGTTTGCAGGCTAGATTGATGGCTCAAGCGCTTCGCAAACTGGCTGGTGCGATCAGCAAGTCCGATACAATCATGGTCTTTATCAACCAGCTTCGAGAAAAAGTTGGCGTGATGTTTGGCAATCCTGAAACAACACCCGGTGGCCGGGCATTGAAATTCTACGCCTCTATCCGTCTTGATGTCCGCCGTATCGAAACCTTAAAAAAGGGCGATGAAATGATCGGCAACCGCACAAAGATCAAGGTTGTTAAAAACAAGTTGGCGTCACCGTTTAAAACTGCTGAGTTTGATATTCTTTATGGTAAAGGTGTATCCCGAGAAGGTACGATCCTCGATTTGGCTGTAGATAATAACATTGTGAAGAAAAGCGGCACATGGTTTTCATATGGAGAAACCAGAGTGGGGCAAGGTAAGGACAGTGCAAGGCAATTCCTGGAGACCAATCCCGAGATATGCCGAGAGATCGAATCCAAGATTCGGGAGCTTTTGCTCATGGCTCAGGCGGTGGAGCAATAATGACAATAATACCTGTATAAACTTGACACACCATACAACTTCATATAAAATGATTATGCTAGGCATTTGGTGATGTCATTGTCATCGAATATGAATTCATTCTGAAACCGAGCCAAGCTCGGTTTATTTTTTAGAAAAGGAGGTGTAACAATACGGATACCATTCAGATTATCATTATTGCCGTAATTATACTGGCATTTGGTGCGATAGGTGTTTTTGCTGGTTTTCGGATCCACAAAAGAATAGCGGAAGCCAAAATTGGTAATGCGGACGAGGTCGCTAAGAAGATTCTTGCTGATACTGAAGCTGAAGCCGAAGCGACGCGCAAGGAAGCGATTCTGGAAGCGAAAGATGAAGTTTACCGCTTGAAGAACGAGTGCGACAAAGATATTCGCAACCGTAGGACTGAGATCCAACGCATTGAGCGAAGACTTGCCCAAAAGGAAGACACGATCGAGCGAAAGATCTCCAGCCTTGAGACCAAGGAAGAGAAGCTCAACAAGATGAAGGATGACCTGCAGTTGGTGCAGGACAAAGCAGATGAGCTTCACAGAAAGCAACTGGAAGAGTTGGAGCGTATTTCAGGTCTTTCGCAAGAGGATGCGCACTCGATCCTGTTGCAAAAGGTCGAGCACGATACCCGCCACGAAGCCGCGATCATGATTCGTGACATCGAGGCTCAGGCAAAAGAGGAAGCGGAAAAGAAGGCGCGCGACATCATTGGCCTAGCAATACAAAGATGCGCCGCAGATCACGTCGCCGACAGCACCGTTTCCGTGGTAGCTCTACCCAACGACGAAATGAAGGGCCGTATCATTGGTCGAGAGGGCCGCAACATCAAGACGCTGGAAACAGCGACAGGTGTCGATTTTATCATCGACGACACACCGGAGGCGGTCATCCTATCCGCATTTGATCCGGTGCGCCGCGAGGTCGCCCGCATCACATTGGAACGGCTGATTACAGATGGCCGCATTCATCCCGCCAGGATTGAGGAAATGGTCGCCAAGGCAAAGCGAGAGGTGGACAACATCATCCGTGAGGCAGGCGACGCCGCAGTGTTTGAAGTTGGCGTGCATGGGTTGCATCAGGAGCTTCATAAGCTTCTTGGCCGCTTGAAATACCGCACAAGCTACGGCCAGAATGTGCTCAAGCACTCCATTGAGGTTGCCCACTTGGCCGGCCTGATGGCTTCTGAGCTCGGAGCGGATGTGCGCATTGCCAAACGAGCTGGCTTGCTTCATGACATTGGTAAGGCAATAGACCATGAAGTGGAAGGCACACACACGCAGATCGGCACAGACCTTGCCAAGCGCTACCGTGAAAACAAGGACATTGTGCATGCGATCCAAGCTCACCACAACGACATCGAGCCTACCACGATTGAAGCCATCCTCGTGCAAGCGGCAGACGCCATATCCGGTGCCCGCCCTGGTGCTCGCAGAGAGTCTCTTGAGAACTATATCAAGCGCTTGCAAAAGCTGGAGGAAATTGCTAACTCCTTCTCAGGAGTGGAACGTTCCTTCGCGATACAGGCTGGCCGCGAGGTCCGCATCATTGTCAAGCCTGAAGATGTGAACGATGAGGGTACGATCCTGATGGCCAAAGAGATCGCAAAGAAGATCGAGGCTGAAATGGAGTATCCCGGCCAGATCAAAGTCAACGTTATTCGCGAGCTACGTTCGATTGAGTTTGCTAAGTAAAGGTTGTATCACGGTGGGATGCGCTGATGCGCATCCCATTTTTTTATGGTATAATTATGCAAGAGAAACCTTTGCGAGGATCAGATGAGCGATCACAGTATTTATGAGAACCCGTTGATTACCCGGTATGCCAGCCACGATATGGCCGCAAACTTTTCAGACGACAAAAAATTCCAGACCTGGCGAAGGCTATGGATTGCACTGGCCGAGGCCGAGCAGAGCCTAGGCCTTCCCATTACTGATGAGCAAATTGAGGAATTGAAGCTAAACGAAACCAATATTGACTACAACCAGGCAGCTGAATTTGAAAAGAAAACCCGCCATGATGTGATGGCCCACGTGCTTTGCTTTGGGGAACAATGCCCGACCGCAAAAGGGATCATTCACTTAGGCGCAACCAGCTGCTATGTGGGAGACAATACAGACATCATCATAATGCGTGATGGATTGTTGTTAATACAGAAAAAGCTGCTGGGTTGTATGAAGCTATTGGCCAGCTTTGCCGAAAAGTATGCCGACATGCCCACATTAGCCTTCACGCATTTTCAACCTGCTCAGCCCACAACAGTCGGGAAACGTGCCACATTGTGGTTACAGGATTTGTTGATGGACTTTACTGATCTGGAGCATATAGTTGACACAATCAAGTTGCTGGGCGTGAAGGGAACCACTGGCACACAGGCCAGCTTCATGACGCTTTTTGAAAACGACGAGCAGAAGATCGATGAACTTGAGCGCATCGTTGTGGAAAAGATGGGATTCAAATGCGCATATCCGGTCACCGGCCAAACTTATCCTCGAAAACTGGATAACCGTGTGATCGCTATGCTGTCTTCCATCGCACAAAGCGCTTATAAATTCGCCAATGATATCCGTTTGCTTCAAAGCATGAAAGAAATTGAGGAGCCTTTTGAAAGCACTCAAATTGGTTCCTCAGCGATGGCTTATAAGCGAAACCCGATGCGCACCGAAAGGATGTGTGCGCTATCCCGCTTCATTCTTTCCCTGGTGGATAGCACCGCCATCACCGCCTCAACACAGTGGTTTGAGCGCACGCTGGACGATTCTGCCAACCGTAGGCTTACGATTCCGCAGGCGTTCCTGGCTGCTGACGGATTGCTCAAGCTCTATATGAACGTTCTGGACGGCCTGGTCGTTTATGAGAAGGTGATTGCGCGGCACTTGCATGATGAGCTGCCCTTCATGGCTACAGAAACGATTCTAATGGAGTCCGTGAAGAGGGGAGGGGATCGTCAGGAGTTGCATGAGAAGATCCGTGTGTATTCTATGGAGGCTGGCCGCCGGGTAAAGCAAGATGGCATGCAAAACAACCTGATAGACCTGATTGCAGACGATCCAGCGTTTCATTTCAACCGCGAAGAGCTGCTGGATCTGCTGCAAGCAGAAAATTTCACTGGCCGTTCAGGCAACCAGACCAGGGAGTTTGTGTCTCGTCATGTGCAGCCGATCCTTAACAGATACGGCACGATTGACACCAGTAGCGAAATCCATGTATGAAAAAGCCCCGCGATTTGCGGGGCTGGCAGGGGAGACGCGACTCGAACACGCAACCTATGGTTTTGGAGACCACCACTCTACCATTGAGCTACTCCCCTAGAATGCTCTGTCGAGCAAAGTTATTATACTGAACACCGGCATAAAAGTCAACAGCACATCGGAGGGTATATGTCACAACATAAAATCGGCGTGATCGGCATAGGCGTGATGGGAGAAGCAATTATCAACGGAGCTTTACGTGATACAACGTTTTCTGCAAATGATTTCTACGTTTATGATGTGGATCGTGAAAAGTTGATTGGTATGGTGGATCATTACGCAGTCAACGCATGTGTTGCCATAGACGATCTTCTGGATCATGCAGATATCGTATTGCTTGCTGTCAAACCCCTCGTCTGCGGAAAACTTCTCGATGAAATTGCTCCAAAGCTTGAAAATAAAGCGATAGTATCCATCGTGGCTGGCTGGAGCACCGAGAAAATAAAGTGCTTAGTGCCGGCCAGTACCCGTGTGCTCTGTGTGATGCCCAATACACCGGCTCTCTGTGGTGAGGGCATGAGTGTGTTGAGTTCTGCCAACACCTTGTTCTCTGACGAACTACAGTTCGCGTTGCGTTTGTTTGGCTCCTTTGGTGAAACGGAAATCGTTGATGAGCAATACTTTGATATTGTCACAGGTATCAGTGGCAGCGGCCCAGCTTATGTTTTTATGTTTATCGAGGCAATGATATCTGCCGGGATATATAACGGACTGCCGGCCAAGACCGCCAGAAAGCTTGCCATCCAGACAGTTCTTGGTGCAGCAAAAGCACTTAAGGGCACTGATCGGCATCCGGCGGACATGCGAGACGCCGTTTGCACACCAGCTGGCACGACGATTGAAGCTGTTTATGATTTGGAGAGAAATGGTTTCAACGGCATTGTGATGTCCGCAGTGGATAAGTGCGCCAGGAAGTACAAGCAAATGGTAAGCAACTGACATATGGGTGAGCATCGAAAATCTGTCGAAATATATACTGACGGAGCATGTTCCGGAAACCCAGGTCCTGGCGGATGGGCGGCCATCCTGATGTATCAGAACCAGGAACGCACCTTGTCCGGCGGTGAAGCGGCTACCACAAACAACCGCATGGAGTTGACAGCAGCTTTACGCGGGCTTATGCTCCTGAACCAGCCGTGTAATGTAACTTTATACTCAGATAGCGCATATCTGATTGATGCAATGACGAAGGGATGGCTGCAAGGCTGGCGCAGGAACAACTGGAAGACTTCAAGCAAGGATGATGTCAAGAATCGCGATCTATGGGAAGACTTGTTGATTCAACTGGCACGGCATGACATCACATGGGTCAAAGTAAAAGGTCATTCTGATAATGTGTACAACAACCGTTGTGATGATCTGGCTCGTGGCGAGATCAAAAAGCTTGCACAACTGACTGAATAGGGGCAAATAAACTATTCGTAAAACGCAGGTTTTACGAATAGATAGTGGTTTTTCGATAGGGCAGTATCTTTTTCTTATCAACCAAGGCGGATCACCGATGACAAGAACCACACCAAAAAGCGATAAAGTTGCTGAAAAACTCAGGCAAGCCGAACGCCTCCGCAAGATCCTTTTAGATCTTCCGGAGTTTTGTTACGACTTTATTCTCTCCATTGAACCCAACACTTCAATTCTCACGCGTATTAATTATTCCGGTGATCTACGGATTTTCCTGCAATACCTGGCCGGCGAGCTTCAGCTGTTCCCAGTGCCAGTCAACCAGCTTCAAGCATCTCATTTTATGCTCGTTCAACCACGACATATTGAGATGTTTCTAGACTATTTGTCTATTTATGAACGCGATGATCGGATCCTGCAAAACAAGAACCTTGGAAAAAAGCGCAAGCTCTCCGCAGTGCGCACATTCTTCAAATACATGGTGAAACATCAATACATTGATAAGTTGCCAACAGCAATTATAGATACCCCAAAAATCCCTGAAAAACCGATTGTTCGCTTGGATGGCGATGAAGTAAAAGATGTGCTCAACACCGTGGTATCAGGTAAAGAGCTGACCAAGCGGCAGGCAAAGTATCAAAAACACACCGCATTCCGCGACGCTGCGTTGATTAAGCTCCTGCTGGGAACTGGTGTTCGCGTGAGTGAGTGTGTTGGCCTCAACATCGAGGATCTGGACTTGGATCATAAGAGCTTCCGTGTGACCCGCAAAGGCGGCAAAGAAGCAATCCTCTATTATTCCGATGAAGTCAAAAGCGCACTGGAAGAGTATCTGACGCAGCGCAAGACTGTACAGACATTACCCGGTCACGGTAGCGCCTTGTTTCTTTCCATGCAGAACCGCCGAATTACCGCCCGTGCTGTGGAAAATCTGGTAAAAAAGTATGCCACTTCAGCAGTTCCCTTAAAAAAGATCACACCGCACAAACTCCGTAGTACTTACGGTACAGCGTTGTATCAAGCCACCGGAGATATTTATCTGGTTGCCGACGTGCTGGGCCATAAGGATGTGAACACCACGCGAAAGCATTACGCCGATATGAGCGAAGAAAACCGTAAAAAGGCCGCAGATGCTGTTGATTACTTAAGAAATTCCGACGAATAGCGAACATTTGTTTGACATTTGAAATACTCCATGCTATAATTCAAACCAATAGCTGAGGAAAGGCTGGTGGCCATGATGCCAGTTTATAGCGACGCAGTGGAAGAACTTGGTGGGAAGCAAAAGAAAGTTTATCAATATATTAAGTCCTATACTGAAGAACATGGTTACCCGCCATCGGTGCGCGAAATTTGCACGGCAGTGGGCTTAAAATCCACATCCACGGTGCATGGACATATCAGCCGCCTTAAAAAGAAGGGGCTTCTGAAGCGTGATCCCGCCAAACCCAGAGCCATTGAGATCCTCGATGAAGACAATGAAGCCCGCCAAAAGGCCATGACGGTGCCGATTATTGGCAAGGTCACCGCAGGCCAGCCGATTTTGGCATATGAAAATGTTGAAGAGTATATACCGTTGCCAGCGTCTTTCGTGCGTGACGAGCATTCTTTCGTGCTGAAGGTCAGTGGCGAAAGCATGATTAACGCAGGCATTTATGACGGTGACTTTGTTGTTGTGCGCCAACAGAATTATGCCGACGATGGTGACATCGTCGTGGCCCTGATTGAGGAGGAAGCGACTGTAAAACGGTTCTTTCTGGATGGTAAAAAGGTGCGCCTGCAGCCGGAAAACCCCACGATGACGCCAATCATTGTGGACGATGCCAAGGTGCTGGGCCGTGTAACAGGCCTGTTCCGCAGGATTCGATAAGGTAACATAAAAAGATATACATACAGCCCGTCTTGCGCAACATAGCAGACGGGCTGTTTCCGTAATTATTAAGAAGAACAGGGGAGGCCCCCCTCCCCTGCTTTGCTGACTACTTCATAAACTCCGTCGTCAGCATCATTGTTGCCAGCTTACAGTGCTCATAGGTCAATCCGCCCTGCCAATAGCCGACATATGGCGGTTTGATCGGCGCATCGGCTGAAAGCTCAATGGAAGCTCCCTGGATGAATGTGCCCGCTGCCATCACCACATCGTTCTGATAGCCGGGCATCGGCCAGGGCTCGGGAATCACATGACTATCCACTGGTGATGCGCTCTGCACGATCCGGCAGAACTGCAGCAGCTTCTCCTCGCTGCCAAACCGGATGGATTGTGTGATGTCAGAGCGCATGGCATCCGGTGTTGGCATAACATCAAAGCCAAAATCGCCCATCACGGCTGATAAAAGGGTTGCGCCTTTCAGGCTTTCACCGACCACATGGGGCGCCAAAAACAGGCCTTGGTAATAAGGCAGATATCCGGCAGGCCAGCTACCCACTTCGGCGCCGATGCCTGGAGCGGTCAGGCGGTATTGGATGCGGTCAATCAGCGTCGCTTTCCCAGCGATATATGCTCCTGTGGGTGCAAGCCCTCCGCCAGGATTCTTGATGAGCGAGCCGATGATGATGTCTGCTCCAACATCGGTTGGTTCCAACTCCTCAACAAACTCCCCATAGCAGTTGTCCACAACGATGATGGCAGACGGATTGGCCGCCTTGATGGCCTGGACAGTGTTGCCAATTTCCTCGATCATGATGGCGGGGCGCCAGTCATAGCCACGGGATCGTTGCAGATAAGCGATGGTCGGTTGATTGGATTCCAGCAATGTGGTGACGGTTTGATCCAGATTGATTCTCCCATTCGTCAGCTCAATCGGTATATAGTCAGCACCGAGATCAATCAGGCTGTCGATCCCGTTTGTGCCTTTTTCCATGCCGATGGTTTCCAAAAGCGTGTCATATGGTTTTCCTGTGACACTGATCAACCGGCTGCCATGTCCCAGCAGCGCATACAGACATAAGGATAGCGCGTGCGTGCCCGAGACAATCTGAGGGCGAACCAGTGCAGCCTCGGTGTGGAACACATCGGCAAACACACGATCCAGCAGGTCCCGGCCTATATCTCCGTATCCATAGCCGGTGGTGCCGGCAAAATGCCGGTATTCCACACGGCTTTTACGAAAAGCGGCAATCACCTTCGCTTGATTGATGAGCTTGGTTTGCTCAATGGTTTCAAATTGTGGGATAAACTCCCTTTCGATGGCCTGAACCCGCTCTGCTGCCTTGCAGCCGATGCCCAGGCTTAGAAAGGCTCCCGCCGAAAAATCCATCATATCATCCTCCGGGTTTGTCTTTTGAAATCGGTGTAATGACCGATATCGCTTTTTTATAGATCAGGGCGGTTTCACCGGATGGTCGACGGACGACGATGGAATCATCATCTTGCGCCACCGGCACTGCCTGAATGTCCCGCCCCTCGCAAAGTCGGATTGTGGCCTCTTGATTTAGAGATATCATGTTATCCAAAAAAGTGGTTCCATTCATAAAGCGCACCTCCGCACTTTCGTTTACTCACTCATATGCAAGGTGCTTTGGATATATCCGTATACATCATCGGTCAACTGGTCTTTTGTATCATAAGCCGTAGGGTCAAACCAACGGATAGAGTTTTCTCTACTAAACCAGGTGAGCTGACGTTTGGCATAGTTTCGGGTGCCGGTCTTGATACGCTCCACCGCATCGGATAACGTTACTTGGCCGTCCATGGCATGCACAAGCTCTTTGTATCCCAATGCCTGCAGCGCTGTGGATCCAGGCGCCAGTCCAATACGCAGCCTTTCCACTTCCTCCAGGAGGCCCTGCGCCATCATATGGTCCACCCGCTTGTCGATGCGGTGGTAGAGCAGAGCCCGATCCATGGTCAGCCCCACCCAAGCCAGATCAAACAGCGAATCGCCGCCAAACAGCTGGTTCTGCTGTGCCTCATGCGGATTGCCCGCAGCCCGTTCCAGCGCGCGGATGACACGCCGCACATTGTTGGGGTGGATTGCCTCAGCGGCTTTTGGATCAGCCTCCATCAAGCGCCGGTAAAGCGCTTCGTTGCCATGCTGACCGGCGTACCGCCACAGTTCCTCACGCATGTCTTCATCCGGCGGGGCTTCATCAAAGGTGAGCGGATACACGGTGGCGCTGATGTAGAGCCCGGTGCCTCCGCAGAGGATGGGAAGCTTCCCCCGGCCAGCGATGCCGGCAATCGCAGCGCGGGCCATATGCTGGAACTTTGCGGCGCCAAACTCTTCACCGGGGTCTGCGCAATCGAGCAAATGGTGAGGGATCCCTCCCCTCTCCTGCTCCGCAGGCTTTGCAGTGCCGATGTCCATGCCGCGATACACCTGCATGGAGTCAGCGGAGACAATCTCGCCTCCCAATCGCTGTGCCAAAGAGACGGCCAGCGCGGTTTTGCCGCTGGCCGTAGGCCCGCAGATTACGATGAGCTTCTGTTTCATGCTATTTGACCCGTTTGAATTGCTTTTCCATGCTCTTGCGATCCAACACGATCACAAACGGCCGGCCATGGGGGCAGGTCAAGGGCATTTCCTCGCTGGCGATGATCGCAGCCAGCGCCGATAACTCGGACGCGCTCAGCCTGTCGCCGCCCTTTACAGCTTTCTTGCACGCCATCGACATCAGGCGCTCCTGCTTCAGCTCCTCGGTGCGCAACGTTCTGTCCTCACTCAGGATATCCAGAAGTTCATACAGAAAGTCCTGCACCTGCGGCTGCCCAAGTATGAAGGGCACCGAGCGCACCTGGTAGCTCAGCTTTCCATATTCCTCCAGCTCAAAGCCCATGTTTTCCAACACCGCCAGGTTCTCATCCAGCGAAGCCTTTTGCTCGTGGGTCAGATTGACGACCTGGGGGATCAACAGCTTCTGACTGCAGGGCTCGGTGCTACGAAGCCTGTCCACAAACCGTTCATACAGCAGCCGTTCATGGGCGGCGTGCTGGTCCACGATCAGAAGCTTGTCCTCAAACTCCATCAGGGCATAGGTGTCAAACACCTGCCCGATCACCCGCACCACCGGTGGCAGTGCCTCAGGCAGCCGGGCTGCGGCCGCCTCTGATGCTTCTGCGGCAACTTGTTGCGGCTGTGCGGCCACATTGGGGATGCTGGGCCGCTGCATCAGGGTGAGCTGCTCCTGCGATAGCCTGGTTCCGGGCAGCATTGTGCCGCCAATGGCCGTCCGCAGGCTTTCCTTCAGGCGATCCACCGATTCGGCCATCGTCTCCGTGGGTTTTGGTCCATCAAACAGGGGTGCCACAGTTGCGGTGCGCTGGGTGTTTTTCGGGGCAATCGCATGCATTGGGTCCCCCCCGATGGAGTCCGCTTGGTTGGCGGAGGGGGTTGCGTTAATCACCTCTCCCGCGCTCTGCTCCAACTCCTGAGGCGCTTCCGAGGATGATCCGACTGGAAACGACCAGATCAACGGTTGGCTCTTAATCCGCTCCACTGCCTGGGACACGGCGATCTCAATCAGGTTCTTGATGCTGTATTCATTGACAAACCGCACCTGCAGTTTGTTGGGATGGACGTTTACATCCACATCGGCCGGTGGAACAGTCAGATGCAGCACGAACCCCGGAAATTTCCGACTGTCGGTCATGCCTGCAAAGATACGCTCCACGATGGCGCTGATGGCGGCATTATTAACCGGGCGGCCATTGACAATCAGCATCTGGCGGCCACGGTTGCCGTGGGCATCGGCGGCTGAAAAAAGATATCCGGACACGGAAATGCCTCCGGCGGACTGCTCCACCGGCAGCAGCCCCTGGGCAACCTCACGGCCAAAAATGCTATAGACGGCGTTTTTCAAGCTGCCGTCGCCGGCGCTGTGGTAGAACACCTTGCCATTGTTGATGAACTTGATCGATACGTCGGGCCGGGCCAAAATGTGCCGCGTCACGATGGAGCTCACATAAGACGCTTCGATGGCCGGCTTGTTCAGAAACTTCAGCCGCGCCGGGGTGTTATAAAACAAATCTGTGGCGATGATCGACGTGCCGTCAGGGCAGCCGAACTCGCTCATGGAGACTTTGCTGCCGCCATGGATTGTCAGCCGCACGCCGGCCGGTTGTGCGGCGGGTTTGGTTGTCAACTCCAGGCGGGATACAGCGGCAATGCTATAGAGCGCTTCACCGCGAAAGCCCATCTGCGTGATGTTGTACAAATCATCCAGCGTCTGTATCTTGCTGGTGGCGTGGCGCAGAAACGCCAACTCCACTTCCGGCGCCGCGATACCGGCACCGTTGTCGGTGACGCGGATGTGCTGCACGCCGCCTTCCTTGATTTCCACGGTCACAAAGGTGCTGCCGGCATCCAGGGAGTTTTCCAACAGCTCCTTGACCACAGAGGCTGGCTTTTCCACCACCTCGCCGGCGGCAATTTTTTGGGCGATGCTCTCGTCGAGCAGATGAATCTGGGGCATCAGTCTGCCTTTCTTTCCATGCGTTGTTTCAAGCGATTCAACAGATACAGTGCGTCAATGGGCGTTGTGGTGGTGATGTCCAGGCTGCGGATCTCGTCCAGCAACTCGGCATACGGAACCACATCCATAAAGCTCATTTGTACAGTGCTGGCCTGCCCCTTAAGATTCTCCGCCGTCTTGCGGGCATTTTCCAGCACCCGGGATTTGTTGATGTCCGCCTCCTCAAGCTTGCCCAGTATTTCCCTGGCCCGCAGGATCACCTCCTGCGGCAGCCCGGCCAGGCCGGCCACATGGATGCCGAAGCTCTTGTCGGCGCCGCCACGCACAATCCGCCGGAGAAAAATGACCTCTTCTCCCTGCTCCTTGACAGAGATGCAGTAGTTCTTCACGCCAGACACCTTGTCTTCCAACTCCGTGAGTTCATGGTAGTGTGTGGCAAACAGCGCCTTGGCCCCTAGCGTATCAGCGTTGCAGATGTGCTCCACCACGGCCCAGGCAATGCTGAGCCCGTCAAATGTGCTGGTGCCCCGGCCGATTTCATCCAGGATGATCAAGCTGTTTCGGGTGGCTTTTGCCAGGATGGACGCGACCTCGGCCATTTCCACCATGAATGTGCTCTGCCCCAGGAACAAATCGTCAGACGCGCCCACGCGGGTGAACACGCGGTCAGTAATGGCAATGTTGGCCTTTCTGGCAGGCACAAAGCAGCCCATGTGCGCCAGAATCGTGATGATCGCCACCTGCCGAAGATAGGTGCTTTTACCGGCCATGTTGGGCCCTGTGATGATCAGGAAGCGGTTCTGGCTCATGTCTAGCACCGTGTTGTTGGGTACAAACTGCTGCGATCCGATGGAGCGTTCCACCACCGGGTGGCGGCCGTCGTTGATACTGATCACACCGTCAGTGTTGATCTCAGGCCGCACATAATTATGTTTCAACGAAAGCCTGGCGAAAGAATGCAACACATCCAGCACAGAGAGTGAAACTGCTGTGGCTTGCATCCGTGGGATCTGTTTTTCCAATGCTTCCCGAATCTCAACGAATAAGCTTTGCTCCAGTTTGACACTGCGCTCCTCAGCATGAAGCACCGTGTCTTCCAGTTCTTTCAACTCTTGGGTAATATACCGCTCGGCATTGGCAAGCGTCTGTTTGCGAATGTAGCGGTATGGCACTGCGGACAGGTTGGAGTTGGTCACCTCAATGAAATAGCCAAACACCTTATTGAAACCCACGCGCAGGTTCTTAATACCGGTGGCCTCCCTCTCCGATGCTTCCATCGCGGCAATGAGCTCACGACCTCTGGTGAAGGCATTGCGCAGTGCATCCAGCTCCTGGTTGTAGCCGTCGCGGATAATCCCTCCATCGCGGATGCCCGGTGGCGGGTTTTCGGCGATGGCGTTGCCCAGTAATGAACAGACATCATCCAATGGGTCGATCCGCCCGTTGAGCTCAAGCAGGATTGGTTCGTGACAGCCTTCCAGCGTCTGCTTAAGTTCTGGCAGCACAGCCAGTGATTGCTGCAACGCTTGGCAGTCGCGTGCGTTGAGGGAGCCATATGAGATTTTTGCTAGGATGCGCTCGATGTCTTTGATCTTCAGGAGCAAATCATCGATGGAGTCGCACAGGATCAGGTTTTCCTTGAGCTCCGCCACGCCATCAAGACGCCCGTTGATCATGGTGACCGATTGCAGCGGTTGCTCCAACCAGTTTTTGAGCATACGCGCGCCCATCGCCGTGGCAGTGTTGTCAATCAGCCACAGCAGTGAGCCCTTGCGTGACTGACCCCGCATCGTTTGTGTGAGCTCCAGGTTGCGGCGGGCAGCCGGGTCAATTAGCATGTATTGCTGCAGTTCGTACCGCTCAATGGAGTTGATGTGGGCTAGCCCATTTTTCTGCGTAGCTTCCAGATAACGCATCAAGGCCCCCGCTGCGCATAAAGCATTTGGGCCGATATTGAGCAGTGCATCGGGCCCGAAGCGCTTGATCAGTACGTCTGATACTTCCAACTCCGCATATGCATCTTCATCGTATGGAGCTTGCGGCCAGGGTAGCAATTTCCGGTAGGCGTCGCTCAACTGTGCAGCCAAGTGCATTTCTGTATTGGCAAGTATTTCACTGGGCTGGAGCCTCAGCAACTCATCGAGCAGGGCTGAGCCCTGATGGGTAAACTCCGTTACGCAACTCCGCCCCGTTGAGACATCCACATAGGCCAAGCCAATGGTATCTCCATTCTTAAAAACAGAAGCGATAAAATTGTTCGCCTTTTCATCCAGCATCGTCGATTCGATCACGGTGCCAGGCGTGATGATGCGCACCACGTCTCGATCCACCAGCCCGTCCGATTCAGCGGGGTCAGTCATTTGCTCGCAGATGGCGACCTTGTAGCCCTTTTCCAGCAGGCGATTTACATAAGCTTCCACCGCGTGGTAGGGTACGCCGCACATCGGAGCCCGCTCTGCAAGGCCGCAATCACGGCCAGTAAGAGTGAGCTCCAGCACCCGCGACGCCAACACCGCGTCGTCAAAAAACATTTCATAAAAATCACCCAAGCGAAAAAAGAGCAGTGCATCCTTGTTCTGCTCCTTCAGGCGCATGTATTGCAGCATCATCGGTGAAAGCTTTGCCATGCCTCTCCCCTGCGAACTGATCATCCGGCTAATCTGCACTCCCCTGCAGCAATTCCCCGAACAACGTGTTTGCCATAGGCTTGGTGATTTTTACCGTCACCATTTGTCCGATCATGCTTGCGTCCCCTTCCAGGTTCACCATCCTGCCGCTGTCCGTACGGCCGCTGACATGGTTTCTTCGGCGCTTGCTCACCGACTCCACCAGCACCTGTTCCACCCGGCCCACCGCCTGTCTATCTAGTTCGGTTGTGATGGCGGCTTGCAACGCGTTCAGACGTGCCAGACGTTCTTTCTTCACATCCTCCGGCACCTGGTCGGCCATCTTCGCAGCGGCGGTGCCTGTCCGGCGGGAGTATTTGAATGTGAATGAAGAATTGAAGCGGACGGACTCCACCAACCTTAGCGTTTCGGCAAAGTCTTCCTCCGTCTCCCCGGGGAATCCCACGATGAAATCAGAGGATAAGCCGATGCCCGGCATAGCTGCCCTTAGTTTCTGAACCAACTCTATATATTGTTCCGCTGAATAACGGCGGTTCATCTGTTGCAGGATACGGTTGCTGCCCGACTGAACCGGCAAGTGGATTTGTTTGCACACAACGGAAGATCGGGCCATGACCTCGATCAATCGGTCGGACAGATCCTTGGGGTGCGATGTCATAAACCGCAAGCGTAAAAGCCCTGGCGCTTCCCGCTCAATCTGTTCCAACAGCTCCGGGAAGCCCTCACCGTTATCCGCACGATAGGAATTCACGTTCTGACCCAACAGCGTGATTTCGTGAACGCCGTGTTCCAACAATGACCGTATTTCGTCAATGATGTGTTGCGGCTCCCGGCTACGCTCCCGGCCCCGCACATGGGGCACGATGCAATAGGAACAGAAGTTATCGCAGCCATACATGATCGTTACAAAGGCTGTCACAGACTCCGCACGGACAGCAGTCAGCCCTTCCACGATGCGGCCTTCCTCCTGGTTCACCCGCACATAGGACTTGCCGGACTCAATGGCATTGACCAGCAGCTCCGGCAGCTCGTGCAGGTTGTGCGTGCCGAAGACAAGATCCACATGGCGCATTTTAGACACGAGTTTGGCGGCCGCCTTTTCCTGCTGCATCATGCAGCCGCAAACGCCGATGAGAAGGTTGGGCTTCTGACGTTTCAGGTTCATCAGCGCGCCTACGTTGCCATACACCTTGTTCTCCGCATGCTCCCGCACGCAGCAGGTGTTGATCAGGATCAAATCCGCATCTGCCTGTTCGGCAGCGGGTTGCATGCCCAGCCCTTGCAGGATGCCGGCGATCTTTTCTGAGTCGTGAGCGTTCATCTGGCAGCCGTAGGTGGTAATGGAATACCGCTTGCCTTCCAGCAATTCCTTAGCTTTCGGATTATTTGATACGCTGCCTACGGCTTTTTGCTGCATTGCATTATCTTCGGGGGTCATCCTTTGGAACTCAACTCCTTGTATGGAAAACATTATATAGCCTCATCATGTTGGGTGCAACCCATCACAAGCATGCTGAAGCATCAGGAAGCACAGAGGCCAGGCGGGCTTATGGGTTTAATTCAGTTCGTCCAGCGTCAGGCTGAAGCTGGGGGCGAAGTGCTTCAGGAAATAGTTCACTTCGGGCAACGCCAGATCATCGAGCTCTTTGCGGATGGACAAAGTGGCTTTCTCAAACTCACGGTTGCCTGCCTTCAGCTCATCCAAACACTTCAGATACGCGCATACCTTATCGGCGGCCTTCATCAGCCTGTGCTCCTCCGAATCCTGCTGAAACAGCAGTGGTTGATAGTCCGCCTGCAGTTCCTCTGGCAGCATGCTGTAGAGCTTCTCGCTGGCTACCTGCTCAATGTGTTTATAAGCTTCCTTGATGTGCGGGTTGAAGTATTTGATCGGTGTGGCCAGGTCGCCGGTGATCACCTCGCTGGCCTCGTGAAACACCGCCAGCGTGGCCACGCGGTCGGCATCCACGCTGCCACCGAAATGGCGGTTACGGATCGTGGCCAGGCCATGGCCGATCATCGCCACCTGCTGGCTGTGCTCCTGGATGTTTTCCGACTGAGTGTTACGCATCAGGCCCCACCGAATGATGTGCTTCATACGGCCCAAATATGCAAAAAAATGGCTCATCTTGATTCTCCTGTCTTGACATCTGGCTCTGGCTCTGTTACGATTCATGCCAATCAAATACTGATCCGCTGGGGGGGCATCCAACCGGATGCTGAGAGGCGCAGAAGCGCGACCCTTGGAACCTGGGAGTTAACACTCGCGTAGGGAAGCGGCCTGAATTAGGCTTTGCTTCCCGCGTGCAGAAATGCACGCGGGATTTCCTTATGGGCATGGTGTTTGCTTGACGGATTTACCCTCGGCGGGGGAAAAGGAGTCCGTCATGTGGCAAAAATTCCTCGAAGGCTTCCAAGACCCTTTTGCTGACCCAATTTCACTCACGACTGTTCTTATTCTGAGCGGCCTTGTTCTATTGGTCATTGCGCTCCTGGCACTCCGAAAACTCAAGTTAGATACCCGGACCCTCGTGGTCGCAGCAATGTGTATCACAATTGCATTCTTGCTTTCCTACATCCGGTTCTACCGTATGCCTCAAGGCGGAAGCGTAACTGCGGCCAGCATGCTGCCCATCATCCTGTTTGCCTGGCAGTTCGGGCCTGTGCCCGGTCTTGCTGTGGGCTTGGTGTACGGTGCGCTGCAGTTCATCCAGGATGGCGCCAACTTCTCCTATGGCCTGATGGAGCCTGTGTTTGACTACTTCCTTGCGTTTGGTGTGCTTGGTTTGGTAGGCTTATTTAAGAAGCACTTGACCATTGGCATTATCGTGGTGGTTACACTCCGCTATTTGCTGCATGTGGTTTCCGGTGTGATCTTCTTCTCCGAGTATGCAGAAGGACAGCCTGTATGGATCTACTCATTGCTGTACAACGGCTTCATGCTGCCGGAGCTGGCAATATGCCTTGTGATCGCCAACCTGCCTGGGCTTCAGTCAGCCATCATAAGGCAGATGAAAAAACCTGTTACAGTATAAACTTATCCTTCTTCTTGGGCCGAGCTGAAAGCTCGGCTCTTTTTTCCTCATAGCCCGGGCGGCCCAGCAGCGCATAGGTGGCATTCTTGCCCTCTTCCACACCGGGCTGGTCGAAGGCATCGATGCCATAAAGCTCGCCGACAACAGCTGTCTGCACCTGGAAGAAGTACAGCAGCTGGCCAAGCGTGAACTCGTTGACTTCCGGCAGCATGATCGTCTGGTTCAATTTGCCAGACTTCACCAGCGCGTATTCGGTGGCGATCCGCTCACTTTGGATCAATTCGTTCAACGTGTGGCCGCCCAGGAAGCTTACCGCCGGGATGTCCTCAAATCCAAGGGGAATTGTGACATCAGCGCGGTACTTATCCACACCGAGGAAGGTAAGCGTCTTGTCAAATGGGCCTTCTGTGTAAAGCTGCACCTGCGAGTGCTGGTCGGTCACGCCAAGCGCCTTCACCGGCGTCTGGCCCACATGCACCACCTTGCCGCGCAGCGTGAATTTCTTGCCCAGGCTCTCACCCCACAGCTGAGAATACCAGTCCGCCATGTACTTTAAGGAATCAGCATAAGGCATGATAACCTGAATGTTTTTGCCCTTCTTTTCCATAGCCAGATAAGCAAGCACACCGGCCATCCAACCGGGGTTCTTCCACAGGTCTTCTTCTTCGCAAAGTTTGTCCATATAGGCAGCTCCGGCCAGAAATTGCTCAATGTCAATGCCACACACAGCTGCGGGCAGCAAGCCCACCGGGCACATCTCTGAAAACCGACCGCCCACGCCATCGGGAATTACAAATGTCTTCAGCTTGTATTGCTTCGCGATCTTCACAAGATAGCCCTTGCTGCGATCGGTGGTGGCAATCACATGCTTGGGCAGATAATCCACACCGAGCTTTTGTTTTAAGGCGTCAAACAGGATCATCAGCTGCGACATCGTCTCCGATGTGCTGCCAGACTTGGTGATCACGTTGAAGCAGGTCTTTTCCAGATCGATCACATCAAACAAGGCAGCCATGCGCTCCGGGTCCACGTTGTCTTCTACGAAAAAGCGGGGTCCGCCTCTCTTTTCCGCTGGCAAATCATTATAGTGCAGGTGTTTGATGGCCTGGTGCAGCGCAATTGGGCCCAACGCAGAGCCGCCGATACCAAGAACCACAAAGGTATCAAAGTTGTTTTGCACACGCTTGGCAGTGGAAAGAATGTCTTCTACCACTGTTTTCTGATTGTAGGGCAGCTTGGTCCAAGCCAGCATCCTCGAGGGCTTGCCCCACTTGTTGGCTAGTGACTTGCGTGCCTTTTCCACCTGCGGAAGGATCGCCACAATATCTGCTTCGGTAATTGCCCCAACCTGCTTTTGAAACTTCGCCGCCTGTACCTTCGGGTCGACGAACTCCTCCATCATGTTGTTAAAATCATAACGCAGCTTCATGCTTAGTTTCCAGCTATCTTTTTGCCACTGCTTCATCGTATCGCTCCTATGTCAAAATCAACACTATTATACCGTATTTTGCCATCTTGGGAAAGTACGGAACACTTCTACTATTATTCAAATCACAAAAATATACTATACATGGGGTGAATGAATTGAAACCATCGGTGGAAAAGGTGCTGCTGCTAATCCCAACACTGCTGCTGCTCATTGCAATCGTAGCATTTTCGTTGCCGGAGGATCTTCTGGAATCCTTTGGAGGCAACATCAGCCCCACTGGGTCAATCATTGTGTTCGTGGAGGATGGGGATACCAAAAAACCTATCAAAGATGCCTGTATTGCAATCCCAGAGACAGGATCGGTTTACCATACCGATGAGAACGGCAAGACAAACACAATTCGTATACCGATTGTGGAGGATAACGCATATAAGGATATTCTCACGAAGCCATGGGGTGAAATCACATTATTGGTTTATAAACAAGGATATGTAGACTGCGCGGTATTTCATGTGAGCGTGTGGGAAAATCAGACACGTAATGGCCCGACTGTTCTGCTCTTTCCGATCTCCGCCGGCGAAGACAGCCAGCCTTTTTCTCTTACTGAAGGCCCGCAACGGTTGTGGGTAGCACAATTGCTCGACCAGTTCAGACCGGCTGAAAGCAAATAGAGCTGTATGCCATAAAAGATGGGTGATATTCCACTGGAACGCACTTGCATAGATTATTATATCAGATATAATCAAAGTATCCAGTATGCAGGACTCTGTCGAAATAATACCGATCATGTCTAAAAGCTTGACATGAGTAATGCTGTATTTTCTGTCATGCAACCGACGGACCAGTCTCGATGAACTAACAGGCGGGAGCTTATGAAGGCGATAGTCAACAGGCTTGTTTACCGGCTGAAAACACCTCCGCCTGAACACTGGCGCAGGCAATTGATCAAGCTGCTTTGGCTATTGTTATTCCCCTTGGCACTGGTGATGAAAGAATGGGCAGCTGCCAACAGCCCTTTGATAGAAACGCACTATTCGCTGGGTTTCTATCCAGTGTTGTCTCAAGCGGTGAGTTTCCTGTTTGGTTGGATGCCATTTTCCGCCGCTGAGTTCCTGCTGTATTTCGGCATTGCTGGACTTCTGGCATACATAATCACCCAGATAGTTCTGATAATTATCCGGAGAGAACGCCTCCTTCGGACTTTCAAGCTGCTCACGCATCTGGCGATGATCATCAGTATCGGCTATTTCATTTTCATTGCACTCTGGGGCTTGAACTACTACAGGCAGCCTTTGGCGAAAACTCTGGAGTATCGGGTCGTTCCGCGCTCTGTCTCGGAGTTAAAAAAGCTATGTGTTGCTCTCACCGATGAAACAAACAAGGCCAGAATTGGTTTGGCAGAGGATTCACATGGTGTTACGACTCTCAGGGAAGGCAAGAGCGCTATGTTGAGACGGATCCCCTCAGCTTATGTAAAGCTTTCAGAGGAGTATCCTCTTTTCAATGCAAAATATGGCCCACCAAAACCGGTTTGGCAATCTCACCGAATGTCTTATACGGAAACACAAGGTGTATTTATCCCCTTTACCATTGAGCCAAATGTCAATATAGAAATCCCAGAAGCCTTTCTGGCATCAACAGCCGCCCATGAGGTAGCCCATCAATATGGTTTTGCCCGTGAAGATGAAGCCAACTTTGTTGGTTATCTAGCCTGCATGTCTTCTGAAGACGATGAGATGGAGTATTCAGGTCTGCTGATGGCACTTACAACCTCTATGAACGCACTGCATGGCTATGACTCGGATGCTTATTGGGAGATTTACGAGACATATAGCGATGGTATCAAGAGAGACCTGAACTCTTACCAGAAGTACTGGAAACAATTTGAAGGCCCAGTCGCGGAAACATCATCGAAGATGAACAACGCCTATCTCAAGTCCAACATGCAAGCTGACGGTGTGAACAGTTATGGCCGAATGGTTGACCTGTTGCTGGCGCAAATGGCCGCCAAGGAAGAGAATTAGCCCATTGCAATGTATGAAAAAGGCGGGGAAAGAAAATCCCCGCCTTTATTCGCTTTCAGGGTTCTATTTCACGATATATCCGTCACAACCGTCTCGGCAGATCAACGCAGCGTTTGCTTCATCGGTATCCACATGCATGGCCAATTTGAAACTGGGGCTCACGCGCACCACAACATCGCCAAAGGTGAGAGCTCGGCCGGTGATCGTACGAACTTCCACGATTTGCTTATCCGTCACGCCAAGTTCCTTGGCATCTTCTGGAGTCATGTGAATATGCCGCTTGGCTACAATCACACCATCCTTAAGTGTAATCTCGCCATTTGGGCCACGCAGGACCAATCCGGGCGTGCCGGCAGTGTCTCCAGACTCACGCACAGGCGATTGCACACCCAGTGTGAAGCTGTCTGTCATGGAGATTTCTACCTGGGAGCTGGGGCGTTCAGGTCCCAGTATCGCTACGTTTTTAAAGGTGTTTTTCGGCCCAACCACATCCACACGCTCTTCGCTCAAAAACTGTCCCGGCTGCGACAGGTCGCGCTTATAAGTCAGTTTGGCACCAGGCCCGAAGAGTTGCTCCACATCTTCCTTGCAGAGGTGCACATGCCTTGCTGATACTTCGACGATGAATTTCATTTGTTCCATGGTTTTTCTCCTTTATATCAATAAAAGTACACAAGTGAAACGATAACCCCCAGCAATGCTCCGGCCAGCACCTCAATGGGGGTGTGGCCCAGCAGCTCCTTCAGCTTAGCCTGATTGATATAATGCTCCGCGTAGAAGTTCTCAATGAGCTCGTTTAACAACTTTGCCTGCTTCCCGGCAGCCCGCCGCACTCCCGCGGCATCATACATTACGACGAGTGCAATCATCGCAGCGACACCAAACAGAAGAGAATCAAATCCTGCGACAAGACCAGCGGTGACTGCTGTGGAGGTTACCGTTGCTGAGTGGGAACTTGGCATTCCGCCGGAGCCGATCAGCCGCACCAGATCCAGTTTCTTCTGAAAAATCAAGGTAAGAAAAAGTTTGATCAGTTGCGCGGCTAGCCAACTGGTCAAGGCTGGGGCCAATATCGGGTTGTGCAGGAACTGTGCAATGTATTGCATGGATGCTCCCCGATTTTTACATCTTTCTTTCCAGGATATATTGAGCCAGCTGTCGGAAAAAGCCAGCACCATGAACACCACTTAACGCTTCTGAAGCCTGAGCAGCATGAGTTTGGGCAATTCTCTTTGCTTTTTCCAAACCATACAGCGAAACATAGGTAGTCTTTTGATCCGCCGCGTCCTTGCCAACGGTCTTCCCCATCTCATCCGTGCTGCCAATGCAGTCAAGAATATCATCGGTGATCTGGAAAAGCATACCGATATGGTGTCCATATCGTGCCATTGCTTCTGTGATATGTTGTGGCGGTTGATTAAGCGAAATACCTGCCAGCACCGCTGCGCTCAGGAGAGCCCCTGTCTTTTTCATATGCATTTCCTGAAGAGTGTCCTCTCCAGAAAACTGCCCTGTTGACGCAATATCTAGCACCTGTCCGCCAATCATACCAGAAATGCCGGCCGCTTTGGCAATATATTGGGTCGCAAGCAAAACTTCATTACCATGAGAGAGACACTCGGCTATCATCACTTCGAAAGCAAGATTAAGCAGTCCATCTCCTGCCAAAATGGCGGTGGCCTCTCCGAAGACCACATGATTTGTGGGCTTGCCTCTGCGCAGTGTGTCATTGTCCATTGCGGGCAGGTCATCGTGAATCAGTGAGTAGGTGTGTATCATTTCAATTGCGCAGGCAAATGGTAATGCTCTTGCTTCGTTACCGCCAAGCATTTCGTCCGCGGCCAGCAGCATGACAGACCGAATCCGCTTGCCACCGGAGAGCAAACTGTAACCCATCGCGGATTTGATGCGGTCAGGCGCATCACCAATGCTTTCCATGCAACGCTGTAAAGCGCCGTTGACAATAGTCGCCTTTTGCTCGATATATGCCGCGCACTCGTTCAGATTATTCATCTGAATCATCGAACTCCACTTCTTTGAGCCCATCCTTCTCTTCTACAAGCATCATCACCTTATTGCGAGCCAGATTCAAACGGCCTTTGCACAGTGCGGACAGTTTTACGCCCTCCTCGTACAAAGCCATGGATTCATCCAGCGTCAGCTTTCCGCTCTCCATCCGCTTGACAATCTCTTCCAGACGAACCAAGCTTTCTTCAAATGTGGCTTGAGCCTTTTTTGCCATAGTATCTCCCTCAATCCTCTTCAATCCGGGCACTCCGCGCTCTGTCCGCAAAAACAAGCCGTACGGTTTCTCCGGTTGAAAGATCCTCAGCACATGCCACATAGGCCTGCTTGCTCACGCTGTATACTGCAGCATAACCGCGCTCCAGTACAGCCCTGGGATTCAGTCCGTGCAGGCGCCCGTCCAGGGAGGTTATCGCAGACTCCAACCTGGTGAGATTTGCACCACAAGCAGTTTGCATCCTCTCTGTCAAATTGTCAAGCCACAGTTCACCCCTTGCCAACCGATCCCTCGGGCCGTGCAAATCCAGCGATTGCCGCAGATAAAGCAGGTTCTGCTCCTGATTGGAAAGTGTGTCCATCATCAAACGGGAAAGCCTATGGAACAATCCGTCGATGCCGTTTGCCAGATTCATGACATTTGGGACGACCAGTTCGGCCGCTTCCGAGGGTGTGGCCGCACGCACATCAGCCGCAAAATCAGCCAGAGAAAAGTCGGTTTCATGGCCGATGGCTGTGACAACAGGGATCTCACTGCGATATACCGCCGAAACAACGGCCTCGTCGTTGAACTCCCAAAGATCTTCAAATGAACCGCCGCCCCGCCCCACAATGAGCACGTCAACCCGGCCTTGACGATTGAATATCTCTATGCCCCTTGCGATCTCCGCAGCCGCCCCGTCACCCTGCACCCTGACCGGGTAAAGCAGGATGCGCACACCAGGGTTCCTGCGACGGGCAACGCGTATGATGTCGCGGATAACAGCCCCGGTTGGAGATGTCACCACGCCAATGGTGTTCGGAAACGATGGTATTTCCTTTTTATGTTCTTCCTCGAAATAGCCCTTAGCCCGGAAGCGCTCACGGCGCTGCTCAAAGAGTAGGAACAGGCTCCCAACACCATCGTTCTTCAAGTCCTTAATGTAGTAATTGAGTTGCCCTTGCTCCGAATAATAAGACAACCTGCCGCGTGTGACCGCACGCATTCCATCTGAAACGCTGCTTGCCGACCGTTGATCCTGCTTGAACCAAACGCATTTCAACAAGGCTCTTTCATCTTTCAGCGAAAAATAGAGATGGCCTGCGGCAGAACGCCGCAGGTCTGATATCTCACCCCGGATGCTGATGCCTTGAAAAATGGGCTCAGCCTCCAGGCTTTTTTTGATGAAGTCTCCGGCTTCCGATACCGTAAAGACCCACTCAGCCATTTTGGATCGCAGCCTCCAGCGTGTTTTGCAGCAACATTGCCCTGGTCATCGGCCCCACGCCGCCAGGCACAGGGGTAAGCCATCCGGCAACCTCTACGGCGGAGGAAAACTCAACATCACCGACCATGCCGTTATCTGTGCGGTTGATCCCCACATCGATCACAGCGGCACCAGGCTTGACCATATCGCCTGTGATGAATTCCGGCTTGCCGATCGCTGCCACCAAGATGTCAGCCTGGCGCGTGATTGCTGCCAGGTCAGCCGTGCGAGAGTGGCAGACCGTCACCGTGGCATTTTCCTGCAGCAGCAGGCTTGCAGCCGGTTTGCCCACGATGTTGCTCCGGCCCACCACAACGGCGTGCTTGCCGCTGATGTTTATGCCGGCATTCTTCAGAAACCAAATCACTGCCCGGGGCGTGCACGGTACAAAGGATTTACCGCCGGTTGTGAGCAGGCCCACATTGATCAGGTTGAAGCCGTCCACATCCTTTTTAGGGTCGATGGCTTCAAATGCGGTATTTTCGTTCAAATGAGCTGGTAGCGGGTGCTGCACCAGAATACCGTGGATCTTTTTGTCTGCGTTCAATCTTGTTATGAGTGCAAGAAGCTGTTCGTCTGTGGTTTCCTCCGGCAGGCGATAAACTTCCGAATGGAACCCCACCAGAGAGCAATCCTTCTCCTTGCTGTTCACATAGATCTGAGAAGCTGGATCACCGCCCACCAAAATCACTGCCAAGCCGGGCTGTATGCCCCGCTCTTCTAAAAGCCTTGCCGCCTCCACCTTGATCTTTCTGCGGATCTCCTTTGCCGATTCCTTGCCATCCAACAAGATTGCGCTCATGCTTGCCACCTCTATCTTAAAAATTGTTGACCAATTGCAGCAACGCCAACGGCGTTATCAGAGGAAAAGGGATTTACGGCAAAACGCACAGTAACGTGGGTCTTGTTAAGCACGGCGACCATTCGATTCCTGATATCCAGGTTGGAGGCGACACCCCCGATCACCAGCAATTCGTGGATACCTGTTTCTTCCACCGCGTGGCCGGCCATGGCGGAAAATGTGTCAGCCAGCAGGCGTTGCACCTCATATGCCACAGCCTCTTTGTTTGCGCCAGCTGCAATCTGCCGTTGCGCAGCCGATTCCAGGCCGGACAAGCTGCAGTCAGCACCAGACACATGAGCTTTCAACGGCAGACCGGTTGGGCTGCCATCATGACCAAGTGCCAGCTGCTCCAGCGCAGGCCCGGCTGGAAACCGTAGCCCTAGTGCCACACCGACCCTGTCAACCACCTGGCCGGCATGCAAGTCTGTGGTTTGCCCAATCAAAGTTAGGCCAAAACCCTCTTTGGCGGGCTTAACCAGCAGCAGTTCTGTTGTCCCACCGGAGATGTGAAACGCCAAAAAAGGCGATTCAGGCGCCCATCCGATGGAAAAGCAGCCAGCCATGATATGGCCTTCCTGATGGGTTGTTTCAAAAAAAGGCACCGACAACGCCGATGCCAGCATTCGCCCGGCAGATGCTCCTGCCATAAACACAGGCATATAGGAGCCTTCCGCCGGCCTTGGTCGTGTGCTTGCCGCCACAGAACGAATGCTATGACCGGCAGTGTTGATTTTTTCCATCAATACAGGCAGGTTTTGTACATGTTGAAACAATGCGTTGGATTGCTGAAGCCCGCGACCACCCTCCGGCACACTGAGAACAATCCGTCTGTCCTCAAGGACTGACTGGCCATCCACCAATGCCAGGGAGGTTGTATAATTGCTGGTGTCTATTCCGAGCACCGGCACTGGGCTTCACCTATCTTCTTCAGGATCGTGGATAACACCCCATTGACAAAGGTGCCCGAATTCTCGGTTGAATAATGCTTGGCAAGATCCACGCACTCGTTGATCGTGACAGCTGGCGGGATGTCATCCATGTATTTCAATTCACACACACCAAGCCGAAGGATCGCCAAATCCACTTTGGGCAGGCGGTCCAGTTTCCAGCCGACGGCTTCCAACTCTATGGCGGAATCGATTTCCTGTTGGTTTGTGCGGACAAGCTCCATCATTGTGGAGATGTAAGTATTGTCGTCATGATTCAGGGTCATATTCAACAGGCTGTCTGATTCTTCCCCGTTGATGGTTTCCCCTAATGTAGTTTCTATGTGATCGGTGTTGTATTGCATCATCTCCCAGTGATACAGCAGCAGAACCGCTGCCTCACGGGCCTTTTTCCTGCTCATATATTGTCCTCATTTTAGCCCTTTTGGCAATATTCTTTCCACAAACTCAAGAAATTCCTCCCTTGAATCCCGGAACATGCCCAGAAAGAAGCCTGCGCCTACACAAATGGCGATTAGCAGCGTCCTGAAAAAGCCAAGGGTCAGAAAGAGGATGGCAATTACCAGACCGACGCCAGCGCCGGTCAGGCGGCCCGCATATTTACGCAGGAAAGCTTTCACTTGCTCCAGCATTTAGCGGCCCTTCCCCGAATAGTTGCTTCTGTTATTGTCGATGCTTATACGTATTTCTTTCACAACCAGGCCAGTAACAGTCTCCAAATGAGCCTTGAGCTCGCTCTGGACCGCTTTTGAGTAATCGGGGAGCGCAATCCCCTCTTTCATGCAGATGCGAAGGCGGATCAGCAAACCATCCTTTACAGGGAAGATGTCGGAAGCAGAGGCAACCACCTCAGACTTGGTTGCGATAAACGCCGCTGTGATCTGTTTGATCGTGGGGATGGATATGGCAATCTCACCGGTTTCCGTGATGACCAACCGGGTGTAGTTGGCATCTTTGCCACTGCTGTAGCTGGCCACAAACAACCGGACAGTAATGATAAAGAGAAGCAATGCGATCCCGCCCAGTATGTATGCGTTCACACTCCACCAGCCGAGCAGCCCATCAAGATATTCCGTCACAGCGGAAAGCGGCATGACTGACAGCGCTACGCACCCAACAAACAACGACAACCCCAACAGCAGCAAGAGCATCAGCGCCAGCAGGAATTTATCAAATAATTTCATTCTCATATGTCGTTCCTCGCTTGTAATAGATAACCGGCAGGGCTGGCGTCAGCCCTGCCGTCATGGTTCATTCCTGAGTGGTGTCGCTCGCGGAAGGCTCTTTTACAAACTGAATGCCAAGCACATTAATGTTGACCTTGTCCACAGCCAGACCGGTCATTGTTTCGATGGCCTTGACCACGTTGGCCTGCACCTTCCTGGAGACCTCGTGGAGCTTGAATCCATATGTCACGATCATATTGATGTCTACGGTTATCAGTTTCTCATTGATGGAAATCTTGATCCCTTTGGCCAAATTCTTACGCCCCAGCATTTCAGCGATACCGCCCGCCAGGCCGCCCGACATCCCGGCCACACCCTCTATTTCTGTGGCAGCCAAACCGGCGATAATTGCCAAAACATCGTTGGCAAACGAAACGTTTCCAACTTCGTTTTGCTGCGCCTCAGTGCTCTTTATCTCAGCCACCTCAACACCCCCTGTTGCCCATCAATTATAGCAAATGCCGGTTCATATGGCAAACACCTATTTCACAGGGATGATCTTGATATTTTCTGCCTTCTCCCCGGATTCGGTTCTTGCGATATCCAGAATTTGTGCCACTTCGGCATCCGTCAGCTCGCTTTTTCCTATGATGATATTTACAGAACCGCTGTGGTAGACCGCTGCAACCTTCTCGAAGCCTTTTGCCTTCAGAAGATTCTCAATGGTCATTTCCTTTTCCATAGAAGTGGCGATATCTGTTTTTTGCTTTTGCGCTGTCTTTTTGGTCTCGGCATCAGTTTTGTCATCAGAAATGATTGAGTCCAGATACTTGATCTCATCATTCCTGGTTTTGTCACGCTCGGCTTTGTAGTCCACGAAGAAATTGCCTGTTGTGACCGAGCCCGAGCCTGTTTGTGTTGATGCCGTCGTGCCTGGCTTTACGGACGCGGAAGGTGATTTCCCCTTGGAGTTGTTGATGGCATAATTGAGAATGGGGGCCGCGATCAGCAGGACCACCAGTCCTGCCAGCACAATGATCCTCTGCTTGGCTGTGGACATTTAGTTTCCCTCCTCAAGATTGGTTATGTTCATCGGAAGCACCTCGATCCGGGCAGGCGCAATCTGCAAGGCAACCTGTACGGCCCCTGCCAGCCTCAAGCGCACGTCCAGATCCGAGGCACCTTCCGCAACAACCAGAACTCCCAGTATCACCGGTTCTTTCTCTACCAAGACCAACGGTTCGGAACCGCCTTTCCCTTGCACCACCACCGGCTCGTTATTCTCAGTGGTTGAGGTTGTGCGCTGGCCGGTTCCGTTACTGTCGGAGGTGTTTCGCTGAGTGTCCGACTTCAGTGCCGGCACAATTTCCGGGCCTGACTCATATGTCACAAGCACTTTAACTGAGCCGGCGCCATCCACGCTGGAAAGGATTCTTTCCAAACGCGCTTCCAGGTCTTCTTCCATGTTGCTTTGGGCTACTTGCGTGCCATTGCCTCCATCTGCTTGCGGCTGCGTGCCCTTGGCAAAAGTAGTGGTAACCAGGAACGCAATCAATGCAACAACAGCGACTGCCACAATGGCAAGCTGAAGGTTGTTATCCTTCTTAAGGAACTTGGTGATTTTTGATATCAGGTTGCTTTCCATTACGTTCCTCACTGCTCGCGCTTACTATAAACATATGCGCGGCCGGAGACACGATATACCTATATGATGATGTCCGACCTTGCATACAAACATATGACGGAAAAAGGAGCAGTATACCATCCACAAAACCGAGTGTCTTCATATCAGCGGTATTTATCTATCAATTTCTCGATATACTGCTGATATGGATTTGTCTGCATGGATGCAGCACCGGAGTTCTCACCATTTTCTGCCATTTGGTTCATCTCAGCTGTTTTTGTGTAAACAGCTTTGATAATGTCTGGGCCTTTCGTCGTGAATGCAGATACAATCACCACAACGGCTACGAGGCCCGTGATAAACAGCACATACCTCTTGGTGCCGCCATCCGGCAGGATTGCCTCAATGATGATCTGGCAAAACGCCAAAATCACAAGTGCACCGCAGATTGCTGAAATCAACGCTGCCATCTCGTTACCTCATGGCCAGGATGGAGTTCCCGGCGTTGATCGTTATTGTTATCATGAAAAACAACATTGCGAAGCTCATCAGCATGATGACAAGCAGGAGCATCACTACCTTGCTTGACTCCCCCATTACCGCAGCCATTTGCTTGCTTTCCAGCGAGCCAGCCAGTGCTGCGGCAAGCTTGAATGCGAAATACACAGCTACTGCAGAGAGCACCGGCTCCAGAATCACAATTACCATTACCAGCAGCCCAGCCATGCCCACGGCATTGCGCACCAGCAGCGAACAACCAACAAACGTGTCTGCCATATCGGAAAACATGCCGCCAAGATAGGGCACCATACTGTCCACTGCGTATTTCGCCGCGCGAAAAGAGATGCCGTCGTAGGATATGGCTGCGTTCCCCTGGATAGACGCGATCGCGACAAACACCGTCATCACGGCTCCAGCGACCCAGATGCTCCCACTGCGGATCAAGCCACCCAGCTCTGATAAAAGGTTCTTCTCTGTCAGGTTACCTACGACAACAAGAACACCACCGTAAAGAGCCGCAGGGATCAAAACCTCTCTGGTGAGCCATGAGGTGGTTTCCAGCACAATGGACCATGCAGGCTGCAATACGGCTGTGGAAGCAAAGCCGCCAGTGGATGCCAGCATTATAGACAGCACAGGGAAAATGCTTTGAGAGACACTCAAAAGGCTGTCAATCGCTGCGCTGGTGGCTTTGATCGCTGATGAAAGCGCACCAACGATGAGGATTGCAGCAGCGGAATAAACAATCAGATTGGCGATCTTGGCAGCTCCGTCCGTGGAGAAAGATTTCATCAGTTGCGCAAGAATGCCGGAGATGATCATCAACAGCAACAATTCTGAGAACAGAAAAATACCGTTTGCGATCGGGCGTTTCACGCTCTCTACGAGAAACGCAAAAATGTCAGCACCCATATATTGGAACTGGCCCGTAGCAATCTTTTGAATCAACTGCTTGACCTGGCTCATTTCCTGCGGCACATTGCTCATGCCGTCGAGCATCCCCTGGAGGCTGCTCACGTCCAAATCTTCAATGATTTCCTGAAGAGTTTGATCGATCTGCCGCTGGAGCTCATCTCCGGAAGGCGGATCCAAGGCGAAAGCCTGTCCGCCATTGACGAGAAGCAGAAGAACTGCAACAATCAGCGCGCAGCAGATCACATGAGCTGCAGAAGTTGGTTGAGCAGCGCCATCAACATTGGCATGGCCAGAAAGACGATGAGCACTTTGCCGCCGATCTCCACCTTTTGCGCGATGGAGATTTCTCCGGCATCTTTGCATGCGACTGAGGCAAACTCCGTGATAAAAGCGATACCTGTTGCTTTCAGGATGGTCATAAAGTACTCGCTTTTGATTTCGGCTTGAGCAAATAAAGTCTGCACAACAGAAGAGATGCCGCTTAATTGTGCGGACAAGAACAGAAACACAATCACGCCAAGAGCCAACGCGATCTGCATCGCCAGCTCCGGCCGGTATTGCCGGATCACCAACGAGAGCACTGCCGCGACAATTCCCAATGCTCCGATGCGCAGAATGTCCATTGCCTTCCCCTTTCCTCATTGGAATTGAAAGACGTTCCGCACATTCTGGAACAAATCTGCAATCATGTCGATGACCATAAACAGGACAATGACCAGCCCGGCAAGTGTGGTCATCATCGCCATTTCTTCCCTGCCTGAGCGGGCAAGCACCTGATTGAGAATGGTTACCAGAATCCCAACAGCTGCGATCTTGAATACGATGTCAATACTCATTTGCATCCCTCCATCATAGTACGATAATTGCTGCGGCTAGCCCAGCCAGCATACCGACGGTGTTGTAAAGCTTACCCTTCACCGCCTTATCTCTGTCAGACGTCTGCAGAGTCTCGCCAATTCGGCTGTATAGAAACGCATAATTTTCACCGATTGACTTCATATCTGATGATGCCAGCTGGTCTCCAAACAACACAATGATCTGCCGGTCTTCATCAGTGAGCGCAGCCGCCTCTTCCCACTGTTTCGCAGTCAAATCCAGCCCGTCACCCCATATACTCCCGGATTGGTGCTTCCCTTGATACAATTCTGACAGGGTTTGGGTGTATGCACCGATCCAGTTACTTGGGTTCCGCCCAGAACAATCCATCATCGCATCGGGAATAGTCCGGCCATTCACGCGGATCAGCCCTTCCAACTGACGAGACATGCTCATGAAATCTCCAAGAGCTTTTGACCGCAACTCAAGCTTTTGCGTCTTCATCCGCGCCAACAGTACACTCAAAGCAAGAAGCACGATAGCTATCAGAATCCGAAGTACAATCATTGCTCCTGGCTCACTTTCCTGGCAAAATGGGCACCAAGCCCTCGATTAAGCTCAAGATTAATTTCCGTGATGGCACCAATCCCCCTTGAGCCGTCTATTACCACAAACAAGTGAAATAGACCACTCTCCACCATGGATCGCAGCACCGGCCTTCGGAGAATGTCTTCCATTCCTCCTCCATGCGCAGTGGCTACGATGCCAACACCGCAATTCATCGCATCCTCCAGTGCTGTAGCGTCCTCCAGGCGGCCGACCTCATCAGTCATAATAACCTGTGGGTTCAGGCTCCTCAGCGCAAGGATGATGCCCTGTGATTTCGGGCATCCATCCAGAACATCTGTTTTTGCGCCAACATCGAATCGCCGTGCACCCAGCCCCCCGGAGATCTCGCTGCGCTCGTCAATTACAGCGATGCGTAACCCTGGCCGGGAGGGACCATCGGTGCCAAGTACTCGTGCAAGATCCCGTAGAAGCGTGGTTTTGCCCATGCCCGGTGGCGAGACGATAAGAGTGTTGAGGAACCTGCCGCCGTCTCGGATGCGGCGGCTTAAGTCGGATGCCGAGCCCCGCACCTCTCTGGGAATGCGGATGCAGAATGAACTGCAACAGCCAAAGCCTGAAATCATCCCGTCACTCACGACCGTCCTGCCTGCGATTCCCACACGATAACCGCCTTTCAGCGTCAGGAAGCCGTTCTTGAGCTCATCTGCAAATGCGTAGGCTGAGAACTTGGTGATGTAGTCCATAAAATCCCGGCATTCTTCCGGTTTCATGGAAAGAGCCCCTGCCGGAGAGAGTGTAACGCTGCCATCCTGGGTGATGTAGTAATCCCGTCGTTGGTCCAGCAAAAGCATCGGTCTGTTTTCTCCGAGCCGAAGCTCAATCGTCCGTTCTGCCAAGGACCCATCCAAGCCGGCCACAGCCTGTGCAATCCGGTTGGGAAGAATATTCAGTATGTCACCGCGCCAATCGTGCTGCGCGAAATCGTTTGGCATCCCGCCATCACCCTGACAATACATATGTGTGCCGATGGATGAATAGTACACACAACACATTGCTCAATAAAACTAGGTGGGTTCCTTGAGTTCACGGGTGGAATGAAATATACTTGCATTGGCCAATTCCAAGCAGCCAGGAAAGGCGGACACCATCATGAGCACACACTTCATCACGGAAACATTGCGTACACCAGTCAATTATGAATGTGACGTTGTCGTGGCCGGAGGCGGCACAGCCGGCATTGTTGCCGCACTCGCAGCCGCGCGAAACGGTGCAAGGACTATACTGCTTGATCGTTATGGTTTCCTGGGCGGCACGATGATTAACGGCGCCGGCCCGCTTCACAGCTTCTTTAACCTGTACAAAGCATTTCCCGGCGTTGAGAAAGTGCAGGTGGTCAGAGGCATTGCCAGCGAAATCGTGGACAGGCTCGTGGCTTGCGGCGGTTCGCCGGGCCATCTGGAAGCGGAAAAAGGCGGCAGTTATGATTCGATCATTACGCTGATAGATTGGGAGATTTTCAAGGGTCTTGCCTTCGACATGATGGAGGAAGCCGGTGTGCGCGTGCTGCTCAACACGATGGTTGTGGATGCGGTTTGTGAAGGCAACACGCTAAACGGCGTTGTGATTGAAGGGAAATCAGGTCGGGAAGCCATCATGGCCCATACGGTGATCGACACCACAGGCGATGGCGATGTGGCAGCCAAGGGAGGCGCCAAATTCATCAAGCAACATGCCACAACAGCCGTAGGGATGCCCTTCGGCATGGCCGGTGTGAACATGCCAAGGCTGCTGGAATTCCTTGAAAGCAACGATATGGTCACGCAGATCATCCATCATGACAAGGGTAGCGACACCGACGATGTGATTCGGCTGGGGTTCAACCTAAAAAGGATCGAGCTGTTCAAAGAGTATATGGATAAAACCGGTATGTGGGGCCCGCTCGGCGCGGCGCTGCATGACGGTAACTACAACTATATCAACTCCGCATCTCTCCCAAATGTGGATGCAACCAATACAGAAGAACTATCCCAGGCCATCATCAAGCTGCGCAAACAAGTGCACACAATGGCCGGCATGCTTAAGGAGCACATCCCGGGATTTGAACACGCCTATCTGGACTGGACCCCCGTGAGCGCCGGGGTTCGTTACACCAGGGTGGTTGAGTGCGGTCATGACATGTCGCTGGATGAAATTGTGAACTGCGCGCGTTTTGAAGACGAGGTGATGCTCTATGGCTTCCATGATTGCGCACCCCGCATCATGATCAAGAACGGTGGTTGGTTTGGCATCCCCTATCGGGCGTTCATCCCCAACGGCGTCGAAGGGCTACTCGTGGCGGGCCGCCTGATCACCAGCACCTGGGACGCTCATATGTCCACTCGCAACACAGTGTCCTGCATGGCGCAAGGCCAGGCGGTGGGTACGGCCGCGGCCCTTTGCGCCAAGCAGGGAGTCCAGCCAAGGGAACTGGATGTCCGTTTGTTGCGCAAAACCCTTAAGGAGCAAAGCGTTTTCCTGGATGATTGATGGTATAATAAGCCAATACTGATCCGCTGAGGTATCAAATGGGCAAACTGATCGTTAATCAAAAAGGCAGACGGCGCATTGAGGGTGGGCACCCATGGGTGTTCGCTTCTGATATCGTTCATGCAGACACGGAAACATTACCTGGTGACGTTGTGGATGTGCATGCAGAGGGTAATCGTTTTCTTGGCCGGGGCTATTACAATCCCAAGTCTCAGATATCACTGAGAATGCTCACCCGTAAGGATGAGTCAATCGACAGCGCATTCATCGAAGCTCGAATCAAGCAAGCTGTTGACCTGCGGGCAAGGCTCGGTGTGCTGAACGCCTGCCGCCTGATCAATGCCGAAAGCGACTTCCTGCCAGCGCTCATAGTGGACAAGTTCCATGACGTGCTGGTGATGCAGACACTTTCTCTGGGCATGGAAAGGCTGAAACCGCTTGTTGCAGAGGTGTTGATGGCATTACCCGGCGTGAAGGGCATTTATGAACGTAATGATGTGCCCGTGCGCGACCTGGAAGGGCTTGAGCAATACAAGGGTGTGCTACGCGGCAGCTTTGAGACTCAGGTTGTGATTGAGGAGAACGGCATAAAGCTTGCGGTTGACATCCAGAATGGCCAAAAAACGGGCTACTTTTTAGACCAGCGGGAGAACCGGGCAGCCATCGCACCGTTTGTGAAGGGCGGCAAGGTGCTGGACTGTTTCTGCCACATCGGTTCATTTTCACTGCATGCCGCACGTTACGGCGCGGTTGACGTGACCGGCGTAGACATTTCTGAGGAGGCCGTAAACCGTGCAGCCATACTGGCCAAGCTCAACGGGTTTGAGAGCCGGTGCCGATTTGTGGCCGCCAACGCTTTTGACCACCTGCGCTCGCTGCAGGCGGACAAGGAGCAGTATGACACAATTATCCTGGACCCCCCCGCCTTTGCCAAGAACAGAGACGCTGTTAAAAGCGCCTCCCGGGGGTATAAGGACATTAATCTGCGGGCGATGAAGCTTTTAAAGCCGGGCGGATATCTAGTAACCTGCTCCTGCTCGCACCACATGACGCTGCCGCTTTTTCTGGAGATGATGAACGCAGCAGCGCTGGATGCCGGCAAGGCCATTCGGGTGATCGAAACGCGCGGCCAGGCGAAGGATCACCCTCACCTATTGGCCGCGCCGGAGACTGACTACTTAAAGTGCGTGATAGCCCAAGTGTTCTAGACTTATACAATTTTACTCAAATGATATAGGGTTTGCCGCAAACCGGCAAACCCTATTTGTTTTTTCTAAGGTTCACAAACAACATGCCGCCGATAGCGCCCACTGCAGCACCCATCAGCACATCGGACAGGAAGGGCCAGCCAACTGACCAATCCCCATCAATAGCCGAAAACACCACAAAGGCCAGCAGGATGTATATCAGACCAGAAAGCCCACCCCTGAGCCAACCCTTCACCGGGTGCCTGCGCACCGACAGCCATGCACCAAACAGGATGCAGAGCACCTTGGAAACCTGGTTGACAATTGGTATCGCATTCTCGCTGACATGGAAAAGCTTCACGCATAAGGCAAACACCGCCACATAGATCACTGCCGCCAGCAGCGCCCCACCGGTGCCCAATGCCACATCCCACGCCATTCCGTAGCTGTTAGACATGTTTTCTGAAAACGTTTTCAGCTTGTTTCTGGGCTTCATATGAGATCACCCCTTGATGTTGATACTGCATTACTGGTAATGCATATGAGTATAGAGGGGTGAATATAACCGAGACCCCATCTTCTGCGCGGAAGATGGGGTCTCGGCTCTGCTCTCTATTTGAACGAATCCAGAATCTTAACAAAGTTGGTCCAGAATCCAGCCTCAAGCACATCCCTGTCGGCAATCAACGGGTATTCGGCAATTTCCTGGCCATCCAAATAGACCTTTACCATGCCGATTTGTGCTCCTTGTTCAACCGGCGCCTGGATAGGATCATATATACTCACCTGCTTGCTAACCTTGTTCTCTTCGCCTTTTTTGACCAGCACTGATACTTTCTGCGGTGAAACGGCGTTCAACGATTTCAATTGCCCGCCCCACACAGTAATGTTGTTCTGCACGATATCGCCTTCATTATACAGAGCCACGTTTTTATAAGTTGCAAAGGCATAATCGAGCATTTTCCCAATAGAATCATTGCGTTCGGCGCTGGTGTTGGCACCAAGGATCACAGCGATGAAGCGGCTATCACCTCGTTTCGCCGTGGCAGAAAGGCAATATCCGGCTTCATCTGTGCTGCCGGTCTTAATGCCGTCACATCCATCATAGAACCGCGTGAGTTTATTGGTGTTGCTCAATTGCGTAATCCTGCCGCCACTATGCTGCATATCAAACATCCAAACCTTGCTGTATTGAAAGAACATCGGGTGTCGGATCAGGGCCTGAGACATCATGGATACATCCCTCGCGGTGGTATGGGCATCTGCTGCAGGAAGGCCTGTGCAGTTCACAAAGTGAGAATTTGTCATGCCCAATTGTTCTGCACGGTTATTCATCATCTCCACAAACAGATCTTCTGACCCCGCAATGGTCTCGGCCAGTGCCACACTGGAATCGTTGGCAGAGGCCACGATGATGGACTTGATGAGCTCGCCCACTTGATATTTCCCGTTGGCATCCAGCAGGGCTTGAGACCCTCCCATGCCGGCAGCCTGTTTGCTCACGGTGATTTCCTCGTCCAGGCTGAACTTGCCCTGGTCCAATGCCTCAAAGGTCAGAAGCAGTGTCATGATCTTTGTTACGCTGGCAACCGGCAACTTATCGTCAGCGTTTTTTTCATAAAGCACTTTTCCGGTGTCCGCATCCATAAGCAGTGCCGCTTTGCAGGCAAATTTGAACGGATCGGAAGCCGGAGGAGCCGATGCCTCCTTTGCCGCATTGGTTGAGTCGGATGATCCCGTGTCCGCCAATGCCAGCCCCGCGGGAGCCAGTGCAAGCAATAGAGTCAGAAGGAGTGCAGTCAGTTTCTTAACCATATAAGAAATCCCTCCCATTGTTTCCTGACTTTTAGTCTTTCGGAATGGGAGGGATTTATTCACTTCTGCGGAAAAAAGCTGCTGCTATAGCCCCATCATGTAGTCGAAAATGATGTCGGCAGAGCCGGGAAGGTTTTCATGGCCGAAATCGGGATAGATTATCATCTTCTTTGGGCTTGTGATCTTGTTATAAGCCGCAAACTGCGTGGATGGCGGGCAGATGGTATCCATGAGCCCGGTCAACATCAGTACATCGCCTCCAATACGCTTCACCAAGTGCTGAAGATCAATGTACCCCAGTTTGAGGAAGATTTCATCTTCGTGCTTGTGCTGTGGATCGAAGTAACGGAAGTATTCACGCAGCTCTGAATATGCATCCTTTGCCAGATCCATTTCCCACACGCGACGGTAATCACATAAAAATGGGAAAACCGTTGCTGCCCGCTTGATGCCGGGCTCCAGACAGGCGCAGGCGATTGTGAGCGCGCCACCCTGTGATCCTCCGGTGGCGCCTACCCTGGCCGGGTCCACATCGGGCATCGCCATCACAATGCGGGCAAGTTCTGCTGTGTCCAGAAAAATATCTCGGAACAGAAGTTTGTCCGGCGTGTCGTCCAGACCGCGGATGATATGGCCATGAAGCGTGTTGCCGTGGACACCGCCCACATCTTCTGAGCGTCCCCCCTGACCCCGGGCGTCCATCGCAGCCACTGTGTAGCCTGCAGCTACATAGCCCAGCTTGTCACTCCAGTCTCCGGCGCTTCCAGAATAACCATGAAACATCAGCACTGCCGGATGAGGCTTGCCGGCTTGTTTCGGTCGGAGCAGCTTTGCATGCACCCTCGCGCCGCGCACGCCGGAGAAATACATGTCAAAGCACTCGGCAAACGGCGCCTGAAATTCTGCCGGGATCAACTCCATCTTTGGGTCTACTGCCTTCATTTCGGCGATGGCGCTGTCCCAATAGCGGTCTATGTCACCAGGGCAGGGGTTAATGCCCATATAGGTCTTCAGTTGATCCAATGGCATATCAATCAACGGCATAAATGATCCTCCTGTATTTGGACGATGGGTTGATTCTACCATCAACCACAACACCCATCAAGTTTGAAATGAAAATTCATACAGATGTGGTAGAATAGTGAAAAACACATAAGGTTGCAGAAATGAAGAAACCATTGTTGATTGCCCATAGAGGCTTATCGTCCCAAGCACCTGAAAACACGATGGCTGCGTTCAAACTGGCAGTCAAGTCTGGCATCGACGGCATTGAAACCGACGCTCACCTGACTGCCGATGGGAAAATCGTTCTGATCCATGATGAAAACACATTGAGGACCACAGGTCAAAGTGGCGCCGTAACCCGGATGACACTGGCGGAAATCCAGCAGCTTGATGCCGGGAGTTGGTTTGATGACTGCTTTGAAGGCGAGAGAGTCCCAGAGTTGTGGCAAATACTCGAATTGATGAAACCTACAAATATGATTCTGAATATCGAGCTTAAAAACAGCATCGAGCGTTATCCGGGCCTGGAACAGGCTGTGCTTGGCGAGATCGGCCGCTTTAGCATGCTCGACAGGATCATCTTCTCCTCATTCAACCATTCCTCCATGGCTCTTGTAAAAACCATCGAGCCCAAAGCGGAGACCGCCCTGCTTTATGACGGCGTGCTGCACGAGCCAGCAGCCTACGCGCGTCTTTGCCGAGCAGACGGTTTGCACCCGATGCGCAAAACGGTGGATGAGACGCTGGCGAAAGAGTGCCGCCATGCAGGCCTCAAACTGCGGCCCTGGACGGTGGACGACCCGGCGGAAGCAGATAGGCTCGCGGCATATGGTGTGGATGCCGTCATTTCCAACAGCCCCGACGAGTTATTCAAATAATATTTGACGAGGAACAATTGGCAGATACAACTCTACTGACTACTGACTACTCCACAAATACTGCCGAATACCAGTTCTGCTCCTGGGTGTCATCCTTCAGCGTATAGATAGGCAGCCCGAACTTTCTGGCAGTGGCAAACACATCAATGCCGACGCTGTGGAAGGCAGGCCTGGCCATTTTCACATTGCGACAGGGTTCTCCGGCAAAGCCGGCGCACTCTTTGCAAAGTGCACAATCGCACATGCTGAAAGCAAAGTAATGACCATCCACGAATGCCTTGCTTTCCAGCTGGTAGCTCACCTTCTGTGTATTGCGTTTGTCGTGGGCGTGGATCATGATGCCCCAACTGAATTTCTTCAGAGTCTCCTCATATTGCTCCAGTGTCAGATTACCGGGTCGCGAGGGGCAGGTGTGGCCTTTGCCCCAGTCTGAGCAGCCGAACATACATTTCAATATGGTGCGCCGGTCAAACACAATGTCTCCAATCTCAAACGCCACGGCATGCACTGCCCCCAACTCAAGGGCTTGTGCAACCAGCTTATCCGCATATTCCCTGTTCATTTGCTCCCTCTCCCCCATTCAAATCCAACTGCATGATGATTACGCCAAGCCGTCGGCCAAACTTCTCGCCGACACCAGGCATTTTGCCTGTATGGTAAAACCCCAGCTTTTCATGAAACCGTACACTTTCTTCATTGTCGTCACTGATCCAGGCCGTGATTGCACGCAAGCCCGACTGCCTGGCGTGCGCAATAAGCTTTTCCATGAGGATCCTGCCAAAGCCCTTGCCCTTACAGCCCTCACGGACATAGATTGAGTTTTCTGCAACAGGCCAATAGCCCGGTTTGGGCCGGAAGCAGGAAAGCGAACCGAAAGCCAGCAGCTCCCCATTCTCAACGATCACAAAGATTGGGTAGTAGGGCGGTTTGTGGCTGTGAAACCATGTAAAGGCTTCCTCCAACGGCCGCTCCTCCCAGGACCAGTTCACGGTGGTTTCACGGATGTACCAATTCACCATCTCGTTGATGGAGGGCACATCCGCTTCGCAGGCCTCCCTCATCTCCCACATGATTATCTCCCACCTCTCGGTTGGAACCCCACCTTGCGATACACCTTGGCGAGTGTCTTGCGGGCAACGCGTTCGGCACGATCCGCCGAATCACTCAAAAGCTTGTCCAGATAGGCCTTGTCCGTAATGATCTCGTCAAACCGGTCCCGAACTGGCTTCAGGCCATCAACAACAGATTGTCCAACCTCTTCCTTGAATGAGCCGTAGCCGCAGCCGCGGAAGCGCTCTTCCACCGCCGGGATGTCCGTGCCGGTCATCGAGGCGTATATCGTCATCAGGTTGCTGACGCCGGGCTTGTTGTCCGGGTCAAACCGCACCTCGCTTTCCGAATCCGTGACAGCCCGCTTGAACTTGCGCATCACGGCATCAGGCTTATCAAGGATTGCCACAAATGCGTTTTCGTCGCTGTCAGATTTGCTCATCTTGGCCTGTGGGTCCTGCAGGCTCTTCACACGGGCCCCAAGCTTGCCATAATATGCTTCCGGCACTGTGAACGTGGGCGAATAGGCGTTGTTGAAGCGGAGCGCCACATCGCGGGTGATCTCCAGGTGCTGCCGTTGATCGTCACCGATCGGCACAAGATCAGCCTGATAAAGCAGGATGTCTGCAGCCATCAGCACAGGGTAGGAAAACAGGCCCACATTGATGTTTTCCTCGTTTTTCTTAGACTTGTCCTTATATTGGGTCATGCGTGCCATCTCGCCCATATAGGTGTAGCAATTGAGGATCCAGGCCAGCTCCGCGTGTGCGGAAACGTGGGACTGGATGAACAGCGTCACCTTCTCCGGGTCAAGACCCACGGCAATATAGAGCGCCGCCAGCTCCATGCTCCTGCGCCGCAGCTCCGCCGGATCCTGCCGCACGGTGATGGCATGCAGATCCACCACACAATAATAGCAATCGTATTCATCCTGCAGCTGCACGAAGTTTTTCATCGCACCAATGTAGTTGCCGATGGTCAGGTTACCGGACGGCTGGATGCCACTGAAGATTACCTTCTTTTTCTGCTGGGTCGTATTGGTCTCGCTCATCGTCTTCACCTCAAAAATAGTAAAAGCCTGTCCTATTGAAGGACAGGCTATGCCTGCGGTACCACCTTGCATGGCGCGTTGCGCCCACTCATTGGCTGGGTTGCCCCCGCCTTCCGCTGTAACGGGCGGCTCCGTCTTGCCTACTTACCTACATACCAAAGCGTTCAGCGCGCCCTCCCAGGCCCATTGCGTGGATTCCCCCACCAGGCTTGCACCCACCCTGGCTCGCTTCCCGGTTCCACCACGTTCCTTCCCGATCATCGGCTTGTGGATATTATATGCAAAACACGCAGCAAGGTCAATCATCATCTTAATTTAACATTCACTCATCCGATTTATGAGTATTGTGCTATAATACCGCATGGTTCTACATTATTACCTGAAAGGTCGTATCAGTATTGAGAATCGCAGCAGACCTCCATTGCCACACTCTGGCCAGCGGCCATGCCTATTCTACGGCGGAGGAGGTTATTCGGGCAGCGGCTGCCGCAGGGTTGGACGCTGTTGCAATCACCGACCATGGCCCGGCAATGCCCGCCAATTTGTCCCGCTGGTATTTTGAGAACATGAAAGTCATTCCGAGCATGGTGTTGGGCGTGGAAGTCTTTCGAGGCATTGAGGCTAACATTATCGACGACAATGGCACCCTGGATGCGGATGCGGAGATTATGAAAAACCTGAATTTCGTTGTTGCCAGCTGCCACACCGTCACGATTACCGGGCCAGACGCCGAATACTATACCTCTGCTTGCATCGGAGCGATGAAAAACCCCAAAGTAAATGTGATCGGCCACCCTGATGATGGACGCATGCCGGTGAACTATGACGAGCTGGTGCGTGCAGCCGCTGAAACAAACACACTGTTGGAACTCAACAACCACTCTCTCTCCCTGCTTGCCCCACGGCAGAACTCGCCTGCCAACTTGCGTGAAATGCTCAGGCATTGCCGCAAGCATGGTGTAGCGGTGGTGATTTCTTCAGATGCTCATATCTCCTTCTCCGTTGGGCATTTTGACAACTCGTTGGCGCTCATTGAGGAGTTGGATTTTCCAGCGGACCTTGTGGCCAACACATCACTGGAGAAACTGAAATGCCACTTGCGTCTGAAAGGCTGGCAGGACTAAGCAACGATCAAACACCGCCAACATCAGGCGGTGTTTTTCATATTCGACAATTGATTCTGAGAATATTGAAAACATCCCATCATATTCGACCACATTCATATTGTGCACATACTATAATTCTTCTACCGTTTTTGCGGAGGCACATATGAACCATCAGAATATCGGGGTCTCCCTACTGCTATTCCTCTGCATCTTGTGTTTCCAGGAGCAGGTGCTGGCTGATCGTGGAGATACCATTGCCAAAGACATTACATCGCAATGCGAGCTGCATGTTTCATCCAACATCAGCGATATACTGTCATTGTCCGATGGCAAGCATAACACTGCATGGACTGCTGTGAATGAATCAAGCCAAACACTGGAAATTGTGTTACCCAATGACACGTCAACATCAGGCCTGTATGTGATGTGGAACACGGTGCCGGGCAAATGGACATTGGATGCAATGGTTGAGGATGGTGACTGGCAGGAGGTTGATTTGGGTGCATCGGCTGGCTTTCTCAACTGTTTTGTGCCACTAAACAACGGGTTTTCAAAGATTCGGATCATAACCAATCGTGGGTGGAAATGCTCCATTGCCGAACTATCCCTCTACAGCCAAGGCTATCTTCCTGCGGATGTGCAGGTCTGGAAGCCTTCTCCGGAAAAAGCCGACCTGATGGTCGTGACAGCCCATCCGGATGATGAACACATCTATTTCGGCGGCGTGCTGCCCACCTATGCCGGCCAACTCAAAAAGCACACTGTAGTGGTTTATATGACGAGTAGCCCGATCATCCGGAAATTCGAAGCACTGGATGGGCTTTGGAAAGTCGGTGTGCGGGAATACCCGGTCTTCCTGCCGTTGGCTAATAAATACTCGAGCACAGTAGATGACGCTGAGCTGGCATGGGACGGTCTTGACAACACTGTTAGGCTGTTGGTAGAGCAGTTACGGCAGCTTAAGCCCGATGTGGTTGTGACTCACGATTTGGAGGGAGAATATGGGCACGGAGCCCACAAGTTGACTGCCCTGGCGGTGACCAATGCGATCGAAGACAGCTGGAGGCATGAGAAGTATCCAGCATCGGTAGAAAAATATGGTGTCTGGCAAGTAAAGAAATGCTACCTGCACCTATACAAAAAGAACAAAGTCAGAATGGACTGGCGCGCTGAGTTGCCTGCATTCAGTGGTAAAACGGCCCTGGAGATGGCGCAAGCCGGATATGATATGCATGTGTCGCAACATTTCCGGGAAAGGCCCATACTGGATTCGGGCGAGTATGACAACTCGCTTTTCGGTTTGTATTACACCGCCGTGGGACGAGACACCGGAAAGAAAGATTTCTTCGAGAATATACCTGATCAACCCAACCACACCGTCACAGAGTCACCAGCCCCAACTCCAGAGCCAACTTCCATCATGATAAGCCTGCAAACTGCAATGCCAACTCCTTCTCAGGACTCAGTGGAAGCAGCGGCTGCAATACCAAAAGGGATGCGCGTTACAGTGGACAGTGAGTTGGCAACACGGGTTTTTCTTGCGTTCGTTGGGATTTCCTTCTTAATTGCGGTTTTGCTTGCCTTCCGGAAAAGTCAAACAGAAAGCCGACATCAACACAAACATGACCGTTCACACAGCAGGATCACAACATCATAAACAGACCCTTTAACCTGTGATCCGCTGCAGGCGCCGGTTGATGAAATACATCAGCACTGCGCCCAGAAGGACAGCCCCAGCCGTTACAATCATAATGAGTTGCTTGTTGCCAAGTAACAACCCATAAATCGGCATTTTTGCAGCCTCTGTGGCTAGAATAAACCCTTGACCGATCAGCGTGCCAAGCAGTGCAGCAGTTGTGTTGACTGCTCCATAAAATGAAATATAGTTGCTCTGGCTGGTCTCCGGGATGAATTTGAATGGCATCAAAGAAGCCACCTGCGTGATTCCTGCTGCCAGCACAAAGTAGTAAAAAACAGATATTGGATAAAGCCACTGGTAATTGGCATTCGTAACAAACGCAAGAGAAAGATAATGCAGCGAGATCAACGCCGCCAATGGTGCAAACAGCTTCACATCACCATACCTGCTGATCAGGCGGCCCCAAACCGGCATCGCGATTAACAGCACGGGGATATTCAGCAGGTTCACAGCGCTCAGGAAGGAATAGTTGATTCGAAGATCCTTCAACAGATAGACCTGGTAAAATGGCCCGGGAATCGTGGAAGCCATGGTCCACATCACAATGACCGCGATCACGGCCAGGTATTTCCTGTTTTTTAGCGGGATACGCAAGATATCCGGCAGGCTGATCCTTCGTGATGGCGCCGGATATGGATACTCTTTGATCCGGCTCAGGCTCCAGATCTCAATGGCTGCAAACAGGCACGCAGCGCATCGAAGCAACACGATACCAAGAAGTTCCAGGTCACGTTGCTTGAAGTAGTCGGCAAACAACCCAGCCAGGTTCAGTAGCACCATGTTCAGGATGCCGATGATCATATTGAGATTAGCAAAGAAAGAAGACCGCACACCCTCCGGCAAGCTTTGAAGATGCCACACCGACATGCCGCTGCCTGTGAGCGACGCGATCATATTGACCAGCGCGATGATGGAAAGGATCGCGGCGAGCTTGGTTGACTGACCCACACCAAGATACGGAATGATCGTAATGAATCCAAGCAGTAAAACGTAATAGATGCTCCTTGAAACCAATATCATCCGTTTCCTGCGTTGAAAGCGCTCCACGATCAAGGGCGAAAAGACCGCAGCGATGTTTGCGGCATAAGTCACGATTGTGATGGCCCCCATATAAGCGTCGTCAGCACCGAGCTTCAAAAGCAACCCGGTGAAGAAGTTGCCTCCATAAAGCATCACGACCACATTGGCATATATTGAGAACAACAGGATGTAGAGCCTGTTTCTGGCATATTCTTCGCTACGGCTGAAAACCAGCGTAATATCGCCGAAAATCCTGTTCGCCAGGTTTCGAAGCATTGGGTTCCTCCGTTGTCTGATTGACAGACAACGGTTATTCTATATCAATACCACTATGATTTACAATGCACCCGAACAAATTGTCATGAGCATTTTGACTTATGAATCAACGATCAACGTAATTTTTCAGATAAAGACAGGAAACCTTGGGTTCCGAATGAAAGTAAAAACTTTTTGAACAATTTCTGTTTTATCTCAATTCACGGTGACGTTGCGATATAATACGTACCATACAACATTATGAAGGGTAAATGTATGGTGCTACGGAAGATCACCGCTTTTGTTTTGGTCGCTGTGACGTTAGGTTTGGCATGTCCCTCAATGGCATCGGCTGACCAAACAACAGACGGCATCCTGATCAAAAAAGGCGAAAATAGCGACAATGTGATCCTCCTGCAGCTTCGCCTCAGGGATCTGGGGTTTTATAATTATAAGGTGACAGGCTTTTTCGGTGACTTTACAAGCCAGTCTCTGAGGGACTTTCAAAAGGAAAATAACTTGACAGCCGACGGTGTTGCCGGGGAGAAAACCCTTGCGCTGATGTATAGCAATCAGGCCAAGCGAAAAGAAGTCAAGCCTTATCAGCCGCCAACGACAACAACCACCACCAAGAAGAAAACTTATGGCGCTCTGGTGGCTTGGTCGAAGGTGAACAATCTTTGGAAAATCGGCATGCGGTGCAAGGTGATCGACTTGAATAGCGGCATCACCTATTATATGATTCGTTGTAACCGCTCCTATTCTGTGCCGCACGCCGACGTGGCTCCTGCTACAAAATCGGACTTTGAAAAGATGAAGAAGACCTACGGCGGCGATTTGAACGCATATCGCCGAGCTGTTGTTGTGATCATCGGTGGCCAAGCCTATGCCGGCTCGCTCTATGCTGAGCCCCATGGCTCCACCGGCGTTAAAGGCAACGGCATGAACAAAGCTGATGGCACACTCCAGCAGGTGTGCATCCACTTCTTGAACAGCCGTAACAACATCCACAATATGATCGATCCCTCTCACCAATACCAGGTGAAACGGGCCGCCAATAAAAAGCCTGGCATCAAGCCACCGCCGCTGGTGTATCCTGGGGATTGAATGCGTGTCCAATCGAATAAACAAAGCCCGGGCAAACTGCCCGGGCTATTCTGTGCTATTCCAGCGTCACAATTGTCACGCCGTCTTCCCCTTCCCCAAACCGCCCCAATCGGAAACTCTTCACATGGGGGTGGTGGCGCAGGTGGTCATGGATGGCGGCCCGGAGCTTGCCGGTGCCCTTTCCGTGAATCACATTGACTTCCTTTAGGCCTGCCATCACGGCCTCATCAAGGTAGCTATCCATCTCCATAATGCCGTCTTCACCGTTGTGGCCGCGGATATCCAGCTCGCGGGCCACACTGCCGAGCCGTAGCTTTGATGCCCGCTCTTCGCGCCGCTCGGCCTTGCGCTCGGTGGCATCTGCCCGCCGGAGCCTTTTCACATTGGTGGAAAGCTTCATGATGCCGGCCTGCACTGTGAGATCGCCCTTGCCGTCCGGCACAGTGAGCACCGAGGCTGGCTGCTGGGAATCCAGTAAAATCACCAACTCGCCAGGCTTCAGGTCTTTTGGCGGCGGCGTCAGTCGCTCGGCTTGGGCGCTGTCAGCCACTGCCACAGCTGCTTCTCGCAGCTTGTCACGGGCCTGTTGGATCTCCCGCTCGGTGTTGCCTGTGCGGTTGAGCTTCAACTGCCGAACTTCCTTTATGGCAGCCTCCGCTTCCAACCGAACCTTTTCCACGACCTTGCGAGCTTCGTCACGAGCGTCAGCAAGGATCTTGTCGCGTTGTTTCTCCAGCCGCTCTCGTTCGCGGTCGGCAATTTTATGCAAATCTGAGATCTCGCGGCGCAGCGCCTCCGCTTCTTCACGCTCCCTGAGAGCCGCTTCCTTGTGCTTTTCGGCAGTCTGGATCACGTCCTCGAATCGGATGATCTCCTTGCTCAGCCGCTCCCTTGCGCTGTCAATGATCGCCTCTGGCAGGCCAAGTCTCCGGGAGATTTCAAAAGCGTTGGATTTGCCGGGGATGCCCATCATCAACCGATAGGTGGGCCGTAGCGTCTCCACATCGAACTCCATCGAGGCATTCTCGACGCCGGCGGTTGCGATGGCGTAAGCCTTCAGTTCGCTGTAGTGCGTGGTGGCCATCGTGCGGCTGTGCCGCGCTTTTAGGCGTTCCAGTATTGAGATGGCAAGTGCCGAGCCCTCATTGGGGTCAGTGCCGGCTCCCAACTCATCCAGCAGCACCAGCGAGCCCCCATCTGCCTGCTCCAGGATGGACACAATGTTGCGCATGTGCGACGAAAATGTGGAAAGGCTCTGCTCAATGCTTTGTTCATCGCCAATATCGGCAAACACACCGTCAAACACCGGCATTGTGCAGCCATCGTCTGCCGGTATGTAAAGCCCGGCTTGCGTCATCAGCGCAAACAGGCCGGTGGTTTTGAGCGTAACAGTCTTGCCGCCGGTGTTGGGCCCGGTGATCAGCAGCGATGTGAAGTGCCGCCCAAGCTCCAGGCTCACCGGCACCACAGTATCCGCCGCAATCAAGGGGTGACGGCCCCGCACGATGCGCACATGGCCCTGGTTGTTGATCTCCGGGCGACGAGCGGACATAAGGCCGGCCAACCTTGCCTTGGCAAAGGCGAAATCCATCCGGGCCAGCGATTCCAATGCATATCCAATCATCTCACCGTGAGGCCGCAGCGACTCAGTGAGCGCCATCAGCACACGCTGTACTTCTTCGATCTCCATGAGCTCCAGCTCCCGAAGCTCGTTATTGATCTCCACAACCTCCAGCGGCTCAATGAAAAGCGTGGCTCCGCTGCCGGACTGGTCATGCACCAAGCCAGGCACCTTGCCCTTCTGCTCCTGCCGCACCGGCACCACATAGCGCCCCCCCCGCTGCGTCACGATGGCATCCATCAGTGCGTCTTTATAGCGTGGTGATCGCAGGATGCCATCCAGCTTTTGACGAATTCGCACATGGCACAACCCGATCTTTCGGCGGATGGAAGCTAATTCAGATGATGCGGCATCCGCCACACGCTCCTCATTTTCGATGGAGCGCTCGATCGTCTCCTCCAGATCACGCAGTGATATTAACGCTCCGGCCAACTCTAAAAGATATGGGCCTGCCGGAGATTTATCCTTTTGAAACACGGCTTTCACGTTGCGAGACACGCGAAGAGTGCCGGCAACGCGCAGTAGCTCTCCGGGCCCAAGAATCAAGCCGATACGGGCTTTGTGCAGGCTGTCGCGCACATCGTTGAAACCATGCAGCGGTGCCGAGCCTGTCTTGTCCATGTAGTCCACGGCTTCCCAGGTCTCGTTTTGGCTCACTGCCACTTCCAGCGGGTTCGTGGATGGCACTAGATTTTCCGCCAGCTCACGGCTCATCTCAGAAAGGCACTCATTGGCCAGCATTGCTCGGATTTTATCAAACTCAAGTGTCTTGATTGCCTTCTCATTCATACCCTTAACCTCAATCACAAAATCGGATGCATGACACACATCTATACAGTCTTCGGGAAACCAGAAGTATTGTTGTCTTCACCACGGATTTCATGGCGATTATCTGTGTTTCAAGTTCTTGGGACGGGCTTTATGCTTCCGGGTCAAGTCATACTTTTCCCGATAAACCCTCTTCTCATTGTATTGTGTTCTGGGTTCTTTGGCTTCATTGGCATACCCAATGTATGCAATACCCAGCGGCACAACATGCTCCGGCAAGTTCATGACTGCTGATACCTTACGAACAAATGGCTCAACCCCATATACTCCAATCCATAGCGAGCCAAGTCCAAGAGCGGTGGCAGCCAGAAGGATATTCTGCATCGCAGCGCTGCAGTCCTGCACCCACATTTGCTTTGTGTTGCGGCAGAGATCGGTATTGGCGCACACAGTAATGGCGCAAGGCGGATGATAGCGAGCCATCGGCAAGGCTTCCCGGATCTCTTCCAGTACTGATTGATCCTGTGTCACAATAATTTCCCACGGCTGTGTGTTGCATGCAGAAGGAGCTGACATGGCAGCTTCAAGAATAATCTGTATCTTTTCTTCTTCCACAAGCTTGTCCTGATAGGAGCGAATGCTTCTTCGCTACGTGAAGAAACCAAGGATTTCATCATACACAATTTCCACCTCCACAAAAGGAAGTTGCATTTAGACCGCCATTGTTCAGACAAAAAGGGCAGCGTTGCCGCTGCCCTGTCCATCATGACGGTGAAACCGTCAGCCTTTCTTCGCCTCCTTGAAGGAAGCCACGTTGCTGCGGTTCGGTTGGGGCTGCTGTTGCGGCGGCTGAGGGACCCTCGCACGGTCCATCTTCTGATAGGTCTCCTTCTCACCGCGCAGCTCCATCACCTCATCGGCCATGTTGATGGCCGCGAGCACAGCCAGCATTGCTGTGCTCAGGTCGCCACGCTGGCGCGAGACCTCGTTCATCTTCTTGTCCACGTAGATAGCCACCTTGTGGATATACTCCTCCGGGAGGTCGGCCAGCAGCGTGTATTCTTTTCCGGCGATCCGAACAATGGTCTTTCTTCTCTCCGCCAACGCGCACACCACCCCACCCTGCGATGACTTCATTTTACCCGATTGCATCGCAGGGCACAAGTAGCAAGTTCCAGTTTTTCCAACATATAGTGCCTTTATTTGCGGATTTCCGCACCAAACGCACTAGATAGCGCCTTGACGACTGTGTCGAAGCAGGCGTTTACCTCATCATCCACCAGCGTGCGGTCGGCAGCGCGCATCACCATTGTGAACGCCACACTCTTTTTGCCCTCGCCAGCTTGCTTGCCCTCATAAATATCGAACAGATCCACCTGCTCCAGCAGAGGTTTGGCAGCTTTACGGATTGTTTCAAGCATGGCGCCCACTGGGCAAAGCTTATCCACCGACACGGCCAGGTCGCGGGTTACCGATGGAAACTTAGGCAAGGGCTTGATGGCCTCGTCGGCGCTGCCAAACGCGAGCAAGCCGTCCACATCCACCTCTGCCAGCAGCACGGCATGGCCGACCTCAAAAGCCTCTGCGGTGTCGGGATGTATCTGGCCCAACGAAGCAAGCTTGCAATCACCCAGCCATGCTTCGGCGCTGCGGCCTGGGTGGTAATATGCTGCAGCACCTGCTTTGAACTCAACGCCCACAATGCCAAAGCGTGCTAGCAGTGCTTCCACAATGCCCTTCAGGCTGAAGAAATCCTGGTTATCGTCGGCAATACCAATGCACAGTGTCTCTGTCTCGATGGCCGGGGTGGAAAGCGAATACTTACCTCCCAGCTCCAGTGGGTCGCCCTCAGGATTTGGCCGGTAGACCCTGCCTAGCTCAAACAGTCGAACCGACTGGGCTTTTCGGCTCAAATTGGACGCGATAGACCGCAGCATCGCCGGGGCCATCGTGGTGCGCATCAGGCTATAGTCCTCACCGATGGGGTTGAGGATCTGAACGGCGTCACGCAAACAGTCTCCCTCGGGCAGCCCCAGTCGGTCCAGTGCCTGCGGGGCCATGAAGGAATAGCTCAGCGCTTCATTGAGGCCCATGCCTGCAAGCAGGTTGCGCAACTTATAGACCTGCTCCTGACGGCGGGTTCGCCGGCCTTGCAGCGCCTCTCCGGGCGGTGCAATTGACGGAATCGAATCATATCCGTGTATGCGCTGCACTTCTTCAGCGATGTCTGCCCAAGTTTCCACGTCCTGCCGCCATGGCGGCACATCAAGGCTCAGTGTGTCACCGGCCAGTGCTACGCCGAAACCCAGCGTTTCCATGATCTGTACAATACGCTCCGTCGCGATCTGCTGGCCCAGGATGCCAGTGATCCGCGGGATCTCAACCTTGAGCTTCCTCGCCTCCTGCACACTGGCCCGGCAATCGATCACGCCAGAAACGATCTCACCGGCGTTCAACTCCTGTATGAGTGTGAGTGCCCGCTCCAGCGCCACTTCCGGCAGAGACTGGGGTAGTGCCTTTTCATAGCGCGCAGAGGATTCGGTGCGTATGCCCAGCGCCCGTGAGGTGAGCCGGATCTGGCTCCACTCGAAGTTGGCGCACTCAAACACTACAGTCTTCGTGTCGTCATAAATGCCGGATTGCTCCCCGCCCATGATGCCAGCCAGGCCCACCGGTCCCTCTCCGTCGGCGATCACCAGCATGGAACCTGTGAGTGTGCGCTCCTTTTCATCCAGCGTCAAGAGCTTTTCGCCGGGGGAAGCGCGGCGCACAATGATTCGATTGCCACGAATCGTGCGGTGGTCAAAGGCGTGCATCGGCTGGCCGGTTTCCAGCATCACGTAGTTCGTGATATCCACGATGTTATTGATCGGGCGCACTCCGGCTGCCGCCAGCGCCTGCCGCATCCACAGCGGAGAGGGTTCAATACTCACGTTACGCACGGCCTTCGCCATGTAACGGGGGCAGAGGCTGGAGTCTTTGATTTCCACCTGGACATAATCGGCGATGCTGCCGCCAGCTTCGGTGTAGCCATTGATGGGTTCGCTAAGCTTCTTGCCCAGCACCACGGCGGCCTCGCGGGCCAGCCCTGTCACGCACATGCAGTCCGCTGCGCGATTGGCGGTGATTTTGAAGTCGATCACCGGCTCAGCAATGCCCACAATGGCTTTCACATCACCACCCAGCGGGCAGTCTTCATGCAGGATTAGGATGCCATCCACCTCGGCGCCTTCGTACCAGCCGTCGTCGATGTTCAGCTCTTGTCCGGAGCATAGCATGCCTTCGCTTTCCACACCGCGTAGCTTGCTGCGCTTGATCTCGATGCCGCCGGGCAGTTTCGAACCGATCATAGCTACTGGCACAACCGCGCCTTCAAACACATTGGTGGCACCGGTTACGATCTGCAACGGCTTTTCACCGCCAACGTCAATGGCGCAGATCTGAAGCTTGTCGGCGTTGGGATGTTTCTCGAGCTTAATGATGCGGCCCACCACCACGTTGGCCACTTCAGCGCCACGATCCTCCACATCCTCCACCTCAAAGCCGCACATGATCATACGGCGGGTAAATTCCTCCACCGGCACATCGATATCCACATATTGTCTCAACCATTTCAATGGAGTTTTCATTTTTTTCACCTCACCGAATCTGTTCCAGGAACCGCAGATCGTTTTCAAACATTGTGCGCAGGTCAGAGATGCCATAACGGCTCACAGCAATACGGTCCAGGCCCATGCCGAAAGCGAAGCCTGAATACACATTGGAGTCAACACCGCACATGTCGAGCACCTTGGGGTTCACCATGCCGCAGCCCAGGATCTCAATCCAGCCGGTGCCCCTGCACACCCGGCAGCCATCATCCTTACCGTCACACACATAGCAGGAGATGTCCACCTCTGCACTGGGCTCGGTGAACGGGAAGAACGACGGCCGGAACCGCGTCCGGGTCTTTGCGCCGTAGAACTCTCGAGCGAAAATATCCAGCGTGCCCTTCAGATGCCCCATGTTGATACCCTTGTCCACGACCAGGCCTTCCACTTGGTGAAAGACCGGTGAGTGGGTGGCATCCACCTCGTCCAGGCGGTAGACACGACCGGGGCAAATCACGCGGATCGGCACGCCCTTCGCAAGCATGGTGCGGGCCTGCACAGGCGACGTATGGGTGCGCAGCAGCGTGTTTTCGCTCACATAAAACGAATCGTGCATATCGCGGGAGGGATGGTTCGGGGGCAGGTTTAAAAGTGTGAAGTTGAAATGATCCCACTCGATTTCCGGCCCCTCGGCAATCTCAAAGCCCATGCCGATGAAAATATCTTCCAGCTCCCGGCGCACAAGCGACAACGGGTGCAGGTGGCCGGACACCGGTTTCTTGCCTGGAATGGTGACGTCCAGCCGCTCAGCAGCAAGCCGAGCCATCTTTTCAGCCTGCTGTAGGGAGGCCAGCTTTTGGTCTAGCTCCTCCTCCAGCGCAAGCCTGAGGTCGTTGACAAGTTTGCCCATTTTGGGCCTCTCCTCTGCCGAGAGACTGCCCATTGTCCTGAGGATCAGTGTGAGGTCGCCCTTCTTTCCAAGCACCTTGACTCTCAATTGCTCCACATCGTTGGCCGTGGCGGCGTTTGCCAGTGCCGAGCGCGCCTCAGCGGCAATCCGGTCCAATTCCTGTTGCATCATCGCACCCCTTTTCTTAGAAAAACAAAAAGCCCTCGCCCGATATGGGGCGAAGGCATCGCGGTACCACCCAAATTGCCTTGTACAAGGCATCTCATTGAGGCCATAACGGGGCCGCCGTCTGCGCCTACTATTGCTTCAGCGCGCCGCTCCCGGGCGAACTTCTCCCGATCCCGTGCTGGCAGCGCTCTCAGCCGGTGGCGCCGCCTCTCTGATGCCGTGGATGCTGGGATACTCTTCCCGATCATTGCGTTTCTAATAGTTTACCAAATGCCGGGAGGAAAAGCAATCCTCATATTCTCCTCAAGGCTGAAATTTTATGCGGTTCACTCATTAAAACCGATGCATTGTGATTGTTTGCTTGCCATTGGATACCTCAATGATTGCGTAAGTTTTCACATGCCGGAGGCTTCCGGGGTTCAACAAGGTGATCTCTCCCTGCCTTTCCAGCAGCGGCACATGGGTGTGACCAAAGCAGACAATGTCTGCTCCCACTTCCCTGCCCTTGAACCATAGCTTGTTGAGCGTGATCTTGGCGTCATACAAATGACCGTGGGTTGCAAAAATGATTGCCCCGTCCAGTGGGATCAAGTGCTCCATTTCATCATAGGGCCCGAAGTCGCAATTGCCCCGTACGCGGATGATCTGTCCGTCATAAATGGGCTCCAACACCGCGCAATCCCGCTGGCCATCACCCAGGTGCAGGAGCATGTCTGTTTTCCCCGCCTGCCGCACGGCATCCAGCAGCAGTGACGGGCTGCCATGGGTGTCTGCCACCACGAGGATCCTCATTCGAGCCCAACCTCGCCCATTCTGGTAATGAGCGCCTCCAACGCCCGCTTGCGGTGGCTGATGCTGTTTTTCACCTCATCCGGCAATTCGGCCATTGCGCAGCCATATTCCTCCACGATAAAGTATGGATCATACCCAAATCCCCGATGCCCTTTTGGTTCGGTGCCGATGATACCTTCGCAACGGCCCTCCGCCGTCAGCACAAAACCATCAGGGTTCGCAAGCGCCATTGCACAAGCATAATGGGCCGCACGGTTCTGCCTGCCGGCCATCTCCGCCATCAGCTTTTCGTTGTTGCCCTGATCGCCCAAACCGCTCCAACGGGCCGAATAAACGCCTGGTGCGCCGCCCAATGCATCCACACAGATGCCGGAGTCATCTGCCAGCGCCCAACAGCCGGCAGCCTTTGCCACCGCCACAGCCTTCAGAACGGCGTTCTCCGTGAAGGTTGAGCCAGTCTCCTCCACATCCAGATTGATCCCAGCCTCTGCCATGGACTCTATGCCGCCAAACCGTTCGGAAATGATCGCCTTGATTTCACGCACCTTGTGGGCATTGTTGGTGGCAATGACCAGTTTATCCTCTTTGAGCATCGAGGTATTGGACTCCCTTCAACGCTTTCTTTTGTTCTCGGATCAATTGGCGGATTCCTTCGCCGGCCAGCTTGAGCATCGCATCCAGCTCAGCCTTTGTGAAAGCAGCCTTTTCTCCGGTGCCCTGCACCTCAATGAACCGACCGTCTTCTGTCATCACCGCGTTCAAATCCACATCGGCACTGGAGTCCTCGCGGTAACAGAGGTCCAGCATTGGTTCTCCTCCCACGACCCCCACTGAGACCGCCGCCACATGACCAATGAGCGGTGAACGCTCGAGCATACCCTCTGCCTGCCACTTGCCCACAGCCAGCGCCAATGCCACGAACGCGCCGGTGACAGAGGCGGTGCGGGTGCCGCCGTCGGCTTCAATCACATCACAATCCAAAGTAACGGTGCGCTCACCCAGCGCGGTAAAGTCAATTGCCGCCCGCATCGCCCGACCGATAAGGCGGCGGATCTCCATGGAGCGCCCGTCTGGCTTCAGCGTTTCGCGAGGCTTGCGTGTGGAGGTGGAGGCAGGCAGCATCGCATATTCGGCGGTGAGCCAGCCTTCCCCGCTGCCCACTTTGAACGGTGGCACCTTTTCTTCCAGCGTTGCCGTGCAGATCACGCGGGTGTGACCCCACTCAATGAGCACGGAGCCTGCCGCGCTGCCGATGAAGTTCGGTGTGATTTTGATCGATCTCAACTGGTTGTGCTGCCTGCCGTCTGCTCTCATATTCTGGCCTCATTCGAATCACAGATTATCTCCGGCATCTACCGGGTGATACGCACAAAATAAGGGAAACGGCCGGGAAAGTCAACCCCTCAAACAAATACCCCCTCCGTTTGAGAGGGGGTAAATGGATGGGCAGCGCCCGATTGATCACCTGGATATATACAACTTCTACTCAGTCATAGTAGTTTAAGAAATCACCGGATTTGGCTGTGGTTGTCGCAGAGGTGGAGACCGTCGGCTCATAGGCCTTGCCGCCGGCAACAATTTTGTATTCCTTCACCCCGTGGAATTGCTTGCAGACCACGCCGATTGCCCGCAACGCCATTGCCTCCATGGCGGGGGAATCGGAGATAGAAGAAAACTCACTACTCAACTCAATGGTTGCAACGCCTTCATCAGATATCTTTACTCCAAGCACTTCGCAGGAGGGTGGGAACACCGATGCCAGCCCGGAGCCCTCTGCCGGTTTCATCATCTCAGCCAGAGTGTTGGCAAGACTCACGTTGTCACCGGCCACGCGATATATCGGCACCAACAGCCTCCCCGCCTCATTGGAGAAACAAAGCTCCAGCTTGCCGTCTGCTGAGCCCGGTGCACCGGCAGGCTCAATGTTGAGCACCGGAGAGGTGTATACATCTTTCACCTCAGCGCCATTTGGCAGCTTGGCCACAGCCTGCCCGTTGATCTGTACGGAGACCTTGTCAACCGTGGCAAACTCCAGCAGCGTGTTGACCACCGAGGTGACCATGGCCTCCTCCGATGCTTTGTCATCACATTTCTTTGCCATCTTAAGGTTGACCGTTGCTTTGCCGCCCGCAATATCAAGATCGATCTTGGTGCCGGCAGGCACTGGCGCTATCACACCGATGGCCGCAAGCTTTGTGTCCTCATCGGTACCGGCAATCAGACAGCTGAGAGCGGCTTTGGCAATCCCCTCTTCAACCGGTATCTTCTTCATCACCGGCACGAGATAGCCGCTGGCATCACGGAAATACAGAACTGTCTTTCGGACATTTACATCATTCTCTTCGGGCTGTGTATTTGTCTGCACATCGGCCTCCGGCTTTTTGCCGCATCCGCTGAACAGAAGCACCACCGTGAGGAGCACCATCACCCACACAATCACTCGGCGCGCCATCCTGAACAACCTCCTCGCAAACGTCTCTAGGTATTCATATGACTGGGGTTGTGTAGGTATGACACTGGTTGTTTGCCGTGTGCATGGGAATCAGGTATAATCACCAGTGTTACCATAAATCCTCGGAGGAATTGCTTATGCCCTTTGACGGCGTGGCGATGCGCGCGGTTGCGGTGGAGCTCAATGAAACAATCGTAGGTGGCCGGGTGGAGAAGGTGCTTCAACCGGAGCGCGATGAGATACACCTGTTGATCCGCAATAATTACAAAAACCACAGGCTTTTGGTTTCTGCATCGGCCAACCATGCGCGGGTTCACTTGACGCAGCACTCCAAACAAAACCCTGACCGGGCACCGATGTTTTGCATGCTGCTGCGCAAACATCTGATCGGTGGCAAGGTGCTCTCTGTGACCCAATTGGGGATGGAGCGCGTGCTGGATATCAGATTTGGCGTGATCGATGAGCTGGGCCTGACCGGTGAGCTCATACTGCATGTGGAGGTGATGGGCCGCCACAGCAACGCCGTGCTTGTGCAGCCCGACGGCACAATTGTGGACAGCCTGAAGCGCGTCACGGAGGAGAAAAGCCGTGTGCGTGAAGTACTGCCTGGCATCCCTTACGAATACCCACCGGTCCAGGGCAAAAAAGACCCACTGGTGCTGGACGCCCATGAGTTGTTGCATTTGCTGGCCGCAAGCTGCGAGAAGCCCCTATGGCAAACATTGTGCGACAACCTGACAGGCTTGGCGCAAGCCACGGCCAAGGAGCTGCTGGCCGCATCCGGCCTGAACCCCGTGTTGGCCTCTTGCGAGTTTTCAGATGTCAACTTACGTGACGGTGCGGATGCTCTTGCAATAAAGTTTTCTGCCATAAAGAATGGAAGGTTCACACCGGTTGCATTGATGCGCGATGGCGAGACGATTGACTTTCTCCCCTTCCGCAGTGTGTTGGCTTTCGAGCAACGGGAACATTCCAGCATTTCGGAAGCTGCCGAAGCTTTTTATGCCGACAGGGATCGCAAAGAGCGGCTCAAACAAAGCAGCGCCGCTATGACGCAGGCCCTTAACGCTGCTTTGAACCGCGCCAAAAAGAAACATGAGAAGCAAGGCGAAGATCTGCTTAAGTCAGAGAACATGGAAATGTGGAGGCTTAAGGGTGAGCTGCTGACTGCCAACCTGCACGCGGTGCAACGAGGCCAGAAATCTGTGGAAGTCTTGAATTATTACTCAGAAGAGGGAGAAACGCTGGCGATTGAACTGGATCCCACACTGTCTCCTTCAGACAATGCCCAGCAATACTACAAGCGCTATACAAAGGCAAAGACCGCACAGGAAAAGCTCACGATCCAGCTGGAAGCGACCACACAGGAGATTGCATATCTGGAAAGTCAGCTAAGCAACATTGAGCTGAGTATGACAGAAGGCGATCTGGATGAGATCCGCGCAGAATTGGCTGAGCAGGGATACCTTAAGGAAGCAGCCGCCCGCTCCCGCAAGAAAATCACCCCCAGCAAACCCAGGCACTACAGATCTTCCGACGGATACGATATTTTTGTGGGCCGCAACAACACACAAAATGATTATCTGACTACAAAACTGGCTTATAACGATGACGTCTGGATGCACACCAAACAAATTCCCGGCTCTCATATCATCATCAAGGCCAAAGCAGGCGCAGTGTCCGACGAGGCGCTGCACACAGGCGCGTTGCTGGCGGCCTACTACAGCAAAGCAAGGGAATCCTCCGGTGTGCCGGTGGATTACACACAAAAGCGAAATGTCAAAAAGCCTGCCGGCGCAAAGCCCGGTTTCGTGATCTACCTGACCAACCGGACACTCACCCTGACACCAAGCGAAGAGATGATACAGAAAATAGAGCTGATATCAGAATAATGAATGATGCAAGGAGAGCCTAATGGCTCTCCCTGCTTGTTGTCTTTTGAAAAAGTTCTCTTGAGAAGGATTATTCCTCGCTCTCGCCCTCTTCTTCCTCTTCCACCATTTCCATGTACTTGTTGAAGACGGCTTCGGCCAGATCGTCATCGTCCACGCTGACCAGCTCCATTTCGTCGCTGTTGTCATCGCCGATCATCTCCAGGATTACAATGGCCTGCTCTTCGTCGTCTTCGTTTTCTTCTTCCGGCGTCATGATGGCAAAATCACGGTTGTCATGCTCAATCGTCGCAATGAGGATAAACCGTTCTTTTCCGCCCTCGTCATCAACGAGCTCAATTACCCTTTCGTCTTCCATGGGGGTTCCCTCCTTCTTAAGTATGCCTTTGCATCCAGATAACCTTGTAAAAAAACCACAGCGGCCATCTTGTCAATGACCTTTTTGCGCTTTTCCCGGCTCATATCTGCTTCCAGCAGAATACGCTCTGCGGCGGCAGTAGTCAATCTCTCATCGAACACATCGATCGGGCAGCTGAGATGCTGCTCCAACTCCATGCCAAACTGCGAGGTAGCCTCGCAACGGGGCCCTTCGGTGCCGTTCATGTTGCGGGGCCATCCCAGAAGCACAAGCTCAACGCCATATTCACGGGCGAGCTTTGCAATGTATTGGTAATCCTGGCTGGGCTCCCGGCGAGTATAAGTCTCAATGGGGTTCGCCCCGAAAGCCAAGGGGTCGCTCATGGCGATCCCTATTCTTTTATCCCCAACATCCAGCGCCATGATACGCAGAACGCCTCTCCCCCTTCTTCAAATCACCTTGATGCAGAAATCGGGGCATGCCGCCGCGCAATAACCACATCTCACGCATTTTTCATGGTCTACAACAGCCCTGCCATCGATCACACAAATCGCGTTGGACTTGCATGCTTCCGCGCAACAACCACAACCACGGCACCAATCATGCACCAGTAAGCGGCGCTGCGTGCCGTCAGTGGCCCGTTCCAGGTCATCCGATGGCTCCAAGCCTTCAAACAATGCAGCGTTATAGTCGATTTCTGCTTCCGACTGCATCCCAACCGCCACCGATTTCACACCAGGCAACGAGAGCGTCCAAGCAATGGCTTCGCGTCTGTTTTTGATCAGGTGGCCACCGCCCAGCGCTTTCATCGCATAGACACCCCGCCCGGCACCGGATAGGTTTGCAATAGCCGCTGCCATCTCATCCCGAGTACCGCCCTGGATGCCAATGCCGCGCATGTTAATCAGGGGATGCACCACCTGGATCTCTGGGAACCGGAGCGCCGCGCGGGCCGCATCCAGCGAATGAGTGGAGAGGCCTACCGCGCCAATCAAACCGCGCTCCTTCAGTCGGATCAGGTGCTCCAGCGCTTCCCAGTGGCCTCTGATTGTGTGAATACTCTCTTGCTCGTGGAGCAGGAAAATATCCACGTATTCCCGCCCAATCCCCTTGGCCGCCTTTGCAAAGGATTCCTCTGCGGTTTCGCGGTTCCATGCATAGGATTTGGTTGCGATCACAGCTCCTGGGCACTCCGCAAGCATCATCCGGATGTGTGGGTATGTGCCATAGAGCTCGGCAGTGTCAAAAAAAAGAATGCCCTTTTGCAGGGCATGTATCAAAAGCCTGCCACCCTCCGCCACGGACAGATTCCGTTGCAAGGGCCCGATGGTCAGTGTTCCATAGCACAGCCGGCTAACCTTCATGCCGGGCAGCAGATCCAGATGCTCCAAGCCTTATTTCCCGGCCTTCTCATCCAGCGATTTCAGATAGAAGCGCACCAGCTCCTCCAGGATTTCATCGCGTTCCAACCGACGAATCAGGTATCGGGCGTTGTTGTGGCTGGTCACATAAGTGGGGTCTCCGCTCATGATATAACCAACGAGCTGATTGATAGGGTCGTATCCCCGCTCCTTAAGCGCAGCATATACGCTGGAAAGGATTTCGGAAACCGTTTCCACTTCGCGCTCTGGCCTGAATTGCATTGTCTTATCCATATCAAAGCCCATAAGGGGTCACCTCCACGGCTTTTGTCTATTATACAAAGATTTACCAGTCAATGCAATCAAATACAAGGCAATTGCTGGGAATTATGGTATTTGCTATAATGGCAAGCAAATAGAGGCGGCACGATAACACTGTGTCGAAGGAAGTGGATCAATGCGTGGAGCCGGCAGAAAATTCATGGAGTTGACTACATATGGTGTCATGGATGATGCACCGCAGCGCAGCGGTGGCATACAACCGCCGCTGGAAATCCCGGTTGCGCCAGGAGAGGAACTGATTGCTCTTCCAGATCATCACGTGGCTCAGGCAAGCTCCATGTCACTGGTGGATGCGATTGAGCATCGCCGGTCATTGCGCAGCTACTCAGATGAATCCATATCATTAGCCGAGCTGTCCTATTTGTTATGGTGCTGTCAAGGGGTGCAGCAGGCATTCCCCAAACACACTTTGCGCACGGTGCCCTCTGCTGGCGCACGTCATGCATTTGAGACCTATGTGCTTGTTAATCGGGTGCAAGGGATCATGCCGGGGCTCTACCGCTTTGTTGCATTGCAACACAGCCTTGCAGTGGTGGACTTGTCAGCTGAAATTACCGAGCGGCTCACAGCCGCCTGTTTGGGCCATGCGATGGTATCCACATCTGCAATTTCAGTTTTCTGGACAGCAGCGGTTGAGAGAATGTATTTCCGTTATGGAGAGCGGGGCTACCGCTACCTGCATCTGGATGCCGGCCATGCTTGCCAGAACCTTCTTCTTGCCGCAGAGTCCATCGGCTGCGGTGCATGCGCCATCGCGGCGTTCGGCGATGAAGCTGCCAACGAAGCCCTTGGGCTCGATGGCGTAGGCCGCTTTTTGGTATATGTGGCAACGGTTGGAAAGAAATAGACATACATCCAGTTAAAATAAGCCGGAAGCAAAGTATCCATGCTTCCGGCATTCTTCATTAAAAGAGCCCGGTTATGTTTCCTTGGCTATCAATGTCGATCATCTCGGCAGCGGGGCTTTTCGGCAAACCGGGCATCTTCATAATGTTGCCCGACTGCACCACAACAAAGCCAGCTCCTGCAAGCAATTTGATGTTTTTCACCTTCAGTGTGAACCCTTCTGGTGCGCCGATTGCCTTCGCGTCGTCAGAGATGGAATATTGCGTTTTTGCAATACAGATGGGCAGGTCGCCATATCCGGCTGCTTCAAGAGCCGCGGCTTCCGCCTCGGCAGCAGGCGAATACTCCACCGATGCACCGTGGTACCAATTCTTCACAAGCAGCTCGATTTTATTAAGGATTGAGAGGCTGGCATCATACACGAAGCGGGGCTGCCCCTCATTGGCTGCAGTTGCCACAGCCTCCGCCAACTCCATTGCACCTGCCCCACCATCGGCCCAGGCAGTGCAACGGCATGCTGCAACCCCAATATCTGCGCAGCCCTGCAGAATCACCTGCTGCTCCTCGTCGGTATCGCCATTAAAATGGTTGATTGAAACCACAACAGGCAAGCCAAGGCCTTTCAAATTCTGAATATGGCGCTCCAGGTTGCACATACCACGCCGCACTGCCTCAGCACTCGGTGTTTTCAAGTCTTCTTTTGCAACGCCGCCATGAAACTTCAATGCCCGCACTGTGGCCACGATCACCACCACTGATGGCCATAGACCCGCAGCACGACACTTGATATCCAGAAACTTCTCCGCACCCAGGTCAGCGCCGAATCCAGCCTCCGTCACCACCCAATCGGCAGAGGCGAGTGCTGCTCTGGTAGCGATGATGCTGTTGCAGCCGTGGGCAATGTTTGCAAATGGCCCTCCATGCACAAAGACCGGTGTGCCCTCCAATGTCTGAATGAGATTGGGTTGGATAGCCTGCTTTAAAAGAACCGCCATCGCTCCATGAGCGTTTAGCATCGCCGCGGTGACAAGTTTGCCCGAATTATCCTTTGCTACGGTAATACGGCCAAGCCTTGTCTTCAGATCTTCAGGATCAGAGGCCATGCAAAGCACTGCCATTACTTCAGAAGCTGCGGTGATATCAAAGCCATCGTGGCGCGGCACGCCATTGTTCTTGCCAAGACCGCACTCAATCTGCCGGAGCTGGCGGTCATTCATGTCCATCGCCCGCCGCCAGGTGATCGTGTCCAGGTCGATACCTAGCTCATTGCCCTGGAAGATATGATTATCCAGCATTGCTGAAAGTAGGTTGTTTGCCGCGGTGACGGCATGAATATCACCAGTGAAGTGCAGGTTGAGTTCTTCCATCGGCACCGCCTGAGCATATCCGCCACCAGCAGCGCCACCCTTCACGCCGAAGACCGGGCCCAATGAAGGCTCCCTCAGAGCGATGGCCACGCTCTTGCCGGTGCGGGCAAGGCCATCGCCCAACCCCACGGAGGTGGTCGTCTTTCCTTCCCCGGCAGGGGTGGGATTGATCGCTGTTACCAAGACAAGCTTGCCATTACAGCCATTGGCTTGATGGCGCTTAACGGCATCAAGCGAAACTTTAGCCATATGGCTTCCGTAGTGGATCAGGTCATTCTGGCCAATCCCAAGCTTTACTGCGATCTCATCAATGGGGAGCATATTTGCCGAGCGGGCAATTTCAATGTCTGAAAGCATGAATCCTCCTGAGGACTGTTCCAATTATCATGAGAGCGGGCCAAAGCCCGCCCATTGGTATTCCCATTTGGCAACCGCACCATGCAGAAATGTTAAATATCCAAATACTCCACCTGCTCAGGCGGGTTCAGCCATTCATCCATGCCTTCAGTCAGGATGCCGGCGAAATTGTCACTGGCATACTCCGCGAGAATCTCAATTTCATCGAATACGGAAATTGTTGCATCACAGAGCGTGGCCACAGCGTCCCGCACCTCTCCGAAACTTCTTGGCTTCAAATGATTCAATACATCAATCAGTTTCCTGCTATCATCAGAGGTTACCATCAAGAAGTAGAATGACGGGATTGATACCGTATAGTCTGCCTCCGCAAACTCTTCACCCTCCGGCAAGTTGGCCTTGAAAGCCTCTTTTTCCTCATCGGAAAGCTGAACATAATCCTCTTCATAAAAGCTTGGGTGCAGCTTTTGAAACACGCAGATATCCTGCCGGCCCATTAGCCGTTTGAAGAATCCGCATTGTAATTCGATTACGCCAACAACATCCTCCATTTCGTCCACGGCCTTATAGCCCTGCACGCAGGAGAACTCAAAAAGCTGGTAGTATTTCTCAAGATTTGCGGCCATCTGGCGCATCAGCCTGCCTGGCAAAATATCTCTGTCTTCAGGCGCAGTAATCAGGCAGGCGTTTTGTTCCACTTTGTAGTCGCACTTATTTTGCATCTATCTCTCCAGCGGAATCCACAGCGAGACATCTTTTCATAAAGTTAATAATACAAACACATCATTGGGTGTGTCAAGCGCTTTGTTGAAAAATGGGGGTTACCTGCATTTTTTTGCCAGTATGACTGCACGGCAAAATACATCGATGGGAGCTGCGACATGCAGCTCCCATCATGCAAAGGAGTTATTCTGTTATCTGGCGGGTTGTCCAAATGGATCGCTAAGGCTTTAGCCTAATGCTACCTGTTTTTCAGCGAGTTCTCAGCCATTTCGATGGCTGCCTGGACCATTCTGCCGCAATCACGAGAGGACACTGAACCCCATCCTTCTCGGCTTACGGTGCCTTCCACGCCCATTTGCCGGGCAATCTCCTCTTTTAGAGATTCTGACATTACCTTATGCCTTGTAGCCACGGTTGAACCTCCTTCGCGCAGCGGTATTTCCACCGGATTGTTGCCGGTATTCTTTCCGCTACGTTTAGTTTGTCCACCGCCGCCGCTTTCATCGAGGCAATCAATGCTATTTTTTCAATTTCTTCGGATCAATTTTGTTTTCCGTGCCATTGATCAGACGGATGATGTTTTCGCGGTGCTTCCACAAAACCAATGATGCCACCAACAAAGCATAGACACCGAAGTGCCAGCCAATTGCGGGGATCAAAAAGCCACAAAGAGGTGTTAAGGCAAGGCTTACTACTGACCCCAACGACACATAACCTGTCGCAAACATGATCGATAAGGCAAAAAGCAGCATAACCAATGTGGCCAAGGGTTGCAATACAAAAAACATGCCCAGTGAAGTGGCTACGCCTTTACCTCCGCGAAACCCAAGAAGCATCGGAAAGGTGTGCCCCAAAATCACCATGAACCCGGCGAAATAGGCGGCATAAGGCACTAAAGCACCGTTTAGCGTGTGCCGACCCATCACGAGCAAGGCAACGAGCGTCGGTATAACGCCTTTGAGCACATCAAGGAGAAACGTGAGCAAGCCGGCCTTTACGCCTATGCTACGCATTACATTGGTTGCACCGGCATTGCCACTGCCGGTTTCACGAATGTCTTTTCCAGTCACAGTACGACTGATCAGCAAAGCAGGTGACAACCCACCGAAGAAATACGCGGCGATGCCAATCAAGACCGTGATCCATATCTGAGTGGTGTTCATGATTCCTGCTCCTGCCTGCTTTTACATACAAGTTTAATCGGTGTGCCGGAAAAATCAAACGTCTTCCTGAGATGGTTCTCCAGGTATCGTCTGTAGCTGTCCTTCATCAAATCCGCATCATTGGTAAAAAGTGTAAATTCCGGCGGTGAAATGCCGGTCTGTGTTGAATAATAAATTCGTAGTCTTCGCCCGTTCACCGACGGAGGCTCCATGGCAGTAACTGCGTCGCCAATTACATCATTGAGCAAGCCGGTTGTAATCCTTTGCCGTGAGCTCTGATAGACCTGATCCACAAGTTCCATTAATTTGTGCAGCCTCTGGCCGGTCTTCACCGAGATGAAGAGGATTGGGGCGTAACTCATGAAAACGATCTGAGATCTTATATCATTAACATACTTGCCGACTGTGGAATCGTCCTTATCTATCAGGTCCCATTTGTTTACCAGCAGCACGGCCGGTTTCCCGGACTCCTGCACATATCCGGCAATTTTTGCGTCTTGCTCGCTCACACCTGACTCAGCGTCCACCATCAAGAGCGCCACATCGCTCCGCCGCACAGCAGAAAGCGCCCGGATCACCGAAAACCGCTCCAACGACTCCTGCTCAATGCGGGACTTTCTGCGGATGCCAGCTGTGTCGATGATGACATAGGGCCTGCCTTCATGGGTAAACGCCGTGTCGATGGCGTCGCGGGTGGTGCCAGGTATGTCACTGACGATGGTGCGGTCCTGCCCCAGGATTCTATTTACAAGAGAGGACTTGCCAGCGTTTGGTTTGCCCACCACCGCGATGCGAACGGCTCCATCGCCTTCTCCATCGTCCTGAACAGCCTCAACCTCGCGGATGACGGCATCCAGCACATCACCGGTGCCCAGGCCGTGTACGGAGGAGATGGCCATTGGCTCACCGATACCTAGTTCATAAAACTCATACATGGCTTCTTCACGGGTGGCGTTGTCCACCTTGTTCACAACCAACAACACCGGCTTTTGAATCCGGCGCAAATAATCTGCGACATCATGATCCTCACCGGTCAAGCCATCGCGGCCATCCACAAAAAACAAGATGAGATCGGCAGTTTCAGCAGCCAACTGGGCCTGGGTGCGCATCTGGCGCTTGATCAGGTCTTCACTTTCCATCTCAATACCGCCGGTATCAACCAGCGTAAAGCGATGCCCCATCCACTCGGCGTCGGCATAGATCCTGTCTCGGGTCACACCGGGCACATCTTCCACAATGGAGATCTGCCGGCCGATGATGCGGTTAAAAAACGTCGATTTCCCAACATTTGGCTTTCCTACGATCGCCACAATCGGTTTCTTAGTCAATTGGTTCCTCCATGCCGCAGGCTGCAAACGCCAGCGCTGCCCCGTCACAGGCCACTGCCCTCACGGGAGTATTGATTTTCTGTGATAATTCCGGCACTGTCAATCCATCCAGAAAGACGTCTTCCCCACTTTTCAGTGCTGCATTGGGCACAAGCAACTCGTCACCCAATGCATTGCCCGCGGCAGCATGCGCGATATCGGCGCCGCACAACAATCCGGCCACCGTGATCTGAGGGCCAAACAGCCGGTTCTCCACCCTCAGCACATTCACCCGAAGGCCAGCAACGAGTTGCTCCATCTCCAATGCAAGTTTCTCCATGAGCCCGAAAGCCGATACTCCGGTGGCAATGGTTACGGTTCGAGCCTGAGGCAGGCATTGGGGTAACTCATTTTTTGCCCATTCAAATTCATCCAGCATCCCGCTGATAAGCCCCACACCGTTCGCCAATTGCGGCATATGCTCGCCATCCAGATAACGCATGGGCGGCAATCCGGCCCGTTCTACCATTTCATCGGATACATAAGCAAACCGCACGCCTTGCTGTGTTAGGCAGGATTGCGCAAACTCATGCACGATCCCGACCACATCCAGCGCTTCCTGCCGCCCAACTGGCCTTAAGTCAGCCAATGCGCTGCGGTGACTGGTCAATCCAACAGGAACCACGGCAACTGTCCGCACAGAGGGATGCAGGGTGTTGAGATCGGTCAGAGTGCGCCGCAACACATCTCCATCGTTTCGGCCAGGCACAAGCACAATCTGGCAATGGATTGTGATGCCCGCCTCAGCCAACCGGCTCAATTGATCCATAACTCTACCGGCATTGCGATTTCCCATCATGGAGGCCCGAAGATCAGGATCAGTTGCGTGTACCGAAACATAGAGCGGCGAAGGCGCCCGCCGACACAGCCTCTCGAGCTCTCGCTCCGACAAGTTGGTCAGCGTGATGTAATTGCCAAACAGAACGCTGTAGCGCCAATCATCATCCTTGACATAAAGGCTTTCGCGCATGCCGAAGGGCATCTGGTCCACAAAACAAAATTCACAATGGTTGGCGCAGCGTTTTTCGTCTGGATATAACCCCTCCAGATCAAGGCCAATCGGTTCATCAACGCGTTTGCGGATCAAAAAAGTTTGCCGTTTTCCGTTGCTATCAATCGTTATCTCAAGCTCCGTTTGGGCGGAAAACCAGTTGTAGTCCACAAAATCCAGCACCGGCTCGCCGCAAATGGAAGACAGTGTGCCACCGGGCATGATGCCCGCCTTTTTAGCCGGCCCATACACACCGGCAATGTGCAAACCCATGTTTTTCCGCCTGTTTCAAAGTAGATATATTATCATGGAAAGTACAACTAAAGTCAAGGCAAGAGCCGTGTACATTGTTTGTATGCCTAACAAACAGGTATTCCCCCGACAGGATCTGTGAAGACTGGTTATGCCAATATTTGTTTGACTTTGTATGGGTGCTACTATATCATACCTGTGATGAACGCATGGAGTGATTGGATGAACGTTGTCATCATGATCCCCTCTCTCAATCCGGACCAAATGCTGCTACATGTTGTGGAAAGCATCCGAAATGAAGGCTTTGAGCGATTTTTGATCATCAACGACGGCAGCAAGCCCGATTGTCTGGCAGTGTTTGATGAGTTGGAGCGCTGCGGCTGCACCGTAATCCATCACGCAATCAACCTGGGCAAAGGCCGGGCATTGAAGACTGGGTTCAATTATACATTGAAATATATGGCTGACGCTGCCGGCGTGATCACCTGTGACGCCGATGGCCAGCATGAACCATCAGCAATCCGGATGGTTGCGGAAACAATGCTCTCACACCCAAATCATGTGGTGCTGGGTGTTCGTAAGTTTTTTGAGGCGAAAGTGCCGGCGCTCAACTTGTTTGGTAACACAATCACCCGCTTGGCGTTTGTTTTGTTGACAGGGCTTGCCTTTGGCGACACACAGTGCGGCTTGAGAGCATTCCCGATGAAAACGCTGCCAGCCTTGATGGAAACTGTGGGTGAGCGTTTTGAGTATGAGAACGTGATGCTGCTGGATTTCCGCACGAAACACATCAACTATATCGAAGTGCCTATGCGTGCCGTTTATGAAACGGTGCAGCATGGCAAGATATCGCATTTCAACAAGCTGCTGGACCCCATCCGTATTTATAAGAAGTTGCTTGGCTTTGCAGTATCACCCATTGTCTGCGGGCTTTTGGCATCGGTGCTGTTTATGATTCTGGTGCCTTATGCCAGTGGTGTAAGTGCGGTGACTTGGATCGCCGGGGTGTCCGCTTTGGTCGGGTTGCTTGCGTTATGGTTGGTCTCCCCCTCCCGTCGAGCCGCTGTGCCCGCCGTGATGGCCATCGGGTTTACGGCGCTCTGCGCGGGTCTTGTGTGGTTGCTGCATGGCTTGTTGGGCTTGCCGCCCATCGGCGCGTGGTGGCTGATGGCAATTCCTGTGGGGCCTCTGGCATATGCCTCATGGCTGCATGCCCGTTATGGAAGGAAACCCACCCGTATAAAAAAATAACCACCTTCTCATTTCATATACAGGATATTTCCAGCCGGAGTGATATCGCCTGCCAGACGGGTGAACCCGGCTTTTTCCAGCACCCGCTGGGATGGCCCATTGCCTGAGTGCACCACGCCATATAGCAGATCAAGCTCAAACTCTTTCTTGGCCCAGCCGGTAAAGGCCGCTACAGCTTCACATGCATATCCTCGCTGCTGATAACGTTGCCCGATTGCGTAACCGATCTCCACTCCCTGGGGGATCCTGCTCAAACCCACATGGCCAATCAGCTCACCGGACACCTTTTCCTCAACCGCCAATACATAAGGCATCTCTCTCCCGTTGTATTTAGAAATCAGAAATGCCAAAGCTTTTACCGCTTCCTTATAATTTTTGTAGACCTGATCGGGGAGCCACCTCCGATAAGCTTCCTCCCCGCTCAATCGCCAGACCGTTTCAGCATCCTGCAGCGTAAAAAGCCGGAGAGCGAGCCGTGGTGTTTCCATCATGCGCATAATCCTTCTCCTAGCTGCACAATATATTACAAAATAAAAAGGCGCCGCGTTGCTGCAGCGCCTTGTTGGGGGATGCTACTAAAATTTCTTTACCGAATAGTCACGGAACGGCTGAGACATGTTGGACATAAGGTATTTGTCGTAGTCCTCCAGTGCTTTGCCGGTACCGATGGCCACGCAGGAAATGGCGTCTTCCGCCACGTAACAAGGCACCCTGGTGTGCTGCTGGATGCGCATATCCAATCCATACAGCAGCGCCCCGCCGCCAGTCATTACAATCCCATGGTCGTAAATATCCGCAGAAAGCTCCGGCGGCGTGCGTTCCAGCACACTGTGAACTGCTTCCAACACGGCCTGAACCGTTTCTTCCAGCGCCTCTACCATTTCGTCAGCGCTGATAGTGAGCGTTTTGGGCAGCCCTGAAATGAGGTTACGGCCAGTAACCTCCATATACTGCGGCTCCTTGCGCTGATAAGCCGAACCAATGTTGATCTTCATATCTTCGGCTGTACGTTCCCCGATCAGGAGATTGTGCTTCTTCCTCATGTATCTGACGATGGCGTCATCAAACTTGTCGCCTGCAACTTTAATGGATTCGGATACCACAGCCCCGCCCAATGAGATGACTGCGATGTCAGTTGTGCCGCCGCCGATGTCAACGATCATGCTGCCGTATGGCTTGCTGATATCAATGCCAGAGCCGATCGCCGCAGCAATTGGTTCCTCAATGAGAAAGGTCTTGCTGGCTCCGGCATCAAGTGTTGCTTCTCTGACTGAGCGCTTTTCCACCTCGGTGACACCGCTGGGCACGCAGACCATAACCCTCGGCTTGAAGAACAACCTGCGGCCAACCACTTTGTTCAGGAAATGCCTGAGCATCATTTCGGTATAGCTGTAATCGGAAATCACGCCTTCACGAAGCGGGCGTACAGCTACAATGTTGCCCGGTGTACGGCCAAGCATCCTGCGGGCGTCTTCACCCACAGCAAGGAGACGGCCATTTGTCTTGTCCACTGCGACCACTGACGGCTCGCGAAGCACAATGCCCCTGCCCTTCACATACACCAAAACGCTGGCTGTGCCAAGGTCAATCCCGATATCCTGGACACCCCACATATATTCACATACCTCATTTCTGTATACAACCGGCTGTGATCAATGCATATCTACTTCTGATATATTCTAATCTTTCACCGGTTGCACGTCAATCAAAAATCTCTCAAACATGTTGAAATCTCTTTTGGCCCGGCGGTTGCCGGGCCAAAAGAGACGTTATATACTCATCACTTTGAAATGAAATACGGCTCCGGGTTTTTGGGCGTATCTTTCAGCCAAACCTCGAAATGCAGATGCGGATCTTCTGTGGCCTCGCATGACGCTGTATTCCCAATCTGGCCAATCAACTCGCCGGCTTCAATGGCATCGCCCTTTTTCACAGTGGTTGTGTTGACCAAGCCCGCATAGACACACACGATGTCGTTATTGCTCTTGATCTTCACGCAATTGCCCAGCAACGGGTCCTTATAGGTGCTTTCAACGGTGCCTTTGACAGCAGCCACAACATCGTCGCCAATTTTGCCGGAAATGTCGACACCGAAATGTGTGGACCACTGATTGAGCGTTTTCATGAACACCAGATTGTCATAAGCAAACTTCTTATTGATGTTGCCTTTGACTGGCTTGATCATGTCGGGCATCAGCTTGGGTGCAGCGGATGCCTGTGGTGACGGCATTGCTGACCTGATAGCGTCGATCAGGCTTTGCGACTGATTGTTACCGGCAGGTGCCGCTTTGGTTGCCGTGGGTTTTGGTGATGGCGTTGATTTTGCACCCATCAGGTTGCCATCGGTAAACAACCATGTGCCGGCCACGATTGCAGCGCAGGCAAACAACGCAACGGCGATGCCATATTTGTTCATCAGCTTCTTCATACGACCGCGCCGCCCTTCGGTGCCTTTTTTCTCGTTTGATTTGTTTTCCATCTTCATACCTCCTGTGGTGTATTATTGCCACAAACGGCATGAAAATACGGATTATGAAAGGTTTTCTTTTTGATATTCCACAAAGTCCGTTATGCACTTGTATCAGGGTGCGGCAAGGCTTGCCTCTTTATACAGACAGACTATAGAAAAAGATGATATGAACGCTTAATCCATATTAATAATTTCAACGCCGGTGTAGTAGTATTTGAGAATATCGACATAATTACTTCCCTCACGAGCCATTGCCTCTGCGCCATTCTGGCTCATGCCAACGCCATGGCCATAACCCTCAGAGGTTACTACCACGGAGTATTTGTTGAACGTGATGGAAAAATTCGCTGAGCGGATATCAACCAGGCGTCGAAACTGCACGCCGGTGATCTTGACACCGCCCAGCTTCAAAGCACTCACCCTCCCAGAGGGGTATCGTTCTGACACCGAAACCTGCTTCTCCAGCTGCTGCGCCTTCAGTCCTGCCTTCGGATATGCCTTGTTAATGGTGGAAACAAACCATGCCCGGTCAAATTCCTCCTGTGATTGCAGGTTGGTAACCATGCTTTCACCAGGGCTGGGCACACTTCTCAGATATGGAAGCGCCTGGGAGTAGACATTCTCCACATCCTCGGTGTATCCGGCGCTTGATGCGTGAAACAACACCAGAATGGGTTTGTCATCATAGGTAATGATCTTGCCAGCGGTTTGATCCACCGCAGTGTGTAGCTTGGCACGATATTGCTCATATTCAGCCTTCCACTTGGCTTTTTGCCCACTGACTTCCAAATATGCCTGGCAATGGTCGGAGTCGCCGCAAATATCCGCCCCTTGATATCGGGAGCAACCTCCGTGCATAATCTTATAGACAGCCAGCGTTCGGGCTGCGACTGCCTGCGCTTTCAACGCTTCCATGGAAAATGATGCCGGCATTTCGGCAGCCAGCACGCCAGACACATAGTCTTCCAGACCCATCTCAACTATGTTGCCTTCCACAGCCACCCTAAGGCGGGTTTGTTCATGGATTTCCGTGAGTTGTAACACAGGTGGGCCGGAGTCTTCAAAGGGGTTTGCCGGCTCCATATCCTGAAGCCGGTGGGTGTCGTTATATCCAATGCGCATTACGGCCATCACAATGATGCCAGCAAGCAACAACCAGATCAACAGCTTTTGCATTGCCCTTCTGCCGTTCATATTCCCCCGCATCCATGGTTTGTATATGTATATCCGGATGCTGGGCCAATATGACAACGAGCATCTGCTCAGGATTCAACCTCGACAATGCCACCGAGTGCACGGAGTTTTCCGGCAAAATCCTCATAACCTCGGTCAATGTAGTCGCTATGAGTGATGCGTGTTTCGCCATCAGCCACCAGCCCTGCCAGCACCAATGCAGCACCGGCCCTGAGGTCCGTGGCTTTTATGGTTGCGCCATACAGTTTACTTACGCCTTCGATTACTGCGCTGCGCTCTTTGATGCGAATCTCCGCACCCATGCGGTTGAGCTCTGGCACATGCATAAACCTATTCTCAAACACAGTCTCCGTGATTACCGAGACCCCTTTGGATAACGTGCAGAGCACCATTGCCTGAGGTTGCAGGTCGGTTGGAAAGCCAGGCCAGGGCATTGTCTTAATGTCTACAGCCTGAGGCCGCCAAGCACCACGCACACGGATTGAGCTGCTATCCTCCCATACATCAGCGCCGCCTTCTCTGAGCTTTGCCGAGATGGGTCTCAGGTGCTCCGGCACCGCTCGAGCCAATGTCACATCTCCGCCAGTCAAGGCTGCTGCTGCCATTAACGTGCCTGCCTCGATGCGGTCAGAAATGGGGGTGTATTCGCAACCACGCAAGCGGGCCATGCCGCGGATGCGGATCATGTCGGTGCCGGCTCCCTGCACCTTGCCACCCATGGCGTTGATGAAGTTGGCCAGATCCACAATCTCCGGCTCGCGGGCCGCATTGATCAACACCGTCTCGCCTTCTGCCAGCGAAGCGGCCATGATGATGTTCTCCGAGCTTCCCACACTGGGGTAATCAAGATACACTGCAGTGCCCTTCAGCATGGAGCCTTCTGCTACCAACGACCCCTGGCAGGTCTTGATCGTGCTACCCAAGGCGTGAAAGCCCTTCAGGTGCAGATCCACTGGCCGGGTGCCGATGTCACAACCACCTGGCAACGGTACTTTTGCCCGGCCAAATCTTGCAAGCAGCGGGCCCATTAAAAGAAAGGATGCCCGCATCTTCTGCACCAGCTCGTCCGGTGCTTCTCTGGATGTGATATTGCCGCAGTCAATCCTGGTTTCGTCTCCGGAGTTGGTGATTTTCGCTCCCACAGAGATCAGAAGATCCAGCATGATTCTCACATCAGTCAAATTGGGAACCTTGTGAAGCGTGACCTCCTCGCTGGTTAAAAGGCAGGCCGCGAGAATGGGGAGCATGCTGTTTTTGGATGTGCTCAGTTCTACCGTGCCCGACAGCGGCGGGCTTTTCTTTACGATATAGTTACACATAATGTCTCCCGCTGTATTATAACGGGCATGAACCCGTCCATTAGCATTCTTGCCAGCAGGTCGGTTCATATACTTTGGGATCATTGCCTGAATTGGTGATCTGATGTGGTTTGCGTAAATCAAAACAGGATTGGAATTGGCTGACAATCGATGCACAAGAAGAAAAGAATAAGCCGGGGAATGTGCATTCACCCCGGCTATCGTCAATAACAGCTTTGCATTTACCTCTTCAGCAGAACACTCCGGAAGAACTCTGCACCTCGCAATAGATTGATCTTTGAAATTCGCTCGTTGGTGCCATGGGTCATCCTGAGCTCCTCCTGGCCGATCAGGAACGGAGCAATGCGATAAATGTTGTCACACACAGGCTCATACATGCAGGAGTCTGTGCCGCCGATCATCAGATAGGGTGCAACCACCACACCTGGATACATCCTCTCCAGAGTTTCCTTGATCAGGCGGTAGCCATCGGTGTCGATGGGTGATTCATTGGAGGGGTTTTTCCCTTTCATTGGTTCCACAATCACCCGGTCATCGGCGATGATGCTGCGCAGGCGTTCGATTTCCTCTTCCATCGTATCACCCGGCAGCAGGCGGACATTGACAACCACTTCTGCCTTTTGCGGCAACACGTTGGGCGCGGGGCTGCCACTGGCCATCGTGACGGCGCGGGTGGTGCGAATCAATGCATTGGTGAGCGGTTTGGCAGAAAGCACCTTTAGAAGCAGAGGCCGGAATAACCACAGGTTGGCAAAGATCAACCGCTGGCCAAAGGCCATACGCCGCCCTGCCGTCATCAGCATCGTTTCCACGGTGTCGATCAGGTGAACCTTCGCCTGTGATTGCTCGATTCTTGTGACAGCACGGGCCAGGATTCCCAAAGCAGAAGACTTGGGCGGCTGGCTGGAGTGACCGCCGTCCTGCACGCAAGTCAGCCGCACATCCATATATCCCTTTTCCGCTGTGCCGACCACAGCCACCAGGCCATCCATCCCAAGCATCTGCTTACCGGGGATCACCACACCGCCCTCATCCACGATCAAATCCAGCTTGATGCCCCGTTCCAGCAACAACTCCATCGTCGCCTTTGCGCCGCTGTTTTCGGCGCTGACAATTTCCTCGTTGTGCCCAAAGCACAGATAAACGTCGCTCTGGGGCTGAAAGCCCTCGGCAAGTAAGCTTTCCGCGGCTTCCAGCACGGAGATCAGATGGCCCTTCATATCGATTGTGCCCCGGCCCCACACATGGGTTTCGTCGACTTGGCCGCTATATGCTTCGTGCGTCCAATCTCCTTCAGTGCCGGGATTCACCGGCACCACATCCTGATGGGCCAGCAGCGCCGTCGGCTTGCAGCCTCCCTTTCCCGGCCACTTGAGCAATAGGCTGTAGTCCTTCACGGTCTCCCATTGCAACCGGGAGGCTACAAGAGGATAGCTGGCCTTCAAGTATTCATGCAGCCCGAAGAACTGGGAACCGTCGATCCGCTCCTGCTCGGGGAAGGAGATTGTCTTGAACCGGATTGCGCCGGACAAGCGCTTCGCAACAGCTTCGGCATCACCTGTCACCGGCGTCGGTTCACACTCCGGCGCAACCGGTGTGGAAAAGCGTGCCGCGCGAGTAAGCAGCACCGCAATCAGGATCGCGAGCAGGGCAGCAATGACAAGAATGATTTCCATAGCGCCTCCTACAGGATGCCCTTTTTATACATGATACGGCCAGCAGCGATGGCGATGATCGCAGCCACCGGGATCATGATCCCCAACATACTTATCGGAATAAATGCAAATGCGCAAAGCATCGCTACTGAAGGCACAATGGAGAGTTTCCAATTCTTCATGATGATCGACACACCCAACGCCCCGCACAGCGCGGGGATCACATTGTCAAACGCTGGTTTGAGCACAGGGTTTGTGAGCACCGGTTGCAGCGGCAGAAGCAGCACCACGCCAATCACGATCAGCAGCGTTGTGACGATGCTGGAAGTCGCGATGGCAAGCGTGGAAATCACTTCACCTTCGGCGGTGCCGGGCTTGGTGTCTGTGATGGTCATCGCGTTGTAGGCGCACGGGATTTTGAGGTTGGTAATGTTTCCGGTGACAAACGCCAGATATGTGCCGTTGGCACCAATCATCGGGGCGTAGGTAATCACTTCAATGATACCGACTGGCAGATAAATCAGGCAGACTGAAAAGATGCCCTTCAACAATCCACCGAGCGGCGGCCAGATGTTGAAGAATAAGCAGGCGGACAGCGGCACCGCCAGCATCACAGCCACGGCGATTGCGCACCATACACGGCCAATGCGGTGGGTCGCCTCCTCAAAGTTGACCACTTGAAGGGGCTTTGGCGCACCCATGTTGATTTGGCTCATCTCAGACCCCTCCCATCAGCGTGCTGCACAGCACAGCGATCCCCATGGAGAGCACCATGCTCAGCGCCATGGAAAAATTCTCCATCCAGGCCATCGGCTGAAACTTCTTGGCAAGCCAGGTAAACAGGCCCATGAGCCCGGCGCTGGCAAACAGCGTGACAATCGGAATGAGGGCCAAACCACTGCCGGGGCTTTTCACAAAAGCCAAAACTTGCGGCGTTACTATACTGCCGAGGAATGTGGCGATCATGCCCATAAACAGGGATGTGATGAGGATCTCTCCCCATTTGCGGTCCTTCGTGTTGACCTTGTCCACGCCTTTGAAAAGTTTCTTCAAGCCAAAGATCACAAACAGCAGACCCCAGATGATGCCGATCATCATCACCCACATCACGCCTGCGAAGACTCCCGCGGTCATGCCCGGATCAGCAATGCCATTGGCAAGTCCCATGGACTTTGCAGCGGTATCAGCGGCTATCAGCTCATAAGAAGCGGAGCCGATCACCGACAAGCGCATCCATGGCACCGGGATACCCAAGCCCTTCACCATTGTGACCAACGCGATGATGATGGGCACCGACGGTACGATCGTGAACACGGCGCTGGAGCGCACCGCACGCATCATCTTGTCTTTCGGGATACCGATCTCCTTGCCCCTGCGCCAAGCCCGCACCAAAAAGAAGATCGATTGCGCAAGAATAAACAGAACTGTGAGCACGCCAAGCCCATACAGCAGCGGGCTGTTGGCCACATTCAGGTATCCCATGAGCCCCTCCCCCTATTTCAGCATCTCATCCAACGCGGCCAGCACCGCGTCCATCTCTGCATCAGTCCCCATGGACATGCGCACATACTCCCGGATGCGCTCCGGGTTGGAGAAGTGGCGGACGAGGATCCCCCGCTGTCTCAAGCCTCCACAAATGGCTTCTCCGCTCAGTTTGGGATGGCGGAAGAAGAGCAGGTTCGCCGTGGAGGGCGTCACATCGAACCCCCTGCCGACCAAAGCTGCGCGCACACGGTCTCGCGTGGCGGCAACCTTCCTGCAAATCATTTGGCTGTATGAATCATCCAGAATCGCGGCGGTGGCGCCTGCCTGTGACATGGCGTTCATCGGATAGGAGTTGAAGCTGTTTTTCACGCGGATCACGCCCTCGATCAAATGGGGCTGCGCCATGATGATGCCGCAGCGCAGCCCGGCCAGCGCGTGGGATTTGGAGAGAGTGCGCACGATTGCCAGATTGGGGTGGTCTTTGAGCAAGCCCACGGCTGTCTGGTTTCCGAAACGCACATAAGCTTCATCCAGCAGCAGCACCCGGTCGGGGTGACGGTTAAGAAGGGCCTCAATCCGATCAATGGGAATGAAGATGCCGGTGGGCGCGTTTGGGTTGGGGAACACAGCGCCACAGGCAGGGATATCATACGCATCCAGGTCAATGGAGAAATCATTCATCAACGGGATTGTCTGATAAGCAATATCATACAACCCGCAATAAACCGGATAAAAACTATACGTGATATCAGGGAACAGCAGTGGCAGATCACCACCGAAAAATGCCTGAAAGGCGAATGCCAGCACCTCATCTGAACCATTGCCGCAATAAACCCAGTCAATGCCCGGCAGCCCTTCCACCTGGGCGACTGCGGCGCGGAGGGGCTCCATCTCCGGCAGAGTGTAAAGCCTGAGATCGCCACTGTTGGCCTTTGCTATGGCCTCCGTTACCCTGGGTGACGGGGGGTATGGGTTTTCATTGGTATTGAGTTTGATGTAGCGTTTGTCCTTCGGCTGCTCACCGGGCACATAGGGCTTGATTGCACGGGCTTTCGGGCTCAGGAAATCCTTCATGTTGCAATCCTTTATCAAGCTAAAATGATGTCTCTATACTACTCTTCTCTGCTCCGCGCCGTCAAGACGGTATGGGAATCCTGCCACTCCTCCCGCAGCATTGCGTAGACCCAATCATCGCACCACTCTCCATCCATAAAGTAGCTCTTGCGAAACTGGGCTTCTTTGCGGAATCCCAGCTTTTCCAACACTGCGGCAGACGGTGCGTTGCGCGGATCCAGCGACGCGGTAACGCGGTGCTTCTCTAGAGTGTCAAACAGGTAACCCAGAATGGCCCGCACTGCTTCGGTGCCGTAACCCTTCCTCTGATGATTTGGGGAGATTGTATACCCAATCTCCATCTGCGCCGGATCCGCAAGAAAATGCAGGCCGATATCACCGATCATGGTGCCACTGTCTTTCAAACAAACGGCCACCTGCAGCCATCCATCAGGAGTGCAGGGCGCAACATCGCGCATCTTCTGAATGAATTGTTCCACCTCATAAAGTGATGTGGGCCGCCAGGTTTGGAAACGAACCGCGTCAGGCATCTTCTTGTAGCACCAAAACGCCTCTGCGTCGGAGAATTCCAACTGGCGGATGAGCAAGCGTTCAGTGTGGATTGATGAGAAGAATCTTTGCTCTGCACCCATTAGCAGCACCTGTCTTTCTGGTACTTACAGTTATGAATAGAAGAAAAGAACCTTGGGTAAACGAAACCCCCTCCCCCTGCCGGGGAAGGGGGCTAATGCCGGTATTACTTGAGAATCTTCGCCACTTCGAGGTAGCTCTGTTTGAGCGCCGGGTAGAGACCTTTATAGATCTCATAATACTTTTGGTAGACCGCTACGTTCTCCGCGATGGGTGCCTGGCGGCTGACCACCTTGATGGTGGCATCACAAGCCTCGGGCACGCTGGAGTAGATGCCGGTGCCCACGCCAGCCAGCAATGCCACGCCCAACGCGCCGCCTTCACTGGAGTTGATCGTAACGATGTCTGTCTCAAACATGTCGGCCTGCATCTGCCGCCACAGCGGGCTTCTGCCGCCACCGCCGGACGCACGCACTTCCGCAGAAGACATGCCGAGGCTGCGAATCAAAGAAATGCAATCCCACAGGCTGTAGGACACGCCCTCCATGACGGCGCGGATCATATCCTGCCGGCGGTGGCGGGCGGAGAGGCCGAAGAACACGCCCTTGGCATAAGGGTCCAGATGCGGGGCGCGCTCACCCATCAGATAGGGCAGATAGATCAGGCCGCCGCAACCGGGCTCGGACTGCATCGCCTCCTGCGCCATGATGTTGTAGACGTCGGTGCCAATGCGCTCGGCCACGGCCTTTTCCATGGCGCCGAACTCATTGCGGAACCATTGCAGCGAGAGGCCGGCACCCTGCGTGACACCCATCACATGCCATGCGCCGGGCACGGCGTGGCAGAAGGTTTGCAGCCTGCCCTTGGGATCGATGGCAATCTTATCCATATGGGCAAACACCACGCCGGACGTACCGATGGTGCTGGAAATCACGCCGGGGCGCACGATACCATTACCGACCGCGCCGGCAGCCTGGTCGCCGCCGCCGCCTGCAATGGGAAGGCCCTCCCACAGGCCGGTGAGTTCGGCAGCCTGCTTGGAAAGCTTACCGGAAATTTCATAGGATTCGTAGACTTTCGGCATCCACTCATAGGGGATTCCGAGTTTATCCAGCACTTCGCGGGACCACTGGCGCTTGGGCACATCCAAAAACTGCATGCCGCTGGCATCGGAGACTTCAGTGGCGTATTCGCCGGTGAGCATGAAGCGGATATAGTCCTTGGGCAGAAGGACATGGCGGGTTTTCTCAAAGATTTCAGGCTGGTGGTTCTTCACCCACATCACCTTGCCGGCAGTGAAGCCGGTGAGAGCCGGGTTTGCCGTGAGCTCAATGAGCCGCTCGGCACCGACCAATTCAGTGATCTGGTCGCATTCTGCCTGTGTGCGCTGGTCGCACCAGATGATGGAGGGGCGCAGCACGTGATTTTCGCCATCCAGAAGCACCATGCCGTGCATCTGGCCGGAAAGGCCAAGGCCTTTGATGTCGCGGGGGTTCACACCGCTCTTCTTCACGGTCTCGGCGATGCTGCCATAGGATGCCTTCCACCAGTCTGCCGGGTCCTGCTCTGCCCAGCCGATGTGCGGCTGATACAGCGGGTATTCCCAGGTAGCGGAGGCAACCGTGTTGCCCAGTTCGTCAAACAACACCGTTTTCGTGCCAGACGTGCCGATATCAATGCCCAACAAGTATGCCATTGGTACCCCTCCTTGAAATTGTTTATCAATCTATTTCGACAACCCGTATGCCATTCCTTTTCAGAAGGGCAGCGGTTACGCCGTCGCCGGACCGGAGAGTTTTGGAGAATGTGCCGTCATAGATCCTGCCCACACCGCAAGAGGGGCTTTTGGATTTCAGCAGCACCTCATCCGCGCCAAGCTTTCTGCACAAGTCCAGAGTAGCATGGGCTCCTGCAATGAACGCCGCAGTGACATCATGACCATCACGACTCATCACCCTGGCATGGCCATCCAGCACATCTTCGCCGCAGCCGCCCACGATTTCGGACGGAACCCTGGGTATCTTCAGTCCGCCCAGTGTCTCAGGGCAAAAAGTACGGGCCTCCCCCGCTTTCACCAGCGCAGCCATTTCCCCATTGGGTTTGGACTGGCCGTCATACCGGCAGGGAATGCCCGCAAGGCAGGCGCTGACAAGCTTCATCACACTCTCCTGATTTGGCCATCATGCAGTATTTTACAGCATTGCCATACAATTGCAACAGTGCAAATCGCTGATCAGCACCACAACCTGGTTTTTAGTGTTACAGAATCTCCTGGCCCGGATAGAGCTGGAACCGCTGGCAGAGCTCCAGCACTTCAGCCTTCACTTCCTCCACCGCTGCTTCCTTACCGTCGATGATCTTTGTGATGAGCTCCGCAATTTTCACCATTTCTGCAGTACCCATGCCTCTGCTGGTCACAGCTGGTGTGCCGATTCGCACGCCGCTGGTGATTGTGGGCTTCTCCGGGTCGTTAGGGATGGCATTTTTGTTCACGGTGATGTTGGCCTCATCGAGCAACCGCTCCAACTTCTTGCCGCTGATGCCACGACCGATCAGATTCAACAGCATCAGGTGGTTGTCAGTGCCGCCAGAAACGAGCTTCACGCCACGATCGAGGAATGCCTTTGCCAACGCCTGGGCGTTGTCGATGACGTTCTGCTGGTACTGCTTGAATTCGGGCGTCATTGCTTCCTGGAAGCAGACCGCCTTGGCGGCGATCACATGCATGAGCGGGCCGCCCTGCGTGCCGGGAAAAATGGCCTTGTCCACTGCCTTGGCATATTCCTCCGTGCAAAGAATCATGCCGCCGCGAGGTCCGCGCAGTGTCTTGTGCGTCGTGGTGGTCACAAAATGAGCATGGGGCACTGGGTTGGGGTGCAATCCGGCAGCCACCAGACCGGCCACATGGGCCATGTCCACCATCAACAGCGCGCCGCAGGCGTCGGCTACTTCACGGAACTTCTTGTAATCATAGCTGCGGGGGTAGGCGCTGGCACCGGCCACGATCATCTTGGGCTTGTGCTCCATCGCCAGGCGCATCAGGTTGTCGTAGTCAATCCGCTCTGTGTCATCGGTAACGCCATAAGGCACGATGTTGAAGTACTTGCCGGAAATGTTCACGGGGCTGCCGTGGGTGAGGTGGCCGCCATGGGCCAGGTTCATGCCTAGGATCGTGTCGCCGGGGTTCAGCATCGCAAAATAGACTGCTATGTTAGCCTGGGCGCCGGAGTGAGGCTGCACATTGGCATGTTCTGCGCCAAACAGCTTGCAGGCGCGGTCGCGGGCCAGGTTTTCCACCACGTCCACATACTGACAGCCGCCGTAGTAACGCTTGCCGGGGTATCCCTCGGCATACTTGTTGGTGAGGTGCGATCCCGCCGCCGCCATCACGGCGGGGCTCACAAAGTTTTCCGAGGCGATCAGTTCCAGGTGGTCCCTCTGGCGGCCCAGCTCCTGCAGCATGGCTTCGGCGGTCTCCGGGTCGGTTTGGGCGATGAGTTTGAGATCCAACATTGACTATATCCTCCTAAAAAATAGAATCAAATTCAAGCGGTCTCATGTCTCTATGAGAATCCATCAATATTCCATTTGCTTTTCCTTACCTCTAGCTTTGCTTCAAACGCGCTCTTATTTGGTAAAACAACTACTGAGTATATTTCATTTTGATTTTGCGCTAACTCATCAGGAGTACACTGCATCTGTGTTTCTGCGTCGCATAATGCATAACTATATTGTGAAAATCCATAGAAATCCACCATCAATGATATGAGCTTATTGGTTATTGCATTGATAAAATCATTAATTGGCTCTTCGTATATTTCAGGCCCCATCAAGTTACATTCTTTGATTATCTGGTCTCCTTTGATAGAAATAAACACACAATAAAAACCGTCAAGTTTTTCTTCACCTTTTTCAACGTATATGAATATATCGTGAATTGGTTCGCCGTCTACCTTCAAATCAATGGTGAGCTTACCGTAATACATACTCGAGAATATTCTACCAATGGTAGATTCGTCCATTTGATCGACTGAATTCAACTCAATGTATCCTTCTCCATCAGGATCTGTACTAGCAATCAAACTCTTTATTGTAAAGTCCCAATTGTGAAGATAGTGAATCAAGGAATCTATCTCGGCTTGTTGGCTTTCCTGATTGATGAAAGGATAGACAAACCCAATGTCGATATATTGACCGGGCATATTGTGTCCTCCTCTCATTGAATAGAAAAAGCCTTCCATCCCCAAAGGGACGAAAGGCTATGCTTTCGCGGTTCCACCCTTTTTGGCCTTTCGGCCCACTCTGAAACCTCCGCTCCGAAGCGCCTGACCGGAACCCCGCCGCCGGCTTCCACCTGCCCCGGCTCTCTCTGCGCGGATAAACCCGATATTCTCTCCATCGATGCGGTTTAACATTGATTCTATTGTACTAGCGTGGTATGAAGCTGTCAAGGGATTGTATAATATGCAATTTACAGATTATCCAAGAGCCATAAAAGAGCCGTTGAGGATGGCAAGTTGAGATGATACGGTTCGGGGATTGAACATTGCCTCACCCTACCCTCCCTTATCAAGGGGGGATGCCCCCACAGGGGCAGGGGGGATTTCCTCAGGCGAACATGTGAGTCAAGCGAGGCGGGACGGAGAGAGATTAAGCGGGCTGTGACGGAGCGATTAAGTGGGCCAGGACTGAGCCTGGCCCCTACTGTCAAAAGATTGTGGCAGCATACCCACTTATTAGATACCTAACCCAACATTTTACCTAACCTTGCAGCCCCTTCCTCGTCCAGCACTACGCCCAGCCGCACATGCCCTTCCTCATATTGCTCGGATTTGACCTCGCCAAGCCGGTGCGCCATCGCCACGATGTCACCGCGGTCGTATGGCACAGCATATTCATACAGCTTTGTCTTTTTAGCGATCTGATTCTCTATTTCTGCCTTCAACCGTTCCAAACCCGCGCCAGTGACTGCGGAGATGTCCACCCTGGGGGCTAAGCCGGTATCAAAGTAGAGCGGGCCCTCCAACCGGTCAATTTTGTTGAGCACCACGATGCGCTGCTTGCCCGCTGCGCCAAGTGAGTCCAACACACTTTCAGCAGTGCGGTATTGCCCCACCGCCTCAGGCGAGGAAGCGTCCACCACATGCATCAGCAGATCGGCGTGAAGCGCCTCTTCCAGCGTGGAGCGGAATGCATCAACCAGGTCATGAGGCAATTTCTTGATGAACCCCACGGTGTCGGTAAACAGCACCGGCATAGTTTCGAGCTCCACCCGGCGTGTGACCGGATCCAGTGTGGCAAAAAGCTTATCCTCCGCCAGCACATCGCTGCCGCTCAGAGCATTCAGCAGCGTGCTCTTGCCGGCATTGGTATAGCCGACAATTGCCACCGTTGCAATGCCGGCCTTTTCGCGCATCACCCGGCGCACGCCACGCTGCTTCTCCAGCTCCTTGACCTCGTGCTCCAGGTCGGTGATCCTGCTGCGGATCGCGCGGCGATCCACCTCAAGCTTGCTTTCACCGGGGCCTCTGGTGCCGATGCCGCCGCCCAGGCGGGAGAGCTCCGTACCGACTCCGGTGAGCCGGGGTAGCCGGTATTTGTATTGCGCCAGCTCCACCTGCAGCTTGCCCTCGCGGGAGACAGCACGACGGGCGAAGATATCCAGGATCAGCGTGGTGCGGTCGATCACCCGGCAACCCAGCGTTTCTTCCAGATTGCGGATCTGCGCACCGGAGAGCTCATCATCGAAGATGAACAGATTGGCCTCCAGTGATTGTTTCATTAATGCCAGATCTGCCGCCTTGCCCTGCCCTATGAACATGGCCGGGTCCGGCTTTGCTTTCTGCTGCAGCACCTTTTCCAGCACTGCCGCACCTGCTGTATCGGCCAACCGTTCTAGTTCGTCGATAGACTCTGTGCTATCCAGCCCAACCAGGATCGCCCGCTCCTCGATTTGCTCCATTGAGGTGATGACACGGGCTGCCTGTAAAATGCGCTCATCGTTGTGTCGGATGCGCTCCAGCAGATCTCCCTGTGGGATTGCGCTGACGGCGTATGGGCCCAGCCGCTCCAGGATATAGTCGCCGTTTGGCTTGATGTCTTCCAACAAGCCAATCTCCATGCCGGTGGTCTTGCCATCACGCACCCCAAGCGATGCCATCGCATCAAAACGCATGCGGTAAAGCGCTGCGACGTCCACGCTGGATAAGCCCGGGTTACCGTCTGGATGGGTATGAATGCAGCGCACACCGGTGAGCCTCCGCTTGCCGCGGCGCACCCGGATGTCCGGCAGGCTCACCCGGTCATGCTGACCCACGATCACTTCCATGACCATGCCGTCTCGGGCAATGTAGACCATCACTTCGCGGTTGATGCGGCTTGTGAAGTCAGCCATTGCGCTCATCAGTGGTTCAGAAACAAACTGATGCCGGAGCAGCTCCATGTCCATTTGGAACAACTGCTCCATTTCCTCCAGCACAGACTGACGGATGCCTTTGATATTCCCTCTGATTTGTATTGTGTCGTTCATACAGCCTCGTTTCCCCGGCGGAGGCTAGCCCCGTCGGAAGTATTATTGAGCAATTTGGACATGTTTGATGCGGTTCTTCATCGCGGGACACCTCCTTTCAGGGATCCGGAACAAAAAGCTGCCCAACCGGGCAGCTTTTGTTTGTGAAGTATGGCTGACGATTACTCCTCGTCTTCTTCCTCGACCTTCTTGGCCGACTCAATCACCTTCTGGGCAATGTTGGCTGGGGCTTCCTCATATCGCTCGAAGTTGAGCTCAAAGCTGCCCTTGGCCTGTGTCATTGACCGAAGATCAGTGGCATACTTGCTCATTTCCGCTTGCGGCACCTCGGCCACGACCTGCTGCAACCCGCCGTCGATCGGGTTCATGCCCATGATGCGGCCACGGCGACGGTTGAGATCGCCAATGATATCGCCCATGTATTCATCGGGAATTTCAATCACAGCCTTGCAGATGGGCTCAAGCAGCACCGGGTTGGCTGTCAGGCAGCCTTTACGGAAGGCCAGGCGCGCAGCGATCTTAAACGCCATTTCCGAGGAGTCCACCGCGTGATAGGAACCATCGAAGACTGTGCAACGCAGACCTGTCACGGGGTAACCGGCCAGCGCGCCGCGTACGATGTTTTCACGCAGACCTTTTTCAATGGCTGGTATGAAGCCGCGCGGGATCACACCACCAACGACCTTGTCAACAAACTCAAACTCGACTTCAGGCGCCGGTTCGAAGCGGATCCAGCAGTCGCCAAACTGCCCATGGCCGCCGGTCTGCTTCTTGTGGCGGCCCTGCGCCTCCACTGTCTTGCGAATAGTTTCGCGATATGGGATGCGGGGCTCAGCCAAAAGTGCGTTGGTGTTGAATTTCCCCTTCAGCTTGCTGATGATGATGTCAAGGTGCAGCTCGCCCTGACCTGAGATTAACGTCTCGCCGGTATCAGCGCTCTTGCCAACCTTGAAAGACGGGTCCTCCTCCTCGAGCCGGTGCAGGCCACCGAAAACCTTGTCTTCATCGCCCTGCTTCTCAGCAGCCACAGCAAACGAAATGGCCGGCTTGGGGAAGGCTATCTCACGATATTTCACCGGGTTGGCCGGGTCAGACAGCGTATCGCCTGTGTTGGTATTTTGCAGCTTGATAAGAGCAACGATGTCGCCGGCATGCACGTTTTCCACATCCAGCTGTTTCTTGCCCAGCATCGTGTTAATGCGGTTCAGCTTTTCCGTCTTGCCAGTGGAACTGTTATAGGGCGTCATGGCCGCGTTAAGCGTGCCTGAGAAGACCTTGATATAGGAGATTTTTCCGACAAAGTTATCCGCGAAGGTTTTAAACACCAGCGCTGAGAACGGCTGGGAGTCATCCACCTTGCGGCTGTCATCGGCATCGGTCTTGACGTTCTTGCAGGCAAATGAACCGGACGGTGCGGGCATCAGATCCACAATGGTATCCAGTAGCGTTCTGACATTCAGGTTCGAAAGGCCTGCACAGCACACCACCGGGATGAACTCGCCACTGGCGATTCCTTGCTTCATGCCCTTGGCAATGTCTTCGGCGGAAAGCTCTCCTTCACCGAAGAACTTTTCCATCAGCTCCTCATCGGCACTGGCAGCGGCCTCGGTGATGCCTTCGCGGAGTTCTGACACCGTGGAAGCAAGGTTCGCCGGCACAGCCGTTTCCTTCACGCCCTTGCCATCAAACAGGTATGCCTTGTTGGCCAGCACATCCACATATCCCTTGAAGCCGCCATCCATGATGGGCAACTGAATCGGCGCGATCTTGGGGCCATATTTTTCTTTCAGGGAGTCCACAGCCTTGTTGAAGTTGGCGTTCTCACGGTCCATTTGATTGATGACGAACAGCCGTGCTACGCTGTTCTTCGCGCAGTTGTCCCAAGCCTTTTCGGCACCGACAGACAAGCCGGACACGGCATTGACCAGGATCAATGCACCTTCGACGGCGCGGAGCGCACCAATCTGCTCACCGATCACATCAAAGTAACCGGGGATGTCCAGCACGTTGATCTTGGCGCCTTTCCACTCAATGGGCGCCATGGCCATCGAGATGGAGATGTGCCTGCGGATTTCCTCGGGGTCAAAGTCCATGGCGGTGCTGCCATCGTCTGTTTTGCCCATGCGGTCGACCAGGCCGGCCGAAAACAACATGGCCTCCACAAGCGTGGTCTTGCCTTCTCCGCCATGGCCCAATACGGCGACGTTGCGGATGTCCTTCGCGATATACTCCTTCATCTAGGCGAAATCCTCCCTGCTGTGCGTATTGAATATTTTGTTTTTGTAAGCTGCTACAATACAGCAAAAATTATTATAGCAAAATGGCAAAGAAAAGGAAACAGAAAATTAACAATGAAAACCTCCTGCCTCCGGCTCCGCCGCCACCCTTCTCCAGGAGTGGCAAAAATGGCTCCAAATCTCATGATATCTCATTCTCCCCCGTGGAGTGAGAAGTCACAATGTGCACCGCTGCAATGAAACGAATCAAGCGACAGAAGGAGGGTGCTCGGGTCAGAACCTGGAAGACCCCATGACCGCCGGCTGCTATTCACCAATTCTCGACTTTTTTATGATTCACCGGTTGCAATATCCATACCAGTCCATGTTATAATATTTTGTATTTGACTGTCGACCAATATTTTTAAGGGGGATAAATCATGGAACTTTCCAGAGAAGTGGAAGAAATGATGTGTATCGCCAAGGGGCCGCATCATGGACCCGCTCCCATTCCCGAAGAGGGCAAATGGGTCAAGGCGTATGAGATTAAGGACATCTCGGGTTTCACACACGGTGTAGGCTGGTGCGCGCCGCAGCAGGGAGCATGCAAGCTTTCCCTAAACATCAAGGACGGCATCATTCACGAAGCGCTGGTGGAAACCATCGGCTGCAGCGGCATGACACACTCCGCCGCCATGGCTGCCGAAGTGCTGGCCGGCAAAACCCTTCTGGAAGCGTTGAACACCGACCTTGTGTGCGACGCGATCAACACTGCCATGCGCGAGCTTTTCCTGCAGATTGCCTATGGCCGCAGCCAGTCGGCCTTTTCTGAGGGCGGCCTGCCCATCGGCGCTGGCCTTGAGGATCTGGGCAAAGGCCTCCGCAGCCAGGTTGGCACGATGTACAGCACGCTGGAAAAAGGCGTGCGCTATATGGAAATGGCCGAGGGCTATGTGCTTGAGATCGGCCTGGACGAGGGCAACGAAGTGATCGGTTACAAGTTTGTGAGCCTCGGCAAAATGATGGAAGCCATCCGCAAGGGTGTGGATCCCAAGGAAGCATTTGAAAAGAACGTGGGCACCTACGGGCGCTTTGCTGAAGCGGTCAAGAAGATTGATCCGCGTCACAACTAAGGAGGGAACAAAACATGGCAACTTTTGAGAGCTACGAAAGAAGAATCAAGCAGATCGAAAAGTGCATGGCCGAATATGGCATTCCCTCGCTGGACGAAGCCAAGGAATATTGCCTGGCAAAAGGCGTGGATGTGGAAAAGATCGTGCGCGGCATCCAGATGATAGCATTCGAGAACGCAGTGTGGGCTTATACGCTGGGCGCTCGCATCGCCTTCGCCAAGGGCTGCAAGACGGCCGCCGAAGCCGCCGAAGCCATCGGCATTGGCTTGCAAGCCTTCTGTATCCCCGGCTCCGTCGCTGACAGCCGCCAGGTCGGTCTGGGCCACGGTAACCTTGCTGCAATGCTCCTGAAGGAAGAGACCAAGTGCTTCTGCTTTTTAGCCGGTCACGAGAGCTTTGCCGCTGCCGAAGGCGCAATTGGCATTGCCCGCACCGCCAACAAAGTCCGCAAAGAGCCTCTTCAGGTCATCCTGAACGGCCTTGGCAAGGACGCTGCCTATATCATCAGCCGCATCAACGGCTTCACCTATGTGAAGACCGAGTTCAACTACTACACCGGCGAGCTGAAAATCGCCGAGGTCAAGCCCTTCAGCAACGGTGAAAAGGCCAAAGTGCGCGTGTATGGTTGCGACGATGTGAGCGAAGGCGTGGCGATCATGATCCATGAAAAGGTGGACGTGTCCATCACCGGCAACTCCACCAACCCCACCCGCTTCCAGCACCCGGTGGCCGGTACCTATAAAAAGTGGTCGGTGGACAACGGCAAGAAGTTCTTCTCCGTGGCCTCCGGCGGCGGCACAGGCCGCACGCTGCACCCGGACAACATGGCTGCCGGCCCCGCCTCCTACGGCATGACCGACACGATGGGCCGCATGCACAGCGACGCGCAGTTTGCTGGCTCCTCCTCCGTGCCGGCGCACGTGGAGATGATGGGCCTGATCGGCATGGGCAACAACCCGATGGTCGGCGCTTCTGTGGCTGTGGCTGTAGCCATTGAGGAAGCCGGGAAGTAAAGCATCAACCAATATCACAATATAACGGAAACCACCTGGCATCAGGTGGTTTCCTTGTTTTATGTTGTATTCTCTACTGGTTACTTCCCGTTAACAAATCGATCGAATCAATCCAGGCTTCGATATTCTCCGAGTAATCTTCAAAGGAATCGATAGGTGTTGCGGTATGAAAGCGGAAATCCCAATCATTGGTTTGAATATAGAGATCAAGGTTTTCTCGTGTGTCTTAATTGGAACCAGTTTTATAGGCAATGCGCCAAACAGGATAAGATAGCCTGGTTGAAACCGCATCATCTTTTTTGACGACAATACCACTGGCATCCATACCGTTCAGTTTATTGATCTGTATGCAGGCCACACGCGCAGTCACCACGCTGACCATGGCAACAAACAGCAATTCTTCGCGATATGTGCCATCTTTGTTTTCTGTATTTATTAGGTACAAATATCTCACGTTTATCGGAAAATAGAAAATAACCCAAAGAGGTTCATGACTAAATTCTTCAAGCGCATGGTAAACCTGTGTTATAATTAAGCGATCATAGATGAATAGGAATATTACTTGAAAATCATCGGTAAGATTAAGAAATACTTGTGGCATATAACCCCTGCCCGCATCATCCTGGCCGGCTTTCTTGCACTCATCCTGATTGGGGCACTCTTGCTGACCATGCCGCTGAGCAGCAAGTCTGGCTTGATTACGAACTTTACAGATTCCTTATTCACATCAGTCTCCGCCGTATGTGTGACTGGGCTTGTTGTGGTTGACACAAACACCCATTGGTCACTCTTCGGGCAAATCATCATATTGCTCATGATCCAGATCGGGGCACTCGGTGTAGTTTCCATCACGACCATCGCGTCCATCATCACCGGCACCAAGCTTGGCCTGGTTCAGCGCTTGACCATCCAGGAAACTCTGAACCGATTCACACTGAACAACATTGTCACAGTCTTTCAAAAGGTCATTCTGATCACACTGGCTCTGGAGGCCTGTGGGGCATTATTGCTTTCCATCCAATTGGTGCCGCAATACGGATGGCTGCCAGGCATTGGGAAAAGCATTTTCCTGGCTGTGTCCTCCTTCTGCAACGCAGGCTTCGATGTGCTGGGCACAACAGAGGCCCCTTTTGTCAGTATGACAGGCTTTTCCGGCAGTTGGTTGGTTCTGATGACGTCTGCGGCACTGATCATTATCGGCGGCCTGGGGTTCATCGTGTGGGATGAGTTGATTATCGTCCGAAAGTTCTCTCTATTTTCTTTGCATACCAAGGCGGTGCTGGTCGTAACGGCTTGCCTTCTGGTTTTTGGCACCGCGGGTTATTTCTTGCTTGAGCGGGATGCTTCCATGGCTTCGATGCATGTCGGAAACCGACTGCTGAACTCCATATTCCATTCTGTATCAGCCCGCACAGCAGGCTACAACAGCGTGGATATCGGGCAGATGAGTGAGGCGGGCAAGTTGCTCACAATGTTTCTGATGTTTATCGGCGCAGCGCCGGGGTCTACAGCGGGCGGCATTAAGGTGACCACCTTCTTTGTGCTGGGGCTGTCCGTTGTGGCATATTTACGAGGCAGAAAAGACCTGCAGGTGATGGGTCGCAGGATACCGGAATCCATCATCTCCAGGGCGGTGTCTGTATTCTGCCTCAGTTTGACCATCATAATAATGGCCACGGTTGTACTGCTGATCAATAACGATGGCACGTTCATGCAATCGCTGTTCGAATCCGTTTCGGCATTTGGCACTGTTGGGCTAACCACCGGTATCACACCCGGCCTGAGCACGGTTGGCAAATATGCAATGATGCTTTCGATGTTTGTCGGCAGGATCGGTACGATGACAGCCATTGCCGTGTTTGTAACGAAAGCTGCCCAAAGCGGCAAGACATATCGTTTCCCCGATGGAAAAATATCGGTGGGATAGGGAGGATCCATGAAAACATTTATTGTGCTGGGCCTTGGCCTGTTTGGCAAGAGTGTGGCAAAGACACTATTCGATATGGGCCACGAGGTGCTGGCAGTAGACGACGATCTCGACACGGTTAATAGCTTTGCCAATCATGTCACACATGTTGTCCAGGCCAATGTGACCGATGAAGAATTTCTGCAATCTCTGGATGTGCCGAATGCAGATGGGGTGATCATTGCCATCGGCACCAACATGCAGGTGAGCATCATGGCCACCGTGTTGCTGAAGGAGCTTGGTGCAAAACACATCCTGGTGAAGGCCCAGGATGATTTTGAGGCGCGGATACTCAGCAAAGTCGGCGCGGATAAAGTGATCCTTCCGGAGACCGACATGGGCATCAAGGTTGCACGAAGCCTTGTCTCAGACAATGTATTGGATGCAATCGAGGTATCCAAGGACTACAGCATCGTTAGCATGCCTGTGCCGGACAGCTGGTGTGGCAAAACGATTGGCGAATTACTCATCCGAACCCGATACGGCGTCAATATTATTGTGATGCGAAACCCAAACGGCACCATTATGATGCCCCAGGCTGATCTGGCCTTGAAGCCTGGATTGGTGCTGACACTGATGGGCAGCAACAGCAACCTGAAAAAAATACACACCCTGTAGCATTGCTCATTTGCAAAGAATTGGTTTGATCTGCGAAGCAAGAAATGTTATGATCAATTCTGCACAATTCTTCAGGAGGTGACAGGATGGAACAGGGTTCGGCACAACATCATGGTCTTGAAGACAGAACCCGCAAGCTTACCTTTCGAGAGAAGTTCTGTTTTGGCATGGGCGACGTCACCGGCACCTTCGGCACCTCGGTCATCGGACTTATCTATCTGAAATACCTCACTGACATTCTGGGTTTGGGAGCATGGCTTGCTGGTATCGTAATGCTCATCACAAACCTGTACAATGCAATCAATGACCCGTTCATCGGTCAGCTTTCGGACAGGACAAAGTCAAAATGGGGGCGCCGCCGCCTTTTTCTGCTGTTGTTTGCCATCCCCACCGGCATCACATATTATCTGCTCTGGGCCATTCCACGGGAGTGGGGAGTTGATGCGAAATTCATTGCTGCAATCATTGCTTCCATTGCATATTTTACATTCTTTTCTTTGGTAATGGTACCCTACTCCACGCTAACCATTGAAATGACGGACAGTTATGACGAACGCAGCAAACTGGCCGCATACAGAATGTTCGTTTCCATTGTGGGGGGCCTGGTCGCCATCGCGATTCCCAGCGTGCTGGTGCCCGATTTGATGCCTGATAAGAGCAACCTCAATGAAATCCACAATGGCTACATGCTTTCAGGGGTCATCATCGCGGTGATCGTGGGCTTGGCTCCTTTCTTACCTTTGTCCGGCTGCAAGGAACGAACGGAATGCAAGCCCTTGCCAAAGGGCATGAGGAACCTTGCGAAAGCATATGGGGCAATGTTTCAAAACAAACCGTTTTTGTTTTCGACGCTCTCCTATATGTTCACCTGGGGCGGCTTTATGATTATGCAGGCCTTTTTCCCATACTTTCTGGAGTCGTGGCTGGGCATCACAGATTGGATGTTGTTTTTGGCGATTGTCGCAGAGCTCTTTATTGCGGCGGCGGCATTTGTGCCATTGTGGTTATACCTGATGAAGAAGATCGGCAAGAAGAAGGCATACAACATCGGCATGGCAGCACTGGCGCTTTGCTCGCTGCCAATCATGCTGGTGCAGCCCGGTGACACACTGGCTGTGTTTGTCCTGGTGTTTTTCATGAGCATCGGTGTGTCAGCTGCCCATGTAGTGCCGCAATCGATCATTCCAGACACGATTGATGTGGGCCGCCTGGATTCCGGGTATGACACTGAGGGCTTGTATTACGGCTTTCAATCGTTCGTCCAACAGCTGGCCACAGCCGGATTTGTCGGAATTGCCGGTATGGCGCTTGGCGCCTTTGGCTATATCAAGCTGGAGGATCTGCTGCCCGGCCAACTGCAGCCCGAATCTGCGCTGATGGCGATCCGTGTGATCTTCTCAGCCATTCCGGCTCTCTTTATGGGCATTGGGGTGGTCTTCATGTTGTTTATGAAACTGGACCGCAAAGCCCACGAGCAAACCATCGCGGCAATAAAGGCCAGGAGCGAAGGCATCGATGCTTGAGTTATTGGAAGTAAAAACGGCCAGCGATCGCCGCGCCTTTATCGATTTGCCTTATAGGCTTTATCGTGACGATCCAAATTTCGTGCCACCGCTCCGGATGCAGATACGGGACATCCTGACCGAAAGCAAAAATATGCTATTTGGTTACGGCCCCCACACTGCATTTTTGGTTAAGAAGGGGCAGCGCGTCATCGGCAGAATCCTGTGTGGAATAGACGAGGGCTTTGACCGAGAGAACAACTTGAGCTCCGCATGGTTTGCACTGTTTGAGTGCGAACATGATGAAGAAGCGGCAGAAGCTTTGATTGCTGCCTGCGAAGCCTGGGCAACCAGCCATGGTGTGAGCATGCTGCGCGGCCCCGTTGCACCGGACAACGGCGACGACTACCGCGGCATCCTGGTGATGGGCTTTGATGGCCCCCCTGCCCTGCTCAACTCCTATAACCCTTCGTGGTATGGCGAGTTTTTTGCAAGCCATGGGTTTTATAAGGACTATGACCTATATGCGTATCTGTTTGACCGGGAGGTTTTCAAACAGGATAAGCTGAACAGAATCGTCCCCTATGCGATGAAGAAATTCAATTATCGCGTAGATATCGTAGATAAGCAAAACATCCACAGGGAAGTCAATGATATTCAAAAAGTCGTCTCAGAGACACTTGCCTCCGGTTTGGAGGGCGAGTGGATGGCAATCCCCTCGGTGGACGATGTGGAAAAGGAAGCCCGGTTTCTAATGCCCATGGTGGATGAAGATTTTATTTGCATCGCACGCACCAACGACACCAACCGCCCCATTGGCTTTGTGGTCGCCCTTCCCGAATACAACCAGGTGTTCCGCCGAATCCCAAATGGCCGGCTGCTCCCATTCGGCTTCTTCAAGCTATTGTTTTACCGCAAGCGGATCAACGCGCTGCGGGTTTTTGTGCAGTTTGTCGTGCCTGAATATCAGAACAAGGCGGTGAACGCCGCCATATTCCGGCATGTCTTCCAGAAAGCCTTGGAAAAGGGCATACTGACGGCGGATGGATCCACAATCGGTGAGACGAACCTACAGTCCAGGCTCAGTGTGGAGAATCTTGGCGGCAAGCATTACAGAACCTACCGACTGTATAAAAAGATCATACAAAAGGAGTCATAAATATGATTATTGAACCAAAGGCAAAGGGATTCATCTGCATCACCGCTCATCCGACCGGTTGCGCAGCCAATGTGAGCGCTCAGATACAACATGTGCAAGACAATGCTTCGATATTTCTGGGAGACCGGCAGGTTAAAAATGTGCTGGTAATCGGTTCCACCACCGGCTACGGGCTGGCCAGCGCCATCGCTGCGTCCTTCGGCAGCGGCGCCAGGGTTTTAGGGGTGGGCTTTGAGCGTAACGCCCAGAAAGGGCGCACCGCCACCGCAGGATTTTACAATGCAGCAGAATATCTGCGCCAGGCAAACGGTAAGGGCAATTGGGCCAGGGTGATCATGGGCGATGCGTTCTCGATCGCTGTGAAGGAAAAGGCAAGTGAGCTTATCAAGGCAGAAATGGGGCCGCTGGATCTGGTGGTCTACAGCCTGGCCGCGCCGGTACGCATTCACCCTGACACGGGAGAGCGGCACCAGTCCGTTTTGAAGCCGATCGGTTCTACATACCGGTCCAAGAACATTGACCTGCAGAACAACGCCATCACAGAGATCGAGATCCAACCTGCAAACGAACAGGAAATCGCAGACACCGTGACGGTGATGGGTGGCGACGACTGGCAGCGCTGGATCGAGTATCTGGCTCAAAGTGGCCTTTTGGCAGAGAACGCGATGACCGTAGCTTATTCCTACATCGGGCCCAGCCTGACCCACCCGATCTACAAGGATGGCACCATCGGCATGGCCAAACGCGACCTGAAAGCAACAGCGGACCAACTGACTGCCCAATATGCCGGTTTGGGCTTGAGGGCATTCATCTCTGTGAACAAGGCGCTGGTTACCCAAGCCAGCTCCTCCATCCCCGTGGTGCCGCTCTATATCTCCATGCTGTATGACATCATGAAGGAGAAAGGCACCCATGAAGGCTGCATCGAGCAGATGACGAGGATGTTTGGCAAGCTGGCCACGGGAGCGTATGAATCAGACTCAGAAGGTTATCTGCGGATGGACGACTGGGAAATGGACCCGGTGGTTCAGGCTGAAGTGGAACACCGCTGGAGTATTGTTACCAGCGAAAATCTGATGGAGCTGGCCGATGTGGACGGCTATAAAGACGGATTCCTGCAATTGTTTGGCTTCAAAGTAGACGCTGTGGATTATGCGGCGGATGTAAACGAGGTCGCTTCAGAAGCCCATATGATTCTGATGAATTGACCTCTGACAACTACTTCCCGCCAAAGACGACGCAAACGTTCACAGCCTCTGTAGTGAGCGATCTGGCAAGATAGACGGTGAATTCAATTTTCTCCAGCTTGGCCCGCAGCAGCACGCTGCCGGCCTTTTTTTCGCGGCTGAAGCTGTCGGCACCGTCCATATGCTTTTCAAAGTACCCGGATGCGTCTTCCACAGAGAGGCCGTTCACATGACCGTTGATGACGGTGACAGAGCCGAGCAGCGCAGTAGCATCCAGCTGAAATCCGTCAGGCAACGGCAGGATATCTAGCGGATAATCCTCCGGCAGCATCGCCTTTTTACCAGTGCCAATCAGCACACCATCCTCCGTGCGGTATTCCGCACCGCTTCCGGTCGTATCCACTATTTCCTGCTTGCCCTCTTTATCCGTCACTGTCATGCGCCCGTCTGCTATGTGCAGCGTGCCGTTGGCATGTTTGACATCAAAACCCTCCCCGCCCCAGCTGAGGCTTCCGTTGGGATAATCAATGCGCAGTCCGCCACCATCCAAAGTAACGCCGGTGACGTTGCCCTCCAGCCGGAACCCACTCTTGCCGATGCTCACAATCTCAGAGCCGCTGTCGCGCACCTTGAGGTTGCCGTCTTCAATGGCAACGTCACAGGCCGTAACCAGCATCAGTACTAGTAATAGACACAAAACCATCTTGCGGGAAAGATTCATACTTGCTACTCCATCACCCTAAGGAATTATGGTTATTATAATACAGCCATCGCTTGATTATAAGGTCTCCGAGGCAAAAGAAAAAGGGTGGTTCCCCACCCTTTCAACCCGTTCAGGAGATCCTTTTCCCATGTTCCAGAAGATACCGTTCCGCGTCTGCACACCACTGCCCGCCGGAAGCTTTCATGATTTCAGCCAAGCCGGCAAATAATTTGTCGGACTTGCCCATTTCCTCAAAGTCGGCGATTGCGGCCAATTCCATTTCCAGATGAGTGTAGATTAGCTTCTTGCCACCAGGGATCCTGGGCAGATTCAATGTGGTCGGAATCACCGCGTTGAGGCCGCCCACATGTGTGATCATGGAAGATGGGTCAATCTGCCCTCTTGCCATCATCATAAGGCTCTCAATCATGTCGTCGGTGTTGCCGCCGGAGGTGCCCACCACATGGGTGGAAGAGTAATGCACGTTGTAAAAATTCATCGTTGCGCTGAACTTGCTGTCTGACGGCCCGGCGAAGAAATTCAGGCAGCCGTCGCGGCCCAGGATTGCGTCTCCCTGCTCCACGACCGGACGCACCGGAGCGAAGCAAAGCACATCGTCATAACCTTTTCCGCCAGTGAGCTCCAGCAGCCTGCTCACCGGATTATCACCGGAGGTGTTCAAGTAGACCAGCTTAACGCCATTTTTTGCCGCCTCTTCCACGGTGTAGATGGAGGCAGCCCGGTTAAGGCGTCCATCATCAATGTCAGTCACCACCAGCAAGCCCGGCTTTCGGTCGCAGTGGATGGCGTAATCGATGGCGCCCATTCCCATAGGCCCGGCCCCCGCCAGAATCGCCATGTTGCCACCGGGCACAATGCCCATCTTGTGGTCATACTTGCCGTTCTCGGTGTGGTACATCGCGTGGAATGTGCCCACGATGCAGCTCATTGGCTCAGAGAGAGAGCCAAAATAAAACGCGTCACCGGTGTAGTCCAGCAGGCAACCCTGCTCCATTACTTCATTAGGGATCACAATATGTGTAGCTGCACCACCAATATACTGATAGGAATAGCCGGGAGTGAACAGTGTCCCTTTATAGTTCAACGCTGGTTGTATGGCGTATTTCTGGCCCGGTTTAAATTGGCCCTTCCATTTGGAGCCGACTTCAAGAATCCTGCCACAAAACTCATGGCCGATGATCACTGGGTTCTGGGCTATGTCCTTCGGCACACGCTTGTGATTTGCGCCTTGCTCAGCAGCCTTCCAACTGGACATGCAGATGCTGTCAGACACAATCTCAGCCAGAATTTCATCCTCTTTGATGGCAGGAAGCTCAAAAGCCTCCAACCGGAGATCTTCCTTGCCATACATCCTGACAGCACGCGTTTTTGTCATATTCATTCCCCTCCGGCGATAATGACGCTCACATGGTGTTCTTCTGCTTCTTTTCGGATCTCCTCCGGTAACGATGCATCACAAATCAGATACTCGATATGCTCCATCTGAGCAAAGGTGAAAGGCAGCACTCTGTTCGCCTTGCTCCGGTCCATCAGCATGACCCTGGTTTTGGCTTTACTGAGCACCAGGCTTTTGATTTCACTCTCCTCAATCGATCCGGAGGTGAAGCCATTCTCTATGGAGTATCCTGATGTGGCCAAAAAGGCCATGTCAATATTAATTTTTTCTAGAGCAGATGCGGCCCAGGGGCCGGATAATGACAATGTGTTTCGCCTGAGCCTGCCACCGGGCATCAGAATTTCAGGTTTGGATTTTGCGGCGATTTCAAGGGCAATGTTGGGGCCGGTGGTCAGCACCAGATAGTTCTCATCGGGAAGCATCTGGGCAAAATACATCATTGTACTTCCTGAATCCAGAAAGATCGTGTTCTCATTCGCAAGCAATTTGAGTGCTTCCCTGCAAATCGCCCGCTTTGCCATTACATCGCGCTGAGCACGGCGGGAGAACGCATCCTCATAGGTCTTGCTGATTCGGGATACGGAAATCGCCCCGCCGCGGGTCCTGCGCACAATTCCCATCTTTTCCAGATGAATCAAATCGCGCCGCAGTGTCATCGACGAGATATCAGGAAACATCTCCATAAGGTCTGAAAGCTGCACTTCCCCTTTGGTGGTGACCATTTGCTCGATGGCTCTGCGCCGTTCTTCAGTCATATTATCACTTCCGATCACATTATACATGTGATCCGGATCACAAACAAGCAGAATATGTGAATTTTTCACATAGATGATGAGATTGTAACAAAAGCGGCAATCTGAAAAGAGTGAGTGGGGCGAGTGAATAGCCCCACTCACACAAGAATCCTACAGTTCTGAAACGTCCACCCACGCCCTGCGCTCGATCGAGAGATCGACGGCGTCCATCACCTGGGCAACCGATACACCTGCATCAAAGCCAGGGGATGCCGTTGTGTCATCCACGATTGCGCAGACAAACTCATGCATCTCATGCACAAAGGTGTGCTCATAACCCAGCACATGGCCCGCCGGCCACCAATTACCCAAGTAAGGATGAATGCCCTCGGTTGCCTGGATCACGGCAAAGCCCTGTTGGCCCTCCGGAGCGGTAGCGTCAAAAAACAGGAGTTCATTGATGCGCTCAATGTTGAACTTGAGGGAGCCCTTGCTGCCGTTGATCTCAAAACTCATCGCGTTCTTGTTACCCTGCGCAAAGCGTGTGGCCTCAAATGTGCCCATCGCGCCACAGTCAAACTCACAGCAGAAGCTTGTCACATCGTCCACAGTGACATCGGCCATGGGCGCGTCATCAGCCGCTTTTCCGGAAAGCCCCGTCATGCTTTCAACGATTGGGCGCTTTTTCACAAAGGTTTTGCTCATTCCGGTAACAGTCTTGATGGAGCCGACAAGGAAGTGAGCCATATCGATCACGTGGGCGCCAAGGTCGCCCAGGGAGCCGGAGCCGCAGATGTCCTTGTTAAGCCGCCAAACCATAGGAAACATGGGGTCTATGATCCAGTCCTGCAGATACATGCCGCGGAAATGGAAGATCGTGCCCAGCTTGCCTTCCTCAATCAGCTTTTTCGCCAATTGCACTGCGGGCGCAAACCGGTAATTGAACCCAATCTGATGCTTCACGCCGCTCTTTCGAGCTGCTGCCAGCATCTCCCTGGCATCAGCAAGGTTGAGTGCCAATGGCTTTTCGCAGAACACATGCTTGCCTTGATTGATCGCTGCCATCACAATGGACTTATGGGCGTCGCTTGGTGCGGTGATGTCCACCAGATCGATATCATTTCTGGAAACCAACTTCCGATAATCAGTTTCAGCGGTCTCCCAGCCCAGCTTGATTCTGGCTTCCTCCACACCGGCAGCGTCACGGCCGCAGATGGCCTTCATGCGCACATCAGCGCCGCTGTCAAAAAACATCGGCAACCTGGCAAACGCGTTGCTGTGGGCTTTGCCCATGAATTTATAACCAACGAGCCCTACGTTGATCGTTTTCCTCATTCAAACCCCTCCATTTCTTACCGGAAGATCGTACTCCTGAAGTGATCTTGGTGCTGTTGCCGACAGCCGATTCATTCGGCGGAGGCAAACGGCAATGCAATCAGGAACGCAATTCTTGCCCGCAGGCACACGTCGCTTCAGCAGTTCTTACGAGAACAGATAGCGAAGTTCCCACCCAGCGACATGCGCTGTGGGTGGGAAACGTCGTTTCAAACGTGCTGAAAGTCGCCGAGGTGCGAAGCACCGAAGGCGAAACAGCTATGCCCACCACATCGCGCCGCGATCCTCAAAAGTGAGCACGTCCTTCAGGAACGCAACAGCCTTCATCAAACCTTCATTCTGGCTCATCAGGCTGTCTTCATGCTCAATGGAGATCACATCGTCATAACCAACCATCCTAAGCGCGGACACGATGTCCTTCCACAGCTGCGCGTCGTGGCCATAGCCCACAGAGCGGAACACCCATGCCCGGTTAATCTCATCCCCATAATGCTTGGTGTCCAGCACACCGATGCGGGCAGTGTTGATAGAGTCCACCTTCGTATCTTTTGCATGAAAATACTGTATGGCGTCACCCAGATATCGGATGGCTGCCACTGGGTCCATACCCTGCCAGAACAGGTGGCTGGGGTCGAAATTGGCGCCGATAACAGGCCCTACGGCGCGGCGCAGCTTCAGCAGGGTTTCCGGATTGTACACACAGAAGCCAGGGTGCATTTCCAGCGCGATGCGGGTCACGCCATGGCTCTTGGCGAACGCGACGGTTTTCTTCCAGTAAGGGATCAACACCTTGTTCCACTGATATTCCAATGCCTTCATGAAGTCATCGGGCCAGGGGCAGGTGATCCAGTTGGGGGTTTTATCCTTTGGCGAACCGCCGGGGCAGCCAGAGAACGTGACGATACGGTTGATGCCAAGTTTCTCAGCCAACAGCACTGTATTTTCAAAATCAGTATGGAACTTCTGAGCAATTTCCTTATCAGGATGAACAGGGTTGCCATGCACGGAAAGGCAGCTGATCTCAAGGCCATATTTGTCAATTGTCTCTTTGAATTGAAGAAAGGCTTTCTCATCATTCAGAAGGATTTCCGGATTGCAATGGGCATTGCCAGGATACCCGCCGCATCCAAGCTCAATGGCCTGTATGCCAGCAGTCTTAAAGTAAGCCAATGCCTCGTCCAGGGGCTTGTTTCCCAGTGCAACGGTAAACACACCAAGCTTCATGATACTTCCTCCAGAGGCGGTATTTGTAAGTATTATATATCAGTGCAGTATAAAAATCCACGAACTGTAACTATGGAATTCAGTTGGCGTTCAAAACACAGACTCACCATCCAGCCATTGACAACGGTAGCATCAGTGCTAAAATATGACTATTTCCATGGCGAGGTCTGATTGTCAAATGTCAATGAGAATGATGACCGCTTTGGTCATCGCGACTGCATTATTGGCGCGCACAGTCCAACCGGCATTGGCTGGTCTCCGCAACACGCAAACCGGTATTTATCAAAATGCAATCCCACCCAACCAAATCCCCAAGAATATGCCGAATACTACATCCGGCAAAAAAACGCCGGTCTTTTATGGCAATTACCAGGATTGGTATCGTTATGTAAACAGCCGACTGCTCAAAGGCACCAAATACCGGGTCATCGATTTTGACACAAAACTCAGTTATAATGTAATCCGTGTGGGCGGAAGCAGCCACGGCGATGTGGAACCGGCAACGGCTGCAGACACAAGAATCATGTACCAGACGCTAGGGAACTCCTGGGATAATTGGCGGAGAAGGGCGTTGATCGTCATCATCAACAACGAACCCATCGCTGCGTCACTGTATGGTGAGCCCCATGGATATGAAACCATTCCCAACAATGGGATGAACGGCCAGGTATGCATCCATTTTCTCAACAGCAAAACCCATGGATCCAGCAGGGTTGACGCTGACCATCAGTACCAGGTCAAGCGCGCCGCCGGAAAAATTAAGTGACAGCAGGCATCATCGCGTTCCGTTACTGGTAAGGGCCTTGCTGGTTGACTTTTCCAGCTATAATGGTAGAATCATCATATTCAAGCAACAGGAGGCAGCTATGAGCCAAATCCAAAAGACGCTTGCCTTCCTGCTTGTAAGCATTCTCCTTATCGGCCATGCTTGCCCTGTGCTAGCCGCACCCGATGAAGCATTGGTAATTAAAAAAGGCGATGACGGCGATAATGTCATTTTACTGCAACTCCGTTTGAGGGATCTCGGATACTACAATTACAAAATTACCGGTTTCTTTGGCGACTTCACCGCCAAAGCAGTGAAGGACTTCCAGAAAGAGAATGGCATTACAGCAGATGGCGTGGCCGGAAGCAAGACTCTGGACACAATGTATTGCAATTCTGCGAAACGCAAGCCTGTTAAGCCAAGGATAACACCAAAAACCGTCACAAAGAAAAAGAGTTCCTCGTCCTCCTCCCGATATGGGAAACTGCGCGATTGGTTTGATTATGTATCCAGCCGTATGAAGTACAAAACCAGATATAAAGTAGTCGATTTTGACTCGGGGATAAGCTATGATGTAATACGGGTGGGCGGTCAAAAGCACGCTGATGTGGAGCCCGCCACCGCTTCAGACACGAAGAACATGTATAAATCACTTGGCAACAGTTGGGACAACTGGGAGCGGCACGCATTGATTGTATATATCAATGGTGAAGCTATTGCGGCGTCGTTGTATGGTGAGCCTCACGGCAAGGAAACTGTGCCAAACAACGATATGAACGGTCAAGTTTGCATCCACTTCCTTAACAGCAAAACTCATGGCAGCAATCATGTGGATCCGGGCCATCAACGCCAAATCCGAAGGGCAGCCGGGCTTGCAAAATAGCGGAAAAATGAAGTTTTTTTGAACCGATATAGTTCTATATCATATGAACATTTTACAACAAAACCCACACCGGGTTGCCTTTTACCAGCAATGTGGTATACTAACCATAAAACAAGACCGATAATGCAATATACCAATGATGCGGCCGCAATCCTGTTAGCCGGCTAAACAAGTACGGAGGCTGAAAAAATGTTTCATAAAGCGATGTCGGCACTGGTATTGGCCGCGTTGCTGGGATCCTTGATGATCACACCGGCGCTTGCCGATAACAATGATATCGTCATCAAGAAAAAAGAAAACAGTGACAACGTGATACTGCTGCAGCTTCGCCTGAGGGATCTTGGTTATTACAATTACAAGATAACCGGCTATTTTGGCGACTTCACCGAACAGTCGCTTAAGGACTTTCAAAAGACAAATAATCTCTCAACCGACGGCGTGGCCGGCTCAAAAACACTGGATTTGTTATATAGTAACACAGCCAAACGCAACCCGGTGGAGCCCCGCATCAAACCAAAGCCCGCACCGATAGTCAGGAAAAAATATGGCGCCATGAGGGATTGGTTTGATTATGTGCGCTATAAATGGAAAAAGGGAATGACCTGCACGGTCGTGGATCTGGATACGAACATTAGCTACAAGATGGTGCGCGTCGGTGGTTCATTGCATGCCGATGTCGCTCCTGCCACAAAGGCTGACACGCAAAAGCTGAAAAAGACGTATGGCGGCACATGGAGCTATGACCGGCGGGCGGTGATTGTCTACATCAACGGTGAGGCAATTGCCGGTTCTACCAATGGCCAGCCTCATGGCTCCACCGGTGTGAAGGGCAACGGGATGAACCTTGCAAACGGAAAGCTTCAGCAGGTTTGCATCCATTTTCTTAACAGCCGGACACACATCCACAACATGCGTGACCCCGATCACCAATACCAGGTGAAACGAGCCGCCGGCAAGGTGAAATAAGAGTTTTGGGAACACCCCCTGCCATCATTGAACGGAGTACCGGTTCAGTGATGGCAAGGGGTGTTTTATTGCTCAATAATGAATCACCGTATTGTTAGCAACCAATAACACAAATAAGAAAATAAGTTGAGCAAATGCGGCTGCGGCATAAAGCAAATCCACCCTATACTCTTTTCTACCACCAATCAATGCAGTCAGTGAACCAGCCAGCACACCCACACCCATGTAGGCCAGTGCAGAAACACCGAATGCAGGCATAAGCAATGCAAGGGTTAGCCCTGCGGCTAATATCAAATGTAATCCCTTGACCGAAGAAAGTGGCAGTTGGTTCGGGGCTTCCGGCATAACACTGGCGGCAGAAACCATCGCCAATGACCCGATTGCCGGTAGGAAAAGAAGGGCCAGGGTTATAAAGTCTGCCCCACGCATGGCTTGGAGTGCATCAAGGCCTAACACAAGGAAGACCACAGCCAATACAACAAATAACATGGACCCCGCATTCAGCGCAAAATCCTTACGCCGGATGCTTAGAGCCGCAGCGGTCTGCCTTTTGCCTCCCAAGACAGCCATTATAGCCAAACCTGCCAGCGCTGGTATGTAGCGCATTTGCATGGCCGCAAGGAAAGAAGCTGCCAGCCCCGAGACAAGGCCGACCACCAGTCCGGCAAGCGGGAGAAACACATAGAGCATTGTAGGTTCTCTTGGGTTCGGATTCAACCTGTCCGCTGTCGCCCCAATTTGAATCCGGAGCAAATAAAGAACAGAGTGGTAAACTGTTGTTATAGCCTTCATCAGCACCCCTCCCATGCATATGACGGCTTGATTAAAAAGATAGTTCCTATCTGCCCGACGCCAACCGTTCTGCGATGGCCTCATCACCGGGCAGCAGCTTGTAATTTCTCATGTCTTCTCCCCTCACCCACTGGAGCTCATCGCAATCCAGTGGAAGAGGATCTCCATCAATCTCGCAAAGATAAAAGAGAACAACCAGCTTCCCATCACCACACACCGATGTGTCAAACAGCTCCAATGGCCGCGCTGTTACGCCAAGCTCCTCTTTCAACTCCCGTATGATGCATTGATCCGGGGTTTCCCCAATCTCCACTCCACCGCCGGGGAACTCCCAATAACCACCCATGGTGTCGCCCTGTTTGCGCTTTGCCATCAGATATACTCCGCTCCTGCGGATGATGGCGGCCGTAACTGCCTGCATCGGATCCTCCTGATTGGCATAGTACAAAAAACGCGCTGGCGCGCGTCATTTGTTGCTGTTAACTGTGATTGATGCTGCGCTTCACCCTGAGTTTGACCATGGCCCGCGCGAGACTGATGCGGGATTCCTGATACTCTCTCAGGTTTTGCTCCTGCCGCAGCTGCTCCTCAGCTTTATTATGCTCGTCTTCCGCAAGCCTTGCTTCCATTTCTTCCGGCCATTCTACAATCTGGGCATTGATAATGGTTCCGTCGGGCCGAACTTCCACGAAGCCTTCTGAACAAAAGCAGGTTTTCCACGCACCGTTGCTCTTTAGCTCAATTTTCCCCTTGGCCAGCGCAGCAACCATCGGTGTGTGATGGGCCAGCACACCGAGCTTGCCATTTGGGGTATCAATCACCAACGACTCACAGTCACCATTAAAAAACTGTTTTTCAGGGGTGATGATTTCCAATCGGAACTGTGCCATTTTACTTCATCCTCTCGGCCTTTTCCATGGCATCTTCCAGTGTGCCAACCATCAGAAAAGCGCCTTCCGGCAGATTGTCCACCTTGCCGTCGCAAATGGCCTTGAAGCCCTCAATCGTCTTTTTGAGCGGCACATATTTGCCGGGGCTGTTTGTAAACACCTCAGCCACAAACATCGGCTGGGAGAGGAAACGCTGCAGCTTTCGGGCGCGATACACCGTGAGACGGTCCTCCTCGGTGAGCTCATCCATACCAAGGATTGCGATGATGTCCTGAAGCTCGCGGTAACGCTGCAAGGTCTCTTGCACACGGCGGGCCACGGCATAATGCTCCTCGCCCACGATGGAAGGCTCAAGAATTCTGGAAGTGGAGTCCAGCGGGTTCACCGCAGGATAAATACCCATTTCCACAATGGACCTGGAGAGCACCGTAGTGGCATCCAGATGCTGGAATGTTGTAGCAGGAGCCGGGTCAGTCAGATCGTCTGCGGGCACATAGATTGCTTGCACCGAGGTGATGGACCCATACTTGGTGGATGTGATGCGCTCCTGAAGCGCACCGACTTCGGTAGCCAGCGTGGGCTGATAACCGACAGCGGAAGGCGAACGACCAAGCAGAGCTGATACCTCGCTGCCTGCCTGGATGAAGCGGAAGATGTTGTCTATAAACAGAAGCACATCTTGCTGCTCAGTATCACGGAAGTGTTCGGCCAGCGTGAGGCCTGTCAATGCCACGCGCATGCGCGACCCCGGCGGCTCGTTCATTTGACCAAAGGCCAGCGCTGTTTTGTCAAGCACGCCGGACTTGGCCATGTCCATAATCATGTCATTGCCTTCGCGGCTGCGCTCCCCCACGCCGGCAAAAACCGACAGGCCTCCATGCTCAGTGGCAATGTTGTGGATGAGCTCCATGATGAGCACTGTCTTGCCCACGCCGGCGCCTCCAAACAGACCAATCTTGCCGCCCTTGGCATATGGCTCCAGCAGATCGATCACTTTGATGCCGGTCTCAAATATCTCCGTTGTGGGCTTCTGATCGATGAAACTGGGTGCATCACGATGGATTGGCATAAACTCCTTGGCGGTGATCGCACCCTTGTGGTCGATGGGCCTGCCCACCACATCCATCGCGCGGCCAAGGATCTCTCTACCCACCGGCACTTTGATGGGTTCACCGGTGTCGTAGACTTTAAGCCCCCGGGCCAGGCCCTCGGTCGCTTCCAGCGCGATGCAGCGAACCACATGGCCACCAAGATGCTGGGCTACTTCGGCGTTGATCTCTTCACTGCCGCTTTTCACGATCACACGGTTATAGATTTCCGGCACTTCCCCCGGGAAATGCACGTCGATGACGGGACCAATGATCTGGCGCAGTATGCCCTCGTTTGCCATATTCAGTGTAAAAGAATCTGTCGATTTCACTGCTTCCATGTTGCCTCTCCTTGAGATCAGGCGCGGCCTTTATTTCGGGCATTGCGCACTGTGTTTGTGCCGCTGACAATCTCTATGATCTCGTTTGTAATGGCGGCTTGCCTGGCCCGCCTGAATTCCTGGTCCAGGTTATCCATCATTTTCTCCGCATTTTCTGTGGCGGAATCCATCGCTCTCATGCGGGCGCTTTGTTCGCTTGCGTAAGCTTGCACCAACACGGCGTAGAGCATGCCGACCAGATACTGCTCCACAAGGGTTTTATAAACAATCTCAGGCGACGGTTCATAGATCACTGTGCCCCTATATTGGTATTCCGCTTCCACATCACCAAGGCTTTCCAAGTCCATTGGGAGCAGTGTGAGTGTACGTGGCTGTTGGTTGAACGTGGAATACATATGGGTATATACCACTGCAATCCGGTCCACAAGGTCTTGCTCATACATGTCGGCGAGCGTATCTGCGATCATCTTGGCATTGAAGATCTGTGGATCCTGAGCTGTATGCAAAAACTCGATGTCGACTTCGTTTCCCTTGCGATTCAGGAACTGTGTGGCCACATGACCAATTGTAAATATGTATGTTTCCCGCGATTGGCTGATCTGCCGGAGCGCCTCATTGAGCACATTGTGGTTATAGGCGCCGGCCAGCCCTTTATCGCCGGCGATTACCAGGAACGCCGTCCGCTGGCCGGAACGCTGCTCCAAAAAGGGGTGGTGAATTTCCCCCGCATGGATCAGGATATCCTTGATCGTTGCGCGTATCTTTTCGATATACTTGGAGTTTTTCTCATATCGGTTCAACGCTTTGCGGAGTTTCACCGTGGAGATCAAATACATCGCCTTGGTGATCTGGCGAGTCTGTTGTATGCTGTGGATGCGCCGCTTGATGTCACTGATGCTTTGCATGGTCAGGCCTTGTTCCCGCCGGCAACAGCGGTGAAAGTTTTTTTGAATTCTTCAACAGCCGTGTTGATTGTTTGAATCATTTCGTCATTGAGTATCTTTTCAGTTGCGATCCGGCGGAAAATATCCGAATAGGTTTCCTGCATATACCGAAGGAAGCCAGTCTTAAAGTCTCCGACACGCTTCACCGGGATGTCCATCAGCATGCGGTTGGAGGCGATATACAGCATCACGACCTGCTGCTCAACCGGCATCGGCGAATACTGTGGCTGTTTGAGCACCTCAGTGAGCCGTTCGCCCTGTGCCAGCAGGTTCTGAGTGGACTTGTCCAACTCTGAGCTGAATTGTGCGAACACGGCCATCTCGCGATATTGTGCCAGATCAAGCCTCAATTGCCCCGAGACCTTTTTCATGGCTTTTGTCTGCGCAGCGCTGCCCACGCGGGATACGGAAAACCCCACATTGACCGCAGGCCTCACACCGGAGTAGAACAGCTCGCTTTCCAGAAAGATCTGGCCATCGGTGATGGAGATGACGTTGGTTGCGATGTAGCCGGAAATGTCGCCGGCCATCGTTTCCACAATGGGAAGCGCCGTCATCGACCCACCGCCCATATCTGCAGAGAGCTTCGCGGCCCGCTCAAGAAGTCTGGAGTGCAGATAGAATACATCTCCGGGATAAGCTTCACGGCCGGACGGCCTGCGCAGCAGCAGTGACATGGCGCGATAGGCCACCGCATGTTTGGACAGGTCATCATACACAATCAAAACGTCGCGGCCGCGATACATGAACTCCTCACCCATCGCGCAGCCGGCATAGGGGGTGATGTATTGCATCGGCGCTGAATCGCTGGCGGTAGCGGCCACAACGATGGAGTATTCCATAGCGCCATGGTCTTCCAGCGTTTTGACAATCCTGGCGATCGTGGACGCCTTCTGACCAATGGCCACATAGATGCAGACGCAATTTTGGCCTTTTTGATTGAGAATCGCATCCACAGCAATGGCTGTTTTGCCTGTTTGCCTGTCACCAATGATGAGCTCGCGCTGGCCCCGGCCAATCGGGATCATCGTATCGATTGCCATCAAGCCGGTTTGCAGCGGCTCGTTGACACTTTCCCGGCTCATAATGCCAGGCGCCTCAGTCTCTATCTTTCGGAAAGAGGAAGTGTGAATGTTCCCTTTGTTGTCGATCGGCTGCCCCAGGGCATTGACCACGCGGCCCAGCAGCGCGTCCCCCACCGGTACTTCAACAACCTTTTCAGTACCCTGGGCCCGGCTGCCCTCGCGAACCTTTGTAACATTATTAAGAAGCACTGCGCCTACAAAATCCTGCTCCATATTGAATGCGATGCCAAACACATCATTCTCAAATTCGAGCAGCTCACCGTATTTGCAGTCCAACAGACCATCAATTCGCACAATTCCATCGCCGGACTCAATCACTGTGCCAACACGGCGCAGCTCCGGATGGCTTTCAAAGCTTTCAACAGTCTTTTTTAAATCATGAATGGATTCCACGTAATTTTCCATGGTGTCTCCTTGGCCTCATTGCTCGCTAAGCATGTGCCTTGTGATTTCTTTGAGCCGCGCCCTGGCGCTGTAATCAAAACGCAGAAAACCGATCTGCACGATGAATCCGGCGATCAATGACTTGTCAATCTCCAATCGCAGCGTCACGGGTTCTTCAAGCCGCTCGGCAAACTTGGCCTCGATGCCGCTTACCGCGAAATCATCCAGAGGAAAAGCGGATATGATCTTGCCTTCCATGCCTTATCCTACTCTTTCACTGGTAAGGAAACGATCCACAATGCGCTTGTGGTCATCTGCCGAGACTTCCCGCTCCAGAATCCGGGCAGCCATATCCACAGCAAGATCAACAATTTCCTCACGCATTTCCAGTCTGGCCAAACGCTTTTCCTCAGCAATTTGCTTGCGAGCCTGAGCAATCAATTCCTCTGCCTGCGCCTCAGCCTGAGCGATGATCTCTTCCGCGCGATGGTTGGCAGCGATTCGGCTATCCTTTAGCAGTACATCAGACTCATCCTTGACATGCCCGATCAGCTGCTCGTATTTTGCCTTCTCCTCATGGGTGTCATGATCCCTTCGCTCGATCTCTTCTGATCTGCGGGCATAACGAGACTCACGCTCATCCAGGAATTTACGGATGGGCTTATATAGCAGTATTCTCAACACAACATACAGAATACCGACGTTAATCAGATAGGCCGCTATTACCCATGGATCCAATAAATTATCCATGTTTTAACCTCCCCCGGGAGATGCCTGTTGAGGCCAGATATTGGCTTTGTATCGACATTAGCCGATTTTACCGACCATCATCAATGCGATGACGAAACCGTAGATTGCCGTGGACTCAATGATGACCAATGTGAGCAACAGCATGCTGTTGATTTTGCCTGCTGCTTCAGGCTGGCGGGAAACCGCTTCAAATGCCTTTGATGATCCAATGCCCATGCCGATTGCCGAGGCAGCGCCGGTCAATACTGCCAAAGCCGCTCCGATTGCAAGAAGTTCCATAGATAATACCTCCAGATTCAATTATGTTATTCGATGGCTTCTTCCATAAAAGCCAGGGAAAGCATGATGAAGACGTATGCCTGGATGCCAGTGTGGAACAGTGAAAAAAACGCCGCACCTACAACCGGTATGCCAAACCGTAAGAACCAGGCGCTGTAAAGCAACTCCATGACGACCCAGCCGCCAAGCAGGTTGCCATACATGCGGCAGGACAACGAAATCGGCACCGCAAGATCGGTGAATAGTTTGATCGGTGCAACCAGTGGTTGTGGAGACAGATAGTGCTTGATACGGCCGATCACACCAACTTGCCGGTAGGCAACCACACGGATCAGCACAAAGGTGATCAATGCAAAGGCTACTGTTTGATTCAGGTCAGATGGCGCTGTGCGAAGCACTCCCATGGAAAACAGCTCCAGCAGGCCGTTGCAGCCAATCAAACAAGCAAGTGTGAACATATAAGGCGCAATCGCCCTGCCGGCTTTTTCGCCAATACGATGATAGGTGAAGCTGGACATGCCATCGACCATGAGCTCAAGTATATTCTGAAGCCCCCGAGGCTGATCACGAAACTTTTTTAGGAAAAAAACCCGGATGATAATGGCTGCGAGGATCAGAATCCCTGATGCAAGAAACGCGGTAAAAAGTGTATTGGTGATAGACATTCCGCCAAGATACGGAATGTCTATATGCCATAATTCCTTTGGGGCAATATCGATTGATTCGTGCACGGGGTTCACCTCTTGAGGCTATTGACCACGGCCAGTGTTATCATCGTTATGACAAGTCCCACTGCTGACAACGGCAATGCCGCTTCGGAGATCAGAAATATCACAGCCAAAAGCGCCAGACTTAGTATAAGCAATTGAGCGATATATAAAGCGGCACTGCCCTGTCTGCTACCGACTAATAACACTTTCTTGCCCAGAAGGAATTCAGCAACGCCAAACATCACGCTTGCTACGAAACAGGCTATCGTTGTTCCCACTTCATACCAACCATACAATATATTGTATGATTGTATCACTCCAAGCCGAAAAATCAAGTTTATTTTAGATGCCCAAATATACAAACCATAAACCTGTTTTTTGGATGATGATTGGGGCATAATACAAGCATATAACACCCGAACCTTATTCATATATAAAGCATCATAATCTCTGAAATATTTCCGGTTTCATCACGACTTGGTAGTTGACAGGTCAGAAAACACAAGGTATAGTATCCCCTAATATAAAAAAAAGAGTATATAAAAGAGGAGTGATGCTGATGCCCGGCAAAGTCTTGCGTGAAGGCCTGACTTTCGACGACGTCCTTCTGGTGCCGTGTAGGTCTGAGGTGCTCCCCCACCAGGTGGACCTGAGGAGCAAGCTGACCAAGGATCTGGTGCTGAACATCCCAATCATGAGCGCCGCGATGGACACTGTAACCGAATCACGAATGGCAATTGCGATGGCCAGGGAAGGCGGCCTGGGGCTCATCCACAAGAATATGTCGGTTGAGGAGCAAGCTTCCCATGTTGACAAAGTCAAGCGCTCAGAGCACGGTGTGATCACAGACCCATTCTTCCTTTCACCGGAACACAGGGTATCCGACGCGAACGAACTCATGGCCCGTTACAAAATCTCCGGAGTGCCGATCACCAAGAATGGTCTTCTCGTTGGCATTTTGACGAATCGCGATCTCCGTTTTGAGACAGATTACAGCAAGCGCATCAGCGAAGTTATGACAAGCAAAAACCTGGTCACCGCACCGGTGGGCACATCAATGGAGGAGGCCAAAAGCATCCTTGCCGAACACCGCATTGAAAAACTGCCCATTGTAGATGATCACTTCATGCTCAAAGGCCTGATCACGATCAAGGACATCGAAAAGGCCATACAGTATCCGAATTCAGCCAAGGATTGTAATGGCAGGCTGTTGGCGGGTGCGGCGGTGGGTGCGACCGGCGACATGTTGGAGCGGGTGGCCGCACTGGTGGCCGCCAAGGTGGACGTGGTGGCTGTTGACACCGCACACGGACATTCGTTGGGTGTGTTGAAAACTGTGGAAGCAATCAAGACAGCTTATCCCGCCCTGGCAGTCATTGCTGGCAATGTGGCGACTGCCGACGCGACCGCCGACCTGTATCGTGCTGGCGCTGACATAGTGAAGGTGGGCATCGGGCCGGGATCCATCTGCACCACCCGTGTGGTGGCCGGCATCGGTGTGCCCCAAATCACAGCGATTATGGATTGCGCCGAAGTAGCGGCCAAATATGGCAAAACAATCATTGGAGACGGCGGCATCAAGTATTCCGGCGACATCACAAAGGCCATTGCGGCCGGTGCCGCCTGTGTGATGCTGGGCTCGCTGCTGGCCGGCACCGATGAAAGCCCCGGTGAAACTGAAATCTTCCAAGGCCGCAAGTTCAAGGTATACCGTGGCATGGGGTCACTTGCCGCCATGGCCAAGGGTAGTAAGGACCGTTACTTCCAGGAAGGTGCCACCAAGCTTGTGCCAGAGGGCGTGGAAGGCCGCGTGCCATACAAGGGCTCTGCCTCCGACAGCATCTACCAGTTGGTTGGCGGGCTCCGGTCCGGCATGGGTTATTGTGGGGCTGCCACCGTGGATGCCTTGCAGCAAAACGCCACATTCATAAAAATAACAGGAGCCGGTCTCAAAGAAAGCCACCCTCACGACATCTACATCACCAAGGAAGCGCCCAACTACTCCACTCAGGTGTGATTGATGACTGACCGGATTGATTCCTTCCCGCCGATTGTTGATGAGAGAAGCAAGGCTCTGGTGCTGGGTACCATGCCCGGCGCCGAGTCGTTGCGGCAACAGCGGTATTATGCTTTTGAGCGGAATCACTTCTGGTCAGTCATTTTTGCGCTTTATGGGCTCGAAAAGCCATTGGATTATGAAGCCCGCATCCAGTTTCTTCAGAAAAAGCGGATCGCCCTTTGGGATGTGCTGGAATCTTGTGTGCGGTCCGGCAGCGCAGATGCAGACATCAAGCATCCGGAGCCAAACCGCATTGTGGAGTTGTTGGATGCTCACCCCGGTATTGGCGCCGTTTTTCTGAATGGCAAAGGAGCGGAAAAGCTGTTTACGAAGATGGTGCTCCCCTGCCTCAAACGCAATGTCACAGTCACAACATTGCCTTCCACCAGCCCGGCTTATGCCGTGGGGTTTGAAAAAAAACTTTCAGGCTGGCGTCCATTGTTGGAATATCTTTCCAACCAGTGGGAGTCTGACAGCACTTCCAACGCATAATTTAGCCTGTTGAAATCAAACTAGTATCAAAGGGTTGGTGGCGGCTCGAAGTGCGAGGTGTATGGTATCAGGCATCAGTCTAGTATTCCGCCGCAGCGGGCAAAGCCATCCCCCTTTTTTGATAGAGCCGTGTCAGAAATGGCACGGCTCTTGTGCGTTTTTATGTTTCTCTGTTTCCAACTGGCAGTATTCGTATATAATGAAGGTGTCGTATGGAGGTTGAACGGTGCGAAAACTGCCTTTGTTTACATGCTTTTTGTTATGCTTTGTTTCAATGATACTGCTCACCGGCTGCGGCGCAGCCCCTTCCACCGCTGAGTTGCTGATACAGTGCGGTGCGGATACTGGTTCCTTAGGCAACGCAACCGTTGAGTTGCGGTATCTGAAACAGAGCAAGGGAGCCAACTATCAGTTTGTTAATGTAACAAGCGACAAGGAGCTGCTGCAAAAGCTTGTGCAAGCCATCAAAGACTGCAAGCCTGCCCAGCCACCGGAAGCCGCCCAATACAGCCCGGAGCTGCTGGCGGACTGCGTGATATCGGTTGTGGACGGAAGTAATGTTGAGCATCTCTTCTATTTTGTGGCACAAGGTAATCTCTTGATCTATCCCCAACTAAGTAAAGGGAAGGATCGGGACACCCTGTGCTATCAGTATTATGCCGACGACGGCTCGCTTGCCGCTTTGATCGATGGCCAACGGCAAAACGCGACGCTTAAGCAGGACAACACTGTGAAACCCTTCCGCAGCCTGGAAGAATTGAAAGCATCCATCGATGCTTATGAGCTGGCTGAAGCGGGTAATGAGTTAAGCTTTGAGTTTTACACTGACCCCACACCGCCAAACACCGGCACGGCCAGCTGCGCCTATACCTTCAAGGGGTATGCACCACTGCCCAATGACAGTATCCTAATCACAACCTTTGGGAAAACCAAGATGGGTGAACAGCTTAAGTTATCTGTGGTGGGTATGGAGGCCAACAGCAGCTATACCAAGATCATCGTGCAGGAGCCGGATGAGGCGCTGGACTCGGTGGACACTGGCGGAGGCGTATCACCGGAGTCTAATGCAATCCTGTTTCAAAAGAGCGCCATTGATTTGAAAAAATGGATCGTGTTCGTGGATGAAGACGGCATCATACTGGATGTGATCATTCCCGAAGACATTGAGGGCATCAATGAAGTAATCAACACACCGCTGAAACCTGCCGAGAACCCGGATGAGGGCTCCGCAGACGATGCGGCAGAGAGCGTCCAGCCATCAGCTGCCTCCAGCACCTGAATGCCACCAGGTCCTCACTGCCCCAGCCAGATACAGTGATCCGGCAACCACAATCGCCATTCCGCTCCCCATCGCAAGCCTGATTGCTTCCCGCCAATCTGTGCAGGCCTGCGAAGGCACAGCAGCTTGCTCAAACATTGCGGCCAGTTGCCCCGCCTCTTTCTGCAGCCTGCCGTGGGACGGCGGCAGCGTGATGATTGCATGGGAAGCAAACCGCGCAAAATGCCTCACCATCGCCGGCACATCCTTATCGGCCATCGCGCCGGCCACCAAACAAATTGGTCTGTCTGGCAACAATTCCAGCACGGCATGAGCCAGCGCTTCTGCACCTTGTGGGTTGTGAGCGCCATCGATGATGAGTGGCGGCTCTTTTCGCAGCAGCTCCATACGGCCAGGCCAGCGTGCTTGGGCAAGCCCTGAGCGAACCGCCTTCTCATTTATCATGAAGCCAGCGGCAACAAGCAAATGAACAGCTTGCACCGCCGTGGCAGCATTGATCAATTGGTGTTTTCCCAAAAAGCTAATCTCAAGGTCTTCAAATATCATGTTTTGAGTGGATAAATCGAAGGCCTGCCCATGCAGGTCTTGCCTTTTGATATGAATAACCCCATCACCCGCATAAAACAAATCAACACCCTGAGCTTCTGCATGCTGTCGGAACACATTTTCAACAGCGCGCTCGTTGCCGCCGGCCAGCACTGCAGGCACACCGGGCTTCAGGATGCCTGCCTTTTCCGAAGCGATGCTCTCCAGCGTTCCACCCAGCGACGCCGCGTGGTCAATACCGATGGTGGTGATAACAGACAAAACTGGCGTAATCACGTTCGTTGCGTCGGTTCGCCCACCCAAGCCAGCTTCTACCACAGCGATATCCACCGCCTGGCGGGCGAAGTGTAAAAAGCCGCAGGCCGTTGTTAACTCAAAGAACGTGGGATGACCGAGGCCGTCAAGAACCATGCTGTCAGCAGCTTCCCGCACCTCCGTGGCCAGCGCAGCAAAATCATCTTCGCTGATCTCCAAACCGCTCACCCGGATGCGCTCGGGAAACCGCTCCAAGAACGGAGACGTATACAAGCCGGTGCGATAGCCTGCCGCCCTGAGAATTGATTCCAGCATGGCGGCAGTGGATCCTTTGCCATTTGTGCCGGCAATGTGCACGCTGGAAAAGAGCGCCTCGGGGTTGCCGAGGCGCTTCAACAGCTCGGTGATGTTTGCCAGGCCGTGTTTCTCGGCACCAGATTGTTTGGCATGGTAGATATAGTCGAGGCTTTGTTCGTAATTCATGCTTCATCCCAGGCGTTCCGTATGTGCTTTTGTTTGTCAAAAGCACCAAAACCACCGTGGGGAAGCAAGTTTCTGAGACCTCACCTCAAAGCCCATCGGGGCAGTGTCATGCGAAGCATGATACGAGAGGGCCGAAGACAACTCGTCGGGCTTTGCCCTCCTCAAACAGTCTCTCGGCCTGATCGCCCTTTAGGCTTTTCGGTTGAGGGAAACTTGCAAGCCCCTCGGACCCCCCAGAGATAACGGGATAGACTAAAGATCCCGCAAGTCGCGCACACGCTCTTCCAGCTTGGCAAGTTTTTCGCGGCCGGCAGCCAGGCGCTGCTTTTCCGATTCCACCACGGCCGCCGGGGCTTTGGCCAGGAAGCCTTCGTTGTTAAGCTTGCCTTCCAGAGAAGCCATATCGCGGGCCAGAGTGGCCAGCTCCTTTTCGGCGCGGGCGATTTCCTGGGCAATGTCCACCAGCTCACCCAACGGCAGATAGACCACCCCGGCCTGACAGATCGCGGAGACCGCCCCCTTAGGCGCTGTGCTGCCCTCCGGCAGCAATTCCATGGACGACAAACCGGCCAATGCCAGGATGGTCCGCTCCATCTGCGCCATATCGGTGGCACATTCGGCCTTGGCTGCCAGGCGCAAGGCTGGCTTTTTGGCCGGCGGCACTTTCATATCCGACCGGATGGTGCGCACCGCAGTGATGATCTCCATGGCTTGCTCCATCACTGCTTCATCGGTGGCAGATGCTGGCAATTGAGCGGCATCGGGCCAGCTGGAGCGCATGATCGATGCTTCATCTCCGGGCAGATACTGCCAGATGGCATCAGTGACAAAGGGCATGAATGGGTGCAGCAGCTTGAGAGCCGCCTTCAGCACCACCATCAGCACCGACGCTGCCGTTTGCTTTTCGGTTTCGTCCCCGCCATACAGGCGCGGCTTGGTGAGCTCGATATACCAGTCACAAGTGGAGCTCCAGATGAAGTCATAAACCTTCTGAGCAGCAAGGCCCAACTCGAATTCCTCCAGGTTGGTGGTCACTTCGGTGATCGTGCGGGCAAGCTTTGATAAGATCCACTTGTCACCCGCGTCCAGCTTGAGTCCCTCCAGCGGAAGCAGCTCCACACCCTCCAGGTTCATCAGCACGAAGCGTGACGCGTTCCATATCTTATTGGCAAAGTTACGGGCTGACTCCACCTTTTCGCTGAAGTAACGAAGGTCGTTGCCTGCTGAGATACCGATGGAAAAGGAGAACCTCAGTGCGTCGGCGCCGTATTGAGCGATCACGTCCAGCGGGTCGATGCCGTTACCCAGCGACTTGCTCATCTTGCGGCCCTCACTGTCGCGCACCAGGCCGTGGATCAGCACCGTGCTGAAAGGAATCTGCCCCATGTGCTCTATGCCAGAGAACACCATGCGGGCCACCCAGAAGAAGATGATGTCATAGGCCGTCACCAGCGTGCTGGTGGGATAGAAGTACTTCACGTCTTCCGTCTGATCCGGCCAGCCCAGTGTGGAGAACGGCCACAGTGCCGAGGAGAACCAGGTGTCCAGCACGGCCTCTTCCTGCTTGAGGCTGGCGCTGCCGCAATGGGGGCACACATCAGGATCCTCACGAGACACGATCACCTGGCCGCAGCTCTGGCAATACCATGCCGGGATGCGGTGACCCCACCATAGCTGGCGGGAAATACACCAGTCGCGGATGTTTTCCATCCAATTGAAGTAGGTCTTGGAGTAGCGCTCCGGCACAAATTTCACCGTGCCGTCGCGCACCACATCCACAGCCGGCTCGGCCAAAGGCTTCATTTTTACGAACCACTGGTCGGAAATCAAAGGCTCAACGGTGTGGTGGCAGCGGTAGCAGGAGCCCACGTTGTGGGTGTAATCCTCAATCTTTTCGAGCAGGCTTAGCTCTTTCATGCGCTCTACCACGCATTTGCGACCTTCAGCGGCGGACAGACCGGCAAAATCCCCGGCATTCTCGTTGAGGATACCGCTCTCTGTGAGCAGGTTGATCATCGGCAGGTTGTGCCGAAGGGCCATCTCATAATCGTTGGGGTCATGGGCCGGTGTGATCTTCACGGCGCCGGTGCCAAACCCGGCCTCCACATAGTCGTCAGCCACGATGGGGATCTCGCGGTTCATGATGGGAAGCATCACCGTCTTGCCCACCATCGCGGCATAACGCTCATCCTTGGGGTTCACAGCCACGGCGGTGTCGCCCAGCATGGTCTCCGGCCTCGTTGTGGCAACCAGGATGAAGCCGCTGCCATCGGTCAGCGGGTAGCGAAGATACCAGAGCTTGGATTTGTCTTCCTCAAACTCCACCTCGGCGTCAGACAAGGCCGTCTTACACTCGGGGCACCAGTTGATAATGCGGTTGCCTCGGTAAATGAGGCCCTTTTCATATAACCGCACGAAAACCTCGCGCACCGCTTTGCTGCATCCTTCATCCATTGTGAAGCGCAGCCGCTGCCAGTCGCAGGAAGAACCCAGCTTTTTCAGCTGCGACACAATAATGCCGCCATATTTGTCATACCATTTCCAGGCGCGGCGCAGAAACTCATCGCGGCCGATGTCCTGCTTGGTCAGCCCCTCAGCCTTCAATGCCTCGATGATCTTCACTTCGGTGGCGATGCTGGCATGGTCGGTGCCGGGCATCCATAGCGTGCAATAGCCCTGCATGCGCCGGAAACGGATCAGGATGTCCTGTAAGGTGTTATTCAACGCGTGGCCGATGTGCAGCTGGCTGGTGATGTTTGGCGGCGGGATCACGATGGAGTAAGGCTTTTTTGAGGGGTCGGGCTCGTCGTGGAAATAGCCATTCTCTTCCCACTCGGTATAGAGCTTTTCTTCCCAAAGCTTCGGATCATAGTTCTTTTCCATGGTCAACATAGGATCAATCCCTCCAAATCGGATAATGGTCTCATTGATTAAAGCTGTTGTGGCAGATGACCGATCCCATGGTCTTGGCGGGCAGTATGCATCCTTGTATCATGGTTGGTATCACCTCCTCTGAACAGAAAAATGCCGTCTCATCCCAAAAGGACGAAACGGCATCGCGGTACCACCTTTTTTCGGGGGAATACCCCCGCTCTCAACGCGTTAACGGCGCGGAACCGGTTTGGGCTCCTCGCCCAAACAGCTCGGAAGCGACCTTCTGCCCTGTGCTGCCCGGCACCCTTTCAGCCATGGGGCACCTCTCTGAGGGGCGCTTGCGGCATACTCCTCTTCGTCATTGCCTGATATTTTCCACTATTCTATGCCATAGAGGCAAGGTTGTCAACTCAATTCGGCTGGCTGGGCTTTGGTCCGCCATGGAACCCGCCACGGCGGCGGCCACCACGCCTGCGGCGCCTGCGCGTGCTGCTCCCCTGCCCACCCTGCTGGTTGGAATCGGCTGTCTGGTTGGGTTGATCCTGGCCTTCAAGTGACTCAGTGGTCTCGTCACCATCGTCCTCGTCGCCATCCTCATCGGCAAGCGCAGTTTGTTGTTGAGGAGAAGGTTGACTTACAACCGCCAGATCCGGCATATCCGGCTTGACCATACGAATCGTTTCAAACGCGGCATCATTGGCAGGCTGCTCACCCTTCTTGGGCTTGTTCTGCTGAGCCTGCTTGTATGCTGCTTTGGCGGCAACCGCCCTGGCTCTGCCTCCGGATGCTTCCCACTCAGCAATATCCTTCTGATTTGTATCCTTCACATCATCAAAGACGTATTCCCTGATCTCCACTTCATCACCGATCAGGCGCACCTTCACCTTTTCCTTCAGGATCAGCACATCATCCACGATGGCGGGCCCCTCCGGTGTCAACACTGTAGAGCCCTTACGGGGGCTGCGCTTCAGTGTTTCGGCGTAATGGGCCTGTTCGTAATTCAGGCAACACATCAGCCTGCCGCAGAGCCCTGAGATTTTTGTGGGATTCAATGACAAATTCTGATCTTTTGCCATGCGGATGGACACCGGTGAAAAGTCATTTAAGAAGGCTTTGCAGCATGCCTCTCGGCCACAGGGGCCCAGGCCTCCCAGCATCTTTACCTCGTCTCGCACACCGATTTGCCTTAGTTCGATGCGCGTGCGGAACACCGCTGCGAGGTCGCGCACCAGTGCGCGGAAATCAACGCGGCCATCGGCGGTGAAATAGAATATGATCTTGCCGCCGTCCAGCGAGTATTCCACGTCCACCAGCTTCATGTCCAGGTTGTGCGACTTCACCTTTTCCTCGCACACCTGCAACGCGTGGCGCTCTTTGGCGGCTCGCTCTTCCAGCGCCTTCATATCCTCGGCGGATGCTTTTCGGATCACCTTTTTAAGCGGTGCAACAATTTGATCCTCCGGCACATCGCGCTGGGGCAGCATCACCTCGCCGCACTCCTTGCCCTGTGCCGTCTCAACGATGGCCCATTCACCCTGGCAGAGCGCAAGCTCACCGGGGTCAAAGTAGTATATTTTTCCAGCTTCCTTGAAGCGGATGCCAACAATATTAGGCATAACCTAGTTTCCTCCGGATAATTCGAGTAACAATCTGTCCATTGTCATGGTATACATGGCATTTCCATCCAGCGCCCGCCTGGCTATCATGCAGGCAGATAACCGCCGCTCCAGCGCTTCCGCGCCGGCCATACGCAGCTTGCCGGGTTCCTCACCAAGAAGATAAGGCAACCTGGCCCCTGTTTCGGCTATGGCGGCATCCCTTAGTGCCGATTCCCATATTGTGAGAATGTCACCCACGCGGGCTTTGTGATCTTGCGTGAATTTCATTGCTTCGGCTAAATTAGCCCCACGTGACAGCAGATCAAGCATCTGGGTTGCCTTGTCTTTGAGAGGCCAGTAAGTATCATCCTCTAAAAGTGCGAGTGCCCGACCTGGCCTGCCATCGGCCATCGCGGTTGCGTGGGCTGTGCGAGCGTCGTCGGCGCAGCCGCGGCTGAGAAGCACTTCACGCATCTGTCTGAGGTCGAGACGGCCCATCTTATAAATCACGCACCGTGACAGGATTGTGGGCAGCAACGGTGACAGTGTTTCCGCCAACAGGATCAAAACCACGTGACCCGGCGGCTCTTCCAGCGTTTTCAACAGGGCATTTTGCGCCTGGGTGGTCATATCGTGGGCGCTTTCGATCACCACAACGGCCCGGCCGCCTTCATATGGCCGCACATCAATGAGCCGCTGCAGGCTTCTGGCATCGTCCACACCCAGCGATTTTCCTTCCTCGCCGGGCCTGATCAAATGAAGATCCGCATGGTTGCCTGCCAGCGCCTTGCGGCAGGAAGGGCAGGTGTTGCATGGCTTATGGCCGGCTCCGCTGCACAACAGTGCTCTGGCATAGATGGATGCGACTGTGCGTTTGCCTGAACCGGATAAACCGGCGAAAATAACAGCATGGGCAATACGGCCCTGTCCGAGCGCCGAGCGAAGCCGTGCCGCCAGGGCCGATTGCCCAATCAACTGCTCAAAACCAATCAGGGGCTCGCCTGAATGAGACAACCCTTGCCTACACCTTCTTGAACTGCTCCACGTCCATCACAAACACCGTGGCACCACCCACCATCACCTCGACCGGATAAGGCACATACATGCCCGAGGACCCGGCCACCGGCGAGGGCGAAGTAGCGATTTGCTTACGGCTTTTGCAGATTTTCTCGATGATGGCCATTGCACCGTTCATTTTGTCATCGGCCACGCCCACCAGCAACGTGGTGTTGCCGGCCCGCAGGAAACCGCCCGTCGTGGCCAGCTTTGTCACGCCGTATCCTTCGCTCATCAATGCACTCACCAGCCTGCCGGCGTCTTCATCCTGCACGATTGCGATGATCAGTTTCATAAGCCCAACCTCCAATTCGGGATTCGATCCCCCTGTTTACATTATTATAACGTATTTGTTGCTCTTCCGCAAACAATGTGCTCTTTATTTGAGCAAAATTTCACTATTGATCCGTATCGTGGCAAAAGAACAGGATGGGTTGCATTCCCATCCTGAGTTGGGCTTATCTTTTTTGTGACGTCAACTTGGGATACAGATTATTTGGCCTACCAAAAGAGCGTCGGGATTGACTGACGGGTTGGCAGCGCGGAGCCTGGCAACAGTCGTGCCAGATCGGCGGGCAATCGAATATAGCGTATCTCCTGCCTGAACTGTATAAGCCATGTAGCCTGACGGACATGTGACAGGAGGTATGGCAAGCGGGATGCAGATCACTTGACCAATGGCAAGGGCTGATGCATTAATTCCGGGATTGGCTTCCATCAGATCATCGAGTGAGATGTTATAACGGCGCGCGATGGAATACAGTGTGTCTCCTTGACGGATCACATAATAGTTGCCCTCCGGGCATGCCGGAAAAATTGGCTGGCGGGGAATGCAGATTCTCTGCCCTACGCGCAGGAATTCCGGGTCGGTGATCAGTGGATTGATCGAGAGGATCGCATCCACAGTCGTTCCATACCGTCGGGCCAGGCTGTACAGGGTGTCACCGGGCTTGATTACATAGGCAACGGTGTTTGGCGGGCACCGCTGCATGGTCATAGCATCGTGCATGAGACCACCTCCGATATCATCCAGTATATGAAGATATGGCAACGTTTGTGTATCCCGCGGGCATTGCTTCGGGCACCGTTATGTATTACCATGTATGTTATCTGGGTTTGGGGAGGCCGGTTACATATGAACGCAGGTAAGTTGGAAATCGCCGTGATCGGCGCGGGGGCTATTGGAGGTATCACTGCTGCTTTTTTAGCAGAGGCGGGTTATGATGTGCAACTCGTCTGTAACCATAAGGACACTGCAGAACTGGCAAATAGCGAAGGGCTGCGAATCAGTGGTATTCGAGGAACGCGCAGAATGACTGTCAACTCTGTCACAAGCATTGACCGGATATCCGGGCAGAAGGACGCCATTCTCGTGGCTGTGAAGGCTTATGACATGCCGGATGCTGTGAAAAGCTGCCTCCCCTACCTCAAGCCGGATTCCCTCGTGGTTTCCATGCAGAACGGCATTTGCACCGACGCCATGGCTGAAATTGCCGGCAGAAGCCGCACCGTGGGCTGTGTGATCGGATGGGGTGCCACAATGCATGGGCGTGGTGATCTGGAAATGACCAGCGAGGGAGAATTTGTGATCGGCGGGCTGGAGCCCGGCATGGAAGAGCGCCTTGAACCGCTCAGGCTTGCGTTAAGTGCCATTGTGCCGACTACGGTTTCTCCCGACATATACGCAGAGCTCTATTCAAAACTGATTGTGAATTCCTGCATCACATCGCTTGGAGCTATCTGCGGGCTATGTCTGGGCGATATGCTCAAGTTGAAGCGTGCACGGGATCTGTTTCTGGCGATCATATTTGAAGCCGTTGCAGTGGCCAACGCCATTGGTGTCAGGATCCCGCCATATGGTGGAAAACTGGATTATTACAAGTTATGCGCCGGCATGGGGCTATTGGCGGAGTTGAAGCGCCATGGGATGATCCGGATCGTGGGGTTGAAATACCGCAGGCTCAAGTCCTCCAGCCTGCAGTCTCTAGAGCGGGGCAAGCCCACGGAAATTGATTACTTTAACGGCTACATTTCCAAAAAGAGCGTTGAAGCCGGTGTGAACACACCGGTGAATGACGCGGTTGTTTTTGTAATCAAGCAGATAGAAGCCGGTACAAGAAAGCCGAATCCGGCCAACTTTGATCTGCCAGAGCTTCAGGGTTTGACTTGACATGCGGCGAGCACCCGCTCCGCCACCCGGTCCGCTGAGATGTCGGAAGTGTCAATTATTAGGTCATAATTGCCTGGATCAAGGATATCGACACCATACAGCTCAAAATATCTGTTTCGCTCAGAGAGGCCGCGCTTGCGCACGGCCTCTTCCGCTTCCATCAATGTGGCATAGCGCTCCATCGCACCCCTATCGCCGCTGAGCAGAATGCGTCTGGCCGCAGCTTGGGAATTGACAGCCAGATAGACCTTGAATGAATCGGGCAGGAAGTGCCAGGCCATCCTGGAATCGATGACCGCCATCTCTGTCTGCCGGCCAAATGCCATCAGGCTGTCATCCACCATCCGGTCATAACAGTGGTCACAGTCGGCCAACGCCGTGAGCTCATTGACAGTCATGCCCAGTTCCGCTGCAAGCCTGCGAAACGCCTGGCCGGCGGAGAAATGGTCAAAACCCGGCAGCAGCACAAGAAGCCGCGCCGCTACCGACGACTTGCCGCTGCCAGGAGCACCTGCGATCGTAATGATACCAGGTGGAGGCCTCATTTCAATTGCTGTCATCAAGTCCTTCACAGACACCTCAACTCTGTTCACACCGGCTGCTGAAGATGCTTGATGAATACCCTTCTGCGGCGATGCTGCCTGCGTGGGAAGAATTTCCATGTGGCCTGCACTTTTTCGTTGAGCTCCAACTCCGGGTTGGATTCGGCGTGCTTGAAACCCTTATTAATGGCTTCACGATAAATAGCGTCCATCAGGATGGCATAAAGACCCAGATTCTGATATTCAGACTTGACTGCGACCAGATACATATCCAATGTGTCATTCTTCTTAATCGCGTTCATCACCGGAATAAAACCGAATGGGAACAGCCTGCCCCCGCACTTGCGCATCGCCTTGGACAACGACGGCATCGTGATGGCGAAAGCAGCAAGGTTGTTGTCCTTATCCACCACGGCCTTGATGAACGACGGGTTCACAAACCCGAAGAATTGCTTGATGTAGGCCTGCACCTGCTTTTCAGTCAGCGGGACAAAACCATAGAGATTTTTATACGCATCGTTAAACAGGCTGAATGCCGCCTGGCCCCAAGGCAAGATATCTTTGGCATTCGTGAACTCTAGTAGCTTGCAGCCGGTTTTCTTTGTCACGATCTCGGCGATGCGGGCGATCTTCTGATCCACAGTGTCCGGCACATCCAGCCGGAACTCAATCCAATCCACCTCTTTTTCATAGCCAAGCTTATCCAAATGCCGTGGATAATAGGGGTGGTTGTAATAGGTCACAAATGTGGATAACTCCTCAAAGCCCTCCACAAGCATGCCTTCCTTATCAAAATCACAGAAACCCATTGGTCCGACAATTTCTTCCATGCCTTTTGATCTTGCCCATGCCTCTACTTTGGCCAGCAGGGCTTGAGAAACTTCCGGATCGTCGATGAAATCAACCCTTGAAAACCGAGCTTGCTTTTTGCCCCAAGCCGCGTTCACATTATGATTGACCAGCGCCATTACCCGCCCGACCACCTTGCCGTCTCGGAGAGCCAGCCATTGAGCGGCTTCTGAATGCTCAAACGCCGGGTTGACTTTCGGATTCAGGTTGTTGAGCTCATCGGAGCGCATGTCGGGCACATAACAGGGATTGTCTCGATATAGCTGGTTTGGGAAGTCCAGGAACCTGTTGAGGTCCCGTTTGGTTGTGACTTGTTTGATTTCCACCATGGTTTGCGCCCTCCCTGATGATTGTATAAGAAATCCAATGAATGCACGATGGATGAAAACGCAAGTGCTCACCTTGTCATCGGTCAAATTGCAGACTTGTCTGTGGCAGCCACCGCCATCGTTCGATTTCCATGGCGATATCATCCAGTGCCATCTCGACCACTCCTCCGGACCCCACACCGCCCGGTTGACTTAAAAGGGCGTTTTTATTGTGCCGGATTGCCAAACCACCAGCTTCGACTACCGCCCTCAGCCCGCCTTCGCCATCGCCGGATAATGACACTCCCATAAAAGTGCCGCCAAGCGAACCGACCAGAGAGTGGAAGAAATCATCGGCACAGACATCGCTGTGTGAATCTGCCCTGCTTTCCATTTGAAGAAAAAGACCGTCATGCCTGGAATCAATGCGCAGCCGTTGGCAATGAAATGCCACATAAATTGTGGCGTCCTCAAGCATCATACCATCACTCACAGCTTTAACCGGCCACCCACACATGCTGCAAAGCCGCGCCGGATACTCGCTGTACTGACCGGGGTTTTTTTGCAGGATTAAGACCGGTGGGCAACGCCGATCCAGCTTTTTTAGCATGCAGGCTGCCTGCACCAGCCCCCCCTGTGCAGCATGAACGGCCAGCAGCCGAATGTCTGCCTGTTCCCGCCATTGCTGCACCGGTGGGATCACTCTTCCCAGCGTTGCCACCTTGAGTCTGGACAACGCGTCAACGGCAAAAAGCCTCCCATCGCTGTCACTGCCACGGACAGGAAGATAGATAAAATCAACAGCACCGGCATCGATCATCTGCAAGGCACGCCCCATGGCGGGGCTCATCGCAACAACCGCCGACTTGCCGGCATGGCTGAGCCTTTTGATAGCGTCTTCTGGCTTCATATCATCCAATCGCAAGTCATACGCGATCACATCAGGATTTTGCCGCTCGGCTGACTCAATAGCTTCCGCTGCCGATGCAAAACGCCCAAGCAACCGAATGGATGGATCCTTACCGATGCTGGCGCATAACAGGCTTGGCAACCTGTCGTCCAGCGCCGCGACAAGCATCTTGATCGGATGCAATATTCCCCTCCCGCAGGTCAGCTTTGACCGCTTTGCTTTCTGTATTTCATCGGTGAAATTCCGAGGGTTTTGATGAAAAGCTCATTCATGCGCCTCTGATCGGTAAAGCCCGCCTTTTGCGCGACATCACGGATGGAAAGGTCGGTGCCGGCGAGTAGCTCCTGGGCCTTGGCAAGCCGGATCTGCTGCAAATAATGCATGGGTGACTGCCCCCAAGCCTCTTTGAAAGCCCTCACAAAATAGCTGGGGCTCAAATACACATAACCTGCGATTTGGCGAAGCGTGAGCTCCTCTGCGGAATTCTCCTCGATGTAGCGGCGGGCATTGCGCATGTATTCGCTGATACGCGTGCCATGGGGTTCTACGGAGCTTTCCCACTGGGAGCGAAGTGCCCTGGAAACCAGCACAAACAATTCCAACACCAGAAGCCTGGTCATGTATTCATGGCCTTCGCGCTTTTGGCGTTGCTCGGCGAGAATGCGGTTTACCTGTCGCGTCACATCGCTCCACAACCCCGCATTGATGGGCAGGTATTCCTGATCTCCCTGACCGCGATTTTCCAGATAGGAAAGAAAATCGTTGAGGCTCAGCGGGTTGATCTCATGCCCCTCCACATCGGCAAACTTGAAACGCATCACAATGATGTCGCAGGTGCCTCCGCCGATCACAGTGAACCGGTGGGATACGTGCGGTTTGATGATCATCATATCGCCAGGGTTCAGAGCTACCGTCCTGCCGCCGGTGAAGTTATATACAGCTTGGCCCTGCTTGATCGCAGCCAGCTCAAAACTGTCATGGGTGCTATAATCCGCAGGGAGCTTGCTGCCGTCATGGACGAGCTCCACAAGCTCCACCATTACCGGAATCCATCCACCGGACTGCATGGCCTGATCCCAGATCACGGGGCCTCCCTGGTTCATCTGCCCACCCCCATCGCCATGCCCACACGGATGATCCTGGCGAGGCGGGCCGCGGCTTGCTCCACCAGCTCTTCCGCACGCCCCATCGCGTCGGCAAGCTTCATGGGCCCTGGCGCAATGCCGATTGCGCAGCCGATCCCCATGGAATAGACAGCCTCATGGCCCTTTCCCAACGTGCCTGCAATCACGGCCACAGGCACATTCTTTTCTTTCGCCCGCGCCGCAACTCCCACAGGCACCTTCCCCATCGCGGTTTGCCCATCCAAGCTTCCTTCACCGGTAATGATCAATCCGGCGCCGTTAAGCTTTTCATCAAATCCGGCAGCCTCAAGCACAACATCGATGCCTGGCCGCATTTTCGCGCCGCAGCATTGCAGGAGCGCCCAACCCATGCCTCCGGCAGCACCGGCCCCAGGCATTGCACTGCAATCAAAGCCACTTTCAGCCGCCATGACCGACGCAAGCCTCGAAAGGCATGCGTCCAAATGGGCGACATCTTCGGAACTCGCGCCTTTTTGCGGGCCAAATATGGCGGACGCACCATCGGGGCCGCACAATGGGTTTGCCACGTCGCAGGCAACAGTGAAATCACAATCTGAAATTCTTCTGTCAATATTCGTCAGATCAACCCGATCAAGCTCAAGCAGGTCTCCAGGAACTGTCAAATACCCCTCCCTGCTGAGAAACCGGGCACCAAGAGCCCGGAGCATCCCAATGCCGCCGTCGTTGGTGGCCGATCCGCCGATGCCCACCACAAACCGCTGGCAACCAGCGTCCAGGGCCGCCAGGATGAGCTGCCCGGTGCCGTAGGAATCAGCATGGCGCACATTCCTTGCAGATGCTTCCACCAGCGTTAGCCCTGACGCCTGCGCCATTTCGATCACCGCGGTGCCATTGGGAAGCATGAGCCATTGGGCCTGCACCTGGCTGCCCAAAGGCCCTCGCACAGCTTCGGTCATCCACTGCCCGCCACAAGCCGCGCGCATGGCCGCAAGCGTGCCATCGCCTCCATCAGCCACGGGCAAGAGAACCGTTTCATCCTCTGGGAAAACGCTCCTCCAGCCGCGTGAAACCGCTTCCGCGACCGTATCCGCCGGGCAGGAGCCTTTGAACTTATCAGGGGCGATGATGATTTTCATTGATCAAAAATGTTCCTTCTCCGAAATGGTGATAGTAGAAACCGGCCCATGACCCTGCCAGCCGTCAGCCACCTAATATGAGAGTTGGTTGATCCGTTTTTAAGAATCCGCGCAACCAAATATCTGGCTACAGTGTCCGGTTTGTCTCCAAGGATGTTGAAGATCATTCTTGTTTGCTCGTCCACTACCCGCGCCTGCTCTCCCAGCGTGGGTTTGGTGATGAAATCAGTGGGCATCATGCCCGGCAACAGACGGCCTGCACACACCGAGGTGCCGCGTAGCTCTTTGGCCAGCGCCTTTGTGAAATATGCCAAGTTCCACTTTGTCATACCATAAAGGCCAGTCCGATCCACGATTCTACCATCGCTGCCAAGGCCTTCCATGTTATAAATGAACCCGTAGCCTTGCCTGACCATGCCCTCAGCTGCAATCTGTGAGCCATAGATCACACCCAGGATGTTTGTGCGCACGATTGCCTCGGTTGTTTCACCGGATAATTCCCACAGCTTTTGCCTGGGCTGGCTGATGCCGGCGTTGTTGATCCACACATCAACACCGCCCCAGTGTTTCTCCGCTGCCTGCCAAAGAGCCTTGACTTCATCCCGACATCGCACATCGCAGCGGACAAATTGCACATGGTCACCATATTCCAGCAATTGTTCCTGCGCATGAGCGAGGCTATCTGCATTGACGCTTGAGACTGTTACAAACATGCCTAGGCGCAAAAACTCGCGCGCCAATTCAAACCCGATCCCCCTGGCACTTCCGGTGATCACAATATGTCTCATACGTTATTCACTCCAGCATCGTTCTGGGTTTCCGAATGAAGATAGTATATCATAAAATCTGATATTAGGAAGCGCATCGGTCCACGGAAAAACAAACAGGCGGGAAACCCGCCTGCGTATAGTTATTGGTTATACTAAAACCCTCGCATCAGGTCTTCCAACGTGTCACGCCGGCGGACCAGCCGGTCCGTGCCATCCAGGCAGATCATTACCTCCGCTGGCCTCAGTCGGTTGTTGTAATTGGATGCCATCGAGTAACCATAGGCTCCCGCATCCATCACGCCCAGGAGATCTCCTTGCCGGATGAAGGGCAGCGTGCGGTCCACGGCGAGTTTGTCGCCGCTTTCGCAGATGTTGCCCACCACTGTAACGGTCTGGCGGCCCTCGTCGGTCAATTTGCCATCGCGATACACTTCAATGTCGTGATGGGAATCATACATCACCGGCCTCTGGAGCACGTTGAAACCTAAATCCGTACCCACATAAGCGATGTCGTTGTTGTCCTTGATAGAGTGCACCGTGCCCAGCAGCACACAGGACTCAGCTACCACATAGCGGCCTGGTTCGGTCTTGAATTTCATATTGCCGCCGCCATACCGCGCCTTGAAATCGGCGATTGCATTGCCGATCCGCTCTGCAAACGGTTTGAGATCCAGCTGGCGCTCGCCGTCCTGCTTACGATATGGGATACCGAAGCCGCCACCCATATCCACAAACTCAAGCCCATCGAAGCGCTGCGCCAGGTCCAGCAGCGCCTCGCAGCTCGCCACATAGGCGCTCTCCTCCATAAACAGCGAGCCAATGTGCTGGTTGATGCCGCACAGGCGAAGGTTGTATTGCTTCAGCAACGCCTCCACCTGGCTGGCCTTGTCGTCATTGATGCCAAACTTGGTCTTCTTCCCTGCCGTCACCACTTTTTCATGGTGGCCTGCGCCATAGCCGGTATTGAAGCGCACGGCCACTTTGGTGCCGGGAAACCGCTTGCCATAGGTTTCGAGCTGCATCATAGAATCCACACTGACAGTCACACCGCGCTCCACGGCAAAGGCCATCTCCTCGGCGGAAACATTGTTGCACACAAACAGGATCTGGTCCGGCGCAAAACCCGCTTCCAGCAGCACATGGATCTCGCCGGGAGACATCGCATCGGCCTCAAGGCCTTCCTCCCGCACAATTTTCAGGATGTGCAGATTGGAGTTGGCTTTGATGGAATAATCAGCGGTGAACCCATCCACCGGCACCAGGTTCTTCATGTCCCGGCAGGATTTTCGCAAGATTGACTCATTGTATACATAAAGAGGGCTGCCGTATTCTTCTACAAGCTTGCTCGGGTTGGTGTGGCCGAAGAAATTGGTGTGTTCCGTATAATAATAGCGCGGCATGGTGCCCTCCGTTGGATATTTATACGCATATTTGCATTAAACTAGCACAGATTGGCAGTGCTGTCAAGCTTGAGTCCAATGAATGACACGCTTCACGAAGCAAAGACTATGATGGGGTGATAGCATGAGGTTGATGAAACAGGTGAAGCACGATGGAAGAAACACATCGTCCAAAAGCAAACTCCTTCCAGGCAACGCAACGAGGATGCCAAAGGGCTTTTACCGCGACAACATGAGAGCCCCGAAATGACTGTGGAGGAGAGCTGATGCTCTCCTCTGAATTTTGTCATGAATTTATGTTTGCGTAGGAACCATGTTCGATTTGATATATGTAGTAATTCGTCTCACGAGTGTTATGGTCAATCACCAATGGGATCAATACCGAAAGGATCTGGCAGTGCAGCTGCCCCTGGATGAACGCCATGTAAAAATCGCGGGCATCTTTTGCTGCTTGATGGCTATGTTCGATAATGGCGTGAGCCTTCTCAGGATCTGCTGAGGGTTGGTCTGCTGCATCAGCAAGTGCATAAAACTCCTGAGCAAATCTGTTTGCGGCATTCTTAAGGAGCTGTTCTGTGGGATCAAGCATTAATCCGGTGAATATTGCGTGCTCTCCCAGAATTCGATTCCACAACGGTTCCTGCTTAATGATGCTTTTCTCAAATGGATTCATCCGGTTTTGCAGCATCACGAGTATTCGGATGAATGCGTTTGTTTCCTGCAACATGTGGTCCATTAGCAGCGGATACATGTTGATGAACAGGCGGCATGTTTTCACATCGTTGATCAACCCCCCAATAAACTCCGCCAGAGCCGTCGAGGATGCAATTGCCCGCCGGTTTAGTTCATTGATGTGGGGCTCCAGCGTTTCATGTGTCATTGCGGCCAGCCTTGGCCGAAGGGTCTCTTCCTGCTTGGTCAGGGCAGTGTCTATCACAGTGCCGAATAATTTCTGTGTGAGAAGCTCAGCACTCAGCGTATGAATCGTAATGATCTGGCCGGACTGTAGAATCTGTTGGTCCAACACTCCATCAGCCATACTCACGGCTTGCTGCAATTGAAGCTTGAACTGCCTGCGGAAATATCCGGCTGTTTCTTTGAGGTTGGTGTTGCGTTGCGTGAAGGAAGATTCCAGAAAAAAAGAATGCTCTTTGGAGATTCGCAAGAAAAACAAGTTGATTCTCAGCGACTGCTCAATATATCCTTCCAAAGTCAGCATGGCGCCACGACCCTTCCACGAAATTGCGAACGGCAGCACAGGGCCAGAAATGTGGCCTGTAACCATTGTATGAAGGGGCAACTGCAATTGACACAAAAAAGCCTGGAACGGAATCCAGGCTTGCATTTTTTAACAAATTGGTACGGTATTGTTCAGACTGCCAGGCTGCCGGTCTCCGTGTTGATGATCTTGAAAATGTTTGCTTCCTCGCCGGTCAGCGCATCGATGTAGACATAAAACGAGTCACCGCCGAAGTTGCCCCGAAACTCCCAACAAAGCTGTTCTCCGCCGCCAACGGTGGGTATCATCGCAAGTTGAGACCCTGTGATCTGGAGTTGTGACGAAACCAACTTCCTTGCTTCCGTTTCTGCGATGACCGGGGCGAGCGTTGGTCTGCCTTGATGGTTCATCCAGTAGCCGGTGGCATCATATCCACTGATATGCCCATCATCCATGCTCATTTTCACCTTCACAAGGTCGGTGTATAGAACTGCATTGTCTTGCACAGCAGCAAAATTGATCACAAGTGTGCCGTCATACTGCTGTTGGAACGTGGCTGCCATCGTGCCAAACCCCTGTGTGGTTAGCCACTCCTTGGCTCTTGCCACACAATCATCGGCAGTGAGCGCCGGAGTGACGGCAGCCGAGTCCATAATCATCTGGAGCACCTTGCCACCCTGCTTGGATACTTGTACGGTTGACTTACGGTTTGACGTGTCAGTGACCTCCAGCATGTATGTCTCGATGGCTCCCTTACACTCACCGGACAACGTAATGTTCCCAGCACCCGGCAAGCCCAAAAATGCGGCGGCAGCAGTCTTGGCACCGGCTTCGTCCACCGCACCCTGCGGCAGGCCCTTGGGCTGGGCGTTCAGTATGCTTTCGGAGAAGGGGCCGTCATAAATCAGCGTTGGATAATCCGTGGTGCCCTTATCCAACTCTGAAAACTGTGAGGAGATTTGATCGCTCTGGGCCACCTCATAATACGTTTTATTGTTCAGGTTTGCAAACCGGACCTCACCGCTACTTTGCATCTTGCGGAGCTCATCAGTAACCTGAAGGCAGCTGTTGTAGAGTTCCTTGAGTTTGGCAACATCTTCTGACGTCAACGGGTGGCCGTCTGAGGCTTTTTTTCTGAGGCTCCGGCAATAGTCGCCTGTCAGAGACACAAGGCCCATTGTGTTGGATAGAGCCGGATGGGTCAAAGGCAGCTGAGAAATCTGTTGCACGGCATTTTCCGCTTTGGTAGAGATGTCTGAAAGCAATTGGATGTTTCCGCCTGGAGAGTTTGACACCATCAGCTTGGAGAGCTCCACCTGCACATTGTCCATACTGCTGACCAGTTCGTAGAATGACCTGGTATACATGTTTTTCAATTGCGCCTCATACCCTGCCCTAAGTGCATTTTGATACACCCCCCAGGTCAACGCTGAGATTGCCGCGATTCCAAGCAGCGCCGGAAGCAATATCTTCCTGCGCACATTCCTCCATCTGTCAAGCTGCAAAGCGATGCCTCCCTATTACCACAATGAGCGGCCTGGACCAGATCCAGGCGCTGGTGGCCGTGTTGGGGTTGAAGTAGTAAAGCGCCCCGCCGCTGGGATCCCATCCGTTTAGGGCGTCACGGGCGGCCTTGATCGCCGTTTGGTCCGGAGTGAGGTTGATCTGCCCGTCATCCACAGCGGTGAATGCACCGGGCTGGTAGATCACACCGGCAATCGAGTTTGGAAATTTGGCGCTGGCCACCCGGTTTAGGATCACGGCCGCAACAGCCACCTGACCCGCATAGGGTTCTCCCCGTGCCTCTCCATAGACGGCCCGAGCCAGAAGGTAGACATCACCGGTGGCTGTGCCTCCGCCCGAGGGCTTGTATGCACCACCATCACTGCCGATAGTGATGCCGATGGCAGCCGCCGTGCGGTCACCCACAACACCGTCGGCGGTGATGCCGTTGCGCCGCTGGAAGAACTTGACAGCATCCTCCGTTGCCTGGCCGAACGCGCCGTCAATTGGGCCGTCATAATAGCCCCATTGCTTGAGACGGCTTTGGATTTTTTCCACATCGTTACCAGAAGACCCTTTCTTCAGCGTGCCGCCAGGGTCCGGTGATGCCATGCCAAGGCTTAAGCATAAGCACAACACCACCAGTAGCGATGCAGCAACCCGTATCATGCGCATCATCAATCATCACCTTTCACCCAATACTCTTTGGCCCACTGAAAAAAGTCCCCATCCCACTGGCTGCCGTCAAACAACTTGTCAAACAGCCATGAGCGCACAGGTGCCTCCGGCGCTTCCGCCTCGGCATCCAGCTTCTTCACCAACTCTTTATAGTCTTCGATGCTCATTTCCCCATCCTCGCCGATCAGGCATAGCGGGGGGAACATCACGCACCACCAATTGTGGCCAGACGCCGCGCCAAGCTCGACACGCAACGCATGATATCGTCCTTCGGGAAACTCAACGCCGTCATAATCCTTCTCAGGGAAGTCATACACACCGGCCTTAACAGTTGAATTGTAGTCTGCACAAAGATCCTTCAAAAAAGAATTCACATCATTTTGTATATCGGGAATCAAATTGCCCAGCGCCTCCCAAGCCTCACTGGAATCGCCAAGCTCCATCAGCTTCTTCCCCCACTTCTCCAGCAACATGTCCCGAACCTTGGTTTTAATGGCCTGGTCGGCTTCGCTGTCACTGTTGGCGAGAATATGAAGGCGAATCACACTGCTCTGCAAAGAGTTGACTGGTTTGCTGTCGCTTCCACAGGCGATGAACAGACCGCCTATGATCAATATACAGGCAAATATAAACAGGACCTTCTTCAAATCTGAGCCTCCCTTATATGCTGTTATGGGAATTATTGACAGCCAAGGAAGGATTTATACAAGAATGCTTGAGATACAAACGATAAGCCGGGTTAACACCCGGCTTAAATATCTGTTAAGAAAAAGTTACTAGTTTGACTCGGTAATTGACATTGCTCCACCGGATATGGTAACCGTAACGGTTCCCTCCTTGTCGGTGCGGTGGATCTTCGTGCCTAAGCCCTCCAGCCGCTTCAGAACATCCTTGTCGGGGTGCTTGTAGCTGTTCCCCTGCCCAACGCTGATCAGTGCGATTTGCGGCGTCGTTGCTTTCAAAAAGGCTTTGGTGCTGGAGGTATCACTGCCGTGATGGGCCACCTTCAGCACGTCGCAATCCAGATCAAGCCCCTGATCCAGCAGTTCTTTTTCCACCGCCTTCTCCATGTCGCCGCACAGCAAAAAACGGTAACCGCCGGCAGAAACCATCATCACAATGGAGTGGTTGTTGTCATTGTCAGACTTGTATTTGGCCGGGGGCCACAAAAAGGTGATGTCTGCCTCCCCAAGCTTCATCGTGTCGCCAGGCTTTGGCACCGTAACGGTCAAACCGGCAGCAATCACGGCGTCCAGCACATCTTCATAGGTTTCCGTGTCGGCAGTCCGGCGAGGCATATAGACTGCCTCTGTGGGAATGGACGCAATGACCGTGTCCAGCCCGCCGATGTGGTCCGAATGAGGATGCGTGCCGACAACCGCTTTTAGCCTGGTCACTCCAAGCCGTTGAAGATCGCCTACGACTAACTCTCCTTTGTCGTTCTCACCGGCATCCACCAGCATGTATTCGCCGCCGGACGCGAGCAATATACTGTCTCCCTGGCCAACATCCAGCATGACGACCTTGAGCTCATAATCTCCTTGTATGGTTGAGTCAGAGGATGTGAGCAGAATGTCGCAGCCGCACAGTGAAAATATCAGAGCCGCCAGCACAAGCAGACGAAGAAGCCTTTTCACATTGAGCAGCTGTCTTCTGTTCATGTTCCCTCCCTTGAAAACTTCAGGCTATAGCCCTCTTTATGACCATTCTATTCATATCCTGATGCCGTTTCTACTGGCTATGGACTACTCTACTGACTACTTCTTCGTCAGCACATCCACGCCCACCCACTTGCGCAGCGGCTCCGGCACAATCACCGAACCGTCGGCCTGCTGGTGCTGCTCGAGAACTGCCGGCAGGATGCGGGACGTGGCCAGGCCCGAGCCATTGAGCGTGTGGATGAAATCCACCTTCTTATCGGAATCCCGGCGGTAGCGCATGCGGCCGCGGCGGGCCTGATACTCATAGGCGTTGGAGATCGAGCTGACCTCCTTGTATTCGTTCATCGACGGCAGCCAGACCTCAATGTCATAGGTGGTCGCCATCGACGCGCTGCAATCCCCAGCTGCCAGCTTCATCAGGCGGTAATGGAGCCCTAAGCCCTGCACCAGGCGTTCGGCCTTTTCAATCAGCTCTTGATGCGCTGCCTTTGAGTTATCCGGCGTGGTAAACTGGAACATCTCCACTTTGTTGAACTGGTGGCCGCGGATCATGCCGCGCTCATTGGCACGGTAGCTGCCGGCTTCGCGACGATAGCACGGGGTATAAGCAAACAGTTTCTTTGGTAACGCGCTTTCCGGCAGAATCTCGTCACGATAAAGATTCACCAGAGCTGTCTCCGCCGTAGGTAGCAGAAAAGCCATCTGGTCCTCCTGCAGACGGAACACATCCTCCTCAAACTTGGGGAACTGGCCCGCGGTGAAGCCGCACTCCCAATTAAGAATGTGGGGCGGCAGGATGAACTCATATCCGTCCTTCAGGTGCTCCTCCACGAAATAGTTCAATAGTGCCCATTCAAAGCGGGCGCCCAGGCCAGAATAAATCCAGAAGCCGCTACCGCCCATCTTGACGCCGCGCTCATAATCGATCAGGCCCAGAGAAGTCTCCAGATCCACATGATCCTTCGGCTTGAACCCGAAATCCGGTTTGCTCTTATACTCACGGACATACTGGTTGTTTTCTTTGCCGCCTGCGGCCACGTCGTCTGCCGGCAGGTTTGGTAGCGCTGCCACAAAGGTCTCAATGCGGTTGTCCAGCTGATTGAGCTCCTGATCCAGCTCCTTGATCCGGTCTGCCGTTTCTTTCATCTGGGCCAGCAATGAATCGGTGCTCTCACCGCGCTTTTTCATTTCGGGGACTTCCTTACCAATCCGGTTGCGCTCGGCCTTCATCGTCTCAACTTCGGTGATGATCTGCCTGCGCTTGCCATCCCAGGCCAGGAATTCGGAGAAATCCACCTCATATTCCCTCTTGGCCAAAGCTTTGGCCACAGCTTCGGGGTCTTTACGAATCATTGCGATGTCTAACATATCATTTCCTCCGTTTGTTTTCATAAAAAACGCCCCTTGGTTTCCCAAGGGGCGGTGTGAACCGCGGTGCCACCCTGCTTCCCCGCAGAGCGGGGCGCTCATCCGGCTTTATCGGGCCTGTCCGTGGGGCTCATCGCTCCAACGCTCCGGGACGGAAAGGCGACTTGCGCACCGGCTCACACCACCCACCGGCTCTCTTTGGCGCTCATTGGCCATTTTTCCCATCAAAGCTGCACTCATTATAGTGTATTGAAGCAGGAATTTCAATACTTGGTGTTTACTGCTTCCTGTGCGGCATGAACCCCTCACCCAACACTTCCTTGGCATCGGTGACGACCACGAACGCATCCTGATCTTCTTCGGCAATCAGCTTTTTCATCGCGGTGATCTGAGTGGGGGCCACAAGGCAGAACAGGACATCCTTTTCGTTGCCGCTGTAAGCGCCCCTCCCATTCAGCACCGTGACACCGCGATCCAGCGTGACCAGGATCCGTTGGGTAATGATGTCTGACTTTTTGGAGATGATGAAAAAGACCTTGCCGCTGCGGGCACCGGTCTGGATAAAGTCCACAATTCTGGCGCCAATGAACACTGCGGCCAACGCATACAGCGCAAGCACCGGTGAGCGGAACACCACGGCGGCGCCTGCCACCACGGCAAAGTCCACGCCAAAAAGCACCCACGCCACATCCAGATGGGGGAACCAGTGGTTGACTATGATTGCCGCCAGGTCGGTGCCGCCGGTGGTGGCATTGCCCTTGATCGTCAGGCCTACGCCGGTGCCCATCAGGATGCCGCCATACACCGTGGAGAGGATCATATCGCCTCTGAAGATGTTATACACCTCTTGTGGGAGCTTAAGATAATCGATGAGCAGTGAAAGCAACAGAGTGGAAACCAGCGTACGCACCATGAACAGGCTGCCCCTGAGCCGCCAGCCCAAAAGGAACAACGGCGCATTCAAGGCCAAAATCGTAGTGCCGATGTTGAAACCAAACAACGCGTTGATCTCTTGCGCAAGACCCGATAAGCCTCCGGGAGCGATGTTGTTGGGGATGAAAAACAAATTGTAGGCCAGCGCCGTCAGCACGCTGCCCACAATTACATACATCCAGTTATAGAATGCCGCCGCTTTTGTGTCCTTCATTCGTAACTCCAGTCATTACAGATCTGTGACTCCCATGCTGATCTGCAGGGCTTCGTCCACACTGTTCATGATTTCTGTATTGAGCACACCCACCCGTTCGCGCAGCCTCCGCTTATCAATGGTGCGCACTTGTTCAGCCAGCACGACGGAATCTTTCGTCAAGCCGAATTCCTCCGCCGGGATCTCGATGTGGGTGGGCAGGCGGGCCTTGTCGATCTTCGACGTGATGGCGGCCACAATTACAGTTGGGCTGTAGCGGTTGCCGATGTCGTTTTGTATGATCAAAACCGGCCGCAAGCCCCCCTGCTCGGAGCCAACCACGGGGCTCAGGTCAGCGTAGTAAATCTCGCCGCGTCTCACCATTCATTCCTCACACTCCGCAAGCAGCGTTTCATAGAGCTCCAGGGTTTTGATGTCGGGCAACAAGCCCGCTTCGGCCCATTCCTCATTGATGCGGGCCATTTCCTCATAGCCGCGCCTCATGTGCTCCCTGATTTCCATTCTATGCTTCTCGCGTATGTAAAGTTGCATGGCATCCCTGATGATCTGGCTGCGTGTGGTATGTTCCTCGCTCATCAGTTTGTCCATCTGCCGGAGCAGCGCATCCGGCAGGCTTACAAGCACCTTCTTGCTGCTTTCGGGCATGGAAACTCCCCCAGTCCGATCCAATTGGTCCAGTCATTCGCCCCCCGACACTCTCGGAAGGCACTCTGCGATGTCTCCGGCAGCCAGTCCTGCCTGGCCTACTTCCAATGCGGCGATATCTCCAGCCCGGCCATGGAGCCAGCATGCACGGCTCGCAGCTTCATAGGCAGAGAATCCTTGTGCCAGCAGCGCGCCGGTCAGCCCGGCCAGCACATCCCCGGCGCCGCCTGTTGCCATGCCGGGGTTGCCGGTAAGGTTCAACGTCAGCTCACCATCTGATGCAATCAGCGTGGTCGCGCCTTTTAGCACGACTGCGCCGCCATACTGCTCTGCGCAGCTCCTCACGGCCCCGATCCGGTCTTCCTCCACCGCCTCAGTAGTCAAACCCAGCAGCCTGGCCATTTCACCGGGGTGTGGCGTCAGCACCCGTTCGGCCTTCTGAAACAGTGCCGGATATCCTGAAACAGCGAATAAAGCATCCGCATCCACTACCATAGGTATATCAATTGTATGCAGAATATTCCTGATTAGTTCAGTTGTATCAGGATTCCTTGACATTCCCGGCCCAATCACCAACGCAGACTTGCCAACGAGCGCTGCCCTGAGGGCTGACTCCGATGCAGCGTACAGCCTGCCTCCGCAATCGGGCACTGGGCAGAGCATCGCCTCGGTAACCAAAGACGATGCAGGGATCACCATGCTCTGCGGCACAACCCAGGTGACAAGCCCTGCTCCACCCCGCACTGCTGCTCTGGCAGCCAGCGCCCCGGCGCCCAGCATCCCCATGGAGCCAGCAACCACAAGCACATGGCCATAGCTGCCCTTATGGGTGTCTGCACGGCGAAGCGAGTGCTCGGCGTCCTGCCGTTCCAGCACGCGCCGAGGTGCAAACAATGACCGCTCCTCCACGATGCCGATGTCAGCGGTAACCAATTCACCGGTATGCTCACGCCCGGGAAACAGACAGTGACCCAGTTTGGCAAACTGGAACGTGACGGTGCGGCCCGCCCGGATGGCCGTGCCGCATACGCGGCCCGTCTCGCCGTCAATGCCGGAGGGGATGTCCACCGCCAGCACCGGCTTTCCGGACCGGTTGATCGCCTCAATGAGCTCAATCCATACGCCTGTAAGATTCTCATGCAGACCGGTGCCGAATAAGGCATCCACGATCACGCAGTCTTGCTGCATGGCTGCTTCAAATTCCTCCAGCGTCTTGAAAAATGGTACGCTCACCTTTTGCGCGGCGTTGTACTGCGTCAGGGCATCACCTTTATAGCCTGTGCGGGGCGAAAAACAACAAACCAGCACGCCCCACAGCTTGAGGATGCGGGCTGCCGCCAGGCCATCGCCGCCATTGTTACCGGGGCCACAGGCAATCAACACAGGTTTGCCGGGCCACCTGGCTTTCACTTCGCTTGCCACCGCCAATGCGGCCCGCTCCATCAGCACCGCGCCGGGCACACCAATCTCGTGGATCGTATGGGCATCCAACGCAGCCATTTCGGCGGGCGTCACCACATATCGCATGTCAATCCCCCTCCAGCACCACAAAGGCCGTGGCAATCCCGCCGGTGTGCGTGATAGAGACCCAGGCCTTGCACACGCCCAGCGCGGCAAACCGCTCCTGCGCTTTGCCATCCACGTGGATCATCGGGGCGCCCTGCTCGTCGCGAAGTGTTTCCACGCAGTCCAGCGGGCAGCCGGCCATCCCGCAGCCTAACGCTTTACCCACAGCTTCTTTCACGGCGAAATTACCGGAAGCCCGCTCAACTGAGTGACCGTCGTTGCCGATGAGCTCCCGCTCCATTGCGGTAAACACCCGCTCCATGAAGCGGGCGTTTGTAAGGTTTTTCTCCATGCGGGCAACCTCGACCGAGTCAATGCCGATACCTTTGATCAAGAAAACTCCCTCCGCCGCCTGAGGGCGGCACCTCCCTCAAGAGGGAGGTGAAGATTTATCTCATCCATCACTTCGTACTGTATCGCTTTGTCCAAGGTTGCCATGGGCGGGTACAGAGCCCCGCACCTACACCACCATCGTGTACAATCCTTATCGCCTTTTCTGACTTCTAACTACACACTACTGGCATCTGGCTACTAGCCACCGCATTCCCCACCGCCCGCGCCACGACCTCCACGGCGGCTGCACACAAGCTTAGGAACTCCGCCTCCTTGTCACCATAGGAGGCCGCAAATAGTGTGTCGCCGTCCATCGTGGTGTGCACCGGCCGGATGGACCAGGCAAGGCCGTCATGGGCCACGGAGGCAAGGCGGTTGGCCTGCTCCTTTGTGAGCGCCGCGTCGGTTGCAATCACGCCGATCGTGGTGTTGGCACCGGGCTGCTGGCCGGGCATGCTGCCGCTGACCAGCAGGTCATGCGTGCTGTGAAAGCCGCCGCCCGGCAACCGGATGCCGGCGAGAATTTCATTGGTGCGGTAATCCAACACGTCGCCCAAGGCGTTCACGGCGATCACGGCAGCCACAGTCACACCGGAAGCCAGCTTGATTGATGCCGAGCCCACACCGCCTGGGGAGCTCAACTCCAGCCCCAGCGCCTTTCCAACTGTGGCACCGGCGCCGGCCCCCACCTGCCCTTGCTCCAACGGCGCAGATGAGGCAGCGCAGCAGACTTCATAGCCCATGGCTCCGTCAGGCCGGGCTTTCGCGTCACCCACAGCAAGGTCATATAGCACTGCCGCTGGCACAATGGGCACGCGGGCAACGCCTGTCTCAAAGCCGATGCCCTGCTCCTCCAGCCAACGCATCACACCGGAGGCAGCGTCCAGGCCGAATGCCGAGCCGCCGGTCAGCAGGATCGCGTGGGCATGCTTGACCAGGTTTCCGGGGCGCAGCAGGTCGGTTTCCCGCGTGCCTGGCGCAGCGCCGCGCACATCCACACCGGCCACAGCGCCCTCGGGGAAGATCACGACGGTGCAGCCGGTTTTACCCTTACTGTTTGTTGCATGGCCCGCCAGCACGCCCTTGATGTCTGTAATATTCCCTTTATGCATAACCGATCACGCCTCTCACGCTGATTTCCCCGGAAATGATGCGCCGCATGCCGCCAGTTTGAAGCCGGACCAAAAGCGCGCCATCGTCATCCAACCCTTCAATGGCAGCAAACTCCTGCTTCTGACCATCCATGATGACCACCGGAGTACCCTCCGGCAACATATATCGGCGGTAACCCTCAGCCACACCAGCGAACCCCTCAGTCTGCCAGCCATCCAGCAGCATTTCCATCTGCCCCAGAATTGCAGCCGCCAGCACCAGTCTGTCCACGGTGCGGCCTGTGGCGGCCTCAATGGAGGTAGCGACCAAGGCCGCCTCGCCATATCCCATGGTCGGCGTTCTCGTGTTCACGCCGACGCCGGCGATCACCATGCGCTTGCCGTTTTGATCCAGGGCTGACTCGCACAGGATGCCGCAGAGCTTTTTACCTTCGGCCAGCACGTCGTTGGGCCACTTGATGGCAAGACCATCGTAACCAGTAAGACTCTCCACCGCACGGCACACTGCCAGGCCGATCAGCAGCGTGAGCTTTTGCATCTCCTCCGCTGCCATGAAGGGTTCCAGCACCACCGTCATCCAAAGCCCGCAACCCGGTTCCGACACCCATTGTCTGCCCCGTCGGCCACGGCCGCCGGTTTGCTCACCGGCGATAAAGACTGCGCCATGGGGCAACCCATCGGCAAGCCCCCGGCGGGCTTGGCTGTTGGTGGAGTCCACAGACACCAGCAGAATGGCGTTTCTGCCCAGAAACTCTGTGTTGAGCAGGGATTGCAGCTGCTGCGCGGCGAACAAATCCATTGGAAAAACCCTCCATTCATAGCTTACCTTGAAGCAGTGATTTATGCAAGGGCGGCCACTGATCGGCACCGTCGCGACATTTATATCCTATAAAAGTCAAAGAGACAGATGAAATTGATGATATTGTAAAATCAAGATTACTAAATTATACTAAAAACAGCAAACAAAAGGGGCGTGATTGGATTGGCTGCAATCAAGGAATTGTTCAACGACGTGCGTGAAAACATCCGGAAGATCATTGTGGGTAAGGACGATGTGATTGAGCTGATCCTGGTTGCCTTGTTGTGTGAAGGCCATGTGCTCATTGAGGACGTGCCCGGTGTGGGCAAGACGTCGCTGATCTCAGCGCTTGCCCGCTCTGTTGGGCTAGAGTTCCACAGAGTGCAGTTCACGCCGGACGTGCTGCCCAGCGACATCACCGGCTTTTCCATGCTGAACATGAAGACCGGTGAGTTTGAATACCGCCATGGCGCTGTAATGAGCAACATCATCCTGGCCGATGAAATCAACCGCACTTCGCCGAAAACCCAATCCAGCCTGCTGGAGGCAATGGAGGAAAAGCGCGTCACAGTCGATGGTGTGACCTACCCCCTGCCCCGGCCTTTCCTGGTGCTGGCGACGCAGAACCCCATTGAGTATGTGGGCACTTATCCTCTGCCCGAAGCCCAGTTGGACCGTTTCCTGATTCGCGTGGCAATGGGCTATCCCACCTTGAAGGACGAGGCGGAGATTCTGGGCAGGTTTGTGACTGGCGACCCACGAGACAAGCTTGACCCGGTGTGTGGCCCGGAGGACATCGCGGCTTTGCAGAAGGACGTGCTGGGTATACAGTGCGCGCCAGCCGTGCGGGAGTATATTGTGCGGCTCGTAGCCCAGACAAGAAAGAGTGAGCATCTGAGCCTGGGTGCAAGCCCAAGAGGTTCTATTTATCTGATGAAGGCAGCCCAAGCACTGGCCGCGCTGCAAGGCAGGCAATTTGTGATGCCAGACGATGTGCAGAAGCTGGCCGGGCCGGTGCTGTCCCACCGGCTGATCGTGCGGCCCGAGGCGCGGCTCACCGGCATGACGGCCGACCGCGTGATCAAGTCCATCCTGAACACAATTGACGTGCCGGTGGTGTCAGCGTGAGAGCGCGACAGATCCTGTTTGGCATATGCATGGCCGCGCTGCTGGTCTCGGGGCTATACTCTGGCGAGCGCTTCTTTTTCCTGGGCTTTTATATCATGCTTGTCATGCTGGTTCTATCCATTGCCTCGGTTGCCTATACGGGGCTTACGTTCAAATATCTGCAGTCTCTCACCCCTGCCGAAGGTGTGAAAGGTGACACGCTGGAGTACCGGTTGCAGGTGCACAACGACATGTTTTTCCCCATCGCCTACATCAGGCTCACCTATGATAGCATCGACTCGCTGCTTTCGGGTGAGCAGGCCAGCGTGACAATGTCATTGACGCCCCGAACTCACAGCGAGCATACACACGGCATGTTCTGCCGCTACCGGGGCCGTTGGCCGGTAGGTGTGAAAAAGGCGGAGATCCGCGACATCTTCGGCCTGATTTCCATTCGTCTGGACATCAACCTGTTTTTAAGCCACAAGCCCATCTCACTGCTGGTGCGCCCAAGGATACTGCGGCTACCCATCCTGCCCATGCGCCGCCGCAACGATGAAGGCCCCATGGAAACGGCACCCCGACGCTCTGATGATGTGGCGATGCTGGCGGACATCCGCAAATACCACCCAGGCGATCAGATGAAGCGCATCCACTGGAAGCTAACCGCCCGCCAGCGGGAGATCATGGTCAAAAATTACGAGGAAACCTCCCTGCCGGACCTGCTTCTCTATCTGGACACCAAGCTGAAGCCAATGAGCCGCATAGACCGGCTGAACCTGGAGGATACATTGGTGGAAAGCGCAACCGCGGTGGTGCACCACCTGTTGCAGAGCGAAATGCCCACCAGCCTGATCTTCTATTCGGACAAACGGGTGCACCTGCAAGCCAGCAAGCCGGAGCACTTCCAGTCGATCTATTCGGTGCTGAGCGAGATGCCCTTTGACGGCAAATGGGATGCCTGCGATGTGCTGATGAACGACCTGAAGCTGGTCACTCATGCCGGCAATCTGTTTTTGATCACCTCTTCCATCTCAGACAAATTGTTTGACTTGCTGATGATGATGAACAGCTCCGGAATGAGCATCACCATGGTCTATGTGCGGGAGCCTGTGGATCAGGAGGAGATGGCCATCAAGCGGGCTGTCGAGGTGGGACGGGCGCGGCGCATGGTCTCCGAAATGCGCGATGCGGGCATCGTGGTGATTGACATGGCGCCAGGAGACAATCTGGCAGAAAGGGTGGGTATGATACGATGAACCACCCTGTGGCCGAAAAAGGAAAAGGGCTTTTGCTGGTGCTGGCTGTGGCTGCGCCGATGGCATATGTGATGCAGATCTCCATGGGCATCTGGCTGCCGGCCTGGATTGCAGTTGGTTTCTCAATTCTGGCACTGGTACTCATTGAGCTGGCAGCCACTAACAAGATCACCGTAATCGGCACGGCTGCAGCGGTGTTGCTGTTGCCCTTGCTTGTCTGGGTGTTGCTCACTAAGGACCAGCGCGAGGTCTTCATCGACTTCTTCTGGTGGGCGCTCTACTTCCTGGGTGGCGGCGGCGAATATCCGCTGGGTTATGGCTTGGCGCTCACATCCATTACCACTTTCCTGATCGCGCTTTACACCTGGCTGTTTGGCAGGAAGATCTTCTGCTTCCCGATGGTGATGCTGTTTGTGGTGGGGTTCCTGCTGTTCAAATGGTTCCACGGACTGGACCCGGTTCTCTTTCCGGGTGTGTTTGCTGTGGCTGGCCTGATCGCCCTGTGGGCCAAATCATTTCAGCGGAAAACCGAAAAGAAGGCCAACCGGAAGCTGGATGGCAACGGCATCGCACTGGTGGTACTTCCTCTGGCGCTTGCGATTACATTGTGCTGCTATGCCGCCATCACGACGGAGCAGGCGGCGAAGTGGCAAAACAAGCAAGTGTATGACCTGTTGGAACGCTTCAACAACTACATCGCTGACTACACCAATTTTAACCGCCCCCGCCACACGTTTTCAATTGCCCGATTCGGCTTCATGCCGATGGGCACAAGGCTTGGCGGACCGGTGGAGCTGTCCGATGAGGAAATGCTGCATGTGAAAGCTGACGGATCCTTGTTGCTGCGGGGTGTGGTATATAATAAATACACCGGTCAGCGCTGGGAGGATACGACGGGAAGCGGGCAATACCGCTTCCGCGACGATCAGAACGGGCTGCGCCAAAGCGTGTTTGACCTGACGCGGCCGCAGCTGAACGAAGGCGATAACGAGCAGTTCCAACGGTTTATGAGCAAACGGGAGTTCACCCTTGAGCCTATGGTGGACAGCTCGTCGGCACTCTTCACACCATATCGGGGCGTCACGGATGTTGAGTCACTGAAGTTCATGGGTGTGCTGCCACGTTACAATGAAAAGGGCGAATTGTTCAGCTCCGGAGACCTCCGCGCCGGCTACGGCTATATCGTTACCGCTGAATATTTGGATTACAATGCGGCGGGCTTTGACACACTGATGGACCGCTTACTGGATTTGCAGTTAACTGATGCGGCACAACAAACAGACTGGATACGAAAAAACTATCTTGAGTTGCCTACCGGTATCGACCAAATGGTCTATGTGCTGGCCAGTGATCTGGCAAATGGATACCAGGTTGCCAATCTGACCTACAGCAACGGAGAATTGAGTGGCTTTGAGGCAATTACAGGCAATGGCAAGCCGATGAACGATTACAGGAAAGCCGTTGCGATCCGGGACTTTCTGAAAACAAACTTCAAATACTCGCTTAAGCCCACTACTCCGCCGGAGCACGCCGACTTTGTGTCCTGGTTCATTGCCAACACCGATGAAAAGAATAGTATTCCATCGGGATACTGCACCTATTATGCTTCCGCAATGGCTGTAATGGCCCGCATTGCCGGCATCCCCTCCCGTTATTGTGAGGGCTATGCGATGCCATCCAAGACCAATCAGGATGGCATCTATGTGGTGCGTGGCAACAACGCTCACGCCTGGGCGGAGCTCTATTTCGAAGGGATTGGCTGGATCCCCTTTGACGCTACACCCGCCGCAGACGATACGGGTGATGAAAACACCGGCGTGGACACCGGTATGGACCCGTTCCCGATTCCAACGAAGCCACCGATGGAGCAAGAGGATACAAGCCAGAATGAGCTGCCTGAAGGCAACCCGCTCACGTGGGAGGATATTGCCCCCTACCTGTGGCTGCTGCCGGTTCTGATGTTTGCCGCGCTACTGGGGTGGGTTGTTACAAAGCTGATCTGGGCCAGAATCCGAATCTCAATACGCCATGTGATGCGGAAATACAACAATCACAGCAAGGTTTGTGCATACTATTACTCTGAATCTTTGAAACTGCTGGAGTTTTACAACTACCCGTTGAAGACCGGTGAAACGCCTGCCGCCTACGCCGCTCGGATCGACCGGTGGCTGAGGCTTGGCTCCGGCACGTTCGGGAAAGTGGCGGCTCTCATCTCCAGAATTTCTTACTCCGATTACAAGCCGGTTGAAGATGATCTGCGGTTCCTTTCAGGTTTCTGCCGCGACCTTGCCCGATACACCTATCATGCTGTTGGGCCATGGTACTACTTCCTGCACCGGGTGATGGGCGTGAGGCAGAAAGTCACTGCTCAGAAGACCCGCTGAAAACCTTCGCCATTGCAGCCTCGATCACGTCGCCGGAAAAGCCCCGGCGGGCAAGGCCGTTGTAGAGCTTCGCCCGCCGTTTTCTTATGTCCATTTCCCCTGCGGTGCGGCGCATATCTTTCTCCGCCTGGCGCAGCGCCGCGGCAAGCTCATCCTCCTGAGCGTATTGGGAAAGAGCCTGCCCAGCGTCTTCCTCACCCACACCCAGCCGCTTGAGCTCCTGGGCCAACGAGCGCTTTCCGATTGATTTGGTGTTCACACGGTCGCGGACAAGCAGCCTGGCAAATTCACCGTCGTCAATATACCCATAGCCTTCCAGCTTTTCTATGGCATAGCTTATGGCAGATTCGGAAAACCCCTTCTCCGCCAGATATTTCTCCATCTCAGCTTTGCCCCTGGCCCGGCTTGCCAGCCTCGAAACAGCCTTTTCCAGGGCGGCCGCCTCTTCCTGACGGCCCTGCATATCCTGCCAGAGCTCCTCCGGTAACGGGTGCCCTGTCTTCAGGCCCGACTTGGCCCAGACGATATCCTCCACGCTGCCAAGATATTGCCCATCCACATGGATGGACACCCGGGTTTTGTTTCTTTTTTGCAGTTCCACCGATGTGATCACGCCAATAATTCCCATAGCTGACACCTTTTCGCAATCATACACCGCCGATTATAGCACAAACTATTCGAAGAAATCAGCAAGGAGGTCGCTTTATGGCCAATATGAACCAGCAACCGCAAATTGACGCAAAGAACCTTTCCTACCTTGAGGATACGATGAATTATGAGGCGCTGGCATGCAAGAAGTGTGAGCATTATGAAACAATGCTGACCGACCCGACACAGAAAAACATGGTGCACCAGTTGGCGCAGCATCACCGCCAGCATTTCGACTCGCTCTTCGCTTATCTGCAGAGCCACAATTGAGGAGGCAAACAAATGGCAAACATGGCGATGAACAACACCCTGGGAGAAAAGGAAATCCTCAACGACATCCTGAACACAGAAAAAGAAATCCTTAAGGTATACTCCACAGCCGTGACCGAATCATCCTGCACCAATATGCGCCAGCTTTTGCTGCGCAACATTACGCAGGTGTCTGACGATCAGTACAATGTGTTCAACACGATGATCAACAAAGGGTATTATCAGACCAAGGACGCGCAAGACCAGGACGTACAGCAAGCCAAACAGAAGTTCCAGCAATTACAGAGTCAGCTATAACAGCTTGCCCTGGACTTGTGAAAAGCTGCGGGCGAAATGCCGCATCAAGTAACACTCAAACCTCTGATTGCGGCTCCGCAGGATCATCAACAAACATTCAGGGCAATTTGGCGCTGGGAAAGGACGGCTGATCGTTAGCCGTCCTTTCCCTTATTCGGCATGGAACATATCGTGGATTGAAACATCAGGGTGTTGATATCGCAACTTACCCACTGTGGAATTGCCAATCTCAATGGCTTTGGCAGGGCACCAATGAAAGCAAGCCAGGCAGTGCTCACAACTGCTCCCCCATTTGACAGCCCCATTTCTTATTGTGATATTGGAGGCAGGGCATACTCTCACACATGTTTCGCATTTTGTGCATGCCTTCGTTGTTTTGAACCTTGAGGGTGTCCTGTAGATATATTTTGCGACAGTACCTGTGACGAGCCCTCGAAAATGGGACGTTAAGGTGTTATCCCCTTCTATCAGCTCGGATTGTCTACCTTTGATGCACTGCGCAATCTCTTCCAGCCTTTGGATGGATTCCTCAAGCCTTTGTGCCCTGATCTCAGGTGGATTGGTGTAATCCCGAATAATCAAAGAGTTGCCGGGCATAGTGACGGTATATCCAGCTCTCAGTGATTGTCCCTTCTTTTTGAGTATTCTGTCAATGGTAAACAGGCTATGCCCCGGGCCACTGTTGCAGGTTGCAATCGCGATTATGTCGATTGATTTTGGAGGAAATTCAAGCTTATTGAGAAATACTCTGACTATACGCGGGATGGTTTGAAAGTAGACAGGATAAACAAGGATGAGCCTATCGGCGACTGTTTTCACCATTCCACAGTTGTTCCGAATTGGTAGAATGCTGGACTGACCTGCCAACAACGTTTGCAGCTTCCTGGAAGCAGACAATGAGTTCCCTGTTCCAGAAAAATAAAGAAAGAGTGTATTCATATTCAGGCCTCCGTTCTTTACATCATGATAAGGCCTGTAGTATGGTGCAGAGTCAACAGTAAAAAAAACGCCTACTCATGCAGCAGTGAACGCAAGATCGGGCATTTCACCGGACCGCCCAAATTGTGTTTCACTTTTTCCATAAAGCACTTCTTATCCTGGAGCGATGCAATTTGCCGATCGAGATCAGCAACTTTTTTGTCAAGCAACTCTGCAGCATATTGCCAATCGGGGCTATCCCCATCAAGCAAAGATAACAGATGCCGGATTTCCTGGAGTGTAAAGCCAGAACCCTTCGCACGCCTGATGAATGCAAGCCTTGCCAGCACTTCATCAGTATATAGTCTATAGCCCGCATCCGTTCGCAGTGGGGCAGGGATCAATCCATTTTTCTCATAAAACCTAAGAGTTTCAATATTAATGCCGGCTGCCTTTGCTGCCTGGCTTCTATAATATGTGGCCATATCATCACCAACACACAGGAATTTGAAAGGCCGTGGGCGACAGATCGCAACACGGCCTATACCCTACTTCATTACTGCAATGAATTCTGCTCAGGCTTGACTGTGCTTTCCTTCGGCACGCCAAAGAAGAAGATCGCCCCACCGATCACAAACAGCGCCATCACGCTCAGGATACCGAACTGCGACTGGCCAGTTGCCATCGCCACGAAGCCAAAGATGGCAGGACCCATGAATGTAGCGAACTTTCCGAAGATATCAAGAAAGCCATAGAATTCGTTGGCCTGCTCTTTTTTGGGGATCAACTTTCCGAAATAGCTGCGGGAAAGGGCCTGGATGCCACCCTGGGCCGTGGCCACAAGCACAGCCAGCGCCAAATACATCGCGAAGCTGTTGGTGAAATAGGCCAGCACGCAGATGGCCATATAGGTCACGATGCCCGCTCCGATCATGGCCCTGGCACCAAAGCGCTTGGCCAAGCGGCCATACAGGATCGCGCACGGGAATGCAACCACCTGCGTTGCCAACAGTGCAATGACCAGCTCAGTGCTGCTCAAGCCCAGTGTGTCTCCATAGGTTGTGGCCATGTGGATGATCGTGCCCACGCCGTCGATGTAGAAAAAGTATGCCAGGATAAACATAAAGAGGCCCTTGTATTGCCGGATGTGCCGGAATGTATCGGCCAACCTGCGGAAGCTTTGTGCAATGGCGTTGCGCTCCGGCTCCACCCAGTTGGCCTGCCTCACATTACGCCAGAAGGGGATTGTGAACGCCGCCCACCACACAGCTGTCATCAGAAACACGATCACCACAGCTGTGTTATATGGAATTCCAAACGACTCACCATACATCAACAGCGCGATCGAGATGATGAATGGGATCGTGCTTCCACCTATATAACCTAGTCCATAGCCGGTGGAGGACACGCGGTCCATCCGCTCATTGGTCGTGACATCCACCAGAAAGCCGTCATAATAGATGTTGGATGCATAAAACCCGGCGCAGGAAAGCGCATAAAGAATCAATAAGACAAGCCAGTTATGTGTGAATGCGAGCGCTGCCGTGGCTGCCATGCCAAACACTGCAAAGATCGAGAAAAGCTTCATCTTGTAGCCTTTGAAGTCGCCCAGCGTGCCCAGCAGAGGGGCGAGCACAGCGATCAGCAATGTGGCGGCGGATGTGGCATAGCCCCAATAGGCATCGGCTGTGTTTTTGGCGATGCCAGCTGTATCGGTGAGCCCCTTGAAAATGATTGGCAATATCACCGCCACCACGATGGTGGTGTGGGCAGAATTTGCCCAGTCGTAGAGCATCCAGCTCCATTCGGTCTTGGTAAAGCCCTTGTTCTTTTCCGGCGAAGTGCCCATGCCAAATGCCTCCTTGTTTCATGGAATGCATATACCACCACTGTAAAGCGAAGGAGACTGCGTGTAAAGGTATAACAGGTTAATTCTTTGTTGATGTGCCTGGAAGGATTGTGGCGGCCTTCGTGACCCTGATTGGTCTGACAGCCGTTACTGTGTTTTCATCCACGTTGCAGACCAATGCGTGCACCCGCACCCCGCCGTCGATGGCTTCGCCCAACAGCCGGGCGAACACGGGATCGGTCTCCCAATGGGTGCGGAATGACTGCGCCGCTGGGTGCTGCATCACAAACAGCACATGGCAGACAGTGCCGCTGAGGCTCAATTCCGTGAGCTCCCTAAGGTGCTTCCAGCCCCGCTCGGTGGGCGCATCCGGAAACATGCCCACGCCGCACTCCTGCAGCGTGGAGCACTTCACTTCCACATACTGAAGCAAGCCATCCACTGTGCAAGCCAGATCAAAGCGACTGTTGCCGCATTTGACCTCCCGGCGGATCGACTCAGGGCTCTCAAGACCCGGCACAAGGCCACTCTGGATGGCCTCCAGCGCCACAGTGTTGGCGCGGTGGGCATCGATCACGACCCAATGATCCAGATTCTGAACCATGACCAAGCCACATGCTGTTTTGCCGCCGCCCCGAAAGGGGATCACCCGCACAGGGGAACCCTCCACAAGCAACTCTCTTAGCCGTCCGGAGTTGGGCACATGGCAGGCCACTATTTGGCCACCCAGCAGCACCTTGGCGGCAAAGCGGTTCTCCCGACGGAGAAAGGTCGCGTCAACCAAATTTGGGATCACCATTGTTATTTGTTTTTGATATAAACATGCCAGATGTTGGGACGGCTGGTCTGGCGTTTGTCGATCTCGAAAATGCCAAGTGATTCCACCAGCGGCGTCAGCGTGCGGAAGCCATAGTTGCGGGTGTCAAAATCCGGAACCTTTTTGGCCAGCAGGCTGCCCACATCAGAAAGAGACGCCCAACCCGACTCCTCAGCCAGATCGGTGGTGGTCACAGCCAGCAGCTTGGCCAGCTTCTCGATGCTCATGGCCGATTCCTCTTCGTTTGTCTCAGCGATGGCAGGCGGCGCAGAGCTGGCAGCAGCGGCAGTCGCTGCAGCCGCAGCGGCGGCAGCGGCAGCTGCAGCGGCATGTTGGGCAGCAGCTTTGCTCAACACCGGCGGTGTTTCCACCGGCGTTTCCTTCAGGTTCTCAATATAGATGAAGCGCTCGCACGAAGCCTTGAAGGCCACCGGCGTCTTCTTGACGCCAATGCCGATCACACGCATGCCCGCCTCCCTGAGGCGCTGAGCCAGGCGAGTAAAGTCACTGTCGCTGGAGACGATGCAGAAGCCATCTACCTTCTGGGAATAGAGGATATCCATCGCGTCGATGATCATCGCCGCGTCGGAGCTGTTCTTCCCAGCCGTATATCGATATTGTTGGATGGGCGCAATGGCGTACTCAAGCAGCACATTTTTCCAGCCGGTGGAGGTGGGTTGGGTCCAGTCTGTATAAATGCGTTTGATTGTGGGTGTGCCATAACGGGCGATCTCTGCAATTATCGGCTTAATCCAACTGTAGGACACGTTTTCCGCATCAATCAATACAGCCAGCTTTAGTTCTCGATTAATTTCCATAATATTCCTTCCATATAACGCCTTCAGAAGGCGTATCTCTCATCTTATTGTGGATGATTTTACCTTTATTATATACCTATTTGCGGGAAATGTCTTGATGACGATTCAGCATCAACGCAATGTGGTTCATATATGCATCTGCTGTGTCCGGCCCGCCCAACTGATACAGTGACCGGCTGCCCACGGCATCTTCTATTTCATTGAACAAGGGCTGATCTGCGCTGTCATAAATGAAGTCGATGCCGGCATAATCAAGTGGCATTGCTGCGGTAATCGCCCGAACCATCGCAAGCTCCTTCGGGCCCGGCTCGCACAACTCCACCGTGCCGCCAAGCGAAAGGTTGGCACGAAAGTCATTCTGCGATGATCGGCGCACTGCGGCCAACACTTCTCCACCAAGCACATAGACCCGAAGATCAACGCCGGGCATGCCGCAGAGCCGCTGCAACAGCACTGTGTGACAGGCTAATTGCGCAGTCATCGCCAGCAGTTCTTCCCGATTGTGGGCCAGCAAAACACCTGTGCCCCCATGGCCGTATGGATCTTTCAGCACAACCGGGTAGCCCAAGCCGTGAGCGGAAAGCTCAACAGGGTTGTTGGCGCAGAAGGCCATATCAACCTGCGGCAGTCCAAGCCGAGCTGCCAGCCGGTGGCTTTCCACCTTGTCATTGCCGATACGGCATGCCTCAGAGCAGTTGGACACCAGGAAACCCGCCTGTTCCAGCGTCTGCGCCAGTTGCCAGTCCCGCGAACGGTTCACAGCGAACCGGTGCGCACAATCGAATGTCACGCCGGCATCATCCAGCTCATCTCGCAGCACAAGTCTCAGATTCATGCCATGGACGAGAGCCCGCTCAATCAGACGATCAGCATAGGATCGGTTCTTCTGCCAATCCTCCCGGCAGTAGATGAGCCAGCCCTCATCCATGGGTCATTACCTTGACAATGTAGCGGGCGATGTGGTCGGCCACATCCACGCCGGTGCAATTGTAGAGGTTTTTGAAGTGTGCGTTGGAGTTGACCTCACAGAGCACCGGCTCACCATCGGGCCCGAACAAAAGGTCCACACCGGCAAAATCAGCCCCCAATACACGGCTGCAGCGGACGGCCATGTCAGTGAACTCGCGAGGCGGTTGGAATGGCTCCATCCTGCCGCCGTTGGTCACATTGGCGCGGAAGTCGTGGTCGGACACCCGCAGCACCGACGCTACGACCTGCTCACCCACTACCTGGATGCGTACGTCGCGGCCAAAGCTGGACGAGATGAACTGCTGGTAAAGATGTGGCGTATAGATCAATCTGCGGTGCAATGCGGTCAACTCATCGGCATTGTTCGCCAGATAAACCTGCGCCCCGAAGGAGCCGAAGCACTCTTTCACGACCATCGGGAATTTCAGCTCATCCTGCACATACTCGAGGAAATGTTTGTCATGCTCGCTATGGCCAGGGAAAATAAGAGGCGCAATCACCGTCTTGGGCATCGGAATTCCCTGTGCTGCCAGCGCGATGTGGGTCATGGACTTGTCATCACAGGTTGCCACAACCGAAGCCGGGTTAAACAACCGCAGGCCCATGGCTTCCAGTTGCAGGCCCAGGCGCACATCCTTATCCCAAAACACAGCGAAGTCCGGCAGCCCAAGATCAAGACCAGGCCGCAAGGCGATCTGTTCACCAGCAATCAGCGCCGGCACCATCCCGTTATGCACTTCAACGCAACCCATGCCATAATTGGCAATGCTCTTCGACAGCCAGTCGATATGCTCCTGGAACTTGGGGCTTTTCAACGAGCCATTATAAAGGATCCAACCGTTGAGTTTTTTCATGGGGCTCCTAGTCTCATGGTTTGCTGCAGCAGTCCCGCTGGCGCTTGGCGTCAAATACCAGAACCGCCGCCGATGTGGAAAGGTTCAGTGAATCCACCCGGCCGCCCATGGGGATCTTGATTTGCATATCGGCCTCATCCAGCCAGAGCTTTGTGAGGCCGTCAGCTTCCGAACCCATCACAATGGCGGCGGGGCCGGTGAAATCGGCTTCGTAATAGAAATGACTGGCTGTGAGCGCAGCGGCATGAGTGCGAATGCACCGTTGCCGTAAGTAATCAATTGCCTCCCGCGAGGAGCAAACCGCCACCTGGCAGCTGAAGATGCAGCCCAGGCTGGCGCGGATCACGTTGGAGTTATAAAGATCTGTCCTGGGGTCGCACACTATCACGGCATCCAACGCGGCAGCGTCTGCGGTGCGCAGGATCGCGCCGATGTTACCGGGCTTTTCCGGCGATTCCATCACAAGCACCAAAGGGTTGCTACTTAACTTCAATCCATCCAATGAAAGCGCCTTTGGCTCCGCGAGGGCGATCAGGCCGTCGGAGTTGTCTCGGTACGCCACCTTCTCAAACACCGGCCTGGTGATCTCAAAAACCTGGCAATCATCCGGAAGCTCAGCCAAAAGCGCCGGCATCTCCGGATGAGGATTCACCTCGGGGGCAACATACAGCTCCCGCACCACAAAGCCGGACTGCACGGCCATCCGAATTTCACGGAACCCTTCGATCACGATGAGCTCCTGCCGGCGGCGCTCGCTGGCCTTTGCAAGGCGCAGGATATTCTTGATACGGGGGTTTTGCAGGCTGGCGATGCGTTCGGCCATGGTATTCTCCGGATCGTTGTAAGTACTTGGAAATCATAGCATCAAATGGGGGATTGTCAAGGGAGAGACAGGATTCCAACGAGTTTAAGCACGAATCGAATATTTCTCAAAAAACCTCTTGACCCTCACGCTACGTCATAGTTTATACTGCAATCATCCGGCCGGGAGATGATCAATATGAACTACTCGGTGAACGAACTATCCAAACTGGCGGGTGTGAGCGTGCGCACGCTGCACCACTACGACGAGATCGGGCTGCTGCGCCCGGCTTCACACACAGAGGCAGGCTATCGGCTCTATGGCCTGGCGGAGCTCAAGCGCCTGCAGCAGGTGCTCTTCTTCAAGGAACTGGATTTTTCTTTGGATGCGATCCGCGCCATCCTGGACAGCCCCGGTTTTGACGAGGCCATGGCATTGCGGCAGCACCGCTCTCTGCTGCTCAAACGGCGCGAGCGGCTTAACAAGCTGCTGGAGACCGTGGACAAGACACTGCAAACATTCAAAGGAGGCAACATGATGCAGGATAAGGATTATTTTGAGAATTTCGACATGACCGAGATTGAGGAACAGCAAAAGAAATATGCCCAGGAAGTGGACCAAAAGTATCCCGGCTGGCAGCAGCGCGATAAAACCAAACGATATGGCAAAAGGGAGTGGGCTGAGGTCATGCAGAAGGGCGGCCAGATCCAAACCGATTTGGCAGAACTGATGGCAGCAGGCCGCGATGCCGCAGACCCCGCCGTGCAGGCCGTGATAGACCGCCACTTTCACTACATCGACGACAGCTTTTATGACTGCTCACTGGAAGTCTACGAGGGCTTGAGCAACCTTTATGTGGACGACCACCGGTTCACCGAGAACATTGACAAAGTAAAGCCGGGGCTGGCGGATTTCCAGAGCAAGGCCATGAAGGTGTATTGCGCGGGGAGGAAATAATACAACTCCCCTTGCCCCCTGCGGGGGCATCCCCCTCAGGAGGGGGACAAGTGCGCCATTGAAAGAGCATCAACTTGCCTCCCTCTATACCACCCCTTCTAGGGGTGGCACCGCCAGAGGCGGTGGGGGTCAATGAGGGAGGTGTCGCCGGAGGCGACGGAGGGAGTTTTGCTCTACTTGACTACTTGCCTTTCCCCCGGCCATTCTCCCTCCTCTTAACCACTCCACCCTGAACCGGTTTCCCAATCGCTTTTCCGCCTCCGGCCTTTGCCGGGGGCTTTTGCTTGCCTGAAGGGGGCTTTATACCCGGCTGCTTGGCAGCCGTACGCCCTTGCCCTGCCGTTTTTGGCTTCCCAGACGGGCGGTACGGCACCGTGCCCTCGGCGGGCACCAGGCACTTGGGGCTGCCGCCGATCAGATCTGTGCGGCTGGCAAGGGTGAGGGCCTTGCGCACCAGAGCGTGGTTCTCGCGGCGGGTGTATTGCAGCAGCGCCCGCTGCATGCGGCGCTCCTCCCCCATTGGCACATGCACCGGCTGCATCGTCCTGGGATCGATGCCGGTGTGATACATGCAGGTGGAAACCGACCCCGGCGTGGGGTAGAAATCCTGCACCTGCTCAGGGTAAATGCGCATGTCACGCATGGCCTCGGCCAGCTCGATGGCGGCCTTCAGGTCGCTGCCGGGGTGGGAGGAGATGAAATAAGGCACCAGGTATTGCTCCATGCCCAGCCGCTCGTTCATGTTCTGGTAGCGCTGCACAAACTGGCGGTAGACATCGAAGGACGGCTTGCCCATCGCCCGCAGCACCGTGTCAGACACATGCTCCGGCGCGACCTTCAGCTGCCCGCTGATGTGGTGCTGACACAACTCCTTCAAAAAAGCCGAACCCTGCCTGTCCGCCAGAAGATAATCGAACCGCAGACCTGAGCGGATGAACACCTTCTTGACGCCGGGGATGGCCCGAAGCTTACGGAGCAGCTCGATGTAGTCCGAATGATCGGGTGTGAGGTGCTCGCAGGGCTTGGGATAGAGGCACTGCCGGTGGGAACAGGTTCCGCGCTCTGTTTGCCCCTCGCAGGCGGTCATGCGGAAATTTGCGGTAGGGCCGCCCACGTCGTGGATATAGCCCTTGAACCCCGGCAACTTGGTGAGCATCTCCGCTTCCTTCACAAGCGACTGGTGGCTGCGGGCCTGGATCACCCGGCCCTGCTGGAAGTGCAGCGCGCAAAAAGAGCAGCCGCCGAAGCACCCGCGCGAGGAAACAAGGGAGAACTCCACCTCGGCAATGGCCGGCACGCCACCATGTTTGGCATACATCGGGTGCCAGGAGCGCATGTAGGGCAGCTCGTAGACCTCGTCCATCTCGGCTTGCGTGAGAGGCCGGGCAGGCGGGTTTTGGATGAGCCAGTTTTTGTCCTGCTTCTGGATCAGGCGCTTGCCTCGGGCGGCATCCTGCTGCTCATACTGCACACGGAAGGCCTCAGCATACTTGCGCTTGCTGGTCGAGACTTCATCGGCGGAGGGTAACACAATGCCCTCCCCCGCCTCCTCCTGCGACTCGGCGATGGCGCAGGTGCCTGGGATTGTTCGCAAATTGCCGATGGGTACTCCCTTTTCTATGAGCTTGGCCACCTGCGCGATGGCCAACTCGCCCATGCCGTAAACCAACAGACTTGCGCCGGAATCTGTCAGGATGCTGCGGCGCACGGCATTATCCCAGTAGTCGTAATGGGCAAAGCGCCGCAAGCCCGCCTCCACACCGCCGATGATGACCGGGATGTTGGAATAGGCCTCGCGGATGCGGTTGCAATACACGATCGTGGCCCGGTCCGGCCTCATGCCCGCCTTGCCGCCGGGGGCATAAGCGTCCTGGCTGCGCTTTTTCTTGTTTGCGGTGTAATGGTTGACCATGCTGTCGATGTTGCCGGCGGACACGAGGAAGCCCAGCCTTGGCCGCCCAAATCTCTGGAAGTCAGCCTTTCCGCGCCAGTCTGGTTGGCAGAGCATCGCCACGCGGAAGCCCTGCTTTTCCAGCACCCGTGAGATGATCGCGTGGCCGAAGCTGGGGTGGTCCACATAGGCGTCGCCGGATACGAACACAAAGTCCGGCCTGTCCCAGCCAAGGGCAATCATCTCTTCTTTTGTTACAGGCAAAAATGGCACGGTGCGTCCTCCTTTGGGGTATTTGAAGTATACCCGAAAAGAATGGGAAAATCAAAGAAGGAGCTCCGAACTCCTTCCGCCACCTGCGGGTGGCACCTCCCTCCATGAGGGAGGTGGGGCAAGGTCCCCCGTGCTGTGATACTCTCTTTATATTGACGATTTCAAGCATGACAAGATAGAATGGCGTTGTAGCCACAGAAACAGGATAATTTCAATGAAACGATTTCTTGCTTCACTGCTTGTTTTACTCGTTGCCGCAAACACTGGTTGCGGATTGTTTCACTTGCCAATTCCGCAGGAAACAACGCCTGCCACAGCATATATCACAACCGCGCCAAGCCTTACAGCCTCCCCCACGCCCATTCATACGATCGCACCAACACTCCCGACTACCACACCGACACCGGACAACAGGTTCGAGGTGGAGGGCCTTACCACTCAGCAACTGCTGGATGCATTCCGCACCGTAGCCGGCGGCAGCGAATACGGCGGTGCAGGCACGTCGATCCGGAAATGGGCGATGCCGGTCAGGCTGGTTGTGAATGGTAACCCAACGGAGGAAGATATGGCCGCAGTCCGCCGTGTGGTGAAGTGGCTAAACGGCATTGAGGGGTATCCGGGGATCTCCTTGGTGGAGAAGGACGGGAACGCAGCCATCTGGTTTGTGAAACTGAATGAGATGAAGAACGTAGTGGATGGCTATGTGGCCGGCAACTGGGGGTTCTTCTGGACGGAGTTTGACAGCAAGTCGATCTACAAGGCAACTGTTGCCATTGCCAGCGATGTGACGAGCCAGGCGGCGCGGAATCATCTGGTCTTTGAGGAGCTTGTGCAGTCCATGGGGCTGATGCAGGATCAGTATGAATATGAGGATAGCATTTTTTATGGGAACTGGACGACGGTGCAGGAACCGTCGGAAATGGACCGGGCGCTGGTGGGGATGCTGTATTTACAGAAGATCAGGCACGGGATACCGGCGGAGGATGCGATTGCCATTATAGAAGACAGTCTGAAGCCATAAGGATTGGTGACCCTGGTTCCCTTCTATCTCACCCTGCATATCCTTCTTGTCTGTATCTAGACTGTGTTCAGGGGCTGTTCTGAGGCTGTTCATTTGGACAAGGATATAGAAATGGCGGAGCACCAGCCCCGCCCAATTTCACTTATTAACGAAACACTAAGTACTACCCCTTCGCCAACCTAAACTCCTCATGCAGTGCCCTGACCGCTCTCTGCGCATCCTCCTGATGAATCAGGCAAGAAATGGTCATGTGCGAGTCCGCCGTCTGCAAGACCTCCACACCCTCAATGCTCAACGCCTTGATGATCCTGGCCATCACGCCGGGCACGCCCCGCATGCGGGAGCCCACGGCGGACACCTTGCCAAGCCCCAGGATGATCTCAAAGGTGCAGGGCTGCTTTTCCAACACCGCCCTGGCCTTCTCCACCTTGTCATCGTCAATCGTGAACACAAAACTATCGGGGAACACGTTGATCAGGTCGATGCTGATGCCGGCATCGGCAAACAGGCGCAGCACATCCTTGATCACGCCGGAGGCCATGCCGCTTGCTTTCACCTGCGCGCGCCCACCGGCATAGGCGATACTGGAGAGCACGTCCAGCATGCCAGCTTCCAGCGCGGCCACATCGGATGAGATGCGGGTGCCGGAGTGGTCACTCATCGTGTTGCGCACGATCAGAGGCACATTGCCGCGCATCGCGATTTCAACCGCCTTCGGGTGGATCACTTTTGCACCCTGGTCGGCCATTTGGAAGACTTCGTTGTAGCTCACATCGGAAATCACGCGTGCCTCCGGCAAGAGCCTTGGATCAGCCGTCATGATGCCGTCCACATCAGTATAGATCTCAATGGCCTCGGCGCGGAGGGCCGAGCCCAGGATTGACGCCGTTGTGTCGCTGCCGCCGCGGCCCAGGGTGGTCACGTCGCCGTTGCGGGTGATGCCCTGAAAGCCTGTCACCACCGGGATGATTCCGGCATTCAGCATTTCATAAAGCCTTGCGGTGTCCACCTCGAAATAGGAGGCGTCTCCGAAACGGTCGTTGGTATAGATGCCGGCTTGCCAGCCGGTCACGGCGCGGGCTGTATAGCCTTTGGCTTCAAAAGCCCCAGCCACCACAACAGCGGAGATGATCTCGCCGCAGCTCATCAGCAGGTCATTGTCGCGGGCATTGAGCTCGCACCCCGCGGCGTCGCGGGCATAGCGGATCAGTGTGTCGGTGGCATAGGGTTCACCCGCCCTGCCCATTGCCGACACCACGACCACTGGCATGTAGCCGCTTTTCTTCGCAGCAATCACTTTTTCCAAAGCGGCACCCCTCGCATCGGGCGATCGCACCGACGTGCCACCAAATTTTTGCACCAGTATCCTCATTTTCCGGCTCCTTTCCGCACGTGTTTCAGGGAGCATGGCAGGCAACTATTCCATTTATTATACCATTCAGCCCGGTTTATACAAGACTGGCTGAATTTGCCTGCCCTCAAAGGCAAGCTTGCAGGTATCGGCGATAAGCTCCATGCGGGCCACCAGTGAATTGGGTTTGCCCTTGGGGCTGTCCTGCTCATAGGGCACCAAATAAATGTTGCGCATGTTGGATAGCGTTCCGATGTTTTTCGCGCTGTTGCCGAGGCCATCGTTGGTGGATACGGCCAGCACCACCGGGCAGCCGTTGCGCAGTGTGGACTTGGCCGCCATCAGCACCGGTGTGTCCACAACGCCCAGCGCCATCTTGGCCAGCGTATTACCGGTGCAAGGCGCCACCACAACCATATCCAGCAGTTTGCGCGGCCCGATGGGCTCGGCATCGGGCACAGTGTGTATCGGCAGCCTGCCGCAAATCTGATAAACCTTCTCAATCAAATCCCTGGCGGTGAAGAAGCGCGTGTCCCATTCATAAACGCTGTTTGAGAAGATCGGTGTGATCTCCGCACCCTGGCGTTTCAGCTCCTCCATGGCAGGTAAAACGTCACCGATGGTGCAAAAAGAGCCGGTGACCGCAAAGCCAATTTTCTTGGCGGTTAATTCCATATCATTCCCTCCGTCCCTTAGGTAAGCAAATCCTTGATGCAAGTGTGGATAATGTCTGCCGCAGTCTTCGGGAACATGCGGCCCGGCAGGCTTTGGTAAGCCTGGGCATCCAGCTTGAGGCGTGTCGCGGCATTGAAGTCCACGCCAAATGGGCTGGACGCCAAGTCGATGATCACCACGTCGCGGCGCAGCTTTCTGAGCTTGTCTTCATCAAGCAGCACCGACGGGATTGTGTTGAAAATGAAGTTGCTGTCAGCACAGGCCTCCAGCAAGTCATTGGTGTGCACTGCCAGTACGCCGAGTGCGGAGATATCCTCCAACTGCTCCGGACGGCGGGCTGTGGCCACCACATCAGCACCAAAGCTCATCAGGAGCTTGACCAGGTCTTTACCGATGCGCCCGTATCCCAACACCGTGCAGCGGCTGCCCTTCAATGTGCGCTCGGTGCGCTCCAGTGCAATACGGATGGCACCCTCCGCCGTTGGCCAGGCGTTGGCCTGTGCGAAGCGCTCACTGGCAAGCAGATTAATCACGTTGATGCCCGCTTTGTCCGGCACTCCCTCCAGAAAGCCCCCCACCAGCACGGCACCCTGGCGCATGCCCCGCAATACTGTCTCCAGTGGATATGCTGTCTCCATGGAGAGCAATGGTATCATCCCGCCCTTTGTGCTAGGCATGGGCAGGATAATCACATCAGCTTCCCCGATGGCGCGCTCAATATCGGCCAGCGTCCTGTCGGCCACAGCCAGACCAAACGCATGCAGCTCAATATGCTCTTTACGGCGCAGAATCTCGTGCAGATATGTATTCCTTCGATCCCCGCCGATCAGTAAAACATTCTTCATACCAGAGGACATGGCTTCCCCTCCCCCTCAGTTCACATTACAATTTATGAGATGGGGCGATGGGAAGTGATAGTGAACATCGCAGGAAAAATGATGGCTTGATGGAGCAATCTGCGAAGGGGTATACTATAACAAATTGTCATATACCGCATCCAGAAGCGAGGAGGAAACATGCCGGACAAACCGCTGGTCGCCATTGTTGAGGACGAACCAAACATCCGCGGCCTGCTGGCCTTCAACCTGCAGGCTTCAGGGTTTTCCACGGTTGAATATGAAACCGGTGAAGCCGCCCTTGTGCAATTGCTTGCCACCCCTCCGGAGCTGATCCTGCTGGATTTGATGCTCCCAGGCATTGACGGCATTGAGGTTTGCCGCAAGATCAGGGCAAGCGATACAACCCGCACCACACCCATCATCATGCTCACTGCCCGCGGCGAGGAGCTGGATCGTGTGCTGGGCCTTGAAATAGGAGCCGACGACTACATCACCAAGCCCTTCAGCACCCGTGAGGTGATTGCCCGCATCAAAGCCGTGCTCCGGCGGGCAACCCAACAGGAAAGCGGCACGAATGGCCCCGTAATCACAGCTGGCAACCTCTCAATCGATTTGGGCAGGCATGTTGTACTAAAATCCGGCGTTGAGATCCCGATGCCGGTGAAGGAGTTTGACTTGCTTCGCTTTCTTGCGGAGAACAGGGGCAGGGTGCTCACGCGGGAGCAACTGCTTGATCATGTGTGGGGATATGACTACGCCGGTGAGACTCGCACTGTGGACGTACACGTGCGGCACTTAAGGATGAAGGTGGAGCATGACCCGGACAATCCGACACTCATCGAAACCGTGCGCGGCGTAGGCTACAGGCTGTCCTCCAAATAACCTTATTGCATAGACACCATCATCCGGAGGTCTCATTCCAGGTGCGAAAAAGATTATTCATCAACATGTTGGCAATCACAGCGATTGTCCTGACCGTGTTTGGTATCACCGGCGCGGTGGCGGCGGATCTCTGGTATACAAATCTCATGATCGACAATCTGAAAACGGATTGTTCATCGATCGCCGCACGTGCAAAGGCAAGCGTTTCCATGCCTGAGCTGGCAGAATCGACTTCTCAGGAACTGTCATTGGGCAATAACAGCGTGAGAGTGACGCTGATCGCGCAGAATGGCGAGGTGCTTGGCGATTCCTCAGCAGATTGGCAGGAAATGGAATCCCATAAGGACCGCCCGGAGGTTATTGAGGCATATCGAAAGGGCTGGGGCACAGCGCAGCGTTATTCCAACACGCTGAAAGTAAACATGCTTTATGTGGCTGTGGCAGACATGGGAAGCAAGGTATGCGTTCGTGCGGCAATGCCGCTGTATGAAGTGCGGAGAATCTACTGGGTGATTTTGGCATTCATCGGCGGGTGTCTTGTCTTCTCTCTCGCGATTGCTGTCTTGATTGCCAACCGGACCTCAAAGCGGCTGTCTGAACCTATTGTGGCACTGTCTCGCATGACCAGTGATATTGCCAGTGGTAACTATGCCATTTCCGCGATGAAAACACGGTATCCGGAGTTTCAGGAGCTTTCCAATGGTCTGATCCGGTTGGCTCAAGATTTGGACAAACACGTAAGCGCGCTGGAAAACACCAATACACAGCTGACCACAGTGCTGGCCAGCATCAGTGAAGGCCTGATTGCAATGGACGGAGATGGCAAGCTTCTGTTTGTGAACTCGGCGGCATCGGCAATTTTAAACCTGAATGAATTGGGCAGCGCCATTGGGCATAGAGCTGCCACAGTGATCCCCATTCAAGCAATCACCGGCCTTGCCTCCAACTGCCTCCGTCAGCGCAACAGGCTCTCCTCGGAAATCCAGCTGTCCTCCGGAGTTTTGCTGCAAGCCACCGCGTCACCAATGCGCCCGCCGGCTGACGGATGCATTCTGCTGATGATGGACGTGACACAACTGCGCAAGCTGGAAAACATGCGCCGGGATTTTGTTTCCAACGTAACTCATGAGTTGCGCACTCCCCTCACCTCCATCCGCGGTTATGTAGAGACACTGCAGGCAGGCGCTCTGGACAATCGGGAGCTCTCCAACAAGTTCCTGCAGATCATTGAAATCGAGTCTGAACGGTTGTCCAACCTGATCAACGACCTACTCTATCTTTCTGAAATTGAAAGCTCCAACCAGGACACCGGTGTGCGCCGGTTCCATTTGGCAGACACCGCAAACAGTGTGGCAGAAATGCTGCTTTACACGGCGCAGGCAAGGGGCATTGCGATCACCTGCACTGTGAGCGACGATATCATTCTGGAAGCCAATCCAGACCGCATCAAGCAATTGCTGCTAAACCTTGCAGATAACGCCGTAAAATACAATAAGGAAGGCGGCTCAGTCACAATTTCCGCCGAGCGCACCCATGGTCTGGTGCGCATCAGCGTGAAGGACACCGGCATTGGCATCCCGCAGGAGCATGTCTCCCGCATCTTTGAACGGTTTTATCGCGTGGATAAAGGCCGCTCCCGCAGCATGGGCGGCACCGGCCTGGGTCTCTCCATCGTCAAGCACATCGTGGACCTATACCGAGGCAACATCCGGCTGATCAGCGAAGCCGGGCTCGGTAGCGAGTTCATCATCGAATTGCCGGCAAAGTATGAGGCGAAGAAGAAAAATTGAGTGGGATGGACGCAGTCTGGTTGTACATAGAGTAACGAGCATTTTTGTGACAGCGGGCGGCTCGTGAGCCGCCCCTTCACTTCTGACTACATCACTGTTTTAAGTTTCTCAACCAATAATTTGGGATCATTCACCGGCTGCTGGCAGGCCCCCTTGCTGCACACAAATGCCGCAGCCTTGCCGTCCTTTGCTTCCATCGCCACGGCAAACGGAGCGAGTTTGTCCATCAGCTCATACCCCCCGCCCCGCACCGACACCACTGTGAAGGGCAGATAGGCCCTTGTTGCCTGCAGCATCGCATCCACTCCCTCTCCGGTCACGATCACAACCTCAGTGCCAAGGTTCTGCTGATACAGACTGGTGCACAGAAGGGCCGTGCTGCCCGCCGGGTATGCTGCGGCAACGCCGGACATGGCATCCAGAATGGCACCAGACTTTTCCTCATACTCCTCATTGCCAGTGAGACGGCTCAGCCGAAGCAAGTTGAGCGCCGCCACCGAATTGCCGGAAGGCAACGCTCCATCGTGCATGTTTTTTTGGCGCACCAGCAAGTCTTTCACATCACTGCCGGACAGAAAAAGCCCACCATCCTCTTCATCCCAAAAGAGAGACAGAAGATTATTGGTCCAATTAATGGCCATCTGAAGCCACTGGGATTTGTGCGTGGCCTGATACAGCTCAATGAACCCCCACAAGAGATATGCATGCTCATCAGAAGTAGCAGGGCCGGTGGCGCTTCCCTCACGCCAACTGGCCATCAGCCTGCCGCCCTTCACCAGGTTATCCAGAAGGAACCGGGCGGTGCGCTCCGCCTGAGCCACCCATTCCGGCTCGTTGAGCAGCCGTCCTGCCAGTGCAAGCGCCGCGACCATCAAGGCATTGCTTGAGGTCAGCACCTTGTCATCCTTGAAGGGCATCGGCCGGGTGAGCCGTTTTGACAATAGCTTCTCAAAACATCCATTGGCAAATAGTCGATCCTCCGCAGATAAACCGCGACCGATGTGGTTCGGAATGCTTGAATGCTCGAAATTGCCCAGCTCCGTGATGTCAAACAATTCGCAAAAACGCTTGCCATCTGCCGGGCCGAGCACCTCGGTCACCTCTGCAGGTGACCAGAGGTACACCTTGCCTTCCACACCCTCGCTGTCGGCATCCTGGGCGGTGAAGAACCCACCGTGGCTGCCCAGCATTTCCCGCAAGCAGTATGTAACAATACGGCGGGCTATCGCTGCGTAAGCTTCCTCCCCCATGGCCGAAGCGGCCTCCGCATATATCATCAGAAGCATGGCGTTGTCATACATCATTTTCTCAAAGTGTGGCACAAGCCATCGCCGGTCAGTGGAATAGCGGCAGAACCCGCCGCCAATGTGGTCAAAGATGCCACCGGAGGCCATACTGTCCAGCGTCTTTCTGACCATGGCATGGGCCTTGCTCTCCTTGTGAAGCAGGCCATAACGCAGCAGGAACAGCAAGTTGTGCGCCGATGGGAATTTCGGAGCCGAGCCGAACCCTCCATACGTTCCATCGAAGGATTGCTCCAGCTGGGCATAAGCGGTGGAAGCAGCTTCCCCATTCATTTTACCAGCCGGTGCTTGATTTGAGTTGAGCCAAGCGGTTACAGAATCAGCAGCGGTTGTTATCCTGCGGCGGTCAGTTTTCCACAGGTAAGAGAGCTTGTCCAGCACATCCATGAGGCCCGGCAGGCCGGCGCGGCCTTGTTTGGGGAAATAGGTGCCGGTAAAGAACGGCCTTCGGTCATGGTCCAGCACGCAGGTGAGCGGCCAACCACCACTGCCATTCATGGCCACGCACGCCTCCATATAGAGATGGTCCACATCGGGTCGCTCCTCACGGTCCACCTTCACAGAGACAAAGCCTTCGTTCAAGAGTGCGGCCACATCCTGATCCTCGAAACACTCCCGCTCCATCACATGGCACCAATGGCAGCTAGAATAGCCGATGCTCAAAAACACCGGCACATCGCGCCGTCGTGCCTCCGCAAAGGCCTCGTCACCCCAAGGCTGCCAATTGACTGGGTTGTGGGCATGCTGAAGGAGATAGGGGGACTTTTCGTGGATCAAGTTGTTGCCTTGTGTATTATTCATATGAACCGCCTCCTGAAAGAAACTGCCTGCTTTTATACTTTCTCAGCACCATGGAAACATACCCGCATGACGCTTTACTGTGAATTCAATCACAAGACCTCAAGATGGGAGGCAAGTTCTCGTATGCCAGCGATCCAATTGGTATGTTCATTGTATGCCAGGCACATGGTGTTGCATGTTCAAATTTGATGAATGATTTCGGCAAAGGTGCCTTCATTATAATGTGAGTGCGTCTTTCTATAGCATAAGTGAAAAGCCGCACGGTGCACCGTGCGGCTTTTGCGACATACATTAAGCGTTTACACTTCTTGAGAAAAAGCTTTATTCTCAGGATTTGGGCTGACCGTCACAAGCAGCGCCAGGTCTTCCTCCGCAACCGGGATGCTGAACTCATCCTGTCCATCCAGATAAAGTATGGTGCCCAAGGTCAATGCGAGCACTTTCCCATTCACACGGGCCTGCCCCCTGCCCTTCAGCACCGTGATCGTCAGCGCGCTCTGCTCGTGGCGATGCTCCGGGATTGTCTGACCCGGCATCAGGCTTAATACAAAGCAGAGCACTTTTGGTGTGTTGAACACTATTTTCTTGGACAGCCCTGTGATGGAGAAAGCAATGCTGTCATTCAGGTTTTTGATGTCCATGTTTATTCCACCGAGATGACGCTGACAGGGCAGCCATCTGCCGCTTCCTCAGCAAGGCCTTCTTTACCAGCGGGCACTTCATCCACATAGACTTCCGCTTTTCCGTCATCGGCCATGCGGAAGACCTCAGGGCAGACGTCGGGGCACAACCCGCAGGAAATGCAACCATCACGATCAATTTTCGCCTTCATCATAACACTCCTTTTTCTTTCATTATCTCCGATACGCTATCATTTTACAAGGTTTTCAGTGATTCACACATAAGATCCGCTGAGCACAATAATTTGATAACCCCCGCAATGCCCGCTCCCTCTCTGTTTCTCCCATATGAGTTACCCAGACAATATCATTTCATGCGGATGACGGTTATACTAGATATAGCTGGAAAGGCAATGGAGGTATGATCATGGAGATGAAGAAATGTGTTGTGATCGGCGCGGGGTTTGTGGGGGCGACATCGGCATTCGCGCTGATGCAGGGCGGGTTGTTTTCCGAGATCGTGCTGATCGACATCAACGAAAAGAAAGCAACCGGCGAGGTGATGGACCTCAACCATGGCATGCCCTTTGCCAGGCCGGTGCGCATCACAACAGGCACCTATGATGATGTGGCTGATGCTGGACTGGTAATACTGGCGGCAGGGGCCAACCAGAAACCAGGAGAAAGCCGCATGGACCTGGCAGTAAAGAACATTGGTATCTTTCGCGGCATCATCGCTGAGATCGCTCTGCGCAACACCGACTGCATCCTTTTGGTCGTGACAAACCCAGTGGATGTGCTCACCTACGCAGCTCTGAAATTCTCCGGGTTCCCACCATCCCGTGTAATTGGTTCCGGCACAGTGCTCGATACCGCAAGGCTAAAATACCTGCTTGGAGAGCATTTTGGTGTGGATAGCCGCAATGTGCACGCTTATATCCTGGGTGAGCACGGTGACACCGAGTTGGCCGCGTGGAGCTCGGCCACCGTGGCGGGCATGCCTGTGCAGCGATATTGCGAGCGCTGCAACAAATGCGCCGACCAGAACTGTCTCGAAGAAATCTTCAAGGACGTACGCGACTCGGCGTATCGCATCATCGAGGGTAAGGGAGCCACCTATTACGCTGTTGCGATGGCTGTAGCACGCATCGCCGAGGCCATTGTGCGTGACGAGCGCTCGGTGCTGACCGTTTCCAGCTATCTGGACGGCAAATACGGCTTGAATGATATTTGCCTTGGCTTACCGGCAGTTGTCGGGAGTGAAGGTGTCACAATGATTCCAGAAATGGATTTGGCGCCGGAAGAGCTCCAGCGGCTACACAGCTCTGCAGAGGCAGTCAGGAAAGCAACATGCACAATTCGGTAAGACCGCTTGAAACCGTAATGCCAGAATGCCTGCTTCACAAGGCATTTTGTTGTTCTATGAGCCAATATTGATACTTTTCATTTATATGTATTGACACATATGTATTGCTGTATTATGCTTGTGAAAACGTATTGCAGGAGGGCCCATGAGCAAGGTGCAGCAGGAACCCAACGTCGACCATATGACCGGTCTAAAAGCCTATGAGTGCTTTGCTGCGGATTTTGATGCAATGGCAGCGGAATCCATTGAGAAGTGCGAGGATCTGTCGCTCGTTACACTGGACATTGACCGATTCATGCGCGTCAATGAAGACTTTGGCCGGGCCGCAGGCGATGAAGTGATCAAGGCGCTGGCAAAGCATTTGCAGCAGACCATGCCTCAAAATGCCGTAATATATCGTTACGGCGGCGACCAATTCGCTGTGCTGCTTCCTGCCACGCAAAAGGAAGCGGCATTTTTGCTGATGGAAAAGAGCAGAGAGTCCTTCCTGGCCGGCGGTATACACCATGGAGCCGATCTGCTGAATATCACATTCAGCGCGGGGCTTTCTTGCTGCCCGGAGGATGGCAGCCGCATGGCGGAGATCGTGCGCAAAGCCGAAGGCGCGCTATTCCGGGCCAAGGCCGGAGGCGCCAACCGGGTGTGCCTTTCCCGCGAGGAAAAGATGATCACCAAAACCAGCCACTATACCTATGAGCAGCTGCAGCGCCTGGCACAGCTGGCGAAAAAGGAGGGTATGGGCGAAGCGGTGCTGCTGCGAGAGGCGCTGGATGATCTGCTAAAGAAATATGATGACTGAAGGCGGGTTGCAACCGATGCGAATGATATGCAAGCTGACCGAACAGGATGTGGGGCTGGAGCCATCGCCTCAGCAAAGCAGCAAAATGCGGGCCGCAGCCCGGGCCGTGGTGATGAATGGCTTGGGGCAGATTGCGTTGCTGTATGTATCCACAGACAACTACTATAAGCTGCCGGGAGGTGGTGTTGAGCCCGGCGAATCGATTGAGCAGGCGCTGCACCGCGAGGTGCTGGAGGAAGCAGGATGTTCCATTGAGATGCTGGGCGAGGTGGGAATGATTGAAGAGCTCCGAAATGCATGGGGCATTATGCAAACATCGCACTGCTACCTTGCAACAGTAGTGGGTAACTGCACTGAACCTAGCTTTACTGATCAGGAAACGATGAATGGTTTTGAGTTGGACTGGGCAAGCCCTGAGGATGCGCTTCAATTGATCCACGACAGCGTGCCTCAAACTTATCTGGGCAAATTCGTGCAGGTGAGGGATCAAATCTTCTTACAGGAAGCAATGGAAGGAATTAAACAAGTCAGCGAGCCGACTGACTCCATGTAAATGCATAGGCAAGACTTGTGCTACCGCCAATGCCTGGATCCTCAAATATCCACTCACCAGGCAAGCCAAGATCCCTTGCCACCAGCTCAAAGTGGCAGGCTGCGATGCCCATATCTACCCGAGTGATGTCACCGTAGCCGGTGTTGCGGTAGAAATGAAATGCATCCCCCTGCCTCACCACGCGCCATGGCTGGCCGTTGGATGCTGACGGTGCCAGCCGCATGGCTTCCAGCGCGTCGCGCCACTGCCCTGCCGCTTCGTCCGTCAGTGGTTTGTCGAGGGTGCTATCAAAGAACAAAGCGGGCCATGGTTTGCGCCGGGCTGAACCGACCACTCCACGCATCATTGTGTCCAGCAGCGTGCGCCGGTCAGCAGCATGGCCAATTGGTGATACGCAGACAATGCGCTCATCGTCACCCATTTGCACAACTTGCGAGAAATCTTCTCTGTTGTAGGTGCCGGCCAGCCAGCAACTGCCCATACCCAATGCGGCTGCTTCCAGCACAGCCTTTTCCATCGACCAGCCCAGACCTTCTCTGTCTTTGTCTCCGGTTCTCACCACACCGGCGAAATAGGTGGATGCCCCCCTGATCACGCCGTAGGTGCCAAGCTTTTTGCCCGCCAGCTTGTCTTTGCTGAGGATTGGCTACCGAACATCTGCGCCGAAGGGGTTATCTCGGCATTGGTGAAATGCCTGCTCCAATGACACAACTTCTTCTGCTGAAAGCGGCCTGCCATCAAAGGAACGGCAGGAACTGCGCTTTCGGATGACTTCCAACCAATGAGCCATTTAGACCACTCCATGTATTCGGCGCAATGCCATCGTTTGCTCGATGTGATGTGCCATTCCTGACTTAATTCTTTAGCCCCTTCATCGACAAGGAAATCCGCTTGCGCTGCACATCCACTGCCAGCACCTTTACCTTCACCACATCGCCCACACGAACCACATCCATCGGGTTCTTCACGAACCTGTCTGCAAGTTCGCTCACGTGCACCAGGCCATCCTGATGCACGCCAATGTCCACGAACGCGCCAAAGTCGGCCACATTGCGCACGGTGCCGTTCAGCACCATGCCGGGGGCCAAGTCTTTCATCTCCAGCACATCACTCGAAAGAATGGGCTTAGGCAGCTCGTCACGGGGATCGCGGCCCGGCTTTATCAGTTCATCCAGTATGTCCTGCAAGGTGGGTGCGCCCACGCCGATCTGTTGGGCCACCTTCTCCAAGCCACGCTTTTGCACCTCCGGCACGAGGCTGCCGATACGGCGCTCCGCCACATCATTCAAGGAAAGGCCCGTGAGAACAAGCAGCTTCTCCGCTGCCTCATAGGATTCAGGGTGCACACCGGTGTTGTCTAAAATGTCTTTCCCGCCTGGGATGCGCAGGAACCCGGCGCATTGCTCAAAAGCTTTGGCCCCCAGCTTTTTCACCTTCAGGAGTTCCTTCCGGCTGCGGATGCGCCCCACCTCGCCGCGATAGCTCACAATGTTGGCCGCCACTGTGCCATTGATGCCTGCCACATAGCCCAGAAGCGACGGCGAAGCCGTGTTTACATCCACACCCACCGCGTTCACGCAGTCTTCCACCACGCCGCCCAACGCCTCGCCCAGCTTCTTCTGGTTCACGTCATGCTGGTATTGGCCCACGCCGATGGCCTTCGGGTCAATCTTCACAAGCTCTGCAAGCGGGTCCTGCAAGCGGCGGGCGATGGAAACGGCGCTGCGCAGCGACACATCAAATTCCGGAAACTCTTCTGCCGCCAGCTTTGAGGCCGAATAGACTGATGCGCCGGCCTCGCTCACGATCACATAATAAACCTTTCGGCTCAGGCTCTTCAGCACATCGGCTGCAAACTGCTCCGTCTCACGAGACGCCGTTCCGTTGCCAATGGCAACAATTTCGATGTTGAATTTCTCGATCAGTGCTTTCACGATGCGGGCACTTTCCTCAATCTTGCTCTGCGGCGGCGTGGGGTATATTACGCCGGTGTGCAGCACATTGCCAATACCATCCACAACTGCCAGCTTGCAGCCGGTGCGAAACCCTGGATCCAAGCCCAGCACGGCGTTTGCTTTCACCGGTGGCTGCATCAACAGCCCCTTAAGGTTCTGGGAAAACACCTTGATTGCCTTGTCCGACGCTGCGTCGGACAGAGCGTTGCGCACCTCGGTCTCAATGGAAGGCTGAATGAGCCGGTTGTATGCATCCTCCACCGCCAGCTCCACCTGGCGGGCCATTGTGGATTGGTTCTTCACAATTTTGCGCTTCAATATCTCCACGATCAGTGCTTCAGGTGCCTCCAGTTTCACCAGCAAAAAGCCCTCACGCTCGCCGCGGTCAATCGCCGAAACCCGGTGCGGTGCCACACGGGCCACCGGTTCACGGTAGTCATAATACATTCGGTAGGGGGAATCCTCTTCCTTCTTGGCCTTTGTGATAAGAAAGCCCTCCCGCTGGGTGAGCTCGCGGATAAGCTTGCGGTGCTCGGCATTATCACTCACAAGCTCGGCGAGGATGTCACGTGCGCCCAGCAGCGCCGCTTCCACATCCTCCACACCCTTTTCAGAATTCACGAATGGCTGAGCTTCCACTTCAGGACTTTGCTTGGGGTTTTGAAGCAGCAGAATGGTAGCCAGCGGCTCCAGGCCCTTTTCCTTTGCGATGGAAGCCCTGGTGCGGCGTTTGGGGCGGAAGGGCCGATAAATGTCCTCCAGGTCGGTCAATGAATCAGCCTTTGCTATAGCGGCAGCAACATCATCGGACAACTGCCCCTGCTCCTCAATCAATCGGCGCACTTCCTCGCGGCGAGCCTCCAGGCTACGCAGATAGACAAGCCGCTCGTGCAACTCGCGAAGCACCTGGTCGTCCAGCGATCCGGTCATTTCCTTGCGGTAACGGGCGATGAAGGGGATGGTGTTGCCTTCGTCCACGAGCTTGATCGTATTCTCCACTTGGTCGCGGCGTATCTTGAATTCCTCAATGAGGCGGGTAGTGATGTCTGCCATGGATTTATAGCCCTCCAGGTGATTGCTGCGGCGGTATTATATCACAAACCTTCCGTCGCATGCACACCCATTCGGAACCACCCGACTGGCCAACCAACGGATACACCCTATTTTGTCAATATCCTTGGCATGATTGAAACGAGAAACTCATTGTTATAGGAATGGATGTCGCCGATCACGATATAACAATCGTCGATGCCATACTGTTTCATCAACTCCCCGACGGATCCGCCGGCAGCCTTTTTCCTGAAGTAAGTAGGGTTGACCATATGGATTTCATCATAGTGCGGGATTAAATAAGGTGAGAGTATCAACCCAAAAGAATCCCGGATGACTATCGCTTTTCGGCCCGTATTGGCCTTGGTTTTGATCACGGACCAAGCGGCGCGGGTGTTGCCCAGATAAATGGCATGGCGGTCCCTGGAAGGCGCTTTCATATCCAGGATAGGCCTGGCGGTGAGATTGTTAGGTGACGTCACTTCGTAAAAAGTTGCCTCGCCATATGGCTGGACGATATCCATCGTGTCCGGGTTGCGCTTCATGCTGGCTGTGGGGTTGTCACGATACAACGTGCCCAAAAACGGGTACTCCTTCGTGATCGTGTATTGGGAATAGGGCACCGGCTGCATGCCCAGTCTGTTCATCATGGCTTCATACACGTAATGGCAGCCCAGCGGCGTCCAGTGCCTGTCTGTTCGGAAGAAAACATACTCACCACTGCTGATGGGCCCTGCCAATATATCAGCGACAGAAAATACCTCTACATTATCAGCAACATTGGCTCGCAGGCAATCCTCGATGTTGGAACTCAACCCTGTAGCAGACTTATTGAGGATATACTTGTTCATCACATAACTGGAAGGGACCATGATATAGCACAATCGCCCGCCGGGGTTCAGGCAGCCCGCATAGGAATTGACCACCTTGGCCGCATATTCCACATTCTTGGCTTTGTAGGATTGCAGCGCAACCTTTTTGCCGTTTACCGTGTAAAACAAGCTGACGACGGAAGGATATGTTGGGTTCGGTGTGGGCGCAGCAGAGACGGCACAAGCGGAAGCCACAGTGGGTGCCACAGTATTGGTAGCCGGTTCATACTGGCCGGGAGATGCCACTGACGTTTCTTCTGGGCTTGAAAACACAAAGGAGGATACTCCTTCGCCATCTCCCATGAGATCTGGTTCCTGAATGGGGGGCAGCGTGGTGATATCTGCCATCAGCTGATCCTTCTGCTCCTCCACTGCGAGCAGAGTCTCCTCAAACGACGCAACGCTCATCCAGGTCTCATACTCCTTGATGGCTGCGGTGAATTCATCACGCAGCACGAAATGATCCAGCAGGTAGTTTTCAAACTCACCGGAAAAGCTGCCACTTAGCATACTGCCAAAGGAAAGCTCCGGAAGGCCCTGAAGCATCCGATTCTCCTGCTCGGAATAGGTGGGCCCGGTGCTGCGGTTGAACGCCAGCGAAACGCCGACAGCGGTCAGCATACCAATCCACAACAGGGAGAACAGCAGGCCTGCCAAAGAGAAGGGTTTCTTGCCAGTGTGCTGCATTGTCTTACTCCTAGAACCGGAAGTAGAGAAACGGGTTGAAACTCTGTCCAACCAATGCCAAAAGTGTCAAGGCTAACAACGCGCTGATGGCCACATATTGAACCACCGGGACGGCCCGCACCAAAAAAGTTGGCATGCGTTTGGGTGCTCTGATCGCCTTTTGAACCAATTCTTTCACAGGGAGGCAGGCTACCAGCGCGATCGGCAGAAACAAAGCCTTATCCTTCAGTGCAAATATTGTCTTGTCATCAATGAAACCTGACGCACCAACGCCAAACATCGCCCCAACATGCTGCATGCCCATGCTCAGGTTTTCATAATAAAACAGCGCCCACCCCACGAGCACAAGCACAAGTGAATAACCTATCCGGGTGAAAGAAGGCAGCCGCTCCAGCGCTTTGCCATACACCAGCCGCTCCAGGATAATGATGACACCGTAGTAAAGCCCCCACACCACGAAATTCCAGGAGGCACCATGCCACAGCCCGGTGAGCATCCACACGACGGCAAGGTTCATCACCAGCCGCCATTTCCCAACCTTGTTGCCGCCCAGGGGGATGTAAAGGTAGTCTCTGAAGAACGCGCCGAGCGACATATGCCAGCGGCGCCAAAACTCCGAGATGGATTTGGAGACATAGGGGTAATTGAAATTCTCTTTGAGTTCAAAGCCAAATGCCCGCGCCATGCCAATGGCCATATCGGAATAGCCGGAAAAGTCAAAATAGATTTGCAGGGCGAAGAGCACCATCCCAACCCAAGCGCCTGTCACCGATAGGCCCTCCGGCGCTCCAGCCATCGCCATTGTGCCAAGCAATTTTCCGCAAACATTGGCCAGCAGTGTTTTCTTCGCAAGGCCAATGATGAAGCGCTTCATTCCGGAAGTAAACTTATCCAGCGATGTGCTACGTGTCATGAGCATGGGCTCAATATCACCATACTGCACGATGGGTCCTGCAATTAGCTGAGGGAAGAAACTGATATATAGCAGCAAAAGAAAGGGGCTTTTTTGCACTGGGGTCTTGCCGCGATACACATCCACAGTGTAGGTCAGAATCTGGAATGTGTAAAAGGAAATCCCGATCGGCAAGGTCTTGGGTGGAACCACAGTGTGAATGCCCAACAAGGCGTTCACCGTGTTCTCAACAAAGGAGGAGTATTTGAAGTATGCCAGAAACATCAGGCTGACAACTGCGGCCAGGGCCAGCATGATTTTGCGCGCCGGTGCTGAGGTGGACCGGCTAATGGCAAGGCCGAAACCATAATTGACCAGGGTGGAAAACAACATGGACAACACCCAGACCGGCTCGCCCCAGCTATAAAAGAATACGGAGAACAACAACAAGACGCCGTTTCGCCAGTGAATATTCTTGGACAGGAAATGAAGCATGATTACAAGAGGCATAAAGAAGGCTAAAAACGAAAAACTCGAAAAGACCATCGCGGTTTCCTCTGTATATAGAGTTATGAGTATAAATAATTCTGCACATAGTATAACAAAAAATGACAAAAGTGTATAGAAAAACCGCCGTTCAACTCACCCCGACAACAGGATACCCGCGGCACACGGAGCGCTCCGCTTAATGCTGCTTCCTTCCGGACCTGACATGGTTCGCGGCGTCACGTTGCACGGGTCCCGCTGCCGGGATGAGTTCAACGGCGGTTAGGTGTTTATTTTATCTGAAAATTATACTTTGAGCAAGGTTTTCCTGAAAATACCGAAAAATCATAGTTCCCAGAACGCCATCACTGCCCGCTCCACTTCAGCAGAGCTGCGGGCTGGCAGCATAGGCGTCCACCATTCGGGGATCATCTGCCGGTATTGCTGCCATCCAAAGCGCCGGTCGGCAAGCAACACAACCCCACGGTCTGTCTCACTGCGGATGAGCCTGCCCACCGCCTGCATCACGCGGTTGAAGCCAGGGATCACATAGGCGAACTCATAACCAGGCTCCTCACGATTATCATGGTATTGCTGGATCAGATTGCGCTCCAGGCAAAGCTGCGGCATCCCAACACCAACAATGGCCACACCGATCACGCGGTCACCGGCCAGGTCAATCCCCTCGCCAAAGATGCCGCCCATCACAGCGAATGCTGCCATCCCACCATCATGCTCTCCGTCAAAGTGCCGCAGGAAAGCAGCCCTGTCACGCTCACTCATGCCGGAGGCTTGCATCGGTGCAAACACCCCGGGGTTTCGCACGGTAAACAGCTCATGAGCCTTTTGCATGTAGTAATAGGATGGGAAGAACAGCAAATAGTTCCCCGCCCTGCCCCGCACAAAGGCAGACAGCGCATCCACCAGCTTATTGAGCGTGCCTTCTCGGCGGGCATAGGTGGTGTCCACATCCAGCGATATCACCTTTAGGTGCTCCGATGGAAAGGGAGACGGCAGCATCAGGCAGCTTGCATCACCGCCAGTGCCGGTGAGCCGGGAATAGTATTGAAACGGCGTCAGTGTTGCTGAGAAAAAGATCGCGCAATGGATCTTCTTCAGCGCCTGCTTGAGCAGCGCCGACGGATCGATACAGCGCACAAACAGAGATACCCCTTCCGGTGTGTCTCTCAGGATCACACGGAATCGCTCATCCATATCTTCCGCCACATCAAAGAAGACCTTCGCCATGAAGTAGAGGTATAAAAACTCCTTACCAAGGCTGTTGTCTGCCTGAAACGCCAACATCGGCTCCGCTTCCCCGATGAACTGCCCCACTGCGTCCAGCAATCCCCCGGGCACCGATTCCAACGGGGCTTCCCCGCCCTGTGCTCCTTCCAATGCCGGCCGGAGCTCCCCAAGCTGTTCGGCCATCGCCATCGCGGCATCCGAGAGAGCCAGCGCGCCTTCCTCCAGAAACAATGGCAGGCTGCTCAAGAATGACCGGATAGCCGGCTCGGCCAGCTCCGCAGAAAACATGTCTCGGGCCCGGTCCACCATGTTGTGGGCCTCGTCCACCAGCAGGGCATACTCCCCGCCACGCTCAAAGAAGCGCTTGATCTTGACGCGCGGGTCAAAGGCATTGTTATAGTCACAGATGATCAGGTCACAGATTTCTGCAATGAAGAGCGAAAACTCATGGGGGCAGAGGCAGTGCTTTTCCGCCAGCTTCTCCACATCCTTGCGGCCCATGTGCCCCACCGGCGGCACTTCATCGAGCGCCGGGAACAATCTGTCGTAAAACCCCGCGGCCCTGAGGCAATGCTCCGGGTGGCAGGGCGTGCCATCCGGCATGGGGCAAAGCTTGTCTTTGGCAGTCATTGTGATGCCCCGCAGCGCAAAACCCCGCTTCAGCAGCACCTTGAACGCATCCTCCGCCACGGCTTTCACCGGGTTTCTGGCCGTGAGATAAAAGAGCTTTCGGCAGTGACCGTCGGCCAGCGCTTTCACGGCGGGAAACAGTGCGCCCATCGTCTTGCCCGTGCCGGTCGGTGCGGACACATACAGGCAGTCGCCGGTCTTGATGTGGTTGTAGACGGCGGCGATCATCTCCTGCTGGCCTGGGCGGATAACCTCGTAGGGAAAGCCCATCTGCCCGATGGCGAGGCTCATCGCCCTCAGGCGCCTTTCCTCCTGGTCAACAAAATGAAGATACCGATCACAAAGATCTGCCAGCCAATCAAGAAGCTCCTGTGCAGTGAAACGGCGTTCATATCGGTGCTCTCGCGCTCGTGGGATATCGTAGTAGACCAGCTGAACCGTAATGGAATACAAGCCGTGGTCATTGGCATAAATCGCAGCGTACACCTTGGCCTGTGCCCAATGCACCTCCAACCCGTCGAACCCCTCCCGGGGCATGTGGCCACGCACCGATTTGATTTCCTCAATCGTGACGCCGTCTGCATTCTGAATCAAACCGTCAATGCGGCCAAACAGGTTCAGATCCACATACTCCCCGGAAGCAGTGAAGGACACGGAAACCTCGGCGGAATACCCATCCCCTCGATCCGCCTGGATGGCCTTGTGCACACGGGTGCCCTCCACGGCCCGCAATGGCGAGGCAGCAGCAACAAGGTCGCCCTCCATAAACATGGACTCGACGAACTCCCGTATGGCAAGGCGGATCTGGCGTTTTTCCAAAGAGTTCCCTCCGTGGGTGGGTTGGATTTTATTATAGTGTGTGTGGGCTGAGAGGGCAAGAAGCCCTCCCTTCCCTCCCCCCTTTCCTTGAGGGGGGATGCCGCCGTAGCGGCAGGGGGAGTTTTGGGCTGGTATAGAACGATACGGGCCGGGACGGAGCCCGGCCCCTACTGAGGGGTCTGGGGCGAAGCCCCACACATAAAACCTCCCCCTCTCCCAAGGCATCATTCCTTCGGAATGACACCCGGTAGAGGGGGTCAGGGGGTGAGGGTATTCATGGTAAAGGGGTTGTTGGGGCTTGCTTACACCGGATGGATCGCGTTCTTGGCATCCAGCAATGTGGAGTCCACCTTATATTTTTTGGCCTGGCGGAACTTGAAGAAATCCAGTGCCACCTGCGGGAACAGAGCGTAGGACAGGATGTCTTCCTCCTGCTCCATATACTGCTTGATCTCATCGCGGTAGCGGCCCAGTTCCGGCTTGATGTCATCTGCCGGGCGGTGCGTGATACGGGGCTCACTGCCAAGCGCAAGCTTCACCACATCGGGATTGGGCTCAGCGGGCAGGCGGCCATATTCACCGCGCAAAACGCCTTTTGACTCCTTGGTGAACATCTTGTAGCGCTGGCCGGCCATCACGTTGAGCACGGCTTGCGTGCCCACGATCTGGCTGGTGGGCGTGACCAACGGTGGATAGCCGAAGTCCTCGCGCACCCGGGGCACTTCCAGCAGCACTTCGGGCAGCCTGTCGATGGCACCCTGGCTTTTCAACTGAGAAATCAGGTTGGATAGCATACCGCCTGGCACCTGGTAGAGCAACGCGTTCACGTCCACACCAAGCACTGAGGGATCCAGAATGCCTTCTTTCATCATGCGGTTGGCAACACCCCTGAAATGCTGGGCAATCTCACTCAGAAGCTTCAGATCAAAACCCGTGTCGTATTCTGTGCCGGCCAATGTGGCGACCAACGATTCGGTGGCCGGCTGGCTGGTGCCGTTGGCCAGCGGAGAAAGCGCCGTGTCCACGATGTCCACGCCGGCTTCGATGGCCTTGAGGTAGGTCATGTCGCCGGTGCCGCTGGTGTTATGGGTGTGCAGATGGATCGGGATCTTGACACGCTTCTTGAGCTTGCTCACAAGATCGTAGGCCGCATAGGGCAACAGAAGGTTTGCCATGTCCTTGATGCAGATCGTGTCTGCGCCCATGGCTTCCAGCTCCACGGCCATATCCACAAAATACTGTGTGGAGTGCACAGGGCTAACGGTGTATGAAATCGCCGCTTCTACGATGCCGCCGTATTTCTTGGTGGAAAGCATGGCGGTCTTCATGTTGCGGATATCGTTGAGTGCGTCAAAAATACGGATCACATTGATGCCGTTTTGGATCGCCTTTTTCACAAACATATCCACGACATCATCGGAGTAATGCTTGTAACCAAGCAGGTTTTGGCCGCGCAGCAGCATTTGCAGCTTGGTGTTGGGCATGGCTTTCCTGAGGTTGCGGAGGCGCTCCCACGGATCTTCATTGAGGAACCGGAGGCAAGTGTCGAACGTGGCGCCGCCCCAGGCTTCCAGCGACCAGTAGCCCACCGCGTCCAGCTTTGCGGCGACGGGCAGCATGTCTTCCGTTTTCATTCGCGTGGCGGCCTGCGACTGATGGGCATCACGCAATATGGTGTCTGTAATATGTACCTTTGCCATGCGATCTCCCCTTTAACCGATGACGGCCAGCAACGCGCCGGCGTTCACCATAGAGCCTTCCGATACGGCAATCGCGCCCACGGTGCCGTCAATCGGTGATTGAATTTCATTCTCCATCTTCATGGCTTCCAGGATCAGCAGCACATCGCCGCGCTTGACCGCTTGGCCGGGGGCCGCCTTGACTGCAAGGATTTTGCCGGGCATCGGCGCGTTGATCTTGGTGCCGCCGGCTGGAATGTTGGCGGGAGCCGGAGCAGGCGCGGGCGCGTCAGCGGCTTTGGGAGCCGTTGCCTGGACAGGAGCCGGAGCGACAGGAGCGGCTTGCACGGCAGCCTGCTGCACAGGCGCTGCCGCAAAGGCTTCCACTTCTTCCACTTCCACTTCATAGGACTTGCCATTTACGGTGATCAGAAATCGTTTCATGCCATTTCCTCCAAAACATCAATCATGATTATCGTGTCGAACGGCTCCATGCCGTGGAACCGGCGCCAACCGGCCGGAAGGAGTGCAGGATATACTGCTTGCCCCGCTGCGCCCCAAATGCGGAGATGGCGGCGGATAACACAGCGATGAGCTCGGTGTCGTCTGCCGGTGACGCAACAGGTTGAGGCAGCAACGTAGCGGAAGCACGGCTTCCGCCCATTTGCTTGATCTGCTTGCGCAGCTTTTCATCAGGCAGCCCGGCTGTCCAGATCACGCCAATGACCGACAGAAAGAACCCTGCCCAAAACCAGCCCTTGGGATGGCCTTTGCGTTCGGCGATCCCCTGGGCCAGCAAGCCCAGCAGCACTTCCGCTACGAATGCAACCACCCAGATTGTGATGGTATTGTTTTGATAAAATTCGATCATCAGCACCTCACAGCGGCAGGTTGCCGCACTTGCCCACCAGCATCTCCAGGGCAGCGGCTACATAGATGCGGGTGGCAGCTGGCTCAATTACATCGTCAACGTGGCCACCCTTTGCCGCCAGCAGCGGGTCAGAATCCTTAACTTTGTAACGCTCCACCAGCGCAGCGCGGGCAGAAAGCGGATCCTCGGCGGCGGCAATCTCGCCGGCGTAGAGGATGTTTACCGCTGTTTCCGGCTGGGCTACGGAGATTTCCGCGTTGGGCCAGGCATACACAGTGTCGATCCCCATAGAACGGCTGCCCATCATCGCAACCGCGCCGCCATGGGCCTGGCCGCAAACCACGGTAACCTTGGGCACGGTAGCACCTGCATATGCATGAATCAATTCTGCACCCTGGTGCATCAGGCCACGGTTTTCGTCCTGCGCGCCGAGCGGCAAGCCAACCGTGTCCACCAATGTGACCACGGGGAGATGAAATCTGTCGCAGAACCGGATGAATCGCGCAGCTTTTGCACACGCATCACAATCCAGCACACCGCCCTTTTCCTTGGGCTGGTTGGCTACGACACCGGTGGTGCGTCCGTTGACACGAATGAAGCCGGTGATCATGCTTGGCGCAAATTCCGATGATGTGCCAAAAAAGAAACCATTGTCGGAGATGGCTGAAATCACAGCATGCATGTCATACAAACCGGAGACCAGCTCATTCAAAGCAGGAGAAGTTGCATTCAGGTCTGCCGGAGCAATCGCGGCCGGGGCATCCTCCATGCTGTTGTCCGGGAGAAGAGACAGCAATTGCCGCACACCGGCAAAGCATGATTGCTCGGTCTCATACGCGAACTGAGCGCTGCCCGCTTTTACAGCGCTCCACACACCGCCGCCGGAGGCTTCGGTGACCTGGGGGCCCCACGTCTGCATTTTAGCCTCTTTGCCAGCCAGAAACACAAAGTCCATCAGAGAGGCCGCATAAGCCGCCCCGCCTATGCAGGGCCCGCACACCACGCCGATCTGCGGAACTTCACCGGAGCACTTCACCAGGCGGCGATACACCTCACCGTATCCGGCGACTGCGTCAAGCCCCTCATGAAGCCTGGCACCAGCGGAATCCAGCAAAGCCACCACCGGCACGCCGGACTTGAGCGCAAGGTCCATCACCTTGCAGATTTTTCGGGCATGGACTTGGCCCAAAGAGCCTCCCAGCACCGTAAAGTCCTGTGAATACACATAGACCGGCCGGCCACCAATGGTGCCGAAACCGGTCACCACGCCCTCACCGGGTGCATTGCTGCCGGTGGTGGTAAAGGTGTCCGTTTCCAAAAAGCTCTGGGGATCCAGCAGCAAATCGAGCCGCTCTCGGGCGGTTTGTTTTCCACGGCGGTGCTGCTCAGCCACCTTTTCCTGGCCTCCGCCCTCCAAGGTTTTTTGGCGGAGTTCATCTACTTCACGTTTGCCCATTGCATCAACTCCTGAAAGCATATCAGGATAATTATAACACATCTGGATAGACCGTGGTGGTAAATCATGATGAAATTGAAAAAATGCTCACCAATTTGATTCTTGCAAGCACCGGTCAGCCGCCGCCAAGGCCGGAGATCTCCGTATTGCTGAGTGGCCGCCACTGGCTTGCTTTCAAATCCCCAATACTCACATTCCCCACGCGCACACGCTTGAGGAAGACCACCTCGTGGCCCACCGCTTCCAGCATTTTGCGAACCTGGCGGTTGCGGCCCTCGTGGATTGTGACGTTGAGCTGCGTGATCATGCCACCCCTTTTGACTTCCGTGATGGCGGCTGGCCATGTGCGCTTGCCCTCAAGCATTACCCCGTTTTGGAGCGCCCTGATCTGCGCGTCTTCCACCAAGCCTTTTACTTTCACCAGGTATTCCTTGTCCAAGTTGAAGCTGGGGTGTGTGATGCGGTTGGCCCAGTCGCCGTCGTTGGTCATAAACAGCAAGCCTTCGGTTTCATAATCAAGCCTTCCAACCGGAAACACACGAACCCCAAGGTCTTTGAAAAAGCTAACGGCGGTCTGCCGCCCCTCCGGGTCTGAGGCGGTCGTGACCACATTGGTTGGTTTGTAAAAAGCGATGTAGACTTTCTGCTCCGCCGGTTCCACAGGCTTGCCGTCCAGGGTGACCTTGTCACCCTCCACCACGCGCATGCCCATTTCGGTGACCACCGAGCCATTGATGCTGACATGACCCTGGGCAATCAGCTCCTCGCACTTCCTGCGGGATGCTACTCCCCCCAGGGCCAGATACTTTTGAAGCCGGATTCCTCCCCGTTCCTCCGCCATTGATACCTCTCTATCACAAGTTTCAAATACCACAGATAAGTGCGCCGCTGATCTTCTTCCAGCGTGATCACCGGGAAAGACGCCAACTCCTGCCCGTCCAATATCACAGCGCCCCGGCCGATCACCTGCCCCTTGCTCACCGGGGAATCCACTGCTGCTTGCATGCGAATGCTGGTGTAGATGCGCTGGCGTTCCTCCTCGCTCAGTGGCAAGGTGATCTTCTCAGGCACGCCGTAGCGCACTTCCCCCACGATGCCTTCCTCTGTCTGAACGGATCCGTAGGCCAGGTTGGGCGTGATCACGGGCACCATGTCATATTGGGCAAAGGCTTCGTCCATGAGCGCGGTCGCTTCCTCAAACATCGGGCCGCAATTGAGCACCACGGAGATGAGCTGCATCCCCTCCCGCTCAGCCGAGCCCACGAAGCAGCGGCCCGCATCGCCGGTATAGCCGGTCTTTACGCCGTTTGCCCCTTCGTAGCTGGAAAGGATACGGTTCTTGTTTTTGATGTAGCGCCCATTTTCTACGCCTTCATAGGGAATTCGGATGCCCTTGGTGGCCACGATCCGCCGGAAATTTTCGTTTTCCATGGCCACAGCAGAGATCAATGCAAGATCGTACGCTGTGGTGTAGTGCCCCTCTGTGTCAAGGCCGTTAGGGCTGGTGAAGTGGGAGTCCACCGCGCCGATCTCCTCAGCAGTCTGGTTCATCAGCGCTAAGAACCCCTTGACTGAACCGCCCACATGCTCGGCGATGGCCACGGCAGCATCATTGCCTGACTGCAGCATGAGCCCATAAAGCAATTGCTCCAATGTAAGTTTTTCGCCGGCTTTCAGATAAATGGATGAGCCGGTGATACCGGCAGCGTTTGGCCCAACGGTAACCACATCATCGATCTGCCCATATTTCAATGCAACCAGCGCCGTCATGATCTTGGTGGTGCTGGCCATCGGCAGTCGCTCATGGGCATTCTTTTCGAATAGAACTCTATGGCTGCTCTGCTCCATCACCACTGCAGCACGAGCCGTCACTTTGCCCGGTGCAGCCATTGCACTACCATTATAACCCAAAAAAAGCGCTGCCGCCACCAGCAGCGCCATAATGTGTTTATAACTCATTTTTGGGCGGGCGGTAGGTCTCATCCACGACGTCTTCTTCGTCAAACTTGCTCCTGTGGTTCTTACTAAACCAACTCTCCCTCTGGCCTTTCTCCCGATCATTGCTTTTGCCCTCTTTCATGCCGCCGGCAAACAACTCCTTCAGCTGGCTTACCACATCGGGGATGCGCTCCATCAGCCTCTCGCATGTGTTGTTGAATTGCACCGGCAGCAGATTAACTTCTCCCTCGCTCACAACCAGAAATGCCATCGGGCTTAGCGACACGCCTGCCCCGGTGCCACCGGCAAAGGGGTAATCGCCTCCTCGGCTGTCATCGTCACCTTTTTCTTTACCTTTGCGCTCCATGGTGCCGCTGTATTCACCACCACCGGCAACAAAGCCGAAGCTCACCTTGGATATCGGGATGATAACCGTACCATCGGCCATCACCACGGTGTCGCCCACAATGGTGTTTACATCAACCATGTTGCGAATATTTTCCATGGTTGTTTGCATGATATTTTCGATCGGATGACTTCCCATCGTTTTTCCTCCCTGTGCGGTTCTCAATGATTTCCCGAATAATATGCCGTACTTTGATTGCCAATATGCATTTGAATCGAATTGACAGCTTTCCCCCACTGAATACAGGGCGAATGTCAACCGCTCCTCGCGGCACGAATTCGCCTCGGGTGCTGGCAGAACGAAGCGTATGAAGCAGTGTGGATAATACGCCACAAAGCAATGCTGTCAACGCCGCGTCACCCTCCACACCAATTTTTATGTTTGCCTCCAACAAGCGGATGATGATGCCCACACCGATATCAAACGCGCTGCGAAGCGTAAGCTGGATGGGTTTCCACCGCTCGCTGGACGTCCGCCTCAGCACCTTCGTTGGGTCTGCATTCTTATATTTACGGCTCAATGGGTTGAGTTTCCATGCCCTTGGTTTATGGTATGGCATAACACGCAACTGATAACCTGAAAACCGATACCTGCCAATGCCTGTAGTCACATTGAGCCAAATGCCGCCCCGATCCAGCACAAAGCGGATGGTGGTCTGCAATTCGCCCACCAATGCCAGTGCAACCGCGGCGATAATGATTGCCGCCAATATGATTATGGCAATGAGCACTTGGTGAAACCCCTATTTGCTTGATATCCCCTAGTATTCTCAGCATGATAAGAAATATTTCCGTTTATAACAGAGATTACCAAATTGCTTGCTTATGCTATAATTGGAACGAGCTCGTTTGCATATGTGTGAATATGTGGCGTTCAAAGGAGCGAGGGGCATGATAAAAGCTGTTCCAACCGACTGGCTTATGGAGAGCAAAAACCCTTCGGTACGTTATTTCACATTAAAGGATATAATGGTCTTGCCCGATGACCACAGTGATGTGATCCTCGCACGCCAGGCCATCATGGAAACCGGCCTGGTGCCGGAGATTTTGCGCCTGCAGCGGGAGCCGCAATACATAGAAGCTTTCCCCCGGTTCTATACGTATAAATACAAAGGCCTGGTCTGGCAATTGATCACGCTTGGGGAGCTCGGCGCAGAAATCAATGACCAGATTCGGGAGCAATGCGAATACATCATGGCTCAGTCTCAGGATCAGTCGCAGGGCGGCTTTTCTCAGCATACCGCCGCAAAGACAGGCGGCGGCAGAATTAGCGAGGTGATCCCCTGCCTGACCGGCAATATGGTTTGGGCGCTGATCCGGTTTGGGTACCTGGATGATCCCAGAGTGCAAAAGGGTATCGAATGGATCACAGCATATTTGCGCCTCAACGACGGCGAGGAAACAGAACCGCAAGTGCCGCCCTACAGTCACTACGAAATGTGCTGGGGCAAACACACTTGCCATATGGCAGTGGTAAAGGCTCTGAAGGCCCTGGCCGAAATTCCAAAAAACAAGCGAACTGAGGCAGTAAATGACACAATCAAGCAGGCCAGTGAGTTCCTGCTGGCGCACCACATCCACAAGCAGAGCCATAATCTGAAAAGGGTCTCCAAGCCTGGCTGGCTGAAGTTCAGTTTCCCGCTGATGTATCAGACTGATGCGCTGGAAATACTCGATATACTGACTCGCCTTGGCATCCACGACAGCCGCATGGATGAGGCAATCCAGGTGGTATTGGACAAGCAGGGCATCGATGGCCGGTGGATCTGTGAAAACACAGAAATTACTGACAAGCTACTGATCCCGATTGGGCAGAAAGACGCCCCAAGCGAGTGGATCACGCTCAGGGCGCTGCGGGTGCTGAAGAACTACTTCCTCTTCGCCACTTCCGAAAGCACATCCTCCCACTTGAGCCCCTGATTGGCCATCGCCACCATCAGGTGATAAAGCAGGTCGGCGGTTTCATAGCGAAGCTCCTCATTGCTGCCCTTCATCGCTGCGATGATGACCTCAGAGGCCTCCTCTCCCACCTTCTTGCAGATCTTCTCAATGCCCTTGCCAAGCAGGTAGTTGGTATAAGAACCCTCCTTGGGGTTCACCTTGCGGTCCTCAATGACCTCGTACTCACGGCGCAGTGCCTCAAAGCCAGGCTTGGCGGCTTCCTCGCTTTCGGCAAGCGGGTTGAAAAAGCAGCTGTATTGGTTGGTGTGGCAGGCCGGGCCCTGCTGCTCCACCTTCAGTAGGATCGTGTCGCCGTCGCAATCCAGCAGCATTTCCCGCACCGTTTGCAGGTGGCCGGATGTCTCCCCTTTTTTCCAGAGGGTTTTACGGCTTCGGCTGTAGTAATGGGCAAAGCCCGTTTCGATGGTCTTGGCCAAAGACTCCTGATTCATCCAGGCCAGCATCAACACCGCGCCGGTCTGTATATCTTGCGCTACAGCGGGCACAATGCCGATTTCGTTGTATTTGACGGTGGAAAGATCCCCTTTGATAGTCAGCATATTTCCTCCTGCATGCGCACCGGGATGCCCCGCTGACGCATGAATTGTTTCACTTGCCTGATTTCCAACTCTTTATAATGGAACAGAGACGCCGCCAGCAGCGCGTCGGCCTGGGCTTTCTCCACCACCTCGGCGAAATGCTCCAGCGTGCCCGCACCGCCAGAGGCGATCACCGGGATGTTTACCGCCGAAGACACCGCTTTGGTGAGTGCGATGTCATAGCCGGCTTTGGTGCCATCGGTATCCATACTGGTGAGCAGGATCTCCCCTGCCCCCCGCCGTTCAGCTTCCACCGCCCATTCCACGGCATCCCGACCGGTGTTCACACGGCCCCCATTCAAGTAGGCATCCCACCCGCCGCCTGCCCGGCGTTTGGCATCGATGGCCACAACCACGCACTGGGTGCCGAACCGCCAGGCTGCTTCGTCAATAAAAGATGGGTTTTTGAGCGGCGCGGAGTTGATCGATATTTTATCGGCTCCGGCCTTCAGGATCCGGCGGAAGTCTTCCAGCGTGCGGATGCCACCTCCCACCGTGAGGGGGATGAACACCTGCTCCGCTGTGCGGGAGACCACATCCAGGATGATGTCACGCTTGTCTGACGAAGCTGTGATATCGAGGAAAGTGACTTCGTCTGCCCCTTCTTCATTATAGCGCCGGGCCACCTCCACAGGGTCACCGGCATCGCGGATGTCCACAAAGTTCACGCCTTTGACCACGCGGCCGTCGCGCACATCGAGGCACGGGATGATTCTGCAAGTCAGCATGGCTTTCCTCCCTCCGCGATGGCCTCTTCCAGCCGCACCGCGCCGGTATAGATGGCCCGGCCAATGATGACACCGGCTGCGGCGATTTGCTTTGACATTGATATGTGTGAAAGTTCAGCCACGCCGCCGGACACGATCACATCCAGGCCGGTGCCGTCAATCAACGCCTTGGTGGCCTCGAAATTGGGGCCGGTCAGCATACCGTCGCGGGAAATGTCGGTGTAGATCACGGTGCGCACGCCAGAAGCTTTGACCCGGAGGGCCAGAGCAAGCGGCGCAATATCAGATGCTTCCGCCCAGCCGCGCACAGCAACCTTGCCGTCCTTGGCATCGATGCCCACGGCGATGCGGTCTCCATAAGCCGCCACTGCTTCTTTCAGGAATGCCTCGTCCTCCAGCGCAGCAGTGCCCAGGATGGCGCGGGCGATACCGGCTTCAAACACTTGCCGAAGGCGCTCCATGGTGCGCAGGCCGCCGCCCAGCTGCACCGGGATCTGCACTGCAGAAGCGATTGCCCGCACGGCATCCAGGTTGCGGGAGTCTCCGGCAAACGCGCCGTCCAGATCCACCACATGGAGCCATTGGGCGCCTTTCTCCGCAAAGGAGCGAGCGACAGCGGCTGGGTCATTGCCATAAACCGTGGCACGCTCCATGTCGCCCTGCTGCAGGCGGACGCACCGGCCGCCCTTCAAATCGATGGCCGGATAGATGATCATAACAGCCCTCCGAAATTGCGGAGGATCTGCATGCCCACATCGCCGCTTTTTTCCGGGTGGAACTGCGTGGCATACAAATTGCCCCGCTGCACGGCGGCGGTCACCGGGATGCCGTAGTCCGTCGTGGCAGACAGGATCGCCGGATCCGCAGGAGCGGCATGATAGGAATGCACGAAGTAGACAAACGCCTCCTCCGGCAAACCTTTGAAGAGCGGATCAGGCCGCAGGATTTTCAAGTTGTTCCAGCCCATGTGGGGCACCTTGCGGTCGCGGGGCAGCGAGACCACCTGGCCGGGCAGCAGCCCCAGCCCCTCATACTGCCCACCCTCAACGCTGCTGTCAAACAGCAGCTGCAACCCAAGGCAGATCCCCAGAAAAGGCCGGCCTGAGGCAACAAACTCACGAATCGTGGGCACCAGGCCCGTTTCATCAAGGTTTTTAATGCAGTCGGCAAAAGCACCCACACCGGGCAGCGCAGCCCCGTCGGCACGGGCAAGCACATTCGCGTCGCTGGTGATCTCAGCGGAAACACCGATGTGTTCAAAGGCCTTCTGCACGCTGCGGAGGTTGCCCATGCCGTAGTCGATGATCGCGATGTTTGCCATCACAGCACCCCTTTGGTGGAGGGGATGCCCAGCTCGCGGGGGTCAATGGCAACAGCCTCACGCAACGCCCGGCCCAATGCCTTGAAGAGCGCCTCGATCTGGTGGTGGGCATTCTTGCCGTAGAGCACCTTCGCATGCAATGTGATGCCGGCGGCAAAGGCGAAGGCGCGGAAGAATTCCTCCACGGTCTCTGTCTCAAAATCGCCCAGCCTTACCGGGGGGATTGCCGCGTCAAACACCAGGAACGGCCTGCCGCTGATGTCCAGCGACACCATCGCCAGCGTTTCGTCCATGGGAAGGAAGAACGTGCCGTAGCGGCGGATGCCTTTCTTATCGCCCAGCGCCTTCAGAAACGCCTGGCCAAGCACAATGCCGGTATCTTCCACGGTGTGGTGGCAGTCCACATCCGCATCGCCATCTGCCTTGAGCGTGAGCTCAAACAGCCCATGCCTGGCCAGTAGTGCGAGCATGTGGTCGAAGAAACCGATGCCGGTCTCGATCCGTGCACAGCCGTCGCCATCCAGGTTAATCTCTGCAAAGATTTTAGTTTCCGCCGTGTCGCGGCTTGCCGATGCCTTGCGCATGTCAGTTTCCTCCTTCAAAGCGGATCCGCGCTGAATTGGCGTGGGCATCCAGCCCTTCGCTGTCGGCGAAGACCGCCACATCCTGATAAACCTCGCGGAGCTTCTCCTTCGAGCAATAGATCACGCTGGATTTCTTCACAAAGTCATCCACCGAAAGCGGCGAGGAGAACCGCGCCGTGCCGCCGGTTGGCAGCACATGGTTGGGGCCGGCCATGTAGTCGCCCAGCGGCTCCGGGCTCATAGAGCCCAGGAAGATCGCTCCGGCGTTGCGGATGGCACCCAGCCACCGCATGGGCTCCTCCACCAGCAATTCCAGGTGCTCCGGCGCCAGCTCGTTGGCCAGATCAATGGCTTCCTGCAGCGTGCCGGTCAACAGGATCGCGCCATAATCGGCGATGGACTGGCAAGCGGTTTCGCAGCGGCCCAGCTGCTTCACCTGCCGGTCCAGCTCTTCATTCACTCTCACCGCCACCTCGCGGCAGCAGGTGACGAGGATTGCAGAGGCCATCGGGTCGTGCTCGGCCTGGGCCAGCATGTCTGCTGCGGCAAAGCGGGCATCGGCGGTTTCATCGGCCACAACAAGCACTTCGCTGGGCCCTGCGATCATGTCAATACCGCAGGTGCCAAACACCTCGCGCTTGGCGGCAGCCACCCAGATGTTGCCGGGGCCGGTGATCTTATCCACCCTGGGCACTGTGACCGTGCCGAAGGCCATCGCTGCCACAGCCTGGGCTCCGCCAATTTTATAAATGCGGTCCACTCCGGCAATTTTTGCGGCAGCCAGCGTGTTGGCATACACCTTGCCGTCCTTCATTGGCGGCGTGGCCATAATGATCTCGGAAACGCCGGCCACTTTTGCAGGGATCACGTTCATCAGAACTGAGGACGGATATGCCGCCCTGCCGCCGGGCACATAAACCCCGACGCGGGCAAGGGGCGCGATCTTTTGCCCCAATGAGATGCCGCCGGCAAAATCCATCCAGCTCTGTTGCACCTGGCGGCGGTGGAAGCTGCGGATGTTTTCCGCAGCCCGCTCCATCGCGGCCAGCACATCTGCCGGTACGGTTTTGATTGCTTCCTCAATCTCCTGCTCGGTTACGAGCAAGCCGTCTGCTTCGAGTTTTACACCATCAAAGCGCTTCGTGTACTCCAGCAGCGCTTCATCACCGCGATTGCGCACATCATAGACGATGGCAGCGGCGGTTTTACGCACATCCTCCGGAATGCCGCGCTCACGCCCAGCCAGCTTGTGCAGCAACTCGGCCTTGCTGCCGCCGGTGAGGTCGGTGATCCCAATCATCGTTTCCCCTCCTCCAATGCCGCGCCCATCGCCTCAATCAAGGGCTTGATGCGACTGCCGCGGGTTTTCAGGCTCACACGGTTGACAATGAGCCGGGCACTGATGTCGCAGATATCATCGAGCACCACCAGGCCGTTTTCCTTAAGGGTCCTGCCGCTTTCCACAATATCCAAAATCACATCAGACAGACCTGCCAGCGGGCCAAGCTCCACCGAGCCGTTGAGCTTGATGATGTCAATCGGGATGCCTTTTGCCCCATAGTAACTGGCGGCGATGGCCGGATACTTGGTGGCAACCCGAAGGTTGGCTGTGGTGATGGCGCGCTCCCGGCCCTCCGGGTATCCGGCAACGCACAGCCGGCAGCGGCCAAAGCCCAGGTCCAGCATTTCATAAACCGAGCAGTTCGCTTCCATCAACGTGTCTTTGCCCACCACGCCGATGTCGGCGGCGCCCCGCTCCACATAAACCGGTACGTCGCTGGGTTTCACCAGCATGAAGGCGGTCTGGCCGGAAGCATCCTCCATGATGAGCTTTCGGCTTGGTTCGCGTGTTGCACGGCAATCCACACCGCAGCGCTCCAGCAGCTCAATGGCCTGCTCGGCCAAGCGGCCCTTGGGCAGAGCGATCGTCAACATGCTCATGTGCGCTCCCCCCTCCGCCAGATTTCACGGAACTCTCCGTCTCGCCAGCAAAGAGCAGTCCTGGCACCTCGGCCCTTAGCGTATTCTTCAAGCTCTTGGCAGGAGCCATAAAACTGCTCAACCCTGTAGCCTTTGTCACGCAGCATTTCCAGTGCGCGCAGTGGGAGCGGGCCGTCTGATGCATCAAAGCATGCCACGGCATCCATCGTCAGAGCTGAGGGAAGGCTGCCCTGCCTTTCCAGCGCAATCAGCACGGGCTTGATGGAAAACGCAAAACCAGTGGCAGCCATAGGCTTGCCAAACTCCTCCACCAACCCGTCATACCGTCCGCCAGCCAGCAGCTGGTTGCCGAAATACTTGGAGATGCCCCGGAAGATGATGCCGGAGTAATAGTTGATGCTTTGCACCATGCCCAGGTCGATGCTGATATATTCATCTAAATCGTAGTTTGATAACGCGTCCAGCGTGCGCTTCATATAGTCCAGCGCGTCACGGCAGGTCTTGTTGGCGGTGAAACGCTCGGCTGTCTCCAGCACCTCCACGCCGCCATACAGCATGGGAAGCTCCAGAATCCTGTTACGGAGGCCGCCGGATATGCCGGCCTGCTGTATTAAAAGTTCGATGGCCAGCTGGTTTTTTTCTTCCACATGGCGGCGCACTTCCTCTGTCTGGCTGTCGGAGAGCCCCGCTTCCTGCATCAAGCCTTTGAAGAACTGCACCTGGCCGATGTCGATCTGGAATTCTTTGAGCCCCGCCTCCCGCAGCACCGAGATCGCCAGAGCGATAACCTCGGCGTCGGCCATGGGGCCTGATTGGCCCATAAGCTCCACACCAAGCTGCGTGAACTCCCGCAAACCGGCAGCCATTTCGGGGCTGGTGAACTGGAAGGCTTCTCCCACATAGAACATCCGGAGCGGTTGCCGAGAAGCGAGCCTAGTCGCCGCTACGCGGGCCAGCGGCATTGTGATGTCTGGCCGCAGCACCAGGATCCGCCCGGTGCTGTCAGTGAGTTTGAACAGGCGCTCCGGCTCAAAATCCCCAATCTGGCCGCGAAACGCTTCCATATACTCCATACAGGGCGTCTCAATCTCGTCGTATCCCCAAGAAGAGAAGCAGCGCCGCGCCTTCTCCTCAATGTCTCGTTTGTGGGCGCACTCCTCCGGCAGGAAATCCTGCATGCCGGGAGGAAGGTGCGTTTTGTGGTTGTTCATGGTATCCTCGCTTTATTGATTCATCGCTTTATCATGCTAATGTAATTATAATACCCAAACTCTTTTCCGTCAATCAGTACATCGGAGAATTATACAAAAAGATTATTGTGTTGAATAGCCAAATGAATCATATCGAAGCCCGGGCACAGATCAAACAATTTCTTTTCAAAACAATTTGAACTATAATACAGATTGAAACGTATCATTACCGACGGGAAGCCGGTTGTTGAGGTTTTATGCCGATTACCGATGAAAACGAACTGGCCCTGATCCACCAGGCCCGGCGCGGCAGCGCCCAGGCCTTGGCGACGTTGCTTCAAATGAATTATGCCATCGTTTACCGTTACCTTGTAAAGCTGACGATGGATCCCTCCTCGGCAGAAGACGCCGTGCAGGACGCTATGGAGCGGGCAGTCCGCAACTTTATGGCTTACGATCCGGAAAAGGCGAAGTTCTCCACTTGGCTGGTCACCATCGCCCGCAACCGGTGGCTGGATGAAATCAGAAAAGGAAGACGGCTGCGGCCAATGGAGGATTCCATCGCCGATCACCTGACTCATGATCCATACGGAGAGCTCATCGAATCCGACGATCTGCTCTCAGCGATCCGGCGGCTGGATGAAAAGACACGCGCACCAGTGACCATGTATCACCTGCTTGGTTATCGCTATGAGGAGATCGCGCAGCAGATGAAAATCCCCCTGGGCACGGTGAAGTCCAGGATCTCCAATGGCATCAAGCAACTACGAAAGGAGCTGGAAGACCATGGATCAAGATCAGGAATTGTTGCAAAAGCTGAATAAAGGTGCCAAAAATCTCGATCAGATTGAGGTGGCAACGCCGGAGTTCGCCCATTTCAAGGCGCTGGTAGACCGCCAGCAGGCATTGATTCGGCGCACGCAGAGAATACAATTGATCCTGTTTATCGTGGTGGCGTTGGCGCTGGTGTCTGGCTTGGTGCTGTTATCAGGGCGATTTGAAGCATTCTTTGTATTGATACAGGCCGCAGCATTCGGAGGGGCAATCGTTGGGCTGTCATTTGCGTATGTTCGTGCCCGCCGTCAGGCGCAGGGAGCCCACTGATGAAGGTTTCGTGGAACGCTGAATTGGCATGGTGGCAATGGCTGCTGATCGCGGTTGTTTTGCTGGGTCAGGGCATCTTCATTTTCCAGGACGCGCAGAAACGCGGCGCCAAGGCCTGGCTCTGGGGCCTGTATGGGCTCACCTCCTGCCCCACCGCGTTAATTGTGTATTGGTTGTGTGTGGTGCGCCAGAAGAAGCCTAAATCATCTTGATTCATATCATGAAATTCTTGTAAAGATTTAAGGAGTTTGTTTATGATCCTCTCCTTTGACTTCCTTCTGCCAACCAGGATCCGGTATGGCGCCGGCACCCTGAAAACCGTGGGTGAAGAGCTCCGGCAACTCAACGCCAAACGGGTGATGGTCATCACCGACAAAGGGCTCTCCACATCCGGCATGTGTGCCCGGCTTCTCACGTTGATTGCACAGGAAGAAATCCACTACACTGTTTTTGACGGTATCGAGGCCAACCCCAAGGATATCAACGTGGAATCCTGCGCGCAGGTGGCCCGTGATCAATCCATTGATACGCTCGTAGCATTCGGCGGCGGCAGCCCCATAGACGCGGCCAAGGCCGTGGCGGTGTTGGCACGGCAAGGCGGCAAGGTGCGCAGCTATCAGGGCAAAGGAAAAATCAAGGATGATTGCCTGCCGCTGCTCACGATCCCCACCACTGCAGGCACCGGAAGCGAGGTGACCTTTTCTTCGGTGATCACAGACACCACGGAGAAATTCAAGTTCACAATCAAGAGTACGGCGATCGCGGCGAAAACCGCGATCATCGACCCGGAGCTGACACTGACTGTGCCCCCGCTCACCACCGCCGCCACCGGCATCGATGCACTGACCCATGCCATCGAAGGCTACACCGCCAATTGCACCGAGCCCATCGCCGAGGCCGTTGGGTTATACGCAGTGGAATATATCGCGGGAAGCATTGTGGAAGCAGTGAAGAACGGCGGAAACCTCGAAGCGCGAGACCGGATGATGATGGGCAGCCTGCTGGCAGGCTTATCCTTCAGCCATGCCGACGTAGCATCGGTGCACTGCATGGCTGAGGCGTTGGGGAGCCTCTACGACGCGCCGCATGGCATGTGCAACGCCATCCTGCTCCCCTATGTGATGGAATACAACCTGCCGGCTGCGCAGCACAAATATGCCCGAATCGCGCGGGCAATGGGCATCGCAGACGATGATGAAGCGACGGCTGCGGCTAGGGGCATTGAACACATCCGGATGCTGTCGCGGGAAATCGGGCTGCCCGGCATCGCGGCATTGCATGTGAATCCGGATGATTTCGAGCTGCTGGCGGAGATGTCGGTGAAAAACGGTTCCAACGGAAGCAACCCTAGAGAGATCACCAAAGAGGGATATCTGGAGCTGTTTCAAAAGGCATATAATTGCCGTTGAAATAAGGTGTTTTAAGCAAATAAATAGCCTTGTAGAGATCATGATTCGCGGTTTCACAACCGCGAATTTTTGATATGTCCGTATCCATATTTATCATTTTGAGTTATAATGAATTAGTATGCTTATTCTGTTATGTATGGGAAGGAGCAATGCAATGATCAAGCAGACCAGAATCGATTCCGGCGAGGTTCGTGGTGTCACCTCCAGTGACCTGAACGTCACCATGTTTCGCGGCATTCCTTATGCGCAGCCTCCGGTGGGTGCTTTGCGCTGGCGCGCGCCGCAGCCCGTGGTGCCCTGGCAGGGTGTCCGCGACTGCATGGAGCCCCCCGCTGTGCCCATGCGGAACCTCCCTCCGCAAGACTCCAGAAACTGGGGTTACAATGAGATCCCAGCGAAAGAAGACTGCCTTTATCTGAATGTCTGGACACCGGCAAAATCCAAAGAAGATAAACTACCTGTGATGGTCTGGATCTTTGGCGGCGGCTTCGTGACCGGAGACAGCTTCCAGCCCGTGTTTGAAGGCACCAAGTTTGCCAGCCGCGGCGTCGTGTTCGTGAGCATGAACTACCGGCTGGATATCTTCGGCATGTTCGCCCACCCGGAAATCACCGCGCAGCACCGGGAAGACGGCTGTGCCAACTTCTCCTATCGAGACCAGGCTGCCGCACTGGCATGGGTGCAGAGAAACATCGCTGCATTCGGCGGAGACCCTGATAACGTGACACTGTTTGGCCATTCCGCCGGCGGCGCCAGCGTGATTGCTCAAGTACTTTCTCCGAAAACTGAAGGCCTCTTTCACAAAGCCATCGTGATGAGCGGCGGCGGCATCCACGGCCCCAGCCCCATCACGGAAGTGAAGCTGGAAGACCTGGAAAAGGCGGGCAAAGACTTTGAGCAATGGCTCGGTTGCAGGAATCTGGATGACGTGCGCAAGATCGACGGAGAAACACTGCTGCAGAAATCCAAGGAGTTCTGCGCGCAGCGTGAACCACTTGCCGGCGGCATGATGGGCTTTGGTCGGCCAACCTTCCGCTGGAGCATGTGCACCGACGGCGATTTTGTCACAGAACCCTCCCCCCTGTCCATCCTGAAACGCAAACAGAAAAACATCCCGATGATGACAGGCCACGCGCTGCAGGATTTCCTCATCACCCCCAAGGAAGAAACGCTGGAAGCCTTCGAGGCAAGCGCCAGAAAGGCTTACGGAGACCGGGCCGATGAGTATCTCGCAATCGTCGGCTTCGCCAGCGGCGACCTGGAGCAGATCAAGAAAAACGCCACCTATGCCATGCAATGCCTTGGCGCGGAGAACTGGTGCGAATGGGCCGCCCGCCGCGGTGGGTTCGCGCCGATGTATGCCTACTGCATGGACCACCCCAGGCCGGAAGACCCTCTGGGTTGCTCCCATGGTGTGGATGTGGATTACGCCTTTGACAACCTGCACTATATGAGGTCGGCGCACCGTGGCGCGGACTATGATGTGTCCCGCCAGGCGAATCTGTATTGGGTCAATTTCGCGAAAACAGGTGACCCAAACGGCCCGGACTTCGACGGCACCCAGCTGCCCACCTGGGAGCCCTATACCTGCGAAAGCCCGAAGGAGATGTGCTTTAAGGATGGCGCCCATATGGAAGCGGAGCAGCCGCCCCTGATCAAATTCCTGGTGGATTACTCCCTTGAGTGGCACCAAAGGAATTCGTTGAAGTAAAAAGCCAATCATACAGAATTCAATTATATGGAACGCCCCTCTCCCGACGCCCAGTCACATGGCTGGATATAGGAGGGGGGCGCTTTCACATCTTCTCCACTCAATTATGTCTATTTAAATGCTTAGCTTCTGCACTGCATGCTCTTGAGCGTTTTATTCAACTCATCGGCATCCTTCTTGTCAATTTTCCAGCTGATCAGATTGACAACCAGATACACTATAAAAACCGCCAGGCCAAAGGATAATGCGTCCGCAGCGCCGTGCAGTATTCCTGCCCAAAATCCAAATGCCAAAAGCATTCCTTCTAGCACAATCACGTAAAGCACCTTTCGCAACAGCGTCTGCCGTAAGGTTAACTCCTTGCGGGAATAGGTCACAAGTGAAGGTAACAGGCTGAGGAATGCGAAGATCAATGGTGAAAAGTAGGCCTCATAGCCAAACCTCGCCGCAGGATCCATGGATAACCCCAGCAAGGCGATCGCAACAGTCACGCAGGTTGTTATAATGAAGTATTGCATCAGGCATCTTTTTAGAAAAACCTTGAAGCTCATATGTTTTCCTCTGACAATCGTCTTTTCAGTTCCGGCACATATTGACGGGAAATGATAACTTCCTCAGGCCGGTAAAAACAGCCCTTCGCCAGCCTTAATCTCCTGATTCTCTTGCTAAACTTCCGCTCCTCCATTACTGGTGATGCTTGATCATTATGGTGCAATTCTCCCTGCCCTGATAATACATGCACTTCATGAAGCAAGAGCAAGGAGTATAGCACTGGCAAATAGAGAGCAAAACAAACAAGTTGTTATGAAAAGTAATGAAAAACAAAGAGATTGTGAAATAATGAAGCATTATGATGAATTCTCATACTATTTTAGCAATATTCTTGAATTATCGTCGTATTTTTTATATAATCAGACAAAATGAACTTTAACTTTTAACGGAGGCAAAAGAGTTGGGAAAAGCGTTGATCATTGGGGCCGGTGGAGTTGCCAGTGTGGTCGTGCATAAGTGCTGCCAGCATCCGGAAGTATTTGAGGAAATCTGCATCGCCAGCAGGACGAAATCAAAGTGCGACGCCCTGCGCGACAAACTGGCCAATGGAAAAACAAAGATACAGACAGCCCAAGTGGATGCGGACAATGTTTCTGAACTTGTCAAGCTCATCAACCAATTCCATCCCGACATCGTCATCAACGTTGCGTTGCCTTACCAGGATCTTTCCATCATGGATGCCTGTCTGGAAACGCATGTGAACTATGTGGATACCGCCAACTACGAACCGCCGGAAGTGCCGAAGTTTGAATACAGCTGGCAATGGGCATACCGCGAGCGGTTTGAGAAGGCGGGCATCACGGCGCTGCTTGGCTGTGGTTTCGACCCTGGTGTTACAGGCGTATTTTCGGCTTATGCGCAAAAGCACTATTTTGATGAGATCAACATGATTGACATCCTGGACGCCAACGCCGGCGACCACGGCCACCCGTTTGCCACGAATTTCAACCCTGAGATCAATATCCGTGAAGTGACGGCAAAAGGCCGCTTTTTCGAGGATGGGAAATGGGTGGAAACCGAACCACTCTCCGTGAAGCGGGTATACGACTTTCCGGAGATCGGGCCAAAGAACATCTATCTTCTCTATCATGAGGAGTTGGAGTCTTTGGCTGTAAACATCAAAGGTGTTGAAAAGATCAGGTTCTGGATGACATTCTCAGACAATTATCTGAACCATCTCCGTGTGCTGCAAAACGTGGGCATGACGTCGATCCAGCCCGTCAATTACGAAGGCCATGAGATCATCCCTTTGCAGTTCTTGAAGGCCTTGCTGCCGGATCCCGCTTCGCTGGGCCCTAGGACGAAGGGAAAAACGAACATTGGCTGCATTTATCAAGGGAAGAAGAACTGCAAACCAGTAACATACTACGTCTACAATGTGTGTGACCACGAGGAATGCTATCGCGAGGTGGGCTCTCAGGCGATCTCCTACACGACAGGCGTGCCTGCGATGATCGGCGCAATGCTCATGATGAACGGCACATGGGTAAAGCCAGGCGTGCACAATGTGGAGGAGTTTGATCCGGATCCGTTTATGGAGCAGCTTAACCTCTGCGGCCTGCCCTGGCAGGAGAGCTTCGCTCCGGTTCTCGTAGACTGAGGGCCTAAGAAAGATGGATCTTGATATTCATGCCCTGCCGACACCATGCTATCTCGTGGATGGGCGCCTTCTGGAGAAAAACCTGGAGGCGCTCTCCTCTTTGCAACAGCGCACCGGCTGCAAGGTGCTGCTGGCGCTCAAGGCGTTCTCCATGTTCTCCGTGTTCCAACAGGCATCCCAGCGACTGGTGGGTGTCACAGCCAGCTCATTGAACGAAGCCCGGCTTGGCCGGGAGGAGTTTGGCGGTGAGGTGCATGCCTATGCCGCTGCGTGGCGCGATGATGAGTTCGACGATCTGGTAAGCTGCTGCGATCACATTGTCTTCAACTCCTTCAACCAATGGGAGCGTTTCCGCGGCCGGGTCCTGAAAGCCGATAAGCGCGTGTCATGCGGTATTCGTGTTAATCCCGGTTACTCCGAGGTCTCCACGCCTCTGTATGACCCTTGTGCAATCAACTCCCGTCTTGGAGTGCCGGCCTCGGCCTTCCGTCCGGACGAGCTTGACGGCATTGAGGGCTTGCACTTCCATGCGCTCTGCGAACAGGGTTTGGACACATTGGATCGTGTGTGGGAATCCTTCGAGCGGAATTTTGGTGCCTACCTGAAAAAGATGAAATGGGTGAACCTTGGCGGCGGCCACCTGATCACGCGAAGTGGATATGATATGGAGTCGCTCGTGAAGCTCTTGATATCAATACACGAAAAATATGGCTTGCAGGTCTATCTGGAACCCGGTGAGGCCGTTGCCTATCAAGCCGGTTACCTGGTCTCCACGGTTTTGGATATCGTGCAGAACAGAATGGACATCGCCATTCTGGATACCTCCGCAGCCTGCCACATGCCGGATGTCCTGGAGATGCCCTACCGGCCGGTGGTAATCGGCGCGGGCGAAAGCGGAGAACTCGAGCACACATACCGCCTTGGCGGGCCAACCTGCCTTGCTGGAGATGTGATTGGCGATTACTCGTTCCCAGAGTCTCTCAAACCTGGCGACCGGCTCGTTTTCTGTGATATGGCGCACTATACAATGGTGAAGAACAATACGTTCAACGGCATAAACTTGCCGGCGATCGCGCTGTATGATGAACAACAAGGAATGAGGGTCATCAAACAGTTTGGATATGAGGATTTCAAATCAAGGTTATCATAAGCCGCTTCACAGTTAATATACATTTGTAAATATCTCGAGAAAAGCCCAGGGTCCTGGGCTTTTCTAATACAGGCATGGCGCTTGCACCCATGTTGATAGCTTTCTGCACTTTCTACATGGCCAAAATAAAGGTTGACAAATCCAATCGGTTGGACTATTAATTAGAAATCTAACAAAGGAGTGTGACCTTCAATGGCGCAGCGGAAAAAGCGATACTGGAATTATATCAGCATTGATCATGTGAAAGAAATGGCCAAAAAGGCCACAACCGAGTCCGTATGGAATGGCGAGCTGGAAACCGAGCAGCTGGGGAGCTCAGAGGTTCTTGCAGGAAAGAAACTGCGGTTTGAGTACATGAACGGCAGCATGACGGAATACGAATTCTACGACAAGAGGTATCTGGCGTGGACAGATGGTGACGGTGTCTGGCATAAAGACGCTTACAGCGCGGTGCCCGGTCCAGACCACGATGAAATCGTTTTCCTGCACCACTACAAGGCAGGCTTCGATCGGCCCAGATGCTGCAATATGGTCATCGACCTGGAAACCGGTCTGGTGACTGCGGTGGAAGCTGTGGCAGGCATCACTGAAATTCCAAGAGAAGTGAGCCATGACATCCTGTTTGGGCAAATCGCAGGGTTTGATGTCCCTGCGAACGCACTCCGGCATGCCTATACCACCGAGCTCGTAGGCAAGGCGATCCATTGGGGTGCCCCGAATGCCACACGGCCCGGCATCAAATACATCTTCAGTTCGCCGCATTATTGCACCTATGTGATGCGATTTGCAAATGAAGATACTTACTGGATGGCCACCCTCCCTGCCGATCAAATCAAAATCAAAAGCGGGCTTTACTTTATGCCTGTGGTTGAGGAGCGGCAGACCGGGTTCCAACTCAACATGCTGATGAACCTGGACACAATGCGCGACTGTCAGTCCGGCTTTGGGGTTGGCGCAAGCGGCCCTGCCGAGCGCCCCGACCGCCTGGAGATGCACCTGCATGCGGGGCGGTGCGGAAGCTACACCACAATGGACACTGTCCTTTGAGATATCCGGTGTGAAGCTGTCGGAAACCCATGGGCTTTTCACAGGTGAAAACAGTCAAGCTGCAGCCACTTTTGATACAGTGCAAAACGAATGCAGAAAAGCCCAGTTATCTGGGCTTTTCATTACGCTTTGTCTAGTACCGTGAAGATCTGGTGCGTTTGGCTCAAGCTGAAGCATGGTGCACGTCTTCCCAAAAAGTCTTCTACTCATTGACTTCGATATTTTCTTTATGTATCTTGAGATTATCTATAAAGGCTAAATCTGAAGCTCTCGTCTATCCAATCAAAGGCTAATTGCCCCGATTCTAGTTCTCTAATTTTCTGTAACAAAAAATCTATCTTCTTATAGCTTCTAAAAATATTGCGATCAAAAGAAACAATTAAACCAATCAAATCTCCATCAAGCATCTCCCCAGCAAAAGGATTCTCTATAAATAAATCAAGTGCTTTATCCATCGCAATTTCCAGAAGTATTTTCTGGCGAAACATTTTTGACACATCAGTTGCATCAAGTTCATCAACGGTTTTGTCAATGAGTTTATTATACCAAACAATCAGACTACTCTGTAATGGCGATGTTGAGTATTCTAAGTTATATAGAGTCCTCAGAGAATTTGAGCTATTCATCTACTTAACATCTCCCATTCACTTGACGGAATGATAACATAATAATAATATCCAGAGATATTTTGGGGGGAGGTTAATGCCCAATTGAAAAAAGAGCGGGGAATGCTATAATTATTACTCATGGCAATTATATCATTTAATCCTATATTTGGAAGGAAGCTATATATTGAATATTCTGGTAATTAACCCAGGCTCCACATCCACAAAACTCAGCCTGTATGAAGATGATAATTCACTTTTTGAGGAAAGCGAGTTTCATGACGCCCCTGTCCTGTTGCAGTACCCCTCAGTGAATGACCAGGTTCCCTTCCGTAAGCAAGTAGTTCTAAACATATTGCATCGGAATGGCTATGCACCTGAGGATGTAGATATCTATGTTGGGCGCGGAGGAAGCGCCTACCCCCAGCATGCAGGAGTTATGCCAATTGATGACCGGCTCTATTATGATACATTGAATGCAGTGGGCGGCAGCGAGCATGCAGCAAAGCTGGGTGTGTTGTTGGCCTATGAACTTTGCATGGAGTACGGTGGGAAAATGTTCACACTCAACCCCACCAATATTGATGAACTTTGCGACTATGCCCGCATGACGGGCATCGCCGGATTGTACCGGAATGCCCAGACACATGCCTTAAATCAAAAGGCAGTAGCCTGTTATCATGCAAAATCCATGGGTAGGCGCTATGAAGACTGCCGCTTTGTGGTTGCCCATATCGACGGCGGCGTGACGGTAAATGCCCATGACTGCGGAAAAATGGTTGACGGAAACGTAGGCTCCGGCGGAGACGGTCCCTACGCCCCAACCCGTATTGGCAGTATACCCGTACTCTGCTTGTTGGACTATATTGAGCAGCATTCCTTGGAGGAGGTACGGCTTTTGTGTTCCCGTGCCGGAGGCTTTGTCAGCCATTTCGGTACCTCTGATGCGAATAAAGTTCACCAAATGGTGGAAGCTGGGGATCGGAAAGCGGTTTTGGTGTGGAACGCCATGATTTATCAGATCTGCAAAGAAATCGGTGCAATGAGCACCGTACTTTGCGGCAAAGTAGACGGCATTGTTTTGACCGGCGGGCTTGTCCGTTTTGATGACATTGTGGATGGCATCCGCAGCCGCTGTGGCTGGATTGCCCCAATCACCATCTACCCCGGGGAAATGGAGCAGGAGGAACTGGCAGGAGCCGTGCTTCGAGTTTTACGCGGGGAAGAAGATGCCCACCCTTATACCGGAGAACCGGTCTGGAAAGGCTTTGATTTCTAGGGCACTACAGCAAGTCATTTAAGTGTTATAAACAATTTAACGATCCGATAACATTATCCGGTATTGATACCATACTTCTGCGCGAAACCTCGAACAAATGCGTGATTCCCCTGCCCTGGCTTACCAACACGTTTCTCCGCTGATAACCGCAGAGAAAATAACCAGCCCTAATTTGCTCCTGAAATGCGAAAAAGCCCAGTATTCCTGGACTTTTTCTTGTATCAAAACTGACGTTTTGATCTGGCGCGCCTGACAGGAATCGAACCTACGACCTTTCGGTCCGGAGCCGAACGCTCTATCCTCTGAGCTACAGGCGCATCTGATGGTGACGCATATTATACCACATCTGTTTGAAAAAGAAAATACCTGGTGCCGATGAAAAGGCCCGCTCAACTTCGTGGCCAACAATTACGCTATCATTAATATAAAGGGAAGTGAACTATTTCACCGATCTGTCCGTATTACATGCGAGAAAATAAAGGAGAGATGAAAATGAATATGTCGTTCGATCTGATTATGAACCTTCTTCCCATCCTGCTCCCCCTCATGGCGATACAGCTGGGGCTGATGATCACAGCCCTCGTGCATTTGCTGCGCCATAAGGCCGTGAAGCGCGGCAGCGTGGCGCTGTGGGTGGTGCTCATCGTGCTGGTGAACATCATCGGCCCAGTGCTGTATTTCCTGATTGGCCGGGAGGATGCCTGATGAGCGCGGTTCTCGAAATCAAGGGTTTGGTGAAGCAGTTCAAGACCCTTCGGGCAGTGGACAACCTGAACCTTACACTGGAAAAGGGCTGTGTGTTCGGTTTCCTGGGCCAGAACGGCGCCGGAAAGACCACCACGCTCAGGATTGTAACAAACCTGGCCAAGCCGACAGCCGGAGAAATCATCATCTGCGGCCAGCCGGTTGTGTTCGGCAGCGGCAGGACGAACCTCAACATCGGATACCTGCCAGACGTGCCGCAATTTTATGACTGGATGAAACCGCTGGAATACCTGGTGCTCTGCGGCACATTGCAGGGCATGAACAAGACGGACGCCATCGTCCGTGCCAATGAGCTGTTGAGCATGGTCGGGCTTGCGGACGGAAAGCGGATCATCAAAGGGTTTTCCCGTGGGATGAAGCAAAGGCTTGGCATCGCCCAGGCGCTGATGCACAATCCGGAGCTGCTGCTGATGGATGAGCCAACTTCCGCACTGGATCCGTTAGGCCGCAAGGAAGTCATGGACACCATCCAGAGCCTGAGCGGCAGGCACACCGTGCTGTTTTCCACACACATCCTCTCCGATGCGGAGCGCGTCTGCAACAGAGTCGGCATCCTGCACAAGGGCAAGCTTGCTCTGGAAGGATCGCTGGAAGAAATCACCGCGAAGAACCCCACGAAATCCGCAATGCTGGAAATCGCAGACCAGTCGATGCATGAAACCCTTCTAGAAGGCATGAAGGGCATGAAATGGCTGAAGGATGTGCATTCGGATGCCCCTGGGATCTATACCATCCGAACCAGCAGTTTGACCACAATGGATCGGGAGCTCTGCCCACTTCTGGCCGGACTTGGCATCCCGATCCGGCGGTTTGAGCATTTGGAGCCCACGCTGGAAGACGTATTCGTGGAGGTGATCGGCAAATGAGATCGTTTCTGATATTCACCGGGAAAGAGTGCACAGAGCACATCCGCTCCAAGCGTTTGCTGATCCTGGGCCTGGTGTTCATCCTTTTTGGCATCATGAGCCCAGCGGCGGCGAAGTTTATGCCCGAGATCCTCAAAATGGCAGGCAACGACACCGGTGTGATCATCCAGATGAATCCGCCCACGGTGCTGGACTCCTATCTGCAGTTCTTCAAGAACATGAACAGCATTGCTGTCATCGTGCTGCTTCTGGTGTTTGCAGGGTTGGTGGTGGATGAAAAGGCGAAAGGGACTGCATCGATTCTTCTGACAAAGAACCTTTCCCGGCCGGCGTTTGTGCTGGCGAAATTCACTGCCGCAGCGGTGCTGTGGACCGCCATTTATGCGGTGTCGGCTTTCATCTGTCAAGGTTATACGCTGTGGCTGTTTCCCAGTGAATCGGCCAGGCACCTGCTGATCAGTTTCGCAGCTTATTGGCTGTACGGATTGCTGTTGCTGGCGCTCACCATATTTGCCAGCACTGCCGCCAAAAGCCACGGCCTGGCCACACTGGGGGCTTTTGCAGCGTGGGGCCTGCTGATGCTCTCGATGATCCCGAAAAAGGCAGCCGCCATTTCCCCCGCGTCATTGGGCGCCATAAACCTGCAGGTGATCGCCGGAACCATGCCAACATCAGACCTTTTGGTGCCGGCCATCGCCGCCACAGCTCTTATAGCCCTGGCACTTGGCTGCGCGTCATGGGCCATCACCAGGCAGGAGTTATAACAAATCAAGTCGAAACACAATGCTCGGCAGGTCAAAGCAAAGACATGCCGAGCTCTTTTGTTTTCCGGCACAAATCAGAATTCTGCTCCGCGTCACCGATATCGTTTGCGGTGCCATAGGCCACACCGGCTAACCGGGCTTTGCAGTACCGGGCCGCATCCTCAAACATGTGAATGGCATTCACTGCCCCGGAGATCAGGGGGTCCTCATCGCCATACACCAGAACCGCCGCGAACGTCTTGCCCGCAAAGCCTGCGGTGCGCTCCAGCCACAGGCCATAGAACCGGTCAATGAAGAGCTTCATCTGGGCTGTGATGCCAAACCAATAAATGGGGCTCGCAAACACAATTGCGTCTGCGTGCATCAGCTTGTGATACAGAGGGGCCATGTCGTCCTGATAGACGCAGTATTGCCCCACCCTGTCCTCCTTGCGACAGCCGTTACAGGCCCGGCACGGACCAATCTTCAGAGTGTGGAGATTCACCGTCTCAATCTGGGTATCTGGTTGTGACTCACAGATTCCCTCAATCAGTTTCCCGATCAGGAAAGCTGTGTTTCCCTTCTTTCTTGGGCTACCATTGAGGATTAGCACACTGTTGGCCATGTATGTTCCCCTCCAATTCCGTCTTCAGCGTGATGCTTATATGATATATTGTAGCTGTTTGTGTAATAATTTGGAAGTTACCGAAGCTTGCGCTATAATGTGATACATCATTCAGGAGATAAAGATGAGCAAAGAATATGACATCATCCAAAGCACACCCGCGCCGCGCACCCGTGAAAGCCTCGCAGGAGACCTAAGGGCAATTGGTTTGGGGCCGGGTATGACTGTGATTGTCCACACCGCGATGAGCAGGCTGGGCTGGGTGAACGGAGGGGCCGTGGCGCTGATTCAGGCGTTGATGGATGCTCTCACGCCGGAAGGGACGCTGGTGATGCCGGCCCATTCGGGCAACCTGAGTGAACCCTCCTATTGGTGCAACCCACCCGTGCCGGAAAGCTGGCAGCAGACGATCCGTGACACGATGCCGGCCTATGAGCCGGATATCACACCAACCAGCGGCATCGGCACGGTGCCGGAGTTGTTCAGGCAGTTTCCATGCGTGCTGCGAAGCAACCATCCGCAGGTTTCATTCACCGCCTGGGGCAAGCACGCGGACGATATCACCAAAGGGCACCGGCTCGAATACTCTCTGGGTGATGGCTCCCCTCTGGCAAGGATCTATGATCTGGATGGCCATGTGCTGCTGATCGGCGTGGGCCATGACCGCAACACCTCCATCCACCTGGCTGAATATCGCGCCAATTCCAGGCCGCTTCAACGCCAAGGCGCACCGGTGCTGGAAAACGGCGCCCGCGTCTGGAAAGAATACGATGACATCGAAGTGGATGCGGACTGCTTCCCCGAAATCGGCGAGGCGTTTGAACTCACCCACCCCATCGTCAAGAGGTTGGTTGGGTCAGCGGAATGCCGGCTGATGCGCCAAAGGCTTTTGGTGGATTTCGCGGTGGAGTGGTTCCACAGCAGGAGCAACAGATGAAACTGGATCGGCTGGTATCCATCATCACGGTGTTGCTCCGGCGGGATCGGGTTTCAGCCCGGGAACTCGCGGAGCTCTTTGAGGTGTCAGTGCGCACGATCCTAAGGGATGTAGAGGCCATTAACATGGCCGGCATCCCAATTGTGACCTATCAGGGTGCCAACGGCGGCATCGGAATTGCAGAGGGTTATAAGCTGGATCGCAGCGTGCTCACCGGCGACGACATGGCGGCGCTGATCACAAGCGTATCCGGCGTGGCCTCCACGTTGCGAGATCCTAAACTGGGTATTCTACTGGACAAGATTAAGAACACGATCCCTAAATCACAACAGGAAGCAGTAAACCTGAAGACCAGCCAGATCTTCATCGACCTGACTCCCTGGGGCGGCAGCGAACAGCTCAAGAGCACTCTGGAGCTGATGCGTCGTGCCATTGAGCAGCAAAAGGAGCTCTCCTTCCGCTATATCGACACTGACAGCCGGCGCACTGAGCGGGTCGTGCAGCCATATACATTGATCATGAAGGGCACCGGGTGGTACCTATACGGTTTTTGCCGGCTGCGCGGCGCGTTCCGGTTATTCAAGGTGATCCGCACCAGGGATTTGGCTGTGACTGACCGCACGTTCACGCGCATGGAGCTGCCCGCTGCACCGCCTGAGCAGGAAGGAGACACCGATCGTCGGTCTGTGGTGCAACTGCTGCTCAAGTTTGAGCACGGCTCGGAAAACAGCGCCATCGAGTGGTTCGGCGATGGCGACCTTGAGTACCAGCCTGATGGCCTCTATGTGCGCTCCCGCCTGCCGGAGAACAACTGGCTGTATGGTTGGCTGCTGGGTTTCGGACCGGCGCTGGAAATCCTGGAGCCCTTGCATGTTCGCCAGATCGTTGCAAACATGGCCCAGCAAGTTGCGGAAAAATACGCAAGGAATCATGACATATCCCTGTCATCATTGCCGCTGTAAAATATCGATGAGGTGATTGATATGGCAGGTTATGATTTCAAGAAGCAAAACAAAGAGCTCTACCTTCCTCCGGAAAAGCCTGTATTGGTGGATGTGCCAACAATGCGGTTTCTGATGGTGGACGGCGCCGGAGACCCCAACGGCAACGAATCATTTCAAGACGCTGTGAGCGCGCTCTACGCGATGTCGTGGACGATCAAAATGCTCCCGAAGAAAGGGATCGTGCCGGAAGGGTTTTATGAGTATACGGTGGCTCCGCTGGAGGGGCTCTGGGGGTTGTCTGACGGCGGAACTTTCAGCTTTACCGAGCGGGGTAACTGGGTCTGGACGGTGATGATCCGCCAGCCTGAGTTTGTAACAGACGACTTGGTCAGAGCACTGCTGCCTGATGTGAGGAAAAAGAAGCCCATCGAGGCACTTTCGCTCATCCGGCTGGAGGAGTTCACCGAAGGCCTGTGCGTGCAGGCGATGCACCTGGGGCCCTATGCCACCGAGCCGGAAACGATGGAGCGCATCGAGACATTTCTTGTAGAACAGGGCCTAAAAAATCGCCTGGGTGCCGGCGGCAGGCATCATGAGATCTACCTGACCGATCCCAACAAGGGCGATCCCGCCAAGCAAAGAACAGTGCTGCGCCATCCGGTCGCTCGTAGCTGAGAAAGGACACGGCAATGAACGAAACCAACCTCATACAGTCCGCTGCCGGCGAACCTTCCTTTGAGCAGATCTGCGGCTACATTTCCGGGCCGGCAGCGGCCCTTTGGCGGGATTTGAACGACCATATCCAGAGCAAGTGGAATGCATCGCCAAAGATCACCTTCAGCACATGCTCCGGGAAACCGGGCTGGAACGTGAAATACCAGAAGAGCGGTAAATCACTCTGCACCTTATACCCTGAGCCACAGGGCTTCGTGGCGCTGGTGGTGATCAAGCTGGAGCTGGTTGACGAAGTGATGGCGCGGGAAAGCGAATTTACTCCCTATCTCATTGATTTAGTAGCCAACGGCAAGCCATACATCGGAACACTGTGGCTGATGATCCAGGTGGCAGATCAACGGATCCTACATGATGTAAAGCTGCTGCTCGATATGAAAACAAGAAAATAACTTAGCCAGGGGACAGTTATGAAAAAAGCGCTCTGTATCGTGGGGAGCCCCAACCGCAACGGAAGCACCGCCAAGCTCATGGCAGAAACGGCTCTGGGCCTGGCTGACGCTGCTTATTCGGTCAACACCTTTCATCTGGCAGATATGCGGATTGGATATTGCACCGGCTGCAACGGCTGCGCCGCCACAAGACAGTGCGTGCAGTGCGACGATATGGACGTCCTGATGGCCCAGCTCATGGTGGCCGATGTGGTTTGCATCGGCAGCCCCAGCTGGTGGGGTGATATTCCGGCGCAGCTGAAAACCTTCATAGACCGCTCCCTGCCTCTCTGTGACACCAGGGGTGGCACGATTGTGCCGGCTGGCAAGCTGGGTATCTCCATCGCGGTGCGGGCCGGGCGGAGCGCTTCGGAGAACCACCACATCCTGGAGACCATCGAGCACTACTACGGGCACCTGGGCATTAAGGCTGCGGCACGGGTGCACGCGGAGGGTGTGGACACTCCGGAGGATTTGAAGCCGGAGGCGTTGGCACAGGCTTATGAGGTTGGATTGAACGTATCCAGGTTTTCGGAGAAGCGGGAGCTCCCCTTTGGCATCCGGGGCATCCTGCCGTCAGACATACCAGTTGTCGCGGAGATGAATCTGGGCTTGATCCGCGATGAGGGCAGCGACAACCGCATGAACCTGGCTGAGCTCGAGCAGCGGATGCGGGGCTTCCTCAATGGAGCCTATCACGGCTTAATCATCGAGGCGGGCGGTAAAACCGCCGGATATTGTCTCTACCGCCCGGAGGAGCCCCAAAATAGCAATCGGGCAGGCATTTACCTGCGCCAATACTATATCAAGCGCGAATACCGGCAATATGGGCTGGGCCGCTCGGCCCTTGAGCGCATCATGAAGGAATGCTTCTCTGACGCGGCGTTTGTGGAGCTGGACGTGCTGGAATGCAACCCGGTGGGAAAGGCGTTCTGGGCCAGGTGCGGGTTCAAGCCGGTGCATCACCGGATGAAGCGGGATAGATAGATACAGAAAAGGCGGGGTCTCCCCCGCCTTTGGTTGTTTATTGTTTCGACTCGATATCCACCTTGATGCTCAGTTCCCTGAGCTGCTTGTCGTCCACCTCAGACGGCGCGTCGGTCATCAGGTCCGCGGCGCTTTGTACCTTGGGGAACGCCACCACATCGCGGATGCTGTCCACCCCGGCCATTGTCATCGTGAAGCGGTCCAGACCAAAGGCGATGCCGCCATGGGGCGGCGCGCCATACTTGAAGGCATTGAGCAGGAAGCCGAAGCGCAACCGGGCTTCTTCCTCTGTGAAGCTCAGCGCCTTGAAGATGCGCTCCTGCAGCTCGCGGTCGTGGATGCGGATGCTGCCGCCGCCGATTTCGTCGCCGTTGCAGACCATGTCGTAGGCCTTGGTGCGCACGGCCTCGATGTTGGTTTCGAGCAGGCCCATGTCCTCATCCATGGGGCTGGTGAAGGGATGGTGCTGAGCCACATAGCGCTGGTCTTCCTCGCTGTATTCCACCAGCGGGAATTCGGTCACCCACAGCAGCTTGTAATCGCCCTTCTTGATAAGCCCAAGCCGGCGGCCCAGCTCCAGGCGCAGCTGGCCCAGTGCGACCAGCGCCACATTGGCCTGGTCGGCCACGATGAACAGCGCGTCGCCCACCTCCATGCCGGTCTTCGCGATGATGGCGTTGGTCATTTCCTCGGTGAGGAACTTGGAGATGGAGGAGCGCACGCCGCTCTCTTCTCGCATGATCCAAATCAGGCCCTTGGCCTTATAGGTCTTGATGTGGTCGGTGAGCGCGTCGATTTCCTTGCGGGTGAACTGGCCCGCAGCGACCTTGGCGCACACGGCGCACACCTTTCCACCAGAAGAAAGGGCATCGGCAAACACCTTGAACTCCGAACCGGCCACTGCATCGCCGATGTCCATGATGCGCATGTCAAAGCGCGTGTCCGGCTTATCGGAGCCGTATTGCTCCATCGCCTCACGATATGTGAGCCGGGGCAGCGGGTTGGGGATCTCGAAATTGATGATTTCCTTGAACATGAACCGGATCATGCCCTCCATCATGTTGAGCACGTCTTCCTGATCCACGAAGGACATTTCGATATCCACCTGTTGGAACTCCGGCTGGCGGTTGGCACGCAGGTCTTCATCGCGGAAGCACTTGGTGATCTGGTAATAGCGGTCAAAACCGGATACCATCAGCAGCTGCTTGAAGAGCTGCGGCGACTGGGGCAGCGCGAAGAACTTGCCGGGGTGCACACGGCTGGGCACCAGGTAGTCTCGGGCGCCCTCCGGCGTGCTCTTGGTGAGCATCGGCGTCTCAATGTCGATGAAGCCGTTGCTGTCCAGGAAATTGCGGAACGCCTTGGTCACGGCATACTTGGTCAGGATCGGGCGCTGGGCCTCCGGCCGGCGCAGGTCCAGATAGCGGTATTTCAAGCGCAGCACATCGGACACATTGTCGCTCTCCAGGTTGAAGGGCGGCGTCTCGGCGGCGTTCAGGATCTTGAGGTCGGCCACGGCCACCTCGATTTCGCCGGTTTTCATCTCGGCGTTCACGTTGCGCTCGTCGCGGGCCACCACGCGGCCACGGACTGCCAGCACGTATTCACTGCGGATTTCCCCCGCCCGGTCAAACAGCGCGCTGTCTGCCGACTGGTCAAACACCACCTGAACGATGCCGCTACGATCGCGCAGCCACACGAAGATCAGGCTGCCCAGATCGCGCCGCCGCTGGGCCCAGCCCATCAGCGTGACCTCGCGGCCCACATCAGTCTTTGAAAGATCGGCGCATAGATTGGTGCGCTTCCATCCGCCCAGGCTCTCCATCATTTGTGATACCCCTATTCTTTCCCGGTTAATTCGGCAATGAGTTTATCTCTGGCGACGGCCTTTTCAGTACTGGCTGCCATGTCCTTGATCTTCCAGGTGCCGGAGGCGATCTCCTCATCGCCGGCGATCACGACAAACCGGCTCATCAGTTTCCCGGCATACTTGAATTGTGCTTTGAAGCTGCGACCCACCAGGTCGCATTCGGCGGCCACACCGGCTCGGCGCAGCTCCATGGCCAGCTTGAAGCCCTCGAGCCGCGCCTGCTCGCCCATCGTGGCGATGTAGACGGGCTTCGGCGCGTCATCCTCCGGCAGCAGGTGCTGCGCCTCCAGCGCCATCAGCAGGCGCTCCATGCCCATGCCGAAGCCGATGCCAGGCGTTTCAGGCCCGCCCACTTCCTTGATCAGGCCGTCATACCGCCCGCCACCGCACACGGTACTCTGGGCTCCAATGTCCGGCGAGATGATCTCAAACACGGTCTTGGTGTAGTAATCCAGGCCGCGCACGATGAACGGGTTCACATGGAACACCACACTCATGGAGCCCAGCAGCGTCTTCAACGTCTCAAAGTGGCCGGCGCAATCGTCGCACAGGTGGTCGATCATGTGGGGAGCCCCGGCGGCAACCCGCCTGCAGCCCTCTTCCTTGCAGTCCAGCACGCGAACCGGGTTGCGGTCCAGACGGTCCAGGCAAGTCTTGCAGAGCTGATCCTTCTTATCTGTGAGATAAGCCTTCAGCAGTTCGTGATATGCCGGACGGCATACCGGGCAGCCGATGCTATTGATGTTCACTTCCAGGTTTGCCACACCCAGCCGGTTTAGCACCGCCATGGCAAGCAGGATCACCTCAGCGTCAGCACTGGCCTGCGGCGCGCCAAAGAGCTCCACGCCAAACTGGTGGTGCTCGCGAAATCGGCCTGCCTGCGGGCGCTCGTAGCGAAACGTGGGGTTGAAGAGATAATACATCTTAAGCGGCAGCGTCTCGTTATACAGGCTGTGCTCCACAAAGGCCCGCGCCACTCCGGCGGTGCCCTCAGGCTTCAGCGTGATGCTGCGGCCGCCCTTATCCTCAAAGGTGTACATTTCTTTCTGCACAATATCGGTAGTGCCGCCCACGCCACGCAAAAATAGCTCCGTGTGCTCAAAGGTGGGGATGCGGATTTCCCGGAAGCCGAAAGAAGCGCATACATCGCGCATGCACTTCTCAATAAACTGCCACTTCCTGCTTTCGCCGGGCAGGATGTCTTGGGTGCCCTTGGGTGCGGTTGTGAGCATATGTTGAACCTCGCCGAAAATATAGTCAATTATACAAGCGCTGGCAATGGGTGTCAACGAAAGGTGCGGCAGGCGTGCAAACGACTCAACCAAACAATTACATTATTGACATATTGTAATTGTCTCATTATACTGGAGTCGACCAACACCTGTTAAAAAATTAACAATACCCCAACCACCCATCACATGTCTTATTCAAGTTCGGAGGTGTTTCTGGTGTCGCAGGAGATTGCGGATTGCCCATGCACAGAACTCACTCAAGATGAAAAATTCAAATTACTGAACGATGTGCTCGACGAGTATGACCGCAGGGAGAGCAACCTGATCCAGGTGCTGCACATGGCGCAGGCCATCTTCGGCTATCTGCCGGAGGAGGCGCTGCAGTTCATTGCCAGCGAAATGGATCTGCCGCTTTCCAAGGTGAGCGGTGTGGTGAGCTTTTATTCTTTCTTCTCCACCCAGCCGCAGGGCCGCCACACGATTCAGGTGTGCCTGGGCACAGCCTGCTATGTGCGCGGTGGCAAGAAGATTGTGGAGAAGCTGAAGGAACTGCTTGATGTGGATGTGGGCGGCACCACGGAGGACCGCCGCTTCACCTTCATCGTGATGCGCTGCATCGGCGCCTGCGGCTTGGCTCCTGCCATCAGCATCGACGGCACAGTTTATAAGCGCGTCAATCCCAACAAAATCCAGCCTGTGCTGGATCGTTACCAGTGAAGGGGGTGGCAGCATTGGAGCAAGCAACGATGGACAGGATCACCGGCAAGGAATCATTGGAAGCCATCAGGGAGAAACATTACTGGGAAAGCAGAAACTATGACCACACGGTGTTGGTGTGCTCCGGTGCGGGGTGTGTGTCCTCCGGGTGTGCGGAGGTACGCGACGCGTTGCTGGCAGAGCTTGAAAAGGCAGGCATCGCGAGCAGCACAAAGGTAAAGCTCACCGGCTGCATCGGCACCTGCGCCGTGGGCCCTGTGGTGGTCATACAGCCGGAGGGCATTTTCTATTGCGGCCTGAAGCCTGAAGACACCAAGGCCATCGTGCGGGAGCACCTGGTGGGCGGCAGGCCGGTGATGAACCTCTGCTACACCGACCGCAACACCGGTGAAAAAGTGCCCTATGTGAAGGACATTGACTATTTCAAGCGCCAGGTCAAGATCGTGATGAAGAATTGCGGCACGATTGACTACGCGTCGCTGGAGGAATACATCGCCAATGACGGCTACCAGGCTCTTTACAAAGCCCTCACCGCAATGACGCCGGACGAAGTGGTGGACGAGATCCTGCGGTCGGGCCTACGCGGCCGGGGCGGCGGCGGCTTCCCGACAGGCCTCAAATGGAAGCTGGCAAAGAAAAGCCAGGCCGACCAGAAATACATCATCTGCAACGCCGATGAGGGCGACCCCGGCGCGTTTATGGACCGATGCCTGCTCGAGGGCGACTCCCACGCCGTGATTGAGGGCATGGCCATCGCAGGCTACGCAGTGGGCGCGAGCAAGGGCTTTGTGTATGTGCGGGCCGAATACCCGCTGGCAGTGGAGCGCCTCGAAAACGCGATCAAGGACGCCCGCGCCGCAGGGCTTCTGGGCATAGACATCTTCAATGCCGGGTTTGACTTTGACCTGGAGATCCGCATCGGAGCCGGTGCTTTTGTGTGCGGCGAGGAAACGGCGCTGATGAACTCGGTGGAGGGAAAGCGCGGCGAGCCACGGCAAAAGCCCCCATACCCCTCTGACGCAGGGTTGTTTGGGAAACCGACACTGATCAACAACGTGGAGACCTATGGCAACGTGGCCCCGATCCTGCGGGGTGGCGCGGCGTGGTATTCCTCCATTGGCACCGAAAAGAGCAAGGGCACCAAGGTCTTCGCGCTGGCAGGCGATGTGAACAACACCGGAATTATTGAGGTGCCCATCGGCGTGACGCTAGGCGAGGTGGTATTCGACATCGGCGGCGGCATCCCCAATGACAAACGCTTCAAGGTGGCGCAGATCGGCGGGCCCTCCGGCGGGTGCCTCACCAGTGAGCATCTGAACGCCAGCCTGGATTATGAAACGCTGAGCAAGTTGGGGGCCATCATGGGCTCCGGCGGCCTCATCTGCATGGATGAGGACACCTGCATGGTGGACGTGGCCCGCTACTTTATGGACTTCGTGCAGGACGAAAGCTGCGGCAAGTGCGTGGCCTGCCGCCTGGGCACCAAGCGCATGCTGGAGATCCTGGAGCGCATCACACAGGGCAAAGGAAAAGAAGGAGATGTGGAGCTGCTGGAGGAGCTGGCCCGCGCTGTGGGCGACACGGCGCTGTGCGGCCTGGGGCAGACGGCCCCGAACCCGGTGCTCAGCACGATCAAGCACTTCCGCGAGGAATACGACGAGCACATCCGCGACCACTACTGCCGCGCCGGTGTGTGCTCCGATCTGTTTATCTCCCCCTGCGAAAACGCCTGCCCGGCTAGTGTGAATGTGCCCGGCTACATCGCGCTGATTGCCGCGGGCCGCGTGCGCGATGCATACAACCTGATCCGGCAGGAGAACCCCTTCCCCAGCGTGTGCGGCCGCGTGTGCACCCACCCCTGCGAAAGCCGTTGCCGCCGCGCCCAGCTGGACGAGCCCATCGCCATCGCGGACCTCAAGCGCTATGCGGCGGATTATGTGATGAAGTCTGACGAGCCCTTCACCGACCTGGTGTTCCCGAAGAATGGCAAGTCAGTGGGCATCATCGGCGCGGGCCCCTCCGGCCTCACCTGCGGCTACTATCTGGCGCGCCTGGGCTACGATGTGACCGTCTACGAATCCCAGCCGGTGGCCGGCGGCATGCTCGTCATCGGCATCCCCGAATACCGCCTGCCAGAGAGCGTGCTGGCCCGCGAGATTGACTCGATCCGCCGCGCCGGTGTGGACATCCGCCTGGGTGTGGAGGTGGGCCGCGACATCAAGATGAAGGAGCTGCAGGCCAAGCACGACGCCGTCTACATCGCCACCGGCACCCAGCTTTCCCGCAAGGTGGGTGTGCCAGGCGAGGAGCTGCAAGGCGTTTATCACGGCCTCGATTTCCTGCGCGACGTGAACCTGGGCAAGCAAGTGTCCGTCCACGGCGTGGTGGCTGTGATCGGCGGCGGCAACACCGCCATCGACGCGGCCCGCACGGCGCTGAGACTCGGCGCAGCAGAGGTGCACATCCTCTACCGCCGCAACGTGGATGACATGCCCGCAGACCCCCGCGAGATCCGCGAGGCCATTGATGAGGGCGTGCGTGTGCACGAGCTGGTGGCCCCGTTGGCCTTTGAGGGCGGCGAGTCGGTGGAGCGTGTGCGCGCTGTCAACATGAAGCTCTCCGGTTATGACACCAGCGGCCGCAAGGTGCCGGTGGAAGAACCGGGCAGCGAGTTTGTGATGGAAGTGGACCTGGTGATCCCGGCGGTGAGCCAATACTCCGAGCTGCCGTTTGTGAACAAGGACGAGGTGGAGATGACCCGCTGGGGCACCTTCATCGTGAATCACGACACGCAAATGACAAGCCGGCAGGGCATCTTCGCCGGCGGCGACGTGGTGCGCGGCTCCGACACCGTGATCACGGCCATCGCCGACGGCAAGAAGGCTGCCGGTGCCATTGACCGTTACCTGGGCGGCACCGGCAAGCTCAACAAGGGCGAGCCCATTGACATCCCCGCCCCGCAGGACGACAGCGAGCTCATTGAGCACGAGCGTTTTGAGATGAAGTTCCTGGACGCTGACACCCGCAAGACAAGCTTTGACGAAGTGTCGCAGGGCTTCCACCGGTTGAACGCGATCGCAGAGGCCATGCGGTGCCTGCGCTGCGACCGCAGGCAGTGACGGAGGTGATCCAAATGGCACAGATCACAATCAACGGCAAGGCCATCGAAGCACGCGACGGCACCACGATCCTGGAGGCCGCCGCCGAGCACAACATCAAGATTCCCAGCCTGTGTTACCTGAAGGACAAGCACAAGATCGGCTCCTGCCGCATCTGCGTGGTGGAGGTAGAGGGCGCCAAAGGCCTGCAGGCCAGCTGCGTGACGCAGGTGGCAAACGGCATGGTGATCCACACCAACTCCGCCCGCGTGCGCCGGGCCCGCAAGGTGCTGTATGAGCTGATCCTCTCCGACCACCCGAAGGACTGCCTGAACTGCGGCCGCAACCGGCACTGCGAGCTGCAGGAAATCGGGGAGTTGATGCAGGTGGATTCCTCGCGCTTTGAGGGCGAGAAGTCCAAGGACTTCATTGACGACTCCTCCCCCTCCATCACCCGCGACGCCAGCAAGTGCATCCTGTGCCGCCGCTGTGTTACGATCTGCAACGAGGTGCAGGGCGTGGGCGTGCTGAACGCCCAGGACCGGGGCTTTGCCACGACAATCAGCCCCGGTGAAAACATCCTGCTGGGCAGCGCCGCCTGCGCCAACTGCGGCCAGTGCACCGTGGTGTGCCCGGTGAACGCCCTGAAGGAGCATGACAGCACCGCCGACGTGTGGAAAGCGCTGGCTGACCCCGCCAAAACCGTGGTCGTGCAGACAGCCCCGGCCATCCGCGCGGCGCTGGGCGAGGAGTTCGGCCTGCCCGCAGGCTCCCGTGTGACCGGCAAGATGGCGTCCGCCCTCCGGGAGCTGGGCTTCCGGTATGTGTTCGACACGAACTTCACTGCCGACCTCACGATCCTGGAGGAAGGCTTCGAGCTGCTGGGCCGCATCGTGGCGAGCTTCAAGGCCGCCGGCAAGGTGACCGACGAGCAGGTCGCCAAGCTGGGGCTCCCCTCCCACCTGCCGGAGCCGGTGCTGCCGATGATCACCAGCTGCAGCCCCGGCTGGATCAAGTATGTGGAGCATTACTACGGCGACCGGCTGGGTCACCTCTCCAGCTGCAAGAGCCCGCACACGATGCTGGGCGCGCTGGTGAAGTCCTTCTTCGCCGAGCAGCAAGGCATTGACCCCAAGAGCCTCTACGTGGTCTCGATCATGCCCTGCACGGCCAAGAAGTATGAGATCCAGCGGCCCGAGATGCAAAACGACGGCCTGCCGAATGTGGACGCAGTGCTCACCACCCGCGAGCTGGCCCGCATGATCAAGGCCGCCGGCATAGACTTCCTAAGCCTGCCTGATGGCCAGTTTGACAGCCCGCTGGGCATGTCCACCGGCGCGGCGGACATCTTCGGCACCACCGGCGGCGTGATGGAAGCGGCGCTGCGCACCGTCTACGAGGTGGTGACAGGCCGCGAGCTGCCCTTCGACGGGCTGCACATCGAGCCCATCCAGGGCTTTGAGCGTGTGAAGTCCGCCGCGATCACACTGGAAGACTGCAAACCCGAATGGAGCTTCCTCAACGGCGTCACGGTGGCTGTGGCAGTCACGTCCGGCCTCAAGGGCGCGTCGATCCTGATGGATGAGATCGAGGCGGGCACCAGCCCCTACCTCTTCATTGAGGTGATGGGCTGCCCCGGCGGGTGCATCACCGGCGGCGGCCAGCCAAGGAGCGACGACCCCGATGTGGCCAGAAAGCGCATGCAGGCGATCTATACCGAGGATGAGAGCAAGGTGCTGCGGAAGAGCCACGAGAACCCCGATGTGGTGAAGCTGTATGAGGTGTACTTGGGGCAGCCGAACGGGCACAGAAGCCATGAGCTGTTGCATACGGAGTATACCAGGAGGGGGAAGTATTAAGTTCTCTCCCACCCCTGCCACTCTTGAATAAAGCACTCACCCCCATCCCCCTCTCCCACTTGTGTGCGAGAGGGGGCTTTTTCTACCCAGCAAATCAACATATGATCGAATAGAAGAGAATGAGTCTCCCCAACCAAATCCCCCTCCGGCTTCGCCGGTGTCAAATCCCCCCTGGCCCTTTCAGGGCTTCCCCCCTTCGTAAGGGGGGTGCATTACGTTTTTCATCACGCTAACGTTAGTGAGAACAAGAACGGAAAGCCCCCCCCTTTGTGAAGGGGGGATGTCGCGCCAGCGACAAGGGGGATTGTGAAAGGGATGTCGCGCCAGCGGCAGGCCTTAGCCTCCGGCTTTGCGCAATGTAGGCGTAAGCCAATATGAAAAGCAAAACCGAGCATTGCAGAGCAATGCGATGAGGAGGGATTTCCCAAATTCATCAATGTGTTATAATATTGTGCATCATTATTTGGAGTCGCAATGTGCATTTCCCATATGACCACAACCTTGTAGACAGGGCCAGAAAACTGAGAAGAAATCTGACACCGGAGGAGAGAATCCTATGGTATGACTTTTTGCGCACATATCATCCAAAGTTCCTGCGCCAGAAAATGATCGATCACTTTATCCTGGATTTTTATTGCTCCAAAGCTCGACTGGCGATTGAGCTCGACGGATACCAACACCTCTCCGCCTCCGCTATGGAACAGGACGCTCATCGTTCTGCCATGCTTGCTAAACTGGGAATTACAGTTCTACGTTTTGCCAATGATCAAGTCCACTTTCATTTTCAAGATGTATGCAACGCCATTCATGCCGCAGTTCAGGATGCAATTGGGAAACGCCAACCATAATCCCCCTCCGCCCTCGATAATCCCCCTCCGGCTTCGCCGGTATCCCCCTTCACAAGGGGGATGTATTCCGTTCTTGCTCTCACTAACGTGGGCAAGACAGAGCGTTATCGGAACCCCCCTTGTGAAGGGGGGATGTCGCGCCAGCGACAGGGGGGATTGTGAAGGGGGGATGCCACGAAGTGGCAGGGGGGATTTCCAGGGGGGATGTCGCGCGAGCGACAAGGGGGATTTCCCATGGTTGTCACCGCAGTGACAGGATAAGGCGGCAAAAATCAACACCGCCACCCAAACCCACTCCACACCCACATCCCAACCCACTCCAGCCCCGCATTCCAACTGGCCTTGAGCCAAACCGACAACCCAGTATCCACCGGATTCAAAATCACTAATTAACCACATCAAAGAAGATAAGAAGTAAAGAAATATATAAACATCCCTCACCATGTTGTCGTATGTACTGCAAGCGGGTTCAGCCCTTACGGCTGCCCCGCTTTGCTTTCATGGATTTTACTCCTCCCAAATATTCCTGTATAATGAACCCGCAACCATTTGCACCCTCACAAGGGAAAGGAGTGAAACACACATGAAGAAAACGCTGGCATTGGCCCTGGCCATCCTTGCCGCTTTGACATTCACCGGCTGCGACTCGTTGGTTCCGTCGGCGACGCCCTCCCCCACCGTCTCAGCCGCGCCCACCGTGGCACCCACGCAAGCCCCCACCGTGGAGCCGACGGTGGAACCCACTGTTGCTCCGACCGAAACCCCATCCGGAGAACCCACCACCACAACGGAGGCCACCGAGGCCGCTGCTGAAGTGGACTCTGCCGGGTCTGGCAGCCTGGTGTTTGATATTTACCAAAGTGAGGCCAGCCGCGACATCAACGCTGACGGCACAGCGGAAGCCATCTCCTTCACCAGCGGGGCTGCCAAGTCGGTGCTCACGATTGACGGCACCGACTACGAGGTGGCAAAAGCCAACCTGGCCCAGCGCTTCGCCATCACAGACATCGATATCAACGACAAGTATATGGAGTTTGTGTTCACCGACGCCTACAACAGCGACCTGGCCGACAGCGAGAAAGCCTTCTCCTGGTTTTATTGGTGGGATGGCTCCAAGCTCCTGCTGATGGGCGGCCTGATGGACGTGAAGTTTGACGGGGCATGGCGAAGCTCCTTCAAGGTCAATGATGTGATCGACGGCAAGGGGCAGGTGTTTGGCCTGGCCCGCACGCAGGAGCTCACCGACATCTGGTACACCGCCTATTACAAGACCACCGGCTCAAGCCGCAAGCTCTATGAGTGGCGGCACACTGCCGAACCCATCAACGAGGTGGGCCCGCTCACCTGCAAGACCGTGTGCCTGATCCAGATCAACCACGATGAGATCAGCCGCGACGTGAACAAGTATATGTCCTCAGACTACGACCACTACTGGAACCCCGCCCTGACGCCCACCGCGATTGGCCGCGACATTGGCCCCGAGGAGGGCATCAAGGTGATCGTGCGGCCCGGTGAGAAGCTCACGATCGTGGGCACCTATGGCCCCACCTGGTTCAAGGTGAAGACCGAGGATAACCTCACCGGCTGGATCTTCTGCCAAGACGGCAAGGTGGGCGGCTACTACACCGTGATGGGTTGGATGGCCTCCGACATGTTCAACGGGCTTGTGGTGGCGGGGTGACAACTCCTTCCGTCTGCTGCGGCAGCCACCCCGGATGCACGGGCGAGCAGCATACGCAGTGTGCGACCAGCCTCCCTCAAGAGGGAGGTAAGGAGGGGCTCAACGACATTATATTCATAACAACTCCCTACCCCCTTCAATGAGGGGGGATGGCCCCAACAGGGGCCAGGGGGAGTCATTCAGGCGAAATACATCTTTGAGGTGCCGTTATGTATCAACCGATGCGCCGCAAAAAGTATGAAAAGACCGAGCAGGACGGTTGGGCTTATCTCGACCGCGCCGAGTGGGGTGTGCTGAGCCTTTGCGCCGATGGGCTGCCATACGGTGTGCCGCTGAGCCACGCCAGAGTGGGTAGCACGCTTTACTTCCACTGCGCGCTGGAGGGCCAGAAGCTGGAGTTCCTCAAGGCAAACCCCGTGGCCATGTTCACTGCCGTGGCATCGGCCAAGGTGCTGCGCGCGCGGGGCTCCACGGCCTATGAGTGCGCGATGGCATTCGGCAAAGTGCGTGTGGTGGAACACGACGAGGAGCGACCCGTTGGCTTCAACGCCATCAACGGCCGGTTCACCGAGGATAAGGCGCTTGGTCTTTCCTTCATTGAGAAATGGGGAAAGGACGCCCTGGTGCTGGCAATGGACGTGGAGCGTGTAACAGCAAAATCGATTCCAGAAGGAGTATAAGCATATGGCAGACCTTTTCTCTCCCATCACCATCGGCAATCACAAGGTGAAAAACCGCGTGGTGCTGCCACCGCTGGTCATCTGCGGCCTGCACCCCGATGGCCTGGTCAACGACGCTGTGGTGGCCCACTATGAGTCATTCGCCCGCGGCGGCTGCGGCATTATTGTGCAGGAGGCCACCTGCGTGTTGCCGGAGGGAAAGCTTGCCGGCGAACAGCTGGTGCTTTTTGATGACAGCCACACCGACGGCATGCGCCGCATTGCCGACCGGGTGATCCCCCACGGCGCGCTGCTGCTGGTGCAGATCCATTACGCCAGCACAGAGGGCATGCCGGACAACATCCGCCCCATCGGCCCCAGTGAATACATGGGCCGCGAGGGCATCTGCCGGGCGCTCTCCACTGCAGAAGTGGAGCGCATCCGCGACGGGTTTGTGGCCGCCGCCGTCCGCGCAGAAAAAGCCGGCTACCACGGTGTGGAGCTGCATGCCGCCCACGGCTATCTGCTCTGCGCCTTCCTGAACTCCGTGTACAACCGCCGCAGTGACCGCTACGGCGACACCACAGCCCTCACGCGGGAGATCATTGAGGGCATCCGACAGAGCACCGGGCCGGACTTTTTGGTGACCGCCCGCATCGGCATCGACAACCCAGATCTGGCCACCGGCATCGCCAGCTGCAAGGCGCTGGAGCCCAGCCTGGACCTGCTGAACCTCTCCCACGGCATGGGCCGCGAAGAGCCGCTGCCGGTGCCGGAGGGCTTCCCCTTCAAAGAGCTGGCGTGGCTGGCCTGCGAGGCGAAGAAGAGCCTCACCAAGCCGGTGATCGCTGTGGGCTGCCTGGATGAGCCCGGCCGCGCCCAGCAGCTCATTTCAGAAGGATATGCCGATTTTGCCGCCATCGGGCGCGGCCTGTTGGTGGATCCGGAGTGGGCCAACAAAACACAGGCCGGCCAGCCGGTGAAGCGCTGCCGCCGCTGCAAGCGTTGCATGTGGTTCAAGGAGCATGAGAAGTGCCCCGGGCGGAGGGGGTAACATAACAATGCAGAATCAGAGCGATTCCCCTGTCATGAATAAAACCATGGAAACCATCCTCACCCGGCGCAGCATCCGCAAGTATGAGCAGGACAAGCCTGTCTCCGAGGATGACCTGCGCGCGATCCTCACTGCCGGCCTGTGCGCGCCGTCGGCGGCAAACAGGCAGCCGGTGCGGTTGATCGCCGTGCGCGACCGGGCAACCCTCGCGAAGCTTTCCACTGCCAAAGGCGAGGCGGAGATGATCGCGCGGGCCGCAATGGCCATTGTGGTTTGCGGAGACAGCACTGCCCAGACCTATCGCGAGTTCCTCATTGAGGACTGCGCTGCCGCCGTGCAGAACATGCTGCTTGCCATCCATTCCCTCGGCCTGGGGGCCGTGTGGTGCGGCGTGCCCTCGATCATGGAGGATTGCGTGGGCGTGTATCGGGATGCGTTGGCATTGCCTGGGCACATCATCCCGCTGGCCACGATTGCGCTGGGAGTGCCTGCAGAAACACGGGCCCCGATGAACCGGTATGATGAAGCAAAAATCCATCTGGACCGCTGGTGAGAACCACAAAGAAGGATAGATCGATGCAGGGGCAACTGAAAGTCTACATCACTGGAATGTCCGGCACAGGCAAGTCCACCGTGCTCCGCGAGCTTGCGGCCCATGGCCACAAGGCGGTGGATACGGACAGCGATGTGTGGTCAGAATGGGTGCCCCTGCCCGATGGCTCTGCCGATTGGGTTCTGCGCGAGCAAGCCATGCAGGAGCTGCTGGCAAACCACACGGAGGGCAAACTATTTGTTGCCGGCTGCAAGTCGAACCAGGGGCAGTTTTACCGGCATTTCGACCATATCGTTCTCCTCAGCGCGCCAGCCCCAATCCTCCTGGACCGGATTGCCAAGCGCACCAACAATCCATATGGCAAAAAAGAGGAAGAACGGGAACAGATCCTGAACTATCTGGTTACGGTTGAACCCTTGTTGCGCGCCACCGCCACAGAGGAGATTGATGCATCCTTGCCGCTGGATGAGGTTGTGCGGAGGTTGGAAGGCTTGGAAGAGCCCGCTTCACGCGCCGTCCCGCTGGGCTAAAATCGTCCCGCCTCCCCCGCTTGACAAGCATCGTGAATTTGTTATAATTTACCCAAGTAAAGCGTCCATAGCATCGATGATGGGGAAAAGCTCTCCCGCATCCAGAGAGCCGGCGGTTGGTGCAAGCCGGTTGTAGGAAAGGGCAACAATTCCGCCCCGGAGGTCCCGGCGATGAGCCGGGCGGCAGCGCCCGATACCGCGCGCGCAAGTGGGCAATACGCCAATGTGGGTGGTACCACGGATTCACAATCCGTCCCTTTTCAGGGGCGGATTTTGTTATATCCGGGTTTACCCAAACCATCAGTCCCCAATTTTATCATTCATCATAGGAGGTATCCCAATGGAAAGAGTCTACAACTTCTCCCCCGGCCCCGCGATCCTCCCGCTGCCTGTGCTGGAAAAAGCGCAGAAAGAACTGGTCAACTATGGCACCGCCGGCATGAGCGTGATGGAAATGAGCCACCGCTCCGCCCCTTACGAAGAGATCCAGAAGAGAGCCGAGGAGACGCTCCGCAGGCTCATGGGTATCCCGACCAACTATCAGGTTTTGTTTTTGCAAGGCGGCGCGACCACGCAGTTCTCCGCCGTGCCGCTAAACTTGATGAAAACGGGCAAGGCCGACTATGTGGACTCCGGCAACTTCGCCTCAAACGCCATCGCCGAAGCCAAGCGCTTTGGCCAGGTCAATGTAGTGGCCAGCAGCAAGGCGATCAATTATGTGCGCGTGCCCGAGCTGGACGGCGCTAAATTTGACCCGCAGGCAGACTACTTCCACATCACGACCAACAACACGATTTATGGCACACACTACAACGCGCTGCCCGACACTGGCGCCGTGCCGCTGGTGGCCGATATGTCCAGCAACATCCTGGGCGAGGTGTATGACGCCAGCCGCTTCGGTCTCATTTATGCCGGGGCACAGAAGAACATGGGTATTTCGGGCCTCACCGTGGTGATCGTGCGTGAAGACCTGATCGGCCAGGCAAGGCCCGAAACCCCGGTGATGCTCAATTACCAGACCCACGCCAAGAGCCAGTCGCTCTACAACACACCGCCGTGCTTCAGCGTGTATATGGCAGGCCTCGTCTTTGAGTGGCTGGAGGCGCTGGGCGGCGTGGCGGAGATGCAGAAGATCAACCAGGCCAAGGCCGGGCTGCTTTATGACTTCCTTGACAACTCCTGCCTCTTCAAGGGCACGGCGGAGAAGCCCTGGCGCTCCATCATGAACGTGACTTATGTGCTGCCGAACGATGAACTCACCGATGAGTTCGTGAAGTTCTGCAAGGCCCGTGGCCTCGTGAACATCAAAGGTCACCGGCTGGTAGGCGGCATTCGCGCCAGCATCTACAACGCCATGCCCGTCGAGGGTGTGCAGGCGCTGGTGGCCGCGATGAAGGAGTTTGAAACGGGGCATTGAGCTCTGTTGCACGCGGGCCGGGGCGGAGCCCGGCCCCTACTGCCAGAAGTGAAGCTCCGAATAAGCTGATATCCTGAGGAGGCTCTTATATGTTTCAGATAAAGAAACTCAATTCCATCGATGAAGTCGTGCACGAGTTGCTGCCGGCAGGCAGTTTTGAGCTCTCCACCACGGTGGCCGAGCCCGATGGCGTGCTGGTGCGCAGCGCCGGCATGCACGACACGGCCTTTGCGCCCAACCTTGCCGCCATCGCCCGGGCCGGAGCCGGTGTGAACAACATCCCGGTGGACCGGGCCAGCGACAGCGGCATCGTGGTCTTCAACACCCCCGGCGCCAACGCCAACGCCGTCAAGGAGCTGGCTGTGGCCGGCCTGCTGCTCTCCGGCCGCCGGATCATCGAGGGCGTGGCATGGGCGAACTCCATCAAGGACAAGGGCGCCGACGTGCCCGCACTGGTGGAGAAAGGCAAAAACGATTTTGTGGGCCCGGAGCTTCTGGGCCGCCAGCTGGGCATCATCGGCCTGGGGGCCATCGGCGCAATGGTCGCCAATGCAGCCATTGCACTGGGTCTCGAGGTGGTGGGCTATGACCCGTTCATCTCGGTGGAAGCCGCCTGGGGCCTTTCCCGCTCAGTCAAGCGCAGCATTGACCTGGACGACCTGATCCGCAACTCCGATTTCCTGTCGCTGCATGTGCCGCTGATTGAGAAGACAAAGGGCATGATCGGGCAGAAGCAATTTGACGAGATGAAGGAAGGCGCGGTGCTCTTAAACTTCGCCCGCGGCGAGCTGGTGGAGAAGAACGCACTGCTGGCCGCGCTGGGCAGCGGCAAGCTGCGCCGCTATGTGACCGACTTCCCGGCAGACTACCTGCTAGGCAGGCCCGATGTGATCGCCATCCCCCACCTGGGCGCTTCCACACCGGAATCGGAGCGCAACTGCGCGATTATGGCAGCCAAGCAGCTGAAGGCCTATCTGGAAGACGGCGATATCATCAACTCCGTCAATTACCCCGACTGCGCGATGCCCCGGTCAGGCGCCTACCGTCTGGCCGTGCTGCACCGCAACGTCACCAACATGGTGGGCCAGATCACTTCGGCGCTGGCAGCTGGCGGCCACAACATCGCAAACATGATCAACAAAAGCCGTGGGGCTTACGCCTACACGCTGATTGACCTGGACGATGAGCCATCCTGCGCCTGTGTGGATGAAATTGGCGGCATCGAGAGCGTGCTGCGCGTCCGGAAGCTGTAAACCTATATCCGGCAAGCCGTCCCGTATGGGGCGGCTTTTCTTTATGAACGGCAACAAATCCGACGGTTTATGATGCAATGCGAGGATCTTGCAGCATCTCGCTGGCCGATCGGCAATTGCCTTGGGGATTGGATGCTGATATACTGTTAAAAACATACATTTGAGGTCAATTTATGAAGCACCACAAATGGAAGATCAACTTGCTCTGCTCCCTTGGCTACATCTATTTTCTGTTGATCCCATTTCTGGCACTGGTATTGGTGGGTGGTATCATCACCGCCCTGGCGCTTCTAAACATCCATTCCGGCCTCGGGTCACTCAGCAGGTATATCATATTGCCGCTGCTGATCCTGGTCTGGCTGATGTTCAAGGGTTTCTTCAGCGCCCTGGCCACACGGATTCCAGAGCCCGAGGGTGTGGAAATCACTGCGGAGAACGCTCCTGGACTCCACGGGATGGTGCAGGTAATTTGCCAAAAGCTCGGCTGCCCGCCATTCCACTCCATCAAGCTCTACACCGACAACAACGCCTTTATCGCCGAGCTGCCCACGCTGGGCCTGTTGGGGCGCTATCGGCGGCACCTGATGATTGGCGTGCCGCTCTTGATCTTCCTATCCGAGCAAGAACTGGCCTCTGTAATCGCTCATGAATGCGGCCACATCACCGGCTCCCATGGCAGGGAGGGCATGCGGATTGGCCGCGCCCAAATGGTGTGGGAGCGCGTGGCGGAGGAACTGGCCAAAAAGGGTAAAGACAAATACTTCTTCATCAGCCGCTTCCTTAATTGGTATGTGCCAGCATTGAATGACGTTCATTACCGGCAATCCCGGCTATTTGAACTGGCGGCCGACCAGGCATCCGCAGCGATTGCCGGACCCCGCGCCGCAGCCGATTCGCTGGTGAAAGGGCAGTACTGGTCTTCTGCCATCGAGCATAAGTTCTGGGAGAGCATCATGGAGCTAAACCACGCCCAACCACAGCCGCCGGAGGACATTTTTGTCCGGATGCGCGCCTTCGTGCAGGATTGGTTCGATCCGGAAAAAGCAGATAAGCTCATTGGAAAGATCCGGGAGTTCCGCTCGCTGCCCGATGCCACACACCCTTCCCCTGCTGAGCGTATCGCAGCTCTCGGTGTAGCCCTGCCCGAAGGAGACAACCTGCGTGTGCAGACCGGCAGCATCCCCTATGACGGCCTTGCGCAGGAAACAGTCCAGGAATGCTCCCGGTTGTTTGCAAAACTTGCCAAGGCGCATTGGGAGGAAACCTGGAAGCACTGGCAGGACGCCCGGGCGCGACTGGAGGAATTATCCAAGAAGAACAACAATGAGCAGCTTTCATTGGAGGAGCAAATTGAGCAGGCCGCGATACTTGGCCTCCTAAATGGCCCGGATCGGGGCATTGCAGAAATGGATGCCTTGTTGGAAGCCAATCCTGATCACCCGCAGGTGCTGTACCACAAGGGTCGGTATTTGCTGGAAATGGGCAACGCAGAAGGCGAGGCGCTGCTGGAGCAAGCCATGGAGGGCGATGCGCAGGCCATCCCCGCTTGCTGCGAAGCATTGACGGAGCATTATGAAAAAGCCGGAAACCACGACAAGGCCCTGGAAGCTTATTGGACTGCAGTCAGGTTCATGTGCACCAACGATGATGTGGAGCAGGAGCGCAACCACCTGAGATACAGCAGCGATTTCCTTCCGCATGAGCTGGCATACGACATGTTGATGGGCATCCGGGAAAAGCTTTTGGCATATCCCAAGATCACCAAGGCCTATGTTGCCAGGATCGGGCTGCAGCACAGCGGGCAATTCCCCTGCTATATCGTGCTGTACCGGCATCGATACAGCAAAAAGAAAGCGCAGGAAATGCAGAATGAACTCTCCGAAGCGGGGTTGCTGCCCTGGGATTGTTTTGTATGCAGTCTAAACACCGTCCCGCAGTTCGCATGCAAAATTGACAGCATCCCCAACAGTCGCATCCTATAACCGCCATCTGGCGACTTCACATGAATCAACGGGAAGGAACGAATGAGTTATGGAACCCCGCATCAACCTGCCTGTGGAAGGCTGTGCAACACTCAAGGATGGCAGTGCGCTGATCATCCGCCGCCCCACCCCTGAAGACGCCCCCCAAATGGTGGCCTATCTCAACCGGGTAGGCGGCGAAAGCGACAACCTGCTGTTTGGGGAAAATGAGTTTCGCCTGAATGTGGAGCAGGAAGCCGAATATCTGCGGACAATGGCCGCAGACCCCACCTCCTGCATGCTCATTGCCTGTGCCTTCGGTGAAATCATCAGCGTAGCTCAAGTATCCTCTTTGAAGCGCCCAAGGAACGCTCACAATGCAGAGATCGCCATCAATGTGGCAAAGAGCTGGTGGGGGCGCGGCGTGGGCACAGTGATGATGGAGCGGCTCATCGCCTTTGCCAGGGCTATCGGTACGATCCGCAACATCACATTGGGTGTGCGCTCCGGCAACGACGCGGCCATTGCGCTGTATGAAAAGATGGGGTTCCGGCTCGTTGGCACCCACCGCGATTACTTCTTCATTCATGGCCAGTATTACGATGAGCACTTAATGGATTTGCAGTTATAAACACAAGAGAGCCGCCAAATGGCGGCTCTCCAATTTTGATCCAGTTTACCACTTACCCGAAATGTCCTTCAGTGCGTCGCCTGATATGCTGTCCGGCGAGTTCATGGCGATGTCTCCCAGTGACACAAACCCCACCAACTGGCCATCGTTCACCACCGGCAGCCGCCGCACCTGCTTTTCGGCCATCAGGTTGGTGGCGGCGCCCAAGTCCATGTTGGGCGATCCGCATACCACCGGCTGGCTCATCACCTGGCTCACCGGCATCGAATTCGGGTCCTTCCCCGCTGCCACGCCTCTGGTCACGATATCCCGGTCGGTTACAATGCCTACCATGTGGCCATGGCTCACCACCGGCAGCGCGCCAATGTTATGCTGGTGCATCGTTTTGGCAGCATCAGCGGTGGAGCTGTCTGCGGCCACGGTCAGCACCTTATGACTCATCACATCTTCAAGTTTCATCATCTGCACCTCTTTGTCTTTTGCCCATAGTTTCCGCTTTGTGAAGTGAATTATTCTGCAATGGCAATTCTGAAAACAGTAAATTCATGTTGAAGATAAACTTTTGTTACACTTGATTGGTATCATATTCATAAATTTCCCGTCTTATATATCATGATAAGATCACAAACGGAGTGTTATATGGGTAAAAATAAAGGCGCTGCTGCATTAGCCAAGGCAATCGGGATCCTGCTGGTCGTGCTGGGTGTGGCGCTGCTGCTCTACGTGCTCGTGTGGGCCACGGGCACCGTGATCCACTGGTCCTTTGACATCGGCGTGTGCTTCCTGCTGGCTTGCGGCATCTTTTCCACGGCCTTCGGCGTATTGCTGGCGAAGGGGTTAGCCCTGCCGTGGCTGCGGCGGCACAGGGTTGTGCGCGCCATATTCCTGTCTGCGCTTTCCCTTTTCATACTGACCTTTGTAGCGGTGGAAAGCCTGGTGCTGGTTGGAGCAAGCCTGCACCAGGCAACCCTGACTGCCGACTACCTGCTGGTGCCCGGCGCTTCTGTGGTGGAGGGCCGGCCCTCGCTGATCCTCAAGCACAGGCTGGATGGCGCGATCCCCTGGCTTCAGGCCAACCCCGGCGCCACCGCAATTGTCTCCGGCGGCCAGGGCGCGGCGGATACCACCACCGAAGCGTCGGTGATGAAACAATATCTCGTGCAAAACGGGGTTGATCAAAGCCATGTCATTGAAGAGAATCAATCATTCAACACCATTGAAAATGTTGCCTATTCCAAGAGGATCATGGACAAACATTCATCCGGCAGCAAATACACCGTGATGGTCGTCACAAGCGATTTCCACATGTTTCGGGCACTTCTGCTGGCCCGAATGCAGGGCATGGATGCATACGGCATCTCAGTGCCGGTGCATTGGAGCGTCAAGCCAATTTGCTACAGCCGGGAGTATTTTTCAGTCATGAAATTGCTGCTGACAGGGATGCATAGCGAATAAGCAATGCTGCGGGTGTGGGTTATTGATTGTGATCCTTGGTTTCTGTCAAAACCTCCAGGCCTTTGGCGGTAATCCGCGTCATGCCCTTTTTGTTGCAGTCCAGCAGTTTGGTTCTGCACAAATAGCCAGATGCCCAGGAGACCCTGTTTTCAAATGTTGTCTGCGATCCGCTTGGCAACCGTTGATCGAGGTCTTCCCCAGAAAGATTGAAAATGACTGACAGGTGCTCAAGGCAATCCTGCGAGCTCTTCGGCCTTTTGTTTGCGTGGAATTGCAGCAAAGGAATCATAATCGTTTGAAAATTTGGCACACTCATCATTTACCTCCATCGTTGTGCAGGAAACTCACACTTCCCACTTGACCGTGGCTCCCTCCTGGCAGCACGCCAGGCTGAGCACATCCCATCGGTGCGAAAGGCCTTTCAGGCCCTCCTCCAGCTGATCGATAAAGCCTTCCTCTTTCTTGTCATACACCGCCATCACTGTAGGGCCTGCGCCGCTCAAATAAACCGCCAATGCGCCGGCTTCTTCTGCGGCTGTGTTCACATCATCCCAACCGGGAATCAGGCCCTTGCGGTAGGGCTGGTGCATCCTGTCCTGGCTGGCAGCCTTGAGCTCCCCCGCCAACCCCTGCTGGAGCGCGGCGAACATCAGCACGGCCCGGCCCACATTATGCACGGCGTCAGCCTTCGCGTAGTTATCCGGTAAAGCCTGGCGCGCCTTCTTGGTGGAAAGGTCGAAGCTGGGCACCATCGCCGCGAAAGCGTAGCGGGCATCCGGCAATGCACGTGCACATCTCACCCGGTCGCCGTCGGCAACAGCAGCGGTCAGGCCGCCCAACAGGCAAGGCGTAACGTTGTCTGGGTGGCCCTCAATGGCCGTGGCAAGTCGCAGCAGCTCCATGTTGCCCAACGGTCCGCCGAGCAGTGCATTGGCCGCCACCAGCCCTCCCACGATGGCTGCCGCGCTGCTGCCCAAGCCCCTGGACAGCGGGATGTTGCTACCCTGCCGGATGAACAGTCCGGAGCACCTCCTGCCCACCGTGTCATAAACACGCTTCATCGACTGATAGGTCAGATTGGAGCCGTCTGACGGAATAAACTGCGCTCCATTGCCCTCCGTCACAATCACCAACCGGTCATCCTCATGGGCCTCCACGCTGTTGTAGAGGTTGAGCGCAAGGCCCAGGCAGTCAAAGCCAGGGCCCAGGTTGGCCGAAGTGGCAGGCACACGCACGCGCACGCGTTCCATTACATCACTGCCTTCCATTCCACATCCGGCAGCAGCTGCCGGAACAATGGTTCGTCTATCAGCCCCGTGCCCTCCGTGGTCACACTGGACGAAGCGGCGGCAACCGCATGACGGAGCACTTCCTCAAGCGGCAACCCCCGATCAAGCGCCAGCAACATGCCGGCCACCATTGAGTCGCCCGCGCCCACAGTGCTGCGCACCGGCACATCCATGGCGGCAGCGTGGAAGGCTTGTTTCCCATCGGTGATATAGGCCCCCTCACTGCCCAGCGACACTGCCACGATCGCTACGCCTTGCTCGATCAGCCTTTGCGCCTCGGCGTGGATGTCAGCGATGGACTCCAGGCTGTGACCACAAAGCAGCTCCAACTCATATCGGTTGGGCTTGACCAGAAATGGCACCGCCTTCAAACCCTCCGATAGCCGTGCGCCTTCTGCATCCAGCACCACGCGGCAGCCAGGGGCTTCCCTCTTCACCGTTTCGGTAATCCGGCGGTAGATATCTGGCGGGCAACCGGGCGGTGTGCTGCCGGTCAGCACCAAAAAGGAGCACCGGGCAGCCCAGTTGAGCGCGGTCTTGATCAAACACTCCACCAGAGCGTCATCCACAGCAGGACCGCCTTCATTGATCTCCGTGATGACGCCAGTGGAACGGTCCAGCACCTTCAGATTCACGCGCACCGCGCCGGGGCAGGCCACGAACTCGCTCTGGCAACCGCTGGCGTCAAGCCTGCCCAGCACAAGCTTGTTACCCTGCTCCGGCATGAAGCCAAGGCAAACCGAATGCATGCCGAGCTTTTCGCAGGCCAGCGCGATGTTGACACCCTTGCCGCTGCCATCTTCACGCGTGCGCAGGATGCGGTTCATGCCTCCGGGTGTGAATTTCTCAATCTCAACCGTCCTGTCTACACAGGGATTGGCGCACATTGCGGCGATCATCCGATGGAAATCCTCCTGTTTCGCCAGCAGATTTTGCGTTGAAATCGCCGAACCTATCATATGGCGCAGTCACAGGCACGGCTTGTGGAATTGTGGATAAAATCTGTGGGTAGTTAAAAACCAGTTAACATTTTGATTCATGATTCGACTTACTGCGGGATGTTTTGCATAATAACCGCCAAGATTCCTGTGGATAACTGAAAACCGTCCTCGGTTTCCCAATGCGCGCGTCCGTGCGTAAAACTGGCTTTTATGACCCACTGAAAGGGGTAAACATCATGATGCGGCGCACAACGGCTGACCTGGCTTTTGGCCCCACATTCGCCGGCTGGGACGGTTGCTTGGCAACTACCTCACGATTGGCCCTCTCGGCTTGGTTATCCGGCCGGACTTACTTCTAAACCGCGCCATGCTCGCCACCTGCACCGGGCGTCTGCCCGCTTGCTGTGGGTTACGTGGATCGTTTTGCCCGCGACTGGCATCGATTTTCAGCCACAGACCCGCGCGCGCCGCAACGAAAAGCATAACACACTCACATGTTGTTGTCAAAAATGGTGAGCGCTTACCTTGAGATCTCGCTTAGATACTCGGTCACTTTATACAGCGACTGCTGCACATTATGGCTGGAGGTGTTGATTTCCTCGATGGAGCTGGCAGCAAACCGGCTTGTTTCCATGGATTCCTTCACTGCCTCCTGTGAATCAAGCGCCAGTTTGCGGATCGCATCTGCGACCACAGCAAAGCCGCTGCCATGGCGGCCTGCACGGGCAGCTTCAATGGAAGCGTTCAGCGCCAGCAAGTTGGTCTGCATCGCAATGGAATTGACCACGTCAGCCATGCCCTGGTAACCGGCGATTGCGCTGTCAATGTCTTTCACAGCCTGAAGCACATCGTCATACAGGCGCTTGATCTCATTGACTTCCGCTGCCATCTGCTCAATGTTCAGCTCGTTCTGCTTTTTCTCCTGTATCAATGCCTGATGCTCGCTGCGCACTGTCAAGCGGTTTTTCTCGATGCAATTCTCCGGCACGTTTTCACCGCGAGCAATCCGAATCGCCATTTCCTGGCAAGTGTCAAAACCGCAAGCACTGCAGTTATGATGCCGCTCAACATCATTGGTTTTTCCAAGCGAAAGGAACGCCTCTTCCATGGCGCGCGCATCCACATGGCGCACCGGAACAGGATGGATCGGATAGGATCGGGTAAAATCCTTCCAGTTCAGCCGTTTGTCAAATCGGTCAAACAACTCGGCCATCATGGCTTTGTCGGCTTGGCTGGCTTGTGTCACGGCTCTACGTTCCTTGTGCATCTTGCTGTGAATCGCAAATACCGAAGGGCTATTGCCGCATCCGGTGCCCTGGTTGCAGCCTTCGGGGCAATTGAGCACATCAAACACAGCCGGAAGGTTGTCAAGAGGCTCCTGAGCGTATTGATCCAGCGCCCTGTAAACATGCTGCTGGCCCTCGCTGCGATCCACACGCAGGGTATTGCCCAAATAATGCTCCAGGTTCTCCTTGAGGCCTCCTGGCATAGGGAAAAGGCGGCCCAATGAGGAATCAATGTGGTCAAACTCAAACGGCTCAGCCGAAAGCCTGACACTGTGCTGATCCATGAAATCTTGCAGCGCCCGGAAGGTTATGTTATAGTCCACCAAGCCGGTGGCATCAAACTCGCTGCTTTTTGCAATGCAGGGTGAGAGCGCCGCAATTTTTCCACCCACACCCATCACTTTCTTCATGAAGATCGCCGTGCAAAGCATTGGGCTGTGAATAGGAGAGAGGTTGCCAGCCAATTCCGGCTGATACTTGGTGATGTAGTTCACAATAACCGGGCATGGCTGGGTGATGACAGGGCCCGGGTTGGTCTGCTCAATCATGCGGATATGGGCCCAGGTGCAGATGTCAGCGCCGAGGGAGACATCAAAAACCGACCTTGCACCAAGACCCCTCAGCCAGGTGAGCACGCCGGGCAGGTCAGAGAAGTTGGTGCGGCCGGCAGGGGCTACAATCAGGCTGATCTCAGCACCACTTTCCAAATCGCGAAAAAATCGCTCGGTATCATCCAGATAATAACGCGCTCCATGCTGGCATATGGAAATGCACGCACCGCACTGAATGCATCGATCGGAATCCAACTTCACGCAGCAAGCGCCAGCCGCATGGTAGGCAAGGTTTGCGCCATCCACCGGGCACACCCTAAGGCAGCGGTTGCAGCCCTCACACTTTGATTCATCACATTGAATAATACTCTTCATAAGCCACGTCCTTCCCAGAATAGATGCCCGATGACCAGTGCAGGAAAACAGACAATAAAGTTCGTTCTTTCGAAGATTTCATGGAGTGTCAGAGTGATTCTCATAACACCACAGGATGATTCTTGCTTGTGAAGCGCATCCACTTATAGTAAAATAATGTAAATACGGCAATGATCAGCCACGATGGAGGCTTCAAGTTTGCGTATCATCGCCGGAAAGCTCCGATCCAGGACTATTGTTGCGCCACCCGGCAGCTCCACCCGCCCCACCGGCGACAAGGCGCGGGGCGCGCTGTTCAACATCCTGCATGGCATCATTGGAAATGCCAGGGTGCTCGATGGGTTTGCCGGCAGCGGGGCGCTTTCGTTCGAAGCGTTGAGCCGTGGTGCGGCGGAGGCTGTGCTGTTTGAGCATGACCGCGCGGCAGCAAAGCTGCTCCAAGACAACGCCCGGTCTTTGGGAGTGCTATATCAGGTGGAAATTCACCAAACGGATTTTTTCACCGGGGTCAAGCAGCTCTCCGGCAGGATCTTCGATCTGGTGTTCCTGGATCCACCCTACGCATCCGGGCTGCTCATCAAGGCAATCGAGATTTGCGCGAGGCTGCTCGCTCCAGGCGGCGTGGTTGTGGCGGAGCACAGCTCCACCGATACTCTGCCGGATACGGTAGCGCAGCTTGTCAAGACCGGCACGCGCACCTATGGTGCGGCAGCGTTTTCATTCTACAAAAGGCAGGAAGACCAATGAGCCTTTGGATCTATCCAGGCAGCTTTGATCCGGCCACTGTGGGCCATATCGACGTTGCGGAGCGGGCCAGCCGCCTGTGTGACAAGCTGGTGGTGGCAGTGCTTCACAACGCGGCGAAGAAAGCCACGTTCTCTTTGGAAGAACGGGTGCTGATGTTGGAGAAAGCTGTGGCCCACCTTCCCAACGTGACCGTGGCAAGCTTCGGCGGACTTCTTGCAGACTATGCCAAGAGCCTAGACGCGCAGGCCATTGTACGCGGGCTGAGGGCTCTCTCCGATTTTGAGATGGAGTTTCAGATCGCTTCCATGAACCGCAAGCTGGCCCCCGGCATCGAAACGGTGTTTATCATGACCGCCATCGAACACTCATTCATCAGCTCCTCGATGGCAAAAGATGTGGGCAGCCACGGCGGCGACATTTCTGATCTGATCCCGCAGGCCAACCTGGAATTTGTCAAAAACGCGCTGAACCGGAGCCGTTAATACGCGCAAGCCCGCAGCGCTTGATTTGGAGGACGGACGAATGAATATCATGGGATTGCTGGACTATTTGCAGGACGAGCTGGAGAAGGCATCCAACGTGCCGTTTTCCACCAAGGCAATGGTGGACAGGGAGAAATGCCTGAACATCGTGGGCGACATCCGGCAGAACATGCCACGGGAAATCATGGAAGCCCAGACGATCCAGAGTGAAAAGAACCAAATCCTCTACGATGCTGAGAAAGAAGCCGAGGCGATCATCGCCGATGCCGAGAGCAAGGCCCGCAAGCTGGTAGAGCAGGAGGAGATCACCCGCATGGCGGCCGTGCGTGCCGAGGAGATCCTGACCGCCGCCCACTCAAGCGCCCGGGAAATCAAGAAGAGCGCCAATGAGTATGTGGAAGACATTCTGGCCGACCTGGAGAGCTATGTGTCCAGGAGCCTCGATATTGTCAAGCAGAACCGCGAGTCGATGCGCGGCCGCTGACGAAGCCGAGCCCCACAAACACAAGCATCCCCCCGGCTGTATACACAGCTGAGGAAAGCAGCGCCGACGCGAAGGTGAATCCGGGCACGGCGATGCTGCCCATACACAGCACCGCATCAAACGCGGGCAATAACGCAAACACACGGCAGGCGGCGAAGGCAATCGCCGCCTGCACTGTTTTCATGAGCAGAAACCGGCCAAAGGAAAGGCCGGTCTTGGCAAGGAAGAGCATTGACTGCGCCTGGATGCATAGGCCCCCGAAAGAAACCAGCACCGCCATTGCGGCGCAGCGGTTTGCCAATGTGGCCTGCGCCGTGGCCACAGCATTGCAGCCGTTGGTCATCTCGATTGCACCAATGGCCAAAGGCGCCGCAAGCCCCTGCTCCAGGCCCAGCAGTTTCAACACTGGGGCAAACACCGCCGCCACCGGCGCCAGCAGGCTGTAGTGTCGCAGCAGCGCGGTGAGCACAGAAAACAACACGATATATCCCCCGACAGTCCACAGTGTAAGCACAGTCTTTTTGATCGCCTCGCCAAACGCTTCCATCACCGGCCTGCCCTCCCCTGCCACTGGCTGCCGGATTTCTCCGGTAGAGCGATTGCCGCCGATGGAAAACAACACTCCAGTCAGCACTACGGCTGCCACATGGCTGATGAGGATCAGCCAGCCCGCCGCAGGGTTTTGGAGCAGCCCGGCGCCCACCGCTCCCAGCATAAACACCGGCCCGCAGGAGGAGGCCAGCAGCCCGGTGCGGGCGGCATCCTCCTTTGAGACAAGGCCTTGCTCATACAAGTCCAGCGCAAGCCTTGCCCCGGTGGGGTATCCCGCCAGCAGCCCCGCAGTGAGCGCAAATGCCGATTCTCCAGGGCAGGCAAAGAGCGGCCGCATCAGGCGGTTCAACATCCTGCCCGCTGCAGAGGCAGCGCCGCTCTCGATGAACAACTGGGCACACACCATGAACGGCAGCAGCGACGGCAGCACCACGGTGAGGAAAAGCGTAAGCCCTTCACGGGCGCTCGTGAGCGCCACCACCGGCTGCAATGCCAGCCCGAGCATCAGAAGCGCCGTGGCGATTGCCAGCAGCCAGCCTTTCCAGTTCATGGCATCCCCCGAAACAGTGATCTATCCATATATCATACTGCCATGGGCATCGGGAAATGCTTGCGCTAAATTCTGGGCATCCCTTATCAGGAAATGTATCTGCCCTATTGGGTGATGGTTACCAAGTATGATATAATTCATCATTGTGTGACCCACAGAGGTGCTGATATGCTAATCAATAAGCTTTCAGTTGAGATGGCGGAAGAGCTTCTAGAGGAAGCCTCCCGGATGAATCCGGGGCCTTGGGTGAAGCACTCGCAATATGCAGGGCTGGCAGCGAGGAACATTGCACAAAGCTGCCCAGACCTGGACGCTGAGAAGGCACACGCCTTGGGAATGCTGCATGACATTGGGAGAAGGTTCGGCGTCACCGGTATGAGGCATAGCATCGATGGATATCATTTTTGCATGGAAAAGGGGTTGCCTGATGCTGCGAAAATCAGCCTGACACATTCTTTTCCGGACAAAGACATCAAGGAAGCATTTGGAAAATGGGATTGCACTGATGATGAATATCGTTTTGCAGAGAATTATATCCGGTCGATTGACTATGATGATTATGATTTATTAATTCAACTGTGTGACACTCTAGCAATCGATACAGGATTCATATTGATGGAAAAAAGAATGGTTAACGTGGCTATGAGGCATGGTATCCATGATAATATCATACCCAAATGGAAAAGGACATTCAAGATCAAGAAGTATTTCGAATCAAAAATTGGAAATTCAATTTATGATTTGTTACCCGAGGTCATGGAGAATACATTTTCCTCTGATGACTAATTCCGAATCAACTCGCAAGGAATGCACAGAACAATGACAAAATTCCCTGAGAGCATTGACCCCTTTGACCGGAGCAGCGCCAACTTCTTTGTGCGTGTGGAGCACCTGGCACGATATGAGTTTGCTGCCGAGTTCATGCGCAAGCGTCGGCTCACCAATGCGCTGGACTGCGCCTGCGGCAGCGGCTACGGTGCTCTCTCGCTGGCACGGCATGCCAAGAACGTGACCGCCATTGACCGAGACGATGGCTTGCTGGCGCTGGGGGCAGCGCGGTGCGAAGAGACCGGCATCAGCAACGTGGTTTTCCGCCAGGCTGATTTGAATGGCGGCCTCCCCTTCCTGCCGGACAATTCCTTTGACTGCGCCGCGTGCTTTGAGACGGTGGAGCATATGGAGCGAGACGACTTGCTGCTCCGGGAGCTGGCGCGAGTGCTCAAGCGAGGCCGCTGGCTTTTGCTCTCGGCTCCAAAAGAAGGCTACGAACCGCAAGACAACACCGGCAAGCCGGAAAACCCATGGCACCTGCGGTTATACACCGCCGATAGCTTTGTAGCGCTGGCGGAGCGCAGCGGCTTTGCCGTGGAAAAGACTCTGGGCCAACCCACCGCCAACACGCTCCGGGCGCAGTCAGAAAGCTGGCGCCGCGACACAGGGATACCAATCGAACAACTCAACGCCTGCTTTGTGGAAACGACGGAGTCCATGCGCTACTTCGCCAGGCTATTTGGCTGGCCAAGTGAGGAAACACCGGAAAAATCCGGCGTGATCCTGATAATCTGCAGAAAGTTGTAAACCTCGCGTATGATTCGGTCAAATATGGCCAAATTGTATGCAAATCGCTTGATTCAAGGCGTTGTGAAGTGAATATTTGTTGACAACAAAGCACAATATCAATATAATGGACTGCGTTGCCTTTTCGGAGGAAGAACATGCACCTGGATATTTCAAGAGCGCTAAAAGCCCCCGGCCAACCAATGCCGTTTGAGCTTGCGGAGCAATTCGAACCCATCAGCGTGGCTGGCGAGGATCTGCGTTTCACAAAACCGGTCACGATGAGCGGCAAGGCCACATATACCGGTGAGGATTTCTTCCTGAGCGGCAGCGTCCACGCCGAATACACTGCGACCTGCTGCCGTTGCCTGAGAGACGTGCCTTCCGAGCTCACGATTGACTTCACTGAGGAATTCGCCAAAGAGGCCGACGAGAACCATCCTGACCGCTATCTCTATCAGGGGGAAATACTCGACTTGGGGCAGATGGCCGGAGACCTGATCTCGCTGAACGCGCCGATGCGACATCTGTGCAGCGAGGATTGCCTGGGGTTATGCCCGGTGTGCGGAGTTGATCGCAACACCAACACATGCGACTGCTCACAGGCCGACCCCGAAGGCTAATAAAACTGATCAAGTAATTTGCAGCCACGCTGCGAGGAGGTGTTACCATGGCATTACCAAAGGGTAGACATTCAAAGGCCCGTTCCCGTTCGCGGCTGGCCAATTGGAAACTGGAGACTCCCCCGATCACCGAGTGCCCCAGATGCAAGCAGGCGAAGCTCCCTCATCGCGTTTGCGGCAATTGTGGCTATTATGACGGGCGTCAGGCCGTCATTACGGAGACGGCTGCCAAGAAGGCCAAGTAAGGCCCGATCCAACGGTCCAATCAAGGCTGCTCCGAACGGAGCAGCCTTTTGATTTGGTGAAATATTCCCCGCGCTGCACGCGTTGCAAAAATGAGGTGCTTGATGTCTCCAAACCGGGAGTTGGCCTTTGGCAGAGAGGGCCTCCAGTCAGAGCCGTTGCTCTCAGGCATGGGTGGCCTGGACGGCAAGATCATCATCCTTGCTGTGGTGTCCATATTTGTCCATGCCTATCTTTGCGGAGCGGTGGCGTTGCTGGCCGTTGCCTACGCACTCCTAAACCAAAACCTCCGCGCACAGATCGCTGCAACTCCGCATTTGCGCTGGCTGGCACTATTTGCGATCCTTGCCATCGCTGTGCCATTCATCTATGGAAACTGGATCGGCCTGGCTGTGGCTGCTGGCATCCTCATCGTGCTGTTGTTTTACCTGTATCTGCGCTGTGTGATGACCAAAGAGCTATTTCACGCTGCGGTGGACGTGGCCTGTATCATCAGCTTGGTTTACTTTTTCATTGCGCTGTTCCAACGGGTGTTGGGGCTGGCGCCCCGCTCCCCCTCCACCTTTCAGAACGCAAACTACTACAGCTACGCACTGGAACTGGTGCTGATGCTGGCATTCTACCGGCTGTCATCTGCAAAAACAAAGGGTCACAAGGCTTTCCTGGTTGTCGTGACGGTAGCCACCATCGCTGCCCTCTTCATGGCAAACAGCCGCTCGGCGTGGCCCGCGATTTTCGGCGGCCTGTTTGTATTCTTTGTGATGCGTAGGAAGACCAAGAGCCTGCTTGTTCTTATTGCGATCTATGCCATCGGGATCAAGCTTGCATTATCCTTTCCTGCCATCTTCCCAAGGCTTGACAGCATCGACATCGCGAAGTTCATCCGCACCTCGATCTGGATGGAGGCGCTGGAGGGCATCCGTCAGCACTGGTTGTTTGGCGTGGGTGCAATGGGTTACTTCCATCTGAGCGATGTTCAAAAGTATTATCATGCCCACAATATGATACTGGAAGCGCTGATCAGTTTTGGAATGACCGGCACTCTGTTTTGGGGCGCATTCTTCTTTTTAACCTTCCGCGATGGGTGGCGGCGATTTCGGGTATCGGCACAAAGCGCCATCACGCCGCTCATTTTCGCGGTTGTGGCGGTGACCGCCATTCATGGGCTGACTGATGTGACAATCCTCTGGCCGCAGACGGGCATTTTGCTGATGTTGATCCTGGCGGCGCAGGAGATAACAAAAAAAGAAGAGCTGCAAACGCAAGCCCTTCAACAGGAGTGCTGATTGCAAGGCGTGACTACGCCTCATCCATCATCTTCTCCATCTTCCTCTTGATCCTTTGCAGTGCGTTGTCCACACTCTTCACCTGCCGCCGCAGATCCACGGCGATCTCCTGATAGCTGCGGTCCTGCAGATAGGATGAGAGCACCTCCCACTCCAGCTCAGAAAGCGACTCGTTCATTTTCTGCTCCAGATAATTACGCTTTTCACGATCCAACAGCAGCTGTTCCGGCGAGCAGGCGGACTCGGCAGACACCACATCCATCAGTGTGCGCTCCGAATCCTCATCGTAGACCGGCTTGTTGAGCGACACATAGGAATTGAGCGGAATATGCTTCAACCGCGTGGCGGTCTTGATCGCGGTGATGATTTGCCGGGTGATGCAAAGCTCGGCAAACACGTGGAAAGATGCAGCACGATCAGGCCGGTAGTCGCGCACAGCCTTAAAAAAGCCGATCATGCCCTCCTGGATGATGTCCTCCCGATCGGCTCCAATCAAAAAGTAGGCACGGGCTTTTGCCTTCACAAAATTCTTGTATCGAAAAAGCAGATAATCCAGCGCCACATTGTCGCCGGACTGCACAAGCGTGACAATCTCCTCATCACTGGATACTTCATAACAGGAAAACGTGCCATCCACCGCGTATTCAGCCAAAACCCGTTCCATACTCATGGGGCTGCGGCTCCTCATTTGAATTCACATATACACATGATTATAGAGAGGGTGGAAAGGCTCGTCAACAAATGCTTTGGCCGAATCCGGTCGGATTTGGTCTGATCCTGAGAAAGATGAAGTCTATGAACACTGCGACCAGATGGCCGCGCTTCTGGGTGGCACAGCACCGCTCTCCATCCGGCCGGCAACCATCTCAGCCCTTGTGGGCAGTTCCATAGGCAGCGGGAGACTCCCCCGGTTAACTATGGCCATGATGAAACCGGTATCGGCTTTGCGTGAGATGGTAACCGCGTCATTTCCCATCGCGTTCACAACCAACTCTTCAGAACAAAACTGATCTGCATGCTGTTTCCGCAGCAGGCCCAGTGTGCGGTACCAATTAAGTAGCTCATTGTCCTCCCGGCCCCAGGGGTAGCCCCTTCGGTTCAGGGGGTCCTCAAAGCCAGACATACCCGCTTCATCTCCATAATACAGGCAGGGCGAACCGGGCAGCATGTATTGCAGCGCCGAGGCGAGCATCAAAGCTTCCCTGCCCCGGCGGCACTCCTCCTCAGTTAGTCCCCGCGATGCTCTTTCCTGCTTGGTGAGCGCAAACACCTCCGGCGCAGCCCCCAACACATTGATCGTGCGGGCCGTGTCATGGGTGCCCAGCACGTTCATCATGCAGTGACGAGCAGGCCCGGGCACATTACGGTGGAGCGCCATGAGCGCATCCGCCAACCCGGGCGCGTCTAGCTCGCTTTTGACGAACCGAAGGATGGCATCGCGGGCTGGGTAGTTCATCACACCGTCCAGCTCCCGCCCTTGCAAATAGCGCCGGCGCTCGCCATAGCTCACCTTGGTGGTGGCATCTTCCCAGACCTCGCCGATGATCAGCCCATCTGGTTTCACCGCCTTTACAGCAGCCCTCAGTCGCTCCAGGTATTCCGCAGGCAGCTCGTCGGCTACATCCAGGCGGTAGCCCGAAACCCCGACGTCAAACCAGTGCCGAATTACACTACTCTCATCTTCCAGTGTGAACTTGAGATATCTAGGGTCCAGTTCATTGACCTGCGGCAGCGTTTTGACACCCCACCAGCACTCATAGTCATCAGGCCAGTGCCGGAAACGGTACCAGGAGGCATATGGTGAATCAAGCGACTGCGAGGCCCCCAAGCTGTCATAAAGGCCCCTGGCGTTGAAATAGCGGCTGTCGCTGCCGGTGTGGCTGAACGCCACATCCAGGATCACCCGGATACCGCGTTCACCGGCACTGCGGCAAAGTGACCGCAAATCCTCTTCATCGCCGGCAACCGGATCCACCTTGTGATAATCGCCAGTATCATAGCGGTGGTTGGAAGCTGCCTCGAAAAGCGGGCTCAGATAGAGCGTGGCCACGCCAAGGGACTGCAGGTAATCCAGCTTTTCCTCAATGCCCAACAGGTTGCCGCCGAAGAAGTCAAAATTCTGCTCCAGCTCCCCCTCGGCATACAGATCCGGCTGCTCATACCAATCCTCATGGAAACGGAAAAGCCTGCCTTCCTTCGGCGTGGGCTTCAGCCCGGCCCGGTGGAAGCGATCCACAAAGATGTGGTATGTCACACCGGCTTCATACCAACGCGGCGTTTCATAATCTCTACGGTAGACTGTGAGCTGCCAGGGGCTTTCTTTCCCGAAGGAAAAACGGTCTCCGCAGACGTCCTGCTCAAACCAAACCCAATAAAGGCCAGGGGTCAGATCTGCAAGCGAGGCTTCGTATTCGTCATGGTTGCCGTTCAGGCCCAGCCATGCCATCGGGATTGGGCGAGGTTCGCCACCGTCTGGCATGAGGTGCAGATAAAGTGAAAAGGCCGCCTGGCGGCGCAACACGCCAATGCGGACAACCAAAGAAGAGCCTTCGCGAAGGGAGGCTGTGGTTGGGGTGTATTGGAGGTCTTGGGGGTTGGTAGTCATGGTGGTATTGTACTATATTAGCATCAAGGCGAAAAGTGCAAATTGTTACGGAGCTCCATGCGGCAGCAATGCTACCACCTGCCTCATAAGAAGGCAGGGATCAACCCACTGTTGATCTTGCCTTCTCCATCTCCTTGATTGCTGCCAACCGGTCCTCGGCCTGCATCTTCAACACCTGCGAACCCTGCCGGTTTGTCTTGGCCTTGAAATAATAATCCCTGGCGTTTCTCAGGTCTCCCTGTTTGATATACAGTTCCCCTAATATGACGCAAAGCTGCTGGTCCTGCTCCGGGGTGTTTCTCTCATTCATATAGACATACAGATACTCATCCAGTGCTTTTTGTGCAGTTACCAGCTCCATTGCCCCATCACTGCAATCCTGATAGATCCGGCTGAGTTTCAGCCACAGCTTTGCGGTGGCTAAGTGATGGGCCTGGAAACATTTCGGTGCGCAGAGCAACGCCAGATAGTAACCGGCGAACACGGAGAATGTGTCAAGCTCTATGCCTGTCTTGACGGTCACATCCGGCTGATATGCCTGCAGCATGGAGCGCAAATCCGCCCGGACCATGTCTGGCGCATCGAATTGCTCCACAAGGGCGCTGAAAAGGCAATGGGGGCAGGTAACTACATCATAATAAAGCGGCTCAACGCCCTGATAATGGCTGCGCATGTCGGGGTCGGTGCGCTCCACAATAAGCTTTGACCCCTTCACCTTTTTTGCTTTGAATTGGAAATGACATACCGGGCAGTCATATTCTTTCTCCAGCAGGTGTGCAGCATCGCCATTGTTGAGGGTGAGCTGATAACTACCGTGACCCACCGGGAACAGGCTGGACATGCCTGATGGCTCGATGTTTGCATTGACAGCAACAGGTTCAACGGCCATCGTTGCCGGCTGGGGCGCCGGCGCTGCTTTGGGGGAAGGAGCTGGCTCAGCTGCCGGATGTACTACAGCCTTAGGCGGCTGCGTTTTGGGAGCCACGTGCTTCACATGAGCCGGTTTACCTCCAGCCTTCTGCCTGTCGCACAGAAACTTCATGAGCTCAAATGTCAGCTCCGGCTCTTCGTGAATGAAACTGACAATGTTTTCGCGATCCAGCAAGAGAACGAACACATCAGTGACTGCCACCACCATGGCAGACTGCGGTGCACCAAGAATGAGCGCATCCTCTCCAAAGACATCACCGGCACCCAATGTGGCCACCGCCGGTTGGTTAGGCTGTTCCTTGGGGTAAATCGCAGCCTCTCCCTTGAAGATTACGATCATCTCAACGCTTCCGTTGCGTATCACCACCGTGCCGGCGGCATATTTGCGCAAACGCTTGAAATTCTTCATCACAGACAGGTTCAGCAAGGAGGATACCTCTTATCAAAAGTCAATCTTTTGACAGTATATCATAAGTTTGGGATAAGACTAAAGAATTTTTCCCAAATCCCAGATATTCTCCGCGTATTCACGCACGCTGCGGTCCGCAGCAAACACACCGGACCCTGAAATGTTCACTAAGGCCATCTTCGCCCATCTCTGGCGGTCAGCATAGGCGGCGGCAGCCTTGCCCTGCGCCTCCACATAGCTGTCAAAGTCAGCAAGCAGCAGGTAGGTGTCGTGGGTCAGAAGAGACAACGAGATGTCGTTGAACCGCTCCCCCGCCAGCCCCGCGCCCAACGCGTCCAACGCGCCTTTCAGGCGTTCGCTGCGCTGGTAATAAGCGCTGGGGGTGTAACAAGCCTTCCAGAGCGCTTCCACCTCGTGAGTTTTGAGGCCGAACAGGAACATGTTATCATCACCCACCTGCTCGTGGATCTCCACGTTGGCGCCATCCAGCGTGCCAATCGTCAGTGCGCCATTCATCATGAACTTCATGTTGCCTGTGCCGCTGGCCTCCTTGCCAGCGGTGGAAATCTGCTCGCTCAGGTCCGCGGCAGGGATGATCTTTTCCGCAAGCGTGACGCGGTAATCCTCCAGGAACACCACCTTGAGCCGGTCTCGCACACGGTCATCCCGGTTCACGGCGTCAGCCAAGCGGCAGATCAGGTGGATGATGCGCTTGGCCACAGAGTAGCCCGGCGAAGCCTTGGCAGCAAAAAGGAATGTGCGCGGGTGGATGTTGGCATTGGGGTTCTCGAGCAGCTCGTTGTACAGGCTCAGAATGTGCAGCACATTGAGCAGCTGCCGTTTGTATTCGTGGAGCCGCTTGGCCTGCACATCGAAAATGCTGTCCGGATCCACGGTGATGTTTTGGGTTTGCTTGATGAAGTCAGCCAGTTTGACCTTGTTCTCCCGCTTGATGGCGTTCAGGCGGTCCAGCACAGCGCTGTCTCCCTCATAACGCCGCAGGTGCGAAAGAGCTGCAGCATCAGACTTGAAGGCCGGGCCGCATAGCTCCTCGATCAGGTCTGTCAGCCCTGGGTTGGCTTGGCAGAGCCAGCGGCGGTGAGCAATGCCGTTGGTCACGTTCAGAAACTTACCGGGATCCAGCTTGTAGAAGCTGTTGAATAGATCGTCTTTCAAAATCTGGCTGTGCAACGCTGAGACGCCGTTGACATGAGAGCTTGCGATCACGCTCAAATTGGCCATGTGCAGCACGCCGTCACGCACGATTGCCATGCGGGAAACGGCCTCCATGTCGCCGGTGCGGGCAAAAAGCTCTCGGCAGGCCCGCTCGTTGATTTCTTTCACGATGCCCAGGATGCGGGGCATGTGCATCTGCACCAGGGTCTCCGGCCATTGCTCCAGCGCCTCAGGCATTACCGTGTGGTTGGTGTAGGAGACAGTATGTGTCACAATCTCCCAGGCCCGCTCCCAGGAGTAGCCATGGTCATCCATGAGGATGCGCATAAGCTCTGGCACCACCAGCGCCGGGTGGGTGTCGTTGAGTTGTATGGCCTTTTTCACATGCAGGTTGTCCAGCGTCTTGTAATGCTTCAGATGGCTGCGCACGATTCGCTGCACCGAAGCCGACACCAAAAAGTACTGCTGCTTCAAGCGCAGCGACTTGCCCTCAAAATGGTTGTCATCAGGATAAAGCACCTTGGAGATGATCTCTGCCAGCGCGTTTTGTTCGATAGCCTGCATATATTTTCCGGAGGAAAACAGCTGCATATCCAGCGAGACAGGGCTTTTCGCACTCCACAGCCACAGCTCGTTGACGACGCTGCCATCGCCATAACCGGCGATCGGGAACTCATATGGCACCGCCAGCACCGTGAAATAGTTCTCATGTCGCACCTTCAGTGATCCGGTGCTCCAATCCTCCACCACGTTGCCGCCGAAGTGAACCTCCACCGTTTCATCAAGCCGTGGCACCATCCAGGGTTCGCCGCTTTCCAGCCATTCATCGGGCAGCTCGGTTTGATAGCCGTCCACGATCTTCTGACGGAACACACCAAAATCATAACGGATCGAGTGGCCGATGGCCGGGTAACCGGAGCTTGAGAGGGCGTCCATATAGCAGGCTGCCAGCCGCCCAAGGCCGCCGTTGCCCAAGCCCGGATCGTTTTCCAACTCATACAGGCCATCCAGCGATTTGCCAGACTCCTTGAGCGCCATATCAAACACATCAGTCAACTCCAGGTTAAACAGCGTGTTGCGCATCATGCGGCCCAGCAGGAACTCCATGGAGAGGTAATAGACCTGGCGGGCTTGCTGCTCGTTTACGCTCTTTTTAAAGGCTGAGCGCCTCTGCATCGCGATATCCCGCAGTGTGGAGGAAACAGCAACATAGAGCTGCTCATCGGTGGCCTCCTCCAGCCTCGCGTTGAAATAACGCATCATCTTTGACGCCAGCAACTCCCTGGCTTCCTGCACATTCAACTGGTTTTTCATCCACTCACCTGTTTCGTTTGATCATTGGGGGCAGCCCCCATGGCTTCCTGATAAACCTTCAAATACTGCCCAGCAGAGCTGGCCCACGAAAAGTCACATTCCATTGCACGTTCAAACAACGTGTGCCACAACGGGCGGTTGGCGTAGAACGACAGCGCCCGCCGAATCGTATAGAGCATGTCGGTGCTGCTGTATGGCGCAAACGTAAAGCCATTTCCGGCAGCTCCATCATCGGAGACACTGTGAATGGAGTCCGCCAGGCCGCCGGTCTCCCGCACAATTGGCAGCGCGCCATATCGCAGGGCGATCATCTGCGCCAGGCCGCAGGGCTCGCTTCTGGACGGCATCAAAAACAGGTCGCTGGCTCCGTAGATCTTGCGGGAAAGGTCGTTGGAAAATACAATGCTTGCGCTCACCTTGCCGGGGTGCTTGCAGGCAAGATCGGTGAACATCTGCTCATACCGCCAGTCGCCGGTGCCAAGCACCACTAGCTGGATGTTTTCGCTCAGAAGGCCCTCCATGGCCCCGGCAATCAGGTCAATGCCCTTATGGCCGGTCAGGCGGGAGATAATTCCGATCATTGGCACACTGGGATCGCTGGTAAGGCCGAGCATCTTTTGCATCTGGAGCTTATTGCGTGCCTTACCCTCAGGCTGATCCTTCGTGTAGTTCGCAAAAAGCGACCGGTCAGTCTCAGGATTGTAGGCGTTCACGTCAATGCCGTTGAGAATGCCGCTCAACTTGCCGCTGTGCGCATTCAGGATGCCATGCAGCCCTTGGGCGAACTCCGGAGACATGATCTCACAGCTGTAGGTGGGGCTAACCGTGGTGACACGGTCTGCCGTCACGATGGCGCCCTTCATCAGGTTCAACGCACCGTCATATTGCAGCAAATGCTCATACTCGCTGGGTATGCCAAACACGTCACCCAACAGCATGCCGTCATACTTGCCCTGGTATTCGATGTTATGGATTGTAAACACTGTTTTGATGGCGCTCAGCTTCGGGTCATGCCGCTTGGCGATATCCAGATAGACGGGCACTAGGCCGGTCTGCCAGTCGTTGCAATGGATCACATCAGGGGTAAAGCCCACATGCGCCGGCAGCTCCAGGATGGCGCGGCTGAAAAAGGCAAAGCGCTCGCCATCGTCAAACTCACCATAGGCCATCGGGCGCTTGAAGTAATACTCATTGTCCAGGAAGTAATGGGTCACACCGTTGTGCGATAGCTCATAAACACCACAGTATTGGCTGCGCCAGGAAAGCTGCACCTGAAAAGTGGTTACCAGCTTCATTCTGTCACGATACTCCTGCCCTATGCCTTGATACAGCGGCATCACGGCGCGCACTTCAACACCAAGCCCTGCCAGCGCGGCAGGCAGGCTGCCGGCCACCTCGGCCAGGCCACCCGTGCGAAAAAATGGGGCAATCTCACTGGCGGCAAACAAAAGTTTCATGGCGCACCTCCCACGTCCGGTTTTATCTATCATATACCCACAATGTTAACTTGTGATGTGTCCGCTGTCACATTCTCCGGATACCACAAATGGCTCCAGCCGCTGCGAACAAAACAAACAACGGTTGGTGCCATTATCCTGGTTTTGCTTAGGGTCAAACGATAACGCCCTTCTCGATCATGACCGGGTGAGACTCATAGCCCATCAGCATCCTGCCTTCGCGGATCACTGAGTCCTTATCTACAATGGCGTAATTCAGCCGCACATCGCGCTGCACGATGCTGCCTTGCATGATAATGGAGTTGCTCACCTTGGCGCCTTGCTCCACATGAACCCCGCGGAACAGGATGCTGTTTTCCACTTCGCCCTCAATCACGCAGCCGTCAGCCATCAGCGAGTTGCGCACGACCGCCGAGTCAGTATACAGCGTGGGCACTTCGTCACGCACCTTGGTATAAATCGGCCTCTGATCCGTGAAAAGATCTTCACGAACCGCCGGATCCAAAAGCTCCATACTGGCGCGGAAGTAGGACCGCACCGAGTCCACTTTGATGGCATACCCCTCATGCTTCCAGCCATAGATGCGGTAATCACCCACCCGGCGCTGGATCACGTCTTTGAAAAGGCTGAAGTTGTTGCGGGCGGCAGCTTCCGCTACCAGCGTCTCCAGAAAGGATTTCTCCATCACGAAGATGCCCATATCCACATTTGCCTGCCCATTCATCGCCGGGCGGTAGAGCATATCCAGGATCCTTCCATCGTCAGCCACATCATAAATTACATTGTGGCGGGAATCGGAAGCGGTGATCTCGGTGTTACGATAGACACAGGTAATGTCCGCGCCGGTGGCCACATGCCGGTCCACCACCTTCTCCAGGTCAATGTTGCAGATACTTTCGCAGCCGGTCAGGATGGCGAACCGGTTCTTGCTGCGCCGTATGTAGGTATACACCGACGACAGCGCCTCCAACCACCCACGGAAAGCCACCATGCTGGACGACGAGGGCGTGTTGCGGGCAAAGGGCGGTAGGATGAACAGGCCGTCACGCTTGCGGCTCAAATCCCACTCCTTGCCGGAGCCCAGGTGATCCAGCAAAGATTGGTAGTTGCTCTGGGTAATGATACCCACATTTGAGATGCCCGAATTTACAAGGTTGGAAAGCACAAAATCGACAATGCGGTAGCGGCCGCCAAAGGGTACGGAGGCAACCGCTCTTTTTTCGGTGAGCTCCTTCAGGTTGTCCTCAATGCCATAGGAGAAAACAATTCCCATCGCGTTCATCATAGCCCTCCTATGCTTCCTGAGCCTGAGGCTCGATATCAGCTTCTACCATCTGGGCTGCTTTCACAATTGCGCCCTTCCCCACCCTGATGCCGCTGCCCACCAAAGCTATTCCACCGGAACCGTCTGCCCCCCCAACGCGAGCCCCCGCACCGATCACAGCCCCCTCGCCCACAATCGCGTACTCCACCACGGCGCCTTCTTCTATCTCAGCGTCCGGCATGATGATCGAATGCCGCACAATGGCGCCGGCATTCACACTTACACCGTGAAAGATGATCGAATCCTCCACGGTTCCGCAGACAAAGCTGCCTTCTGTGAGCATGGATCGCCGCACCGAGGAAAACGGCGAGGTGTAATGTGGCGGCTTGACCGGATTTCGGGAGTAAACCCTCCAGTCCTTGTCGTGCAGATTCAACAGGTTAGGCTTTAAAAGGTCCATGTTTGCCTCCCAGAGGCTCTCCACGGTGCCTACATCCTTCCAATAGCCGCTGAAACTGTAGGCAAACATCTTCTTGCCCTGATTGAGCATTGCCGGAATGATGTTTTTCCCAAAGTCGTTGCTGGATGCCTTATCCGCCTCATCAGCGATCAGGTATTCCCGCAGCGTGTGCCAGTTGAACACGTAAACACCCATTGACGCCATGTTGTTCTTGGGGGCTTTGGGTTTTTCCTCAAATTCATAAACCGAACCATCGGCGTTCAGATTCATGATGCCAAAGCGGCTGGCTTCCTCAATCGGCACCTCGATCACAGCAATGGTGCAGTCTGCCTGCTTCTTCAAGTGGAAGTCGATCATCCGGGAATAATCCATTTTGTAGATATGGTCGCCGGACAGCACCAGCACCAGCTCGGGGTCAAAGCTTTCGATGAAGTGCATATTTTGGTAAATCGCGTTGGCGGTGCCTTTATACCACTCACCGGCCTTACCACGGATGAAGGGCGGCAGGATGCTCACACCGCCGTGCAAGCGGTCCAAATCCCACGGCTGGCCGTTGCCGATGTAGTTATTGAGTACCAACGGCTGATACTGAGTGAGCACGCCCACAGTATCGATGCCCGAATTGATGCAATTGGACAGCGTAAAATCAATGATGCGATATTTGCCTCCAAATGGTACAGCTGGCTTGGCCAGATCACGGGTGAGCACACCCAGTCTGGAGCCTTGCCCCCCTGCAAGCAGCATGGCGATGCAGTCCTTTTTCAATTGCATGACGCCTCCTTATCATTGTCTATTGTTAACTTCAAAAACACAGCGGCAAGTGGCGGGATGGTTATCACAATGGACTGTTTTTGGCCGTGCATCGGCACATTGGTGGAGTTGGCCGGGTTGTTTGTGTGACCCCAGCCGCCGTAATCCTGAGCGTCGCTGTTGAGCACCTCATGATAAACACCGGGCTTTGGCACACCAATGCGATATTTCTCGCGAACCACCGGGGCGAAATTGCACACAACAATCACTTCGCTTCCATTGCGTGCAATCCTGCGGAAGGCAATGATGTTTTGCGCCGCATCATCATGGGCGATCCAGGCAAACCCTTCCTGGGAAGTGTCGAATTGCCAGAAGGCCGGCTCCCCAAGGTAGAACCGGTTGAGATTGCACACAAACCGGGATAACTCTTTATGACGGGGATACTCCAGCAAATGCCAGTCCAGTGCCTTTTTGTAGTCCCACTCAATGAATTGCCCAATCTCCGCACCCATAAACAGCAGCTTTTTGCCTGGATGGGCCATCATGAACGCGAAAAAGACCCTCGTGTTTGCAAATTTCTCATCATAACTGCCGGGCATTTTATTCAATAATGAGCGTTTACCATGCACGACTTCATCATGGGATATCGGTAACACAAAGTTTTCACTGAAGGCATACATGAAAGAAAACGTAATGTTCCCATGCCGGGATGCGCGCATCACCGGATCAGTCGCCATGTACTGAAGCATGTCATTCATCCAGCCCATGTTCCACTTGAAATTAAAGCCCAGGCCGCCATCGTGCGGAGGCTTGGTAACCAGTGGCCATGATGTGCTTTCCTCTGCCATCATCAGCGTGCCCGGATATGTGGAGAGAACCGCGCTGTTCATCCTGCGGATCAACTCCACCGCTTCAAGGTTTTCACGACCGCCCTTTTGGTTGGGTCGCCACTGGCCCGATTTCCGGCCATAATCCAGATAGAGCATGCTGGCCACAGCGTCCACCCGCAGGCCGTCAATGTGGTATTGCTCCACCCAGAAGCAGGCGCTGGAAATGAGGAAGCTCATCACCTCGCCGCGGCCAAAATCAAACACCATCGTGCCCCAATCGGGCTGCTCACGCTTTGCGAGGTCGGAATACTCATAACAGCTTTGGCCATCAAACTCAAACAACCCATGGGCGTCTTTCGGGAAATGAGCTGGCACAATGTCCAGGATCACGCCGATACCCGCGCAATGGCACTCATCCACAAAGCGCATAAAATCCTTCGGTGTGCCATATCGCGACGTGGGCGCAAAGTAACCTGTAGGCTGATACCCCCAGGAGCCGTCAAATGGGTATTCGTTGAGTGGCATCAACTCCACATGGGTGTAACCCATTGCTTTCACATAGGGGATCAGCTCTTCCGCCAGCTTAGCATAGCTGTATGGTTTGCCATCCGGATAAGTCTTCCAACTGCCGGCATGAAGCTCATAGATGTTGATGGGCTTCTCAAAAGGGTTAGCCGATGCCTTCTCAGCCTGCCATTCCCCATCATGCCATGCATAACCTTCGATACAATATGCCTTGGAGGCCGTTCCAGGCCTGGTTTCCGCATGGAAACCATAAGGATCAGTCTTGAGCCTCCGATCACCCTTCGTGGTGGTAACGCAGTATTTATAACAATCAAACTCAAGGATGCCGTGAATACTGCCTCGCCATAATCCGGCATCGTTCAACCGCTCTAGTGGATTTGCCAGCGGATCCCAGTTGTTGAAATCGCCCACCACGGACACAGCAGCCGCATGGGGTGCCCATGTGCAAAACACAGCTTCTTCCGCGTCTTTCCCCACACCCAACAGATGGCAACCCAACAGATCGTAGGCCCGGCTGTTGCTGCCTTCATGAAACAGGTAGATGGGCAGATCCAGATCCAGCAAACTGTTCACGCAGTTTCCTCCGGTCTCGCGGATACAAGTATTTTACCATATCTACATATTTGTAGCCAGACACGCAATGAGATGAAATGCTGAAACCAAAGACCGCCAGAAACACAATTAACAAGCCCGCTGGTTTTCATCCAGCGGGCTTGTTATCGGATTTTCATCGATAAACTACCTTCTTCGCATCAGTAGAAACGTAGCCAAAGCTGATGCAATAACCGATACTCCTACAATGATGGGCAACGCCATAGGGTTGTTCTCCAGCATGTTAGGTACGTTCATCCCAAAAAAGCTGGAGATTGCCGTGGGGATTGAGATAGCGATCGTGATGATCGTGAGCGACTTCATCACGATATTAAGGTTATTGGAGATGATCGACGCAAATGCATCCATCATGCCGCTGAGAATGCTGCTATAGATGTTGGTCATCTCAATGGCCTGCCGGTTTTCAATGATGACATCTTCCAACAACTCGGTGTCTTCCGGGTATTTCTTGATTGCCTCCAGCTTCATCAGCTTTTCCAGCACCACCTCATTGGACTTTAGTGAAGTGGAGAAATATACGAGACTCTTTTCCAGCTTCAGTAGCTGTGTGAGCTCCTTGTTTTTCATGGAGCGCTGCAAGTCATTTTCAATCTTGTTGCTGATGCGCTCAATGTGTCGCAGGTAATACAAATAGAATGTCGCGTTCTTGAACAACAGTTGAAGCAGAAACCGGCTCTTGTATTGCGTGAGGAACGATTTTACCCGCTTGCTGATGAAATCATTGATAATCGGGTTGTCCTTCAGACAAACAGTCACGATGCACTCCCTGGTCAGCACCACACCCAGCGGGATCGTGGAGTATATATTGCGGTTGCCGTCAATCTCCACAATCGGAATATCGACTAATATCAGTGTGTTTCCGTTTTCAGTTTCAATGCGTGGGCGCTCTTCTTCATCCAATGCGGGTTTGATGAACTCATTTTCAAGATTCAAAATGTTGCATATCTGGATAATTTCATCTTCTGAAGGATTTGCCATATGAATCCAACAGCCGCTCTCATAACTATCAAGGCTTGCGAGCTCATAATTTGTGGAAAGACCATTCTCATCACCAATGGTCTTGAGAAACTTGATCATAATACACACCCTCTTCCTTCATTTCTGTAGGGCGTGTTTGAATTCGTCAGTAGGTGGTTGACGGCATGCAAAAACGCCCATATTGTGGTATATCGTATTTGTGGCGACTACCGCCAGGCTCGCATTCCATGCCGTTCACCTCCATATTGCAGGATACTATCATAATACAACTTGAAACAGAATTCTACAATATGCAAATTCAACAAAAGAGAAGATCATTCATGCCGATACAGCTAGATATTAGTTGATTTCGGTCGATAATGAATAGAAACACGCTCTTATCAATCTGTATAACCACATATCACATTATTCTAACAGAAACCATCAAATCTTAGCTTCAAGTAATGTAGTACAATCTGTTCTTCTTATGGTATGAGTGGAGGAGCTCTAAAAAGAAAACTCCAGAGCTGTGTGCCCTGGAGTTTGGCGCTCCCGATACGATTCGAACGTACGACCTCCGGTTTAGGAAACCGCTGCTCTATCCTACTGAGCTACGGGAGCAAGCATTTTAAGCCCTTATATGATAAGTGATCATCCATCAGAAGTCAAGATAAATCCATCCGATACATGGGTTATCTCATTTCATGTCACATTGGTACATAGTATTTGCGCGGAAACGCATGATATGAGTATTAGCAGAAAGGAGCTTATGCTATGAGCAAACCCGATGACCGGAAAAATAATGTCGAACGGATACAGAAGAATATCGATATGACAATTCACAATATTGAGGCGGCAGAGGATATGATAGCCCAAACAAGTGACTTAAAGGCCAAACATGATCTCCAGGCAAAGAACGAACGCCGCAGACAGGCGCTAGACGGAATGAGGAAAGAAATCAAAGACGAAGCAACTGACCGGGAGAATGGGTATCGCTGAAGCATTTTGAGATTCGCAAAAACCTCAGGGTGTTCGAGTCCGGCGACGTCCTGCGCATTCCTTCGCCTGCCCTTCGCAACGCTTCGCCCGCCTCCTGCGGGCTGTCCATGCCCTTCAGGCATAGCCCGGCGTGCTTGGCTTGCCACATCCTGCGGCTGGGCGTGCGCTTCACCTCGCCTACATCCATGCAGGCTGTATACACCTGCGGTGTACACCGGTGAAGCTTCGCTTGGGGCATCCGTGCCCTTGGCCT
>JAEYRH010000010.1 GCA_023435705.1 Bacillota bacterium | reverse complement strand
ACAGTAGGTTGTACCAAAGTTTCTCTAACAGAAACATACGTAAGTTCATCATAGGTCCTAAGATTAGTAGGTATTGCTATAGCTGTTTCTACAGGTGTTAGTAGCTCGTAATAAACTGTAACTGGGTTAGCTTGTAAATAAGCTCTGCAGCCTAATACGTCTAATGATGGTAGTTTTGAGCGAGCTATGAATACTACAATCGTGGTTGACACGCTCATTCTAATGTGTTCCATATCTTCATTGCCTGGTAAATTGATAAACTTATCTGAAACTACAGGACTATATTCCTTGTTAGGTGGGGTCACTACTCCTGCAAAAGAAAATACATTTGTAAGAGTATTATTATGAGCACTCCAATTCTCACTCCCATTTAAAACTATTTTACCAACTCTTCTAATTAGTTTCCCATTCTCAAAGTCTATTTCATCAGCTACACCGTTAGGTAAACTACGAAGTGGTTCTGTTAGAGGGATTGTTATCTTAGACTCTTTGTAAGGTTCATAAGATGTTGCTACAGTACCTTCTTCAAGTTGAATATTAGTTAATGCTTTAGGCAAATCTGATGACTCTACAAATTTTATACCGTAAAATTCTATATCACTTGTTTTAAATGTCGCTACATTTGATGTTATCTGTCCTCTTGGTGAAGAAGTTCCTTTCTCGTATATCCTTACTCCTGTAGATTTATCAACTGATAGTGTGTAATTAGTATTCTTTTTTAATTTAATAAAGTGTAGATTATCTGTACCCGTTCTACTATCAGTTGCAATAACATTTAGTTGGTTTCCATTTAAGCTATAAGCAGTACGATAATTCTCAACGAATTTATTTATATCAAATAAATTCTTACCACTACTTACAACTTCAATCTTCCCACTATCTTCACCAACTGTCTTTATACCTTCGATGAATGGAGGCATAACTTTGTTAGTGTAGTCACCTTCAAAAATGCAATATCTGTATTTTATTGTTCCTGATGAAGGATATATAAAATCTCTAGTACCTTGCTTAACTACTGAAAAATCACTTCTTGTAGTTACCTTTACAACCTTAGTTCCCAAAAACCCAATAGGTAAAGTAATAGTATCTTGAAAATAAGTAGGGTCAGCTCCACTAGTGTTAAGTAAAACTATAGACTGGTTGACACTTGCATCAACATTGACAATACTATTTTCTACAACGTCTATTACCATTGTGTAAGTAGTTTGAGGCTTCACCCTTATTAGGTCTTTCTTTGCAAACGCTGTTTTATAATCAACTTGGTTTCCAGTTAGAGTAATATAGCCGTTTGTTATAGTAGCTCCATTAACAATACTGTTACTTTCTAAAGGTGGGTAAATATTTTGGAGCGTTTCCCCTTTAACTTTTAACTCTTTAGTAACTCCATCTAAAGTCTTAGGTGCTGTTACGAACTGGCTATTGTAAGCCATAAGACTTGCTTCATTAAATCTATCACTAACATACCCCATGTCAGCAGATAATCTATTAGATAAGCTGGTGTGAGTTTTACCATTGAAATCTAATCTACTATCTACAAGTTCTTGAGTGCTGTCACCCTTAGGACCTACATCACCCTTATCTCCCTTGTCCCCTTTAGGACCTACGGGACCAACTATACCTTGAATACCTTGGATACCTTGGATACCTTGAGGACCACGCTCACCTTGTAAGCCTCTCTCACCTTGCGGTCCCATCTCACCTTTGTCACCCTTAGCTCCTGTGTCGCCTTTAGGGCCTTGCTCCCCACGATCTCCTTTGTAGCCCATATCTCCTTGAGCACCTGTTCTGCCTTGAGGACCTTCAGGACCCATTTCTCCTTGAGGACCTTGAGGGCCTCGTTCTCCTTGTTCACCCTTAGGCCCTTCTCTACCAGGCAGTCCTTGTGGTCCCATAGGACCAGGTGGACCATACCTAATATCAGGGTTTACCATTGGGTGTGTGTTATCATACCATCCTGCCATATGGAACCACCTTTCTATTTACTGTTTAATAAAGCAGTTAATCCGTTGTATTCATCTTGAGTTATTCTGTTATTAAGCAAGAATACATCAAGCTTAAAAAGCATATCTTCTTTAGTTCCGAAAGTTTCTTTCTCTATTACGGTTTTGCATAATCTATAAGTCATACTAAATACCTCCTAATTCTAACATGCTAATCCTAAACTCTAAGTCTAACATGTGTTCTTGTAAGCCTGGTGAAACAGGGTGTGCTTCAGGAGTATACTCTTCTATATATCCGAATAAGCCTTCCCCTGTTGGAGTTGCTTTTAATCTAAACAATTTACCCTCTGATTGAGTTTCAAAGAACGCATCATACTCTGCAGCAGTAATTGGAATATCTGTATGAAGAATATCATGAACGTCATTAGTCACAAACCCAAAGGTGTCACCAAACTTCCTTAAGTAATGTTTTGTTCCCATTCCAATACCTCCTTAGTAACCTATTGCTAAATAGTGCAATACAAATGATTTTGTGTATTCATTAGGCATTACCTGATAATTGAAGTTCGTTTGCCCTACAGTTTGTAAACGGACATCTACCTGCCCAGGAGAACCGCTCTCAGTTGTACCTCCTACAAATGGAATAACTCTTATACAGTTAGTTGGGAAAGCTGTAGGATAAGTTGCAACATACTCTATCACTTTCATACCTATTCCAGTTTGTGTTTGAGTTCCCCATTGTAGCATAAGCCCATTTTGTAACTTAGTATATCCATTAGTATTAGTAGAAGAGGCCCCTACCCATATATCTCTATATCTAATACTAGAGTTACCTAAGTTTGTAAGTAAGTTTGAACCTGGATTAACATACCTTACACCATCGTCACCTACAAATACCTTTAGTTGGTTTGTTATTCCTGAAGCACTAGTTACGTTAAGTAAAAGCATTGCTCCTGCTAAAGGTTCAATAACATATGAGCCACCAGTTCCACCAACTGTAGTTGTATGGTATATACGTCCACCTGTAGTATATAAGGACTTCCACCTGTGCTCAGCATCACCTAGCGTAACGGCTTCTCCTACAACAGGTCCGAACAAGTTCTCTGTGGAACTATTTATTACTTGTACTCTACTGTTCGGCTCTCCCCATTTACCTAAGCCTACGCCATACACGTCAGCAAATATCTGACCACCTTCACCAATTCTACCTCCACTAGCTCTGAAAGTATTATAGTTTGAATTATCTTCTGCGATAGTCACCCACGCTGAACCGTTCCAATAATTTAACTTTGGCATTTAACACCCTCCTTTCTATATCTGTATCCATAACTGATTTGTTCTAGGGGAGCTTGGAGCCATACTAGATATTACTGGTAAATCAGTTGATGTTGCGATGTTATAACCATTTAATGTTGCAATTCCTGTCAATGCTGGGTTACTTTTTGGAGCTAAAAGTGCTACATCAGTCTTGTTAGCCTTAGTGTTTATAGCTGTATTTAAGTTAGCAACCGCAATGTCTACATAATTTCTAGTGGCGAATATATCTGCTTCTGTATCTAGCATTTCATCTAGTATAGCTCTTACTCTAACATCATCTACTTCTCCCATTGGACCTATCGGACCTTGCATTCCCATTGGACCTCTAGGACCTGTTGGACCCATTGGACCTGTTGGACCTTCTACTCCTTGTGGTCCTGCTGGTCCTCTATCTCCTTTATGGAAATCTAATGGACCGTTACAGTTTATTCTATAATGTGGGCATGTATTACACCCATAATTAAAAGGACATCTATCCATGTGCATACCTCCTAGTTAGGTGCTTTAAGTGCAAATGGACAATCATCCATTTGAGATATTACTTGCATTGCTGCTAACAAATCTGCAGTAGAGGGTACTGGACCTCTTGGACCTTGTGGACCTACTGGACCTTGTGGACCCTGTGGACCTTCTGCTCCTATTGGACCTTGGGGACCTCTAGGGCCTTGTGGTCCTTGTGGACCTGGTATACCTATAGGAGTAACCCCTGCTGTGTAGTTTGGATTGGAAGGACACATAGTATCGTTACAAGCACTACAAGCGTATAGTGGTGTATTGGTACATGGGTAGTTAGAACCAAGCCTTCCGTTAGGGTTATCTATTATATTAATCACTTACGAACCACCCCTTCATATATCTATCATTTTGTGTTGTGCATTTACCTGAATCTAGCATACCTGAGTTACAGGCTTGAAACATAGGTGGTACTCTCATACTATAATCTCTAACCATCCTAAAGAGGTTATCTCTGTACTGATAGCCATATTCAGGTGCAACTTGTGCTCCCTCTTCATCGGTAGAGTAGAACTTATAAGCAGCTCCAACTACTACAACGCTTCTTATGTAGCTATCAGGGAATAGATTATAGTTAGGGTACTTTGGGTACATCTCAGGAGTGTACTCTGAGAATGCTGGATAACAGGAGTTCAATGCAGTATTTATATCATCTATAACTGAATCAAGATGAATTAGCAGTTGGTCAAACATTAAGTTCTCTCCTGCTAGTTTATCATTTACAAATCGTACAATTTGGTTAATGTGCATAGTAACCTCCTATAAAAAATAGCAGGGATAAACCCTGCTGCTTTCTCTAAAACAAGGCAATTTCGCCTGGAGAAGTTTCCACGTTCTCTTGATCGTTTGCCATCTTTTCTTGTTTCTTTAGTATTTCATCAATAGCACATCTTCTAGCTTCTATTTCATCAGCGAAAGATTTAGGAACTCTTTGAGTAGTTCCATCTACCTTGAAAGAAATACTTATTCCATTTATCATAACTTGCATAACATTCCCAAAGTATGGTCTATACATTGGAGATACATATACAGGAACTCTCTCTTCTGCTTTGTAGTAATCAAGAAGTTTCCTTCTTCTCTTCTCAGCATTTTGAAGTTCAAGTTCTATATTAACTTGCTTTGATACTTCGTGCTCTACAGCGGCAACTGCCGCCTCCTTCACTTCCGTAACTGTCTTTTTAACTGCCATAACTAACCTCCTAGTTTACTTGAGATGGTACACACACGTAGTCAACTACTGCTTCTAATCTAGTTGAACCGAATCCAACTGAGTTGATTTTAAATCCTATAGATTGTCTTTGGTCGATTGGGTCTAACACACCAGCTGAACCTTTTTGCTTAACAAACATCTTAGCTTGTCCTTCGCCTTGTAAGCCAGTTCTAGTTAAAGCATCTTTACCGATAACTAATACGTGTTGTGCTTTGAACTCTTCCCAGTCTGCTCCTGAACCCTTGAATGATGCGTTCCAAGTTGTTAAGTTGTAAGTCACTCTGTTAGGGATATAAGAAGCATCTTGACCAGTTCTAGCATCTTTAACATAACCTGAAGTCTTAGCTACTTGGATGTTACCAGCTGAGTTAGCTGCTTCAGTCATAGTGATTTGCTTGTACTCATAACCACCAGCTCCGTTACTTCTGAATAACATAAGCTTATCAGTAGTTCCTTCTTTGTATCTAGCTGAAGTAGGTACTAACATAGTTTCATAGAACTCTAATCCAAACATAGGTACTAATGAAGAGTCATCGAACATAGTCTTTGTTGTGTTATTTATAGTCATGTACTTCTCTACTGTTGGGTCTGAAATCATATCGAAGTAGAACTCAGGAGAAGCAATAACATGGTATCTTCC
>JAEYRH010000008.1 GCA_023435705.1 Bacillota bacterium | reverse complement strand
TGTAAATGGTGAAGGCTTTTTGGCATTGTCTGAGGCAGCAAATCCTTGTGACATCACCATCGTTCACAAAATGAAATGGGAAACCATGACGTTCAATGTGTTTGAGATGGGAAGCGAAGAAGCGGTTCATAATGCCTTTGCTGTTTTGAGCAATGGCGGTGTTGTCCTTCATCCAATTCATGAGCTTCCCTGGAGCAAATGTTGTGCGACTGTTATCGATAAGTTTGGAGTGTGTTGGTGGATTGCTATTTGAAAAACCCAATGGGCACACTTTGAACTTCTGTCATAGCTTCGGTTTATAGGTAATAAGAACGATCGTATTGGTGCGGGCTGTGTTTGGAGAGCTGTTGGTAGTAGAATGGAGGCGGAAGTATGGAGCTAACTTACGATATATTAGAATACCCGATATTAATCAGTGCAGGAAAATGTATATGAATAAAAACACAAAAAGCCAGGTTGATAACATTTTATTGGCAATAAATGGACTGTTTTTTATTTCACTTTTTTTATTTAGAATTTTCAAATGGGACATGATGGATCGAATGACACCCTTCTTTTATCCTTTGGTTGAGTTATGTGTGTTTTTAATCACGATTTCATTGCTTGTTGTAAATGTTATCTTTTTTATACGGAATATTTCAAATGGTAAACGAATCAGAAAAATAATGAGTGGACTTTTGTTAATATGCTGCATTGCCTGTTGGGCATTTCCATTAGATGAATACAGTGAGTCAATAAGATTTGATTTGCTGTCCGCACGGTTTGATAATGCAGCACACTTTATGCATAAAAACTCAAATGACACGGGTGCCACCGTTTTACCCAAGGACTATAAAGATCTTTCCCGAGGTGGCGGTGAAGTTATAATTGAAGGAAATGACGATGGAAAAGTGATTATATTTTTTTCGTATCGAGGTATTCTGAGCAATATGGCTATCTATGCATATGCTCCAAATTCTCTAGCATACCAAACTCTGTGTGACTATGAAGATTGGAAACAGATTGAGAAAGTTAGAGCTGATTGGTATTATCGTGTTTCTTGAGATGATATGAAAAAATCTCGAACATCTGCGCAAAGAACTGGAAACCCGCCTCACTTTCAAACACGAAAAAAGACATCTCAGGCATTTCCCCAAACATTCCCACCTAAAATGAACTATACTGATCCTATCACCGACTCAATCATTACCCCCAAACAATATCATTTGAAAGGAAGTATCATCATGAAACGAAAAATAATCCCGGTCATCCTGCTGATCGCCTGCGCCGCCATCCTGCTTTCCGGCTGCATCCCCGGCGACGGCAGCTATGAGGGCAAGCCCGCCAACTTCCTCTCCGGCATCTGGCATGGCTGGATCGCGCCGGTGTCATTAATCATCGGCCTGTTCAAGCCCAACATCGGCATCTATGAACCGATCAACACCGGCTGGTGGTATGACTTTGGCTTTTATATCGCCGTGATCTCCGGCTTCGGCGGCGTGGCGCTGACCAGAGGGGCCCGTAGGAGGAAGTGCAAGGACGGGGAGTGATTCCCCGAGTTTGGCGCAATTTATCAAAAACAATATTCCTTTGCTTAGAGCTCTATCCCATGCCCAAAGCACACCCTCAACCCCCAGGCCCCCTCTCCCGTGGGATCGGGAGAGGGGGAGGCAACCGTATAATACATGCTTTAGCCCCTTCCCCCAATCCCATGGGGGAAGGGGTTGGGGATGAGGGTTTGCTCACCTGGGAGAGGGGGTAGGGGGGAGTGCTTTTTTGCGAGAGGGACAAGGGTCTGGCGGGCTAGGGGGTGAGGGTTCAAGCGAGGGGCAGGGAAAAGGGTTTGTATTGGTAATCCACCCCACATATGGTATAATACCGTAACTAAGTTTATATACTTTGCTTACCCCTCTTAATGGGAGATCCACCCTCTACAAGGAGGTTTTCCGATGAAAATACAATGCGACAGCGCCCAGCTATCCGCCGCAGTGGCCACCGTGACCAAGGCCATGGCCGCTCGCACCACGATGCCGGTGCTGGAGGGTGTGCACATCTCGGCCAAAAATGGCGGCGTGAAGCTCGCCTGCACCGATTTGCGCCTGGGCATTGAGACGGTGCTGGAAGCCACCGTGGCCAGCGAAGGCGAGGCCGTGCTGCCCGGCAAGCTGTTTGCCGAGATGGCCCGCAAGCTGCCCGACGGCGAGGTGGAGATTTCCACCGACAACACCACCGCCACGATCTCCGCCCGGGGCACCAGGGCCCGCCTGCAGGTGCTGGACGGCTCCGAGTTCCCGGCGCTGCCCAAAGTGGAAAACGCCACCACGGTGATGCTGCCGGCCTGCACACTGAAAAAACTGATCCACCAGACGGTGTTTGCCGCCGCGGTGGATGAATCGCGCCCGATCCTCACCGGCGTGCTGCTGGAGCTGCACCCCGGACGGGTGCGCATGGTGGCGCTGGATGGTTTCCGGCTGGCCGTGAGCGACGCGGAATACACCGGCGAGGCCAACGGCATCAAGGCCGTGGTGCCGGCGGTGACGCTGAACCGCGTGGCAAGCCTGCTGGACGATGACGACAACGTCACGATGGAGGCCGGCCCCACCCACCTGGGCATTGAGCTCAAGGGCACCAAGGTGATCACCCGCCTGCTGGAGGGTGAGTTCCTGCGTTATGAGCAGATCATCCCCAGCGAGTGGCTCACCCGTGTGAACGTGGCCCGCCAGGCCCTTTCCACCGCGCTGGACCGCGCCAGCATGCTGGCCCGTGAAGGCCGCAGCAACCTGGTGCGCCTCAAGATCACTGAGGACATGCTGGTCGTGACCTCCAACAGCGAGGCTGGCGACATCTATGAGGAAATCCCGGTCTCCCGCGAGGGGCGTGACCTGGAGATCGCCTTCAACTCCCGCTTTTTGACCGAAGTGCTGCGGGTGCTGGACACCGAGGAGCTCACAATGAACTTCACCACGGCGGTGAACTCCAGCGTGCTGCGGCCCGCCGGGTCGGAGGCGTTCACCTATCTGGTGCTGCCGGTGCGGGCGTTTGGTCAGTAGGTAACTCCCCCTGTCGCTTCGCGACATCCCTCTCATGAAGGGGACAAGTTGAGCTTTCTCACAGCAAAAGAAAGACCAGAAAAGACAGACATTGCGCTGTCTTTTCTGTTAACATTCAGCAGTGAACCAGCCGCCGGAAAAGGAAACAAAATGAAAGAACGCCTGATTGCCTATGCCTATTTGCTGAGAGTGGATCTTTTGCCGGTCCATCTATACACTGAGCTTCTTGATTCGCTTTTTCTGGAATATCCGGATGATGAGCTGCTGCTGGATCTGGAATGGGCACAGTCGCCAAAGTACGAAATGCTGTCCATCCTTCACATACACTGCATCAAGCACCCGATGGACCAGGTTGCATTCGGGCGGCATCTCATGAAAGGGCTGGAAGAGGCTTATCAGCGGTTTGGTTCTGATCTTGAAGGGTTTGGCGAGAGAGCCTATGCGCTCTGGCAGCACCTTCCCATGGAGATTCAATTTGAAAAACCATATCGCACCTTGAATTATGCAGACGATCTTGCTTATTATAATGAAGCAGATTCAAGACAAATGTATGAGGAAATGTTTCATTACTTTGATCGGTGAGACAGGGGCTTAAGTAGCCCGCATTCAGCAACCTGTGTAGGGGCGGCTGGTCGCACTCTGCGAGTGGCTGGCAGTGGTCTTTGACCACTGCTCGCCCATGCATCCAGGCTGCTCACCATGCAGCCTGGTTCACGAGCCGCCCGAATAACTCCCCCTGTCGCTGCGCGACATCCCCCTCAAGAGGGGGACAAGTTGAGCTTTCTCCATTACATATGTTCGGGCGGGGAATCATCCCCGCCCGATTGTTAGTTAAGCAAAAAACGTTTTACCTGCCCCTCGCCCTGATCTTTGGCTCGGCCTGCCTTCTCCGCCTGCCCTTTGCCACGGCGGCAATCACAATGATCAGCACGATCAAAACCAGCGCCCCGCCGCCCACCAGCAGGATGTTGGTCCAGTTGGTCATCGTCACGGCAAGGTCAATGGAAGCGGACTTGTCCAGCTGGAGCTGCCAGGTGTAGGTGAGCCCGTCTCCAGACACTTCAGTGGCGTTGTGGCTGTCGGCCTTTTGCGGCAGCGTGACGGCCATCGTGACACGGGCCTGGTCAAGAAACACCTTGGCTGCGTCGCCCAGATCAAACTGGGAGCCCAGCAGCATAGACGGGTCCATGTCGGCGTGCACGGTGTAGCTGGTGCTGAAAAGCCCCGCCTGCTTTTTCACGGCGAAGTTTTTGTTGGCGCCACCCAGCAGCGTGTTCAGCTTATCCAGGCTGCCGTCGGCGCCGATTTTGGCAGCATCTTTAAAATGCTTGGAAACGTGGATGCCGGTGTAGCCATCGGCTTCAACAGGCGTCACCTCAAAGCCGTCAGCCTTCAAATCGGCGGCGGAGGAGGCAAAGGGATCCTGCCCCTGGGCCTTGGCCGGCTGGATCACATCATCGGAAAGCGCCAGATCCACAGCGTAGTCGGCGCTGCCGTCGGCATTGATTGTGAGGTGAGCATCCGCATGCACGCACCCGGCCAGCAGCGCGGCCAGCAGCAGGGCGACGGCGGCGATGGTCAGCGTTTTGGCTCTTGCCCTCATGGTGGTTCTCCTGGATTGATTTGTATACACTATAACACAAATGGAGGGGGGATGGACAGGGGGGCTCAGCTGATCCGATCACATCGCCAGCGATAGCGCCAAACATGGCTTGCCCCCTCTCCGCGCTTACATCTCGCTCGCGGCCCAGGAACCCATTTTCCAAACCTTGTTGGTTTGCTCCAGCCAGCCGTTACGCGTGGCGAAATGCATTTTTTGATCCAGGTTGTGATACATGTCATCCATTTGTGAAAAATTGCCGATTTCATAAAAGGATATCCCGCAATGATTGCGGCGGGTATGCGTCACGCTGAAATCTATGAGCAGCCCGCCCTTGGCCCACTCCAGCAGCTGGGATTTGATTTCACTGCCGATCGGGTACATTTTACGGCGCTTGTTCGTGGCAAAATGCCCGATGATCTTGTTGGCGATGATGTCGCCAAACACTGCCATGTCTTTACAATACAGCCGGCAGTACCAGCCGTCGTCATGAGCCAGATAGACAAACCGGTTGCCGACAGACGTAAAAAATGCGGTGTGGAGCGGATTGCAGTAGTGGTTCAGATAGAGGATCTCTGCTTTTTCCTGCTCGGTGCAGCGTGCCAGACCCTCTTCACTGGCATAATCCATCCAGTGAAAATTGCCCAACTCATAGGCCCCCTGCCGGGCCAGGCTGGCAATCGCCTGTTCATCCAGGGTGGTCATAGACATGGCAAGGTTGAGCGGTTCGTTATCATATACCCGCGGATCAAGAAGCAGAATCTGAGGGATGGGCAATGGGCAGTAACGGAGGAATTCGGAGAATTCCATGCCGTAATACTCATAATAGCTTTCGTCTGCGTTGGCATTGACATAAAACACATCGCGCAGTCTTCTCATGTGTGTTTATACTCCTCCGCCTGCTGCGCAGGGGCCACCCTCACCACATTATGAATTTACAACCGGGAGGAAGCAGCTGATGAGCAGCATCAGCGCCGGCGCAAGCACAGTCACAAGCGGCGCCTGCCAATAGAAGTTTTTATCATGATTCTCATCACCGCATGAGTTGGGGCCATAGCATGATTTCATGGTCATCAATGAGAAAATGAGAGACGGAATATCATGGCCTATATACATCATCTTCCAAACCGAGTCGCCATCCTCATAGATATCATGTTCACGCTTGGAACCCGATAGTAGCAGCACAGTAAATGAAAGCAGCCACGATGCAACATAAACAAAGCATGCCAATGAGATAAAAATGCCCGAATCAAACCGTGCTAAGCTGTTTAAGCCTATTACACCAAGCGTGATGGCACCCAGGAAAAGAAACAACACATACAAATACTTGAGCCGGTTCAATCGCCCTTTTGTGCTGAACAACCCAAACAGTATCTCGTTGGCCGGACTTCTGTCCAGGTTGTTCTCGATATTGATGCTAAGGTCACCAGGTGTCTCTCTCGTGGGCTTGCTGTCAATCCTGGCGCTGCACCATGGGCAAAACACGATGCCCGGTGATACTCTCCGTTTACAGCATTCACACTGCAAGATGATACCTCCCTACATCTCCCGTCTGCCATCCAGCGCCCTGGCCAGCGTCACCTCATCGGCATACTCCAGGTCCGCCCCCACCTGCACGCCCTGGGCAATGCGGGTGCATTTCACACCAAGGGGTTTGATCAGGCGGGCGATATACATCGCCGTGGCCTCGCCCTCAAGGTCCGGGTTGGTGGCCAGGATCACTTCCTGCACCGTGCCGTCCTTCAGGCGGTGCAGCAGCTCCTTGATGCGGATGTCGTCCGGCCCACGGTTTTCGCTGGGGGAGATCGTGCCGTGCAGCACATGGTAAAGGCCGTGGAAGCTGCCGCTGCGCTCCATCGCGCCCACGTCGCGGGGGTCGCGCACCACGCACACCTGCGTGCGGTCGCGGCGGTCGTCTTCGCAGATGGCGCAAGTGTCCGTGGCGGCATAGTTGCCGCAGACGGAGCAGCTGTGGATCTCCTTGCGGGCCCGCCAGATCGCCTCGGCCAGCTCGCGGACATCAGGTTCCGGCTGCTCCAGGATGTGATAGGCAAGCCGCAGGGCGGAGCGCTTGCCCACGCCCGGCAGCTTGGAAAGTGCATTTAACAGTCTGGCCAGCGGTTCGAGGGGGGCTGCCATCAGAACATGCCCGGCATCCCCATGCCGCCGGTGGCCTTGGCCATTTCCTGCTCGGCATAGGCTTCGGCCTGGCCCATCGCCTCATTCACGGCGGCCAGCACCAGGTCCTGCAGCATTTCCACATCGTCGGGATCCACCGCCTCGGGCTTGATGGCGATGCTTTTGAGCTTGCGCTTACCGGTGACTGTCACGGTGACCATGCCGCCGCCGGATGCTGCGGTGATTTCCTTTTCCTCCAGCTCCGCCTGGATGCGTGCCATGTCCTGCTGCATCTTCTGGGCTTGCCTCAGGAGCTGCTGCATGTTGCCGCCGGCCGGCGGGAAAAACCCTTTTGCCATATGAAAACCTCCTAATCTTCCTGTTCAAAGGTCACGATCGTGTCTTTGGGGAGCACGGCCATGGACCGGTCAATAAACTGCTGCTGGGCCTCCGACCACCGGTTCACCCGCAAAGTGACCCGCACCGGGCTGCCGGTCACGGTCTCCACCGCTGCGCGGAGCTTGGCCATGCGCTTTTCCTCGGAAAGCATGGTGGCGGCGGCCTTGCTGTCTTCAGTGAACTGCACAAGCAGCTCCTCACCATCAAAGGAAACGGCCTTGCCCTTTTTCACAAAGCCCATCAGCTGCGGCGACTTCTCCATCTCTCTGAGCACGGCGGCCCAGAGCTTGGCCGGAGCCATCGCACCGGATGGCTGTGCGGGGGCAGGAGAGGGGGTGGGCACTTCCTTCGCCGGGGGGGCCTCCCTGCGGGCGGGCGGCGGTGCAGCCCCGGCAAACAGGTCCATCTGCCCCGGCAGGTTTTCCGGCGGCGGCTCGGGCATGCCTTCCTCGTCATCGAAGGGGCTGGCGAAAAACTCCTCCGGCTCGGCCTTTGCTGCTTTTGGCGCAGGCGCAGGCGAAGCCTCGGGCTCCGGTTCAAACCAGGGGATCTCCGGCAAGCCGTCGGACTTGGGAGCCGGTTTGGCCTCGGCTTTCGCTTCTGGCTGCGGCGCGGGCCGCGGCTCACGGGCGGGCTGCGGTGCGACCGGCGTTTCCTGCCTTGGCCGGGGGGCCGGGGCGGCAGCGCCGCTCTCGATCCGCGCCTCCAGCCGCTCCAGGCGGGCCAGCAACGCGTCGTAGCTTGCTTCCTTTTCCACCCGGCAACACCGGAACAGCGCCAGCTCCACCAGAATCCTCGGGTTGGCGGCGTAGCGCAGCGTGCCCTCCAGCTCGCTCAATAGACCGAGGCATTTCAGGATGTCACCGGGCCCGTGCAGTTTTGCCTGGCTGGCCAGGCGCACCGCCTCGTCCTGCCCGATCTCCAGCGCGGCGGCGCCGTCTTTCACATAGCTCATGATGAACAAATCGCGCATGTGGCGGCACAGGTCCACGGCAAAGGTCTTGATATCGCCGCCGGAATCGAGGAACCGCCCCAGCTGCTCCACGGCGCCCGCCGCGTCTTCAGAAAGAAGGCATTCGGCGGTGTCATAGAAAAAGGCACTGTCCGAAGTGCCCAGCATTTCCAGCACCTGGGCCTTGGCCACATGGCTGCCGTTCAGCGAAAGGCACTGGTCCAGCAGCGAAATGGCGTCGCGCATGCCGCCGTCACTGACCCGGGCGATGGCCTCCACCGCCTCGCGGTCTGCCGTGGCCCCTTCCTTTTCGAGCACGCCCTGCAGCAGAGCGGTCATTTCCCTGGTGCCGATGCGCTTGAACTGGAACTGCTGGCAGCGGCTGAGCACTGTGGCGGGCAGCTTGTGCGGCTCGGTGGTGGCCAGGATGAACACCACATGGGCCGGCGGCTCCTCCAGTGTCTTCAAAAGCGCATTGAAGGCGCTCACCGAGAGCATATGCACTTCGTCCACGATGTAAACCCGGAAACGGCCCACCGCCGGCATGTATTTCACGTTCTCCAGCATCTCGCGGACCTTGTCCACACTGTTGTTGCTGGCTGCGTCAATCTCGATCACGTCCATGTTGGCTTCGCCCATCAGCTCCACGCAGGGCTTGCAGCGCCCGCAGGCGTCGCCCTGCTGGGGGTCGGCGCAGTTGATGGCCCGCGCCAGCACCTTGGCTGCCGTGGTCTTGCCGGTGCCCCTGGGCCCGCTGAACAGATAGGCGTGCGAAATCCGGCCCGATGCCACCTGGCCGGACAGGGCCTGCACGATGCCCGGCTGGCCGACAATGTCGGCAAACCGCTGCGGGCGATATTTGCGGTAGAGGGCGCGGTAAGCCATGGGTGCTCCTGAGGACAAAGGTAGTTACTATAATAAGGGATTTGAGGGGGAAAGGGAAGGGGAACAACCAGATTCAAGCAGTGTTGGTTTGATTCGTGGGTTGGTGCGGGCCGGGACGGAGCCCGGCCCCTACTGTTGGAGAGAACGACTCCCTACCCTCCCTTAATAAGGGGGGATGGCCCCGCAGGGCCAGGGGGGATTTTCCTACCAGCGGGCACATGCTTCAAGCCGGGACAAGGCTTAAAGCGTGGGCCGGGGCGGAGCCCGGCCCCTACTGATAAATTGAGAACGCGATATTGAGAGAGCTTGCATTTTATAGTTCTGGCTCCCACCGCCAGATCGCCCACAACGCGCAATCGGCATGATCATCCTCCGGGTATTCTTCACGAAGCCTAATTTGAATTTCCTTTGCCCGGTTGAAATCTTCTATCAAGCCATACTCGGAAATCTCATTGGGAGAAAAGACATCGTCGAAGCCGCCGCAGTTTGTGAGAGCGCTGATCTCCGTCTTATCTTCAATGAGATCATAACCATAAAAACGAAACCCATCAGACGTCAATAACCCGGTGCAATCTGTTTCGGGCTTAGGTTCTCTGATGACCGCAAGGATTTGATAATCTCGCTTGCCCTTGAGCTGATCCATCAGCCAATCAAGATTTCTATAAACCCAAGCGCAATCATTAACTGGCCAAAACACTTGACTATCATCAAATTCAGGGTACTCAAAAATCCTGTGGCACAGGCAAGTGTCAAACGACACAATCTCTTTCACGTGATGCAGCTTGCTCCACGCCCGGTATTCCGGTGTGGTCTCAAAGTGCTCAACTGCCAGATAGCCGATGATCATGATTTCTCCTGTGGAAGGATTATAGTAAATATAGCATGATTCACCAGCTAATAGTAGGGTAGGGAGTCATTCTCTCATACAGTAGGGGCCGGGCTCCGCCCCGGCCCGACTCTCACCCCCATCCAACCTCCTCCTTGTTGATCCACCGCACACAATCACCCAATGTGGCGGCGATGGGCCGGGGGGAGTAGCCCAGTTCGGCGCGGGCCTTGGCGGAGGAGATGTTGCAGTTGGAAAGCAGTGTCTGCAAGGAATAGGGCGTGAAGGTGGGCGTGGTGCGGCGGAGCTTGGCCCAGGCCTCCGCAAAAGGCGCCACGGCCTTCAAAAGCCACAGTGGCGCGTTGTGGCGGGGCGGGGTGTAGCCGCACAGGCGGGCCATGATTTCGAACAGCTCCGCAATCGTGATGCAGCTGCCGCCCAGGATGTAGCTTTCGCCGGCGCGGCCCCGCTCGGCGGCCAGCAGGATGCCGGCAGCCACATCGCGCACATCCACAAAGTCATATTTGCCGCCGAACTTCATCGGGTATTTGCGGTTGATGAGCCCTTTGAGCATGGCTCCGGTGTGGCTGTTGCGAAATTCATAGGGCCCGATCACGCCGGTGGGGTGCACAATCACCACATCCTGGCCATCTGCGGCAGCCTGGCGGGCCAGCAACGTGGCCTTGGCCTTGGTGTGGGCATAGTCGCCAAGCACACGGGCAGGATCCACCGGTGTGCATTCGCTGATCAGCCCGCCGCCGTCTGGCTCAGTGAAGGCGTGCACCGAGCTCACATGCACAACGCGGCGCACACCGGCCTCTTTGGCAGCGCGGAGCACATTGACAGTGCCCTGCACGTTCACGCGCTCCATGAGGTCGCGCTTGCCTTGCACGATGGAGATCACGCCGGCCAGGTGAAAGACCAAATCGACGCCGCGCAGGCTTTCCAGCACGGCGCATGGATCGGTCACATCACAGACCGACACCTCCACAAGCGTGCCTCTAAGCGGCTCCACCGTTTCACCCGGCGGCACCAGCACGCGGATTGTTTCCCTACCCTGATATTTTTGATACAACTGCCTGACCAGCACATTGCCAATGTGCCCGGTCGCTCCGGTCACTGCGATCATGCGGACTCCACCTTTCATCGTAAAAAAACTGGATGATGGCTGCTTTGTGGCTGCCGCATGGGTGATCAAGCGTGATGGGATAATAAAATGAATAATGCCTCTATATCACATGGTTTATTATACCACATTACAGTCAAAATTAAAACACCACGCTCATCCACAGCCTTTCCCCAGACCAATTGACTGAAACCATGGGGATTCAACTTCTTCTCACAGTGCTGTTGAAAAAGTTGGCCATCACTGTGACAGAAAAACATCCACAGTTTGGGCAAACCGGTGCACAACAAACGACATAAACATCAGTTTTACCGCAGTTGCCACAAGATAATGCGGCAAATAATCACCGATGCAACGCCTGGCCTGCGGCAACGATGAAAAATGATGCATCCATACACAGCCATCCACACCCGATGGTTGCGGTCAACAACACATGCCATCGGAGCGGGAGCCAGTTTCCAACAAATCCACAGGCCCTACTAAGAAGGCTATCATATATATTCATCAGCAGACTCCCGTATGCGCGCAGTTTTCCGGTTATACAATGCAAAGAAATTGGCAACAATTCACACAGAACCACCGGGAGGAGAACCGACCAGATGAAACGGATCATTGAGGCCATGCAGGACTGGATGGACCGCACGGAGGACTATTTTCGCAACGTGCTGGCCAGCTTCCGCATCCGGGATGAAGCGCCCAGGGCGGCAGCCTACGACATATCGGCGGAGGCAGAGTATACCGATGAGGCGCTGAGGGCGCTGGAGGACTGGAAAGCGGCTGAAAACTACTTCAACAGCATCCAGGATCAGGATCTGGTGGAATATGCGCTGTATGAGCTGGAAGCTGCCAGAAGGAAGTATGAATACCTGATGCGAAAACTCCGAAACGGCGATGCCGCCTGGGAGCGGCGATATGGAAGGGCACCAAGGCCATCGCCCAGAGAGATGTGACAGGCTGGGATGAAGCGGCTATAGATGAATATGGAATAGAGACTCTGCCTCCGGCATAGAATTGACCGGAGGGGATTGCCATGGAGTTTCCCTATTTGCTGATCATTGCTTATGTGGTGGGCCTGGCGGTGCTATACCTGATCGGCTGGCTGCTGCTGGTGCCGCTGAAGTTTCTGTCAAAGCTGATGCTGAATGCGCTGGCGGGCGGTGTGCTGCTGGTGATTGTGAGCATGGTGGGCGGCATGTTTCAGCTCACCGTGACTGTGAATGTGTTCACGGCGCTGTTGGCAGGGTTTCTGGGTGTCCCTGGTGTGGTGCTGGTTTTGGTGCTGCCGATGCTGCTGTGAAGACCGTTTTGTGATCATAACAAATTTATCTTGATCGCGTTGTAATGGCAAGCATTGCCAAACAGGATTGTTTTCTATATACTGAACCGGAAGAATGAGACACAAAAGACAGAAGAGGAGAGCACGTGATGAAAAAACTCTTTGTTTTGCTTGTTTCGCTGGCTATGATTGTATCTCTTTCTGGATGCAACATCGTGAAGGATAGAATCAGAGACGCTGTGCAGAGCGCCATGGCTGACGCGACGCAGGCACCGGTGGTGTCGGAAGAACCCGCCACTGAGGATCCGGAAACCACAGAGCAGGACGCAACGCAAGAACCGGAAGCCACGGTGAGTCTGGATGATATGAACGTGAAAGACGGAAACACCGACCTGTGGAAGGAAGACATCCCGGCCTATGTGCCCCGCTTCGGCTATGGGGAGTATCTGCCCGGTGAGTCAGGCAAGCTGGAATATAACGGTTCTGCGGTGATTTCGCTGCTCTACAAGGGCGTGAAGGCTGAAGAGCTGAAGGAATACTCGGAAAAAATGAAGGAAGCCGGTTATACCGACGTGTCTTATGCCTCCTATGACGGCGGCGCCGTGGTCACCGGCGCATACAAGAAGGACGGCGTGGAGTCTGCCATCCTGATGTCGCTGGACACTGCATCAGACAAATGCACCTTGGTCATTACGGTGACAGCTAAGTAGCAAAATATCCCGATGAATTGCAAACCCCGGTGTGAAACATGCTGTCACGCCGGGGTTTGTTGCTCAGTTTGACGTGTATTGGCGCAGAAAAGCGCGCAGGGCCTGGTGATCGCCGGAAGGGGAGGGATCCCGCTCATATGGAGCCAGATCCAGCGTGACACGGATCTCCACCTCACGCAGTATTTTTTCCATGCGGCCCTCGCGGGCAAAGCTGTAGGTCTCTTCGCCGCTGACGATGATGTGATCGATTATTTGGATGCCGATTGCAGAGAGTGCCAGGCTGAGATGGCGGGTGTAGGCAATGTCGTTGGCAGAGGGGTCCAGCATGCCCTTCGGATGGTTGTGGGAGAAAATAACTTGCGAGGCGTTGTTGCGTATGGCCGTTTCCACGACGGTGCGGGGGTGCACGGAAACTTCGTTGACTGTGCCTTCATGCAGCAGCACCTCGCGGATCAGGTGGCAGTTGGGGTCCAGGCAGAGCAGATAGAATGCTTCGTTGACGCGGCCGGCAAACAGATCCACTGCATAACTGCTGGCTGCGCGGTAATTGTCCAGGGAAAGGCGGTGCCTGGAGCTGTCTTGGCGATACAAGCGCCACAGCGGCTTCATCATTGCCAGCAGAACAGCCGAGTTTTTACCCATTCCCTCAAATGCGGAAAGATCATCGGGATGGGCGTCTAGCACCTGTGACACAGAGCCGAAATGCTCAATCAGCCGGTGGGCCAGCTCGTTGGTGTCTCGCCGGGGGATGGCGTAAAACAGCAACAGCTCCAGGGCCTGGTGCGGCTCGAAGGAATCCAGCCCTTCTTCCAGAAAGCGTTGCCGCAGGCGGTCGCGATGGTTTTCGTGCATGGAATCAATCCCCGTTTCAAGGCCAATCATAACACAATATGACAAAAGTTTACATCCCTCTCCAGCGACTCCTGTGAATGCAGTCACAAACTGCGCCGGATCAAACCGATAGAATGAAACAAAGGAATTAGCGGCGCGCAATGGCGCCAAACTAAATGTGTGACTGCCCGATGGGGGCGTTTCAACAAGTAAACTAAAAGAAAGGCATGGTTCCAATGAGCAAAATGGAAAGCATCAAACTGACGGTCACCGGGATGACCTGCCACCATTGCGAAATGCGGGTGGTGAAGTCACTGGAGAGGCTGGATGGCGTGAAGGAAGCCAAGGCTTCGGCCAAGGACAATGAGGTGCAAGTGAGCTTTGACACCGACAAGCTGGGCATCGAGCAGCTCAGGGAAGCGATTGTGGACGCGGGGTATGAGGTGGCGTAAACTCACCGGCTTTTTGGCACAACCACCCGCATTTCCACAAACTTACCGCTGTCATTCAAAATGAACTGGGCGTCCAGCCCGGCGGTCTTCAATTCATCCACGGCGGATTTCATCGTGTTGGCAAAGAGCCGCCAGTCGCGCCAGGCCCGTGAGAACTTCTGGTTCCCACGGTCTTTGTCTTTTTCCACGGTGATCAGGTTGTCCACGTGTTTTTCAATGAGCTCCTCAGTCTGGCGCACGTTGAGGCCTTTCAGCACCACGCAGTCGATGATGTTCAGCTGGTCAATCTCATCATGCAGCCGCAGCAGCGCCCTGGCGTGGCGCTCAGTGAGGCCGTGGCGGGCGATGGAGTCGCGCACCTGCTCCGGCAATCGCAACAGCCGGAGCTTGTTTGCGATCGTGGACTGCTGCCTGCCCAGCTTTTCGGCCAGCTGCTGCTGGGTGAGGCCATGCTCCTCGATGAGCCGGCGGTAGCCGTCGGCCTCCTCAAAGAAGTTCAGGTCTTCCCGCTGCAGGTTTTCCGCCATCGTGAGCAGCGCCGCTTCTTCGGCAGACACATTGAGCACGGTGGCCTTAATGTGGCTTTCGCCCAGCAGCGTGCAGGCCCTCAGGCGCCGCTCACCGGCAATGAGCTCAAAGCGCCCACCGCCGACAGGACGGACCGAAACCGGCTGCAGCAGGCCGTATTGCCGGATGTTGTCCGCCAGCAAGTCAAGAGACCGGTCGTCAAACACCCTGCGGGGCTGCCAGGGGCTGGGCAGGATGGCATCCAGAGACAAGTAGACTGTCCTGGACTGTGGATCAGAGAGATGGCTCCGCTGCAGGGTCTTGAACAAGGGTGCACCTCGCTTCGCTATGGAGAATCCAAAAGAGGGGCCGCCAACTTTGGGGAGAAAAGCGGCGGCCCGGCGCTTGGGAAAGAGGAGGTGACTGCCGCGCGAAATGCGCACAGCGAGTGATTCGCTGTGCGAGTGTAATTCCATTTTCCTTTTGAAAATCCTGCAACAGGGAGATGAGAATCGTTTTACAAAAAAAGCGGGATTCCGCACGGAATCCCGAGATTATCCGATTAAACGAGGGGCTCGGCTGACGGTTTGCCCGCTTTTCGGGGGAAGTTCAGCGGAGTTGGTCGAATCTTTTTCGTCTCCACGACAAAAAACTGCTCCCGGCCGGGCAATCCATAACCATGGGCTTTGGGCATCTCCCCGCCAAGGATGCGGCTTGCTTTGGCTGCAGCCCCGATTTCCTCCGGTGCTGCCGGGCCCTTCCAGGCCAGCGCCGCGCCGCCCACCCGCACAAATGGAAGCGTGTATTCCAGCAGCACATTCAATTGTGCCACAGCGCGGGAGAGCGCGAAGTCAAACCGCTCGCGGGCGTGGGAGCGGGCATAGTCCTCGGCGCGGGCGGTCACCACAGAGACATTTTTCAGCTCCAGTGCGTCCACCACTGACTGGAGGAAAGCAGTGCGCTTCTTCATCGAGTCCAACAGCACGACAGTTACGCTGTCACGCAGAATCGCGATGGGCAAGCCAGGAAAGCCAGCGCCGGTGCCCACATCAATGACCTTTGCACCGCCGTCGATCAGATCAAGCGCCGGGCGGGCCATTGAGTCCATAAAGTGGCGAAGCGCCGCGTCTGCGGGGTCTATCACCTTGGTGAGGTTGAATTTCCGGTTGGTGTCTTCCAGCAGCGTGAAATAGGCCGCCATTTTGTCCAGCTTTTCTGCCCCGATGGGCAGGCCCGCTTCGGCGGCCAACGCTGCCAGTGAATCACGAAAGGAGCTCAATGCCGCCCTTCCTTTGCCTGTCGCGCCGCGAACTCAAACAACCGCTCCAGGTCTTGCCGGTTGAAGTAGTCTATTTGGATCGTGCCCCGGTCCAGCGTGCCACGGACCCGCACCTTGGTGCCAAGAGCACGCATCAGCAGCTCCTCAAACTCCTTGAACTCCGGCGCCGCGGGCTTCTTTGCCGGTGTGACCACGGCGCGCTGCTCCGGTGTCATCTTGGAGCGGCGGGCCAGATCTTCTACCTCGCGCACCGACAAGCCGCCGTCGATTGCCTTGCGGGCGATGGTGATCTGTGTGTTTTGGTCTTCCAGCGCAGCGATCGCCCGGCCATGGCCGGCGCTTAATTGGCCAGCCATCATCCAGTCTTGCACGGAGAGCGGCAGCGTGAGCAGCCGCAGCGAGTTGGTCACGGCGGGCCGGCTCATCGATAGCCGGTCACCCACCTGCTCCTGTGTGAGATGAAAGGTCTCAATGAGCGACTTGATGCCCATCGCTTCTTCCAATGCGTTCAGGTCGTCACGCTGCAGGTTTTCCACCAGCGAGATTTCAGCCACCTGTTGGGAGTTGTAGTCGCGGATGATCACCGGCACCTGCTTGAGACCCGCCATCCTGGAGGCCCGCCAGCGCCGCTCGCCGGCCACCAGCAGGTAGCGATCACCGCGGCGCACCACCAGCAAAGGCTGCAGCACGCCATGCTCTTTGATGGAGGCGCTCAGCTCGTTCAGTTTCTCTTCGTCAAAATGGAGCCTCGGTTGGTCCGGGTTGGGGTCAATGGAGTTGATGTCCACTTCGCTGGTGCGCTCGGTTTCACCGGGGGCGGCCAGCAGCGCGTCCAGGCCCCGGCCAAGGCCATGCTTCGGTTTTGGACTCATGCTTTCCTGCCTTCCTCGCAATGCTCGATGAATTCTTCCGAGAGGTCGTTGTAGGCCACGGTGCCGCTGCAGGTTGGGTCATAGAGCAGCACCGGCAGGCCGTGGCTGGGTGCTTCGCTCAGGCGCACGTTCCGGGGGATCAGCGTGGAATAGACCCGGTTGTTGAAGTGGCGGCGCACTTCTTCCACCACCTGGAGCGAGAGGTTGGTGCGCGAGTCAAACATTGTGAGCACCACGCCTTCCACTTCCAGCGCCGGGTTCAGATGCCGCCGCACCAGCTGCACCGTGTTCATCAGCTGGCTCAGGCCCTCCAGCGCGTAAAACTCGCACTGTATCGGCACCAGCAGCTTGTCTGCTGCCGACAGTGCGTTCAGTGTGAGCAGCCCCAGCGACGGCGGGCAGTCAATGAAAATGTAGTCGTAATCGTTCTTCAGCGCAGCCAGCTTGCCCTTCAGGATGTGCTCCCTGGCGATGGCGGAAACCAGCTCCACCTCGGCGCCCACCAGGTCGGTGGAGGCGGGGATCAGCTTCAGGTTATCCAGCATCGTGGGCAGGATTGCCTGCTCCGCCGGCAGGTCGTTGATCAATATGTCATACACCGTGTGGCGCACATTGGCCTTGTTGATGCCAAAACCGCTGGTGCTGTTGCCTTGCGGGTCCATATCGATCAGCAGCACGCTGATATCACGGGCTGCGATGCATGCGCTCAGGTTCACGGCTGTCGTGGTCTTGCCCACGCCGCCCTTTTGGTTGGCGATCGTAATGATTGTTCCCAATCTCGCACCTCCCCCATACGGCACTATTATATATGAATTCTGGGAGCAGAGAAAGGATGGAATGCAATGTTTCACGTGGAACATTGCCAGATACCCCATACCCCTTACCCGTGGAAGGATTCCATGTGTATGTTTCACGTGAAACACTCCGCCACTTTTGACACCCGCCTCCATCTGTTGTATGATAAATCAACCTTTTCCAAGGAGAACCAGCATGATCGCAAAGCAAATCGCGGAAAGCCTCAAAGGCGGGTCGATGATCCGTAAGATGTTTGAGGAAGGCGCCCGCCTCAAGAAGATCTACGGCGATGAAAACGTGTATGATTTCTCCATCGGCAACCCTGATGCCGAGCCGCCAAAGGAGACGATGGCCGCGCTGCGTGCGTTGGTGGACCAACCCAACATCCACAAATACATGCCCAACGCGGGCTTTTCCGATGTGCGCGACGCTGTGGCTGCCTGGGAGGGGAAGCGGGCCGGCATGGCGCTCGCTGCCAGCCAGATCGTGATGACTGCCGGGGCTGCCGGCGGCATGAACGCCGTGTTCAAGGCGATCCTGGACCCCGGTGACGAAGTGCTCGTGATCGCTCCCTACTTTGTGGAGTATTTCTACTATATCCGCAACCATGGCGGCGTGCCTGTGGTGGTGAGCAGTGACCCGGAAACCTTCCTGCCAGACCCCAAGTCGGTGGCGGCAGCCGTAACGGAGCGCACCAAGGCCATCATCATCAACACGCCCCACAACCCCACCGGTGTGGTGTATGGCGAAGCCACGCTGAAGGCGCTGGCTGCGGCGCTGGAGGAGGCGGGGAGGAGAGTCGGACGAGACATCTATGTGCTGGCCGACGAGCCCTACAAGCAGCTGCTGTATGAGGGCACGCTTCCGGCCACGCTTTCTATCTTCCGCAACGGCATCGTGATCAACTCGTTCAGCAAGTCGCTCTCGTTGCCCGGCGAGCGCATCGGCTATGTGGCGGTGCACCCGGAGGCAGCCGACGGCGCGCAGCTGGTGGCGGCGATCGCCTTCACCAACCGCACGTTGGGCTATGTGAATGCGCCGTCACTGTTTCAAAAGGTGGTGGCGGCATCGCTGGACGCCGGCATCGATGTGGCTGAATACAAAGCCCGGCGTGACATGCTCTATAACCACATCACAGGCCTGGGCATGGAGTGCGTGCTGCCCGCCGGGGCGTTTTATCTCTTCCCGAAGGCGCCCGGCGGCGACGATCTCGCCTTCGCTGAAAAGGCTGCCGCGCAGCGCATCCTGATTGTGCCTGGCAGTGGCTTTGGCTGGCCGGGCCATGTGCGCATCGCTTATTGTGTGGACAGGGGCACGATCCAGCGCTCCTTCCCGGCTTGGGAAAGACTGTTACAGGGTTGAAGTGTTAATTTGATGGGCCGGAGATGAAAATCTCCGGCTTTTTTATCATCATCATTCGTTGTGTGAATGGCATGATTTTCTCAGGTTGGTGTAAAAGCCGCCTGAACCCCCTTATAAACGCAGGCTAAGCGTATTCGGAGTGCATACAAATATATAATATATTGTTGATATAAAACAAAAGGTGTGCTAGAATCCTGATAATTCCAATATCAGTAATTACATTCTACTCCCCAGAGCCCTCCTACGCCGCTTTGGAGGCATCCAAATGAGTTGGCTGATCCCGCCAGATCATATCTGCTCCGTATTGTCAGGTCTGACCTTGGTTACTGGTTGTGTCTTTTTTGTCTATTTGCTCAAGCAACGCAAAACTGAGCCGGAAAGATCCATCATATGGGTTCTCAAAGTGGCCGCGATGGCGTTCACAGGGCTTATTCTTGCGTGGTTCCTGTTTTTATCGATCACAGGCGGTGCTGTGGAATCTGTTGCGCTGCAGCTCGTCCTGGCTTTTCTCACGGTTTACTTTATGAATCTGGCTCTGCTCAAATGGCAGACTTCTGCAGTCACACGCATTCGAGCCAGACTGAATGAACTGGTAGAACACAGTACGCATGGCCTTGCTATCGTGGACCGCACGGGCCGGATCCGGCGAGTGAACCGCCGTATGCTTGAGATTCTGGGCGTTGACGCAGGCGTGATGAGTGACAATGTTTTGCGTGCCACCGATCTGGGGTTGGACTCTGTGATCGCTGCCGCACATTCCGGCGGTGAGGGAGCGGTTCGTATGGACCTGAACAAGCTGCCCGGCCGCACCCTGCCAGTCATGCGGGCCGGCGTTGTCTATCTGGTGGTCAATGTCCGGATCGAAAACAATTACTTTGGCCGCGGCAGCCGGTTTGTAGAGGTGGACGACGTGACCGAGCGGGAGCACACGTTGGACTTGCTCCGCGAAAGCCGCTGTCGCATGGAAATGGTGATGCAGGCTGCGGAAGCCAGTGGATACGCCTGCGAGGGGACAACTGTTACCTCTGATGGGTGGTTCCGCTCGCTGGGGTATCCCTTTAGTGCGATAGAGATGCAAGAGCTTGCGAAATACATTCACCCGCAGGACAAACACAAAATACCAACTGAACGCATGGTGATGCCGCAGACGACCGGCTCCATGTACTCCTTTGAAGCCCGGTTTCGACACATAAGCGGAAACTATATCTGGTATTATATTACCAGCCGGACTGCGGAGCTCAACGGCGAGCAAGTAATACTTGGCATGGCGCTGAACATAGACCGGCACAAGCGGATGGAGCAATACATGCACCAGAATGACCGGCTTGTTGCGGTTGGCCAGCTGGCCGGCGGTGTGGCCCATGACATCAACAACCATCTTTGTACCATTCAAACATCTGTCCGCATGTTAAACAGCTCCACCGATGAGCTGTATCGCAGAAAATATACCGACTGGGCATACGAAGCCATTGCCAACTCCTCCGGCATCCTGAAAAGTCTTCTCAGCTTTTCCAAGGGGGAGGAGGGAGGATCCGGCTCCGTTGAAATGGAAAGCCTTGTCATGCAGACGCTGGACATGCTGCAGCGCGCGCTGCCCAGGGGCGTCCGGCTCACCGGGTCGGTGGATGGTTGCGGCGTCGTGACGGGCAGTTTCTATGAACTGCAGAATGTGATTCTCAATGTGGGGCTGAACGCCCGTGACGCGTTGCCGACCCATGGCGGTGAAATCACGGTGCGGGGCTGGACCGGCCCCTGGAACGGGCTGATGCCGGATAAAAAAAGTGGCTGGTATTTCATTTCCATCAAGGATAATGGCAGCGGCATGTCTGCCGAGACGCAAAAAAAAGCATTCGATCCATATTTCACCACCAAGGAGAAGGGCAAAGGCACCGGTCTTGGGCTGTTCACATCGTTTGGGTGTGTGCAGCGCCATGGCGGCACGCTGAGCCTGGAAAGCGCGGAGGGCATGGGCACCGAGTTTGTGATCGCGTTGCCGCTGGCGGAGCCTCCGGCTGTGAATAATTCACAAGCTGCGATGGAATTTGCCGAATGACTGTGATGCTGTGAACACAACCTGTACATTTTTTGCTCTTCCAAGTATAATTGATGCCAGAACACATCAGGAGGGCGTCCCCATGGCTTCGTCTTTCGAATACAAATTGAACCCGCCTCCCAACCGCTTTCCCGGCCAGCCTCCCAAGGTGGGCATCCGGCCCACGATTGATGGCCGCCAGGGCGGCGTCCGTGAGTCGCTGGAGGGGCAGACGATGGCTCTGGCCCATGCCGCGGCCCGGCTCATTGAAGAAAACCTGCGCCACCCCAACGGCAGCAAAGTGGAGTGCGTCATTGCTGACAGCACCATCGGCGGCGTGGCCGAAGCAGCCCGCTGCGCGGAGAAATTCGCCAGAGAGGGCGTGGGCGTGTCGCTCTCCGTGACTCCCTGCTGGTGCTACGGCAGCGAGACGATGGATATGGATCCGCTCACACCCAAGGCCGTGTGGGGCTTCAACGGCACCGAGCGCCCCGGCGCGGTCTATCTGGCCGCAGTGCTGGCTGCTCACAACATGAAAGGCCTGCCGGCCTTTTCCATCTATGGCCGTGATGTGCAGGATTCCTCTGATCAATCCATCCCCGCCGATGTGGCTGAAAAGATTCTGCGCTTCGTGCGCTCCGGCCTTGCTGTGGCGTGGATGCGCGGCAAGAGCTATCTGTCTGTGGGCTCCACGTCCATGGGCATCGCAGGCTCCATTGTCGTGCCGGATTTCTTTGAGGATTATCTGGGCATGCGCGTGGAATGGTCCGACGAGTCGGAGCTGATCCGCCGCATGCAGGAGGGCATCTACGACCACGAGGAATATGCCCAGGCGTTGGCTTGGGCCAAGGCCAACCTGGTTCTTGGGCCGGACACCAACCCCGCGGAGCAGCAGCACAGCGCCCAGAAGAAGGAAGAAGTCTGGCAGACCGTCGTGAAGATGGCGCTCATCGTGCGCGACCTGATGGTGGGCAACCCGAAGCTGCGCCTGATGGGTTTTGCCGAGGAATCCAACGGCCGCAACGCCATCGCCGCCGGTTTCCAGGGCCAGCGGCAGTGGACGGACTTCATGCCCAACGGCGACTTCCTGGAAGCCATCCTCAACTCCTCGTTTGACTGGAGCGGCATCCGCCAGCCCTACATCGTCGCCACCGAGAATGACTGCCTGAACGGCGTAGCGATGCTCTTCTCCCACCTGCTCACCGGCTCGGCCCAGGTGTTTGCCGATGTGCGCACCTATTGGTCGCCGGAGGCGGTGAAGCGCGTGACCGGCCACACGCTCGATGGCGTGGCCGCCGGCGGCCTCATTCACCTGATCAACTCCGGCTCCGCCGCGCTCGATGGCGCCGGCCGCCAGACCGTGGACGGCCACCCTGCCATCAAGCCCTGGTGGGAAGTCACCGGCGCTGAGGCTGCAGACTGCGTCGCTGCGACCCAATGGTGCTATGGCGACCTGGGCTATTTCCGCGGCGGCGGTTATTCGTCGCTCTTCACCACCAAGGCCGGCATGCCTGTTACCATGTCACGAATCAACCTGGTCAAAGGCCTGGGCCCGGTGCTTCAGATTGCCGAGGGGTGGACTGCGGAATTGCCCAAGGATGTCCACGACAAGCTGGACCAGCGCACCAACCCCACCTGGCCCACCACCTGGTTCGCGCCCCGCGTGACAGGCCATGGCCCCTTTGCCGATGTCTACTCCGTGATGGCCAACTGGGGCGCCAACCACGGCGCGTTCAGCTACGGCCACATCGGCGCCGACCTCATTTCGCTGGCTTCGATGCTGCGCATCCCGGTGAGCATGCACAACGTGGAGGAGTGCGGCATTTACCGCCCCAGCGCCTGGGCCGCCTTTGGCACGCAGGATCTGGAAAGTGCGGACTACCGCGCCTGCCAGACATACGGCCCTGTTTATGGGAGCATCCGGAAGTATAAATAAGCACTGTGAAAAAGCCCGCGCTTGCGGGCTTTTTCTTTGTTCTGAACTAACTTGCCAAACAGGAAGACAAACATAGGATTCAGTCAAAGGAGAGCTGCCCATGGTCAGCATCAACAACGTCGCCTATTATTCGTTGGCTGAGATTGCCGCGCGGGCGGGCTTCACGCCGCCTGCCGGAGGGTTGGAGGCCTTTCTGGAAGCCAACCCCACCTATGGCCGGAGAATCGATGGTCAGTGGTACAGCTATGACCTTGCCATCCGGTTCATGGGCGCAGCTGAAAAGAGGGCAACCTCCCATCTGGCCGAGGCGTTGGGGTTTGACTTCACCGGCCTGTCGTTGCCCGGCCTGGTGCTGGATATCGGCGCCGGCGGCGAGGGCATCATCGGCCAGGTGGCGGGCAGCCGCGCCGTGGGCATTGCACCGGAGGAACACCGCAAAGGGCTGGAGGCTGCGCCGGGCTGCGGTCTCAAAGTGATGATGGATGCCCGCGACATGAAGTTTCTGGATAACTCCTTTGACACCGCCACGGCGTTTTTCACGCTGATGTATATCCCCACGGCGGATCACCATAAGGTCTTTTCCGAGATGCACCGCATCTTGAAGCCCGGCAGTACATTCCTGTTGTGGGATATGGCCGTTCCGGAAAACACCACCGAAAAGACCAGCTTTGTGCTGGGCATCGAGGTGCGCATGACGGAGAAAACCGTGCTCACCGGCTACGGCACAGGTTGGGCCGGGCGCGTTCAGAGCCTGGCTATATTCAAGGGTTTGGCAGTTGATGTTGGGTTTCAGGTGGTGGAGGAAAAAGAGGAAGGGCATTTGGTCTATTTGAAGTTATTAAAACCCTAATTGAAACGCCAATTGGATCGCTGCACGTTCTGAATCGTTAGGGTCAGTAGGGGTCGGGCTCCGTCCCGGCCCGTTTATATGGCTCCATCCCGGCCTAAAACACATCTTCCAGGCGGTTCAAAAACCCCTCCACCGCTGCCATCACCCTCTCCTCATCCCCCTCGGGGAAATAGAGGTGATAGGAATGCTCCAGCACCAGCAGCTCCGCCCGGGCATTCACAAGGCCATCCATCAGCAGCCTGGCGCTTCTCATCGGCACCGACTCATCCCTGGCCGATTGCAGCACCAGCACCGGCACCCTGATTTGCACAAGCCTGTTCTTCACTTGTCTCATGTAGGAAAACAACCCCAAAAACTGCCTCACCCACAGCGGATACTCATAGAGCTTTGCGCCGCACACGCTGTAATCGTTGCGGTATGCCGCCAGAAAAGGGTCGCTGTCATCTTTGGTGCCGAGCATGATCTTCAGGCTGAATCCCAGCTGCTTGGGGCTTGCCTTGAACACCAGCGGCGCATTCAGCAGCACCAGGCCGCAGGCCAGGCCGCTGGCGGCGCAGTCCAGGCTGATGAGCCCGCCCAGCGAGTGACCGATCAGCCACACCCGTTTGTATTGCTGCCGGAGCTCAATGAGCCGCTTCTTTACATACTCCGGCCATTGGGCTGCCTTTGCTCTGGAAAATTGCCTGGCCGAGCCGCCGTGGCCGGGCAGCAGCAGTGCCACGCAGTCAAGACCTTGCCGGTGCAGCCGCTCGGCCATCGTCCGAAAGCTACAGGGGCTGCCCAAAATGCCGTGCACAAACACCACCACGTTGGTGTTGCCTCCGGTCAGTTGGAATTCCTGGTGCCTGTTGGGATCGGGCATTGGTCGAGCCCCCCTTGCGTCGTCCCGGCCAGTGTAGCACATTTCCATTGGCTGGACTACACGAAACATATGCTCACAACCTCTTCACAGGCTCATTTGACAACTTCTACAACGTGATCGTATAATTGTTATGGCGATTGCGGCTTGTAACTGGTTTCGTATTTCAGCACCCTGAGGGTCGGCTTTACTTCATCTGTGAGGCAAATACGATGAAAAAACTCTTATTGGTTCTTTCCATGATTTTTGCATCAATCTATCTGTTTGGGTGTGATGCCGGGAATGAAATTGTTGATGTTACACTCATATCATATCCAAGCAGGATTGTTTATGTTGCTGGAGTTGACAAGCAACTGGATCTATCAAGAGGTATGATTCGGTTAAAGTTAAGGGATGGAAGGGAACTTGAAAGGACAATGGACTATTTTTCTGTCTGATGGATATTGACTTTAATCGACCGGGCATTTATACAGTAAGCATTGCGAATTGGATTCAATTCCCGATACAGGTTGTTGACAAAAACTATATAACCGGAATCATGAACGATAAGTAGTCAGGCATTGAGGGCAACTTGGTACTAAGCGAGACCACCGTGATGAGGGGGACAGTAGGGGCCGGGCTCCGTCCCGGCCCGTCTACATGGCTCTGGGAGCCCTTCCCTTTGTCTGAGTTCTGCGGGCGAATGTAATTCGCCCCTACGGTCACTCTCTCGATGCGGCGGTAGGGGCGTTCGGCTTATGTCTGCGCGGACTTGATTACCCCTGCTTCTTCACAATCGGAATCCAGAGCTCATTCTTCCCGGCCTCCGGCGGCAGATAGCACTCAATGCTGGGCAGCCAGGCCAGGTCATATACCGCGTCCAACGCCGGCACCCACTGGGTGTAGAGCTGGTCCCAAAGCCCTTGCAGGGCCAGGGGCTCGCCCTCGGCGGTGAACACCACCCACAGGCTCTTCGGGAAGTCGATCCTTGTCATACCTTCCGGCGGGTTCTCGCCGGACACCACGGCCAGTGCGTAGTCAAACTGCTCTTTTTTGCCGAAGTTGCCGCCGGACAGCACGCCCAGTACGCCGCCGAAGGGCTCGCCGGGGCTCTTCAGCGCCCACAGCTTGCCAAACAGGTCTTCGGCCATGAAGCCCTTCCAAAGCTCCGGGATTTCCTGAAAAGAGGTGGCCGTGTTCACCCTGTGGGTGATGCCGACCGTCGAGAATGCATCCAGTTCGCAGATCCGATAGTTCATTTCTGTGCCTCCCTTGATTGTGATGTGGAAGGCCATGGGGGGATAGGCCTTCAGGCCAGCCCCGGCGCGCGCTGCCGAGGGGCTGATGCCAAAAAGCTTGCGGAACGCCCGGGTGAACGCCTCTCTGGAGTCGTAGCCATACTTCACTGCCAGATCGACCACGGCGGTGTTGCCGCCTGCCAGCTCCATCGCGGCCAATGTGAGCCTGCGCCGGCGCACATATTCGCCCAGCGGCATGCCGGCCAGATAGGCAAACATCCTCTGGAAGTGCCACGGCGAGCAGCAGGCTGCCCGTGCCGCCCGCTCATAGTCGATCTGGCCGGTCAGTCCTGCCTCGATCACTGCCACAGCTTCGTTCATCCGAATCACCCAATCCATCCTCATGGCCTCCTTTCACAGGCAGGATAACAGAACTGCCGCTGCCACGTGTGACATTTGCTGCTCGTTTTTCGCAATTGTTTGGTTTTCTCTCATGGATATGGTAATCTGTTTCCAGGTTGGAATCAACGGGGGGCTTGAGATGAAGGACATACCGCTGCGCTTCCGGAAAAACATCATTCTGTTTGTTGCCGGCTTGATTCTCTGTGTGCTGTTTGGGTTGGCTGGCTGCCTGATGCTGGTGTCTGCAGTGTATAGCTTCTCTTTAAATTATGAGTTCACCAACGATGTTGGCTTTTCACTCATGACAAGCTTGATGCCTTTGACTGTGATGCTGCCATTGTTCGCCACCTCCATCGCCGGAGCCCTGATGGCCGGCCACCACCGCCGGGCCTATGTCACGATCACCGAGGAGGGCTTGACCATCCACGATGTGGTGCTGTTTGGCAAGGTGAGCCACCACCGGTTTGCGATCAAGGCCGCCAGGCGAAACGGCAATGACCTGGTGCTCTCCATTTGGGATAGGGAAAATCCCAAAGAGCAGCGGATTAACCTGGGCCTGCTGGAGGGCCGCGATGCAGACACGCTGATGAACTGGTTGGAGGGGCAGGGGGTTCAGGTTCAGAATATTTGAGCCGTCAATCCTCAATGCGTTCCAGCAAGAAGGACACCGGCCTGATCCCGTCGGTGCAGCACGCGATCATCGAGCGGTCGTTCTTCATCCATTGCGTGAATGCACCAGTGTTGAAGTTGCCGCCCCTGTCCAGCGCAACCAGGATCCTGTTGATATCCTGCCAGGCCCAGTCGCAGAAACCTGCGGGTTTTTCAAACATGTTGCAAAGGAATTGCTGACCCTCCTCGAAATAGGGGCAGAGGGTAATCTTCAGATCGGAGTATTGCTCTGCCATCTCCGGATGCAGCGCCCGTTTCAACACAGTGATTTTGCACCTCATTGATTGCTCTCCCCAATCCCTGTTTACTTCCTGTAAAACTCAAAATACCTGCACCGGATCTGCCCGTTGCGCAGCTCCCTCCGGCTGTCTGCCTTCCTGCCAAACCAGCGCTCAAAATCCTCCGCCGAGGAGATCACATGAAAGGCCCAGCGGTCCAGCTTCTGGTAGAGCGCTCCCAGCTCCTTTACCACGGCGTCTGCGGCAGCCTTGTCGCCCAGCCGCTCGCCATAGGGCGGGTTGGTGATCAGGTGGCCCTGGGGCGCGGCGGTGGTGAATGCCTTCAGTGCCGCCCGGGTGATCCTGATGTCATTGGCCACGCCGGCAGCCTTGGCATGATAGCCGGCCATGGAGATTGCTTCGGAATCGATGTCGGAGGCCGCGATGTCCAGCTTCAGGTCGCGGTTCATCGAGTCCAGCGCCCGCTGCCGCTCCCTCGCAAAGGCTTCCTTGGGAAACCAGGCCAGCGATTCGGCGGCGAACTTCCGCTTGAGGCCCGGCGCCATGTTGCGGGCAAACAGCGCCGCTTCCACAGCGATCGTGCCGGTGCCGCACATAGGGTCGGCAAAGGGCCGGTCGCCCCGCCACTTGGTCAACAGCACCAAAGATGCCGCCAATGTCTCCCGGAGAGCCGCCGGGCCATTGAGTTTCCGATAGCCTCGCATGTGCAGCCCTTCGCCGCTCATGTCGATCGAGAGCGTGGCAATATCCTTGTGCAGGTGCACCTCAATGGCGTTAACAGGGCCCTTCTCACTGAACCAGTTCACCCGGTGCTTCAGTTTCAGCCGCTCCACCACGGCCTTCTTCACAATAGCCTGGCAGTCCGGCACGCTCATGAGCTTCGAGTTCACCGCCCGGCCCGTCACCGGAAAGGCGTCGTCCCGGCCGATCCACTGCTCCCAGGGCAGCGCCTTGGTGCCCTCGAAAAGCTCCTCAAATGTCTCGGCGCGGAAGCTGCCCGTCACCATCCGCACGCGCCCGGCGCTGCGGAGCCACAGGTTGGCCTGCGCCGCCTGCTCATAGCCGCCCTCAAACAGCACTCTGGAGGCCTGCGTTTCCAGCACCTCGATGCCCAGCGCCTCCAGCTCTCTTGCTGTGACGCCTTCCAGCGCGGCCGCAGCCGTCGCGATCCATTGCATTTGTATGTCTCCCGATGTTTAGTAAGTCATTCTACCACGGGTTAGCCTTACGCGGCCAGCGCAATCCGATACACACCGGCCTCAAAGGCAAACCCCGTCACTGCCACGCCCTTCACGCCGATGCCGGCCAGCAGCTCCTGCGGGCGGATGGCCATCTTCGTGCCCTCAAAATAGATGCCGGCGGGTGGCTTGATTAACGAGTTCAAGTTCAAAAGGTTGGGCATGCCGTCCAGCGAAAACAGCGCCGTGCCGTTCTGGAAGCGCTCAAAGCGGATCAGCACGCCAAACTCGCCCATCAGGGGGCTCAGGCGGATCACGACCAGCGGGCCCTTCGGCGACGGCTCGATGCGCCGGATGATGCCCGGCAGCTCCACGCTGGCGGTGAGCGCGCGGATGGCTTCCTGCATGGGGATGGTGATTTCTGCCATGGGGATCAGGCCTTTCATGGGGGGATGGTATTATTGTACGCCGAAATGGGGGAAAAGGAACAGGGGGATTTCTTCGGCTGGTTCAGCATTCACGCAACCTTGTGCTTAAACACATAACTTGAAATATCGCCGCTTTCAAACCCATAAACAGTAAAGCAGAAAAGCCAGCCACTTATGAATTCAAAACACAATGTCTCTTCACTTGAATAAGAACATGACTTCTTCATTAATTCTTTCACTTTACCATCCTGATTAACTTCATAAAGCAGGACAGTTTCAGTTGTATTGTATTCTTCATCCGTTTTGCTATCCTTAATAGACAGCACATACACTTTATCACCGACATCAAATGAATGGTACACACTCTTTATTCCACAACTTTTATAGCCTGAGCCATCCCAAACCTTGATATCACCATCATCAAATGTATAAAAGGATGAGCATTCCGTCTCTATGGGCATCTCCACGGGATCATTGGATATAACACCGCCATGAATCGGGTAGTCGCCATAACCTGTATATAAGTACGCTCCGTCTTGGCTTTCGAGAATATAAGCACCCATGAAGTCTTTTTCTTTAGGCCCGCCTGAAAGCACCTTAAGCTTTCCTGTCTTGGTCTGGTAAGATCGAACCCGTGTGTGATCCTCATGGTCCAGCATATAGATCTCGCCGTTTGTTTCGGTCGCACAATACAAATGCTGTTGTAATCTGCGATTCTTGCCTGTTTTCAGACGATATTCCATCAGAGAAAACGAGAGAAATGTCTGCCCGTGATCATTTTCGCATTGCGGAGAGTAATCACCTTCTCTGATCAAATAGTATAGGTTGGAGGAATCCAGATATACAAAGGAATAAAACCCTTTACTAAGTTTTACTTTATGATCGTTTTGACCGGACGTATCCATGCTATGCACACCGTTGTTGTTATAGTAGTAGATGGTTTTGCCGTCTGTGGCAGTATATGAATTTACAATATACTGGGGAACGGGCCTTGGGGTAAAGAGCGGCATTGGGGTTGGGGGAGTAGTATCGGTTGCTGCAGCCGATGGAGAGAGTGTAGGCAGCCCCGGTGTTGCAGAGATAGCCGGGGGTGCTGTATTGTTGCTAACTGTCGTCACGGTTGGTGCCGGCAAAATCGTGTTATCAACCGTCGGAGTCACCGAACAGCTGCTGATCATTAGAGTAATTGTCAGTAGCATTATGATGTAAGACTGACAACGTTTCATGATTTCTTCCTATCGTATTAGTGTTATAATAGATTTTACCATTATACACCAACAATGCAATACCGGTCGGACGAGAGTATCTGGCTGGCGCAGCGCCCCGCCCCTACCAAGAAACCTGAGAGAGTGACCTCCCTACCCGCCCTTGTTTTTGACGAAATCAAAAATTCAAGGGGGGATGTCGCCACAGCGACAGGGGGGATGTCACCCACAGTGACAGGGGGGATTTCCTTCCGACAGACAACGGGCACTTGGGCGGGTACGGAGCCCCGCCCGTACATTGACCGCCATACTCGTATTGAATCGTATTGTATTACCAAGGCGGGCCGGGGCGGAGCCCCTCGCGTTTGCTTTGCAAGCCGCTCTCGGCAATTGCCTGCACATTTGCTGCGCAAAAGTGCTACCCAATTGCCTGGGTAATACCCGGCCCCTACTGAATGCTGGAGAAAGCGACCTCCCTACCCGCCCTTAAGTCGGTGCGCTCAGCACCGACGGCTAAGGGGGGATGTCATCGGCAGATGACAGGGGGGATTTCTTGCGGATGTCGCCACAGCGGCAGGGGGATTTCAAAAGGCGGAGCACATGCCCCGCCCTTACACTCAAAAAAAGACTATTCCTAATTACCTATCCTTACTGTTGTTCACAACCTGATACCCCTGCTTCTCCATGAGCCTCAGCCAATCATTCAGCTTCGTCAGGAATGCGTCATTGCTGGGCGTCTTGGCCATCATGTCGATCAGCAGCTCCGTCGCGTTATCCTGCTTGCCGGAGAGCAGCTTTCGCACCGACCAGATGCCTTCCAGTTCTTTCTGGGAGAGCAGCTTTTCCTCGCGGCGGGTGCCGGAGCGGTAGAGGTCGAGAGCCGGGAACACGCGCCTCTCCTGCAGGTTGCGGTCCAGGTGGATTTCCAGGTTGCCGGTGCCCTTAAATTCCTCATAGATCATGTCGTCCATGCGGCTGCCGGTGTCCACCAATGCGGTGGCGATGATCGTGAGAGAGCCCTTTTCCTCCACGTTGCGGGCTGCGCCGAAGAAGCGCTTGGGCTTATAAAGCGCGCCCGGGTCCAGGCCGCCTGAGAGCGACCGGCCGGAGGTGGGCACGGTGATGTTATAGGCGCGGGATAGGCGGGTGATGGAGTCCAGCAGGATCACAACGTCATGCCCCAGCTCCACCATGCGCTTGGCCCGCTCGATCACGATCTCGGAGACGCGGCAGTGGTTTTCGGGCCGCTCGTCAAAGGTGCTGTAGACCACCTCGGCGGAGGTGCTGCGCTGCATGTCGGTGACTTCCTCCGGCCGCTCGTCGATCAACAGGATGATGAGCTTCACGTCCGGGTTGTTGGCCGTGATGGAGTTGGCCACCTTCTTCAAAAGGGTCGTCTTGCCTGCTTTGGGCGGGGAGACGATCAGGCCGCGCTGGCCCTTGCCGATGGGCGCCACCAGGTCGATCAGACGGATGGCCAGGTCGCCGGGGGTTTCAGTGCGCTCCAGCGTGAGTCGCTCCTCGGGGAAGATCGGCGTGAGGCTGTCGAAGTGCTTGCGCTGGCTGGCCACGTCCGGCGACTCGCCGTTCACGGATGTAATATAGAGCATCGCCAGATAGCGCTCGCCATCGCGCTCGGGCCTGGTCTTGCCCCGCACATGGTCGCCCTGCCTCAAGCTGAAGCGACGGATCTGCGCAATGGAGACATACACATCCTTCTGGTCCTGGCTCATTGCCCGCAAAAAGCCGTAGCCGTCGGGCTGGATGTCCAGAATGCCTTCCGCCTCGCCGCACTGGTCGGAGTTCAATAGGTCCGGCACGGCGGGGTTGCTGGTGCCCAGCTCGTTGTTGTAGTAGCCCTCGCGCTGGGGCCGGCGGTTGCGGTAGCCCTGGTCGTCATCCCGCTGGAACCCGGTTTGCTGTTGACTGCCCTGGCGATCATCCCGCTGAAAGCCGGTCTGTTGCTGGCTGCCGCGGTCGTCCCGCTGGAAGCCGGTCTGTTGTTGGCCGCCCTGGCGGTCATCCTGCTGATAGCCCCGGTCATTGCGCTGGAAGCCGGTTTGCTGCTGACCGCCCTGGCGGTCTTGCTGGTAGCCGCCCTGGCCGTTGCGGTTGTAGCCGTCGCGCTGCTGGTAGCCGCTCCCGGCATATCCGCCTTGTGCCGGGCGCGTGCTGTTGTTGCCGTTGCGGTTTGTATTATTGTTGTTCGTGCGGTTGTTGTAGCCGTTTTGGTTCTGATAGCCCTGCTGGTAGCCGCCGCCCTGCTGCTGATTGTATGGCCGTCGGGGCTTGTATTGGTAACCGCTCACCGGGCGGGCCTGCGCGCCGCCTTCCTCGGTGGAATCTCCTTCTCCTTCGGACTCCGCCTCCTCTGGCGCTTCCTCGCCGGCGTCTTCCCCGGCGTCTTCCGCTGCGGTGGGCTCCGGCTCGTCGTCGGTGGGCACCGGCGTGAAGTAGTCTCCGCTGTCGTAATCACCGCTGGCGCGCGCTTCCTCGGCCTGGCGTTCGGCAATGGCTGCCGCCTCGCTGCCGGTGTCCTCCTCGCGGTCAGCCCTTCTGCCGGCCCGGGCAGGCGCCGCCGGTTTGGCGGCAGGGGCTGCCGGTGCAGCGGCCTTCTGGGCGGCAAGCAAGGCGTCAATCAGCGCCTGCTTGCGCAGCGTCGTGGGCGAGTGCACGCCCATCTCGCGGGCCAGCTGCCGCAGCTCTGCGATGCTCATAGCCAGTAATGCTGGTTCATTCATTGGGTGATTCTCCTTTATTGCATACAAGCGCGGGTGCGCTGTCACGATTCGTTTTCACGGGGTGGCGGTGGATGAGATGCCAAACAGGTGTCTGTAGAATTGCTTGGGGTCCGTCTCGCACAGCAGCACAATGCCGTTTAACAGCACCAGCACCGCCACGACGGTCAACACGATGCGAAGCGCCAGCGCGCCCCTGCCCTGATCCCTCATTGGTGGTTCGCTCCTTTGATGGTCAATATCATCCTCGGATTTTCAACAACGGTAAAACGATGTGCCCAACCGGATCAATTCCCATTTGCCTCATTTCCTTTTATGGTAGCCAACCATGAGCCGCCCGTCAAGGCATCCGGCAAACAAAGCGTCCGTTCGACACGGGGCTGCCGTACTTATTGCTTGCTGTCCAGGTTCACCGTCTCGCTGATCACATAAAGCGGGCGGTTTTTGCTCTCTTCAAACATGCGTGCCAGGTATTGCCCCAGCACGCCCACGGAAATCAGCTGCACGCCGCCCAGAAAGGTCACCGTGACCATCAGGCTCGCCCAGCCGGTGTCCGCGTGGCCGGTGGCCTTTGAAATGATCGCGTAGATCAGCAGGCCCAGCGACACCACCACTGCCAGCATGCCCGCCTGCATCACAAGGCGCAGCGGCTGGGTGGAGAAGCTCAAAATGCCGTTGCTGGCCAGTTTCAGCATCTTCTTCAGAGGGTATTTGGTCTCTCCGGCATAGCGAGCGTCGCGCTCATACTCAATGGGCGTCTGCTTGAAGCCCAGCCAGGCGATCATGCCTCGGATGAAGCGGCTGCGCTCCGGCATCTGCTTGAAGGCTTCTGCCACTTTGCGGTCAATCAGGCGGAAATCGCCGGTGTCGGCGGGGATATCAATATCGGTGAGCATCCGCAGCGTCTTGTAAAACATTTTGGCTGTGAAAAGCTTGAAGGCGCTTTCGCCCTTGCGGCGCTTGCGCTTGGCATACACAACCTCCCAACCGTCCTGCCACATCTGGATCATCTCGGGGATCAGCTCCGGCGGGTCCTGCAAATCGGCGTCAATGATCACCAGTGCGTCGCCCTGTGCGTGGTGCACGCCGGCTGTCACCGCCACCTGGTGGCCGAAGTTTCTTGAAAAGCTGATCACGCGCACCCGCTTGTCCTGCTCGGCCAGCTCCTTCAGGATCGGCAGCGTCTGATCGGTGGAGCCGTCGTTGATGTAGAGCAGCTCATAGTCATACTTTCCATCCAGCACCTGCGTGAGCCTGCGGTGGCACTCGCGGGCCACCTCCTGCTCATAATACATCGGCACGATGACGGAGAGCAGAAATTTGTCTTTCATATTCTTTGCCTTTCGTTTGTTAAGACGAAACAAATCGCCATTTTATCCTGAATTTTACAGTTTGCTTGGTTGTGGGGGTGTGAAGGAAGGATAAATCTTTTATGAATTCGAGGATTCGAATGATTGCGAGGGGGATTTATCTTGCAATGCTAATTGCCAGCAAAGCCGGGATTCAAGAATGCCATTAAGATATCTCTCTCAATGTACGGGCCGGGCTCCGGGTTGCTTGGGCGAGCAGCATCCGCAGGATGCGGCCAGTCTGTACCGGCCCGCAAGAAACCAAGAGGCAAGCAATAAAATCTGATCATGGTAGCATTCCGAGAAATCCCCCCTGCCTCTGCGGAGGCATCCCCCCTTGAATTTTTGCCTTTGGCAAAAACAAAGGGGGTAGGGATTGGGTTCATTTACTGACTACTCGTCACTCAAACACCCGCTCGATATCAGCACCCAGCTTTTTCAGCTTCTCGTCAATGCGCTCATAGCCGCGGTCAATGAATTTCACATTGGAAATGGTGGTGGTGCCGTCGGCGATGAGGCCGGCCACAATGAGGGCCGCGCCGGCGCGCAGGTCCGTGGCGGTCACAGGCGCGCCCCAAAGGCCGTCGGTGCCGTCCACAATGGCCACGCGGTCATCTACCAGGCGCACATTGGCGCCCATGCGGCGGATCTCATCGATGTAGCGGAAGCGGGATTCAAAGATTGTTTCGGTGATCATGCTCGCGCCGGAGGAAACACTCAACAGCACGGTGAAAATCTGCTGCAAATCAGTGGGGAAGCCGGGGTAGGGCAGCGTTTTGATGTTGGCCGGGCGGGGGCGGCCATGGCCGATCACCCTTAAGTAATCCTCGCCCTCAATCACTTCCATGCCCATTTCCAAAAGCTTGGCCGAAACGGACTCCATGTGGAAGGGCACGCAGTCCCAAATTGTGATGTCGCCGCCGGTGGCTGCCGCGATGGCCATCCAGGTGCCGGTTTCAATCTGGTCCGGCAGGATGGAGTAGGTGCAGCCATGCAGCTCGGGCACGCCCTGGATGCGGATTGTATCGGTGCCGGCGCCCTTGATACGAGCGCCCATGGAGTTCAAAAAGCTTGCCAGGTCCACCACATGGGGCTCCTTGGCGGCGTTCACAATCGTGGTAGTGCCCTTTGCGCGGGAGCCTGCCAGCATGATGTTGATCGTCGCGCCCACGCTCACAGCGTCCAGATAAATCTCGCTGCCAATGAGCTTTTCGGCGGATGCCTGATAGACGCCGCGCATCAGGTTCACCTGTGCGCCCAGGGCCCGGAAGCCCTTCATGTGCAGGTCCATCGGCCTTTGGCCAATGTCGCAGCCGCCGGGGAAGCCCACCTCTGCCTTGCCGAAGCGGCCCAGCAGCGCGCCGATCAAATAGTTGCTGGCGCGCATGCGGCGCACAAGCTCCGCCGGGGCCTTCCAGCTGTTGACGGGGCGAGGGTCCACACGCATGGTGCCCTTGTCGTCCAGCTCCACAATGGCGCCGAGCGCCTCAAGCATCTTTTTCAAAACCAGCACGTCTTCAATGAGCGGCAGGTTCTCGATCGTGCACACGCCGTTGGAGAGCAGCGTGGCAGGCAGTATCGCAACGGCGGGGTTTTTCCCCCCGCTCACATGCACTTCGCCCACCAGGCGTTTCCCGCCGCGTATTACGAGCTTTTCGTCAACCAACGCCATACCTCCGGCCGTTGCCGTGGAATTCAAATTTTATCAATGGGAGCAACCCGAGCAGGTGGAGCAACCGCCGCTGGCGCAGCAGTCCTTCCTTCCGCCGCCGGAAAACGAGCCGAAAAGGCACTTGCCCTCATACACTCTGGAAAGATCATTTTGGCCGCATTCCGGGCAGCGAACCCGGTCTTTAGTATGTGCAAACACGAGCTCTTCAAACTTGGCACCGCATTTGTTGCATTTAAAATCGAGCATCGGCATGAAATCATAACCTGCCTGAAACAATTGCAACATCACAAAGAGGCCATAAGCCTCTTCTGTTGGATGATTGCACCATATCATACATGATTTTTTTCTCAATTGCAAGGATCAATGGACCAATGCGCCTCACAAGGCCATTATTCTGCCGATTTTGCACCGTTTTGGCCTGTTTCGACCTGTTTTCCGAGCCAAAACGGCGCAAGAAGGGGCATTTGGCCAATGACTACATTTTCTTCGGCGTCAACGCGATGATAAACAAACCGATGAACCCGCTGAAGAGCCCCAGGAAAAATGCGGGCACCTGTTGCAAGCCACGGCTTTTGGCCATGCTCATGCCCACAAAGGCGCACACCAGGCCCACGGCCAAACCGATCACCAGCGGGATGATCTGGGCAAGCAAGGCGATTGATGAATATGGATCATATGCGGGCATAAAGATTCCTCCCAAGTGTTTATTTCACGTGTTATTACATTTTCTTGGGCGTCAGCGCGATGATAAACAGGCCGAGGAAACTGCCAAACAGACCGACGAAGAAGCCGGGTACAGGCTGCAGGCCGCGGCTCTTGGCCATGTTCATGCCGACGATGCCGCAAACCACACTGATCACCAGGCCCACCAGCAACGGCAGCACCGTCGCGAGAAAGGCCGCAAACCCGTAACCCAAATCATATGGGGATGGAACAGCCATTGTGATACCTCCTGAAAATTGTATTATGATCTCACCCACGGGATCACCGTGGGCGCAAGCCAGGAAAAGGGTTCCCAGGGCAGGTTGCGGGCCACCATAAAAAGCACGATCACCGCCAGCGCCGCCCATGGCACCCACAGCGGCATGCCGGGCAGGGGCCGGTCCTTCCAAAGCCGCAGCAGCATCACCGCCAGCAGCACCACCAAAAACGGCAGGCTGATCACCGCCAGCGGGTTCATGCGGAAGCCGGCGTAGAAGTGGCCGTTCAGGATCAGGTGCAGCGCCCTCGTGATGCCGCAGCCGGTGCAATAAAGCCCTGTGAACTGATAAAACAGGCAAGGCGGCAGGATGCTGGGGCCATCGGGGTCTGTCTCTTTCACAACCCAAAGCCCCGCGGCGGCGGCAATCACCAGCAACACGGCGATGGCCATCGCCCAGGCCCGCCGGTTCGGTTTTTGTGTGTGTTTCACTGCGTGCTTCTCCGTAGCGCCGATCATGTTTGCGTCCTTTTACAGCCAGGCTGCGTGGTGATAAAGAAAAGGCCCGGCTCTTGCCGGGCCTGCAGGTCAGGATTAGTAGTTGAACTCGTTCATGAGGGGCAGGAAGGACAGCAGGCCGGAGAAAATGCCCACAACAAGGCCAATCAAGCCGAGCACGATGCCCACGATGAACATGATCATCGAGATCTTGACCTTCTTGTTCATGTCCTCATAGTCGCCCTTCTTGTAGCTGCCGCTGCCGATGGCGGCGAACACGATGCCAATGATGTTAAAAAGGTTGCCGCAGCAGAGCACGGTGAACACGATGTTGAGGATCAGCCACAAGGTGGCCTTGTTCTTCTCAGCGGGCACAGCGGAGGCTGCGGGGGCGGAATAGGCTGGGGTTTCATAAACCGGGGCGGTGTAGGCGGGCTGTTCGGGGGCCGCCTGGGGGGCCTGGTCCAGCGGGGCGCCGCAGCTGGCGCAGAACACGGCTTCGTCGGCGTTGGAGTTTCCACATTTGTTGCAGGTCTTCATTCAATCCACCTCGTAGTATTTATTTGTATGATAGATACCCGTTATGAGTTGGCCGCAATCAGCCAAACGATGCCGCCCACCACATAAGTGATCAGGCCGAGCGCCACGCCGATGATAAACAGGATCATCGAGGTCTTGCTCTTCTTCTTTGCATCTTCGATGTCGCCCTTCTTGAAGCTGCTCATTCCCATGCCGGCCAAAATGATGCCGATCACGTTGAAGATGAAGCTGCCGGGGCAGCACACAAAGGTGGCCACGATGTTGAGGATGAGCCACAGTGTGGCCGGGTTTTTCTGCTCCTCAACGGGCGCGGCGGGGGCTGTATAGGCGGAGGAATCATAGGCCGGCGCCGTATAGGTGGGCGCGGTGTAGACCGGCTGGGGCACCTCAGGCGGGGTAATGGGCGCTTCCGGCATGGCCTGGGGCACTTCCGGAGCCTGGGGAACCTCGGGCACGGCCGGGGCGGCGGGGGCTTGGTTCAGCGATGTGCCGCAGCTGGAGCAAAACGCAGCTTCGTCGGCGTTGGAGTTGCCGCATTTGGAGCAGAATTTCATGATGATTCCTCCTTGAATGATGGTTATCGTATGATTAATAAAGCCCTGATGACTCCGCTATGGTGGCGATGAAGGCGATGATCACGGGGATCAGGCCCAGAACGGCGGATATGACCGTAACGATCACCCCCAGGATCAACGCAATCCAAAACAGCCATTTGGCCACGTTGGCGCTGGATTTCGCTTCCGCATACAACCCGTTCTTATATTTGCTCACGGAGATGCCGCCGAAGATGATCCCCACCCAAAACAGCGGGTTGGTGCAACAGCCCAGCACCGTAAAGGCGATGTTGACCCACAGCCACACCATGCCGGAGTTGGAGCCCACCGGAGCCTGCTGGACACTGTTTCCCACCACCACCACGGTGGGCCCGCCCGGCTGGGCGTAGCCCTGGCCGGTGAGCGAGCTGCCGCAGCGGCCGCAATAAATGGCCTGATCTGAGTTCTGATAACCGCATTTCGGGCAGAAACTCATATGCATCGCTCCCCATGACGAGATGGGCTGAGAGAAATCACACAAAAAGGATGGATTTTACACAAATCCATGCTCATATTATAACATCTCCATCCGCAATATCAATGATATATTACCCATATGCATGGATTTTGGCAGATATAACAGCCGTTTCTTATGATGATTCGCCATTTTCGGCCATACACAGTATAATATAGTTCTGTTTGTGGTTTTTGTTGTAGAAAAGGGAGGTGGCGCTGTTGCATATGATGATCCGGCCGCTGTTTTCGGGCAGCCGCGGCAACGCCACCTATGTGGAGGCCGGCGGGGCCAGGCTGCTGGTGGATGCCGGAGTCTCCTGCGCAAGGCTTGTGCAGGTGCTCTGCGACATGGGGCGCGACCCGGCTTCGCTGGATGGCGTGCTCATCACCCACGAGCATGGCGACCACATCGCGGGCCTGGATGTGTTCGCGGCCAAGTATGGCGTCAAGGTGTTTGCCAACCGGGAGACCTGGGCCGGCATGGCCTCCAGGCTTGCGCGGCTGCCGGAGGCCCAGCGTGTGGTTGTGGAGACCGACACCGACTTCTGCGTGCGCGGCCTCAATGTGGAGACCTACGACAAGCCCCACGACTCGGCCCGTTCGCTGGGTTACGGATTTTACGCCGGCGGCGTGCGCGGCGCGGTGATTACCGACATCGGCCACATGCCCCAAAAGCTGCTGGGGCGACTGATGGGCTGCCGGCTGCTCGTGCTGGAATCCAACTACGACGAGCAGATGCTGCTCTATGGCAAATATCCTCAGATGCTGAAAAAGCGCATTTATGGCAGGCATGGCCATTTGGGCAACAAGGACTGCGGGCTTGCGCTGCAAAAGCTGGTGATCGCCGGGGCCAGGCAGGTGGCGCTGGGCCATCTTTCGGAGGAAAACAATACGCCTGAGAAGGCCTTTGGCACCGTGGAGCACCTGCTCTGCACCGAGGGCATATTGCCGGGGCGCGATGTGCGCATCATTGTAGCCGGGCAGGATGGGCCCTGCGAGGAGCTTTGCCTTTGATTTTTGCGATATGTTGATAAGAAACCGGTCATCGACGCAATCGGTGGCCGGTTTGTTTTATTGCGGTGGGTGGGTAACGGATTGCAGAAACGGGTGAAAACTCGCCGAGGTGCGTGAGCACCGATGGCGAAATGCGATCAGCAGATAGGCTCCTCATACCACCCAAACGCTAGATAAACCTTGGAGCAGGGTTGCCCCGGCTTCAGGCCGCGCAGATAGGCGCAGTAGCTGCCGCCCGGTGGCACGATGAACGCCCCGTCCTTCTCCAGCATCGTGAGCTGGCCGGGGTAGGCGGTGCGGCTGAAGGTGAACAGGCCGCCCTTGGGGGTGCCCTCCACGCCGGAGGCATAGCGCACCCGCACTTCCGGCTCCGGCAGCGGGCACAGGGCTGAGTTGGCCGGCGCGGTCAGTGGTGACAGCCGCCCCTCGCCGGGCAGGTCAGCATTCATATAAAAGCCGATGGTGAGCGGCTCGCCCTCGATATAGTTCAATGTGACCACGTTCATGTGCAGGTTCACACCGGAGTTGGCGGGGTTGACCAACGCGCCCCAGGCGCCGGTGTCGCCGCCGAGGTGCAGCTTGGGCGTCTGGCCGGTGAAATAACGCCCCAGCAGGGATTGATATAAGTTAATCGGGTAGGAGACCGTCTTCACTTGAGGAATCGGTTCGCCGCCCATTTTCTCTTCCTGTCGCATGCAATACCACCCTTTCGATATCTGGTGGTATATCCTATGCGGCAGGGGGTGGAGATGTTTGTACGGAGCCTTCCCGCGTGCGGGCGTTAACTCCCCCTGCCCTTCGGGCATCGCAAACCCCCTTGTCGATCGTACCGATCGACATTCCCCCTTTGAAAAGGGGGATATACCTCATTGAGGGGGACAAGTGTATCTCTTTCAGAGCAATTGATACCTCTCAAGAGAGATGGTCGCATGTTGAACATAATTTGTGGCCTTGTTAAACTTGGGAGAAAATGTCACATAGATAGGAATGATCTTGTCCCCCTCTTGAGGGGGATGTCGATTCCATTGGAATCGACAGGGGGGTTTGTTAAGGTGGCGTTGCTAGTCATGGTTTAACTGCCAGCTGGTAGGAAATCCCCCCTGGCCATGCGAGGCCATCCCCCCTTGAACGCCCTCTGGGCGCAAGGGCGGGTGGGGAGGTCGTTTTCTCCTTCTTTCCAGTAGGGGCCGGGCTCCGTCCCGGCCCGCAACAAAAAGCTCCGTCCCGGCCCCCTTTTGTGGGCTCCGACAATGACTACAATATGAATACAACGCGGGCGGCTCGTGCGCCGCCCCTACATGAATGTTGGTATAAGCAAGATTTCTCACCCCCCCATCAACACCCCAACCTGATAAATCGCAAAGCAGATGATGTAGGCCACCGCCAGGCCCAGGCCAATCGTGAGCAGTGTGTATTTCCAGGAGTTCATTTCCTTTTTGATCGTCACGATCGTGGATGCACAGGGGATGTAGAGCAGCGAGAACACCATCATCACATAGCCCTGCAGCGGCGTGAAAAGACCCTTCAGCGCTTCGGCGGTGTCCGGCGCAGCGGTGAGCACGCCCAGCGTGGTCACGATGGCCTCCTTGGCGAAGATCCCGGTGAGGAAGGAAACCGACGCCCGCCAGTCATTCAGGCCAATCGGTGCGAAGATGGGCGAAATCCAATGGCCCATCGCTGCCAGCAAGCTCTCCGAAGGGTCTGCCGCCGGGGTGAAGGTGGGTGTGAAGTATTGCAGCGCCCAGATGATCACCGAGGCGGCCAGCAGCACCGTGCCCGCCTTTTGCAGAAAGCCCTTCACCCGCTCCCAGGCGTGCAGAAAAAGGTTGCGGGCGCTGGGCAGCCGGTAGGGTGGGATCTCCATCACAAAGGCCGAGTCGCCGCCCTTGAAGGCGGTTTTGTTCAGGATCGCGCCGGCGATCATCGCCACCGCAATGCCGATCAGATAGACCGAAAGGATCACCAGCCCCTGGTTGTGGGGGAAGAACGCGCCGGCCAGCAGCGCGTAGACCGGCAGCCTGGCGCTGCAGGAGAAGAACGGCACCAACATCATCGCCAGCCGCCGCTCCTTTTCACTGGGCAGCGCCCGGCAGGCCAGCACCGCCGGCACCGAGCAGCCGAAGCCCATGATCAGCGGCATAATCGCCCCGCCGCCCAGCCCGACCTTTGAAAGGGCCCGGTCTGCGATGAAGGCGGCGCGGGCCATATAGCCCGAATCCTCCAGCAGCGACGTGAGGAAGAACAACGCCGCGATCTGCGGTAAAAAGGAGATCACGCTGCCCACGCCGGAGATCACGCCCTCGCTCAGGAGCCTTGTGAGAGCCTCCGGCGCGTGCCACACGGTGAGCAGCGCCGCCACGCCGGGGGCAAGCATGCCGTCCAGGAAGTCGGAAATGAGCCCGGACAAAAGGCCCGCTGCTTCAAAGGTGAGCCAGAACACGGCCAGCATCACCGCGGCAAAGATGGGCACTGATAGCCACTTGTTGAGTGCGAACCGGTCGATGCGCTCAGTAAGGTCATGGGTCTTCTTCGGGTTTTGGATCAGCACCTGAGCGGTGACATTGGCAATATCTGCCGATGTCATGCCCACGCCGCAGTGCTTGCAGCCGCCGCAGCCGGAGCAGGACTTGCCCCGCGCCGCGCCGTATTTGAGCGCCAGGGCCACCTGCGCTTTCAGCTCATCCAGGTTTTTGCCATGGGCGGCGCTGATGGCCACCACCGGCACGCCCAGCAGGATGGAGAGTCGGGCCGTGTCCACGGCGTTGCCCTTTGCCTCCAGCTCGTCGATCATGTTCAAAACGAGTATGGTGGGCTTGCCGGTCTTGACCAGATCCAGCGTGAGCTTCAGGCTGCGCTCCAGCGTGCCCGCGTCTATGATGTTGATGATGAGTTCGATGTCTTCCCGGACCAGATAATCCCGGGCCAAAACCTGCTCCGCCGTGTCCGGGTCCAGCGAGTAGATGCCCGGCAGGTCGGTCAAAATGTGCTTTTGCCCCTCGATAACCATGGGGCCTTCCTTCTTGTCCACCGTGACCCCCGGCCAGTTGCCGATGTGGCCCCTGCCTCCGGTCAACGCGTTGAAAAGCGTGGTCTTGCCGCTGTTCGGATTCCCTACCAGCGCGATTGCCATACTACACCTCGTTTCCTGCCAACTCTTCCACGTCCAGCGCCTCAAAATCTTTGCGCCGCACGGCCAGGTCGTATCCTTTGATTTTTACAATATAGGGGTCGCCGAAGGGTGACTGGCGCTCCACATGGATGTCGCAGCCGGCGTCCACGCCCATGGCCAGAAGCCTTCGGGCGGAAGGGTGGCTGCGGTCCACACCGCGCACGCGGATGCAATTTCCGGCCTTGAGGCAGCGCTTGCATTGCCGTTCGCTCATTGTCGCACCTTCTTGATAATCATTCTCAATATCATTATAAACGATTGCAGAATTTTGTCAAAGGGTTTTTTGTGGGAATGATAACGTTGTAATGATGGTTTTGGTAAAACTTTTCCTCCAAACCGGATACAATATTGTATAAGTCTGGGGGTGAGGAATTGGCACAGGCCAAATGGCTGCTGTTTGACCTGGGTGGCGTGCTGGTGGACTATGTGGGCGCGGCGCGCATCAATGCCTGGCTGCAAAGGCCCGCGGACGATTGGGAGCTGTCGCGCCACTGGCTTTATTCACCCACGGTGCGCGCCTTTGAAAGCGGCCGGATCAGCCCGGTGGTGTTCGCGACCGAATTGGTTGCGGAGATGGGCCTGCAGGTGCACCCCGACGAATTCCTGCGGGAGTTTCCAAACTTTGTGACTGGTTACTTCCCCGGTGCGGAGGAGCTGCTGGCCACGCTGGCCTCCCGCCACCCGCTGGCGCTGCTCTCCAACACCAACGCGCTCCAGTGGGAGAAGCTTTGCCGCACCACCTACACCGACCGGCTCTTCCGCAAGGTGTTCCTTTCCTTCCGCACCGGCTTTCTGAAGCCCGACCGGGAGGCCTTTTTGAATGTTGTGGAAAACCTTGGCGTGGAGCCGGACCGGATCCTGTTCTTCGACGACAACCCGGACAATGTGCGCGGCGCGCTCAATGTGGGCATGGAGGCCATGCATGTGCTGGGGTTTGAAGACATGCGGGGGAAGATCAGGGCGATGGGGCTGGTTGATTTCTAACTTGCCGATTCTTAGGGGGTTCGGGGGTTTGCAAGTTTCCCCTCAGCCGAAAAGTAATATACGTTCCTTTTGGCGGCCAAAAGGAACCGAAAAGCCCTGGGGGAGGCAAGTTCCTAAGACCCTGCCGATGCCGTCAGCCATGCGGGCCGACGACAACTCCTCGTTCGCTTTGCTCGCTCGTCAAACAGTCGCTCGGCCTGATCGCATGGCTTTCCGCATCGATCGGGTGGAACTTGCAAACCCCCAGACCCCCATAGAGACGAAAGAAATGATTTGTTTTCTGAATAGACTTATGAGAAGATAACCCCATGGACCAAAAGCACACAAATGAATACTTCATGCGCCAGGCCCTGAAGCAGGCGGCGCTGGCTGCCGCCCACGGCGACGTGCCGGTGGGCGCGGTGGTGGTCAAAGAGGGCAAGATCATCGCCCGGGGCCGCAACCGCCGCGAGGAAAAGGGCGACCCCATCGCCCACGCAGAGGTGGAGGCATTGAGAAAAGCCGCCAGGAAGCTAGGCGGCTGGTATCTGCATGGCTGCACGCTGGTGGTCACGCTGGAGCCCTGCCCGATGTGCGCCGGGGCGGCGATGCAGGCGCGGCTGGATGCCATCGTGTTTGGCGCCTATGACCCCAAGGCTGGTTGCGCAGGGTCACTGATGAACCTGCCCGGCGATGAGCGGTTCCCCCACCGGGTGAGCGTGACCGGCGGCGTGCTGGAGGAGGACTGCGCTGCGCTGCTCAAGCAGTTTTTCCGGCAGAGAAGAAGTAAGGCAAGCCAGGCGACAGCCGTTCATGCAGAAGACGATGGGCCGGTACAGAGCCCGGCCCGTACATAGACCGCCATTGATTGGCTTTATTTTCTCATCCAGCGTTATTAACACAACTTAGTGGTGTCTATTTTGCCAGCGTGCCCACCACGGGAAGCCCCTTTAACTTGCTGACGCCGTGGGGCGACACTGTCTTGATCTCGGTGGTCAGGTCCTTCCCGGCGGAAAAGCGCCCCCAGTGGTCTCCGCCTTTCCATTCGGGCACGTTGGTCACGTCATAGACCACGCCGTCCACAGCCACATAGGCAGGGCTGCCGTTTTTGCCGTCAAACTTGGCCAGTTCATCCAGCGTGAACACCTTGCCCTCCGGGGCGGCGGTGGCCTCGGCGGAGGCAGTTACGGCGGGGGTTGCCATGGCCGTCGGCGCGGCGGTAGCCGGAGCCGGGGTTGCGGCTGGGGCTGCGCAGGCGGCCAGCAGCAGGATCGAAGCTACGAAAACGGCGAGCAATGCGCCGGTTTGTTTTGCTGTTTGTTTCATCATAAACACCTCTTTCGGTGATTGGTTATTGTTTTGCCAGCGTGCCCACCACCGGCAAGCCCTTCAGGATGCTTGCGCCATGGGGGGACTGGTTCTTGAACGCGTCGGTCAGATCCTGACCGGCCTGGAAGCCCTTATGGCCGCCGTTGCGCCACTCACGCACATCGGTCACGTCATAGACCACGCCGCCCACTGCGATATAGGCGGGGTTGCCGTTTTTGCCGTCATACTTGGCCAGCTCAGCCAACGTGAACACCTTGCCCTCCGGGGCGGTGGTGGCTACGGCGGTGGCGGTTGGGGCCGGAGTTGCTGTTTCAGCCGGTGACGCGGTGGCCGGCGGCGCGGTTTCGGTCGGTGCGGCGGTGGCCGGCGGTGTTGTTTCAATCGGTGTGGTGGTGGCCGGGGCTAATGTGGCGGGCACCGTTGTGGCTGGGGCTGCGCAGGAAGCCAGCAGCAGGATCGAAACAGTGAAAACGGCGAGCAACGCGCCGGATCGTTTTATATTTTGTTTCATGTTTCACACCTCTTTTGATCTGGTTTCCTGCATTGTAGTGCTGGGAGTCATGAGGAAATGTGATTTTGATTACGTTAAAATGCATGTTCACGAATTGTTTATAAACGACTAAAGCCATGAATTCTCTCTCAATGTACGGGCGGGGCTCTGTACCGGCCCGTCTTAATGGCTCCTAGCGTGTACGCCCTTAATGAATTTCTTAAGCATGCGTTCGCTCAGCTCAGACCTGACAATACTGCTGCCTGTGGGCGACACCCCCCTTGCCCAGCGCCAGGATGGCGCAAGCCCAGCATGCCGGGTTATGCCAACGGCATGACCAGCATGCAAAGATGCATGCGAGGTATGCGCAGGAATTTTTGCTTTCAGTAAAAACAAAGGGGGTGGAGAGGTAATTTTCCCAAGCATAACAGTAGGGGCCGGGCTCCGTCCCGGCCCGCCTATATGGATTTGTCTTGGTCCATTCTTCGTATGGTCCGAATTCTAGCCAATGGCCTTCGGCTTAAATCCCCCCGTCGCCTGTGGGCGACACCCCCTTCATAAGGGCGGGTAAGGATCGCTTCGAACAGGCTCTGTGCATGGGGCGAAGCCCGATAAACAAACATTACCCCTCTCCCAATCCTATGGGAGAGGGGTAGGGGTGAGGGTTGACAGGCGGTACATCGGGTGAGGTATGGAAATCCCCCCTCATCGCATTGCTTTGCAATGCTCGGCTTTGCTCAGGGCATCGCTTTCAGCGATACTACGCAAAGCCGGAGGCTAAGGCCTGCCGCTGTGGCGGCATCCCCCCTTGAATTTTTGCTTTCAGCAAAAACAAAGGGGGTGGAGAGGTAATTTTCCCAAGCTTAACAGTAGGGGCCGGGCTCCAGGTTGCATGGGCGAGCAACGATCTGTAAGATCGCGGCCAGCCCGCCCCGGCCCCTCTAAGTGGCTCCGTCCCGGCCCGCTTTCAGCGGAATGTCTTGTGGCGCTTCCTACTGGGAAATATCCCCCATCAGCCTCGTCCGCTCCCCCGAATAGTAGCACACCAGCCGGTGCAGCGGGCGGGTGAGGCACACATAGAGCAGGCGGCAATGCAGCGGGTCGTCGGGCCAGAGCTCGGCGGACACATCTGCCAGCACAATGGCGTCAAACTCCAGGCCCTTCACCATGTGGGCCGGCAGCACCATGGGGCCGCCGCGATAGTCGTCATCGCCGTCGCGATAGAGAGACAGCCCTTCCACGCGGGGCTTCAGCTTTTTGAAGAGTGCCTCCGCATCCTTCGGGCGCTTGTGCACCACGGCCACGGTCTTCATGCCGTCGGCCAGCAGCGCGTTCACCTGCTCGGCGATGGTAATCTCTGGGTGAACTTCCGGCAGGGGCAGCACCTCTGGCTCCCGGCCGTGGCGCAGCACGGGCTTGGCCTGCCGTTGGCCGGGGAACGGGTGCCGCGCGGCCACCTTCCCTGCGAACTCCATGATCTCCACCGTGTTGCGGTAGCTGGTGACCAGCTCGTGGAAGTCGGCGCAGCCGGGGCCGAACACACCGTCCATGATGGCCTGCCAGCTGGTGACGCCCCGGTAGCCGTGGATGCCCTGGGCGAGATCGCCCACGATCGTGAACGACGCGTTTTGCGTGAGGCCTCGCAGCACGTCAAACTGGAAGGCGGAGAAGTCCTGCGCCTCATCGAGCACTGTGTGGTGGATGTCCAGACGCTCGGTCTGGCCGAAGAGCAGGCCGTTCAAATAGATGATCGGCGCGATGTCCGCCGTTTCGATGCGCTTTGCATTCAGGCGGGCGAGGCTGTCTTCACAGAGGGCCTGCCAGTCGCCGGCGTCCACGCCGTCGGGCAGCGGGAAGAGCGGCTCCGGCTGTAGCAGCTGCCGGTATTGCTCCATCAAATCGAGCTTCGGGAAGGCCTTCATGCAGTCGTCCACGGCGTGGGCGGCGTGCCCGTCAAACTCCGCAAGCCTTGCATCCCGCGCGGCGTAAAGGCGCTGCATCAGCTCCCGGCGTTCTTCGCAGTCCACCGGCATCTTCTCGCGGATCAGGTTGGCGCGGCGCACGGCCTCCTTCTCGAGGTCGGCCTTGGCGCCGTCCAGCGCGTCCTTCAACCGGCTGGCCAGCACCTTTTTCAGCTGCGGCACCCTGCGCGCCAGCGGGAAGGGCGACAGGTCCTGCGTGATGAGGCGGGTGAGCTCGGCCCGGTTGATCACCGTGACCGACCCCAGCTTCAGCCCCTCCCGCGGGGCCATGGAGGCAGCCAGCGCGTTCACAAAGCGGCGCACGCACTCCTTCATGTCCAGGCTGCCCTTGAGCCTTGCCATCCGCACGATGGGCCTTCGCTCGTGTTCGGGCAGCTCAAGCAGGCGCAGCAGCGTGCCCGAGTCATCGAGCGGCGGCAGCTTCTTGCCGGTGAGCATGCCGCCCAGGCCGTAAAACGTGGTCTGCAGCACGTTCTCCGCGCCCAGCTCCGGCAGCACCGCCGAAATGTAATTCAAAAACAGCGGCGAGGGTGCGATGACCATCAGGTTCTCCGGGCCCATCGTCTGCTGATAGGTATACAAAAGCCACGTGATGCGGTGCAGCGCCACGGTGGTCTTGCCCGCGCCGGCCACGCCCTGCACGACCATGGGGCGTTTGTAGTTGTGGCGGATGATGTCGTTCTGCTCGGCCTGGATCGTCGTGACAATGTCCCTGAGCCTCGCGTTGGCGTGGTCGGAGAGCACGTCTTGCAGGTATTCGTCTTGCGTCACAATGTCGGCGTCGATGATCGAATGGAGTTTGCCGTCGGATATGCTGAAGATGCGTTTGAGGCTCATGTCGCCGGACACTGTTCCGGCGGGGCTTTCAAATTGGGCCGGGCCCACCTGGGCGCCGTAATACAAATTTGCGATGGGGCTGCGCCAGTCGTAGATGAAGGGCCTGCGGCTCGTCGCGTCGGTGACGCCCCATTTGCCGATGTAGAGCCGGTCGTAGTCTGCTTCGCCGTCTTTTTTAAAGTCCACGCGGGAGAAATAGGGCGTGTGCTCGGCGTAGCGGAGGTTTTTTGCCTTTTGGCTGGTGATCGCGTAAATCTTTTCGGCCACAAACCACTCGTGGTAGTATTCCCGCTGCACCAGCCGTAACCGGAGGACTTCCTTCAACTGCTTCTGCTCGAGTTCATCGGCGGCGGCCTGCTCATGGGTGACGCGGGCGATGGCCTCTGCGAGCTTTCGGGACTCCTCCGGGAAGTCCCTGTGGAGGGAGGACAAGGGAACCACCTCCTGACTTTTGGGGAAACAAGGAGTGGTATTATAGCATGGGAGGGGAGGGGAGGGCAAGGGGGGAGTTGCTATTAAAGGAAAATAACTAGACATAATTCTAGCACCGCTTTTATTATTCATAAAATATGCTATAATGACTTATAATTCAACATCTATTGATCATTAGTGAAAGGAGGCAAGAACATGAATGAAAATGAATATAAGACTTTTATAGATCAGTGTCTTGCAAGATGGAGTTCACAAGACAAACGAACAGATGATTTTAAAGAGAATTTCATTACATGGATAGCACAATTACCCGATGAATCAAAACCACTTGTTCTTAAATTGCTTGAGAATTTTGATTATTATACACACACTGAAACGAATAGAATACTAAGACAACTACATCAGAAATTAATTGATGAATATCTTATAAGCGATGAGAATACTATTTATACTTTCATCAGATCAAAAACTGGTGAAGGGAATAGTTCAATAGATTATTGGATAGATTATAAGTTTATTAATAATCTAAATAAGCATATATGTTTTGCTGATACTACCTTTATTACAAATAAGCAATGGGAAATGATAGATAACATTATTCTTGTAGATGATTGTAGCGGAACAGGCAAAACATTAACAGATTATGTTAGAGAAAATGCATTAGTATATAAAAACAAGAGAATATTCTATATCATTATACACGCTATGGAGGAATCACTCGAAAAAATTGCACAATGTGCTGCTGAGCTAGATGTATCGATTGTACCGCTATACTCAATAGCTAGATGTAAAGCATTTATTAATCCAGTATTAGGAGATGATTTGATAGTTATAAAAACTAGCTTTGTAGATTTATCACAAAGCTTAGGAATCCCTCAGCCTCATATTTTAGGTTATGAGGAATCTGAGGGCTTAATGGCTTTTCATAATAACACACCTAATAATACACTTGGCCTTTTTAGGTGGGTCGATAAACGGTATAAGGCAATTTTTCCAAGAACGAATGATCCAAGACCTGAATGGCAAAGAAAAGAGACGCTAGATAAACTAATTAATGACAGGAAAAGAAGAAGGGCGCAAAACTATAATGCGCAAAAAGGAATATAAGCTTTGGACAATTATCTCAAGTTAATGATACTTGCATATTTTAAGGAAAAGCAAGATCATTACTCAATTTATGATGTAATGAGAACTCTTGGCATCAGCATAAGTAAGCTTGATTCGTTATTAGATGAATTAATAGAAAATGATCTTCTTAAGTATGATGCAAATATACTGGGATTAACAAAGAAAGGGAGGCTTCAATTAGTTAATAAAAGCATTGATTATTACAAATATAGTGAGCCAGATATACGATATGAGAGAATTGACAAGAATTCCGCATGGTCTATCAACAAGCCTTATGTTCCGGAGAAGTTCTTAACAAAACTATAGTTTGTTTAAGCATGGCATGCTGCTAGAAGGCGAAAGGCTAGTTGCCTTTCATAGACAATTAATTACTTACCTGCTTAGGATACGAAGACAAGCATTCGTATCCTAACCAACAAGTTGGGAATGCAACTTGTTGTTTCCGTAATTGTAACAAGTTACACTTACGGAAGTTTACAATCACAGATTAAGTAGCGGCATGCCATGCTTAACAAAACCATAAGGAGCGCGGGGAGTGTGAACAAAGAAGATTACATTACTAATCTGAAGCTTGAGCTGATTAACCAAAAAAGAGGGAAATACTATTCGAAAAGATGCTTGCTGTATGCCGAGAGGCTCCTAGACAATAATTTACCTGTTATTTTCGATATAAAACATTTATCATTACTGCTTGGTATTGGTGCCTATCATCTTGGTTCGTATATACTTACAACAGAATCATATTTCTACAAGAAAATCTCCATTCCTAAAAGAAATGGCAGCATGAGAGTTCTACAAGTTCCCTCTGCTGAACTAAAGTATATCCAGCGCTGGATACTTGATAATATTCTTAACAATATTCATATATCAGATCATGCAAATGGCTTTTGTAGAGGCAAATCAATAGTAACAAACGCAAAAGCCCATGTTGGGAAAGAATGCATTATCAATTTAGACATTAAAGATTTCTTTCCATCTATTGACATTGATACTGTGTTCAGAATATTTTCATATTATGGATACACAAAGGAAGTGTCTTTTGCACTTGCCAGACTTTGCACATATGAAGGATGCTTGCCACAGGGATCGCCCGCAAGTCCGCTAATATCAAATATTGTTTGCCTAAAAATGGACAAAAGAATTTCATCACTAGTAGCAAAATATAACGCAAGCTATACTAGGTATGCAGATGATATAACAATTTCTGGAAGATACTCTATACAGGATTGTATCAGACTAATTGAAGAAATAATTGTAAGTGAAGGCTTTGAAGTGAATACCTCCAAAAAACGTATTTTGTATAAGCATCAGCGTCAAGTTGTAACAGGCTTAAACGTAAATCAAGGCAGATTGAGCGTCCCAAAGAAATTTAAAAGAGCACTACGTCAAGAAATCTACTATTGTAAGAGATTCGGCATATCAGAACACTTAAGGCGTATTGCTTGTGATAAAGCATTTTACAAGGAACATTTGTATGGAAAAGCCTACTACATCAACATGGTTGAGCCAGAAGAAGGTAAAAAAGTACTTTCATTGCTTGATAGCTTAATATGGGATTATTAGTCGGAGGCACATCATGATCGAAAAAGGAAAAGTTCTTGCTCTAAAGTTCTACATGGATTGCTTGTCGATTGGTATTGATCCAACCTGCAACATTGCGTTCCCAGATGATACTGTACTTAATAATAAAGAACTACAAAAGTGCTTTTTAGCCGTATCTGATGTTTTAGACAACTACTTGAAAAGTAATATATCAGGTAATAGGAAACAGAATTATAAAAGTGCTTTTTGCATACCAGATTGTGATATCGAGAAAATTCCGTTATCGTCAGAACCAATTTCTATTAGTAGATTTGTCTTTCTATTGAATGAATCGATAAACCACAGATACATGAAGAAGTTGAAGGCAACTCAAATAACATACTGGTTAATGCAGAATGAATACTTAGCTGAAGCAGAGCTTGGCGATTATCGGTCATTTAAGTTTGTCACAAAAAAAGGAGAATCAATAGGAATTATTTCATTGCCGAAAGTCAATTCATTAGGTGATACATATACTGTGAATTACTACAATATGAACGCTCAGAAGTTCGTTCTTGCGCATCTTTCTGAAATGGTCTCTACGATTTAGTCTTTGGCAACTGTTAATGACTTTGAACCTCCTATGTACCCCGCGGGCCCCCGGCCCGCTTTTCCCTTTTGTACCCCCAGCCCCCGGCCCCCGCGCACACAGCCCATCTGCCCTTGCAGCCCCGCGCGCAGCGCACCCCGGCGGGCTTCCTTCCCAGTGCCTTAAGGAACTTCCAGCAGGCGGAACCGCCCGCTCCTGTCTGTCATCTTTCGCGCACTCAGTCTCTCAGCAGTCGTCTTCTTCCGGCGGCGGGCTCAGCGGGTCCTCAATCAGCGTGGCAAACTGGAACTCATGCCGGTGGCCGTCGGCCTCCTCCGTCATGCCCTTCACAAAGTGCACATGCTTGCCGTTGCCCACGGGCTTCTGCAGGCCGGTGTTGCGGATCACGATGTGGAAATGGTTGTCAAAGAAGTCCGTGCGGGTGAACACCTTGTGGATGTGGCCGCCGGGCACTTCGATTTCCGGGCCGGTCACGCCGGCGAAGCGGTGGTTGTGCGGGTCGTCCTGCAATTCGGCCAGCTTGGTGCTGCCCTCAAACTCGTGGGTGTGCGTCAGCTCCACGCCGGGGCACCCGTGCTCCTTGTCCGGTCGGCGTTTCATCTCGTCTCTGGGCGCGCTTTCCTGCTCCTCGCGGCCGCCTCCCACATAGAACCTGTCATATTTCATGTGAGTCCCTCCAGTTTCATGGATGGTATATCCTATGAGATATCGCCTGATATGGTGATTCTGGCAAAATGGGATGGAACGTGGAATATGGAACATGGCTTGAAAACCGTATGTACCAGCGGGCTCACGCCCGCTATTCCTTTGTGTACTCCTGCTCCTTAGAAGCAGCAGCTTGCGTTCGCCCCCAACTCCCGGAGCACTTCCCTGCACGCGACCCGGCTGGCCGCGCAGCAACGGGCGCACAGCACGCCCCGGCAGGCTTCCGGCAGGTTCCGCTCTTCGATATACGCGTCCACGAAGCGGGTGCAGAAGTCGGCGCTGAAGCACTCACAGAAGTCGATCACGTTGGCGCGGGCCGCGAAGACTTCCTGGCAGATATCCGGGGCGATCCGGACACACGCCAGGCAGCAGGCCCTGGTGCCGTTGTTGTTGTTGTTGCCGCCGCCCAGGTTGCAGAACCCGCAGCGCCGGCGGTTGTTGTTTTGGCCGCAGAACAGGTTGCAGAACCTCCTGGTGAACCGGGAGCAGAAGTCGCCGGCGGTTATGCCAAGCTCGTTGGCAGATTCGCCGTTCCACAACGCGGTCCACCTGGTTCCGCCTGTCCAAGTGCTGATGTCCACATATGGCATGGTAACACCTCCCGTATACTATATGAGATATGGCAAACGGTGGTGTGGGATATCGGTGCGGGGAAGGGGATATACGACCGGCGCGGTTCTCTGGTATACTAGGGGGAGGCCGGCCGGTTGGCGGCGCTTTTGAAGGCTGTTCAGGAGGTTCGGATGAAGAAGCACCTCTTTGGAATCATCGGTGTCGTGATCGCGGCAGTGTGCCTGGTTGTCTTTTTCTTTGCTCCCTTCGGCGGCCTGGCCGCCTATCTGGCCTACGAACCGCCCGAGCAGCCTGTCGTGCACAATTCACTCAACAGCACCGAGACAATGGATATCGTGCATTATGGCGGCATGGTGATCGCGGCGGTAATGCTGCTGCTGATGGCGCTTTTCATCCGCAGGGCATTTGAAGGCGAAGCCAAGCCGCTGCGGGGTGTGGTGATCCGCGCATTGTGCTTCACCGTGATCCCCTGGATCTGGTAATCTGATAACACTTGGAAGGTTTGTGATGATCACGACCGACACCACGCTATTCAGCTGCCCGCCGGACCCGCAGGGCCGTAAAGACCGGGAGCTGCGCGCCTATGCGCTGCTGGACGAACTTGGCATCGCCTACCTCCGGCTGGACCATGAGCCAACGCCCTCCATTGAGGCCTGCCACGAGGTGGATAAGCTGCTGGGCATTGAGATCTGCAAGAACCTGTTTCTGTGCACGGCCAGCCACACCGGCCACTGCCTGCTGATGATGCCGGGCAACAAGCCATTTCGCACCAAGGATCTGAGCCGGCAGATCGGCTCGTCGCGGCTTTCCTTCGCAAGCCCTGCGGAAATGGAGGCGCTGCTGGATCTCACGCCGGGGTCGGTGAGCGTGCTTGGCCTGATGAACGACCGGGAGCGCAAGGTGCGGTTGCTCATTGACCGCGACCTGCTCACACAGCAATATGTGGGCTGCCACCCCTGTGTGAACACCGCGAGCCTCAAGCTCCGGCTCGATGACCTGCTCCATAAGTTCCTGCCGCACACAGGGCATGAGCCCACGTTTGTGGAACTATAACGCTCTTGTTCTATTTCGAAGCGACTCCCTACCCCCTTTGTTTTTGCCGAAGGCAAAAATTCAAGGGGGGATGGCCTCGAGGGGCCAGGGGGGATTAAAGGAGGTACCGCCATGAAAGTCCTGATGATCAACGGCAGCCCCCACGAAAAGGGCTGCACCTACACAGCGCTCCGCGAAGTTGCCGGCGAGCTGGAAAAGGAAGGCATCGAGGTGGAGATCCTGCACCTGGGCAACAAGCCCATCCGGGGCTGCACGGCCTGCCACGCCTGCTTTAAGCCCGACGCCACCGGCTGCGCCTTCGACGACGGCTTTGTGAATCTTGCGCTTGAAAAAGCCAAGACATCAGACGGCTTCGTGTTCGGCTCGCCGGTGCATTATGCCGCCGCATCCGGCACGATCACCAGTTTCCTGCACCGGTTCTTTTATGCCGGCGAAGGCTTCCGTGGCAAGCCCGGCGCGGCAATCGTAAGCTGCCGCAGGGCCGGGTCCACGGCGGCGCTGGACCAGCTGAACAAATACTTTGGCATCAACGGCATGCCGATGGTGCCCTCCCAGTATTGGAACATGGTGCACGGCAGCAACCCCGATGAAGTGCGGCAGGACAAAGAGGGCATGCAGGTGATGCGCACCCTGGGCCGCAACATGGCCTGGATGCTCAAATGCTTTGAGCTGGGGCGCCTTGCCGGCATCCAGCCGCCGGAGCTGGAGGAGCGGCAGGTCACCAATTTCATAAGGTGAATACATTAAGGGTCATCTGGTTCATCCAGATGACCCTTTTCTAATCATATTGCTGATTGGGATATTCAGCCGGAGGAGCCAATGGACAGGAGAATATCTTCGCATGACAAGCATAAATTCGAAGAAGAAAGAGCAAGAAGAATTCTCATTCACTTCTTTCCACAGCAATATGATCAGGCACAACTATCAGAATCACCTGATATTGTTTGCGAACCGAACGGAATTGGTGTTGAGGTGACAACAAGCCACAAACAACATATCCAGGAAAGTATGTCTCGAGTTTGCGATATTTCTGGGAAGACAATTAATGAACTGTCTAGGCCAAACATGGATAACATCAATAGCGGAAGAGTTGATGTAAAATTGCTGCCGAACAAACAATTGCTGGCATCGTTTTCATTCTGGGGTGAAGATCATGATATTATTGGGGCATTTCTCAGCAAGACAAACACACTAAATAAAAATGTCTTTCGGAAATTTCGCGAAAACAAACTTTTTATTTTCTCATGGATGATTGGTTCGGATTATCTTTATAGATCTTTAGATCTTATAATAAGTGACAATTCTATTTTGAATATGCTTGCCGACAGGTATAAATATCTATTTGACACAATATTTGTTTTCCATGAATCTGAGCTTGCTGAGGTTGACCTTACGCAAAAAGAAATCATTTTTAGAGAGATAAGCAGAGATGAATTGAGTTGCATATCCCATTCATCATTCAAGGAAATATTTAAGATGACACGAGATGAATTCTATCATCGCAACCCAAATGAATAATATCACTCCACCACAACCTGTCCATCCCTCAGCATCACCACGCCCACCACTTCCGCCCCGGCCTCCTGGCCATTTTCCAGCTGCACCTTCAGCAGCTGCACACCGCAGGAGCACATCGTGCCCAACCGGTAGCCATACTCGCCGGCGGTGCTCTCAATGGTGTGCTCATACACCGCCCCGCCCTTCACAATGAAAAGCTGATAAACATACAAGCCTGAGCCGTTGTCGCATAGCAACACGAGCTCGTCCTTGCTGTCGCCGTCCATATCCTCCAAAAGGGCGTCCAGCGTGGTGAGGCAATAGAGGCGGGAGACATTGCCGCCATGCAGCGTGTAAAGAAAGCTGCCGAGGGTATAGAACCGTGTTTCTGTGAGCTCATAAAGGTGCTCGATGCCGAGGTCTGTTTCCTCAAGATCGCTTAGGCTGTCCATGTTGAAATCGGGCACTTCGCGCTTGAGCCAGCCGGCGATGAGGGCGCGGGCGGCCTCCAGCGATCCTGCCGCTGGTGAGGGGGTAGGGGTTATTGATATGGATTTTTGTGTGGCAGACGGGGCGGCAGTGCCAACCGGTTGCGCCGCGCCGCAGCCAGTCAATGTTGCTGCTAGCAGAAGAACCACTACTGTAATGACAAGTCTGTTCGGCATTTTCACTCCCATTGGCAAGATCATTGTTACTAGCCCATTTGCTTCTTGATGAAAGCAGCCTGTGCCTCAATCGGCCCAGTCTTGATGGCAGCCTGCAGGTCGGCTTCTGATTTAGCCAGATACTGGGCCGGATGAGCATCGTGATGAGCGAATGTTTTATGAAAAGGGGGTTGATCACTTGCTTATTGAAACCAGCAAGTCTTTTCTAAATGCTTATCTTGAAGGCTTTAGCGGAAAATTCAGAGAAGAATGCCTGAATGCGCATCTTATGTTTTTCGCATTAAACCTTACTTTTCGACTCTGAAGCTGCTTTCAATTCGTTCAGGTTCTTATCTATTCCTTTTCTGAGGCTCTCTTGGAAATTCTTCCTTAACAGTTTCGGTAAAACACCCTGAAGGCTCTCTTCAACATTGACAATTACAACATCATCTTGTTCAGTGAATTGCCAGTTATGGATTGCATAAGCGCCTATTGTTTTTCCTGTCCATCCAAACATTGCTCTCGGCTTCATGGTGTGGATCTTTGACTTGAAAACGATACCATCAGCTTTCCATGTGAATTCAGTGCCTTCATTGACTGGTTCATTCACGTTTACTTCTGTAACGGAGGATTGCCAATTGGGCCATTGCTTTAATTCTGTCAAGGTTTTCCAGACGTTGTCGATTGTTGATTCAATTGTTATTTGAGAGGATGCAAAAACAGGAGCTCTTTTGTCAACAGAAATGTTCATGAGTGTACTCCTTTCCAATATGATTCTTTTTGAATATAAAATATCACTGCAATGAAATAGCAGTCAATAGTCTTTTTGGTAATCCAAATGTAGAATCCGGTTTGGTAGGAATTGAGCCGCCCTAGGGGAAATATACGGAACTAATGCCGTATAACCTCCTACCCAACCACCGGGTTGGTCAGCAGCACCGCCGCCAGCAGCACAAACAACGCCGCGCTGAGGATTGCCGCAACGAGGGTAACGCGCTTGTAGTTCACCACAGCCAGCACCCGATGCTTCACATCGCTTGCGCCGAAGGCCGCCGAAAGCACCGGCTCGGGCCTGGCCGCAAGGCCCGCCAGGGCCAGCGCGTATTGTTTGCGCCCATCGCGATCCAGCCGTTTCAACACGGCGGCGTCGCAGGCCAGCTCCATGTCGGCCCGGGAAAGCAGCCAAACCAGCCAGAGGAACGGGTTGTACCAGTGCAGGCAAAGGAGCAGGAACAGCAGCGGGCGATAGGTGTCGCCCCGGCGGATGTGCGCAAGCTCGTGCAGCAGCACCGGCTCCAACGCCTCCGGGGATTGGACAAGGCCCGGCGGGATCACGATGGCGGGCCGCAGCATGCCGAACGCCGCCGGGGAGCTGACATCATTGGATTCCAACAACCGCACCTTGCGCTTCAGCCCCACCCGCGCGGCGCATTGTGCGAGCAAGCCGCCACTTTCCACAGGCCGGGCGCGCCGGAGCTTTGCCTCCGTGAGGGCATAGAGTGCGCAGGCGCTCAGCGCCGTGACTGCCACGCCGGCCAGCCACACCGCGCCCAGTGTGTCGAAGGTTGATTGCGCCGCCTCGGTCTTGAAGAGGATGGCCTGGGGGCCGCTGGGCTCCGCCGCGCCGATGAAATTGGTGATCGTAGCCGGCATGCTTTCGGCCTGCTGCACGGAGTTCATCATTGTGAGCTGCCCGCCCACCGGCCAGGAGGCGATTGGAGTGACAAACCGGGCCACCGGGTTGAGCGCGCTTAGCTCGCTTGGCAGTGCAAACGGCAACAGCAGCCGCAACAGCACCAGCGCCCACAGCCCGTATCGCGCCAGTGCCGGCAGCCGTTTGCCCAGCGCCAGCCGCAGCAGAAGCACGACCAGGCCAATGGCCGACGCCGTGATGCCCATATTCAGCACCAGATAAAACGCAGCGCCCATGCAACCCCTCAGCTTTCGCCGCCGAAGCCCCGGTCGATGATGTCGCGGAGCCCCCTGAGCTCCCGCTCGCTCAGCTTCTCCTTCTGCAAAAAGGAGGTCAGAAACGCCGTGGGGGAGCCGTCGTAGAGCCTGTCGATCAGCCTTTTGGTCTCCGTCTCGGCCACCTCATCGCGGCTCACCAGCGGCTCGCACACAAAGTCCGGCTCGCTGCGCTTCACCGCGCCCTTCTGCACCAGCTTGGTCAGCACGGTGTAGGTGGTGTTTTTGTTCCACCCGATGTGGCGGGCGGCGATTTTGCTCACCTCTTTGGCCGTGAGCGGTGCCTTCTCCCAGAGGATCTCCATCAGTTTCAGTTCAGCGTCAAACAATTTGATCGGTTCCATACTGCCCCTCGGACTATTCTATTAGTATGGATACAAAATAGCATGGGGGGTGTGCAATGTCAATTGATTGGAAAAACAATTTGCAGGAAAAGGTTCATTGGTCGACGATGCGATCTCAATCTCTCCAGTAGGGGCCGGGCTCCGCTCCGGCCCGTGTTTATGGCTCCGCCCCGGCCCGTGTTTATAGGCCCGAATGAATGGGCTGCAGCATGGAGCGCCACAGCGGGCGTTCCTATGGTGCTCCGGGCGAATGCAATTCGCCCACATCACCGATGAAACAAATGCCCCATCTTCTGCTCTTTGGTCTCAAAATACCGCTTGTTCACCTCGTTTGGCTCGATCAAAAGCGGCACCCGCTCCACGAGCTCAATGCCGTGGCCATTGAGGCCCACCAGCTTTTTCGGGTTGTTGGTCATCAGCCTAAGCTTGCGGGCGCCCAACGCGCTCAGGATCTGCGCGCCGATGCCGTAATCGCGCATGTCCGCCGGGAAGCCCAGCGCCAGGTTGGCCTCCTCGGTGTCCAGCCCCTGCTCCTGCAGCTTGTAGGCCTTGATCTTGTTGATCAGGCCGATGCCCCGGCCCTCCTGCCGCAGATAGAGCAGGATGCCTTTTCCCTCCCGCGCGATGGCCCTGAGCGCCGCCTCCAGCTGCTGGCCGCAGTCGCACTTCAAGGAGTGAAACGCGTCGCCGGTCAGGCACTCGGAGTGCACCCGCACCAGCACCGGCTCGTCGGGCGAGATGCCGCCCATCACCAGCGCCACATGATGCTCTCCGTTGAGGCGGTTCACGAAGCCCACCATGCGGAACGCGCCGTATTCGGTGGGCAGGTTGGCCTCGGCCTCGCAGGTCACATAGGTGTCGCGCTCCCTGCGCCAGGCAATGAGTGCCTCGATGGTCACCACCGGCAGCGCCCGCACCCGGGCCATCCCGCTCCACACCGTGCGGCTGGCAGGCTTGCCGTCGGGCCCGGCCACCAGGGCGATCAGCCCCGCGCGGTTCAGGCCAGCAGCCGCCGCCAGATCCACTGCCGCCTCTGCCGCCCCGGCGCTCCGCAGCACGCCGCCGCTTTTGGCCCGCACCACGGGCAGGCTGCCCAGGCCGGTGAAGGTGGCCTCGCCGGTTTGCGCGGCATCCTCCGGCAGCGCGGCATACACGGTGCCGCCGGCCAATGTGGCCATTTGGGAGAGGGTATCGGCATTGGCGTATTGAGCTGGCATAAACAGTGTGCATTGGCTCTGCTCAGACTCATCGTCGGCGATGAGGAGCAACTGCTGGGATTTGGTGAGGAGAATTGCTTCTTCGACAGTGATCAGCATGGTTTCCTCCGAAGGGAGATGATTACTTATTATACCACATATAACTCCCCCTGCCCCCGAAAGCGGCAGGGGGAGTTCTCGGGTGAATGCAATTTGCCCATACGATCACTCTTGCCAGATGTGCGGGCCGGGGCGGAGCCCCGCCCCTACTGAATAGTGTGGTAGAACGAGTCCCTACCCGCCCTTGTTTTTGCCGAAGGCAAAAATTCAAGGGGGGATGGCCTTCACAGAGGCCAGGGGATTTCTTACGCATCTGAGAATCGGGCTACTACTTGCATGTATAAGGATTACACCATGAACATGGCGGTCTATGTACGGGCCGGGCTCCGTACCCGCCCGCTTAATAAGGCAACAACATGTAACCCAATGACCATGAATTTACCCTCCAACCACCCACACCCGCTCTTCCACCGGCAAAAACTCCTTTGCCCCCGGCTGCGCTGATGGCGTGCCGAAGGGCATCTGCGAAATGAGCTGCCAGCTTTCCGGGATGCCCCAGCGGGCCTTGACCTGGCTGTCGATCAGCGGGTTGTAATGCTGCAACGACGCACCCAGACCTTCCAGTTCCAGCGCCGTCCACACAATGTGCTGCAGCATGCCGGAGCTTTGCAGCGACCAGGGTGGGAATTTGTCGCGGTAAAGCGGGTTGTCCCGCTGCATCCGTTCCACCACGGCCTGGTCCTCAAAAAACAGCACCGTGCCATGGCCGGCGGCAAAGCCCTTCACCTTGGTTTCGGTTTTGGCAAAGCTGCCCGCGGGCACCAGGGGCCGCAAAGTGTCCATCACGATGGCCCAGAGCGCGTCATGCTCCCCACCCAGCAGCACCACCGCCCGGCCGCCCTGGGAGTTGTAGGCGGAAGGGGCGTGCCTGACGGCAAATTGCACGATCTCCACAATACGGCTGTTGGGGATCGGGGAGTCCTTTGTGATGGAATAGTAGCTGCGCCGATGCTCCACGGCTTCGTAATAATCCCTATGCATCTGCAAGCCTCCGGCAGGGGTCATCTGTCTTCATAATATAACCCGGATGCGTTGATTTCAACAGCCTCCACCCCCTGATTTGCAGCAACGGGTTGTGCTACAATGATATAGCAAATTTTGCGCCGGGGTGCCTATGGAAAACCAGTTTCTCTTCCAGCGCCGCAACGAGCGGGCCCTGCTCTGGCAGGGCATCATCTTCTTTCTGGGCCTGGCCTTCATCGATGGCAACGCCGTGGTGTCGGTGTTCATCTCCTCCATGGGCGGCAGCCTTGCGCTGGCCGGGCTGGTGAGCGCCATCCGCGTGGCGCCCAGCACATTGATGCAGCTTTTTGTGGGCATCCAGGCAGGCCGCATGAAAAACCTGCCCCGCGCCATCACGGCCCTGATGGCCGTGTTTTACTCACTGCCGCTGGTGATGGCGCTGGTGCTGGCCGGCGGCCTGGCCAACGGGCCTGCGCTGCTGGTCTTTCTGGTGCTTTACGCTCTTTTGTGGGCCGGTGACGGCTGCGTGCTGATCGGCTGGTACGACCTGTTTGGCAGGCTGGCCGACCCCAAGCGCCGGGGCATGATCCTGGGCTGGCAGCAGCTTTTCGGCGGGGCGCTGGCGCTGCTTGGCAGCGCCGCCGTGGGCTTCGTGCTGCGGCAGGAGGGCCTAGCGCTCACCGCCCGCTATGCGATACTTTTTGGCCTGGCCGGGCTTTTCCTGGGCGGATCGGCCATCGCGATGGGCTTTGTGCGCGATGTGCCCCACCGGCAGCTGAACCAGGACAACCCAATCAAGCACATCGCCTCCTTCCCGGCGCTCTTCCGCGAAAACGGCGCGTTCCGGCGCATGACGGCGGTGCAGGCGCTGCAGGGCGTGGCCGTGTCGGCGCTGCCGCTGCTCATCTTGTTTTCCAAGCAGGAGTTCTCGTTCTCGCTGGCCACCACGGCGCTGCTGATCCCCATGCAGACAGCCGGTTCGCTCGCGGGCGGGCTGGTTTGGGGGCTGGTGAGCCGCAGGCTGGGCAACCTTTGGATCATCCGGCTGGACCAGGCCAACATCGCTCTGGTGATGGCGCTGGCCATCACGGCGGCGCTCACCGGCTGGGCCTGGCTCGCTTTCCCGCTGGCTTTCCTGTCGGGCATCACGTTTGCGGCGTGGATGGGCTTTCCCAATTATGTGATCGACATTACCACCGAGCAAAACCGCCCCCAGTTCCTCGTGATGTCCAGCCTGGTCAATCTGCCGTTCACGTTTTTGCCGGCGTTGATGGGCAGCATAGCCCAGTCCTTCGGGTTTCTGCCGGTGTTTGCGATTTGTGCTGCGGCTGCGGCGGCAAGCCTGGCCGTTTCAAGCTCTTTGGCAAAAAATAGTGGAAAAAACAGCGTAATTGCTTGATTGTTTATTGTGATGGCCCAATCGGTCATGTATAATGATAATAATCATTCTACATAAGGAGGAATCACAATGTCTCAGCCCAATACGCAGCCCGTTGCGAAGAGCGACAATGCATTCTGGATTTATCTGTCTTACATTTTTGGTTGGGTTCTTGGCCTGATCGGCTTGGCCGTTGTCAAAGACGACAACCGTGTGCGGTTCCATTGTGCGCAGGCATTCGTGCTGAGTGCCGCGTTCAGCATCCTCAACATCATTTTCTGGATTTTGACGGCCATCACCGCCATCACGATCGTGATCCCGCTGCTGCTTGGCATCCTGCAGTTCCTGGTGGGCATTGGCTTTTTGGTGTATATCATCATCATCATGGTCAAGGCCTCCAAGGGTGAGGACATGCGCGTGCCGATGTGCGCCGACTTCGCCGAGAAGAACGTAATCAACTGGTTCAAGTAAGCCTCTAGCGAGTCCAGAGCGCCCTCCTGAACCGGGGGGTGCTTTTTTATAGATTTCTTTTAACAATATCTGGTATGACAAAAACAAGGTAACGGTGATATAATATCCAGCAGGAGGCAGGCAAATGAGCTTCAACCGGCAAACTCTATCGGAATATCAGCACAGGGAGCGGCCCGTTTGGCGGCAACAGGGTTGTTGCGCCCATACGGCTTGATGCGCTCCCGCTGAAACTGCGGGAGTTTTTGTTTATCCGGGGCAAATTTTCGGCATCAATGGTGCGACAGGAGGGCGTATGGTAAAACGATCGGCAGGCAACAGCATCACCTTCAGCGACGAGACGCTCTTTCGGAGCGTGCGCTATGGTGTGATCCCCTTTCACGACGTGTTTGACCGCGTGGTGGACTTTCTTCGCGAAGACCCCCACAGCAGCTACTGCATTTCCGTTGGGTCAGACTCCCAATCCAACTGCGAGGAGTCGGTGATGGTCACCTGCGTGCTGGTGCACCGCAAGGGCCAGGGCGCCATCGGGTTCTACACCCGCAATTATTTGCGCAGGCCCCTTGTGAACCTCCGGGAGAAGCTCTCGCTGGAGACGCTTTGCTCATTGCAGCTGGCCTATCTGTTTGACGAGGAGCGGCTGGGCAAGATTTATGACGCGCTCTCTGGTAAAGGCGGCGTGGAGCTGGAGTTCCACATTGACGCCGGCGAAAAGGGCCCCACCCGCGCCTATCTGGCCGAGCTCATCGGCATGGCCAAGGGCCTGGCGTTCATCCCACGGGTCAAGCCCGAGAGTGTCTGCGCGTCCAGCTATGCCGACCGGCACTCCAAGGTGCTGTAAAATAGACTTGTAGAAGGATCCCCCCGGTCTTTAAGGCTGGGGGGATTTTTTGTATGGTACTAGATGTGTTTGATATGGAATTTGAGTGATGTATTTGCGGGCCGGGACTGAGCCCGGCCCCTACTGAAAAAAAGAAACCCACTCCCTACCCGCCCTTGTTTTTGCCAAAGGCAAAAATTCAAGGGGGGATGTCGTTCTGAAAGAACGACAGGGGGAGTTCGTTCTATTCCTGCAGCATCGCAAACTGCCCGCTGTACAAATTGTAGTAAAACCCCATTTTCTCCATGAGCTCGCTGTGGCTGCCCCGCTCGATGATCTCGCCGTGGTCGATCACCAATATTTCGTCGGCGTCGCGGATCGTGGAGAGCCGGTGGGCGATGATGAAGCTGGTGCGCCCCTGCCGCAGCTTGATCATTGCCCGCTGCAGCGCCATTTCGGTGCGGGTGTCCACCGAGCTTGTGGCCTCATCAAGGATCAGCACCGCCGGCTCGGCCAAGATCGCCCGGGAAATGGAGAGCAACTGCCGCTGGCCCTGGCTCAAGCCCCCGCCGCTCTCGCCCAGCTCGGTGTCGTAGCCCTGGGGCAGGCGGCGGATGAAGCGGTCTGCGCCGGTGGCCTGCGCGGCGGCCTCCACTTCGCTGTCGGTGGCGGTCAGGCGGCCATAGCGGATGTTTTCGCGCACAGTGCCGGAAAACAAATGCGTGTCTTGCAGCACCATGCCGAAGCAGGGCCGCAGTGTGTCGCGGGTCCACAGGAGCATGTCCTGCCCATCAAAGCGGATGGTGCCCGCCGTGGGGTCATAAAAGCGCACCAGCAGGTTCACAATCGTGGTCTTGCCCGCGCCGGTGGGGCCCACCAGCGCGATCGTGCGGCCCCTCGCGGCTTCCAGCGTCACATTTTTGAGCACGGGCACGTCGGAGTTGTAGCCGAAGCTCACGTTTTCAAAGCCCACCACGCCCTCGGGGTTCTCCAGTGGCTTTGCCTCCGGCAGGTCGCGGGGCTCGGGCTGCTCATCCATCAGCTCAAAGATGCGCTCGGCGCTGGCCTGGGCAGACTGTATCGAGCTGTAAAGGTTGGCGATCTCGTTTAATGGCCTGGTGAACTGCCTCGAGTAGTTGATAAAGCTGGCGATCACGCCCACCGTGATCGCGCCGCTCACCGCCAGCCAGCCGCCGGAGGTGGCGATGATCACAAAGCCGATGTTGGTAAACACATTGAGCATGGGCATTACGATGCCGGAGAGAATCTGGGCCTTCATGCCCGAATCACGCAGGCGGCCGTTGATCTCGTCAAACCGCGCGGTCACGTTGGCCTCCTGGCCGAAGGCCTTCACGACCAGCTGGCCGGAAAGGATCTCCTCCACATGGCCGTTTAATTCCGCCAGGTTGGCCTGCTGCTCCTTGAAGCGAGGGCGGGCCCGACGGGCGATCATCGAGGAAAACACCACCGTGAGCGGCACGGTGACCATGGCCAGCGCCGTCATCAGCGGCGACAGGCTGAGCATCATCGCCAAGGATCCCAGCACCATGAGCACGCTGGCAAACAGCTGCGTGGTGCTGGAGCCCAGCATCATGCTCACGTTGTCCACATCGTTTGACAGGCGGCTCATCAGCTCGCCGTGGGTGCGGCTGTCAAAGAACTTGAGCGGCAGCTGCTGCACCCGCTCAAACAGCGACCGGCGGATCAGCATCACGATGCGCTGCGCCACGCCGGCGATCCACCACTCCTGCATAAAGGAAAACAGCGCGCCGGCGCCATAGGCCGCCGCCAGCAGCAGGATCGTGCCGTGGAGGTTGTTGAAATCCACCGCACCTTTTCCGGCCATGGTGTCCACAGCTTTGCCGATCAGCAGCGGCCCGATCAGGCCCACGGCGGATCCGGCGGTGGCGATCGCAAACACGGTGAGCAGCTTCCAGCGCTCCCGGCCAAACAGGCCCCACAGGCGCTTGATCGTGCCGCGCATGTCTTTGGGCTTCTGGCCGCCCACAAAGCGGCCCCCCATCGCGTGGATCCCCGGGCCGCCCTGGCCGCCCCCGGGCTGGCCGGGGCCGGGCATTCCTCTCAATTGCATCAGACCACCTCCTTGCCGGTCACGTCCAGACCCACCTGGCTGCGGAAAATGTCCTGATACACGCTGCAAGTCTCCATGAGCTCCCAGTGGGTGCCCTGCTGCACAATGCGCCCGCCGTCCATCACGAGGATCGTGTCGGCGTCCATCACCGACTGGATGCGCTGGGCAATCAGGATCACCGTCATGCCCTGGCAGGCCTCCTTCAGGCCCGCGCGGATCTTCTGCTCCGTTGCGCTGTCCACGGCGCTGGTGCTGTCATCCAGGATCAGCACGCTGGGCTTGCGTACCAGGGCCCTGGCGATGCACACGCGCTGCTTCTGGCCGCCGGAGAGGTTCACACCGCCCTGGCCGATGCGGGTTTGATACCCCTCCGGCTTCTCGGTGATGAACTGGTGGGCCTGGGCGATCCGGGCGGCGGCGGTGATTTCCTCGCTGGTGGCGTCGGGCTTGCCCCAGCGCAGGTTTTCGCCCAGTGACCCGGTGAAGAGCATGGCCTGCTGGGGCACCATGGCGATGCGCTCACGCAGGCAGCCTTCCTCATAATCGCGCACATCGGCGCCGTCCACCAGCACCTGGCCATCCGTCACGTCAAAAAACCTTGGGATCAGGCTCACCAGCGTGGTCTTGCCAGATCCGGTGCTGCCGATGATTGCGGCCACCTGCCCCGGCTCCACGCGGAAGCTCACGCCTTCCAGCGCAGGCTGCCTCTGATTTGGGAAGGTGAAAGATACATCGCGCATCTCCACAGCCCCTCTGGCCGGGGGGCAAGCGGGGCTCTGCGGCGCGGGCATGTCCTCCGGCACGGCAAACACCTCGCCGATGCGGTCGGCGCTGGCCTTGCCTCGCACGCCTTGCGTGAAGATCATCGAGACCATCGCCATGGCCTGCAAAATCATCAGGAAGTAATTCACAAACGCGATGATGTCGCCGGCCATCATGGAGCCTTCGTTGATTTTCGCGCCGCCCCAATAAAGTGCCAGCACCACGCTGCCGTTCATCAGGATATACATGAGCGGCTGCACCGTGGCCATGGCCCTGGCTGCCTTCACGCCCAGGCCGGTCAGGCCCTGGTTGGCCTCGTCAAACCGCTTCTCCTCAAAGGCTGCGCGGTTAAAAACCTTCACCACGCGCACGCCTGCCAGATATTCGCGCATCACGGCGTTCACGCGGTCCATCGCCTTTTGCACCTTCTGAAACAGCGGGAAGCCCCGGCTCACGCGCCACCAGATCAAAAGCGCCATCAGCGGCAGCGTGCCCACCAGGATCAGCGCCAGCCCTGAGTTCAGCGTGAAGGCCATGATCGTGCCGCCGATCAGCAGCAGCGGCGCGCGGATGAACACGCGGGTGAGTAAAAAGCTCATGTTTTGCACCTGCATCACATCGTTGGTGAGGCGGGTGATCAAAGAGGCCGGGCCCAGCTTGCGGGCCGCGGAGATGCTCATGGCCTGCGTCTTGCGGAAAAGGTCCGCGCGGATGCGGGTGCCCAGATCCTGCGAGGCGTGGGTGGAAAGCCAGTTGCGCGTGATGCCCATCAGCGACCCGCCCAGCGCCAGCGCCAGCATGATGAGGCCGGTGCGCAGCACATAGTCCAGGTTGCCGTTGTGGATGCCGATGTCCACAATGTCGCGGGTGTATCGGGGGATGGACAGATCCACAATAACCTCGCCGCACAGGCAAAGCCAGGCCGGCAGGGCAAGCTTCATATACACGGGCATGTAGCGTTTCAACCAATTCATTTTTAAAAAATGCTCCTGATCGGAATGGGGCACCGCAGTGCGTGGGCGCACAAATCATTATAAGACTGTGCATTCGATCAGGCAATGAAAATATTTAGATAGCTAATTTGTTGGTTTGTCACAGAGGAAAAAGGCTTCTTATATGGTCAAACCGGGGCAAAGCTGCTTGCCTTGGAAAGCCGGTGGGCGATCAGGTAAATGGCAAACAGGATCGGAAAGGAAAAATAGTGGGGCCAGTTGATGTTGTCGTATAGTTTTAGCCAGATCATCAGCGGCTCAAACACAAAAGCACCCAGGCCTGCATACACAATTGCCTTGATCACAGGCTTCACCTTGGGGAAATACTGCAGGAAGACCATAGTCGCTACAGGCAGGGAGGACAGGTCATACGGCACAAGCTCCGGCATCAGGGGGAACACCTTGTATGGATAGGTCCATAGCCCGAGGAATGACCCAATCAAATCCAACACGGCGGCAGCCAGCATCACAAACATGCCGGAAAACAGCAGTCTCGCTGTGCTTTCCTTCCTTCGCACACAAAGCCAAACTACCCATGGCACCACAATCAGCCCAACCCCCACCCACCAGCGCCAGGTCAGAAATATGTGGTCTCTCCAGTGAGAATAGAAGTTATGATAGAGTTCAACCAGCTTTTGATAAAATTCATTTGATTGCTGCACCGTATCCATGGGGTTATTGTTGACGGCCTGCCGCGAAATATGAGCCGTTGGTCGCTTGCCCTGGCAGAGGCCGTGCTTCTCATATTCCATCTTCCCTTTGATGCGATGAATATGAAGTTAGTCAGAATTCGTATCACCGTTGGTACTTCTTGTTCAGCTCCTCAATGGACCATGCAGAGATGGAGCTCAAAAAGCGGTCCACTGCGCCAAAGGATGTATCGCGATACCTCGCCCGCCCCATCACCGGCACGATGTCATAGAAATCAGAAACGGATCCTCCGCTGCTCTGCGCAAGCGGTTCCCTATGATCATTTCCTTTGGGTATGTTGAGGTAGATGTGTTCAATCTCCCCCATGGCGAGGCGGTCCATGTCCATAATGTTCTGGAGGTTATAAGGCGTCGTGGCAAAAAAGAGCTTCATCAGGTTGGCGGAATAGTCCTTGCGGAAGTCGCCGCCCTTGGGGATAAACGCATAGTTGACCCAGATGTTTGGCGAGCAGAGAGGATCCCGCTTCATGGAAAGATAACGGATGCCGTCAATCGAGCCGGACTTTTCCTCCCGGATGGCCAGCATCAGCACCTGGGGGATGATATATTCCGACCGGAAGGACCGGTCTTCCTTCTCCTTCACAACAATGGAGCATGCGGCCAGCAGCGGATAGACCAGCAGAAACCGTGTGGCCCAATCGCGCTTTGCCTCCTCCGGCAGGTTTGGGTTGGCCCAGATCTCCAGGACCTGCACCACATCATATGCCAGGTTAAAAAGGCAAACGGCATCCACCAGCTGGTATCTGCTGATGTGAAGCTCCGTGGTGCGCGGGCGGCTCATCTCCTCCCAGCAGAGCAGGCTGGAGCTGCCCAGGTAAAGGCAGGGCAGGCCGGCGATGCTGAAACGCTGCGATTTCACCTTGTGGCGCATCGGATAGGGGATGTGAAACATCTCCAGCGGCGAATAGTTGTAATGATCCCCCAGCCGCGCGCGGAAAAGCGAATTCATCTGGTTTTGGATGGCGGCATAGGAGCCGGTCTCCTCTTTCTGTGGGTCGAGGGAGACGGTGAAATAGTCCACCACACTGCCGCCTTTCACTTTGATCTTTAATAGGTTTTTCATCTGATGGATGGCGGTGCTCAGATAGCCACGGATGAAGCTGTCGAAGACCTGCGTGAGCTTGTCGCATTGCTGCCCGATCGCTTTTTGCATCTCCGGGTCGATCTGATGCTGCTCCGCCAGTGCCTGATAGTGTTTCAAATAGTCCTGCATGGCCTTTCGCACGTCGCCATCACAGGCAACCGCCAGCGGGAGCGGAAGCGTTTTGCGGATCGCATGCAGCATGCCGCCGATGTTGCTGTCTTGCATAAACCATCTCCATATGCGCTTTTATCAATACTGTAGCACCGATCCGAAATGAAGGCAACGGCCATGGGCGATGCCAGAACTGCGTCTCACTTCCCCAAACAAAACCGCTCAAAAATGAGATCGATCACGTCTTCATCCACCGTCTTGCCGGTAACCTGCCCCAGCGCGTGCCAGGCCCGGCGGATGTCGGTGGCGGCGGTGTCCGGCGGGTAACCCTCGCCCAACGCCTCGATGGCCTGCCGCACCGCATCGGCGCCGTCGCGCACGGCCTCGATGTGGCGGGCGTTGGAGAGCGCCGCCGACTCGGCGAAGCCCTCGCCTCCGGCGCAGCACTCCTCAATCATGGTTTGCAGCGCGGCCATGCCGCCCCCGGTGAGCGCCGAGACCGCCACCGCGCCTCGGCATTGCAGCAGATCTGCCGCCTCTTCCGCAGTCACCGCCAGGGCAAGGTCGGCCTTGCTCACCACCAAGATCACCGGCGTATCCCCGGCTTCCTTTAGAATCTGGCGGTCGTCATTGGTCACACCGGCAGCGCCGTCCACCACCAGCAGCGCCATCGACGCCTGCGCCAGCGCCTTTTTGGCCCGCTCCACGCCCATTGCCTCGATCTCATCGCCGGCGTGGCGAATGCCTGCGGTGTCCACGAACGTCACCGGGATGCCGCCGATGCTGGCCTCAGCATCCAGCGTGTCGCGGGTGGTGCCGGGCCGGGCGGTCACGATGGCCCGGTCTTCCCCCAGCAGCGCGTTCAATAGAGAGGATTTGCCTGCGTTTGGCCGGCCCACGATGGCGCAGCGCACGCCCTCCCGCAGCGCGCGGCCCGCCCTGGCTGTGCGGAGCAGCTCCTCAAGCTGTTTTCCCACGCCCACCAGCCGCCGGGCCACATCGTGGGCGGTGTGCTGCTCCAGATCGTCCTCCGGGTAATCCACGGTGACCTCAATCTCGGCCAGCAGGCTCAGCAGCTCCTCCTGAAGCTCCGTCACCCTTCGGCCCAGCCGCCCTTCCAGCTGCCGGAGCGCCAGCTTCCTTGCCCCTTCGGCCCGTGCGGAGATCAGGTCCATCACGGCCTCGGCCTGCGAAAGGTCCATCCGGCCATTCAGAAACGCCCGCTTGCTGAATTCGCCCGGCTCGGCGGCTATGGCTCCGGCGGCCATCACGGCCTGAAGCACCGCGCGCACAGTCTCCTGCCCGCCGTGGCAGTGGATCTCCGCCATGTCCTCGCCGGTGTAGCTTTTCGGCGCCTGGAAAAACACGGCCAGCGCGCGGTCCACCGGCTCGCCGGCGAGCGTCACGGTGCCATAGACCATCCGTCTGGGCTCCAGCCGGCCCCTATGGAAAAAGCAGCCCTGCAACACCGCAAGGGCATTGGGGCCGCTCACGCGGATGATGGCCACGCCGGCCTGGCCGGGGGCTGTGGCGGGGGCTGCGATGGTGGCGGTTTCGCGCATGGTTCACCTGAAAGTAGTTTTATGGATAGTATACCAGATTATGACGCGGTAAAATCACGGGAGCCTGCTAATTCAGGCTCCGATACAGCTTGTAGTCCGCCCCGTCCTTGTAGCAATGCACGACCATAATGCGTTCGGATTCAAACTTGAACTGGAAGCACTTGTCCCAGCCGGTTTCGTCGCTGCCCACATAGAGCACAGAATCCTCAATGTAGTAGTACTTTCCATTCACATAGGGCAGAGCGTAGTTGATGTTGAAGCCGCTGTCATCATGCGTCATCACAAAATAGTTGTCGCCGTTCACCCATATGCCCGAGAGCAAAAAGCAGATCCATTCGTCACCGGTGAGCAGCGAGACAAAGTCTTCCGCCTTGCCCAGCGCCAGCAGCTTGCTCATCGCCGCAACCTGCCCGGCATAGCCTGTGATCTTGTATTGCTTCAGCTGCAGCTGCGTGAGCAGATAATAAGCGTCGCTCTTCTCATATGCATCCAGATCGGCGAGCAGCGCCTGCGCCTGGGCATACTGCCCCTCGCGGTAGAGCTCCACCGCCTGGCAGTAGTTGGCCCGGCGAAGGAGGTCTTCGGCCCCTTTGTATTTCTTGGCCGCCAGCCGCTGCAGCAGCTCCGCCGCCTGCTCATATTCCTTTGCGTTCAGCTTCTGCACGGCGAGGGCGTATTGTGCTTCCATGAGCAGGTCGGCGGAGTCCTGATGGCTTTGCTTGGCAAGGCCCTCCAGCAAATCCGCCGCGCCCTGGTAATCCTTGGTTTCCAGAAGCGCCTTGGCGTGCAGGTAATCGGTCTCGGTCACCATGGCCCGGCTGTCACGAAAGTCTTTGAGGCGCTCAAACTGGCGGCGGGCGCCGTCATAATCCCCTTTGCCCAGCAGCTCACCGGCCCTTGCATAATCCTGAAGCGATGTCTTCTCCCGGAAAAACTCCGGGACGCCGCTCAGGCTGCCGATGGCTCCCGTGTAGTCCTTGCGCTCCAGTGCGGCGACTGCCTGGTCATATTGCCGGTCCAGCTGGAGGGTGTAAACCACCGCGCCGGCCAGGGCCAGCAGCATAAACCCCGCCAGCACCAGCGCCAGCACGATCACCACAGTGGCAGGCCTGCCAAGGCCCCGCCTGGAAGAAGACGGGCGACGCGCGCCGCCGGGCATGATGGTTGCCATATGAGGGACCTCCCGGTTGTGATTTGCCGATGGGTGGGGCAAGGCGCATGAAGCCTTCTTCATGATCCATATTTGGAAACCGAGATAAGTATGCTTTGGGTTTGGCTTGGTGTGTGGTATATGGAAAGTATTGGAGTAATAACATCATATCACAATGATAAAATGGGAACAAGTGTTTTTATCGGCTTACAAAAAGAAGAACGGGCAAGTCGGTGTTCACCGATGCCCGAATGAGTGTATCACATCATAACCGGACTTGTGCCTGCGGTTCAGTTGTAAAACCCGCTCCCCATTGGATCAAAGGACTTCACAGCATTCACCACCGCCGCCAACATGCCGGGGACCATGAAAAAGAAAATCACGCTGAGCGCCAGCCCTGCCACCCAGACGATCAGATAGGCGCGGAAGAAGTTGCGTTTGCTGGGCTTGGCGTTGCTGCCGAAGGCCCACACAAGCATCATGATGAAGCCCACAACCGGAATGGAGCTCAGCACCATCGAGCCCACCCAATCGCCGATGGAAACAGTTTCGTCATACTGGTCATGGTATGCCATGGGGCACCTTCCCTCAGGTTGATACCAATATTGTAGATTATTGGGGAATGTTGTCAAGAGATGAACGAAGATATCCATTTAGCATCTAGCTGCGTTGGTGAATACGATATAAAGAACGATATTCCGGAGGGAACCAAGAATGGATCAAGATTTGGTGTCCAGACACGGACTTCTGGTGGTATGCACCTTTCAGGGGAAGAAGGTGAAGGGTATCACGCTGTCTTTGATGAACTCAAAGGGAGTGACTATCTGCACCGGAAAGACTGGCCCCTGCGGCTCGGCCTGGTTTACTGTGGAGTCCGCAGGCGAATACCTTATCAAGGCACTGTGCTCGTATCCGGATTGTGTGCCCAGGGCACGGTGGTTCCGGCTATGGCTAGATCCGTGCCAAACCAGGAAGCTTTCGTTTCTGTTCCGAAAAGCTGTACACAGGGGATCGGGAAGCATTACCATTAACTTACGGGATGCTTTCTACCACAACCTTCCCCTGGAAGGAGGAACTTATCAACTATGGCAGGTATTTTGATCGACACCAAAACCACGGACACCAGCGGGCAGGTAAACTTCACCAGCTTGCCGGCGGGAGACTATTATTACCTGATGAAGACCCCGCCGCCCGGCTATACTCTGGACGGCACACCGCAGTCCTTCACCGTAACCAACGCAACCCCAGTCACGCGGACGGTGGATGCTAACCCCACGATCACCGCCACATTGACGGTGATCAAGCACGCAGCCGGGCTGCCCTTGCTGCGTCTAGCCGGCGGCACGTTCAACCTGAAAAAGGGCACCACGGTAATGGTGGCCGAATCTGCGCCTTCGGCCCCTTTCACCGGTGCGGTCACTTTCCCAAACCTGATGACAATGGCCAACCCCGACGAGGTTTCCTACACCGTGCAGGAGGTCACGCAGCCTGTTGGCTACGAGCTGAACCCCAACCCCTACACGGTGGCGCTGGACACCACCGGCTCGCAGCAGCTGGTGCCCAATACGGCTACGATCACTGGCTCCGCTGTGGTCACCGTGGAAGACACCTTCTACAACGCCGTGAAGTTGGAAGACGCCGAGTACGAGCTGTATTACGGCACGCCGTAATCTCTTCTATTCCGGGCAACACAAAGCCGGCGGGTTTGGCCCGCCGGCCTGTTGCATGGGTAGCACAATAGCTAACACCGGGAAAACCTTTCATGTAAAAGCCCCCTGCGATCAGACGGGGAGCTTCATGCCAATCTTATCTGCAACTTCACATTGACCAAACCTATTCTCGCCCACAGCCACCACAGTGCCATCCGCCATGAGGCCCACCGTGTGGGCGCAACCCGCGGCAATGGCGACGACACCACGCCAATCACACACTTCGCATTGGCCAAACTCATTCCAGCCTGCCGCCACCACGGTGCCGTCTGCCCGAAGGGCTACGGTGTGGTGGCTGCCCGCCGCGATCGCCACGATGCCTTGCCAGCTGCCCACATCGCACACCCCATCCCGGTTGAGCCCCATGGCCACCACGGTGCCATCGGTCTTCAGGCCCACGGTGTGCAGGTAGCCCGCTGACACTGCCACAAGGTCACGCCATCCATCCACGGCGCATTGGCCATATCGGTTGTTGCCTGCGGCAACGGCTGCGCCGTCTGATCGCAGGCCCACGGTGTGCCAGTCCCCCACGGCCACGGCCACAATGTCTTGCCAACCAACCACTTCGCTTTCACCTGGTTGGCTCCGCCCGGCAAGCACCACTGTGCCGTCGGCCTTGAGCCCCACGGTGCGGCACCAGCCAGCCGCGATGGCGACGATGCCGCGCCAATGACCCACGTCGCATTGGCCGTGTCTGTTCCAGCCGGCAGCCACCACAGTGCCGTCTGCCCGTAGGCCCACGGTGTGGGCATTGCCTGTGTTGGTGGCCATGTGCACGTTGCCCGCCGCCACCGCTACGATTTCTCGCCAGCCGCCCACATCGCATTGGCCGCACCGGTTGTCACCCACGGCGATAACCGTTCCATCGGCTTTTAGGCCCACTGTGTGGCGGCGGCCTGCGGCGATGGAATGCTGCGGTGTTGTGATGATGCCAGAGCTCATCGGGCCGCCTTAGTACAGGCTGCCTGCTCTGCCGGGATGCCCGCCTCGTGCTCCATCAAGTAGGCATGCTCTTCCCGGATCAGCGTTTTCAGCTCATCCAGATCTTCAGCAGTGAGGGCCGGGATGTCAATTGCATAGGCCCCGCAGTGCGTTTTGCTCTGGCCGTCGGGCGCTTCGTAGTTGTAGACATGTGTGGCTGCATCGCCTTGGCAGAAGCTGCATTCGCCGCGGGTGCAGCGGGCTTCGCGGGCGGGGTATTGGGCGGCATAGGCGCTGATGATGCTTTCGAATCGCTGGGAATAGCCCCGGCAGGCGGAAAAGCGCAGGGAGAAGAAGGGGGAGGGGCCTTTGGCGCGAGTTGCCTTCACACCCATTTTCGCCATTTGCTTGTTGTGCAGGCCATGCTTGAAGGAGATGTTTGACTTTTCTTTCTTCGGTTGATAACCCAGGTCTTGCAGGGTGCCGGCCAATGCTTCATAGAGCGGCCTTGCTTGGTCATCGAGGGAGGAGAGGAAAACTTGAAGCAGGGAGGATTGTTTGGAGGTGGGCATGGTGGTGGGTCCTTTCATTTTCTTCATCCCCTTCTCTGAGGGGGGTGTCATCCGCAGATGACAGGGGGAGTTTATGGGGTTTGTCTTTGTCAGCGCCTTCTCTGAATTCCGAAACATCCGCCCGTTATCTGTACCTCTCAATCGGCTGATCATCCCACACGTGCGCCTCAATATACCGTTCAGGCCCGAACTTGCCATCGTCGTTCCAGTCCTGCGGCAAGCCATACTTGCCGATCACTTTCAATATCTCATCATAGGTGTAGAGCTGCCTGCGGTATTCCTTCCAGTCATCGTCTCTTGGCCATGGGCTGAACGTGGGGTGCGAATCGCCATAGGTAAACGACACCGTGGACAAATCAAACTCATCAATGGGTATTTTGACAAAGGCGCTGTTTTCAAACCATGTGGCAAGCCACGGCGAATGCCCCACCACCATGTAGTGCGGTGTGCTTCGCCGGATGACCCCACCCTTCTTGATAAACACTTTTCTGAGAATGTCCTCATACATGCGCCGGCGAAACATGTATTCAGCATCCCGCTGGGCGCATTGAACGTTTGGCCTTTCTGATTTGATTCTATTGATCACTGCATTTGCTTCGTCCATCGGTAAATCAGATAAACTAACAAAGGGCCCAATCGCTTTGTCATAATAATGATATAGAAACATTGCAGCTCCATAGGTGATTTGTTTTCTGATCGCGGATTATGAACAACCATAAATGCGGTCATATAAATTTCTGCCAATTTGCAGGCTATACGCATTATATCGCTTCTGATTTGCATCCACAATGAGCGGGCAAACCCTCGATACGCTACTCTATGGCATCGTCTGGTTCAACAACCGGGTCTGTTTGATCATTTTCCAGGCTGACCCATATCGCCGGGCGGACAGCCGATTTGGCTGTTGCGCCGCTACCCCCCAGGTAACCTTCTGCAATGTCAGCAGCCCAACTGGGATCCAGGCTAGGTGAGCGCAGCCACCATACTCTGCCCCCATACGTATTGGACACGCCATGGCGCTCCGCATACTTTGTGCAGGGAGGAACATCATCAATGAATTCGTGATACTCGTTGTATTCGTCAACGCTCAATAGAAACACGGTGTCTTTGGTGTTCCTGCCGCCATCAGTGCCCTTTTCAGGGTTATCGGCGTTGACCAGCATGGTGGTTGCAATTGCGGAACGCTCCTCTTTTGAAAATGCTGTGTTCAAAAACTCTCCGTTCAGCCATTTCCGCAGCGAGCAGTTTTCCCAGGTAATGGATTCAGTCTTGCTGTGATAGGGTTTCACATCGAGCCGATACACCGCCAGAAGCAGCAGCTTCCCGTCATGCCTGGCGAGCACTTTCCAGTCAATGCTTTCCTGCCCATTGGCCGGTTCGTTATCCTGCTCATACGATCCAAGCTTCACAACATCTCCGGCTTGTGCCTGAGCGAGGATATCCCATTTGTTGGTTTCCAACAGGCTGACGCTTTCTTTGTAGTCTCCCAGCTCGTTGAGGAGCAGGGCAGCATCGCGGGCTGACCCTTTGCTCAGCATGTCTTTAGCGTTTTGATATTTTCGTTCAAAGCCATCCAGCAGGGCGGCGCTGTCTTGATAATCACCCAATTCACCGAGGATGGCGGATGCCTTTCGGTAGGACCCTTTGCTGAGCAGGTCTGCTGCGATCTGGTATTGGCTCTTTTTCAGCATGGTCGGGCTGTTGCAAAAATCACCGAGGCTCGCAAAGATCTCGGCGGCAACATCGGCATATCCGTAGTCCAGCAAGTAGGCTGCTTTCTGGTAACTGGCGATTGAGGCCAGGATCGTCTCGCTGTCTTTATAGCTCCCAAGGTTTTTCAGAAGCTCGGTGGCTTCGTCAAAATACCTGTTTACCAGCAACCCCTTCACGGTTTGATAGTTGCGTTCCTTTGCCGTCTCGTCGTTGTTTTTATTGCTCCCAATGCCTGCAACTATATCGGCGGCGGCAGTGTTGTCCCGGTTTTCCAGCAAGGCTGCCGCCTTTTGATAATTATCTTCATTCGCGATCTCATTGTTGTTTTTATGAAACTGCCCATCTGCTGCAATGTTTCGGGCATCAGGCACAAGCACAAATAGTATGACGGCGGCGGCAACTGCTGCAAGCACCCCGGCCCCGGCCAGCCAGGGCCACAACCGGCGCTTTCCTTTTTTCTCTGCGGAAATGGGCGATGTGTCTGATGAGTTCTCCATACAATTCACCCTTGTTTCCAAACATTTACCTTTATAATTATACAACATTGTTTTGTGAAAATAAATATCTACCCCTATTTCGTTTGCAGCCTCCCATGCTCATAGCGCTCCATGCCCGCGCAATCGCTGCTGCCGGAAAACACCTCCTGCCCGTCTTCTATGAGCCGCACCTGCACCGACGCCTGGATGCTCTCCTCAATGAGCCGGTCCATCAGGCCGTTCTTGGGCGCCCGCAGCAGGCCGCCGGGGCCGGGCTTGGCAGCAAGCTCCAGCGTGCGCCGCCGGTCGCGGATCACGGCGTGGGTCACGCCATCGCGGTCATTGAGCGACACAAGCTTTGCGCCGGTGTAGGTGGCAAGGAGGTGCAGCCTGCCGTCCAGATAGAGAAACGCGAAAAAGCCGGTGAAGCTGCTGCCTGCGAATGGGATGTCCGCCACCGAAAAGAGAAACGCCGCGTCGGAGCCGGGGAAGTGGCCAGCCTGCAGCCACACCCAGCAGGAGGGGAAGCTGCGGCCCCAGTCCTTCTCTACATAACCGGTGCCGCCGGAAAAGTCCAATGCCTGCCCGTCCACCCGCAGCGCGCCGGAGATGTTGTGGCGGATCGTCACCACGCCGTGGTAGCACTCCATGCCGGGCACAAAGCCGAAGGGCCCCATGATGCCCGGCCATGGACCCTTGGGGAAGGGCAGCGCCTCTGTGAACGAAAGTTCGCCTGCCACCGTGCCGCCGGGGCCATCCAGGTCCAGGCGGATGCCCTCGCGGCTAAAGGTGTTGCCGCCTACGCGCACCAGGAACTCCTTGCCATCGGTGTGAAATTCATGAAGGGGGTATTCGTAGTACCGGGTGTCTGCGCCATGGATCACCTGCACAAAGGCGTGGGATCGCCCGGCCACATCGCCGCCGGCCAGCGCCACGCCGGGGATCACCGCGGCGGAGGTGGCCATATCAAGGTCGATCAGCTTGAAGTACCAGCCCTCAAAAGAGCCATGGCGGTGCAGGCTGCCCTGAAACAGCTCCGGATTCAAAACCTTGCGCAGCAAACCCATTGGCAGCCCTCCCCCATGTGATGATACACTCAGTATCGGCAAAACGGGGCTGCGGCATAAGCGCGCCAACACCCGCAATCAAAACAGGCGCGACACAAAAAAATGAAAGATTCAACCCCTCGTGTTTCAAATTGGCATTGACACCCATGAACCGGCATATTATAATCATCGTCGTGAGACAAGGGCGTTTCAACTGTGTGTTGTTACGCCCTTTTTGTTTTTGTACTGAAGTTCACCCTTGGTAATACTGTGTCGGCAAAGCTGCCGCGTCAGTCGCCCGGTTCATGGTTTGCCCATGCCGCAGCGACAATTTCTGTTGCCGGAGGCGCCTGCTGCGCCACCCTTTCCTGGAAAAAATGCAGGGACCACAATCACAAGCTGCAAAGCATGGGCGCTTTGCCTGATTTCCCGCACGCACGGTATGGCTAAAAAGCCCTGCACGATGGCATGCGTTTGTTTTCCGCACCCCTGTTTTGCACAATAGCTGGCGCAAGCCGGCATATGAATGAAGGAGCGTCTCACAATGATCAACACGGGCGACACCGCGTTCATCCTGATCAGCAGCGCGCTGGTGCTGCTGATGACACCGGCGCTGGCGTTTTTTTATGGCGGCCTGGTGCGGAGAAAGAACGTGCTGAATACGATGATGATGTCTTTCGGCACGATGGCCGTGGCATCCATCCTCTGGGTGCTGATCGGCTACAGCTTAAGCTTCGGCAGCAATGTCGGCGGCGTGATCGGCAGCCTGGAGTTTTTTGGCCTCAAAGGCATCACCGCCTCATCGGTCACCGGCACGATCCCCACGTATGTTTTTCTGGCTTTCCAGATGATGTTCGCGGTGATCACCCCGGCGCTCATCACCGGCTCCATCGCCGAGCGCATCAAGTTTCAGGCGCTGCTGCTGTTTGTGGTGCTGTGGTCCCTTGTGGTCTACTACCCGCTGGCCCATATGGTGTGGGGGCCTGATGGCTTCCTGCTTAAGCTGGGTGCCATTGACTTTGCCGGCGGCAATGTGGTGCACATCTCCTCCGGTGTGTCGGCGCTGGTGGCCTGCCTGATGCTGGGCCGCCGCAAGGGCCACGGCGTGGTGAAGATGACGCCCCACAACGTGCCCTTTGTGCTGTTGGGCGCGGGCTTGCTGTGGTTCGGCTGGTTCGGCTTCAACGCCGGCTCCGCCCTTGCTGCCAATGGCATTGCCGCCCATGCCTTTTTGACCACCAACACCGCCGCTGCGGCAGCCATGCTCTCCTGGATGGTCATTGACATGATCACGATTGGCAAGCCCACCGCCGTGGGCGCCGCCACCGGTGCGGTGATTGGCCTGGTGGCCATCACGCCCGGTGCGGGCTTTGTGCCGGTTTGGGCCTCTATCGTCATCGGTCTTGTGGTCTCTCCGCTGTGCTGGTTCTTCATCAGCCGCATCAAGGGCAAGTTCGGCTATGACGACGCGCTGGATGTGTTCGGCTGCCATGGCATCGGCGGCATCTGGGGCGGCATCGCCACGGGCCTCTTTGCTTCCGCCAGTGTCAATGGTGTCAACGGCCTGTTCTTCGGAAACCCGATGCAGCTGGTGAATCAGCTGATCGCCATCGGTGTCACGATGGCCATGGCGGTTGCGGGCACTTTCCTGATCCTGAAGTTCATCGGCCTTTTCACCAAGCTGCGCGCCACCCCCCGCGAAGAGGCTGACGGCATGGATGGTGCCGAGCACCACGAAACGGCGTATCCGTCGTTCACCGGGCTGGATTGAGTTTTTCCGTGGTTGAGCACTCCACGCACCCGTAAACCCTTACTCCCTTCCTGACAGTAGGGGCGGGGCTCCGTCCCCGCCCGCCATCCACAGCTTGGATTCACTGAGTAGGTTGGAATAGCATATCCTGAAGAAAGGAAATACCGATATGAAAAAAATTGAAGCGATCATCCGGCCCGGCAGGCTGGAGGAAGTCAAAGAAGCACTGAGCAAGATGGACATCAGCGGCGTGACCGTTTCCCAGGTGATGGGCTGCGGCAGGCAGAAGGGTTACACCGAGGTTTATCGGGGCACCGAGATTGAGATCAACATGCTGCCCAAGATCAAGCTGGAGGCCGTCGTGGCCGATAGCCTGGCCGAGCAGGTGATCCAGGCGATCATTTCCGCTGCCCGTCTTGGAGAGATCGGCGATGGCAAAATCTTTGTTTCCGCCATCGAAGACGCCATCCGCATCCGCACCGGCGAGCGGGGGGATCAGGCGCTGTAGGGTATTCTGAGAAAACCCGCCGTGCGCTCAATGCACGGCGGGTTTGTTTACAGGTATCTGATGACTGACTGGGAGCCGGTTTTGCCAATCGTCAATGTGCCATCAAAATCAAACAGAGCAGCTTTTATCACCAACAACATCCAATCTTTATCCAAACTTAATGCCCCTGCATCTATCCCGCACCCCGGCGAAATGATAGGATAGAAGCAGAATTTCTTACCAAGGGTGTTGAAAGTGAATCAATTCCGCTATAAGCTCGCGCAGTTCTTCTATGGCCGCAACGGCATGGACCATCTGGGCTATGCCACGATGGTGCTTTCTCTCCTGCTGTCATTCGCTGATTCCCTTACTCACGTGATCTGGTTCTCCGTGCTGAGTCTCGTCATTATGCTTATCTTGATCTACCGCATGCTCTCCAAGGACCTGGTTCGCCGCCGAAAGGAAAACGAAGCGTTCCTGCGGATTTTCAACCCCGTGAAAGCATCGGTGCTCAAGCAGTTCCGCCGCTTGAAAGACATCAAGACACACCGCTACCGCACCTGCCCCCACTGCAAGGTGACGTTGCGCCTGCCCATCAAGCGGGGCAAAAACACTGTAGTGTGCCCCCGCTGCAAGCAGCGGGTCACGGTGCGGGTGTGGTTCTAGGCACATGGGATCGAATCAACCGCACCGGTGCGTGTGGTGATCAGGCATTGCCACAACAGGCAGCCACCGGGTTCCGGTGGCTGCTTTTATGTCTATTTCCCCCAGACCACCCGGGGCGGCACTGTGGCCATGCCGCCGGTTGTGAGCGGAGGGGTCCACCCGGCATAAAGCGCAATGTCACCGGTGATCACATCGGTGTTGAAATGCCAGGGCTTGGTGCAGGCAGCGTCCTTATACCAGCCGGTGAAGCTATGGCCCTGAAAGGCCGGAGCCGCCGGAGCCGCCACATGCCCGCCGTTCACATTCAGCACCAGGGGTTTGGCTTTTGAGCCGTTGTTCGGCGTCACCTTGGCGTTGCAGAAGGCCTGCTTGGCGGTCTGGCTCCAGGCGGCCCAGCTGTCGGCATTCGCGATGTGGTAATAAAGCTTGAAGCCGGTTTTGGTGCTGCGGAAGATATCATCTCCCAGTGTGGCCGGCAGAGGCCCCTTGAACACCGCCTTTGCCAGCATGGGGTTGGACGCGAACGCCTCTTTGCCGATGGAGCTCACACCGGCTGGGATGGTTACTGTGGCCAGGTTGCAATACTCAAAGGCACATTGAGCAATGGTTTCCAGCCCGCTGCCCAGTGTCACAGAGGTCAGGCTTCTGCAGCCGATAAAGGCGGAATCGCCGATGATTGCGACACTGGCCGGCAGTTTCACAGCATTGATTGCCGTGCTGTCCACGGCACGGTAACAGATTTCCTTCACACCGCTTGGCACGGTTAACGAGCCGCCATAGGCCTCCGGGCAGCGGATCAGCTTTGTTTTACCTTTGTCATACAGGATGCCATTCAGGCTGCAGAAAGTGGGATTGGATGCGCTGACAACGATCGATTTTAGTTTTCTACAGACGCTGAACGCTTCAAGGCCGATGCCTGCCACGCTGGCAGGGATTGTAATGGTGGTAAAATCGCACTCCCAAAACGCCATTTCACCAATATACTTCAGCCCGTTCGGCAGCGTGATGCCCGTAATGCCCGTATTGGCGAACGCAGACTTGGCAATTCTGGTCACGCCCGCCGGCACGGTGAATGCCCCGGTTGTTTGTTGCGGGCAGTACATCAGCGTGGTCCTGGTTTTGTTATACAGCACGCCGTTCACGCTGCAATATGCAGGGTTGGAGGAATGGACCGTGATGGATTTCAAGAGCATCCCCTGGAACGCCTCGTCTTCGATGCTTGTCACACTTGCGGGGATGGACAGGCTGGCAAGGCCGTAGCAAGCGGTAAACGCGTTTGAGCCGATGCTGGTCACCGTGTTGGGGATGGTCAGGCTTGTCAGCTCTGTTGCGCCATGGAAGGCATAGGTCTCGATCCTGGTCACGCTGCTTGGGATCGTAAAAGATCCAGATTTGCCCTGTGGATACAGGAGCAGCGTCTTTCTGCCCTTGTCATACAACACGCCGTTCAGGCTTGAGAAGGTTGGGTTGGCGCTGGCTACTGAAATGGAGACAAGCGAGCCTGTGTTGAGCGCAAACGGCCCAATGGTTGAAACCGTGCTGGGTAACGCGATGCTGGCGATGTTGCAGCTGGAAAATGCATAACCCTCAATACTGACCAGACCTTCTGCCAACGACACGCTGGTGATGGCACCGCACCCAAAGAAGGCCTCATGCCCGATTCGCCTCACACTGCCGGGGATAATGACCTTTGTGATGCTGTAATTGTTCGGAGATATATAGGATCCAATCGCCACCACCGGATTGCCCCCGATGCTGGACGGGATCGTGACCACCCCTCCCGGGCCTTTGTAGCCGGTGATCGTCACCTCGCCGCCGGACTGGGTGTAGAGGAAGTCGCTTTCCGTGGAGGGCAGCGCCAATGCCGCCTGCGGCAGCAGTGCCAGCACCAGCAGCGCTGACAGGAAAGCGGGCAGCAGCCTGCGATGTGGGTTGCCCATACCGTTTCCTCCCCTGGATGAAAATGGTTTGCTTGAGCAATATCATTATATTTGCATGTATCGCCAAAATCAACCGCATAATATTACGCTCAGATTTGCCGGTTGTGCTGCCTTGCCCGGTGGTTGTATCATGATGGCAAAGCCCATCAAAAGGAGAACGGATATGCTCTACGAACTGCGCATCTACACCATGCACCCCGGCCGCCTGCCGGCCATCCACAAGCGCTTCCGCGAGGTCACGCTGGCGCTGTTCCCCAAGCACGGCATCCATGTGTGCGACTTTTATGAAGACGCCGACGGGGCGGAGAAGATCTATTATGTGTGCGCCTTTGAAAACCATGAGAAGCGGGACGCCGCCTTTGCCTCCTTCAGCGCAGACCCTGAGTGGCAGGCTGCCTATGCCGCCTCCCATGAAGATGGCGGGCCCATTGTGGATAAGGTGGAAAGCATCTTCATGAACAGGGTGGATTATGTGAAGCCTCAGTGGGTGTGAGGGGACGCTAATAAAACGGGCTCGGAACGAGCCAACAAAGTGGGCCGGGACAGAGCCAACAAAACGGGCCGGGGTAATACCCGGCCCTTGTTGTTAGTTGGAGAGAATAACCTCCCCACCCCCTTTGTTTTTGCCGAAGGCAAAAATTCAAGGGGGGATGTCATCCGCAGATGACAGGGGGGATTTCCTGGCAAGCGGCAGGGGGGCCCTTACCCCCCGCACTTCCTCAAATCCACACCCTCAAACTCGAAAATCCTTGTGGTGCGCTGGTCGGTGATGCGGCTGAAAATGCGGTCACCATACCGCTTCAGGATTTCATCGGTTGTGAGATTGGTGGAAATGATGGTAGGCTTGCCATTTGCTAACCGCTCATTCACCAGATTGAAAAACGAGTTTATCGTCACCTTGTTGAAAATTGGTTCTGTGCCCAAGTCATCCAGAGCCAGCAGGTCGCACGCAAACAAGCTGTCGGGATCAGCTCGGTCAAACATGGCTTTTGCCATCAGGTCGTTCACGGAAAACGCGGTTGCCCGTACCACCCAGAAGCCCCGCTCGATCACCCGGCCGGCGATGGAATCCAGTAGGAAAGTTTTACCGCATCCAGGGCGGCCGGAGAATAAAAGATTGGGCATCGGCACTGACGGGAAATGGGTTGCGTAATTCAGCGCATAATCGCGGATTCGTTCCATTTGCTCCCTCAGCGTGTGGCCGTTGGCGAGCCTTTTATCCGGAAACACCTCAAGGTTGAATCGAGTGAACGATGGGCTGCTGTCTGTGAGCCCGGCTTCGGCGAACATTCGCCGTGCCGCTTCGTTTCTGACACAGGCGCACAGAGCGCCTTGCACATAGCCGGTGTCGCCGCATTTGGCGCAGTCGGGCGGCGGGGTAAGCCAATCGGCGGGCAAGGCCTGATCTGAAAGCCATTGTGAAAGAAGCTGCCGCCGTTGCTCATATAGGTTGGGGAGCAGGCCTTTCTCCAGCCGAGCGGCTCGTGCAATGGAAAGATCTAGGGCTTTCAGGTCGGGGCAGGTTTCCCTGAGCCCACGTTCCCGGTCTGCGACCATGGCCAGCCGTTGCAGCCGCGTGGTCTGCAATTCGTTCAACACAAATTCTATGTGGTTATTGGCCATGTGGGAAATCCTTCACGTCGAAGATGTCTGACTTCATTTTGTCAAACTGCTCCTGTGTGTAACTGTTTTGGTTCTTAAAGTTACGGTCTGCAAAATCTTCTCGGTTAGTACCCGCCGCCCGGCCCCGTTCCCAATCCTCGTGGGCTGCCTTGCGGTCTTTGATTCCCTTTTCGCGCCAATTCTCCAGCAGCCGGCCCATCATCGCCAGGGGCCGGTCGGCAAGCGACGAGCGCTCGGCGGCAAAGTCGATCAGGTCATCGGGCATCGCCCACTCGTCGTGGAAGCGGGCATGGGCCGCCAGCTCGCCGGGCGAGGGCGACCGGCTCTGGCCCCACAGGTCCAGCCAGCGCTTCACGGCCCTGGCCGCTTCGCTGTTCTGCTGGCTGCGCTCGGCCAATGCTTCGTCTGAAACTGTGCCGTCCTCATACCACTGGTTCAGGCGGGCGGCCAGGTCGGCCAGGGTGTGGCGGCCCTCAATGGAGAGCATTGTGGCTGCCATCAAAATCGCCGAGTCGTTGAACCCGAGGCTGGTGAAGTGCTCATAGAGCCGCATGAGCTCGGTGGCGTTGGAAACCGAGGCCCGCATGCCAAGAGCCCGGGTGATGTCGGTGCACATTTCCTTGCGGCGGCGGCGGGCCTCCAGGCCCTGCAAAATGTCTTTGGCGGTGGTGAGCCCCTCGGCGTGGAAGCTCTCAATGATGGCGTCCAGATATTTAAAGTTGGGCTTGTCGGTGGCGGTGATCTCGCGGCAGGCGGCGATCACGGCGTCTTCGGTGAAGCCCCATTGCTCCGTCCATTTGCGATACAGCAGCATTTCGTCCACGGTGGGGGCGCGCCTCAGGCTCCACCGGGCCAGCACTTTGGCGGCGCCGGAGTTCATCGCCTCCTGCGTCATGATCCAGCGGTCCGCCTCCTCCGCGCCGGTCAGGCCCTTCTGGGCCAGGTCCATCATCGCGGCGTCGATGTAGCTGAAGCTCACCTTTTCGCCCTTTTGCTTCACAAACCAGGCCACCAGCGGCGCGATGGCCGCCTGGTCGAAGTGCAGCACCTCGTACCAGTCATAGATGCGCTTGTATTCGGTGGTGCTGATCACGCGCTTACCGGAAAACACCGCCTGCACCTGGCGGGTAAGCTCCTGAAACACCTGGTTGTTTTTGGTCTCCCGGCTCTGGGTGCCGCCGATGAACTTGTGCTTGAGGTTCACATATTCGAGCGCCAGCGGCCTTTGGGAGACCACCCGCACCAGCTCGTTTTTCTCCCAATAGGCAAAGGCGGCCCGCACGGTCTCCTCGTTCATGTGCAGGTCGCGGGCAATGTCGCCAAGCTCCGGGGGCTGCTCCTCGGAGCGGTAGCAGAACATCAGGCCGTAGAGATACACCTTCACGAAATCGCCGGTGGCCTCTGCCATATAGTTTTCGATGAACAGGTTTTCCAGCGGCGTTACATCGTAGTGGCTGCCGCCGGGAGCAAAGGATATGGGCATTGGTCTCTCCAATGGTTGTGTTTGTTGAATTTTGTAACTAGATGATACCATATTGGGCTGAGTTTTGAAATGCGAAACCCTCATCCCTCAACCCCTTTCCGGGGGGATCTTTACCCACCCCCTGCCCCCTCCCCGATCAGGTCGAGACTTTTTGCCGCAACTGCCGTGGGGAGGGGGTGGTACTGCGGGGCTGCGCCCCGCTGCCCCTGCATTTGTTCAAGGCCCTCCTCACCCCCTTTGTCGCTGCGAAGCAACGATTCAAGGGGGGTGCCGCCCAAAGGCGGCGGGGGGATTTCTTTGGGGTGGCCTCCGAAGAGGCCAGGGGGGATTTAACTACTGGCAAATAAACCAGACCACACATCAACCACAAACAACACCCCCTCTCCCAATCCCATGGGAGAGGGGGCAGGGGGTGAGGGTTGAATAGGCGGGGGAAGGCTTTCAGCCCGCTCCGAGAATCAAACCATGAGAATGCTCTACTTGTCCCCCTCCTGAGGCCTTAGCCCCCGGCTTTGCGCAATGTCGGCTTTAGCCGATATGAACAGCAAAGCCGAGCATTGCAATGCAATGCGATGGGGGGGATGTCGTTCCGAAGGAACGACAGGGGGAGTTGCGCGGGCCGGGGCGGAGCCCGGCCCCTACTGGGAGAGCGCGGGCGGCTCGCTAGCCGTCCCTGCATATTTAGGGAACGACAGGGGGAGTTTATTGTTTCCTCACCGGGAAATAAACCTGATAACGCTCGTCGGTGATCAGATAAATCGGCGTTAGCCTAAAGCCATGGTCGATGCCGCAGGTGCGGTAGCCCTCGCGCCACATCACCCACTCGCGCTCGCTGTCGGGCCGGAGCATCGTTTCTGGGTGATCGGGGTCGCCCACGAGCACCCGCTCATCTTCGCAGAGGCCGGCCAGCACCACCGGGCCATCCAGGAAGGCCACGGTGTCCGGCTCGTCGGGCAGCGGCCAGGCGGTCAGCTTTTTCACAAGCTCAATGCGCACGGTGTCGTTCTGCCAGCTGCGCCGCAGCCGCAGGAACGCGCCGGGCACGCAGGGCTGCTCCACCGGCTGACCGTTCACGATCACTGTGGTGCCGGGCTGGGCCCACCAGGGGATGCGGATGTCCAGCGCGAACTCCACCGGAGCGCCGGCTTTCACGGCCAGATCCACCACCCAGCTGCTGGGGCGGCTCACGCATTCCACCTGCGGGTTGAAGCCCTGGCTCACTTCCACGGCAATGCCGCCGCGGGTGAACTTCGCCTTGGTGGGGATGTATTGACAAACCGCCAGGCCATCGGCAGTTTCATAATAGGCGCTTGCGCCGTGGGCGGCGTGGGCCTGCACCAAGGAGCCGTGGCAGCACCAGAAATCTTCGGTTTCCGAACCCCACTTCTTCTGGGCCCCGGCGTGCAGCGGCAGGAAATAGCTGATCTGGCCGGTCTTGGGGTGCTGTTGGGCCAGCACGCCGTTGTAAAGGTTCCGCTCCCAGTAATCGGCATAGGCGGCGTCGCCTGTCCATTGCAGCAGCTTTTCCGCCAGCCGCATCATGTTGTAAACGGTGCAGTGCTCCTGGTTCTTTTCACCCAGCCGCGCTGCCTGCTGGTGCGGCGGCGCCCAGATCTCGCCCATCGTCTGCCCGCCGGTGCAGTAGCTGCCCCGCAGCGTCACGGCCTGCTTCCAGTAGGCGTCCACAATGTCGCGCCATTTCTGTTGGCCGGTCACCTCCCAGGCCCGGGCAGCGCCCAGCACCTCGGGGATCGTGGTGTTGGCGTGCTGGTTGGTGAGCGGATCCTCGCCCTTCAGAAGCTTGTCAAACAGGGAGGGGCGGTAGTAGCGGTTTAAAAGATCCAGGTGCTTTTGGTCGCCGGTCACGGCATAGAGGTCCGCCCAGATTTCCAGCATGCCGCCGGTTTCCATATCCAGGATCCGGGCCATCTCAGCGGCGCTGAACTGGCCTGTCCAGCGATGGAACCAGTCGGCGAAGCTTAAGAGCACCTCGAACGCCTCCTGGCTGCCCGTAAAAGCATACATATCCCACAGTCCCATCAGCGTTTTGTGCAGCGTGTATTGCGGCGCCCAGATGCGGTAGCCCTCGGCGAGCAGATGCAGATATTTCTCCGGGATGGACCCGGCCCACTCCCCACCGTTCACCTGCTGGCAGCGGGCCAGCTCGGAGACAATTTTATCGGCCTTGGCTTTTGCCTCCATGTCGCCGGTGGCAGCATAGAGCTGCGCCGCCGCCGAAAGCCAGTGGCCCAGAAAATGACCCCGCAGCTGGCAGGTGGGAGACTCCCAACCCCAGTGGATGTGCTCCGGCTGGAGGGCGGGGCCCCACAGGCCCGCTTCCAGGTAGAAATTCTGCAGCAGGTTTTCGTTGCTCAGGCTCATCACATACTTACGGTTCAGGGCGGCCCGCTCCTTGAGCACGCCCTGCTGCAGCTCTGTGGCGCCCAGCGGCAGCCTTTTCAGTTTCATTTCCATGCGAATTTCTCCTTTTGTTTCTTCTTATGCCTGGGCCGAGCCGTGCTCCCGCCACTCGTGGCTGTCTGCCACCTCGGGGAACTCCTGGCCCATCCGGCCGTTCACATCATAGTAGTTTGCCGGATCCAGCGGCAGGTCCACACGCGTGTGTCCTAGATTGCTCATCAGCATCGCCTGGATCGTCTCATAGCCCTGCCAGGCCATTTCGTAGCGGCAGGGGTGCTCGGGCCCGCCATCCAGCCATTCGGCAAACTCCCGCATGTAGCGGGCCTGCATGATGGGCTCCTGGCCGCCGCGGTCGCCTTCGTCCGTCCGGGTGCACTGCCCGCCGTTCTGGCTGGTCACGAAGCCCCAGCGGTTCATGTTGTCCGCCCAGGCATAGCCCTCGGTGCCATAGAAGGTGAGCCGGTCATCGAGCCAGTAAAACTCCTTCGGCTCGTGTGCCGGCGCGAGATAGCCGCACTCCAAAATGCCGCGCACGCCGTTTTCAAACAGGCACTCGCCCAGCAGGTAGTCGGCTCCGAAGTGGCCGTCCGCTGCCTTCAGGCGGTGCCGGCCATGGGCGTGGCCCACGGCCCAAAGGGCGCGGTGGCCGCCGTTGGCCCACATCATGTAGTCCATGAAATGGGTGCCCAGCTGCATGTGCCACGGCACTGTGGTGGCGTGGGCGTGGGTGATCTGGCCGATCAGGCCGCTTTGCAGCGTCTCTCTGAGCTTCTGCATGGCGGTCATATATTTCAGCTGGTGGGAGACCACGGCTTTGATGCCGTGCTCGTCGATGATCCGCTTCATCTCATGGGCCTCGCCGATGGAAAGTGCCAGCGGCTTTTCCATCGCGATGGCCTTCACGCCCTCCTCCGCGGCCATCCGCACCAACTCCGTGCGGACAGCAAGGCCGGTGGCAAAGCAGAAGATGTCCGGCTTGGTTTCCCGCAGCATCTGCCGGGCGTCTTCATACACCGCCGCGATGCCATATTTGGCTGAGGCCTCCGATAGCCTGCGGCTGTCCATGTCGCAGAGCGCCACCACATCAAACCGGTCCCCGTTGTTCAAAAACGCCCCGATGTGGTCATGCCCTCTTGGCCCCAGGCCCAGGTGGGCCACCCGGTAGCGCTTGCCGGTATCCTGCATTTCCGTATTCCTCCTCTTACCGTCGCAGTCCCCGTGCGGCCCGTGCCTGCCTGGCCGCACCGGATTATCATACCACAGCAGCAAGCCTGCGTGAACGGCCCGCCGCCTGTTCTTTTGACCTGAAAAATGGAATAAGTATTATTGAAAGAGGCCGGGCGCTTACCCGCAATCCTTGCGTATAGTGGAATACGTCGCTGTACATACTGAAGCATGGGTTGTGAAATCAGCGGTTGGGGGGCAAAAGCATGCAGGCTAAGACGGTCGGCACCCTTGGAAGAAACGTGTTGACCCGCAGTGGCTGGTCCGAGGCGGAGGAGGAACTGCTCAGAGGAAGGCTTTCAAAGGCGGCGCATGAGGGCACGCCGCTCCGGGAAGTGTTTGACGCGGTGGCGCTGGAGACGGGCCGCAAGCCCAACAGCGTGCGCAACTACTACTACACGGCGATGCGCAGCCGCATCGCGGGCCGTGAGGAACCGGCGCTGGTGCGCAGGGAACGGTCCAGCTTCACGCCCTTCACCGACGATGAGATACGGCAGCTTTTGAAATACATTTTGGGCCGCCAGGCCTCCGGCATGTCGGTGCGCGCCTGCGCCATGGCGCTGGGCAACGGCAACCGCTCAAGGATGCTGAGGTTCCAGAACAAATACCGGTCGCTTCTGAAAAACCGCCGCCAGCTGGTGGAGGAAGTGATGCACGCGATGGACCAGGAGGGCCTGGCCTATGTGAACCCCTACGGCGAGGAGGGCTTGCTCTATGACTCAGGCGAACCCACCGGCCGGGAGGATGGCCGCAGCATCGCCCGCGAGGTGCTGGATGCCTTTGAGATGGAGGCCGGCCTGGACCTGATTGAGCTGGCCAACAACATGAACGCATTGGTGGCCCGGATGAGCCGGGATGAGGAGGGCAACCTGAAAACGCGGGTACAGACTGCCGAGCAGAAGGCGGATCACTACATGAGCAGGCTCATGCAACTGGTCACTGCCGTGCGAGACTATCTGACCACCAAGGACCCGGCGCAGCTGATGAACCTGCGGTCACTCATTCAGGACGCGGAGGAGGGCACGCTGCTTAACTGAGAATTGCATAAGACACAGAGACAGGGACCCGCTGGATAGGCGGGTTTTTGTTTTGTCCACCCTCTCCCCCAGCCCCTCCCCCTTCCAGTGGGAGGGGAGATGGTTGAAATAGTTCACGGAGAGACTTAACTTCGCACTTTACCCCCTTTGTTTTTGCCAAAGGCAAAAATTCAAGGGGGGATGCCCTCCGAAGAGGGCAGGGGGGATTTCCTGCCCGCAGGCAGTGGATGCGCTTGTCCAATATAGAGCCAACGTAAGCGGGCCGGGACGGAGCCCGGCCCCTACTGTGTTAGCGGCTATCTTCAGCTACCTTCCATAGCTCCTTGACCAGATACAAATTCAAATCATCATCATTCACACACGCCGCATACTGCCCCAGCAGCTTCTCCTGATACCACACCCCCGACCCGTCAGGGATGTAGCCCCGCTTGGCATACATCCTCTGCGCGCTGCCATAGCCGCTGTGCAGCCCCACCGCCAATGAAACGCGGCTGCTTGTTTCCGCCGCCATGCGCTCAGCCACATCCATGATGTTGCCGCCGATTCCCTGCCGCTGGTATTTGGTCAGCACGTTGAAGTCCACAATTTCCGGGATGCCCATGCAGGCGAAGGGGCCTGTTTTGGCCTCCGGCAGCAGCGCGACATATCCGGCCACACTGCCGGAAACCTCCGCGACGATCACCGTCTTCTCGCCCTTTTCCTGTTGGGCGAGATAGGTGCAAAATAGCTCCAATGGCTTGTGCCAGCCCTGCGCCGCAAAGGCATTGTGCAGGGCCTCTCCGTCCGGTGGTTCCATCTTGCGGATGGTCAGGTTGCCTTCTTGCAGGTAGATGGTCATGGGTGGCCTCCGTGAATGTGTTCTAAATTACACGCAAGTTTGAGAAGTGGCTCCCTACCCGCCCTTGCGCCCGTAGGGCGTTCAAGGGGGGATGTCACCAACAGGTGACAGGGGGGATTTCCTGGCCGCAGGCACGCACCGCCGGCTCGGCGCAGCAGAAACCCCGCAGATCCGCCCAAATCCGCCAAACCCCGCTGCAAAGTTCATCGTTTGTTTACACAATCACACCTTGCGATTCCGTCATACAGATTATAACATGATTGTATTGGAATGCCATGACAACCGGCCGGCGACCTGCCGCCGGGCAAAAGGAGCGTGTTACAAGGAGGTCAGCCGCTTGAACCGAACGAAGAAACCCATGCGCCTTGCCGCAGCCCTGCTTGCGGCGGCGTTGCTTTCCGGCTGCGGCCCACAAAGCGAGCAGCCGGTGTTGAATCCGGAGCAAACCACCCATGCCACGGCGCACACCGCGCCTGCGGTCTCGAGTGCTCCCACGCCGGAGCCCACGGCGCAGGCCGGCACACCGGAGCCAAGCCACCCGCGGGCCAATCGGCCCCAGTGGCAGTATCCGCTGGCAGCCGGCTCGCTCTTTGGCGGGCAGGCTTTGCCGGAGGACTTTTTGTTTCCTCTGCGGCTCTGGGAGGACGGCAGCCAGTTTTTGTTTGCCACCACCGATGGCCGGGTGCTTCGGGCCCGGTGGGATGGCGTGGCCTACACCGCCGAACCGGTTGCCGAGCAGCTGGACACCGGGGGGCTTTCCGCAGCCGTGGTAGACAGCGCCCGCCAGTGGCTTTTTGCGCTGGCTGAGAAACGGACGGGCAACAAAACAACCCGCTCCATCGTGATGGTGAACCTGGCCACCACTGCCCGCTGCGATTTGTGCGACATGGCGGGCTGGCAGGCTGAGGGCGTGGCGCTCACCCGCGAGTTTCAGTATGCCGGCGGCGTGGTGCTGGCCCGGCTGATGGATCAGGACAGCGAGGCCGGGCTGGCTCGCTGGGTCCTGGTGGACGCGGCGAAAAAGACGTGTTCCACGATCGACCTGGAGGGCTTTGCCGCGCAACACCTGAGCCAATGGCAGCAGGCCTCGGCAGCGAGGCTGATTGCTCTGGGCGGCGACCATTTTCTTTCGGTGTGGGCGGTGCGCGGGGCCATCCAGACAGATAACCGGGTGATCGATGAAACCCAGGCGGTTGCCTTCGTGCTGGACCGGTCCGGCGCGGTGGTGAGCGCCCTTGGCGCAATCAAGGCGGCGGGCTCCGGCCAGCCGGCCATCACCGGCGGCACGGGCTTCACCCCCTCGGCCGATGGCCGTCTGGTGGCTTTCGGCGGGGCAGACGGCGGTGTGTGGCTTTATGACTTGCAAACCAACACAGAGCAGGCGGTGGAGGGCGGCAAGGCCCGGCTCACCTTTGCCCAGTGGAGTGATGACGGCAGCCTGCTTTATGGCATTGGGTCCGGCCAGAGCGCTGCGGCGCACCGCTTATCCGCCACATCGGGCGGGGCTTCTTCGCCGCTGCCGACCGCCACCGGCTCTGAGAAATAACCAGACGCAACAACGAAAAGGGAACCCATATGGGTTCCCTTTTCGTTTTGCCGACCGGTCGGCAGATGGGATTCACATCATGTACGAACGGGCGTTGCCCCTGCCTTATCTGCAAGGGTTTTCTGTTTCTCCACCCAGGCCGCCGAAGCCGCAGTTGCAGAACAGGATCACAAGCAGCAGGAAGAAGAACAGCATGCTGTCAGTGTCCTCAAACAGACCGCAATTGCAGAACAGGATCACGAGAAGCAGGAAGAAGAACAACAGGCTGGTTCCGTCAAATTCTTCCTCTCCCGCGCAGCCGCCGCCTCGATTAAACAGGTTACCCAGGAATCCCATATGTGTCACCTCCTTTTTAGCATGCTACATCGTATGCGGAGGTGGCTGGGGCGGTGAATGGGTTGGGGAGGGGTTTTATTTACAGGTTTGGGAGGGAGAAATAGTATCGCGAAGTGCGTGGATGCTGGTGTATTCAGTGAGCGGAGTTTAGGATTCAGGGTCGGAATATGGCCAGGGACCGAATGAGCGAGTGGAGTGACACGCCCTAAGGTTATAAGGCAGGGTGGCTGTTTTCAGAGATCGCCATTAGCGATATGGTATTATCTCTGAATGTTGACATTTTTTTGCAGAAGAATAAAATGAGATAAAAACAATATGGTTTACCTTTCAATTATGGGCACTGCCTATAAGGTGGAGCCGGGAGGGCGATCATGTCAAGAACCACCAAGCTCATTTTTGCCGTTCTTGTCTGCATAAGCTTGAGTTCATGTGCCTCTTCGCAATCATCTTATTTATCCACTGCACAGATAACCAACTCACCTACACCATCGCTTGTACTTTCGAAATCCCCTATCACCATTGTGCAAACCCTCACTCCAACCCCGCAAGCCATACGGCCTGAAATCCGGCAGATATCCACAACGAACAAGGCTTGCTATATTCTTTATGAGGACGGCACTTTATGGGCTTGGGGCGACAACACATATGGGCAAGTCGGCGATGGTACGAAGGGAGGATTCCAGCCCCGCTTTGTCAAAATCCTGGATGGGGTAAAGCGCCTGACCTCCGGCAATATGGCAATCAAGGAAGACAACACATTATGGGCATGGGGTCGGGAGAAGCCGGAGCCCATGCAGTTATTGGCTGATATTCTGGACGCCAACGGCAGCTACTATATAAAAACTGACGGCACGTTATGGGCTTATGGATCCCGGATCTATGCACTTGGCGATGGGGTTGCTCCGTATCAGAAAAACAGCATACAGAATATAGCGCTAAAAGATGCTGTGAAGATTATGGATGATGTTGTCTCCATTCCCGTGGTTGGGAAGACGAGCATAGCTATCAAAAAAGATGGCTCATTGTGGCTTTGGGGGTCTATCGGAAGCCTGAATGACACTGGTGATATCACGCACCCACAGATGGAGGCGGCCTTGAAAGGCAGTAACGCCCTGGAGGCGCTTGTGCCGGTTAAGATACTGGACGGCATAAAAGACGCCGTACGTATGGACATTATTGATAAGCATGCGATCATCGCGCTTCGGGAAAATGGCGCTTTGTTACACTGGGGTGCGGTTTTTGATAGACCTCTGGGTGTTTGGGGTCGGCCTGTGCAGGAGTTCCGGCTCATTGATGAAACCCGTTTCGAGGATAATAAGGTGGTTGATATTGCCGGTTGCTTTATCACGGGCTTTGCTGTGCTTGATGATGGCAGACTGATGGCAAGAGGCGGCACAAGCGAACAGGTGCCCAACGGCTTTACAGACCCGATTCCCGGAAATGAGTTTACGGAGCTTGCCCGAGACGTGCGGTCGGTTGCCGCCGGGGAAGAGACGCTGTTGGTTTTGAAACAAGATGGTAGCATATGGGCTGCGGGGAAGGCCTGCTATGATCCGGAGCGCCCGGAAACCGTTGGCGGCAGCAGGGTGTTGACGCCGGCGTTTCACGACATGTGGGAAGGAGCGGAGATCAAAACGCCGGCCACGGCGAAACCCACCGAAACAGCGCAAAGCACAGTCGCGCCATCCCCGACAGCAAAGGCTCAAACGGGCTACTTTTATGAGTACTATAGACATCACCAAGTGAGTTGGAATGAGCTGTATGTCGCTGAGCTGATTCCGGAAAAGGGAGGCGGCGGGCCCATCGTGATGTTTGTGGAGCAGCTTGTTGACAGTACGGCCAAAAAGCAATACAAAAACGTTGTGGTTGACATTTTCTCCAGGAACTATATCGGCTACAAAACCGGATCTAAAATCATGTCCGGTTCTGACTATTTACCCGGTCAATTTAAGATCGGGGCTCTGGTCAAAATCAAGAGCTACTTCAGCAAACTGCCGTCGGATTTCGCCAAAAAGACCTTCCGGAATCTGAAGCTGGATAAAATCGAAACCTATCAGGATCTGTATGATTTTTTTCTCAAGAATGTGCCGGAGTCTTCGCGGCGTCTCATTCCAGAATACGCTGAATATCGGCACATACATAGGGATGACCTGGTTGAAACCATCACGTCCAATGGGGAAGAGAAGATCCTTTTCGTCAGGCATCTGGACAATAAATACGGCAGCGACCTGCGCGAACTAAAGTCATGGGACTATATCAGCGGCATCTGCATCTACGATTTCATGTACAATCCCTTATCCCAGGACATTGTGGCAGCCGCAGGCACAAGAAATATGTCCTCCTATGGGTTCAGTGATGTTATCTGGCAATATGACACGCGCCCCAAAGACCCGCCGAAACTGGTTCCCATGTCGAAGTTCTTTAAAAACGTGAAGAACGTGCCGTATGACAAACCACTCACTGTTGACGAGTTGATTGCTTTCTACAAAGCGAACATTCCGCCAGAAAAGCAGCTTTTACTGCCTGTGCTGAAGTAGTGACGCATCTTCACTCAAACCGCGCATCGAGATACTGCTTCAGCGCCACCAGGTCCTGCTCATACACTTGTGCCAGCTCCCGGTTGTAGATGATGCTGGCCGGGTGATAAAGCGGAAACAGCACGAACCGGCTGCCGTGCAGCGCTGTTTCCATGGGCTGCCCGTGGCAGGAGCCGATCACGATCTTGCGGTCGTCGGCCACGGCTTTGAGCGCCACGTTGCCCAGCGTCACAACGACCTTGGGCTGGATGATCTCAATTTCATGCAAGAGGATGTGGAAACACAGCTCGATTTCCTCGCGGCTGGGCGGCCGGTTGCTGAGCGACCCGGTGCGCGGGTGTGCTTTCACCGGCCGGAACTTCACCACGTTGGTGATCCAAATATCCTCCCGGGCCACACCGAGCGTGGTCAGAAAGCCATCCAGGTTTTTCCCTGCCTTGCCCACGAAGGGTTTGCCCTGCAGCGCCTCCTGCTCGCCGGGGGCTTCTCCCACCAGCATGAGCGTAGCACTCGGGTTGCCGTCGCCAAACACCACGGCCTTCTCCCGGCTTTCATACACCTGCTGGATCAGCTCGCGGCCCCGGCTCTTCAGCGCGGCCAGCTCAGCGGCCTTATTCTTGGCCATGTTGCTCCTCCAGTTCGCCGAGCTTCCGCTCCAGCAGCTTCAGGTCGCGCCAGGCGTCGATCAGCAGCGTCTCATCGCGCAGCAGCGCCGCCGGGTGATAGGTGGCCAGCATCGCAAACCCGCCCCGCTCCACCCAACGGCCCCGGTCGCGGGTCACGCGGGCGGCAGGGTCGATGATGTGCTTGGCCGCCGTGGTGCCCAGGCACACGATGATAGCAGGTTTGATCAGCTTCACCTGCCGTCTCAGGAAAGGCAGGCAGGCCTTGGCCTCCTCATCGGTGGGCACGCGGTTGCCCGGCGGGCGGCATTTCACAATGTTGGCGATGTAGACCTCCTGGCGGGCAAGGCCGATGGCCGCAAGCATCTTGTCCAGCAGCGCGCCTGCCGGGCCCACAAAGGGCTTGCCCTGCCGGTCTTCCTCCGCGCCCGGCCCTTCGCCCACAAAGAGCACCTGTGCATCCCGCTTGCCCTCGCCGGGCACGGCATGGGCGCGGCCCTGGCACAGCCCGCAGGCATTGCAGCGCTCCACATCGGCATTCAATTGTTCCCAGGAATCGGCCAAATCATTTTGCCCCCGCCGCTTGATGGGTCAATTTTAGTGCATTGGGGGGCGATGGGCAAGGGCTAACCGCTAGCCCACCTTTGAATTTTTGCCTTAGGTAAAATGGGCGGCCGGGGTGGCCTGCCGCTTAAGTATGTTGATTATGCAATGAAAAGGCAATATAATGCCTATAACACACAGATAAACAGGGATTTGTCTGACAGTTTCAAACTTCGGATGATATATATTCTCTTTGAAAGCAAGGGACTTGAATGATATCGAATTTGACCATTGGCGATCTCATGATTGACTGCGGGAACGCCGAGCACGCCCGCGATTTTTATGCCAACCTTACTGGTTGGGAGAAGACTGTCGCGTATGATTGCCTTGCGCTCAAAACAGACAACGGCCTGACGATTCTGTTCGCGGAAACCGACATTTCGTATGTGCCGCCGGTCTGGCCTGAGGAGCCGGGCGAACAGCAGAAGCAGATGCACTTGGACTTTACGGTGGACGATTTGCCTTCTGCCGTGGATGAGGCCATCCATTTTGGCGCGGTGAAAGCCGCCATCCAATATGGCAATGGGTATGTCACGATGCTGGATCCCGATGGGCATCCGTTTTGCCTGTGCCAACGGCAAGGTGAGTCCGGGTTTGAGTTGTATTTCAGGAACAAGGGATTTCATATGATTCCGAACCCTTCCATCAATATCGACTGTACGGATGTGGCAGCACTTCGCGGGTTCTACGCCAAATTATCAGGTTGGGATCAGGATTTCCACTGGACGGCGTTGGTTACCGAACACGGAATGGTCGTTCATTTCATGAAATGTGACTTTGACTATATTCCACCCGTATGGCCAGAAGAACCCGGCAAGCAGCAAAAGCAAATGCATTTTAATTTCCAAGTGGATGATCTGCAAATGGCAGTTGAGGAAGCCATCAAATTGGGCGCGACAAAGCCGGCCCAGCAATTTGGCGGCGACCAGTGGGTTACCTTGCTTGACCCTGAGGGGCATCCGTTTTGCTTATGTGGCAGAAGCTAAGCACCCCCAGCAGTCTGTCATGGAGGGCGCAGCCCCCCCGATGTCTACTGGCTGGCAGGACGCATACCATTCTTTCTCTCATTGAGACCACTATCCCGATTTGATAGGGGCATGGGAAAGGAAAGGCGGGGAGGCTGCCGCTTAAGTTTACTGATTGTTTAATGGGTAGGCAATATAATGCTTATAACATGCTGATTAACAGGCTTTCCGGTCAATTTCAACAGCGGATGATTTATTTTGTCCACTAATTGACAAGAGGTATTTAAATGGATATAAGAGAAATGCGTGAAAAGATCATAAAGGAAGAAATGGAATTTCCCAAATTATTCACGCACTATCAAGAATGCGATTATGGTATATTATTCTATAATGTCAAAAATATAGATTCGCATGATAGTAATCACGCTGTAATATATCCTGAAAGAATAAAGAATTTGCGTTATGTACTGAATGATGTAGCTGATTTTTACAAAAGAAAGAATTTGGGCACCTGCTTTAGCATCTATCATCCTTTTGTGGAAGATTACTTTATTTACAATGCAAAATTATTAAAGGAATGTGGATATCAATTTACGATTTGTCCTGATATCCGCATAATGTTGTTGACGGAAGAAAACAAGATACTTGTACCAAAACGGCTCGAGATAAAACACATACAAAAATGGGACGAGAGCATTGATAGGGATGTATTAGAGTGCGTTGCCAAAAAAGAGCATTTCAAAGATGTGATAAAGAATAGTATGGACGAAAACTGTTATCTATTTATTGGATACCTTGGCAACGAAGCCGTTTCATTATTGGCTTTTCATAAGTCTACGCATGGTATTACGCGCTTTGACGAAATGGGAACTGCAGAAAAGTATAAGAATAATGGTTATGCCCGTGAAATGAATAGCTTTGCTGTGGACTTTCTCCATGAACACCGCTTGCCTATGGCGTATCAATGGCCTGCCCACAGTTCATCGGAACGGATTACTACGGAAGCGGGATTCAGGGTTGCATTTACCTTGCCATCAGGATTTGCTACACTTGCGGAATAAGTACTTCTGCTCCAAATAAGCATAATTTGCAGCATTCAGAATTTGATTAATCGGTGAGGTTATGACCACACCTGGCAGCCTGCCATGGGTGCGCCTGTTGCTTGTTCCCCGCAGAATGCCTATAATGCGTAACGAAGAATACAGGTCACAAGCATTCTAGGGGAGTCAAATATGGATGAACAGTTTCTTGTCGAAATCAAGCGCTCACTGGGTATCGCAGTGGACGCTCTGCTGGATGTTTCCGGATTGAAACCGGGCAATTTGCTGGTGCTTGGCGCCAGCACAAGCGAAGTGGGGGGCAGCCGCATCGGCTCAGCTTCCAGCCAGGAGATCGGTGATGCCATCATCTCCACGCTTATGGAAAAACTCGCCCCCAAAGGCATCGTGCTGGCAGTGGGCTGCTGCGAACACCTGAACCGGGCTGTGGTGATCCCGCGGGATGCCGCCGAGCGCATGGGGCTGATGATTGTATTCGCCCGCCCTGTGCGAAACGCCGGAGGCGCATGCGGCGCAGCATATTACGACATGCTGCCAGACCCCGCAGTCGTGGAAACCATCGAAGCACACGCGGGCATTGACATTGGCGACACACTGATCGGCATGCACCTGCGGCGTGTGGCGGTGCCGGTGCGCTGCGAGATCAAGTCCATCGGCCACGCAAACCTGGTGATGGCGAGCACCCGCCCGAAATACATCGGAGGCGCCAGAACGCAATATCCGGAGTGCTCCTTCGGAATTGACATTAAATAGAGACACCGAATAATACTTCATGCCAGCAACGAGTGAGTAGGCGGCATAATGCAAATGAGCAGTTCTGGCTTGTTTGTTTCATAAGGAGTGGCTCTATGCGAAAAAAAGACATCTTTGGGCACTTCACGAAGAGAAAAGAGATTGTGTGCGCTTGCACCATGAGAAAGGTGGCCGATGAGCCGCTTGCGTATACTGCATTGATAAACTTCTTGCCTGGCTGCAAAGAGTACCACTTCAATGTTGCCGATCAACGTATTCACCTAGCAGGAAAAGGGTGCAAATGGCTGGTGTATCTTCCACTTGATGAGCACTGGTCCATCACAACTTTCTACGATACCAACAATGAAATACAGGAATGGTATTTTGACATTAGCAAAGGGAACTTCATTGATGAAGATGGGATGCCCTGCATTGATGATATTTTCCTGGACTTGGCAATTCTGCCGGATGGACGCACGATAACAGTGGATGCTGATGAGTTGCAGGATGCACTTGATAAAAATGAAATAACCGTGGATGACTATGATCATGCCTATCGAGTCCACAATGAGATCATACAGAGCAAGTGGAATGATGCTAAGATGCTTACAGCATTGAGCAATCAGCTGCTGTCTGGATATGAACATACATAATGTAACACCAATGAAGGAGCTTAAACACTTCACTGCCGCTTAAGGATGTTGATTGTTCAATGGATGAGTAATACAATGGCTATCATGCGACGATCGACAGGATCTTTCGGGTGTTTTATTGCTGATTGCTGATATGCATGTGATGGGAGATGGGCACATGAGTAATGCATATCCTCTTCAAAATATCTTTACCAATACCATGGCGGATATGAAGTGGCCAAGCGCCACGCAGACAATAACGCGATTGTACTAATTTCGAATTGGTATTGAAGGGGTTGATTCCAATGACTGCCATCATCCCGTCTTATGAACCAACCGAGAAGCTGCTTGCCGTTGTGACATTGCTGCGGGAGAAAACTGATTACCGGATCGTCATTGTTGACGACGGCAGTGGCGACCGTTTCCGCTCCTTTTTTGATGATGCTGCGGCGCTCGGGTGCATCATCCTACGCCATGAAGTGAATCGCGGCAAAGGCGCAGCACTGAAGACTGCGTTCGCGTGGGTGATGGAGAACCACCCGGAGGAGCCGCTGGTCTGTGTTGATTCAGACGGCCAGCAGCGGATTGAGGACATTCATATGATTGCCGAGGCCATCGAGCCTGACAAGCGTGAGATGGTGATTGGAATGCGGAAGTTTGAGGGCAATGTGCCCATTCGGAGCCGCTTTGGCAATTGGATCATGCGGTTCCTATTCCGAACGGTAACAGGCAATTACCTATACGACACCCAGAATGGGTTGCGAGGTTATCCTCCGTCATTGCTGCCGTGGTTGATTTCGGTTGGCGGAGAGCGCTTCGAATACGAGACCAACCTTCTTCTTCATGCCAAGGATGCCGGGGTCACATTCCATGAGATCCGTATCCAGACGATCTACGAGAACAATAACAAAGGCTCGCACTACAAGGCCTTCCGCGATTCCGCCCGGATTTACCGCTGCCTCTTGAGCTTCAGGCGGTCAGTAAAGGCTGCTAAGTCGTGAGTTTGATTCTATTGCGCTGGAGGGAAATCCATGGATTGCATGATTTGCGAACGCATTGAAATGATCAAGTCATCCTCAAACCCATATTTTGTTTATGAACTTGAGACTGGTTATGTGGTAATCGGAGACCATCAGCATTTTTATGGATACACCCTGTTCTTGTGCAAGGAGCATGTCACAGAGCTGCATTACTTACCCAAGGAAGTCAGACAGAAACACTTGGAAGAAATGTCGCTTGTTTATGAGGCCGTATTCAGTGCATTCAAACCTGAGAAGTTGAACTGTGAGTTGCTTGGCAACGGAGAGGCGCATATGCACTGGCATTTCTTCCCTCGCAATTCCGGCGATACCCCGGAAAAAGGCCCTGTCTGGTGGCTTCCAAAAGAGGAAATGTATAGTGACACGAAAAGACCCAGTATAACTGACTTGGCAGAAATGAAAGAGAAATTGATTCCCGAAATCGAAAAGCTTATTCGTGCTGACTAAGCTCGCTTATTAATCAAACATGGGTGGGGCACACAACCCCACCCATGCATAATCTCTGTTATCTTCGTTCTGTCAATACGCCCTCTTTCGAATGATCTTTGCGGTATCCTCCGCATAGTTGGGTCGGTTTTGAGCATGGAAAGCGCGAGGGTCAAATATATCACATTGCAGCTGCTCGGTTAACGCAAACCCAGATCTGGAAATTCGTTGATAAATCAGTTCAAAAGAAATATAATGGGCTTACATGTGTGCTTTCATGTACTCTAGTTTCAAATATCAGTTAATGAGAGGGGTGCACATTTTGGAGCAGTATCTTATAAAGTCGCTTGATGAGCTGCTCGTAATTGTAAAAGAGTTGACAAAGCGATACGGATCAAGAATTTGGTATAGGGGCCAGGCAGATAGTTCGTGGGAGTTGACTCCATCCGTACAAAGAAATGGATATGATAAGAGCGAAACATACATCACGAATGATTTCTATATAAGAGTAAAGCAGGTTATAACAAATCCACCCATAAAAGAGAACTTTTCTGCTTGGATGGCGATGATGCAGCATTATGGCTTGCCAACGCGCCTTCTTGACTGGAGCATGTCGCCGCTTGTTGCAGCGTTTTTCGCAACTGAAGGGTTTGAAGAACATAAGGGGTCTGATGCTTGCATTTGGGTTTTATTTCCCCGATTATTGAACATTTCGCAGGGATTTGGAAACTTTGTCATGCCCAATGATGCCTACTCCGTGCAAGAAATGCTCGTTCGTGCATTTAAAGAAAAGGCACAGATTGATGAGAGATTTGTTGATAAGGTAATGGCCTGTTGCTCTACGGAGAAAGATTTGCGGATGTATTCTCAGCAATCCACATTTACTGTGCACAATACAAATAGAAAGCTTACAGAAATTTGCACCTCGGACATGCTGTTCAAGCTCGTAATTCCCAAGAGCAGACGCAGATATTTTCTTGAGAGTCTAGACTATTTTGGAATCAATCGAAGCTTTATCTATCCGGATGTTGAGCACATAGCAAGTGAAATCAAGAGAAAGTATGTACCGTAATCAACACGAATCAGTGTATTTCACTGTCCTCCGAATCAACGATTCATTAAACCTGTTTCCGCCATCCTAACAAACTCTCCCGCAATCACCTTCCCACCCATGCATAATCTCTGCTATCTTCCCCCATCAATACGTCCGCTTGGGCATGATCTCTGCTGCGTCCTCGGCATAGAAGATCTCTTCCTGCACATAGGCGATCTTGTCCACTTTCTGGTTGGCCTCCAGCGCCCGGATGATGCCTTCCACGCGGGGCCCGTGCAGCGGGTTGCACTCCACAACGGCATCAATGTTGCCGTCGGTCATCGCCTGGAAGGCTGCCTTCACCGCGTCAAAGGAAATGATGATGATATCACCCTTGGGCCCGCAGGTCTTGCCTGCGGCCTTGATGGCCTTGATCGCGCCAAACGCCATGTTGTCATTTTCAGAGATGACCACGTCAACCTCCGGGTATTTCTCCAGCAGCGAAGCCATGATCTGCTCACCGGATGCTTCGGTGAAGTCGCCGGGCTGCCGCTCCAGCATGATCCAATTTTTGTGGTTGAGCATCTTCTCGGCGAAGCCCTCCGTGCGTCCCAACTGGGCGGAGGAGCCCATCGTGCCCTGGATTGTCATGATGCTGATCGCCTTATCCTCGGGCACGCCGCGCTTTTCCAGCACCGTTTCCAGCGCCGTGACGGCGCTGTAGCCCTCCAGCAGGAAGTTGGAGCCCACCCAGGCGGTGAACAGGCTTTCGTCGTAGGTCTTAATCATGCGGTCCACGATGATCACGGGAATTCCGGCCGCCCGGGCTTCGCCGAGCACGGTGTCGTAGCCGGTCTCGATGATGGGGGCCAGCACGATGTAGTCCACGCCCTTTTTGATGAAGCCGCGGATCGCTTCGATTTGCAGGGCTGGCTGCTGCTGGCAGTCCACCATCTCAAACTGGTAGCCGTTGGCCTCGGAGAATGTCTCCCGCATGGACTTGGTGTTTGCCGCCCGCCAGTCTGACTCGGCGCCCACCTGCGCAAAGCCGATGGAGATGGGCTTGCCGTCTGCCGCCATTGGTGCCTGGGTGCTGGTAGGGGCCGCTGGAGCGCACGCGGCCAATGCCGTGGCCACCATAATTGCCAGCGCCAATGCAACAAACTTCTTCATGGGTTTCATCGTGTGCCTCCTGGAGTGTGGGCGTTGAGGTCGAGAGGGCAGACAAGCCCGCCGAATGCCTCGCCATGGATGCGGAGGCTTCGACGGACCTGGTGGTTGTGTATGGATGCATATTGACATATTGTACTTCGGCACAATGGGGTGGGAGGATAAGCAAAAAACAGGGCTTCTGCCCAATGTGTATTGCCTGCATAAGCAGCGCAATTTACCTCACAATATTGAAATGCAGAGCAACTGGAATCCGGAATACCTGTATATCGTTTTTGCATGGGTGGTGACAATACCCACTCTTCTGCTGCTCATTCCCAAAAACAAGATCAGTGTTGCGGTGGTTGCCTTCCTATTCATGCAACTCCTCACGTGGGTGCTCGGGCTGATCGTTGTCCAGCTTGGCCTGATCGAATACCCGGTCCGGCTTTTTCCCAAGGCAAACATGACGAGCTTCACATTTGAGTTTTTGGTTTACCCTTCCATTTGCGCGATCTTCATGGTGCATTATCCTGAAAACAAGAGCAGGCTAAAGCAACTGCTGTATTACGCCGCGTATTGCACGGGGATCACCATCGTTGAGGTGCTGGTGGAGCGATATACTGACATCATTGTGTATAAGCACTGGCGCTGGTACACCACATGGTTATCTTTGCTTGCCACACTCTATATCAACAGGAAACTGATTGGGTGGTTCTTCCGAAGAGTGGAAAAAGAAGCAAGGATGCATTGATTGGCATCTTTACTCAAAGATTCTCGCTGCCAAAGCCCATGTACGCCGTGGAGGGCCCGCCTTGAAGTGCAAGCCCCCCCCGCCAGCCAACGCAGCTGCTTGTTTCCTGCGGTCAATTGATCAGGATGACCTTGTTGGTGCCGTTGCCAAACTTGTCGGCGATGGCTTTTTCCGCCTGCCCGGTGGGATATTGCCGATACCCCTTGTCAATGAACGGTAAGGTGCTTGCTGCCAGCGGGCAGAACGTATTGTCATAGACCTCCGGCAGTGTTTTGCCCGTCATCGTGCAGACGAACAGCCAGCCGTAACAGCCAAAGATCAGGTTGTTATGGATGCGGAGATTCTTGTTTGTGTTGGGATACTCCGGCAGGTCCAGCCCGGTTCCCATCGGGTAGCCTTGGGTGATTTGCGTGTTGCCCCAGGTGAAGCCGCTCATCATCACGATGTTTTCGGAAACGTCCACGTCCGTCCAGAACGGCGGTGCATTCTCATCCGTATTGTAATGCACGATTAATATGCCATCGCGTGCCCGTTCAATCAGGTTTTTGCTGACAATGCTGTTGCGTTGCGGTCCGTTGTCTTGCTCCAGCGTGATTCCTTCCTGGAATGTATCGTGGATATAGTTATTCAAAATGGCGTTGTTCTGGCCGCCAAGAGTCGTCCCGCCCCCCGCCACATTGACCAACTCCGGTGGCGGAGCGAACGGCTCTTTGCCGTTGTCTGAAAGCATCGCACCGCCGCACCAGCCTATTTCGCAATTCTGAATCTTGCTGCCGGAGTTGGCGGGACTGATGCCCGACGTGCCCACGTAACGGATGCATAGATTATCAGCCGTGCAGCCGTTCTGCAACTCAATAAAGAAGCTGTTGCTGCCACGGCCCCGGCATCCGAACTCAATGGACTCGAAAACCTCGCCTGGGTTGCCCTCGTCGCAGCGGAAATACAGCGGCCCATCGGTGATATAGTCCGGATACCAGATGTATTCCACCTTTTTTGTTTTTGGCAGACCGCTGTCCACGCTGGAAAAGAACGCATGGTTGCGGTAGAGCTGCTTCTTCACGTCGAAAGCCGTGCCGTCGGCGTTCGTCCACCGCCCTTTGCGCCAGTGCGGGGCCACCTTGTATGCCCAGCTCTCTCCGCTGTTGAAGTACAGATTGCCGCAGTCATACATCTTCCGGTGATACGCCCAAATCTTCTCCCCGTTGGCACCCTCGTGATAGAGCGTCCACTTGTCTGCGTCCGCGCCATCCTCCGGCGAGAGGGTGAAGACCGGCTTTTCGCCCTCGCCATAGGCGGAATAGGTCACGCCCTGCTTGCAGATCAGATACTCTTCGCAACGCCACAGCCCGCCGCGCTCGAAAAACACGGCGTCGCCCTTCTTCAGCTTTGCCTGATTGACCCGCTGCACCGTTGCCCATGCGGTTGCGGGCGTTTTGCCGTCCTTCTTGTCGCTGCCGCTGTTGGAAACGTAATAGGCCGTGCCGGTGTAGCTCACCTTCGTGGGGCTGCTCAGGATTTCTTCGCGCCGGGCATCGGCCTGGGCGAAATAGGTCAGTGCTTCTTCACTGCACCACTTGGTATAGTCCGCTTTCAGCGCAACGTCCCAGTCGCTCTCATACAGGCGCAGCGCGGCCTTGATGGCAGCCTCCCGGGTAAAGTCGTCACCGAAGCGGATCAACCCATCCTTGTCAAAATCGAAAAGCGTTGAGCCATCCACAGAGGAGACGCGCCGGATGACGAACCAACAGGCCACAGCAAACACCTTGTTTTCCGTCTCCTTGCCGCTTTTCGGATCCACCCAGAGCTTGTCCCAGCCGGCAAACAGCGGATAGTCATATTGAAGGCCGCCCCACCAGTTGTCAGCGCCGACATAACCCTCCAGATCAAAGCTGGCCTTGTAATCGGCCAGGCCCATTGTGTCCGCAGCATAATAGAGGGCCAGCGCCCCGTCGTCCCGCTTCATCAGCCGGTCAGAATCCAACGCCAGCGCGGCTTTCTCCTTCCATGCGGCAGCCTGGGCCGCGTCATGGAGCGTGACCAGATTGGTCAGCATTTCGCAGAACTCGGCATATGTCACCGTTTTGTTCCAGTCGCCCTGCAGCTCCTGCGGCACAAAACCGTAAGACACAGCGCGCTGCACTTCCCGGTCATCGGAAGTTTCAGCTGATGGCTCAACCGTTGGCGCAACCGTTTGCGCAACGGTGGGGTTCGGCGTTGGCTCAGCCGCCGGCACAGCTGTCGGTTCGGTTGTTGGTGCTGTGGTTGGATTTACTGCTGCTTGTCCGCAAGAACAAAGGGAGATCAGCATCAGGATAACAAGCAAAGAGGACAGAACTTTCTTCATAAAGCGGGCCTCCGGAATTTACAAAGTCATTATAATATTTATCATTTGAATGTAAAGCGCTTTCTTGATGTGGACGGAACAGGAATTGGGCTTGCGTCAATGGTGGAGGGGGCGGTCAAGCCTTATCTTCCCCCGGCAGGAAGGCGGAGGTTTTGCTAGGCTGGGGGTGGGGAATGGATGCACTTTGACATATTGTTCGTTGGAAAAATGGGGCGGAAAGGAGCATTGTATATTCGTAATGTAGGGGTTATTATGTATGTAATATGGAATCCATGACCTTATCGGGCTGAATTCATGAATAAGCAGATCGTTCTAGTAAACCATACATCGATCAATCATGTTGGTTTGGAATATCAACCAATCATTGATTGTGTCGTTAATCTATTGAAAGACAGTTTAAAAGAGTACCTTGTTGAAATTCGCCTGCTTGGATCTGTACCGCGAGGAGACGCAATTCCCCCCTATTCCGATATTGATTTCCTGGCGGTGACACGAATCAGCAACCAACAGGGCTTACCCCAACCTCATCAGACTCTACTAGAAGATCTTTGCAGGAGGTTTCCCATTGTTTCCAAAATTGACATTCAGTATATGAGTGAAGATGATATAGACAGGCACTTCGATTTCAAGCTTATTGTAATGACCGATTCCATCTGTGTTTATGGTGAAGATAACTATACGGTTGCAGAATATTCGATCTTAAATACAGAGTTGGCTGATCTATGGAATCCTAATCTTGATTCTATTATCTGTAACTACCGAACCGCACTCGCTTCATCCTTGATTTCAAAAGCCGAGATTGTAAAATACTCACGCTTGACGGGAAAAGACATGATGAAGTGTTTTCAACGTAAAATCCTACTGGACTTTGGAAGAATAGAAAAATCGATAGAAAAGATATATTTCAATTTAGTGGAGCATTATCCCGGCTATGTTGCTCTATTTGATAAGCTCTGGAAACTTTATCGGTACCCAACAGATGATAGAGAAGCAATTGTCGCTATTATTGAGGAATGTGAAAGAACAAAGAATAGTATCCTTGATTAGTGCTTGCCAATATTAAACTATATTCCAATCATTACGAGTACATCCTATTGTCGCTCAATCATCACCGCTACCCTCTCTCCTTGCATCCCCAGCAACCCTGCAATACGCCGCAGAAATCACCTTCACCCCCACCTTCGCAAACCTTACCGTCACGATACCGCTCTCCCCATCCACCTCCAATACTTCCCCCCGCCCAAACTGCCTGTGCATGACCTCCACCCCAGGCTCCAGCCCCTCCGGCATCCCCGAAGGCATTTCTGCAGCCTTGGCCGCAGGCCGCTTGGTTGCGTGGCTGGCCAGCGCGCGCTTGAGTGCTACGCCTGGCAACGCCTCGGCGATGAACCTCGAAGGCTCGGCCTTGTGCCCCAACACCTTCTGGCAGGTCACCAGCTCCGCCGTCTGACGGGCGCGGGTGAGCGCCACATAGAAAAGCCTGCGCTCCTCCTCCATCGGTGCGGCGTTGCGCTCGGCCAGAGCGGCGATGGCGTTGCCGGTGGGGAACCGGCCATCGATGAGGTCTGCCACCAACACATGGTCAAACTCCAGGCCCTTTGCTGAGTGGGCCGTGGAGATGGTCAATGCGCCGGGGCCGCCGGAGCCGCCGCGCTGGGCAAGGGCTGAAAGCTCGTCGATGCGGGCCAATAACGCCGGGGTGTCGCCCACGCCGGCGATGATGGAGGAAAGGATGTCCAGCGTGTGCAGCGCCGAAAGCATGGCCGGGCCTGCGCCGAACGTCTTTTTGAGGTGATCTCGGTAATTGAGCCTGTCCAATACGAGGGCGATGGCATCCCGCAGCGGGGCTTGCGCCAGCTCCGCCATGCCGGCGCGGACTTCAGATAGGCGTTTGGTTGTGGTTTCGCGCAGGCCCGGCAGCGCCAGCAGCGCCTCCAATGCCGAAGGGGCCTGCCCCCGGGCAAGGAGTTGGGCGGCGGCGTCCATCTGGTCGCGGCTCACGGCGGCGCCCAGCTTCCAGTAGATCTGCCGGAGGGCGGCGGCGTCCAATGGATCATGGGCCAGCGCGAGGAACGCCAGCAGGTCGCGCACCACGCGGCCGGTGAAGAAATCTGCCTTGTGCTCCCGCATCGTGAAGGGCACGGCGGCGCGGTCCAGCGCGTCCATCAGCGCCAGCGCCGATCCGTTTTCCCTGAGCAGCACTGCCCGGCTGCCGCTCAAGTCTTGCTTGAGCCAGGCCAGCACATGGCCGGGCAGGCCAGCGCTCTCCGGCAACGTGGTCTGCGCAATGGCGGGGCCTGCGGCACCCCGGCCTGCCATGGCCTTGGCGCGGCGGGCGCGGTTGCGGCGGATGAGGCGGTTGGCGGCGGCAATGATCGGCTCGGCGGAGCGGTAATTGCGCTCCATCAGCAGCACCTTCGCCCCCGGATAGTCCTGCTCGAAGCGCAGCAGCCGGTCTGGGCTGGCGGCGCGGAACCCGTAGATGCTCTGGTCTTCGTCGCCCACCATGAAAAGGTTGTTGCGCGGCGCGGCCAGCAGCCGGATGATCTCGTGCTGCAGCAGCGAAACGTCCTGCGCCTCGTCCACGCTCACATAGCGGTATTGGTCGCGGCAGCGCTCCAGCAGCCGGGGCATCACCCGGAAGGCCGCCAGCGCCTTATCCAGCATGTCGTCAAAGTCCATGCAGCCGTTTTGGTTCTTATAGCTTTCATAAGCGGCAAAGATCGCCGGGAAGTTGCGGGTGGCCCATTCGCCGGCTTCAATCTGCTCGTCGGTCATCATGCGGTTCTTTGCCAGGCCGATGGCGTTGGTCAGCTCCTCCAGCCTGTCGTCCGGCAGAAACTCGCCGCCGTTGATTTCGCTGTGGATCTGCCGCAGCAGCCGGGCCTTGCCGTCCTCCATGAGCCGTGGCACCTGCCTGCCCACCGCGCTGCCGTATTGCCGCAGCACCGAGTTGCAGAAGCTGTGGATCGTGGCAAACCGCACCGCCTCCGCCCCCCGGCCCTGAAAGAGCGACCGGAAGCGGGCTTCCATATCAAGCCGGGCCGAGCGGTTGAAGGTGAGTGTTAAAATCTGTTCCGGCGGCACGGCGCGCTCCATCACCAGAAACGCTGTGCGGGCCGCCAGCACCGTGGTCTTTCCGCTGCCGGGCACCGCCAGCAGCAGCACCGGCCCCTCCGTGGTCAACACGGCCTGGCGCTGCTGTGGGTTCAGGTGGATGTTGTGGTGGCTCGCAAGCTGCTCAATGAAGTCCAATGCTGCCTCGTGCTTGTCTGATGGCATTACGATACGGCAGATCGGAGGAGTGGTCAAGGGGGGACTCCCCCTGTCGCTACGCGACATCCCCCTCAAGAGGGGGACAAGTCAGGCAACGAACCCATTGAAGACCGTACTCATGCGATACAGCCTGAGTGTGGCGGTCTATGTACGGGCTAGGCTCAGCCCCGGCCCGCTAAAGAGACTCCCCCTCCCCCAATCCCATGGGGGAGGGGGTTGGGGGGTGAGGGTTTCTTCTGGAGGGAGGGGGTTGGGGGGCGAGGGTCACTCGAAATACACCCCATCCCGCTCCAACGCCTGCCGCAGTGAAGCATAGGGCAGCTGCCTTGTGCCCACACCCTGCTTGGCGCAGAGCGCCGCTGCCGTGCCGGCGGCTTGCCCCTGGCCCATGCAGCACACAGTGTTGCGGGTGGACATGTGGGCGCGGAAGTCGGAGGTGATCAGCATACCGGCCACAAAAAGGTTTTCCACGCCGGTGGGCAGCAGCGCCCGATAGGGCACGCCGTAAGTGCCGCCGTTTTTGATCTGGTAGCGGGGCGCCATGTCGTGGAAGCCGTAGGCCATGATGTCGTCGGTGAAGTGGCGGCCCTCGGTCACATCATCGAGCGTGATGTCATAGTCGCACACAATCCGGCGGCCCCGGCGGATCGAGACGGTGGGGCTGGTGCGGGCGATGAAGGCATGCTCGCAACCGGGGATCTCCCTGCGCAGCAGCGCAATGGCGTCGGCCTGCCTCTGCCGCAGCGCAAGCTCCAGTTTGGCGGCTTCATCGCGACTCACCGGCGAGGCATCCGGCATCAGATTGAGCTTCAGATACATGATGTAGCCGTCGTGCAGCGTGGTCAGCTGCAACGATAGCCCGATGCGGGCCGCCTCCTTGCGGAAGGACTCCGGCAGTTTGCTCATGTGGGCGTTCAGGCGGATGATCTGGTTGGGCTTGCCGCTGCGTGTGCCATAAGCCAGCTCGTGCAATGCGCCGTTTTCGACCAGATAGCGGTGAAGCCCTTCCAGGTCCACGCCGGAAACACCGGCGCTGTTGGCTACGGCGTGGTCGTTGGGTTCGGAAAACTCCGCCCCGGCAAATGCCGACAGGTCGCCGTAACCGGTGCAGTCCACATAGGCCCTGGCCACAAACGCCTCGCGGCCCGAGCGGCTTTCGGCGATCAGCGCCTTGATCGCGCCGTTTTCCATGACCGCGCCGGCCACCAGCGTGTTCACGCACACGCGCACGCCGGCTTCCTTCAGCATTTCAAACAGCACAAGCTTGGTGATCTCCGTGTCCACACAGGTGCAGATGCCGTCGTAATTGGCGCCCTGGGCCACCTCCACATGGCCGGAGGTGCCGCCTTTTTCGGCCAGCCGGTCGATGATCTCCTGCGCGATGCCGCGCACCACCTGCCGCTTCTCCACACCGGGGAAGGGTTTCCACACGTTGAAGTAGCTGTGCAGCGCCGTGCCGCCCTCCACCACCAGCCCGCCGGGGTAGCCTTTTGATTCAATCAGCACGGTGGAGGCTCCATTCCTTGCCGCGGCGATTGCTGCCACCACGCCGGCTGTGCCGCCGCCGGCCACCACCACATCCACCTCGGTTGCCGGGAGCTTCCGCGCCGGCTCCTCCACAAACAGTTGCTTCATATAAAACCTCCAAACTAATGTCTTGCCAGCCTTCTCATTAAAAGTTTTATGTGAGTAGGGCTGGCAATCCGCGCGTGACGTATGTTTGCCACCATCCCGACTACTTGATTGGCAAACCAAACACCTTACATCGCGCGGATTACTTCAGTATATCACACTTGGCTTTAGGGGTGCAGCTTACACCAACTGATCATTTTATCTTCATATTCAGAATTCCAATCATTGATTATATGTTTATATTATTCTAAAATAATCTACATTAAGACAAAGGAGCACTAATGGATATTGTACTTGATACAAATGCATTTTATAACTATCTTGGATCCGAAAAGTTGGATTTACCTGTCAATCCAAAAGTGAACAGAATTAGGCTTAATAATCTCTTATCTTCCGGAGACTACAAAATATTCTTAACTGCTCATACTATATATGAGATAGTTATGAAGTTTTCAAACGACTTATCAAAGCTTCGCGAATGTATTTCTTTTATGGAGCATATTCAAGTTAATCTTTTTTACAAAATGAATCAGTATTTTAACAAAGATATTTTTTGGGAGTTGCTGAGCTGTAATGATAAAGAGTTAGCGCACATAGTTAAAAAGATTATTAGGGACAAAATAAGGATAGAAGCAAAACATACCGTATATTTCTTGTTTAGTTTGACGTCATGTTTTCTTTTTCTTTATTGCTGCGATAAGGATTACCATGAAGATAGTTATGATATACCTATGGCATTCATGGATGATCATCTCAAAAGTATTGTGCATAGGTTTAGAAGTATATATTACCAAGGATACAAAGAGGATAATATTGAGAATATGATTAAGCATTCATTTAACGAAGTGCTGGGAATTCAAACTAGATTATTTTGCTCACTTGCCGAATATGTCGAGCAATGCATTAACGATAACAAGGATATATATGTAACTAAATTTGTTAATGATTATTTAGAGAAGCACAGGAAGATGCTAATACAGAGCAATGAATGCGAACGAATCTCGAAATTCTATAATAAGGCAATGAAAAATAAAGCAAAATATGATTGGTATGACTTTACATGCCTACCAAGAGAAAAGCATGAAGGTATGAGCAGGGTTGTATCTGATTACTATAATTATCTGCTCAAAAAGTGGGGTGTTAATGGTTCAAAGTTCCGCAAGAATGATATTTTTGATATGCTTAATCTGTCTATAGGCGAATATCCTGCCGTATTAATCACTTTTGATGAAGAGGTTATAAAATTCTTACGTAGCATAAATCACTTAAGCTGTCAGTTCATTGACAAAATATATAAGAGCTAAAAATCCAAATAATGTCTATGTCTCATTGTTTCTGTTTTTAACACACAACGGTTAGCAAATGGTTAGTATGAAGTGAAAAATCACGCCGGCCCTCTCGGTGGAGAGCCGGCGCAGGTGCCTTGTTCTCAGAAATCGGCGCTTCCAGTTGTCCTTGGGAAGCTCACCACATCGCGGATGTTCTTCATGCCGGTCAAATACATGATCGCCCGCTCGAAGCCCAGCCCAAACCCGGCGTGCCGCGCCGTGCCAAATCGCCTCAGATCGAGGTACCACCAGTAGGGCGCTTCCTCCAGGCCCATCTCGGCCATGCGGCGCTCCAGCACATCCAGGCGCTCCTCGCGCTGGCTGCCGCCGATGATCTCGCCCACGCCGGGCACCAGCAGGTCCATCGCCGACACGGTCTTTTCGTCGTCATCGAGCCGCATGTAGAACGCCTTGATCTGCTTGGGGTAGTTGGTCACAAACACCGGGCTTTTGAACACTTCCTCGGTGAGGAACCGCTCATGCTCGGTCTGCAAATCGATGCCCCACTTCACCGGGTATTCAAACTGCTTGCCTGACTTTTCGAGGATGTCGATGGCCTCGGTGTAGGTCACGTGGCCGAAGTTGCTTTCCGCTACGCTTTGCAGCCTACCGATCAACCCTTCGTCCACAAACTGGTTGAAGAACTTCATTTCCTCGCCTGCATGCTCCAGCACGAAGGAGATCAGATATTTCATCATGTCGGCGGCCAGCGCCATGTCGTCCTCCAGGTCGGCGAAGGCGATCTCCGGCTCGATCATCCAGAACTCGGCGGCGTGGCGGGCGGTGAAGCTCTTTTCGGCGCGGAACGTGGGCCCGAAGGTGTACACGTTGCGCATCGCCATCGCGTGGGTTTCCACATTCAATTGGCCGGACACCGTGAGGTTGGCCCGCTTGCCGAAGAAGTCCTGGCTGTAGTCAATGAGCCCGCCTTCAGCCCTGGGCGGTTTGTCCATATCGAGGTTCGTGATCTGAAACATCTCTCCGGCGCCCTCGGCGTCGCTGGCCGTGATGATCGGCGTGTGCACGTATACAAAGCCCCGCTCCTGGAAGAACTTGTGGATGGCCCAGGCGGCAAGTGATCGCACGCGGAACACCGCCGAGAACGTGTTGGTGCGGGGCCGCAGGTGGGCGATCGTGCGCAGGTATTCGAAGCTGTGACGCTTCTTTTGCAGCGGGTAGTCCGGCGTGCTGGTGCCCTCCACATGGATGGTGGCCGCCTTGATCTCCATTGGCTGGGCGGCGCCGGGCGTCAGCACGACCTCGCCCTCCACGATCACAGCCGAGCCCACGTTGAGGGCCGCGCCCGCATCAAAGTCGGCGGTGATGCTGCGGTCCAGCACAATCTGCACCGGGTTGTAGCAGGTGCCGTCAGCCAGCGCCATAAAGGCCAGGTTGCCGCCGCCGGCGCTGCGGATTGTGCGCACCCAGCCGGCGGTCCTTACGCTCTGGCCGGAGAGCAGCTCCTGGTTTTTGGTCACATAGTCCAGTGTCAGGGTGTTGAGCATGGTGTGGCCTCCTTTAATCCCCCCTGCCGCCTGTTCTGTTGCGCCGTAGCGGTGCAACGTGGCGACATCCCCCCTTGAATCGGTTTCACAGCGACAAAGGGGTGGGGAGATTGTATTTTTCTTGATAACTCCCCCCTGGCCCCTGTGGGGGCCATCCCCCCTCACCGAAGGGGGTAGGGAGGAACCATAAACTAAACAAACCATCTGTTTCTTTACCTCCCTCCTTATCACCTCTTTTAGGGGTGACACCGCCAAAGGCGGTGGGGGTTAATGAGGGAGGTGCCTGCCAGAGCAGGCGGAGGGAGTTGGCGAACTCCCCTGACCTTTGAATGCCATCCCACTTCACCTGAGAGGGTAGGGAGCGTTCTTCCAAGCTGAGGCACGGGGCGAAGCCCCGCATTACAATCCCCCTCCCAACGGTAGTCATGGTAGAACCATTTGGTTTTATGGGAGGGGGCAGGGGGAGGGATGAATCACCCCAACCCATTTGTAGTCTTTAGTATGTTCACTTTCAGCCAATTTCACAGAGTTAGCAAATCCGGCATACCCTGCCAAGTCCAAGAATAGATTATATCGCAACCCATCAGACGCGTAAAGGGGAGTGCGCCATGCGCCCGGTTCCAATGCTGGTCATACGATCCACTGTGCCCTGCCTGTTGTTTGTCAACAACGCCCCCGCCGGAGAGGTTTCGCGGGAACACCCGGCCGGGCTGCCCATGCCGGAGAATGGCCGGTGCTACATCCATTATGTGCCCCTTGCGCAGGGCAGATTGGCCGGCGCGTTCCGGCTGGACTTTGCCGCAGGTGAGCTTTCGCAGCCGCCGGAGAGCATCCCGGCCCGCATCACGCGCTGGCCAAGGGGGATCCTGGAGGCCGAGATCGACCCGGAGCGCAGCCCCACGCAGGAGACGGTGCCTCTGGCGCCGGACACGCTCACCTACACAGACCTGCGCGGCGGTGTGCGGGCCTATATCCTCCGCTATGTTTCCCACTGGCTGGTGCTGGAGGAAAGCGGCGGGCGGGCGCTTTTGACGCTGCCGCTGCCCGGCAACCGCACGCCGGAGATTGTGACGCTGAACATTGGCGGCACCGAGGCTGTGGCGGCCCGGGCCGGGGGGGCGCTCTGCGACTGGGTCGTGATCGCCGCGCCGCAGGATGGCGAGTGGAAGGAGCTCTTCCGGCTGGAGCACGGCCAGATCGAGCTGGACCGCAACGGCGACGTGACCTGCCTGATCCCCATGGCAGACACCGCCGGCCATGCGGAGCTCACCGTGTGGAGCTACACAGGCGGTCAATACACCGAGACCCGCAACGTGGTGTGGATGGATGGCGAGCCCCGCCAGCCCGCCAACCAGGAGGAAACGGCCAAGGCCTTCCTGGAGGCATGGGCGATGGGCCTGAAGGACGAGGCATTGGGGTTCCTCTCCTCCGACCTGCGCGGCGGCCTTTCCGAGGAGGATATCGGCGGCTTCCTGGGCCAGTTTGACCGCATCGACGCCGCCCGGTTCGCGCCGATCCACGGCGAGGGCGAGGTGGCGCTGGCGCTGGTGCGCAAAGAGGCGGGCGACATCTTCGGCGCAAGGCCGGTGGCGATCAAGCTGGTGGAGGAGGAGTCGGAGAAAGGGAAGTGGAAGGTGGATAACATCAGGGCGCTGTAAACTTGGTTGTAGTTCAATCTGGCTGCTGCCAGAGGCGTATCTTTGGCTTTGCTTCTCATAAAAGCATCGGCATGGTTTGGTATGCGTTACCTTATATGCCGATTTTTCTTGTTCTGGGCAGATGCTCTTGCAGCAGGTTGTGAAGATGGGTTTGCTTGTCGCTCGTTTAGTCATTGACCATCTCATGGAACGCCTGATTCAGTAGTTCGTAAATGATCATATACCGCTTACGGAAAAAGCTGTCTTTTAGCAAAATAAAATTAAACTCACGCTGTTCAGAATAACCGGGTATCCTGATCACCGAAAGACTTCCGTCTTTAATTTCTCTTTTTCCTGCCACTTCAAACAGAAATGTGATACCTAGGCCATTGGATACCAGTTTCTTTATGGCAGCCATATTTCCTATCTCAATCACTTTCTCAAAGGAGTGAAGCGAATAATTGTTTTTCTGTAATATATTTTCAAAGATTTCCCGTGTGCCCGATCCTCGTTCCCGCAAGATCAAGCGGCTTCTGGTAATATCTTGAAAACTCACCTCACCCTGTGCAAATTCTGATTTTGGCGAGCATACGGGGATAAACTTCTCAAGGCTGAAAAGCGTGGCGTCATATTGTGATTTATCAATCAGCCCCTCCACAACAATGAAGTCCAACTCACCGTTGTTCAGCCGTTCAAGCAGCGCCTGCGTGTTGGCAACAGCCATGTGGATCTTCATTTCCGGATTCTTTGCAAGCAAGCGGGAGAGGATCTCCGGCATCACATATTCTCCAATAGATAAGGTTGCTCCAAAGGAAAATTCCATTGTTTCTGTTTGCACGGAAAGTATGTTTTCTTTGAAATGCTTGGAATCCGAAGAAACGGTCATTGCGAACTCTTTTAAGAGCTCTCCTTGATGGGTAAGCCTGATTTTTCTGTTGGTGGTATCAAATAGCTTGCATCCATAGAATTCCTCAAGATATTTGATATGATGCGATACTGCTGGTTGCGTAATGTGCAGCAGCTCCGCCGCTTTTGTAAAGCTGCCGCAAGAGCACAACGTAAGAAATGTTTCATGTCTGAAATCCAGCATGTTTGCGACCTTTCTATAAGAAGAAGTAATAGAAGCATTATGAAGTATAATTTTATATTATCAAACAGCCATGATAAAATCAAATGCCAGATGGTACAGTTCAAATCGAAAGGAATTGTGAAATGAGTCATGCGAAAAAAACCTTATCAGGCATTCTGCTTTCAGCAGCAATCGCCGCCACGGCCTATATCATAAGCGTATTTCTCCCTGCCGGCATTCTAGGAGGAACACTGATTGCGCTGCTGTTAGGCATGCTTTTGAACCCGCTGGTTCGCCGCTATGAGGTTTTTACTTCGGGAATCAACTGGACTTCAAAAAAGGTCCTGCGTGCAGGCATTATCATCGCTGGAATCACACTAAGCTTTCCGCAGGTACTCAAAGCCGGGAAGTATGCGTTGATCCTGATGCTGTTCACCCTTGTGACCTCTTTTGGGGTGGGATATGTATGCAAGAAAATATTCAAAATAAACTGGAAACTTGCCAGCCTTCTTTCGGTCAGTACTGCGATTTGCGGAGGAACCGCCGTTGCGACGCTGGGGCCGACCATTCGGGCGAAGAACCGGGATATCGCTTACGCAATCTCCGCTACTTTCATTTTCGACATCATCACCGTGATCGCCTTCCCCTGGATAGGCCGGTTGCTTGGCCTTGGCGATACCGGATACGGACTTTGGATTGGCACAGCTGTGAACGATACATCCTCCGTAGTTGCGGCGGGGTATGCGTTTTCTGACGCTGCGGGTTTGCTTGCAACAATCGTAAAGCTGACCAGAACACTATTTATCGTGCCCGTCGTGCTTGTATTTTCATGGATATACGCAAGAAAAGAAGAGCCTTCACAGCCGGCTGCAAAGGTGAGCATACGCAAGATATTCCCTTGGTTTATTCTTGGATTCCTCGTTGTGGTCGGCATCAGAAGCACCGGGTTTGTGCCGGATCATGTTGTCGCCGGTGTATCATTCCTGTCAAAATTCTTCCTGTCAATGGCGTTGGCGGCAATCGGACTGAACACCAGCCTGAAAGAGGTTGCCGGTGTTGGGATAAAGCCGATGATTGCAGGGGTTCTCATCGATACCTCCGTGGTTCTTGTATCTTTATTAGCACAAGCTGGGATATTGCACTACATGAAGTAATGCAGGGATGTATACATCCAAGCAGATTACCCTATCAAAAAGACTGCACTTGGATTTTATCCTTCGGAGCAGTCTTTCCTTTTAGCCTCTGCGCCTTCCCATTTCCTGCCACCCACGCTATAATAAAAGAGCACAATCAATCCAGCCAATGATGAATAGACCGGGGAGGCTTGGGGATGGAGCAAATCATTGTAAAAACAAAAGTAAAGGTGGAGCATAAGGCCTCGTTGATCCTGCAGTGCATCCCGCTTGTGCTTTATCTTGCATCCCTTCTTAGCTTTCGTGATAAGGAGAATATGATATATCCTGTAATCATATGCTCCTTCTCGATCTCCATTCTCTTTTCCTTATCGAAGCACAGCATTAAGTCGCTGACGTTCAATAGCCAGGGGGTCACCATCCACAGGTATTTGCTGCGAGATCTCTATCTGCCGTATGACAAGCTCACCCATGTCTGGAACTACACCTTCTTCTTCCGGGGGTTTGAATTGGCCACCGAGATGTTCTATGAGCAGGTTGAAATCATCGCTGCGTTCAATGTGTTCCGAACACGGGGGCTCATCAAAGCGCCGGAACGCAAAGCGAACCTGTGGGAAATCGTGGAGCAGTGGGCTGCGCCTGTAGTGCTTATTGTCTCCTCTCTGGTTGTGATAACAGTTGATTTTGTTGCGATTGGCACAGGATCCGGGGGGCTGACTGAAACGATGGTTTTTAGTGTGGTCATCGTTTCCGTAGCGGCTTATCTGGCACAAACCATCTACCGCTTTCTTTTACGCAGGGAAAAGACACCTACGTTATAATAAATGAGCACAATCAATCCAGCCAATGATGGGAAGACCGGGGAGGCTTGGGGATGGAGCAAATCACCGTTGCCACAAAGCTAAGAATTGAGCACCGCTTATTAATCTACATATGGCCGGCAATCATTGTGTTCGTTTCGCTGATAGGCTTGCTTATATACATTAAGTCAGGCTCCATTGGTTTGATATATCCGTTAATGGCCTGCCCCTATGCGCTCAGGTATTTCTCTGACCTGCCAAAGCAAAACATCAAGGCTGTGGTTTTGGATCGTCAGGGAATCACCATCCAGAGGCATCTGTTGAGAGATATTTATCTGCCATATGAAAAGCTCACTTATGTGTGGAACTACACCTTCCATTTCCATGGCTTTGATTTTGACACGAACTTGTTTAAAAACCAGCCCGAGATCATTTCGGCGATCAATCATTTTCGTGTGCAGGGGCTGATAAAAGCGCCGGAGCGCAAACCAATATTGCGAGAATTTGTCTCCGAGTGGGCATTGCTATTTGTGTTGATTCCCATATTTTCAGCTGCGATCATCGGTCTTGGCTTTGAATTATTTCCGGCAACCCAGTGGCTGGCCCGTCCCATGATGTTCGGGGCAATGATTTTTACCGCAGCAGCTTTACTCATTCGCACCATTTATCGTTATTGGCAGCGGGTGAGTAACCACATACCATCATAAAGCAGGAGCATGGTATCCCATGACACAAATAGACAATCATCAAGTGCAGGAAAACTCAGAATTCTGTGTGCGGATCTGGAAGTATATCTTCTTTATGCGTTTCTTGTTTTGGTTCTTTCTTCTTAATTCTGTTTTGCGGGGAAAACTGACGAACCCACTCATTCCAGAAGAGACAGGACTATATGTCGGTATCGTTCTGATTGCGGCGCTGATCATAGTGAGTCATTTGATGGGGCGGCCTCGGAGCATTGCTATAACAGACACCCTTATCATCCGCCGTTACCTGATGCCCGATTATGTGCTTCATGTGCCCGCGCAGGTTTATTTGGAAGACAGTGCGGTTTTGATAGGGAGGGTTTCTTTGGAGCTCAATGATATCCAGAGATCGTCTCAGTTGATCCGTTGGCTCACCGCCCGCGCGGAGGAATCCAAACTCAACATCCTGCCATTGGGCTCCGATCGACCAAAAGTCTCAGCCAGGTTGGGGTACCACCGGATCTGGCCCTATGTTCCACTTACAGTCTGCGCAATGTATGCTATCCTGTCCGGCGCTCTTGAGTTGCAATTGCTGCCATATGGTTGGGATTATGTTTTTGTGCCGCTGATCGTGTTTTTGCTTTGGTATCTGGTGAACTGGTGGCTGGACAAACGAGCAATAGAAAATCCAATGGCCTGAGTAAGCACCCTCCCCACCCACCATTAAGCTGGCGCAAAGCGCGCCGACGGCTCATGGGCACCCCCTCCCCCAATCCCATGGGGGCGGGGGGTGAGGGTTGCTCTACCATTTTCCCCCACTGAATGCTATAATTCGACCATGAGCAAAGCGAAACTCACGAGCCGGATCGCCGCGATCCTGATCGCCCTTATCATGGTTTTTTCGGTGTCCGGCTGCCAGGGTGTCAGCGAGCAGGACACCGTGAGCCGTTACCTCTCCTTTTTGGAAAATGCCCAATATGCCCGCATCTATCAGCTTTTGACCGCCGAAGCCAGAGAAAAGATCTCGCTTTCGGCGCTCTCCATGCGCTACGACGACATCTTCCGCGCCATCGGCCTTAGTGCGATGGACTGCACGCTCACCGGTGTGGACGAGGTGGACGAGGAGCACAAAACCGCCCGCTTCACGATGGCGATGACCACGGAGAAGGTGGGCCAGTTCAAGCTGGACGTTGCCGCGCCGCTCATCAGGCAAGGCCGCAAATGGCTCATCGACTGGAGCCCTGGGCTCATCCTGCCGGGCCTTGTGGAGGGCGGCCGGGCGGTTCTCAAGCAGCTCACAGCCAGCCGCGGCGAGATCTTTGACGCCGACGGCGATGTGCTGGCAAAAAACGATTTCGCGCTGTCCGTCTATGTGGACTCCTCCAAGGTGCAGAACTATGAAACGCTGATCCGCATGCTGGCCCCAAAGCTTGGCATGACTGAATCGGATGTGCGCGCCAAGCTCAAGGGCATGATGAAGCGCGATTCGGCCTGGACCGGGCCTGAGGATGACGAGGTGCCGCCTCAGGCAGAAGGTGTGTCCGGCGCCACAGCCACGCCCGAACCCTCGCCCACGCCGGAGCCCACGGCTTCCCCCACGGCCACGGCGGGCAATTCCACTGGCGGCAAACAAGAAGAGAAAGAGGAGAAGGCCACACTCCAGGTGGTGAAGGCTTATCCCAAAGACGGCCTGACCTGGGAGCAGCAGCAGGAGCTGAAGAAAATCCCTGGCGTGGGGGTGGATGACAGCACCTGGACGGTGATCCGCTATTACCCCTACGGCAACATGCTGGCCCAGACGCTGGGCTACACTGGTGTGATGACCGAGGAGGACCTGGCCAACCCGGATAACGCCGGCTTGCCGCAAGACGCCGTGGTGGGCCGGGAGGGCCTGGAAAAAACCTGGGAAAAATACCTGCGGGGTCAGCCGGGCTACGAGCTCTATATTGAAGACGCAGCCGGCAACCGTAAGACAACGCTGGCCAGGAAGGCCGCCATGAACGGCCGCGACCTGCGGCTCACGATCGACCTGGAGACCCAGCAGCGGGCTGAGCTGCTGCTGCGGCAATACCTCACGCCCAAGATGGCTGGCACCGTGATCGTGATGGACCCCACCACCGGCTACATCGAGGCGATGGCCTGTGCACCCAGCTTTGACCCGAATCTGTTCACCTTCCCGGTGGACCCTGTGGAGTGGAAATACCTCAACGACCCGGTGAACATGAAGCCGCTGTATAACCGCGCCACGATGGGCCTATACCCGCCGGGCTCCACGTTCAAGCCGTTCACGGCGTCCATGGGGCTGGACGAGGGCGTGATCAGCGCCAACTTCGTGTTCAATTATCCCATATCGAATAATTACTGGACGCCCGGCGACGCGTTTGGCGTGGACACCCCGATCAAGCGCGCCGAAACCACGCCGGGTTGGCTGAACCTGCAAAATGCGATCATCCACTCCGACAACATCTATTTCGCCTATACGGCGCTGAAACTTGGCGGCGCCAAATTCTACCAGCACTGTCTGGACCTGGGCTTTGGGCTGGACAATGAGCAACGCATGAAGTTTGACCTGCCGCTGGGCAAAAGCTCCATCACCAGCTCCGGCGTGATGGACGACCAGCGCAGGCTGGCCGACTCCGGCTATGGTCAGGGCCAGCTGCTAATCACGCCGCTGCAGATGGCGGCGCTGTTTGGCAGCCTGGCCAACGATGGCGACATCATGCAGCCCCGCGTGGTGCAAAGCGTGTGCCACACCGAGGGCGCCCGCTATGTGGCGGACGTGAGCAACCCGCCGGAGGTGTGGAGGCAGGGCGTTGTCTCTCAGAAAAATCTGAACCTGCTGCTACCGGCGCTGAAAAAGGTGGCGTCGGAGGGCACTGCCAAAGACCTGAACAGATTCAGCAATTTGAAGGATTATAAGATCTGCGCCAAGACCGGCACGGCGGAAATCGGCAACGATAAGACCCGCGAGATTGCCTGGATCATCGGCTTTACCACGGAGAAGATGAACCGCCTGGTGTGCGTGGCCATTGAGGTGCCGGCCGATGAAGGCGGCATCCGCATCGAGATTGCCAAGAGGATGTTTGACTTGCCGCCTGTCCAGACGGAAGAGGAGCAGGACTGAAACTCACCGCGCCTTGGCCGGGCTCCTCGCCAGCACCAGCTTGAGCAGCACGCCTAGCGCCACACCGGTGCTCACCGCACCTGCCAGGTGCACCACATACTGGGCGATCGGCCTGGGGTCTGTGAGCCGCCCTTCAATAAACGCCGTGGAATAGAGCCGGAACAAAAACCACCCCATCAGCGACGCTGCAATGGCCTTGTTGATCACATTGTCCGCCCCATAGCGCGAGAGCGCCCAGTTTAAAAGCACCGCCACGGCCCCGCCCACAATGAAATTTACCACAAACCCGATCCAGAAGCTCTCCCGGTTCAGCGTGATGACAAGGCTGTCAATGCTATACATATCATGGGGAGCCACCCCCAGCTTCACCAGCACCCATGTGATCAGTTGGCCAAATAGTGTTGCAAGAGCCCCCAGCGCGGCGGCAGTGATTTGCCGGTTGAATCTCATCCGACTCACTCCTTTTTGTAGTATGCTGTGCAATTGCTCAGCGGCTATACTCTGCTGAACACATCGGGAAGACCGGGAATATGAATGAACCAGATATCAAAGGAGATGGGCCGATGGACATACTTCGGTTTGTGGAGACGAACAGGGGCCCCGTCGCGTTGCGCAGACACGAACACGCCGAAAACAAGTATTACACACAGGTTTGGAGCAGGACCCAAAATGGAGACTGGAAGGCAATGCATTTGGAATCAAAAGACCGGAGCGAATCATTGGGCTCCGGTCTTTTGGAGGCGCTCTATCAGGGCGTAAAGGGCAAGGGGCTGCCGTATGAGGATTTTTGGTGAAGGTCAGGCCATGTGCCTGTCCAGGAAGGCCAGAAAGCGCTGCCAGTCCTGCCGGGTGAAGAAATGGCTGCCCTTGCGCAGGTGGTAGCCCAGCCTGCCCTCCAGCAATGCGTCACCGGGCTGAGGCAGATTGTCCTGGTGCAGCAAGCCCTTCAGCCCCAGCAGCTCCCACGCCCCGCTTGCGGCGGCGCAGCCCAGAAACTCATTTTGTGGGTCAGACCACAGGTCTCCTTCGGCGCTGCCCACGCACAATGGCCGGGGCGCCACCGCCGCCAGCAGCCAGTGCTGGTCAAAGGGCATTTCTTCCTCCCTGCCGCCGTATTGGGCGAAGTTTTCGCAAAACCAATATGGGAACGCCTTGGTGATGCTCGCCACGGTTTCGCCGGTCTTGCCCCTTGCCAGCGCCGCGCCGCTGGAGCCTGACTCGTTGATCAGTGCCGCGGCAAACCGCTCATCCTGGGCGGCGCACCACAAGGCGGCCTTGCCCAGCCGCGACATCCCGGCCACGGCGACCCGCTTCTGGTCCACCTCCGGCAGCGTGGCCAGATGGTCCATCACCCGGCTGGCTCCCCAGGCCCACATCGCGAGCTTGCCCCAGGCGTCGGGGCCCGTCCTCGGATAGTGGCCGGCCACGCCGGAGGTGAAGCCGTCGTCGCCATCCTCCGTCACATCATTGCAGCAAAACAGCGCCACGGCATAGCCATTGTCCACAATTTCCTCCACCGGCGTCAGCAACCCGCCGGGGAAGGGCAGGAAGGAGATGTGCAGCACCACCGGCATTGCCCCGCCGCTGGGCAGCACCAGGTCCACCGGGAAGGAAAACTCCCCTGCCGGCGTTGGGAAGCTAAGCCTCACCCGCCGGTGCAGCGCCTTGCCGCCCAGCGTTTCCATCTCCAGCAGTGTTTCGGCTTTCACCGATGGCGGGGCCGGTGGAGACACGCCGTATTGCCCCCTGGCCAGTGCGTCCAGCAGCTCCCGGCGGCGCCCCGGCCAGGCGGAGGCTTCCATGCCTGTTGGCAGCAGCGGCGGCAGGTTTCGATCCCTCAGCAGTTGTTCAATCATCCCGTTATCTCCTTTGATCTAAGGTGGGCACAAGGCCCATACAGTGTTTTTTCACCCATTCATTATTCTGGAAATACAGGGAATTTCCTGCATATCGCACCAAAGATATATGTATTACACCGCTAAAGCCCGTAACAATTTTGTGAACAATGGCAAATTCAGGCTCATTCGGTTTACAGGCCGCCGTTTTTTTGCTATACTCATGGCATGTCAGGATAAACAAATAACAAACACAAAGCCTTTCAGCCAAAACTGAAGGGCTTATCCATTGGGGGCCGATCCTGCCCCCAGGGCTTAAGAAAGGATGAATCGCAAATGAAGAAACTGGTTTCCATCACGCTGGCAGCGCTGCTGAGCATGACGCTGTTTTCCAGCGTGGCGCTGGCAGACGGCAAAGACAATTCCCGCGTGGTCTATGGCCACGACCTCACCGACAAGCAGAAGGCAAGCCTGGAGGAATACTTCGGCGCGCCCGACGGTGTCAAAGAGCTGGAAGTGACAATCGATGAGGAAAAGGCCTGGCTTGGCAACCTGATCCCGGCGGAAAAGATCGGCAAACGGTCGCTCTCCAGCATCTACATCCAGTCCACCGATGAAGGCGCCGGCCTCAATGTGGAGACGAAGAACATCAACTGGGTCACTCCTGAAATGTATATGGCGGCTCTCACCACCGCCGGCATCGTGGATGCCGACATCAAAATCGCCGCCCCTGTGGATGTGTCCGGCACGGCAGCGCTGGCAGGCGTCTTCAAGGCCTATGAGGACATCACCGGTGTCACACTGAGCCGCGACGCCAAGCAGATCGCCGCTGACGAGCTGGCCCTCACCGGCATGCTGGCCGACTATCTGGGCGACAAGGACGCCACCGAGCTGGTCAACGAGCTGAAGACCATGCAGGACCAGCTCAAGGGCAAGACCAAGGAAGAGATCCGCGAGATCGTGGTGCAGACGGCCAAGGACCATAATGTCAGCCTGACCGACGGCCAGATTGACCAGCTGGTAAACCTGGTGAAGCGCCTCTCCGAGCTGAACATTGACCCCGCGCTGTTTGCCCAGCAGGCCAAGCAGCTGCAGGCAATCACCGACAAGCTGGGCGGCCTCACCAAGGCAACAAACGACCTGGGCAGCTGGTTCACCAAGGCCTGGGATGACTTCACCAAGTGGCTGAAGGGCATCTTCGGCTGATAAATTGAATCGTTGAGAACAACCAACGCCCCCGCGCAATCTTGCGCGGGGGCGTTGTGTATTGTATATTTCCTTGACAGTAGGGGCCGGGCTCCGTCCCGGCCCGTTTTATAGCTCCGTCATGGCCTACGTAAAAAGGCATGTGCAGTTTAGCAGATTGGGAATTCTTATCAATACTTTTGGTGTGAGCCGTACATAGAGAGAATACTCTTTGCTGTACTCCATAGACCTTGTTGTTTGTAACACAGGCTAAACTATGAACAAGGCGGCCAATGTACGGGCGGAATTACCCCGGCAATTGTGTAGCATTTTTGCACAGCAAATGTGCGGGCAATTGCCGAGGCGGCTCGCTGCATAGCAGCGAACGCACAGGGGGCTCTGTACCCGCCCAATCCTCAAATGCCTCTGGGAGCGGCAACACGTATCCTACGCAATCGTCTCCTCGTCCATCTCCAGATATTTCTCTTTCATCCCTGCCAGCACCTTTTCCAGCTCTTCCGGCGGCATCGGCTTGTAATAATAGTAGCCCTGCACCTCGTCGCATTGCTCCTGCCCCAGCAGCACCAACTGTTCGGCGTTTTCCACACCTTCCGCAATCACGTTGATGCGCAGGCTTTTGGCCAGCAGGATGATCACCTTGACGATTGCCAGGTCCTTTTCGTTTTTCTCCATGCCCTGCACAAACTGCATGTCGATTTTGATCCGGTCCACCGGCAGCTGCTTCAGGCGGCTGAGCGACGAATACTCCGTGCCGAAATCGTCAATGGAAAGCTGCACGCCCACCTGCTTGAGCTGGTCCAGCAGGCCGATGATATAGGCAGGCTCCCGGATGGCCACGCTTTCGGTCACTTCCAATTCCAGCCTCTCCGGGGCAAGACGGTGCGCTTCCAGCATCTGCCTGAGCTGCTCGGCAAACTGCGGGTTGTGCAGCTGGTTGGTGGAGATGTTCACCGCCATGCGGATGGGCGGCAGGCCCATGGCTTGCCAGACGCTTGCCTGATGGCAGGCCTGGTGCAGCACCCAGTCGCCGATGGTGCCGATGAGCCCGGTTTTCTCTGCCAGCGGGATGAACACCCCCGGCGGCACCAGCCCCAATTCGGGGTGGAACCAGCGCAGCAGCGCCTCCGCGCCCACAATGCCCTGGCTTTTCAGCGAAAGCTGCGGCTGGTAATACACTTTGAACTCCCCGCGGTCCAGCGCCCGGTAAAGGTCGTTTGTCAGCCGCGCCTTATACCGGGTTTCTTCCTTCATTTCCTCTGAGCAAAACAGGGATTGGTTCTTGCCCTTTTCCTTTGCGCCATACATTGCGATGTCGGCGTTTTTCACCAGCATGTCGGGGTTTTCCCCGTCTTGCGGATAAACGGCGATGCCGGCGCTGGCCGTCACGAAGAATTCCTGGCCCTGCAGCTGGAAGGGCTCCTCAAACAGCGCCATGATCGAGCCTATCACCTTTGCGATGTCCTGCCTGGAGTCCATGTTGTTGAGCATGATCAGGAATTCATCGCCGCCGAAGCGGGAAACGGTGTCCGATTTGCGCACGCTTCCCTGCAGCTGCCGGGCCACTTCGCGGATCAACTCGTCGCCCAGGCGGTGGCCCAGCGTGTCGATGAGGCTTTTGAAGGAGTCCAGGTCCAGAAAGACCACCGCGATCATCGAGCCGTTCCGCTTCGCAAGCTGGATAGCCTGCTCTGTGCGGTCGTTGAAGAGCAGCCGGTTGGGCAGCGCGGTCAGGTGGTCGTGATAGGCCATGAATTCGATTTCCCGCTCGGCAGCCAGCCGAGAAAGAGAGTCGGCGAAGATGTTGGAGAGCACATTCACCGTCTCGTATTGATCGGTGCGAAGGTTTGCCTTGTTTTGGCGGGCCAAGCCCAGAAACCCGGCGCACGCGCCGGAGAGCATGATCGGGTGGGATATCACCGCCTGAAACTGGTTTTCCTCCAGAAACTCCTGCCATTGGGGCATCCCGTTAAGCTCCTTGCTGCTGGTGACGGGGCCGGCCGAAAGAATGCCGATGAGCATCTGGTTTGTGCTTTCATCACGCACCAGGCATTTCCGGGTTTCTTCTCCGTTCCACACGGTCACATCGGCCCAGCCGGAGCCTTCGGTGCTGATCAGGCACAGGAATGCCGTGTTTGCGGATAAACAATCCGCCGCCTGCCGCATGGCCTGGCGCATTTTCTCCTGCCGGTTTTCCGCGCTGATCGTGACCATCTGCGCCGATACGTCGGAGATCAGCTTCTGGTACCGGTTCTTGTCGGCATTTTCCTTCAGGCGCCGCACATACACCTGGTTCACATACAGCGCGATCCAGATTGACATGGCCAGGATGCCAAAGCGCATTAAATGGTCGCTTGCGTTCACGCTGACATTTTTTACAGGCTCGGCTGTCCACAGGATTGCCTGTGTGAGGAGTGTCGTAATGGAGGCGCTCACCAAAAGCCTGCGGTTGTTGAACAGCATGGACAGCATAATAAAGATGAACGGGAAGGCCCAGATGGTGATGCCGGCAGAGCCGGTGAACCGCAGGATGACCACCGGGATGATCACCGTGGCGATGCCGATCATGAGGTTTTCCAGGCTCCGGTTCTTGTCCCGGTATCGCCGCAGGAACACCACCGCCAGGCCTGTGGCCAGCAGTATGCCGGACAGGGAGGCAACTTCACTCAGCGGGTGTCCGTCAATCAGGTGCTGGGTGATGAAGTTCAGCACCGATCCGATCACCAGCACCATTGCCATGAAAAACAACAGGCTGGATCGTGTCTGGCTGTTCAGTATGATTTCCAGCTCTCCGTCGTCCTGCTTTACCATCAGGCTGTGCTTGCGCATGCTGTGATTCACCGCGACGATCGGGATCAGGAAGGCTGCCGGCGCCATCTGCGGGATGGGCAGCAGCCAGAATGTGCTGTTGACCAAATCGGTGATTGTGCCCAGCAGCATCGCCGCGCCGAAGGAGACCAGCAGCGCCAGCGCCTGCCGGCGGCGGCTCTCATCGGGGCTTCTGCGCCATAGCTTGTATAAGAGCACCATTGTGACGGTCACGCTGGCGGCCAGATAGGCATAGAAGAAATAATCCCAGCCATTGTTCACCTGTTCGTTGACCCACAGGCTGCCCACTTTCACCAGGTTGTATTGGGCGCTCACCATCGGGCCATAAATCGAAAACACCCACGTGCAAATGGCTGCGGGCAGATAGATGAGCCCATACACCCAACGCCGGGCCAGCAGCTTGTCGTGGCCGGTGAAGGCCAGGGCGAAGTGTATGATCACGGCGAAGATCATGCTCCAGCCCAACGCCGCAACCCGCCGCCACACCAGGCACTGGGTGGCATTGGGGGCCACTGTGGCCGCAGAAAACCCAAAGGCCCATAGGCCAAGCAGAATGCTGACCACGAAAAACAGGCGGTTTACTCTTGTTTTCCACCCTGCCAGGATGATGTTGACACCCAGCATCAAGCTGAGCGCACTGATGATTAAAAATAATGTCGCGAAGAACAGCGTGGTCGAATGCATGGCGATCTCCAGTGCCGCTGTGGTCTGAGCCATCTTCAGCTTTATATACCCAGATATCACAGAAGACTATCATGCTTTATGGTTGTTTTTGTTTCGCTACAGCACTATTGCTCCTCATTGCCAGCGGGCACAACATATGGTAGAATACAAGCAATCCCAGCGGATGGTTTCTGGTAACCGGAGCGATTCCTGGCTCAACTGGGAGATCCTGTCTAGTTATGAAGTTTATTTAAACATTTTAAGGTTTTTGTTGACACACCTTGACATCTTTGTTAAAATAGGCATCTGCGTTAATATGGGATAGACTGCCACACATCGCCGGAGATTTCTTCGGTTTTTCGGCAATGTGGGGTGGGGGTTTCTTGTATAATGCGCCTGTTATCGAATTTCGATGCAGGGATCCGATGACCATATTTAGGGGTGATTCGGTTACATGACCCATGAAGTAAAGGTACACGAGTTCAACACCGGCCGACGCAACAGAATGACCTTTTCCAAGATCAAGGAAGTGCTTGAAATCCCCGACCTGCTCAACATCCAGAAGGCTTCCTACAAGCGGTTTCTCGACCGCGACTTACGGGAAGTCCTCAAAGACATTTCCCCCATCACAGATTACACCAATACGTTGAGCCTTGAGCTTGTCGACTACCGCGTGGAAGACGAGCCCAAGTATTCGGTCGTGGAATGCAAGGAGCGCGACGTCACCTATGCCGCGCCTCTGAAGGTCAAGGTGCGCCTGGTCAATCACGAGACCGGTGAGCTGAAGGAGCAAGAGGTGTTCATGGGCGATTTCCCGCTCATGACCGATCAGGGCACCTTCATCATCAACGGCGCCGAGCGCGTCATCGTCAGCCAATTGGTCCGCTCCCCCGGCGTGGTTTATGACCAGACGCTGGACAAAAACGGCGTGCCGCTGTTTGCCTCCACGATGATCCCCAACCGGGGCGCGTGGCTGGAGTTTGAATCAGACTCCGCCGGCATCCTGTGGGTGCGCATCGACCGCACCCGAAAGCTGCCTGCCACGGTGATGATCCGCGCGCTGGGCTACGGCGCCGATTTCCAGATCACCGAGCTTCTGGGCGACGAGGAGCACCTCAATGCCACCCTCGAAAAGGACAACGCCAAGAATGAAGACGAGGGGCTGCTGGAGATCTACCGGCGCATCCGCCCCGGCGAGCCGCCGGTTGTGGAGAGCGCCCGCACGATGCTCAATTCCCTGTTCTTTGACCCGCGGCGCTATGACCTGGCCCGCGTGGGCCGCTACAAGCTCAACAAGAAACTGGCGCTGGCGATGCGCATCATGCACCGCGTGGCCGCCGATGATATTGTGAACCCCGACACCGGCGAGGTGTTTGCCCGCGCCGGTGAGAAGATCACCCGCGAGGTGGCCTGGGCCATCCAAAACTCCGGCATCAATTCGGTGGATATCCAGCTGGAAAGCCGCCGCCTCCGCGTGCTGGGCAACAACTTCGTGGCTGCCGACCAACACCTGGCGCCCTTTGGCATCGACCGGGAGAGCATCGCTGAACTTCGGCGCACCGACCGCGACGCCGCCGCAGCGCTGGAGGGGTTGCTGTCTGAGAAGGTGCATTACCCCACGCTGCTGCAGGTGATCAGCCAGGCCGAGGGCAAAGACATCCGCGCCTTGCTCATCGAAAACAAAGACCGCCTTGTGCCCAAGTATATCTATCCTGACGATGTGCTGGCCGGCTTCAGCTATATGATCGGCCTGTTCCACAACGTGGGCCTGACCGACGACATTGACCATCTGGGCAACCGCCGCGTCCGCAGTGTGGGCGAGCTGCTGCAAAACCAGATCCGCATCGGCCTGGCAAGGCTTGAGCGCGTGGTCAAGGAGCGCATGGCCATCCAGGATCAGGACAGCCTGACGCCGCAATCCCTGATCAACATCCGGCCCGTCACCGCGGCGATCAAGGAGTTCTTCGGCTCCTCACAGCTGTCGCACTTCATGGACCAGACCAACCCGCTGGCTGAGCTGACCAACAAGCGCAGGCTTTCGGCACTGGGCCCGGGCGGCTTGAACCGCGACCGCGCCAGCTTTGACGTGCGCGACGTGCACCACTCCCACTATGGCCGCATGTGCCCCATCGAGACCCCTGAAGGCCCCAACATCGGCCTGATCGGCTCGCTGGCCATCTATGCCCGCATCAATGACTACGGCTTCATCGAGTCCCCTTACCGCAAGGTGGACAAGAAGAACCGCGTCGTGCTGGACGAGATCGTCTATATGACCGCCGATGAGGAAGACCAGTATATCGTCGCCCAGGCCAACGAGCCCACCGACGCTGCCGGCCACTTCCTGCATGATCGCGTGGCGGCCCGCGCCCACAAAGACATCATCGTGGCCCATCAGGATGAAATCGACTTCATGGACGTTTCGCCCAAGCAGGTCGTCTCCGTGGCCACGGCAATGATCCCGTTCCTTGAAAACGACGACGCATCCCGCGCGCTGATGGGTTCCAACATGCAGCGCCAGGCCGTGCCGCTTTTGAAGACCGAAGCGCCTTTCATCGGCACCGGCATCGAGGGCCGCGCGGCCCGCGACTCCGGCGTGGCCGTGGTTTCCAAAGTGGACGGTGTGGTGGAGAAAGTCACTGCCAACCGCGTGTCCATCCGCGGCACCGACAAGCAGCTCTATCACTACGACCTGTTGAAGTTCATGCGCTCCAACCAGGGCACCTGCATCACGCAGAAGCCCATCGTGGTCAAGGGCGAAGTGATCAAGGCCGGCGACGTGATTGCCGACGGCCCCAGCACCGACCAGGGCGAGCTGGCATTGGGCCGCAACATCCTGGTGGGCTTCATGAGCTGGGAAGGCTACAACTACGAGGACGCCATCCTGATCAGCGAGAAGCTCGTGAAGGAAGACGTGTTCACGTCCATCCACATCGAGGAGTATGAATCCGAGGCCCGCGACACCAAGCTTGGGCCGGAGGAAATCACCCGCGAGATCCCCAATGTGGGTGAAGACGCGCTGAAGGATCTGAACGAGCGCGGCATCATCCGCGTGGGCGCCGAGGTGCGTTCCGGCGACATCCTGGTGGGCAAGGTCACGCCCAAGGGCGAAACTGAGCTCAACCCCGAGGAAAAGCTGCTGCGCGCCATCTTCGGCGAAAAGGCCCGCGAGGTGCGCGACACCAGTTTGCGCGTGCCCCACGGCGAGAGCGGCATCATTGTGGATGTGAAGGTGTTCACCCGCGAAAACCATGACGAGCTGCCCCCGGGCGTCAATGAAATGGTGCGCGTCTACATCGCGCAGCGCCGCAAGATTTCAGTGGGCGACAAGATGGCCGGCCGCCACGGCAACAAGGGCGTTATCTCCAGGATCCTCCCGGAGGAAGACATGCCATTCCTGCCCGATGGCACGCCGCTGCAGATCGTGCTGAACCCGCTGGGCGTGCCTAGCCGCATGAACATCGGCCAGGTGCTGGAAGTCCACTTGGGCCTGGTCGCCAAGGCGCTGGGCTGGCACATCGCCACCCCGGTCTTCGACGGCGCCACCGAGGAAGACATCCAGGAGCTTCTCTCGCAAAACGGCTTTTCTCCCGACGGCAAGACGGTTCTCTACGACGGGCGCACCGGTGACCCCTTCGAAAACCCGGTCACCGTGGGCTATATGTATATCCTGAAGCTGATCCACCTGGTGGACGACAAGATCCACGCCAGGAGCACCGGCCCCTACTCGCTCGTCACGCAGCAGCCCTTGGGCGGCAAGGCCCAGTTCGGCGGCCAGCGCTTCGGCGAAATGGAAGTGTGGGCGCTGGAGGCCTATGGCGCGGCGCACACGCTGCAGGAAATCCTGACCGTGAAGTCCGATGACGTGGTGGGCCGTGTGAAGACCTACGAAGCCATTGTCAAGGGTGAGAACATCCCCGAGCCGGGCATCCCGGAGAGCTTCAAGGTGCTGATCAAGGAAATGCAGAGCCTTGCGCTGGACATCAAGGTGCTGAGCGAAGACCACCAGGAGCTGGAGATCCGCGAGCTGGACGACGAGCCCGGGTTCCTGAGCCATGTGCCGGTGCCCCGCAGGCGCGACGACGAAGAGGCCAGCGACTACGGCGGAGCCCGTCAGGGCAGCGTGGAGAAGGAAGACACAGAGGAAAGCGACTTCACGCTGGATCTGGATGAGCTGGATGACTTGCCGGGCTTGGGGCAGATCATGAGCGAGGGCCCCGAGGGCCTCACTCTGGATGATGACGATCTGACTCTGGAAGCCGACGGATTTGACGAAGAATGAGGGATTAATACATGATGGAGCGCATACCCGAAGAGCAGAGTGGCAAGCAGGAGAAGAAGGAGAGAGTCCTTTTTGACCTGAACAACTTCGACGCGATGCAGATCGGCCTGGCGTCGCCGGAGCGGATCCTTCAGTGGTCCCACGGTGAGGTCAGGAAACCGGAGACTATCAATTACCGCACGCTGAAACCGGAGCGCGACGGCCTGTTCTGTGAAAAGATCTTTGGGCCCACCCGCGACTGGGAGTGCCACTGCGGCAAATACAAGCGCATCCGCTACAAGGGCATTGTCTGCGACAAGTGCGGCGTGGAAGTCACCCGCGCCAAGGTGCGCCGTGAGCGCATGGGCCACATCAAGCTGGCGGCGCCGGTTTCCCACATCTGGTATTTCCGCGCCATCCCCAGCCGCATGGGGCTGCTGCTCGATATGAGCCCGAGGCTTTTGGAGCGCGTGCTCTATTTCGCGGCCTATGTCGTGACGGCCCCCGGCAAGACGGGCTTGATGTACAAGCAGCTGCTGAATGACCGTGAATACCGCGAGGCCCGCGACACCTGGGGCGAGGCATTCAAGGCCGGCATGGGCGCCGAGGCCGTCAAGGAATTGCTCAAGCAGATCAACCTGGACAAGCTGGCAGACGACCTTCGGGGCGATATCGCCAACTTTGCCGGCCAGAAGCGCAGCCGCGCCATCAAGCGCCTGGAAGTGGTGGAAGCTTTCCGCCAGAGCGGCAACAAGCCCGAGTGGATGATCCTGGACGTAGTGCCGGTGATCCCGCCGGAAATCCGCCCCATGGTGCAGTTGGACGGCGGCCGCTTTGCCACGTCCGACTTGAACGACCTCTATCGCAGGGTCATCAACCGTAACAATAGGTTGAAGAGGCTCCTCGAGCTGAATGCGCCAGAGATCATCGTGCGCAACGAAAAGCGCATGCTCCAGGAAGCCGTCGATGCACTCATCGACAACGGCCGCAGAGGCCGCCCCGTCACCGGCCCCGGCAACAGGCCGCTCCGCTCGCTTTCTGACATGCTCAGGGGCAAGCAGGGCCGCTTCCGCCAGAACCTGCTGGGCAAGCGCGTGGACTACTCCGGCCGCTCTGTTATCGTGGTCGGGCCGGAGCTCAAAATGTATCAGTGCGGCCTGCCCAAGGAAATGGCGCTGGAGCTCTTCAAGCCCTTCGTGATGAAGAAACTGGTGGAAGAGGGCTATGCCCACAACATCAAGAGTGCCAAGCGCATGGTGGAGCGTGTCCGCCCCGAGGTGTGGGACATTCTGGAGGGCGTGATCAAGGAGCACCCGGTGCTTTTGAACCGCGCACCCACGCTGCACCGCCTGGGCATCCAGGCCTTTGAGCCGGTGCTGGTGGAAGGCCGCGCGCTGAAGATCCACCCGCTGGTCTGCACGGCGTATAACGCCGACTTCGACGGCGACCAGATGGCCGTGCACGTGCCGCTGTCGGTGGAGGCCCAGGCCGAAGCCCGGTTCCTGATGCTCTCCACCAACAACATGCTGAAGCCCCAGGATGGCCGCCCGGTGGCCAGCCCCACGCAGGACATGGTCATCGGCGTGTACTACATGACAATTGAGAAGCCCGGCGCCAAGGGCGAGGGCCGCGTGTTTATGGATCCGGACGAGGCCGTAATGGCCTATGAGCTGGGCCACATCAGCCTGCAGGCCAAGGTGAAGATCCGCGTCACCCGCGAAATCGAGGGCCAGACCGTCACCAAGCTTTTGGAAACCACGGTGGGCCGCTGGGTCTTCAACGAGGCGATCCCGCAGGATCTGGGCTTTATTGAGCGCCCCACGGTCGAGTCCAAAATCGACCTGGAGGTCAACGAGCTGGTCACCAACTCGCTGCTCAGAGAGATCGTGGACCGCACCTATCACACCCACGGCAACGCCCAATGCGCCATCGTGCTGGACGGCATCAAGAAGCTGGGCTTCAAGTATTCCACCCGCGGCGCAATCACGATCTCCGTGTCCGACATTGAGATCCCGAAGGAAAAGCCCGAGCTCATCGCCAAGGCCGAAGAGCGTGTGGCTGAAGTAGAGCAGGCTTTCAGTGACGGCTTGATTTCCGAAGACGAGCGCTACGGCCACGTCGTGTCCATCTGGAAGGAAACCACCGACGCCGTTTCCAAGGCCCTGATGGATAACCTGGGCCGGTTCAACCCGGTCTACATGATGAGCCACTCCGGCGCCCGCGGCAATCCCAACCAGATCCGCCAGCTGGCCGGCATGCGCGGCCTGATGGCCAGCCCCTCCGGCCGCATCATCGAAATGCCCGTCCGCGCCAACTTCCGCGAGGGCCTCACCGTGCTGGAGTTCTTCATCTCCACCCACGGCACCCGCAAAGGCCTGGCCGACACGGCGCTCCGTACAGCCGACTCCGGTTACCTGACCCGCCGCCTCGTGGATATTTCACAGGATGTGGTTGTCCGTGAGGATGACTGCTTCGCCAGCCGCAACGAGCGTGTGCGCGGCGTGGTGGTCAAGGCCATCACCGAGGGCAACCGCGTGATTGAGCCTCTGCGTGACCGCGTGTGGGGCCGCGTGCCGGTGGAAGACATCGTGCACCCCGAAACCCGCGAAGTGCTGGCGAAGGCCGGCGAACTCATCAGCCGCGCCAAGTCCCGCGAGATTGAGAATGCCGGCGTGACCGAGGCTCTCATTCGTAGCGTGCTGACCTGCCGCAACGAGCACGGCGTGTGTGCCAAGTGCTATGGCCTGGATATGGCCAACGGCACCAAGGTGTCTGTCGGTGAGTCGGTGGGCACCATCGCCGCCCAGGCCATCGGCGAGCCGGGCACGCAGCTGACGATGCGTACATTCCACACCGGCGGCGTAGCCGGAGACGACATCACGCAGGGTCTGCCCCGTGTCGAGGAGCTGTTTGAGGCCCGCAAGCCCAAGGGCCAGGCCATCATCAGCGAAATCGCCGGCAAGGTTGCCCTTGTGCGCCATGAGGACAGCCTCAAGCGCGAGATCAATGTGACCAATGAGGACGGCGAGGTAAAGTCTTACCCGGTGCCGTTTGCATCGCGCGTGGCGGTCGCCGAAGGGGCTATGGTGGAGGCTGGTGACAGCCTGACCGAGGGCTCCATCAATCCCCACGATATCCTGAAGATCAAGGGCATCAAGGGCGTGCAGGAATACCTGCTGAAGGAAGTGCAGGCGGTCTATCGCCTGTCCGCCGGTATCGGCACCGCCGACAAGCACATTGAAGTGATTCTCAGGCAGATGCTCCGCAAGGTGCGCATCGAGGATGCCGGAGACACTGACCTGCTGCCCGGCAGCCTGGTGGACATCTTCATGTTTGAGCGTGTGAATGAGGAGACCATCCTGCGCGGCGCCAAGCCGGCCACGGCCCGCCGCGTGCTGATGGGCATTACCAAGGCCTCTCTGGCCACCGATTCGTTCCTCAGCGCCGCCGCCTTCCAGGAGACCACCCGCGTTTTGACCGACGCTGCCATCAAGGGCAAGATCGACCCGCTGGTGGGCCTCAAGGAAAACATCATCATCGGCAAGCTGATCCCCGCAGGCACCGGCATGCGCCGCTACAAGAACATCCAGATCAACACCGACTACCTGCCGCTGGAGGGCGCCTTCACCGGTATGGACGGCGGCGACGACGGCGACGAGGAAGATTTGATCACCGCCTCCGCCGATTATGTGGTGGCTGATGATGCGCCTGCCTATGCAGGCGTGGGTGCCCGCGCCGCAGTTGACAGCGCTGCCGCCGGAGACGACGAGCCGCTGGAGCTGGACAATCTGCTGCTGGATGAGGACGAGTAATCCCCCCTCATCGCATTGCTCCGCAATGCTCGGCTTTGCTCTTATATCGCCTTCGGCGACATTGCGCAAAGCCGGAGGCTTAGGCCTGTCGCTGTGGCGGCATCCCCCCTGTTAAGGGAGGGTAGGGAAGCAGTTCTTTCTTGATGTCAATGTAGGGGCCGGGCTCTGTCCCGGCCCCCATTCGAACCCCCAAAGCGCTTCGGCGCCTTGGAAATCCCCCCTGGCCCCTGTTGGGGCCATCCCCCCTTCATAAGGGGGGTGCGTCTTTTCCTCTAGCACACTACAGTGTGATTAAGGACGAAGGTATCCCCCTTGTGAAGGGGGAATCCGGCGAAGCCGGAGGGGGATTAACTTAAGGGCCACTTGCAGGGGTGGAAGGATAGATCCCGGTAGTGTCTTCTCGCATCCACCTCTACCAGATTTAGTAGCTCATCACAGTTAATTTGGTTATCTCTGGAAAACCCGAACAATCCAACTGGGTTTTCTGCAAAAAACACCCGGAAATGCAAGGTTTTTATTGACTTCCGCCCATGCGGGCGCTATAATAATCGGGCGTGTTTATACGATGGAAAATTCGGAAATTCTAAGCGCGCTGTCCAGGCAAAAGCACCGGCTCGCGGGCCTCAAACAGGTTCTGCGGGCGCTGGAAAGTGGCAAAGCGGAGTCCGTTGTGCTGGCGGGCGATGCCGATGACCATATCCGGCGCAGGGTCAAGGTGCTCTGCCAGCAGATGGGTGTCCCCTGTGCGGACGGGCCCGCCATGGCCAAACTCGGCCGGATGTGCAGGCTCCAGGTTGGCACGGCGGTCGCCTGCTTGCTCAAGCCCGATGGCACAGCGTAGGGAAGCGGCGCTTCCCGCAGAAGCTCCATGAGAGCTTCGGACCAGGCAGGCAAGACCCCGGCGGGTTGCAGGGGTTTGTGATAGAACCCGCAAATCAACAGGAGGTGCCAGTACGGCATGCCAACAATCAATCAGATCGTCAAGCAGGGCAGGAAAAAGGTGACTTACAAGAGCAAGTCGCCGATCCTGGAAGGCAACCCCCAAAAGCGCGGTGTGTGCCTGTCTGTCAAGACCATGACACCAAAGAAACCGAATTCGGCCCTTCGCAAGATCGCCAGGGTTCGCCTGGTGAACGGCAATGAAGGCACGATCTACATCCCCGGCATTGGCCACAACCTGCAGGAGCACAGCGTGGTGCTGGTGCGTGGCGGCAGGGTGAGGGATCTCCCCGGTACGCGCTATCACATCATCCGCGGCGCGCTGGACGCGTCCGGTGTGGATGGCCGCCGCCAGGGCCGTTCGCTCTATGGCGCAAAGAGGCCCAAGAAATAAAAACATCTTGCGATGACGCAAAGGAGGATTCATCATGCCAAGGCGTGGAGGCGTGCCGAAGCGTGAAGTGCTGCCCGATCCCATGTTTGGGAACGTGGTGCTGTCCAGACTCGTGAACCGTGTCATGTTGGACGGCAAGAAGGGCGTAGCCCAGCACATCTGCTACGGTGCTTTGGATATCGTTAAGGAAAAGACCGGCAAGGACCCCATGGACGTTTTCGAGACGGCAATGAACAATCTCATGCCGCTTCTTGAGGTGAAGGCCCGCCGCGTGGGCGGCGCGACCTATCAGGTGCCGATGGAAGTCCGCCCGGCCCGCCGGCAGACGCTGGGCCTCAGGTGGCTTGTGAGCTTCGCCCGCGAGCGCAGCGAGCGCACGATGGAGCAGAGACTGGCCGGCGAGATCATGGACGCAGCCAACAACACCGGCAAGGCGGTGGCCCGTAAGGATGACATCCACCGCATGGCCGAAGCCAACAGGGCGTTCGCCCACTACCGGTGGTAAGCGAACCACCTTAATTACAGGGAGTTCATTGCGGGTGTTTGGACCAGGCGCTGAAGTCGCTGGGCCCGGACACCCGCAAACTTTATTCAGTCATTCCCCCAGCCAAGAGGCACCGGGGCCCGATGTTGAAACTGCTGCCGCAGGAAATGCTGGCTTCACAATACATTGGTATCATTAAGTTTGAAACGCAGGCGCAGGCCGCTCAATGTGGCGGCGGCCCATCAGGAGGAAAGAAACGTGGCCAGACAGGTATCCCTTAAGATGACGAGAAACGTGGGCATCATGGCCCACATTGACGCAGGCAAAACAACGACAACCGAACGCATTTTGTTCTATACAGGCAAGCTGCACCGCATGGGCGAAGTCCATGAGGGGGCTGCCACGATGGACTGGATGGAGCAGGAGCAGGAGCGCGGCATCACGATCACCTCCGCCGCGACCACCGCCATGTGGCGCGACCATCGCGTAAACATCATCGACACGCCTGGACACGTAGACTTCACCGTGGAGGTGGAGCGCAGCTTGCGCGTGCTGGACGGCGCCGTGGCCGTGTTCTGCGGCAAGGGCGGGGTGGAGCCCCAGAGCGAGACGGTGTGGCGCCAGGCCAACAAATACCAGGTGCCGCGCATCGCCTTTGTGAACAAGATGGACATCGTAGGCGCTGATTTCCACCGTGTGATCGGTATGATGAAGACGCGCCTGAACGCCAACGCCGTGCCGATCCAGATCCCGATCGGCAGTGAGGACAAGTTCAAAGGCATGATCGATCTGGTGCGCCAGATCGCCATCATCTACAACGATGACCTGGGCAAAGACGTGGTGGAGACTGAAATCCCCGCTGAATACAAGGAGTTGTTTGAAGAATACCGCCATCACCTGGTGGAGGCTGTGGCCGAGACCGAAGAAGATCTGATGGAGAAGTATTTCGCCGATGGCGAGCTTTCCGAGGATGAGCTGAAGAGAGGCATCCGCTCGGCATGTGTGAAGTGCCACATGGTGCCGGTGCTTTGCGGTTCCTCTTATAAAAACAAGGGTGTGCAGCCTCTGCTGGACGCAATTGTGGACTATCTGCCCAGCCCTCTGGACGTGCCGCCGATCAAGGGCACCGAAGTGGGCGGCGATACGGAGCTTGTGCGCCATTCCTCCGATGAGGAACCCTTCGCTGCGCTGGCTTTCAAGATCATGAGCGACCCCTTTGTGGGCAAGCTGGCGTTCTTCCGTGTCTACTCCGGCAAGCTGACCAGCGGCTCTGCCGTGTATAACAGCTCCAGGGGCAAGCGCGAGCGCGTCGGCCGCCTGCTGCAAATGCACGCCAACCACCGGGAAGACATTGAGGAAGTGCTGGCCGGCGACATTGCCGCCGCCGTTGGCCTGAAAAACGTGACCACCGGTGACACGCTCTGTGATGAAAACAACCCGATCGTGCTGGAGAGCATGGAGTTCCCCGAGCCGGTGATCAAGGTGGCCATCGAGCCCAAGACCAAGGCCGGCCAGGACAAAATGACGATGGCGCTGGTGAAGCTGGCGGAGGAAGACCCCACGTTCAAGACCTATACCGACACCGAGACCGGCCAGACGATCATCGCCGGCATGGGCGAGCTGCACCTGGAGATCATTGTGGACCGTATGCTCCGCGAGTTCAAGGTGGAGGCCACCGTGGGTGCGCCGCAGGTTTCCTACCGTGAGACAATCCGCAAGGCCAGCCGCGGCGAGGGCCGCTTCGTGCGCCAGACCGGCGGCCACGGCCAATATGGCCACGCCGTGATCGAGATCGAGCCGCTGGAGCCCGGCACCGGCTATGTGTTTGAAGACGCCGTCGTGGGCGGCGTGATCCCCAGGGAGTTCATCCAGCCGGTCAACGCCGGCATCAAGGAAGCCCTGGGCAACGGGCCCTTGGGCGGCTACGAGCTGGTGGACTTCAAGGCCCGCCTTGTCGATGGTTCCTACCACGAGGTGGACTCCAGCGAGGTCGCTTTCAAGGTGGCTGGCACAATGGCGCTGCGCGAAGCCCTGAAGAAGGCTGCGCCGGTGCTGCTTGAGCCGATCATGAAGGTGGAAGTTGTGATGCCGGACGAATACATGGGCGACGTGATGGGCAACCTGAGCGCCCGCCGTGGCCGCATCGAGGGCATGGACACTGTGGCAGGCAGCCAGGTGGTGCGGGCTCTTGTGCCGCTGGCCGAAATGTTTGGCTATGCCACAGACCTCCGCAGCCGCACGCAAGGCCGCGGTGTGTTCACGATGCAGTTTGCCCACTTTGACGAGGTGCCCACCAATGTTGCTGAAAAGGTGACTGGTAAGAGAGCGCAGGGGTAAGCTTTTGGATTCGCAGAGGGCGGGGTTATACCCCGCCCTTTTTTGTTTCACAGGTCGATGCAACTTTCTCCTTCAGACTTCCGTCATGTACCAGTATAGTGGTAGTGGAGGCAATTTGATGAAAAAGGCTTGTATCATATTGTTGTGTGCAGCCATTGTGGTGTTGAGTGGTTGTGGTTTGATCCCGGCCATGAGTCATGGCCAGGCTGGCAATGGTCATAACCTGGATACGTATCAACTAAAAAGCGAAGGCACTATAGTCGCACCGGATGGTTCTGAATATGTCTTTGTGTGCAACGAAGGCTTCCTGGAGCTGCTGGGAAGAAAGACACGCGTCGGTATCATTGAGGGCGAAGAAGACCAAAAGGGATATGGTTTTGCTCTCGGGTTGTATGCTTGCGAGCAGGACGCGGATCGTGTGATGCTGCTCCGATATATGCAGGACAGCGAGTGGGCCATGATCTACCGGAAAAAGACGAGCCCGGCCTTGGACTATTCATATCAGAACTGTGTGCGTTTGGAGCTTGTCGGCTACCAGGAGCTTCAGTCTGATGAAAACATGTACACCGCTGGTGCTGAACATATCAATTGCGGGAAAGGAATTACTGGCAGAGAGAAGGTTATTGATTTTTTTGATGAAATTATGACAGCCGGTCCTGTTGCCGGTCTGGATGAGCTTGTCAAGAAAGATGACGGCACTTTAGAGAATTGTTATGAGTACGGGAAGATCTATGGCTATTTTGAGGGTGAAAACGCTGCCGTTCTCCCCTTTGCCGTGACTTCTTATGATGACAAGGCATTTTCCGTCATGATTGATAATGTGGAGTATGAGCTGCCCGGAAACTATCTGAGGCAACTGGAGTGATATTCTCTTTTAATTCATAAGGAATCCTTTACTTTTCAAGTTTCATTCAAGATTCCTCCTGTATAATCTCAATCATGAGATCAACTGTGTTCGTGATCCCGGCCTGATGGCCGCCGGATCAGAGAGGAGGAACATCACATGAAAATTAAAGTCTGGGTGTTTACTGTCATCGTGTGCGGTGCAGTGTTTTTGGGTGCGGCTGGGGGTTACCTGCTGTCGCAGGGCTTTTCATTGGTAAGCCTGATGGCGCAGGGCATAAAGTCCATGCAGGCGGAATTGCCGTCTCGCGTGCAGATCCAAATCCCATCTGATCAGGGCGGCCAAAGCGGCGGTGACGACAGCCTGCCATGGAGCGGCGGCAAGCGGGGCCAAACGGGCCAGTATGAGGCGCTTCCCGATGGGTTCAACGCCGGCGTGTCCATTGCCGGCACCTATGGTGAGATGACGGACCGCACCGAGGAAGAGGTGCTGGCTGCGGCAAAGAAAGCGAACACCGACACCTTCGGCCTGGCCAAACAGGAGGGCAAGCTGGAGGACCTGAAGACCACGCTGCGGCAAAAGGTGACCGCATCGCTGGACAAGATGGTTGAGGAAGGCAAGATCACCGAGGGCCAGAAGCAGACCTACTTGCAGCGGGTGGAGCTGATCCTGCAGTTTGCCGGCCAGGTGGACTCCACCAGCGGCACATTCCTGCCCGGCAACGGCGGGCGCGACGGCGATAAGCCAGACGCGTAACCGTTTTCCATAAATGTGGGCTGCCACATCAGGCGGCCTCCGGACCATCACAGAGCGCCTGAAAGGGCGCTCTTTTCCATATACCTTTCGTTCTTGAACAATCTATCATAGATTATTACAGATATCGGCCAGTTCGTTGCGCCAATCAGGGGCCAAATGAACCAGATCATTGGCCCGGCAAATTTCTCTATCGGAGCCATATTGATGATGGTCAACGCGATAAAGATTACCAGCAAGCCAACGATGGCATCTCTGAGTTTCTGTTTGAAATTAAACTCCACCAGTTTTACTTTTCCGGGGTTTACTCTGTAGAGAATGCCACGAATCAGCGGGCAGATGGTCGTGGCTGACAGCACGATCCCAAGGCCAACAAACGTTCCGACTACAGTTTCCAGATTGAAGTATGGCATATCCAGCCACGATTGCTGCCCGGGTGGGAGGGTCAACCAACCGATCAGGTAATAGCATCCGCATGCCAATATCTCCAGCGCGATCAGCCCGAAGGTCATCAGGCTGTGGTGGAAATTCAGCCTGTTTACATACACAGTGCTTCGCTTACGGTTGAGCGCTTCGGCCAGCTCTTCCATCCCGTCCAGTGAGGCAACCGCTTCGTTGAACGCTTCACTCTCCGTCTTTCCGTGTGACATTGCGTCAGATATCTTTTCGCGCAGGCCAGTGACCAGTTCTTCTTTCTGGCTCTGCACTTCCTTTGTGTGCCCGGCATGCTTGAGTTTCGCGTTGACGTACTTCACAACCCTGTCCATGCTCACGCCTCCTAAATCAATGTGTCGATGATGCGTCGGGCAAAGTTCCACTCCGATCTGTTCTTTTGATAAAGCTCCCGGCCTGTTTGCGTAATGGTATAATACCGCCTGCGCCCGCCTTGTGTCTCCTCGCCCCAGCGGGAGGAAATGCAGCCTTGCGCCTCCAATCGCCGGAGGCTCGTGTACATTGTGGGCTCCTTGAGCTCGTATTCACCGGCGCTTCGTTCCAGTATCGCCTTGTAGATCTGGTAGCCGTACATGTCTTGCTCCATGAGCAGCCGGAGGAGCATTGTGTCAATGTGCCCCCGGATGATGTCGCTGCTGATCTGGCCATCCATGGAACCGCCTCCTTATGGCGAAAAAATTACTCTATTGCAAATGAATTTTAACACAAAGTACTATGCGTGGCAATATACTATTTTAAAAAGTGAACTGGGCTCGTAATGTATCGATGAACCAGAATATGGCGGTCAATGTACGGGCGGGGCTCTGTACCCGCCCCAAAAAAATTCTCTTGTTTTATACCTTACCAGCAAGGAGGTCATTATAGTAAACCAAACGCCCGGCGATTGCTCGCCGGGCGTTTTTCTCTTGGTTGTTGGTTTGCTTACTTGGCGCTCTCGATGGCCTTCACGGCGACCTTGATGAAATCGTCGATGTGGATCGTGGCACCGGTGGCCAGATCGGCTTCGTCAGACACGTTGCCGCCTTCCACAGCCTTCACCTTCATGGCCTTGATCTGCTCGGCGGTCTTGCCGACCATCCACTTCTGGATGGCGTCAGCCTGCTCATACCACTCACGGCCGATGCCGGAAGCCTTCTTCATGCCGTAATTGTCGCCCAGCTCGCGCTTGGTCTTCAACTCAGCGGCCTTGTCGGTGGTGATCTTGCCGGCTTCGTCAAAGTTCACCTTGGCCTGCATCACGTCAAAGGTGATGGCGACCACTTTGCCGTTGGCGTCCACGGTCACAGCGCACATGGTGGTGTCAGCTTCGGCCAAACCGCTCTTCACACCGTCTTTGTCAGCCAGATCGGCGGACTTGGCTACGGACGTGATGCTGGCGAAGCCCAGCTTGTTGGCGGCGGGTGCGGCGGCGCAGCCGGCGAGGATCAGGGCGAGCACGAGGGTGACAGCCAGTAGTTTCTTCATTGCATTGCCTCCTTGCGTTTTGTGGTTCTTTCCTACTATATCATGCCGCCGGTCTTGCGGCATTGATACCTTAGCATACAGGAATCATTTCCATTCAGCAGATCGCGTGAGCGATGCCGCGCAGCATTTCGCGGCCCTCTCCGTTTGGCAGATCATTCAGCAGCCGCAGCCCCCGGCCAATCTCCTGATCGAGCACTTGCCGGGTCTTTTCCACGGCGCCCAGGTTTCTCGCGGCATCCAGCAGCGCCGGAGCCTTGCCGGACGGCATGCCGTCGTGGAAGAACGCGTCCAGCGCCCGCCGGTAGTCCTCATTGGCGGCTGCCAGCAAAATCGGCAATGTCACAATGCCATCTGCCAGGTCACGGCCGCTGGGCTTGCCGTCAGCCCCTTCCATGTCCAGGATGTCATCCCGGATCTGAAAGGCTGCCCCCAACCGCATCCCGAAGCGCCAGAGCAGCATCGAGGAGCGGTCATCCAGGCCGCCGCTGCGGCCACCGGCGGCGCAGGCAGCCGCGAAGAGCACGCCTGTCTTGCCCATGATGCGCTTGAGGTATTCCCGGTAACCGGGCACCCTGCCGCGCCCCAGATATTGCGCCACCTCGCCGGTGCACATCGCGCCGATTGCCTGCGCCATGCGTTTCAGCTCGCTGCTGGAGAGGTTTGAGGAGGAGAGCAGGAGCACAGCCTTGGCCAGCAGATAATCGCCGGCATAGATCGCCATATGGTTGCCCATGGCGCCGTGCAGTGTGGGCATCCCCCTGCGGGTCTCGGCGCCGTCGATCACGTCGTCATGCACCAGCGTGGCGGTGTGCAGCGCTTCCAGCGCCGCAGCCACCGGCAGTGCCTTTTCCCTGTCGTAATGCCCAAGCTTGGCAGAGGCGATCACCAACGCCGGCCTCAGGCGCTTGCCCCCGCCGGTCACCAGCTTTGAGGTGGTGTCCTGAAGGAATCCGGAGCCGCCGAACTCGCGGTTCAGCAGCGCTTCCAGAGCCTCCAATTCAACCCCCAGGCCGGGGATCCTGTTCCAAAAGATGCTGCTCATACCGTTCCTTTCCATGATGAAGGTATTGGATTATACACACAAATTGTATAATAAAAACCGTCAAAAAGGAACATCGCACCATCCTTCGCCCTGTGTTTTACTTCTTTTTCGGGAAAAACAGCTTGATTTTGCCGTTCTTCCAGTAGTATTCCCATGCTCTTGTGTACCAGGGTGTGAGGTAGTAGTCCATCCCGAAGGCCCTGCCTGCGCCGGCCATCGTCGCGATGCCCGCGAAGGCCATCCACCAGGAGTTGAGGTATAGGCCGGTGCTGGTCACAAACATGCCCAGCAGGCCGATGGAGGCTGCCGACGCGAGGAACGTAAACGTGCCGGAGAGCAGCATCAGGCCCACCACAATTTCAGCCAGCACGATGACGATCTGGAAGAACATTTCCCAGAAGTTGGTGCTCAGCACCCAACCGTTCATCAGCCAGTGGATCAAATCGAAGTTGCCAAACTTCAGCAGGTCGATTCGGGCGAAAATCTGGCTGGACACTTCCTCGCCCTGCACCAGCTGCGTGGCGTCGCCCACAAAGAGGCGCACGATGGCCAGGTTGATGTCCACCAATGTATCGGTGCGGAGCTGCCCGGAGCTGGATGCGGAGGTCACCACATCGTATCCGCGGCTGAAGCCTTTGCCCAGATATTCGGCAAGCTTCGGGTCCTTGAACCAGCCCTGCAGGAGTTTCTCCACGCCTTCATAGATCCAGTATGCGCCCAGGAACATCCTAAGTGGCAGCAGCCACCAGGCCTGCACGCGCTTTGTGTAGTTCTTCTCCAGCCAGCTTTGCTTCTGGCGGCGCTCCATCACTTCATCCCACAGGTATTTGGCCGGGCCTCGCAGGCCCATGATCTCAAACAGGTAGTGGGCGTTCACCATGAACTTCATCATCATCGAGATCCAGCTTGGCAGCTTCATGCCCATGATGTCTGACACGGCGAAGAAGTTGCCGATGCTCACCATGATGCCGTGGAACTTCACTTCCACCTTTTCCTGCTTCTTGCCACGGATGTCTCTGAGGATGTTTTCCGCCGCGCCGTCGGCGGTCTGTATCGCGTTTTCCACCATGGCCGGATAAGGCTTGCCCTTGCTGTCAAGCAAGCCGCCGCAGTCGCCCACAGCATACACGCCGGGGTTCTCGGTGCGGCACTGCTCGTCCACCTTGAAGCGCCGGGCACCGCCCACGCGCTCGCATTCGGCGGAGCTGGCATCCACATTGCAGCACACACCGGCGCACCAGATCATCGTGCGGGTTTCCAGATCGCCCTTGCTGGTGATCGCCAGGCCCGGCTCCAAATTGCTGATGGCTGTCTCCAGCATGATCTCCACGCCTAGCTTCTTTTCCATATAGCGGTGGGCCTTGGCGCTGGTCTTCTCATCCAGCACCGGCAGCACGCGCTTGAGCATGTCCAGCAGCACCAGGCGCACTTCGCCGCGCTGGATGCCGTGCTCCTCGCAGAGCTGCTTGACCCAGTGGCCCAGCTCTCCCACCATTTCCACGCCGGTGAAGCCAGCGCCTGCCACCACGAAGGTGAGCAGCTTCTTGCGCTCGTCTGCGTCCTTCTCCACTTTTGCCTTTTCAAAGCACTCGCGGATGTGCTCGCGGATCTTTATCGCATCATCCAGAGACCAAAGTGTGAAGGCGTTTTCCTCCAGGCCCGGGATGCAATAAAACGCCGGCGAGCTGCCCAAAGCCAGGATCAGGTAATCATAGCCGTATTGGCCCTTTTCGCCATTGAGCTTCTTGCCATCGAAATCATAACCCTGGATGTTATCGGTCACGACCTTGACCCGTGTGTCGCCGAAAATTTCCGCCAGCGGGATGCGCATGCACTCATCATCCTGACGGTTGCCTGCCACTTCATGGATCTCCGTCAGCAGTGTGTGGTATGGGTTGCGGTCGATGATGGTCACATCAATGTCGTCCCGTTTCCCTTTTTTGTTCAGGTGCAGCGCAGCGGTTACACCTGCATATCCCGCGCCCAGGATGACGATTTTCTTTGCCACGGCTATCGCGCCTCCTTGTTAAGAATTTAACAATCCATTGCATTTCAAATGAATTATACCAGACGCCAATTGTCCATTATGTGCATTTTAGCACACAACGAAACCCTTAGCCACGGAGACCGGTATAAAACAGCCTGCCAATATCTGGGATAATGCTTTGACACTCAAGGTAAGTTTAGCACGGATCATGTCGAATTTCAACGAAAATGACCGGGTTATTGCTTTTGCACAGGCACTGGCGCAGCAACCATGCCCGGATTCAATTTGCCGCTATACTGTTTTATACAAAAACACCACATGCCCTGCGACCTCAAACCCATGCTTTTTGTAGAATTCCATCGCTGGATAAAACCGGTTGGTCAGCAGTGTGACCCCGGCCAGACCCATTGCCTTTGTGTATGCCTCAATGGCTGTCATCAGCTCGCCGCCAAGCCCCTTCCGCTGCTGGCTGCTCGCGATGTAAAACTCATCCACAAACAGCTCGTCAGCGGTCCACCAGGTGCGGCTGTGGCAAAACGCTGCGCCGACAGCCTGGCCGCCCTCCTCCATCAAAAACCCCTTAAAGCGTTCCACCTGCAAAAACTCACGGAGAAACCGCGTAGCGATCTCCATGGTCCAGTGGTCATTCCAGGGCTCGCGGTTGTAGGCGTCGATCAGCAGCGCCGCGCATGTGTCAACGTCTGCCTGGGTGATGTCTCGAATTGTCCTCATGTGCCCTCCTATTTTTGGAGCTTGCGAAATAGATCCAGCTTGTTGCCGTAGGGCGGATAACGCAGCATGATCTCCGGCCTGTTGGGCTTTCGCATCACGCCCCGCCAATGGGTGAATGTGTCAAACCCCCACCGGCCATGGTAGTGCCCCATGCCGCTGTCACCCACACCGCCGAAGGGCAGTGACGGCGCGGCGAGGTGCATCACCGTGTCATTGACGCAGCAGCCGCCGGAGCTCACATGGCGCAGCAGCTCCCGCTCGGTCTGCCTGCTCCTGGTGAACAGATAAAACGCCAACGGCTTTGGCCGGCTGTTGATGAACCGCGCCGCCTCGTCATCGCTGTCAAAGGGCAGCACCGGCAGCACCGGGCCGAAGATTTCCTCCTGCATCACCGGAGAACCATGCGCCACGTCCAGCAGGATCGTGGGCTCGATCTTCCGCGCTGTGCGGTCCAGCCCGCCGCCGGCAAACACCCGCCCGTCCTTCAGATAACTGGCTACCCGGTCAAAGTGTTTTTCGTTGACGATGCGTGGGTATTCGGGGTTGGAAAGGGGATTGGGCCCGAAGAACTGCGCAATGCATTTCTTCATCTCCTCCGCCAATGGCTCCAGCACATCGCGGTGGGCCAGCACGTAGTCCGGCGCCACGCAGGTCTGGCCGGAGTTCACCGTTTTGCCCCAGACGATCCGCCTTGCGGCCAGGGCAATGTCCGCGTCCCTGCACACCACGCAGGGGCTTTTGCCGCCCAGCTCCAGCGTGACCGGCGTGAGGTGATGGGAGGCGGCCTCCATCACCGTCTTGCCCACCTCCACACTGCCGGTGAAAAAGATGGTGTCAAACCGCTCAGCCAGCAGCGCCTGGTTGGCCTCCCGCCCGCCTTCAAACACCGCCACAACTTCCTGCGGGAAGCACCGGCTCAGCAGCTGCCCGATGGTTCTGGATGTGGCCGGGGCATAGGCAGAGGGCTTCACCACGGCGGTGTTGCCGGCGGCCAGCGCCGCGATGAGCGGGGCAACCGTGAGCTGAAAGGGATAATTCCACGGCGACATGATGAGCGCCACGCCGTAGGGCTCAGGCTCCACCCGGCAGGAGCAGGGCATATTCACAAGGGGCGGTGCGGCCCGCTTCGGGCGGGCCCATTGCCTGAGGTGCCGGATTGTGTGCGTCGCCTCCATCAGTGTGAAGCCCACCTCGGTGCCAAAGGCCTCTGCCGGGCACTTGCCCAAATCGGCGTGTAGCGCAGCAAGAATCTCCTGCTCGTTCTGCTGTATGGCTGCGCGCAGCCGCCTGAGCCCGTCCAGCCGGAAAGCCAGGTCCAGCGTCTCGCCGGTGACGAAGAACTCGCGCTGCTGCTGCAGCACCGATGCGTAGTCGGGCATGGGTGGCCTCCGGGATATTGTGATATTACAATAGTACATTGAGTAGTAAGGATGTCAAGGGCGAGGATGAGTATAGTAAAGCAGAGTTGTCGAGTGGGTGGGATTGATGGCCTTAATACATCTCCTCCAAAAACCTGATCCCCGTCTCCGTTTGGAAAATCTTCTCCCGCACGCTTTGGATGGCCTCCTGTGCCATCTCACCCTCATAGGCATTCACGAGGAAATCGGCCTCCACAAGGATCTGGTAATCCAATCCCCGGATGTCATGGTAGGTGTGGTGATGGGCGATCAGCCAGCACACCCGCGCGATCACTGTTTCTTCCACACCCAGCCCCCGAAGCAGCTGTTCCGCCTCCGGAGGGCCTTCCACCTGCTGGTGCTCGCCGGATGCGCTGCCATACTTCTGCTCGCTCAATTTGATGCCGATGTCATGGGTGAGCGCAGCGATCTCAAGGATTTCCTGTGTGGCCTTATCCAGCCTCTCCAGCTCGCCGATGGCCTTTGCAAAGGCATACACCTTCAATAGGTGGTGGATTCGTTGTGGGTCGCCGGCGTTGTATTGGATCATGGCACTGGTGATTTGAGTAATCATTGTCATTTCACTTCCTCCCACGCTCCGCTGGCAAACGACCGCGCCGCAGCCCCCATCACCTTCTGCACCTCCGCCGCCTCCAATAAGGACGGTGAGGCTGGCCCGCCCTTATGCACGGCCTGAAAGAAGGTGTACAGGCAGTGTGCGTGGCTCCTGAGCCACCCGGCGGAGTTCTTGTAGGGCGGGAATGCCGCCGGGGCCGGATAGCGCTGGGCCGCGCGAATCTTCTGAAAGCCCCGTTCGCCGCCATAGGGCCGCTCCGGATCGCTCTCATCGAAGAACATCAGGTGGTCCTCGTCGGATAGATCCAGCAGGATGGCCCCCTTGGTGCCATGGATCTCCACCTTCAGCTGGTCGTCGATGCCGGTGGCGATCTTGCTGGCTTCTACTGTTCCAATCGCGCCATTCCTCAGGCGCAGCGTGAGCAGGCAGTGGTCCTCCGCCGTCACGACTGCCCGGCTGCCGTCGGCCAGGGGGCGTTCGGGATAGAGCATGTGGGCTGCGCCCCACACGCTTTTGACCGGGCCGGCCAGCCAGGTGAGCAGATCCAGCGCGTGGCTGCCCAGGTCCAGCAGCACGCCGCCGCCCTCCCGCTGCTTCCAGCCCATTGGCTTTTCAGCAGTAAGGGAGCCGGAGTGCAAATAGCTTGCGCGGAAAGCCGTGATCTCCCCGATGCGGCCCTCATCCACCAGTTCCTTGGCCCGCATTGCCGAGGCAAAAAACCGGCAATTGAACACGGCCTGATGCGTGATCCCGCAGCCCTCCAGCGCACCCGCCACCTCTTGGGCCTCCTCCGCCGTTGCGGTGAGCGGCTTGTCACAGTAGATGTGCTTTCCGGCCCTGATGGCCGCCAGCAGCATTTCCTTGTGCAGGCTGTTGGGTGTGCAGATCGCCACAGCATCAATGTCATCGCGCACGATGAGCTCCCGCCAATCCTCCAGCACCACGGGGAAGCCGCCCTCGGCCTGCGCCAGCCTTCGGCTTTCTTCCGACGGCGAGGCCACGGCAGCCAGCTCCACGGCAAAGGGCAGGTCGCGGTAAAAGAAGGGCAGCGACCGGCAGCCCCAGGCGTGGGTGCGGCCCATGAAGCCATAGCCGATGATGCCGAAACGGATGGTTTGTTTCATGGATTCCTCCGGTTGGCGGCGTTGAGATGGCAGGGAATTATTGGTATAATAGTAGCATACAAGAACCACCAATGAAACATCCCCTGCTCGTTACCCCGGGGGTCCGGGGGCTTGCAAATTCCGCCTCTGAGATGCGGAATCAGGGCGATCAGGCCGAGCGACTGTTTGAGGAGGGCGAAGCCCGACGAGTTGTCGTCGGCCCGCCCTGACGATGGCATCGAAGAGGTCCTGGGAATTTGCTCCCCCCGGGGCTTTTCGGTTCCTTTTGGCCGCCAAAAGGAACACTCAGTCACTGTAGAAGATGTTTTGAAAGGATTGCGATATGCCTGACAAGCTAAAATCCCTGTTTGAAAAATACCGCCAGTTCCTGCTGTATTGCATCGTCGGCGCAGCCAACACGCTGATCACCTGGGGCGTGTTCTATGTGCTGAACAAGCTGCTGGGCTGGGGCGAGGTGCCTTCCTCGATCCTGTCCTACGCGGCGGGCATCGTCAACGGCTTTTTCTGGAGCACCCGCACCGTTTTCAAGACCAGGGGCACGGTGACCAACCTGACCAAATTCATCTTGGTCAATGTGCTGATGATCGGCTTGAACGCCCTCTTGGTGTGGCTGTTCCACCAACAGTTTGGCATCGATAGCTTCGTCTCCCAGATGCTCGCCACGCCATTTACGTTTATCGGCAACTTCACGCTCAACAAGCTTTGGACATTTCGCGGCGAAGAAGGCTCCCGCTGATTGATTTCTGCGTTTGGAATTCCGTTCCAGTGGTTAAAGTAACGTGTGAATTCATCGTTGGAACGGATGGGATGGCATGTTTTTCGCCGCTGCCGGGGTTCTGGCAGGCATCGCCGCGTGGAAGTGGGGCGACTGGAGAAACTGGCAAAAGTACTACCCCACGATCCTTTATGTGATCATGGGAAACATGGCGAGCGAGCTTTTAATGTACCGCACGCCGCTGTGGGAATACAGCGACATTTTTGGCGATTATATGGTTTTGCTCATTGGCCAGATGGTTCTGCTGTTTCCGGGCATCGTGATCCTTTACCTGTCTCTTTATCCGCAAAAGCCGGTTCATCAGGGTTTGTATATTCTCGCTTGGACACTGGGCTTTACGTTGCTGGAAGTTGCTGCGATGCTCACAAACACATTTGAGCATTACCGTGGCTGGAGCCTTTGGTATACGGCGCTGCATGACCTTGTGATGTTCCTGCTGCTGCGGCTGCACTTCAAAAAACCGCTGCTGGTCTGGCCTGTCTCCTTTGCGGTTGCCTTTGCGGTGCTGTGGTATTTCCGCCTGCCGCTTGAAATTGCGCGTTAGCCTCGCCTTCCCGGCCTGCCTGGGGGGGCAATATGATTTGGTCAGACCATCTCCAGCGCCCCGGTCGCAGGGTCGATCAGAAAGCCGTGCACGGCCACATCGTCCGGCATCAGCGGGTGCTCCCGGATCTGTTTCACCGTTTGCGCCACCGACTGCGCCACACTTTCAAACCCTTTGAGCCAGCTGTTCAGGTCCACACCGCAGCTGCTGATAAACTCAATCCGCTCCTGCGCGACGCCCCGGTCCATCATTTTCTTTAGCATCCGCTCCGGCTCCATGCCCTGCATGCCGCAATCGTGATGGCCAATCACGAGGATGTCGGTCACACCCAGCTCGTAGACGGCCACCATCAGGCTGCGCATCACGCTGCCGAAGGGATGGGTAATTACAGCACCGGCGTTTTTGATGAGCTTGATCTCGCCGTTGCGAAACCCCAGTGCTGCCGGCAGCAGCGCTGTCAACCGTGTGTCCATGCAGGACAGCACAGCGATGCGCTTGCTTGGGTATTTGTCGGTCTGGTATTCTGCGGAACGGCCTTCCTGCACAAACTGGCGGTTGTGTTCCAGCATTGATTCAATGTGATCCATGTGCCTCCCGGCTCCCTGCATATGCTGTTATTTATTCTCTGAACATACGATATTTTTCGACATACTCAATAAAGCTCATGCTACTCATGTCAGTTAAAATCTCATCGTCAGTTTCCCACCATGTATCCGCGATATCGTGTACGGAGCATATTGTGTACCAAGGAAACAGCTTTTCATTTGATAAATCGTCGATTTCCAGTCTGGTAATATGATATAAATAGGTATGGGCTTCTATTGAAACGGCGAAGTTTTTACTTATCTTATGTAGCTTACGAAACAGCTCATTCTCTTGCCCGGTGCTCAATATCTCATTGTATTTCACATACAGGGAAGAATCTTCCCATTTCTCAGTATCTATCTCTATGCTAAACAAGTTGCGGATGATATCCCGGTCACCAATCCGTTGCCTGAATTGTTGAATTGTTTCGCCTTCGGGGCCATCAAACATATTTATCAATGCTGCATTCAATGACCCTTCTGAATAAACACCTTTATGAGCAATGATCTCCTCACACATAATCGATCCTTCTATAAATTTCTGGCTTCTATGATATGGTAACCCGCCCCGCGAGCGATGATGCCCACGGTGGGGAAAAGCGTTTCCAGATGTTTCTGCGCCGATGGCGCGCCCTGCTTGCGCTGCAGCACCACATAAAGCGCCCCGCCTGGCCTCAGCCGCGCAGGAGCCCCGTCAAACCAGGGGTAGTAGACCTCTTTGCCGGCCCGCACCGGCGGGTTGGTCACGATGGCGTCAAACTGGCCGGGCACATTGGCGTAGCCGTCACTTTCGAGGATCTCGGCTGTGATGCCATACCGTTTGGTGTTTTGCCGGGCCAGATCGAGCGCCCGGCGGTTCACGTCGCACATCACGAGTTCAAGGCCAGGGTTTATGAGCCCCATTGCAACACTCAAAAAGCCGTAACCGCAGCCCAGGTCCAGCACCCTTCCGTTGAGCTTCGGCAGGCTCTCCACGAGCAGCTTGCTGCCGTAGTCCACATGGCCCCGGCTGAACACGCCGGAGTCGGTCAGAAACTCGATTTCCCTGCCGTCATGCTCCCACACCGCCGTTGCCACGCGGCTTTGGCTGGTGGGGTCTTTGGTGAAATACTGCTCGCCCATGGTTGCCCTCCGGCTTTGATTGTATCACATCGGTATGCCCGGTTGCCATGGCTGGGCGTGCGTCATGTTCCCGGTTCGCTTCCATAGGCACCAATGATATAATCAAGATACTCCAGCGCGGACCGATGCCGGTGGAGCGGCTGCGATATTTGCTGCGGGATGTCCCTGTCCCTCCGGCGCAATGCCTCATGGATCACCGGGTGGAACCGCTCCGGCACAGTGGCAAGGGCATAGCGCCCGGCGGCCTCCTTGCCGGTGATGCCGCCCTCCCGCAGCGAATAGAGTATCCTCGAAACACCCAGCACGCCCCACTCCAATGCCTCCGGGCTCAGCATGAGCGCAAGCCCCATGGTGCTCAAGGGGGTGCGGCGGCGGTCAGCCCACGCCTTCCAGTAGCTTTTGAGGTTCTCCGCCATGGCCTGCCGCACCAGCGCCCAGTCTGGTTCAATGGGAAGCTCCCTGGAGTCAGGGCCCAGCAGCGCCACGCCATGGTGCTTCAGCACCCAGCCATCCACCCCGTGGATCGGAAAGGCCCTCGCTTCCCCAAGCTTGCCATCGTTAAACCTTAGGCAGGGCAGAGCCTCTCCGGCCAATGCGCCCTCGGGCACATACCAGCCGTCCAGCGGCGCAAAGAGCCGCCGGTTATTGAGCTGCCGGTGCGCTTTCTGGAGCGCCTTCATGCAGGCCCGGTCGGGGGTGCTTTGCACCATGGCCACAAAGTCCAGGTCGCTCACACGCCGGTCAAAGCAGCCCAGCGCCGCTGAGCCCACTGCATTCCAGCCGGTGAGCCAGCCGGGCAGCAGTCGGTTGAGTAGTGCAATGTGGGTGTTGGCTGTCACCTGCACGATGGCAGGTAGCGAGGCCGCATTTCGTTTGATCATGGGTCTATTATACCGCTCCTGTGGCGGTTTGTACGACGGTTGGGAGGCAATCCGATGAAAATCCTTGTGGACGCTGACGCTTGCCCGGTCACGCACATCGTGATCCGCCTGGCGCGGCAGCATCACATCCCCGTGTTGCTGGTCACCGACGATAGCCATGTGATGCAGAGCGACTATGCCGAAGTCGTCACTGTGGGGCAGGGGTCTGACGCTGTGGACCTGGCGCTGATCAACCGCGCCCAAAGCGGTGACATCGTGGTCACGCAGGATTATGGCGTGGCGGCGCTGGCGCTGGGCAAGCGGTGCCTGGCGATCCACCAGAGCGGCATGCGCTATACCAATGAGAATATCGACCTGCTTTTGAGCGAGCGGCATGAGTCGCGCAAGGCCCGGAAGGCGGGCAAGAGGGGTGGGGGGTTCAAAAAGAGGACGGCGGAGGATGATGAGAGGTTTGAATTTCATTTTTTGAGCTTGATTAATCAAGTTGTAAAAGACTTATAAATAACTTTCTGCGATAAAGTTCTATCATGGCGGTCAATGTACGGGCCGGGCTCTGTACCGGCCCGATATTCCGTTGTTCGTAGCATAAATGTTTGTTGTAGGGGCGGCTCACGAGCCGCCCGCGCTCCATAACCCTCACCCCCAACCCCCTCTCCCATGGGATTGGGAGAGGGGGCTGTGGTGACAATGCGCATTTCACGCACTCTTCGTCATATCCAAATTCACCCGGCCATCCCTGATCTCCACAATGCGGTCGGTCTTCTGCGCGATCCGCCGGTCGTGCGTGATGATCACAAACGTGGTGCGAAATTGCTCGTTGATATCCCGCAGCAGGTTGTAGACCGCCTCGGTGGATTCGCTGTCCAGGTTGCCGGTGGGCTCGTCGGCCAATATCACCTTTGGGTTGTTGATGAGCGCCCGGGCGATGGCCGTGCGCTGCTGCTGGCCACCGCTCATCTTGTTGGCGCGGTTGTTCATCACCGCGCCAAGGCCCATCAGATCCATCAGCTCCTTTGCCCGGTCGCGGGTGGCCTTGGTGACGGCCCCCTTGATGCTGGCAGGCATCAGCACGTTTTCCAGCGCGGTGAATTCCGGCAGCAGGTGGTGAAACTGGAAGATGAAGCCAATCGTCTCGTTGCGCAGCGCCGCCAGGTCCTTGGCTTTCATGCCCGCCGTGGGCACGCCGGCAATGGTCACCTGCCCGCTGGTGGGCCGGTCCAGCGTGCCAACGATGTTGAGAAGTGTGCTCTTGCCGGAGCCCGACGCGCCGATGATGGAGTTGAAGGACTGCTCGGGCACTTTCAGGTCCACGTCGAATAGCACCTGCGTGAGCACCTCGCGACCATAAAACTTGTTCACATGATCGAGCGTGATGATATCAGCCATTTTTGATCACCTCCATGGGGTCGAGCCTTGCAGACCGCCTGGCCGGGATGAGCGCCGCCAACGTGGCGCTGAGCACGCCGATCAGGCCTGAAGCGCCGATGAACACCGGGTCGATGAACAGCGGCACCACCGGCGTGCCGTCGGCATTGACGGCAAACTGCGTGAACATCGCCGAAAGCCCCAGCCCCAGGCCCACGCCCAGCGCCGCACCCAGCACGCCGAGGATCAGGCCCTGGAAGAGAAAGATCAGGCTGGCCGTGCCGTTCTGGATGCCCATGGCCTTCAAAATACCGATCTGCCTGGACTTTTGCAGCACCGAAATCGCCAGCACGCTGGCGATGCCCAGCACCACCGACACCAGCACAAACACCTGGATCATGATGGATGAGACGCTCTGGCCGTTCAAGCCGGAGAGCAGCTGCTCGTTTTGTGATTTCCAGTCGCTCACCTTCAAATCACTGGGCAGCGCCTGGGCCAGAGATAGCGCCAGCGTGTCGGCCTCGAAGACCTTCTCCACCTGCGCCTCCACCGAGGTGATCTCACCGTCATAACCAAATGCATCCTGCACCAGCGCCATCGGTGCGATGGCCCAACTCTTGTTCAGCGACGAGACCTTCAGGTCGAAGATGCCGGAGACGGTCACCTCCACGGCCTTGCCCTGAGGGGTCATGAGAACTGTGGCGCTGCCGGGAGCAAGGCCTGCCTCATCGGCCAACTCCTTGCCAATCAGCACCTGGTCATCGGCTGGCAGTTTGCCTGCCACCAGCGCTTCGCTGAGGCGGTAGATGCCCTCTGCCGCCTCGATGTCAAAGCCACGGGCCAGCACGGGGTAGGTTTCTTCCTCCACCTTTAAAAACCCGGAGCCGTCTGCTGCAGGTGACACGGCGGACACACCGGCCTGCGCCTTCATGGTATCCACCACTTCCTGCCAGCCGGCAATGCGGTCATTGCGGCTTTGCCCGGCCACGGTGATGTGCGGTGACCGGCCAATGGTCTTGTCCAGCAGGCTTTGCTGCAGGCCGGTGATCAGGCTGCCGATGAACACCTGCACGGCGATGCCGATGGCGATGCCCAGCGCGATGAGCACCGTCTGCCCCCGGCTGGTGGTGAGAAAACGCCATGCGATGGAGAATGCAAGCTTCATACCAATCCCTCCCCCAGCCGCAGCACGTCGGCAAAGCTCTGCACCTCGCGGTCCGCCCCCACGTCCTGCGCGGTCATGCCGGTGTGCCGCAAAGCGCTGCCGGCCACGGCGATCATCGTTTCGCAGCCTGTTTTGAGCCGTAGCTCCCGCACGATTTTCTTCAATGATGACAGGTTCAGGTAATTGGTCACGCTCACCACCAGGATGTGGGGCCGCAGCTCACCGGCGGCGTCCAGGATGGACTTCTGCGGCGTGTTGCAGCCGATGAACACGGTGTCAAACCCGGCGATTGTGAAAAAGTCCGCGCCCATGCGTGCGCCCAGTTCGTGGTACTCCTCCTCCGGGCAGAGCAGCAGGGCGGTCTTGGCCGGGGTGAGCACCCGCCGTTCCTTCAGCACCCAGGGCTGGGCGCTTTCCACGATGGTGCGCACGATGGCGGTCATCACATGCTCCCGCCAGATGCCCCGGTCTTCGGTTTCACGGGTCACTTCCACGGCGTTCAGCGCCGGGGCGAGCACCTTCTCGTAAAGCTCCGGCACGGCGGCCTTGCCGTCGCGCAGCAGCCCCAGTGCCAGGTCGATGGCGCCGCTGCGGTCCATGGCCTCCAGGCGTTCGCGCAGGGCGAGGGAAGCCTGTTGCAATGATTCAGTCAATTAGAACCACTCCTTTTGTCAGCGCTGGATTTGTATGTTATGGCGCAAGTATAGATGGATCAGCGGTAGACTGAAAGTGATGGATATTACAGTATGAAGATTTTTTTCATATCAATAAGCAGCCCAGCATTGCACCAACAAAACGGGTATCGCGAAGCAATAATTTTGTGGGGATGCGCTGCCGTTTGACCCACGCCGTTGCCTGTGCTATTCTCATATCTGTATAACCCAAGGAAAGGGAAGCCCTCTATGCAGTTCTCCCTTGCAGGTTTATTGATTTCTTTGGCCATTCTTGCACCCAACCTTCTGATGATCTTGCTCCCGCCGAAGGAGATCCCCTCGGGTGCAAAGGATGCGGGGCTTGTGTTCACGATCCTGGAACGCCTCGGTCAGGCCGGCTGCTTCGTACTGCCCATGTTGTTGGGCGCGGGCTTCCATGGCCGTGCCGTTGACCTGTGGTTTGTGCTGATGGCGTTCTGCGTGATGATTTATTGGGCTTTATGGGTGCGATATGCCACCAATGGCCGGGGGTTTCGGCTGCTGTTTGAGCCGGTGTTGGGCATCCCCATGCCGATGGCGGTGTTCCCGGTGCTGGCATTCGGGTTTGCGGCGGCATGGGGGCGGTCAGTTTGGCTGGGCGCGGCGGTGCTTGCGCTGGCAATCGGCCACCTTGCTAACAGTTGGCGGGCGTGGAAGGCCGTTCGCGCCACCGGCAACCAACCCGGTTGAACACAACTTCCAGTAAAAGCTACCTCGCACAAGGAGATCCAATATGATTTTAAGCGCTGACTGCATGCTCTGCCTCATCACCCGCCAGGTGCAGCACATGGACCCTTCGCTGGATGAGCCGGCCCGCGCCGATTACCTGCGCGATGTGCTGCGCGTGCTGCTGGAGGCAGACCCTGCTGAGTCAGCCCCGGTGGCGCTGGAGCGGATCAACGAATTGCATCAAGAGCGTTTTGGCAGGCCTTTCGGTTTTGACAGGCCCTTTGGCTTTGACAGCCTGAAGCGGCAATACAATGAGCTGATGCTGCGCAAAGAGGCGGCCATCGCCGAGAAGATCGCCGCCGCCGCAGACCCATTGCTGGCGGCCGTCCGATTTGCCCGGGCCGGTAACTACATCGACTTCGGCGCGTTGGGGGCCGTTGACGATGACAAGCTGGACCGTCTGCTCGAAAGCGCCGGGGGCGAAGCGGTGGATATGGCCGTCTACGATGACTTCCTCCGCGACTTGTCCGGCGCGGATACCCTGGTCTATCTCACCGACAACTGCGGCGAGATCGTGCTGGACAAGCTGCTGATCAAAGAAATCCGCATGAGATTCCCCCGGCTTGCCGTCACGGTGATCACCCGTGGCGCACCGGTGCTCAACGACGCCACTATGGAGGACGCTCAGGCTGTGGGGCTGGATGGTGTGGCCGAGGTCATCGGCAACGGCACTGGCATCGGCGGCACCCACCTGCCCGCTGTCTGCGAGGGAGCGCGGCAGAAAATCCTCGCCGCCGATGTGATCATCAGCAAGGGTCAGGGCAATTTTGAAACGATGCAGGGCTGCGGGCTCAATGTGTATTATCTGTTTTTGTGCAAGTGTGATTGGTTTGTGAAACGGTTTGGCATGCAGCGGAATCTGGGCGTGTTTGCCCGTGAAAAGCAGGGTAGCGAATAGGCAGCGGCTTATTTGGTGGTTGCCCGCTTCTCCACCAGGCGGTGCAGCAGCGCAAACCCGCCGCCGATGGCCAGCACACCCAGCACCACGGCCAGCATGATCAGCTCCCGGTTTTTTGGTTCCTGGCCGGATGTGCCGCCGGAGGCTTGATCCACGATGGCAGCAATTGCTCCGTCGGGATTGGTGCCATCTTCGCTGCCGGGTTGGCCTTGCGCCGCTGCTATTGATGGATCGGGGGTTACAGTGGGCTGCGCAGTTTCTTCGCCCGCCGTGGGGATCGGCGAAGCCGTGGCGTCTGGATCCTTGGACGCACTGCCTAGCTTTTTCTGGGCCTCAAAGTAGGTGCCTTCGTTGATATATTGCTGATAACGCTGCACCATGTCCACGTCGTTGCAGTGCACAATTTTCAGCGTTTTGTAATCAGCGGAGCTGCACTCAAACACCCAGCTCTCGTCGATGGTTTGATCATCCAGAAGCAGTGCCACAATGAAATCGCCCTTGCCCGGGTTATGGGGATAAATGCTGTAGGAATCGAACCGTTTTACCGTAACCGGCCCGCTGCCCGCGTCGCCCATCATCACGGTGAGCGGCTCAATGGTGACCGCGTCCGCGTTGATGGCGGAGATCTGGCCGATGAGCATCGCCTTGTGCTGGCCGGCCATGATGGACTCGGGGATGTCTCCGGCGTGGGCGACGCTCCCCACCAGCAGCATCAGCAAAAACAGCAGGGCAAAGGCTCTTTTCGGCATTCGGTTCGGTGCTCCCTTGCATTGATTCATTTATTACAGTATTGTCAAAAGCAATGACAGTTTAAACGTGACTATGCCATTATAAATGAAACAGGGTGTTATGTAAATAATTCCCTCTGCATTCAATGCGTTTATTTTTCGGGAGCACGGCTCTTGTTACTGCATCGGCTCGCTGTATTGGAACGATATCCACACGCCGAAATTGTCTTTGACGTTATAGTAGCGCTTGCCGCCCGCCGACGCATCAGGGTAATACTTATATTGCTTTCCGGTGGTAAAGCGGCCTGCGTAGTCCCCCTTGAACACCTGGGGTTTGTCTGCAAACTTCAACTCTTCCGCCGTCACACGCTCCACAGTGAGCAGGTTTTCTTTCTTTTGGTTCGTGTAGTTCTGTTCGTCAATTTTCTGGCCGCCGTTGCGCTCGATCAGCAAGTCGATGTCTTTCTGCATTCCTTTCTGGATCTCGTCGGCTTCCCCAACTTGCTTGGTTGCACCCGATGCTTCCGGGGTCGCCTGTGCCGATGGGCTGGCCGAAGCTGATGCCGAAGGGCTTTCCTGCCCCGGCGTTGCGCTTGGCTTGGCCGATTCCATCTGCACCGTGGTGCCAGCCGGAGTGATTGTGATGCCAGGCTGCTTTGATGAGGAGCAGCCGCACAGTGTCAACGCCAGCAAAAGCAATACAATTTTCTTCATAATCAGAACCCTCCCTGTTACTCATGGATAGCTTCTCCATCTATCGCAACTCTGTGATTGCTTTTTATCGGAAAGTTATGGAAGTGCGGTGGGCTTCATGTTTTTGTTTTCCCTGTTTTTCAAATTGTGGTATAATTTGGATAAAGCAAATCGTTCCAGGAGGCTTGTGATGGCCACCTATAAGAAAGCCTGCGCCAAGTGCGGCGAGCTGATCCCCGGTGACTCCGGCTTCTGCCCCTTTTGCGAAAACCAGGACCCATTTCATCTGCGCTGCCCCAAGTGCCGCCAACCCATCGAGGAAAACTGGAAAATTTGCAGCAGCTGCGGTTTGCGGTTGAAAACCTTGTGCGCCTATTGCGGCAAGGAAACACCCACCGGGCCAAAGTGCGCCCATTGCAGCGCGCCTGTGCTGGTGCAGTGCAAAAACACCAAGTGCAATGAAGTGCAGATTTACACCCGTGAAAACCTTTGCGTGAAGTGCCGGAAACAATTGAGATGATATAGGAGGAACCAGTGTATGGCGATGCAATCCTTCACCCGCAACTATCAGGACAACAGCACCGAGTCTGGCTTTGAGTTTGTCTTCGATTGCGACAACTGCGGCGACGGCTTCACTACCTCCTTTGTGGAATGCCGCAGCTACAAGCGGGGCAACCTGTTTCGCACGCTGGGCGAGGGCATCGGCGCCGGCGCCCGCATGCTGGGCCTGCACGACATCGCCTATGGCGTGGACCGGGCCGGAGACCTGGCCAGCCGCCGGTTTGACGGCATGAGCCCCGAGTGGCACAAGGAGCACGAAGCCGCCTTTCGCAACGCGATGAACGAGGCCAAGGAAACCTTTCACCGCTGCCATGGCTGCAACACCTATGTGTGCGACGACTGCTTCAATGAGGAAGAGGGCCTGTGTGTGAACTGCGCCCCCCGTGAGAACACCACCGTCAGTAAGGCTCGCAGCCGCCGCATGGTGGATGAGATCAACGAGGTAGCCGACACCTCCAATGTGTTCAAGGGCAGCATCACCAGCAAGCAGATCATCTGCCCCAAGTGCGGCAAACCGGTGGCCCAGGGCAAGTTCTGCGGCAACTGCGGCGCCAACGTGAGCCTGATGGTGTGCCCCAAGTGCGGCGCGGAGAACCAGCAGGGCACCAAATTCTGCAGCGAGTGTGGGCAGAAGCTGGGCGGCAAGCCCAAGTGCCCCTCCTGCGGCGTGGAGAATGAGCCGGGGGCGAAGTTCTGCTGCGAGTGCGGGGAGAGATTATAGTCTGATGATTTTACGCGGGGGCACAGGGTGTCCCCGTTCCTTTTCGTGCATTAGGGGGTCCGGGGGTTTGCAAATTTCACCTCTGAGATGCGGAAATCAGGGCGACATGGCCGAGCGACTGTTTGAGGAGGGCAAAGCCCGACGAGTTGTCGTCGGCCCGCCCTGATAACGGCATTGAAGAGGTCTTGGGAATTTGCCTCCCCCGGGGGTTTTTGGTACTTTTGCCTCGCAAAAGTACTCGAAGTACGGATGTATGGAGGGAAGACAATGAACCTTAAAGAGCTAAAGAATATCGAACTAGTTAAACTTCACTGTCAAGTTGTAGATGAGTTAATAAGTCGTGGCGTTGCACAAACGAGAAATCAACCTGTATCAGAATATGCAAAATGGTTAATAATTCAAAAACTTAAATTAACCGATGTTAAGAATCCGAACGAAAAATTTGACGGATTAGACCAAAATGGGAATAGATACCTAATAAGAAGCAGACAGAAGAATGATAGTCAAAATGTGCAATTTGGTATCATTCGCAATCTAGACGCTCGCAATTTCGATTATCTTATTGCTATTACCTTTGATAATAATGTAGCGCTAAAAGAAGCATACATTATTCCTTATGATACCTTGGTAAAAAGTATAAGAAAGAACGATTATCAAAATGGTCATACATTGAACTTAAATAAGCTAAACTTGAGTGATCCGCAAATCACAGACATTCGAGCTATACTCGCCAGTATATAGTATTATTTCTGAACACGGAGGCCGTCCATGCCCACCGATGAGCAAATAAACCCCATCCCCCCCGAAGGCGAAGAAGCCCCTCCGCCCCCGCCGGAGCTGCCCCTATGTTGGGCCTATTTGGAAAACGGCGCGGTTGCGGACCGGGGCGAAGCCACCTGCGTGATCGAGGGCAACCGCTTGAACCTCAAGTGCAAGTCCGGCCCGCCCTTTGCGATCGCCTATGCCGACATCAAGGCCATTGAGGACCGCGATGCTGTGAACCTTTTGCTCACGATGCGCGACGGCACGGCCTTTGAGCTTTCGAAAATGGCCCGCCTGCATGACATGCTGCGCAGCGCGCTGATGGAAAAATGGACGGCGCTCAATCGCAAGCAGGCGCTTGCCGAGGAGACGCTGCTTGACAGCTTCACCGGCAAGGCCGCCGAGGGCGATGGAAAACCACTGCCCTGCGGCATCGGCGTGTATGCCACGGCGGTGGTGCTGGATTTTGAGGATGGCAGGGTGCAGCGCATCCCGCTCATTTTCTCCGGCAAGCCGGAGGAGGGGGACTATGCGTTCACGTTCACACCGCCCGGCGAACGCTTGGTGATCAGCCATCTGGGCCGGGAGACTGATCGTTTCCGCAGTGCTGTCGCCCAGGCATTCAACAAGCTGGAGGAAGACGCCCAACAGCGCCTTTCAGGCCTGTGCCCATCCTTGCCTCCGATGAAGGCGCGGGGGCTGGCGAAACTGTTTCTGGATGGGCTTGCTGTGCCGCTGAGCGCCGTGCGGGAATCTTATCCTGCGCTGGAGCGCGCACTGGTGAAGGAGCTGGAAGGCGCGGGCCTGCTGGAATCGTGGCAGGCCGCATCGGAGCTGGGCGACCGGCAGTGCGCCCGCATCGGCCAGAAGGCAGCGCTGAAATCCTCCGACGGGCTATATCGTTGGTTTTTCATGCCTGTGGTCCGGGGCGACAAGGCGGCGGTGATCATGGAGGCGTCCGGCGAGGGCTCCTCGGGCAGGGCCACCTATGTGTTCCGCGTGCCCGGCGGGCCCGGGGCCGTGGATGCCGCGATGGACAGCCTCAACTATGGCCTGGTGATGATCAACTTCCGCCGGGAGCCCATCTATCTATCCGACGAGCAGATGCAAAAGCCCGCCAATGCCCACTACCTGCGCTCTGTGGAGCGGGTGCCTGCCTTGGCCAGCTTGCGCAGCGACTATCTGGGCCGCGTGGCGCACACCAGCCCTGAGGCATGGAGGAGGGGGCTGGAGGATATCCTTAATAAGTTGTAAAAACCAATGCTGCGTCTCTTAGGGGGTCCGGGGGTTTGCAAATTCCACCTCTGAGATGCGGAAATCAGGGCGATCAGGCCGAGCGACTGTGTGAGGAGCGCGTCTCCCGCGCGACGAGTTGTCGTCGGCCCGCCCTGATGACGGCAGTGAAGAGGTCTTGGGAATTTGCCACCCCCGGTTGGTTTTGGTGCTTTTGACACGCAAAAGCACTTATGGATTAACTGAGATGCTGAATAAATAAGAGCATAAGGAGATCACAAATGTCCCTGCTGCAACAACGCCTGCGCCCCATCCTGGAAACCTTCGTGGAAAAAGGCCCCGCCGGCTGTTCGCTGATGGTCGCCCGAGGTGGCGAAACGCTCTATGAGGACTATGTGGGCGTGATGGACCTGGAAACCAAAAAGCCCATCGGCCCGGACACGATCTATCGCATCTACTCCATGAGCAAGGTGATCACCTGCGCGGCAGCGCTGATGCTCTATGAGCGGGGCCCCTTTGCCCTCAATGACCCGCTATCCGAGTATCTGCCTGAGTTCAAAGACATGCAGGTCTACCGCCACAACCCGCAGGGCGCGCTTTATACAGACAAGGCGGCTTGCCCCATCCGTGTGAAGGATCTTTTTTGCATGACCTCCGGCATCCCTTACCCCGGCGAGGGCACCGAAACCGCCCGCCACATGGCCAGGGTCTATGGCGATGTGACCAAGGGCGGATCGGACAAGCCGTGGACGGTGCGCGAGATGACGAAAGTGCTCTCCGGCATCCCGCTGGCGTTCGACCCCGGCAGCCACTGGATGTATGGCATGAGCCACGACGTGCTGGGTGCGTTCATCGAGGCGCTGTCCGGCAAGGCGTTTGGGCAGTTCCTCAAAGAAAACATCTTTGACCCGCTGGGCATGAAGGACACTGCTTTCCGCATTGGGGAGGGCAAGCGGAGCAGGCTCTGCGGCATGTACAGCCTGGAAGCCGACGGCTCCCGCCGGAAGATCACCGATATGGACAGTGATTACCAACCAGGTGCCTCCTTTGAGGGAGGCGGCGGCGGGCTGCTCTCCACCCTTTCGGACTACACCCGCTTTGCCCAGGCGCTGGCCTTGGGCGAGCTCAACGGTGTGCGGATCCTGAGCGACCACACGATCGATCTGATGGCCACCAACCACCTTGATGCCGCGCAGATGGCCGACTTCAACTGGGAGCAGATGGCCGGTTACGGTTATGGCCTTGGCGTGCGCGTGCTCATCGACCGGGCCGCCGGCGGCTGCAGCGCACCCCTTGGTGAATTTGGCTGGGCGGGGCTGGCCGGCACACTGGTCTTCATTGACCGCGCCGAACAGCTCACGATCACCTACATGCAGCAGATGATGCCCAACCAGGAGGGCTATCACATGCCCAGGATCCGCAATGCGGTGTATGGGGCAATCTGAATATTTTCCAATGTGGGAAGGAAATAGTTTGAACTAACGACTCAATGTACGGGCCGGGCTCTGTACCGGCCCGAATCTCATTTCCTAAGAAATCCCCCCTGCCCCTGCGGGGGCATCCCCCCTTAATAAGGGAGGGTAGGGAGGTCACTCTCTCGAGCTTTCAGTAGGGGCCGGGCTCTCGGTTGCATAGGCGAGCAGCGATCTGCAAGATCGCGGCCAGCCCGTCCCGGCCCGTCTTCATGGCACCGTCCCAGCACGAACCCTCGACCCTGAGTTGTAGAACAAATGATCCTCAGCATCTCCCGCCGCACCGACATCCCCGCTTATTACTCCTCCTGGCTTTATGAGCGCCTGCGGGAGGGCTTTGCCATTGCCCGCAATCCGAGGAACTCCCGGCAGGAGCGGCGTGTGAGCCTGAAGCCCTGCGATGTGGATGCTATTGTGTTTTGGAGCAAGAACCCCGCACCGATGCTTGGGCGGCTTGGTGAACTTGCGGCGCACCGCTATTACTTCCAGCTCACGCTGACCGGCTATGGGCCGGAGATTGAGCCGGCCTTTTGGGATAAGGCAGCACTGATGGACACATTCCATAGGCTTTCCGACACCATCGGCCCGGAGCGGGTGCTGTGGCGGTATGACCCTGTATTGTTGAACCCCGATTACACGCCGGAACGCCACACCGACCTGTTCGGCCAACTGGCCCATGCGCTTCGGGGCCATACCAAGCGCTGCACAATCAGCTTTATCGACGACTATAAAAACACTGCCGCCAACGCCGGGATACTCCGGCTTGCACCGATGGATGACGGGGCGAAAACCGCAATTGCCGCAGCGTTTGCGCCCATCGCAAGGCAGTGCGGCATTGATCTCATGACCTGCGCCGAGGGCATTGACCTGGCGGCGTTGGGCATCGGCCATGGCCGGTGTGTGGATGCGGCCCTGATCAACGGCCTGTGGGGGCTTGATCTGCCTGTTGTGAAGGACAAGGGCCAGCGGCCCGGCTGCCTTTGCGCGCCCAGCGTGGATCTTGGGGTGTATAACACTTGTCCCGGCGGGTGTTTGTATTGTTATGCGAACTATAATCCTGCGGTGATTGAACGGAACAGGGGGAGACATGACCCTGCCGGGTCGGCACTGATTGGAGTGGCGGACTAGGATGATTGGAATAATCACATTGCAATGATTCGTCTGCCCCCAAACGCGTGGATCGTTCTGGTCCCGGCTTTGCATCTGCCGCCCTGCACAGCCCCTTTGGGGATCATAATCTCGTCACCGGCGTGCAGAACCGTTTCTACCCCGTTGATGGACACCACATACTCGCCGCTGACGCACACCATGTATTCATCAAATTCATGTGCATGTTCTTTCGAAACCCTGTCGGCATGGCATGTCCAGAATGCCATCTGGCTGCCGTCGGAGGCAGAATAGTAATACCCCTCCACATCGGCTGTGTTTTGCTGCTGCGATGGCACCTTGTTGGCGGGCCGCTTCATAAACTCCGGAAAATCCATCATTCTTCTACCCCTCTCATTGGCCAGGGCTGCTCTTCGAATCTCCCACGGAATATTGTACAATCCAATTAGTCGCATGAGGCCTGGTTTTTTTTGAAATTGCTGAAAAATTAATGAACCGTTTCCCCCCTCGCGGGGATACAGGGTTGTGGGAGGTGACTGCTTGAACCCGGTAGAGATGGAAAACCTGGTGGAGTTGCACGGCGACGCCGTGTACCGCTTTTGCGCAAGGCTCACCGGCAGCAGGCAGGAAGCCGACGACCTGTTTCAGCGCACATTCCTGAGGGCCATGGAGCTGGCCCACCGCATTGACCGGGAAAGGAGCCCGCTGGGGTTTCTGCTCGCCATCGCCGCCAGAGCCCACCGCCGCGACGGGGCCAAGGCCGCCCGCAGGCAGCGGATTGCCCCGCAGGCCGCAGCGGGGGAGGACGGCGAGCCACCAGACGCACCAAGCTCCTTCTGCCTGGAGGACGAGGCGGGCGACCGGGAGCTCCGGGAAGCCGTGCGGGCGGAGGTGCTGGCATTGCCCATCAAGCTCCGGGAGCCGGTGGCGATGCTTTATGCCGGAGGGCTCACGGTGGAAGAGGCAGCGCGGGCGCTGGGGCTGCCGCCTGGCACGGTGAAAAGCAGGCTATACAAGGCGCGGAAGCTGATCCGCGAAGGATTGGAGGCGAAGGGCTATGGGTCGCAGGAAGTTTGACGACAGAGAATTGGACAAGCTGCTCATGGAGTCGCTGGGCTGTGAGGAGCGCCCGGCTTCAGGCCTGGTGCTTGCGACCAGGCGGCAGCTCCGGCAAGGGCAGCGGAAGAGCCCTTCGCTTTGGTGGCTGCCGGCGCTGGGCGGCACGGCGCTTTCCGCCGTGATGATGGCCCTGTTGTATTCCATGGCCACGAGCTGGCGGTGTGTGGCGGCGGGCACGCTGCTGCTGGGCGTCTGCACGCTCTCGGCCTGGCTGATCACACTGTTTGGATATTTCAAAATCAAACCCTTTAAGGAGGAATCAAGACTGATATGAATTCGAGCATTCTGATTGTTGTGCCGGCGCTGCTGCTGGTGGTGCTGGGCGGGCTTGCCTATGTGTTTCTGGGCATCTGGACCTGGAAGGACGCGAAATCCCGGGGCCTCAATGCCGCACTTTGGACGGTGGTGGTGCTGCTGGTGCCCAGCTTCATTGGCCTGATCATCTATCTGGCGGCGGGCCGCAACCAGGCCGCCGGCCTGTGCCCCCATTGCGCCAGGGCCATTCAGGCCAACGTGGCGTTCTGCCCCCACTGCGGCGGGGCCGTGGGCGGCGAAGCGTCGCAGATGAAGCCCTTGACCAAGCCGGCCCGCTGGCCGATGGTGGCGTTCCTCTGCTGCATCGCCCTTGTGATCCTGGGCGCCCTCTCCATCGGCATGCTGGGTGTGCTGCGGCTCAAAGGCAACTACGCGCCCAACAGCCATATCTCCATCGGCAGCGTGGAGCGCAATGTGAACCACAACTGGCACCTGAGCTTTTACAAGATGGACGGCAGCAAGACCAACAACCAGCTTGAATATGACGGCGAAACCCCCAAAGAAGTGCGGGTGAAGTCGAGCCTGGGCAGCGGCAAAATGACATTGGAGTTCACCCAGGGCAGCACGCGCTCGGCATTGGACCTGATCGGCCCCAACACCGTATCCACGATGGATCTCTCTGAATTCGAACCGGGCAGGATCACGATGACGCTGATCACCGAAGACGCTGTGGATGGCGAAGTGGATGTTGATTGGGATTAAGGGCCCTCACCCCTTGCCCCTCCCCCATCACTGGGGGAGGGGTATTCTAGTTTAGGGGCTTCGCCCCTATTACCCCGAGTGAGCACCGAACAAACGGCTCCTGTGGTAACTGGAGACGGCACTCACCCCCCTGCCCGTCAGTAGGGGCCGGGCTCCGTCCCGGCCCGTCTTTATGGCTCCGTCCCGGTCCGTCTTTGTGGTTCCATCCCGGCCCGTCCACAACAGTAAACGCCCGGCTTTTGCCGGGCGTCTTTTCGTTCCTGCCTGCGTTACTCTTCCATCAGCCCCTGCCAGCGGCCATCGAGCCGCAAGGGCGCGAGCCGGGGCTCGCTGTCCAGCCAGTCCCACCAATCGAGGCCCCTGGCCACGCCGGTTTTCAGTGAGGCAAACGCCTCATCGTGCCGCCCGAGGCTCGTCAGCGTCATCGCCTGGCGCACATAGGCCCATAGCGGCGCCGCCTCATCGGCGCAGGCGCGGCTATACCACGCCGCCGCCTCTTCAAACCGGGCCTGGCTGTCGGCCAGGTTGCCGTTGACGGCATATTGCACCGCCGTGTCATAGCAGCAGATCAGTTCGCCATATTCGAGCACCCTGGCAAGGCCCGCCGATTGGGCCGTGCGGCGCGAGGGGCCGTTGCTGGCAAAGCAGTGCCAGCCGATGGCGGCCACGCCCCGTCGGGCCGCTTCTTCGGCGAAGGCCGAAACCATCGCCCGGGCAAGCCCCTTCTGCCGGTGGCCATCCACTGTCTCGATGCCGATCTCGCAGCCCTTGGCGCTATTGTATTCACTTAGGCACCAGCCAGCCAGCGCGCCGTCTTTCACTGCGCACACGCCGAAGCTATGCCGCAGGAATTCTTCCACCGAGACACGCTCTGAGCACATTTCTTCCTGGAGCCTGTCGGTGTTTTCCAAGCCCCGCGCCAGCAAGCTTTTATCCACCATCGTGATCTCATAGCCCTCCGGCGGGCCGGCTTTCGTTGCGTTGCGTGGATCATCCAGCTCCCAATACTCCCGCAGAGTGAAGGCCGGGCATTTGTCTCCCAGCGCCATCAGCAGCGCCTCATAGGCGGCCTCTCCGTCCCAGAAGATCTGTGCGTCATCGCCGCCGCCCAGGCGCTTTTGATACACCTCGGTGAGCAGGAAGACCCGCAGTTTGCCGGCGAATCTTTCCGGCGGCACCTGGCAGGCCACCATCAGCTTGTTCTGATAGGCCACGATGGCGGCTCCCGGATTGTCACCGTCCACCCAAATCCTGCCCTCGATGCCGCCTTCGGCCAATGCTGCGAGCTTCCCCTGGTGGCTGCTGTGCTGGAAAAGGGAGAGCGCCTTGCCGTGCTCTGCCGGATGGATCAACTGCATGCTGTCTCGGTTCCTTTCCTCCATGAACTCTGGTGATGATTGGAGATTTGGTGCAACAGGATTATACCGCAATGGGTTGATGATTGCCAGCACAGCGCCGCCACAATGCAGCTGCTGTCGAAATGGCACGATTTCTTGCGAACATCTCGCTTTTGTGTCGACATATTCTATCTTGATAATAATATCATGTGTGTTATTATATATGTGTTTTGACATTATTTGTGTCAATCATCTCCCAATCGCAAAATCATTTGCCGAATGTGGGGAGAAACTGCGATGACCTTAAACTCAACCAATAACCATAGCTCCCGCCACAGGCTGCAGGTGACCCCCGTGGAGCAGCCTCAACAGGCCACCCAGGTGTTGGCGTGCGTGCCGGAAGCCGTTGCTTCCAATGCCTTGCCTGAATATGCTGCCAGGATGAATGAATTCCTGCTTGAACTTGTGGAGCGGCTGCTGCTCCAGGATCTTACCCCAAGCCTCATTGCGGACACCTGCAAATCAGTGATGCATTTTCTGGGCTGTGACATGCTCGTCAACTATTTGCTCAGCGAGGGCGGCAAGCTGCACCTGAACGCCAGCGAGGGGCTGGAGCCCTCCCAGCTTCTGCTGTGCGCCGTCAAGGCCATGGGCAAGGGCGTGAGCGGCAGGGTGGCTGAAACCAGGCAATTCATTGTGATCACCGCCACCCAAAACAGTGATCCTGAGGAGTATGCCTGCATATTGGCAATGGGCATCCGCTCCTATGCCTGCTGCCCCCTTGTGGCCAAAGACCAGCTGATCGGCACCCTGGCCTTCGGCTCCGGCAGCAAGGAGTCCTTCGAGCCGTGGGAGCTGGATTTGATCAGGATGGTGTGCAGCCATGTGGCGGCGGCCATCCACCGGCTCAACACCGAAACCAATCTTGAGCGCATGGCGCTGGAGCTTCAGGGCAAAAACGACCTCATCACTGATTTTTTCACCAACATCTCCCATGAGTTTAAAACACCCCTGTCCATCATCCTGGTCAATTTGCAGCTGATGGAATATCGGATGAACAACAATGGCGCCCACCACGAAGGGCTTGATAAGGCCATCACGGTGATGCGCCAAAACTCGCTGAGGCTACTCAAGCTGATTGGCAACCTGCTGGATGTCACCAAGATAGACGCTGGGTTTATGAACCCGCAGTTTGCCGAGGGGGACGTGGTGGAGCTGGTGCGCGGCCTGGTTGAGTCTGTGGGTGACATCGCCACGAAAGCCGAGTTGTCCGTGTGCTTCACAAGCTCCAGCCCCAGCCGCATGATGCCGCTGGACAGTGAGAAGATGGAGCGCGTGATCCTCAACCTTCTGTCCAACGCCATCAAGCACACGCCTGCCGGCGGCAGCATTGAGGTGCGGCTGCATTGTGGGGCCGATGCCGTGTTGCTCAGTGTGCGCGACAACGGCGAGGGCATCCCGCAGGACCGCCAGGAAGTGATCTTCGACCGGTTCCGGCAGGCCAATTCTTCTCTGACGCGGTCCAGCGAGGGCTGCGGCATCGGTTTGTCGCTCACCCGCGCGCTGGTGGAGCTCATGAAGGGCAGGATCTGGGTGACCAGCGCGCCCGGTGTTGGCAGTGAGTTCTGCGTGGAGCTGCCGGTGCTGCCATTGCTTAAGAAACACCGCCTTCCCAAGGTGGATGCGATGCCCCTATCCCGCAAGCTGGAAATGGAGTTTTCCGACATCGGCAAGATCGGCATGATTTGATTGCCTTCCCGATGGCATTATCGAAACTGTTTTGCACCAAAAACAGCCCAGTGCCCATCATTTCTTCAAATAGATGTTTCATAGCAACCATAAAATGGATATAATGGTAAATATATATGTCCGGTGGAGTAGCGATGGACTTTTCCTGCCCGATCATCCTGACAAACCGCAATTTCCGCATCAAGAGCTGGAACCAGGCCGCCGAGCAAGTGTATGGTTGGACCAGTGAGGATGCTTGCGGCAAGAACATCGATGAACTGCTCAACACACAATACGAAGGCCCCCGCTTCGAGGAGCTTTATTCCAGCCTGCTCTCAACCGGCCGTGTTGTGCTCGATGTGCGCCACACCGCCCGCGATGGCCGGGTGCTCAGAATGCGCGGCTCCGCGTCGCTATCCAAAACAGGCGATGGGGAGATCACGGGCATTGTGCATGTGCTCAAGGAGGAGCGGGCCCAGGCGGTTGGTCAAACCGGTGAAGCCGGGGTTCCGGGCCAGCAGGAGCAAGGGCAAAACAGCGAGCTCACCGGCATGCTGGAAAAGCTTGCCGAAGACCTTTGGGTGTATGACATTCCCAGCAACACCGAGTGGCATTCCAGCCGCGCCGCCGGAGGCAGCAGCGCCAATGATTTCGACGCCGTGCATCCCGACGATTGGGAGCGGGTGGATGGGGAGCTCAAGCAGGCCGTGGCAGACCGGCGTGAGAGCTTTTCCCTGCAATACCGCTCGGCGGAGCCTTCCGGCGAATACTGCTGGGTGATGAACCGCGGCCGGATTGAGTATGACAGCAATGGCCGGCCATCCAAGATGGTGGGCATGACGATGGACATCTCCAGCCTCAAGCAGGACGAGCAGAGCCTGCTGGAGCGCATTGCCACACTCGAAAAGCAAGCCGTTGAGATGACCGATAAAAACCGCATGATGACCGATTTCTTCACCAATATCTCCCATGAGTTCAAAACGCCCCTCTCCATCATGCTGGTGGATCTGCAATTGATGGAGTATCGCCTGCGGGGCGCCGGCGGGTCGGAGCTTAAGGACAAGCTGGGCAAAACGGTGGCGATCATGCGCCAGAACGCGCTGCGGTTGCTGCGCCTGATCGGCAACCTGCTGGATGTCACCCGCATCGAGGCCGGTTTCATGAAAGCCCGGCTCATCAACGCCGATGTGGTGGCGCTGGCGCAGCAGCTCACCGAGTCGGTGCGCAGCTACGCGGCCAATGCCGGCATCGAGCTCACATTCACCAGCGACAAAAACAGCCGGCTGATGCCGATGGACAGCGACAAGCTGGAGCGCATCATGCTGAACCTTCTCTCCAACGCCATCAAGCACACAAGGCAGGGGGGCCACATCGCCGTGGCCGTGGCCAACAACCCCTCCGGTGTGACACTCATGGTCAAGGACGACGGCGAGGGCATTCCGGGGGACCGCAAGGACTTCATATTTGACCGGTTCCGCCAGGTGAACACCACGCTCACGCGGATGAGCGACGGCAGCGGCATCGGCCTGGCGCTCACAAGGGCGCTGGTGGAGCTGTTGCAGGGCCGCATTTGGTTTACCAGCAAGCCGGGCGAGGGTGCCGAGTTTTTCGTGGAGCTGCCGGTGCTGCAGGCAGACTGGCAGAGCCAGCCGCCGGAGGTGGATGGCATCCCGCGGGAGAAGAAGGTGGAGATGGAGTTTTCCGACATCAGCAGAATTGAGAGAGCGTAGCTGTATTTCCGAACCATGAGCGGGCCAATCGGCCCGCTTTTTTGTTTCCGGCTACCTCCCCCAAGACCCTCAACCCTTGCCCCTCCTCCAAAAGCGCCCTCTCCCCCCAACCCCCTCCCCCTTGCTAGTGGGAGGGGGACTCCCTACCCTTGTTTTTGCCAAAGGCAAAATTCCTGCGCAACCCTCACCTGCATCCATGCAGGCTGGTCATGCCTACGGCATAACCCAGTTTGCTTGGCTTGAGCCATCCTGGCTCTGGGCAAGGGGGGATGTCGCCGCAGCGGCAGGCCTTAGCCTCCAGCCTTGTGCAGTATCGGCAGAGCCGATACGAGAGCAAGGCTGAGCATTGCTGTGCAATGCGATGAGGGCCAGGAGTTGCGGGCCGGGGGCTGAAGAAAAAATTTGAAAATTTCTGTATCTTGCTCTTGACGAACGAACACTTGTTAGTTTATACTGTAATCACAAACTAACAAGTGTTCGTTCGCATCGTAATATGAGGGAGGAGAATCAGAATATGAAAAAGATTGTCGCGATCATCGGCAGCCCCCGGAAGGGTGAGACGCTGAAGGCCGTGCAGCGGCTGGAGCAGGAGATGCAGAAGCATGGCGAGGTGGAGTTTGAGTATATCATGCTCTCCCAGATTGCCCTGCGCGATTGCACCGGCTGCCACAATTGCATCCTGAAGGGGAAGGAAACCTGCCGCGAGGCGGAAAAGGTGCAGGCGCTGTTTGACAAGATGGCAGCCGCCGATGCTGTGGTGCTGGCCAGCCCTGTCTACAACCAGGGGGTGACGGCGATCATGAAGAAGTTTCTGGACTACTTCACCTACCTTTGGCACCGGCCGGCGCTTTTTGGCGTGAAGTTCATCGGCGTGTCGTCCGGCGGCGGTATGTTCAAGGGCACCTTTCAGACGATGAAGGAAAACGTAAACAGCTGGGGCGGCACCTGGCTGGGCGAGCTGGGCGTGCCGCACTATGAGGCGCTGACAGATAAGTTCCGCGCCAAGGCGGACAAAGCCGCTGTGAAGAAAGCCGCGCAGTTCTGGGCCGCCCTTGGTGATAAAAGCCTGCCCCGACCCACGTTGGGCCGCCTGATGGGCTTCCGCATGTGGCGGATGAACGCCGTGTTTGGCGAGGTGGACAGGGCCCACTGGGAGCAGAAGGGCTGGCTCAACAAAAAGTGCCGCTACTACTACGACACGAAGATCAACCCCTTTGCCAACGCACTGGCGGCGGTGCTGATGGGCATCGCAAGGCAAGTGATGCGCGGCATCTATGTGGGGTATTGAGGAGGGGTAATGAGCACAAAAGACCGCATCCTGGAGGTTGCCATCGACCTGTTTGCCGAGCGGGGCTTCGGTGAGGTTTCCATCCGCGAGATCACGCGGGCTGTGGGCATCAAGGAAAGCTCGCTGTATAACCACTTCGCCAGCAAGCAACAGATCCTCGATGATATCTTTGATTACCTGAAGCGGCATTATGATGCGATGACGATGCCGGAGGAGGCCGTGGCGGCGATGATGGCCGACATTACGCCCGAGGGCCTCATTGACCTCAGCATGAAAAGCTTCCAGGCCTATCTGGGCAACCCGCTATTCCTCAAGATCTGGCGGATCCTCTCCATCGAGCGCTACACCAACGCCCGGGCGCGGGAGCTGTTCAACCGCCACTTCATTGATGAGCCGATGGAGTTTCAATCAAGGGTGTTTGCCGCGCTGATGGAGCGGGGGCAGGTGCCGCGGATGGACCCGATGGTGCTTGCACGGGAGTTCTTCTCCTACATTCTCTATCTCTATTTTCGTTACATTGAGACCGACCGTAATGTGGACATTGCAAACAACCCCCAGCTGCAGCGGATGATCAAGGAGCACATGGAGTTTATGGGGTTTGCGTTTCAGAAACGTTAAGCCGGGACGGAGCTAATAAAGCGGGCCGGGACGGAGCCCGGCCCCTACCGTGTTGATTTGGCTTCTTTAGGGGGTCCGGGGGCTTGCAAATTCCGCCTCTGAGATGCGGAAGGCAGGGCGATCAGGCCGAGCAACTGTTTGAGGAGGGCAACGCCCGACGAGTTGTTGTCGGCCCGCCCTGACAACGGCATCGAGGAGGTCTTGGGAATTTGCCTCCCCCGGTTGGTTTTGGCACTTTTGACATGCAAAAGTGCATTATGATTCTTGCTGTACCAACAATCAATCGATCAAGGAGATTTTGAAATGAACAAAAAAATGTCCGTTATGGGTGTGGGCCACAAGATCGCCTTGCCGACACTGCTCTGGCTGGCTGTGGCCGAGGCCGTGAGCCTGTTGAGCAAGCCGACTTTCTCCATCACCGATAACCGCCAGTTATTGAACATCATCGGCCTTGCCCTGATCGTGGTGGGCTTCTCGCTGAACATGGTGGCAGCCTTCACGATGCTGAAGGCCACCAGGGAAAAGAAGCTGGCAACCACCGGCCTGTATTCGATCTTCCGCGACCCGATGTACACAGTGATGATCTGCCTCACGCTGCCTGGATTGTTCCTGCTGTTCAACAGCTGGCTCGTTTTGCTGGGCGTGATCCCCGCCTATATCGCCTATCGTGTGTTTGTGCGGGAGGAGCACAAATACCTGGAGGGGCTATATGGCCAGCAATATCGGGAGTATGTAAACAAGGTGCCGGTGAAGATCTAGAATTGGTATTGGTTGGTTGAATCGGACTCTAACTATTGACAGAAGTGCTTGGGCTAGATACTCTCTATCAGTAGGGGCCGGGCTCCGTCCCGGCCCGTTTTGAGGGCTCCGTCCCGGCTTTCCCAATCGCTCTGTTTGAATGAGCGAAACAGCCTGAAGACGGCGGTCAATGTACGGGCGGGGCTCTGTACCCGCCCATCGACCAGGAGGATCATCATGAGCGAATCCAAACTCCCCTATTCCACCATCGACGAATACATCGCTCAGTACCCGCCGGAGGTGCAGGCCAGGCTGCAAGCGCTGCGGCAGTGCATCCGCGAGGCCGCGCCGGAGGCCACGGAGAAAATCAGCTGGGCCATGCCCACGTACTATCTGAAAGGCAACTTGGTGCACTTCGCTGCTGCCAAGCACCACATCGGCCTTTACCCCGGTGCCAGCGGTGTGGAGGTGTTTCTGCCGGAGCTGGGGGGTTATAAAACCAGCAAGGGCGCGATCCAGCTGCCGATGGACAAGCCTTTGCCGCTGGAGCTGGTGCGGCGGATCGTGCTGTTCCGGGTGGCGGAAAACACCGGTGCAGTGTGAATCATGGTGCCAACATGCTTTCGTGGCGGATAATAATTATAATGGATGCATAATTATGCAGTAATGCATTTCCCGAGCCAGTCGACATCGGTTTGACTGGCTTTCCTGTGCCGTACGAAATCCTACATGAGCATCAGAATGTACGTGTGTTGGTTGAGCGCAACCGTTGCCCTCCCATTGGGGTAGCAGCTGTCAGCGAGGGAATGCTGGAACAATTGGCTGGAATGGCGAATATTGGCCGTTCAAATGTTTAGATTGTCAAAAAATTAACACCAGTTGCAAATTTTATTTCTAGCTGTATAATGTATCACGCTTACCGAATGGATCGGAATCGCAGAAGCCGATTCCACAGCAATGGCGCTGTTTAATCTACGCCTACCACGACCCAGCGTGATCCGCCAGGCCGGTGCAGCGCAGAAATGCCATCCGGCAACCATACTGGAGGAGAAAGACGCTGATGGGTTCAGTTCTTCTGCTTTGCGCTGTCTTCCTACCCATTGTTGGCTCGTTATGCCTGCCGCTAGCCGGCACTCGAAACCCCAGGCTGCGAAACGGCCTGGCACTTGTGTTTGTGCTGGCCAGCTTTGGCGCGTCTGCCGCTCTGCTTCCCGGTGCGCTTTCCGGTAATCCGGCGTCTGTGCGGGTGGCGCTGCCCCTGGGCTTGAGCTTCGGCCTCATGGCCGACGGTCTGGCTGTCTTCATGGCGCTGGCAAGCTCTTTCGTGGCGGCGGTGATCGTGCTCTATTCCATGAGCTATGTGAGCCACTACGGGCACCAGAATGAATATTACCTGATGGTCGTGCTGTTCATCGGCGCGATGATGGGGCTGGTGTATTCCACCAATTTGATCTATCTTTACCTCTTCTGGGAAATTTCCGCCGTGGCCTGCTGGAGGCTCATTGGTTTCTTCCGCGAGAAGGAATATGTGCTGCGGGCCGACAAGGCGATGCTGATCACCGTGGCCGGCGCGCTCGTGATGCTGCTGGGCTTTGTGCTGATCTACAACCAGTATGGCACGTTTGAACTGGCGGCGCTGCGCGGCAAGGCAATCTCCGACTGGGCCGTGGTTCTGATCCTGTTTGGCATCTTGAGCAAATCCGCCACGCTGCCGCTGCACACCTGGCTGCCCGATGCCGGCGTGGCTCCCTCGCCGGTGACAAGCTTGCTGCACGCGGCGGTGCTGGTGAAGATCGGCGTGTATGCCTTCGCCAGGCTTTTCCTCAACACATTCATCCTCCCCGATGTGTGGCACACGGTGGTGCCGGTGATCGCGGCGGTGAGTGCGCTGGTTTCCGCCGGTGCGGCCATTGTGGAAACAGACATCAAGCGCATCATCGCCTATTCCACGGTGAGCCAGCTGGCGTTCATCCTGTTGGGCCTGGCCACCGGCAGCGCGATGGGCGCCGCAGGCGGCCTGCTCTATATCCTGATGCACAGCCTGGCCAAGGGTGGCCTGTTCCTCTGCGCCGGCATCGTGGAGCAGAAGACCCACACCAAGGATATCCGCAAACTGGGCGGCCTGGTCAAGACCATGCCGGTCACGGCGGCGGCCTTTGCCGTCTGCGCGTTTTCGGTGATGGGCATCCCGCCGCTTGGCGGCTTCTTTGCAAAATACATGGTGATCAATGGCGCGGTGGAGGCCGGGCAGCCCTGGATGGCGGCTGTGTTTATCCTGGGTGCGGTGCTCACGGTGATCTATCTGCTGCGCGCGTTTGTGCTGGTGTTTATGGGTGAGTATAAAGGGGACCATGAGATGCCGAAGGAAGGGTCCCGCACCATGGTCGCCTCCGTGGTGGCGCTGGCCGCCCTGTCCATTCTCGGTGGGATACTCATTGTCTTCCCATCCAATTTCGCGGCGCTGATTGTTGACGGGATGGCGGTGATGCTGAAATGAACGGCGCAATTTTGTTGTTCCCCGTGCTGATCCCCCTGGCGGCTGCGCTTTGCGTGTTTTTGCTGCCAAAAACAGACAAATGGGTCAAGGTCATCTTCGCGCTCATCGCCACGGCGGCAAACCTGGTGCTGTCCATCGCGCTGATGGGCCGCGAGCTCTCGTTCGTGCTGCCCTGGGGCGGCAACGGCATTGAGCTCAATTTCCGGCTCTACCACTTCAGCGCCTTCATCGGCCTGGCTGTGAACGGCTTTGGGCTGCTGATCGCGCTCTATGCCTCTTCGTTTATGAAAGGCAAGCCCTACCCGCGCATGTTCTGGGCGTTTCTGCTGCTCACGCTGGCCTTCGTAAACGGCGCTGTGCTGGCCAACAACCTGATCGTGCTGCTCTTCTTCTGGGAAGGCTTGCTGGGCATGCTGTTTGCGATGATCCTGACCGGCGGCATAAAAGCCTCCAAAACCGCCGTGAAGGCGCTGGTTTTGAATGGCACTGCCGACCTATGCATGATGCTTGGCATCGGCATGACGGCCCAACTTTCCGGCACGCTCACAATGGACAAAATCAGCGGCCTGCCGGTGGAGGGCCTGGGAGCGGCAGCATTCACGCTGATGATGGTCGGCGCGATCGCAAAGGCCGGCTCCATGCCTTTTCACAGCTGGATCCCCGACGCGGCGGACGACACACCCACGCCCTTTATGGCCTTTATGCCGGCGGCGCTGGAAAAGCTGCTGGGCATCTATCTGCTGGTGCGCGTGAGCATGGATTTGTTCAAGTTCCAGCACGGCACCGTGATGAGCACTGTGATGATGACGATCGGCGTGGCCACGATCCTGCTGGCCGTGATGATGGCGCTCATCCAGAAAGACTACAAGCGCCTGCTTTCCTACCATGCGATCAGCCAGGTGGGCTACATGATTCTGGGTATCGGCACGGCGCTGCCGGTGGGCATTGTGGGCGGCTTGTTCCACATGATCAACCACGCGATGTATAAGTCTGGCCTCTTTCTCACCGCGGGCTCGGTGGAGAAGCAGACCGGCACCACAGACCTTAAAAAACTGGGCGGTCTCGGGCGCAAAATGCCTGTGACCTTCGCCTGTTTCCTCGTGACGGCTGCGGCCATCTCCGGCGTGCCGCCGTTCAACGGTTTCTTCTCCAAGGAGCTCATCTTTGACGGCGCGCTGGAAAGCGGCTGGATCTTCTATGCCGGTGCTGCGCTGGGCGCGTTTCTGACCGCCGCGTCCTTTTTGAAACTGGGCCACGCCGCCTACTTCGGAAAGCCCGGTGAAGCGGTCAAGGATGTGAAGGAAGCTCCGGTGCCCATGCTGGTGCCGATGATTGTGCTGGCCGCGCTCTGCACGCTCTTCGGCGTGTGGAACGCGCTGCCGCTGGAGCGCCTGATCCAGCCCGTGCTGGGCGCTCGCCTGGAGGGCGAGACCTTTGCCGGCCTGCCGCACACATGGACGCTTGTGATCATCTCCCTGGTGGTGCTGGCTGCCGCTGTGGCAAACCATCTCTATGGTGTGAAGAAAACCGGCCGCGGCCTGGGCGCGGTGGACCACATCCATTACGCCCCCGGCCTCAAGCAGATCTATGACGCAGCCGAGAAGCGCTGGTTTGATCCCTACGAACTGGGCATGAAGCTGGTGAACGGCTTCTCCAAGGTGCTTTTCGCCATCGACCGGGCCATAGACTGGGTGTTCAACCATGGCTTTGCCTGGGCGGCAAACGGCCTTTCCTGGCTCATCCGCAAGCCCCACAACGGAGCGCACTGGATGTATCTGCTGTGGGTGCTCTGTGGAATGGTGGTTGTAGCAGTGATGTTTTTCGGGGTGTTTTAACTCCCCCTGTCGCTTCGCGACATCCCCCTCAGGAGGGGGACAAGGCGTTCCCAAAAATGGATTCGTTGACGAATATGCCTCCCTCTTGAGGGAGGTGCCGCCAAAGGCGGCGGCCCCCCCTGGCCCTGTGGGGCCATCCCCCCTTATTAAGGGAGGGTAGGGAGATAGCTCTCACACGATGTCAATGTACGGGCGGGGCTCTGTACCCGCCCATGAATGCTTAGAAAATTATCAGAGGAATCATCATGCCAGCATTCTTTCTCCTGATCCCCCTGGCGGGCGTCATACTGCAAAACCTGTTGAGCCGCAGGCACGGCGAAAAGGCCGCGCCCTGGATCAGCGGCGTGATCTGCGCTCTGCTGATGGCGTTGGCGATCACGCCGTCGATGCCGTTGTGGCAGTCATTGATCGGCAAAGTGGACCTGCCGTTTGGCTACACGATGGCAGTGGACTTCATGGGCTCGGCGGCGCTCTTCACGATTGCGCTGGTGGCCCTGATGGCGGTGGTGCTCAACAACGGGCATGACAGCCTCAATTTCGCCAATCTCACGCTGATGGCCGTGATGGGCATGAGCGGCATCGTGCTGGTGCGCGACCTGTTCAGTGCCTACATCTTTCTGGAGCTGACCGCCGTGTCCAGCTTCATCCTGATCTCCATGAAGAAGGAGCGGGATGGCTTCGAGGGCGCGTTCCAATACCTGGTGCTCTCGGCTGTGGCCACAATCCTGATGCTCACCGCCATGGCTCTCATTTTTCTTACGATCGGAAAACTTGATTACGCTTCCCTGGCGCAGTATCTTTCCGGCCACACCGGCACGATGAGGCTGGCAATGAAGGCCGCCGTGATCCTGCTGGCCTCCGGCTTTGCGGTCAAGGCGGGCTTGGTGCCGTTTCACGGCTGGGTGCCCGGTGCATATTCAGCCGCCCCGCCGGCGGTCTCCGTGCTGCTGGCAGGCATTGTGACCAAGGCCGGCGGCGTCTATCTGATCCTGCGCATGATGAAGGATGTGTTGGGTGGCGCGGGGCTGGGCATGCCGTTTATGGTGCTGGGCGCCGTGAGCATCGTAGTGGGTGCGCTGGCTGCCATCGGCCAGAAGGACATGAAGCGAATGCTGGCCTGGTCCAGCGTGAGCCAGGTGGGCTATATCGTGCTGGGCGCCGGGTTGGGCACCCCGCTTGCGCTGTTTGGCGCGCTGCTGCACTTCTTCAACCACGCCGTGTTCAAATCGCTGCTATTTGTGAATGCCGCCGCTGTGGAAGCCCAGGCAGGCACTCGCGACATGGACCAATTGGGCGGCTTGGCCAACAATATGAAAATCACCGGTGGCACCTCCGTGGTGGGGTTCCTCTCCACGGCCGGCGTGCCGCCGCTGTCCGGTTTCTGGAGCAAACTGTTTATCATCATGGCGCTCATGCAGGCCGGGCAGGTGGCTTTTGCCGCCGTGGCGCTGCTGGCCAGCGTGATCACGCTTGGCTATTTCCTGATCCTTCAGCGCAAGGTGTTTTTCGGCAAGCTGAAGGAAGGCCTTGAGAATATCCGCGAGGGCGGGGCAAACTACACGGTGCCGGCCCTCATCTTGGCTGGGATCACCGTGGCGGCTGGCATCTTGATGCCCTTCCTGCTGGGCTGGTTTCAGTCCATGAAGTTGTTTTAGCACCTGAGAACAAAACCCGAGGGGGAAGAGCTTTGGAATCCAATACGTTGGTATACGGGTTGCTGCTGTTGGGGCTGGTGGTCTCAACGGCATGCACGGTGATGATACGCAGCCTGATCAAATCGGCCATTGCGCTGGCCGTCACGTCGGCGGTGCTCACGGTGATCCTTTATCTGATGGGGGCCACGCTGGCCGCCGTGCTGGAGCTCTCGGTGTGCGCGGGCCTGATCACGGCCGTGTTTGTGAGCACGATCAGCCTCACAAAAAATCTCTCCAGCCAGGAGGAAACCGAGGCCAGCTACAAGCGCATGCGCAAAACGTTGTGGCTTCCGGCGGCTCTTGGTGTTTTGGGCATTCTGGTGTGGATCTTGTTCCCAAACCTGCCGCTGGTGCTGGCCAATATACCTGCTGATAACTCGGCTGCCCGTGAGGCGCTGTGGAACAGCCGGCAGCTCGACATCCTGGGCGCGATTCTGATCGTGCTGGCCGGAGTGTTCGGCGTGGTCGTGCTATTCAAGGGAAAGGCGGTGAAGCGCTGATGCTGCTCACGCTGTTTATCATGGGCATTGCGATGGTGTTCGCCGCCGGTATCTACAGCCTGGTCACCACCCGAAACCTCATCCGCGTGATCATCTCGCTGGAGGTGCTCACCAAGGCCGTCACCTTGCTGATCATCCTGGCCGGTGCCATTTTGGGCCGCATGGCCGAGGCGCAGACCTTTGCAATCATGCTCATTGTGATTGAGGTGATCGTGACGGCCATCGCCGCCGGTATTGTCATCGGTGTTTATCAGCACAATGGGTCGGTGGACACGAGGAAACTGACGAATTTGAGGGAGTAGGGATCTTGGTAGGGGCGGGGTTCCATACCCGCCCGGGATATAAGGCTCAGTAGGGGCCGGGCTCCGCCCCGGCCCGCAAACCTCAGTTCCCCCCTCCGGGGGAGGGGCAGGGGGAGAGGGTTCCAGAGGGCAAAAAACGAGTGTTTGTGCCCCCAATCACCGACAACCACGCGCCTGGCGCATAGGATAGGAGTGAAATGATGAGTTTGCTGTTTGTGTTGGCCCCGCCGGTGGCCTTTCTGATCATGCTGGGGCTGGCAGGAGGGTTCTCCTGGCTGTCTTCCCGGTTTGCCGCAAAGGGCACGCCTGTTGCCGGCAAGGAGAGGGCCTACGCCTGCGGCCAGAATGTGGATGTGAACAAGATCCAGCCGGATTATGAGGAGTTTTTCCCGGTGGCGTTCTTCTTCACAATCATGCACGTGGCGGCGCTGATCATTGCCACCGCTCCGGCGGGCCATTGGTTCGCGGCGGTGGTGTTCATCGCCGTGGCGCTGCTTGCGCTCAAAGTGCTGTTCAGGAGTGAAGAAGATGTCTGTGATTGACAAGCTGATCACCTGGGCCCGGATGAAGTCGCCGTGGATCATCCACTTCAACACCGGCGCCTGCAATGCCTGCGACATTGAGATCCTGGCGGCTCTGGCTCCCCGGTTTGACCTGGAGCGGTTTGGCGTGCAGCAGAAGGGCACGCCCCGCCATGCCGACGTGCTGGTGTGCTCCGGGCCGGTGACCATGCAAACCCGCGACCGATTGAAACGCATCTGGGAGCAGATGGCCGAGCCCAAGTTTGTGGTGGCCGTGGGCACCTGCTCCTGCTCCGGCGGCGTGTTTGAAGGTTGTTACGGTGTGGAGGGCGGCATTGACGCGGCCATCCCCGTGTCGGCCTATATCCCCGGCTGCCCGGCCACGCCGGAGGCCATCATCGACGGTGTGGTAAAGCTGCTCTCCTCGCTGGAAAGCAAGGAGGGCCAGGCAGCCAAACCGGAAATCCCGCAGGAAACCCCTGAGGAAGGTGACGAAAACAATGCATGAGCAGGAAGGGGCCATCCGCCAGGCGCTGGTGGATCGCTTTGGTTTCATGGAGGATAAATGCCAGGTCACGCGGGAACGCCGCCTCTTCGGTGAAGCGCCCCGCGACAAGGTGCTGGATGTGATCGGCTTTTTGAAAGACGAGCAGGGCTTCCAGTCGCTCTGCACGATGACCGGGCTTGATTCCGGCGACAACTGGGAGATCATCTATCACCTGGCCCGCGGCGGCATCATGATGAACCTGAAGGCCTTCGCGCCCAAGGATGACCCGGTGTTTGCCACGGTGACGGGGCTATATGAAGGCGCCACGATGTATGAGCTGGAAATCCACAACCTGCTGGGCGTGACCATCACGGGCATCCCCGGCGATATCAAATACCCGCTGCCGGACGATTGGCCGGAGGGGCAATACCCGCTGCGCAAGGACTGGAAGAAGCAGGCACCGGCGCAGCCTGGGGAAGGGAGCTGAACACATGGGCAAGGTCGTAATCCCCGTCGGGCCCCAACACCCGGCGCTCAAGGAACCGGAGAATTTTGTGCTGGCGCTGGATGGCGAGCGAGTCGTGGGCGCGGCGCTCAATTTCGGCTATAACCACCGCGGCATTGAGAAGGCCTGCGAAGGCCGCACCTATATGCAAGACATTTACCTGATCGAGCGGGTGTGCGGCATTTGCTCCCACTCCCACTCCACCGCCTTCATCCAGGCCGTGGAGGAGATCGCCGGCGTGACAATCCCTGTGCGGGCGGCATGGCTCCGGGTGCTGGTGGGCGAGCTGGAGCGCATCCACAGCCACATGCTGTGGCTCGGCGTGGCCGGCCACGAGCTGGGGTTTGACACGCTCTTTATGTACACCTGGCGAGACCGGGAGCTGGTGCTGGATCTGTGTGCGCTGCTCACCGGCAACCGCGTGAACTATGGCATCAACACCTATGGCGGCGTGCGCCGCGACTTTGATGCCGACCAGTTTGACCAGGTGCGCAAGGCCATCGACCAGGTGGAGGAACGCACCAAGTATTACCTGGAGCTGGCGCTTCATGAAAAGACTCTGCACATGCGCATGGCCAATGTGGGCAGGCTTTCCCACGAGGATGCCCTGCGCCTGGGCGCTGCCGGCCCGGTGGCCCGTGCCGCCGAAGTGGATAAAGATGTCCGCCGTGACGACCCCTATGCCGCCTATGCCGAGATGCCCTTTGAAGTGATCACCGACGACCACGCCGATGTGTTTGGCAGGGCGGTGGTGCGCATCAAGGAGCTGCTGGAAAGCTATAAGATCATCCGCCATGTGCTGGACAACATCCCCGACGGGCCTATTGTTGCCAAATTCCCGCGAAAGGTGCCTGCCGGCGAGGCGATCAGCCGCTATGAGGCTCCCCGGGGCGAGGATGTGCATTATGTGCGCTCCAACGGCACCGACAAGCCCGAGCGCGTGAAGCTCCGCGCTCCCACGATGGCCAACGCCGCCGCCGTGGCCCACATGCTGGAGGGCGGCTATCTGGCCGACGTGCCGATTGTGATCGCCGCCATTGACCCGTGCTTTTCCTGCACCGACCGCGTGGCGCTGGTGCGCGACCTCAACAGCGGCCGTGAGTCCGCCCTGGATTGGGCGACGCTGCGCCAATACAGCATTGACTGGCACCGGGAGCGGGGCCTGGATTTTTCCACCATGAAAATCGGAGGCAACCGGTAAATGGCAGTATTCACCATGCTGATCTTCCCAGGCCTGTTCTTCCTGATGGCCTACTCATTGGTCGTGGAGTTTGTGGACCGCAAGCTCTACGCCCGTTTCCAGAACCGCAAGGGGCCACCCTGGTTCCAGCCGCTGGCAGACACAATCAAGCTCATGAGCAAGGAGAGCATCGTGCCCTGCGAGGCCGACCGCCGCTGGTTCAAGGCGATGCCGGTGTTTGCATTGGCTGCGGTAGCCACCGCGTTCCTTTATGTGCCGGTGTGGGGCACCAAGTCCTTGCTGCCCTTCACGGGCGATATCATCGTGATCCTTTACCTGCTGACCATCCCCACGCTGACCTTCTTTTTGGCCGGGTGGAACTCCTCGTCGCTCTATGCGGCGTTGGGCAGCGTGCGCACATTGACGCAGCTTTTCGCCTATGAGGTGCCGCTGTTTGTGGCGATCCTTGGCCCGGCGCTGCTGGCCAACTCCTGGTCGCTTTCCGGCATTGCCCAGTATTACGCCGAGCACCCGCTGATGGCGCTTGTGAACCTGCCGGGCTTTGCCGCGGCGCTCATTGCCATGCAGGGGAAGCTTGAGCGTGTGCCCTTTGACACACCGGAGGCCGAGACCGAAATCGTGGCCGGCGCCTTCACCGAGTATGGCGGGCGGCATTTGGCCATTTTCCGCATGGCCATCGACATGGAGATGGTGGTGCTGGCCAGCATCCTGGCTGCTGTGTATATCCCGCTGTTTTCCGCAAACCCGATTCTGGGCTTTGTGTTTTATGTGATCAAGACGCTGGCCGTGGTGTTTCTGCTTGCGGCCTTCCGCAGCGTGATGGCGCGCCTCAGGATCGAGCAGATGGTGCGCTTCTGCTGGCTCTACCTCACGCCGATCACGCTGGGCCAGCTGCTGCTGGATCTGATTGTGAGAGGTGTTGTGAAATGAGTAAAGCCGGAAAAATGCTGCCACAGGTGCTGCATACGCTGTTCCAAAAGCCGGCCACCACAGGCTACCCTTATGTGAAATCCGCCAAGCCCGCCAACTATCGCGGGCGGCTGAAGTTTGCACCATCCAAGTGCGTCGGCTGCAAGCTCTGCATGCGCGACTGCCCGGCCAATGCCATCGAGATCATCAAGGTGGCCGACAAGCAGTTCAAGGCCATCGTGCATCTGGACCGGTGCATTTACTGCGCCCAGTGTGTGGACAGCTGCAACAAGGACGCGTTGGCCATCACGCCTGAATTCGAGCTGGCCAACTTCAAACGTGAAAACCTGACTGTGGACATCGGCGACCATGAATCTGAATAGTTTCCTGGCCCGGCTGCTCCAAAGCAGCGAGCGCCTCGCGATCCTGGGCGCTGGCCATGAGCTCATGGCCGACGACGGCGCCGGGGTCATGATTACCGACGCTTTGATTGAACGCTTCGGCCAATCGCCGGAGCGTTTCCGCGTGTGGTCCGGCGGCACAGCCCCGGAGTGCTTCACCGGCGTGATCAAGGAGTTCCATGCCGACCATGTGCTGATCATCGACGCGGCGGACTTCGGCGGCGCTCCAGGCGAGCTTTGTGATGTGGACCCCCAGGTGGTGGGCGGCGTGTCGTTTAGCACGCACATGCTGCCCTTGAAGGTGATGCTGGATTATCTGCACAAGGAGCTTGGCTGCCGCACGACGATATTGGGCATCCAGCCGGCTTGCCTGGAGTTTGGGGAAGAAATGACCGAGCCGGTGCGCGAGGCGGTGGGGGAAGTGACCCAAGCCTTTGGAGATGCGCTGGAGAAGTGGAAATGAAGGAAACCGCCCGAGAGGGCGGTTTTTTTTCACCAATTATTGCAGGCAGGGGATACATTGCCTTGCATCGTACAGAGCTTTTCGGGTCGCCATTTTTGTATTATACTGGGGCAGAAAAGCTGACGGCTATTGTTACAATTTGCTTTGCTAATTTTATGTGTTTGGAGGCCCCCATGAGTCAAACCACAAACCAAATCCTCACCCACGAGCTCGGCAAGCTTGCCGGCGTCACCGCAGAGCGCACAAGCCAGCTGATTGGCAAGGTATCCCGGAAATACGCGGGCATCCCTGCCCTGAATAAGGCTGCGGCCCATCTGGGCGCCGCCGCAGCCTCCCGCTTTTTGCCAAACAATGAGCACCAGATCACCAAAAGGCTTGCGATGGATCCGGGCAAGTTTATGGAGAAGGCGTTTGCAGTGCTGTCTGCGGAGGGCAGGATCATTGAGGACGCCGGCCAGGGCACTGACCAGCCTGTGCTCGGCGCTGTGGTCGGGTCCGGCGCGATGGGCATGAACCCTGCAGTGGTGTTGGTGGCGATTGACGAGATCGACGGCGAGAGCATTGTGGTTTCCATAAAGGGTGTCGCAAAGGAAGGGCTGATCAAGCAATACGGCGGGGAGAAGGCCGCCAAGCGTGTGGCGGAAAAGCTGTTTTAAACAAGCTTTATCATGAAAAACGCAGTCAGATTCATCGTTGACTTCATGGGATGAGGCAATTGCGATCGTCAGCGCGATCCGGTTGATTAGGCTATAAGGGGCGGAGTGAACAGATGCAATTGATCGGGAAGGTGAACGTATTTACGCAGAGAAATAAGAAATTCCTTGTTCTCCTGCTCATCTTTTTGCTCATTGCCCTGTATCTGTCTTTCATGCCTTCCATCTTCGACGTGGGCGCTCTCATGATCAAGGCGGTTGCAAATCCGAATGGCTTTCATGGTTATATCCTGAATCCAGTCGCTGTCCGTCACCTTGATCAGCAAACAACAACTGATGGTATCGTGCTTGGTCGTGATGGGTATACCATCACAATACCGGACTCTCCAGAGTTGAAGGATCTCAGCGAGGAGGGAAAGGACACTGTTGCTTACCAAATTGGGAAAGGGAAGAATATTATTTTGGGTGCGCCTGGTTCTGCGGCATCCATGAAGGAGATCTATCGCAGAATTGATCGCCGATTTCTTGATACCTATGGGTCAGGCATCGAAAAGGCATTTGGTGTTGAGCTGGATACAGAGTACCGATGTCTGGATTTCTGCTATGGCATTTGGGCGGGAAGCTTTTCTCCGATCAATAACCAAAAGAACCGAATGGTTTTGGATTTGCTGACCGATAATCTATCTGTGAGAGGCCATGGGAAGATATATCAGATTGATACCGAGGATTTGAAAGGCTTCCTGAATGTCTTCCAATATCCGGCAGGAGATATCAACGCCGTGTATACATTCTTCCGAAACAGCAATTTGGATTCTGCAACTGAGATCCAGTTCATAGGTTTCTATACGATTGACGAGATGGAAGAGATTATCCAGACAATCCGGTTTAGCGAGGTAGGTACATAGTTTAGCAGGAGCAGCATAAAGCTCAAGTTAGCGCCTCTCCCTACCTCCCTCCTGAGGGAGGTGCCCCCCGCAGGGGGCGGAGGGAGTTCAGGGGCAGTAGAGCTGAACCCTGCCCAATCCCTCAATTTTCTCTCCATTCCGAATAAAATCCCACTTGCCAACCTCCCCCCAATTCCGTATGATAGTGATCGCACTTGGTAAAACGTTCACCACTTCACACAGGAGGTTTTCCATGCTCAAAGCAAATGTGACCCTTGACCGCAATTTCGCCGTGGGCCAGGTGGACAAGCGCCTCTACGGCTCTTTCATCGAGCACCTCGGCCGCGCCGTCTATGGCGGCATCTATGAGCCCGGCCACCCCGAGGCGGACGAGCAGGGCTTCCGTAAGGACGTCATCCAGCTCATCAAGCAGCTCAATGTGCCGGTGGTGCGCTACCCCGGCGGCAACTTCGTGTCCGGTTATGACTGGCGCGACGGCATCGGCCCCAAGGCCAAGCGCCCCCGCCGGGCCGAGCAGGCTTGGTTCAGCATCGAGACCAACGAAATGGGCATCGATGAGTTTGCCGACTGGAGCAAAAAAGCCGGCACCGACATCATGCTGGCCGTGAATCTGGGCACATTGGGCCCGGACGAGGCCCGCCAGCAGGTGGAATACTGCAACATGAAGGGCGGCACCTATTGGTCCGACCTCAGGAAGGCCAACGGCCATGCCGACCCCCACAACGTGAAGCTCTGGTGCCTGGGCAATGAGATGGACGGCCCCTGGCAGATCTGCCACAAGACCGCCGACGAGTATGGCCGCATCGCCAACGAGACTGCCAAGGTGATGAAGTGGGCCGACCCCAGCATCGAGCTGGTGGCCAGCGGCAGCTCCCACCGCAACATGCCCACCTATGCCGAATGGGAGCGCGTGGTGCTGGAGCACTGCTATGAGAACGTGGACTATCTCTCTCTGCATCAGTATTACGGCAACCGCTCCGGTGACATGCAGACCTTCCTGGCCGAAGCCATGGGCATGGAGAAGTTCATCAATGAGATCGTGTCTGCCTGCGACTTTGTGAAGGCCAAGACCCGCAGCAAGAAGGACATGATGCTCAGCTTCGACGAGTGGAACGTGTGGTTCCACAGCAACGACGCCGATAGCAAGAACGAGCCCTGGCAGATCGCCCCGAAGCTCTTGGAAGACAAGTATGACATGTCTGACGCGCTGGTCGTGGGCACGATGCTGAACGCCCTCATCCGCAACGCTGACCGCGTGAAGGTGGCCTGCCTGGCCCAGCTGGTGAACGTGATCGCGCCGATCATGACCCGCAACGGCGGCCCGTCCTGGCGCCAGACGATCTACTGGCCCTATATGCATGCGTCGCTGTTTGGCCGCGGCCTCTCGCTGGGCACCATTGTGGACAGCCCCAAGTATGACGCCAAGACCTACGACGCCGTGCCTTATCTGGATGTTTCCTCCGTGCTCAACGAGGAATCCGGTGAGGTGGCGGTGTTTGCGGTGAACCGCTCGGTCAAGCAGGCGATGGATGTGAAGATTGACCTGAGGGGCCTTGGAAAAGCCGAGTTCCTGGACCACATCGTGCTGCGGCATGACGACCTGGCTGCTGTGAACACCGAGGAGAACCCCGACAACGTGGCCCCGGCCTTTGCGTCCGGCGGCGCGGTGCGCGGCGGCGTTTATACCGGCAGGCTGCCGGCTGCCAGCTGGAACGTGCTGAGGTTCAAGGTGTAAATCTGGTCCGGATCAACTGATGTTTGAAGGGACGGGGTGAAAACCCCGTCCCTTTGCTATTGCTGTTGGATAACTCCCCCTGTCGCCTGGTGGCGACATCGTGAATCCCCTTGTGGGGGATAGACCTCATGAGGGGGACAAGTTGAGTTTTATCATGAGCTCGTGTAGGGGCGATTCACGAATCGCCCGCACCACATATTGAACAACAGAATCAGTTTGTCTATAGCGGTCAATGTACGGGCCGGGCTCCAGGTCGCATGGGCGAGCAGCGGCTGAAAGACGCGGCCAGCCTGTACCTGCCCGCCTTTATGAGATGCAATAGATTATGTGGCAGATGTTACTGCCGGAGGTGCCGCTTCCCCAACCTGTTCTTTCTCATGCTCCCTGAGCGTCTTCGACCGGGCTACCAGAAGGATGCCCACCAAGAACAAGAGGATGTTGAGCGCGAAGGGCAGCCGCCGGTCGATGCCGGAGAGCAAGCCGATCACCGCGCCGAAGGGGGAGGACACCGCGATCATCGCCACATAAAGCAGGGCGTTGATGCGGGCCCGCTGCTTTTCATCCACAAACCAGATGAGCATCGAATCCTTGCGGGGCTGCACCATCGAGAAGGCCAGCCCCTCCAGAAGCACGTATCCAAAGAGCATTGGGAGGTTTTTGGCCGGTGCCAGCACCAAGAGCACGTGGCTTGCCAGATAAATGCAAAGCCCGGCGGTCAGCACATTTCGCAGAGGCAGGCGGTTGAACCGGCCCTGCAGCGAGAACATGATCACCAGCATCAGCGCCGAGCGCACCATCGGGAAAATGGGCACCCATTGCTCAGACACCTGCAGATTAATGGTCGCGTAAAGGCTGAAGAAATTGCCGATGGCCAGGCTCCACACGTTGGTCAGCGCCAGGAATGCCAGTATCAGCAGCGTGGGCCGCGAGGAGAGGATCAGCTTCAGGATGTCCTTGTATTCCCCCAACATCTTCGTGAAGGGCACTCCCTTGGTCTCCCGCATGCGGATCTCACCCTGCGCCGTCTCCCGGCCCATCAGATAGAGCAGCACGATCTTGATGGTGAGTGTCACGCAGAAGATCAGGTAGAGCACCCGCATCAGCGAGACCAGGTCATGCTTGCCCAGCGCATAGGCGGAGATAGGAGCGAAGAACACCGCGAACAACCCCGTGATCTGGATCCAGGAGTACACGTTCACCAGCTTGGACTTGTCTGAATCCTCCGCCAGCAGCAGCCCCCAGGAAATGTTGGGGATCTGAAACAGGCCGTTTAGCACTGCCCCGGCCAGAAACCACCAGAAGTCTTGCGCGAAGGCCCACACCAGGCAGGGCAAGGCCCAGGAGATCAGGTCGAACACGAACGTGGTGAGCCGGCGGCCCAGCTTGTCGGTGAGCACGCCGCCCAGCAGCGCCGCCACCACCTGCACCACCATGCCGATGGTGAGCAGTATGCCGATGAGCTGGTCATTGAGCCCCAGCGCCACCATATACAGCGTGATGAAAGGCGCCAGCAGGTAATAGGGGATCGTGAACATCGGCTCGGTGAGCACACACAGCTTGGGGTTGCGCTCCAGCGTCTGAAAGGTGTGGATCAACGGGTGTTGCAGGAACTTTTGCTTGAAGGACATAGATGCTTCCTCTCTCCTCTTGTTGCCGGGCTCCGTCCCGGCCCGTTTAATTCGCTTTACACCACGTGCCTCCACATCAAATAGCCCGCCGCGAGGAACAGCATCGCCGTCGCAAACAGGATTGTCACAATCCAGCCGGCAGTCTTTCGTTTCTCTGTGAGCGCCGCCAGCCCCAGGAAGAGCGGCACTGCCCCCATCATATAGCGGTTGAAGCTCAAAAGCCACGCCGGCGTGAGCGCCACAATGGTGTAGACCAGCAGGTAGGCAGCCCAGGCAGGCCGCAGCTTTCGCATCATAAAGGGCAGCGCCGCCAGCATCGCCAGCATGCCAGCGAGCTGCGGCCCCCACAGGTAAAGCTTGAGGTTGCTGTCGCCATCTCCCACCAGGTTTTCCCAGGTGGTTTTGACGGTGAGCCAGGGCGCTTGCATCTTCTGGCCCCAGTGGTCGGCCTGGATCTGCAAAAAGGCAAATGGGTCGCCATAGGCGATCTGGTTGATCAGCAGGTAAACGGCAGCCCCGGCGGGAATCAGCAGCATCCATGCGCCGCGCCGCAGAAAATCCAGCCAGAACCGCCCTGTGACAAGCCGCCGTGGCTCCTGGAAAACTCCAAGCGAATCGAGGATTTCCATCGTGAAGGGCACCACCAGCAGCAGGCCCAGGTTACGGGTGAGCGCTGCGAGAAAGCCCATGAGCCCTGCCAGCCACCACTTTTGGTGGCGGAGCGCCCAGAGGCACAGCGCCGTGAGCAACAGAAACAAGCTCTCCGTATAAGGCGCGCCCAAGAACACAGCGGCGGGGAAGACAATCAGGTATTTCACGGCCCTGCGGCCCTGCGCCTCGTTTCCGTCCATGGCGGCCAGCCGGATCATGAGCGCCGCGGCCCCGGCCAATGATAGCCACGATACCACCGTGCCGGCGCAGAACACCGAGCCGAACAGCGGCCTCAGCAGCGCCGCCAGCACCGGATAAAGCGGATAAAACACGATGAACCAGTGCTGCTCTCCGCCGTTGGTGGTCAGGTCAGAGGTGTAGCCAAAGCGGGCGATGTCCAGGTAATGGGGGGCATCCCAGCGGGAAAACATGGATTCCATCGGCGGGAAGGGTTTGTCAAAGCCGTAGCCTGCCAGCAGCAGTTTCACATCCTCCGAGCCGAATGCGTTGGCGGCGGCCAGCCCCAGATAGGCCAGCAGCACCAGTGCCAGCCTTGAGCCCAATGCCATGGCTGCTGCCCAGAGCAGCGTCTTCTTCCAATCCAGGGAGGGCTTTTCCTGCAAAGGCGCACCGGGTTGGGATTGAGCTTTGCCCAACCCCAGCAGAAAAGCCGTGGCTGCCGCCACCAGCGACACCACGGTCAATAGTTGCAGGAGGCCCCCCAACAGTTCGGTCATCGCAGGCTCCCCCCGTTTATAGCCAGATCGGCTTGATGTGCCTTTCCACAGCCAGCACCGGTGTGTGGCTTTGCGCCCGCACGGCTTCAGCCAGGTCGCTGCGGGCCATTGTGAATTCAAGCGGTATGCCCATAAGCTTTGCCGCGTCCAGCACCGCCTGCTCCCCCGAAAGGATCAGCTCTGCCGTGGTTTCATCGGCCAGGTTGGTGTTGTGGATGAGCGCGTCGATCTTCACCCGGCCGCGCTCCTCCATCTGCCGTGCCATCTCCACAATGCCCTCGGCGGTGGTTGTGAAAGGCCGGCAGGTGTTCACCACGCAGCGCACCCATTTGTCTGCCGATTCCAACTCCCTGTGGTAACGGCCCAGTGCCGTTGCCCCGGCCGGGTCTCCGCCCACGTCCAGCACGGCCAGGTCATAGGCACCGTTGAATGCCGTCAGCACCTCCGGCGGCAGCGCCGGCACCTCCACGGTCTTGTTCACAAACAGCGGCGCGACCACGCGCACTCCTGCGGCTTCCAGCAGCGCCTTCTGCTCACCGGAGCGGAAGAAGGGGTTCACAATATCCAGGTCAAACAGCGCCGCGCTGCGCCCCGCTTGGGCAGCGGCCAGCGCCACATTGAGCGAAAGCTCGGTCTTGCCGCTGCCATAATGGCCGATGTGCACCAGCACCCGGTGGCTTCCGCCCCGGCTATCTGCGCCCATAACCGCGCCTCCCGCCGGAGGCAAGGCCGCCCACAAACGCTTTCACACGCCGGAACGCTGTCTTCGTGCCGTCGGCAAATGCCAGCCAGCTTTCCCTGGCTTCATAAATCCTGCCGGGCTTGCTCCAATAGATTGCCTGGTCCACAATGAACACCAGCAGTGCCAGAATGATCGCCCACACCAGAAGCTCCTTGGCCAGGCCGCCAGGGTTCTCCATCACGCGGTCCTTATATTTGGCGATGAGAGGCGCCAGGCTCTTTTCGGAAAAAAGCCCGGCGAAGATCTTTACGATCGGCAGATCCTTGAATTGATCCAGTGACTGCAAGAGCTTGTCCATCACTCAACCCTCCATGTGGAGATCAGGGCCTCGGCGGCCCGCATGCCGTCCACCGCGGCGGACACAATGCCTCCGGCCCAGCCTGCGCCTTCCCCGGCGGGGTATAGACCCATGATGCCCTCGGCCTGCATGTCCTGCCCCCGGGGCATCCGCGTAGGCGCGCTGGTTCTGGATTCCACCGCTGTCAGCACGGCGTCGGCCATGCCGTAACCGGGCATCCGCTTGTCAAACTGGCGGAAGGCCGCTTTCATCGCGTCTTCCACTGCCTTGGGCAGCAGGCCGTTCAGGTTTGCCGGGGCTGCCTCCGGGCGCACGGTGGGCTTCACAGTGCCGAACGCTTTCGTCTTCTGCCCGGTCAGAAAGTCGCCCAATCGCTGGGCCGGGGCATGCCAGCCGCCGCCCAACTGATAGGCCTTTTCTTCGAGCATCTGCTGGAAGGCGATGCCGGCCAATGGCCCATCGCCATAATCCAGCGCCGAAACCGCCGCCACCACGGCTGCGTTGGCATTCTTTCCATCGCGGGCCCTGAGGCTCATGCCGTTCACGGCCAGCCGCCCTTCCTCGCTGGAGGCGTTCACCACGTATCCGCCGGGGCACATGCAAAACGAATAGACGGCCCTGCCGTTGATTGTTGTGTTCAAGTGGTAGTCCGCCGCGCCCAGCCTGGCGTGGCCGGCCTTTGCGCCCCAGGCGGCCCGGTCTATGAGCGCCTGCGGGTGCTCGGCGCGGAAGCCCACCGCAAAGGGCTTGGCCTCCAGCGCCACGCCCTGGGCATAGAGATTTTCCACAGTGTCCCTGGCGCTGTGGCCGATGGCCAGCACTGCTGCCTCGCAATCCACCGTCTCGCCGGAGGCCATCAGCAGGCCAGCCAGCTTGCCGTCCTTCAAAACCAGTTCCTTCACGGCGCTGCCAAAGCGGTATTCGCCGCCCAGCGCCTCGATTTGCCTGCGCACCGCCGGGATGGCCTGACGCAGCCGGTCGGTGCCCACATGGGCCCGGCCTGAATAGAGGATGTCCTCCGGTGCGCCGCATGCCACCAGCAGCCGCAAAACCTCCGGGCAGCGGTGGTCCTTCACGCGGGTGACCAGCTTGCCGTCGGAAAAAGCGCCCGCGCCGCCCTCCCCAAACGGGATGTTGCTCTCCGGGTTCAGCGCTCCGCCGTTCATAAATGCATCGGCGTCGGCCCAGCGGGTCTCCATGTCCTGCCCCCGCTCCAGCACAATGGGCCGGTATCCGCCTTTGGCCAGCACCCACGCCGCCAGCATGCCCGCAGGCCCCGCACCCACCACGACCGGCCTGGTGGCAAGCTTCTTGTCACCCGGCGCGGGCAACTCATAAACCGGCGCGTCATAACGCTCCGCCTTGCCGGAGGGCGCTGCACGCAGCACCGCCGCCTCATCGCGCACCTCCACCGCCACGGTGTGGGTGAAGAGTATGCTGTGCTGATGGCGGGCGTCCACCGCCTGCCGCAGGATTTCCAGTGACAGAATGTCGTTATGCTTGAGCCCCAGCGCGGCGGCGGCGGCGGCCCGAAGCTCGCCCGGGCCGGCGTCGATGGAAAGCCTGAGGTCTGTAATGCGGATCATGGCAGCTCCCAAAAGGCTGGATAGTTTATTTTAACCGATTTGGAGGGAATGGGCAAATGATCCCAACGGCAAAGGGAGGAATTGGCAGCAGTAATATTCTTTATGGCTATTTTGCTATATAATGATTGTTAATCTGTGTGTCAGGTATTGTTCATGAATAAAACTGGTGACGAGAATCAATCATTCTCGCTTGTGATCCCCCCTGTCGCTTGCGAGCGACATCCCCCCTTGAATCGCAACCTTTGGTTGCGACAAAGGGGGTGTGGATCAAGCCAATATACAGGCATTTGAGCACGTATGTAGGCAGACTGGAGACCATTGATCGTTTGCGCGAGCCCATCCCAACCCCCTTTGTTTTTGCCATTGGCAATAATTCAAGGGGGGACCGCCATAGCGGCAGGGGGGATCTTCCAGCGGGGCTGCACCCCACAGCTATACAATATCTTGTCCCAGGAGGCTCCCCATGCTTCTCCCCATCCTCTTCTCCCTGATTGTCCTTTACTTCCTCGTCATGTCCATCGCCAGCATGCGCTCCTTCCCCCGCATGGTGGAGGCCATCCGCCAGGGCGCGCTGGCCCGCGCAAATGTCTATCTGAGCCAGATGGCCGGGCTTTGGCTCCCGGCGCTTCTGGTGGCCTTTCCCATTGCATTTGGTTTTTATGGATATGAGGATCTGGGGCTGGGCTGGTTTCGCCCCGGCCCCGGTTGGCTGGTCATTGGCGCGGCTGTGCTGGCTGCGCTCTATCTGGGCTACCTTCTGATCACGCTGTTTGCGATGGTTTCCGCCTTCCGGCAGGGCAAGCCCTCGCCGCAAAAGGTATCGGAGCGGCTGGCGCCGCTGGTTCCTGTTACAACCCGTGAGCGGAAGCTCTGGGCTTGCACAGCGCTCACGGCAGGCTTCACGGAGGAATTGCTGTTTCGTGGGTTTGTGTTTTACGCACTGGGGGCGCTGTTTCCGACCCTGCCGGCCATTGGCGTTCTGTTGATCTCCACGGTGCTGTTTGGCCTGGGGCATCTTTACCAGGGGCCGAAGGAGGCGCTGCAGCCCATGGCGCTGGGGCTTGTGTTCGGCGCGTTATATCTGGCCTTTGGCACAATCTGGCCTTGCGTGGTGCTGCATGTGTTGCAGGATCTGGTCATCACATGGGTGGGCAGAGAAGAAAAACCCGCGCCTGAAACGGCTGCGGGTTGATGCTGTATGAAGCAAACAGAGAAGGCTTTAGGCTTTTGCCCTCTGCCCCTCCCGGTATTCCCCCGGGTTCATGCCGAACTTGCGCTTGAAGAGCGCGCAGAAGCCGGACACATTGGGGTATCCCACGCGGATGGCGATCTCCCCGATGCGGTTGGCCGGGTCCTGCAATAATTCCAGTGCCTTCTCCAGCCGCATATCACGCAGGCAGACGGCCAGCGTTTTACCGGTGTGCCGCCGGAATGCCGCCCCCACATAGCTGGGCGAGCAGTTCAATTCTTCTGCCAGCTCCGCTGCAGTCACCGGCTTTTCCACCCGTCCGCCCAGCCAATCCATGGCCCGGTCCACAAGCTCCCTATCGGCGTTTTCGCGCCGGTGCTGCAATTGCAGCGCCGCCTGCTCCACGCAGCGGTTGAGGATGGCCGCCAGCTCTCCGGCGCTTGTGCAGGCAATCAGCTTGCCCCACACCGTGTTGCCCTCCAGCACGGCGTCGTCGGGTTCGCCCAGGTCATTCAGCAGCGTTTGCACACCTGCCAGCACCCGCAGGCAGGCCGCACCCAACCGCGCTTCATCCCATCCTTTGCGGCGGGCGGCGTTGAAGAGCCGGTCCACGCAGGCGCGGGCCTCCGCAGGCCCGGCGGTTTGCAGCGCCAGCGCCAGGGTTTCCTCAATGGCGTTCAAATCCACAGGGGAGGGATCATATTCCTTTGCGGCGCCGTCGGCGTGGCTCACCACCTGGCCCCGGCCCCATTCGCCCTTCACAGCCAGCGCCGATGCCGCCGCGCGGAACGACTGCCTCAGGTCTCTTAAGCGCGCCACCGTGCTGCCCACGGCCACCGTGACGGAAAACCCCGCCGTCAGCGCGCCGTTGCGGATCTTCTCCGCGGCTTGCAGCGCCTGGCGGGCTTCCTTTGCCCGGCCGGCCTTTGTCAGGTCCAGCAGCACACCGAAGCGGCCCCGCTCCAGATAGGCGCAGTCCAGCAGGCCCTCCAGGCCCAGGCCCGTCACTGCCTCGCGCACAGCCTCCAGCGCCATCTGCAGCGCTTCCCAGTCCATGCTGATCGAAAGCCGGTCGAAGCCATCCAGCTCCACCAGCAGCATTGCAAAACGGCCCTGCACTGCGGCCACGCCGAAGTGCTCCAGGCCCTTCAAAAGCTCTCCGTCAGAAAGGGATCCGGCAATCAGCCTGTCAAAAAAGTGCCGCCGCAGCGCCGTCTCGCGGTTGTGCACCGCCTCCCGCAGCCTCCCGGCTGGGCCTTCGCCGGCCTGCTCCTCGTCCAGCTCCTTCACGGCGGTGGCCAACGCCGCCTTCAGCTCGTTGATGCCGATGGGCCGCCCGATGTGGCGCACGGCGCTTTCTTGCCGGCCCTGCTCGCCGCACACGATGGCCTTCATCCTTGGCTGGTTTCCGAGCAGCACCAGCGCCAGCTCCGTGCCGGTCATGCCAGGCTGGCGGATGTCTGCCAGAACAAGGTCAAAGCCTGCGGCATAGGTCAGGTCAATGGCCTCCTCCGGCGACTCGGCGCTGCCGGTAAGCCTGAGGTTCAGCGCCTGCCAGTCCACCAGGTCCACCAAGGCGTCCCGTTCAATCGAATCGTCCTCTGCGATCAAAAGCCTGTACATCGCGGCACCTTTGCATGTTGTTTTGGGGTGAAAATATCATAGCCCTTTTTGCCGGTTCCCGCAAGGTTTTGGAGAAGGGGGTGTTATTTTGTTGGGTTCTCAACCACCATCGCGCCGTCTGCTGCGCCCACTACAATTCTGTTGCATGTGTTGAGAAACAGCCCTGTTTCCAACACGCCAGTAACAGACCGCAAAGCGGCGGCAACCGACGGAATCGCAAAGCCTTTCCCCAGGTGCAGGTCGGCAATGTGGTTGTGGTTGTCTGTCACAAAGGGCCTGCTGCCATCCATCCGCAGCACCGGCCGCAGGGAAAGCTCCTCCAACGCCCGCAGCGTGTGCCTGTGGCCATAAGGCAGGATCTCCACCGGCAGCGGGAAGGCGCCGATGGCGCTCACACGTTTGCTGGAGTCCATGATCCAGACCACCTCGCGGGCCAGGGTTGCCACCATCTTCTCGCGGAAGAGCGCGCCGCCGCCACCCTTGATGGCGTTGAAAGCTCCGTCAATCTCATCCACACCGTCAATGGCCAGGTCAATCCGCTCCACGTCGTCAATGCCCGCAAGTGGGATGCCGAGCTGCCCGGCCAGCTCTTGTGTGCGCTGCGAGGTGGCCACAGCCGTGATGGAAAGCCCCTGGCGCACCCGCCGCCCCACTTCCTCGATCAGGTATCGGGCTGTGGAGCCGGTGCCCAGGCCCACGGTCATGCCGTCTTTGATGAACCCGGCGGCTTTCACACCGGCGATTCTCTTTTCTTCTTCGATTATGTTCATTGTTCATCCCGCAGGCGCAGCACCATCGTGTGCACCCCGTCCTCCTGCTTCCATTGGGTAAAGCCGTTTTCCACAAACATATTGAGCGTGCCCCGATATTGCTTTTGTTTGTTGCCCGGCAAATCGAAGGGCAGCGCCATCACCGCGTCATAACCTTTGGCGCGGAAACCCTCCACCGCCCGCCGGAGCAGCAGCCGCGCCACGCCACGGCCCCTGTGCTCCCGGTGGATCACGAAGCAGATCACGATGCCCACCTTCCAGTCTGAAGGAAGCTCTGCCTGCGCCTCGGCCAGCCGGGGGTATAGGCTCGTATCGGCGGCGTTGCACCAGCCGATGCACTGCCCGCCCTCATAGGCCAGATAACCGCCCATTTCACCCTTTTCAATGGCGGCGATGGCCTCGGCGCGGTTCTGCATGCCGGAATGGGTCGTCCATTCCTGCTGTGTGCAAGCGGTGTGGTAGTAGCGGCAGTAGCAGGTGGCCCAATGGGGGCGTGTTCAAAGTCCTGGGATTCGAAATACTGCACAAAGTCCAGAGCCATTTCCGGAGTCAATGGTTTTATATCAATCGGCATGGGGTCCTCCGCATTCGTTGGATGACTATTGAATCACCAGGGTGTAGTAACGTGTCTCGGAGCAGGCCGCAAAGCCATACCCCCGATACAACCGCAGCGCCGGTTCGTTTGCGCTGTTTACATCCAGCAGGAGCTTTTGGATGCCACCGGCCTTTGCCAGGCCCGCGGCCAGATCGAGCAGGCGCTTGCCATACCCCTTGCCGCGGTGGGGCTTCGGCACGCCGATGCCATAGAGGTTCAAGCCCTTTTCATCGCGGTATTCGCCCAGATAGCCCAGCACCGCGCCCGATTGATCCGTCATCAGCCAGTTTGTGCGGTCGGCTGAGGCCAGGCAGTTGCGCAGGTAGGCCTCTTCCTCCGCCGGTTCGTTGCCGAAGCACAAGGCCATTGCCGGGATCACGGTTGGGAGGTCCTGCTCCGCCAGTTTCCTCAGCACGAAGCCTTCGGCGTCAGGCGCGGGGCCATCCGGCAGCACAAGCTCCATCTGGTATTCGATGTGGTTGAGGGGCATGCCAAGATGGTCTGCCACAGCCTGTGCGTGCAGCGCCCTGCCGTCCACACAGAAAAGCCCTTGGGTGTAGCCATGTGCCTGGCATGCCGCCTGCGCCGCCGCAAACACCCTGGTAAACAGCCCTCTGCGCCGGAATGTAGGGTGCACAATGGCTGTGAACTCCGCTTCCTCCGCCGATGGCGCAAACGCAAACAGGAAGCCGGCCAGCCTGCCGGCCTCACGGATCGCGAACGCGCAGTCCATCTCAGGGTGCAGGTTCACCGAGGCGTCTGTATAGACCACCTGCAAATAGCCATCTGATGCGGCGCAGCTCTCCAGCAGCTGGTCGAGCTCGCCCCGCAGGGCTCCATCGACAGTTCGGACTTGTTGCAGCATCCGTCCTCCAATACTTTCTTCTTCTACTCGTTTATCAAGATGTGCCGCAGCACATCGCCCATGCTCTCTGCCACAGGCAATCCCAGTGACTGTAGCCGCTCAAACCCATAATGCCCAAAGGAAACGAGCAGGCAGTCGCAGCCGGCCTCGCGGGCCACCTCGGCGTCATGGGCTGTGTCGCCGATGAAGAGGATGGACGAAGGGTCCGCCCCGGTGGCTGCGGCGTGGCCGCGGGCCAGGTGCAGCTTGCCCCGGCCATGGTGGTCACCGGCGCCGGACACAGAATGGAGCAGATCGGTCAGCCCGAAGTGATCCAGCTGCTCGGTGAGGTGGCCGCTCAGGCTGGCCGACAGCACCGATTGGGAGATACCGGAGCCATTGAGCGAGCGGATGGTTCCAAGCGCGCCTTCCTGCAGGGCGCAGCCCCGCCAGCCGGCCTGATAGAGCGCCACAAACTCGTCGGAGACGGCCTCAAAAGGCTCGGCGGAGAAGTCAAAGCCCAGCTTGCGGTAATAGCCTTCCACTGGAAATTCGATGATTGCCTGATAAAAGGGTAATGAGATGGGCGCCAGGCACCGTCGGGCTAGCATTTTGTTGATGATGGACACACACAGCGCCGCGTCGTCCAGCAGCGTGCCGTTCCAATCCCACACCACATGGCGGTAACGGGCACTCACAGGCAGTTCCTCCTTCGGCTCATTCAGACTCCCGAAACAGGCGGCGGGCCTTTTCGGCCACGCGCCGGCGGCGGGCTTCCGTTTCGTCAGCCAGGATCACCCAGCCTTCCGCCTGCCGCTCCACGGTGCAGCCGGCGGCAGCCCCCTGCGGCAGCTCGCCGCGCTTTATGGAAAAGACGCCGGCCCCGCCCACTGGTGTGAGCACCGCCAGATCGCCCTCAAACCGGTCGATCACCGCTTTCATGCCCTTGCCCCCTCTTTTTTGCCCTTATTATACCATAGGGGCGCAATGGCAACCTCCCCATTAACAAACACAGACGCAGAGGCTATAATGATATTATAGACATTGCTGGGGAGCCCGCGAGCCAGTGGGCGGAGGGAGTTCAACATGCCGGTTGTGACGCTTCACCCGATCCACTGCGTGGCGGATCGGGAGTTCGGATTTGCCGTGGTGATGACCAGGCACATGGGCCGCTGGCTTTTTGTGCGCCATAAGGAGCGCGCCACGTGGGAAATCCCCGGCGGCCACCGGGAGCCCGGCGAGCCCATTGAGAAGACTGCCCAGCGGGAGCTTTACGAGGAAACGGGCGTGATGGCGTCCACACTGATGCCGGTGTGTGCCTACTCGGTGGAAGCAGACGGCAACCGGAGCTGCGGCATGCTCTATTGGGCGGAGGCAGCCTCCATCGCCGGCCTTCCGGAAAGCGAGATCGCAGAAGTGCAATACTTTGACCGTCTGCCCCAAAACCTCACCTATCCTGCGATCCAGCCGGTGCTGTTCCGCGCCGTGGAGGAATACGCCGCCTGCTGCGACTACACAATCAGTGAGATGTATTGAGGATGGCCCTGCTCTACGGCTCATTTTTGTTTCGCTATAAATTGTGGATGAATACGTTTAAATGAGATACGAGTGGGCAATTATGAAGAAGGAGACCAACCAAAAAATCAATGTGACATGATTCCTTCCCTCTCTCCTCCTTCCCTGTAGCCCGCCGCAAGGCGGGTTTTTCATTTTGCGTAGTCGCCGATTTCCCCCAGATGCTCGCCCACAGTGAAGTAGTTGCCCGGAGAATAGACAACCGGGTTGATTTCCCGCAGGTCGAAGAACGGAAGTGCCTGGACATCCGCCCGCACATTCACCTGCTGGAAGGCGGCAAAGTGCGTGTCGCACCCGCCGATGCGCACCGTCTGGATCACTTCGCACTCATAGGACCATTTGGCACCCTTGATCAGCGGCACATCCAGCACCTTGCCGCGCTCAAACTCCTGTGGAAGGGTAATGCCCTCTCTTTGGGTGGCGCGGTTGTGCTGCTCGGCAAAAGCCAGCAGGTCCGGTGTGACCACCGTGGCGGAAAGCACTTTGGTGCGCTCGATGTTTTGCGTGGTCTGCTTCTTCCGCGTGGTGCCATTGATGCTGATCACCAGGCAGCAGGGCGGCCCCCAGGTGAAGCTCACCCACGAAATCGGCGCGAAATTGGCGCTGCCGTCCTCGTTGGTGGTGCCGATCAGAAAGAGCTGCTGGGTGAAGAAACAGCCGGAATCCTTCGTGATTTTCTCCATTTCAAAGCTCCTTTGCAGAAAATGTGGTGTTGACCAGCCCGTGGTAATAGTTCACGGTATCCGCAGTAAATTTGAGCACGCAGTAGTCCTCATCGTCCACACCCTTGGGGTAGTAGATCTCGAAACCCTCGCGCCACAACAGAGCCTTGGTTTCATGGTCGGTGCGCACTTGCATTTCCCCGGTGAACAGCGCGCCTTTGAATTGGCCCTCGTTGCAGTAATAGACCGACGCCCTCGGGTTTTGCAGAAACTGCTGCGCCCGCTTTGAGCTCAGGTTGGTTGAAAAATATTGTGTCACCATGTCTTCATGCTCCAGCACGAGCATCGCCTTGACCTGAGGAAAGCCGCTGCCATCCACCGAGGCCACATAAGCAACCTTGGCGTTCTGGCGCAGTGTGCGGATCTCCCGCTTGATCGTATCGTTCATTTCAGTGCGTCCTTTCCGGTGAGGTTCTTGAGAATTCGGGCGAGGCAGTTTTCAAACTGAAGGATTTCTTCATCGGCAAATCCCTCGTAGAACAGCTCACTCATTTTCCGCGACACGTCATCGTATTGGCTTTTCAGCCCCCTGGAGGCCTCTGTGAGGAGGATGTTAACCTTGCGCCGGTCTTGCGGGTCAAAAGCCCTGCGGATGTGGCCTGACGCCTCCAGCCGGTCCAGCATACCGGTGAGCGTGGTCTTGGCCAGGCCGGTTTTGTCGGAAAGCTCGTGGATGGGGATGTTGTCAATTTCCCACAACACAAACAGGATTCGTCCTTGGGCTCCATTGAATTGGTCGATCCCGTGCTCGGTCAGCAGCTTTTCAAACACGCGGCCCTGGATCTGCTTGATTTTGCTGATCAGGAAGCCTCCATTTGTCTTGTCAACCAGTTCTGCCACCTCCTGCCATATAGGATAGTACTATATAGAACAATCGTCAAGAGTAATGTGCAAACAAATGACTCTTTCAGACAATAAAAAGCCGGGGGTAAGCCCCGGCCAACTTGACAAAGAACCACCGAATGATTGTGCGGGAGAATATGAAAAGAGCCGACTGCCGGTTTATCCGGCAGAGGCAGCCGGTAAGTTGGAAGGAATGGAACAAAAATCGCCGAGGTGCGATAGCACCGAAGGCGACATTCTACACCCGCAGCACGCCCCGGAATCCCCTCGCGCTGTAATAGGACTCCGCGCCATTGTGATAGGTGAACACGTGGTTGTAGCGCCTGTCGCAAAACAGCGCCCCGCCAAGCTTGCGGATCTCCGGCGGCGTCAGCACCCAGCTGGAGGTTTTCACGTCAAATTCCCCAAGCAGTTGCATGCCTCGATATTGCTCCTCTGTGAGCAACTCGATGCCCATGGCCTCCGCCATGCCCACGGCGCTGCCTTCCGGTTTGTTTTGTTTTCGAGATTCCAGGGCTTTGCCGTCATAACAGAGATTCCGGCGTCCTGCTGGCGTCTCTGCCGCGAAGTCATAAAAAAGGACTTCACCGGTGGCGGTATCCATTCCCGCCACGTCTGGCTCGCCGCCGGTCCGCTCCATTTCATTGAGTGACCACAGCTTTTCAGGGCTGGCTTCCAGTCGTGCCTGCACGGCAGACCACTCCAGGCCGGTGTGGCGGTTGGGGTTTGCTTCGAAGCGGGCTTTCAGGCTGGTGAGCAGTTGCTCTTGCATCTTTGGATCAACGGTTTTTGTATTGGCGGGCATCAGTACCATCTTCTTTCCATTATGGCATTTCTTTGACTGTATTATTGCTCAATTGGCAGCCCGTGTTGGTGCAGACAGTCACACTTGGGTCAATAGTTATCCAATCAATGCGCTTCCTGATGCCTTTTCTGGATGCCGTTCAGCAGCAGGAACACAAACCGCACGCCAACTGCACCAACATACAGATATAGGAAATGAATCAGATAATTCCAGCCGTTATGAAACTTGATGATTCCGAGCATTCTGTAGAGCGGCAGCAGCGCAAAGGTGATGGCCCCGATGCCGACAGCCGCCCAAAGCAGAAAGCCTTTCCAGCTGCGGGCATATTGCTCCGCCAGCATGATGGCGACCGGGGCGAGCGTCACGTTTACCACAAACAACGACGGCTTATACGGTGTCAGCGAGATCGGGTATTCCACAAATCCATAAAAGGCAAACAGCACGATGTCAAATATTAGGAATACCACAGCGGCCAAGGACCCGATCAGCAGCAGCTGTGTGACTTTATATTTTTTCAGGAGGATAAGCCACGCGGTGTAGACAAACAGGATCACGAAGAGTGTTAAAAACCACCCAAAGGAAAACAGCTCTTCTGAAACCCACTTTTGATAAGAGGCATCCGCCAACTCTCTGGCCTTTTCGTATGGCATGCCGATTGCTCCAAGTATTTTTGCGTATTTTGTGTCACAAGAGGGGTGCTCTATTCAACACCGCCGGGAACTTGACGGAGTGGCTGCGTTCAGACATCAATTTAACATATCACCAGCGATAGCATAGAATGGTATTGAAGCTTATAAAGGTGGGTATATCCATGAGGAAGATCAGCTATGATGAACCTTACCGTGTCAGGGTATCCTCTGTAAACACATGGCGCAAGTGCGAATTTTGTGGGTTTTGCCATTCCGATGACATGTCCTGCTGCCCAAGAATCAAAAGCCTTGACAAGAACTTCCCTGCACAAAAGTTAGAAATGAAGCAATAAGGTACATCAAAAAGCCCCGGCATAACGCCGGGGCTTTTTTGGATGGATGCTTGATAAGGGTTTGGGAATGGCTTGTTCCCAGCACATGTGGCGTGCCCGGAGGGGCTCGAACCCCCGGCCTCTTGATTCGAAGTCAAGCGCTCTATCCGGCTGAGCTACGGGCACAACTTTCTTGTTTCTATTATAACACCGGCCCCCGGTGTTGCAAACTAGCATCTCACATGCCTGCGCTTGAACCCCAGCCGGCCCTTAGCCACCGCCCTTTCAATCTCCTCGGCTGCCACTGGAACGCTCAGTTTCGTCTGCCCGCGCCACGCAGTGACCTCCCCGATGACTTTTGCCACTACCAGCGCCTTTTCATTGAGCGGCAGATAGGAGACGCCCACGGTGGCCACGAAATTGTTCATCGCGTATTTGGCACGGTCCGGGCAGCTGTGGATTGTTTTCTCCACCGTGTCGAGCATGGCGCTCAGCTTATTGCGATCAAACTCTCCGTCCTTACGGCTGCCCAATAGCCAGCAATAGCAGCTGTAGCCGGCGGACACATAGAGCTCCTTGCCCGTGGCAATCCACCGGTCGGCCACTTCCTGTGCAATCGCTGTTTCCGACAGCGTGACTGCTACGATGAAGTCGGAGATCATATAGAAATAAGCGCTTTCCATCCACCGGTCAAAGTCCGCTCCGGTCATCGCCTTGGGGTCTGCGATCACACCGGCCAGATACATGGCGTCGTAGTTGCCTGTGGCATAGAGTTCTTCGGCCAAAGGCTGGTTAAGGCCTGTTTTCTTGAAAATCGGCTTCATTGCGCCGGTGGCCACGCCAAACAGGGGCTCATGGGCACCCTGTGAAAGGTAGATCTTTTTCAGCCGCTCGGTGCCCAGCGACTCCAGACCCAGCAGGATGGTGTGAATGTCCATGTTTAGATCCTTTCGGGTTGGGCATATATCTCAGAACCGTAGAATTATCTGCAATGATATAGCCTATTCTTGTAACGGTTATTGTTGTAGTTATTGTCGCATGCCATTAGTCCATTCCTCTACCATATCCACTTGTAGTATATACAAAAGAGATTCTTCTACCAATGGTTATTATTTGCATGTCGCGGAGAATCAAGTGGGGTATCTTTCGCCCTTGATAATCCTTTTGAAATAGAGGTTAATAAACTGAGTTCCAACAATTATTCTCAAAATATACATTGATAAGGAAAGATTATGACGCTCTTAGCTCTATTATTGCATTCTATTGGGATCTGTGATACATTTTTCTTATCCTATTTGGATGGCTTGGCAGCCACTGAGCCTTCGTTATGGGCTTATAAGACGGCGCTTATTTCTCCATGCTGCTGATTGTGTTAATCATGGGCAAACCATGTGATGTTTTCGATCAATATAAAAGGAATGGATGTATGACGATGGTTTGTGCCGTGTCCATAAGTTCTAAGAGAAACTTATTGTTTTTTTTTATTTGCATTTGTTTGACGTTTAGCTTCACTATAACCTTATTAGTTCATAATAAAGTGAATGCCCGCCAATCGACAATCAAGCTAAGCCAGCCGACTGCATTTGATGTTGATACTGAAGATATAGCGCTACAGAAGATAGTCAACGACCAGAAGGTCACACTGCAGTGGTCAGAGGCGCAAGGGGATATTTTTCTTAATATCACTTCAATAGAACAGAACGACGGCACAAAGGACTACTTTCTGACAATTCCAGCCAGGAAGACTCAAATACAGGTCGACATGTGTGTAGCAGGCACAAACGGTATCGATGTAATCGTCACCATCAAACAATATAATGCTACAAAGGAACTTCTTTGTTCCGGGAGCGAACGAATATCCCTAAAAAGTCGTCTGGAGCGAGCCTTTCCATTTTCTTTCGTTCATCGCGCGGAGAAAAACAGCACCTATTATACTATAGAATTAAAAATTATCACCAAAGGGAAGCCTGGATCTCTGGTGTTGTCGAATCTATATATCAAGAGAGACCGGGTGGCGAAATGAATGACCAGAAGTATGCCAACATAAACCAAAGCGTGATCACTAAGCAGTGTGCGCTGCTCGGTTGCATTCTATTAGCGGGTTTTATGATCCGCTTTCTTATCCTAAACAAGTACGAAATGCTTTTTCTTTTTAGCGACGACGTAAATTATATCAACAGTGCAATCAACTTCCTTCGAACAGGAATGGTCACATATGAAATTAACTCTGAACCCACCGTGTTTATCATGCCCGGAATGCCGGTAATGTTGGGCATCATCTTCTCAATCTTCGGCCACGGCAGCACGGGGATTTATGTCCTGAAGCTTGTATACAATTTGATAGGAACGCTCTCTATTCTTGCGACATATCTTATCGGAAAAAAACTATTCAATCATACTTCTGGAATTGTTGCTGCATTGCTAATCGCTATGTTTCCCACCTTCGTCTTCCTTGACAACCTGGTATTGACGGAAACGCCATTTATATTCCTATCATTATTCTTCGTCTTCTTCAGTTTGAAGTATTACGAAACAAGAAATGACCGGGATTATGTCATCGCCACGTTATTCTTTCTAGTAGGATGCTATTTCAAGCCAAGCATTGTGTTGATTGCGGTCTGTTTGCTACCGAATATGATTCTTAAAAAATTCACGCTACGGCAAATCGCTTTCAAGTCGTTGTATCTGGCCATCATTCTTGTACTAGTGATGATGCCATGGTGGATACGTAATGGCATGGTATACAAGGAATTCATTCCATTCACTGGTAACTCTGCCGATACCCTACTGCTGGGAACTTACCAAGGGGAGGGGTATCCGGAAGAGCCCACATATGCAGAGGTTAAAGAGGAATTGAATCAGCAGGATTTCACAAATAGGTATTACAAGTTCAAGGCAGAAAAGGGATATGCCGAAGAAAGGATGCGGCAGTGGATCTCGCGGGACTTCAAATCGTTTATTAGATCCTATCTGGTCCTGAAACCTATACAATTCTGGCGGCTTACATTCAACGTATCTTCTTTCACGGGTTATCCACTTCTTAGGATATCTAATGGTTTAGTTCTTAGAATTCAAGTTGTTCTGCTTGCACTTTCATTCCTCGGTGTGCTGTTGGGGCTGTTTAGCCACAACCGTAAGAATTATGTCCCGGGAATCGTTATGATCTGTACCATCTGCATCGCCGTTACCTACGCGACGGCGTATATGTATGTAAACGGAAGATATAATGTTTATGTGCTCCCTTATGTATTTATTGGCACAGGGTTGTTTACCAGCATCCTGCTGATGCGAGTAAAAATGTTGGTTTGTTCTTTGGGACAGAAATCATACCGCCACGTGGAAAGCCGCGATCCACGGAAGGATGACCAGTAACTATACAGGATCATATGAGTTGGGCTGCTCTGTCTTTTCATAAGCCTGACTGAGCAAGGAGCTCCCGCAATTCAGGTTTTCTTTTTAATTGAAAACTCACTGCTAAAGTTACTAATCAATGTTCCATCATTGTAAAAATTTATGTGATACTTTACCTTGTATGTACCATTTGTAGTTGGTTTGACTAATATGGAATTCACGCTGGACTCTTCCTGTACGAATATCATCTTGGTGTCGCGGTAAACTTCGAACGAATATGTCGCGTTGGGAGCATAAGTATTGACGGTGAACCGGTATGTGCCGTTGTCAACTGGTTCCACTGTTTCATCTTTCATCGTCAGAACATTTGCATAGTCAGCCGTATTATGTAAGTAACCCGCCAACCTTGCAACTAATGCTTCCGTAACGCGGTTCGCTCCAAGGGCGTTCAGGTGGCCGCTGTCATAGAACTGCAATGGGCCAACTTCCACCTTGTCTGGCAGCTCGTTCATATTGATCACAGGGACGTCATATTCTGCAGCTATTCTCTGGATGACTGCCAGGTCTCTTGGTTCCAACCGTGGCTTGTTCAATAGCCAGAGATCCACGCCATTCTCCTTGCAGAGCCTAATCAAGCTCCTCAAGTCTTCCTGCTGCCTTTGAACTACCGGCCATGCATGAAGGGTTTCCTGATCCACGGGTTTTTCTGGCTCATATGTTTCTGTGAGGCGGTCATACCCGAGCTTTCTTTCCTCGGTCATGGCTTCCATGTTTTTCTTCAAAGCTTTACCTAGATATCCAGACCGGAACACGGGGAATAGCGCCTCTGGCAGATGCTCGGGATTCAACAATTGCATTGCCATATTGATCTTATTAGCACCCAACCGCATCGAATCGAGGTTTGTGTAAACGAGGCCTCTCTTTTTATATCTTAGGTCGTCGTATTTATTTACAAGTACATTCAGCTCTAGGATGACAAGCCTGGGCTTCTTGAATTCCATTATCTCTTTAAGCTGGTTCAAGGACACGGTGATGTTTCCTGCTGACATTGCGATCATGGCCGATTGAATATTGAGAGCTTCATTAACAATATAGGGATTTATTGCGCTGTAGGCATATGAATTACCCATAAACAAAACATCGATGGTATCTTCACCCTTGCCATCATAAATGAGCTGCCACCCTGGCACTTTCGGTATCCTGTTAACGATGAACTGGTTGGCAACCGACAGCAGAGCCGCAAAGATGCAAAGGAAGGCGGTCACACGCATAATCACGGCGGCCTTCCGAAGACCATCTCTCTTTTCAGTGCACATTCCTCATTCCCCTTTCTAAAATTGGAAGTAAATGAACTGGGCGGCGTTCAGGTCACCATAAAAGCCGGTAAGGATAATTGACAGCATCAGGAACAGGTAGACTGCCCAGCGGATCACGAAGAATTCTTTCTTGAGCTTGCACCGGATGTCTCCATTGCGCTGGAAATACTCTACGATGAACAGCAGCGCGATCGATCCAATGGCTATGATCATTTCATATTGGTCCAGCCCCAGCCGGAGCAGGCCGCTGCCGAGCAATCCGCCGGGGTTTATTGTGGCGATGCCCCGAATGATGTGCAGTGCGTCAGCCAAGTTGTTGGCCCGGAAGAAGATCCACGCAAACAAGACAAGGGCAGCCGTGGCCGCGCCGCCGATGAGCTTTGCGCTGACGCTTGCGGGCGTGAGCCCGATCAGCAGCTTGAACTGTTCGCGGAGCTTCCTGGTGGCAACACCGATGACCTGGTAGATGCCATGCAGAAACCCCCAGATCACAAACGTCCAGTTTGCTCCGTGCCACAGGCCACTAACGACAAAAACGATAAGCAAATTAAGTAGGTGCCTTATCTTTCCAACCTTGCTTCCGCCCAAAGGAAAGTAGAGGTAATCCTTGAACCAGGTCGATAGGGAGATATGCCATCTTCTCCAGAACTCAGCAATCGATTTGGAAAAATATGGCCGGTTGAAGTTGCACATCAGCCGGAAGCCCAGTATGTTTGCGCTGCCGATCGCGATATCGGAATAAGCGCTGAAGTCGCAGTAAATTTGTATGGCGAAAAAGATGGTGGCCACAAGGAATTCGGAGCCGTGGTAGTTGCCGGGGTGGTTGTATACGGCGTTTACGAGCACGGCGAGCCTGTCGGCAATCACTGTTTTCTTGAACAAGCCCCAGAGTATAAGCAAAACACCGTCTCGCGCTCGGTCATAGTCGAACGAATGGACTTCGTCAAACTGCTTCAGCAGGTTTGGAGTGCGCTCGATCGGTCCGGCAACCAATTGCGGGAAAAACGAGACAAAAAGCGCATACTTGCCGAAATGGGTAGTTGCTTTGACGTCACCCCGGTATACATCCATGGTATAGCTCAACGCCTGGAATGTGTAGAAGGATATTCCCACCGGCAGAAGCACGTTCAGATCAGGCATTTTCATGGCAGTATGAAGCAGTTCTGTCAAAGACTCGAGTGAGGCAGCGAAAAAACGGTAATACTTGAAGAAGAACAGGATCGTCAGGTTGAGAAAAAAGCTGATAAAGACGAACAGTTTTTTCCTGGAGGATCTGGTCCGCATGTCTGGTATTTCGTTTGCTCTGGAAATCATGATCCCTGACATATAGGTGATGAATGTCGATGTCAGCATCAGAAGTGCGTATTGGGCGTTCCAGCACATATAGAAGAAATAGCTGCCCCCGAGCAGCAAAATCCATCGAAATCGGTGGGGCAGCACGAAATATCCCACTGCCATTGCTATTAAGAACACAAGGTATTGCAAGGAGTTGAACAGCATGGAGCCCTCCGGACGAATAACGTAATTTTATGAAACCTTTTGATTATTGATATTCATTTTAGGTTTCGGTGAAGTGTCTGTCAATGTGAGAAAGCCGTGGGGAAACGCCCACCTCGCATAGTTGCGGCAGAATTCCACAAAGTACTTGTGAAAGATGGAATTATTGCAGTTAAAACTGATTTATGCTACCATCCTGTGAAGGAAGGATCATCGATATGAGTAAGGCCGGTCGGGAAACGTGATGAGCAGAAAGCAAGCGCGTTCGAGCAGGAGTAATACATAGACGGCTATCCGGATAATCCGGAGGTTCTCCGGCTGATTGAATTCGAATACCGGATACAACAGAAATCGCCCGCTTGCGGAAGTGCGGGCATCGCGATCAGCCAGCGGTAGAGTATGGAAACAATCCAGGCACAAGCATAAGATTTGGTGAGTTTGCAGGTAACGATGGATAAAGTATTTATTCTGGGCAGCTGCGTGTCGAGAGACATCTACCGGTTTGTTACGGACAGCGACATTGCCGATTATTACGCCAGGACCACAATTCTGAGCCTCATGTCCAGGCCGCTTGCCGTGGGCGACATCCCCTTGAAATCCGAGTTTCAAAGAAGGACAGTCAGCAAGGACTTTTCGAAAACCTTTTTCGATGCCATTTCCGGCACGGCATTTGGTTATCTACTGATCGATTTCATCGACGAACGTTTCGACATCCTGCAATTCAAGAAGTCCTATGTTACAAGGTCTGCCGAGTTTGCAAAGGCAGGCCTGGACAAGGCCTATCCCTTCAAAAAGGTCGATAAGGAGACTAGTAGATACCGCCAGGAATGGGAGCGGAACATGGTTTTGTTCTCCCAAAAGCTGCTGGGGTTGGTGTCGCCGCAAAAAATTATTCTGCACAAGGCCTTCTGGTCTGCGCGGTATTGGGAAAACGGGTCACTCGTGGAGTTCCCAAACCAGCATGAAATAGCCTCAAACAACGAAATCCTGGATTTCTATTATCGCACAGCAGAAAAGCACCTCTGTGCGAGGGCTGTCTCTGTGAAGGAATCCCAGGGGGATGCCGCGCATCTTTGGGGCCTGTCGCCCTTCCACTATACCGAGGAATATTACATGGATATCTATCGGCAAGTTCGCTCCATCATGGGTAAGCCGGAATCCCAGCTGCCCTCTGAAAAGCCTGCTGAGCAGGATCCTGGCACTGCAACAGGAGACCAGGTTCATGATAGAAACGTTGATTAACCCGGTGGATTGCCGTATAATTGTGTTTGCTATCCGAAAAAAGTAAGGATTTCCAAATGAAGAAATTAAAAGTAATGTCTGTGTTCGGCACCAGGCCCGAGGCTGTAAAAATGGCGCCGGTGATGCTCGCGCTGAAGGCCGATCCAAGGATTGCCAGCACCGTATGCCTGACGGCTCAGCATCGCGGCATGCTGGATCAGGTGATGAAGGCGTTCGGCCTGGATGCGGAGTATGACCTGGATCTCATGCGGGAAAGCCAGACGCTTTCAGGCCTTTCCTCCCGGATTCTTGAATGCCTGGACGGTGTGATTCAACAGGCCAGTCCCGATATTGTGCTGGTCCACGGCGACACCACGACGTCGTTCGTCTCCGGCCTCGTCAGCTTTTACCACAAGGTGGCGGTAGGCCACGTGGAGGCCGGCCTCCGGTCGGGCAACAAATACTCTCCGTTCCCGGAGGAGATGAACCGGCGGCTGACCGGCCAACTGGCCACGCTGCATTTCGCGCCGACCGCGGCCAACAAAAACAACCTGCTCGCCGGCGGCATCACCGGGGGGATCACTGTGACCGGCAACACGGTCATCGACGCCCTCCGTATGACGGTGTCGGACCGCTATGCCTTCCAGAATGAAGCGCTGGCGAATATGGATTTCAGCGCCGGCAGAACCATCGTCGTCACCGCCCACCGTAGGGAAAACCTGGGCGAGCCACTCATGAATATCTGCGGGGCGATCATGGAATTGGTAAATAAATATCCGGACATCCGGGTGATCTATCCGGTGCACCTGAACCCCGCCGTGCAGAACACTGCAAAGTCGGTGCTGGGCGGCCACCCCCGCATCCACCTGACGGCTCCGCTGGACGTGCAGGACATGCACAACCTGATCGCCCGCTGCCACATGGTTCTCACCGATTCCGGCGGGCTCCAGGAGGAAGCACCCTCTCTGGGCAAGCCCGTGCTGGTGCTGCGCACCGAGACCGAGCGGCCCGAGGCGGTGCACGCCGGCACCGTGATGATGGCCGGCGTAGAAAAGGCCAACATCCTCCGGCTGGCCGGCCAGATCCTGGACGACTCGGCGCTATACAGCCGGATGGCCAACACGGTCAACCCCTACGGCGACGGAAACGCCAGCGCCCGCATCGTACAGGCCATCCTGCATTGGGCCGGCCTGGGCCAAGCGCCCGCCGAGTTCTCGCCCGCCGACAAATAACCAAGAGGGGATACCATACCATGGGCGACCACACGATCACTACGGTCCCGGCTGACGGGCAGGCCGCAGTCGCCAGCCCCGGCGGAATCTCGGAGGAATCCTGCCGCGAGCGTCTGGAGCAGCTGCAGGATGAATATGCCAAAAGCCTGGAGCAGATGCTTCAGATCATCGAGGAAAAAAAGTCAATCCTGCTGGAAACAAGGATGCTGGTACTGGAGCTGGGCAAGGCGAGGAACGAGATCGCCCTGATGACGAAAAAGCTCGACACGAACAACGCGAGGATCCTCGCCATCAAGCGGTCGGTCCCCGGCCGGGTCGCGTCGAAGGCATGGAGGCTTTACCAGAAGGCGATCAACTTTATCCTCAGGAAAACCAGAAGAATCCGATAGAGCACTCTTTGAATCGAGGGTTGGCCATATGCTGGACATCCAAGCCGTCAACGCACTGATTGAGAAAGCCGACAGGCAGAAAAAGGAAATACTTCTCAAGCTCAAAAACCTCCGCGCCTCCTCCACCGAAGACCCGTCGCAGTATCCGGCGGACCTGATCGACCTTCAGGGCCTCCGGATTGCGTGCATCATGGACGCCTTCACCTTCCACTGCTACAACGACGAATGCACGCTTCTGAACCTGACCCCGGAAAACTGTATCGCGGAAGTGGACGAGTTCAAGCCCGACCTCCTGTTCGTCGAGTCTGCCTGGAAGGGCAAGGACGGGCTGTGGGAGCAGAAGATCTACCAGAACAACGATGAACTGGTTGCGCTGCTGCTGCATTGCAACCAGAGGAAGATCCCGACCGTCTTCTGGAATAAGGAGGACCCGGTCCATTTCTACACGTTCCTCGAGGTTTCCAAGCGGTTCGACCATGTGTTCACCACCGACATCGACCACATCAAGCATTACAAGAACGCACTGATGCACGACCGCGTGTATCTTTTGCACTTCGCTGCCCAGACCAGCACCCACAACCCTGTCGAGAAATACGACCGGAAGGACAGCTTCTGTTTCGCCGGGTCCTACTACGCCAAATACCCCGAGCGGCAGGTGGACTTCAACAACTTCGTTGACGTGCTGAGTCGTGACGGAAGGCTGGAGATCTATGACCGCAACTACAACAGCGGCAACTTCAGCTACGCGTTCCCCAAGGAGCAGCAGAGGTTCATCAAAGGCACGCTGGCGCCTCACGAGATCGACAAGGCCTATAAGGGGTACCTGTACGGCATCAACATGAACACCGTCAAGGATTCACAGACGATGTTCGCCCGCCGCGTGTTCGAGCTTCTGGCTTCCAACACCGTCACGGTCAGCAACTATTCCCGGGGGCTCCGCAACATGCTGGGTGATCTGGTGGTCTGCACCGACAGCAAGATGAGGCTGGCCGAGGAAATCAGCAAACTCAATGACCCGGTGATCAACCGGAAGTACCGCCTGCTGGGCCTCAGGAAGGCCCTCGGGCAGCACACCTATTTCGACCGTCTCGCCTATATCGCCCGGAAGGTGCTGAACCGCGAGGCCCGCAGCAACCTGCCCCGTGTCCACGCGGTGGCGTTCGTCACGGGCGACGGGATGCTGAAGCGGGCGGTGGAGCAATTCAGCCGGCAGACCTACGGCATGAAGTCGCTGACGTTGATCACCAGCGATATTACCCAACCGGTCAACGACGGTGCAATCCGGTGCGTCGACGCCGCAGGCGCGGCCAAGGAGAAGGTGGAGGACATACTCCGCGGCGACTTCGTGGCCTACCTCCACGGCGAGGACTATTATGGCGCCAACTACCTCACGGACATGGCGCTGACGGCCCGCTATACCTCCGCCGACGCCGTCGGTAAGCCCGACCCCTGGCGCGCGGCGGACGGGGCGCTGCTTCCGCCGGAATTCGGCCATGCCTACAAGCCCGCGGCGTCACTGCCCTGGCGGTCCGCCATGGTTTCGGCAAGGGCCGTCAGGTCTATGACGATGGAGGATCTGAGGGCCAGCATCGATTCTGGCCGGTTCGAAGGCCTGTGCTTTGCCATCGACGAGTTCAACTACACGATGGGCCACCGGGGCGACAGCTGCCCCGAAGCCGACGACCTGCTGCTGGGCAACTGCGGTATCGACATGGCGGACCTGAACCGGATTGCCGAGGAAATCCCCATGACGGGCGACATTCACGACATACACAAGACATTGCCGCTGGACGAGCTGATCCAGTCCTATAAGGCCGACCCCAGGCTGACCGTATCCATGGCCGGCGAGGACATCGCCATCGGGTCCTCCCTGCCCGATAGGGCGCAGACCTGGGTAAACTTCCTGAAAGTGTTTGACAAGGCGGAGTTCCTGCAAGACGGCAAGCTCAAGCTGCAGATCAAGGCCATCGCGACGATGGAGTTGCAGGTTGCGGTAACGCTACTGAACGCCAAGCAGAAGGAGGTCGCCACCGCCTTCCACCGCATCAACGAGAGCATCGTGATGGAGGTGCCGCCAGACGCCCCAGGCCTGCAGCTGGGGTTCTGCGTCAAGGGGCCGGGGACGGCGCGGATCAAGTCGATTGAGTTCGAGAACGTGATCCGCGACAACGGCTGCGTGGTCTCCCGCTCAAGGGTGTTGCTGGTCGCCAACAACTATCCATCCTACGAGGACCTTTACAAAAACGCCTTCGTCCACCAGCGTGTGATGGCTTATAAGAGGGAGAACTTGGCCGTCGACGTGCTGCAGTTCGTCGCCAATCAGCAGGAAACCTATTACGAGTTCTTCGGTGTCGACGTGATCAAGGGTAACAAGGACACGCTTCACGAGCTTATGACCTGCGGCCGCTACGACACGGTGCTGGTGCACGTGATGAACACCGGTATCTGGAACGTGCTGAAGGCCTATCAAAACGTGAGGTTGCTGATCTGGCTGCACGGGGCGGAGATCCAGCCCTGGTGGCGGCGGGAGTTCAACCACGGCGACGAGCAGGAGAAAGCCGTCGAAGTCCAACGGAGCAACCAGCGCATGAAGCTGTGGGCCGAGATCTTCGAGGCCTCTCGAGAGCCGGGCAAGCAGCTCGAATTCGTGTTTGTGTCGCGGTATTTTGCCGATGAGGTCATGGAGGACCACAAGGTTCGGCTCGACAAGTCCAGCTACCATGTGATCCACAACATCATCGACACCGACCTGTTCAGCTATGAGGCCAAAGACGCGGAGCAGCGCAAGAAGATCCTGTCGATCCGGCCCTTTGCCAACCGGAAATATGCCAACGACCTCAGCGTCAAGGCGATCCTAGAGCTGTCCAGAAAGCCGTTTTTTTCGGAACTTGAGTTCCGGATCATCGGCGACGGCGCGCTATTTGACAGCACCGTGGCGCCTCTGCGGAAACTGAAAAACGTGATCCTGGAAAGGAGATTCCTCACCCAGCACGAAATCGCTGCGCTGCATAAACAGTACGGTGTGTTCCTGGTCCCCACCCGGATGGACGCGCAGGGCGTATCCCGTGACGAAGCCATGTCATCGGGTCTGGTTCCGGTGACAAACGCCGTGACGGCCATACCGGAGTTTGTAGACGATGATTCCGGCCTTCTGGCCCAAGGGGAGGATTATCTCGGCCTTGCAGGGGCCATCGAGCGTTTGTATCATGACCCCGCGCTGTTCAGCCGGTTGTCCGCCAACGCCACCCAAAGGGTGAGGGCGCAATCCGGTTATCGGCAGACCATCCTGCGGGAAATGGAGTTGATCGGAAACGGGAAAACCGATTGATATGGACGCCAATCGTATGCCGGTCCGTTTCTTGTTGGAAACTTGTCTATCAACGGATTTTGCGCTATAATTCATTGTCATTTCTCCGAAATCGATGCGGAGAATGTCGATGATTTGAACCGGGAGGGTTTTCTTTTATGAAGTTGTGTGTGATGGGTCTGGGGTATATCGGGCTGCCCACAAGCATCATGTTTGCCAACGCGGGCTGCGAGGTGGTGGGCGTTGACATCAACAAATCGATCATTGACTTGCTGAACTCGGGGTCGATCCATATCGAAGAACCCGGTTTGGAAGAGCTGTTTCTGCAGCAGGTCCGGGAAGGGAAGTTCCGGGCTTCCACAAGGCCGGAGCAGGCAGATGTATTCATCATCGCCGTGCCTACGCCGTTTCAAAAGGATATCTATAGCTGCGACCTTAGCTATGTGCTGCAAGCCAGCAGGGACATCCTTCGTTATGTCAGCAAGGGGAATGTCGTCATCATCGAATCAACCATCGCGCCGAACTCCATGAAAAACCATGTTAAACCGATCTTCGAAAAGGCCGGCTACACGATCGGAAAGGATCTGTATCTGGTGCATTGCCCGGAACGGGTGCTGCCTGGGAAAATCCTGCATGAGCTGATCCATAATAACCGGATCGTGGGCGGAATCACGGCGGAATGCACCGAAATGGGAGCCAAGGTTTATTCGAAGTTTGTCAGGGGCGAAATCCTGAAGACCGAGGCCACCGTCGCCGAGCTTTCCAAGTGCATGGAAAACACCTACCGCGACGTCAACATCGCGCTTGCCAACGAGCTTGCGAAAGTTTGCGATACGCTTGAGATCGATTGCCTGGACGTCATTCGGATGGCCAACAAGCATCCCAGGGTCAACATCCACCAGCCGGGGCCCGGGGTGGGCGGTCATTGCCTGGCCATCGATCCCTATTTCATCTATGCCGAAGCACCGGAAGACGCGAAGCTGATCAAGCTGGCGCGCGACATCAACAGCTCCATGCCGCACTTCGTCACGGATGTCGTCCGCCGGCTATGCGGGGGCACAAATGGCTGCAAGGTGGCTGCCCTTGGCGCCACCTACAAAGGCAACGTGGATGACTGCAGGGAAAGTCCGGCCCTCGAGGTGATCGAGCTGCTGCGAGAAGTCGGGTTTGCGGTGGATGTGTACGATCCCCATGTGGACAATCCTGATTTTGTAGGCCTGGATGCCGCCATTGATGGCGCCGATCTGATCCTTGTGCTGGTCGACCACAATGAGTACAAAGACATGAACCATGCGGAGCTGGCACGCAGAATGCGCCGTCCAATGCTTTTTGACACCAGGAACATGATCGCTGCCCAGCCCGGCAGCGGCATGGAGATTGTAAATTACGGCAATATGCACCAATACAAGAACAAGAACCGGTAAAGTGGCCGCGGGAACCACAGATGAAGGATGTATCAATCATTGTCACTTCATATAATGCCACCGCTACGATCGGAACGGCATTGGCTTCGGTCGCTGAGACCCCACATAAAAATCGGATCGAAGTCATCGTTGTTGACGACAGTTCCACTGATCGGACAGTAGAAATTATCGATGGTTTCTGCAGGAATTACGATCACATCAGGTTGATTCGGCTGCCCAGGAATTCGGGTAGCCCTTCTCTTCCGCGCAATATAGGAATTTCGCAGGCGAAAGCGTCTTATTTGACTTTTCTTGACGACGACGACTATATCGATGCTGACAGGCTCATTCGCATGGTCGATTATGCCAAATGCAACGGAATCCAATATCTGAAGGGATACCTGAAGACGGTAAAGGCCGGAATACAAGCTGATGCCTGCCGGATTCTGGCGCCATGCAGGCGGCAATCTGACCGTATCAAGCAAATCATCGCCCAGCAAAGCACGACGTCGGACGTGATACTGCAAAGGGAGTTCCTGATTCATTCAGGGGTACTCTTTAATGAGAAGATCAAAATCGGAGAAGATACTCTTTTTCACACTGCCCTGCTTTCCTGCCGCCCTATTGTCGATTATGTAGACAACTATTTCTTGTACTACTGCAAACACAGCAACAGGGCTAACCTGTCATCCACACAGGAATTCTCGGAAAAGGCAATCTACAACCACCTGTTTGTATGGAAGGAAGCAGAGAAGAATCTGAATAAAATCGGACTCAGCTACTTTGCCTTACGGTTGCCGTCGGCATTCCGCTGGATATTGCATACAATTGTCCGGCAATCCGGTGGCATAATCTCTGAGCCATGCTTTCGGGCGTTGTCTGATTTCGTGAACCAGCACAGGAAGCATCTTCAGGGGCGCATACCGCTGCATACGCGTCATCAGAACCTGTTTCAATCCATCGTCCATGGAGATTACCATCTCTTCCAACGAGAGTGCAGGGGGCGATTGTTGGTTTCGGGGGAAGGGCTGGAGCAGCTAAAACCGCTGTTCAACCGGCTTGAGAGCCAATACATCATCCGATACGATGAAGGTGCTAGGAGTGATTCAGCAAACACCCTGCTGAACTGGGCCGATATCATCTGGTGCAGCGGATTACAGGGAAATACCGCATGGTACTCTCAGAATAAATTGAACCACCAAACGCTCATCATACAAACCGGTGGTTATCTCCGGCAGAATGTCGATGTTGATTTTGACAAAGCAGACTGCCTGATGGCTCCAACCTTTTTTCATAAGAGCCAGCTTTGCGCAGTCCATGGGGTTGCAGAGCACAAAGCATGGATTTTCAACCCCATCGTTGCCACAGTGCCGGAGGCTGCCGGCGCGAAAGGGATGACGGTTGTTGCCGGCTTTGCACCGGACAGCAATGATTTTCACCAAGTTGCTGGCAGGCTTGATTCTTTGTTATGCGGTGGCGATCATCCGGTGCCGTGTAAGAATATGCACGCAACTGAGGAGATCGAGTTGCAAACCTTTCCGGATTGGGACAGCTATATACAATCGTTTGTCCAGGCGCTGCAATCAGGCCGTATTTGTTTTCTTTTGTCCCGTCCCGGTGTAGAATATTGCTATTCTCCCCATATGGTATTCCATTCGATAGACTCGCTTGTGGAGGAGATTCGGCGCATCCGCCGATCACCCGAAGCCTATGATGAAGTATACGCAACAATGCGGGAGTTTGCGGAACAGAATTTTTCCTTGGATATCGCAGCGGAAGAACTGAGCACAATCCTGAAGCAGGCGAGGTTGTAGTAACATTGCCGGTGCAGATACATAGTATTGTTGGGGGACAAATGAAAAAAAAGGATATCTTTGCCAACCTGAAGCTCAATAAGGATTATATTCTATATTATTCAAAAATTGCGTTCAGAAGCCGGATCAACGATACCAAGCTCGGTATTTTGTGGTTGCTGCTGGAACCGCTGGCCTTCATGTTGATTTACAGCTTTGTCGTGCAATTCATTTTCAGCAACAACAGAATGCCGAACTTTAATTTGTTTATCTTCATCGGGCTGACATCCTGGAAATTCTTCTCGGGCGCGGTGCTGAGCGGACCCTCCGCCATTGTGAAGAACAAGTCGATTTTTGAGCAGGTCTATTTTCATAAGTTTGTCTACCCAAGCATCAACCTGCTGGTCAGTTTGTATGAATTCCTGATCGCCAACAGCCTGATCGTGATCTTGATCATCATCGCCAGAATACCGATCACCTGGCATATGTTTGAGTTCATACCGGTATCGCTTGTATTGATTTTGTTCACCTATGGGCTCACGTTGATCGCTGCGCACGTCGGCGTGTATTTCTTCGACCTCAGAAACATGATGGAGATCGTTCTGCGGTTTATGTTTTATGTATCGCCAATCATGTGGAGCTACGATATGTTCAAACACAAACTGGCCTTTCTGTTGAAGCTGAATCCAATGAGCGTCATCATCGGGGGGTTTCGGGATGCGCTGTTTTATGGCAAGTCCCCCGATTATGTCGGCCTTGGCATTATCACGCTGGTATCGGTCTTGTTAATTGCATGGGGATATCATATGATATCAAAACACGAAGATGAATACGGCAGGGTTTTATAGGCATGGGAGAAGGATATCAAAACATGAATACAGACAACACGGTCGATCTTGCCGAAACTGTTATCCAGCTCGAGCATGTCGACCTGCTATACAAGACAAACCAGAGCCTATCGATCAAGTCGTCTCTGCTGAACCTGATCAAGGGCAAAAAGGTATCACATGCAAACGAGTTTCAGGCGTTGAAGGACATATCGCTTGACATTAGGAAGGGCAAGGTGTATGGCGTCATAGGTAACAACGGGGCCGGCAAGAGCACACTTTTAAAGGTACTTTCCGGAGTTATGTCGCCTAACCGTGGAATCATCCATCGCAATTTTGACACAATCAATCTGCTTGCGCTGGGATTGGGTTTCTCAAGGGATCTTTCCGGCCGGGACAACATCCTCTTGAACGGCCTGATCCTCGGTTTTACGAAAGAACAGATCCGGGAAAGGTTGGACAGCATCATCCAGTACAGCGAACTGGGGAGCTTTATTGACAAGCAGATACGGACCTACTCCAGCGGTATGGTTTCACGCCTGGGGTTTTCAATTGCAATCCACCTTAAGCCGGATGTACTGCTGATTGACGAGATTTTGAGCGTGGGTGATATTGGCTTCCGGCAAAAGAGCTTCAACAGCATCAAGGAATTGATCATGGACGAGACGATCACTGTCGTGATCGTATCCCACAGTTTGGAGCAGTTACGTCAGCTTTGCGACGAGATTATCTGGATGGAAAAGGGGCGGATCGTGGAGTGTGGTAATGTGGATCAAGTGCTGGAGAAATACCAAAGCAAAACCGTGAAATAACCAAAACTTGCCGGGCCGCCAGATCTGGAGTACGGAGAGAATGAAGAAATTGCTAAAGAAGGCAATCTATTCGATTGCTTATGCCCTGTATAAGATATTTTGGAAGTACCCTCGGATCATGAATGCCTTTTACCGGTTGAACGACCGTTTTCACATCATAAACAGCAAAGGCGAGGTGCATCAGATCTACCGGGCCTCCGGGCAAAACAAACGGATGGGCTGGAAAGACGCCGCTGCCGCCAAGCCGACCAAGCCCATAATGGGCATCAAGGTTGCGGCGGTGCTGGATGAGTTCACCTATAATTGCTTCAAGTTCGAGTGTAATTTGATTGCCGTTGAGCCGGGAAACTGGCTGGATGTGTTCCGGCGGGAGCAGCCAGACATCTTTTTCTGCGAATCGGCATGGAGTGGCGCAGATTCAGAAAGGCGGCCCTGGCTGGGAAGGGTGTATACCAGCGAAAATCGCAAGCGTGAAACGCGCGAAGCCTTGTTGTCGATTCTTGCCTATTGTAAAGACCACAACATTCCCACCCTTTTCTGGAACAAGGAAGACCCGACGCATTTTGACGACAAGGTGCATAATTTTGTCGATACGGCTGTGCGGTTCGATTATATCTTCACCACGGACGCTTCGTGCGTTGAGCGGTACCGGAAAGAATACAAGCACAAAAATGTCTTCCCGCTGATGTTCGCCACGCAACCCAAACTGTTTAATCCGATAGAGACCTATGACCGCACGGAAGATGTAATCTTTGCCGGCAGTTGGTACTCCTACCACAGCCAGCGATGCAACGATATGGCGGCCGCGTTTGACAAAATTCTGGCCAGCGGGCATGGGTTGGTGATCTATAACCGCAATACTGACGATGATCCCAATCATATATATCCGGATCAATACAAACCTTACCTTCGGCCCCCTCTGTCCTATCAGCAGATGGATCGGGCATATAAGGCGAGCAAATATGCATTAAACATCAATACAGTGATGGAATCTGACACAATGTTCGCCAGAAGAGTCTTCGAACTTATGTCGTCCAATACGCTGGTTATCACGAATTACTCCAAGGGAATCGACCGGCTTTTTGGAGTTAACGTTTTCTTCACGGACAGAGAGTGGGATTTCTCGCAAACGGACCACATGCGAAGCCGCAATCTGTATGATGTGCTGGCAAATCACACATACAAGGAGCGTTTCCAGCAGATGCTGAACGACATTGGCTATATTTATAATGAGGAGCCCAGTACGATCACGATATATTATGTCGTTGACGATGAGGATGGGATTCGGCGGGCACTGGATGCATACGAAGGAATTCGTTATGTTCATAAGCGCTGTGTTCTGATTCTATCGGAGCAAGTAAGCCCGATCATGGTAGCGGAGCTGCATAACAAGTATCAGGCAACAGGCTCATGGGTAAAATCTATGTATCATTGCCAGGCCCAGGCGGCGCCTCCTCGTTTGGAATCTGAATTTTTCATCTTCTCGAATGAAGATATGAATCCGGATTTTCTTACGAAAGCTGTTTTGCATTTTAAATATATAGAACATAATGTTTCTGTTCATTCAGCTGTTGATAAGAAATATGTATTTGAGCTCGTGACTTATATTGATAACCGATTGTTCAGTAAAGAATTGCATGACAAGGTTTTTTGGTGTAAAGTTGGTGGGTGCCATAATGGTTTTCTGTCATTCGGGATATAGTTTTTTTTTCGATAATGCATCAATAAAGTTATCATGGTGGCTTTGCCAAGGCAAATTATTGTTGTATTTGGTTTAGTTAGAGAATCTGAAATGTATGTTTCCGCGCCATGTATTTGGATCAACACGGAAAGTTTAGGGTTATGAGACTTATGAGGTAGATGACTGTGAAATAACGATATGATCGAGATCTGTGCATATCTCGTTTTTATCATGATGACTCCAAGGTAGCAAACCGTTATGATGTTCGTCTTAAGATGTTATTAGTTGCAATTTTTCTTGATGTTAATTAACTTCATCATCTCAAGAAGTTAGCCCTGCCACATGGAAGGAATTATTTTTTTATAGTAATTGTTATTCCAATTCCGACCAGCTTCATCGCATACATCTGTAAGGACCAATTTTAATACATTATTATCATTCTGAGACGCCCCAGGATAACCCTTTCAAAACATTTACCAAATTTCGTTAGTTGTTTGGATAAGAATGAGATCAACCAACTTTTAATCAACAGATACTGATGTAAACATCATATATGTAACTTGGTTCATACCTGCATAAGGCCCATTTTGACTTACCCCCCTTCGTGTGGTAAAGTAAATATTTGGAAATACTACCCCTGGAGGAGCCCATGGAAAAGCTTGAAGCCATCGGCATTGGCAGCCCGGTTGCCGACATCCTGATCAACATGGACCGCCTGCCCGGCCAGGACCAGGCCGCGAAGCTCCTAGAGATGAGCTACCAGTTTGGCGGCAAGGTGCCCACGGCGATGACGGCGCTGGGCCGGCTGGGCGTGCGCTGTGGCATGATTGGCGCGGTGGGTGCAGACCATGAGGGCCGGGCCTGCATAGCGGATTTCGAGCGTAACAATGTGGACGCCAGCCGCATGATCGTGGATCCGGCCATCCCGACTCGGATGTCGGTGGTGCTTTCCAACCGGGAAGCAGGTGGCAGGAACTTTTTGCGCCGCGAGGAGATCGTGCGGGCAGTCAAGCCCGAAGAGCTGGATAAGCAATACATCACCCAGGCAAAGGTGCTTCACCTGAGCAGCACCGGCGAGGCCGAGCGCACGGCCGCCCGGTGGATGCGGGAAGCCAGCGGCCAGGTGTCCTTCGATGCTGACGGCTACAAGCCCGAATATGAGGAAATGGCGCCGATGATCGACGCGTTCATCACCAGCGAATCCTATTATGTGACGCGCTACAAGATGCGTGGCATCGGCCTGGAGGATTGCTGCCGCGACATCGCTGGCAGAGGCCCCCGGTTTGTGGCTGTCACGCTGGGGGCGCGGGGCTGCGCCTGCCTGTTTGACGGTGTGTTTGAGACGATTCCTGCGTTCAAGGTGGACGTGGTGGACGCTACCGGTGCCGGCGACACGTTCCACGGCGCGTTCATCTACGGCATGCTCAAGGATTGGGACACCATGCACAGCGCACGGTTTTCCAGCGCAGTGTCTGCCATCAAGTGCACGGCCATCGGTGGCCGGGCCGCCCAGCCCACGCTGGAGATGGTGGAGCAATTCCTCGAGACGGGCAAGCTCACCGATGCCGACCGTGCTGCCATCGAGGATCGCAAGAAGCTTTATCAAATCGCGCATGGGTTGCAAGACAAATAGGGTTAACTGAACAATCAGCAGCTCCCAAATAGCTCTTCCCCCAAGGAGACCGCCCCCATGCCCAAGACCATCGTTCTGACCGGCGGCGGCACCGCCGGCCACATCACACCCAATCTGTCGTTGATCCCGCTGCTCATTGAGCGCGGCTGGCAGGTGCACTACATCGGCAGCTACTCCGGCATGGAGCGTGACCTGGCCGGTCGCATGCCCAATGTCACCTATCACGGCATCTCCTCTGGCAAGCTGCGCCGTTACCTGGATCTGAAAAACCTCTCCGACCCCTTCCGTGTGATGGCCGGGGCTGCGCAGGCGTTGCGGCTGCTGCAGAAGCTAAAGCCCGCCGTTGTGTTTTCCAAGGGCGGTTTTGTGTCGGTGCCGGTGGCGTGGGCCGCCCGGCTCACTGGCACGCCGCTGGTGCTGCACGAGTCGGATCTCACGCCGGGGCTGGCCAACCGCATGGCGCTGGGCAGCGCCACCCGCATCTGCACCACCTTTCCGGAGACGTCGCAGCACTTGGGCGGCAAGGCCCGCCACACCGGCACACCGATCCGCCGGGAGCTTTTTGAGGGCGACAGGGCGCGGGGCCTTTCGCGCTGCGGTTTTGCCCCCACCGGCCTGCCGGTGCTACTGATGATGGGCGGCAGCCTTGGCGCCAACAGCATCAACGTCGCTCTGCGGCAGGCACTGCCAAAGCTGTTGAAATCTTTCCGGGTGATCCACATCTGCGGCAAGGGCAATCTGGATGAATCTTTGAGCAGTATGGCTGGATACGCCCAGTTCGAGTATGTTTCCGAGGGCCTCAATGACCTGCTGGCTGCGGCGGAGCTGATCGTCTCCCGCGCCGGGGCCAATTCCATCTTTGAATTCCTGGCCTTGAAAAAGCCGATGCTCTTGATCCCGCTGCCTCTTTCGGCCAGCCGGGGCGACCAGATTGATAACGCCAGGAGCTTCGCCCGGCAGGGCTTCGCGCAGGTGCTTGACCAGGACGGCATGACGGTGGAGAGCCTCTATGACGCCATCATGGACACCTGGGCCAAGCGCACTCAGCTAAAAGCCGCGATGGACGCACAGGCGAAGGGTGACGGCACACTGGCTGTGCTGGAGGAGATCGAGCGGGCGGCGAAAAAAGATAAGGACATTCCGCAGATAAGGTAGTCATGGATTACACCACAGTGTTTGACCTGACACAACAAAAATCGCTGCCATCAGAGACAATGCTCCTGTTGGTTGGGGTTCTGGTGTTTGCTTTGTCTGCCGGTTTGATCATCCGTTTGATCAGGACGAATGGATTTCTCATCCATAAAACCAAACCGGAAAAGCGGCAGTGGCGGCACTTTAGCAAGCAATTTTGGTTCTTGCTACCATTTCTTCTGGTTTCCGTGCTTTTCATCACGATGTCATCCATATCGATTATTAACAGGTTGGGGCAGAGAAACAGCCTGCTTGCCGAAATCACATCTAGCAACACTAAACTGATCGAAGGGCCAGTACAGAATTCTCCACGCCCTCCGGCGGACACGAGCCGGAAGAATTTCCTGTTGGAGAAACCTGGTTCCGGTATTATGATGGTGATGTTGTGAGCTACTACCAAAGATAATTGTGGTTTCATCAAGGAGAACAATCAGCAGTTGAGAGTAACCTATGTTGAAGGGAAAGAGAACAATTTTATTGTGAAGCTTGAGATAGAATCTGCCCAATAAAGATGGGAGAAAATCGCCAAGCGATGAAGCTGACCGAATGAACGGGGAGAAGGAAACCATGGACGAACTGATGCTTGTTACACCCGCACCGGAGCACGAGGCCGCCGCCTTTGCATACCTGGCGGAGTTTCGGGAGCACCACTCACAGGTGAGCGGCTCAGGCGGGCTGGACCGGTATGACGACTACAGCCAGTGGCTCGCCAAATTGGAGATGGATCGCAACGGGACGCGCCCCACGCCGGAGCGTGTGCCGGCGGACACCTATTTTTTGGTGCGCCAAGCGGATCACAGGATCGTGGGCATGGTGAACATCCGCCACCGGCTCAATGACTTCCTGCTGCGGGAAGGCGGCCATATCGGTTATGCGGTGCGGCCCACCGAGCGCCGCAAGGGGTATGCCGCGGCGATGCTTGGTATGGCGCTGGAGCGCTGCCGGGCGCTGGGCCTCAAGCGGGTGCTGGTCACCTGCGACAAGCATAACATCGGCTCCGCGCGGACAATCCAGAAGAACGGCGGCGTGCTGGAGAATGAAGTCACCGGCAGCCATCTGGCCGATGTGCTGCAGCGGTATTGGATTGAGCTGAGTTAATCAGCTGCAACGATCGCTGTCCTCGTTACTAAACCTGAGAGGTCGACGAGGCAGACGTCCTTCCACCTATTACTAAGGCTTGTGTTTTCCACTTTTTGAACGAAGACTGCGGATGCCGCTGGCAATAAACAGAACCGAAAGCGCAATCAGGACCGTGATGCGGATTAGGTTAAGCCAGTTGCCCGCCAAATCGTGAAATATGCTGATCAGCCCGATGATTGCGGGAACCCCAAAGCTCACACCGAGCAACAGTTTGAAGAGCGGGAACCTGCCTAACATAAATATGGGCATGCTGGGCCGAAAGTTTCCCACGTTTTTTGTGGGATTGGAACCCAATTCTTGACGTTCAAGGAATTCATCCAACGCACCAGGATTGCTGCTGTTTGCCTTCTTTGACATTACGACGCCTCTTTCATCTCACATGATCGGCGTATCTGCTCCATGTCGTTATCAATGTTGCAAAACGGGAAATCACTTCATCGCCGCGGTGATGATCGCCATTTGATACACTTCCTCGGTCACACACCCCCGTGAGAGGTCGTTGATCGGCGCGTTCAGGCCTTGCAAGATGGGGCCCAGCGCGGTAAACCCGCCCAGTCGCTGGGCAATCTTATAGCCGATATTGCCGGCGTTGAGGTCGGGGAAGAGGAATGTGTTGGCCTGCCCGGCCACGGCGGAACCGGGGGCTTTTGTCGCGGCCACTTCCGGGGCGAAGGCAGCGTCAAACTGCAGCTCGCCCTCCACCGGGAAATCCAGGCCCATCACCTTCAGTTTTTCCGCTGCTTGCCGCACCTTGTCCACGCTTTGCCCCTTGCCGGAGCCCAGTGTGCTGTAGGAGAGCAGCGCCACTTTGGGATCGATGCCAAACACGCGGGCCGTCCGCGCCGTCTCGATGGCAATCTCCGCCAGTTCGTCGGCGCTTGGGTCCAGGTTGATCGCGCAATCGGCCATGGCATAGAGCTCGTCGCGGCCTTCAGCGGAATGCCGGTGCAGGATGAAGCAGCTGGACACAATGCTGCTGCCCGGCCTGGTCTTCACCAACTGCAATGCCGGGCGCACGGTGTCCGCCGTGGAATAGGTGGCACCGCCCAGCAGGCCGTCGGCCAGGCCCATCACCACCAGCATTGTGGCGAAATAGTTGCCGTGGCGCAGCGCCTCAGCACAGGCCGCCTCGTCCATCTTGCCCCGTCGCAGCTCCACCATCGTCTGGAGCATCTCGTCGGCGCGGTCAAAACTGGCCGGGTTAATGACCTCAATGCCCTCGATGGAAACGCCCAGCCTGGCTGCCTCCGCCTCAACCGCCTGCCGGTTACCCACCAGCAGCGGTGTAAGGATTCCCTCGCGGTGAAGCCGGGCGGCGGCCTCAAGGATCCGGGGGTCATTCCCCTCCGGGAAGGCGATCACACGGCGGTTGGCTCTCAGAAAGGCGATCATGTTTTCCAGCATAGGGATCATCCTTTGCATATGGATAAACCAATAATAAACTTGATCCCACCCACCGTCAATGTGGTATCCTATTGGCATAACCGGAGGTGACATGCCGATGCTGACCATCCGCAAGGCCGAGCCCCGCGATGCCGAAGCGCTGCTGGAGCTCTACCAGCACCACCTCACCGCTCACCCGCCGGAGGAACCGCAAGACATGGCCCGCTGGCAGGAGATGCTTGCCCGCTTTCAGGATGACCCTCGCTACCACCTGCTGGTGGGCGGGCCGGACGGCTCGGCGGTGGCCTCTGCCACGCTGGTGATTGTGGAAAACCTCACGCACAACACGCGGCCCTATGCCATCGTGGAAAATGTGGTCACCCACCGTGAGCACCGGGGCAGGGGGATTGCCTCAGCGCTGATGGACCGGGCTGCGCAGATCGCCAAAGATGCCGGATGCTACAAGATTATGCTGATGACCGGATCCAAGCTGGACAGCACGCTCAGGTTTTATGAGCGCTGCGGCTTTAACCGGGAGGATAAGACGGGCTTCATCCGCTGGATCCGGTAACAATGCGGCGATTAGGGTGGTTTTGTAATCCCAATCACTTTACGGATGCGTCTTAATGCGTTATAATTGAGAAAACCTATCAATAAGAATATCATTGTCTAGATCACAATATGTTGTCATTGCAAAATGTGAATGATACAACATGTGGTGGAATTGTCGCTATTCTGCTTGACGGGCGGCGGCCAACGCGGTATCCTTTTGCTAAGCCATACGGCGAAATCGCGGCGTAAAGCCGCAAGGAGGGCGCACATGAGCCACAACATCATCGCGATGACACTGAAGGGCCGTAGCGACAATGCTGTAAAGGTGCAGCATGTGCTCACGGAGAACGGCTGCCAGATCAAGGCTCGCATCGGCCTGCATGACGGCACCGGCGACGCCTGCAGCAACGAGGGCCTGATCATCTTGCAAGTGAGCGGCTCCGACAGCGACGTGAAGGATTTGCTGGACGGCCTGAACGGTGTGGACGGCGTGAACGCCAAGCACATCACGCTCGAATAGGCCACAAAACCGATGAAACGCGGGGGCCAACCGGCCCGCGCTTTCAAATACATACGAAGGGAGATTGATTGATGAAGGATTTGAAGGGTACCAAGACCGAGGCCAACCTGCTGGCGGCGTTCGCAGGGGAATCCCAGGCCAGAAACAAGTATACGTTCTACGCTTCCCAAGCCCGCAAGGAGGGCTATGAGCAGATGGCGGCGATCTTTGAGGAGACCGCCGGCAACGAGCGGGAGCACGCCAAGCTGTGGTTCAAGCTGCTGCACGGCGGCATGCCCAACACGGCCACCAACCTGCAGGATTGCATCGCCGGCGAGCACTATGAGTGGACGGAGATGTATAAAGGCTTCGCCGAGACCGCCCGCGAAGAGGGCTTCCCGGAGATCGCCAGGATGATGGAGGGCGTGGCCGCCATCGAGTTCAGCCACGAGGAGCGTTATCAGATCCTCGCGAACAACATTAAGGACAACACCGTGTTCAGCGTGGATTGCGATTGCTGCGAGCCCGTGTGGGTGTGCCGCAACTGCGGTCATCTGCACACCGGCAAGGAAGCACCCAATGTCTGCCCGGTGTGCGCCCATCCCAGGGCGTATTTCGAGATCAAGGCAGAGAATTACTGATTGGCCTTCGGTCTATTAGCCCGAGAAGAAACAAAAAACCCGCCCGACGCTTTGCCGGGTGGGTTTTCATTTGGTGCCGTGTTATTGAAATTGCCGGACTCGTCTTCGCCACTGGATGAATGATTTGGACACGAAAACAATCATATATACAAAAATAGAAACCGTTACAAAAGTATCTGCTAATTGCCTGTTGTTTGACAGAAAAATGATATAAATAACGATTGCTACAACCGCCAAAGCCAAAATAACCACAGACACAATCGTTGCCCGCTTCTTTTTCTTCTTCATCTCCCTGCTCTGCAATGAGAGTAAGCCGGCGTCTGCGCAATGTTGAAATGTATCCAAGAGCGCCTGCGTGTTTTCATATTCATCAGCATTCAGTGTGAAGCCGCTGAAAACCAAGAAGTCATTCTGTATGTATTGGAGGGAAGTGTATCGAAGCTTCAGTGGCTTGAGCATGCGTCGTTCCAGCACGATGCAGTCGGATTCAAACCGGATGCTTTTATTGAGCAATGACGGCAGCTGCCGCCGCAAGTTTCCCAATACGAGCAATAGCATGGAAATTGGATATAGCGGTGAGCTCCCAGAGCCAAGTTCAATACACAAGACAGCCAACATAGCCACCATCATGAAAAGCCAGAAGATCATAATCAAGAAGTTTTCCGATTTTACCTTCATTTGAATTGTAGTTGGATCCATATTCTTACCCTCAAGCTCTTTTTTGCGGTTAGTTCAACGGCCTGTCTTTCCACATGAATCTGAAGCAGACAGATACAATGATGAGGTAAGCCAATCCGGCAATCGCAATCATTGTTTCAGAAACCTCGAGGACTGCCACAAAGAGAAGAAACAATATGCTCACCGGGATGATGACAGACCAGACAGTTGCAGTTCTTTGCCTGCGGCTTTTGAGGTCAGCTTCGCTTGGCTGCCGGAGCTCCAGCAGGCCTTGGCCTGCCATAGCTTGAAATGCTCCGTGCAGCGCCTCCGCATTTTGAACCATGCCGGGATACAGCGTGTAGTTTGCGAAAACGTATAGGCCCTCATCCTGATACCGGAAGCCCTTCGGGTCACAGGAAACCGACTTGCCAACAAACCGATGGATGGCGATGGTGTCCGCAAGGCAAATTCGCTTCACGTTTAGGCGCGTACCATATAAGCAAGCCAGCAGGAGAAGTGGCGCCATGCTCATGAGCGCTTGCATCAGCTTGACCCACCGGAATTCAAATTGCCCTTCATAATTCGTTGAGTGCAGGTAAAGGAAAAGAAATAATACAAGGAAACACAGAATCACGGCCTCGCCGATCAGATACTTCCGCTTCACTTTTGGTTGAAAGACAATGGGCTCCATCGCAATCTCCCTATACCAGCCGTTTGATTAAGTAGCCGAGAAACAAGCAGATGACCAATGCAAGCCCCCAATTCAACTCCCGAAGGCCGAACTCCGGCGGGTTGGCGAACGCTCCATTGAGCTTCAGGATTCCCCATGCCAGAATGATGCCGGCGATCATAAGCACCGCAACAAAGACGATGCTATTGTACCACCGGCTGGCCTCCAGCCGCCGGAACCAACTCTGGTCTTCCAGCTTTTCCACCAGCGCTTCCGCTGGCAGCAGGCTCACCAAATCGCCGGTGTTGCGCACATAAGACATTGAAAAGGTGCGATGCCCAAGCCTCAACTGGTCGTCCATCCACTCTACCTGTGCTGTCTTTTCGTTGATGCTCCGGCCCAGCGGTCTGATGAGTTCAATGCCTCTTTCATTGATCAGAATTGTCTTGATGTGTCCATCGGCCAGGAAGATCAATATCTCCAGCACCCACAGCAAGGCGAGCAGCCCGTATGCAAGATATAGCGCAGGAGTATTGGCTTGCCAGTAGTCCTGATCCCCACCCGGGCAAAGCCCCTGTCAATAACCAATAGCACCATCATCATCGCCGGGGTGCGGGCCAGCTTCAGCCAATGGCCGATGGAATATCGGGGTTTGAAGACTCTGACGTCCTCCTGTATACCACCATGAACACTTTTCGAATCGGTCTCCAGCGGCTCTATAGCGCCTCCCGCATGATTGGATGATAACATTATAGAGCTAAGTTGGGTGGATGGGAAGCTATAAGAACTTTCACCTGCCCCTCTGCCATATGGGACCCTCTCCCCTTACCCCTCCCCCATCACTGTGGGAGGGGAATATCAGTATGGAGGCTGCCGCCCCCCAATCCCCCGGCCAATTCCGCCCCCTCCCCCAATCCCATGGGGGAGGGGGCTGGGGGGTGAGGGTTTGAAGGGCAAGGAGTAAGGGTGTCTGAAGATGGGGGAGGGGGCCTGGGGGGTGAGGGCTCATCATGTTAATTCTTGTCAAACCATCCCTTTTCTGTTAGTGACCCCGAATACCATGGTATATAATAAGAAATGGCAAACATGTTTAATGGGAGGGTCCTGCATGGCCCATAAGGACAAAACCAGGGTTGCCGCGGTGATCGACATCGGCTCCAGCTTGCTTTCGATGGAAGTGGCGGAGTCCGGCCATGGCGAGCCGGTGGAATTGGACTACTTGGAATACCCGGTGAACCTGGGCTATGAGACGTTCACCCACGGCAAGGTGAGCTTCAAAACCACCGAGGAGGTGGCAAAGGCGCTGGAGGGCTTCAAGGCCTCTGCCAGGCAATACGGCGTGGAAGACGGCGCCATCCGTGTGATGGCCACCACGGCGCTGCGCGAGGCTTCCAACGCTTCCTATGTGCTGGACCAGCTGAAGAACCGCACGGGTCTTGCTGTGGAGGTGCTGGAAGACGGGCAGGAGATGGCGCTCATCTTCAAGGAGGTGCTGCGCCGCATGCAGGCCCGGGGCCAGGACCTTACCAAGCCCTTCATGATGGCCCACATTGGCACTGGCAGCGTGGGCATCGCCGCCGTGCGCGACGGCGCGGTGATCTTCGCCCGCAACATCCGCGTGGGGTCGCTGAAGCTTTCGCAGATGCTGGGTGAGACCGGCGAGCGCACGCCCCGGTTCTACGCGATCATCGAGGAGTATCTTGCGGCGCTCACAAGGCTGCTGCGTGACCAGATGCAGGCCTTCCAGCCTGGGCGGTTTGTCGTGTGCGGCAAGGAGATTGAATTGATCGCCCGGCTCACCGGCGCCACCGAGCATGACGGCGTGCTGGCCATCACCCGGCGGGATTTGGCTGCGCTCTATGACAGCGTGAAGGGCTTCACGCCGTCGCAAGCCGCTCAGAAGTATGGCCTTCGGGAGGAGCAGGGCGAGGTGCTGCTGCCTTCGCTTGCGATCTATATGACGCTTTCTGAGTTCACCGGCTCCGACGAGGTGCTCTCGCCCGGCGTGGTATTGATGGACTCTTTACTCTATGAGCTGCTGGACCCGGAGGATGCTGCCGACTGGAACAAGCGCTTTGAGGAGGGCATTGCCGCCTCCTCGTGGGAGACAGCCCGCCACTACGGTGCCGATGAGAACCACGCCGCAGCGGTGGAGCGATACTGCCTGCTGATTTTTGACAGCCTGAAGAAGATCCACGGCTTTTCCCGGCGGGAGCGGCGGCTTTTGCAGGCGGCGGCGATCCTGCACGACATCGGCAAGTTTGTGAACTCCAAATATCATGACATCTACACCTGCCACCTGCTGCTGGACAGTGACATCATCGGCCTGACCACAGCCGAGATGCGTCTGGTCGCCAACATCGCCCGCTACCACAGCGGCGCGGTGCCCAGCCCGAGCCACGCCGAGTGGGCGGAGCTTTCGCCCGGTGACCAATTGAGGGCGGCGAAACTGGCCGCGATCCTGCGGCTGGCCGACTCGCTGGACCGCAGCCATTTGCAGAAGTTTGACACCATCGATATCAAGCTCAAGGAAAGCGAGCTCATCATCACCGGCCATGTTGACCGCGACGTCACGCTGGAGGAATGGACCTTCGGTTACAAGAGCGAGTATTTTACCGAAGTTTTTGGATTGAAATGCACGCTCAGAAACAAGGGGAGAGAATAAGTGCCCGACAAACTGACCAAACAAGGCAGATACATCAATCGCGAATCCAGCTGGGTGGATTTCAACGACCGCGTGCTGGGCGAGGCCATGGGCGACCATCCCTTGATGGAGCGCCTCAAATTCCTGGCTATCACCGGCAGCAACCTGGATGAGTTCTTCATGGTGCGCGTGGCAGGCTTGATGGAGCAGGTGGAGGCCGGCTGGACCGGCACCGACGCCTCCGGCCTCACCGCCCGCGAGCAGGTGGCTCTGGTGGCTGAAAAGGCCCACCGCCATGTCGCAAGGCAATACGCCTGCTGGAAGGAGCTTCGGGGGGAGCTCAAGCGCGAGGGCATCCTCTTCCCGCAGATCGAGGAGCTCACGGGCGAGCAACGCGCCTTTGTGGACACCTGGTTTGACGACACGGTGTTTCCGGTGCTCACGCCGCTGGCCATTGACGCCGGGCGACCATTCCCTGTTGTGGCCAGCCGCAGCCTCAACATCTGCGTGCGCCTGAGGCGACTGCAGGTGGAAGACGGGGTGCTCTTTGCCGTGGTGCAGGTGCCCAGTATCCTGGGCCGGTTCCTGGAGGTGCCCAGGCTCGGTGACCATCGCTGCTTTGTGCTGCTGGAGACGCTGATGATCCACCGCATGGCCCAGCTTTTCCCCGGTTATGAGGTGTTGGCGCTGTGCCCCTTCCGCATCACCAGAAACTCCGACCTCACCATCGACGAGGGCGTGGAGGACCTGTTGAGCGAGATCTCCAAGAGCATCAAAAACCGCAAGTGGGGCGATCCGGTGCGGCTGGAATTGCAGAAGGGCCTGGGCGGCAAAAAGCCGGTGGATCCGGAGATCAAGGATTTCCTCGTCAAGATCCTGGAGGTGGAAAGGCCCGACGTGTTCCACGTGGATGGGCCGCTGGATCTTTCCGCCTTCATGAAGTTCACAAGGCTTGCAGGCTTTGACCACCTCCGCGACAAGCCATGGACACCCCAACCACCGGCGGATTTTCTTGGTGAGCAGGACATATTTACCGCCATCGCCGCCCGCGACCGCCTGGTGCACCTGCCCTATGAAAGCTTCGCCTCGGTGGAACATTTCCTCCGCCGCGCGGCCGAAGACCCCGATGTGCTGGCCATCAAGCAGACGCTTTACCGCGTGAGCGGCAACTCGCCGGTTGTGGATGCCCTGATCACCGCCGCCGAAAACGGCAAGCAGGTCACCGTGATGGTGGAGCTGAAGGCCCGCTTCGATGAGGAAAACAACATCGGTTGGGCTCGCAAGCTTGAGCGGGCCGGCTGCCATGTGATCTATGGCCTGCAGGGCCTCAAGGTGCACTGCAAGGTGCTGCTGGTGGTGCGCCGCGAGGAAGGCCGCATCCGCCGCTATGTGCACATGAGCACCGGCAACTACAACGACAGCACGGCAAGGCTCTACACCGACATCGGGCTTTTCACCTGCCGCGAAAGTTTCGGTGCCGACGCCTCTGCTCTCTTCAATTACCTCACCGGCTACTCCCTGCCGGACTCCTGGCGCAAGCTCAAAGTGGCGCCTCGGGGCCTCAGGGATTTCTTCTACGCCATGATCGCCCGCGAAATCGAAAACGCCAGCATGGGCCGCCCTGCCCGCATTGTGGCAAAGGTGAATTCCCTCATCGACGAGGGGATCATCAAGCGTCTCTATGAGGCATCGCAGGCTGGCGTAAAGATCGACCTCGTTGTGCGCGGCATGTGCAGCCTCAGGGCCGGAGTGCCGGGGCTTTCGGAGCGGATCTCCGTGCGCAGCATTGTGGGGCGCTATCTGGAGCACCACCGCATCTTTTATTTTGAGAATGGCGGTTTGCCGGAGGTTTACCTTTCCTCTGCTGACTGGATGCCCCGCAACCTGGACCGCCGGGTGGAGACTGCTTTCCCCGTGGAGCAGGAAGATCTTAAAAGGCGCCTGATCGACCTTTTGGAAGTCTGCCTGAAAGACAATGTGAAGGCCCGCGTGATGCTGCCGGATGGCTCCTATGAGCCCTCAACCCCCGCCGAGGGTGAGGAGCTTCTCAACGCCCAGGAGTGGTTTGCCCGGCAGGCACTCAGTGCAACGGTAAGGCTCGAGCAGACGATGGATTACTCCAATTGGAGCTAAAGGCGGAATGTTGGAGGAACGCCCACTCTTTGTTTTTTTCCCATAATCAGATACAATAATACAGGTATCCCCCTTGCGCAAAAGCCGGGAGGGCCCATGGACTACCTTTTCCCAAAACCTGAATACCCTGCGGAACGCCTGCCTGCCCCGGCAGGGGTGGAGGCGGCGTTTTGCCAGTGCGAAGGTGACCGCGATGAGCAGCAAGACGCCTGCGGCCTGTTTCTGGCCGGCGGCGGCATGCTGGCCGTGGTGGCCGACGGCATGGGCGCGCTGGCCCGGGGCGGCTCGGCTGCGGCAGTGGCTGTGGAGGCCACTGGCGAGGAAGCTGCGCGTCTTCTTGCTGCCGGCGCATCCTATGGGGCGGTCAAGGAGTCGCTGACGCGCGTGAACAGCCAGGTCTACCTCATGGTGGACAACATGGGTGTGATGGGCATGTCGGGCACCACTTTGTGTGCCGCTGCCGTGTTGGGCAATGGCGCGCGGCTCTTCTGGAGTGGAGACAGTCGGGCTTATCTGTGGCGGTGCGGCGTGCTGACCCGCCTCACTGAGGACCATGTCTACGCCCGCTATCTGGCGGAGATGGTCGCCGAGGGCGTGATCACCGAGGCCGAGGCCCGCGCCAACCCACAGCGCACGCACCTGACTGGCTATCTGGGCATGCGCGCGCTGGAGGATTACAGTGTGATGGCCTCCACGGTGCCGATCCAGCGGGGTGACAGCCTGCTGCTTTGCACCGACGGGCTGTATAAATGCCTTGATGAAGAGGAAATGGGCCACTGCCTGAGCCGGGGGGCTTATAGTGCCGCCGGGTCGCTGATCGGCCTTGTGGCCAAAAAGCGCCTGCGGTATCAGGACAACGCCACGGCGCTTGTGTTGAGATGGACGAAATGAAAGAGGGATTAAGACGATGAAAAAACCAGCGAGCACATGGATCAAGGTTGCGGCGGTGCTGATTGCGCTGTTGTTTGTGTTGGGATCGGTGCTGCCGTATCTTGTGAAGTAGCGGGGAAGATTCTGTGCAAGGGAGACTAGCACATGGAGCTTTATACCAGTGATTTACTCTTGAGACCTGTTATGGCTAGCGATATTGAAGAAGTCGCAAGAATGTGGAATTTCGAAAATGGCAGAATTTCAACAGATGACGCACAAAACGCAATTGAATACATGCAGAACAATCACAAGAAGAACAGACATGGTCATATATACCATTTGTGTTTGGCGGTGTTTGAAAAAAGTAAAAGCAGTATCATCGGCTGGTGTGGTCTTGACGGAAAGACCAATGGGAAACTTCACATCTTTTATTTGATCGATTCTTATTATAGAAATAAAGGTTACGCCACTCAATGCGCCGCAAAACTCCTTTCATACGCTTTTGACGTGGCCCATGTTCCCTATGTAAATGGAGGCTGTGATAAGAATAATGTCGCATCATATAAAGTGATGGAGAAAATAGGGATGAAGCAAAATGCTTTTGAAGAAAATGGTGATCCGTTATTCTTTATTGATGAGGAGTTGTACCGCAAGGGATTATCAGACAAAACAAAATAAGCACATTACACAACGGTCATTGTTAAGCTGGGGGGGGCTTATGGAAAGCTGGATAGCATGCAAACAGGTTCCTTGCAGAGTGCCCTTAGTTTGAAAGGTGTTGTGATATTCAATGTCTAGAGGGATTATTTTGTTTGGCGCGATGGGTGTAGGAGATACCACGCTTGGCAAGGAAGTTGCCAGGCGGCTTGGTTTCCAGCATTTTGATCTGGATGATTACCATTGGCGGTGGGACACAGAAATCCCATATACCGTTTTTCGCTCAAAGGAAGAGCGGACAGAGCATTTAATGCGTGAGATTTTGCCACATCCCAATTTTGTAATGTCAGGTTCTATGTGGAGCATCCGCAAGGCGTTTGAGCCTTTCTTTGATCTGGCAGTGTTTATGACTGCGCCTGCCGAACTGCGGGCAGAGCGGATTCGCTCCCGCTCGATTGCCCGCTGGGGGGCAAGGGTTCTTCCGGGCGGCGATATGTATGAGGCCAGCGAGGTATATCGTGATTATCTTGCTTGCGCCCGACGTTATGATACAGATATTGCGCCGCAAGCATGCCTAATACAACACGAAAAATGGGTGGCAGAGTTGCCTTGCCCGGTTTTGAGGGTGGATGGCACCAGAGCTATTGCTGAAAATGCAGAATGGATTGTAAAGGAATACCTGTGGCAGACAAAACTATGCATTCTACCTGGATGAGTTTGGCTTGGTGCTGCCGCATCTCGGCAACCTGTGAGAGGATGCCTGGGGTGGGTGAGCGTTTTGCAGTATAGAATACTATATCAACGACTTTGTAAGGAGAGAAGAATAATGTATTTGCTTGGGCGCACTCAAATGATTCCTACGAACACCTATGAGGATGCCATCAAACGCATCATGGCGAAGGGGTTTGATGGCGTTGAAATTGGCGTTTATTCACGTGATTTTTCAGTGCGAGAAGAATTCTTCGCTGATGGTTTTGCTTCTAGAATGAAAGATATTCTTGCTGATTATCGTGTAAAAGCCTGTTCTGTAGGAGCCCATATGGACTATACGGAAAGCGAAGTCAAATTTGACGTGGTGAAGAATGCTATTGCAGTTGCGAAAGAACTTGGTTCTCAGATTGTGATCATCAACGGTGCTTTGAGAAATGAAAATGAGCCGTTAAAACAGCAATGGAACCGTCAAGTCCAGGCAACAAAGAGGCTATGTGATTATGCAGAAGAACATGGTGTTTTTCTTGCGATGGAGTTTGAACCGGGTTTTGTTGTTGATAATACAGAAACAATGCTGAATCTATTTTCTGAGATAAGCTCTCCGATGTTGCGGGTCAATGCAGATATTGGGCACATTTTTCTCCAGGATCCCGACCCTATGGCATCAATTGAAAAATGCGGAAAACTAATTGTGCATGCTCATCTGGAGAATATGAAGCATGGGATCCATAATCACCTTGTTCCTTTCGAGGGAGATATGAATTTACCGGAATATATCACAAAACTTCGCTCTGTAGGGTTTGATGGGCCTGCTTCCTTTGATGCATATCAGTATGATTATGAATCAGTAGCGGAGGAGACTGTGAGATACTTTAGAAGTATATTATAAATAGAAAATGAGGTAGATTGATGAGTCTAGACTGCATATGCATTGAGTTTGCTCCCCCCCCAGTAGGGGCCGGCTGGTCGCATCCTACGGATGCTGCTCGCCTATGCAACCTGGGGCTTCGTCCCGGCCCGAGCTACAGGTTTGATAATCCTTAGAGGCTTGCCAGAATCGTAAACTCCCCCGGCAAATTGCTGTTTGTCCAGGCCGGATGCTCGTCGAATCGTTTGACCTCAAAGCCGTTTTCAACCACGGAGTTGATGATTTCACTGAGCGTGTATTTCCTCAAACTGCATAACGGAAACTTATTTCGCTCTTCATCTGGATAAAACCGAGCGTGTGCCATTTCAGCCTTAATGATCTCCGTGGAAAAATAGTTGGTGGATGTGGGTTGCCCGAATTCCAGTATGTCCATGATCTTTTGAAACGGATGAAAATCACTGCAAATCATCTTTCCACCGCTCCGAAGAATGCGATTCATGATGCCGAAGAACCGGTCAATGTCGTGGAAATAGTGCAGAATGCCGCCCTCCATAAACACAATATCAAAGCAATTGCCGTATTTGGTGATATCAATGCTCAATACATCGCCTACAACGTATTCGATTTCCACATTTGCTGCCGCCGCGGTCTCGCATGCATATCGTTTGTTGGATTCAGAAATGTCAAAAATGGTCACTTGGGCACCGAGCAACGCGAGGGGGGATGGCTTTCTTCCCACAGGAGCCGCAGATGTTTGCGATCTTCAGGCCTTCAAACGACTCAAAATACTGCGCATACTTCCTCAGCATTGCGCGAGGATTTGCTGTCATTTCTTTTGCCAGCTCTGATGGCGATCCGGATTGTTTTACCCAGAAGTGATACGCATCGTGCTCCCACGCAGCCCGGTTTTGTGCAATATACTCTTCCATCAAGCCCGCCTCCTCACGTTGAGAAATCTCAAGATTGGCGAACCTATTCCCTACTCCTCAAAATACCGCTGGATTGCCTTGGCCATTGCCTGCGCCAGCTTGTCCTGATAGGCGCCAGTCACCAACTTCTTGTCCTCCGCCACATTGGTCATATACCCCATCTCAATCAGGCACGTGGGCATCTTCGCCCAGTTCAGGCTGGAGAGGTCAGACCGCGGATAACAACCCTTGTCTTTGGCCCCTGTGCCCTTGAGGCTCTCTTCCTGGATGAGTGCGGCGAACTTCTGGCTCTTTGCGAGCACATCGCCGGTCTGGTAGCCCCGCTTTGCCGGCATGATCGTGTGGATGCCCGTGATGCTGCGGCTGTTGTTGCCGTCGCAATGCAATGACAGATACACCTGCACCCCGGCGGTGTTCATGGCGCGGGCCCGCTCGCCGTTGCTGATGTTCACCGCGTGGGTGGTGCGGGCCATCAGCACCCGCGCGCCCATCGCTTCCAGCTTGTCGCGCAGCTTCAAGCCCACCTGCAGCGTCACCACATATTCGGGCACGCGGCTTGATACTCCCTGCGTGCCGGACGTCACCTTGGCTTTCAGCGTGCTGCCGGCTTCGGGTGACTCCCGCTCCTTGTCATAGTTGCCCTTCTTTTGATGGCCAGGGTTGATGCCGATGGAGCGGCCCTCCAGCGGCAGCTTCTGCCGGGGGATTTCATTTTCGCCCCAGTCCTGCCACGCAATCAACAGGCTTTTTCGCGTGTCCGCGTCGAAAACGCCGGTGGGTTTGCGGCCCGCCCAACGTTGAAAAAGCTTAAGCTCATAAGCGTCTTCGTCTGCCCACTTCCCGTCAGGGGTGAAATATTGGAAGCCCCAGGCGGACAGCAGCTGTTCGACTGCCGACGCACCGGTGCCAGCCAGATCACCTTTGAGGAAGTCACAGGGTTGCGCGGGTGAGGCGGGCGTGGCTGTTGGAACCGGCGTTTTCAGCACCATCACCGGGCCATTTGGAGGGTACGCGGCAGGGGAGGGGAAGGCCGCTGCTGACAGCAGCAGCACGGCGAATGCAAGGGCAATGAGTACAAGCATTTTTCCCATACGGTTCATCTCGTCCTCCCAGTGTTGCCAATGGTGGCAAGCCTGGTTGTCCGGGCGCTTCTGTGCTTATGCGCCTGTCAGCCCCGTTTTATGGAATTTTGCGAAGAAGGGCATTGCCGCGGCAGCGGTGAGCACGCCGGTGATCACGCCGGTTGCCAGCAATGCCGGCAGATAGCCCAGCACTGCCATGTCGCCCAGCATTGCCGCCGCCACCAGCACCTGGCCCAGGTTGTGCGCTGCTGCCCCCGCCACGCTGATGCCAAAGAGCGAAAATGCCTTGCCGTGGCCGGGTTTCAGCAGCGCCATCACCACCAGTGCCAGCATCGATCCGGTGAGTGAAAACAAAAACCCAGTGGGCCCGCCGCCCAGCAGCGCACCCAGCAGGCACCGGGCCAGCACGATGGCGGCGGACAGTTTGAAATCCAGAAAGAACAGCGCAAACATCGTGACCACATTGGCCAGCCCCAGCTTCACGCCGGGCAGCGGGATCACTGCCTGCAACGGCAGAAACCGCTCCAGCACGGAAAGCGCTGCCGCCACCGCCGTGAGCATGCCGGCCAATGCCAGCTTTTTTGCGTTCAGCTTCCTCCCGCTCATCGGATCACCACGTCTTCCTCAGGCGCAGCGCTGCCCACGATCTTGATCAGCGCCCGGTTGGGCACGCAGGCAGTGGTCTGCCCGGGCTTGGAAACCCAACCGGTGTGCACACACACCCTGTCCGGGCAGTCGGCATCCTCAAAGCGGATGCGGCCTCGCTCGGCCTCAATGGTGTTGTGATAGGCTCCATCCAGCGCGAATTTCACCGGGCTGGCCAGCTCGTTCAGGCGCACAATGCGCGTGAGCTTGCCGTTTTGCCACACCTCGGCCACGGCGTCGCCGCCGGCCGCGCGGCTTTGCGCGCCCAGCCAAAAAGCCCCGCCGGCAAGCAGCGCCACCAAGGCCAGGATGATAAAGTCACCGTATCTCAATTTCAACTGCGTAATCAGCTTCATCCCAGCCATTGTAGCACAAGCCGAAGCTACGGGAAACAGCCTGCCCTTGGAACCATCTGGAATCTGTGGCCGTCCTACTGGCATATTGACAAATCCATATATTGGCAGCACAATGGGCATGGAGTAAGGACCCTATTTGGAAAGGAGACTGCTCAAAATGAAACAAAAGCTTTGGATCATTGCATTGGCCGTGATGATGGTAGTTGCCCTGATGGCTGGGTGCTCCACGCAAGCACCGTCTGGTGCCGACCGCAATGAGGCAATGCCGCAGGCAACCAGCGCGCCGGCGGCTGACGAGGGAAAGTCCATTGACAACGGCGGCTCCACGGTGATTGACCCCGGCAATGCAGCCCAGTCCGGAAAGAAGATCATCTACAACGCCGAAATCGTGATGGAGGCAGAAGACGCCCAGGCCACTGCCGATAAGATTTCCGACAAAGTCGTTGAGCTGGGCGGTTATCTTGCCGACAGCCAGATCTATGTGGACAAGCGCGACGCCCAAAGCTACATCACCGTGCGGATCGCGCCGGAGAAGCTCAAGGAGTTCACCACCTACATCGGCACGTTGGGCAAGGGCATCAGCAAAAATGTGTCCTCACAGGATGTCACCGCCCAATACACTGACATGGAGTCGGCCCTCCGCAACGCCCAGGCGCAGGAAACCCAACTCCTTAAAATCATGGAGCAGGCCGTGAAGGTGGAGGATATCCTCGCTGTGCGCCGTGAACTCAACGCAGTGCAACAGGAGATCGAGCAATACAAGGGCCAGCTCAGGCTATATGACAACCAGGTTGGGTTTGCCACCGTGCGCATCTACATCCGGCAACCGGCACCTCCTGCTGTGGTTGTGGAAAAGGATCCGGACAAGGGCGTGGAGTTCTGGGGGTTTGCGGCGGTGTGGCAGAAGATCACCCGCGGGCTTTCCGACAGCTTCAACTGGACTCTCAACGCGTTCTCCGGGCTGATGATTGGGTTGTCCTACGCGGCGGTGCCGCTGCTGCTGATCGCCATTGTGGTGCTTGCGATCATCTTCATCGTCCGGGCGGCTGGTAAGAAGGGGAAGAAGCAGGCCAAGTAAAGCTTGTAAGTCGAGGTTTGGGGAGCCCCGGCTGTTGCCGGGGCTTTTGTCTATTGGTTGGATTGATTCATATATAAACTTGTATTACAATCACTATAATTCTCGTTCGCCAAATGGAAAGTTGGAGGATAGAGTATCATGGAATTCGTCGTCGCAAGCTATGAGAACTATCGCGAAGAAGACCGGTTGGCCACTGACCAAGCGCGGAGAGTTGAGTTTTTGACAACCGTGCGCGTTTTGGGAGAATGGTTGCCGCCCAATGGCAGGATGCTCGACTGCGCTGCGGGCGCGGGCATCTACTCCTTCCATTATGCGGAGAGGGGCTATGATGTCACTGCCACTGACATTACCCCACGCCACATCGACTACATCAAGCGATGCCTTGCCGGAAAGCAATTTTCCATTTCAACCGCAGTGCAGGATGCCACAGACCTGAGTGGGTTTGCCGATGAAAGCTTCGATGTGGTGCTGTGCATGGGCCCGTTCTACCACCTCACTGATAAATCCATGAGAGATAAATGCATGGCGGAGTGTCGCCGGGTTGCCAAAACCGGTGGGCTTGTGGTGGTTTCCTATATCAGCCGCTTCTTTGTGATGGCCTATGTAGCATCTTCAAATAATGCGTATTTGGATGATCGGCTGACAAGGCAGGTCACAGAAACTGGGGTAATGCTCCATGATGACCCCAAGTGTTTCTGGACTGATAACTATTTCTCCACGCCAGAGGAGATGGAAGCAAGCGTTCGTGAGGCAGGGCTGAGCCTTGTGGACCATTTTGCCCAGGACGGCATCTCGCCGTTGCTGCGAAGCACCGTGAATGGCTTGACTCAGGTGCATTTTCAGACCTGGTGTGATTATCAGTATGCTATTTGCAGAGAGAAATCCATTCTGGGTGCGAGCAACCATGGCGTGGTTATTGGGAAAAAGTAAATCGCTCAGAGCCCCGGCGTTGCCGGGGCTCCTGCTGTTTCATTCCGAATTGGTTTCAACTGAATCAATGGCTTGCCCGCTTGCGGTATATCCGCATCGCGAAGTAGGCGGCCACCAGCGTGATCCCGGCGCACCAGGCCAGGGCGGCCCAAATGCTGTTGCCGGCAGGCTGGCCGTAGAGCAGCGCGCGGATGGTGTCCACAATGGCGGTCACCGGCTGGTTTTCGGCAAAGGCGCGGACTACCGGCGGCATCGACGCGGTGGGCACAAATGCCGAGCTGATGAAGGGAAGGAAGATGAGGGGGTAGGAGAATGCGCCGGCGCCATCCACTGATTTGGCGGATATGCCCGCAATCACAGCGAGCCACGTCAGTGCCAGTGTGAACAGCCCGAGGATGGCCGCCACAGCCAGCCATTGCAGAACCCCCGCCTGCGGGCGGAAGCCCATTACGAGTGCCACCAGGATGATGACGGCAACGGAGATGGCGTTGGAGACGAGCGATGTGAGAACATGACCCCACAATGCAGCAGACCGTGTAATGGGCATGGAGTGGAACCGCTCGAAGATGCCCCTCTGCATGTCCATAAACAGGCGGTAGGCCGTGTAGGCGATGCCGCTGGCGATTGCCATCAGCAATACGCCAGGCAGAATATAGTCCACATAGTTGCCTGTGCCGGCCTGTATCGCCCCGCCGAACACATAGGTGAACAGCAGCATCATTGCAATCGGTGTGATCGTGACGGTGATGATGGTGTCCATGCTGCGGATGATGTGGCGCATGGACCGCTCCAGCATCACAAGCATGTCAGCAAGGACGTGTTTGCGGACAGTCTCCATTTACCTCCCCTCCTTTTTGCCCACAATGGCCAGATAAATCTCCTCCAGCGTCGGCTGCTTTTCCACATACTCCACCGTGGCCGGCGGGAACAGCTGCTTCAATTCATCGAGCGTGCCGTTTGCGATGATCCTGCCTTCGTGCAGGATGGCGATGCGGTCGGCCAGCTGCTCGGCTTCCTCCAGATACTGCGTGGTTAGAAACACCGTCGTGCCGCTGTGCGCAAGCTCCCGCACAGTTTTCCAGACTTCGAGGCGTGCCTCCGGATCGAGCCCCGTGGTGGGCTCGTCCAGGAAAATGAGCTGTGGGTTGCCCACGAGGCTCATCGCAATGTCTAGCCTGCGGCGCATGCCGCCAGAATATGTGGAGACCCTGCGGTCGGCGGCGTCGGCCAGGCCGAAGCGGTGCAGCAAGGCCTCGGCAACCAGGCGCGGGCCCTTGAGGTGCCGCAGCCTGGCGATCATGACCAGATTTTCCTGCCCGGTCAGGATCTCGTCCACGGCGGCGAACTGCCCGGTGAGGCTGATGGACTGCCGCACATGGTCGGGCTTGACCGCGGTGTCAAAGCCATTGACGATGGCAGAGCCGCCGTCCTGCCTAAGCAGCGTTGTGAGGATTTTGATCACTGTGGTCTTGCCCGCGCCGTTGGAGCCGAGCAGCGCAAAGATGCTGCCCTTTTCCACCGCAAAATCCACACCTTTCAGCACATGAAGTTTCGGATAGGACTTTTGCAGCCCATTCACCTTGATTGCCATTTCCATTCTGATGCTTTTCCTTTACTTAGATTTCTCCGCATCCTTCTGGATGGCCTTGTAGACTTCCTGGCCTGCGGATTCCTGATAGAAGTGGGCGTATGTTTTTGAACCTTTGATCAGCTCGTCGCAAAACGCAGCCACGTCGCAACCCGTCACTTCGAGCACGCCTTTGCCCAGGGCTGCGCCCTCTGCAAAGAGATCCACAATCCCCGAAAGCAACCCTGTCCCTTCGGCCAGCTCGACGGGGCCAACTTTAAACAGATATTTCTGTATCTCTTCATAAACAATCTGGTAATCCTGCGGGAGCGACTTGACGCGCTTCTGGTGCGCCCGCCACTCCTTCTTGCCTGCGATGATTTCCTGAATTTTCATTGCATCCTCCTACTTGCCCAACCTTCTGGCAACATTGCGGTTGAGTTGATCGCGCCACTTGTCGCGGAAAGACTTTGCCCCTTCGGAGCCGGCTAGCGCGGAGCAGAAGCCCTCGATGTCGTCACCCAAAACTTCTTGCACACTCAGGCTGTTTGCCGCACTTTCCTCCAGCAAGCCAAGCACGCCATCCAGAATTGGCATCAGGTTTCGGCCTGTGAAATCTGCGTGCTGCCACAGGTTGGTTTGGATCGCTTCCCATGCCGTCTGATAGTCCGATGGCAGCTGTCTGGCGCGTGCTTTGTATGCCTTCAGCTCCCGGGTCATATCACTGCCCGTGACTTGATCCCAAAAGTTCATTCCTCTTCCTCCTTAAGCTGGCGAATGCGGGAGGCTAAAAATTCCCACTTCTCCCAGAACTTCCGAAGCTCCTCCCGCCCGGCGTCGTTGAGCGTGAAAAACTTCCTGGGAGGCCCCATGTCGGAGGGCTTTTTGATGATCTCCACCAACTTGCTTTTCTCCAGCCGGACCAGGATCGTATACACCGTGCCATCCACCACATCAGTAAATCCCAGTGCGTTTAGCCGCCGCGTGATCTCATAACCATAGGTTTCTTTGCGGCTGATGATTTCAAGCACGCAGCCCTCCAGCACGCCCTTGAGCATTTCGGTTAAGTTTTCCAGAACAATCACTCCCTGCTATTCTGTGTGACGGATATTCTGTAATGCTTACTACTGCTATATAGTAACACGCAGTAGCGCGGTTGTCAATATGACTTTTTCATTCAACTAACGGCTTCCCGGGAGAGTCAAAGCGCTCATAACGTGCAGTTTGTCTTACTGATAAACATTTGGGAAATTAGCGATTCGTCATCTTTTCATATAGATAAACTGTTCCTTCCGCTGCTTCTCCTACTTTTGTATAGCCTGCCTTCTCGTATAGGTGATGGTTTCTTACGCTATAGAAGGGTGTTCCAAGGATCCATCTCTTCTTATTGGGGAATAGCTTTTCCATTTCCTGCAAAGCAAGTGAACCATATCCTCTGCCTTGAAAAGCAGGGCGGATGCAAAAATCTTCAAGTTCAACAGTTTCTGCATCAACATCATGCAGCCAAAAACAGCCGATCATCTCTTCATTAACCAGAATGATGCAGCTGTAGAATTCTTGTATCAGCCTTTTGGTTTCTTCATTGTCGGCATACCATTCATTGTCAAACCAGGAGGGCTTCTTGTCGGGGGGTGGTGCAAAGCGGGTTTTTTCATCTCGGAATGTTTCTGTTTTGATACTTGTGATCTGCTGCGCATCCTCCAAAAAGGCTCTTCTTATGACCATACATGCACCTCAAAATTGTTGATTTCCTGTGCAGTATAGTTGGTTCGCTTTCATGAGCCAAATCTGAGAATGGATGATATCAGGCAATTGCATGATGTGTATCGACTGCTGCGAACTGCCCTGCGGTTTGAAGCATTTTTTCTCAAGGTCTCTGCTGTGTCGGTTGTTTTTGTGCTATAGTATGATGATTGACAATACGGCTTTTATTTTTGCACGCCTCATCTGCGCTCCCGTACTCTTATCTTTTGATTTGTTCAATTTCCCCGCCAAATCTCCCAAACACCTTGTTGCACCCCTTCCTTATCGGTATACTGTTTCTATGGCAAACCGGGCCGCGCACCAGTGGCCCGGAAGCCCATCCACACACATTTTAGGAGGATTCGCATGACCAAGCTGACCGTTTCCGCAAACAATCCCGGCGCCGTGATCGACAAGTGCATTTACGGCCACTTCTCCGAGCACCTTGGCCGTTGCATCTATGAGGGCCTGTGGGTGGGTGAGGGCTCCCCGATTGACAACACCCGCGGCATCCGCAACGACGTGGTGGAGGCCCTGAAGACGATGGGCATCCCCATGCTGCGCTGGCCCGGCGGCTGCTTTGCCGACGAATACCACTGGAAAGACGGCATCGGCCCCAAGGAAGCCCGCAAGCGCATGATCAACACCCATTGGGGCGGCGTGGTGGAGGACAACAGCTTCGGCACCCACGAGTTTTTGGACCTGTGCGCCCAGCTGGGCTGCGAGCCCTACATCAGCGGCAACCTGGGCAGCGGCACCGTGCAGGAAATGCAGGAATGGGTGGAGTATATGACGTTCAGCGGCGTGTCGCCGATGGCGGACCTGCGCCGCAAAAATGGTCGTGAGGAGCCCTGGAGCCTCAAATACTTTGGCGTGGGCAATGAAAACTGGGGCTGCGGCGGCAACATGCGCGCCGAATACTACGCCGACGAATACCGCCGCTACAACACCTATCTGCGCAACTTCGGCGGCAACAAGCTCTTCCGCATCGCCTGCGGCCCCAACAGCGCCGATTACAACTGGACGGAAGTACTGATGCGCGAGGCGGGCGGAAAAATGGATGGCCTGAGCCTGCACAACTACACGATCTCAAGCAATGAATGGATGAACAAGGGGCCGGCTACGGGCTTTGGGGAGGATCACTGGTATTCCATTCTGAGCAACGCCCTGCGGATGGAGGAGCTGGTCACCAAGCATTCTGCCATCATGGATCAATACGATCCGGAAAAGCGTGTGGCGCTGGTTGTGGACGAATGGGGCACCTGGCACCAGGTGGAGCCCGGCACCAACCCCGGTTTCCTTTATCAGCAAAACACCGTGCGCGACGCACTGGTGGCCGGCATCCACCTCAACATCTTCAACAACCACGCCGACCGCGTGCGCATTGCCAACGTCGCCCAGGTCGTGAACGTGCTGCAGGCGGTGATCCTGACCGAGGGCGCCAAAATGCTGCTCACACCCACTTACCATGTGTTTGAGATGTATAAAGGCCACCAGGGCGCCACGCTGCTGCCCGTCACGTTGGATGCCGGCGAGTATTGCTTCGGCGAAGGCAGCCTGCCGCAGCTGCACGCCTCCGCCTCCAGGGCCGAGGATGGATCCGTGCTGCTGACCGTCTGCAACCTGGACCCGCACCGCGACGCCGCGCTGGACTGTGCCTTTGCCGGCTTGCAGATCGCCACCGCCGCCGGGCGCGTGCTCACCGGCGCTGCGATGGACGCATGCAACACCTTTGAAGCCCCCGAAACCGTCCGCCCGCAGGCGCTGGCCGTCACCGTGGCCGGAGGCGCCGTGCGCGCCACGCTGCCGCCCATGAGTGTGGCGGCCATTAAAATCCAGTGATTGACGGCAAGGAGAAAGGCTTTAATGAGTGACAACCTGCAAAAATTTCATGAGCTGCCGTTGGACGCGGTGTCCATCGGTGACCGCTTTTGGCAGCCCTATCAGCAGTTGGTGCGTGACGTCGTGCTGCCCTATCAGTGGGAGGCGCTGAACGACCGCATCACCGACGCCGAGCCCAGCTATTGCATGGCCAACCTGCGGAAATCCGCAGGGCTGGAGCAGGGGCAATTCCAGGGCATGGTGTTTCAGGATTCTGACATTGCCAAGTGGCTGGAGGCGGTGGCCTACAGCCTGCACACCAGGCCGGACCCTGTGATGGAAGCAGCGGCCCTCGAGGCCATCCAGCTGCTGGGTGCGGCCCAGCAGCCCGATGGCTATCTCAACTCCTATTTCACCACCACCGCCAAGGGCGAGCGCTGGACCAACCTGTATGAGTGCCATGAGCTTTATGTGGCCGGCCACCTGATTGAGGCCGGTGTGGCCTGGCACCAGGCCACCGGCAGGCGCGACCTGCTGGACATTGTCTGCCGCATTGCCGACAACATCGACAGCACCTTTGGGCCCGAAGAGGGCAAGCTCAAGGGCTATGACGGCCACGAGGAAGTGGAGCTGGCGTTGGCCCGGCTGTATGACGTCACCGGCGAGCAGCGCTATCTGAAGCTCGCGCAGTTCTTCCTGGACATGCGCGGCGGCGATCCCTACTACTTCACCGCCGAGTGGGAAAAGCGGGGTAAGAAATCTTACTGGACCGGCCACATCGGCCGCGACCCGGCCATTGACCGGGAATACAACCAGGCCCACAAGCCCGTCCGCGAGCATGACACTGCCGTAGGCCACGCCGTGCGCCAGGTCTATCTGCTCACCGGCATGGCCGATGTGGCGATCAAGACCGGCGATGAGGAGATGCTCAAGGCCTGCCGGGCGGTGTGGCGCAACATCGTGGATAAGCAGCTCTATGTGATCGGCGGCATCGGCTCCACGCACCACGGCGAGGCCTTCTCCTTCGATTACGACCTGCCCAACGACACCGTCTACATCGAAACCTGCGCCTCGGTGGGCCTGATCTTCTTCGCCTGGCAGATGCTGAAGCAGGAGAACCGCCGGGAGTATGCCGACGTAATCGAGACGGCGCTGTTCAACCTCATCGTGGGCTCCATGAGCAAAGACGGCAAGCACTATTTCTATGTGAACCCGATGGACGTGTGGCCGGAAGCCAGCGAGAAGAACCCTGGCCGCAAGCATGTGAAGGCCGTGCGCCAGAAGTGGTTCGGCTGCGCCTGCTGCCCGCCCAACCTGGCAAGGCTGCTGGCCTCGCTGGGCAAATACATCTGCACCGTGGCCGGCGATGAGCTGATTGTGCACCAATACATCGGCAGCGATGTGCAGGCCACTGTGGGCGGCGTTTCCGTGAAATTGAGCCAGCAGTCCGACTATCCGTGGGATGGCCAGATCCGCTTCACTGTGAGCCTATCCGAAGCTAAGGAATTCTCGCTGGCGCTGCGCATCCCCGGCTGGTGCCACAAGGCGGCCGTCGCGGTGAACGGCGCCGGGCAGCCAGCCGTGGCCGATGCCGACGGCTATGTGCGCTTGCACCGCACCTGGTGTGACGATGACACGGTCACGCTCACCCTCGATATGCCGGTGGAACTGATTGAGGCCAACCCGCTGGTGCGTGCCGATGCCGGCAAGGTGGCGATCCGCCGGGGCCCGGTGGTGTTCTGCCTGGAGGAGGCTGATTGCGGAAGCGACCTGGCGGCGATCTCACTTCCTGCTGATGCGGAGCTCACCGCCCAATGGGATGACTCCATCCTGGGCGGCGTCCTGACCGTGCAAGGCATGGCGTTGCGCGACGATCCCTGGCAGGGCGGCCTTTACCGCGTGGCAAAGCGGAGCGCCTCGCCGCAGCAAATCAAGGCCGTGCCCTACTGCCTATGGGGCAACCGCCAGCCCGGTGAAATGATTGTGTGGATCCGTAGTTGCTAGAGTGATGCAAAGAACTTAAAGCTCCGGCACTCATAGCATCTTGGCAGGTTCGTCATTATGAATAGATTGCGGGCCGGGACGGAACCCGGCCTGCAGTTATGTTTCGCCTGACCATTCTTTAGTAGCAGGAGGTACCCGCCGAATGGACGATGCATTGAAAATCAAGCTCTATTCCTTCACTCTGGATTGCAGAGAACCCCATGAATTGGCGAAATTCTACGCGGCACTGCTCAATTGGGAGGCAATGCCTCTCGGTGATGATTTTGCTTGCATCTACGCGCCCGGCACCAATCAGGGAGCCTATCCCTGCGTGTTGTTTCAGCGGAATCCTGATTTTATTCCGCCTGTCTGGCCGGACGAGCCAGATGCGCAACAGACCATGGCGCATATGGACTTCGCCGTGAACGATCTGGAAAAGTCAGTGCAGCATGCCATCCATTGCGGCGCAACCCTCGCAGCGCAGCAGTTCTCCGAAGATTGGAAAGTGATGTTTGACCCCGCCGGGCACCCTTTTTGCCTGTGCGACATGAAACCAATGATCGAGAGCGACCATTTTGCGTTAAAGTAGAATAAACGGATCCCTTTCGCCACAAACAGAATCCCCTCAGTAGGGGCCGGGTATTACCCAGGCAATTGTGTAGCATTTTTGCGCAGCAAATGTGCGGACAATTGCCGTTGCGATTCGCGCAGCGATCGCATTGGGCTCCGACCCGGCCCGCTTCTCTTGCTCCGACCCGGCCCGCTTCTCTTGCTCCGTCCCGGCCCGCCTTTTGTATTCTCTTAGCCCATTCTTACAACTTCTTCTCCAACGAATAACAAACCGTGCTGTCTGGCATCAAGTCCGGCCCACCGGTGATCCGATAGCCCATCCTATGCCAGAACCGGATGGCGGAGGGGTTGTTGGCCTGCACTCCAGACTGAACGGTGTGCGCGCCGCACCGCCGCATTTCCTGCTCCACAGCTTCCACCACCCTGCCGCCCAAGCCTGCGCCGCGCCACTGTTTGGCGATCATCAGCAGGCTCAGGAACGCCGTTCCATTGCTTCCCTCATACCGGTTTGGCACATAGTCCACAATCCCTGCCAGTTCGCCATTCACGAAGATGCCGCAGAACAAGCTGCCCATCTCGTCGGAGTGCCGCAGGTCCTCCAGCACCATCTCCATTGATGCCTTGGGGGTGGGCCCCAGCGCCAGGAAATCTTCGCACTGGCGGTAAACCTCCAATACTTCCCCGGTGTTTTCCTCGTCAATGGGCTTGATTTGAATGGCTTTGCCCAGCTCGATCATCTCAGCCTGCTCCTTCCGAAATTCTGCCGCAAATGTGCATCTGTTTACATGCCCCGGGTTTTGGTATAATATCCACAGAATATATCAGGAGATGCCGATGAAAGGCAAGCGCACATCCACATTTGTGATGATAGCTATTGTGGCCGTGCTGATGACAGTCGCTGTGGTGCTGATCAATCAAACCACGATCTTTCAGGAGGGCAACCCCGTCCCGGTGTGGAGGGGGGTGTGGCAGCTCCAATCTGCAGATGTGCCATATGCGCAGATCAAGGACGAGCCAGCCACATTTTTGACCAAGACAGGCCTGCACAGCGAGCTGTTTGCTCATATTGAAGCCACTTATCTTGTGGAGTTTCAGGAAAGGCTGGAGGATGATGTGTATCTCTTCCAGGGTGAAGATGGGCAGCTCAAGGTGGATGCCCGGCAATATTCGCGGTATTATCAAATTTGGGAAGTGAAGGATGGGGGAGAAGAAGCCCGCTGAGGATCATGGATTCATGATGGACCAGGCAATTTGAAGAGTTGTAGACCGGCCGGGATAACCTGGCCGGTTTTGTGTAATAGGGTTGTCCATTTGATTCACCACATGATATCTGATAATACTAATATTAAAATACACCTTAGGTGTAGAGAAAAGGTGCGGCAACATGACAATGAGTGGTCATGATTACTGTGATATGATCGGAATAATTTATGTTTTGCACAGGAAACAGAAAAGAGAGGACAGGCTTTATGAATGAAAAAACAAGATGCTCCTGGGCGGGAAATAGCCCCATAAACAGAGACTATCATGACAAAGAATGGGGCCGGCCTGTTCATGATGATATCAAGCTGTTTGAAATGCTTATTTTAGAAGGTATGCAAGCAGGACTTACCTGGATCACCGTGCTGAATAAAAGAGATGCGTTCAGAGAGGCTTTTGATGGGTTTGATCCCAATAAAGTAGCCCTTTATGGCGATGCGAAGATCCAGGAGCTCATGGCAAACAAGAATATCATTAGAAATCGCCTAAAGATTAACGCAGCTGTGAGTAATGCCAGGGCATTCTTGAAAGTTGCAGAAGAATATGGGAGCTTTGACAAATTCATATGGGGATATGTGAATGATGCGCCTCTTATAGGCCATTGGGAGAAACACAATGACTTGCCCGCAAGCACTCCGCTCTCCGAAAAGATCAGCAAAGACTTGAAAAAGAGGGGCTTTCAGTTTGTTGGTTCGACCATTATCTATGCGTTTATGCAAGCTACCGGCATGGTCAATGATCATATTACTGAGTGTTTTGTTTATGAGGAGATGTTGAATGGGTAGAACGTGATGTGAAAAAGACATTATTCATAATGAAGAAACCGGCCTGGTTACCCAGGCCGGTTTTGTGTTGCATTGAGCTTGTTGCTAGCCTTCGCGTCCACAGAAGCCTTATACTCGATGAGGTCCGCGACCTTGTTGGAATAGCCCCACTCGTTGTCATACCAGGTAACCAGCTATGCAAACGTACAGTTTAGCATGTGAGTTTATTTGCACTCAATCTGGCTGTTCGCCTTTCACCCACGTTTGAAAGCCGTCAATATTTTCGGGAGAGTCATCAGTATGATCATTGGACTTATAGTAAGTTGTTGAGTATTGAACGAATGGCTCGTCTTTTTCATTGTCAGTATGGATGCGTAGAAATACATCCACATCGACTGATGATGGGAGTTTCATTCTATTCACGTTCTCAACGGTAATGAACTGCTTCGTATGATCCAAAATCAAGTCAACAATCTTCTGAGCCGGTTGATTGCGGCAAAACACATCAATACTGATGAATTCTGGCGCATATGACTGCCTGGAGTAAATGATTTTTACCTTTTCTATGGATGGATCGAGCTCTTTCACATTTTGGATCAGTGTTTTTGCTTCATCTGTATCGATGTTTGTAACGCTTGGATTGACACATGCAGCGAACAATAAAGTAGATGCAATTAACACGATCAAGAGTTTTATCGGTTTCCGCATGGCTTATCTCCCGAATAGTTGTTTAGTACCATTCAATGATCATTATAAATATGAACAAAAGCAAATTCAATAAAAAACCGGCCTGGTTTCCCAGGCCGGTTTTGTGTTTCAATGAGCTTGTTGCTTACGCCTTCGCGTCCACAGAAGCCATATACTCGATCAGGTCCACGACCTTGTTGGAATAGCCCCACTCGTTGTCATACCAGGCAACCAGCTTCACGAAGGTTGGGTTCAGCATGATGCCGGCCTTGGCGTCGAAGATCGACGTGCGGGGATCATGGATGAAGTCGGTGGAGACCAGGTCTTCGTCGGTGTAGCCCAGGATGCCCTTGAGCTCGCCAACGCTGGCGTCCTTCACGACCTTGCAGATTTCCTCATAGGTGGTGGCTTTCTTGAGCTTGACGGTGAGGTCCACCACGGACACATCCAGCGTGGGCACGCGGAAGCTCATGCCGGTGAGCTTGCCCTTGAGCTCGGGAATGACCAGCGTGACGGCCTTGGCGGCGCCTGTGCTGGAGGGGATGATGTTGTTGGAGGCAGCGCGGCCGCCGCGCCAGTCTTTGGCGGAGGGGCCGTCCACCGTCTTCTGGGTGGCGGTGGTGCTGTGCACGGTCGTCATCAGGCCTTCCTCAATGCCGAACGCGTCGTTGATGACCTTGGTGAGGGGGGCCAGGCAGTTCGTGGTGCAGCTGGCGTTGGAGACCACGGTCATGTCGCTTGTGTAATCCTTGTGGTTCACGCCCATCACGAAGGTGGGGGTTTCCTTGTCCTTGGCGGGGGCGGAGATGACGACCTTCTTGGCGCCGCCCTTCAGGTGCAGCGAAGCCTTGTCCTGGGCGGTGAACACGCCGGTGGATTCCACCACGTATTCGGCGCCGCAATCCTTCCACGGGATCTCGTCCGGGTTCTTCACGGCGAAGAAGCTGATTTCGTGGCCGTTCACCACAAGCTTGTCGGCTGTGAAGGAGATGTCGCCCTGGAACTTGCCATGGATGGAGTCATAACGCAGCATATAGGCCACATAGTCCAGCGTCATGAAGGGGTCGTTGATGCCCACAACCTCCACCTTGCCGCTCTCCATCGCCGCGCGGAACACCAGGCGGCCGATGCGCCCGAAACCGTTGATGCCAACCTTGATTGCCATGATCTATACCTCCTGAATTTGAAAATAACCATTCTGATTTGATATAGCGTCTTCCATCGCGAGAATTATATACCAATTGCCATGCGGTTGACAAGTGTCCCACAGGGACGTCTTATGTCCCACATAAGCTTTCGTTGCCTCAGTGTGTTTCTTTCATCGGCACGCCGATGTGCTGGATAAAGTAATCCACATCCCGGTTGCCGGTCTTTTCCGCTTCTTCGGTAAAGAAGCAGCCGGGCACACCGCCCTGTGTGCGGTGAAACAGCACGCAGGAGCAGCACTTGCCCCATTTGTCACAATCGGTAAATGTGCATTTGCACTGGTTTTCCTGGCCGAGATTGCTGGTGCGGGAGCAAGACATTGGGATCCTCCGGTGTGATTCATGTGTTTTGATGGGAGACTTGAATAGCACAAAACCCCGCGGCTACTTGTTGTCGTCATTGCCAGGCGGGGCTTGTGTACCGATCTCGATTTCACCTCGCTGAGGCGGATAATAGTCCTCTGAGACAAGCTCCCGGTGGACCTCTTCGCCATTTGTGAATATCCTGTAGATTTTCACCCGGCAACCGTTGCGCGCCGGTGTGATTGTTTTGGTCCAGCCGATGGGTTTGCTGGCGTTGCTGTATTTCAGCGGCTTGGGTGGTGTGATCGTCTCAAGTCCTTCCGCCACCACGGTGATCGATTCAATGCCGGGAAGGCCGTAAAACTCCGCTGTGACCAAGGCTTTAGCGGTGTCCACGCTGAACAGCAGGTAAACCGGTTTGTCTGTGCTGTTGCGGATGCGCAGGTCTTTTTTGCTGCCCCAATCCACTGTGGCGTCGCGGCCTGCTTCGGCATAAGTCAACGGCCAGGTGTGGTTGTGGCGCTCCACAATTTCCAGCCCTGCCAGCAGCGCCGCGTTGTAGATCGTGGTGGATACCTGGCACACGCCGCCGCCGGGGGCATCCACCAGCTGGCCGCCGGAAATGGTCGGCGCGTCACCGTAGCCACGGGCTTTTGTGCGCTCGCCGGTGGTTTGGTTAAACGAAAACTCCTCGCCGGGCTCCAGCACCGTGCCATTGACCGCATCGCCGGCCAGCAGCACGTTGCCGGTGCGCACCACGTTCGGCTTCAGAGCCGTGGTGAATGTGCCGATCATCTGGGTGCGGTCTTTCAGCTGCTGCATCGTTTCATGGGGCTGCAGCACCTTGCTTTGCATGCTCAGCACCGCGATGGTGCCGGTGTCCATACTTGCTTTCATTTGGGTGTAGAGCTCTTCGGCATCCACATCGCGGCCTGGCTTTTCCTCAGAATACACAAAGCAGGGGTCAGACGCCGGGAAAAACTGCAGCGCTGCGTTTGTGGGGGCAAGGCTCGTTTCTCGCGTGATCTCTACAGCGATCTCGTGCAATTTGCTTTCATTGTAGGTGGCGGAAAGCGGGAAGTTGGCCGCCTCATTGCGCAATTTGAGGATCTCGGCCAGGCGCTTCAGCACGCCGCCTTCGTGGCCTACAGCCAGTGCCTGGGCCATCACCTCGTCCAGATTGTAACGGGCGTCAACGTCAGCGGAGCGGATATCCCACTTTCTGCCATCGATTTCCACCGTCACGCCAAGCTTTGGCACGGAGCGGTCGCCGGCAAACAGGGCCAGCGCCTCTTCCTTGGTTTTTCCGCCCACATCCACATTGTCAACGGTCACATTGTGGTAAAAAATGCCGTCTTGCACGTTGAGCAACTCAGAGCAGTAATACACTGCGCCACAGGCTGTAAACACTACGGCTACCAATATGGCGGCCAACAGCTCCAAGCCACCATTGGGGCGCACCCTTCGGCCCGCCGGCTTTTGCCGCACGGGATGAAGCACCCCTGCCTCAGCCTGATAGCCTATGCCAAACACGCGCGCGAACAGGTTCCGGCGTGCCTTTGGCGACGCGGACCTGCTCTGCTGCGGGCGCATATGGGGTGCGGTGAAATCCCTCATCGAATCGCTGCTCCGGTGGTTTGGTGTGGGTTTGGGCTGATTGGCCGGGGTGTGGTTACTTCACGCCGGTGACCAGGTCATACAGGGCTCCGCCGGCCTTGGCCGCCTCAATCTCCTTGTCGGAGATCACGGTGCCTGCGGCGATGATCACATTGCCCTGCTCGTCGGCGATGTCCTGCGCGGTGATTTTGCCCAGCAGGAAATCATTCTCACTAAAGGCGGGGGCAGCTTCCTCTTCCGCGGCGCTTCCTTCGGTGATCACGGCAGCACCGATCGTCACTACAGAGGCCACGTCCAGCGCCGTGCCGTCGTTGAGCACGATCTTGCGGAGCTCTCCTGCGGTTTCATCCACGATAAGGTCCGCCACCACGCCCAGGATCCGGCCGGAGGAATCGATCGCATCCAGACCGATGATCTCCATCGTGCGGCCCAGTGTGCGGCGAAGCTCCTCGTTGACTGGGCCAATGTCCTTGCGGCTCTTGATGGTGAGCATGTCTTTGCCCACGGCGCGCACCTTGGACCAGTGCAGCACCGCCTGGGGCTCATACCATGGGGTGCCGGCGAAGGCCAGATACTCGATCTTCTTTGTGGTGGGGTTGATGGCCACGCGGCTCACCTTCTCCACATTGGCGCCATCGGCAATGGAGAGCACCGGCAGCAGTTTGATTTCAGAGACTTTCCGCATTGTCTGACCTCCTGGCCGGGCTGAGCCCGGTAAATTCATTTGGTTATATCGCTTTTCTGAGGATGGCGTCCAGCCGTTTGCGGTCAGCCGGATCCATCGAAATCCCTTTCATGGCCTGTAGTTTCTTCATGGCCTCGGCCTTCCAGCCCATGGCCAGCAGCGTTTCCACAATGGCTACAGTGGCCCGCGCCCTCAATTCATCCTGCACATCCATTTTGGCAGCGTGCTCCAGCGTGCGCAGCGCGTCGGGCAGCCGGCCCTGGGCGGCCATCGCTTCGCCGGCTCTGATAGAGTCTTCTGCTTCACGCCGTGCGGTTTCCTCTCGCTCAGCCTGCTCGCGCGCCATGCGCTCTTCCTCCAGGCGGCGTGCTTCTGCTTCGCGCTCCAGGCGCTCCTGCTCTTTGCGGATCTCCTCGGCTTCCTGCTCCAGGCGTTCCCGTTCGAGCCTGGCCACCTCAGCCTCACGCTCCACGCGCTCCTGCTCCAGCCGGCGTTCTTCTGCTTCCTGCGCCAGGCGCTCCTGCTCCTGCTGAAGCCGTTGGGCTTCCTCTGCGGCCAACTGCCGGGCGGTTTGCAGCGCTTCGGCCTCTCGGGCCAGCCGTTGCTGCTCCTCCAGCCAGGCCGCTTCTTCCTCAGCGGCCTTGCGCTGGCTCTCGCGGCGGGCTTCCAGCTCTTTTGCCAACCGTTCCTGCTCCGACTGCCACCGGGCGTCTTCATCCTGCTCAACCGGCAGCGCGGCGAATACCTTTTCCACGGCCTTTTCTGTGGCCTTCTCCGCTGTTTCCTGCTCCTGCTGGCGCTGTGCTTCCTGCTCGGCTACTCTTTGCTTCTCGGCCTGTATCCTCTCGCGGATCAGCTGAGCCTCCTCGGCTGCCACTGCCTCCTGCTGTTTTTCCTGCTTCAAGCGCCGTTCTTCCTCCTTGCGGGCATGCCGGTCCTGCTCCTTTCGGCGGCGTTCCTCCTGCCGGGCATTCCGCTCCCGCTCGGCGATACGCACTTCCTCTTTCAGCACCCGGTGCTTCTCGGCCTTGCGGGCCTCTTCTTCACGGGCAAGCCTCGCTTCCTCCAGGATGCGCTCCTCGGCCTCACGGGCCAGGCGCTCCTGCTCCTCGCGGAAAAGCTTGTCCAGCCTCTTAATCTCTTCTTCCCTGGATTCCTGCTGGGCGGCTGTTTCTGCGAACTCCGCCTCCGGTTCTGCTGCAGCCTGCGTGGCTTCCGGTTCTTCTTCCGCCTTGCTTCCGGCCTCCGGGGCTATATCAAGACCTAAGTCCTCACTTTGCTGGTTGTCTCCGGCTGCGGGCTCCATATTGGCCGCTGCCGGTTCTTCCGCCGGCTGTGCCTCTGCACACTCCTGCCGCGCGTCTTCTTGCGGCACTGCGCCTGCCTTGTCTTGTGCACACTCGTCATGAGGCTCCTCGGGCATTGGGCCAGCCAGGATTGGCGGCGTCATGCCGGTTTCTGCCTCGGCTTCTGATGCGAGTGGCTCAGGCTCCCGCTGCTCCGCTGCGGAGGGCTGGGTCAGCATGGCCATTTCTCTGCTTTGGGCTTCGTTCAGTGCCATCGGCTTGGCTTTGGGGGCCCGGCCTTCCCGAGTGGCGGGGATCATTTTCGCGCCGCCTGGCGGGGCGTAGAGCCTGCCTGCCGAAGCGCTCCGGCGGGAGATCAGATTCACCGCCACCAACAGCAGCACGCCGCCGGCGGCCAGAAGGGCCATGCCTGTCACAAAATCCTCAAAGGATCCCACGCGGTTCACCAGCAAGCCCATCATGATTGCCAAGCCAAAGCCGACCAGACCGGCAAGGGCAATCACCCAGGGTCTGATCCTCAAGCTTCGCGAGAAGAGCAGCAGAGCCGCGAACACCAAAAGTGCCGCGCCTGCAGCGATGGTCTGCGGCGTCGTCATAGCTGTGCACCTGTTCACACCGGGGTTATGCACCATGCCGGCACTATGGGAATTTGAGGAATGACCTCGAGTAGTCTGATTGTAATTCATCGCAATAAATATGTCAATATTTAGAATATGTTGCCTGAATATGGCTTGTTTACTAGGTTTTTGTTATTTAACCACAAGTTGCCACCTTGTATAAACATACGCAAAGAAAATAATGTGGATAAGGTTGTGGTTAGAATATCGCAACATGAGCCGGAGAGTGGAGCTTGTTCATACTACATATAGTTGATTTGATATGTCGGGAGAGACGGGTTGTGTATGGATTGTTTTTAATATGGATAGTTAAAGAAATGAATGCACAGGTTTGTCAACAAAAGCGGTGGATAACCCCCACCTTGTGGTGACATGCCAACCTGACGATATAACGATATCTGGTTGCAGGCCGCAATCTCAGGATTGATGCGGGTTTTAGCGAGGTTGGCGGTGTGTTTGTGCACAAAGGGGCAGTTTTGTTTTGTGGTTGTGGATGAAAGTTGAAAAATTGTAAATATATTCCTGATACAATAGAAACGCATAAGGCCGCCATATGTTCTTTTTTCCGCGGTTGAGTTGGTCTATAATTTGTATGAACACAAGGAAACGGAAGTGCCGATTGATGTTTTTCACCAAATTCAATCCAATGAGCGACGCGGAGATCAACCGGAAGGTTGCGGAGAAGCCCAAGGCCGATGGCCTTATCTGCGGCAGCCTCGCCGGATGGTCGTTTTCTGCCCGGCTGGAGGGCCAATACGCCCCTGCCCAGTTGGAATACAGCATACTTGACGGGGGCCGGCTGACCGTGATCGAAAACGGCGTGAGCCATGAGGCGCCTTATTCCGCCATAACGCTTGGCCCGGTCATCCTCCTCACGCATTTGATCCCGTGCACGCCGCGGGGGTGGCACCTGGTCATCGACACGCGCACCCATGCGCTCACCGCCTTTGAGACATGGTTCGGCATTGAGGTGCCCGTGGGCGGTGACCTGGCCGGCACGAGGCCGCCCACCGGCACGCGCAGCATCCCCCGGGAGATCCAGCGGCATTACCACTTCGGTTGGGCAGACTTTGGCGGTAACGAAAGGCCGGAGAAGCTGCACACCACGACAAACCGCATCGAGGGGCGCGGCCTGCATTGGCAGTATGACAACGGCGCTGAGCTGCTCACCTTTTTCCCCAGTGTGGTTTGCTCCACGCTGGTGGAGCTGAGTGACCCGCGGGGCGGCATCACAATGGCAAACCCGTCCGATTACATCCGGATCGACGACGAATTCTACATTTACGCCCGCTGGGAGGTAGAGTTCAGCGGCAAGATGTGGCTTGAGGTGATGAACTTTCTGGACAGGCAGGCGGTGGGCGTGGAGTTTGGCTTCGGTGAAGATGATGGTTTGGCCTACAGTCTGCACGCGGCGAAGCTCACCATGACCGGCGACGCAGCTCATCTGGAATCCATCTCCTCCTATGGCGACAAAACGCCGCCGATGCCCAGGCTTGCGGGCAAGGGTGCGCGCTATGCCTATCGCCCGATGGATATTGACATCCCCATGACCCGGGAGGAGGCCCATCGCCATGCATCTGCATCGCAGCGCATCCTGGAGGAGGGCAGCCCCAACATCATGATGAGCGCCAACCAGCTGCCGTTCACCGATGAGCTGGTTGGCAAGCGTTTCTCCGTCCGGCTGGACGGCGAGCTGCACACAGCCGCGCCGTGGGGCGGCGAGGGCGGGCCTGTGGTTGAATATGATGTGATCAGCAAGGACAGGCTCAAATGGCGTTTCCCCGGCGGGCAGTGGCAGGAGGAAAAGTATGCCGCCTTCGAGCCCGCGCGAGGCCTTGTCCTCTTCTCCCATATGATCAGCGGCGATCCTGATTATTCCAACGTTACGCAGGCCGTGGATTTCACAAACGGCCTTGCCACCACCGTGCGCGCCCGGATCGGCAACTGGCACAGCCAGTGGGAGGTGGGGGCATATGCCAGGTTTGGCGTGCTGGAATATGGCGGGCTTGTGCCGCCGTTTGCCCGCCGCCATCACTTCACAACCGACCTCGTGGGCAAATGCTATGCCTGGGCATACAGTGACACGATGAGCTCCATCCATATCTACAGCTCGCCGGAGAGCAGCAGCTGGACCATATTCCAGCAGGATAACAGCGGCGGCGCGACATGGAGCAGCCCCTGCTTCTACATCAAGCTCCGCGACGATGCCTACCTGTTTCAATGGGTGGAGGAAAACTGCAACGGCAGCCAGGGCCTGATGGTGATCAACCCCAACACGCTGCACGACAGCGGCTTTTCCTATGGCGTGAACCACAACGGGCTCTATTTGAACGTGATGGGCGCGTTCGGCCGCAACCTGGGCAGCTTTGATATCATGAAGTATTACGACAGGAAGGGTAGCCTGTGAGGCTGGCACTGGTGGGATTGCTCTATTGGTATTGAATAATTATGCTAGGGGATGTATAATTATCAAAAATTGACCGGAGTGACTGCGATGAGTAAAAAAGGCGTCACCTACCCCAAGGGCTTCCGAGCTGCCGGCGCGGCCTGCGGCTTGAAGAAAAACGGCAACCCTGACGTGGCGTTGGTTGTGGCTGACCGGCCTTGCGCCGCCGCCGGCATTTTCACCCGCAACGTGGTGAAGGGCCACTCGCTGCAGCTCACGCAGAAGCATGTGGCGCTGGGTGCGGCCCGCGCAGTTGCGATCAACAGCGGCTGCGCCAATGCCTGCTTGGGGGCGGAGGGCGATGCCGATGCCATGACGATGGCACAACTCACCGCCTTTGCCGCCGGCTGCCAGCCGCAGGAGGTGCTTACCGGCTCCACCGGCGTAATCGGTGTGCGGCTGGATATGCAGAAGCTGGAAACCGGCATCCGCGCCGCCGCAGCATCACTATCGCCCGATGGCGGTGATGCCGCCGCCCACGCCATCATGACCACCGACACGGTGGACAAGCAATCGGGTGTGTCCGTGATGATCGGCGGGTGCGAGGTGCGCCTGGGCGGCATGTGCAAAGGCTCCGGCATGATCCATCCGGACATGGCCACAATGATTGCCGTGCTCACGACCGACGCAGCCATTACCTCTGCGGCGCTGGACGCATCGCTGCGGGCGGCTGCCAAGGCGAGCTTCAACCGCGTCTCTGTGGATGGCGACACCTCTGTGTGCGATATGGCGGTGATCCTGGCGTCCGGCGAAGCCTTCAACCCGGTCATCGAGGCCGGCACGGCGGAGCATGGGGCATTCACCGAAGCACTCTGCCGGCTCTGCACCCCGATGGCCCGCCTGTTGGCCGCCGACGGCGAGGGTGCGACCAAGCTGCTGGAAATCCGCGTGAACGGCCTGCCCACGGAGGAAGACGCCTATAAGGCTGCCGTGGCCGTGGCAAAGTCGCCGCTGGTGAAAACGGCGGCCTTCGGCTGCGACGCCAACTGGGGCCGCATACTGACCGCCGCCGGGTACTCGGGAGCGAACTTTAACCCTGATCTGGTGGATGTGTTCATCGGTGGCGTGCAGGTGTGCGCCGGTGGCAGGGCGCTCAATTTTGATGAGGACGCCGCGCTGGCTGCATTGAAAAAGCCAGAGGTGCTGCTGCGGCTGGAATTCAACCAGGGCAATTGCTCGGACTTCATGCTGGCTTGCGATTTGACCTATGACTATGTGAAAATCAACGGCTCCTATCGCACCTGAGCTGTCGCTTTCGCCTTCGGTGCTATCGCACCTCGGCGAGTCATACTCGTTCTATGTATAACTTACCCGACCACCGCGCATGTCGCTGGTCGGGTTTAAACTATTTTCCTCGTATTTTTTTAGGACAAGAACCCGCCCGCGTGCGGGGCCTGCAGCAACCTTGTGCCAGCTGTCGTTTGCCTCCGCCGAATGAATCGGCTGTCGGCTTCGTACCTTTTATTCCCCATGCTTAAGTTATCTGGCAAATTACTGTTTTTATATTTCCCCGGGGAACGGCGGCTCCGCTGCCACCTCCTCCTGATCCCGGCGCTTCTTCTCCAGGTAGATACCCAGGTTGCTGGAGACGGTGCCCAAAAAAAACGCCAACAGGCTGGCGTCCTGCTCATTCATCGACTGACCCAGCGCGATGGCAAACAGCGCCGCGGCCAGTGTGATTTCCTCCGGGCTCAGGTTGTTCAGCGGGAAATTGCTTTCACATGTACTTGTACTCGTGCTTGCACTTGTATTAGCGCCGGTGCCGTTGTTGGAACTTGATTGTTTGGAAGGGTTGCTTTGCATCTCCATCGGTTATGAGCTCTTCCGGGTGGACAACAGCTGCTGCTGTGCTGCAATGGTTTGCATCACACTACCCACGGCAGCAAGAAACGTGCCCAACGAGTTGGTTTCATTGCTGTCCAGATCTTCGGTGATGGCGATCGCAAACAGCGATGCCAACAGTGCCAGTTGATTTGGTTCCACACAGTCCAGACAGGAGCTCACAGCACCACACCCCCTGCTTCAAGGTATGCGGCAGGGGGTGCGCTTGCCCTTTACTCCACAATCCTCTTATAGGGCATCAGCATAAACGTTTTCATTTCCTTTTGCATTTTTTTTCGAAACTGAGGGATGCGGCTCAGCGCACCCATCAGCAAATTGGCCAGCCGCATGCCGGTGTTCTTCTGCGGGAAGTCATAATACCCATGCTTTTTGTAAAACCTGTGGTCGGCGCGGAACACGGTGCGCAGCGGCCCGTAGATTTCATCACGGAACACCTTCATGCCGCCCACTCCCAGAAAAGTCTGCGGAGGCACATATCCAGCTTCTGCAAGGGCAGCCAGCCGCTGGGCCAGACCGTCAATCATAGCGTCAATGGCGGCGCTGTCGGCAGGCTCGTCAGTCACAAACCCAGCCAGGTTGGCCTGATCCAGTTCAGCGATGGCCTGCAGCACCTCCACAACGTTGTGGTTCTGCCCCAACGGGCCCGAGATCAGGTAGGCGATCTGCTTTCCTGCCATCTGGGGCTGGTGGGTGTTTTGAAACCGCCGGTCAATGAAGGTTTTGAACCTTGCCGACAGGAATCGGCCCCGCAATGCCCCGGCAAACACGATGATGCCGGCATTCTTGATCTTGTCATTGTAGAGGCTTTGCATGTCATCGCTTGCGCCATACACGCAGCTGTTGTCGTAGCCGCAGTTCAGGCAGCCCAGGCAGCCGCCCTTGATGCGGGCATCGGCCAGGCGCACCACCTCCACCGGGCCTCCGCACGCCTCAACAAAACGTTGGGTCATGCGCAGGAGGTTTTCATCGCCCGGGTTTTCATCAGTGATCAGCAGCACCTTTTTCCCATGAATGGCCGCCGCTGCACCGGATGGGCCGGGTGTGTACGCTGGGGTCTGCCCAACCACCGGCGCGTATAGCCGCTGGGTTGGGGCCCCGCTTTCAATCTGCCGCAGGAAATCCCGCCCAAACTCCGCAAGCTGTCGCTGCCCCCCGCCGGTTGTCAGGTCGTTCATCGCCGGGGCAAAGAACCCTGTGTAGCGCATGCCCAGATCGTCGCAGACGGTGCGCATCCAGGTGTGGGCCGTGTGGTCAAAGAAATGGATGGACGTGGTGAGCGCCGCTGCGTATTTGCCTGCAAACGCACTCTGCACTCCCCGCTCGGCGATCAGCTCCACAAACCGCATGTAGTTGGCGTGTGCAAGGCACACATACAGAGGGAACGCCCACAGCACGCCGTCGGCTTCGTGTACCTGCCTGATGATCTCCTCAAAACGGTCCGGTTTGGTTTCGATCTGCCGGACTCCGTGGGCCACATGCACCTGCCGGAATTCGTGCTCTGGGTTAACTTTCTGCAAGTATTTCACGTATTGCATTGTCACGCTGGCCTCACCCTTTGGGCTTCCGTTTAGCACCAGAATCTTCATGTTGGATCGTCCTTTCCTACTCAGTCCGGTTGAGACGGCGCAAGAACTCCTCGCACCAGCTCATTGTGAAATGGTAATACTGCAATCCATAATCCAGCGTGGCAGCCTCAAAGACACCGGCATCCTGGACGCAAGCCTGCAATGCGGTGAGCTCCCTGATCTCGCCGCGCACGGTGCGGATGAAGCCCTCAATCAGCGAAACCGCCTGCTCCCTGGGCAGCCACCGGTAGAAGAAAATGCGCACCAGGTGGTCGTGGCGGGCCCGGTTGAGCGTGATGGGCTGCCGAAGCCATTGGTGAAACGCCACCCGGCCCGCTTCGGTGATTGCGTATTCCTTGCGGATCTTGCCGCCCTCCGCCGTTTCGGTCATGGTCACGGTGCCTTCGCTCTGCATCTTCTTCAGCATTGGGTAAATGCTGCCGAAGCTCGCGTCATAAAAGTAGGCAATGGATTGGCCCATGTGGCGCTTGATGTCATAGCCGCTCATGTCTTTATGTTGCAGGAACCCAAGGATGATGTATTCCAGCATGCTGCCCTCCATATATCGAGCCGATGTATCGAATCGATATATTCTATGCAAATAAGAACTTCATGTCAACACATAAAATGAAAAAAGCGAAAGCTCAGGTATTTCATCAAAACTTGCCACAAAACCACCCGAATGCTATAATTAACTCTTATGAACCGAGCAACAACCGGAGGCCTCATCCATGTATTATTTCATTGTGAACCCCGTGGCTGGGCATGGCCGCTGCCCCAAGATCATGAGTTCACTGTCCAAGATACTGCTGTCTAAAAACATTGAGCACGAGATCGTCGTCACCAGCAACGCCGGCCACGCCGAGCAACTGGCCGCTGCCGCGGCTTCAGCCGGTTACCGGGCCATTGTGGCCGTGGGCGGCGACGGCACGGTGATGGAGACGGCGGCGGGCCTTTTGAAATCCGGCGGGAGCGCGGCGCTGGGCATCATCCCCGGCGGCACCGGCAACGACTACCGCCGCAGCCTGGGCATCCCGATGGACGCCGAGGGCGCGCTTTCGATCATCCTGGAGGGTGAAATGAAGCAGGTGGATGCCGGGCTATTCAACGGCAAGCCCTTTTTCAACATCGGCAGCATCGGTTTTGATGTGTCTGTGGTGGAGGAGCGGCACCGCATCCGGTCTTTGGGCAGTGCTGCTTATTACCTGGCGGTGTTCACCACGCTGGCCCGCTACCGCTGCAAAAAGATGCGCCTTTGGGTGGACAATGTGCTTCAGGAGAAGGAGCTGCTGCTCACGGCCATCGGAAACGGCCTGTTTTACGGCGGCGGCATGAAGGTGCTGCCCAAGGCCGAACCCGGTGACGGCAGCCTGGATGTGTGTGTGATTGACTGCATCCCGCGCTTCAAGATCGCCACGCTGTTTCCGAAGTTCCCATCCGGCGGCCACACAAAGTATCCTTTTGTGAACTTTTACCGCGCTAAAAAAGTCGTGATTGACAGCAATGGCGAGCCCTTTGCCGTGCAGACCGACGGCGAGCTGCACACAGCGGTGACCAGCGCCGAGTTTATGATACTGCCCGGGGCCCTCAGGGTGATGGCTCCGGCCCGCTGAGGGCAGCGCCATGGCGATCCCCTATCTGTCGTTTATCAATTCCAAGGAGCTGGGCTCGATGATGGACGTGGGTGGCCCCACGATCCATTACATCGACGACGGCTCCGGCCCGACCATGCTGTTTTTGCATGGGCTGGGGTTCTCGTTGTTTACCTTCCGCAACAACTACCCCTTGTTTGTCAAAAGCATGCGCATCATCGCAGTGGACCTGCCTGGCTGCGGCTACTCCCGCCTGCCGGGCCACTGCGGCGCATCACCGCAGGATATGGCCAAATACCTGATCCGCCTGCTGGACGAGTTGAAGGTGGAGCGCGCCACCATCTGCGGCGCCGGAGAGGGCGGCATCGTGGCGCTTGAAATGGCGATCCGCTACCCGGAGCGTGTGTCGGCGCTCATACTCTCCAGCCCCGGCAGCCTCACGCGCCACTTCCCCAAGCCCATCCGGCAGCTGATGAACCCTCTGCTGGGTGAAATCCGCATGACGTTTCTGCGCATTGGCGATGTATATAACTTTCTGAAATGGTGCTGCTTCAACGAGATTGCTGTGGACAACTACATGACCCGCCAGGTCTACCGGCCCTTTGAGAACAGGCTGGCCCGGCAGACGCTGCTGCGGCTGATCCAGGGATATGACGATGATTATGTGCATGAAAACCTGAAAGCTGTGCTCTGCCCGGCGCTCATCGTGTGGGGGGAGATTGACGCTGGCCGGCCCTGCGGCATGGCAGACCTTTACGCCAGCCAGATTCCATCCTCGTCGGTGTTTTTGATCCGCAACTGCGGCATGCTGCCCCATGAGGAGAAGGGCCCGGAGTTCAACGAGCGGGTGGTGCAGTTCCTGCTGGCGGTGCTGCCGGATCTGGAGCCCACGGCGATCAACGGGCTCCATGAGGAGATCATGGATTATGCGGTGTATGAGGAGGATGAGGATTACTGAGGAGCCAGTAGCCAGAGCCAGTAGTCGGTAGTCGGTAGTCAGTAGTCAGTAGTAAGAAGCCCGCAGGCACAGCTCGATCATTGCGGTTTTCGTGGATATGTGAATCGATCCAAACATGTTTTTCCGGTTATATTTTGCAAATTGAATAAAATGGGCTTTCATTTGATTGAAACCGCAAGCGACGATATGATATAATCCCCAATGCGATTATCAGAATAAGGGTGTGCTGGCATGAAAAGGAAGCTTTTTGCTCTGATCCTTTGCGCAATGCTCATTGCCATGATGATGCCCGTGCCGGCTTTGGCCGTGGGGGACACCACACCGCCAGTTGTTGCTAGTTATTCATTTGATAAAAGCTCCTATGCGACGGATGATACAATTATCGTCACGGCCACCGTTTATGATGAGTTGAGCAAAATCAATCCGGATGCTGGCTTCGTGATAATAAAAATGAAGGATCATGTTGATTCATGTTATAGTTACTTCGCGAAGTTCATACCATCAGGAGAGGAAAATACGTATATCGCGAAGTTCAGCGTCTCAAACGATGGCATTCGATCCGGCGATTATTTTCTGGAAAAGATACAATTTAAAGACATGTGCGACAACTTCACCTGGGTACAATACACTACCTACGAAAACTCAAGTGTCAGAATACATGTAGAAAACATGAATCTTCAAGATAATCAGCCCCCAGAGATTCTTTCGCTCACGGCAGACAGGACGAGCGCCGCCGTTGGCGATACCATCAACTTCCGGGCGGTTGCATCGGATGCATCTGGAATCAACGGTTCAATTGTGGTGTATTTCGAATACATGCCGAATATTATGATATCGTCATCAGCTTACTTGTGGCCTGTGAGCGGCGAGCCGGGGGTTTTTGCTGGAAAGCTGAAAATTACCAGTGATATTCCTGATGCATACTACAACATCTCCAAAATATGGTTGAGGGATAACTGTAATAATGTCAGTATTTTCTCTGACAATAATATATCTGAAGCCACACCATTGCCGGAAAGCGCTAAGCTGAGTTTTAAAGTCAACAACCCAGATAATATGCCAAACAGCGGGCCTGCACCCATGGCGAAGAGTATTACACTTTCAAAGACTTCCGTCTATCATGGAGATAGTGTGAAGATTTCCATGGAAATTGAAAGCAATAGCCATTCAATCCGGTATATCAATTTGGGTTTTTTACACGTTGAGAATCACCATGGCAGCTATTTGGAGACATTCCTCTACAAAAACGAGAACGGGTTGTATGAAAATGAGCTTCTCATACCACCGAACATGCCCATAACCAATCTTCAACTGAGCTACATTTCATGTGTCTATGACAATGGCAAATACATCGCATATTCTAGGTATGAGTTTCCTTTCAGTGTTCCGGATATCAAAGTGATATCGCCTTTCTCAGGAACGGAAAACACATCTGTGTTGTTGAATGGTTCGTTTGATCCTATGTCAGGCATAACGATAGTAAATGAATCAGAAGGTGACATGACCGGTAAGGTAGAGGTCAGCGGGCATGTGGATACTGGAAAGGTTGGTATATATCTTCTAACGTATAAGGTTCCTTCTAATAAGTTGAATACATACCATGTTCCACATTATTATTACGACTTCCGCTGGGTCGGCGTGTCCGCCGTGCAGCCCGATCCATCCTTCTGCGACCCGGGCACGCTGGTCATTGCCGGCGGCAACGTCAACATTGACACAAACGGCAGCAGCGCCCTTCTGACCAGGGATGGAGTGGCGGTTTCCTTAGCCTCCAGTGTTTCCAGCCCCGGCAAGTATACGGTCTCGCTGGCCGACGGATCTTCAAAAAGCGGCAAATTCACCATCAGCCGCATCAGCCCCGCCATCTCGGCGTCCTGCCAGGGCAGTTACCCCAGCAAGCTGACTGTTGCCGTGAAATGCTCAGATCCCACCGGCATTGCCGAGACCCGCTGGATGGCCGGCAATGTTTCGCTGGACACTGTCAGGGCTCAGGGGAAAACATTCCGCAACACGTTTGTGACCAGTCAGTTTGGCGACTACACCGTTTACGCCAGAAACAAGCTTGGCAACGAAACGGTCAAAAAGGTAACCCTTCAATACACCGCTGTCACAGGGGTGTCTGTGAGCACCTCCTCCGTTAAACTGGCTGTCGGTCAAACCTGCCAGCTTGCGCCAATCCTTGCGCCAGCAACCTGCACATTTCCCAATGTCATTTGGTCCAGCAGCAACCCCGCCGTTGCCAGGGTGGATTCCAACGGGCTCGTTGAGGCCCTGTCGCCCGGCTCGGCCAGGATTATGGTGCGCGCCCTCGATGGGGGAAAGACCTCGTTCTGTGTCGTGAGTGTAATGGCGCCGCCAGAGGTGGTGTCAGTCGTGATTAGCTCTGCCGAAAAGACGGTTTGTATCGGCAGCGTGTTCAGGCTCACAGCCACGGTGAGCCCCTCCGGCGCTGCCAACAAGACCATCACATGGTCCAGCAGCAACACCCGTGTGGTTGCGGTGGGCGCATCCGGGTCGTTCCGGGCGATCGGCGTTGGCACGGCAACCATTTATGCCAAAGCAAACAATGGCGCATACGCGGTGTGTAAAATTACGGTAACGCCTGAATTGGTTCAGGCAGGCCTCAGATAGAGCAGTCGATTGTATGTTGCGGAGCCGGGTCTTGCGATTTGGCTCCATCTGATGTGCTGTGCCAAATTTTTTGGTTACTTTGTGTGAAATGTGGGTATTTGAATATTTGAATTGATTTTCTAAGCATTGATATAGAGGGTTGCCAATATGCTGGGAAACGAACCTAGAATCCTCATTGCTGATGATGACAGCGTGAGCTTGCACCTCTTGAGCCAGGTGTTCAAGGAGGGTTTCACTGTGCATTGCGTGAAGTCCGGCGAGGAGGCGCTGAGCGTTGTGTTGGCTTTCAAGCCCGACATCATCCTGCTGGATATCGTGATGAAGGGCATGTATGGATTTGAGGTGTGCCGCAGGCTGAAGGCAATCCGTGACACGGCCCACACGCCGGTGGTTTTCATTTCCTCCAGGGAAGATGCCGAAACCGAGATTGAGGGGTTGAAGGTCGGCGGCATCGATTTTATCACCAAACCATTCAACCCTGCCATCGTGCGCATGCGCATCACCAACTACATTGAGCTCAAGCGCACACGCGACAACCTTGAGCAGATGTCGATCACCGACCAGCTCACGGCGCTTTATAACCGCCGTTATTTTGACCGCATGCTCAACGCAGAGATGCAGCGCTCCAGCCGCAGCCATGACTGCCTGGCGCTGATGATGGTGGACATTGACCATTTTAAGCGCTACAACGACAACCATGGCCACCTGGCCGGAGATGAATGCCTGAAAATGATCAGCCAGGCAATCAAGAAGACTTTCCGGCGCGTTGGCGACCTTGTGGCCCGTTATGGCGGCGAGGAGTTCGCCGTGCTGCTGCCGTCCACCAGCCTTTCGTCGGCTTGCATGCTGGCAGAGACCACCCGAAAGAATGTGGAAGATCTGCAGTTGGGTTACACAGGCTTGATTGAAAATGGATTTGTCACAATCTCCATCGGTGTGTCCGGCGTTTATCCTGAGGCGGAGACCGACCCCCAAAAGCTACTCAATGACGCTGACAGGGCGCTTTATCAGGCCAAGTCCATTGGGCGCAACCGTGTGGTCGCTGCCCAATGAGCCAGCACCTGTCTTCTTGATGAAACTAAAAATATGCTCATACATTTCGATTCCTTTCAAAAATTTTCATCAAGCTACAGCAATGCTTGATATAATTCCATATGCGACAATAACAACTACGGTACGACTTAATAAAGCGGCCAATCGCCGGTCGCGGAGGTCTTCATGAAGTATCGCCTGCAGGATCTGGTTCAAATTGATGTGTTGCAACGGATGATCAACAAAATAAGCGAGGTGCTTGGCCTGCCCGTGTCTATCATTGACCGGCAGGGGCAGGTGGTCGCTGATACACCGCAGCCGGCGCTCTGCACCCGTTTCCACCGACGCCATCCGGAGCTCCTTGCGTTATGCGAAAGGATGTATGCCGGGCACGAGGAGGAGGGAGCCCCTTCCGTGTGCCCGTTGGGTCTGGCGGATTTTGGCATGCCGGTGCGTGTGGGCAGCGAGCATGTGGCCGACCTCGTGATTGGGCAGGTGTTCCTTTCGCAGCCGGAGGAGGAGACTTACCGCGGGTTTGCCCGGCAATATGGATTCGATGAGGAGCAGTATCTGGAGGCGGTGCGCGGTGTTCCGGTGCTGGATGGCGATCAGGTGCGCCAGGCGCTGCTGTTCGCATCCGGGTTAACGGAGGTGCTGGGCGACATCGGCCTGAGCCGCATGAAGGAGCTGGAAACCCAGGCCGGCCTGAACAGCGTCAACGATGAGCTGAAGCGTGCCAGCAGCTATCACCGCAGTCTCATCGAGGCCAATGCCGACGCCATGGCCGTGATCAATGCCGAAGGCATCATCAGCGATGTAAACTCCGCTGCCGAGCGCCTGACCGGCAAGGCGCGGGAGCAATTGATTGGCACGCCTGTGGGCACCCACATTGACAACCCCGCCCTGGCCCGGGCGGCGGTTCTGCGCGCGCTCAGGGAAGGAAGCCTGGACAATCTTGAAATGATGTTCCTGAATCAAGAGGGCGGCCTGATTCCGGTGCAGATCAACCTGCGGGCTTTCGGCGGTCAGGACGGCTCGTCAAAAGGAGTCCTGCTCTCCGCCAGAGACCTGACGCAGCAGAGAAAATTGGAGGAACGGCTGGGCCGGGCGCGGCAATTCCGGCTGCTTGCGGAAAACTCCACCGATGTGATTCTGCGCCTCACGCCGGAAGGTGTGTGCAATTATGCCTCCCCGGCTTGTTTCCGAGTGCTGGGTTATCTGCCAGAAGAGCTGAGCGGCGTGAACCTCACGGAGTTTTTCCACCCGGAAGACGTGCACCGTTATCTTGCCGCCCGTGAAACCATTGGCTTGGGCAGGCGCAACTTCGTCTTTTCGGTCCGGATGCGCCTGAAGAGCGGCGAGTATCTTTGGGTGGAGGCCAGCGGCCAGGTTTTCTTCTCCGACAATGGAGACCCCCGTGAGGTGCAGGCGTCTTTGCGCGACATCTCTGACCGGATCAAAGCCGAGCAGGAGCGGGCGCTCGTTGAGAGACGGATCATTGCCTTGTTTGACAACATGGTGGAGGGCGTGGCGCTTCATGAGCTCATCTATGAGGCTGGCCGCGCTGTGGATTACCGGATCACCGCTGTGAACCCCGCGTTTGTGGCCAGCACCGGCATCACGCGTGCGCAGGCGGTTGGCACACGTGCGACGGAGCTTTATGGCACTGGGGAGGCGCCCTATCTGGAGCTTTACACGAAGGTTGTGGAGACCGGCCAGCCCATGCTGTTTGACACCTATTATCCGCCGATGGACAAGCACTTCAGCATTTCTGTGCTCTCCTTTGAAAAGGAGCAGTTTGCCTCCGTGTTTACCGACATTACCGGGCGGATCAAGACTGCCAATGAGCTGAGGGCCGCCAAGGAATACGCAGAGGAGCTCATCGACACCGCCAACGCCATCGTGCTGGTGCTGGACACCGATGGGTGTGTGAAGGAATTCAACCGCACCGGCGAGCAGCTCACAGGCTGGACCAAGCAAGAGCTCGTGGGCAAGAATTGGTTTGACCTTGCCGTGCCGAAAGACCGCTACCCCCAGGTGTGGGAGATGTTTCAGGCAATCGGCAGCGGCAACGTGCCCGGCAGCGGTGAAAACGCCATTCTGACCAAGGATGGCCGCGAACGCCGCATTGCCTGGAGCAACAGCCTGATGCAGCGTGACGGCAGGATTGCCGGCATTGTGAGCTTCGGTGTGGACATCACCGAGCGCCTGGCGATGGAAAAGGAGATCCGCAGCTATCAGGAGCGCCTGAGCCTGGTCATGAAAAACCTGGACGCAGTGATTTTCCAGCTGGATCATGGCGGCAAATGCCTGCTGGCCGAAGGAAAGGGCCTTGATAAGCTCGGCCTTACGCCGGAAAGTGCCCTTGGGCGGGACTATGCTGATCTCATCAACTTTGACGCCCGGGCTGTCGCCGCCTACCGGCGGGCATCTTCGGGCAAGGAGTCCACCACGGAGATCAAGGTGGGCTCCACCGTTTTCCAACACACAATGACGCCGCTGTATGCAGCCAACGGCAAGCGTGACGGCATCATCGGCCTGTCTGTGGACATCACCGACCGTGTGCTTGCTGAGCAAAGGCTCCGGCAGGAAAAGGAGCGGCTGCGCGTCACGCTGCAGAGCATCGGAGACGGCGTGATCGCCACCGACGGCACAGGCCGGGTGGTGCTGATAAACGCCGTAGCCGAGCAGCTCACCGGTTGGCCTGTCCGGAAGGCCATTGGCAGGCTCTTTGAGGAAGTGTTTGACATCTACAACGAGGAGACCGGCATCAAATGTGAAAACCCGGTGGAGCGCGTGCTCACCACCGGCGTGGTCGTGGGCCTGGCAAACCACACGGCGCTGCGCAGCGCCGATGGCACCGTGCGCTCCATTGCCGATAGCGCAGCACCGATACTCGATGAATCCCAAAGAGTGCTGGGTGTGATCCTGGTGTTCCGCGACGTCACGGAGGAAAAGCAGAAGGAAGAGGAAATTGCCTTCCTGAGCTATCACGACCGGCTGACAGGGCTATATAACCGGGCATTTCTGGAGGAGGAGAGCCGCAGGCTTGATACCGCCCGCCAGTTGCCCATCTCGGTGATCATGGGTGACGTGAACGGCCTCAAGCTCACCAACGATGTGTTTGGGCATGGCGAGGGCGATATGCTGCTTTCCAGAATCGCCTCCATCCTCCGGGAGTGCTGCCGCAATGAGGACATTGTGGCCCGCGTGGGCGGCGATGAGTTTTGCATCCTGCTGCCCAAAACCAACTATGGCCAGGCTGCGGAGATCTGCAAACGTATTTATGCCCGCTGTGAAAGCACCGACAGCGGCCTGCCCTCCGGCAATGCAAAGCTCAGCATCTCGCTGGGCTGGGGCACAAAGACCGAGGCTGACGGGCACCTGGATACGGTGATGAAAGCAGCGGAGGACGCGATGTATCGCCGCAAGTTGCTGGAGAGCCGCAGCCAGCACAGCTTCATCATCTCCTCGATCCGCACCACGCTTTTCGAGAAGAGCTTTGAGACCGAGCAGCACGCGCAGCGCCTGATCGCTTATTCCAAGGCCGTTGCCCAGGCGCTGGGCCTGCCCGATGACCAGGTGAATGACATTGAGCTGTTTGCGCTGCTGCATGACATCGGTAAGATTGCAATTGACGGCCACATCCTGACCAAGCCTGGCAAGCTCACCGAAATCGAGTGGGAGGAGATGCGCCGCCACCCGGAGATCGGGTTCCGCATCGCCCAATCCTCACCGGATCTGGCCCACATTTCGGAATATATCCTCTGCCATCACGAGCGGTGGGACGGCACCGGTTACCCCCAGGGCCTCAAGGGCACAGCCATCCCGTTGCTGGCCCGCATCCTGCTGGTGGTGGATGCTTATGACGCCATGACGCAGGACCGTGTCTACCGCAAGGCGATGAGCCGTGATGACGCCTGCGCCGAGTTGCTGCTGCACGCCGGCACCCAGTTTGACCCCAATGTGGTGTGGGCCTTCCTGGAGCTGCTGGAACGCGGCGAGGAGTTTGCGTGATCTTGTGATATACTATACCGGTTCATCCCAATTCCACGAGGCGGCAGGATGCTCGATCAGGTGAGGCGAACCATCAGGGACTGCGCCATGTTCCCGAATGGGTGCGTGGTGTTGGTCGGTGTGTCCGGCGGCATGGACAGCGTGGCGCTGCTGCATGCGCTTTGGCTGCTGCGCGATGAGCTGGGCATCCATGTGGAGGCTGCCCATTTTCACCACGGCATCCGCGCCGAAGCTGAGGAAGAGCAGCTCTTTGTGGAGGGGCTTTGCCGGGATCTTTCTGTGCCGCTGCACCTGGGGCGGGCCGATGTGCCAGTTGTGGCCGGGGAGCGGGGCGTTTCGCTGGAGGTTGCCGCGCGGGATGCACGGCACCGTTTTTTTCGTGAGATCATGGCCGAGCGGGGCATCCAAAGGCTGGCGCTGGCCCATCACAGGGATGACCAGGCCGAAACGGTGCTGCTGCGGCTGATTCGCGGAGCAGGCCCCGACGGCCTTGCCGCGATGGCACCGGTGGAGGACTCCGGCATTGTGCGGCCTTTTTTGTGCGTCGGCAGGGCGGAGATCCGCGACTGGTGCGTGCAAAACGGCTACACCTGGCGGGAGGATGCTTCCAATGCCGACACAACAATCCCCCGCAACTGGGTGCGCCATGTGCTGCTGCCGATGATGGAGCAGCGCCTGAACCCACAGGCAGCCGGGGCGCTCTGCCGTGCCGCCGAACTGCTTCGGGAGGACAGCCGTTATCTCAACAGCCTCGCCGAAACCGTGCTCGCACGGGCTGCTGAGCTGCCCGGCGGCGGCGTTTCGGCGCCGGTGGAAGACCTGGCAGGCTTGCCCTGGCCGGTGCAGAGCCGGGTGATCCGGCAGATGGCACGCCGGGCAGGCATCGATTCCGATGTGGAGCTGTGCGATGTTCTTGAGATGTCCTCGTTGCTTGGGGAGGGCAAAACCGGCCGGCGGCTTGACCTGGGCGGTGGGGCAGTGGCCCTTCGGGAGGCAGGCGCACTGGTGATCATGCCGGCCATGCCGGAGACGCAGCGTTGGGAGCCGGTGCCATTGGCCGTGCCGGGCGACACGGCTGCCTGCGGCGGCCTGTTCCGCTGCCGGTTGCTGGACGCTGTTCCTGCGGATTTGCAGGACCATCCGGCAAACGTGCAGTATTTTGACGCGGATCGTTTCCCGGATGGGGTTGCTGCCCGCTCCAGGGCTGGGGGCGACCGCTTCCACCCGCTGGGCGCTCCCGGTGGCAAGAAGCTGAAGGACCACCTGATTGACCGCAAGGTGAGCCGCTTTGCCCGCGGCGGCCTGCCGCTGCTGGCCTGCAGCGCTGATGTGCTTTGGGTGGTGGGCGTGGGCATTGCCGATGCAGTGAAAGTCACGGCGCAAACAGCGCGCGTTTTGAAAATCGAGTTTGTCAAAAAGGAGAAGGGTTTATGATGGGTATGATGGCTGACGTGAGCCGTGTGCTGATCAGCAAAGAGGAAATCGCTGCCAAGGTCGCGGAGATCGGCAAACAATTGAGCCGCCATTATGAGGGTCACACACCGGTGATGATCTGTGTGCTGAAGGGTTCTTCCGTGTTTTACGCCGATTTGGTCCGCTGCATGGATATCCAGGTCCGTATGGACTTCATCTCCGCCTCCAGTTATGGCCGGGGCACCGGCAGTTCCGGCGAGGTGCGCCTGATCAAAGACCTGGATGAATCCATTGAGGGCCGCCATGTCGTGGTCGTGGAAGACATTCTGGACACCGGGCTCACGCTTCATTACCTCACCGACATGCTCCGCGCCCGCAAGCCGGCGTCTTTGAAGATCTGCACACTGCTGGATAAGCCCGAGCGCCGCAAGGTGACCATCGGGGCGGACTGGCGGGGTTTCACGATTCCCAACGAGTTTGTGGTGGGATACGGGCTGGATTTCGCCGAGCAATACCGCAACCTGCCCGATATTTGCGTGCTGAAGCCGGAGATCTATCAGAAATAGGGAGGGCGTCACTGTTGCCCACTCGCCGACGCTCCCATGCGGATCAAACTGTGGCGGAATTGGCCCGTTGCAAGGTGATTTGTGACGTGTTGTATGGCGCGCGCCCACCGGAGGCTTATGAGGAGCTGACGGGGGGCAAGCTCGGTCGGTTCGTGCTGTGCCTGATCGAGTTGGACGCCTGCGGGGCGCCTGCGCTGCCGGAGGCGTTGGAGGCGCTCTGGGCGTTGCCGATGGGTCGGGCCGGGGCGGTGCTTGCCCTCTCATGCAATGTGGTGGCGGTGCTCACCGGAAAGCATCGGGGTGGTGGCGCCTGTGGCCTTGAAATTCACGACGGCAGCGCAAGTCTGCCGGGCGGCTGCCATCTGGGCATGGCCGCCAGTGCCGGCGGCCATGGGGCGGAAGATCTGCCACTATGCTACCGGGCTTGCCGTGCGATCCTGGAGGAAAGGCAGAAAAATAAAGCATACTCCCGAATAAACACGCTTTCACGAATTTTTGACAAGCCCATGAAGCCTATTTTGTCAAAAACACTCGATTTCATAGCCACCAACTTCCGGCGGCCCATCACGCTGGATGAAATCGCAAAAAACGCCTTTGTCAGCCCATGCCACATCAGCAGGCTGTTTCGAAAGGAAATGGGCAGCAGCTGGGTGGCTTATTTGTGGCAATTGCGCATTCATGAGGCAAAATCGTTGCTGAGGGACACCAATATGCCCATTTGCGACGTATCAGAGCGTGTCGGTATGGCCGATGCGCACTATTTTGCCAAGCACTTCAAAAGGCAGACGGGCCATTCCCCCAGTGATTACAGGAAAAATGCTATGGAATGAAACCGTGTTTTTCACCAATTTGATTGTGCATTTTTGCTTATGGCTTTCTGTCAGAATGACGGTATTACGAGTAGAAAACACATCTGGAAATAAAAATATGTATTGAATAACACAATATAATACAACGATAAGCACAATATATTCCATTTAGATTTGCTGCAATTTCCCGTATCATGTTTTGTGAAAGCGCATTCACAGAATTGCACAGAACGAGTGGTGCAATCAATAAAGCGCGTCGCACAAATCACATAACGCATAAATCGTATCGCAATCAATGAACAATCTGCACGAATAAACTGCCAGGTAAGCTCAATAACTCTGTAGAAACGCGTTCACACAACGAGGTGCTGCATGATGGTCAAGAGCGTTCCGCAAACCCCGGAGACACCGGTGACCCGCAAAACAAGCACAAGCAAACGCTTCCGCTCCTTCCGTTGGGAGTATTGGCTGATGGTGTTTCCCGGCCTCGTGGTGCTTCTGATCAACAATTACGTGCCCATGCTGGGCATCGTGATGGCCTTCCAGAAGTATCAGAACATCCCCAAACCCAAAACCGGAGCCTGGACTTGGCTGCCGCAGTATTTTTACAACATTGTGCAAGGGTTTGCTAAGGGCAACCTGCCGATCCTGTCCAGCTTGAACGAAAGCGGCGAGCTCGTTCAGCAGAAGAACCTGTTCGGCAACTTTGCCTATCTGTTCAAGTCGCCGGATGCCTGGAACATGACCCGTAACACAGTGCTCTACAACGTGATTTTCATCGTGTTGGGCCTGGTGGTGGCTGTCGCGTTTGCGATCATCCTGTCGGAGCTTCGCAACCGGCGCGGTTCCAAGGTGTTCCAAAGCATGATGTTCCTGCCCTATTTCCTTTCGTGGGTGGTCGTGAGCTATCTGGCATATGGCTTTTTTGGGCCGGAGTCAGGCTTTATCAACCGCTCCATCCTCCAGCCGCTGGGGCTTGACACGATCCAGTTCTATTCCGAGCCGGCCTACTGGCCAGCGATACTGATCTTTTTCAACCTGTGGAAATACACCGGCTACAACTGCGTGGTCTATCTGGCCTCCATCGCCGGCATTGACCCGGAGCTGTATGAAGCCGCCACAATCGACGGCGCGAACCGCTGGCACCGCATCCAGCACATCACGCTGCCGCAGCTTCAGCCGCTCATGATCATCCTCACGGTGCTGGCCATCGGCAGGGTGTTCAACTCCGACTTTGGCCTGTTTTACCAGCTGCCCCGGCAGCAGGGGGCTCTTTCGGACACCACGCTGGTCATCGATGTTTATGTGTTCCGTGCGCTCCAGCAGCAGAACAACTTCAGCATGGCCGCGGCTGCCGGTCTCTACCAGTCCATCGTGGGGTTCATCTTCGTGCTGGGGGCCAATCTGGTGGTGGGCAAACTCGACCGCGATAAAGCGGTGTTTTGAGGGGAGGTGCAGGCATGGAAAATCAGAACCGGCAGGAAGCCAGATTCAACAGGCTTCCCATGGGCATCAACTTCGTATTGAACGTTGTCGTGATCATCTTTGTGGCGCTTTGCATTGTGCCGCTTCTGCTCACCGTGATCGTGTCGTTCAGCGATGAGACGGAGATTCTGCGGCTGGGCTACTCTTTCACCCCGGCCAAGCTTTCATTGGAGGCATACCGCTACGTGTTCGCCGGCGACGTGATCTGGCGCAGCTATGGCATCACCACGTTTGTAACGATCTTGGGCACGCTGGCCAGCCTCATCGTGATCACGCTGTTTGCCTATCCCATTTCCCGCAGGGATTTCAAGCAGCGCAATATGCTGTCCTTCGTGGTGTTCTTCACGATGATTTTCTCCGGCGGCCTTGTGCCCTGGTATATGGTCTATGTGCACCTGATCCCGATCAAAAACACGGTCTGGGTTTATATCGTGCCGTCTCTGATGAACTGCTGGTATGTGCTGATCATGCGCACATTCTTCCGCACCACGGTGCCCGATGAGCTGCTGGAAGCCTCCAGGCTCGATGGCGCAGGAGAGTTCCGCACATTCTTCTCGGTGGTGCTGCCCATCAGCAAGCCGGGGCTTGCCACAGTCGGCTTGTTCTGCATGCTGCAATACTGGAACGACTGGTATCTGCCCCTGGTGTTCATTGACAAGACAGAGCTCTACAACGTGCAATACGTGCTGGCCAAAATGCTTTCCAACCTCACCTGGCTTTCGCAGAATTCGCAATACATCACCGGCTCCACTTCCTTCAGCAACACCCCCAGCGAGACCTCGCGCATGGCAATTGCCGTGCTGTCCATCGGGCCGATCATCTTTGCCTATCCGTTCTTCCAACGGTATTTTATCAAGGGCTTGACGATCGGCGCTGTGAAAGGCTGATGCCGGCATAGCCGGACGGTATAAGAATCAATCAAGGAGGGCTCAAGATGAAAAGACACTGGCGAAATCTCTTCGCGGCGTTGGCGCTGTTCACGGCCATGGTGATGGTCGCCGGCTGCGCAACCACCGCCCCCACCGCGGCTCCTGCCACACAGGCGCCCGCGACCGACGCGCCCAAAACCCAGGAGCCGACCGTGGAACCCACGGAGCCGGCTGTGGAGCTCCCGCCCGTCAACCTGGTGTGGTACCTGGTGGGCAACGGCGACGAGCCGGACCAGGCCGCTGTGCTGGCCAAGGTCAACGAGTATCTCAAGCCCAAGATCAACGCCACCGTGGATCTGCGCGTGATCGGCTGGGGCGACTATGACAACAAGGTGAACCCCATGCTGGCCGCCGGCGAGAAGTTCGACCTGCTGTTCTCCTGCAGCTGGGCCGGCAACTACCGCCTGAACGCCTCCTCCGGCTTCCTGCTGGAGATCACTGATCTTCTCAAGCAGTATGCCCCCGATGTGGAGAAGGTGCTCGGTCCTGACTTCCTCTATGCCTCCTCCGTGGGCGGCAAGCAGTACACGATGCCCTGCAACAAGGAAAAGGCCCATGCCTGGGGCCCGCTGATGCGCAAAGACCTTGTGGACAAGTATAAGATCGATATGTCCGCAATCAAGAGCTGGAAAGACTTCGAGCCGGTGCTCAAGATCATCAAGGACAATGAAAAAGACGTGTGGCCGCTGCTGGTAGTGCAGGGCGAAGCCCCCTTCGCCACGCTGGATTGGGATTATATTGGTGACAAGAACATCCCCGGCGCGCTCTATTCCAACAACGACGAGTCCAATGTGAAGGTCATTGATCAGTTCACCGCCCCCGAGTCTGTGGAGCACTACAAGCTCATGCGTGATTACTTCACCAAGGGCTACATCAACCCCGAATCCCCCACACAGACCGACTTCAAGGCCGAGCTCAAGAGCGGCAAGTATTTCTGCGTGGATCAGTCCCTGAAGCCCAACAAGTATATTGAAATGTCCAACGAACTGGGTGTGGAGTATGTGCAGGCTCAGTTCTCCCCCTCCGTGATGAGCAACGGTGAGACCACCGGCTCCATGCTGGCCCTGCCCGCTGCCTGCCCCAACCCCGAGCGCACCATGATGTTTGTGAACCTGCTCTATACCGATGCGTTCGTGATCAACACGCTGAACTTCGGCATTGAGGGCGAGCACTATGTGAAGGTGAGCGACACCCAGATCAAGGCCGGCCCGAAGAATGCCACCACTCCTGCCGGCTACAACCCCGGCCACACCTGGAAGTTCGGCAACCAGTATCTGGAGTTCCTCTCCGAGAAGGATCCGACCAACATGTGGGATCTTTACAAGAGCTTCAACGACAGCGCGATCCCGCTGAGGAGCCTTGGCTTCATCTGGGACGGCGCCAATGTGCAGACTGAAGCCTCCGCCTGCAAGAACGTGGTCGCCAAGTATTATGTGAACCTGTTCAACGGCGCCGGCACCGAGTCTGTTGACGACACGGTCGCCAAGTTTGCCAAAGAGCTGAAGGATGCCGGTGTGGACGTGCTCCTGGCCGACATGCAGAAGCAGTATGATGCCTTCCTGGCTGCCAAGAAGTAATCAACCGTAACCTGTACAATGAACCAATGGGGACGGAGCGGGCAGGGCCTGCTCCGTCCCGCTAAAAAGGTGGTTGCCCGATGAAAAGTGACGAAATCGCAAAGTTGGCCGGTGTATCCCGCAGCACGGTTTCCAGGGTGGTAAACAACTACTCCAACGTGCCGGATGAAACACGCCGCAGGGTGATGGAGATTATTGACCGCTATGACTACGCGCCCAATACCTCCGCCCGGGCACTGGCCGGAAAACCCCACAACACCATTGGGCTTTTCATCATCAGCATCTCGGAAAAGGACGAAAACCACCGCATTTATCAGAACAACTACTTCGCACCGTTTCTGGAGATCATAGTGGACGCGCTGAACTCCAGGGGCTACTACGCGCTGGTCAATGTGATTTACTCCAAGGATGATTATGACCGCATCAAGCAAGCCTTTATGCAAAAGAGGATTGACAGCGGCATCATCATCGGCACAGAAATGGCGTCTGACGTATACGGCGACATTCTGAAGCGCGGCTGCCCGCTGGCCATCATCGACCTGGATCCGGACGAGGCCAGGAAATTCCGCGGCGGTCAGGCCAATCTCACATTGATCAACTCCATGGACTATGAAGGGGCCTACATGGCTGTGGAATATCTGCTGGGTCTGGGCCATCGCGAGATCGGCCTGCTGGCCGGGCGCATGAGCACCTATTCGGGCCGCGAACGGTATAAGGCCTTTGTTGACTGCATGGGCAACAACGGCCTGCCTGTCCGCGATGAGTTCATTCTCTATGGCGAGTTCCTCAAGAGCAATACGGAGCAGGAAGTCACGCGGCTCATTGGCCGCGGCGAAATGCCCACCGCGCTCTTCTCCTGCAACGATGATATGGCGCTGGCAGCCATCGACATTTTCAAAAGCAAAGGGATCCGGGTGCCGCAGGACATTTCAATCATCGGATTCGACGATATCGCCATTTCAGCCCATGTGAGCCCTGCGCTCACCACGGTGAAGGTGCCGATCTATGACATGGCGCGCAAGGCGGTGGATTCTGTCATCCATGCCATTGGCACGGAAGACAAGTCCCAAAGCATGGTCAGCCTGCCGGTGAAGCTGATTGTCCGCGATTCCTGCAGGCAGGCTGCCGGGTCGGTCAAGCGCCTGGAATTGGCTTGATTCTATTTTTCGCAAGGGGTTGCAACCATGAAGTACGGTTTCTTTGACGACGTCAACCGCGAGTATGTGATTACCACGCCCAAAACACCGCTGCCGTGGATGAACTTTTTGGGCGCGGAGGAGTTTCATAGCCTCATTTCCAACACAGCCGGCGGCTATAGCTTTTATAAGGATGCCCGGCTCTGCCGCATCACCCGATATCGCATGAACAACGTGCCGTCTGATTTTGGCGGGCGTTATTTCTATATACTGGACGGCTCGGATTACTGGACGCCGGGCTGGATGCCGGTGCGGCGCGAGCTCACCGGCTATGAGTGCCGCCACGGCATGGGCTACACCCGCATCACAGGTTCCCGCGGCGGTGTGACCGCCGAGACCCTGTTTCTGGTGCCCCCCGGCCAGGCCGCAGAGGTGCAGCGGGTCCGCCTGACCAACACAGGCACAGCCCCAAAGAAGCTTAAGCTCTTCTCCTACATTGAGTTTTGCCTGTGGAACGCGTTGGATGACATGACCAACTTCCAGCGCAATTTCAACACCGGCGAGGTGGAGATCGAAGGCTCCACGATTTATCACAAGACAGAATACCGCGAGCGCCGCAATCATTATGCTTTCTATTCTGTGAACGCCCCTGTCACCGGTTTTGATTCGGACCGGGAAAGCTTCCTGGGCCAGTTCAATGGCTTTGACACACCGCGGGCTGTGGCCGAGGGCAAGCCCGGCAACTCGGTGGCCGACGGTTGGTCGCCGATTGCCAGCCACTGCCTGGAGGTGGCGCTGGATCCCGGTGAGTCCAAGGACTTTGTGTTTGTGCTGGGCTATGCCGAAAACGCCCGTGAAGACAAGTGGCAGGCCCCCGGCGTGATCAACAAAACCAAGGCCCATGCCCTGCTTGCCCGCTATCAGACCTCTGCCGATGTGGACGGGGCCATGGCTGACCTGAAGGAGTTCTGGGATGGTCTGTTGGGCATCTGCAACGCCGCCACTCCCGACGAGCGCTTCAACCGCATGGTCAATGTGTGGAACCCTTACCAGTGCATGACCACATTCATCATGTCCCGGTCAGCGTCGTTCTTTGAGTCGGGCATTGGCCGTGGCATCGGCTTCCGCGACAGCGCTCAGGACATCCTGGGCTTTGTGCACCAGGCGCCGGAGAGGGCCCGCGAACGCATTCTCGATCTGGCCGCCACCCAGCTGCCCGACGGCAGCGCCTACCACCAGTTCCAGCCGCTCACCAAAAAGGGCAACAACGAGGTGGGCAGCGGCTTTAATGACGACCCGCTGTGGCTGATTGGGTCGGTGGGTGCCTACATCCGGGAGACAGGAGACTGGTCCATCCTCGATGACGTGGCAGACTTTGACAACAACCCGGACCTGGCCGCGCCCGTGATGGAGCACCTGCGGCGCAGTGTCCTTCACACAATGGAAAACCTGGGCCCCCATGGCCTGCCGCTCATTGGCCGGGCAGACTGGAATGACTGCCTGAACCTCAACTGCCACTCCATCACGCCCGGGGAAAGCTTCCAGACCACCGGCACCAAGGATGGCCGCGTGGCCGAGTCGGTATTCCTCGCCGGGCTGTTCGTCTATTATGGCCGGGAGTATGCCACGCTTTGCCGCAGCAAAGGTTTGATGGAGGAAGCGGAGACCGTCGAGCAACAGGTGAAGGCCATGGAGGCCACTGCGATGGCCCATGGCTGGGATGGCGCATGGTTCCTCCGCGCCTACGACGACGCAGGGCGCAAGGTGGGCAGCCGCGAGTGTGACGAGGGCAGGATCTTCATCGAGCCTCAGGGCTTCTGCGTGATGGCCGGTATCGGCCCAAAGGAAACGGCCCTGATGGCGCTGGAATCCGTGAGGGAACATCTGGACACCCCCCATGGCCTTGTGCTGTTGAACCCGGCCTATACCTGGTACCGCCCGGAGCTGGGTGAGATCTCCTCCTATCCTCCGGGTTACAAGGAAAACGCCGGCATCTTCTGCCACAACAACCCGTGGGTTGTGATCGCTGAGACCACCCTTGGGCGTGGCGACCGGGCCTTTGAATACTACGCCAAGACAGCTCCGGCCTATTGCGAAGACCAGGCGCTGCGGCGCACTGAGCCCTATGTGTATGCGCAGATGGTGGCCGGCAAAGATGCCAGGCGCCACGGCGAGGCCAAGAACTCCTGGCTCACCGGCGCAGCCGCGTGGAACTATGTGGCTGCCGCCAACTACATTCTGGGTGTCCGCGCCGGCTACGACGGCCTGATCGTGGATCCTTGCATCCCCTCCGCCTGGGATGGCTTCACCGTCACCCGGCGCTATCGCGGTGCGACCTACCACATCACCGTGAGAAACCCCGGCCATGTGTGCCGCGGCGTGCTTTCGATGACGGTGGATGGCAAGCTGTTGGATTGCTGCACAGTGCCGGTGTTCTCCGACGGGGAGCACGCCGTTGAGGTGCTGATGGGCTAACCCTCTCTCGTTCATTTCATAACTTTATTTGTTATGCCAACCTCCTTTCATTCTCCTCTGCCAACGCCCCTCCCCCTTCCAGGGAGGGGCAAATTTGTTGCTAGTGCATGTTGTTTTCACTGCTTGCTATTCGCAGATCACAGTAGGGGCCGGGCTCCGCCCCGGCCCGCCATAAAACTTCACCCCATGCACCAATCATTCGCGAGTGACGCTACGGGGGGCAATTTGATGAATGAAGGGTAGGGAGAGGGCGTTTTGGGGGAGGAAGCCCTAGCTATATATCTATTCCTCAGTGGTTTTTGCTAAATAGAGGCCCTTGGGCAACATGGTGTCAATCAGATCATAAACCGTCATGCCGTTCACCTGAATGCTATACAGGTCACAGGGGTTCGTGGAGTGGATATAGTCACCCAATGTAAACAGCACTGGGCGCTGCCTGAGGTCCATACCCCCCAGCAAGAACATAAATTTCTCCGGTGTCTTGGTCCAGATGTAGATTGTTTTATACCTACCAACAAAAACTTCTTCCTTACCAAAATGAGATCCAAATCCGAAGCTACTGAGCCCATCGTTGATAAGCAGTACCCGGTTCTCTTCATAAACGGCCTGGGCAGCCTCTTTGCTTAAGCCCTCCCAATAATATACGTTCTTGTGGAATTTTGTGTCCTCAGTAGACAAGTTTTCTTCCTGTTGTTTGCTTGCGGGAGTCTCCAGTATCAGGAAGCCAGGGTATTCAAGGGTGTCAAACAATTGGGCCAGGCAATCCGCTATTCGCTCCGATGATATGAGCGCGGTGAATTTCCAGGCATCCTCATCATATGGTTCACAGGTGTAGCCTTCCTTAAGGCTGTGTTTTTGTATTGTAATCCCTGATGGTAATTGAAACTGTTTGCCCCTTTTTATCAACATTGTATACTCATCTCCCGCTTTTCCATTTTATCAAGTGCCTGACAGACGGTAAAGCCTTTGTGTTTATCCGAAGCCCCTAAAACGTATGATTCAGCAGTCAATGTGATGTTTTCAGGAGCATTCCGATATACACCCCACCGGAAAAGAGATATAATAATACCATCGGCTGCAAAGCCAATTCTTGACAGGAGTTGATGATTATGCCTTGGGGTTGGATCATTGGAATTGCCGTTATCGTCATCGTTGTGCTGTGGTTTGTTTCCACCTACAACCGTTTTGTCTCGCTCCGCAACCGCGTGGAGGAAGCGTTCTCCACAATGGATGTGTATCTCAAGAAGCGCTACGACCTGGTGCCGAACCTGGTGGAAACGGTGAAGGGCTACGCCAAGCACGAGAGCTCCACCTTTGAAAACGTGGTGAAGGCCCGCAACATGGCCATGGGCGCCCAGTCTCTGGAGGAGAGGGCAAAAGGCGAAAACATGCTCAGCGGCACGCTGAAGTCGCTGTTCGCGCTGGCAGAGAGCTATCCGGAGTTGAAGGCCAACCAGAACTTCATTGACCTGCAAAACCAGCTCACCGCCATCGAAAATGACATTGTGAACTCCCGCAAGTGGTACAACGCCATTGTCCGTGAGTTCAACATCGCCCGTGAAGCGTTCCCGAGCACCATTGTGGCCGGCATCATGCATCTGGAAAAGAAGCAGATGTTCGAGATCGACAGCGCTGAGCGCCAGAACGTCAAGGTGCAGTTCTAGACTTGAGGTGAATCCATGGCCCGTTTTCCCCGCATGGTCACAGCAATATTGGCCACTGTGCTCCTGCTGGTGCTGGCAGCCTCACCGGCGCTTGCACTGGCCCGGCCTGATGATGGCGGGTTCACAATCACGAACTATGATGTCAGTGTTGTGATCTCCGGGGACAACAATTATGCCATCACCGAAACGATTTCAGTGGATTTCTCCGAGCCGCGCCATGGCATTTACCGGGAAATCCCGCTTTCAGGAGCGGTGACCCGTGCCTCCGGCGGAGAGGGCTTTTTCAAGGCCGCCATTTCAGAAGTGGCTGTGGAAGGAGTTCCTTTTGAGCTCACCGAAGACAATGGTATCGCATCCGTTCGCATCGGCAGTGCCGGCAGCACGGTGACGGGGCTGCAAACCTACCGCCTGAGTTATCGTCTTCAATTTGCTGACGACGGTGAGGCGGCGTTTGACGAGGTTTACCTGAATGTCATCGGTAACGGATGGGATACGGAAATCAACAAGGCGACTTTTTCCGTCACGCTGCCCGCCGCCGTTGACCGCAATGCAGTGGGCTTCTCTATTGGCCGCTTCGGTGAATCCGGTTATGCACCCTCCGACCTGGAGGTTGCTGTGGACGGCAACACCATCCGTGGTGAAACACTGCGGGTGCTGGAGGCCAATGAGGGCCTGACGCTCCGGGTTGAGCTGCCGCAGGGCACCTTTGCCACTGTGGCTGACCCCCAACCGGAGGCTGTGCTGCCTGATCAGCCGGCCAACGAGGTAGGGGAACCTATCCGATGGGCGGAGGATGGACCAAAGGTTACCGCCGGCAGGGTGGGGCCCTTCGGGTTTCTGCTGGGCGGCGGCGCGGTGCTTGTCATCTCTGCGGTCATCGCCGTGGTGGTGCTGGCTGTGCGGCGTTTCAGCGGGGTTAGCGACAGCTTTGCCAGACCACGCTCTGATTATGCGCAGGATGAGCTGTGGCGCATAAACCAGATGAACCAGATCAACCACATGCAGCAAATGAACCAGATGGATCAGATGAACCAGAGCCAGCCGGACACCACGCCCACCGATTTCAGCTCCTTTTCTGGCGGCGACAGCGGCAGCAACGGTGGCGGCGGCTCCTGGTAACTGGTTATCTTTTATTGGATGGAATGAGGGGATTTCATGAAGCGTATGAAGCGCCTGCTGAGTTTTGTGGCCGTTGCGGTCCTTCTGTTTGCCCTGGTTGCCCCGCCGGCACAGGCGCTGGCCCGGCCCGATCTGGGCGCCTACACGATCACCAACTACGATGTGAACGTTGTGATCTCTGAGGACAACACCTACACGGTGAACGAAACGATCACTGTGAACTACAGCGCGCCCCGACACGGCATTTACCGCGACATCCCGCTGAGCGGCGAGTGGGTGCGCGACAGCGCCCACGGCGGCAGCACCAAATATCACGCCCGCATCAGCGACATCGCTGTGGAGGGTGCGCCCTATGATGTGAGCCGCGAGGGGGGATACACCCGCATCAAGATCGGCGACGCCGATAGGATGGTGCAGGGTGAGCAGGTGTATCGTGTAAGCTATCGCCTGCAGTTCCCGGATGACGGTCAGCAGGAGTTTGACGAGGTTTACTACAACCTGATCGGCACCGAATGGGCGACCACAGTTGACCGGGTGTCCTTTTCCATCACACTGCCTAAGGAGTTTGACCCCTCTCTTCTGGGCTTTTCCACAGGGTCCTTCGGCAGTGAGGGCTATGATCCCAATGCGCTCACCTACTCGGTAGACGGGCGCAAGATTTCCGGCGTTCTCAACCAGCGGCTGGGCCTATACCAGGGCTTCACGGTGCGTTTGGAGCTGCCCCAGGGCTATTTCACGTTCCCTGATCTCAGGGTGACCGATTGGATTCTGTTTGGCGGCATTCTGGCGCTGGTGGCCGGCGCGGTGATCCTGTTCCTGGTCTTCGGCATCGACGAAAAGCCAGTGAAAACGGTGGAGTTCTACGCGCCGGAGGGCATGACGCCCTCAGAGGTGGGCTACATCATCGATGGGTCGGTGGACAACCGCGATGTGCTGTCGCTCATCATTTATTGGGCCCACAAGGGCTATCTGACCATCGAGGACACCGGAGGGTCATCGTTCACGCTGCACAAGCTGAAGGATCCGGAGCCCGGTGCCAAGGGTTTTGAGACCCATATGTTCCACAAGCTCTTCAAGAGCGGCAGCGAAGTCACCTCTTCCGATCTCAAAAACACGTTCTACACGACGATGGAGAGCACCCGCTCCATGGTGAGAGACTCTTTTGAAGGCAAAAAGCGCCGCATCTTCACCACCGCTTCGGTGGGCCTGAAGGCGCTCATGAGTGTGCTCACGGCGCTGCCGGTGATGCTTACGGTGGGGCTGGTTTTCTATCGCAGTACCTATGACTTCATGGAAACGCTATTCACCACGGTGATCCTGGGCGGCCTTGTGCTGCTGCCGGTCTATTTCCTGATCGGCACACTGCGCGCCTGGCGGGGCGACAGGCCGGCCATCCGGTGGGTCAAGCTGGTCAGCTTCCTCTTCCTGTGTTTTTTGGCATTGGTGTTCTTCCTGATTGTGACTGCGGAGTCGCCGCTGCCGCTGCTGCCCTGGACGGCAGCCGCCGCCACGGTGGTGCTGGGCCTGGTCTCCGTGTTCATCATCAAACGCACACCCCAGGGTGTGGCCTGGCTTGGTAAAGTGCTCGGCTTTCGCGATTTCCTGGAGCTGGCGGAGCGCGACAAGCTGGTGGCTCTGGTGGAGCAGGACCCTCAGTATTTCTACAACATCCTGCCCTATGCCTGGGTGCTCAACGTGTCAGACAAATGGTGCAGCAAGTTTGAGACCATCGCGATCCAGCCGCCGGATTGGTACTACGGCCACGCCGGCATGTTCCACCCGATGCTGTTTATGACCCATCTGAACCACTCGATGAACTCCATGCAGGCGGCGATGGTCTCGCGCCCGCAATCTTCCGGTGGTGGCGGTGGTGGCGGCTTCTCCGGCGGAGGGTTCTCCGGAGGCGGCGGTGGCGGCGGCGGTGGGGGCAGCTGGTAAGCATGGCAGGCTGGATCGATGAGTTCCTTCTGAATGCCTGCCTGCTGCTGGCAGTTTCCGCGGTGATCCTGTGGGTGTTGTTTGGCCACGACGAAAAGTGTTACGCAGCGCCTCAGGGCCTGCCTCCTGCCGGGCTCACCCCTGCGGAGTTGGGGTTTGCGCTGGATGGCGACGTGAGCTTCAACGATGTGGTTTCTTTGCTTCCGGACTGGGCGGAACGGGGTCTTGTGAAGTTTGATGTCGCTGACAATGGCCAATGGCACATTGTCCGGCTCAATGAACCCGGTGCTGACGCAGCCGAATATGAGCAGTATCTGTTTAGCCGGTTGTTTGAACGCAAGGATTCTGTGGCTGCCCATCACCTGGCAATCGGGTTCCGGTCAGCGATGAATAGAACACGACGGCTGGTTGTGAGGCATCTTACGAAAGTCCGGCCATTGTTCACAGCCATATCTATTGCATTGAAGCGGGTCTTTGTGGTGCTGACTGCCTTGCCGGTGCTTTCCGTATTGGTGCTGGCGCTGTATCGGGGGATGGGGCAGATCCCGTCGGCGGTGATCGGCACGGCAATCCTTGGCACCATTGTGTTGATCCCGGTGTTCGGTCTGGCGAACCTGCTCAACCGCTGGAGGGGTGAGCGCCGATCCCAACGCAGGGATGCCCTTCTGAGGCTGCTTGGCGTGATCGTTTTGGTTTCTTTGGGTTATTTGTTCTACGCGTATGACGCTCTGCTGCCGGTGCTGGCCCCGGTCGCGGCGGCCTCCACGCTGCTCTGCGGTATCGCTTCCGCCTTTATGGGAAAGCGAACGGAAGATGGACTGGAGCTGCAGTGCGCTGCCGAGTGCTTGCGCCAGTTTATCCTGACCGCTGGCCAGGATGAGTTACTGCGCCACCAGCAAGAGAATCCTCGTTACTTCTATCAGGTGCTCCCCTACGCCTACATGCTGGGGCTTAGTGCCCGATGGGCGTCTATGTTCGAGGGGATTCTGGAAGCCAAGCCCCGTTGGCTCAGCGAGTATGAAACATATGACGGTGAGATATCACCGATCGCCATGGTGCGTAGTCTGAATCGACAGATGTCGGACTATCTTGTTTGCATGACAATGGTCAGCGGTAGGCGGGGTGCTGTGGGCTCCGGCGCAGGCATGTCAGGCGGTGGCGGCGGAGGGTTCTCCGGCGGCGGCGGTGGCGGCGGCGGCGGTGGCGGCGGCGGCGGTGGCAGCTGGTAATCCCGGCACTCTGGTCACAGGGACTTCAGCGCAAAGATAGGAGGATTCTATGTATTGCTTCAAGTGTGGCGCCATTCTGAATCAAGGCGAGCGCAGTTGTGCTGCATGTGGTGCCAAGGTTGTGCCAACCAGTGAGGATGGCACGCCGTTGATGCAGCCATCTTCCGACAGCACGGTGAGGAGACGGAACCCGCTCTTGATCCCATTGATCGCAGTTTCTGCTCTGCTATTGGCTTGCGTATCGTTCTTCCTGGGTGGCAGGTTCTCAAACCAGCTGATTGGCACTGCTTTGGTATCAGCGCCTGTTGTCAGCCACGTACCTACTCCAACACCCCTGGCCACGCCCACAGCAACGGTTGATCCGGCGGACTTGCAGATCGTTACATTCGTTGACAAGCAAGTGGAGGCCTGGATCCGGTTGAAGTATATCAACAAGGACGGGCCAATTACCGTTGCCGATATGAAGCAAATCACGGTGTTTGAATTTGACCCCGTCAATGACAGCCAGGCTACCGGAATGATCGAATCGCTGGATGATCTTCGTCACTGTGCCAATTTGAGAACCTTGTCAGTCTTCAAACAGCCGGTCTCCAGCATCTCCAGCCTCAGCGGCCTGGAGAACCTGACCAGTGTGTCGATTGACTGCTGCGATGTGGCGGATCTTACGCCGCTGGCCGGCAAAAAAAACCTCCGGATAGTATGGATCAGCGGTTGCCCGGTACAGGATGCGTCACCGGTGCTGGCGTTGCCCAACCTTCGTGAGATCAATGCCAACGGCTCGATGCTCTCAGACATTTCCCCCCTTGCCGACACACGCGGTCTGACCGCTTTTTACTTTGATAGAAAGCTCAAGGATTATTCACCGCTTTTCTGCCATACAGCCATTACGGATCTTGAGCTATCCGGCATTTCCAATGATGACTTCATTGCCATGTTGGTGGCAATGAAACGGCTTGCTGCATTCCGGATAGATAACTCCGCCATTGAGGAGAGCGGTCTGAAGTTGCTGAATGGCCGCAACATGTATGCCCTGAGTCTGAACAACTGCGGTTTGAAAGACATCTCGGCATTGTCTGGCTTGGCTGGCGTCAGTGACCTGCGCCTGACTGATAACCAGATTGAGGACATCTCCCCGCTGGCTGGGCTCACGGGAATTGATTATTGCCTTGACTTGCGCAGCAACAGCATCAGGGACTACAGCCCGCTGCGGAACATGAAGAGCCTGCGATCCCTATATGTGATGGGCAATCCGGTGACGGATGATGAAACACTGCGTGAGCTTGAACAAAACGGGTGCAAGGTACATCGATAGACCGAAGTAACCGGTTCATTTCAATCATGACTATTGCGGGGAGAGGCATCTTCCCGCTTTTGTATATTTGTGGTATAATAACCTATTGCATTCTATGCAAAATAGTCAAACTGTTTGGCTGATGGCATCAGTCTACAAGATGTTGTATATAGAGGATTCATTTGCCGCATGACCGCTACTAGATTTAAAGCTTTGCTCTTGGTGCTGCTCATCTGCGTTTTGGCCGGCATGCTGCTGGCCATTGGAAGCCCCGGTGTGCTTTCCGCAGGCATGACGGCCCTTTCGGCAACCTCACCGGAGGGGTCTGCTGCCGCGCAAAGCAATGCGGAGGGCAGCGAAACTGCAGCGGCCACCGAGCAGGTCACAGAGGCTGCGGCAACCATGGTGGCTGCCAGCCACTCCGCACCGGCTGCAACTGACGAAGAAGATCCCTGGTTTTCTGCTATCGAGACGGTCTACATCAGCCCCGATCAGGATCATTGGGACTACACAAGCCCTACGCTGGGCATCGAGATCAAGAAGGTGGACCTGGAGGATCCGGTAAGGCTTGTGTATTACACAGCCGAGGTGCGTGTCAAGGAAGGCGTGGCGCTGGCGCCCTGCTTTGCCGGCGGTGACACCAGCGGCAAAACGCGCCGCACTGCGGAGGAAATTGCACAGCAGAGCAAGGCTGTGCTGGCGGTGACCGCTGACGGGTTCACTGGCAACCGTTACAAGAAGGGCACCGTGATCCGCAATGGCGAGCTGTTGTTTGAAAAGGGTGCCGCCGACACACTGGCTGTGCTGCCGGACGGCGCACTCACAATCTTCACCCCATCGGAAGCGGGTGCCGGGAACCTGCTGGCCCTCGGTGTGCAAAACACCTTTTCCTACGGCCCCACCCTGGTTCGCAACGGCGCGCTCAATGGGGAGATCAACACCCATAGGCTCGCCCCCCGGTCAGCCCGCGCCGGCATTGGCATGATCGAGCCCGGCCATTGGGTGTTTATCGTGGCAGATGGCTGCAGCAAACAGATCAGCGCCGGCGCGACGCTCTCGGAATACGCCGAGTTGTTTCGCGGCTTTGGCTGCGTGCAGGCTTATAACCTGGAGGGTGGCAGCGCTGCTGCGATTTGCTTCATGGGCGAGCAGCTGAACGGGCTGCCAGGCCGGAAAAAGGCCAGGGTTGCCGATGTGATCGGGGTTGGCAGGTCAGAGCTTGCGGAGCAGGGCCAATAACGACAAGTATAGCCCCAATCAGACATTCCCATTTTTTTATTCATTGCTGTATAATAAAGGTATCTCATTAGCCATCGGAGGGTGTTATGCGAATCCGATCACAAGCGTCTGCCATCCATATGGCTCTGGCGCTTTCTTTTGCGCTCCTTCTGGCAGGCTGCACCTCGGGCCGCAGCGAGATCCAATTCACCAAGGGGAATATGCTGCACGCCCAGCAGGTGTTGGAGCGCTATGACGCCAATGGCAACCCGTTGCCCCAATATCTGGAGCTATGGCTCACAAAGGAAGCGGGCCGCTGCACAGAGATCAATGAGGATGGCCTCGAGATTGCCGTGGCGCTGGATACGGCCAAGGAGCACCTTTATTGGGATGCCATCACGATGGATGGGGAGAAGTCCGGCGAGAGCCGGATGTTCCTGGTGAGTTTTGACGCGATGAAGAAGCTCTACCCTAAAATCCGGACGCAAAACGATGGCGTCTATGCCGGGCGGGATTGCAGGCTTTACCGTATGGACACCGGAAACGAGCAGGAGTGGGTCAAGCTCTATGTGGATAAGGCCACCGGTTTTGTGCTGCTGTGCGACTCTGAGACGTTCCGACTGCGCACCAGGCTCCTGGAGGATATCCCTCTGGACGAGGGATTGTTTGATGCGCCGGCAGGGTTAAAGCTGAAAGGCGGTGACGGGAAATGAAGAAACTGTTTGCGTTGCTGCTCAGTGTGTTGCTGCTTTTGCCGGCAATGCCAGCCGTAGCTGCGCCGGAAGCGAAGGCAAACGCCTTGCCAAACTCCGATCCCATTTCGCACGGCACGATCAACAAGGTCACCTATCTGCGCTGGGGCAAGAGCGAGCTTTTCCCCACGCTGGCGTTGGTCGGCCCCGGCCAGGAGTTTGATGTTTATGAATACGACAAGGATTGGGTCATGGTGCTCTACGACACCTGGGTGTCGCAGGGCATGAGCGGCGGCTCTTCCCAGTCTTTTTATTGCTATGTGAAGCGCGCCGACATCACCTGCGATCCGGCGCTCGAAGGCGACGAATCCGACAAGGCCGACACTGGCCCCGGCAAGCGCAAGGGCAAGAAGCCCAAGCCCATGCCCACCGCAGGAGCGTCTGCCGATGCCACTGCGCCGCAGGCTAGCTCCGATTCCAGCGCCGAACCGGAGCCCACTGTGGATGTGACAGACGATGAAGAATATGATTGGATCATCCGCACGCCGGGCACATGCAACGTCACCGTGCGCTACCAGGAGTCTGTGATCACCTGCAGCTTCGCATTGATGGCGCAAAAAGCCGGCGGCACCGCGCCCAGCTCTGACCCAACCTATAACCATGGCATGCACACGCCCTATGCGGCGATGGGTGTGTTCCAGATGGTTTCGCCGATGGCCGATGTGCTGGAAAACCTGGGTGTCTCCGGCTTCCTGCAAGGCACCGGCGGCGTCGAGATCATCGGCCAGACGGCGGGAGCCAAGTTCTTTCTGGACACCGGGGCTATGGATCCGGCCCTTGTGAACTTCACGCTCAACATGCAGGGCCAGTACACTATCAATCCCAAAGTTACCGACGGAAACTTGACCGGAGAGCTGTCCATGAGCGGCCAAATGCCGTTCCCGCTGCCGGTGCAGCTGAAGAAATCGGGCAGCGGCTACAAGTTTGTGCTGGTGGGCATGCGGCCAGGCGGCGGTGACCTCACATTCCCGGCGGTGCTGGAAAAGACATTTGCTGACCCCAACCGGTGGGACAAGGAGGCCAAGGAGGCTGATCGCCGCCGGAAAGAAGCCGACAGGCTTCTGAAAGAGCTGCTGGAGAAGATCAAGAAGCAGACACAGGATGAATACAACAAGCAACAACAGCAGGGGGCAGGCGAAGAGTCTGCAGACACCGATCCGATGACTGTGCCCGGTGAAAACGGAGAGGACATCCCGCTGGCGCCGTTGGTCACCGAGGACCCTCTCGCGCCACTGGTGAGCGAAGACCCATTGGCGCCTCTGGTGAGCGAAGACCCATTGGCACCGCTGACTACCGAGGATCCTCTGGCGCCGCTCGTTCCCTCCGGTGATGAGGATGTCAATGACTTCCCGTCCCGGCAGTGAAGGGAGGCATGAGTGATGAATCACAAGAGGCATTTTGCGCTGCTGCCTTTGATCCTGGCGGCCTGCCTGGTGTTTTCCGGGTGCGGCGCAGTGTCCGGTTTGGTCAAGGGCAAGACCACTGCGGCCCCATCGGGGGTGGCGGCCATCGCTGGCACCACGGCAAACCAAGCCGGCGGCACCGTTGCCCCCAAAGCCACTGCAGCCCCCGCGGCTGGAGATTCTGGGTTTGCCGACGCCTTTCAAACGGTGGAGAAAAACCCGCTCCATGAGTCGGTGCAGATTGCGCTTTGGCTGGCCGCCAATGCCGCCGACGATCCGGGCACCGAGGCAGCAGGATCATCTGCCGCCATGAAGGAGCTTGCGGGCAAATACGCCGCCGTCGTGGCCGACCAGGGCTTGCACTATGTGGAGAAATCCGATGCGCTGGGCATCCAGGTGGAAATAGAGTATTGGATCAAGGACGGCAAGTTCAAAAAGTGGGACGGATATGACATGGTCCTGTTCGACGGGGAGCACTACATCAAGTATAATCCTGAGGACAAGACGGGCACCCGCTTCGATGGCAGCTATGCCACCGCCGATCTCCAATTGCTCACCAAGGGGATGCTCGCCAATGTGGCGGTGTCACCCTATGTGCAGAAGGAAGACGCGAAGGTGGGTAAGTTCACATGCAGCGTGTTTCATATGGACACGGAAATGTCGATGTTTGGCATGACGTTCAAGGGCAATACGCTTTATGTGGACAAGGCCACCGGCCTGATCGTCAAGAACCAGACCGGTGACCCGAAGGACAAGAAGAACAGCTTCGCCGCCACTGTGGAAAGTGTCCAGGTGGGCGGCTTCGGCGATGATGTGTTCACTGTGCCGGAGGGGATCAAGTTGTCGGATTATTAGGAATCATGTCTGTAGGGGCGGTTGGCGCAGAGAACCGCTCAATATGACTCCAAAGCGGGACATTTCTCAAAAACAGAAGTGTCCCGCTTTATTATTATTTGACCGGTAAGCTGGAATTTGTAGGCTTCCTGTTATGCTTATTCGATACATTTCACGAATGTCTAATGGCAAATAGGTAAGGACTAAACCTATTGCTTATTCTTTAAGGGATTATTGCAAATCAAAGGTAGATCATATTTGCATCAACAGACTTCCTTGCGAAAGGGGGCAGATTTTGCCTTTGTTTAACCAATGAATTTTTCCTGTGTATGAGATACGGTCGCCTGCCACGAAAATGGCGCTGTCATCTTCCATGGCGCAAATGGGCAGTTCCATGGAAACTTGCAGTAAAGTTGATAACACCTGCTGGTTCTCAAGCTTAAAGTGTGGCTTTACGGTAATGTCAGCCAGACCCAGGCCACCATATGGGACTGGGGATTCCTTCGTGTCAAGCGAGCGTTTTGCCATATTGATTGCGCCAGCACTTACGCCCAACACCGCTGCGGCAGAATCACTAATTGCAGTATCCAAGCCTTTATCACGTATTAGCTGCAGTTGCAATCCGGGATGGCCGCCCATAAGAAACACGCAGGAAGATTCATAAATCAATTGCGTGGCATGAGAAGCTTCCGTCCGATTATCAATTACATAGTGCCGTGTAAAAGGTATGTTGCATTCTTCGAACATGCCATGCATACCGGTTGACTCGCTGTCATTTCTTGCGTGATCCGTCGGCCAGGCGCTCACAAAGACAAGGCTGTCGCGTTTTGTCAGTTCTTCGCTAAGCCGTTTCGCCACATCGTTGGTAAAGTGATGGTTGGGAAAGCCACTGAAAAAGCCAAGCAAGCGATTATCCATACATACTACCTCATATGTATTAAGCTGCATTTCTCTTTTTGATTCGATGCTTGTAAATCATTGGGCTATTCTTTGCTTCCGGAAGCAAACAGGCTATTGATCACCGTATACCCAAAGGCAACACCGGCGAGCATTTGAATTTGGTTGCCCATGAGGATCGAGTAGAACTTTGGCAGCGGCATGCTGGCCAGCACGGTGAACGCAATCGGTGTGGCCAGCGTCACCAGAAGGGTGGGCAGGCCGATCAGCACCAGGCTCAGCCAGTCCACCTTGAATACCTTGTGCTTCTGGAAGAACACATCGCTGCGCAGCAGCGCCCCGAAGAGGATTGCAGCCAGCGGCGCGACCACCGCATAGGGCATCATCTGGTAAGTTTGGCTCCTGATGATCTCGGCATTTCGGATCAGAACCTGCATCCCAATAAGAAAGCCAAGGACCACCACCATCCTGAGAGCCGTAATCGCTGCTTTCATTGCGTTCCTCCAGAGATTATTTCAATAAAAGTATATTCCTGCAGATGCTCAATCACAAGTGTTGGTTTCGGAAAAGGCGCAAAGAAAAGCTGCCCGGTGGGCAGCTATTTTTCTGATTGTGAGAATGCGTCAGCGGCTGCTGCCCATCGCGCGGCCCATTGTAGCGAATATTTTTACCCGCTCATTGATGTCCGGGTATTTCCTTATGGTTTCTTCCGAAAACATCCCCTTTTCCGGGCTTTCATCGCTCAACCGCTCATGGGCGATCAGTGCCCAGGTGGAGTCGATCAGGTTGGAGAACGCCGGGTCTTTCAGCGCTTCACAGATGAAGCTCTGCCGGGGGGAGTTGATGTCCTCACCGCTTACCTGGAAGAAATTGTGCTTGCCACACAGCGCCCGCAGCCGGTCCAGCTGCGCCCGTGTGTTGCGGGTGGGCATATAGGTGATGGCCTGAAACCCCAGATCTTTAAGATAAGCCATCAAGTCATCGAGAAAATCATCTTCAAACTTCTGCGCCCGTTTGTCGCCTGTCACGCTGTCGCTGATGTCGCCCAGATAGGGGTAGGTGGAGATGGCTCCGGCGCGGCGGGCCAGAGCGAGCACCTCCCGCACCGGCGGGCATTCGTCTGTGGCCTCCACATAAAACCGCTGCACAAAGTGGCCTTTCAGCACACCCAGCAGGTCATAGTCATAATGGGGGTTTCCGTTGTCGGAAAGCTGCTGCCGCGCCTTTTCCGGCACCTCCAGCCCCAGCGTCTTCTCCACGAATTCCAGCAACGCCGGCCCCCGGCCATACACATGGGCCAATGCCAGGCAAAGCGCCATCACCAGGTGCCGTTCGGTCACGGCCCCGCCATCGTGCCACATCGATAGCGGCAGGACGTCCCGGTCAAGATCAATCGATATGCCGAAACGCTCCATGATTCCGTTGATGTTTTCCGCCATCTTGCGGTTGCGGCGGTTGCGGTCCTGGCGATAAGGCGCAAAGAACTGCTGCACCAGCCCGAATGACCGGCTGGGCACGCCGTGCAGCGATATGTAGATGACGCCATTCTGATCGGGGTTGTTGATCCGGCGGCCTGCCCAAGGCGAATCCTTGAGATCCACCCGGCACTCAATGCCGCAGGTCACCGCCATGCCGAGGATCTTGCCAGCCTCCAGAAACTCCTGGGCTCCTGCGATGCTGTCGTGATCCATGATGCCGGCGGTCACGAGGCCGCTTTGCCGGGCCCGCCACAGCGCCATCGCCGGCGAATAGGGCGAAAAGGAATAGCTGGTGTGGATGTGGTTGTTCACATTGCCGGGCAGGCGCTCGCCGGGCGGCACTGCCGCAAGCTCGCGCAGGGCTGCCAGGCGGTCTGTTTTTTTCGGGGCGTTCAGCTGGGATTCGAGAGTATTCATACAATACTCCTGCATACATTACTTTTTTCAACCGAAGAGGGCAACTCCCTACCTCCCTCTCTGAGGGAGGTGTCGGCCACAGCAGACGGAAGGAGTGTCCTGACTGCTGCTTACTGCCCCTGCATCATCTTCGCCAGCTCGTTCACCGCCCGCATGAACTGGTTGTCCACGCTGGTTGGCGGGGTCTGGGAATAGATCGTGGGGTTTTCCTTGGCTGCGTCGTCCAGCTCCACCACCACGTCCGGCGTGAAGCCCGTGTCCTGCGGGCAGCGGCCGCCGCCGGTCAGATATTTGTTTGAGGTGTATTTGAGCCAGGTGCCGTCTTTGAGTTGGCGGAAGCTCTGGGCCACGCCCTTGCCGTAGGTCGTCACACCAATCAGCTTGCCCACCTTGTAGTCCTGTATGCCGCCGGAGAGCAGCTCCGAGGCGCTGGCGCTGTTTTTGTTCACCAGTACCACCATCGGCAGGTTCAGGTAGCCGTTGTCAGACATGATGCGGCTGCGGGGCACTTCCTTGCCGTCACGGTCCACCATCGTGATGATGGGGCCGGCGGGGAAAAGCTCATCGGCGATGGGAGCCACCACATCCAGGCTGCCGCCTGGGTTGTTGCGCAGGTCCAGGATCAGGCCTTTCATGCCCTGCGCCTTCAGCTCCTTGATCGCTTTGTCAAATAGCGTGGCGGCGTTGCCGTTGAACTCGAGGATCTTGATGTAGCCCATGCCATTGTCCAGCATTGCCCACTCAGTGCGGTTCATGATCACTTCGGCGCGGGTCATTTTGAGCTCCACCTGGTCTGAACCGCGCAGCACCGTGATCACCACTTCGGTGCCGGCTTCGCCGCGCACCAGCTTCACCGTCTGCTCCAGGCTCAGGCCCGCCACTTCCTCGCCGTTCACGATGATAATTTTGTCACCGGGCAGCATGCCGCCCTTTTCCGCCGGCGAGCCCTTATACACCGTCACTGCGGTGATCAGCTTGTCTTCCTGGTCCACATTCACCGCCACGCCGATGCCCACGTAGGAGCCTTCCTCCTCCTGCTGGAAGCTTTTAAACTCCTCGGCGGTGAAAAACTCGCTGTAGACATCTCCCGAGCCCCAGGCCATGCCCTTTGCGGCGCCGTCCAGCAGCGTTTCGTCGGTCACGTCGGTGAGCGCGTCGTTGTGGAACACGCCACGGATTTCATCCAGACGGCTGTAGTTGCCGGCTGCCACAGTGGGCTGTGGCTCCTGCTGTGTGTTTTGCAGCCGCCCGCTGTTCACCATAAAAAGAGAGTAACCCGCGATCGTCAGGATGCAAACGGTTGCCGCCGTAAACACAAACACGATGGCGCAGGCGATAAAGGCTGAACTTTTCTTGACCATAGTATTGCTCCAATCCATTGCCAATGCCCAATATTATACAACAAATTGCCGCTTGCGAACATCAGGTTTGTGTTCAGCCAAGTGCTTCATTTCGGCTTTGCCCATGTCTTTTCCAGGAGCATGCACATAGCGCCAATTGGTATCATGTGTAGCAGAATTGACTTTTAGCACGGCCATGCCATGCCCAATGCGCAGGTAATCAATTCCGCGCGGCTGATTCGCCGCAGCCAAAGGGTAAGAATGATATGTCTCTGTATACTGGCATCTTTTCATGTTGTTCCTTGCGCACAATGGGGCTATAATTGGAGGGCAGCCCTGCCCGGCACAAGGGGCCCGCTGCCACGCGACTGGGTGCACCCTCAGCCGGTTGCGTTTCTGGTTACTGAAAAACACAATAGGTTGTGATTGCCTGTTAAGTTTTGCCAACACACACCGTTATATATTAGGAGGGACAACCCATGCAATTCATTGACAATGGGCAGAAGGCCGGCCAGTTCTTCACCGCCCTTCTCACCGAGTATTCGATCCGCCTGGATGCTCTGGACAAGAGCCGCGCCCGAGCCACCGGCATGCTGCCGATCTTCAGCCTGGTGGCGCTGGCTTTTGGTGTCTGGGTGTATACCTATGTGGCGGCGGCAGGTCATGTCACGGCGTCAGCCATCATTGCGTTCGTGGCAATGGGGGCGTTTTTTGCCGGTGCGGCGTTTCTGATCATTGCAGCATCCCATAAGGGTCTGGTGCGGGCCGACGTGAACAAGCTGCTGAAGGCTGCGGAGCTCAACGACCCGGCGGCGGCCACCGCCACAGCGGACATCTATATTGACCGCATCAACGACCTGGACCGCATGGTGGAGCGACAGGAAGGCAATGCCCGCTCCGGCTCGTGGCTCATGTATGCGTTCATGCTGCTGGTCACGATTTCATTGATCCTGATGATCGCCGGCACATGATCCGGCTCACCGCTATCCCGCCTTCGCGCTGTTTATCCGGAAATCAACAAGAATTTCCATCTATACATGATCTTGTATCAGTAGTATAATAACCCCACAACACCTTGTGTATCGGCACTGGGTGTTCTCTTTCCAGGAGGCAAAGCGCCAGGCGCGCATCACAGTGGAGAAACCCCAAAATGGGCAAGGAGGCCACACATGATCAACAGCATCCGCAAGCGCAATGGATCCACAGAGCCCTTCCAGAAGGAAAAGATCACCTGGGCAATCTTCAAGGCGGCCACCGCCGTTGGCGGTAACGACCTGAGCCGGGCAGAGGAGCTTGCCACCCAGGTGCTTGACGTGGCCGCCTTCAAATACCCCGACGGCGTGGCCGAGGTGGAGGGCATTCAGGACATTGTGGAAAAGGTGCTGATTGAAAACGGCCACGCCCGCACGGCGAAAGCTTTCATCCTTTATCGCGAAAAGCGCAAGGGCGCCCGCGAGATGAACGCGCTCATTGGCGCCACGATCAATATGTTTACCGATTATCTTCAGGATAAGGATTGGAACATTCAGGAAAACGCCAACACCCAACGCAGCATCAACGGCCTGAATAACTACATCCGCGAGGCGTTCACCAAGCAGTATTGGCTGCACGAGATCTATCCCGATGACATCCGTGACGCCCACACCTCCGGCGACTGCCACCTTCACGACCTGGGGTTCTTCGGGCCCTATTGCGCAGGCTGGGATTTGAGGCAGCTGCTGCGCGACGGCTTCGGCGGCGTGTCCGGCAAGGTGGAAAGCTCTCCGGCCAAACATTTGAGAAGCTTTTTGGGCCAGATCGTAAACTCCACGTTCACCACCCAGGGCGAGACAGCCGGGGCCCAGGCCTGGAGCAGCATCGATACCTACTGCGCGCCCTTCATCCGCTTTGACAACCTGAGCTACTGGCAGGTCAAGCAGGCCATCCAGGAGTTTGTGTTCAACATTAACGTGCCCACCCGCGTGGGCTTCCAATGCCCCTTCTCCAACCTGACCTTTGACATTGTCGTGCCGAAGATGCTGCAAAACGAAGCTGTGATCATCGGCGGGGAATACAAAGACGCTGTCTACGGTGACTTCCAGGCCGAGATGGACATCTTCAACAAGGCATTTTGCGATGTGATGCTGGAGGGCGACAGCAAGGGCCGTGTGTTCACCTTCCCGATCCCCACGATCAACGTGACCCGCGATTTCGACTGGGACAGCGACGTGGTCAACCGCTTCATGGAGATCACCTGCAAATACGGCATCCCCTATTTCTCCAACTACATCACCTCGGACCTTTCGCCGGAAGACGCCGTTTCGATGTGCTGCCGCCTTCGGCTTGACACCACCGAGCTTCGCAAGCGCGGCGGCGGCCTGTTTGGCAGTAACCCCATGACAGGCAGCATCGGCGTGTTCACGGTGAACCTGCCCCGCATCGGCTACCTTTCCAAGACCGAGGGCGAGTTCAAGGCCCGGCTGTGGCGCATGATCCACCTGGGCAAGGCCAGCCTTGAGATCAAGCGCAAGATCATCGAGGACCAGACCGAAAAGGGTCTCTATCCCTATTCCGCCTACTATCTGCGCGATGTGAAAGCAAGGACGGGCCGCTACTGGTTTAACCACTTCAACACGATCGGCATCGTGGGCATGAACGAAGCGCTCAAAAACTTCATGGGCAAAGATATCACGAGCCCCGAAGGGCAGGACTTTGCCAACCGCATGATGGAATATATGCGCGGCATCCTCGTGGAGATCCAGGAGGAGACGGGAAACTTCTACAACCTGGAGGCCACCCCTGCCGAGGGCACCAGCTACCGCCTGGCGCTGCTCGATAAGCAGAAGTATCCCGATATCATTGCCTCCGGCACCGCCGATGCGCCTTACTACACCAACTCCACTCAGCTGCCGGTGGGCTACACCGACGACATCTTTGAGACGCTGGACCTGCAGGACAGCCTGCAGAGCGGCTACACCGGCGGCACGGTGCTGCACCTTTACCTGGGCGAGCGTCTTTATGACACCGAGGTGTGCAAGAGCCTGATCAAGAAGATCTTCACCAACTACAAGCTGCCCTATATCTCCATCACGCCCACATTCTCCATCTGCAACACCCACGGCTATGTGGCCGGCGAGCACTTCGCCTGCCCCGAGTGCGGCGCGGAGACTGAGGTGTGGTCTCGCGTGACCGGCTATTTGAGGCCGGTGCAGAACTACAACCGGGGCAAACGCCAGGAGTACGCCGATCGGCGCAAGTATGAAATCCACGCCGACGCGCTTGTCTGAGCCATGAAACTGGCCGGGTTCACCCGAAATTCGTTCGTGGACTATCCCGGCAGGATTGCCGCGGTGGCTTTTCTGGCCGGCTGCAATTACGACTGTTTTTTCTGCCACAACCGAAGCATCATTTCCGCAGGCTCCCCGGTAATCCCGGAGGAGCCTGTTTGGGATTTTCTGGAGAAACGCCGGGGCCTGCTGGAGGCTGTGGTGGTCACCGGCGGTGAGCCCACGCTGCAGCCGGATCTCATTGATTTCATTGGCCGCATCAAGGCGCTCGGCTATCTGTGCAAGCTGGATACCAATGGTTCCCACCCCGATGTGGTGCAGGCGCTGCTGGAGAAGAAGCTGCTGGATTATGTGGCCATGGATGTGAAAGCCCCCTGGGGCCGCTACATTGAGTATTGCGGCCAGGGTGCCGATCCCGCTGCCGTGTTTGAGACTCTCGGCCTGCTCCGGCAGGCCAACATCGCCTGGGAGTGCCGCACAACATTTTTGCCCCAACTCACGGTGTCCGATATTGAGCAAATCGCACTTTCGATCCAGCCCGTCCGCCGCTTTGCGCTGCAAGCATACCGTGTGCCACCGGACTATAAGCCCACCGACCGCTTCCGCGTGCTAGCCGCCGGCCACAGCGCCGAGGAAATCCGCGCCGCGGTGGAGGCGGCAAAGGTGTGCGGGGGAGAAGTTTTGCTGCGGGCGTGAAGCTTGAATAGGAGGCAGTCATATGGAATGCCCGTTTTGCAAAAGAGAAATGGAAATAGGCGTGATACAAAGCCAAAGTGAGCTTGCTTGGACACCAAAGAAGGCTAAATTGGTTTTGGCTCCTTATCAAAAGGGATCAATTTTTCTTGCAGATCGGGAACCGTTTTCGTATGCAAGTATCCTAGCGTACTGTTGCATAAGGTGCAATAAAATCATTATTGATTACAAGAGAAATCTAGATGATAAAGATGTCTCTAAGCTATAAAATCTTATTGGTTGAGTTAACTTGTCTTTGGGTATGATGCGCAGCGATATCGCACCCTTCTCCCCTCACACCTAAAGAGGACAGCCATCGAAGACTGTATGGGGGATGAATCATCGCTCCGCGATGACAAGGGCGGGCAAGCGAAGGTTGTTCTCTCTTGCTTACAGTAGGGGCCGGGCTCCGTCCCGGCCCGTGCTAGAGTCTGAATGACGTTGCTGTGGCAGGAAATCCCCCCTGTCACCGGCGGGTGACATCCCCCCCTTGAATCGATGCCTGATGGCATCGACAAGGGCGGGTAGAGAGCGGGTAATCAAACAGATATGATCTTTCTTGCTTAGGGGGGCAATTCGTATGAAGCTGCCACTGCATCAGCCATATCTGAACAAGGTAATCGGTAATGCGAAAAAGCTCAGAAGAGAAATGACCGAAGAGGAACAAAAGCTTTGGTATCAATACTTACGAAGCTATCCGGTTCGGTTCCTGCGACAAAAGGTTGTTGAGTGCTACGTTCTTGACTTCTATTGTTCCAAATGTAGACTTTGGATTGAACTGGACGGGAATCAACATTACACAGAGCAGGGCATCGGACATGATGAGACCAGATCGTGTCCATAACGATTTCTTCACTGTTTGTTGTGATATAGATAAAAAGGTTCAAGAGTTACAATTAATAATCTGATAGTGCGTTCTCTACCCGCCCTTAATAAGGGGGGTGTCGCCCACAGGCGACGGGGGGATTTCCAACGGATACCCTCCACAGAGGCCAGGGGGGATTTTCATGGAGGTTAGCATGAATACTGTATATCAGCCCGACATCGACCACATCCTCTCTCTCCGCCACACAAACGGCGGCGATTTCTGGGCCACCGCCGATGGCCGCGTGTATGCCGGCAATCCCTTCAGCACGGTCAACGCCGCCTTCCTGCTGAGCGAGCTTGGCGTGGGGCATGATGACCCGGCCATGCAAGGTGCTGTGGAGCTTGTTTTGGCAAAGTGGCGGGAGGACGGGCGGTTTGCCATCGCCCCGGGATCGGTATACCCCTGCCAGACTGCGCAAGCCGTCCGGCTGCTGTGCCGGCTGGGGCTTGCGGAAGACGAGCGGGTGCAAACGTCCTTCCGCCACCTGCTGGACACCCAGCATGAGGATGGGGGTTGGCGCTGCAAGAAGTTTTTCTTCGGACACGGGCCGGAAACGGAGTTTTCCAATCCGGGCCCCACGCTGGAGATCCTGGACACCTTCCGCTACACCGCCATGGCAAACCGGGAGGAGCGGCTTGACCGGGCGGTGGAGTTCCTGCTGCGGCACTGGGAGACCCGCCTGCCCCTGGGCCCTTGCCATTACGGCATCGGCAAGCAGTTCCTGCGGGTGGAATACCCCTTTTTGAAATACAACATCTTCTATTATGTCTATGTGCTGTCCTTTTACAAAAGCGCCAGGGGTGACCGCCGCTATCAGGAAGCCCTTTCGCATCTGCAATCCAGGCTTGTGGCTGGGCAGGTGGTGGTGGAAGAGACCAACCCCAAGCTCCGGCAGCTTGCTTTCTGTCGCAAGGGAGCGCCAAGCGCCGCCGCCACAGAGCGTTATGCTGAACTGATGAACAACTTCAAGTGAATCTTCCAGGTCTGTTAATTGGATCTCGTTGACATTTTCTTTGTATCAGCATATAATGCAATTAACAAATGAACAACTGATCATATGAACATACAAGATATTGGAAGGCGGTGCCGACATGCCTGACGAAACCCGTGAGATGGACCGTTGTGACTGCAATGTGATCCACTCCGATCTGATTGACCAAGTGAAGGGCACAATGCCTGCAGAGGAAAGCCTCTATGACCTGGCGGAGCTTTTCAAGGTGTTTGGCGACACCACGCGTGTGAAGATCCTCTGCGCGCTGGAGGCTGCCGAGATGTGTGTGTGCGACATTGCGGCGCTGCTTGGCATGACGCAGTCGGCCATCTCGCATCAGTTGCGGGTGCTCAAGCAAGCCCGGTTGGTCAAATTCCGCCGGGAGGGCAAGGTGGTCTATTATTCTCTGGATGATGACCATATTGGCGCTATGTTCCGGCAAGGCCTGGCCCATGTTGGGGAGGGGAGATAACCATGAACGAAACAAAACGACTGGTGCTGGATGGCCTGGGTTGTGCCAGCTGCGCAGCGAAAATTGAAAGCAAGGTGAAAGGCATCGATGGTGTGAGCGATGCCTCGCTGGATTTCGCCTCCTGCCAGCTCACCATCACCGGCGAGCCTGGCTGCAATATTGAAAACATCGCTGGCCAAGCTAAGGTGATAGCCGAAACCATGGAGGAGGGCATCACCGTGCGGGAGCACAATGCCGCGAAGAAAGAAAATGAAACCTTCCCGGTGCCGGTTTGGAAAACCGTCCGGTTCGCTTTGGCTGGCGCTCTGCTGGCTGCCGGGCTGCTGTGGAAACCCATCGGAGCGGCTGCTCTGGCGCTCTATCTGGCCGGCTGGCTGCTGGCCGGCGGCGATGTGCTGTGGAAGGCTGTGAAGAATATCGCAAGGGGCAGGGTCTTCGACGAGAATTTCCTGATGGCTGTGGCCTCCGCCGGTGCGCTGGCCATCGGGGAACATCCTGAGGCCGTTGCCGTCATGTTGTTCTACCAGGTGGGCGAGCTCTTCCAGGACATGGCGGTGCACCGCTCCCGCCGGTCCATCGGCAAGCTGATGGACATCCGGCCCGACTATGCCAACCTGGTCGTTGATGGCGGCGAGCCCCGCCGTGTGGGCCCGAGAGACGTAAAGCCCGGTGACCGCATTCTGGTGCGGCCCGGTGAAAAGGTGCCGCTGGACGGTGTGGTGCTGAGCGGCGTCTCTGCGCTGGACACCTCGGCGCTCACCGGCGAGTCTGTGCCATGCGACGTGGCCGCCGGAGACACGGTGCTCTCCGGATCGATCAACAAAACCGGGCTCATCACCGTGGAGGTCACGAAGACCTTCGGGGAGTCCACCGTGTCCAAAATCCTTGATCTGGTTCAGAACGCGTCCGGACGCAAGGCCCAGGCGGAAAGCTTTATCACCAAATTCGCCCGCTACTACACGCCGGCAGTGGTGTTTGCTGCCGTGGTGCTGGCGGTGCTGCCGCCGCTGCTGGGTGCGGGCAGCTTCGCCGAGTGGCTCAACCGGGCGCTTATTTTCCTCGTGGTGTCCTGCCCATGCGCGCTGGTGATCTCAATCCCACTGAGTTTCTTCGGCGGCATCGGCGGCGCATCCCGCCGGGGCATCCTGGTAAAAGGCGGCAATTATCTGGATGCACTCACCCGGGTGGACACCGTGGTGTTTGACAAGACCGGTACGCTTACGCTGGGGCAATTCAAGGTCGCAGAGATCAAACCTGCCATGGGCTTCTCCCGTGAGGAGTTGCTGGAAGCGGCGGCGCTTGCCGAAAGCGGTTCCAATCACCCCATCGCCCAGTCCATCCTGCGTGAATATGGCCAAAAGCCGGATGCTGATGCCATCGGGCAGTATGAGGAGTTGGCCGGGTTTGGCGTGCGTGCCCGTGTGAATGGCCGCGTTGTGCTGGCAGGCAATGGCAAGCTCATGGAAAAGGAAGATGTCTCCGGTGTTATTTCGGCAGTGAGCGGCACGGTGGTGCATGTGGCGATTGACGGTGGATATGCCGGTGCGATCCTGATCCGCGATGAGGTGAAGCCAGACGCCGCGCAGGCTGTGGATGCCTTGCGCAAGATGGGTGTGCGCCACGTGGCGATGCTCACCGGCGACAATGCAACTGTTGCCGAAGCAGTAGGCCATGAGCTTGGCCTGGATGAAGTGCACGCGGGCCTTCTGCCCGCCGGCAAGGTGGAGCTGCTGGAAAAGCTGGAGCGTGAGGCAAAGGGCAAGGTGCTGTTCGCCGGCGATGGCGTGAACGACGCGCCGGTGCTTGCCAGGGCCGGCATCGGCGTGGCGATGGGCGCCCTTGGTTCAGACGCGGCCATCGAGGCTGCCGACGTGGTGCTCATGACCGATGAACCCTCAAAACTTGCGGAAGCGATCGCCATTGCCCGGCGCACCCGCGCCATTGTTTGGCAGAACATCGTGTTCGCGCTGGGCGTGAAGGGCGTGTTCCTGCTGCTGGGTGCGTTCGGCATCGCCACGATGTGGGAGGCTGTGTTTGCCGACGTGGGTGTGGCGCTGCTGGCGGTGCTGAACGCCATGCGGGTGCTGCGGGTGGGGCGGCAGCCAGCACGGTGAGCGGCTCTGCCGTTGAGAACCAATGGGTGTGATGATATGATGATATCGGATAGAGCATTAGGGGAGAGGGGTGCCGCTGTGAAAAGTGTGATCATCTTTATGAAGTCACCGGTGGGCCGGTTCCATTCATCGTTTGCGGTGTTCATTCTTTTGAATCTGCTGACTGGCCTGATTGGGCGCACTGGTTATTACCCTGTGCTGGCAACCGTGCATTTTATTACCGGGCTGCTGATCATCACGGCTCCCGTGGTCTTCCTGGCCATCAGCAAGAACCGCCGCATGATACTGAAGGCCTTCGGAAAGATGGCCCTGTTTCAAAAATCCGACTTTACCAGGCAAAGGATCGTGCCTGTGCTGTTCAAGGCCACAGCGCTCGCCATCGCCATCGCCACACTTGGCAATGCTGCCACCGGCTTGCTTTATCGGCTGGTCATGGGAGCTCCCGTTGCATTTCAGATTCATCTTGTTTGTTATACCATCATCCTGGTCTCAGCACCTCTGCATGTCTTGTTTGGGCTGTGGGTGCGGCGCCGCCAAAAGCGCTGAAAAGCGCTGCGGCCCGGTTGCCAATCCATGCTTTTGTGATATAATTAGGCACTGTTACATTCCGGCCCGGCCATGCGGCAGGGCCTGCCGCATTTGTGAAGGAGAATGGCGATGGACCTCATCAAAGTCGCAGACATGAAAAAGGGCATGACGATCATGGGCTTCTTTTTGGTGAAGACCGCCGCCATCAAAAACTCCTCCAACGGCAACTCCCAATACGGCGATTATACCATCGCCGACGAAACCGGCGAGATCAATGGCAAGATCTGGGATGTGGCAGAGCCCGAAAGCTGCCCGGCAGCAGGCTCCATCATCAAGCTGCAGGGCCTGGTCAATGAATACCAGGGCAAGCTGCAGCTCCGGATCGACAAATTCCGTTACGCCACCGCCGAAGACCCCGTTTCCCCGGAAAGCATGGTGCCCAGCGCGCCTGTCAGCGGCGATGAGATGTTTCTGGCGGTGGATGCTTTTGCCGACCGCATCGGCCATGCCGGCCTGAAGGCGCTGGTCAAGCTGGCTATGGAGGAAAACATGGAGCGGCTGCTGATCTGGCCTGCCGCTGTGAAGAACCACCACTCAGTGCGTTCAGGTCTGCTGTATCACACACTTTCCATGCTCCGTGTTGCGGAGGGGATCATCAAGGTTTATCCGTTTCTTCGTGCCGACCTCATTTATGCCGGAGCGATCCTGCACGACATGGCCAAGCTTTTTGAACTGGATGCCACCAACACCGGCATAGCCACTGACTACACCCGTGACGGCATGCTGCTGGGCCACATTGTGCAAGGCATCCTTTGGGTGAACAACGCCGCCGAGCGTGTGGGGCTGGACCCAAAGATCGCCACATTGGTGGAGCACATGCTGCTGGCTCATCATTATGAGCCTGAATACGGCAGCCCCCGCCGGCCCATGTTTCCTGAGGCGGAGATCCTGCACTATCTGGACATCATCGATGCCCGCATGTATGACATGCACAAGACACTGGATGATACACCTGGAGGCAAATTCTCCGAGCGGCTGTGGACGCTGCACAACCGCCAGCTCTACAGCTTGAGTGATGAGGAAGCGAGCCAGTTTTAGCAGGCGTTGAATCAAACCCAGTATGATTTCTGCGTTTCTTTTTGCTGCTGTTTCATCAGAACAGGGGTTAGTCGTAATGCGATTCCCGACATTGTAAGCAATGAGCAAACGCAGTCAGAATTTGTGGACATATTGCTGATATTCCTTGATTGGGCGTGTTTCTACAAAATAGTGCAATAAAAGACATTGCATGAAGTATTTGGTTATTGTATGCTATAGATGTGCTAGATATGGTATATTCTGATGAACAACATACAAGTGGGAGTAGATAATGATTCTTTCTGGCAGAATGAGGCAACCGGGTGGGTTTGTCGCTCCGAAGAGGAATTCGCTCAGGGTGGGCAACGGCGCCTCTGCTCCCGAACAGATCAGAGAGTTGATCAGAGTGGAGCGTGAGATTGAAGACGCCAATGCCAAGGTGAAGCGCATGGCAGACGAACTGGGAGTGCGTTATGCGGTGTTCCGTTGCGATATGAGCTATTATGACAATGGGCGTAATGAAAGCGGCAAAGAAATCATGCAATTGAGCCGCCAGACCGACGATTGCATCCAGTCCATCTACCGGTTGGAGCAGAGGCGCAGGGAGCTGCTGCGCAGGCTGGGGAAGTAAGCAGTCAATAGTCAGTAGTCAGTAGATATAAGGAGCGCCTGTGGGCGCTCTTTTTTACCCCCACCCCCAACCCCCTCCCCCGATCAATTGACTGTCCTGACCGGGCAGCCGGCGGGGGAGGGGGCTTTTGTTTGCAGGGCTTCGCCCTGCACCTGATTGAGGAGAGCGGGAGATGCTCGCACGCCCCCTCCCCCAATCCCATGGGGGAGGGGGACGGGTGGTGAGGGGGCTGGAGGCATTGCCGATTCGTCTCGGTGGCGAATAAGAGGGGGAGGCTTTAGTGGTAGGGGCGGTGTTCCATTTCCGCCTCTACCAGGCATCGAAAAAGGGAGCACCCTCCGGGCACTCCCTTATCGACTGGCTACTGACTACTCACTACTGATTACTTCCCTCACCCGCACCGTGAAAACCCGCACTGCCGGCAGGACACGCACCCGCCTTCATGCTCCACCTTGGCGCCGCACTCGGGGCAAAAGCGGATGCGGGCCGCCACCGGCTCATAAGGCTGCTCCTCAAGCTTTGCCGGAGCCGGGGCCATGGGCGCTGTATAGACCGGTGCTGCCTGTGCCTCATCACCGCTCTGCATTGCCAGCACCTTTTCGATCACGCGGGCGATGCCGTCGGGGCAGGAGGTGCACTTCATGCCGTTTTGGCGGATTGTGCTGGGGCACCGGATGCCCTTCAATTCGTTGATGATGCGCTTGGCATCCATGCCGCTGCGCAATGCGATGGAGACCAGCCGCGCTGTGGCCTCGCTCTGCGAGGGGCAGCCGCCGGCCTTGCCGGTGTTGGTGAAGACCTCGCAGATGCCCTGCTCGTCGTAGTTCACCGTCACATAGAGGTTGCCGCAGCCGATCTTCATCCGCTCCGTCAGGCCACTCGTCACATCTGGGCGGGGCCGGGGCTGGATGGGCCTTGGGGGCAGCGGCACGTTGCCCTGCGGCCCCAGGTATTCGCAGGATTCACACACTTCGGGTGTTTTTGTGCCTTCGGCGGCTTCGCCCTCTTTGTTGACTTTGCCGATGTTCAGCACCTGGAAGCTCCTGCTGCCGTCGCGATAGATCGTCAGGCCCTTGCAGCCCATCTTCCATGCCAGCTGGTAAGCCTGGGCCACGTCGGCGCGGGTGGCGCTGTTGGAGAAATTGATCGTTTTGGAAACGGCGTTGTCGGTGTGGGCCTGGAAGGCGGCCTGCATCTTGATGTGCCACTCCGGCGACACGTCGTGGGCGGAGACGAAGACGCGGCGGATGTCTTCCGGCAGCTCTGCAATGTCTGAGATGTGTTCGCCCTGTGCGATGCGCTTCATCAACTCTTCGGTGTAAAGGCCGCGTTGCTCCAACTCCGATTTCAGCACCGGATTGACCTCAATCATCTCGGTGCCATCCATCACGTTGCGGATATACACATAGCCAAACACCGGCTCCACACCGCTGGATACACCGGCGATGATGGAGAGCGTGCCGGTGGGCGCGATCGTGGTCACCGTGGCGTTGCGGAGCTTTTGCCGGCTGGCCCAGGTGCTTTGTGCAAATTCGGGGAAGGTACCCCGCGTGGCTGCCAGCGCTTCGCTGGCCAGCTTGGCCTTTTCGTCAATGAAGGCCATCAGCTGGTCGGCCAGGTCCACGGCCTGCTGCGAGTTGTAGGGCACGCCAAGCTCCAGCAGCAGGTCTGCCCAGCCCATCACACCCAGGCCCACCTTGCGGGTTTTCTTGGTGGTCTCGCCAATTTCCTTCAAGGGGTATTTGTTGGCGTCGATCACATCGTCCAGAAAGCGTACGGCAAGCGCCACAGTGTCGCCCAGACGGGCCCAGTCCACCTGGCCGTCACGCACCATGCGAGTGAGGTTGACGCTGCCAAGGTTGCAGGACTCATAAGGCAGCAGCGGTTGCTCGCCGCAGGGGTTGGTGGACTCGATCTGCCCGAGGCCCGGCACCGGGTTGTCGCGGTTCAGGCGGTCCAGAAACACAATGCCGGGCTCGCCGTTGCGCCAGGCGGCGTCCACAATACGGTCAAAAACTTCCCCTGCAGGAAGCCTGCCCACCGGTGCCTTTGTCCTGGGGTCGATCAGGTCGTAGCTCTCACCCTTTTTCACAGCCTGCATGAATGCCTCGGTGATGCCAACGGAGATGTTGAAGTTGGTGATTTCCTTCGTGTCCTGCTTGCATTCGATGAATTCGAGGATATCAGGGTGATCCACACGCAAAATGCCCATGTTGGCGCCCCGGCGGGTGCCGCCCTGCTTCACCGCTTCGGTGGCGGCGTTGAACACCTTCATGAAGCTGACCGGGCCGGAGGCCACGCCGCCGGTGGAGTTCACTGCGCTGCCCTTGCCCCTCAGGCGCGAGAAGGAAAAGCCGGTGCCGCCGCCGCTCTTGTGGATGAGCGCCGCGTTTTTCACTGAGTCAAAGATGCCCTCCATCGTGTCTTCCACCGGCAGCACAAAGCAGGCGGAAAGCTGCCCCAGGGGCCGGCCTGCGTTCATTAGTGTGGGGGAGTTGGGCAGGAAATCCATGCCGGTCATCATCTGATAAAACAATGCTTTTGCTTCATCCACGGCGGCCTGGCCACCCCAGGGCCGCTCGCTTTCGGCGATGGCGCCGGCCACACGCTCAAACAGGCCCTCCACGGATTCCATAGGCTTGCCGTCCTCCCCCTTGGTGAGGTAGCGGGCTTCCAACACAGTGCGGGCGTTCTTGCTGATCTCCATGGTTCCTCCGAGAATACTGTATATTGTATAGAATGGTTGAATAACCACCAAATGTGGTATGGGATGCCTATTTTACATCACAACCGGCTGCTTGTAAATGCCTGAAGTCACATTTTGGTTGAAGTTTCGGCCGGATCACGCAACGCTCTGCACGGCTTATTGAAGAACCGGCTATACACTATATATTGATCGAGAGAAATCGCTGACCACTTAATATGGTAGTTACCGTATTTTTGACTTGTTGAATGAGCTTGTTTGGACGGCGTGCCAGCGCCGCATGATTACTCAGCTGATCCAAGGCACTTCTCATTTTGTAATTGCTTCTCGCGTCATGCAGGATCGCCACTTTAATTCCTGCATTAAACCTTTCTGAATCGTTAACTTTCTGTTAAAATAACTCTAAAACGCATATACGCACAGTGTATAATTGCAATATTTGAAAAATCCATTCCCAACACACGTAAATTGTGATATAATCCATACTGGGGAAAATTGTTGATGAGTTGGTCTAATTTACCCTTTATTTTTTGACAAAATAAGGGAAAAGTATATTCAAATCAGAGGAGGAACGTCATGGCAACCAAACAAACCTACAAGTGGAACGAGATCCGCATGGGTGCTCCCACGCTTTCGATGGCCCGCACGACGATCGAGACTGCTTTTTATGGCAACAATGTCATCCGGGTAGACTCTTTGGCGGAGGCCTATCGTCTGGCCGCCGGTTCGCCCGGCACTGTGATTACTGACCTGCCCGTCTATAAGGCGCAGGAAATTGGCCTGCCCGACGATGCCAGGGTGCTTTTGTTCAACGACGGCATCGTGTTTGGCCGCGCCTCCGCCGCCCGCCGCATTCTGGGCGAGCCCAACGTGAATGAAGAAGACTTCTGCGGCATCGTGCGCGAAGCCGTTTATAACACCCGCAACCGCACGATGTATCACGCCCAGGTGTTTGTGGGCCTGGACCCCGAGTTCATGGTGAAAGCCCACCTGCTGATCCCCGAGGGCGAAGAAAACGTGATGTACTCCTGGATGCTGAACTTCCAATACATGAACGAAGAATACTCCAAGATGTATAAGGAAAGCCGCGTCATCGAGGGCGAGGGCGACATCTACATCTTCTCCGACCCGCAGTGGACTCCCTCCGCTGAATACCCGCTCGGCCTCACCTTCTTCGACCCCAAGCACAATTGCGCGGCGCTGCTGGGCATGCGCTACTTCGGCGAGCACAAGAAGGGCACGCTCACGCTGGGCTGGGGCTGCGCCAGCCGTCACGGCTATGCCAGCTGCCACGGCGGCCAGAAGCGCTACAACCTGAAAAACGGCAAGAAATATGTGCTGAGTGTGTTTGGCCTGTCCGGCTCCGGCAAGTCCACGATCACCCACGCCCAGCATGACGGCAAGTATGACATCACCGTGCTCCATGATGACGCGTTCCTGATCTCCACCGAGGACGGTTCCTCCATCGCGCTGGAGCCCGCCTACTTCGACAAGACGCAAGACTACCGCATGGACGACCCGAACAACAAGTATCTGGTCACCGTGCAAAACTGCGGCGCCACGCTGGATGAGGACGGCAAGGTTGTGCTCGTGACTGAAGACGTGCGCAACGGCAACGGCCGCGCTGTGAAGTCCATCCTGTGGAGCCCCAACCGCCTGAACCGCTTCCAAGAGCCGGTGGACGCCATCATGTGGATCATGAAGGACCCCACGCTGCCGCCGCTGCTGAAGATCACCGATCCGGTGCTTGCCAGCACGATGGGCGCCACCCTTGCCACCAAGCGCACCAGCGCCGAGCGCCTGGCCGCCGGTGTGGACCCGAACGCCCTGGTCGTGGAGCCCTACGCCAACCCCTTCCGCACCTATCCGCTGTCCATTGACTACACCGAGTTCAAGAAGCTCTTCACCGACCGCGGCGTGGAGTGCTACATCATCAACACCGGCGACTTCATGGGCAAGAAAGTCAAGAAGGAGCACACGCTGGGCGTGATCGAGGGCATCGTGGAAGGCACCGCCAAGTTTGTGGAGACGGGCATCGACGGCATTTCCTACCAGCCGGTGGAAGGCTTCGAGCTGAACTTCAAGGATGCGGAGTACAAGAAGTCTTTCGTGGCCCGCATCAATGATCGCGTGGCCTTCATCGAGAAGCAGACCACCAACCGCGGCGGCATCGACAAGCTGCCCGACGAGGCGCTGGCTGCCATGAAGAAGGTTGCCGAGCAGGCGAGCAAGCTGTAATCCCCCCTACAACGGATTAGGGACATTTCAAATAACGGGCGGGGACAGAGCCCCGCCCCTACTGGAAAGCTTTAGCACAACAGCGAAAGCCCCGGGTGACCGGGGCTTTCGTGTTCATTATTCGTAATTTTCATCCCATTCAGCCATATCATTTTTGTATAACGAACCGTAGGTCGGCCAATGAACGATTCGCCAGGTAGCTTTGTTTCTCATGCTGGCAGCACGAAAGTGCTGACAAGTTTCCTTGTCGGGTTTCTGCTGTTGTGTCTGGCTGCGCGCTGGGCTTTCGGCTTTCTGTCGCTGCCATATCTGCCTGCGATATCTTTCATTTCTGAAACCGGTATGTTTGTGTTTTTCCTGCTCCTTACAATACGTTGTGGCACAGGTTGGCGTTGGTCTGTCTTTACTCTGCTTGCAATTGCGCAGTCTGCAGCGCTCGTTGCCGCACTGTTTTATAGTTTGTCTCAACTATATGGATATAGTTCCCGATATGATTTTTCATCATGGTTTCGCCTTTTTAGACTTCATGCCAACATTCTCTGGGCAGCGGCAATAGCCATTGTGTATTTCAAGCTGCAATCTGGAAGGATGCCCCTATGCGCAGCCTTGTTGCTCACAACTTATTTGCTGCTTTGCATCATCTGCGATGGTGTGGAGCAATACCTCATGCCAGTCACAGGGGCCTTTCCGGGGCTTGCTGCCATTCATAATGCAGTTTGTTGGTGGACACAATCTCTCTCGCCAGATGCCAGCGGGATGGCTGAGATGGAGCACTACACCCTGCGTATCGTGTTGACGTGCTTCTTTATTGGTGCGTATGGGCTCAATAAGCCTACGAAAAGTTATTCATTATAGAGCTGCGTTTATACCAGATCTGGCGCGGCTTGGTGCCGTTGCCTGCCTGTGCGCTGTGTTTGCGGACCGCGAAGAATTGTTTGACCGGTCAGGTATTACGCACGCGCACCTTCACTGCCAAGTCCACTTTCTCCAGCCGCTCCTCCCGGCCATCCTTTGCGAGCCTCACAAGGAACTTGCCGTTGGAATAGACCACGTCGCCATTGGGGGCAACGTCATAATCCAGCACGCCTTTTTTTACCACTTCGGCCTGCCCTGCCGGTGTGAGGCGCATCAGTTGCCAGCTCGCCGGCGCGATGCCCGGATAGGTCTCGCCCCGGCTTTGGTTCTCTTTCAGCGCCTTTTCCACGTTGATCAGATTTCCCTGAATGAAGAGCTGCCTGGAATCCGGATTGCGGCTCCTGGCTGGGTTGGCTCCCCTTGTGTTGAACGTTTCGCCTGTGTAGCGGTGGGTGAAAAACTCCAGGAAGTGAAACAACCCTTTTAGGATTTTGTAAGGGAGCATCAGAATATCCAGGAAACTCATGCCGTGCCCGTTTGTGTTCGAATGGGGGCGGCGCAGGAAATAGATGGAGCCGTCGGGGGCCTCCCGCGGGAGCAGGCAGTCGTGGCCTGCCTGGGCGTAAACATCTTCCACGACCTTGCGGTCCAGGTCCAGGCAACATATCGCACTAGGCCCAACGCCTCGGTATCCGCCTGCCATGTCGCGGCCAATACCGGCTGAATTGTAGTAGATCCTCCGGCTTGTTCGGCTCCAGCTGGGGTTGTCGTCCACAGAGTCACCCTCTGTGAGCGTCCTGGTGCTGCTGCCTGTCAGGCTCACCAGCGCGATGTGACACTCCGGGCCTTCGGAATGCACTGTTACGGCAACTTCATTTCCATCGGGGCTTGCAGACACTGCGCCGAATGCCAGCTTGCCGTGGTGCAGCACATGGCTTTCCGGCAGGTTGTCAGCCAACGGCTTGAGATAAATTCCGGAGAAGTCAGCGGAGCCCACCGTATACACAGCCCGGCCATCGCTCAAAATGTCCACGCCGCGGATTGCGGCAGCGGGGTCTTCCTCGGTGGCAGCTTCCTGGTGGCTGCCTCCCTCGCCCCGGAACGCCGCACCGGCCCCCTCATTCTTCCAGGCATTACGCTCCCGGATTTGCCGGATGTTCTGGCGGTACCGCTCCAGGTATTCGCTCTGGAAATAGCGGATACGCCCGTCAATGGCGCCAATGCGCTCTCCCTCAATAAAGACGATCCGTTCACCCATAATGCCCTCCAAACGGTGGTTTCCAATATTATACTATATCAATTGCGCTTGAGGGCAATAAAAACATGGCAGAGCTAAAACCGCGCCGCGATGCTCTCCGTCAGCTCCTCGATATCCCACTCCCGGCGCTTGCTGCCCCAGCCGATAAAGCCCCCGCCTGCCAGCCTGCCGCCGTTGGCCTCAATTGCCTTTCCAATCTCTTTGATGGCGCTGTTGCCACCGGTCCAGCCGCTGGCCCATTGCTTGGTCACCAGCACGGCGGCCTTGCGGCCCATGAGCGGCGGCATCATCATCAGATATGCCCGCATCGGAGGGCAGAGCTGGAAGCCCTGCACTGGGGCGGCAAACACCAGCGCGTCATACTCCCGCAGGCCGGGCAGCGTGTTGAGGCGGATGTTTTTTGCGTCCTTCGGGTTGCTGGCCAGCGTGATGCGCTCAATGGCCACGGTGTGCCCTTGCGCCTTCAGTTTGTCACGCAGCTGCTGGACCACAGCAAGGGTGTTGCCGGTCTGGGAATAGACGACGATGCCGATGTTCATGGTGGTTCCCCCATAATGATTCAATGATATCATCTTATTGCAGTAGGCCGCCGGACACAACTGAAAAAGGCCATATCCCACAATAGGGATTTCCATATGTCGATATTGTTGTTTCTGTTATCCCGCTGGGGTATACTGGTGCCATATTATGGAGGGGGGGTCCTAATGGATCAGGCGATGATCGAGCAGCAGGGGTATATGAAGGGCAAAAGCAAGCACCTGTTTTGGGTGGTGCTGGCGCTCCTGCTTCTATCGGTGGCATTGGAATACCTTCAAGCGCCGCTGTTGCCTGTGATCGGCCGTTTGGCTGATTCGAAGGCGCTGCCGGTGGTGTTGGCGGTGGTCAAGACGTTGGTGATAAACGGTGGTTGGTTTGTGGTATTGCTCATGTATGCGTTAGCATGCAACATAAAAACGTACAAGGTTGTTTTCATTGTGCTGGCCGTGATGCAATTTCCCGCTGCCGCTGGTGCGTTCATCTCAAACCTGTATACGATGCGGATGATGACCGGGCGGGGTGGCAACGGTTACGAAATCATTCTGCTGCTGGATGTTGCCTCCACGCTGAGCATCATCGTCAGGGCTGCTTGGGTAGCCTGCCTGGCCGTTATTGTGTTCAGCAAATGGTCTGGCGCATTGCTGCGGGTTGCTGCTGCCACATTCTCTGCTCTTTCCCTGCTTTTTATAGTCAATGCACTAACAGCTCAAGATCTGTATAGATTCCTGATTGAGCAGTTTGATCATGGTGTAAATATCGCCATTATTTCTACAATCAGTATCTTGCTTAACGTGCTTTATCTGGTAGCCTCCGGCTTTTTCTTCGGCGCGATGTCCTTCGGAAAGCAGCGCAAGCCCAAGGCTTTGCAGGCAGCGGTGGAGGCTGCTCAATGAATCACCATTGACGGCGGGTAATGCAAGCAATGGGGGATGGGCTTATGGGTCAACTGCTTATAGAGCAACAGGGCTACATGAAGGGCAAGAGCAGGCACTTGTTTTGGGTGGTTCTGGCATTCCTGTTGGTATCGGTGACTTTAATAAATGAACTATTGTTGCTACAATTGATGAACGGCTTAATTCCGCCCGAAGTGCTGCCGGTGGTGCTGGCTGCAGCCAAAACGGCGGTTTTATCTGGTGGTTGGCTTGTGATCCTGCTTGTGTATGCGCTTATGTGCAATGTCAAATCGTTCAAGGTTCTGTTCTTTGTGCTGGCATTAATGCAACTTCCTGCAGCCGCCGGGGGGTATATCAAGAACCTGTATACAATAGAGTTATTGACCGGGTTTTTAGACACCTGGATCAACTATTGGCCAGGCGCGTTTCAAGGACTCGCCACGGTGTTGGTTGTTCTCAACAGACTGGCTTGGGCAATGTGTTTGATCGTTTTTGCATGTAATAAATGGTCAGGGGTTGCACTACGGGTCGCCGCCGCCGTTTTTGCGGTTTATTTCGTTTTTTCTGTTGTCGATGTGATGGCGACGAAATATCTATATCAACTTATTGCATTGAAGGTATCGGATGATCTGTTTGTCACAATCACTACTATGATCAGTATCATGCATAACCTGCTATATCTGGCGGCTTCCGGGTTCTTCTTCGGCGCGATGTCCTTCGGAAAGCACCGGCAGCGAAAGACTCAAGCCGCACAATCAATCTTGCCAGTTTGAATCGGATGAACAAAAAGAGGCGGCATATGCCGCCTCTTTTTGTTCACAATACACCCGGTTCCTCCAGGATCATCCGCTTCCAGCTTTCTTTCATCATTGTGTTGGTATCCAGCCAGTCCTGCATCACGGTGAACAGCAGCATCCTGCGGTAGTTCACAAACAGGCCAAGGCGGGCAAACCACTCATTGTCCAAATGGTGCTCCCGCTCATAGCCACTCAGAAATCCATCAAAGAACCGCCGAACCGCGTCGGTATCGCCCACCGGGCGCTCCATGCCGCCCCATGTGAACAGTGCTGACTGAAGGGCGATGGCGATGTCCGTGATGAACCAATGGTAATTGGCCACGTCGAAGTCAATCACGCTGAGGGTTTTGCCATCATAAAGCATGTTATTCCCATGGGGGTCGTTGTGGATGAAGCCGAAGGAATCCCGCTGCAGGGGCAAGGCGTTCAGCCGGGTCTCCATCGTCGCCCACAGGCGCTTCACTTCCTCATCCCGGCACCAGTCCTGAAAGCCCTTCACCTCAGTCTGCCAGCCCAACTGAGGGTTGCCGTCCTTCCCCGGGTGGGGGGAATGGCGCCAGTGGTCATATTTCGTGGCCAGCGCATGCATGCGGCCCACAGCGCCGCCCCACTGCGCCAGCAGCGCTCCGCCCCACTGTTTGGGTTCAGGCGGGTTGCCATTCACGTGGTCCATGAGGTAGCTCACAAACCCATGCTGGCCGTCGTGCCAGTGGCGGTATAGCAATCCGTCCATGTCCTTGATCGGGCAGACGGCAGGCGCGCCGCTCTCACCCAGGTAAAAGGCAAAGGCAATGCGTTCCTCATAACGCCTGCGGGTCCAGCTGAAATCATCCTCCGGCTCCTTCCAGGCCAGGATCTTCACGACCATGGGCCTGCCGTCTCGCTGGAAGCTGTAGCAGACGCCGTCGGAATCCTCCCGGCCGCCGCCCAGGTATTTCACCATGGTGTTGCTGAGCCCATATGGAGACAGAAGGCTGTTGAGCGTGGTTTCCTCAAGCTTGATCATGCCGTCCCTCCAGACCGAATTGCACCCATTATACGGGAAATAGCCGCAAGGCGCTTGACCTTTCTTACGACATCCGGCAAATGAATAAGCATAATATGAGCGGATCAAAAATGCGGATTCTCAATAACGCATCTGCGAGCGCGCTACCAAGAGAATGACAGACAAGATGCCCCCCACGATCACGCCCACCAAAAACAGCGTCTTGGATACTTGAATCTTGTGCTCGGCATCCCCATAGTTCTCTTGCCGGTAGCTTGTTTTGGCAAGGCCCGCATACACCGCGCCGATGATGCCAAGCACCTGGCAGCAGCACAGGGCGCACACGATGTTCAGCACCAGCCAGAGTGTTGTGTTGTCGTTCACCGGTGTATAAACCACGCGATCATTTGACTTTTTCGGCATGTAGGGATGTTCGCCCAGAGGTGCACCGCAGGCCTGGCAGGTCTTGTTGCCGCTGGAGTTGTTGGCGCCGCATTGGTTGCAATACTGCATGGTGGCCCTCCCGGTGCGCTTATGGCACTAGTATACATAGTTCATTTAAGAATGTAAATATTTGGGGAAAACAATAATTATTTGGCTAGTGGCAATCCCGAGACACACCCATGTTGAGATCGGCTTCTTGAATGCCATTCAAGCATGCCGGTTTCTGTCGATTCGCGTGTATTTCCTGCAAGCATTTTGATCATTTCGCTCAGTTGGCACATCCCCAAATATCTTGTATAATAAATAAATATGCATCCGGCCTTATATCATCCGTGTGAGGTTTTCTGATGAAAGAAATCAAGCGCCTGCAAGCCCTTGGCATTTCACCTGCCAACATCCTGCTGCCCCGCGAGGGTGCGGACATGGAGCGCTGGGCGGCCATTGCCTGCGACCAGTATTCCTCCGAGCCGGACTATTGGGAGAAAGCTTATGCGTTTGTGGGCGGCAGCCCCTCCACGCTGAAGCTCATCATCCCAGAGGCTTTTCTCGAAACGCCACGGGCTGCGGCGCTTCAACAAAGCGCCACGGGTGAAATGCAGGCCTATCTGGACAGCGGCGTGCTGCGGGAAGTCGCCGAAAGCTTTGTCTATGTGGAGCGCAAAACGCCCCATGCAGACTGCCGCCGGGGGCTGGTGGCCGCGTTTGACCTGGAAAAGTATGATTTCACACCGGGCAACCAAATGCCCATCCGCGCCACCGAGGGCACGATCCTCTCGCGCATCCCTCCCAGGATGGCTGTGCGCAAGCAGGCTGCGCTGGAGTGCCCCCATGTGATGATATTGATTGATGACCCCGGCCGCACCGTGATTGAGCCGCTGGCCGGGCTTAAGAGCAGCCTGGAGCCACTTTACTCCACCGGGCTCATGGCCGGGGCCGGTAGCGTGGCCGGCTGGCGGGTGAACGGCGCAGAACGCTTCGCGCCCATCGCCGATGCTTTGGAGGCACTGGCCCAAAAGGGCGGCATGCTCTTTGCCGTGGGCGACGGTAACCACTCGCTTGCCACGGCCAAGGCTTGCTGGGACGAACTGAAGCCCATGCTCACTGAGGCCGAGCGGGAGATCCACCCGGCCCGCTGGGCGCTGGCGGAGCTGGTGAACATCCACGACGAAGGCTTGCAGTTTCACCCGATCCACCGCGTGGTGTTCCATGCCGACCCGGTGGAGCTGGTGGCGGTGCTGCTATGGGAAATGAACAAGCGGGGCTGGGCGGCTTCCATGGGCGAGGAGCCCCAGGGCGCCCAGTCCATTGAATACTCCTGCGCCGCCGACCATGGCTGGATCAACGTGGCCAGGCCCGAAAGCCCGCTGGCCTGCGGCACATTGCAGCAGGCGCTGGATGCCGTGCTGCCCACGTTTGCCGGCGCATCGGTGGACTATGTGCATGGCGACGGCTCCGCCGTGGCGCTGGGCCACAGGGAGGGCAACATCGCGTTCCTGCTGCAAGCCATGGACAAAGCGGAGCTTTTCCCCGCCGTGGAAAAGCTGGGCGTGCTGCCCCGCAAGGCGTTCTCAATGGGCGAGGCTGACGAAAAGCGCTTCTATCTGGAGTGCCGCAAAATCCGTTAATCTATTTCCGAAGGGGTTTTCATATGGGCGTCAAGGCAGTGAAGTTCGGCGGGTCGTCGTTGGCCAGTGCCGAGCAGTTTCAAAAGGTCATCGCAATCATCCGCGCCGATGCCAGCCGGTCTGTGGTGGTGCCGAGCGCACCGGGCAAGCGCTACGGTGACGGCACCAAGGTCACCGACATGCTTTATGCCGTGCACAAGACGGCGCAAGCGGGCGGCGACACCACTTCCGAGCTTTCGGCGATCAAAGCCCGTTACGACGAGATCATCGCTGGGCTTGGCCTTACCCTTGATTTGTCGGAGGAGTTTGCAGAGATTACCCGGCAGCTGGCTTCCGGCGCATCCGCCGATTATGCCGCCAGCCGGGGCGAATACCTGAACGGCATCGTGATTGCCAAGGCGTTGGGCTTTGCCTTTCTGGATGCCGCTGATTATGTGTTCTTCCGCCAAAATGGCCAGCTTGATGAGGAGCGCACCTATGCCACGCTGGGCGCCGCGCTGAAGCAGCACCCCCAGGCCGTGCTGCCCGGTTTTTATGGCAGCATGCCAGACGGGTCAGTGCGCACATTCTCCCGCGGCGGCAGCGACATCACCGGGGCTTTGGCTGCCAGAGCCGCCGGTGCCGACGTGTATGAAAACTGGACCGACGTGTCCGGCGTTCTCGCTGCGGACCCCCGCATCATCAAAAACGCCCGCACCATCTCGGCCATCACCTACCGCGAGCTGCGGGAGCTTTCCTATATGGGCGCCACGGTGCTCCATGAGGACGCGATTTTCCCCGTGCGCCAGGCCGGCATCCCGATCCGCATTCTGAATACCAACGCCCCGGAAGACCCCGGCACGCTGATCACCGCCGACACGGCGGGCAGCGCAGCCTCAGTGGTCACCGGCATCGCAGGCCGCAAGGGTTTCTCGGTCATCGGCATTGAAAAGGCTATGATGAACAGCGAGCTGGGTTTTGGCCGGCGGGTGCTGCAGGTGCTGGAAGACTGCGGCATCTCCTTTGAGCACCTGCCCACCGGCATTGACACGCTGTCGGTGGTGGTGGAAAGCCAGTTTTTAAACGGCAACCGCGACGCCATACTAAACAGGATCCGCGACACCGTGCAGCCGGACGATATCACTGCCATCGACGGCATGGCGCTCATCGCCACGGTGGGCCGGGGTATGGTCAGCAGCAAGGGTACCGCGGCCCGCCTGTTTGGCTCGCTCGCCAAGGCCGGCATCAACATCCGCATGATCGACCAGGGCTCCAGCGAGCTCAACATCATCGTGGGTGTGGAGGAAGGCGATTTTGAGGCGGCCATTGGGGCGATTTATCGGGAGTTTATTGAGGGGTAGCCCTCAATTTATCTTTCCCTGAACACTCCCCCTGTCGCCAGATGGCGACATCCCCCTCAACGAGGGGGACAAGTTGTCTCCGATCCAATTTTCGTTGACGTACTTGCCTCCCTCATTGAGGGAGGTGCCTCCGCAGGAGGCGGAGGGAGTATACCTAGAAAGCCGAGCATCGCAAAGAAAGCTGAGAGAGGATTTCTCAATGATGCTGGCAGCGGCAAGGAAAACATGCGGGCGGCTCATGAGCCACCCCTACTGGGCAGCTGAGAGACAACCCCCTACCCTCCCTGATGAAGGGGGGGATTTCTTCGAACTCCTCCGGCAGCTTCGCTGCCACCTCCCCCTTCACCCCCACCGCCTTTGGCGGTGTCACCCCTAGGAGGGGTGATTGAGAGGGAGGCAAGTAATACTTTCTCTACTGACTACTGGCTATCAAGGAGATCGTTTATGGACATCCTGACCGTGCTGCGCTCCCTGGGCAGCGTGGCGGTCATTCTGGTGCTGGTGGGCCTGGGCATCTTTGTGGACAAGCGCAACTGGTTCCCAGGTGAAAGCTGGCGCGGGCTGGGCAGCCTGGTTGTCAACATCGCCATGCCCTGCTCGGCCTTTTACTACATCGCCAGCCCCACTGACGGCTTCACCCGCCAATCGTTGGCTGAGGCGGGCCTGGGCATGCTGGCCTATGGCGTGATGATGCTGGTGATCTGGCTGCTGGCGCTGGGCGGTGCTGCGGTGTTCAAGATGGACAAAAACCGCCGTGGCACCTTTGCAGCAATGGCGGCTTTTTCCAACACCGTGTTCATCGGCCTGCCGATGACGGCCATGCTGTTTGGTGATGGCGCGGTCAAATATGCCTTCATGGCCTTTCTGCCCAACACGCTGCTGTTTTGGACGGTGGGCGTGTTCGCGATCCGCCGCGACGGTGAGCCCGGCGCGTCGTTCTTTTCCAAGGGTTGGTACAAACGGTTACTGAACCCGGCGCTGGCCGCCACGCTGTTGGGGCTCATTCTGGTGTTGCTCGATATCAAGCCGCCTACGCTGCTGTTGCAGGGAGTGCGCACCGTCAGCGGCATGGTGTCGCCGGTGGCGCTCATTTTCTGCGGCATCCTGCTAAGCCGTATGGGCCTCAAAAACCTCAGGATCAAAACAAGCCAGTTTGCTGTGATGTTCTTCCGGTTTGCAGCTTCCCCTGTGATCACCTATCTGGTGCTCACAGCGGTGGGCGCCGGTGACATGATGACCCGTGTGCTGATCGCCCAGGCCTCCATGCCGGTGATGTCGCAGACCACGATCATCGCCGGGCTTTACCGCGCCGATGCCGATTATGCCGCCACCGGCTTCATGCTGACCACGGTGGCTTCGGTTGTGGCGATGCCGGTGATCATGGCGTTGATGGATTTGGTGATGTGAACCCTCATCCCTTAGCCCCTTCCCCCAGAGCATTGGGGGAAGGGGTAATTTTTTGCAGGGGCTTCGCCCCTATTACCCCGAGCATTATTCAGCTTATCGCCTCCGACAAACCTGACCAGATTGAGGGATCGGGGCCCAGCCCCGGACCAATATTCCCCCTCCCCCAATCCCATGGGGGAGGGGGCTAGGGGGTGAGGGTCTCTGGGGATAAGCCAGGGCAGTAGATCATAATGTTTGCAAATCCTCCCTCAAATCTTTCATTTACAGATCAAAAAAACAGGTTATAATAGTATGACAGAGAAAAATTCCGAACATTAATGAAAAAATCACGCGGAGGGTTCGGCATGCCGGCTGTGAGAAGGCTGTTTGTGGAGAAAAAACCGGGGTTCGACGGCGCGGCGAAAGCCCTGCGGCACGACCTTAGGCACACGCTGGGGATCAAGTCGCTCGAGCATGTCCGGATCGTGCTGCGCTACGATGTGGCTGGCATTGCGGATGATGATTGGGAAAATGCCAAAAGCGCCGTGTTCTCCGAGGCGGCGGTGGATGAGCTCACAGAAGGCGTGTTGGATGCCGGTGACGCCATCCTGTTCGCCGTGGAATACCTGCCGGGGCAGTTTGACCAGCGGGCCGACTCAGCGGCCCAGTGCGTGCAGCTGCTTACCCAGGGTGAGCAGCCGGAAGTGCGATGCGCCACGGTCTATCTGCTGGAGGGCGGCCTGACCGATGAAGATGTGGCCCGCATCAAGGGCTACCTGATCAACCCGGTGGACAGCCGCGAGGCCGGCCTTGCGCTTCCAGATCATCTGGGGCTGGACATCGAGACCCCCGCCGACGTGGAGGTGCTCACAGGCTTCCGCAGCATGAGCACTGAGGGCATTGCCGCCATGCACAAGGAAATGGGCATGGCGATGAGTGTGACCGATCTGTTGTTTGTACAGCAGTATTACATCAATGAAGAGCAGCGTGACCCGACGATCAGCGAGATCAGGGTGATGGACACCTATTGGTCCGACCACTGCCGCCACACCACCTTTCTGACCGAACTCAATGAGGTGCAGTTTGCAGAAGGCCCTGCTGCTGACCCGATCCGCCAGGCTTGGCAGGCCTATGAGACCGGGCGGGCGCAGGTGTATGGTGGGCGGAAACCAAAGCCGGTGTGCCTGATGGACGTGGCCACGATGGGCATGAAGCTTCTGAAACAGCAGGGCAAGCTCGCGGACCTGGATGAGTCTGAGGAGATCAACGCCTGCAGCATCGAGGCCGACGTGGAAGTGGACGGCAAGCCCCAGCGCTGGCTCATTGAGTTCAAGAATGAGACCCACAACCACCCCACCGAGATCGAGCCTTTCGGCGGTGCGGCCACCTGCCTGGGCGGTGCCATCCGCGACCCCTTATCGATGCGGGCCTATGTGTATCAGGCCATGCGCGTGACCGGCGCTGCCGACCCGCGCACGCCTTTGAAAGACACGATCCCCGGCAAGCTGCCGCAGCGAAAAATCACCAGGGAAGCCGCCCACGGCTATTCCAGCTACGGCAACCAGATCGGTCTGGCCACCGGGCAGGTGGCTGAGTTTTACCACCCCGGCTACGCCGCCAAGCGCATGGAGCTGGGCGCGGTGATCGGCGCGGTCCCCAAGGCCAATGTGCGCCGTGAAGAACCCACTCCCGGCGACGTGGTGCTGCTGGTGGGCGGGCGCACTGGCCGCGACGGCTGCGGCGGCGCAACCGGCTCCAGCAAGGCCCACACCGAGGAAAGCATCGCCAAGTGCGGCGCCGAGGTGCAGAAGGGCAACCCGCCCACCGAGCGCAAGCTGCAGCGGCTCTTCCGCAACCCTGCCGCCCAGCGGCTCATCAAGCGCTGCAACGACTTCGGCGCCGGCGGTGTGTGCGTGGCCATCGGCGAGCTTTCCGACGGGCTGGACATTAACTTGGACGCCGTGCCCAAGAAGTATGAGGGGCTGGACGGCACCGAGCTTGCCATCAGCGAGTCACAGGAGCGCATGGCTGTGGTCGTGAGCGCTGCTGACGCGGATGCCTTTGTGGAGCTGGCCGATCTGGAAAACCTGGAGGCTACCCAGGTTGCCGTGATCACCGGCACAGGCCGCCTGCGCATGGACTGGCGTGGGCAGCGCATCATCGACATTTCCCGGGAATTCCTCAACACCAACGGTGCGCCGCAAAGCGCCGCGGCGAATGTTATTGCACCTGATGTTCAGGCATACTTTGACAAGGGATCCCTCCTTACCCCCTTTGTTTTCGCCAAAGGCGAAAATTCAAGGGGGGATGTCGCCACAGCGACAGGGGGGATCAAACAACTCTTAACCCGCCTCGCAGACCTCAACGAATGCAGCCAGCGTGGCCTTGTCGAGCTGTTTGACAGCACCATCGGCGCGGGCTCTGTGCTGATGCCCTATGGCGGCAAGCGGCAGCTTACGCCCACGCAGGCCATGGCGGCGCTGGTGCCGGTGGAGAGTGGCAAGACGGACACCTGCACCGTGATGGCCCATGGCTTTTATCCCAACCTCTCGAGCATCAGCCCCTTCCACGGCGCGGTTTATGCGGTGCTGGAATCGCTGGCTCGCGTGGCGGCAGCTGGAGGCGACGCGGCGAGGAGCTGGCTATCCCTGCAGGAGTTCTTCGAGCGGCTGGGCTCCGACCCCACCCGCTGGGGCAAGCCGCTGGCGGCACTGCTGGGCGCTTACTGGGCGCAGGTGAACCTTGATGTAGCGGCCATCGGCGGCAAAGACAGCATGTCCGGCAGCTTCCGCGATATGGACGTGCCGCCCACGCTGGTGAGCTTCGCTGTGTGCGTGTCTAAAGCGGCGCACACCATTTCAGCCGAGTTCAAACAGCCCGGCTCTGCCATTGTGCTGCTGAAGCAGCCCCGCGACCAATTCGGTCTGCCGGACTTCACCGCATTCCAAGCCAACTGCGCCGCCGTGACCAAGGCCATCGCCAATGGCTCTGTGCTGGCTGCCCACACCGTGGGCGAGGGCGGCGCGGCCACGGCCATCGCCAAGATGGCGCTGGGCAACGGCATCGGCGCTGATCTCACGGCAAGCCCCGAGGTGCTCTTCGCACCGGAGCTGGGCAGCTTCGTGCTGGAAGTCGCGCAGGAAGCCGACCCATCAAAGCTCTTCGCAGGATTGGCATATGACGTGATCGGCGCAACAACGGCAGAGGAAGCGCTCACGCTGGGCGGCGAATCGGCTTCCCTCACAGAAATCCAGAAAGCCTGGCAGGGCACGCTGGAACCCATCTTCCCCACGGTGGCAGAGGGCGGCAGCGGGGCGATCCAGAGCACCCACTTCACCACCCGCAGTGATGCCCGCCCCAGGGTTTCCGTGACCCGCCCCAGGGTGCTGATCCCTGTGTTCCCCGGCACAAACTGCGAGATTGACACAGCCAAGGCCTTTGAAAAAGCCGGTGCCGTGGCCGATGTCTTCGTCGTTCGCAACCTCTCAAGTGCGGCCATTGCCGAGAGCATGGCTGTGCTGGCAAAAAAGATCGGCCAGAGCCAGATCGTCTGCCTGCCTGGCGGCTTCTCCGCCGGTGACGAGCCCGACGGCTCCGGCAAGTTCATCGCCGCGCTGCTTCGGGAGCCGCAGGTGTCCGAAGCGATCACCGAGCTATTGGGTTGCCGCGACGGGCTGATGCTTGGCATCTGCAACGGCTTCCAGGCGTTGATCAAGCTGGGCCTCGTGCCTTATGGCGAGATCCGCCCCATGAGTGCGGAAAGCCCCACGCTCACCTTCAATGCCATCGGCAGGCACCAGTCGAGATTGTTCCACACAATGGCCGTGTCGGTGAAGTCACCCTGGATGGCAAACCTGAATTGTGGTGACATCATCACAACGCCGATTTCCCATGGTGAAGGCCGGTTCGTGTGCGCCCAGGCTGAGTTTGACCGGCTGCTGGCCAACGGCCAAATCGCCATGCAATATGTGGATGAGGGCGACCAACCCACCTACGACACGCTTTACAACCCCAACGGCTCCTTCCACGCTGTGGAGGCGATCACCAGCCCCGACGGGCGGGTGTTGGGCAAGATGGGCCACAACGAGCGTGCGGCGGAGCTCTGCTTCCGCAACGTGCCGGGCAATTATGCAAGCGGCATCTTTGAGGCAGGGGTCGGGTACTTTAAGTAGCCAGTAATCAGTAGCCAGTAGTCAGTAGGATAAACGATACAAATGGAATTTTGGGCCGGGCTCCATCCCGGCCCACACTGTACATTGTTCAAACAGATACAGAAGAAACCTGGATGTTGTGCATAGGCGATGCTCCAGGTTTCATAAACCGATTTTTCAGCTCTTTTTCGTTCTGATTGGCAGCAGAGCATAAATTTGCATACGATTCACTACTGGTTGCGCGATTGTTGGCTGCTCGCCACTGTGATATACTTATCTGCTGAATGATGCATGATCTATTTGAAGGTATGAGTGATATGAAACGTTTGCACCTGACTAAAAAAGCCTGTATGGCGGTCTTGCTTGCTTTTTCACTATTGCTGGGGTTGGCAGGCACAGCTTCTGCCGAGACTTCTGACATCACAAAAAAATGCAAGTTCACTGCCTCCTCAAACGCTTCCTCCTGGAAAAAGGCAACCGACGGCAACCTTTCCACGATGTGGAAAAGCAAGGCGGCATCCGATCAGTCGGTGGAGATTGACCTGAAGGGAGAAGAAGCCGGCGGGCTTTATCTGCGCTGGAACGCCGCTCCCGAGAGCTGGTTGATCACAGCTGTTGATTCTGCGGGTGCCGAACAGGCCACGCTGGCCGGTGGCGATCAAGGCTGGCTGGCCGAATTCGTGCCGCTGCCCGAATCGTTTGCCGGCTGCAGCAAGCTCATCCTTTCCTCGACGGATGGCGCTGGCATTGCCATTGTGGAGCTATCTGTGTACGGCCCCGGTGATGCACCGGAATATGCGCCGCAGTGGCAGGCGTTTTCAGGCCGCGCCGATGTAATGGTGGTATCTGCCCATCCCGACGATGATGTGCTTTATATGGGTGCGGTGATCCCGACCTATGCCCAACAGGGCCGAAGCGCGGTTACGGTGTTTATGACCACCGGCAAACCCCTCAGGCGCTTTGAGGCAATGGAAGGCTCGTGGATTTCCGGCGCCCGGTTTCACCCGGTGCTGGGCTCTTTCCCCGACTCCTACAACTCCGGCAACCTTTCCGACATGAGCCCTCAAAAACGGAACTGGCCCAAGGAGAAGGCGCTCAGCTTTCTGGTGGAGCAGATCCGAAAATACAAGCCCGCCATCATCGTGACCCATGACCCGAAAGGTGAATACGGCCACGGCGCGCACAAATGGACCAGCGAGCTTATGTCATTGGCCTTTGAGCAAGCCGGGGATTCGTCACTTTACCCGGAGTCTGCCTCGAAATACGGTGTTTGGAGCCCAGCCAAGCTTTATAAGCACATCCTGAAGGAAAACAAGCTGACGATTGATACCGATGTGCCGCTGGATCGGTTTGATGGACGGACTGCCTTTGAGGTAGCCAAGCTGGGGTATACGCGCCATAAATCTCAGCACATCTACTCCTTCCAGGTGCGTGACACCGGCGCCCACAGCATCCGCGAGTTTGGCCTTGCCGCCACCCATGTGGGGGAAGACAGCGCCCATAACGACATGTTTGAACATGTGACCGACGAGGCACTTCTCAGCTTAAACCCTGCCTACAACTGGTTTGTGGTGGATAGGGCAGCATTGAAAGCTGCCATCGCCCGCGCAGAGGCCATCGACACTGCACCCTACACGGAGGAAAGCGTGGCTGAGGCCGATCTGCCCGCTAAAATTGTTTCCACCAAGGCGCTGCTTGAGCGCCACGAGGCCACCCAGGCGGAGATTGATTCCGCCGCCGCCAATCTGGATGCCGCTGCCGCAAAGCTTGTGGAAAAGCGCACGCTCACCGGCATCGCCATTGCCACACCACCGGCAAGGCTTGCCTACCTGGTGGGAGAGCCGCTGGATCTCACCGGCCTTGTGGTCACCGCCAGCTACAGCGACGGCGCGTCGGAGCCTGTCACCGTCACAGCGGAGAACATCACCGGTTTTGACAGCTCCAAGCCCGCTGAAGCCCAGGCACTCACCGTGACTGTGGCGGGGCAAACGGCTGGCTTCACCGTTCAAATCGTGGATGCGGAAAGCCTGGTCAGGATGTTTTTACGGTGGCTTGGGGTGCTGAAGTAACTCAAGTTCTCATGAGAATCCCCCCGCCACTTCGTGGCCTCCCCCCTTCACAAGGGGGGCTGCAACTTCGGTTTCTCTCACTGAAGTTGGAGAAAATGGAGGATGCACCCCCCTTAATAAGGGGGGATGCTGACCGGAGGGAAGCAGGGGGGATTTCATTTATCCCCCATATCCCGTATAATCAGATTGATCAACCACATAAGGCAGGCATTCTTGAAATACAAGCTGATTGTTTCCGACCTGGATGACACGTTGCTGCACGACGACCAGAGTATTTCCAACCACACCCGGCAGGCCGTCGCGCGGGCGCAGGACAAAGGCATCCGGTTCATGATTGCGACCGGCCGCATGTTTCCATCGGCGCTGCCCTTCGCAAGGGAGCTGGGCCTTACCGGCCCCATCATCTGCTGCCAGGGCGCTCAGATCGCCGACATTGAGACAGGGCGCTCCATCCGTGAGACAACCATACCTCTCGAGCGGGCGTTGGAAGTGCTGCGATTTCTTGAAGCCGAAGGGCTGTATGCGCAGTATTATTCCACGGAAGACTACTTTTTTGAGAAGGAATGCGAGCAAACCGCGCTATATCATCGCCTTTCCGGTGTGAGGGGCAGGGCATTGGGCAGAAAGCCCAGCGAGGCACTGGATTTCGAGCCCATCAAGCTGCTTTCCATTGCGGACCCGAAGGTGATCCGGCAGGTATATGTCAAAGCCGCGGAGCGTTTCGGCGGCAGCCTCACTGTGACGATCTCCAGAAGCAATTATCTGGAGTTTTCCCACCAGGACGCCCACAAGGGGGCTGCCGTGGCCACAATCGCCGCGCAGCTGGGCCTGATGCCCCATGAGGTGATGGCCTGCGGTGACGCGATGAACGATCTTTCGATGCTCCGCTGGGCCGGGTTGGGCTTGGCGGTGGCAAACGGCAACGAAGACGTGAAAGCCCGTGCCGGCGCTGTGACCGCCTCCAATGAGGATGACGGCGTGGCGTTGGCCATCGAGCAATACGCATTGGCGGAGTGATGAATATGAAAATCCCTGTCAAACAACTGACGCAGGCGTTGAAACTGGAAACAATCTATGCCGGTGAAAGCCGCGAGATCGAGTTCACCACGCCGGAGCTCAACCGCCCGGGCCTTGCACTTGCTGGTTTCTTTGACTACTTTGCCAGTGACCGCATGCAGATCCTGGGCAAACACGAGCTCACCTATCTGATGACTGCGCTGGACGAGGATTGCCGCTACCACGCGATGGATGCGCTGATGGCCACCCCGCTGCCCTGTGTGGTGGTGTGCAGGGGCATGGATCTGCCTGTGGGCTTGAAGCAGCTTGCCGTGAAATATAGAAGGCCCTTATTTCGCACACAGGTGCAAACCAATCAGTTTATCCACCAGGCCACAACCTACCTCAACCGGGAGCTTGCGCCCCGTGAGTCATTGCACGGCGTGCTGGTGGATGTGTATGGTGTCGGCGTGCTGATCATCGGCGATTCTGGAATCGGAAAAAGCGAGACGGCGCTGGAGTTGCTGCGGCGAGGCCACCGTCTTGTCGCCGACGATCTGGTGGAGGTGCGAAAGGTGGACGACACGCTCTCCGGCACTTCGCCTGAAAACATCCGCCACTTTATGGAGATCCGCGGGATCGGTATCATCAACATCCGCCAGCTCTACGGCATAGGCGCAGTGTTGCTCCGCAAGGATATTGAGATGATCTGCCGCCTGGAACCGTGGGATCCTGCAAAGCAGTATGAGCGTTTGGGGTTGGAGGAGAGTAGCACCGAGGTGCTTGGTGTAACGTTGCCGTTGCTCACAGTGCCGGTGGTGCCGGGCCGCAACATCGCCATCGTCATTGAAGTGGCGGCCCGCAACCGCCGCCTGCGGCTGCTGGGTTACAGTGCCGCTGAAGAGCTTACCACCTCCATCAGCAGCACCATCAATGGCTCGGACGATAACTGAGAGCCTGATGCCGGCAAATTGCGAAAGTGTGTCTTGATTATTGCCTTTGCCCTATATAAAATATGAGGCATCCAGCTAGACCCTATGGAGGAGGCGATCCTATGGCAAACCGGGATATTAAAAAGGAAAAGAAGAAACCAAAAGGCGGTGCGACGGCTGTTTCCACTGTGCTCAAGCCGCCGGTGCCCCAGCCGGAAGTGATCAAGAAGGCGAAGAAGGAGAAATAGCCTTCACGCCATTTGCCGCATCCGGCAAACAACAAGGATACTGTGCATGGCAGCCGGGCAGCATTTGCAGCCCGGCTGTGTGTTTGGAGGGTATATGGAACATCAGGTCATCCATATTTTCGGCGCGTCCGGTTCCGGCACGACCACACTGGGTGGTGCCATTGCTAGCAAATGGGGCTTTGCCCATCTGGACACCGATGACTACTATTGGTTGCCCACCGATCCGCCATACTCTGCAAAGCGGGCGATCCCCGAGCGGATTGCAATGCTGCGGGCGGCGATCGCCAATCAGGGCGATTGCGTGCTCACCGGCTCGCTGTGTGGCTGGGGTGATGAGTTGATTCCGTTGTTCACATCGGTTGTGTTTGTGAAAACAGACTCCGAAACCCGCCTGGCCAGGCTCAGGGAAAGGGAGCTTAACAAGCTGGGCACGAGGATATTGCCTGGCGGCGACATGTATGAGGAGCACGAGGCCTTCCTCGCCTGGGCTGCCAGATATGATACCGCCGGGATGGACCAGCGCAGCCTCGCGCGGCATGAGCAATGGCTCAAGGGTCTTGCGTGCCCGGTTGTGCGGGTGGATGGCTCCGCGCCGGTGGAGGAGAGTTTACTCTTGATTCAATCGGCAATGCTTCGCTAATCCGGTTATCCTAACCTGTAGGCCACTCTTGCCGCAATCTTTGCCGCCAGCGCCTGCGCTGCCAGCAGCAATGCCCCGCCAACCAGAACAATGCCCCAGATCATGCCCTGCGTCAAATGGAAGCCCAGGCCGAGCATGCCCTCCAGGTTGGCCGCCGTGGTGCTGTCACGGAGGGCCAGCCAGGCCGCCGCCACGCAAAAGGCCGCCAGCACCGCTGTGGAAAGCACCACCGCCCGGTTGAGCGGCTTTTTCATTTCATCCCGCCCGGCGGAAAGTAGCTTTGCTCTGCGGCCCACATACCACCCGGCGAACACACCCATTATCGCGTTGAACACCGGCACGCCCATGAAAAACCCGAAGATGCCCACCGAATACAAGCCAAACACCGAGATCAATACCAGCGGCCTCAGCGTGAACATGCGGCTCACAATGCGTTTGAGGAAAAGGATATCAACAACGATACCGGCAATGGCTCCCACGGCGCAGCCAATCTCCGCACCACCCAAAGCCAGGCCTGTCCACCAGCCCGTGCAGAAGCAGCTGATGAACAGGATGAATCCGAAAAACACGCTCCCCAGTGCCCGGTCGATCTTGGTCATTTTAATAACACCCCCATGGTACCTTGTGCTATTTTTTGATCACAAACCGATCAAACATACATCCGCGCAGATCGCAAGCTTTCAAGTCCAATTGCTTGCCGGTGACGGACACCTGCACCACATGGGGCCGTGCGGCAGATTCTGCCGTGTGCCATTGCTTCTTATGCAAAAACCAGTCCGGCATTGCGCCAGCCCCTCCGGCAACCACGTAGGTGACGCCGCCGTCATAGTCCACCTGATCCTGCTTGATCGGGTGGCTACGTTCATACACGATGGTGTGGGAGTTGAACACGATGTCCACGCCGTATTGCTCAAACAGGGGGCATAGCCGCCGCATGCCTGTGACCTCATAGATGCCGGACACGAAAGGCGGGTAATGGAACAGCACAATTTTCCACGCAGCCCCTGCGTTTTGTTCCAGGTCATTTCGCAGGAACCTCATCTGTGCGGAGTCTTCGCTGAGCTCCTCGGTCGGCATGGCATCCCATGAGCCATCGGGCTGCTCCTCATACCGAAACAACGTTGTGCTGTCCAGCACGGTGAAGTGGGCGCTGTGATAATCAAAGCTGTAATAGTTGCACGGCTGCGGGAAGTCAAACAGCTCCGCCAGCAGCGGCGTGTTCTCCTCATGGTTGCCGGGGCTCAGATAGAAAGGCGTGTTGCCCAGCACCGAAGCGCCCGGTGTGAACAAATATTTGTTCCAGTCTTCCCAATCCCTGCCGTTGGAGGCCATGTCGCCCGCAAACAGCAGGAAATCCGGGCGGTGCGCCTGGATCGCTGCAAATGTGGCATCGGCAAAATGATGGTCGTGGAACCCTCCATAGCCGCCGGTTTCGCTGGTGACACAAAAGCTGAACGGTGTGCCCGCCGCGCCTTGGGTGCGGAACTGGTTCCAGTCACTCTGCACGGCGCCGGATTCAGACCGGGACGTTACACGGTAATGGTAATCGGCGCCTGGTGCCAGGCCTCTGACGCGCACCCGGTGCATTTTGCCCGGTTGCCCCTCAAACATGCCTGCCGGCTCTCCGGGCACGCACTCTGTGTGCTTTCGGACAGACCGGCGCACTTCCACGGAGGAGGATCCGGCCTCGTCGGTTTCCCACATCACTGTGATTCCGTCTGTCGAGGGCATCTGGAGATAGGGGTGCTTGCGAAATTCCATCATGTGTTCACCGCGCCTTTCCGTCATGTGCCCCAAAACTGCAGCATCCCCGCGCCTTCTCGCTCGTTGGGCCGGGTGTGGAAACCAAATCTCTCATAAAAGGGCTCCTTGCCCACCGCCGCCATCAGGCCCACCACAGCGCCCTTGCAGGCGTGGGCGGCAATGTATTGCATGATCTTTTCCATCACAGCCCGGCCAATGCCCAGACCCTGAAAGCCTGGGCGCACGATCACATCCTGGACATAAAACACCGAGCGTCCATCTCCCACCACGCGGGCCATGCCCATGATCACATCGCCTTGCATTGCGCACACGCTGTGCAGCGAGCCGGCCAGGCCCTCTTTGGCGTCGGCCACTTCCCGGCCCCGCCAGCCCACCAACTCGCGCAGCTCCAGGTATTGTTCTGCGGTGGGCAGCTTGGTTACGAGTTCTATTTGCATATCGCTTGAAACCTCTATGTGCAATTGCCGATATTGTAGCACAGGGCCGTCACACATTCCACTCCAGCACCTTGGCCAGGAATGCCCGGAGCTCCGCCGTCTGCGGGCTTTTGAACATCTCCGTGGCATCTCCCTGCTCCAGCAGCCTGCCGCCATGCAGAAACATTGCCTGATCGCAGGCGTTGCGGGCAAAGCCCATTTCGTGGGTTACCACCACGATGTTCAGGCGGTCGCCCTTGAGCTCATTCACCATGTCCAGCACCTCGGTGGTAAGCTCCGGGTCCAGAGCGCTGGTGGGTTCGTCCAGCAGCAAAAGCTTGGGGCGGGGGGCAACGGCTCGCGCGATGGCGATGCGCTGCTGCTGCCCGCCGGAAAGCTCGTGGGGGCGCTTGTGGCCGTCTTCCAGCAGCCCAAAGCGTGACAGCAGCCGCTCAGCAGCCTGTTCTGCATCCACGCGGTTCATGCCGTGCACTTGCATCAAGGGCATTGTGATGTTTTGCAGGCCGGTCAGGTGGTGAAACAGCCCTTTGGACTGGAACACAAACCCAATGCTCCTGCGGTGCCGGAGCAGCCCTGCATAGGAGTAGTCGATCGGCTCGCCGTCCAGGGCGATCGTGCCCTCTGTGGGCGCAATGAGCCCGCCCAGCAGCCGGAGCAGCGTGGACTTGCCCCCGCCGGAGGGGCCGATGATGGCCAGCGTGGTGATGTCTGCCGCATAGTCGATGCCGCGCAGGATTTCGGCGCTGCCGATAAAGCTCTTGCTCAGGCCCTGGATCTCAAGTTTCATACCGGAACCTCCGTTCCAGCCGCTGGGTCAAAAGCGAAAGCGGCAGCGTCAGGCACAGGTACAAGAGGCCCAGCGCCAGATAGCACACAAATAGTGCAAAGGTGGAGGCGCTGATCTCCTGCATGGCCTTGGTGAGCTCTGTTACGGCGATGATGGAGAGCAGCGACGAATCCTTGATGATCGAAGCAAACTGCCCGGCAAGCGCAGGTAGTGTGCGTGTGGTGAGCTGAGGCAGGATGACCAGCCGCATCGTCTGGCCCCGGTCCAGGCCCACCGCCGCGGCCGCTTCCAGCTGGGTTCCGTCGATGGATTGAAGCCCGCCCCGGATGATTTCGGAGATATAAGCCCCCTCGAACAGCGACAGGATGATGACACCTGCCCAAAAGCGGTTTTCCACGCCCCAGGCTGTGCCCACGATGTAGTAGAACAAGAAGATCTGCATGATGAGCGGCGTGCCCCGGATGAACTGCACATAGATTTTGCACAGATAGGAAACCGGCAGGAAACGGCTCCGGCTGCCCAGCGCCGCCAGAAAGCCGATGAGCAGGCTCAGCACCAGGCTTGCCAGGCTCAGGCCTACCGTCCAAAGAAAGCCCATGCCGATGCGCACGCGGTACCGGGCAAGCACTGACCAATCCAGCGTTACCCCGGCCCTTGCTGCCGAAACCCACAAAAATGCGCCCAGCGCAAGCAGCGCCAGAGCAGAGCTCAGCGCAACCTGGGCCGGCGTGGCTCTCTGGCCCTCTTGCCGGAAAAACAACGAACTCTGTTTCATTTCTCCTCGTTCACACCGTCAAAGAACCAAGGGAAACCGAAGCTGTCAAAGGCCTTTTTCTCTTCCGAAAGGTATTTCTCGGTGATGGGCCCGAAGCCGTTTTCGGTATAAAACTTGTCAATGAAAGCGTTCACCTTTTCCAAAAGCTCCGTGTTGCCCTTCTTCACGCCCACGCCCCAGGTTTCCGCCTGCTGGCCGGGGAGGAAGACCGCCGCCGTGGTGTCAGGGTTGGCCTTCTGGTTCTGATAGATCGTCAGCTGGTCATAGATGAAGGCGTCGGCCTTGCCCTGCACCACCTCGGTCACACAGGCGCTGCCATCGGCCAGTGAGATGAGTTCTGCGTTGGGGAAATGGTCCTGGGCGTAAAACGCGCCGGTGGTGCCGGTTTTCACAGCGATCTTCTTGCCCGCCGCATTCAGGTCTTCTGCCTTCTCAATGCCGGAGTTCTTGTTGGTCAGCAACGCCAGCAGTGCCTTGGCGTAGGGCTTTGAAAAGTCGATTTCCTTTTTGCGGTCCTCGCGGATCGTCATGGAGGAAATCACCAGATCCACCTTGCCGGTTTGCAGTGAGGGGATCAGGCCATCCCACGCGATGTTTTTAATCTGCACCGGCCTGCCCAGATATTCGCCCAGCGCTTTGGCAAAGTCCACGCTCACTCCGGTCGGGTTTCCCTGGTCGTCCTTGGTCTCAAAGGGCGGATATGCCAGCTCCATGCCCACCTTCAGTGTGTTGTCCTTTTTCGCGGAGCAGCCGGCGGCCATCAGGCCCAGCAGCGTGAGCGCCGTGAGCAATGCAATGATCTTTTTCATTTGTGGTTTCCTCCATGTCTTCATTGGCATCCCATTTGTATATGGATATAATATGGCAATTAGAGCTTGAGGGCAAGTAAGCACTTCCTCATGTCAACGCTACAAGTTAATGATCATCATTCTGTGTGTAGTCGGATGGGGAGTAAACTGTAAAAAAGGTGTTTGTGCGGTTACTCATTCTTCACATACTCAATGATTTTGTCCGTATATAGAACTCCATCCAGATGGTCGATTTCATGGCAGAGGCACTGCGACAGTTCGTCATGTGCTTCGATCACAACTGCTTCTCCGTTCTCATTCAGGCACTCCACCACGACAGTTTGCGGCCTTTTGACCTTTCCCCATATGCCGGGATAGCTCAGGCATCCTTCGATTCGAATTTGTTCCCCCTCCGCTTTCACGATTCTGGGGTTCACCAGCCTTAATAACCCTTGGCCCATATCAACCACAACCAGGCGGCGCAATATGCCGATCTGGCATGCCGCCAACCCGCCGCCGTTTTCTGTGTGATACATGGTTTCCGCCATGTCGTTGAGGATCTGCCGGACATGCCCGTTCACGGTATCAACCGGCTTGCACCTTTTCCGCAAAAAAGCATCGTCAAATGTGATGATCTCTCGTATTGCCATGGGCGGCGCGCCTCCTGCTCACTGTTGCGCGGGATTTTCTCTCGCTTTGCTCAAACAAAAACACAAATTCGATTGGTTCATGAAATACCTGAGCTATGTCGAAAGCAAGCCAGATGGACGGCTCGTATTTTTCCGTTTCAATGGCGTTGATCGCTTGCCGCGATGTGCCCACAAGCGTGCCAAGTTGTTCCTGGGTCATTCCCAACGCTTCCCGTAGCTCGCGCACTTTGTTCTTCATTTTCGCCCCGCCAAGTAAAGTCGACCTTACATTGGAGTGTAGCACTGGAAACAGCCCGTGTCAACTTGACCCTGCATCGATTGTTTGAAAGGATGCTTGATACAACCATGGCGGATGAGAGATGAATATCAATAAAACGGAAACCATGGTCAAATTCCCTATTGCAGGCATTTGCAATCGCTGATATAATACTCCCAATATCAAAAGCGTAGACGGAGAGCGCGTCAGGGCAAGCGTTTCAGAGAGCCGGCGGTGGGTGCGAGCCGGTGCGTGCGCCAGGGTGCAACTCGCTCTAGAGCTGACCGCCTGAACAAAGTAGGGCGACCGGGTGGCCCGTTACAGCCGGCTGGTTTCAGCGCAAGGCAGTGCCGTCATGCGCCCGAACCTAAGGAGAGGCCGGATCACACCGGCAATTAGAGTGGTACCGCGAGGGAAACCCCGTCTCTATGGCAACATACAGGCTGGGTTTTTTTGTATACTTGGGGCGTTTACCGCGTTAATGCGAAGAGGTGAAAGGGAGGGTCGCAGGCATGGAACGAAGGTTGATCTCGATGGTCGTCAGCAACCAGCCGGGCGTCCTGTCCCGTGTGGCGGGCCTGTTCACCCGCCGGGGCTACAACATTGACAGCCTCACTGTCAGCGCCACGCTCGATCCGGCGGTGTCCCGCATCACGGTCGTGGTGGCTGCCGATGAAACGATTCTCGAGCAGATCGTGAAGCAGGTGGAAAAGCTGATTGACGTGATGGTCGTGCAGGTGCTGGATACGGCTCCCGTCTCCCGCCGCGAAGTGGTGCTGGTGAAGGTGCGCAACTCCTGCAACCAGGGCCTGATGGACACCGTGAATGCCGCCCACGCGAGGGTTTTGGATATGGGCCAGAGCACGATCACGGTGGAGTATGTGGGTGACCTCGACGAGGTGGACCGGTTCCTCGCGGCCCTGATGCCCTTTGGCATTGTGGAGATGGCTCGCACCGGCCTTGTGGCATTGAGCCGGGGTGATGAGAGTTTGCTGGGCACTCCCCCTGTCACTTTGTGACATCCAGGATCCCCCTTGTCGATCGTACCGATCGACATTCCCCCTTAAAAAGGGGGATATACCTCAAGAGGGGGACAAGTAGTTCCCTGAAAAGCTGGGAAGAGAACCCCCTGCCTCCCTCCTGAGGGAGGTGCCTGCGAAGCAGGCGGAGGGAGTTTCAATGATATTAAGGAGGCTATCCTATGGCCAAAATGTTTTACGGCAGCGACTGCGACATGTCCATCCTCAACGGCAAGACGGTCGCCGTGATCGGCTACGGCAGCCAGGGCCACGCCCACGCGCTCAACATGAAGGAATCAGGCGTCGATGTGGTGGTGGGCCTCTACACCGGCAGCCCATCCTGGGCCAAGGCCGAGGCCGCAGGCCTCAAGGTCATGACCGCCGCCGATGCTGCAAAGGCAGCCCAGGTGATCATGATCCTCATCAACGACGAAAAGCAGCCGGCGATGTATGAAAAAGACATCCTGCCGGGCCTCACAGCAGGCAAATACCTGGCCTTCGCCCATGGCTTCAACATCCACTATGGCCAGATCGTGCCGCCCAAGGACGTGAACATCTTCATGGTAGCGCCCAAGGGCCCCGGCCACACGGTGCGCAGCCAGTATCAGGAAGGCCGCGGCGTGCCCTGCCTCTTCGCTGTGCAGCAGGACCCCGCAGGCGACACCCAGGCTGTGGCGCTGGCCTATGCCGCCGCCATCGGCGGGGCGCGGGCCGGCGTGCTGCAGACCACCTTCCGCGAAGAGACCGAGACCGACCTCTTTGGAGAGCAGGCGGTGCTCTGCGGCGGTGTGACGGAGCTCATGAAGGCCGGCTTTGAGACGCTGGTGGAAGCGGGCTATGACCCTGAAAACGCCTACTTTGAGTGCGTGCATGAGATGAAGCTGATTGTGGACCTGATCAACCAGGGCGGATTCAGCTATATGCGCTACAGCATTTCCGACACCGCAGAATACGGCGACTACAAGACCGGCCGCCGCATCATCACCGATGAGACCCGCAAGGAGATGAAGAAAGTGCTCTCCGAAATCCAGGACGGCACCTTCGCCCGTGAGTGGATTCTTGAAAACAAGGCCAACCGCCCCTATTTCAACGCCAAGCGCCGCATCGAAAAGGCTTCGCTGGTGGAAACTGTGGGCGAGAAGCTCCGCGGCATGATGAGCTGGATCAAGAAGCAGTAGGATCGACTCCCTCCGCCTGCTTCGCAGGCACCTCCCTCAGGAGGGAGGCATGGCGTTCATTCTCTAAGTATTGATAGGATGCAACTTGTCCCCCTCTTGAGGGGGATGCCCGAAGGGCAGGGGGAGTTCCCAGTAGGGGCCAGCCCACCCCGGCCTGCATTGTGAGCAATCGCTTCGATTAGGAGAACCTACGATGAGTGTAGTTTCACCCATCATCCGGATTGATGAAATTCAACGAGTCGAAGATTACTGGTGGTTGCGCACGGATATATATTTTATTTGTATCTATAATCCAGTGTTCTTTGAAGATTCGAGCGGAAATCAAACCGAATTGTCAGCCGCCATAGCCGAATCAATCAAAGGTATCGTCGCGCAGGTAAGCATTGGAACAGAGTGGGTAGTGTTCTTGCTGGAGGATGGTTGCAAACTAAAGGTATCAATCAAGGATGAGGATTATGTAGGCCCGGAAGCGATGCAATTTGCACCTCACGATAACGATGCGTCGTATGTTATCATCTGATTCCATCCGACAGGGTTGCCGGCTTTATCACCCGCCCGCCCACCCTGGTTTGATGCGGGGGCTGCGCCCCCGATCCCCCAGTAGGGGCCGGGCTCCGTCCCGGCCCGTGATTAGGCTCCGTCCCGGCCCGATAATGGGTCTCCTTACCCGCCCCAGAAAATCCTCTCCCCAACCCCTCCCCCTTCAAGTGGGACGGGAAAGCTAGAATACCAAAGCCCAACAACCGCCGGAACCCCCGGCGGTGAATTATAAAAGAAGGAGGCAACAGTCATGTCCAGGCAGATCATCGTGTTTGACACGACGCTGCGAGACGGCGAACAGTCGCCGGGCTGCAGCATGAACATCCGGGAAAAAATTGAGATCGCGAGGCAGCTGGAGCTCCTTCGGGTCGATGTGATCGAAGCTGGTTTCGCCATCGCCTCCCCCGGCGACTTTGAAAGCGTGCGGCAGGTTGCCGCGGCGGTAAAGGAGCCCATCGTGGCATCCCTTTCCCGGGCGCTGGAAAAGGACATCGACCGGTCATGGGAGGCTGTGAAAAGCGCCAAACGGCCCCGTATCCATACCTTCATCGCGACCTCCGATGTGCATATGCAATACAAGCTCAAGATGACCCGCGAGCAGGTGCTGGAGCAGACTGCCGCTATGGTGCGGCACGCCCGCAACCTGTGCGGCGACGTGGAGTTCTCCGCAGAGGACGCTACCCGCAGCGACTGGGCGTTCCTCTGCCAGGTGTTTGAGGCAGCCATCGCCGCCGGGGCGACCACGATCAACGTGCCGGACACCGTGGGCTACACCACGCCGCAGGAGATGCGCGACCTGATTGTGCACCTGAGAAACAACGTGCGCGGCATCGAAAAGGCCGTGATCTCCATGCACTGCCACAACGACCTGGGCCTGGCCGTGGCCAACACGCTGGCCGGCATTGAGGCCGGGGCCGGGCAGGTGGAGTGCACGATCAACGGCATTGGCGAGCGGGCCGGCAACGCGGCGCTGGAAGAGATCGTGATGGCGCTTAACACCCGCAAGGCGAAGTATGACGCTGCCACGGGCATCGATACCACACAGCTCTATCCGGCAAGCCGGCTGCTTTCCATGATCACCAGCCAGGATGTGCAGGCCAACAAGGCCATCGTGGGTGCCAATGCCTTTGCCCACGAAGCCGGCATCCACCAGCACGGGATCATGGCAAACCGTCTGACTTATGAGATCATGAACCCCGAGGCAGTGGGCATCCAGAAGAACAAGATGGTGCTGGGCAAGCACTCCGGCCGCCACGCGCTGGAGGAGCGGCTCCGCGACATGGGTTACGCCCTTTCCAAGGACGCCCTGGACCGCGTGGCAGCCGAATTCAAGAAGCTTGCCGACCTCAAGAAGACCATCGATGACCGCGACCTGGAGGCTCTGGTGGAGCCCTATGTGAGCAACGGCCACCACGAGCTGTTTGTGTATGACCGTTTTGTGGTCAACTCCGGCAACACGATTTCGGCCACGGCCATCGTGCGGGTGCTGAAAGACGGCGAGCCTGTGGAGCAGGTCTCCACCGGTGACGGCCCCATCGACGCGTCGTTCAAGGCGATCAACAAGATTGTCGGCACCGACTTTACGCTGGAGCTCTTCCGCATCCATTCGGCCACCGAGGGCGAGGATGCGTTGGGTGTTGCTGATGTGCGCCTTTCCGCCGGTGGCCGGCAGGAGCGCGGCCGCGGCACCAGCACAGACATTGTGGAGGCCTGCATCAAAGCCTATCTGCACGCGGTGAACCGGTTTGTGGGGGAATAATGCCCGGTAACTCCCCCTTGTCGCCTGTGGGCGATATGCCTTGGAAATCCCCCCTGCCGCTGCGGCGGCATCCCCCCTTGAATTTTTGCCTTCGGCAAAAACAAAGGGGGTAGGGAGTCGACCTGAACATGATTTATGGTAATCTCGCCTTACCTCCCTCTTGAGGGAGGTGCCGCCCACAGGCGGCGGAAGGAGTTTTGTGGGGCTCTGCCCCCAATCCCCCGGATACTCCCCCTGTCGCTTATGCGACATCCCCCTCAGGAGGGGGACAAGTAGTACCCACGATGGATGACGAACTTGCCTCCCTCTTGAGGGAGGTGCCCCCGAAGGGGGCGGAGGGAGTTTATAGAAGGAGGTGCCCCATGGATTTTCCCCAAACTGCTGGCAAACCCATCGAAATCCTGGATACGACCATGCGCGACGGCGCGCAGGCCCGGGGCATTGCCTTCTCCGTGGGCGACCGGATGCGCCTGTGCCGGTTGCTGGATGACTTTGGCATCGCTCTGATCGAAGCCGGCAACCCCACCAGCAACCCCAAGGAAGCGGAGTTCTTCCAAAGGGCCAAAACGCTTGATCTGAAGCATGCCAGGCTGGCCGCTTTCGGAAGCACCCGCCACAAGAGCATGGCCGTGGAGGCCGACCCCTCCGTGCAGGCGCTGCTGGGCGCGGAGACCGAAGTTGTCGTGATCTTCGGCAAGGCTTGGGATCTGCACGCCGAGCGGGTGCTGGGCGTGTCGCTGGACCAAAACCTCGATTTGATTTTTGAAACCGTGGATTACTTCCGCCGCCAGGGCCGGCAGGTGATCTTTGATGCCGAGCATTTCTTTGACGGTCATGCCCGTAATCCCGACTACGCGATGAAAGTGCTGCAGGCGGCCCATGACGGCGGGGCGTGGCGGCTGGTGCTGTGCGACACCAACGGCGGCCAGCTGCCTCAGCAGGTTGCCGAAGCCACCGCCAAGGCGGGCGGGCTCTATCCGGGCATGGTGGGCATCCACTGCCACGACGACATCGGCATGGCCGTGGCCAACTCTGTGTCGGCAGTGGTGGCCGGGGCGGTGCAGGTGCAGGGCACATTCCTGGGCTTCGGCGAGCGCTGCGGCAATGCCAACCTGTCCTCAATCATCCCCACGCTGCAATTGAAACTGGGATATGCCTGCGTGGCGCAAGACAGCATGGAGCGGCTCACCCACACAGCAAGGGCCGTGGCCGAGATCGCCAACGTGGCGCTCGATGACCGGCTGCCCTATGTGGGCCACAACGCCTTTGCCCACAAGGGCGGCATGCACATCGACGGCGTGATGAAGACGCCGGAGAGCTTCGAGCACCTGGATCCGGCAGCAGTGGGCAACGAGCGGGCGTTTCTGCTTTCTGAGGTGGCGGGCCGCAGCGCGCTGGCCAACCGGCTGCAGGCGATGTTCCCCGGCATCGACCGCAGCACGCCGGCGATCACCGAGCTCACCAATCGCTTGAAAGAGCTGGAGCACGAGGGCTTCCAGTTCGAGGGCGCCGACGGTTCCTTTGAGGTGCTTGCCCGCAAATACTTGGCCCCTTATGAGCCCTTTTTCAAGGTGGAGTATTTCAAGTTCATCGGTGAGGATGAGGATCAGGATAGCGGCCTTTCGGCCTACGGCACCGTGAAGGTGGATGTGGATGGCCGCAAGCAGGTGACCGGCGGCGAGGGCGATGGCCCGGTGCACGCGCTGGACCAGGCATTGCGGCGGGCGCTGGAAGTGTTTTTCCCCGTGCTCTCCTCGGTGCACCTGACCGACTACAAAGTCCGCGTGCTGGATGGCCGCGCCGCCACCGCCGCCCGCGTGCGCGTGATCATCGAATCGACCGATGGCGAGCGGGAATGGAGCACCGTGGGTGTTTCTACCAACGTGATCAACGCCAGCATGCAAGCCTTGGTGGACAGCATGGAGTACAAATTGCTGCAGTGGAAGCGACAGGAGGGAACCTGATATGGCAATGACGATGACGCAAAAGATACTGGCCGCCCACGCTGGACTTGCCAGCGTGAAACCGGGCCAGTTTGTGGAGTGCCGGCTGGATATGGTGCTGGGCAACGACATCACCGCCCCCATCGCCATTGAGGAGTTTCACAAGGCCGGCGCCAAAGAGGTGTTTGACCGCAGCCGTGTGGCGCTGGTGCCCGACCACTTCACCCCCAACAAAGACATCAAGGCCGCCGAGCAGTGCAAGTGCCTCCGCACCTTTGCCCACGAGCAAGGCATTGAAAACTGGTTCGAGGTGGGCCAGATGGGCGTGGAGCACGCGCTGCTGCCCGAAAAGGGGCTTGTGGTGCCCGGCGATGTGGTCATCGGCGCCGACAGCCACACCTGCACCTACGGCGCGCTGGGCGCGTTTTCCACCGGCGTGGGCAGCACCGACATGGCCGCCGGCATGGCGACTGGTAAGGCATGGTTCAAGGTGCCATCGGCGTTGCGCTTCCACCTCACCGGCAGCTTTCGGCGCTGGGTGGGCGGCAAAGACCTGATCCTGCACATCATCGGCATGATCGGCGTGGACGGCGCGCTGTATAAATCCATGGAGTTCACTGGCCCCGGCGTGGCCAATCTCACGATGGACGACCGCTTCACCGTGGCCAACATGGCCATCGAGGCCGGCGCCAAAAACGGCATCTTCCCGGTGGACGACGCTACCCGCGCCTATGTGAAAGACCGCGGCGTGCGGCCCTCGGTGGAGTTTGCTGCCGACCCCGACGCAGAGTATGACGAGACCTATGAGATCATTCTCAGCGAACTCCCGCCCACGGTGGCGTTCCCCCACCTTCCGGAAAACACCCGGCCTGTTTCGCTGGCCGGCGATGTGCCGATTGATCAAGTGGTCATCGGCTCCTGCACCAACGGCAGATTGAGCGACCTCAAAGCCGCCGCCGAGGTGCTGAAGGGCCGCAAGGTGGCTCCCAAGGTGCGTGCGCTCATCATCCCGGCCACGCAGCAAATCTGGCTGGACGCCGTGCACGAGGGGCTGATGGATATCTTCATCGCCTCCGGCTGCGCCGTTTCTACGCCCACCTGCGGGCCTTGCCTGGGCGGCCATATGGGCATTCTGGCCGAGGGCGAGCGGGCTGTGGCCACCACCAACCGCAACTTCGTGGGCCGCATGGGCCACCCCAAGTCCGAGGTCTATCTGGCCAACCCCGCCGTGGCAGCCGCCAGCGCGGTGCTGGGCAGGATTGCCGGGCCGGAGGAATTATCACTCCCCCTGTCGTTCCTTCGGAACGACATCCCCCTCCTTGAGGGGGACAAGTAGTACTCTCTCAATGTGTTCGATGACGAACTTGCCTCCCTCTTGAGGGAGGTGGCAGCGAAGCTGACGGAGGGAGTTCCAAGCAGTAGGGGCCGGGCTCCGTCCCGGCCCGGTTACAGGCTCCTTCCCGGCCCGCCGATAGGTTTTGACTCGCAGAATAAAGTCTGGAGGTTCACCATGAACGCCAACGGCAAAGTTTTCAAATACGGCGACAACGTTGACACCGACGTGATCATACCGGCCCGCTATCTGAATTCCATTGATCCCAAACATCTTGCCAGCCACTGCATGGAAGATATTGATGCCGGCTTCGCCTCATCGGTACAGCCTGGCGACATCATTGTGGGCGGCGAGAACTTTGGCTGCGGCTCCTCCCGCGAGCACGCGCCCATCGCCATCAAAGCGTCCGGGGTGTCCTGCGTGATTGCTAAAAGCTATGCCCGCATCTTCTTCCGCAACGCCATCAACATCGGCCTGCCGATCCTGGAGTGCACCGAAGCGGTGGAAGGCATTGCTGCCGGCGACACTGTGGTGGTGGACTTCGACACCGGCAGAATTACCGATGTGTCCGCCGGCAAGACCTGGCAGGCGGAGCCGTTCCCAGAATTTCTGCAAAACATCATACAGTCCGGCGGCTTGATGGGCTCCATCGCCGCCCGCGCCAATGGAGGAAACCAATGAGTTATCACATTGCCCTGGTGCCCGGTGACGGCATCGGCCCCGACGTTGTGGCGGAAGCTGTCAACGTATTGAGGGCTATCGGCGCAAAGTATGGGCACGGGTTTGAGTTCCGCACGCTGCTGGCGGGCGGCGCCGCCATCGATGCCACCGGCCACCCGCTGCCGGAGGACACGATCCAGAGCTGCCGCGACTCCGACGCGGTGCTGCTGGGCGCGGTGGGCGGCCCCAAGTGGGACAATCTGCCCGGCGACCAGCGGCCCGAAAAGGCACTGCTGGGCCTCCGATCCGGCCTGGGCCTTTATGCCAACCTGCGGCCGGCGCTCCTCTTCCCGGAGCTTGCCTCCGCCTGCCCGCTGCGGCCGGACCTGGTGGCCGGGGGGCTGGATGTGCTGGTGGTGCGGGAGTTGACAGGCGGCCTTTACTTCGGGGCCAAGGGCCACACAGAGTCCAGTACCGGCGACAGCGCCTATGACACGATGGTATATTCCGATTTTGAGGTGGAGCGCATCGCCCGCCGGGGCTTTGAGGCTGCCCGCGCCCGCAGCCGCCGCTTAACCAGTGTGGACAAGGCCAACATCCTGGAGACCTCCCGGTTGTGGCGCAAGACGGTGGAGCGCGTGGCAAAGGAGTATCCCGATGTGGCTGTGGATCACCTTTATGTAGACAACGCCGCCATGCAGCTGGTGGTGCGCCCCCGTCAGTTTGACGTGATCGTGACCGAAAACACCTTCGGCGACATTCTCTCCGACATCGCCTCGATTATCACCGGCTCCATCGGCATGCTGCCGTCGGCAAGCCTGGGGCAGGGCAGCTTCGGTCTCTATGAGCCGGTGCACGGCTCCGCACCCGACATTGCCGGGCAGGACCGTGCCAACCCCATCGCCACGATCCTCTCCGCTGCGATGATGCTGCGGCACACCTTCCATCTGGAAGCCGAAGCCCAAGCGGTGGAAGCCGCCGTGAAAGCCGTGCTTGCCGCCGGTTACCGCACCGGAGACATCATGAGCGAGGGGATGAAGCGGGTTGGGACGAAGGAAATGGGAAGGTTGATCGTGGAAGAGATTGCCAAGGCATAAGGTATAGAGCTGACAAATGGCGGTCAATGTAGGGGCCGGGCTCCGTCCCGGCCCGTCTATACGGTTCCATCCGAGCTCGTCATGCTAAACCCTCACCCCCAGCCCCCTCTCCCAGGGGATTGGGAGAGGGGCGAAGTTTGAATAATGGGGGCTCCGCCCCCAATCCCTTAGGAACTCCCTCCGTCGCCTGCGGCGACACCTCCCTCAAAAGGGAGGCAGGTATCGTCCTGAACAAGCCGAACTTGTCCCCCTCCTGAGGGGGATGCCCGAAGGGCAGGGGGAGTATCTCCGGCCCGCCTCTATGTACAAGAAAGGTCTGATCCTCATGCGCAGCGATTCCGTGAAACTAGGCATCACCCGTGCTCCGCACCGCTCGCTATTCAGGGCTCTCGGCATGACCGACGAGGAGCTGGCCCGGCCGTTGGTTGCCGTGGTGCACGCCCACAATGAGATTGTGCCCGGCCACATCAACCTGGACAAGGTCGCCGACGCCGTGGCTGCCGGTGTCCGCGTGGCCGGCGGCACGCCGATCAAGTTCCCGGCCATCGGCATCTGCGATGGCATCGCGATGGGCCACAAGGGCATGCATTACTCGCTGGCCTCCCGCGAGCTCATCGCCGACAGCATTGAGGCCATGGCGATGGCCCACGCCTTTGACGCGATGGTGCTGATCCCCAACTGCGACAAGATCGTGCCGGCCATGCTGATGGCCGCCGCGCGCGTGAATATCCCGGCGCTGCTGGTGTCCGGCGGGCCGATGCTGGCAGGCCGCAGGGGGCTGGACCTCACCGATGTGTTTGAAGGCGTGGGGGCCTGCGCCGTGGGCAAGATCAGCGAAGGCGAGCTGGCGGCGCTGGAGCAGGCCGCCTGCCCCGGCTGCGGCTCCTGCTCGGGCATGTTCACCGCAAACAGCATGAACTGCCTCACCGAAGCGCTGGGCATGGGCCTGCCGGGCAACGGCACCATCCCCGCTGTGTATGCCGAGCGCATCATGCTGGCCAAACACGCCGGCATGCAGGTGATGGAGCTGCTGGGAAAGGGCATCAAGCCCAAAGACATCATGACGCCAAAGGCCTTTGAAAACGCGTTGACTGTGGACATGGCGCTGGGTTGCAGCACCAACTCGGTGCTGCACCTGCTGGCCGTGGCCCACGAGGCCGGCGTAAAGGTGGACTTGAGATCGATTGACGCCGTGAGCGCCAAAACGCCCAACCTGTGCCACCTGCGCCCGGTTATCGGCGGCCACCACATGGAGGACCTTGACGCCGCCGGAGGTGTGCAGGCTGTGATGGCGCGGCTGGCTGAAGGCGGGCTCATCCACACCAATCTGATCACCGCCACCGGCAAGACCGTTGCGGAAAACGTGCAAGGCCGCGCCGTGTTGGACGATAAGGTTGTCCGGCCATTGAATAACCCCTGGTCGAGAACCGGCGGCATCCAGGTGCTGATGGGCAATCTGGCCCCTGAGGGCGGCGTGGTGAAAAAATCCGCCGTGGCTCCGGAAATGATGAAGCACTCCGGCCCGGCCCGCGTGTTTGACGGAGAGGAAGCGGCGGTGGAGGCCATCCTGGCTGGGAAGATTCAAAAAGGTGATGTGGTCGTGATCCGCTACGAGGGCCCCGCCGGCGGCCCCGGCATGCGCGAAATGCTGATGCCCACCTCCACGCTGGCCGGCGCCGGTCACGACCACGATGTGGCGCTGATCACCGACGGGCGCTTCAGCGGTGCAACCCGCGGCGCTGCCATCGGCCATGTGTCGCCGGAAGCGGCGGCAGGAGGGCCGATTGGCCTCATCTGCGAGGGCGACATCATCGACATTGACATCACCGCGGGCGCCATATCCGTGCGCCTGACCGACGAGGAGCTTGCCCAACGCCGCCAGGCCTGGCAGCCCAAGCCCCCCTCCATCACGACCGGCTATCTGGCACGCTATGCCAGGATGGTGTCGTCGGCCAGTGATGGGGCCGTGCTGAGGTAGTAGTCGGTAGCCAATAGTCAGTAGGGGCCGGGCTCCGTCCCGGCCCGCAACCCTCACCCCCAACCCCCTCTCCCAGGGGATTGGGAGAGTGGCTATGAATGATTCAGAAAGGAGCCAACCACGATGTTGTTAACCGGAGCCCAGATTATCATCGAATGCCTCAAGGAGCAGGGCGTGGACGTCGTGTTCGGCTACCCCGGCGGCCAGATCATCACGTTTTATGATGCGCTTTATACCGACGGCACGATCCGCCACATTCTCACAGCCCACGAGCAGGGGGCCTGCCACGCCGCCGACGGCTATTCGCGCAGCACTGGCCGCACCGGCGTGGTGATCGCCACGTCCGGCCCCGGGGCCACGAATCTGATCACCGGCCTTGCCACTGCTTATATGGACTCCACGCCGCTGGTGGCGATCACCGGCAACGTGTCCACAGGTCTGCTTGGCCGTGACAGCTTCCAGGAAGTGGACATTGTGGGCGTCAGCATGCCCATTACCAAGCACAATTACCAGGTGCGCGACATCACCAGGCTTGCCACGACCATCCGCGAGGCCTTCGCGGTGGCGCGATCCGGCAGGCCCGGCCCGGTGCTGATTGACGTGCCTAAGGACATGCAGCAAGGGAAGTGCGAATACGAACCGGCGGCTCCCATTGCTTTCAATGGCAACGGCTCGCCGAAGCCCGAGCAACTGGAAGAGGCATTGAGCTTGATTGCCGCGTCTGAAAGGCCCTTCATCTATGCCGGCGGCGGCGTGGTGAAGGCCGGGGCTTCTGCCGAACTCATCGAGCTGGCCGAGCGCATCGGCTCGCCGGTGGCGTGCAGCCTGATGGGGCTGGGGTCCATCCCCGGCGACCACCGGCTGTTCACCGGCATGATCGGCATGCACGGCACCAAGGCCAGCAACATGGGCGTGATGAACGCCGATCTTCTGATCGTGCTGGGCGCGCGCTTCTCCGACCGCGTGATTGGCCGGGCAGACAGCTTTGCCGCCGGGGCCCAGATCCTGCATGTGGACATTGACCCGGCGGAGGTCAATAAAAACATCCGCGCCCACCACGGCATCATCGGCGACATCAAGCAGGTGCTGGCGGCGCTGCTCTCCCGTGTGGAAAAAAGCGAAAAGCCCCAGTGGCTTAATGAGATCGCCGCCTGGAAGCTGGAAACACCGGAGCAATCCGTCACACCGGGCCTCAAGCCAAAGCACATCATCGAGCGCCTGTCCGCCATCGCGCCGGAAAACACCATCGTTGCCACCGACGTGGGCCAGCACCAGATGTGGACGGCCCAATATTTCAAGTTCCGCCGCTGCGGTGCGTTCCTCACCTCCGGTGGTCTTGGCACGATGGGCTTCGGCCTGGGTGCCGCCATCGGCGCCAAGGTGGCAAACCCCGCCCGCCCGGTGATCCTGGTGACCGGAGACGGCAGCTTCCGAATGAACCTCAACGAAATGACCACGATCGCCCGTTACAAGCTGCCCGTTGTGATCGTATTGATGAACAACCATGTGCTTGGCATGGTGCGGCAGTGGCAGACGCTGTTCTTTGACAAGCACTACTCCCAGACCAACCTCACCGAGGATGTGGACTTCGGCAAGATCGCCGCGGGCTTCGGCATCCCGGCGTGGAAGGTGCAAAGCTCCGACGATGTGGACCGGGCGATCACCTGGGCTCTCGGGTGCGGCGGGCCGGCGCTATTGGAGTTTGCCATTGACAATGACGAGAAGGTGCTGCCGATGGTGGCACCGGGGGATAGCATTGACCGGTTGATTTTGAGTGTGGATGGAGCGGAGTAGGTTATTTGTTTTGAGACGAAAGAAGAGGCCGCACGGTTGTGCGGCCTCTTTTGTCTATTAATTACTTGTTGTTCTTAGTGGTATCTCCATTTTTCTTTTTGGCTTGACGCGACTTGTGCTTGGCATTGTCCGGTGTGGACGGAAGTTCCTTTTCTATTTGCTCTTTTTTCACTGGAATGCTCCTTATAGAAACTGGTCTCAACGTTATTTTTCTGTCTGGCAATAAAAGTTATGCATCATACCACTCCAACACCCTCAGCGCCCTCAGCGTATTCCACCTGCTCGCCGCACCCACGTTGGTCTCCATCGGGAACTTCAGCAGGTCATCCGGATAAGGCTTCACCAGCGGCCAACGCTCATTCTGGTGGCGGCGCAGCTTTACGATTTCAATTGCTTCCGCCATCCTTGCTTCGGGCTTCCGGCCAGACGAGCGCATATACTCAAGCCCCCGCAGCACATCATAATGCCAGGTCGGGGGGAAGTGAAACCGCAGCCAGGCTTTGCTTATGACCTCACCGGTGGATCGGCGGCGAAATAGCTTTCGCTCCAGCAAGTATTCCTCTGCTTTTCCCCTCGCGTCCGTGCAATCCCCGTTGCGCCCGAATGCCCTTTCATATTCCGAAAGCCCTTCGAGCACGGCGATGGTGGTATGAAATGACGACCGGTTGCTCGCCGGTGCCTCGCAGTTCCAACCGCCATCCTCCAGTTGCTCGCTCAGCAATTTCTCCAACACCCGCTCGCACCGGACGCCAAAATAGGAGCCGGCTGCCAGCACCTTGCCGTTGATGCAGGGCTCCACCTCACCGTCCCAAAAGGGTTGGTTGCCATGGTATGCCCATTTGAGCCCGGTGACTTTGTCCGCCATCGCCTTGGCTTTTTCGGCCTTTGGGTTCACGCCCAGATCCTTCAGCAGGATCAGGCAATGGATGGTTCGGAGCAGCCCGGGGTTGTCTCCTGACCAATCTCCATGGTCGGTCTGCTGCGAGAGCAGCTCGGCGCCCCAGCCGGTTTCCGCAACCTTGTCCCGCTCGGTCTGCACGACCGTTTCCTCCGCTTTGGCAAGGTCCCTCAAAACCTGCCAGCGGATGGATGGATCGGAATCCAGAAGCCAGGCCATCACGGACTTTCGCACCATCGCAGCATCCTCCCCCAAAAGTGTGTGCAACAACCATCACCAAGGTGACCTGATTATAACGAAAACCTGATCTCCTGACAATGCTGGCAACCTTCTTGCCGCTGATGCCGGAATAAGGAAACCTTTCCTAGACCCATTCTTTCCCTACTCCGGCCACATGAGTTGTGATACGCTCAGCTTATCTCAACGCAAAGGAGTGTTATCCATGAAGCAGAACACTACCGCATCCAATATTACACCCCGGAGGGCTTCCAACCTCTAGCCCTCCAAAAGGAGGCACCCCTTGAACCAGGACTTCATCGCCAAACACTGGTACGCCAGTGTCTATGAGCAATTCGAGACCCAGACTGACGACGTGGATTTTCTCCTCCGCACCCTCAAAACCCAAACCGATGGCTCCCCCCAAACGATTCTCGAGGTCGCCTGCGGCGGCGGCAGGATATGCGTGCCGCTGGCACAAGCAGGGCATGATGTAACCGGCTTTGACGCCGATGAGCAAATGCTATTGCGCTGTGTACGCCGCGGCAAGGGCTTGCCAAACCTCCGCGTTTATCAGGCCGAGGCAACCACCGCTGACTGGGGGAGTGGCTACGATGTGGTGGTGCTGGGCGGCAACCTGCTGATCAACATTGAGTCACCCATGGACTATGCCCAGGCCCAGCAGTTGTTCCTCCGCAAGGCGGCCACGGCCTTGAAACCCGGTGGCCACCTCTGGCTGGACTTTGACCTGCATGCCGACCCGGCCAAGGTTTTCCACAGGCTGCGGGAGGGCAGCTGCTTTGAGGGCACTGACGAACTGGGCACGACTGGCCGCACCATGTATTATGGCAGTGTGTACAACCCGGTCACGCAAATCTGCACCGGCACCAACCATGTGGAGCTTACCACCAGCAGCGGCCAGCGGCTGATCCTGCCGGAGGTGTGGCACAAGCACATCCCTACGCTGGGCCAGGTGTTGGTTTGGCTGGCTGACGCAGGGCTTGCGGTGGAGCAGGTCTGCAAGAACTTCACGCCTGAGCCATTGACCGAGCCGCTGGGCAGCGACACCTGGCGGGCCACGGTCTGGGCCTGCAAGCAATAGCGCCACCAGTGCCGCAGGGCAACCGCCCTGCGGCGTTCGCTTGCATTCAAATCTCTTTTTCGCTATGATTGCCTTATCGCCAACCATGATTTGCCAACACAACCCACAAAGAGAGCGATCATGCCCACCGCCAACGAAATCCAGAAGGAGCGCATCCGCGAAATCGAGCGGGCCTCCACGGTGCTGCTGGAACGCTGCGACACTGTCGCGCTGGCCTCGGTGGATCGGCGGAAAGTTCCGCACGGGAAGTATAAGCTGTGAATGATCACAAAGGAGAACTGCTGAAAATGGATGAGATTCGCCGAAGGATTGCCGACATGCTTGAATACATGCAGCAATGCTATGTGGAGCGCAACCCCGGCAACGCCGCCGCTCTGTGCGGCAGGTTCTTTGACCCCGCCGATGCCCCGGTGCTGGTGGGCACCAGCAACAGCGAGTGGTGCCTCACGATGGAGGAGATCCGCGAGCTCTTCGTCTCCGATTGGGAGGGCTGGGGCGATGTGGTGATCAACCCCGCAAGCCTGATCTGTGGTGGCTCCGGCCCGCTGCATTGGTTTTCGGTGGGCGCTACGGTGTCTTTCCGCTTTGCGGACACAGACCAGCGCTACACCAACTATATGGCCGCCGCCCGCCGCGTGGCCGAAGGCGGCGGCTCCGCTGCTACCCGCGCCGGCCACATCCTGTGGGTACTGAGCCACCTGCTGCACGCCCGCGCGCCCGGCGAGCGGGCCTATCTCTGGGATATCACTCTCTCCGGCGTCGTCCGACAGTTCGGGGATGGGCTGAAGGTGCAGGAGATGCAGTTTTCCTTCCCGATGACCTCTGTATTCCCCGATGTGCGCATCGACCTGGATGAAGCCGAGCGGCAGCGGTTCCGCGAGGAATGCGCCAAGGTGGCTGCAAGGGCTCGGCGCGGGGAAGGCGCGGAACCTCTCCACGGCATGTTGAGCCGCCTGTTTGAGGAAGGCATCCCGGCGCAGTACGCTCCCGACGCTGCCTGTTTCGACGGAGACGGCCAAGCCATGGGCGGCGAAGCCTTTGCCGCGCGGCTGCGCCAATACCGCCAGACCGGGGTTACATTCTCCCTGTTGCCGGAGACGCTCATCCTCGGGCAAGCCGGCGGCTGCTTCTGGTTCTGCGGGTTGGGCACTGTGGAGCGTGCTGTCTCATTGGAGGAGGAGCTTGGCCGGGTGCTGGGGCGCATCGGCGACTATGATAGCCAGCCGGATACCAAGGAAGCCCTATACCGCCTGCGCCGCGACCTTGCCCATGTGATGAAGGAGGCGCTTGCCTCTGACCGGCATGTCGCGCCCTTCCGCGTGGAGGGGCTGGGCAGGGTGGGGGAGGATGGCACTCTTTGCTTGGAATACTTCCGGATCACCTATCCATTCCAATGGATATTGGAGCAGAAGAACGAGGCGCAGAGGCCAGCCTGAACAAACAGAAGAAGGTGGATGCCGGTGTTCTTGGATGTGGAGCAGAGGATCAAGCGCAGGAACCAAATCCTGTTTTCCCACGACAGCCTGTGCTTGCAGGAGCTGAGGCAGCGGCTCGGGCAGCAGAGCCACCGCATGCAGGTGCTCTGGGCGCTGGACTGCGCAAAGGTTCCCCTTGCAAGGTTTGAGGAGAAATACCCTGAGGAGCGGCGGCCCCGTCTTGCGCTGGAGCTGTGCGAAGCCTGGGCGAAGGGGCAGGTGAAGATGCCCATTGCCAAGCGGGCGATATTGGATTGCCATGCCGTTGCCAAGGAGATTGACGACCGGGAGTGCATTGCCCTGTGCCATGCCATCGGGCAGGCCGGAGCGGTTGTGCATACGGGCGGCCATGCGATGGGGCTGCCGATGTATGAGCTCACGGCGGTGGTCGTTCGGTGCGGGATGAAGAGGTATGAGGGGGAGGTGCTGGGGAAGATTGGGGAGTATTTGGAGAGGTTGGAGTACTGGAGGGAGAATGTTAGGAAGGTGGAGTGGAGTTGGGCGGGGTTTTTGATAGATAAGCTATAGAGCTTGTATGGAGATGAATTCAGACTTTGCAATGTTGTTATAAATATGCCCTCATAATATTTGTTTAATGGTATAATAAATTCAGATTTCTATAAATCATTACTTATATTTTAGGTGGAAATTATGTTTGATGATATAAGTTTTTTAAGTTTGGATATTGATGAATGTGTTCAAGAAAGATTTAATCAGAAGGAAATTGAGAATCGGAAACTTATATCCTCAATTCTTGCAGAGAGTAGAAAAAATGCGAAACTTAATTCATGCATGTATTGTGACCAAAAGGTAACAAGTTTTTGCAATTCACATTCAGTACCCGCATTTTGTCTACGAAATATCGCTGAGGCTGGAGAAGTTTATTACTCAAATACTTTTGTAAAAATGCCAATTCTAGATTATGATAAGGGTGTTAAAAACGCTGGTACTTTCAATGTGATTTGTCGTGATTGCGATAGTACAATTTTCTGTGACTATGAGAACCCAGACAATTATAGCGGCAAACTAAGCAATAAAATGGTTGCGCAAATAGCTATGAAGAATTACTTAAAGATGATTAGCAAAAGGTTACAAGAGATAGCTTTATATAATTTACTCGGCGACAAAATGTATCGTTCCGCAGATTCTTTGATCCAACAACAACTAGTCAATAAACTTGATCTTGATGAGTATATGGATGGATTTCATAAAGCCAAGAAGTTATCTACAAAGGATAAAGCCGGATATTACGTTTTCTTCAACACAAAACTAAACTATACCGTACCAATGGCTTTCCAGGGATCTATTGCGTTAATTTCGGATTTGGATGGTGGTGTAATTAATAACATATATGATCATTCGCCTGGGTACAAGACACAAGATATTCATATTTGCGTTTTTCCTTTAAAGGGTAGTAGTGTGATATTCATGTTTATTGATGAAGAGAGTATAAGGTACAGAGCCTTTTACAAACAATTCCGTAAACTAAGTATTGATGACCAACTTGCAATTGTAAATTTCATAATAATATCCTATTCAGAGGACTACTTCATTTCAAAAAAGATTCCCGAAGAGGTTATAAACGATAAAAGAATAACTTATACAGCTCAGAAATCAACAATTGCACTGTCGGACTCTCCCTTTAGTAATCCCATTGAAAAGGCCGGTCAGTATTTCGACTTATCAAACTTCACTGATATCCCAAACTTGTTGTGTGCAAAATATGCTTTAGTTTAGAATTCTTGTTAGTGGTGACCCCCATGTACAACATCCTCCTCGTCGAAGACGACCCCAAAATCCGCACCCTAGTCGCCCGCGAACTCGAGAAATGGGGCTTCGCGGTGCAGTCCGTCGAGCGCTTCGATTCCGTGCTGGACGAGTTCCAAAGAGCCAACCCCCACCTGGTGCTCATGGACGTGAACCTGCCCAGCCGCGACGGCTTCTATTGGTGCGGCAAAATCCGCGAGGTCTCCAAGGCCCCGGTGCTGTTTTTGTCCGCTCGCGACTCATCGATGGACGTGGTGATGGCCGTGAGCCAGGGTGGTGATGATTACATCACCAAGCCCTTTTCGATGGACGTGCTGGTGGCGAAGGTGAATGCCATGCTGCGCCGCGCCTATGCTTATGGGCAGGAGGCCGAAGCCCACACGGTGGAGCGGGGCGGCGCGGTGCTGAACCTGTCTGCTGGCACGGTTTCCCATGGGGGCCAGACCGTGGAGCTCACCCGCAATGAGCTGAAGATCCTGGGGTTGCTGATGAAAGCCGGCGGCGCCATCGTGGGCCGTGATCATTTGATGCGGGAGCTCTGGCAGGACGAAAGCTTCATTGACGACAACACGCTCACCGTGAATGTGAACCGCCTGCGGAAAAAACTTGCCGACATCGGCCTGACTGACTTCATTCACACCGCCAAGAACCAGGGGTACCAAGTGAAATGAGCTTTTTCCGCTATCTGAAGGACAACATCCGCTTCGTGCTGCTCTACTTCGTGCTGGCGGCCTTTTTGGCCACGATTGCGGCGCTTGCCGGCGGCAGCCTGATGGGGCCCGACGGCGTCTATGCGGCGGCGGCCACGTTTGCGATTTATCTAGTCGGCTTGTTGGTGGACTACGGTATCCGCAGGAAGCAGGCGCTGCGGCTTCGGGAGCTGGTGGCGGCGGACGACAAGACGCCCGTGCTGCCGGAGCCCAACGACATCCGAGACGAGCTTTATACTGAGCTCATAGCCGGGCTATATGATGCGCAGATGAAAAACCTGAACCGCCTGGAGGAGGATTACCGGGACAGCCGTGACTTCATGGCTGCCTGGGCCCACGAGGCCAAGACGCCGGTCACGGCGGCGCGGCTCATTCTGGACGGGCCGGTGGGCGAGGCGGAGGCCGAGAGCCTGCGGGAGGAAATCGAGCGCATCAACGGCTATGTGGAGCAGGTGCTCTACCACACCCGGGCGGATAGCTTCTCACGCGATTATCTGCTGGCCGAGGAGGAGCTGCTCAAGCTTGTCCGCGAAAACGTGAAGAAGCACTCGGCTCTTTTCATCCGCAAGCGCATTGCGGTGGAAATCAATGTGCCGGAGGGCCTGTTGGTCTGCACCGACCGCAAGTGGCTCTTGTTCATCCTGGACCAGCTGCTGTCCAACGCGCTCAAATACACCGGCGAACAGGGCAAGGTCACGATAACAGCCCGCAGGGAAGGAAGAGAGACAGTGCTTTGTTACCGAGACGATGGCGTGGGCATCGGGCAGGCAGACCTGGAGCGGCTCTTTGACAAGTCCTTCACCGGCCGCAACGGCCGCACCGAGGGCAGCGCTGCCACAGGGTTGGGGCTCTATCTGGCACAAAAGCTGGCAAACAAGTTGGGCCACCGCATCACGGTGTCGTCTGCGCCGGGGCAGGGCACGATTGCGGAAGTGCATTTCCCCGAATTGGGTGAAAGCGAATATAACCTTACAAAAGTGTAAGTTTCGATTGTTTGTTTGTAAGCCAATTCGATGGCTCGCGGTGTTACCTTTCGATATACTTTGCATCGGCCGGTGATGATCGGCCGAGTTTTCGTTTGGAGGATCCATAATGGAAGTATTGACCGCAAGGAAAGTGACCAAGGTGTATGGCTCGCGGCTGGGCGCGATGAAATACCCGGCATTGAATGGCATCGACCTGTCGGTGCAGGCAGGCGAGTTTCTGGGCATCATGGGGCCGTCGGGCTCAGGCAAGACCACGCTGCTCAATGTGCTCAGCACCATTGACCGGCCTACGTCCGGCGCTGTGGCCATCGAGGGCCGCGACGTGACGCAGATCCGTGAGCCGGCATTGTCTGACTTCCGCCGCAGCCGCCTGGGCTTTTTGTTTCAGGATTTCAACCTATTGGACACGATGACCTTGAAGGAAAACATTGTGCTGCCGCTGGCGCTGGCCAAGACGCCACATGCTGAGATCCAGAAGCGGCTGGACAATCTGAGCCGCTCGCTGGGCATTGTGGACGTGCTGGACAAACGGCCCTACGAGGTGTCCGGCGGGCAGAAGCAGCGGGCTGCCGCAGCAAGGGCTATCATCACCAACCCCGCCCTGGTGCTGGCCGATGAGCCCACCGGCGCGCTGGACAGCAAGTCGGCCCGCGAATTGCTCGGCTGCCTGGAATACTTGAACACGCAGAACCGCGCCACGATCCTGATCGTCACCCACGACGCGTTCACCGCATCCTGGTGCCACCGCATCGTGTTCATCAAGGACGGCATGCTCTTCAATGAGCTGCGGCGAGGCGACATGCCCCGCAAGGCGTTTTACCAGAGCATCCTGCAGGTGCTGGCCGTGATGGGCGGAGGCAACGGCAATGCTGATTAAGCTGGCCCTCGGCAACATCCGCAGGAGCTTCCGCAATTATTGGGCTTATTTTGTGAGCTCCGCCTTCAGTGTGTTTGTGCTTTATCTGTTTCTGTCGGTTTGCTTTGGCAATGTGACCAAGGTTGTGGTGTCGTTTCAATCCACGGCGGTGTTGTTTGGCATCGGCGCGTTTCTCACGGCCTGCTTCGCGGCGTTCTTCATTTGGTATTCCAACAGTTTCTTCATCAAAAGCCGCAAGAAGGAATTCGCTACCTATATGCTGTTGGGCATGTCCAAGCGGCAGACAATCCGCCTGAGCCTGATGGAAAACATCGTGATCCTTGTAATGGCCTTTGCCGCCGGGATCGCAGCCGGCATCCTGTTGAACAAGCTGATGATCATGCTGCTGCTGTCCATCATGGATGTGACGGTTTCTGTGCCCTTTGAAATCAACGGCATTGCCATGGCAATCACGGGCGGGTTCTTTGCCGGCGTGATCGCCGTGGTGTGCCTGCACGGGGCGTTCCTGCTGGGCCGCAATAGCCTGATCGAGCTCATCAACGCCAGTAAAAAGGCAGAAAAGCCGATGAAAGCGTCGGGCTGGACCTGGGTGATCGGCGCTCTGGCGTTGGGATGCCTGGGCTTTGGCTACTATCTTTCAGTGGTTCACGGCCTAAACATTGCTCTGTGGGGGCCCATTGTGGGGTTGGTGTGCGCCGGCACCGCTCTGGCCTTTTTAGGGCTGGCCACGCTATATCTGCACTTTAGCCGTAAAAACGAGGCCAAGCTTTACCGAGGCCCGCGGCTCATCACGGTGACGCAGCTGATGCACCGCTACCGGGGCAATGTGGGCGCTCTCAGCACGATCGCCATCACCACCACCGTGGCGTTGTGCGCGGTGCTGTGCTGCTGCGGGCTGTTTGGCAAGACACTGGATAGCTCCCGCACACAGCGGCCCTTCTCGATGGAGATCCGCGCCGAACAGGCGCTGATGGACCTGGTGGAAAAAGCGGTGGACGGGCAAAGCGATGTCAAGATTGTTTCCAAGACACCGATTGATGTGGTGCGTGTGAAGGCCGTTGGGCTTGAGAAGAACGCGACCTATCAGATCATCAGCCAGAGCCAGTTTAATGCCATTGCCCAGTTGCTGGGGTGGCAGGAGCGCGCCGCACTTTCCTCTGACCAATCGGCCATGCTCGTGCTCAACCCTGCCATTGGAACCGGGAAAAGCAGGGAAGTTGAGAGCCTGACGATGCCTACGGGCTCCGGCGATGTGAAGCTTGCGATTTCCGAAACAAGATATCGCACCTATGTTTCGCTGGAGCGGTTCATCCGCTCACTGGTTGTGACCGATCGGATGTACGCTCAGATCGCCGCAACCCAAGGCGCGGAGAGAATCCCGCTGATGGGCTACATGCTGGATGATGATATGGCTGCCGGACCGCTCATCTCGGGCATCCTCGCCGGCTGGCCGGAGGGCACCAGAATGTATTCGTTTTATGAGTATTACCGCGACACGTATAAGCTCATGAGCATCATGATGTTTGTGGGTGTGTTTGTGGGCTTGCTGTTCATCACGGCCACCGGCAGCATCCTCTACTTCCGGATGTCAATGGAGGCCACTGAGGACCGGGAGAAGTTTCTCACGCTGATCAAGCTGGGCATCGGGCGGGGCCAACTCAAGCAAGCGATCGCCGTGGAGCTTGCCATTGTGTTTGGTGCGCCGCTGGTGCTTGCGATTGTGAATTCATTCATGGCATCAGTGCCGTTGGGCAACATGGTGGGCAGCAACATGACGGACATTTTCTTTGTGATCGTGGCGGTCTACGCGCTGATGTACGGGCTTTACTACCTGCTGACGTGGAATAAGTATGTGCGGACAGTGAGCCGGTAGCCCTCTTCCAGTACTTCCAAAGGGTATGCAAACGTGCATACCCTTATTTTCTTGTGTTTGCTGAATACAATGGATTGGGTGATATAAATGGTTGCCGCTGTGCGGTCCATCAACAGCGTTGTTGGTTGGGAGTATCTCCTGGCTGGCCTTGTCGTGTGCAGCATTGTTTCATTACTGGTTATTCGGACGAAAACGCAAACAATGATTGCTGTACTAATTCAGATGATTCTGCTTGAGTCTTCCGATGTTGTCTGGACGTTTCTTTATTTTCCGCAGGGCGAGTATGTGAACCATGGGATGCTGGGAGTGTATGGGTTGCTTGTGTATCCGGTGCTTTGCTTGCTTGCGTATGCAGTGCAGCGGAAAATCGTGAGGCACAGCCCCCCCCTGTCGCTTGCGAGCGACATACCCCTTAAACGTCGGTGCTGAGCGCACCGACTTAAGGGAGGGTAGGGAGGTCTTTTTCCGGATTCGGTAGGGGCGGGGTTCTCGGACGCATAGGCGAGCAGCACGCTTGCGTGTGACCAGCCCATAGCCGAGAGGGTTCAAAAAGGGTTCACAGCCTGATCCACGGCTCCAATCCCTCGGGTTTGTCCGGGTCCAGTCCGTCGGCCACGGCCCGGTGATAGGCAATCAGCTGTGCAACCAGGATCAAGGGCAGGCCCCTGGCTCCATGGGGCAGGCTCCTGCCAAAGCTCAGGTTCAGCGCCCCGTCAGGCAGGCCGTCCAACGGGATGTCGCTGTAAACGACCAGCTTTGCGCCCTTCTTTGCCACATCGCCCAGCAGTGCCAGCTCATACTGGTTGCCGTCGGCCAGGGTCGCGATTACCAGCGTTTCCGACCCCACAATCACCATGGGCCCATGCCGCAGGTCAAGCAGGTGGTGGTGCACCGCTGGTTTGCGGGCGATTTCCTGAAAGGCCAGCGCCCCTTCGGAGGCGATGCCGGCAATTTCCCCATCGGCCAGCAGCACGGCAGTCTTCCAGGGCTGCGCCGCCACCTTGGCCAGGTCTGGCTCTATGCGCTCCAGATAAGCCGGCCCGCCGGCCACGGCACGCTTCAGGCCTTCCAGCAGCACCTCATTACCGGCCAGGTGGGCGATCAGCGCCATCCCCGCCGCAAACAGGCAGGACACAGCGCGTGTCTGGCAAACACTCGTGTCGTAACACCAGGGCAGTTCCAGCGCCAGGTCGCTCAGCGCCGCAAGCTCCGAGCCCTCTGTGGCGCACAGGCACAGCACCGAGGCGTTGGCCATATCCTTCAGACGTGATGCGGCCTCAATCACTTCGCTGGTGCGGCCCGAATGGGAAATCGCCACCACCAGCGCGCCATCCATCGCCTTTTCATACCGGGTGGTGTGGAGCATGCAGTCACCGGCCGGGAGTGCCAGCGCCGGGATGCCCAGGTTCAGCTGCGCCGTCAGTGCCAGCGACCGGGCTATGCAATAACTGGACCCACAGCCCAGGAAGAGGATTGTGCCAGGCTGTGTGCGGTCGATCAGGCGCCTTGCGTCGTCACGCTGGCTTTCTGCCAGGGCCAAAGCCCGCTCCAACGCCGGATATTGGGATTGTATTTCCTGATAAGTCTTATGCATGGAATCAATCCTTTGTAGAGATGGTGCGCATATCAGTATATGGGAATTCAATTGTTAAATCAATGGAACGGATGAGGCCATGGCAGGTCAGCGGATCATTACAGCGCCGCTTTGCTTTTGGCTCCGTTCGCCGCTTTCGCTCACGGCCCACAAGGAGTAGCGGAATTGCCCGGACGGGGCGAAGAAGGGCACCGCGAGATCGAGCAGAAACGTGGAGCCGTCCATCTTTTTGAGCCGTTGGCTGACGCCGTAGGAGTCAGACGCGATCACAACGGCAGCCACCGGTTGGTTTGCCTGCCGCACCGCAACGTTGGCGCGGATGTTTTGGCCACGCTGCACGGACTGGGGCAGGCCGGAAAGATCGAGGGTGCATTGGAAACCGGGCATGAGTTGCCTCCTCACAAAATGAAGCTCCCTACAATACATGATGGATGCCTTCGTTTTGTGACCGGGGGCCACCCAATGGGTGTCTTTGGCTCAGGCCTTTGGTGCCTCCTTTGGTTTCTCCGCCTTGCAGATGCGGCAGCCTTCGCTTGCGGACAGGTTGATCTCCCCACAGGCGGGGCAAACCCAAATAAACGATTCCACCTGCTCCAGCACCGGGTCGGGTTCGGGCTCCGGCGGCTGGAAGGAAACCATGTCTTCCACATAGAGGCTGGGCTTGGAGGGGTCCGTTTGCGCGGTGGGAGCAGGCGCAACGCCATTGGCGCGGATGTCGTGCAGGATCACTACGATCTCGCCCAGTGCCCAGGGCAGCAAGCCCGCAAAGAAGGAGCCCAGCGCTACGGCGGCTGCGGCCCAATTGCCGGGGTCGTTCACATCAGGCTTCCAGCGGAACCACAGCCACAGTGCGATCAGGCCGCCCAGCGCCCACGCCAGGATTGCAGCGCTTTTCAAAAGCAATGCAGTTTTGTTTTTCATGAAACCCCCACCAGTCTTTGGTTTCTTATGCCACGACAAACCGGGCCACGCTGCCTTTCTCCGCCGGCAGCACCTCCAGCCTCGCGTCAATCCGCTCCTTGAGCTCCGGCACATGGGAGATGATGCCCACCAGCCTGCCTGCGCCCTGCAGCTCCAGCAACGCCTTCACGGCTTCCTCGAGCGCCTCCGGGTCCAGCGTGCCGAACCCCTCGTCCACAAACACCGTCTCCAGGTGCAGCCCCCCCATGCGGGATTGCACCACATCACTGAGGCCCAGCGCCAGCGCCAGCGACGCCAGGAACGACTCCCCGCCGGATAGCGTGGAAACAGGCCTTGCCTGGCCGGTGTATTCGTCAAACACCTCCAGCTCCAGGCCGCCGGCGCTGTTTGCCCTTGCCCGCTCCATCGTGCGCTGCAGCATGTAGCGGCCCCGGCTCATGATCCTGAGCCGTTGGGTCGCGGCCTGCGCCACATCGTCAAACAGAGCGCCCAGCACAAACCGCTGCAGCGTGAGCCCCAGTTGGTTGCCGCCGTTGGCAACCTTGGCCAGGTCGCCCATCACGGCGTATTCCTCCCGAAGCTTGCCGATGACCTCGGCCAGCGCTGTCAGCTTTCTCTCCCAGCTGCGCTCGCTTTCCAGCTGCCCGACCAGCGCCGTGTGCTCCCGCAGGGCTTGCTCAGTTTGCTCATCGGCCAGCCGCTCCGCCGCATCAAGCGCCACAAGGTCGGGGGCTGCCAGCCCCGCGGCCTCCCGCTCGGCGCGGCTCAGCCGGTCGGCAGCGGCGGCCATTGCGTGGCCCCAGGCTTCTGTATCCTTCTTCCATTGCGCCCGTGTGCCAGGTGTTTGCCGGGCGGCCTCATATTCCTGCTGCGAAGCGAACCCGCTGTCACCCAGCCGGTTGGTGAAGGCCTCCCGTTCAGCTTCGTGATTTGTCCGTGCTGCTTCCAGCGCCTTGCGGGCCGCCTCCAGCGCCGCCTTTGCACCGGCTGCCCGCCCTGCGGCGTGCCCGGCCTGCTTGCCCGCCGCTTCCAGCGCCAGCCGGAGCTCTGCCGCCTGCGCCTCCTTACGGGCCAGATATTGCTCGATCACAGCGCTGTCGCGCATCTTTTCCGGCACCTGCTCCATCAAAGCATCCAGTTCAGCCTGTGCGCGGGTGCTCGCTGCCTGTTCCTTCTCATATGCCGCCAGGGCTTCGGCCTGCGCCTGCTCCAGCGCCGGGCGTTTAGCCGCTTCTTCCGCGAGTGTGGCCTTCAGTCTCGTCAGCGTTGCGGCGGCTTCTGCTGCTTTCTGCGAATGCAAGGCAGCATTCTTGAGCTTTTCCTTCACCTCGTCAACCGTCTGATCCGCCAACGGGCCCAGTGCCTCTTCCAGCGCCAGCACCTTCTCCTGATGGCGGGCCAGGGCAAGGGTTGAATCGTTCCGGCGGGTCTTTACCCGCTCCAGCACGGCTTCCAGCTCTGTAGCCCGGTCTTCCATGGCGTCCAGTTCGCTTTGGGTGGGGGTGCCCTCCGGCATGGCTGCCCTTGCTGGGTGGTGCGTTGCGCCGCAAACCGGGCAGGGCTCGCCTTCTTCCAGCTCCGCTGCCAGCAGCGCCGCCTGGGCAGTTTCCCAGGCCTTTTTCATTGTTTTGAGGTTGTTCCTGTGCCCGTCCAGGCGGGCTTGCGCTTCCACCACCGCGACTCGCGCTGCCGTTTCCTCAGCCGCGAGCGTTGCGCTTTGTGCCGCAAGGTCATCCAGCGCCGCGCGCTTTTCCGCCTGCTCCGCCAGCCGCTCATGGGCCGCTTTGCGCTCCGCCAGTGTTTGCGCTTCCGGCTCCAGGGCCGCGGCTTCCCCGGTGATCCGCCGCTGGGCTTCGCTGTGGTCCTTCAAGTCCTGTTCTGCACGCTGCCTGCGATGCAATGCCGTGGCTGCCACCGCAGCGGCTTGCTCTGCCGCCTGCCGGAGCGAGCCAAAGCGCCGGGCCTGTGGCAGCGCATCCTTCAAACGCACGATTTGGTCTGCCAGTGTCTTGCGCTCCGGCTCCCTGGCCTGTTCCAGCTCCAGCGCACGGGTGGCTTCCGTTTGTGCCAGTGCTGCTTCGGAGTTTTCCCTCCCGGCTTTTTCCAGATCGGACGCGGCGCTGTCAAACTCCGTTTTCCGTTTGATGAGTGCCATTTCGGCATCGGCAAGCGCTGCGGCGGCCTCAGCCCGGTGCAGTGCCTGTCCCTGCGCCTCGATTTCGCCTGCTCGTCCTTTCAGCGTCTCCAACGCTTGCCCGGCTTCGGTAAGCTCCCTGAGTTTGCCGTCAGCAGCCCTGCCTTCAGTCAGCGCCTTGCGCTTTGCCTCTTGCGACTGCCGGAGAGATGCAATCTGCTCCGTCATCGCGCCCAGCTCCTCGCTATGCGATCCCATGCGCTCCCGCAGCGCCGCCAGACTCTCCACAGCGGCCTCACCCAGGATGGCGGCCTCCGTGGTGGTCTGCCTTTCCAGCTCGCCCTCCAGCGTCTTTGCCTTACGCTTTAAGTAATCTTCAATTGCCCGGAAGCCATCCACCTTCAGCAGCACCCGGAGGATTTCTTCCCGTTCGCGGCTCCCGGCGGTTAAAAGTTTGCGGAAATCGCCCTGGGGGATCACGACCACCTGCCGGAATTGCTCCACGCGGAAACCAAGTATCGCTTCCACCTGCTCGCTGACTCTTCGGTCACCGGAGGCCAGCGGCGCCCAGTGGCCATCCTCCAGCCGGTGCAGCTCGGCAGCCGGCGGCACATCCCGCTCCCGGCCCTTCACCACGATGCTCTGGGCTGGGCTGCGGGCCACGCGGTATTGCCTTTCACCCACAGAAAACTCAAAAGTAACCTTCATCGGCAGGTCTGGTTCAGCCAACTGGCTGCGCATGCGGTCGCCGTCGCGGCCCGCGCCGCTCATCTGGCCGTAGAGCGCAAAGCACATGCCATCCAGGATGGAGGTCTTGCCCGCTCCAGTGGGGCCGTGGATCAAAAAGAACCGCCTGCTCCCCAACTCGGTGAAATCCAGCTCCTGCGTGCCGGCATAGGGGCCGAAGGCCTGCATCGTGAGTTTCAATGGCCTCATCGCTCGCCGCCCCCTCTCCGCAGCTCTTCGAGCGCCATGCGCAGCGCGGGCAGGCTGCCCTCCTGGAGCGGCTTGCCAGTCACCTGGCTGTAAAAATCACAAAACAGCTCAAAGTCTGTAAACTTCCGATAGTCACCGGCCACAGCCTTGCCCTGTGCCGCCACGGTGATGAACTCGCGCTCGATTTCCAGCGCGTTGGGATAGGCCTTGCGCAGTTGGCCCATCGCGTCGAAGATCGCGCCCTCGTCGGTGAGCACGGCCTTGATATAGTCGCTACGGCCTGGGTCGGTTTCGGCATCCTTGATCAAATCCAAAAGCTTGCCCCGGAGCACCCGCACGTCGCGGCGAGGCTTCAGCTCCACCGCCTCCACGGCCACATTGCCGGCCCCATCGATCTCCACGATGCTCACAGACTTCTTGTGCCCGGCCTCGTCAAAGGAGTATTTCAGCAGCGACCCCGAATAGGCGACGCTGCCGCCCATGCGCTGGGGCCGGTGCAGGTGGCCCAGCATCGTGTGATGAAACCCGTCAAACAACCCCGCCGGCACACTGGCCGTGCCGCCCACCGACAGTGGCCGCTCGCTGTCAGAGGCCACACCGCCGGCCACAAACGTGTGCGCCACGGCGATTCGCCGCGCAAACCCTGCAGAGGCCATGCGTGCCCGGTTTGTGAGTGCCGCCATCGCGTCCTCGTGGCCGGTGATCTGCTCATCGCCCAGCGCCGCTCGCACAGTGGGCCCGTCGGCATAGGGCAGGGCGCAGAAGGCCAACGGCCCGTGGCGGTCTTCCAGCACGACCACCGCATCCTGCGCACCGGGCTGGCCAAACACATGCAGGCCGTGCGCGGTGAAAAACTTGCTGCCGAATGCCAGCCGGTCCGGGCTGTCATGGTTGCCGGCGATGGCAACCACCGGCTTTTTCAGCCCGAACACGATGCGGTTCAGTGTGTCATCCAGCAGGTTCACGGCATCCACCGGTGGCACAGCCCGGTCAAACACGTCGCCTGCGATCACGACCGCGTCAATGTCAGCCTGCCCGATCAAATCGGTCAGGCTTTCCAGCGCGGCTTCCTGGTCGCCGGTCAGGTGTGTGCCGCAGAAAATGCGGCCCAGGTGCCAGTCGGAGGTGTGCAGAATTCTCATCGGCGGCCTTTCCCATGGGAGTGTATAGATAAATCATATTATATCATACAGGTGAGGAAGAGGTGATGCGGGAAATGGGACAAAGCTCACCCTCTCCCCCCAGCCCCCTCCCCCTTGCTAGTGGGAGGGGGTAGTTTGCTCGGGGCTGGCGCCCCCGGTCCCCAAATCCTATCAGGCTTATCAGAAACGACTAGCTGGATAAAATTCGGGGTAATAGGGGCGAAGCCCCTTCACAAAAATACCCCTCCCACAGTGATGGGGGAGGGGTAAGGGGAGAGGGTACTTTTACTTCCCCACCGCTTCGATTATAATAGTAGTATTCGGCACCCAGGGGGCTGCATGAAATTCGAGTTTGACAAAAAATACCTGAAGATCTGCCTGTACGTTTTTGTGACAGCGGCAGCCTTGCTTTTGTTCAGCAGGATGCTGCAAGCCAGCGATGACATTTGGATAAGCCTGGTCAACGTGTTGGGATTCCTGTTGGAGCTGTTGAGCCCATTCATCACGGCAGTCATTCTGGCATATATCCTGAGCCCGGCAGTCACAGTCATCGATGCATTGCTTGGTAAGGTCTTTAAGAATGACAAGCATGCGAAAGCCCGAAAGCTTGCCTCGCTGATCGTAGTATATGCCGCCACCGTGACGGTGATTGTGTTCACGCTGTATTACGTGATCCCCGGCATCGTGCGTAACATCAACGACTTGCTCACCAACTGGGAGCATTATGTCAAGCTGCTCGGTGAATTTTATGACGACCTTCTGGAGACTTACCCGCTGCTGAAGAGCGCTGAAGTGCAGACAGAAATTACCAATCAATTGAACTTGCTGCGCAACAGCCTGCAGATCACAGTGGGGGGTATTCTCGATTTTGTGCTGCGGTTTGGCTCCTCGGTTGCCAGCGGCATCCTGGGGCTGGTGCTTTCCTTCTACTTGCTCAACGAGCGGGAACACATCCTCGAGAGCTTCCGCCGGTTTTTGCATGCCTGGCTCGGCGGCCCCCGCAGCACGGCGGCGATGAACTTCCTGCATGCGGTGGACGGTGTGTTTGGCCGCTACATCAGCGCAAAGCTGCTGCTGGCGATGATCATGTTTGTGATCAGCTTCATCGCGTTGAGTTTCCTGGGGGTGCGCTATGTGGTGCTGATGGCGGCGATAGTGGCCATCACCACATTGGTGCCTTATCTGGGCCCGTTTATCGGCGCTGTGCCGCCCATCATTGTGGCGCTTCTGGATAGCCCCCAAAAAGCCATCTACACCGCCATCGCGATCCTTGTGATCCACCAGGTGGATAATTACGTTTTTGAGCCCCTGGTGTTCAGCGACCGGATGGGGCTTTCGCCCTTCTGGATCCTGCTGAGCATCATCGTGGGCGGTGGTCTGTTTGGGCTGTGGGGCGTGCTGCTTGCGGTGCCGGTGGCAGGTGTGATCAAGCTCATCATCACCCGCTACATCCGCGTGCGGCAGGTGCACCGCCAGCGCCAGCACGACAGCAACCAGGAAGCCCTCCAATAGCAGCTTAGGCTCTGGCGTTCACTGCGCCTGGCTCAGCGCCTCCTCAATCAGTCTTTTCGAGATGTACATCGCGTTCAGCCTGTTCACAAGCAGAGTGTGATGGGATGTGCCACCCGGGAATTTCTCCTGCGCTTTTTCGCATTTGTGGATTACCGATGTGACGGCCCGCAGCGCCTCGGTCAATTCCTCCCTGGTGTATTGCGCCATCTCACAAATTCTCCACAAACTGTATCCTCATTCCGTCGGGATCGAGCACATAGAAAAACCGCACATGTGGGTTTGGCTGAAACGGACCCTGCGCTTCGATGCCCGCTTGCTTCATCTTCTCCATCATTTCATCCAGCGAGGGCACTTCAAACCCCCAGCTGATGTCCGGCCCAAGCTGGGTCTTTTTACCTGTGCCGTCGGCGATGAGCTCGACCAATGTCTCTCCTTTTCCAAGGAAAACGATTTCGCCGCCGGGGCCGAAGGGGAATCTCCTGTTGATCTCCAGACCCAGCAGGTCGCGGTAAAACTCCAGCGATCGGGACATGTTTGCCACGCGCAGCGTGCTCCAGCAAAACTTCATGATGAGCCCTCCTTTTCCTGTAGTATATCCCGATGGATTGAGCCGGACAAGCTTTTCTGAAAGGCTATGCTAGACCAAAATATTGATTGTAGTTGCTAATATCAGTCAATATATCTTTCCTGTGAAGATATTTATATAAGCTTTGCTAGGTCAGCGGAATAATAATTCGTCATGCAATGGACAATGTATCAACCCTGTACAGTCATAAGCTTTTTCTTTTTTGTTTGGCTAAGTGTTCATATCTCAAAGGTAATCCATATATATAAGTATGATTGTAATAAATATGAAAGCATTACTATATTGTATATTAGCAATAGTTGTATTGATTGCTATTTATGTATTTCTGTCCATATTACCTTCAATTCCTCTGAATAACGGTAACGTTGCCAAGAAACTATTCGAGGAGTATCTTGACAAATACAAATCTGCATCCCTAACTGAGAATGATAGAATACTAGAATATGAAATCGATGATATAACAGTTACTAGAGAGAGTAAATCTGGATTCATTTTTTATGTTTATTTTTCAGTAAAACCACAATGTGAAAACACTATTTGGTATGGTGCTAATGGTGATTGGACAGCAGATGGTTGGACTAGAGGAAACTTTTTGATGGCATCAGTCAGCAAAGAAAAAATGCGGTATAAGATAAAGGAAATAGGAACAGGGGGAGTAATACCTCCATAACAGTATACCTAACTTTCATACAAAACAAGGCAAGCGACCTCCATAATTACGTATCCGTGTATTCACTACTTTAGTTAATTCATGAACAAGTAAATTGTTCCGGCGAATTGTTTCTTTGTCCTCTTTTAAGGTTGTTAGCCATTTGTACCAATGCAAATAGTTTGCCAGAAATTTCGTAGATACACCAGTAAAAGGACGAAGCCACTTATTGAATCCACCGCAGGGCCCATCGACATTTTCATTCCAGGAAGAAAAGACTATAATATTGCCATCCGGTCAGAGAATGAGAGCCGCACAGGGAGGAATCTCGATGAAATACATCCTGGCGCTGGACCAAGGCACCACCAGCTCCCGCACGATCCTCTTTGACGAACAGATGCACATTGTCTCGCTGGCCCAGCGTGAGTTTCGTCAGATCTACCCGCAGCCCGGCTGGGTGGAGCACGACCCTTTTGACATCCTCTCCACGCAGACCGAGACAATGCGCGAGGCCGTGGCCAAGGCCGGTATCGACGCTCGCGACATCGTGGCTGCCGGCATCGCCAACCAACGGGAAACCGCCCTCGTGTGGGAGAAGCACACCGGCCGGCCCGTCTGCAACGCCATCGTGTGGCAGTGCCGCCGCTCGGCGGAGCTCTGCTCCCAACTGCGTGCCGATGGCCTGGAGCAGGAGATCGGCAGCCGCACCGGCCTTCTGGCCGATGCCTATTTTTCCGGCACGAAGGTGAAATGGATCCTGGACAACGTGCCCGGTGCCCGCGCCCAGGCCGAAGCGGGCAACCTGTTGTTCGGCACGGTGGACAGCTGGCTCATCTGGAACCTGACGGAGGGGCGCAATCACCTCACCGATGTGACCAATGCTTCCCGCACGATGCTCTTCAACATCCATGAGATGCGGTGGGATGACCAGATGCTGAAGATGCTCGGTGTGCCCAAGGCGATGCTGCCGGAGGTGCTGCCCTGCGCTGCCGGGTTCGGGCGCATCCGCCGCGACGTGCTCGGCGCGGAGATCCCCATCTGCGGCGTGGCGGGCGACCAGCAGGCGGCGCTCTTCGGGCAGGCGTGTTTTGCGCCCGGCGAGGCGAAAAACACCTATGGCACCGGCTGCTTTTTGCTGATGAACACCGGCGACAAGCCGGTGCAATCCAAAAACCGTCTCCTTGCCACCGTGGCGTGGGATGCGGGCCACGGCCCCGTCTACGCGCTTGAGGGCTCGGTGTTTACCGCCGGCGCTGCCGTGCAGTGGCTCCGGGACGGGCTTGGCCTGGTGCGCACCGCCGCCGAAACGGAGGAGCTGGCCCGGTCGGTGCCCGATTCCGGCGGCGTCTATCTGGTGCCGGCGTTCTCAGGGTTGGGCGCGCCCTGGTGGGATATGTATGCCCGCGGTGCGATGGTGGGCATCACCCGCGGCACCACCCACGCCCATGTGGTGCGGGCAACATTGGAATCCATCGCCTATCAGAGTGCGGACCTGCTTGCCGCCATGGAGGCCGACTCCGGCATCCGGCTGGCCACCTTAAAGGTGGACGGCGGCGCTTCGGCCAACAACTTCCTGATGCAGTTTCAGGCCGACCTGGCCGGCAGGCCGGTGGTGCGGCCCGCCTGTGTGGAGACCACGGCCATGGGCGCTGCCTATTTCGCCGGCCTTCAGGCTGGTCTTTTCACCAGCCTGGGCGATGTGGCAGACCGTTGCCGCGTGGGGGAGGTGTTCCGGCCCTCTGCGGAAGCCAGCACCGTGCAGGCTTCGCTCCACGGCTGGCACAGGGCGGTGGAGCGGGCGAGGAACTGGGTGGAATAGAAGCAGCCTCAACTTGTTAAACTTTTGTGATCCGATTGACAACCCTCTGCTGCGAAGATATACTGATCACGAAACGTTTCGTTAGGATGGGTCATGAAACGAACAGCCAACTCCACGATGAAAGACATCCAAAAAGCGACCGGCTTGGGCCTGGCCACGATCTCCAAGTATGTCAACGGAGGCAACGTGCGGCCGGAAAACAGGGCGCTTTTGGATCGCGCCGTGGCGGAGCTTGGCTACCGGCCCAATGAATATGCCAGGGCGCTGAAGACCAGCCGCTCCCGCACGATCGGCGTGGTGATCCCTGAGCTTTCCAACCTGTTTTGCACCTCGATCATTTCCTCCATGGAAGACATTCTGCGGCAGCGTGGCTATGCCGTTGCCGTGTGCGATTGCCGCTCGGATGAAAAGCTGGAGCAAAACGCCGTGGAGTTTTTGCTTTCCAAAAAGGTGGACGGCATCCTTGCATTGCCGGTCGCTGCCGATGGGCACACCTTTCAGCCGGCTTTGGATCAGGGCACACCGGTGGTGCTGTTTGACCGCCGGATCGAGAAAAGGGGCTACAGCGCAGTTATTATTGACAACCGCAACGCAGCAGCCTTGGCCGTGGAGCATTTGGTAGCGCACGGCCACCGGCGTATCGGCCTGATCAGTGGCGGCGATAAAGTGTTTACCTTTCGGGAGCGCACACAGGGTTATCGCGACGCGCTTCACGCGGCGGGCATCGCGCCGGACCAGGCGCTGGAGTGCGCCGTGGAGCAGTCCCTTTCCGGCGGTTATGAGGGCATGAAGCGGCTGCTCAGCCTTGCGCCTGCCATCACCGCGGTGATCACTTCCAACTATGAAATGACATTGGGCGCCATCATCGCCGCCAACGAAGCCGGCGTAAAAATCCCCGACGGGCTGTCGTTCGTTGGCTTTGACAACCTGGAGCTTTCCAGGGTGATGACGCCCAAGCTTACCATAGTGGCCCAGCCGATGGACCAAATTGCGCTGGAGGCCGCCAACCTGATGCTCTCGGAGATGGAGGGCGATAACCAGGAGCGGCGCACCGTGATTCTGGAGGCCCACCTGATCGAAGGCACCTCCGTGGCTGAATTGAATTAATTGCCTCAATCACGAAACGTTTCAGATAGGAGACAGGATATGAAGGATTTGTTGCTTGGGATCGACGTGGGCACGTCGGCGTGCAAGGTGGCTGTGTTTGATGGCGAAGGCCATGTGCTGGCACAGGCCGCCAAACCCTGCGTCGTGCACCACCCGGCCCCCGGCTGGGCCGAGCAGGACCCAATGGATTGGTGGGGGGCCATCGTTGCCGCGCTTGGTGAAATGTGGGAAAAAAGCAATGTGAAGCCGGATGAGATCGCCGCCATCGGGCTGGATGGGCAGGGCTGGTCCGCCATCGCCGTGGATGGCGAGGGGACCCCGCTTTGCAACACGCCCATTTGGTATGACACCCGCTCCCAGGCGCAATGCGAAGAGCTGAAGCGCCGCGTGGGGCAGGATCGGCTTTTCAACTTGTGCGGCAACCCTGTTGAGCCGGCCTACACCCACCCGAAGATCCTTTGGTATCAGCAAAACCGCCCTGACGTGATGGCGCGCACCAGCAAGATCATGCAGTCCAACGCCTTTGTTGCGATGAAGCTCACCGGCGCCATGACCCATGACCTTTCCCAGGGCTACGGCATGTTCTGTTTTGACATGGCAAAAGGTGTTTGGGATACAGCCATGGCTAAAGAAACCGGCGTCAACCCCGGTCTGCTCTGCGACCTGGTGAAAAGTCACGAGATCGTTGGCCGTGTCACGGCGGCTGCCGCTGCCATCACCGGTCTGGCGGAGGGCACGCCGGTGTGCGCCGGCGGGCTGGACGCCGCCTGCGGCACGCTGGGAGCTGGTGTGGTGAGCCCCGGCCAGACCCAGGAGCAGGGCGGGCAGGCAGGCGGCATGAGCATCTGCATGGCTGAAAGCAAGGCCGACCCCACGCTCATTCTGAGTTTCCACGTCACCGGCGACACGTGGCTGCTGCAGGGCGGCAGCGTGGGCGGCGGCGGCGTGATGCGCTGGATGGAAAGCCAGCTCTGCGCGGCGGAGCGCTTGGAAGCCGCCGGGAAGGGCATCAGTGTGTTCGATGTGATCAATGCCGAGGCCGATGCCATCGCCGCCGGCTGTGACGGCGTGGTGTTCCTGCCCTATATGGCCGGCGAGCGCTCGCCCATCTGGGATCCGATGGCCAAGGGTGTCTACTATGGACTGGACTACAGCAAAACCCGCGCCCATATGATCCGCGCGGGCATGGAGGGCGTGGCGTACTCCCTCCGGCACAACATGGAGGTTGCCGCGGCAGCCGGCGCGGAGGTTTCAGAGCTCAGGGCCATGGGCGGCTCGGCCAACTCCTTGGTTTGGACGCAGATCAAATCCGACGTGACCGGCAAGCCCATCGCCGTGCCCTCTTCCGACACTGCCACCACATTGGGCGCGGCGCTGCTGGCCGGCGTGGGCGTGGGCATGTATCCCGATTTCCAGACCGCGGTGGGCCGCACCGTTTCCATCAGCCGCCGCCACACCCCCAACCAGTCGCTGAGCGGCAACTATGACAAGGCATACGGCGTTTACCGCAAACTGTATGAAAACCTGAAAACCCTGATGAAGGAGGGATGATGATGGAGTCATCCGGCAAAATGATGAAAGCCGCCGTGCTGCACGGCAACGAAGACCTGCGCTACGAGGATTACCCAATGCCCGAGGTTGGCCCCGGCGAGGTGCTGATCCGCGTGCGGGCCACCGGCATCTGCGGCTCCGACGTGCCCAGGGTGCTGCACCATGGGGCCCACTTTTTCCCGATTGTGCTGGGCCATGAGTTCTCCGGCGACGTGGCCGAAGTGGGCGAAGGCGTCACAACCGTGAAAACCGGTGACCGCGTCACGGCAGCGCCGCTGGTGCCTTGCCATGTGTGTGAGGACTGCAAACGGGGTGACTATGCGCTCTGCAAGCACTACACCTTCATTGGCTCCCGCGTGCAGGGCAGCTTCGCACAATATGTGAAGGCCCCGGCTCAGAACCTTACCAAGTTTGATGAAACCGTCAGTTACGAGCAGGCGGCGTTCTTCGAACCCTCCACTGTGGCGCTGCATGGCCTGATGCGCGTGGATTACCGCGGCGGTGAGGATGTGGCAATTTTGGGCGGCGGCACCATCGGGCTGATGACCGCCCAGTGGGCCAAGATCTTTGGAGCCAGGCGGGTTGTCGTGTTTGACATCAGCCCCGAGAGGCTTCAAATGGCCTGCCAATACGGTGCAGATGAGACAATCAACACACTGGAGCCTGACTTCCTCCAGAAAGCCAAGGCATTGACCGGCGGCAAGGGCTTCGGGTTTGTGTATGAGACAGCCGGAGTGAACGTGACAATGAAGATGGCCTTTGAGCTGGCTGCTAACAAAGCCGGCGTGTGCTTCATCGGCACGCCGGGCAAAGACCTCACGCTGGACCCCAAAACACTGGAGCTGATGCTCCGCAAGGAGTTCACACTCACCGGCTCGTGGATGAGCTACAGCGCGCCGTTCCCCGGCCGGGAGTGGCAGCTCACCGCCCATTTCCTGGGCACCGGTGCGCTCAAGGCGGGGGAGGACCTCATTTTCCGGAAATACCCGCTATCCCAGGCGGCGGAAGCGTTCGCGCTGTACAAAAACCCCGCCGATGTCAAAGGCAAGATCCTGCTCGTTCCCGAGGACTAACGGGCAGGTGCAATACCCAATCCACCGAGGAGATTCCCAACAAATCCACAGGAGGTATCGGAATGTCAAACTTTGTTGACCCCAAACTTGTGCCGCAGAAAAAGCTCTCCAACGGCACCACCATGCCGGTCATCGGCATGGGCACCTTCGGCTCAGACCGGTTCACCGCCGAGCAGGTGTCCGCTGCCGTGGGCGGCGCGATCCGCGCAGGCTACCGGCTCTTTGACTGCGCCAGTGTCTATGGCAACGAGCACCTGATCGGCCAGGTGTTTGAGCAGGCAATCAACGAGGGCGTGGTCAAGCGCGAGGAGCTCGTGATCACATCCAAGGTGTGGAACGACATGCATGGAAAGGGTGACGTGCTGCTTTCCTGCGCCAAGACGCTGCGCGACTTGCGCCTGGACTATGTGGACGTTTATTTCGTGCACTGGCCCTTCCCAAACTATCATGCGCCGGGCTGCGACGGCGACGCCCGCAACCCTGACTCCCGCCCATTCATCCCGGAGGAGTTCCTCGCCGTGTGGCGCCAGATGGAGCGCCTGGTGGATATGGGCCTGGTCAAGACGATCGGCATGTCCAGCATGACGATCCCGAAGCTGGAGGCCGTGCTGCCCCATTGCCGCATCCAGCCCGCCGTAATCGAGATGGAGCTGCACCCCACCTTCCAGCAGGAGGAGCTCTACAACTACTGCGTGGCCCACGGCATCCAGCCCATCGGCTTCTGCCCGATCGGCTCGCCCACCCGCCCGGACCGCGACAAGACCCCCGACGACTATGTGGACATGCAGGAGCCTGCCGTGGTGGCCGCAGCCAAGGCCCACGGCGTGCACCCGGCGGTGATCTGTGTGAAGTGGGCTGCCCAGCGCGGCCAGATCCCGATCCCGTTCTCGGTGTATGAAAACGAGTATGTGTCCAACCTCAAATGCGTCACCGAAGATCCGCTGACCGATGAGGAAATGAAGGCCATCAAGGAAACCGCCGAGCACAACTGCCGCCTGATCAAGGGCCAGGTGTTCCTGTGGGAAGGCGCCAAGGACTGGACCGCCCTGTGGGATGTGAATGGCAAGATCACCGGCTGGGTCCAGGAATGAGGGCCGTGCAATGCTGAAAGGAATTCCGTCCATCCTGAGCCCTGAGCTTTTGAAGATCCTGATGGAAATGGGCCACGGCGACGAGCTGGTGCTGGCCGATGGCAACTTCCCGGCCTTTGCCCATCCTGACCGGGTGGTGCGGGCTGACGGCCACGGCATCCCCGAGCTGCTGGATGCCATCCTGACCTTCATGCCGCTGGACCCCTATGTGGAAAACCCGGTAATTTTGATGGCCGTGCTGTCAGACGACCCCTATGTGCCGGAGATCTGGGCCGATTACAAAAAGATCGCTGCGGCCCATGAGGCCAAGGGTGCCAGGGAAATCGCCGTGCACAAGAAGGATTTCTATGCGCGGGCCCAACAAGCCTATGCGGTGGTGACCACCAGCGAAAAGGCGCTCTATGCCAATATCATTTTGAAAAAGGGCGTTGTGGTGGAGCCGAAGTGAAATCCCCCCTTTGAACTCTTACCCCCAACCCCCTCCACCTAGCGTCATTCCGTAAGGAATGATGCGAATGGATTGGGGGAGGGGGCTCTACTCAGTAGGGGCCGGGCTCCGTCCCGGCCCGAGATTTGGTTGCTCCGTCCCAGTCCGCTTATGAGGAGAGAATTATGAACCCAAACCTCCCCATCACCCCCGGCCCTTTCGAGGGCACTGTGGATAGCCTCAAGAATTTTGTGTGCCCCGACTGGTTCCGCGACGCCAAGTTCGGCATCTGGAGCCACTGGGGCCCTCAGTCGGTGCCGATGTATGGCGACTGGTATGCCCGCAACATGTATGTGGAGGGCAGCGACCAATACCGCTATCACTGGCGTACCTACGGCCACCCGTCCAAGTTCGGCTACAAGGATATTGTGAAGCTGTGGAAGGCCGAAAATTTTGACCCGGCGGCCCTGATGGACCTGTTTGTGGAATCCGGTGCCCGCTATTTCGTGGGCCAGGCGATGCACCACGACAACTTTGACAACTTTGATTCGGCCCACAACCCCTGGAACTCCACCAAGGTGGGCCCGATGAAGGACATCTGCAAGCTGTGGCAGGCGGAAGCCAAGCGGCACGGGCTGCCCTTTGGCCTGTCGGAGCACCTGGGTGCGTCCTACACGTGGCTTTCCGCCTCCCACGGTGCGGACAAAACCGGCCCCTATGCCGGTGTGCCCTACGACGGTGCGGACCCGGCCAACCAGAGCCTCTACCGCGACAACGACAGCGAGCTTTTGATCACCGACGACAGCTGGCAATGGTACACCAAGAACCCCCGCTACCATGCCGACTATTTCAAGCGCATCAAGGATGTGATCGACAAGTTCCAGCCGGACCTGCTCTATTCTGATGGCGAAGTGCCCTTCCACGAGACCGGCTACGCCATGGTGGCGCACCTTTACAACACCAGCGCCGCCAACCACGGCGGTGTGAACCGGGCCGTCTATAACTTCAAGCAGATCGGCGCCTACAACACCACCCCGGGCATCACGAAGATCGGCGTGCTGGACATTGAGCGCGGCCTTTCCGCCGACCCGCTGGCTGACCCCTGGCAGGACGACACCAGCCTGGGCGACTGGTACTACAACGTGCGCGATGTCTACAAGACTGCCAGCGACGTGGCCGACACGCTGGTGGACATCGTCTCCAAAAACGGCAACCTGCTGATGAACGTGACGCAGCTGCCCGATGGCACCATTGACGACGAGACCCGCTTCACGCTCAATCGTGTGGGCCGATGGCTCAAAGCCAACGGCGACGGCATCTATGGCACCCGCCCCTACCGCAGGCACAAGGAGGGCAAGACGGAGCTTTCCGGCGGTGCGTTCAAGGAAGACCGGGCCGATTGGCAGGCTTCCGACTACCGCTTCACCCAGAAGGGGGATTCGGTCTATGCCTTTATGATGCGCGTGAAGGATGCCGATGCCGCCGTGGTGCAGGCGTTCGGCAGAAACACGGAGAAGGAAATTGCCTCTGTGCAGGTCTCCGGCATCCCCACTGCGTTTGCGCAGAAGGATGGCGCGCTGGTCGTTCAGCTTCCGACCGGCCTGGAAAAGGACATGCCTGTGTGCGTCAAGGCCACGCTGGCCAAATAATCATCGGCATTGGGGCAATCGGGGCTTTCCCGGTTGCCTCATTCTTGCTAAGAGTTTAGCAATTTGTGCGAATTCGCACACTGCTGGTGGTTCCTGTGACAATGGTCATTGTTTGAAATTGGCGAAGCTGTATAATCTAAGGTGAACGTTTCCGAACCCGGCACAATCCGGCCTTTGCGCGCAGGATGCCTGCCGGCAGGAGAACACCAGAGATATTAGCAAAGGAGAATGAGCCATGAAAGAGTTTTTCCCCAACGTAAAGAAATTGGAAATGGTGCAAGACAAGAAACAGACCGCTCTCGGCTTCCGCCGCTACAACCCCGATGAGATCATCGGCGGCAAAAAGGCGAAAGATCAACTGCGTTTCTCACTGGCTTATTGGCACACCCTGTGCGGCGCCGGCAACGACCCCTTCGGCACTGCCACCGCCAGCCGCCCCTGGGCGGGCATCACCGACCCCATGGCGCTTGCTGAGGCCAAGGTGGATGCCGCCTTTGAGATCATGCAGAAGCTGGGTATTGAGTTCTTCGCCTTCCACGACCGCGACGTGGCTCCGGAGGGCGCAACGCTTGCCGAGACCAACAAGAACCTGGATGTGATCGTGAAGCGAATCAAGCAGCGCATGGACGAGACAGGCATCAAGCTGCTGTGGGCCACGGCTTCCTTATTCACCAACCCGCGGTTCATGCACGGCGCGGCCACCAGCCCCAACGCCAACGTGTATGCCTACTCCGCCGCGCAGGTGAAGAAGGCGCTGGAAGTGGCCACCGAGCTAGGCGCCGCCGGTTACACCTTCTGGGGCGGCCGCGAGGGCTATGAGACACTGCTCAACACCAACATGAAGCTGGAGCAGGACAACCTGGCCCGGTTCTTCCACATGGCCGTGGACTACGCCAAGGAGATCGGGTTTAAGGGCCCGTTCTACATTGAGCCCAAGCCCAAGGAGCCCACCAAGCACCAGTATGACTTCGATGTGGCCACGGCGCTGGCATTCCTGCGCGGCTACGGCCTCACCGACTATTTCAAGTTCAACGTGGAAGCAAACCACGCCACGCTGGCCGGCCACACGTTCCAGCACGATTTACAGGTGGCCCGCATCAACGGCATGCTGGGCTCTGTGGACGCCAACATGGGCGATATGCTGCTGGGTTGGGACACCGACCAGTTCCCCACCAACCTCTACGACGCCACGTTGTGCATGGTTGAAGTGCTGAAGGCCGGCGGCTTTACCACCGGCGGTCTGAACTTTGACTCCAAGGTGCGCCGCGCCAGCTTCGAGCCGGAAGACATCTTCCACGCTCATGCTGTTGGTATGGACTCCTTCGCGGTGGGCCTCAAGGCCGCCCACGCCATCATCGCCGACGGTGTGCTGGACAAGTTTGTGGAAGACCGTTATGCCAGCTATTCCACCGGCATCGGCAAAGACATCGTGGATGGAAAAGTTGGCTTCAAGGAATTGGAAAAGTATGCCATGGCCAATGCCGACATGGGCCTGAAGTCCGGCCGGCAGGAGCTGCTGGAGACCATCCTCAACGAATACATCCTGAGTGTGAAATAACCTTACCGACGTGAAAACACAGGAGGCTTTATGAACATCACCGTATCTGCGGACAAGACCATCGGACAGGTGAAACCCTATTGGACCAAATGCGTGGGCAGCTGCCACGCCTACACGGCTCTTCGGGCCGATTGGCGCAGCCAGCTCAAAACCTGCCGCGATGAGTTTGGCTTTGAGTATGTGCGCTTCCACGGCATCTTCGACGACGACATGAGCGTGTGCCTGCGTAACAGCGACGGCAAGCTTGAGTATTCGTTCTTCAACGTGGATTCCATCTTCGATTACCTGCTGAGCATCGGCATGAAGCCCTTCATTGAATTAAGTTACATGCCCGAGGCGCTGGCATCCGGCACAGACACGGTGTTCCATTACAAAGGCAACATCACACCGCCCAAGGTTTATCAGGAGTGGGGTGACCTGTGCGGCGCGCTGGCCGCCCACCTGGTGGAGCGTTACGGCATCGACGAAGTGAGCACCTGGCCCTTCGAAGTGTGGAACGAGCCCAACCTGAAGGGCATGTTCTTCTCCGGCACGATGGAGGAGTATCTTGAAATGTACCGCTTTGCGGCGCTGGCAATCAAAAAGGTAAATGCCAGGCTGCCGGTGGGCGGCCCCTCCACGGCCATCAACGCCTGGCTGCCGGAGACGATCGAATTCTGCAAGAAAAACAACCTGCCGCTTGATTTCCTCTCCACACACCACTATCCCACCGACGACGGCTTTGGCCTTGGCTGGGGCATGGAGGAGCAGATGGCCCGTGCTGACCGCGAGGTCTGCCACACCACGATGGTGAAGGCCGTGGAGGAAGCAGGCGACCTGCCGCTGTATTACTCCGAGTGGAACAGCTCCCCCAGCCCCCGCGACCGGTGGCATGACACCTCCTATTGCTCCTCGTTCATCGTGAAAACGGTGATGAACAACATGGGCCTGGTCGAGCTGTATTCCTTCTGGACCTTCACCGACATCTTCGAGGAGTGCGGCCAGAGCTCGGAGCCCTTCCACGGCGGTTTCGGTCTGCTGAACATCCATAACATCCCCAAGCCCAGCTATCGCGCGTTCCAACAGCTGGCCAAGCTGGTGGGCCAGCAGCTGGAGGCCACTGCGCAGGACGCCAGCCCCTATGTGGACTTCGGTGCTTCCAGGGCTGACGGCAAGGTTACCGTGCTGCTCTCCAACCACAATGTGCTCTACGGCCCCAATGAGACGGCCAGCATCAACGTCACCGTCAAGGGCATCAAGGGCGCGAAGGCCGCCAGCGTCACCAGGATCGACGAGGCCCACGCCAACCCCAAGAAGGCCTGGGTCGATATGGGCAGCCCCACCTATCCCACCGCCGCGCAGATCGGCCAGCTGATGAAGGCCTCAGAGGCCGCTGACGAACCGGTTGCCCTCACGCAGGGCGCCGATGGCGTCTCCTTCTCTCTGGAGCTTCCGCCGGAGGGCGTGGCGGCGGTCACCATCACGCTGTAACAACAGCACACCGCTTGCATACCGTCAGGCAGTGAACCCTGTTTGCGTCAAACCCACCGAACGATTTGCCGTTTGGTGGGTTTTCCATTTCGTGCTTGCCATATTTCCTGATTTAGGTTTGACTGTGGAGCAAACTGCGGTATAATGGAAATGCAAATGCGAATCATGTGCAATTGGATGAAAAGATTTGTATGGTTGAATGTCTCGCTTGCAGAGGTTGGGAGTATCGTGTTGAGGAAATATGCAATTAAACTTGTTCCATTCATCCTGACAGTCTTGCTCTTGCTCACCGGCTGCGCCACCAAGGCGCCGCAAACGTCTGGTGCAGCGGAGGGCAAGCTCACCGTCTATGCCAGCTTTTACCCCATGGCAGATTTCGCCAGGCAGGTCGGCGGCGATCTGGTGGATGTGGTCACCATGGTGCCTGATGGCACCGAGCCCCACGACTGGGAGCCCACCGCCGCCGACGTGGCAGGGCTGGGAAAGGCATCCGTTTTTGTCTACAACGGCGCGGGCATGGAGCACTGGGCGGAGGATGTGCTGGCTTCTCTGCAAAGCAAATCTCTGATCGTCGTGGAGGCTTCCAGGGGGATCACGTTGCTGGAAGGTGATGCAAAGGTGCGTGACTCTCATGTGTGGCTGAACCCGGCGAATGCCAAGGCCGAGATGGAGAATATCAAGCAAGCCTTTGCACAGGCCGACCCGGAGCATAAGGATGTTTATGAGGCCAACTTTACCAAGGCTGCAGCCGAGCTGGAAAAGCTGGATCAGGAGTTCAAGGCGGCGCTTTCCCCGCTCAAAAACAAGGAGATCATCGTGGCCCACCAGGCTTTCGGCTATTTGTGTGATGCCTATGGCCTCACGCAGGTTGCCATCGAGGGCGTGGCTGCCGACGCCGAGCCGGATCCGGCCCGCGTTGCAGAGATCATTGAACTCGCCAGGGAGCACAAGGTGAAGGTGATCTTCTTTGAGGAGCTGGTCAGTCCCAAGGTGGCTGAGGCCATTGCCAGTGCCATTGGTGCCAAAACTGATGTGTTGAGCCCGCTGGAAGGCCTGAGCGAGGAGCAGAGGGCGGCAGGGGGCAACTATTACTCTGTGATGCGGCAAAACCTGAAGGCGCTGGTTGCAGCGCTGCAATAGGAGAGTTTATGCCCAATGTGATTGAAACGCGAGACCTGAGCTTCCGTTATGGAGCCGATCCTCTTTTTTCAAAAGTCAGCTTTGCTGTTTCCCAGGGAGATTTTGTCGCGATCATCGGCGCCAATGGCACCGGCAAGAGCACGCTTCTGAAGCTGCTGCTCGGTGAGCTCACGCCCACGGAGGGGTCTGTCCGGCTGTTCGGGCAAGACTTGCGGCAGTTCCGCGATTGGCCAAAGGTGGGCTATGTGCCGCAGGTAGCCGCGCAAAATGCCGCCGGATTTCCCGCCACTGCTGAGGAAATCGTGATGGCAAGCCTCTATCCGCAGGTGGGACTGATGCGCTTTGCAGGCCGCCGCCAACGGGAGCTGGCGCGGCAGGCGCTGGAGAGGGTTGGCATGGCCGGAGTTGCCCGGCGGCTCATCGGCGAGATGTCCGGCGGGCAGCAGCAACGGGTGATGCTGGCCCGTGTGCTGGCCGGCGCGCCGGAGGTCATGCTGCTGGATGAACCCACCACCGGTGTGGATGCCGCTACAGTGGAGGCACTTTTCCATTTGCTGGCCGATCTGAACCGCGAAAGAGGTTTGACGATTGTGATGGTGACCCACGACATCAGCCGGGCTTCCCGCCATGTCACCAGGACGCTGTGCCTGGAGGAGGGTTCGCTGGTGGAGCTGGCTTCCGATCAGATCCACGAGGAGCTCGCCCACAAGCACAAGCACCCCCATCTCCACCAAAACGGAAAAGGAGAAGGAGGTGAAAGCCATGGGCATGCTGGAGTATGATTTTATGCGCCGTGCCTTTCTGGTGGGCATGCTTCTTGCAATGATCATCCCCTGTATTGGTATGATTGTGGTGCTGAAGCGCCTTTCCATGATTGGTGACGCGCTGTCGCACTCGTCATTGGCCGGTGTGGCGGCTGGCTTGATCTTCGGCTTTAACCCCATTCTGGGCGCGATTGCCGGTTGCGTGGTCGCGGCGCTGGGCATCGAGGCCATCCGCCGGCGCATCCCCAGGTATTCGGAGATGTCCATTGCCATCGTCCTGTCCGCCGGTGTTGGTCTGGCCGGTGTGCTGTCCGGGTTTGTGAAAAATGCAGCAAATTTCAACAGCTTTCTGTTTGGCAGTATTGTGGCCATCAGCGACTTTGAGACGGTGCTGGTGGTAGTCGTGAGCGCTTCGGTGCTGCTGGGGTTTGTGCTGTTGTTCAAAGAGCTGTTTTATATCGCGTTGGATGAGCGGGCAGCCCGGATGTCCGGCGTGCCGGTGGGCGCGATCAACTTTGTGTTCACGATCCTCACCGCCGTCACGGTGTCGGTGGCGGCCCGCACGGTGGGGGCGCTCATCGTGTCGTCGCTGATGGTGGTGCCGGTAGCCTGTGCCATGCAGTTCGGGAAAAGCTACCGCCACACGGTGTTGCTTTCGATCGCTTTCGCTGTGGCATTCATGATCTCCGGCCTCACACTGTCCTATTACCTGGGCCTGAAGCCCGGCGGCACGATTGTGCTGGTCGGCGTGGTCACGCTGGTGGCCGTGCTCATCGGCAAGCGGCTGTTTGCCCGCAGGGGGCCGGGCAAGGCGAACGGGGAGGTGGGTTAAGTGGAGAAATGCAACCACCCATGGCCGGAGGGCATCAAGCGCACCCGCCAGCGCGAGGCTGTGCTGGAAGTGCTGTATCATGCGGAAAAGCCGCTGAGCGCCATGGAGATCTGCGGGCGCGTCGAGGGCGGCGCTGCGTGGCTTTCCACGGTTTACCGCACGCTGGAGCTGTTTGAGGCAAAGGGCATCATCCACAAACTATCTGTGCTCGGTAGCGACATGGCGGCTTTTGAGCTGGCCCAAAGCCAGCACCGGCATTATGCCATCTGCCTGGGTTGCCACAGGATTGTTTCCATGGCGGAGTGCCCCATGGAAAAACTTGCGCCCGAGGTGGGCGAAACGGGCTTTCATGTGACAGGTCATAATCTGGAAGTCTACGGTTATTGCAAAGACTGCGACCGGAATTGATTTTCCTCTGATTCGAGCAACTTATTCAGCGTGATTCGCGCGCTCTTCCAGCATCACAACGCGGTTGCGCCCCTCAGCTTTGGCCTGATAGAGCGCTTTGTCTGCCAGGTCTAGGCATCTTGCCACGTCGCTTTTGTCTTTGACGGCAAGCGTGCCGGTGCCGATGCTCACGGTCACGGTCTCCTGGCCGGTCTCGCCGCTCCGGCGGATCGCCAGCGTGCTCACCCCGTTGTGAATGGTCTCTGCCACGGCGCGGATCTCCGGCATGTCCATGCCGAACGCCGCATAAACGAACTCCTCGCCGCCCCAGCGCACCGCAGAATCAGCCGTGTGCTGCACAGCGGCTTCAATTTGTTTTGCCACGGCTTGCAGCACCTCATCGCCCTTGCTGTGGCCCATGGTGTCATTAAACTGCTTGAAGTTGTCCAGGTCGATCATCAGCATTGAGAGGGGCTTGCCCACCACGTCCTGCTCGTCAAACATCCGGTCGATAAAGTGGCGGAATCCATGGCGGTTTGGCAGGCCTGTCAGCTCATCCAGCAGCGAGAGCTGGACCAATTGCCGGTTGGCATCGGCCAGCTGCAGGTTCATCCGGCGGTTGCGCTCGATCTCCTGCTCCAGCTGCCCGTTGGTTTTTTGCAGCAGCAACAGGTTTTGATAATCCGCTGTGTGTTTGCGGTATAGGATTCTGGATGCAGCCCAGGAGACGGCGATGAAAATAATCAGGTTCACAGAATGGCCCACCAGAATGTCTGTGGACGGCTGGCAGTATGGCAGCCCCGCCGCCAGGATGGCCACCGATGACACAAAGGGGATCAGCATTCTCCGACTTGGCAGGCTGTAGGTGACCGAGCAGACGATCATGTTGACCATAAAGGCAGTCAGGCTGCCATAGAGCCGCTGGTCCATCAGCGTTACGGCGCTGCCCCAGCACATCATCAGCGTGACATAGGCCGTCACAAGCCACTCCTGGCGGACAACCCGGCGGTCTGGCACGGCAGCGGAGAGGCCGGTCTGCCGGAGGACCAGATAGAACACCCCATTGATTAAGAACATCAGCGCATACATGATGAAATAGGAATGATACCAGAACCGGTCATCCACATTCAATGCAGACGCGCCGATGGTTACGAGGATCAGGCATGCCTCAAACGCAATCACAAGAAGGGCGAGCACACGTCCCCGGCGGATGTTGTCCGCCAGTGTGTGCCGCCGCAGGGTGTCGCGATCCTCATTGGGGATGTTTGCGCCTCGTTTGATCGATGGCTTCATAAATCCTCGAATGCTCACGATAATATTCTAACATATTCAGATGCCACAAAACCGCAGGCCTCAAACAACTTTTGGAAATTCGCCGGAAATTCCTGTCAACCGATGAAAAACATTGTGTTTTCCCGCTTGATTGTTTATAATAACCAACAGCATTGGGGGTGTATGCCTTGATCGCGTTGGGGAGCGACCACGCCGGGTTTGAGCTAAAGAGCCATATCCGGACTTATTTGGAAAAAAATGGATATCAGGTGCTGGATGTTGGCTGCCTGTCCAGTCAGTCTGTTGATTATGTGCCATATGGGGAAGCGGCCGCCAGGGCGGTTGTGGATGGCCGGGCGGAGCTGGCCATTGTGGTCTGTGGCACCGGCCTGGGCATTTCCATCGCAGCCAACAAGGTGCGGGGCATCCGCGCTGCGCTTTGCACCAATGAGTTTATGGCCCGCATGGCCCGCATGCACAACGATGCAAACGTGCTGGCGCTGGGCGGCAGGGTGGTGGGCACAAGCCTCGCGGAGGCCATTGTGGACGCTTTTTTGAATACGGGCTTTGAGGGCGGCAGGCATGCGGAGCGCGTGAAGCTGCTCATGGATATTGAAAACAGACAATAATAATTCTTTGGAGGGCGCAATGGGCAAAGTCTTCATCATGGACCATCCGTTGATTCAACACAAGCTTTCACTGATCAGAGACAAGGCCACGGGGCCCAAGGATTTCCGCGATTTGGTGGGTGAGGTTGCCACGCTGATGGCATATGAAGTCACGCGGGATCTGCCCCTGCGCGAGATTGAGATCGAAACGCCTGTTGCCAGGGCCAAGACCTGCGTGATCGACGGCAAAAAGCTGGGCGTTGTGCCCATTCTGCGCGCCGGCCTTGGCATGGTGGATGGCATCCTGAAGCTGGTGCCCGCCGCCCGTGTGGGGCATGTGGGCCTTTATCGCGACCCCGAGTCGCTCCAGCCGGTGGAGTATTACTGCAAGCTGCCCTCTGATGTGGCCGAGCGCGACATCATTGTGGTGGATCCGATGCTGGCCACCGGCGGCAGCGCTTCGGCGGCGATCTCCTTCATCAAGCAGCGCGGCTGCCGCAGCATAAAGCTGATGTGCCTGATCGCAGCGCCGGAGGGCATTGCCCGCGTGGAGGCCGATCACCCTGATGTGGACATCTTCGTGGCTGCCAAGGATGAGCGCCTCAATGACCATGGCTACATTGTGCCCGGCCTGGGCGATGCCGGAGACCGGTTGTTCGGCACAAAATAAAGGCTTGTGAATCAAGAAGCCCTGCGCGGCCAATCATCCGCGCAGGGCTTCTTTTTGTTTTGTCATCCGGTTATTGCGCTTTGTAGGAGAGAGTTGCGGAAAACGGGCTGTATACCTTGATTGTGCCGACCAGTCGGTAGCAGCGCACTTTATACCAATAGGTTCTGCCAGCCACAAGCCCCCCGTTCGTATAATATAAAGAGGGAGTCGTGGCCACAAGGCCATATGTGCCAGAGGCGCCTGTCGCGCTGCGCCAAAGCTCATAACGGGTCGTGCCTGCGGATGATCTCCAGGTAATTTTGACACTTGTTGAGGAAACCCGCGATGCCCGCACTGACGCCGGGGCTGCCATTGACGTATTGGCGCTGGCCTGCGCCGTGAACGAGCCGTACACCTTTCTGCCGCTAACCACGCGGTAAGCCCTCACCTTGTAATAGTAGGTTCTTCCGGTGGTAAGGCCTGAGTTGGTGTAGTACAGACTGGCGGTAGTCTTCACCAGTGCGTATGTTCCGGTGGAAGAGGTGGCGCGCCACAGCTCATAACCGGAGGCGCCAGACACCCTCGCCCAAGTAATCTTGATGCTTGAGATGGATGCCCTGGCGGCCCGTACAGATCCTGGCACTGCCAAAATGGGGCGGGCGCCGTCTGCCGTGGAGAAGGGGCCATAAACCTTCACGCGGTTCACGGTGCGGTAGGCACGCACCTTGTAATAGTAGGTCGAACCGGTGGCAAGACCGGTGTTTGAGTAACTGGTGGATGTGGTGGTGGCGATTCTGGTGTAGGTCCCGGTGGTGTAGTTCAAGGCCCGATATACTTCGTAGCCTGATGCGCCGGAGACCGCGCTCCACTTGATCCTTGCGCTGTTGTAGGATGCCGGGTCGGCCACGCAGGAGGCGGGAGCAGAAGGCACAGGCCTGGCTGATACGGTGCCGGAGAACCCGGCATACACCTTTGTGCTGCCGTTCAGCCAATAGGCCTTGAGCTTGTAATAATACGGCTGGTTGGTCGCAAGGCCGGTGTTGGTATAGGTGGTGGCTGTGACGGTGGCGATTCGGGTGTATGTGCCTGTGGACGATGCCGCGCGCCACACTTCATAACCTGCGGCGTATTTGGCAGCCGCCCAGGTGAGCCTGAGGCTGTTGTAGGTGGCCAGCGGCGTCTTGATCGCCGGCGTTGTGAGCCATTGGGCATAGACGGTGATGTCTTCCGTCACGATGGTGTCATCGGTGAATGAAGTGCCTGTGCCATCGGGCATCGTGCTCCAACCCACAAACGCTGAGCCGGTCTTGCCTGGTGGTGTGGGCAGCACGACGGTGGTGTTATACTGGGCCGTCTTGGTTTTGGGGCTCGGTTCGGTGGTGCCGCCGTTCTTGTCAAATGTGACCGTGTAGGTGTTAATGATATACTGCGCCGTCACTACAAGATCGTGGCTGACGCTGCCAAACGCCACATCCCAGCCGGTGAACGTAAATCCCGTGCGGATGGGATCGGCAGGGGCTGTGGCAGCACTGAGATACAGCACCGATTCTGTTTTCAGCGTGTCACCGTTCCAGTCCTGGAACGTAACGGTGTAGCTGTTGATCGCCCATTGGGCATACACGGTGGCATCGCCGGTCACGGCGGTGCTTCCAGTGAAGGGGCTGCCGGTGCCGTCAGGCATTGTGTTCCAGCCGGTGAAGGTGTGGCCTGCCTTTTCCGGGGGCGTGGGCAGCGAGGCGAAGGTGTTGTAGTCCGCCTCGATGGAGCCTGGGCTTGCCTCGGTGTCACCACCGTTTTTGTCAAAGGCAATGGTGTAACGGTTGACGGACCACTGGGCATACACGGTGGCATCACCGGTTACAGCGGTGACATCGGTGAAGGCGTTGCCATTGCCTTCAGGCATTGTGTTCCAGCCGGTGAAAGTGTGGCCTGTCTTTTCTGGCGGTGCGGGCAGCGAGATGGTGGTGTTATAGTCCGCCGTGATGGCGCCTGGGCTTGCCTCGGTGTCACCGCCGTTTTTGTCAAACCTAACCGTGTAGCTGTTGGCGGTCCATTTGGCATAAAGCGTGATGTTATCTGTTACTGTATCGGAGTTGAAGTCCCAGTCATCAGTAAGCCCTTCATCCCGATACCAACCAGCCAGTGTGTGTCCTGTCAGCGTTGGAGGCACCGGGGCAGAAATGGTAGCGTTGTCATTGACCGCTATGGGGTCAATCGGGCTGCCGCCCCTGCTGTCAAAGCGCACGGTGTGGTTGGTTGTAAAGGTCAAGGCCGTGTCCGGCCCGGCAGGGTTGATGCCTGATGCAGCATAACGAACATTCAGCGTGTGGGGGCCTGTGAGATCGAGGGCGTTGAACGTGGCGGATCGATAAGCCTCATAGGGTGCGCCGTCCAGGCTGTATTCCATGATGACTGTGAGCCCCGAAACCGTGTTGGCGATGTCATCGGCAGTCACAGCAGGGGCTGGCGGAGCTTCCGGCGTGAGCGGGTTTACGATCTGTTCGTCATACCACTGGCTGATGGTCAGTACTTCCGCCTTGCCCTGGTCCACAAGATTCTTTGTAAAGTCAAGCAGGATATGCAGGTCGGCTACCGTTGTAGTCAGCGTGGGAGGATCCGGCATTTCGGGCAGCACCCGGTGCAGCATGAAGATCACCGTGCTGCCGTTGGCCACTGCGGCATTGATGGCGTTCTTGCAGCTGTCAAGGCTGTAGTTGCTGGATACCGCTTTCATCGGCAGGTTGAAATAGGTGTCCTGCCCGGTGATCGGCGTGCTTTGCAAGCCGGATACGGTGTTGCGGCCGGTCTTCATACCGATGCCCTGCAGCACGCTGACAAGCTCCTTTGTATAGCGGCCGGAGGGGTAGGCGGCGTGGGTTGCGCCACGGGGGAACCCGTTGTTGATCAGCCAGTCTCTGCACCTCTTGTAATCTGCTTCGAGCTCAATAAGACGGGCCTCGTCATTGTAAAGCCCCAGTTCGCGGTGGCTGGCTGTGTGGTTTGCCAGATCCCACCCATAATCATCATAAAGCGTTTTCAGCTGCGCCAGCGTCATAAAATTGGGATTGTTCTTATCCACCATGTCGCTGTTGACATACACCGTGGCTGGAAAGCCGTAGGCTTGAAATACATCCTTGGCATACTCATAATTATCCCGCCAGCCGTCGTCCAGCGTAAAAATGATTTTCGCTGGAATCGCCGGATCCGCCTTTGCGACGGTGGCCGGCGTGAATGGGAGCAGCAGGGCAAACGCCAGCAGCAGCGCCAGCGCTTTGGTGGCGCGCCGCACATTCAGGCTCTTCTCCAGTTTCTGGTTTTTGCTTGGCGGATTGCTTAACTTCATGCTTTTTATCCCGATATATTTCGATGTCCGGATTTGTACCGGTCATTGCTGCTGTGCCAAACCATCCCATAGAATGGTAATTCATTATAACTGGATATGTTTTTGAATTCAAGGAAACGCCCATAAAAGGCCATTTATTTCATAAACATAATGTTTTTTGCGCAATACGGAATGGTAAACCAACATGAGGCTAAGAGGAATAATTGAGATTTTTGCCTTTGGCCCGGACGTGTATTTCCGACGAAAGCTGCTTTGAGTTGTTGCGGCCTTCCTGACGTCACTGGCAGTTGAAATCATGTTTGTGTATGAATTGCTCACATGGTATCTGCCGCAATGGGGGTCTGGAGACCCCCAATATGAATTGTGGCCGGGTGGCATTCATCCATATCGCGCGAGCGCCTGCCAGTGGCGCTGAATGGCACAAGCCTGCCGCAAAACGGCAAATCTAAGTATCTGAGCTACAGACTATCAATGCCTCAGTGCTTCGGATTCGCCTTCACAAGCTCAATCGATTTCAGCACCGCGATTTCAGCGTCCACCTGGTTTTGTGGATAGGTGCTGTCAATGGAGGCAAACATCTCTCCGGTTCTTGTGACGATATAGGCCGGCTTGAGCATATTGAGGGCAAGCGCCATCACATCCAGCCTGCATTTTTCACAATGGCAGCAGTCTCCCTCGGCGATGTATTTTGCCACAAGCTTTTCAACGACCTCTTCCATGTGGTTCTTCAGATGATACATGAGCATGCTCCCATTGCCAGATTATTCTTGCAGATCCATGATCATACAGCTTTGCCTTTATGTCAATAGGATAGCAAGCGATTTTGGGCATATGAGGTCGAATTCTGTTTATATGGGGTTTTTTTGGGCATCTAAGGAATGAATCGCGTCCTCATCGGATTGCGCAACAATATATCCTCAGAGGTGGCAGATGTCGCTGAACAGGTACGATCTTAATCCACTTCAGATGGACATGCTGAAGGAAATCACAAACATTGGTGCTGGCAATGCAGCGACCGCATTGGCAGATATTCTGGCAGACCGCGTGTTGATGTCTGTGCCCGATCTGCAGATCACTGGCATTGGCCAGGTGGCAGAAGTGCTGGGCGGTCCGGAAAACGAGGTAGCCGGTGTTTTGCTGGCAATCGAGGGTGACATTGAGGGCATCCTGATGTTTATCCTGGAGAAAAAGTTGATCCACACGCTGCTGGGCGTGCTGCTCAACAAGGAAATCAGCGACTGGTCCCAGATTGACGACATGGATATGTCTATGTTCAAGGAGATTGGCAACATCATCGCCGGCGCCTATGTCAACGCGCTGGCGGAGATGTCGAATATGACCATCCACATTTCCCCGCCGGAAATCGCAATCGACATGGTGGGGGCGATCCTGAATTATCCTGCCGCGGTGTTCGGCGCAATCGGTGATACGGTGCTTTTCGTCAAGGAGGACTTCGACAGCGGCGACTACCAGGTCAGCTGCCACCTGCTCATCATACCCCTTCCCGAATCGCTTCAGTTGATACTCAAGCGCCTGGGAGGGGAGAATGGATAATGCTGTCGTTGTGGGCATCTCCGACATGAATGTGGTTTCCAGGCCCAACATGCTCGTGACATATGCCCTTGGTTCCTGCGTGGGCATTTGCCTGTATGACGGCGTGGCAGGCGTGGCGGGCCTTTCCCACATCCTGCTGCCAGACTCCTCGATGTGCCCCAGCGACAACAATGTGATGAAATTTGCTGACACGGCGGTGGGCGCGCTCATTGAGCGCATGGAGCGCTCCGGCGCATCCCGCAGGCGGATCGTCGCCAAGCTCACCGGAGGCGCAAAGCTCTTTGGCGGTGCTAGCGGTATCAATGTGGGCGAGCGCAATGTGCTGGCCGTCAAGGAGCAGCTGGACCGGCTCCGAATCCCGATTGTGGCGGAAGACACAGGCAAAGATTATGGCCGCACCGTGGAATTCTTCGCCAATGATGGTTCTGTGAATGTGAAGACGGCGATGCGAGGCGTCAAGGCAATATAAAGGGTTGGATTATGTTAAGGGCATAAAACCGCCTGCGGGCCTCCGCAGGCGGTTTGCTGTTGCAGTGTATTCCATCCAAATGCGATATCGGTTACAATAAACCGGAATATGCAGTGTTGGGAGAATAACAGATGGAACTGGCAATCCGGCAGAACGCCTGCGATTTCTTGCGCACCCAGGGTATGTCCGCTGAGTCTTTTGACATGGCTGCCGGTGTGCGTGCCTTTGTGGCCGAGATGGAGACAGGCCTGGAGGGGTGCAGCGGGTCGCTGGAGATGATCCCGACCTATGTGGGTGTGGGCAAGGAGATCCCTGTGGGAGAGCCTGTGATCGCCATTGACGCCGGCGGCACCAACCTGCGCGTGGCTGTGATCCATTTTGATGAGCAAAAAAGACCGGTTGTGGAGGGTTTCCGGCGTTTCCCAATGCCGGGCACCAATGGTCGCATCAAACGCAATGAGTTTTTTGATACGATTGCCGGTTACCTTGCACCTCTGCTGCCCATGGCCCAAAAGATTGGTTTCTGCTTTTCTTATCCCACTGAGATTCTGCCCAATGGCGACGGCAAGCTCATCCGCTTTGTCAAGGAAGTGCAGGTGGATGGCGTGGAAGGCGGGCTCATCGGCAAGGGCCTGCTGGAAGCGGTTGCAGCGGCGGGATATGAGGCGGGTAAGTCTATCATCCTCCTCAACGACACCGTTGCCACGCTGCTGGCCGGGAAAGCCGCCCGGGCTAACCATCCTTATGGCAGCTACATCGGCTTCATCCTGGGCACCGGCACCAATACCTGCTACATTGAGCGCAACGCCAACATCAAAAAGACTGTGGGGATAGCGCCAGAAGGTGCGATGATCATTAACATTGAGTCGGGTGCCTACGACAAAGCGCCGCAGGGTGTGGTGGACAGGGCCTTTGATGCCCAGACCGCCAACCCCGGCGTGCATCCGTTTGAGAAAATGATTTCCGGCGGCTATTTCGGTGAACTGGCGTTGGAGGTATTGAAAGCTGCTGCAAAGGCCCAGCTGCTTTCGGGCCAGGCTTATGAGAAGCTGATCGGGCTGAAAGGCTTTGCCACTAAGGATGTGAACGAATTCCTCGATGAGCCCTATGGTGTCGGTATGCTTGCCAGGTGCCTTGAGAGCGCGGAGGATCGTGTGGCCGCATATTACCTGATTGACGGCCTTTATGAGCGGGCTGCACGGTTTGTTGCCGTGAACCTGGCTGCCGTGATCCAAAAATCCGGGGCGGGGCAGGACCCCTGCAGGCCTGTGTGCATCACCGCCGACGGCACGATGTTTCACAAGACCAAGCTGTTCCGGAGCAAGCTGGAGCATTATGTGAAGGTTTTTCTCAATGATGAATTAGGCCTTTATGCCGACTTCATTGAGGTGGAAAATGCCTCGCTGCTGGGCACGGCCATCGCCGGGCTTACAGGGGTATGAGTGTGCCCCTTTTCAAATAAGCACCGTATATAACATTTGGCAGTCAAGACATACAGAGTTGAATCACAAAGACAAAGCAAAACCCCAGCAACCGCATGGTTGCTGGGGTTTTTTGGTGGGCCATCCGCGGCTCGAACCCAGGACACCCTGAAGTCTCGCTTGCGTGTTGTTGCAGAAAATTGCAATCTCCCGAAACCCTAGCTATTATGTTGTTCCAACTGAACCCCCTGCTCTAGAGAACAGGGGGTTCATAAATATGCGATATTCAAAAAGCTGATTATAGGGCACCTCTTATAACACGAGCCACAACTAACATAAGCGTTATTCTATATCGGCTCCGTCGCAAGCACAACCCCGTTGATTTCCACGTCCTCCCCAACCTCAATGAGCAGGCATTTGACCCCCCGGCTGTCAGTCACCATTTTCAGCGCGTTCAGGTTCTGGGGGCTGATCGCGATGTTCGCGTTGGTCGTTTCGATCTTCAGCGATTTCGAGCTGTAATCCGGGATGATGTTGGTGGCCTTGAAATCAAAACCTCCGCCGGTGATATCCGAATAAATCGTTTCAAAGGTGGATGTATCCACCCCGTTGTCTTTCAGGATCGTCTCGATCGCCCTCATGGAGACGGTCGGGGTCTCCTCTTCGCTCGCGTAGGCGATCGTGTCGTTGATTTGCTCATAAATGCCTTTGATCGTCTCCGACGTTGCCTTTTCGCCCACGGCGGCCTTGATGATTTCATCGAACTTACCTTTTTCCTCGCTGGCAGACAGCGTGCAGGAGCAGTCAAGCACCGTCTCGATGAACGGGACGTTCCGCTGGTTTGCCTTTGCGGTGTAGTAGATCACGCTGTTTACGTCCGAGAGGTTATCGGTGAAGGCGGGGAACATGAACCCTTCCAGCGGCGAGTCCAGGTTGACTACGATCTCCAGCGCGGAGCTTGCGGTGAAGATCCCGCTCGGGGGGTCGAACCGGAGCACGCGCTTCGGGGCAGCGGCTTTGTTGATGCTGCACATCACGAACTCGTGGGCGTATTGTGTATCGTCAAAACCCGCTCCATCGTCCGACGCGCCCAGTTGGCTGTCCTTCTTTTTATAGGCTTTGCGATACTGGGCCTTGATGAAGTTGATCACAACGTCGCTCTCATACCAATAGACTTCCGCTATCTTGGCGATCACCTTGTCTGCAACCGCGGCGAATTGCTCGATGGACTCGTTTTTCAGAAAGCCGTAGAGCAGGCGCTGGCCGGATTCTTCATCTTCGCTCGAGTTGAACCGCAATTCGAAGACCTTGGAATCCAGGCCGCCCGTCAGCAGCTTTTTGAAGTTACCCAGGAACAGCTCCTGCACCTCGTCCTCTCTCGTTTCAAACAGGCCGCCCTCCCTGTGAATGGCCTCCCTGGACTGCGCCTCAATGAATACGCTGTATATTTGCTTGATCTCCAAGTATGAACCGTCAACTTTAAATTCTTTCCGTAATCCCGAAATATCCTGCTTGTTCAATGAATGCCTCCCGCGAAATTTGTGCAACCATTATATACTAAAATTATTGGCCGTGGGCAGCGTAGCGCAATTAGAATATGCATGCTTTGCAACGGCGTTTGCATTAAAGCCTGAGAGCAAGAAATGTTTATAACACGAAACTACTACTCCCTATCCAGAAAGTCGCCGGCTGATAACACGAAGTTGGACTCCTCTTACCTACTGGTAAAGGGCACCTATTAAGTGGCGTTCGATAGCAATTCATCCACCTGCGTCAAAGGCAGAAGTCGCCCGTTTTCTCGCCACCACCACAAACTGTCCGTTCTCCGTATGATACGCGCAGGTTACCAGTGTCAAAAGGGAGTCGCCGTAGAATGCGGCGACGCCTGTATCATACAGGGCAAGCACCCTGATGCCGCTGATATACTCGTTGAACTCCGCTTCGCTCGCGGCGTGCAGGAAGTTGTAGTGCTTGAAGACCGTCTCGCTTTTGCGGAAGATCTGACTTTCGAACACCGCGACAATCTCATACTCCTGCTGCTCATACAGTGTGTCAAGCTGGATCACCGGATGCTCTTTGTAATACTTTTCAGACTTGTACTTCTCCAGCCCGGCAAACATTGTGCCGTTTTTCATGTGGTGGCCGTAGAGGATGGTGTTGGTGCCCATCGGCCAGACGGAGCATCGCTTATCGATAAAGGGGACTCCGCTCCTCGATGCTTTTTTGTCAAAACCGTGGGATAAGTAGAAGTCATCCCCCGTGTACATCACGGGATAATCGATTTTCGTTCCAGCAATGCGGATCCAGCCCACCATGTCAGGGTTTTGCTGATACAACTCCCTGTACCGATCCATGATGACAGGCGCTTTGGGTGTCGGCGCAGGCTCGACCACATTACCGGGAACAGCGGAAGCCATGGGCGTTTGTGTGTGACTCGCCACAAGTGTCGTCAGTTTTTTGAGCGCGAGCTCCTCCCGTGCTCCGGAAGCATAGTGCCGAATCAGCATCGTGACCGAAAACACGAAAGCAGCCGATAAGCAAATGAGCAGTACCAAACGCAGGCGCGGAAAAAGCGCTTTGCCCGCACTGCTTGGCCGGGAATGACCTGCCTGGGACGTCACTCCCGGTGAATGATCAGGGAGACGAAGGGGAGCTCTTGTTCTTCTTCTGGTCCGCATTGTGCACCCTCTGTCAAAAAGGAACAGGCGGGGCGGCTTGCCGCCCCGCCTGTTCCGCTTCACTTTGAGCTGTCTACGCCGCTTTTTTACGCTGACGCCGCCTGTCAGCCATCAAAACCACCGAAATGCCTGCGCCGATCACCAGCGCTGCGCCTGTGCCGATGAACCACCAGGTATCCACCGAACACCTGTCGCTCTGTTTTATCTGTTGTCAGCGAGCATGCAGTGTTCTGCGTGAACACTGCTGCGGTTCTGTTTTCAGGCACGTCCTTTTCGTTTGCCCATGATGAGCAGCAGGGCAGCCCCCACCGCGCTGGCGCCGCACAGCAGCCACCATATCCATGGCGAGCTGTCGTCACCGGTCTTTGGAATATCGTCCAGATCATCCAGCAGCGTTCCTTTCACCAGCATGAAGGGCGACAGCTCATACAGCGGCCCAAACCTCACATTGCCATCCGCATCTGCAGTGGCATAGAAATATTCGAAGGTTCCATCCGCCTTTTTGTGCACCAGAGTGAACGTCTGCCCGGCATACTGCTCCGCCAGCGCAAACGTCAGGTGCATGGCGCTGCCGGTGGATTTCGTGCCGCTTTGCAGAGAAATTTCATATACCCCGAAGACATCAGTCCCGTCCGCCAGCTTGAGCATGGCATTGTAATCGCCGCCGTCGGTGAGCTCTTGCGTCATCAGCAGATCATCGCTCGCAAAGCCGCTTCCGGTCAGCCAAATCGTGGCGTCGGCTTTGCTTGGGTCGTTATACACCGTATCGGCGGAGGGGGGAGGCGTCGGCGACGGTGTTGGGACGGGAATATCCTGCTCCACCCCTTCCACGGTCACGGTTTGTGCTTGCGTGATGTTGGAGATCGTATAGACGCCGCCGCCGTCTGCCGTGAGCGGCACGCCGTTGGCTTTGACCGCGAAGTCATCCCCTTTGTGGTAGCCGTCAGCAATGGCCACGGTGAAGCGGTAGCTTCCGCCGTGGGTCACGGGCGAGGAAGAACCGTCCTGCGCTGTAACGGTGTAGCCTGTGCCGGTGGGGAGGGTCACAGCGTAGGTGTTTTTCACCACGCCCACCACGGTAATGGTTTGCGACTGCGTGACATCGGTAATGGTATACACGCCGCTGCCGTCTGCCGTGAGCGGCACGCCGTTGGCCTGAACCGCAAAGCTGCTGCCTGCATAATGGCCGTCGGCAATCGCAATGGTGAAGCGGTAGCTTCCGCCGTGCTCCACCGGCGAGGAAGAACCGTCCTGCGCTGTAACAGTGTAGCCTGTGCCGGCGGGGAGGGTTACCGTGTAGGTTTTTACCACCACGCCCACCACGGTAATGGTCTGCGCTTGCGTAATGTTGGAGATGGTATACACGCCGCTGTCATTTGCCGTGAGCGGCACGCCGTTGGCTTTGACCGCGAAGTCATCCCCCTTGTGGTAGCCGTCGGCAATGGCTACGGTGAAGCGGTAGCTTCCGCCGTGCTCCACCGGCGAGGAAGAACCGTCTTGCGCCGTAACGGTGAAGCCTGTGCCGGTGGGAAGGGTCACGGCATAGGTGTTTTTCACCACGCCCTCCACGGTAATGGTTTGCGACTGTGTGATGTCGGTAATGGTATACACGCCGCCGCCGTCTGCCGTGAGCGACACACCGTTGGCCATGACCGCGAAGTCATCCCCTTTCTGGTAGCCGTCGCCAATGGCTACGGTGAAGCTGTAGCTTCCGCCGTGCTCCACCGGCGAGGAAGAACCGTCTTGCGCCGTCACGGTGTAGCCTGTGCCGGTGGGAAGCGTCACGGTGTAGGTGTTGATCGTCCAGACAGGGTACAGATCGACGGCGGCGTTGTCGGTATAGCTGCCGTTTAGGGCAAAGGCCTGTGGGCCGCCGTCGGTGGTCGCCCAACCGGTCTGCTTATAGCCCTCCCGGGTAAAAACAGCACCCGGGAGCTTCAATGATTCGCCGTGGGCCTTGGCGCCCGCCGCCTGGCTGCCAGCGCCGTTTTCGCCGTGGTGATAAGTCACGGTGTAGCCAACACAGAACCACGCACAGGTATGGCTGTCACTCCACTCATACGGCCCCAAGGCAAAGGCTCCAACTTCATTTGTACGCCATACATAACTAGCCGAATCTGGAAAGATAGGGGCCTGTCCCATGATCCGATAGCTGCTCGCAATGATCAAATATCTGGAGATGGTTTCAATCTTTATTTGGTCGCTTACGATAGCCTCTTGGTCGACACTATTCTTGTTCTCCACCCTGCCGCCTCTGAGGGTCACGGTATCGCCACGAATCGCACAACCACCATTGCTTATGATTCTGCCGCTCAATACGATGATTTCGCCGGTGCCTGTGCTATTGATCCCCGTGTGGCCTAGCACCGCGCCTGAGCCTGTATCGTCGGAGATTGTCAGATTGGCTGAGCCTTTATTTTCTATGGCGACGCCCGTGCCGCCGTCCAGGGTATAGCTGTTCAGCTCCAATTGGAAGGAATTATTGCTCTTGATCGATACATTCTCCTGGGTGTTATTAAACAGCGTTATTTTACCGCCGTCAGCTACCGCGTTTACCGCCTCCTGCAGCGTGGCGTAGGCGATGCCGCCGGTACTCGCTACCGTAGGCAAAAACTTCAGGTATTTGTAGT
>JAEYRH010000011.1 GCA_023435705.1 Bacillota bacterium | reverse complement strand
TTCCTAAAACAAACCATGGGGGGGGCGGCGGGTCGGCCCCCCCCCACGTTTTTTATTTCGTTCACTTCGCCAGGTCAAACCGGTAGCACACAGCCACCTCGTGCTTGCGGAACCCCTCTTTTTCATAAAGCCCCGCCGCCCGTTCGTTCTCCGCGTTCACACACAGCACCACCCGGCCATAACCGCACTCCTTGGTCCGCCGCAACGCCGCGCGCAGCAGGCTCCGGCCAAGACCCCTGCCCTGCCAACCGGGCAGGATCGCCAAAGGGCCCACCTCCGCCACCGGCTGGCCATCCAGCGTGTCTTCCCCCACGCGCACCACGCCCACCGGCTCCCTTTTGTGCCGCAGCATCAGCGCGCCGCCGGGCAGCACACCCTCGCCAAACAGCTGCTTGCCGGCCATCTCCACCGTGATCGGGGTCTCGCTGCCCCGCAGGGTCGCAAAGGCGGCGTTGCGCACCTCACACCAGGCCTTCTCATCGCGCCCTGCTTCACAAGGCATGATGGTAAACCCCTCCGGCAGTACAACATCCGGCACAGGCAGGTCCTCCCGCACCATAAAGAACGAATAGCGGTCCACCACAAAGCCCAGATGGGCAAAGGCCTCCATCTGCGCCCGGTTCCGGTCCGGTGTAAATGCGTATAGGTGGCCCACCCCGGCAAGTGCTGGCAGCAGCGCCTGGAGCATCCCCTCATAGGCGTCCTGCAAGCCCTCTTCGGCGTGCAAAATGCGCACCCTCGCGCGGTTGCCCCGGCGCATGTGCTCATTCAGAACCAGCGACCCGGCCCCAATCACCGCGCCGCCGTCGTCCACAGCAAGCACCGTGGGGTTCTCCTGCCCGATGGCAAAGCCCTCCAGGTCCTCATCATACAGAAAGGACTCGTCCACCTCCGGGCGGTGTGCTTTGCAGTAGGACACAAACTCCGGCAGCCTGTGCTGCTCCAACTCAACAATCTTCATGGCAACACCTCCATCCCCAGCCAGTCTAGCGGAAACGGCGCAACACTGTCAAACAAAAAGCGCCGGGCCCTCACCCGGCGCTCCTCGCCCTCACTGTGGCTCGGTCACAATCTGGCCAGTTTTGTCAATTGTGAACCAGCCTCCCTTTACCTTCCTGACCTTAGCCATTCCATTATGAAAGTCCTGAGCCATCTCATACATCTGAGGGATTACGAAGTTTCCCTTCTCATCGATATAGCCGATGTTGACCTCAGTGTCGGTACCTGCATACGCCAGACCTTCCGAATAATACCCCATCGTGCTAAAGATATGGTCTACAACTTGATTACCCTGCTAATCAATAATCCCGTACCTGTACTGGTCCATCCAAATACTACCCTTATTGATCATCACAACTGCGTACCCTTTATAGTAATCCCTCGCTTCCAGATACTTCATTGGCACTACCGACTTTCCGGTTTTGTCGATGTATCCCCATTTGCCTCCCTTTTTCACGGCGGCAAGCCCTTCCACAAACATTCTGGCTTCCTGAAATTGATTGGGGATGACTGTTTTCCCTTCTTTATCTGCAAAACCGTAGCCAAAAATGCTGTGACTCAGTTTTAAATCGGTGTTGGGATTGATTTTATCATAATCAATTCCGCCAGTGCATGAAGTCATGCAAAACAAAAGGACACTAGCAAACGTGAGCAAAACAATGAGTCGCATAACGAATTTCATCAATAACCAGCTCCTTTCATTTTTTATAGAACTGGGCATTTCCAGTCTTCCATGCGTTTATAAGCAGCCGAATATTATTGTCTGTCAATGTTGCTTGATTTGGCACCATTTCATTGCTCCTCATCATATCATTTTTTAGGATCATAATATGTTGCAGTCCTGCCCTGGGGCTGGGCATATCCCCGATAAAACCCCATTCTTATCGTGGTAATAGCTGAAGGGCACGGCAATATGGGCAAGCGCCGGGCCCCGCCCGGCACTCCTCGCCCTCACTTTGGCTCCCAGATATACTTGCCCATCTTGTCAATGTAGCCGATCTTGCCATCCACCAGCACCTGGGCGATGCCGTTTTTGAATGGCGTTACCAGGTCATACTGGAAGTCGATCACCAGCTTGCCGGCGGTGTCGATGAAGCCCCAGTCGTAAAATTGATCATGAAAATTGGCGCTCATCGGTCCTTTTTTTGCTTGTCCAACAGCACAGAGCCCTTCATGAAATGTCTTTGCGACATCAAACGCTGCTTGTATCGTAGTAACTTCTTGCCCCTTCTTGTTAATCACAATCCAATCGCCATCAGGTTCTTTCGCACAAGCTATACCCTCTCCGAATCCATACGCATTCATAAATTTTGGTTCGATTACATAAATGTCGTTTCGATCAATATACCCCCACAGCTTCGTATCCGCGTTCGGAGCCAGTGGAGCTAATCCGTCCGAGAAGGATTGCGCACTATAACAGTCATTGTCAATTACAACGTCTCCAGATTGGTTAATGAAGAAGAACTTAACATTGCTGGATTCTTCCTTTCTCACCAATGCCAACCCCTCGTGAAACACTGGGCCACTATAAAATGAGTAACTCTCAGGCACTAGGGTGTGCAGGGCATAGTTCTCATCCAGAAAAAAATACCCTTCATCCGTTAGGGCTGGCGCCAGTCCTTCTGAGTAATCGCCGATCAGGTGTAAATCCGTATCACCGAGAATGGCTCCAGTTTTATCTATCAACGAATACTTGATGCGTTCCATCTTGACATAACTACTTTCCTGCGTTGTATTAACAGCCGTTCCAACCAACGCTTTTCCGTTATGATAATCCAGCGCATCAACGAATTGAAACTTGACAACAACTGCCCCGTTTTTGTCAATATAACCGAAGCGCCCACCCTTCTGAACGGCGGCGAGCCCTTCATGAAAAGGCCTTGCCTTTTGATATATGGGCTCAATTACGATCTTTCCTGCAGGATCACAATAACCATATCGTCCGCGAGCAATCTGATCCTTCAGAGGTGTAAAGCAACGGATTCTCATACGCCAACCGCCGAGTTGCTACACATCCTGTCAGGAGCACTCCTACAAGCAAGCCTGTAAGCAAAAGGAGTATCAACATAAGTGCACAGAGGCTAAGAACCACTGTACTCTTCTTGCCTGCATCTAGTCTTTGATTCATGGGTTCCCTCCATTCTTCTTTTGCATCAACGGGCGTGGAATAGCTGAAGGGCACGCCAATATGGGCAAGCGCCGGGCACCCGCCCGGCGCTCCATCCCCTCACTGTGGCTCCCAGATATACTTGCCTGTCTTGTCAATGTAGCCGATCTTTCCATCCACCAGCACCTGGGCGATGCCGTTTTTGAAGGGCGTCACAAGGTCGTACTGGAAGTCGATCACCAGCTTGCCGGTGGTGTCGATGAAGCCCCAGTCATATGTCTCCTCCACATAATTGAATGAAACAGTCTCCTCTTTGTCTCTACCAACAGCGCATAATCCATCAGAAAATGATTGAGCGGTATCAAAAGCAGCCGATACAGAAGTGAGAACATTTGCTTGTCGGTCAATGATAACCCGGATATCATCAGTAGTCCGCACACAAGCAACACCTTCTCCAAAGTCGAATGCTCTCTTATATTTTGCAGGGATCACAAGTTGTCCCTGTTGATTAATATATCCCCACTTGTCTTTTTCGGTCATTGGAATCACTGCAGCCAGATTTTCCGAAAATGGTCTGGCTTCGCGATACGATGTGCCAAATGCTTTGTTACCTTCTTGATCTACAAAGTAGGATGTTTCAGAATCATTCACAATGGAATGACCACATGAATAGCCAATGGCCTTAGCCAAGTCTAGATTTAGTAATTGTGTTCTCTCTCGAGTGAGAGCATCATACAAATAGTCACCATTTTTTGTGTAAAGAAGCGTACCTTCAGAAAGATGCTTAAAGGAGAAAATATCAGTAGCCGTAATCTCCTTCCCTTCTTGATCAATCATACAACCAAGCACCCGTATTGGCCCGCTGCGGTCTATCTCTTTCCCTACTACAGCAACTCCATTGTGGAAGTCGTAGGCATCAAGATAACGGAAAGGGATCACTGTCTTACCAGTCTTGTCAATATAACCGTATTTGCCTCCCTTTTTTACAACAGCAAGACCATCGGAAAATGGATATGCCTCTTCAAACAGCAGGGCAATAATCTTGTTGCCCATTGCATCCATGTATCCATATCGGTCATTGGACTCGCGAATTACCATCAGGGATGAGTCTGTGCCCTCCAGCCCATATGTCAAGGGGTAGCGTCTGGTCATTGGCATTGTGTACCCGCAGGCTGAAAGTGTGAGTATAATAGCTAGGCCAAGACATAAAAAACATAGGATGCGTTTGTAATTCTTCATTTTCTTTCCTCTTATAGATCTATTTTTTTCCAAAAGCCCTTGGCGATATATCTTTTCTCACTCCTGCAAGAAGTGCCTGGATCATTTTTCCCTTCGTTGCTTTTTCTTGTTCTGGATCTCTAGGAAAGAACTGTGGCTCGCCAGTTTCATATGCAGCTAACATAAGCTTAACGTCATGATCTGACAGAATGCCATTGCTTAACATCGCATCACCTTTTTTCCAATCCTCGTTTGTTTGCTTATCCGGATGATGAGTTTTGTACTCAACATTTTCACCATATATGTTCGTGCCCTGTGCGTATTCAGGCGTTTCCGCATTATATCGATAAAAGGCCGGATATGCATCTCCTATGCCAAGGACATGACCAAACTCATGTCCAGAAGTATTTGAGTACCAATCGGGCGAATGGAAATTATCATTCCCATTCGTTCGCTGACCTCGATCATACAGCCATACCTCCCCAGGCCGATCAATAGACCAATTGTCAAGTATGCGAACTGGTTCATCGCTTACTATGGCGTCTAGTACATTTTTGCCCAACCTGCTTGCATCGCCTATCATTTTCCCAACTCCCTTCATTGCCACTAAACCGCTCGCTGGCGAGTTTTGAGCATTGGCAAGATTTAGAATCGTCGATGCACCATTTACAACTATACTCTTTGGATCCTCAGTAAACACATGGCTTGAAAGACCGAACATAGAAGAAAGAATACTATCATTGTCAATGTTAATTTTGACAGAGTTTCGAGAATTACCTTTTTGCGTTAAGAGTATTTTGTCCTTATCTGAATAGTTGCTATTTAGAATAGTATGGACTTTCACAACGTCGTTGTTGTTCGCATTGACATAATTTCCTGAAGAATCCTTGATCAAGCCGCTAATGTTGAAGCTTTGACTTGAATTCCACTTATTCATTATTCCTTGATAAACAAGCTCCGCATACGTCTTCCCGGTCCCCGGTATCGCCTTTCCAGTGGCAGGATCTATTTGCTCTGTGCCAGGATAGATATCGTTGGCGTGTTTCCCCGTAAACTCCACATTCGCCTCGATATACACATCCCCCTCCTTCCTCACCACCGTAATCGGCGCGCCCCACATCTCCGGCTGCGCGTAAGCCCGGTAAACCCCATTCTTATCGTGGTAATAACTGAAGGGCACGGCAAATTTGTCCGCGTACTCCTCGATATCCACCTGTGCCTCCCCATCAACCAAGGGGTACCTTCTGATTATATTCCCCTTGGCATCTTTTTCAAAGATGAATTTGTTGTTTTTCGTTAAATAGGAAACAATGTTCCCGTCCGGGTCATAAATTGTCGCGGCAGACTTCAGCCTGTCCCATACCACATCACCGCCCAGGCCCTTCACCACATCGCCCAGATTGCCGGTGGCCTTCCCATCCACATAGCGGGCGTTGCCCACCGGCTTGCCGTCCAACGTGATGTCCACCACCCGCGTGGGGTCAAGCTCCCTGCCGTCCAGGCCAGCCACCGTGGGGCCGAAGCCCTTCACCGTTTCATCAGCCTGCTTCAGCATGCGCTCCCGCTCCCGGCGGGCGTCGTCTGCCACCTCGTCGTCAAAGCGCTGGCGCAGCAAGCCGCCGGCGCCGGAGCGCAGGCGGTTCACATCGTCGGTCTTGGCTTTCAGCTTGGAGCGGTTTTCATCCACCACGCGCCACTTCTGATACAGCCCTTGGTTCAAGCCATATTTCTTGTCAATGGCATCCAGGATGCTGCCCTTCTCCGTCTGTGGGATGTAACCGGAATTCAAAATGCCGTTGCGCTCTGCGGCATACTTGCGCATGCGCTCATCATAGCTTTCCTCCGGCGCGGTGACGGTATCGTCAAATTCAACCGGCCTGTTTGGATGCACCGGCGCGGGCGACTTTACCGGAGCCGGTTTCGGCGGCGGCGTGCGGGAAGGCTGCGGGGCCGGGCCGGGGGCGGGGGTTGGCGCGGGCGTAGGAGTCGGCGTGGGAGATGGAGTCGGTGATGGGCTTGGTTTCGGTGTAGCGCTTGGGGCCGGTTTGCTGTTCGGCCTGGTGCCGCCCGAAGGGGGCACATCACGCTTGGGCGGGGCCGGGGCCGGTTTGCTCTCCTGCTCGTCCAGTTCTTCCAGCATAAATTTCTTCTGCCAGATGTTGAGCCGCTTGTCGTCCATGATTTCCTTGCGCCTGCGCTTGCGCTCCAGGATCGGGTCAACGCCTTCGTTTTGGGTGGTGTTCATGGTTGTCCTCCTCACAATGTGATGAATTGGGTGAAAACTGCGGCAATATGCCCATCCATTCTGCTCTTCACGCCGCGCAGCCGTCAATGCTTTCACACGGACAGGGGTTCCAGCCAGCCGCTGGCAGAACGCGCACCTGACTGTGTATAAAAAGAAAGCCCGGCATCCCGCCGGGCATTGGGTTGTTGTTTCAGCAGTGCCTATTCTTCAGGCCACTCGGCATTCTCATACTTCTGAATATACCCCAGCAATTTGGGCAGGCTGCCCCGATACATGCGGTATCCCTCCTCATCCAGATCACACTGAAATTCATTCGCTTCGTCATCAATGATCTCGGTGATTGTCTCCTTCACCATGTGCATGATCTTGTTGCGCATGCCCGGTTTCATCAGAGCGAAGTGCATGCCGTCCAGGTACTTGCACTGATCCAGCTCATAGTCCTCATCATGCGAGAGCGTAAACTTACGTCTGATGTCATGAAAAAGTTTGTAATAGGCCCACCTTGCGACAAACCATCCATCATTGCCTTGAAACGAAACGACTGCCATTGTTTTCCTCCTAAGGCACCAAGGCCCAGTGTTTATCATCAGCCACCAATTCGTTACCAACATCGCTACGAGATGACAGATGGAATTCTTTTATGTGACAATCCTCTGTTGAGCTGTTTTCAACAGCTCGAGGAGCCATGAAACCGGAACAGCAAAATCCTTCGGTGATGCATACCATTTCAAATAGGGTCCTACGGGGCTTGGCTTGATGATGGCAACCTCTATATCGTCACAGAAAATCTCAATATTGAGGTTGTAGTCGTCATTGGGATCGTTCACAAAATCAGCAGTCCATGTGTTCATGCTTTCACCCCATTGGTTATCGTGCTTTCAACGACAATACCGATCAAAGAATTGTTTCAGTATCTGGTGCACTTTTTCCGTATCGTTTGGCCGCTCCTCCAGATAAGCTTGGCATGCCTGCTGCATAAAGGCATATGCATCTTGATACGAAAGCACGATGCACTCATCCCCTGCGGTGAACCGCAACCCCTCAAATGCCTCCTCCCAGGGATCGAGAGATTCAGGAAAAGCGCATTCAATGTCATTCTCGCTATAGCTTGTTCCCTTTGCCAAATACTCCAGCATTTCTATAAAATCAGTGTTTGGAACTGCATTGAGAAACGCTCTGACTGGGAAATATTGATCAGAACGAATGGTCGGGTGGGGTAGTCTGAATTGCGCACTCATTGACTTTCCTCCTGCTTTGATCTTTTTATCAAAGCCTGGCGCTGAACAATTCTATTTTCGCCACTGATTGCCCTGCCGTCAATAGCTGGCTAACCAGAATTGGTTTTGATGCAAAAATGCCCGGCAGCGAACCGGGCATTGTTGGATCTCTTATTATTCTTCAGGCCACTCGGCATTCTCATATTTTTGAATGTACCTCAGCAATTCGGGCAGCTTTGATCATTCTTCCACCGTTGGGATGAGTGGTGAAAGGAGTTGGTCCTTGTGTTCTGTCAATGTGCCTTTCGCGAGCAAATATACCAGAAACTCGTTTTCATGCCCGCTTTGATCTTCATCATCATTGAGATAAAGCAACCCGTATGACCCTGGCGCGACCTTTGCGATATGCTGAAACAAACGAAGCGCGTCACCGACTCTATCGTCTCTATGATTGGTAAAAATGTTTACAGTCAGAAAGTACTCTCCGTTGACAGCGCGCAAATCCAGCAATCCATTGCCCCAATGGATCCGAGATATTGTGTCGCCTAGTTCACCAATAATCTGCTCAATCTTCTCATCACTGTCATCATCCTGCAATGTAAAGAACTCCCGAATCGTAGCCCAGCCATGCAGCTCAACCATTTGTTTTCCTCCTACTTAAATAGTGGCTCTACGTCTATGATAACCTCAACATTATACCTCTCACTGTATTCATAAAGCTTATTAATGATCTCCTGCCCCGGTGCGCCTTCAAAATGGTAATATACTTTTCTTCCAGTTGCTTTAGCTGCCTCAAATGCGGTCTTCATTTGCTTTCTTATTCGTTCGTTTAGCACCCTAAGTGCAGGCTTTGTTTCGGCAATGTAATTATTACTGATTGCATCAAATTCTTTAGCAGCTGGGTCAGACTCAAACTTGACACGTGATTCTCCTCTTATTCGTTTTGCTAAAGTATCAGCAGCAGGATCTGGATTATTGACCTTCAGTAATCTTCCAGAGAATCTAGATTTAGCAGTAGCTTGGGTTGTAGCCGACTTATTTCCAGAAGCTACTTGATTTTGGCTCTTACCAGTTTTCCCATTCGAAGTCTTCTCCGCCGGAGCCTTTCCCTTCGCCGGCTGCCTGCCGCCCTGCCCGGTTGCGGACATCAGCAGAATCGCGCCCATCGCCTCCTCGAACTTCCGCTGCCTCTCCTCGCTTTCTATGCGGTCCAGCGTATAATCGACCCCGGCAGCGCGATAGGCTGCCATCACAAGGTCAGCCATATCCTCAGGCCCAGCCATACCTCCAAATTTCCGGTCAAACCAGCTTTGCTCCTGGGCAATGCCAAGCGCTTTGAGATCATCGCCCGATATGGTTCCATTGTTCTGTTTCAATTTTATGTACAGGGCAACGCGTCTGTCAACGGGGAGGCCTTGGAGCACCGGGGCCTCAATGCCACGGGTTCCCGGCCTTCTTCTCCGCCGCGAACGGATCCAGTGCCGGGGGCCGCCAGCCCTTCAGCGCCGATGGGGGTTTGGGCGCATTACCGACTGGGTTGGCCATCAGGAAATAGCGGGTCTCGTCATAAATGTGGTCTTCCGCTGCGGTGTCCACATCCTCCGGGTTTGTGGCGCTGTAGCACAGTGAAGGCACCGTGCGGATAAACTGCCTGCAGGTGCGGAAGACCTGCAAGCCCGGCTTGCCCTCCTGCCCCATGCTGAGCCGGTAGTGCAGCTGCATCTTGCCGGGCAGGCGCTTGTTGTCGCCCCGCAAGAAGGTCACGCCGGCCTGGGCCATCTGCCGCGCCACGCTCATGCCCCGGCTCTCGTCAAAGATTGAAGGGTCGGCTACCCGGGCAAAAGCCGCGCCGGGGTCCATCGCCCGCTCCCGCTCCAGGATGCCCCGGGCAATGGCCACCGGGTCGATGCGCAGGCCCTCGTCGGCTGTGCCGGTGCAGCCATACCACTCGCCGGTGCGGGTGACGCGGCCATCAGGGCCCACAGCCCACCAGCCCACCGAAAAGGGCTTGGCAAACCCGAAGTCGAAGCTGCACCACCGGGGCCAATCCTTCGGCACCGGGAAGGGGTCGATCACATGGGTGCCGATGCCGTCGGCATAATGGGCGGGCTCGTCGCGCCACTCGGAAAACACCTGGCCCTCAAAGGCGTCCCACCGGCCCAGCAGCAGCGCCTCCCGCAGCTGCCGGGGCTTTTGCTCCAGCTCAAACACATACTTCTCATTCAAATGAGGGTTATCCGCCGCCCTGGCCGGGATGTATTCCACCACCCGCCGCTCCGAGCGCCCCAGTGTCTCCGACCACACCGCCAGCTCCCGCTGCCCCCCGTCGGGGCAGGGGTCCACAAAATGCTGCTTCACCCAGCCGTGGCCGGGCCCGCCGGGGTTGGTGGCGCAGCGCACCAACGGCGCCACGCCAAGCTCCTTCCGCGCCCTCACGCGGGTCTTCAGATAGTCATAGACGGCCTTGGGGAAGTGCGTCAGCTCGTCGATGTAGAGGTATTGCATCTCCGCGCCCTGATAGGCGCGCACATCGCCATCGTTCTGCACATGGCGGAATCGCAGCACGCTGCCGTTTTTGAGCCTCACCTCATGGGCCGAAGCAACATATTTCCCCGCGCAGTCGGGGATGAGCCGCCGCGCCGCCGGCACCAGTGTGTCCATCAGCTCCGGATAAGTGCGCCGAAACAGATAGGCGCTCACGCCGGCTGTCTTCATGCAGCGGATGAACGCGTCTGCCACCAGCGCCGTGCTCTTGCCGCCGCCGGCCGCGCCGCCATACAAAGCTTCATCGGCGGTGGAGCGGTGCAGCAGCAGCTGTTTTTCCGTGGGGCGATAGGCTATGGTGATTTCCTGGCGCATGGAATACACTCCTTGAAAAGCAAATAAAGTAGGAGAAAGAAGAGACTGTGATGAGTTGTGTAAAATGGTTGTCTATAGGCGGCAGGGGGGATTTCGAACTTCCCCATCTCCTGCCCCCTCCCCGGACAAACCGTCCGGTTCTGTATCAAATGCCATGGGGAGGGGGTGAACTTGCGGGGCTGCGCCCCGCTACCCCGCATCTGTTCGAAGCACTCCCTACCCCCTTTGTTTTTGCCATAGGCAAAAATTCAAGGGGGGATACCGCTCGCAAGCGGCAGGGGGGATTTCGAACTTCCCCACCCCCTGCCCCCTCCCCGGTCAATCCATCCGGTTCTGTATCAACTGCCATGGGGAGGGGGGTGGTGGTTTGCAGGGCTACGCCCTGCACGGCTTACTCCCCCTGTCGCTCCTGTCGGAGCGACATCCCCCTCAAGAGGGGGACAAGTTCATTCTTCCCAGGGTGTAGCAGACAACCTTATCAGTAGGGGCCGGGCTCCGTCCCGGCCCGTTTATTGGGATGATGTCCCGGCCCGTTCATAAGGCTCCGTCCCGGCCAGGGATTCCCCAAACCCCTCCAGCTTCAGCACCACCTCGCCGCCCTGCCCGGCGGCCTCCGCCTGCAATTCCATGAGCCTCGTGCGGGCGGCGTGTTGCCGATCCAGCCCGGCCAGCTCGAAGAAGCGCTGCTTCAATTCTGCCAGTTGCTTTTCGCACTTGCCCATCTTGTCCAGCGCTTCCGGGGAGGACTGGGCTTTCTTTACTTCCGGATCCTCCTCACCCAGCCGGTAATACTGCTCATAACGCGACTCCAGCCGCCCGATCTGGCCGGCCAGGCTCATCGCCGCCGGCAGCGCCTCCGCCGCCATCGCGCCTGATTCCACGGCCTGTTCGGCCATCCGCCGCCAATCCGGCTGACCCGCCACCCGCCGGGTTGCCTTACCGGCTGCTTTTGCCACTGTTTCCGCTTGTAACAACGCCATGAAAGAAACCCTCCACCCTCCCGCCCGCATGCGCCCCACCGGGCCGGGCATCGGCTTGATGCCGTTCACAAACAGCATAGCGAACCGGCGCGCGGCCTGTCCAGACTAATACACGGCGATGGGCAGAAGAACAAAAAGCGGCCCCGATTGGAGCCGCGCAGCATCGCATCGCATTATTCCCTTGGCAGGCTCAGCAGCACATCCTTCTCGTTTTTGCCCGGAGCCGACATCACGAATTTACTGCCCGTCTCCCCGGCGGGGCTCATCGGCGGGAACGGTGCCAGGTTTACCTGGATGGATCTGGGGTTGGCCTTCAAATAGTCGTGCAGAAACTCCGGCTTATACCAACCGGTTTGGAAAAACACATTTCCCACCACATACACCCGGTCGATGGCCTGCAGTTCATCGCTCACGGCGGCGTTCTTCTTCATGATAATCTTGGTTGCGTACATCCGTCGGCGACCCCCTTTCAATTGTTAATTAATTAACAATGCTTACAGGATAGATATTACATCATCTGGTTATATATTACAATATTATGATAAACAAATTATAAAGGATGCATGGAAAAATGAAAACCCCTTTTGTGAAACCACAAGAAGGGGTGTCATAAAAACGGTTGTTTCAGCAGACCGAGGCGGCCAAAAGGTGTATGACCTCAGGCCATCAGCAGCGCCAGCTCCCGGATCACCTTGCAGGCCACGGCGGTGCTGCCGCCGCTGGGGTCATAGGGCGGTGAAAGCTCCACGGCGTCGGCGCCCACGATGTCCAGACCCTTCAGCACCCCAAACGCATTCATCAGTTCCCGGAACGTGACGCCACCGGCCTCCGGCGTGCCTGTGCCGGGGAATACAGACGAATCCAGCACATCCAGGTCCACCGTGAGGTAGACCGGCTTGCCGCGCAATGCCCCGGCAGCCTCCGCCAGCCCCTCAAAATCAAAGGCGGTCAGCGCCGTGTGGCCCTCCGCCGCCCACTGGAATTCCTCCTGCGTGCCGCTGCGGATGCCGAACTGCCAGATCCTGCCGTCGCCCAGCACCTCCTGCACCCGCCTGATCGCCGAGGCGTGGGAGTTCTTCTCGCCCAGATAATCCTCGCGCAAATCGGCGTGTGCGTCAAAATGAACCACATGCAAATCGGAGTATTTCTCTGCTGCAGCCTTGATCGCCGGGAGGCTCACCAGGTGCTCGCCGCCCACCATCAGTAGCTTTTTGCCGCCGGCAAACACCTGCGCTGACAATTCGCCTATCATCCTCAGCGTTTCCGGCGTGTTGCCAATGGGCACGTCGATGTCGCCCAGGTCGCACACCGCCGCATCCTCCAGATCGGCCAACTGGTAGGGGCTCCAGGTCTCGATGCCGAAGGATTCGCTCCGGGCTGCCTGGGGCCCAAAGCGCGTGCCGGCGCGGTAGCTCACCGTGCCGTCAAAGGGCGCACCAAACAGCACGATGGCTGCATCGGCATAAGCCGCCGTGCAGCCGAGGAAGCGCCAGTCTTTCATGGGGACCGATGTGATCATGTTTAACTCCTCTCCCCTCCCCCAATCCCCTGGGGGAGGGGCCGGGGGTGAGGGTTCGTTGGTAATGGTGGTTTGCAGGGCTGCGCCCTGCATCGAACTCCCCCTATCGCTTCGCGACATCCCCCTCAGCGAGGGGGACAAGTGCACCTCTAACACAGTTTCGTTGACGAACTTGCCTCCCTCTCTATCACCCCTTCTAGGGGTGACACCGCCAAAGGCGGTGGGGGTCAATGAGGGAGGTGTCACCGCAGGTGACGGAGGGAGTTACTCGGCAATAGGGGGGGATTACTCCCACCCCTCATTCCTCGCCCGCTCCAAATACTCATTCACATAGCTGGGCAGCGCGAATGCCGCGCGGTGCAGCTCGGTGTTGTAATACCGGGTCTTCAAACCAAAGCCATTCCACGCATCCGCCTGGATGTCTTTCACAGGATCAAGCCCTTTGCTGGCAAATCCAAACAGCCAGTGCCCGCTGGGATAGGTGGGCATGTGGAACTCATACACCCGCGCCACCGGGAACGTGCGGTGGAGTTTTGCGTGGGCCCGCATCATCCGGCGCACGTCTCGGTCATAATAGGGGCTTTCGTGCTGGTTCACCAAAATACCCCGGTCATTGAGCACCCGGTGGCAGTCACGGTAAAACGCCTCGGTGAACAACCCCTCTCCGGGGCCGATGGGGTCGGTGGAGTCCACCAGAATAAGGTCATAGGCGCCATCCGGCGCGTTGGCCACGAAGGCCAGTCCGTCTTCGAAATAGAGGCGGATGCGGGGGTCGCTGCCCATCGCCGAGGCCGTCTGCGGCAGGTATTGCTGGCACAGGCGCACCACGCGCTCGTCAATCTCCACCATGTCGATGCGCTCCACACCGGCATACCGGGCGCATTCGCGGGCCGTGCCGCCGTCGCCGCCGCCGATAACAAGCACCTTCTTGATGCCGGGGTTCACGGCAAAGGCCGGGTGGCAGATCATGTCGTGATAGGCAAACTCGTCCTTTTCGTTCACCATCATCAGGCCGTCCAGCGTGAAGAACCGGCCCAGCGTCTGGCTGTCAAAGAAATCAATCTGCTGAAAAGCCGACGTTTCGCTGTGCAGGTGGCGGTCCACCTGGATGGAAAGCTTGACGTCGTCGGCATGGTGTTCGGAATACCATAGGTCGAGCATTGATTTAGCCTCCATTGCCGGGCAATCTTTATTAAGAATTAAACATCACTGCCAAATCCCCCGCCGCCCTATGGGCGGCACCCCCTTCATAAGGGGGTTGCCTTCGTCCTTTTCCACACCACAGCATGTGAAGGGGATAATTGCACCCCCCTTGCGAAGGGGGGATGCCACAAAGTGGCAGGGGGGATTGCCGCAGGCAAAAATTCAAGGGGGGATGTCGCCACAGCGACAGGGGGGATTTCCTACCAAACCAATGATCTCTTTCAAGACTGCCATTGGGAGGGGGGTGGTATGCAGGGCTGCGCCCTGCACGGCTTACTCCCCCTGTCGCTTCGCGACATCCCCCTCAGGAGGGGGACAAGCCCATTCATCTCAGAGTTCAGTAGTAGGACTTTTCAGTAGGGGCCGGGCTCCGTCCCGGCCCGCTTTATTGGCTCCGTCCCGGCCCGCTTTGTTGGCTCCGTCCCGGCCAGCGATATTCGCCCGATTATGGACTATTATACCAACCCGGTGCCAAAATAAAAGGGCGGGGGCTTCCCCCGCCCATATTCAGTTCACTCGCCCAGTATTGTGATCGCTCCCTCTTCATCCTCGTCGGTCAGCACCTTGCAGTGGTTCTTCAGATAGAACCGGTAGTGATCCACAATGGCCTCGGTGATGCGCTCGCCGGGGATCACCAGCGGGATTCCCGGCGGATAAATCATCAGCGAATCACCGCTCACCTCGCCGATGCTTTCGGTCAGCTTCACCACGCGCTTGGGCGCATACCAGGCGTCCCTCGGGTTGATGACCGCCTTGGGCTTGTCAAAGAACCCTGCCATCTGCACGGTCAGCGGCTCCCGCTTGCCATAGAAGCGGCGGCTCATGTCCTCCAGCGCATCCACCAGCCGGTTCAGCGTTTCCTCGTCGTCGCCCACGCCTACAACGGCCAGCACCACATAGGCCTCCGCCAGCTCCATCTGGATGTTGTATTCATTCTTCAGGATGTCATAGGCCTCAAACCCGGTCATGCCCAGCTCGTTCATGCGCACGACGATCTTGGTCTCGTCATAGTCATACATGCCGGCGCCGTTCACATCGTCGCGGTTCAGCACATCAAGACCCGGGATCTTATAGATGCGGGCCTTGGCATCATCGACCAGCGCCAGCAGGTTCGTATACAGGGCCTTGCCTTCGAGCACCAGCTTTTTGCGCGCCACATCCATGCTGCTCATCAGCAGGTAGGAGGCGCTGGTGGTCTGCATCAGGTTGATTGCCGAGCGCACGTCGGCCCGGCAGAAATGCCGCTCATTCAGCAGCAGCACCGAGCTTTGTGTGAGCGACCCGACGGTCTTGTGCATGCTCACCGTGCTCATATCGGCGCCCAGCGCCATCGCCTCGTCGGGGAAGTCCGGATGAAAGGGGAAGTGGGCGCCATGGGCTTCGTCCACCAGCACCGCGATGCGCTTGCGGTGGCACAGCCGGATGATGGACCTCAAGTCTGACACCGCGCCGAAATAGGTGGGGTTCACAACAAACAGCGCCTTGGCGTCCGGGTTCTCCTGGATGGCCTTCAAAACGGAGGCATAAGACATGCCGTTGACGATGCCGAATTCGTGGTCGATCTCCGGCTCGATGAAGACCGGTGTGCACCCGGTCATAATCACGCCGCCGATGGCAGACTTATGCACGTTGCGGGGCATCAGGATCTTGTCTCTGGGGCCGCAGGCCGTTAGGATCATTGCCTGCACGCCGCAGGTGGATCCGTTCACCAGCATGAAGGCGGCGTCGGCGCTGTAGGCGTCGGCAATGAGCGCCTCGGCCTCGGCGATCACGCCGCTGGGGTTGCTCAGCAGATCCAGACCCCGGGTGCTGTTGGCGTCAAAGCGCATCATGCGCCTGTCAAACACGCCACCAAGCGCGATGCGCTTCTTGTGGCCCGGCACGTCGAAATGATAGGTTCCTGCCTTGGCATATTGGTCCAGCGCCGAATAGAGCGGCGTCACATTGTGTTTCATTCTTTCCACCAGCCTTGGTTGCCGCCTGGCAAATTTCTGCCGTAGAAGATTTCGTCCATCTCGCGGCGGAGCTTCCTTGCGATATCCTTGCTCTCACCGGGATGAATCTCCTTTTCGGTGAAGCCAAACAGGTAATTGTCCAGATCGAATGCCTTCAGCTTGCATTTGGTGTGAAAGACATTCTCCTGATACATGTTCACGTCGATCATCTGGTAGCGGTCCTGGATCGGCTCCGGAATGAAGTTCTGGATGGAGCTGATGTCGTGGTCGATGAACAGCTTGTGCCCGGTGATGTCGCGGGTGAAGCCGCGCACCAGGTAATCCATCGTCATAATATCCGGGTCGAAGCTCTGGATCAGGTAGTTCAATGCCTTCAGCGGCGAGATCTGCCCGCAGGTGGACACGTCAATGTCCGCCCGGAAGGTGCAAACGCCGCCGTCTGGGTGATATTCCGGATAGGTGTGCACGGTGATGTGGCTTTTATCCAAATGGGCGACAACGGCCTCCGGCGAAGGGCCGGGGGATTCCTGGTTGGACACATGCTTGCCGTGGGGTTCCTCGCACACGAGGATCGTCACGCTAGCCCCCTGGGGGTCATAGTCCTGTTTTGCGATGTTCAACACATTGGCGCCGATGATTTGCGTCACATGTTCGAGGATGCGGGTGAGCCTGTCAGCGTTATAGCTTTCGTCGATATATTTGATATAGGCTTCCCGGTCCTCCACGGTTCTGGTAAAGCAGAGGTCATACATGTTGAAGGAAAGGGTTTTCGTGAGATTGTTAAAACCATGCAGCTTCAGTCTTTCAGACATTCCTCGCCTTATCACACTCCTGGTCAGTCAGAATAACGACCCATATCATAGGATAACCTGCGGTGTTCGTCAATATGAAAAATTGGAAATTCGACATGAATTTGCTGTCAATGGGCATGCTGGGAAGCATGGCATAAAAAATCTGCACAGTTTCGCGTTATCCTGCAAAAGGCATGATTGCCCGCAATTGGCCGCTATGATTCTCAAAAAGGCCCGTTTTTCTCTGAAATCCTTGCTCTGGCACCGGTTTTCAGCGTGATCCATGGTGTGCATACAACAGAAAACGACAACGCTTTTTGTAGTTCAAACTATTCATAAAACGATATGTTCAAAAGGTGCTAAAGGCTGTAGCTACAGTGTGGCAAACTGCTGAATATGATGCGATGATATGGCGCACCAGCATCCTGTTATTATGAGTGATTGATTTTATCCGGTGTCTGCCGGTCAGCCCGATAACAAAGCTCATGCTCCGGCTTGTGCCCGGCCAGCTCAAAGCGCCGCACCGTGCAGGCCTGCGCCATGCCCGCTTTTTGCAGCACACGGCCGGAGGCCCGGTTTGCCGCCCGGTGGAATGCCTCCACCCGCGCAAAGCCCGCCTCCCCCAGCGCATAGGCAATCACTGCCCGCAGGGCCTCGGTGGAAATGCCCCGGCCCTGAAATGCCCTTCCCACGCAGTATTCCACCTCCGCGGTGGCCACCTCAGGATAGACCCGGCAAAAGGCGATCTGGCCCACGCATTCTTTGGTTTCCTTCCATACCACCGCCCAGCGGTAAAAACTACCGTCTTCATACCGGCTGATCCACTGCTCCAGCAATGCCCGCACCGCCTGCTCCGACTGATAAACGGGCTCGCCGTAGTTGCGCTGCACCTCAGGGTCGGCAATCCAATGGCGCAGCATGTCACCGGCATCCTCCAGGGTGAAGCGGCGCAGCAGCAGGCGGCCGGTGAAAAGGGGGATGGTGCCGGAGGTGGTCACTGGATTCATAGGATTCCTCATAAAAAACTGGTTTAGATCAAGAGTCAAAAACTCCCCCTGCCGCGATGCGGCATCCCCCTCATGAGGGGGACAAGCAGACCTCTGTTCAGAATTCTACTTGCCTCCCTCTTGAGGGAGGTGCCCCGAAGGGGCGGAGGGAGTATACCGCGTTTATGGGGGAGAGGAAAAGTGTTCGATAAGGCCTGAGAGCTATATCGCCCTTACTCGGTCCCCTTCTCCTCGTCTTCCTCTTCCTGCTGTTCAATCACCGTCACATCCACCCATTCAATGCGGTGGTCGGCGATTTCATCCACCTTCAAATGCAGCCCGGCCAAATCCAGCTCCGGCTGGGAGCCGTCGTCGGGGATGCTGTTCATCTGCGCGTAGATCAGGCCGCCCAGCGTTTCATACTCGCCCTCGGGGAAGGCCACGCCCATCTCCTCGGCAAATTGCTCCACGCTGATCGTGCCGCGCACCCGCCAGTGCTTCTCGCCCAGTGTTTGGATGTCTGGCTCCTCGGTGTCGTGCTCATCCTCAATGTCGCCCACGATCTGCTCCAGTAGGTCTTCCAGCGTGATCACGCCGCTGGTGCCGCCATATTCGTCCACCACCACGGCCATGTGGCTGCGGCGCTTCTTCATCTCGCGAAAGAGCACGTCGGCGGAGACCGTCTCCGGCACAAACAACGTGGTGTTCAGCATCTCATGCCTGTCGCGGGGCTTGCCGTTGCGGGCGCCGCAGAAGAAATCGCGCACATGCAGCAGGCCCACGATATCATCCATGCTCTCGCCGCACACCGGGAAGCGGGAGTAGCCGCTGGAGCATATGGTGTCTTCCCAGATCTCGTCCGGGTCTTCCATCCACAGCACGGTCATGTCGGTGCGGTGTGTCATGATCTCCACGGCGGACTTGTTTGCAAGCTCCAGCACGTTGTCGATCATCTCGCCTTCCTCCGGCGCGATGGCCCCCTTCTCCTCGCCCAGGTCCACCATGATGCGGATCTCTTCCTCGGTCACGTTGTCTTCCTCGGCGTTGGGGTTCATCCGCAGCAGGCGCAGGATGCCGTTGGTGGAGGCCGTGAGCAGCCACACCGCCGGCGCGGCCACCTTGGACAGGGCATAGATGATGCTGGAGACCGCCTTTGCGATGGGCTCGGCCTTCTTCATCGCGATGCGCTTGGGCACAAGCTCGCCCAGCACCAGCGTGAAGAACGACAGCACCACCGTGATCACAATGACCGAGATCGTGTCCAGCGTGGGCGCAGGCAGCGTCACGCCGATCTCCACCAGCCACTTGGTGAGCCTGTCGGAGAAGTTGTCGGCGGCAAAAGCGCTGCCCAGAAAGCCGGCGAACGTGATGCCCACCTGGATGGTGGCCAAAAAGCGGGCCGGCTGCTCGGTCAGGCGCACCAAAAGCTGGGCCTTCTTGTTTCCGGCCTCGGCATCCCGTTTCAGTTTTGCGTCGTTCAAAGAGATAACGGCAATTTCCGTACAGGCAAAAAAAGCATTCAGAAGTATCAAACCCAATTGCAGCAGCAATTGACTAGGGAGCGGATCGTCCAAGGGTGTGCCTCCATTTCAGGGATCATTTATAGTATGGTTTATTATATGTGAATTCATACAGAAACGCAATTCCTATCGGCAAATTCACCAGACTGTGAGGGAAATCCTGGAAATACGTTGCGGAACGATAGGGCAAACCGAAACATTACTCAACTTCAGGTTGAGTGCAATCACAAAAAACAACTCTGCATCCATGGTTTCTCAACCGCTTTATGATACACTATCGGCAGGGGAAAGAGGTGCCGCACCATGTTCAATGCAACCAAAGCAGGCCAAAGAATTGCCGCCCTTCGCAGGGAAAAAGGATTGACACAGGAGGAACTGGCCGAGCAAATGGGCGTGAGCCCGCAGGCAGTCAGCAAGTGGGAGAACGGCAACGCGATGCCCGAGGTGGCAATGCTGGCAAACCTGTGCCACACACTGCGCTGCACCGCTGACAGCATCCTGAATCCTGAGCAAACCAGCGCGATCGCGCCCAACTATGTGCACATGCTCCTGCCCTATGACGATGTGGACCCCTACTCCGGCGCCTGGTGGCCGCGGAGCATGGCCTTTCCAGCGATGATGACCGCGCTGAAGCTCTTTCTGGGCCTGGAAGCGCGTCGCAATTTCAACAACCATCAGGTCAATGACGACCAGGAGTATTTCCTGCAAGCCGGGCTTTCCACCATGGCGTTCGGGTTTTCCCACTACAACGCAGAGTTCATCCATGACTGCTTTCGTGTCTACGGTCTGGACTATCAACTGGTTTCGACCAATGAAATGCCGTTTGAGGAAGTTGTGGCAATCCTGCGCTCGCAGATCCGGAAGGGGTTGCCCGTGATCCTTCAGGATAAAACGAACAACGCAGCCTTTTTATTTGTGACCGGCATCATTGGAGACGGGCAGAAAATCCGGGCCCATGCGTTTGTGGAGGGCCAGGATGAAACCAACTGCAACATGAACCCCTATGAGATGGAAACGGTGGACCACTGGCTGAAACCGGACATGGAATTGCTGCTGCTGCATCGCCTAGACCACCGGCTTTCCATGGAAGACGCATGCAAAAACGCACTGCGCAACTATTGCCTGATGATGACCGGGAAGTGGGCTCAGCAAGGCTTTGTGAGCAAGGAAACGCCCGATTCCTTCCGGCGGTTCATGGGCTACGGTTCTGACGGATACTGCACTTACATCAACTTCCTGCAAGGCGGCACCATGGAAGGCCTTTACCCGCAGCAATGCATCCTGCACGAAAGCCATCTGAGCACCTATCAATTCCTGACCATGTGCAAGGAGTTAATCAAGGACATTGATCCGCAAAGCATCAACTCCGCGATCAACCGTTATCAAATGCTTAAGGAGCACTCCTGGGAAATCATCAACATCTCCTGGAACGACCCCAAGCACACAGAGCCGGACGCAGAGAAGGCCAGGATGGTCAGAGATATTCTCATTCGCTGCAATGAAATCTTCAGGGATGCGGTCAGCGACATCATCAAAGCGGTTGGGTTTGTTGCGTAAGCTGGGGCAAGGCTTTGCTTTGACCAATCAGTAGGGGCCGGGCTCCGCCCCGGCCCGCCAACACCCTGCCGCATCTTATAAGGCGAATTTCATCTGGTAACAGTAAAAGTCCCTCCCGAACATAAAGACCTCGCCGCATCGCGTAAACCCATTTTTATCATACATCGCCAGGGCCGCGGGGTTGGTTTTGCTCACCAGCATCCGCATGCCGTCATACCCTTTTTGTTTTGCCGCCTCGATGATATTCTGAAGGAGGATCGAGCCGATCCCCCGCTTTTGCATCGTTGGCAGCACGCCGATCCTCGCCAGTTCGCAGGGCTTTTCCGGCGACCACTGCAAATGCCCCAGCTCCTGAAAGTCACCCATAGACGCCACAGCGACGATCCTGCCGTGCTTTTTCAGAGCATACAGCGAGTTGCTGCCAACATCCAGTTCCGCCGTCTTTCTGCTGGGATAGTCATAGTCCCACGTGCACCCCGGGGTGCCCACCAGGCTATGATAAATCTCCACGATTTCGGGGATATCGGCAAGCTCCGCCAGCACAAACTCATAGCCATCCAAATGGTTTTTCTCAAGGTGCATTGTCATGGTTTCCTCGCAAGATATCGCGTAATCTTACCGGCGCCTTGCCGGGCATAAACGCTCAATTTGCCTGCTCTGCATACTTCCTCGTATACGGGCACCAGGCCATACACTTCAGGCAGAGCGTGCAGAGCTTCCGATCCAGGATCTCCTCCCGGCTGGTGGTGACGCTCCATGTTTTGCCATACAAGGCGCTGGTCGGGCACGCATCCACGCAGGCGCTGCATTGGCCGCATTGCGGGTCCATTGGCGCTGTGCTCATGGTTGCAAACGGGGCCGTGGTCAGCACCTTGCCAAATATCAGTGCGCATCCAACTTGCTCGGTGACCAGCAGGTTGTTTTTGCCGATAAAGCCCAGCCCTGCTCTGAGCGCGACTGTTTTGTGCGGCATGCGGATAATTTTCATCTTGGAAGCGCTTTTGTATCCTTCGGCTTCCAGCCGTTCCGCCAGTTTGTCGGCAAGGGCATCCATCTTTCGCTCAGCTGAGGCCATCTCATTCCGTTTTGGCTTCCGATCGGCCCTGAGGTCATTGAGATACTCCCTGGACAGCGCTTTGCCAAAGAGGACTGCGCAAGCATATTCGCTGGCGGCTTCGCCCGGCAGTGCGGAAGCGTCCACAAAATAGACAAACTCCGCGCCGTTGTCTTTCAGGTATTGCTCCCAGGTTTCATTCAGCTCCAAGGTTGTCTCCTTTGTGCTATGCATGGCAAAGGCATTATACCGCGTTACCCCTCCCATCATCAACGCCCGGCCCAAGCAAAAGGCCGCCCCACACCGGAGCGGCCCTTACCCAATCACAATACCTTTATAACCTTACTTCCCGTTCAACTCCCGCTGCATGTCTGCCGGTAGGCTGCGTCGCAGAAATGATTCGCCCCTTTTTATTTCACTCCATGCCGAAAGCATCCGCCCAGGCATCAATCATGGCGTGCAGCTTTTCGTGCACCCCATGCCCAACGACAGTCTCCTCATGCGCTTCGAATTTTTCGAACAGGCGCTCCTGTTCCTCTTCGTTGATCAGCCGATCGGCCATCGGGAAAAGAATGTTATTTTCCTTTTCAATATGGCTCCTCAGCAGATCGCGATACTTCACAGCGGCGCTGCTGAACTTGGCAATATCCTTTTCGTCAAGGCTGCTGCCCATCTCGGCTATGAAGCCCCTGCCTTGGGCATGCTCCTGCAGCATCACGCCCACAGGGCCGCCATCTTTCGGGAGCCCTTTGTTGCCGAGCTCCTGAAACAGATAATTTTCTTCCTTGCCATGATGGCACAGATCAGCAAAAATCTTCAGAAAATAGACCACCTCGTTGTAGTAGCGAAGCAGTGATTCCTTTTCGCTTTCTGCCGATCGCATCATTTTATCCAGAATCTCCAGCACATAAAGGATCGCCTCATGTTCCTTCCGCAAATCCTGAGTGGCTTTCCCCATTGTGATACCTCCCCGTTCCCTCCGCTGTGCCTGCAGTCACCAACAACCCGCTGCAAGTTGCTCGCCATACGCGACGCAAACGAATGCAAGCAACGTCAGCTTCATATTACAGATTATAGACATTATACAACCGATGCCCCCGCCCATCAACCAAACCCAATATACAAAGGACCGCCCCACCGGAGCGGCCCGTTCCTTGTGCCGCTTTGATTACGATGGAAACCCGCGCTCAATGATCTCACAGATCCGATCCTGCACAGCCGGGAACTTCCTCAGGATCCTGGCAATCTCGTTGCATTTCCCGGCATCCTGCAAAACCTCGTAGGTCACATTGAAATCGCCGCCGGCTGCCTGCAGTTCTTTCTCAATGGCATCCAACGCCCGGTACTCCTGATCCAGAATCGGGGCGAGAGAAGCAAGGTCAGGATTCAGCCGGATTGCCCGATCGGTGGTGTGCTGCTTGGAGTAAATATTCGTGGCGATGATGCAAACATAGATGCAGTAGTACCACCAGCTTGCAATCGCGTTTGTCGCTTCGTACTCCTCTTTGGTCATGCGGTAAAAACCGCTTTCCAGCATCCTTGCCCATTGCTCAAACGCGTCGTTTCCGAAATAGACATCATGATCGTCACATGGCGGAGTCCGCATTAAGCCCGGTGCGAGCCTCAATGCATCCCGATACACTTGTGCTACCGGAGGCGCCTCTTTCTTTTCCCCGAGAAACACAAAGGTATACGGCAGGGCATCGTCCAACGAAAATGCAACCAAATCCGTTGATTCTTCGGTCAGCCGGTAAAAACACTCGCCGTCATTCTCATAGCCGATGATGCAGGAAATTTCACTGGTCGGCAACACTACACCGTGAAAAACCGAATAGAACCCTTTGCCGATCACGGGGATGCCCTTGTCGATGGATTCGATGATTTTTGCTTTGACAGCGTCCTTGTCTTTCCGCCAATCTGCCGCTTCCAGATAAGTGAAGCGATACCCGATTGCATCAAAGACACGCTTGATTAAGCCGTAATCAAATTTCGCCTGCGAAAGGCAGGTGCTCCACTTCTCCTTGTTTGTGTTGAACACCTGCACATAACTGTCTCCGGAGACCGCGGAAAAGAAGAAGTAATCGTATTGCTCGTTTTGCTCCCCAACGCACTCCATGAGGAACTTCATGCAGCCGTTGAACACATAGTTCTGCCCTTGCTGAGGGTATTGCAGCGGATGAATGGGAATATGGCTGATCAGTGTGCGCGACATGGCGAATCCTCCTTGAATCGTCAGGCTGATGGTGAGCGGATGAAAGACTTTCAGCTTCACGCTCCGTTTCCGTACATCGGAAGGAGCAACGCCATGGAATCTTGAAAACGCCTTGGAGAAGCTCTCCTGCGTATCATACTGATATCGCATGGCGACGTCGATGATCTTGCCTTTGCCCTGCATCAATTCCTGCCCGGCCAGCGTCAACCGCCGGTTGCGGATGTATTCGCCAATCGTCATTCCGGTCACCAGATTGAAGATGCGCTGGAAATTCGCGCTGGATGCATGCACATGACCGGCCACATCATCCACGCCGATCTCGTTGGCCAGATTGTTCTCGATGTAGTTGATCGCCCTTGAAAGGCTTTGAATCCATTCCATGGCCACCCCTCCTTTCGTGTATAGAGTACACCAATCCGATCGGTGAAGTCATGTCATATCGTGCTTGTTGTTGTCCGGTTGCTCCCACCCCACCAGCAATCCAAAGGCCGCCCATCGGAGTCGCGGTGGAAGACCTCGCCGATAAGCTGTTATGCAGATTACTGCGTTGTTTGCTATCATCTAGGATAAATTTTTTGTATCCATTCATGTCCATCTGGGAATGAAATCAATAAAGCATTTCTCAACCACTGCTTGCTGTCATTTGATAACAAAGGAACAGTATTTTCAAAATCCTTCTGATAATCTGGATTGCTGAATGCCGTAGACTTATATAATAAAACAAGTTCTGGTGCCAAAAAGGGTATTTCATCGGTTTTGTGAATGGAGTCTGACAATTTTCTTTTAATGTTTGTGTTTCGGGCAAATAGAAAATCATTTTCGTCTCTTTTATTAAAGAGGAATTCAATGAAGTCCAGCTCCAATTGCTCAGTACCATCAAATTCAACCGAGAACATATCTGCTTCTCGTTCTTCAAATCTATAATGGCTATTATCTGGCCTTACACACCAGATATTGGACTTGATTCGTTTCTGATTATCGATAGAAACAATTTTGTGCAAATATTCACGGCCGCATGGTTCAAAGACGAGCCATCCTTCATTGAGCATGTGCTGCACAATTTTGTCTCTGTCATCCCAAAAAACAGCTACGTCCAAATCCTTGTGTGGACGAGTCTTTCTTCCTATAAATAAGTCAATGGCACTTCCGCCACAAACAGCATAGTCAATTTGCATTTCCCTCATATAATTGCTTAGATTGATCAGCAAATTCAAGCCATACCACCCCGACTATACCAGTATTGAAAATCAAGGCTGCATTCTATAAAAAATCCGCAGTTCGATGGAATTCCTGACTATCTGCTTATGATGGGCATTATACAACCTAACTCCCATCCCCATCAACCAAACCCAAGAGGAACCTCCGGCCAATGGCCGGAGGAATAAGCAAAGGCCGCCCCAACCGGAGCGGCCTCTCTTCTCTGTCAGCAAAGTCGTTCGCCCCAGTATTTCAGTAGGGGCCGGGCTCCGTCCCGGCCCGCTCTATTCACTCCATCCCCGCTGCATACCTGCCAGCAGGCAGCGCATCACCAGGCCTTCGCACCTAATTTGCAGTCTTGTTGATGAAATCAATTTCATTCTTGATCCCATTGTGGGCGTCATTCCACAGGCCTTTTGTCAGGCGGATGCGCAGCAGGCAGGTGTTGGGGTCTTCGTCGTGATTGGCTACATAATACCATGCGGCGAAGATTTCGCGAAGCTTTGCCATCATCTGCACATTCTTCTCGTCACACACCCAGCCCAGGTTTTCACCGATGCCGTCAGATGTGAAGTTTTCGACGATATAGCAAATGGCAACTTCGGAGTTATTGGCGATCTGCAGCATCTTGGCTGAGGTCGCGTAGGAGACCGTGTAGAACGCACCGTCTTCATAATAGGCATCCACAATGCGGGCGGCGGGGCGGCTTTTGCCATCGGCACCAGGCTCCAGCGCGATGGTGGAAAGAGAGATCAGGTTGTCCTTGTTTCCAAATTTCTCGTCCAGCTGCCTCATGGCTTCGTCGTACTTGCTCATTTTCTTCCTCCCCAAAAATGAATGTCAATCCATATTCATCCATGTGTCATAAGCATTATACAACCTATTCCCATCTTTATCAACCAAATTCAGAACATATTTTCGCCTATTCGGATAATTAGGTCGCTGTTCCAAAGTATTTGCGAAGGAAAGGCAAGGAGTGAAAAGACTGCGAAATTGGTTCGGAGCAATCCCCACCCGCCCTTGCGCCCGGAGGGCGTTCAAGGGGGGATGGTCGCCAAGGCGGCCAGGCCTTAGCCTCCAGCCTTGCGTAGTAGCGGCGAAGCCGATGCAAGAGCAAGGCTGAGCATTGCAAAGCAATGCGATGAGGGGGGCTTTCCTGCCCGCAGGCAACGTTGCAAAAGGCCGCCCCCATCGGAGCGGCCTTTACCTTATCATAATACCAAAATGAAACCTTATTTCCCATTCAGCTCCCGCTGCATATCAGCCAACAAGCTGCGCATCTCCACATCGTTGGCCATGTTATCGGAAATAGTGCGCCAGCCGTGCAGCACCGTGGTGTGGTCGCGGTTGAAGATCTCGCCGATGCGCGGCAGCGACAGGTCTGTCATCTCACGGATCAAATACATGGAGACCTGTCTTGCATCGGCAATCCTCCGCTGCTTGTTCTTGCTTTTGAGCTCCTCCACCGAGATGCCGAACCGCTCCACCACCTTGGAAATGATGGTCTCCGGCGAGACCATGCGGCTGGAGCTGGAGTTGAGCAGGTCCTTCAATGCCTCGCGGGCCAAGGCCATATCCAGCGGCTTCTGGCTCACGCGGGCATAGGCCGCTGCGCGGTTCAACGCCCCCTGCAGCTCTCGGATGTTGTTTTCCGAGCGCATCGCGATGAACTCCAGCACGTCACCTTCCACATAGATGCCATCTTGCTCGGCCTTCTTCTGCAGGATGGCGATGCGGGTCTCCAGATCCGGCGGCTGAATGTCTGCAATCAGCCCCCACTCAAAGCGGGAGCGCAGCCTGTCCTCTATGTCGATCTGCCTGGGCGGCTTGTCGGAAGAAAGAATGATCTGCTTTTGGCTCTCAAACAAGGTGTTGAACGTATGGAAAAGCTCCTCCTGCGTGCGCTCCTTGCCGGCAATGAACTGGATGTCGTCAATCATCAGCACGTCCACATTGCGGTAGCGGTTGCGGAAAGCGTCGTTGGCGTTGGTCTGGATGGCGCGGATGAACTCGTTGGTGAAGCTCTCGATCGTCACATAGATGACCTTGAAGCGGGGGTACTGCTCGCGGATGTAGTGGCCGATGGCGTGCAGCAAATGTGTCTTGCCCAGGCCCACGCCGCCATACACAAACAGCGGGTTGTAGCTCATGGCCGGGGCTTCGGCCACGGCGAGAGAAGCGGCGTGGGCAAAGCGGTTGGAGTTGCCCACCACGAAGGCGTCAAAGGTATATTTTGGGTTTAAGGGCAGCGCGTTGTCGTGGGCGGCCTGCGCCTCCGGCTGCTCCTGGGCATACTGCCGGTCTTCTGCGGTAATAAACTTCACGCCCCACAGGCGGCCTGCGGCTTGCGAGAGGGCGTTGGAAATGAGCTCGGCGTAGCGGGTCTCCAAAAACTGCCGGTTAAAGGATGTGGGTGCTTCCAGCACCAGCACCGGGTGGCTGCCGTCCTTCAGCTCGCGGATCACATTCAGCGTGGCGATCCACGTCTTGTAGCCGATGGCGCTCATCTCGCCCTTCAGGACCGAGCAGACCGATCCCCATAATTCGTGAGCGGGCGCCGTCTTCAGTTCTCCCAGCATTCTCCGGTGTTCCCCCCAAAGTTCTCAACAATACCCACAAGCTGTGGTTTGCTCCATCCACAACGGCACAGCGTCGCAACACGCCGGAACCGCTCTCCCCTGTGGATATCTATACACAGTGATATGCACAGTCATTGGGGAAACCCCAAGCCGTGCAACCCCAGAAAGTACGTTTATTTTAACAGATGGCCCCGTATTATGCAAGGAAATATTTCCAAGTTATCCACAGGATAGGGGCTTGACGAGGCGCTTGTGCATAACTCAACATATAGCTACTATATATGGTAGGTCAGGTATGGGAGCGTTGAGTTGTAACTCCTTTTGTGTTTGTATATAAAACACTTATATGGGCAAGCGAAGAAGCATATGATGCTAACTTAACCTCTAGACACTTACTTATATCAAGGTTAGCTACTCACGATGCATTCGTAGTGAATACCATTAGGTTGCGGCTTAGTCAGTCTGGCGGTTGGCGATTTGAGCGGGCGCCTGAACCCTGCGGGCAATCGCTCAGCATCAATAAGGCCAAGAACACTAAGAGTTTCCGCGGCATGCCCATAGAATAATAAATTCAATCTCAAGATCCATGCTTTCATTAATGTAAGCACGCATTGGGACTGGCCCTAACAGCGCGATTCTCTGTGATCTGAAACGGCGCAGCCTGACATATCTCTGTTATACGCCTTCACTTCCCGTTGTCAAGCAAGGTATCCACCTTCTTGCGGCAGGCATCCACAACTTCTTTTGTCCGGTCAGAAAGACTGTGGAGCTTCGTCAGCCTGTCCTGATAGCTTAAGCCAACCGGCAACCCATCGGCGTTGATCCATTGCATGCGCTCCAGACTCAATTGCCGATACGCTTTTTCTTCTGGATCAAAAAAAGTAGATCCCCCGCGCCGTACGGCGTTTGTCTGCTGCAAGCAGGTTCAACAGATCCATCTGCGGTTAGTCAGCTGAACTGGAAGCCCAGGCATAATTGGCTGGTTGATACACCGTTGGCCGCACGAAATGCGGATTAAAAAAGGAAAACACCCGGTTCAGATAATAGCCGCCTGTGGTGTTGCCTTCCAGGCTGAGTGGCTTGCCATCCATTAGGTATTCCACCTTACCATCCAACAGCCTGTAATCCACATCCTCCTGGCCGTAATACAGCAGATCATGGCAACGCTGGCTGGTCAACATATCTTGCACAAACGCCGCGACCGCCGCCGTTCTGGTGCTTCCGATTGGCACGACCAGCATTTTCGGGCTGTTCAAGTGATCAGGCATGCCGGTGCTGCGCAGCCCGTCAGCGGGAGAGCTAGAAAATCCTCACCGCTTTTCCTCTCGCGTAGCAAGTAGGAAATACTGATGCTGTCCTTTGGCCGATATAACCATCCGGGCTTCCGTTGGTGTTATCCTCATAGGTCATGATACGACCTGCTTGAATCAAAGTTGCCACCCGCAGGAAAAACGTGTCAAACCCCTTGGTCTGCTCAATGGGCACCGAGTATTGAGGAAAAGTCGCCGTTGTACCAACTGGCAATCCGCACTGCCGGGCGGTCCTCCAGAAAAGTCAGCACATCGGAGATGCCCAATCGCGAATCGCCGATGTTTACAGCGGCATCCTTTTCAATGACCAAGGCAGCCTGGCCCATTTGGATGCTTACTGGCAACGCAACCGGCAGCCCAGCCATCGCGCTGGATGCAGACTTGCCATAAAGTATGGCCAGTGCTGGTGCGGTTTGCCGCACTACCGGCGCGAGATCCATCGTCTGCTCCTCTGGCAGCAGCTGCTGGGCTACTTTGTCGGAAACAAGATAGCAGTCAACCCCGGCTCCGGAGGCGATGTCCGTGCGGACTGCGTCCAGCACGGGTTCATCGTCGTCCGAATACTCCGACGGCAGCGCCAGCGGCTTGATTTGTACGCTCCACCCTGACTTGCCAAAACTCCTGCTGGTAGTCCAACCCGGCAAGAAACCCTTTCTCTGTGGCCACTTTGCTGCCACAGGGATAGCCGATCACAATCGCGCTGTCATGGTCGCCTGCCAGCGGTGGTGCGGATTTCTCCGCGCCGGTGGGCTCATCGGGTTGGTCGCACCCGGCTGGCAAGATACATAGCGACAACGCGATCAAGAGTGCAATAAGCTTCCATAGCATAGGCGCAACTCGGCTTATATTTGTGTGCACTTTTATCATAGCACTGATTGTGGATGGGAGCAACGTGTTTCCGTTGTGGGATGTTGGTTGTACCCGCGTCACATCTGCTGTGCCCCCGCTATCGTTCATGCAAATCATTGCAACAAAATCTATCAAAATAGTTTATAATATTCCTGAACTTCCCAGGAGGAAATGGCATGGACGTCTGCTTGCGGGAAACCATGATTGAACTCATTGCCCCCAAAAAGTTGGCCGGCGCGGCCAACCCAACCCTCTTTGAGCCACACATTTCCCCCCTTGCCGCGCCGCGCCCCCATCACCTGCAGGAAGAGCTGGCCCCGGCGCGCTTTCGGGCCATCGAGCTGGAAAACGAATTTCTGAAGCTCACGGTGCTGCCGGAGCTGGGCGGGCGGGTGGCCGGGCTTTATGACAAGCTGGCCGGCCGTGACATTTTTGCACCCTTGAAGCAGGCTTGCGGCGCAGGTGGCCTTTCTTTTCGGCTGGCTACAGGGCTGACGGGCGAGATACAGTGGCCGGTGAATGCCCAATCGGGCTTGCTGGCCGACGGCAGCGGGCGTGTGACGCTTGGCGGCATGGATGCATGCGGCCTCGCTTGGCAAATTGAATTGACATTGCGGCCCGGACGGGCAGCGCTGGACCAGTCGGTGCGGATCGTGAACACCGCTGATAGAGCCCTGCCGCTCCGGTTCTGGAGCGCTGCCGCGCTGCCTTGGGCCAAAGATATGGAAATGCTCTGCCCCTTTGCATGGCGGGCCACCGAAGAGCATGGTTATGAGATGTGGCCGATGGACGGCGCGCTGGACAGCGCCAGCCCCGCAGGCCTGCCGCCGGGCTACCGCACCTTCGGCAAACTTGTTTCCCCAGGGCACATCGGCGCCCATTACCCCAACTGGGATTATGGCGTGGTGCATGCCGCCCCCCGCAAGCCTGTGAAAGGCGCGGGTTTTGTGATCCTGGGCGAGGGCAAGCCACCGGAGATTTTCTGCGGCCCCTTCGAGCAGCCCGATTCGTTGCGGCTGATTGCGCCGGGCGCGGTGATCATGTGGGCGGAAAGCTGGTTCGGTGCAAGGGGCATCGGGCCGGTGGCCGGGGCTTCAGCGGATGCTGCGCTGGCCATGGAGCGGTTTGCCGATGGCGTGTGCGTGCGGCTGCAGGCCAACGGCAGCCATGAGGAGGCGCGGGTGCTGGTGGCTTATGGCGGCCAAATTCAGGAGCAAATGATTGCGCTGTCGCCTGATAGCCCGCTGGCGCTGGAGTATCCCGGCGTGGGGCCAGACGAACCCGTGACGGTGGATGTGACTGCCGGGGGCAAGCTGCTGCTGAGCTATGGCCACCATAGCGAACCAATGCCGGAGCCGCCCTCCACAGTGCTGTTTGAGGACAGCCGCATCGGCCCGCTGCCGGAGTCTGAAGACCAAACCCCGCTGGAGCGAGCCATGGAGCTGGAGCGGCTGGGCCAGTTAGCCGAGGCCGCCGATGCCTATGAGGAGGCGCTGTGCGACGGCCCGGAGAGCATGATTACTCTCATGGGGCTGGGCCGGGTGCGCCTGGCCCGCAGGCAGGCCTGGGAGGCCGCTGATTGCTTTGAGCGGGCATTGGCGCTGGATAACCTGTGCGGCGAGGCCCGCTTCGGGTTGGCCGCCGCCAAGTGCCAGGCGGGGGATCTGGAGCAGGCCCGCAGGCTCTATGGCGATATTGCCTGCACCGACCCGCTTTATGAGGCGTCCCTGTATCAGATGGCGGCGCTCAACATCCGCCTGGGCAACAGCTGGGAGAACATTGCGCTGTTGGAGTGCACAAAGCACCCCGAGGGGCTCTTCCTGCTGCAGCTTTCCCGCCGGATCGCCGGGCTTCCATTACTGGATGAAACCGGGCCTGGGCCGCTGTGCGAGATGATGCTTGCGGAGCAGTTCCTTTCCGGCGGCGAGCCGATGGGGCTGCTGGCCTACACCGGCGGGCGGGAGGATGCGCTGCTGGTCGTGGCGCTGCGCTATGCCGCGCTGGGCTGTGAGGGCGACTGCCTGGCCATCCTGGGGCTCATCGCGTCCCCCTCGATGAAGACGGCCCTTGCACGGGCCGCCTGCGAGGCGTTGCCGGCGGAGGAAGCGCTGGCGGTTCCCCTTTCCGGCGCGCCGGTGATGGAGTCCGTGCTGCTGGACTTGCTGGAGCATGCCGACGACCAGACAGGCCGCGCCCAATGGCTGCTTGGCTGCCTCGACTGGCTGGTGGGGCAGCAGGACAGCGCCATGGAGCGCTGGCAGGACGCTTATGACAAGGGCCAGCGGCACTCGCCACTGCTCTATTGCCTGGGGCAGGCCCACCTGAACCAATTTGACGAGGCGGAGGCGCTGCGCTATCTGCGGGAGGATGCCAGTCTGCACGGCAGCGAAAACCCCCGGTCGCTGGCGCTGCTGTTTGACACGCTCAAGGGCCAGGGCGACGTGTACCAGCGCCTGGAGCTGCTGCCGCTGCTCACGCAGGCCGCCTGCAGCGCCACACTCCGGCAACGGGTGGAGGCCTTGGCTGACGGTGACTGCCATGAGGAGGCGCTGGAGCTGCTGGAGCAGACCCGCTGCGTAGGCGGCGCCGGGGAGGGCTGCCCGCTTTGGAGCCGGGTCGCCGGCGCGCTGGCACTGAAGCTCTCCAGCGAGGGCTGCCACGACGAGGCAAAAATCATGGCCGAGCGCATCCTGGACTGGCCCGAGGGCCTTGGTTATACCAGGAACCCAAACCGCAGCCTGGCCGAGCACCATCTGGTGCTGGGGCAGGTCTATCGCATGGCCGGTGATTTTGAGCGGGCCCGCGAGGCCTTCCGCGCCGGAGCTGCCGAAGGCGGCAACCCGGTGATCCGCAGGGATGCCGAGGCGATGGGGTGGGTGAGAAGGTGTATGGAGGAGATGCGGAGGCTCTAGCAGTAGTCAGTAGTGAGTAGGCAGTAGTGAGTAGGTAGTAGGATTCTGTACCCGCCCGTACATTATTCGTTTGGTTCAGCGTGTAGTTCGTTTTCTTGTTTGTGCCAGACGTAGACGTAAATCCCCGCTCACTGCTTTGCTTCTCATATCGGCTTGCGCCGACATTACGCAAAGCCGGAGGCTAAGGCCTACCCTTTGCGGAGGGCACTCCGCCGACCGCGATTTTGTGCGCCTGCGCTCCTTTTATTAAGCAAATCGACTGAAGCTCATTGCAGCTAATATCATGAACGTAAAGACGAATGCCACGGTAACCAGCCTGCAAAGCTGCCGAATGCTCTCCTTGATGAAAAAGAGATCCAAATCATCATCCATCACATCAGAGAAGATAAACGCTCGCCAGTTCAGGCACCACTCAGCAGCCATCGAAGGCCATGAAACCTGATGATGGGTCTGCAAGTATTGCACCAGACGGCCTTTTTCTTTTTGCATCATGGAATCAAGCACATAAAGCGGTACGAATGCGGCTTTCCCCAGCCACACTTGCCTCAGAAAGAACATCAGACAGGCGACGAGGAGGTAATAACCGAACAGATAGAGCCAATAAATCCGCTTACCGGTATCCAATGATCCGCACCCCTGTCATTTCATCTGGCATTGCCGTGAAAAATACTGCTTATGAAAGGCTGCCGGCCACGTATTGTGCCGCCATCAGGAATGCGCCTCCAAGCAGTGTTACAAACCCAAGCACCAGAATCGCCGCCCGATTGTTGCGCTTGATGCCCAGAAGAACCTTGTCAGGCTCAATTTCATTCATGAAGAGATAGGAAAACCGCGTCATTGGCTTGATCACGCCAAGACCGTTGTATTCACGCCACTCATCAGGGTAGTGGCGGCTGGCATATGTGCTCAGCACATAATACTCAAGCCCCTTACAAATCACCATCGTAAGAACCAATATGCGGCGCAGCATTTCATAGGTATCATATGCATTTTTGGGTATGGTACCGATTGCTGACAGCAGGATGATGACGGCATAATAAAGAAAGCAAAAAGCCCAAAGCGCCCTGCCGTGATACTGGGTTAGCACGCTCTTCAAAATTTTCATCACACCACCTTCTGAATCAAGCTCAATACCACCGCCGGCGCGATTGCGAAAACCACCCCAAGCCAGAACACCTGAAGCGCCGCCCGGTTGTTTTTCTTGATCGTCAGCAGATCGTGATCTCTCTCAATCTCACTCATAAAGACATAGGAAAAGCGCGACATGGGCTTGATGCGGTCAAAAATGGTGGCGCTGAGATAGTCGCTCCAGTCTTCCGGGTAATGGTCTTCGGCATAACACCTCAGCGTGTGATGCTCAAGGCCGCGGCAGAAGCCCACCACAGCTACGAAAAGCATGACCATGACGAAGTATTGCGCCGGCGTCAGAATGCCGACTATGGCCAGGATGAAGAAGGCTGCATTATATGCCGCCCACAAGACCCAGTAGAGCCAGCCGTGGTATTTCATGAGCCTCTCACCATCCAATAGTCATTCCTGGTTGATTCGATAATAATGATTATAGCATATGAATCGGTAGGGATCATGCCAATGAGGGCAGCCCGGCTTTTGGTGCGTCGTGGCAGGGAGGAGTCTTGCCTGGCTTCCCGGTTAAGATCAAGACTCTGCGGTGGGCCGGTACAGAGCCCGGCCCGTACATGGACGAGGTACTCTTGGTGGTATTCCTAGATCCGGCTTTGCAGGTAAGGGGATGATAGTTTGAGTTTTGCGGTCAATGTACGGGCGGGGCTCAGTACCCGCCCGGCTTATCCCGAGTAGGACATTGCTTGGCAGGGATGGCAGGGGGAGTTTGTTCTCCGGCGGCTTTGCCACCACCCTTATTACCTGCTTTGCAAAGTTAAGCACAAGTAGATAATGGTGAGAAAAACCAGCGCGAACACCAGGACTACAGCGCGGTTATTCCTCTTGATGACATGCACAGCGGGGTCAGACTCCAGCTCACTGGAAAAGAGGAAGGCAAAAATACCAGATTTGTGCACGATTTGATCGTAAGCAAAAACGCCCCATTCCTCTTTCCGGTTGTTATACATATAGTTGATCAGATAACGCCGCTCAAAGGCTGCGATGATCGCAATCGCAATGCTCATAAATATGCTGGGAATGATCAGATCCCGAGCAAAACTCTGAGTATGCGTGCTTGCATATAAGACAAAGAATCCAAGATAGACCGCACCGATGATCCAATACACATAACCATGATAACGAACCATAGAAACACTCCTTGCCTTGATGGCTTATGGAACGTCTTCCCCGAGGGTGCATTTAGGACTTGGAAAGTAATATAGCCAACATCCAAAAAACAGGGAAGATGATCATCATGGCGATTACAACAATTGTCACATGCCGGTTGTTGCGCTTATGAAGTTTCATTTCGGGGTCATTGTCCAGCTTGTCGGAGAATAGAAAATCTACCATTCTCCAATTCCTGTGATACCAATCGCTGTTGATTGCGTCCATTGTGTCGCGATGATACCAACTTAAATGGGAAAGAAGATTGTCATTTTCGATGCGTGCGAATATCCCCATTACTAAGAATGGTGCAAAGAAAGCGATTATAATCATAACGACGTTTTTAAATATATATATTGCTAAATAGTTGAGCAAACAAAAGAATAAGAAACAGGCCCAATAGATCCAGCCGCGAAACCGGGAATCGTTCATGAGACCGCCCTCCTGCAACAACCATGAAGCCATGCCCATTCAACTGATTGCTATTATAGCATACGGTTGCTTACCGAAAGGCAATCCGCGCCCAGATGACGTTTCATGTGTTTGAAAGCAGCCCCAGCACCCACTCCACCACCGGCATCACCGCAATGGGCAGAAAGATCGCCGGCAGGATGTTGGCCACCTCCAGCTTTTTGATGCCAAGCATGTTGATCGAGAGCGCCATCAGGGCCACGCCGCCCACGGCAGCCATCTCGGAAACCAGCGCGTCACCCAGCAGCGGCCGCAGCGCCGACGCCGCCAGCGCAATGCCGCCCTGATATAGCAGCACCGGGATTGCCGAGGCGATCACGCCCACGCCCAGCTTGCTGGCAAAGAAGATCGCGGTGACGCCGTCCATCACCGACTTGATGAAGATGATCGAGTGGTCGTTTTCAATGCCACCCTGGATGGAGCCGGTGATCGCCATCGCCCCCACGCAATAGAGCAGCGTGCAGGAGGAAAACCCCTCGGCGAAGCTGCCCGCGCCCCGCATGCGCGTCTGCAGCCGCTCACCCAAGCGCACAAGCCCCCGGTCGATGTTGAGCCAGGTGCCCAGCAGCGTGCCCAGGATCACGCTGACCACAGTGACCAGCGCCTGCGTGGTTTTCATCACGTTGGCCACGCCCAGCGCCAGCACGATCAGCGCCACGCCGGTGATCACTGCGTCCATATATTTTTCCTTCATGCCCTTGCGAAACAAGAGGCCCAGCGCGCCGCACAGCACGATGGCGGCGGCGTTGACCAGGGCGCCGGTCAGTGGCATATGGCAGTCTCCTCAATCAAAATGTTGATGTGATGGGGCCGGATGGCCGGTAAAGCATAGTGTAATGACTTTATGGCAATAAAGCAATAGCGCGCCGGAGCATAGTATGATTTGACCGGCAGGTTGGAATCTGTCGGCTTTCTGTTATGCTTACAATGCGTATTAATATTTGCTTGAAAAACGGCTGCACCAATCTGCAATATCATTTTCGCTTAAAGACTCTGTTAGCAGAAACTTTTGAATTTCATCTTTTATCTCATCATATTTTTGATTAGTTTCTACTAAATTGCTGCAAAATGCTGTATGTACAAATAATCCATATATCCCACAGGTAATTGAAAACGGAGCAATATGTCCATCTTTTTCAATAGTAACTCTTGCTCCTAGGATTGATTCTTCATCTTTGATTATTTTACCATTTTCACTTCCGATTGTTTCTATTGTTAATCCGTTATCCATTGCTTGCCACATTTTTATGGGCCCCCGTATAATATAAATACTCCGAAGTTCAGAACCACTGGATCAATTCCCGGCTTCTATTGCTATTATAACATAGGGGGACAAGGTGTTGCCCCGGCCAGCTGCATTTTGATAACAAAATGCGCTACTTGCACAAACAAAAGAATAGGTAGCAGGCCAGAACCTGCTACCTTCGAGAGTTCCAAGTGACAGCCACCCTTTCGGGGGGTGTCGTTGATGTTACGCGACCGCCTGCTCCATTGTCTGTTTCTTTTTGGACTTGTAGAACGCCAGCGCAACCGCGGCGATGGCGGCAGAGATTGCGGTGAACACAAACATCGAGCGGAAGCCGCCGCTGATGCCGGACTGGAACGCCGACTCAAGCTGCGGCGCCATGGTGCCCAGTGTGCCCAGATAGTCGTTTTTGGCTGAGGCAAACGCGCCGGGCACGCTGTTTTTCAGTTGAGCCATCTTGTCCAGGAGGCCCGCCAGCTGCTTGCGTCCTTCCTCCATGCCCGCCAGGCCCTGCTCCATGCCGGCCTTCTTGCCCTGCGTTTCAGCCAGCGACTGCACAAGCTCTGCCTTCTTGGCCTCCGCCTGGGCCAGCGCTGCTTCCAGGCCGGCCTTTTTGCCCTGCAAGGCACCTGCTGCAACGGGGTCCGCGGTGGCGGTGATCTGCGCTTCCACGCCGGCGAGGGCGCCCTTGAGCTCCTCCACGCCGCGGCTGGCGCCGGCAATGCCGTCATTCATGCCGGCGATGGCCTGTGTGACGCCGTCCAGCCCCTGCTTCATCTCGTTGATCTTGCCGTCCAGCGCAGTCAGGCCGGTGTTCATGTTGTCAATGCCGGTCTGCACGCCGTTTTGTATCTTTTCGATCACCGGCGGCGTGTATTGGTCAAACATCCTTGAGGCCAGCGCCTGCACCCGGGTGGTGATGTTGGTCACGTCGGCGGTCTTCATGCTCTCCACCAGATCGTCCGGCAAGGTGCCGCCGCTCATGTTGAAGTCCATCTCCGCCGTCGCGGAGAAGTCGGGGATCTGCGCATCGCCCATCATCGCAGACATGTTGGGGTCTGCCTTGAGCTTGTTGAAGTCTTGGGTAAGCTCCTCCGCCAGCGCGAGCTTCGGCGCCTGCGGCTGGGGCAGCATTGCCATCAGGCTGTCCTGCGTGGCAAGGCCTGCCTGGGCCAGAAAGCCCACCATGATCGCCGGGGCGATCGCCGTGCCCACCGAGCGGATCAGCGAGAGCGCCGCCAACGCCGAGTTTGATTCCTCCTTGGCGGTGTTGTCCAACATCATGTAATTGAGCGGTGTGCCCATCGTGAAGCCCAGCCCGAAGCCGATCAGCACCAGGCTTGAGATCACCGTGAGCCAGTTGCCGTTGTTCACGGCCACCAGCGCCAGGAACAACGCGCCGGCCAGCGTGACGCCGAAGCCCAGGAAGAGCACCTTTTTCGGGCCGACGCGGTCAATCAGCACGCCGCTCAGGGGCGCCGCCACACCGGCGAACACGCCCAGGATCGCCACGAAGTAGCCGCCGCTGCCGGTGGCAATCCGCAGCGCGTTCTCCGCAAACTGTGGCACAAACACCATGCCCATCATGCATATGCCCACCAGAAAGCTCAGGATCATCGTGACCAGTATGGCGCGCTGCGAGAAGTAGCGCAATGCCAGGATCGGGTCCTCCGCCCGGCGTTCGGTCAGGATGAAGAGCGGCAGCAGCACTACGAACACGATCAAAAACGGATAAACACTGGGGGACACAATGGAGCCCCCAAAGTTCATGTAGTCGATGTTTTTGAGGCCATAGAGCAGGCTCAGCACCATTGCAACCAGCAGCACCGTGCCGGTTTTGTCAATCTTTTTGACATGTTCGGCGCTGGTGTTGGGCAGCGTGAGCAGGCCCGCAACAATGATGAAAATGCTGATCGGGATGTTCACATAAAAGAGCATCTGCCAGTTGTTGTTGCCGAAAGCGTTCAGAATCGCGCTGCCGACCGTGGAGCCCAGGATGTTGGCCACGCCATAGGTGCCGCCAACCAGGCCCAGCGCCATGCCGCGTTTTTCCGGCGGGAAGCTGGTGCCAAACTCGGCAGTGGCCACCGGCATGATGCCGCCGCCGCCCAGCGCCTGCACCACGCGGCCGACGAGCAGCATCGGGAAGCTGCCGGCCAGGTTGGAAAAGCCGCAGATCAGCGAGCCCAGGCCGAAGAGGCCCACGCTTGCCACATAGATGTACTTACGGCCATAACGGTCCGCCAGCTTGCCGGAGATCGGGATCACTGCGGCATAGGCCAGCGTGTAGATCGTGATCATCCAGATGCCGGTTTTTTCGTCCACGCCCAGCATGCCCTGGATGATCGTGCGGGCCGGTGACACAATGCCGGTGTCTATGGCCCCCATGAAAATGCCCAGCAGGTAGACCGCCATGACCCACCCCAGCCGGGACCGCCCTTTGGTTTGTAGATCTGCCATAACTCCTCCAAATTAATATGAACACTGTTCATAATATATACAAAAAAATTTATGCCAACAGCTTTTCCAGGATGTTTTGGATGGTCTGGCCATGATCCTCCGAGCCGGCGGAGTAACTCATGAACAGCCTGCAAATGCAGTCTGCCAACCACAGCCGTTGGGCCTTTGGGCGGTTTGCCAGCACCGAAGCCACGGTGTCGATGATTTGCCGGTGCACCACCGAGCGCCGCGCCAGCGCCCCACGCACCTCGTCACAATCCATCGATTGCGGCAGCTCGTGCATCAGCATGTTGTGCTTGCCGCGCATAAACGCGCACATCTCGCCATACAAGCCCAGCAGCCGCTCCAGCTCCGGCGCGTTTTGCTTGGTAATCTGCGCCATCCGGCGCAGGTGCACCTCCCAATCGGAGCGCAGGATGGCAGCCACCATCTGCTGCTTGGATGGGAAATAGTTATACAGTGTGCCCACGCCGATGCCGCAGCGAGCCGCCACTGCGCGCATGGAAAACTCCTGGTAGCCGCTTTCATCCAATAAGTCGCGGCCCACCATCAAGATTTCCTCATGCAGGTTGGGCAGTATCTTTGGCAAGGGGGTCTCCTTTAGTGAACTTAGTTCATAACAAATTATACGCTGGTTTTATCGGCAGTCAAGCGGGAATCTTGATGAGTTTTGCCGGAGGGTGCGTTAGGCGGCAAAGGGGTTAGTCCGGGAAGGGGAGGGGCTTTGCGCCAAGTTGATCGTTTACGGTTTTGATCAGTCTGCTGTTAATGAAGGCAAAGTCTGACTCCACCAAGTTGTTCGGCTTCGAAGATGCATAGATGAAAGCGTAGAATATACCAATGTCAGTATTCCATGCCAAAGCTCCACCATCATTGTTCACGGAGATTAAGTAAGATAGGCTGCCCTCTTCTTTTTCTTCGAGACCGAATGAAAGGAAAAGCTTCTTGCTTCTCCCAGTCTGCTTAGGAGAAGTCAAGGATAAGTCTATGCTTATGATCCCTTCCTTGCCTTCTGGTGTTAACAGATATTTCGCACCATAATCATCGCGCTTAAGCGCAAACCCTGTAACACCTGCAGAAGGGTTCTTCATCAACGACTCCGCTGTTTCCGGTGATGCAATTTCAATGGTTGCTTTTCTTGCTTCTATAAACGATTTTGCCTCAAGCTTATAAAAGGACTCATTGTCAGCCCAATATATTTCGCGGCGATAATCTCCAACGTTGAGGCTTTCAAAAACCAAGTATTCTTTTCCGCTTTTCTTCATTGACACTGCGCTGGACGGCGGATTAATCTGGTAGGCATTCGCTCCCATTTCTATTTGGAGCGTAACCATGGTTTTGTTGTTATTCTCATCGTAATTTTCCCAGGCCGTATAGCGAGAAGCAGTGCTGCATTCGATGTTGTCGCCGACATTCATCAGCCAAAGTTTCATAATCAGGGGGTCATTCGGTTTGATCTCTGGTTTTTTTGTGGGCTCGGGGGATTCCGAGACTAGCTTTTCCGTGCCATCAGGCGCTTTTGTGCTCCCTGCAACAGGCTTCGTTGTTGTATTTATCGCGACAAGCCCTCCAGTGGTATCCGCGCCAGTGGCAGAGCATGACACCAGTGACAGCACCATGACTACCAGCAATAAGCTGATGAGAGACCTTTTCATTTACGGATTGCTTCCCTTCGATGATTTTAACGCACTGTTAAGACTGAACCGGGAAGGGGAGAGGCTTTGCGCCCAGCAGCTCATTGATGGTTTTGATCAGGCTGCTGTTGATGAATTCAAAATCCTTTTTCTCCATTTTGCTGGTGGAAGATGAAGATATCCGTACATGAAATAATCCCAGGTCTGTATTCCATACCAGAGCTCCACCATTTTCTTGAGCCTTTATCAAATAGGATAAGTCTCCATCCTGTTTCTCTTTATGATCGGAGAAATTGGATATTTTCATGATCGTTTTAGCCTGTTCCGGAGAATACAGAATCAGGTTCATCTTGATGGTGCCTCTTTGATCAGCCGGGCTGAAGGAATAGTGTGCTTCGTACATACCTCGTTCGGGCTCAAACCCTGCAACCTTTGCGTCAGAGTTTTTCGTCAGCATTTCTGCTGTTTCCGGCGAGGCGATGGCAATCGTTTCCTTTCTCGCCGCGACATTCGTTGCTGCCACAAGCTGATACGAAACACCCTCATCAGCCCAATAGATTTCGCGGTGGTAGTCCCCTGTATTGAGGGTTTCATAAACAGAATACTCCATGCCATTTTGCGTCAATATCTCAGGATGCGATGATGGTTTTGTGTTTGGAATATAAGTATCTCCGATATCAGCAGAAAACCCGACACTGGCAGAGTTAAAGTTTTCGTCTGTATCCGCCCAATACATTGTTCTTGATACACTTTTGCATTCAAAGCCCATGCCAAAATCCGTCAGCCATAGTTTCAGAACAGGTGTGGTATCTGCTTTGATCGGCTTTTTGGTCGGTTTTGCTTGCAGAATGGTTGCCCCCATCTTTGCAGTGATTCGTTTTATTAAGTCATGATTATAATATTCCACCGCGCCCTTGTCTTTCGAGTGGACTAATCCGTCCAAGTAAAAGAGACCAAGGTCAGAAGCCCAACACATCATTCTATTACTGTTGGTCGCAGGATCATCTTGGTAATAATACTCAATGCCCTCTGCTTCCATGAAATTCTTATAGGGTTGTCTTCCATTGGAGAACTGAGGTATCTCCCCTGTTAGGTGATGAGACAAAAGGATCAAGAAAGATTTATCGCCATTTTTCATTCTCGTTGACCAAGCATAGTCTTGGATCGTAAACCCGCTAATGTTGGCCAAAGGGTCCTTCGTCAGAATTTCTGCAAGTTCAGGCGAAACTATATCATCAGTAAGCTTTGATTGATCGGTTGATGTTGCCTTAATCTTAAAAGCCAAACCATCCCGTTCCCAGTAGATATTCTTCATATATTTGGCAGCCTCGCTGCCTTCCCAGAGAAAAAACTTGATATTATTGGCATCAATAGGTTTCGCATCCGCGGGCAAGGGCTGAGTAGAAACCATTGGAGAAATTGTGAATCTTAAATTAACGGAGCCATTGTATCTGATCACCCTGCATTCGGAGTCTGTGTGGGTATAGCCCTCCCCCAGATCCAGATTCCATAACTTTTCAGCCCCAAAGAATGCCTTCATGCCCTCGCTCCCTGTGGCAGGCGCTGTTGTTGTGTTTTCTGTGATAAGCTCCCCGGTGGCATCCGCACCAGGCACCGAGCATGACATCAATGACACCAAAATGACGATCAGCAATAATGCGCTGAGAGGCTTTTTCATACACGGACTGCTCCTGTGTTATTGAGTGATTTGATTATACACGATAGCGCATATTGGAAACAATCACCAAACTGGAGGACTGGATCTCTGCCCGCGCTTTTTACGATGGGGTGCAAAGTGATTCGGGGCTTTTCTTGATGCTGGCCAGCCGATAGGCGGGCAGCAGATTTTCACATCTGCTTGCATGATTTTCATGCATCCGTTTTGCCCGCTTATATAACATACTTTATTCTTCTCTCTATATGTTATATAATATATAGGTTGGGACACACTGAAACTGGCAGGAAAAGGAAGTCAAACATGCTGCTGCACCTGGGCGGCGATTGGGCCGCAAACTCCCGCCGCATCATCGCCATTTTGGACTACGGCACCGTGACCGGCAGCCGGGGCACCAAGCGCATGCTGCAGCGGGCAGAGAAGCAGGGCCTGCTGGAGCATATTGACGACGAGGCGGAGACCCGCTCCATTGTGCTGGTGGAAACAGCGCGGGGCACCAGGCTTGTGCTTTCCCCCATTTCCGCCACGGCTCTGCGGGGCCGCCTGAACAACAACACAATCCTGTATGATTTTGCGGCCAGCCCCGCCGCTTCCAATCGGAAAGGCAGATGAGTATGGATCAGAGACCCCAGGATGCACTGGCAAGCGGCGATTTGGCAAAATCGCGGCCAGCCACAGAGCACAGCTATGACGAAACGCAGATCGAGGTGCTGGAAGGCCTGGAGGCCGTGCGCAAGCGCCCCGGCATGTATATCGGCAGCACCGACACCCGTGGCCTGCACCACCTGGTGTATGAGCTGGTGGACAACTCCATGGACGAAGCCATGGGCGGCTACTGCGACACGGTGAGCGTGCTGATCAACGCCGACGAATCCCTGTCTGTGATCGACAACGGCCGCGGCATCCCCTGCGGCATCCACCCGAAGATGGGCAAGCCCGCCGTGGAGGTTTGCATGACGGTGCTGCACGCCGGCGGCAAGTTTGGCGGCTCCGGCTACAAGGTGTCTGGCGGGCTGCACGGCGTGGGCATGTCGGTGGTGAACGCCCTTTCCACCTGGCTCACCGTGGAGGTGAAGCAGGACGGCAAGGTGCACTTCCAGCGCTATGAGGGCGGCAACCCTGTGACCGGCCTTGAGATCACCGGCCAGACCGATGAGACGGGCACGGCGATCACCTTTATGCCCAGCCCCAAAACCTTTGAGACCACAGAGTTTGTGTTTGACACGCTGAAGAACCGCCTCAGGGAAATCGCCTTTCTGAACTCCGGCGTACGCATCCTTTTGAAAGACAAGCGCGAAGGCCGCGAGCAGGAGCGGGAGTTTTATTACGAGGGCGGCGTGCGCCACTTCGTGGAGCACCTGAACCGCAGCAAGACCACGCTGACCGAGAGCCCAATCCACATCATCCACGCCAAGGACGACGTGGCCGTGGAAGTGGCCATGCAATACACCGACGGCTATGCCGAAAGCGTCTACGCCTTCACCAACAACATCCCCAATCCCGAAGGCGGCACCCACCTGGTGGGCTTCCGCACGGCGCTCACCCGGGCAGTGAACAACTACGCCCGCAAGTTTGGCTACCTCAAGGAGAAGGACGAAAACCTCTCCGGTGAGGATGTGCGCGAGGGCCTGACGGCGATCATCTCCGTGCGCATGCCGGAGCCGCAGTTTGAGGGCCAGACCAAGGCCAAGCTGGGCAACAGCATCATCCGCACCTTTGTGGACAACGCCGTGTATGACGCGCTGAACACATATCTGGAGGAGCACCCGGCAGACGCCCGCGTGATGCTGGGCAAATGCATCCAGGCCTCCGCCGCCCGTGAGGCCGCCCGCAAGGCCCGCGAGCAGACCCGCCGCAAGGGCGTGCTCGAATCGGCAGCACTGCCCGGCAAGCTGGCTGACTGCTCAGAGCGCGACCCGGCCAAGTGCGAGATTTACCTGGTGGAGGGCGACAGCGCCGGAGGGTCCGCCAAGATGGGCCGCAACCGCCACTTCCAGGCCATCCTGCCTTTACGCGGGAAAATATTAAACGTAGAAAAGACAAGGATTGACCGGGCGCTCTTGAATGAGGAAATCCGCGCGATGATCACCGCCTTCGGCTGCGGCACCAACGAAAGCTGCGACCTGGCGCGCCTGCGTTATCACCGCATTGTGTGCATGACCGACGCCGACGTGGATGGCTCCCACATCCGCATCCTGCTGCTCACGTTCTTCTATCGCTTCATGAAGCCTTTGATCGAGCAGGGCCATGTCTACATCGCCCAGCCGCCGCTCTACAAGATCGTGAAGAACCGCAAGGAGCACTATTGCTACACAGACAAAGAGCTGGATGACTACCTGAACCAGATCGGCCGCGACGGCGTGGCGATCCAGCGCTACAAAGGCCTGGGCGAGATGAACGCCGAGCAGCTGTGGGACACCACAATGAACCCGGAGACCCGCACAATGCTCCGCGTGACTGTGGACGACGCGCTGGCTGCCGACGAGATCTTCTCACTCCTCATGGGCGACCAGGTGGAGCCCAGGCGCGAGTTCATCGAGGAGAACAGCAAGCTGGTGGCGAACCTCGATATTTAGCCCCCCTGTGAGAAATCCCCCCTGCCACTTCGTGGCATCCCCCCTTCGTAAGGGGGGTGCGATTATCGTTCTGACACGCTTGGTGTGTGAGGGGACGAATGAATCCCCCTTGTGAAGGGGGAACCCGGCGAAGCCGGAGGGGGATTTTTATCCACCGAATCAATGTATGGCCGGTACTCAGTGCCCGCCTGTGAAGTTTCAGGAGCAACCATATGGACTTCGACATCCGCGATTCCAAGACCCTGCCCATCGACCTTGAGGAGGAGATGAAAAAAAGTTTCATCTCCTACGCCATGGCCACGATCATCAACCGGGCGCTGCCAGACGTGCGCGACGGCTTGAAGCCCGTGCACCGCCGCATCCTGTATGCGATGATCGAGCTGGGCCTCACTCCGGACAAGCCGTTCCGCAAATCGGTGCGTATCGTGGGCGACGTGCTGGGCAAGTATCACCCCCATGGCGACACCGCTGTGTATGACGCGATGGTGCGCATGGCGCAGGACTTCTCCACTCGCTACATGCTGGTGGAGGGCCATGGCAACTTCGGCAGTATGGACGGCGACGGCGCCGCAGCCATGAGGTATACTGAGGCCAAGCTTGCCAAGATCGCCATGGAGCTGCTGCGCGACATCGACAAGCAGACCGTGGACTTTGTGCCCAACTTTGACGAGACGCAGATGCAGCCCAGCGTGCTGCCCAGCCGGTACCCCAACCTGCTGGTGAATGGCACCGGCGGCATCGCCGTGGGCATGGCGACCAACATCCCGCCGCACAATCTGAGGGAAATCATCGCCGCCACCGTGGCAATGATCGACGACCCCCAGGTGAGCACAGAGCAACTGATGGAGCTGGTGCCTGGGCCGGACTTCCCCACCGGCGCGCTTGTGATGGGCCGCAACGGCATCTTGAAGGCATACCGCACCGGGCAGGGCCGCGTGATCATGCGGGCCCGCTGCGAGATTGAAGACATGGGCAACACCCGGAGCCGCATCGTGCTGCGCGAAATGCCCTATCAGGTCAACAAGGCCAAGCTCGTGGAGAAGATCGCCGAGCTCGTGCAGGAGAAGAAGCTGGAGGGCGTCAGCGACATCCGCGACGAAAGCGACCGCAGCGGCATCCGCATGGTCATCGAATTGAAGCGCGATGTGAACGCCAACGTGGTGCTGAATTTCCTCTACAAGCACACGCAGATGCAGGAAACCTTCGGCGTGAACATGCTGGCGCTGGTGGATGGCCGGCCCCGCGTGATGGGCCTCAAAGAAGTGCTGCGCCACTACATCGACCACCAGAAGGACGTGGTGACCCGCCGCACCCGCTACGAGCTGGAGCGCGCAAGAGCCCGTGCCCACATTTTGGAAGGCCTGATCCGGGCGCTCGATATCATTGACGCGATCATCGCGGTGATCCGCTCCTCGCCCACGGCCAACATCGCCAAGGCAGCCCTGATGGGCCAGGCCGATGTGACCGAGGGCTTGTTGAAGAACAACTACCACGATGTGCTGGCGGCTCTGCCGGTCTTTGATTTCACCGACGTGCAGGCCCAGGCGATCCTCGATATGCGCCTGCAGCGCCTGACCGGTCTCGAGCGCCAGAAGCTCATCGACGAATACGAGAGCCTGCTGGCTCTGATCCGCGAGCTGCAGGCGATCCTGGACGATGAGAAGCTGCTGATGCAGGTGATCCGCACCGAGCTTCTCGAGATTTCAGACAAATATGGCGATGACCGCCGCACTGAAATCTGCGCCGACCCGACTGAGATTGAGGATGAAGACCTGATCCAGGAAGAGGAAATGGTCGTCACGCTCACCAACATGGGCTACATCAAACGCCTGCCCGGTGACACCTACAAGGCCCAAAAGCGCGGCGGCGTGGGCATCAGCGGCATGACCACCCGCGAGGAGGACGTGGCCCGCATGATCCTCACCGCATCCACCCACGCGTGGCTGCTGTTCTTTACGAACCGGGGCCGGGTGCACAAGCTGAAGTGCTACCAGATCCCCCAGGCCGGGCGGCAGGCCCGCGGCACCGCCGTGGTGAACCTCCTAAACCTGGAGCCAGGGGAGCTCGTGAACACGGTGATCCCCATGGCGGAGGGCATGACGGCCTCCGGCCAATACCTGCTGATGGTGACCCGCGCCGGCACGGTGAAGAAGACGCCGCTGGAGGAGTTTGCCAACCTCAGGTCCGCCGGCCTTAAGGCGATCAACCTGGACGAGGGCGACGAGCTCATCGCCGCGCTGCCCACCGACGGCCAGTGCGACGTGATCCTGGCCACCCGCCACGGCCGGGCGATCCGCTTCCACGAAAAGGGCATCCGCTCGATGCATCGGGCCAGCTCCGGCGTGCGCGGCATCCGGCTGAGAAATGGTGACACCGTGGTGTCCGCCCTCATTGTGGATGACAGCGCCACAGCGCTCACGGTGACCGAAAAGGGCTGCGGCAAGCGCGTGGAGTTTGCGGACTTTAGCAAGAAGCTGCGCGGCGGCATGGGCATCAAGGCCCTCTCGGTGACCGCCAAGACCGGCAGCCTGGTGGCAATGGTGCCGGTGTATGAGCTCAATGACGTATTGCTCATTTCCTCCGATGGCACGATCATCCGCATTGACGCGGCCAGCGTGTCCATCATGGGCCGGGCAGCCCAGGGCGTGCGCGTGATGCGCCTCCGTGAGGGCGACAGCCTGGTGGCTCTGGAAGTGGTGGAGCGAGGCGAGGAAGAGGAAGTGGAGCGCAGCGAGCTGCCCATCGACGAAGGGGAGTTTGACAACTCCGAGGCGGACGAAGAGGAAGCTGAGGAAGAGGAAACGGAAGAACCGGAGGGCGAAGAGGCCGAAGGGGAAGAGACGGAAGAATAGAGTTGCGAAGAGCGGGCCTGGTGGCCCGCTCTTCGTATGTAACCCCGATATCAATCCGAGACATAAACCGGACATAAATATTTGCTTTTAAGCCAATTATGCGCTTGACGTTTCGCCCGGTTCGCTGTATAATACTCTCAAAGCTGGACTTGGGAGGTATTTTTGTGGAAACGTCGGAAAAAAAAGTAAAAGCAAGAAGCAAAGAGTACCCGGCAATCACACTCGGTCAGGCTATTGAATTTGTTACAAAACTTAAAGACTATCCAGTTGGGAAACCTATCTCATATGATGCAGCGGCTAAAGCGCTAAACGTTAGCGCATCAACTAAATCCTTTACATACGCCATTAGTGCTGCACGACAATATGGCCTAGTATCCACTTCTGCAGGTGGTACGCTTACCTTTCTATCGCCTGCTAACAGATTAGTACGGCCTACTGAGAGTGTGCAAGAGCTAACTCGGCTTAAAGTACAATGCTTTACTGCACCTAAACTCTACGGCGAATTGATAAACCAGTATAATGGGAGATCCATGCCGCCAGTCAAGATACTTGAAAATGTTTTGATAAACAGCTATGGAATAACAACAAGCGCAGCTCAGAACGCAGCTCAGACATTTATTGATACTGCTGATGAAGTTGGGGCAGTGCAAAACGGGGTATTGAATCTTGATGTCAATATCGAATCCACTTCAGAATACCTGACTGTCAAACCCTCAACTGCAGAACCTGGCGCGAATACTCAAGTAACAAATGCGGCGATTGATGTGGGTGAAGAGTTTGATAAGCCACTATCCATTCCATTTGGTGACCAGCGAAGGGCTCTTCTCTATATGCCGCTTGATATAGAGAGCGACGACGCTGAGTATGCCCTAGAAATGATTAAGCTCATGTTCAAGAAGGTGTACGGGGTGAAGTCGTGATTATCAAGCGGAGCTAGCCACTGCATGCATTCAATGAATGCATCTTATATAGTAAATCAGAGAAGGAGGTTCATAATGCGTGCAGTAAAAAAATGCACCGGACACATGAAAGTCCGGCGCGGTGTTGGCTGGGTTCGGTCGCTTAACCCGATTTGGTCAGGTCACGATACCGAGATAATGGTGTCTAGCAACTTCATTATACCCGTGACATGGCCGAATTACAACACCGTGTTTCAGCGATCTGGAGGAACACGGGATGGTCCATTATCTTAATCGACCACGTCCTGGAAAGACCAAGCTGGTTTTTTGTGCCTGTTATAGACACAAGTGGACTGGCAAGCTTATGGTCGCCAAGGACTATGGCCTTAAGGCTTGGGCATTTTACGTCTCTGATGAAGACGTAGGATAAGCAAGTAGATGCTCTCGGAGCATGCGGTGATATCTCGGATCACCGTGTATTCCGAGAGTTTTCTATTGGAAGCGGAAAACCCTCAAGGCGCTCTTCTGGATTTTTTTGGTGCTGTCTTGCGGCTATCCTGTGCTGTATGCCGCCGTGACTGTTTTGGTTCTGGCCGTTGCGTTGTTTGCATGGTGAGTGATTATTTTAACACTCCAGACAGAAAGGAGCGGCCTGACAAGGGCCGCTCCTTTGAGTATATCTGGATTGTTGTCACTTCATATGCTTATCAAAAAACGCATAGATCTGCTCGTAATACTCGTCACCCTCAAAGTAGCCATGCCCCTGGTTGGGCACCATGATGAAACTGGCGTCGTTGCCATGGGCGCGGGCGGTTTCGCAGAAACGCAGGCTTTGCTCGTCGGGCACCCGGTGGTCGGTGTTGCTGCACATCGCCAGGATCGGGCTGAGCTTCTTGTGGGCGTAGGTGATGGGGCTGGCCTTGACCACGAGGTCGCGCTTTTCCTCAAAGCTGCCGCCATAGATCACCAGGAAGCGCGGGTCTTTTTGCATGCTGGTGAAGCTCGCGATGTCAAACCCGCCATACCAGCTCACCGCCGCAGCGATTTTGCTGGACACACAGGGCCAGCCGCCGTCGCCCTCGAAGCCCTCGATGCCCTCTTCCACGGCCATCAGCCCGGCCAATTGGCCGCCGCAGGACTCGCCCCACACACCAATCTTGTCCGGGTCGATGCCAAACCGCTCGCAGTTGGCCCGCAGGAAGCGCACTGCGCACTTGGCATCCTGGATCTGGGCGGGGAAGGGCTCCAGCTGCGCCAGCCGGTAGTCAATGCTTGCAATGAAATAACCCCGCTTGGCCAGCGCCACAAAGGACTTCTCCGGCCTGGAGAGCCGGGTCATCTCCACCTCGGTGAAGCCTCCGCCGTGCATCCAGATGATTGCCGGCATGGGCCTTTTGCTCTGGGGCAGGTGGAAGCAATCCATCAGCAGCGTCTGGCCGCTGGCCTGGCCATAGGCGACCGCCTCTTCCACGGCGATGCCCTCGGCTGCAAAATCCGCGATTTGCGGGCGTTTGATCTCCGGCATGTTGTTCCTCCATGAATTAGCTATATAATTTATAAGTATAGCATATTACATAGCGAATTGAAATCACAACGCCTTTTCAAAACAGACCGCTTCCTCACGGCCAACATACTTGCCGTAGTTTGCGATCACACGATAACCCCGCGCCAGATAGAACCCCACCGCCACATGGTTGACCCTGCGGGTCTCCAGCACCAGTGACGCATAGCCCAGCACCCGCGCCTGCTCTTCCAGAAAGGAAAGGAGGAGGGTGCCCACGGCGCGGCCCTTTTGCCGGGCGTACATGCGCTTGACTTCAGCGGTGGTTTCGCCGATAGGCCGAATTGCTCCGCAGCCGATGGCCTTGCCTGCCTCGTCGCGGGCCATGGCAAACACGGCTCTTGGGTTGTCCAGGTCTTCCAGGGAAAAGGAGGAGCGCCCGCTGCTGCCGGTGATGGCCGCGAGCGCTTTGGAAAGCTCCTCCAGAAGCGAGGTGGCCTCGAGGGAGCGGTGGTCTTCCCGTTGAATGGTGACAGCCATGTCAGCCCTCCTGCACGCCGGGTGTCCGCTCCTTTTCAGGAGCCGCCCGATGGCTGGGTGTTGTTGGGTTGCCGGGATCTGAGAGACCCTTCGTTAGGCTTGCATTTCTTGCAGGGCCGCAGGCCCGCCGCTTCCGCCTCTTCGAAAGAGGGGTAAGCCACCAGGTTTTCAGGCTTAATACGCTTGGCGCTGGCACAATCGGGCAGATGATAAACCTCTCCCTGGCGGGAGGCGACAAAGCCAACCCCCTCAACAGGCGAGGCCAACAAAGTCTGGGCAGGTGTGGCAGTGGCGGTGATAGCTGCTTTGGTGGTGAAAGTCATGGTTTGCGCGGCTGCAGAGATGGCGGAAACAGGGAGGGGCTGTGCAGCCTGCCGGGCTTGGGCAAACCCGCCGCTCAGGGCCGCAAGCACCAGTGCGCCTGCCGCCGCGATAACCAGCACCCGCCGGTTCAACTTGGCTAACGGGCCGGCGCCTGCAAGCGCGAGCAGAAAGAGGGGTAGCGCCGCCATGGCCAAACCCCACCAGAAGCTGGTGGTCATCAACAATGCTGCCGCGCCAAACCAGGTGAGCGCCAGCACCATTGCTGGTGGGCTTCTCCGCAGGAAGCTAGGGATGCACCGCAGCAGGGTTTTTCGTCTCGTGTCTTCCTCCATGAAAAACCTCGGTATTGCTCGATTCCCCACTATTTTACAGGATGTGTGGGCAAATGAACAGCATGAATCCATCGCCATCGCATTGAAGTGTAAAGAGGTTACCATAGAACGAAAGTAATTTGGATGGCCCCTATCTGGCAGCTAGCATCGGGGCAGCTGCGCGTGCGGCAGCTTTGGGTGTTGCGTTTTATGGCAGCATTAAGGCGGCGCAAAAAGATGGGGCCTGACCTGCCGCCGGATTGGCGGCTTGGCCCCGCGTTCTGGGCTGCGCTGGGGTTGGCCGCGGTGATTGGCTGGCTGTCGTCTGCTTGTTCTCATCCTTCGCTTGCCGTGGCATTGTTATTGACTTGACAGGCGCGGAGCTTCAGCGTGATGGTGGCGTTGGCGGTACTGCTACCAGTGATGCTGGCGGTGCGGGAGCAGCGGTGCAGCCTTTTGAAAACGTGCTGCTGACCGGCGCATCGGTGCTGGCCGCCTGCACCTGCACTGGCCGGACATTGGGTGCAAGCGCCATTGTCATTGCGCACCAAAACCCTGATGAATCGATCGGCAGGGGAGTATCCATCGAACTGTGTCCCCTAGAAACAATCCATCGCGCTGGCGGCCGTGTGGCTGGCAGGCCTGGCGCTGGCGCCGGGGTGACTGGCGGCGCTCGGACGATGGAGAAGCTAGCGAGCCGTGTGATCACGATGGGGGAGGAGGGAATTCTGCATCTTTCCCGTTTGCATTCCCCCGCCCCTCTTCCGTATAATAGAGACATCCACCATAATCGGACGTGACCAATGAAAACCACGCTCTCCCTCGGAGACAAAATATTGACCCTCCCCGCCTTCTTCCCCGACGCCACCCGGGGCTTTTTGCGCTCTGCCGTACCGGCGGACGCGCTGGCCGCCGGCGTGCAGGGCATGGAGATGAGCACCTGGCACCTGATCGCCTCACCGGGGGCAAGCCTGATCAAGGCCGCCGGCGGGCTACACGCCTTCACCGGCTGGCAAGGCCCCATTTTGACCGACAGCGGCGGCTTCCAGGCCTGGTCGCTGGTCACAAAGGACCCCTCCAAGGGCCGCATTGACCGCGGCGGCATCACCTACCGCGACGAGCGGCGGGGCAAAAAGGTGGAGCTCTCGCCCACGCGCTGCATCGCGGCCCAGCTGGACATGGGCAGCGACATTGTGCTCTGCCTGGATTGCTGCACCGACCCGATGGCGCCCCGCGCCGAGCAGGAAAAAGCGGTGGAGCTCACCATCCGCTGGGCGAAGGAGTGCCGCGAGGAGTTTGACCGGCGCACCGAAAAATGGGAGCGCAAGCCGCTGCTGTTTGCCGTGATCCAGGGCGGCAACGAGATGGATTTGCGCCGGCAGTGCGCCGACGAGCTGATCCCCATGGGCTTTGCCGGCTACGGCTACGGCGGCTGGCCGCTGGACCGGGAGGGCAACCTGCTCTATGACCTGATGGCCGACACCGCTGCCCTCATGCCGGACAACACTGTGAAATACGCGATGGGCCTGGGCCGCCCCGATGAGATCGTGAAGCTCAACCAGGCAGGATACCAGCTGTTTGACTGCGTGATCCCCACGCGGGAGGCCCGCCACGCCAAGCTCTACGCAATGAACGGCAAGCCTCTTTCCGCGCCCGGCTTCTACGACGCTGTCTATATCAACAAGGAAAGCATGGCGCGGGATTTCCGGCCCGTGGAGCCCGGCTGCCCCTGCGCAGCCTGCCAGGGCCACAGCCGGGCATTTTTGCACCACCTGTTTGCCTGTGAAGACCCGCTGGGCCTCCGGCTTGCCACCGTGCACAACCTGAGCTTTTTCGCCCGCCTGATGGCCCGCATCGCCGATGAAACCTGATTGGGAGCAAACCCTGTTCGACAAAGTGTGCGCCTCCAAAGCCGGGCGTGAAATCGACCCCGCCGTGGTGGGCGCCGCCGTGCGCTGGGCGCTGGCCCGCTATAGCCCGAAGGACGCCGAAAAGGCAGCGAAAACCCGCCTGCACCAGCTCTACGGCAGCTATGTGGGCGAGGGCTGGGCCAAGGCCGCCGCCAAAACGCTGGCGCTGCTGGAGGCAGGAGAACTACCGCCGCAAGACGCCGCCCTGCGGCTCATGGCGCTGCACGGCTCCACATCAGAGCGGCTGGACCACATCGATGAATGCTACCAGCACATCTTTACTGCCACCGGTGCGCCATCCTCGGTGCTGGACGTCGCCTGCGGCCTCAACCCGCTGGCCTTCGCGCTGCCGGGCATGCCGCAAACGACCATTGCCGCGCTGGACGCCGGGCAGGACATCGCAGCGCTGCTGAACCGCTTCTTCGCCGCCGCCCCGATGCCACACGCCCATGCCGAATCGGGCGACGCGATGGCCGAGCTGCCCGCCGGGCCCTATGACCTGGCGCTCGTCCTGAAATTCCTGCCGCTGGCCGAGCGCATCGAAACCGGCGGGGCGCTCCGGTTGCTCAAGGCCATCCCGGCCCGGCACATCGTTGTGAGCTTCCCCACCCGGTCTCTCTCCGGCCGCAATGTGGGCATGGAAAAGAACTATTCGGAGTGGTTTGAGGGCCTGGGGTTTGAAGGGGAGATTGTGGAACGGTTTGTGTGCGGGGGAGAGGTTTATTATGTTGTGGGCTCCCCCTGCCCCCTTAGGGGTTAACCCCTCCCACATGAAGGGGGAGGGGCAGGGGAGAGAAAGCTGGCGGCGTTCTCGCCGATCCCGTCGATCAAGGTGCTGGACCGGGGCCAGGTGATCTCTCCCGCCTCCGTGTATATGGAGGACTTCAACCCGGACATGGCAAGCCTGACTCCCCCCAACTGGCTGCTGTGGTTCCACCGGGTGGAGATGCTGGCAAAGCTCGGAATCGCCGACGACGTGCCGGCGGTCCGGCAGCAGATTGATTATCTGGTTTCATATCTGGATGAGAACGGCGGGTTTTTCGTCAAGCCCCTGTCGCACTACTACTTCATGAAGTGGAGCCAGTATACCGGATTGGCGCTGGAAAAAAGTTGGAGAATCAAGGATGCTCGAAGGAACGACCTGACCTTCCGCAGCCTGCTGATCCATAAACTCGCCGGCCGAGGCATGTAAGAATAAAGAAGCGGGCGGGGTAACAACCCCGCCCTTATCTTCATCAACCCTTAATCCCTATGAAACACTTCCTGCCCGTTGATGAACACCCGTTGCGCCTTCACGCGCCAGTCCAGCGGGTTGCCGTTGAAGAGCGCGATGTCCGCATCCTTGCCCGGCTCCAGGCTGCCCACGCGGTCCGCAATGCCGGTGATCTCGGCGGCGTTGATCGTGATGGCCTCCAGCGCCGTGCGCTCGTCCAGCCCTTCGCGGACGGCCAGCGCAGCCGTGACCGGCAGGTATTGCAGCGGGATCACCGGGTGGTCGGTCATCAGTGCAAACTTCACGCCGGCCTCCTTGAGGATCCGTGGGGCTTCATAGGTAAGGTTTTTGAGCTCTATCTTGCTGCGCTCGGAGAGCAGCGGCCCGATGATCACCTTCACATTTTCCGCCTTCAGGATGTCAGCAATGAGATACCCCTCGGTGCAATGCTCCACGGAGAAATCAAGGCCGAATTCCTTGCCCACGCGGATGGCCGTCAGGATGTCGTCGGCCCGGTGGGCGTGGATCTTCACCGGCAGGCTGCCATCCAAAGCCGCGGCGATCACTTCCTTGCCCAGGCTGCGGTCCGGCGGGTTCTCACCGCTTTGCTTCTTTTTGTATTCCTGCGCGGCCACCATCGCCTCGCGGAAGACTGCCGCCGTGCCCATGCGGGTGCTGGGCAGCTTCTTCTGCTCGCCGTAGGCCCGCTTGGGGTTTTCGCCCAGCGCGGCCTTGAGGGCCAGCGGCTCCTTCAGAATCATGTCGTCCACGCGGGTGCCCCAGGTTTTCACGGCGGCAAACTGCCCGCTGATCACGTTGGCGCTGCCGGGGCCGGTGCAGGCAGTGGTCACGCCGGCCTCGCGGGCTTCCTGGAAGCAGCGGTCCACCGGGTTGATCGCGTCAATGGCGCGCATCTGCGGCGTCACCGGGTCGGTGGTCTCGTTGCCGTCAGCGCCCTCGTCGCCCATGCCGTCTTCCCACATGCCCAGGTGGCAGTGGGCGTCCACAAAGCCGGGCAGCGCCCACAGGCCGGCGGCGTCGATCACCTGCGCCCCGGCGGGGGCTTGCAGGCCCTCGCCCACGGCGGAAATCTTGGTGCCATCGATCAGGATGTCGCCACAGTCGAAGTCTTTTCCGGCCATGGTGAGCACTTTGGCGTTTTTGATGAGGATCATGGTAACCTCCACAGTTTTACTCAGACACATAATGTACTTTTGCGTGACAAAAGTACCAAAACCAACCGGGGGAGGCAAGTTCCCAAGACCTCTTCGATCACGTCATCAGGGCGGGCTGGTCGCATCCTTCGGATGCTGCTCGCCCATGCAACCGGGGCCAACGACAACTCCTCGGTCACTTCGTTCCCTCGTCAAACAGTCGCTTGGCCTGATCGCCCAGATATCCGTATCTCAGAGGTGGAACTTGCAAACCCCCGGACCCCCAAGAAGAACGATTGCTGGTAGGTAGCATCCCTTCCTACCCCCTTTGTTTTTGGCGAAGGCAAAAATTCAAGGGGGGATGCCCCCGCAGGGGCAGGGGGGATTTCTTAGGGACACCCCCGGGCCGCCAAAAGTAACTATAGTATGACTTCCATCGCCCCCGGTTGCCGCACGCTGAGCACTGTGCAGGCCCTGGCGCCAAACACGCGCTCCAGCTCTTCCACATACTCCGCCAGCGCGGTGTCCGGCACAAAAGCCTGGATCGTGCCGGCGAAGCCGCCGCCATGCACGCGCCAGGCGCCCCGGCCCCGCAGCAGCTTTTCGCTGATGGCAAGCCCCAGCGTCACGCCCTGCTCCACGGAGCCGCCCACAGCGCAGTTCTGCAGCAGCTTCCAGGAGCTTTCGCCAGACTCAATCACATGGGAGAAGAACGCCCCCATGTCGCCCGCGGTGAGCGCCTGCACCTGCCTGGTCACGCGGTCGTTGTCGCCGAAGAAGTGCATCGCCCGCAGCAGCGCCCGGTCGGAAACCTTCTGCCGGAGCTTGGGCAGCTGCCGCCAGAACTCCATGGGGTCCACCCGGCGGAGCTTGTCAGCGCCCAGGGCTTCGGCCACGGCGCGCATTTCACCGGGGATGGCGGCGTATTCGTGGGTGAGGTCCGCATGGCTGCCGCCGGTGTCGGTCACGACCAAATGGTAGCCGGTGCCGGCAAAGTCAAAGGGCACCTTCTTCACCTGCGGCAGCATTTCATCGGCAAAGTCGATGGCGACCAGCCCGCCCACCGACGAGGCCATCTGGTCCATCAGGCCGCAAGGCTTGCCGAAAAACGTGTTCTCCGCGTAACGGGCGATCTGGGCGCGAAGCTTGGCGTCCATTTCACTGGCGTTATAAAGGCCATCCAGGATCGCCGCAATGAGCACCTCAAAGGCTGCGGAGGAGGAAAGCCCCGAGCCCCGCAGCACCGTGCTGGTCACCCAGCCGTCAAAGCCGCCCACCCGGTAGCCCAGCTCTGCCATGCGGGCGGCCACGCCCCGGATCAGCGCCTGGGTGGTGCCGGTTTCCTGAGGCTGCGGCTGCAGCACCGATAGGTCCACCGTGAACTCATCGGCAAAGCCCTCGCTTTGCATGCGCACCACACCGGTGCCATTGGGGCGCACGGCGGCCAGCGTGTCCAGCGACACGGCGGCAGCCAGCACCCTTCCGGCGTTGTGGTCGGTGTGATTGCCGCCGATCTCGCTGCGGCCCGGTGCTGAAAAGATGCGGTAGGCACCCTCGCCATAACGGCAGAAAAACTCCCGCTCCAGGCTGGCGTAACGCTCCGGCGCGGCCTTGACTCCGGCGGGGCCGTAAAGCGCACGGTAAACCTCAAACGCCTGACAGGATCCGAATTCTTTGCTGTGTGCCACAGGGCCCTCCTGATTGCAACTCCAATGAAGCGCGAAGCCACAAATTGCCAACAAAAATAGTAACACGCACCCGTGCGGAATGCAACGACAGGCCAACCCAACCGTGACGAATGTTACAGTGAAACCGCCCCGATCATGGAATACTGTGAGTATCAACGATAACAGGCAGGTGCCGCAGATGAAACTTGTTTCGATTGTTTTGGTTTTGGCAGTTGGTTTGCTTCTGGCCTCGTGCGCAGCCTCGCCGGTGCAGACTGCCGCCCCGGCAAACTCGCCCACCGCCGCCGTGCTGCCCGCCCCGGATGCCACAGCCGCGACGGCCCAGGCTCGCCTCATCACGCCGGAGGAGGCCAAACAAAGGCTTGCCAGCGAGCAGGGCATTGTGCTGCTGGATGTGCGGGAGCCCGACGAATACGCCGAAGGCCACATCGCCGGCAGCGTGCTGCTGCCACTTGGCGACATCACAGCAAAGGTGGAGGTTACGGTTCCCGATAAGGACACCGTGGTCTTTGTGTATTGCCGCAGCGGCCGCCGGAGCGCCCTGGCCGCCGACGAGCTGGTGAAGCTGGGCTACACGCAGGTGTTTGACCTGGGCGGGATCATTGACTGGCCCTATGGGGTGGAGAAGTAATTTACCCTCTCCCCTGCCCCTCCCCCTTCCAGTGGGAGGGGTTCATTTTATGCCTCTATTGCAATATGATCCACCCGCTGGTACTATAGGAATATCTTGTAACGTGCTTTGTGGGGTAACATGAGAGAGCGCCTTCGCAACTGGGGTCTCTATATCGGTCTTGGCATTGGTCTGCTGCTTGGCCTGATAATGGTCATCGTCGGTTTTGACCTGGTTCCAAAGTTTCCGGACGCAGAAACCCTGCGTGCGTGGTCGATGAGAGTGTTTCCTCCTCCAACCAGCACCGTTGTCTGCAAGGTCGGAGAAAAGACTATTTCCTTGGCAGATGTCAAACTGCTGGTGAAATACTACCGGTTGGCAGATGAAGGCGCAAATGGCGCGGATCAGACCATATTATCCATCTATCACTCGAATTCAAACACCATTGGTGATGAGAACAACACGCTATCCGGCATGGTGGATCGCCTTGCAGACGAGCAGATCATCCTGAAGAAGGCGGAGGAGCGGGGTCTTTACCCGTTGACAGATTCTGACCAGGCAGCCCTCAAAACCTTGGCCCACCGGTTTTACGTAAAATACAAGTTATACTGCAAAGAAAAGGGCGTGACAGAAGAACAACTCCTGGCACGCTTCACCATGCTGCAAGTCGAAACGCTTCTGATGGACGATGTGACCAAAACCATCACCGCGCCGGAAGCTGATGTGGAAGCCGCCTATGAGACATTACTTGAGTATGAGAAGAAGCTATTCGATAGAAGCCCTTCAATATACATCGAAATGTGCAACGGGGTGTGGAAATACGAACTCAACCATGATGATCCATGGGGCATTTCGTATTCCACATTACACCAAGAACTGCTGGAAGGATTGCCGGCGCTCTTAACCCCCCCCACCAGCCCCGTGGTGGTGTATCGCCCTGCGGATTACCGGCTGATCAGGCACCTTTTGATCCCGATGCAAAAGGCTGTGGATTTAGAAGCGCAAGCCCGTAGCGAAAAGAACAAAACGATAATGGACCATATGCGGAAGAACAAACTGGATGACAACGACCGAAAGGAAATGGACAGGATCTGGCAGGAAGTGGCCCAAGAACTCCTGGCAAACATCAAACCCAAAGCCGATGAAACAATGGACAAGCTCCGCAACGGCGCAGACATCAATGACTTCATTGCAGAGCGGAACGATACGAGCTGGATCTATTCAAATTTAGTAAACACGGATTATCAGATCGGGCTCGGCACAGACGCCTATCTTCTCCAGATTGTAAACAGGGCTGACAGGCTGGATAAGGTGGGCGACATCGCCGGCCCCATCGGCTCACAATATGGCTACCACATCATCCAATGGGTGGGCAATGTGCCGGCGGGGCCAATCCCCTATGAGGAGGTGCGAGACCAAGTCGAAGCAGCACTGCTCTTTGATGAGCGGGCGGCGGCGTGGGCGGCGGCGCTAGCGCAATGGAGGCAGGAAGCCAAAGCTGAGTTCTTTACCGACAAGCTGCCGCCGGACATACCTGATTTCTACTAGTTTCATCAGGCAGCAGAAAATCCCCCTTGTTACCCTCTCCCCTACCCCTCCCCCTTTAATGGAGGGGTAAATTAAGATAATACTCTGAACTCTGCAATACTTAGCTTCGCTGCAAACTATCAGTCTGGAGCAGACCGACCTCCCTACCCGCCCTTATGAAGGGGGGATGTCGCTCGCAAGCGACAGGGGGGATTTCCCGCCGCAGCGAACATTTCACGTCATGCACTAGCAAGGGCCGGGGTGGCGCCCACATTGGCGGGCCGGTACAGAGCCCGGCCCGTACATTGACCGCCATGGTCGTGCAGTATTGTATTATCAAGCCAAAGGTCGGCTTATACGGTAGTTGTGCCCCCCACAAACAAACCCCCGCCGGAAATTCTTCCCGGCGGGGGTTGTTGTTCTGCCCGGCTTTAATATTTGCCAAACTCCCGGTCATTGAGCGCGATCTTGGGCTTGGCGGCTCCGGCCTTGCCGTCTGAGAGCGCGGTGCGGGCCGCGGTGGCAGGCTTGCCAATGACGCTGCCCTGCTTTTTGAGGCGGAAGCGGCTCACCATTTCCTTGAGCAGCGACGCCTGGCTGGAGAGCTCCTCGCTGGCGGCGGCGCTTTCCTCGGCGGTGGCCGAGTTGGTCTGGGTGACCTGGCTCACCTGCGTGATGCCGGTGTTCACCTGCGCCACGGCGGTCGCCTGGTCGTTGGAGGCAGCAGCGATGCCGCCCACCAGGTCGGTTGCCTTTTCCACGCCGCCCACAATTCGGCTCAATGACTTGGCCGTTTCGTCGGCGATCTTGGTGCCGGCCTTGGTCTTGGCAATGGACTGCTCGATCATCTCTGTGGTTTCCTTGGCGGCGCCTGCGCTCCGTTGCGCCAGGTTGCGCACTTCCTCTGCCACCACGGCGAAGCCCTTGCCGTGCTGCCCGGCGCGGGCCGCCTCCACGGCGGCGTTCAGCGCCAGCAGGTTGGTCTGGAAGGCAATCTCGTCGATCACCTTGATGATCTTGGAAATATTGGCTGAGGATTCGTTGATCTCCTTCATCGCCTGCTGCAGCTCGGTCATGCGGGCGTTGCCTTCCACGGCCTCCTTGCGGGCGGTGTGGGTGAGGTCGCTGGCAGCCTTGGCATTTTCGGCATTCTTCCTGGTCTGGCCGGCCACCTCCACCAGCGAGGCGGTCAGCTGCTCGATGGCGCTGGCCTGCTCGGTGGCACCCTGCGAGAGCGCCTGGCTGCCGGCAGACACCTGCTGCGTGCCGGAAGCCACCTGCTCGGCAGACACGTTGATGTCTCCCATGACCTGGTTGAGCGCGTCCACAATGCGGTTGATGGAGTTTTTGATCTCCATGAAATCGCCGCGGTAATCGGAGGTGATGCCAGTGTTCAGGTTGCCGTCGGAGATGTCAGCCAATACCTGCGTGATGTCGCCGATGTAGCCGCGCAGGTTGTCAATGGTGTCGTTCAGCGCCGACTTGATCGCGGCGTGGTCACCCTTGTAGTCGCCCCGCACGCGCACATCCAGGTTGCCCTGCGCCATCTCATTGAGCACCGACGCGGCCTCGTTCACCGGCTCGATCACGGCGTCCAGCGTGTCGTTGATGCCCTGGATGATTTGCCGGTATCCGCCCTGGTGCCGGCTTATATCGGCGCGGGTGGAAAGCTTGCCGTCTGCTGCGGCCTGCGCCAGCATCCCCGAGTCATCCAGCATCCGATACAGTGAATTGCGCACCATGTTCAGGTTGTGCACAACCGTCTTGAAATCACCTTTGAACGGGCTTTCATCAATCACATTCAGCTCCGCGCCGTTGGCCATCAGCTCCAGCTGGTGGGAGGCGGCATTCAGCGGCCCGATCAGGGCGTCCAGCGTCTGGTTGATGCCCTCGATGATCCGGCGATAGTCGCCCTCGTGGCGCTCCGCATCGGCGCGGGTGGAAAGGCTGCCCTCATGGGCCGCGTCCACCAGCAGGTTGGCGTCGGCAGAAAGCTTGCCGATGGCCCCCGCCACGCCGGCGATGGACTTCTCCAGCCTTCCGATCTCGTCTTTACCGGATACAGTGATTGAAATTGCGGTGTCGCCGGCGGCCAGGCGGTCGGTGGCATGCATCAGCTTCTTGATCGGGCCGGTGATGGATATGGTCAGCAGCAGCGAGATCAGAGCGCCAATCAAAACGCCCAGGCCCGACAGGATGTTCATCTGCAAAATGGATGCCGATGCCGTGGCGTTATTGAGCTCAGAACTGGCCTTGGCTTGCTGGTCGTTGTAGTCCACCGTTTCCAGCAGCTTGGCGTTCAGCTCCCCAGCGATGCCGGCATTCACCGGAATGGCCTTTTGCAGGTCTTCCGTGCTGTCGTCAAGATGGGCTTTCAACGAAGTGGCGTAGGATGCCTTATACTGCTTCAGCAGCTCCTCGAGCTGGCCGTGCAGCGTTTTGTCCTGCTCGGTCACAATGGAGGCCTTCAGCACTGCCAGGGTTTTTTCCATCTCCGGGAAGGCCGCGTCGCTCAGCTTCTGCTGCTCGGCCCCCTGCTCAGGCAATGTCTTGCCATTGGTGTCGATCTTGTAGGAGTTCAGCCGCAATGACATAAAGGTGTATTGCATTTTGCCCAGCGCTGACACCGCCTGCAGGTTTTTCTCATACATCTCATTGGCTTTGCCCGTCACCTGGCTCATGGAAAAATACCCGGTGAGGCCGCTTGCCAGCAGAAACACGATGATGACCGCGAAAGACAGGACCAGCCGGATGCCGATTTTCATGTTGCGGAATAATTTCATAATGCCGCTCCTCCTTTATTGATTTGGCAGTGCGTCAAGCTCGCCGCTGCTGAAAAGCTTTTCACAATCCAGCAGGATCTTCACGTCATTGCCGGTCTTGCCAATGCCCTTCACATAGCGGTTGTAGGCGCCGGTCTTTACAGGAGGCGGCGGCACAATGTTGTCTTCGCCGATCACCAGCACTTCCGCCACCTGGTCCACGATGAGCCCCACGGAGAGCTCCTGGATATCCACCACGATGATGCATGTGCGGTCGGTGTAGACGCTGGCCTCCCTGCCGAACTTCAGGTTCATGTCGATGACCGGGATGATCCTGCCGCGCAGGTTGATGATGCCCTTCACAAACGGGGACGCCTCGGGCAGTTGGGTGATGGGCTGCATGCCCACAATTTCCTTGACATAACTGATCTCCAGGCCATAGGACTCCTGCCCCAGGGCAAACGTCAGGTATTTGCCGCGCTGGGTGTCTTCCTCCAACATAACCTCCATCTGGCACCGCCTCCTATATTATTCAAATGGTATATGCCCACTTTTTAGATGTACTAACAATATTCGACATATTCTGCGAAAAATTCCTGATTCTTTTTTTATACCGGGTTATATTGCGAAAAAACCCCTCCCGATGGATTCGGGAGGAGTCAGCTTGCCAATAAACATCCACATATTGAGCGCAAGAATAAGACTGGTGCCGACAGCCGGTTTATCCGGCAGAGGCAACCCAACCGCTTCGCTGCGCTCTGCTCGGCTTTGCTCCTGTATCGGTTGCACCGACACTACGCAAAGCCGGGCAACACCCAGCGACATGCTTGGGTGGGTAACTGGGCATACAAAAACCCCCTCTCCCAATCCAATGGGAGAGGGGGCAGGAGGCATTGCCCCGGTGATTGTAGAGGACATTTGTGCAACAAATGTTCGGGCAATCACCGATAGCGGCTCGCATAGCGAACGCGAAGGGGTGAGGGTTAATATTTCCCAAACTCCCGGTCATTGAGCGCGATCTTGGGCCTGGCGGCTCCGGCCTTGCCGTCTGAAAGCGCGGCGCGGGGCGCGGTGGCGGGCTTGCCAATGACGCTGCCCTGCCTCTTCAAGCGGAACCGGCCCACCATTTCCTTCAGAAGCGCCGCCTGGCTGGAAAGCTCCTCGCTGGCCGCGGCGCTTTCCTCGGCGGTGGCGGAGTTGGTCTGCACCACATGGCTCACTTGCTCAATGCCACTGTTCACCTGAGCCACGGCCATGGCCTGGTCATTGCTGGCTTTGGCGATGCCACCTACGAGCTCCGTTGCCTTCTCTACGCCGGATACGATGCGGGAGAGTGACTGCGCCGTTTCGTCGGCCATTTTGGTGCCTGCTTTTACGCGCTTGATGGATTCCTCTATCATCTCGGTGGTTTCGTTGGCAGCCTTGGCACTGCGCTGCGCGAGGTTGCGCACCTCTTCGGCCACCACCGCGAAGCCCTTGCCGTGCTGGCCGGCGCGGGCCGCTTCCACGGCGGCATTCAGTGCCAGCAGGTTGGTCTGGAACGCGATGTCGTCGATGACCTTGATAATCTTGGAAATGTTGGCCGAAGCATCATTGATTTCCTTCATCGCCTGCTGCAGATCGTTCATGCGGTTATTGCCCTCTACAGCCTCTTCCTTGGCGGAGAAGGCAAGTTCGCTGGCCTGGTTGGCATTCGTGGCGTTTTTCCTGGTCTGCTCGGCAATCTCAGTGACGGATGCTGTAAGCTCCTCGATAGCGCTGGCCTGCTCGGTAGCGCCCTGTGAGAGCGCCTGCGCCCCGGCGGATACCTGCTGTGTGCCTGCGGCTACCTGCTCGGCGGCCACGCCGATGTCGCCCAACGTTTCATTCAAAGTTTCCAGTACGCTGTTGAAGGAGAGCGCGAGCCGGGCAAATTCTCCGCTGTATACGTTGCTCATGGCGCAGGTGAGGTCGTTTTGAGCCATCAGGTTCATCTGGGCAATCGCATCGCTCACAGGTGTGGCCATGGCATCTACGATTCCATTCATGCCACTGATGACTTCTTTATTTCTGCCCTCGTACTTTGTATCGTCGCTGCGTAAATCAAAGTTACCCTTTGTGATGGCTCCAGACAGCTCGTTTGCATCATCCACCATCGTGTTGATTGCACGCATCATTAGAATCGCAGCGGGAATCAGCCCATCGTTTTCACTGCGTCTGCCGATCTTTTCCAGCACCGGTAAGGCATGGAAATTACCCTTTGAGACTTCTGTGAGTATGCTGGTGATGGTCCGCATTTGTTCAAGTGATTTGTTGATGCTATCGGCCATCTCCATGAAGATTCCGGAGTAGTCGCCGGAGATTTTTTGTGTAAAGTCATTCACACAGATATTTTTCTGTACCAGCAATACTTCATTCATCGGCTTAATAATGATATCCAGCATGTTGTTGAAGCCTTGAATGATCTTCCGGTACTCGCCTGCGTGTTTCGAAGCGTCTACGCGCTCCTCCAGGTTGCCGTTTTCGGCAGCGCGCACAAGCTTGTTGATGTCCGTGGTCAACGCGCCGATGGCATTAATGACCTTGGCAAATGCATTGGCCAGTATGCCGATTTCGTCTTTTGTATTGATGTCCAGGCGAATATCAATGTTTCCGGAGGCCAGCATGTCCGCACCGGCCACTATCCTGGCAATCGGTTTACGGATAGAGTTGGTGACCACTAGCGCGAGCGACACGGCCAGTATGAGTACCAGTAAGGCAACAATGCCGATGGTAACCATTGAGGACGAGCCCAACGACTTGTTGGCCATGGCAGTCTTCTGACCGGCAGCGTCATTATATTTCATGACAACCAGCAGTTGATCAGCCACATTCTTCGCGTTTTCATTGATCTTCGCCAATTCCTGTGAAACAGCGGCGCTGTCTCCGCTGCCAATGGCCTTACTCAGGTTCTCGGCCTGAGCAAAGTACGCGGTAAAGTATTCCCTCAATTTGTCTAGTGCCGCCTGATTCGTATCGTCGGATACTGTGGCCTGATACACATCGGTCAGCTTGGCTATCTCATCCTTTGTCGTAGCCAATTTATCGTTGAGCGCGGATGCCCCTTCCGCTGATATGTTCGTGTACGCGGTTTTCAATGCCGCGACACGGAACTGGTAATAAGACTCCATCATGTCAGCAACGCCGCCCAAACCAATGAGGTTCTCACTGTACATGGCCGAGTCGGCTGTTACAAGCGCTTTTGTAGAAGTAAAGCTGACCGCGCTGACAGCCAGCAAGCCGGCAATGATAATGGCAAAGCAGATAAAAAGCCTGGTTCCGATTTTTGTGTTACTGAAAATTTTCATATGGGTCTCCTTTCTTATTGATTATTACTCAGGGCTGACAGCTCGCTGTCGATGAAGAGCCTATCGCAGTCCAGCAACAACTTCACATCGTTGCCTGCCTTGCCAATGCCCTTCACATAGCGGTTGTAGGCACCGGTCATGGCATTCGGGGGCGGCACAATGTTTTCTTCCCCGATCGCAAGCACCTCCGCCACCTGGTCCACAATAAGGCCCACGGAGAGCCCCTGGATATCCACCACGATGATGCATGTGCGGTCGGTGTAAGCATTGGCCTCCCTGCCGAACTTCAGGTTCATGTCGATGACAGGGATGATCCTGCCGCGCAGGTTGATGATGCCCTTCACAAACGGGGACGCCTCAGGCAATTTGGTGATGGGCTGCATGCCCACAATTTCCTTGACATAGCTGATCTCCAGACCATAGGACTCCTGGCCCAGGGCAAACGTCAGGTATTTGCCGCGCTGGGTGTCTTCCTCCAGCAGAGCCTCCATCTAGCATCGCCTCCAAATATTACTCAGACGCTATATGCCCTGATTTTACAAGAGGAAACATTATTCGACAAAATCTGCACTATATATTCAGATTTTCCATGGATTTGTTCCAAATATGCCGATGAATAACCAAGGAACAGGCTGCAAAAGGCCCCTCCCGATGGGTTCGGGAAGGGCCAATTGTCAGCCAATATGGTCAGCGGCATGACAGTGGGTGCATTGCCGCCGATGACGAAGATCAGTACTTGCCAAACTCCCGGTCATTGAGCGCGATCAGGGGCCTGGCTTGGGATTTGCCCTCGCGCTGCGGCGCCACAGCGCGGGCAGCGGGCTTCCTGAGAGCTGCGGCCTGGTCCTTCAGGCGGAAGCGGCCCACCATTTCCTTCAAAAGCACCGCCTGGCTGGAGAGCTCCTCGCTGGCCGCGGCGCTTTCCTCGGCGGTGGCAGAGTTGGTCTGCACCACCTGGCTCACCTGCTCGATGCCCTTGTTCACCTGGGCCACGGCGGTGGCCTGGTCGCTGCTGGCCTTGGCAATGCCGCCCACCAGATCGGTGGCCTTCTCCACCTCGCCCACGATGCTCTTCAGCGCTTTGGCGGTGTTGTCTGCCATCACAGTGCCCTGCTTGACCTTGCGCACCGATTCCTCGATCATCACGGTGGTTTCCTTGGCGGCCGCAGCACTCCGCTGGGCGAGGCTGCGCACCTCCTCTGCCACCACGGCGAAGCCCTTTCCGTGCTGCCCGGCGCGGGCCGCCTCCACCGCTGCGTTCAGCGCAAGCAGGTTGGTCTGGAAGGCAATCTCGTCAATCACCTTGATGATCCTGGAGATGCTGGCGGAGGCCTCGTTGATGCCGGCCATCGCGGTCTGCATCTCCTTCATCTGCCCGTCGCCGCCCACGGCGCTGTCTTTGGCCGAAAGAGAAAGGCCGTTTGCCTGATTGGCGTTCACGGCGTTTTGCCTGGTCTGCTCGGCAATGTCGCCCAGCGAGACGGTGAGCTCCTCAATGGCGCTGGCCTGCTCGGTGGCGCCCTGGCTAAGCGCCTGGCTGCCGGCAGACACTTGCTGCGTGCCTGCGGCCACCTGCTCCGCAGCCGCGTTGATATCACCCATCACGGAGTTCAGTGAGTCCACGATATTGTTGATCGAGTCCTTGATTTGCACAAAGTCACCGCGATAATCCTCGCTGATACCGGTTTCCAGGTTGCCCTCGGAAACCTCGGCAAGCACCGTGGCGATTTCGCCGATGTAGCCGCGCACGGTGTTGATCGTGTCGTTCAGCGCGTGCTTGATGGCGGCGTGGTCGCCCTTGTAGTCGCCAAGCATGTTAACGGAAAGGTTCCCCTGTGACATCTCCTTAAGCACGGCCGCTGCCTCGTTCACCGGGTCAATCGCGGCGTCCAGCGTGCGGTTGACTCCGTCAACTATTTTACGGAAGTCCCCTTGGTGCCGGGAGGCATCGGCGCGGGTGCTGAGGCGGCCTTCCACCGCGGCGGAGGCCAGCATGTTGGCGTCCTGCACCAACAGGTTCACCGCGTCCACGCAGGTGTTCAGGTTGTCCTTGATCACGTTGAAATCGCCGTTGTATTGGCCGGTGATCTTTTCAGGGATGTCGCCCCTGGAGATCCGGGCCACATAGTCTGCCGCCACGTTCAGCGGGCCGATCACGGCGTCCAGCGTGTGGTTTACGCCCTCCACAATCGTGCGGTAATCGCCGGAGTGGGCAGAAGCGTCCGCCCTGGTGGCAAGCCGGCCCTCCACGGCTGCGTTCACCAGCACCACTGCGTCATTGTTCAATCGCCGGATCGCGGCAATCACGCTGTCAAAGGCCTTGGCCAGCAGGCCGACCTCATCCTTGCTGCGGATGTCGATGGCAACATCGGTGTCGCCCACCGCCAGCCGGTTGGCCACAGTGACCAGCTTGCTGAGGGGTTTGCTGATGGAGGAGGCAACAAGCAGCCCAAGGCCGAATGCCAGCAGAACTGCGCCAGCCACAATGCCATAAAGTATCATGACCGTGTTGGCTGCGGTCGCAGCCATTGCATCAGCCCTTGTCTTGCCATTCTTTGCTTTTATTTGGAACATGGTCTGGATCGCGGCATCAGCGTCATTCGTCGGCTTCACTGCCTCGGAGCGGAGCATTGCCAGCGCTTCGTCATATTTGCTCTCTTTTGCAAGCTGAATGATTTGATCGCGTACATGCCGATAGGCATCCAAATGTGAGACAAGCATGTCATACTGATCCATTGTTTCCTTTGTGTGGATCGTAGCCTTAAACTGCTCAAGAAGTTCGTTGTTCTGTATGGAGATCTCTTTAATCTTGCTTTCATATTCAACGGTTTTGGCCGGATCACGATCCAGGATCATATCGCGGGTGTAGGCACGGGTCGTTTGAAAATTGATGGCCACATTACCGATCTGCCCCTGCGACATGCCGTAATCCTGAAACAATACCTCGCTGTTTTTCTGATTTTCTCCAAGGGTTTGAATGCCGATGATGCCCACCACAGCGGTTAAAACAGCCACAATCAGGAAACTGACAATCAAGCGGATACCGATTTTCATATTGCGAAGCAACATCATGGTGAAATCCTTCCTACATCACTATTGTTTCGTTTTGGTCAAACAGGGAGCTGCTATCCAGCAGGAGCTTCACTTCATCGCCCACCTTGCCAATGCCCTTCACAAACCGGTTGGCCATGCCTGTGTGAGCTGGCGGAGGCACAATGTTTTCCTCACCGATGGCCAGCACCTCGGCCACCGAATCCACAATAAGGCCGGCTGCAGCGCCATCCACCTCGATCACAACGATGCAGGTGCGTTCGTCATAGCTCTTTTTAGGCAGTCCGAACTTCAAGCGCATGTCAATCACCGGGATGATCACGCCTCGCAAATTGATAATGCCTTTCACGAAGCGGGCCGCCTCCGGCATTGGCGTGACTGGTTGCATTCCTACGATCTCCTTCACACATCGGATCTCGATGCCATAGGATTCCTGCCCCAGGCAAAAGGTTAGATACCGGCCCTGCTGGGTGTCTTCCTCCAGCATGGTCTTCTGCTCCAAGATCATCACCCTCTCTGATAATTTAGTTATTGCAACAATACAAAGATGCCCATTGATTAGATCATCAAACATCGTAAAAAAAATGGCAAAAATGAGAATATATTGTCGGTCTATGTCTATAGAGCAACAGATTAATATTTTTATGTGCGTATTATATGCCGATAATAATCAAATATTGGCTTATACCCGGTTATTGATGCATCATTATGAACATAACTGGCGTCCTAGCATCAACACCTATCATTATCATTTGGAGATGCCCTATTCCAATCGCAATATTTTCATACCAAATCGCAACCAAGCGTGCAAAAAAGAAACCGCTCGGCTCAGACCGGCTGTTTCTTTTTCGCAGTGCGCCGCTGCAGGGCCATTCGCACCTCCGCCCCGATGGCCAGCAGCACAGGGAGCGCCACCTGGAATGGAAACGCAAAATACCCATACACCGGCAAGAAAGCAAACATCTCCATTGTATTCTTATAAACAATGCTCGCAAGCGCCACCATCAAGAACGCCAAAGGCACCACATAGGGCCGGTAATCAGACTCGCCGACGAGAGTGGCAACTCCCTTGGACGCCGCCATCAGGCAGATGCTCACTTTCACCAGCCCTGCCATCAGGATGTTGGCGCCCACAACGGCCTCAATTCGGGAAAGGAAACCGCCGGCAATGATCACGCTGGTGGCACCATAGCTGGGAAATGTCAAATCCCTCACCGCCGGGAACCCCAGCACCAGCACGTTGCGGAAAAACATGCCGAACAGCAGCGTGGCGCCGCCCACCAGCACGCCATACAGCCATGCCTTGCCCGGCTTGTCGCCGGTCTTCAATGTGTTGAACACCGCCAAAAACATCACCGTTTCGGCCAACGGGAAGGAAAAGTTGTTGAAGGCATCCTGCGGCACCAGCGACAAATACTCCCCCACGGGCTGCAGGTTGGTGAGTTTCATATCCTTGATCAGCAGCAGCACCGTGAGCCCCACCACAACAATCAGCACAGGCAGCGCCACGGAGGAATAGCGGCCCAGTGTCTCCACCCCGCTGCGTGACGCCCAGATGATCAGAACGGCGAACACCAGCAGCGACACCGTCTGCGGCATCTGGTTAAACGCGGTGATGTGGATGAATTCAGAGAAATTACGCAGCACCAGCGCCCCCAGAAGCAGCGCATACCATACCAGCAGCACAATAACCACCCTGCCGATGATCTTGCCAAACACGGCGATGCAAACATCAAACACATGCATGCCGGGATATCTGGACAGGAGCCGTGCATAGATGTAGATGATCGGCAACATGGCCGCGAGCGCAATCAATATGGAAATCCAGGCATCCTGCTGAGAGCTGTCGCTGGTGCCCAGCACAAGGGAGCTGCCGATGACAAACAGCGCCACCATTGATGCGCCATGCCTTAGTGAGATTTGTTCCTTACCCATCAGCCTGTTTCCCCTTTCCCAAACCCGAACAACCCGGAGATGAGGTTGGTGATCGGCGTTGTCGGGCTTGGCACAGCGACATGCAGCTCATTCAAAACCTGCAAAACAGCTGCCAAAGCAAAAATAACAAGCCAAGGCCAGATCTGCCAATGGCGTTTGGACCGGGCCACTTTGATAAAATCAAAGGCCAGATATGCCGCGTATGTGGCCCCCACCAAAAGCAACATCATAATCAGCCGCCCACCTTTGCCGGTCTGTCGCTCATGCCGCTGTTTCGGAAATTGATCCTGCACGACACTTCCACCGGCAGTGTTTTGAAAACTTCCTCCCAATTGTCCTGCACCTGGTACCACGCGCCGGGGTCGCTCCGGTGCAGCGCCTCTCCAAACCCGAAGATGTCCAGCCCGGTCTTCTGCACCAGGGCAATCACCCGCTCAATCTCGGTTTTCAGCTGCAGCTCCGCTGCGGCCTCAAACCCGTTCATCAGCTCCTTGCTCATCACGTCGGTCCGCTCCTCCAGCGCGCCCAGCGCCACCTCCGTCTCCGTGTGCACAACAAACCGGAGCGCGCCGCTGCCATCCACCATCGGGATCACCGTGGTCTTGTTGCCAAACACCTCCAGCGCGGCGATGGCGTTGCCCACCGGGGTTTTTACATTGAAGATCCCGCCCTGCACCCTGTCCATCACATACATCGCATAGCCGCTGTCCTCCTGCGACAGCGACCCGGCATAGCGGTCTCTCCGAAACAGCGACATGCCGCTGAGCTCGCAGGCCATGCCCTCCCCGTTCTTTACATGGCGCAGTGACGGAAGGACCAGCTGCCGCCCGGAGGAGGCCAGCGTGTTGTGGATCTCATAAAGTCTCTGGTAAATGGCAACCGGCTTGAGCTTCTCATTCTGCTCATAGATCTTGTCCAGCTCGAAGGACTTGATGGCCATCGATGCCGGCTTGGTCTCCAGGATCGCCTTTGCCGTTTCTTCCTCAGAAATGAACACCTCAACCGTGAGCCTCGGCTCGGCGTCGCGAAACAGGAAATCGATGATCGGCAGGATGCTCTCGCTGGCCACCTCGCGGCTGACCACCACCACCTGGCAGTTCTGCCAGAACTGGCGCATGCCATACGACTTTGAGGCGGTGCGGATCGCATCAAAAATTGTGTCCCCCTCGCACTCCAGCAGCGAGGTTTTCACAGGCTTGTCTTTGCCGGCCGCCGATGTGTCGGCAATGTCGAATGTCAGGTGGTATTTGTGGCCATCCTGCCCCTGGTCGATTGCCACACCGGCTACGATGCTCAGCGACTCGATCTCACGGTAATTCCAGCACCCTTGCAGTGGGAGTGTGAGCAGGAGCAGTGCAGCCAGCAAGAGCCGTCGCTTCATGGCTGCTCCCTTCCCTTTCCCCCCCGGCGCTTCTTATCCTGCGACATGCCCGATGGTCTTGTTTCCATCATCCACCAGGGTGCGCGCACAATGGTGTCAATGTGCCGCTGGATTTTGAAAGAAGGGTTGTGAAAGGAAGGCATGCCAAAGCTGCGCAGGCCCACCAGATAGATCAACAGGCCCATCAAACCCGTCACAATGCCAAACAGCCCCAGCACAAAAGCCAACGCCAGCAGCGCCGAGCGGATTGCGATGAGCGCAAAGGTGAGCCTGGGGATGATCAGGCTCGTGATGCCTGACAGTGCCACAACGATGATCACCGGTGCGCTGGCGATCCTGGCCTCCACGGCGGCCTGCCCCACCACGAGCGCGCCCACGATGCTCAGCGCCTGGCCCACATTGCTGGACACACGGATGCCCGTTTCGCGCAGCACGTCAAACATAAACAGCATCAGGATTGTTTCCAGGATCGTTGGGAAGGGCACTCCGCTGCGGGCCACCGAAATGCTCAGCACCAGCGGCGTGGGCAGCAGCTCCTGCTGGGTGGTGACAGCGGCGATATAAAAAGCAGGTGTGACGGTGGTCAGGAAAAACGCCACAATGCGCAAAAGCCTGTAAACTGTCGCCTGCCAGTAGTTGACGTAATAATCCTCGTTGCTCTGGAAGTTCTCTATGAAAAGATAAGGCGCCGTGAGCACCATCGGCGTGCCGTCCAAAAACACGGCCACACGGCCTTCCAGCAGCTTGGCCGCCACCACGTCTGGCCGCTCGGTAAAGCCCACGGTCTTGAACACGCTGTAGGGAGAGTCCTTGATGTATTCGGCCAGATAGTTCGTATCCAGCGCGCCATCCATGTCAAACCGGTCCAGCCGGCGCTCCAATTCGTCCAACACCTCCGGCTTGGCCAGCCGGCCGATCCAGCACACGCAGGCTTTGGTCTTGGTTTCCTTGCCAAAGGACCGAAACTTGAAATTCAGGTCCGTGGTCTTCACCTTGCGCCGCAGCATCGCCAGGTTGGTGAGCAGGCCCTCGGTGAACCCCTCCCGGGGGCCTGCCAGCACCTTCTCGCCGTCGGGCTCAGCCACGCTGCGCAGCGGCCAGCCCTTGGTGTTGAGCACCAGCGCCTCGTCGCAGCCCTGGACAAGCAACACCGTGTCGCCATACACAATGCCCTCAGAGATGTCTTTCCAGTCGGCGGTCTTTTTCACCTCGTTGATCTCCAGCACCTTGTCCATCAGGAACTGGAGCGCGCAGGAGGTGGCCACCTGGTTTTCAAAATCGAGCACAGGGGTCATGATATACTGATTGATCAGCACGTTGCTGACCATGCCGTCGGTAAACAGGATGCAGCAGCGGATGCCGGGGTTGTGGCGGTTTTCAAAATACCTGGTGACCAGCGTTTCCGTGTCATCAAAGGCGTGCTTGATCAGCCGCACATTTTCTTCCAGCGATTTGCTGAGCCGGATGGTTTTCTCTTTGTTTTCCTCCTGAGGCACTGCGTCAAACCCTTTCCTTTTCCCTGTTGCGATGAGAAATCAAGGTTAGTATGGTCAGGCAAGGCAATGGTATTCGCCGCAGTTTGTTTGGCGGGGTTGTGATGGTAGAATGGAGGTTGTGTGATATAATTGTATTGCCATGTCGTTGGATGGGTTTTGAAGTATGGAGCTATCAATGGATAACTACGGGGTTTGGCTATAATCTGTACTATAAACACTGGAGCCAATACATTTGGTACAAGTGGGAGACAATAATAGATGGAAAATCGCCATTTCCTTTTGAAAGATGTTTTCCCAGACCTCGCAGAAGAAATTAGACAAGTGTTTGTTTACTATAAACGGATTGAGCTATATGAACAGGTTGATAAACTTGAAATAGTTTCATTGTGCGAATGCGGGGAGATTAATTGTGGCTCATTTTATACGGTGACTCCTCCTAACGAGGAAGAAGAGTATAATGTGGAGGGATTTATTATTTCAAGTGGTAAGGCTCTAGTTGAGATATATGAAGGGAAAATAGGTTATATTGAGATAATGCCAAGCCAGTATGGTCAGGAAATTCATAATAAATTGCTAGAATTACTTTAATAAAAGATATAATAGTTCAATGATATTCTTCGCAATGCGCTTACTCATATTTTGAGCACACTCAGAACTTCTGCAACAAAGAACTGGACGCTAACTCCATTTTGACTACTGACTATCAATATCTCAGGAGGGGTCTATGAAAAACTACACGCAGGTTTATGTGAAAAACAGTTTTGAAGCGGCAGAGCTCTATTGCAAAGCTTTTGGTGCAGAAATAACATTTGAAATAAAAAATGACGACAAGACTGCCTATGAACACTGTGAACTCTCTGTAAATGGTGAAGGCTTTTTGGCATTGTCTGAGGCAGCAAATCCTTGTGACATCACCATCGTTCACAAAATGAAATGGGAAACCATGACGTTCAATGTGTTTGAGATGGGAAGCGAAGAAGCGG
>JAEYRH010000015.1 GCA_023435705.1 Bacillota bacterium | reverse complement strand
CTATGTTAACTAAAAAAAATCGGGGGGGGGCTGCCTCCGGGCCGCCCCCCACTTGGTATGATTGAGCAATCAGGGAATTCTAAAGGCGATGTAGTCCGGCAGGAACATGTTTGCCTGATAAATCAGCACCAATGAGCTGTCGCCTTTGGGCTGCTCGAAAACAATCGTGCCGGAGACGGAGCCGCCTGCTGCCAGCTCGCCGCTATCAAGGGCTGTGTCCTGATCAAGCATTGAGATTGTCATGCCGGTCATTTGCCCCTTGCTGTTGCGCATTTTAAAACTGAATGGGTTGTAGGATAGTGTGCTTGTGCCACTGTTTTTGATCGTCACTTCCACGACGATGAACTCGTTGCCCTCCTTGGGCTTGGAATAGTCTTTTCCTGTTGAGCGAGTTGCTTTAACCAATGTGATTGCGGCGCCGTCCAGTGTGTTTTCCTCGCCAACATTTACGATTTTCTCATCGCCTACTTTGACTTCGTCCTGTGTCAGAGGAGTGATTCCATCGACAGCTTTGCTCAGGTCTACCGTGAGCTGTTTGTCACTGAAGAAAGAAACATCCTCATAGATGAAGGATAATGCTGGATCGTCCTTTGGCTGCTCAAACGGAATCGATCCGGACACCAATCCGCCAGGCAGCAATTCGCCGGCGTCCAATGCGCTGTCGCCTGCGACAAGAGTAAAATCGGCATCAGTGATCTGGCCTTGACTGTTTTTCATTTTGAAATAATAAGGGTTGTAGGAGATCACGGAGTCTCCAACGTTTTTGATCAGAACATGAACGATCACATATTCCTTGCCGTCTTTGGGCTTGTCATACTGCGTGCCCTGTGATTTTTCCACCTTCACAACCTGCAGAGCCATTCCCTTGAGGGTTGCGACTTCACCAACGATTACGTCTGTTTTCTCAGGCTCAGGAGCCTTCGTGGGCTCAAGCGTTTCTTCTGCTTCCGTGGCCTTAGGTGCGTCTGTGGCCTGTGCGGCGGACGAAGCGGTTGGATTCTGAGGTGCTTTTCCGCCGGATGACCCGGAAGAACTGCAGCCAGTAAGAAGAGATAGAATCAGTGCTAATGCAATCACCGTTGCAAATAAGGGTCTTTTCATTATCAATCCTCCCATGTCGTACATGATTAAAATAGTCGAAAACAGGGATATTGTCTATTGGCAATATTTGTAAAACACTATAACAACAAAAGCGTGTACATTTATGGATTATTTGCCTGTTAATCTGGCTTTCGCAACAACTAAACCGATCAACCACGCAGTAAATAAAGCCATTCAATTTGTTCACAGGTATCGTTCAATCGCCTGACAGATCGGACGGCAAGGGCTGACCCTATTACAGCGCCAACCAGCAGGATGGAGCTGTTGGACTTGATGAAAAATGCACTCGGTGTAAAGATTGGTATGTTATCGCTCCAGCAGCCTTTGCGCATTCTCCCCCAGCACCATGGCAAGCTCCCGGCCTGTGCAGGCTTTTCGCACGGCGGCAAGGCCGGTGCCGTGGAAGCCCCAGGGCCAGTCGGAGGCAAAGAGCACACGATCCGGGCCGAAGGCGGCGATTAATGTACGGATGCCGGCGGGGGAGACAAAAGACGTGTCCACATAGGTGTTGGGCAGCGGGGCCAACAATGAAAGCACATCGGCAAACTCCCGCAGGCCGCCGTGGGCCGCGACGAATTGGAGCCGGGGGAATGCCCGCGCCATCTGCGCGATGCCCCCGATGCGGCCAAACTCCGGCGTTTGCAGGTGCTGCTCCGCCGGGGGGTAATAGTTGGCCACGCCGGTGTGCACCATGATCACTGTGCCGTCCGGCAGCGCAGAAAGCGCTTCGGCCACGGCGTGGCCCGCCGGGTCCACCCGCTGCAGAATGGGGTGCAGCTTGAAGCCCCGGGCCCCTTGGGCCAGCTGGCTTTTTGCCTGGCCAGGCAGGTCTGCCTGGGTGAAGTCGAAGGAGCCGAAGGGCAGCACGCGGGGGTCTGTCTGTGCAGCGGGCAGCAGGTCGGCAAAGGCCACATTGGGCGCAAGGGGCATCGCGGCGGCCATGCCGATGCCGTGGCGGTCCAGTCCGGCAGAAAGGTTTTGGAGCGTGCCGGTGAAGTTGCGTGTGCGTTCGGCCCGTGTCATCCACCATTTCACGCGGGGCAGTTCATAGAATGTGGGATCCAGGCCAGTGAAGCCGTAGAGCGTCAGGCGGCGCAAGGCGTCCGGGTCGATGGGCCGGGCCATGTGCATTCTTGAGAGGATACGGCTGCCGCCGGAGGGGTAGAGGATGTCGCCCAGGTGGCAGTGGATGTCAATGATCATGGCGGCTACCCCATTCCAATTACTGCACCTGATAGGTGAGCACCTTCACGCTGTCACTATCTGTTGTGATGGACACTTTCAGCTGCCCGTCGCCGGGCTCCACGGAGAAATCGGCATAGATCCAATTGCTGGCCCGATCGAGGTCAAAGGGATAGGCGGCTTCCCCGGCGGATAAAGTCAGCCGGGCGGATTGCGTTGCCTTCACCTGCAGGTAGACCCTGACCTTGCCCTGTGCCAGCAGCGCTGGATCATACACATATAGTGCCGCGTCGCCAGTAACTGCGCCATCCTGCCCCACGCCGGCCAGCGCGCTGTGAAGGAGCCTGCCATCGGCAGAAGCGGTAAGAATGTTATAAAGGCCATTGGCTGTGGTGGCGACCTGCGCGCCGGCGGCCGGCACCAGATGGTGAAACGCGCTGCTGTTGAGCGCCAGCGCCGTGGGCGGAGTGAGTGGCGCGGCGGGCGCTTCCGTCCAGTATTGCCGGGGCTGCCAGGGCGCAAATTGGCCATTGGGGCCCAGGTTTTCACACAAATCCTCCAGCAGCACAAACTGCGGAGCGTCAGACATGGCAATATCCAGCACCGAAAGGCCGTTGTCGAAATACAGGCTGCTGTCAGAAACCAGCAGCGCCTTCTGCCCGGCCAGGCTCCGGGCCGCCTCACCGGCGTCGGCAGCCATGGCCCGGCTGTCATTCCAGCGGTTCAGGTCATAGCCCAGAGCGTTGTTGAGGAGCAAGGTCAGCACCAGCGCTGCGGCCATCGTGGCCTTTGCATGCTTGCCCCAGCCCTTTGCCGCAAGCAGCGCCAGCATGCCCGCGCCGAATGTAACGGCTGCAATTTCCGACAGGGTGCGGAAATCAAGCGCCGAATCATCGAAGATCACGGCGGACAGCAGCAGCGCGTCCACCGGGAAGCGGCGGTTGGAGAGCAGCGCAGAGAAGGACACGGTGACCGTCATTGCAAGCAGAAACCCCATCGCGGCCTTCATTGCCACCCCAGGGCGGGCATGGTCCAGCGACGGTGACAGGGCCAGCGCCAGCAGCGGTGGCAGGAAGGGGAAGAGGTAGCGGATGTGGAGCCGGCCCGCGAAAGCTCCGGCTGTGGTGTTGGCGGCAAAGAACAGATAGCTGGCCCCCGCTGCCACAGCGGCCAGCGCCAGCAGCAAAAGCCAGGCCTGCCGCCGCCGGGGCTCGTCATAGAGCCTGAGCGACGTGGCCGGCAGCAGCAGCGGGAACAATCCAAAGGCCACCGGCGTCAAATAGGCATAGAGCAAAAGGCCCTGCAGTGTTTGCTTCAGATGATCGAGCGTGGGCGGTTGGGTTTCGGTTTGATAGATGGAGGGGTTACCGTAGTCCACACCGGGCAGCATGCCGATGAGCAGCCGCGACAGCAATGTGAGCCCGCCCCAGGCCGCCAGGAAAACAAGCCCGTCCAGCAAAACCCTCTTGTCGCGGCCCTTGGCGGCCCAGAGGAGCATCACGCCGGCGAACAGCACCGCCAGCGCCGCGTAACCACCCTTTGCCAGGCAAAGCAGGTAGGTGACGGAGGCGGTGAGCAAGCTTTGCCCCATGCCTCGTGTTTGGCCGGAAAACCGGCGGAACATCATCAGCGCCGCCAGCAGAAACAGCGGGTAGGACAGCGGCTCGGTCATGATCCTGGTGGTCAGGATCATATCGGGCAGCAGGATCGCCACCGCCGCCACAAACAGCGCCCGCCGGCGGGAGCCGGTGACATCCATGGCGATGGAAAAGGCCGGGAACACGGCCAGGTTCATCATCAGGCAGTTCAGCACCTGCACGGTGCGGAAGGGCGCCCACGGCAGGGGGAGGCCCCAGGCCGGTGAGATGACCAGCGGGTAGAGCAGGTTGGTGTAGGTGAGCGGCTGGTTTCTCAGCGTGACGCCCATGCCATCCCAAAGCGACCGGGCGATGTTGGCATAGACGGCCTCATCGGGCATCACGAAGGGGTTTTGGCTGAGCATCAGGCAGGCAGCAAGCCGGGCAGCCACCCCGGCCAGATAAAGCAGGAGCAGCGCCCGCCGGGGCTGGATGGACCGCATTTTTGCTGTGATGGCGGAAGCTTCCATGGCACCTCGCGCCGCCGGATCGGCGGGGGAATACCGGTGTGTAGGTTTGAATAGGATTATTATAACGTAAGTTGGTAACCGGGATATACTTTTTGTGACAAAAAGCATGCAAATATTGCAGGATTTGCGATATAATGGATCTTGGGAAACGATAGATCATGCAGTGCGCTTCCCCAGGAAACGAAGTGGGTGATTGTGATGAACGTTCGGAATCGAGTGACAATCAATATGGCGCTGGCGGTGTTGCTGGTAACCGTGATGCTGCTGGCCACCGCCTGCGGCGCTGCTGCGACCAACAACGGTGCAACCGGCGCGACCGGCCCCACCGGCCCTGCGGGAGCCACCGGAGCTGCCGGCCCGAAGGGTGTGACAGGGGCCACAGGGGCCACCGGCGTGACCGGTGCCACCGGCGCGCAAGGCCTCCGCGGGCTGGACGGCACCGATGGTGTTGACGGTACAGACGGCACGGACGGCGCGAAGGGCGCGAAAGGCGCAACCGGCGCTACGGGCCCCACCGGGCCTGCCGGAAGCGGAGCCACCGGGGCAACCGGCCCCACCGGCCCGACCGGCGCAATCGGGCCTGCTGGCGTAACCGGTCCGACAGGGGCACCCGGCCCTGTGGGCCCCACCGGCGCAGCAGGTACAACTGGCCCAGTGGGCGACATCGGCCCGACAGGAGCAGCCGGCCCCAGGGGTGAGACCGGCGCAACCGGCGCTGCGGGTGCCACAGGCCCCACCGGCCCCACCGGCCCGACAGGGGCAACAGGGGCCACTGGCGCGGCCATCGGTGTGTATGGATCCTCCTTCCAACTGGCGACCATCGCCGATGCCACGGTTGTGGGCGGCGCCGATGTGCCGTTTTCCAACAACAGCCAGCTGCATGGTGTGACTCACACCGCAGGCACAACGACATTTATAGTGCCGGATGCCGGCAATTATGAGATTCTGTATTCAGTCAGCCACACCGCGGGGGTCGGCGCGGAGGTTGCGATCGCAGTCAACGGCACCGTGCAGCCGCAAACGCCCATCGCACTGCTCACGGCCACCGGGCAGGTCAATGGTTCTGTGATCCTTTCGCTGGAAGCCGGCGATACGGTGACGCTGCGAAACAATTCTGCCGTTCCCCTCACATTGGTGCTGGCACCATCGGTGGCAGCGCAGATGACGATTAAAAAACTGAATTAAGGCCATAAGAAAATGAAGCGACCGTGGAAACGGTCGCTTTTTTTGTTGCGGCTTACCTTTTCCTTGTGGTGCCTGGGGTTTGGCTCATGTGACAGTGGGGTTCAATGATCATGCCAAAGGTTCTTTGTTTGACTGTGGTGTGGGTGTTGAGTCGGCATGCTTTGTGGCAAAAGGAAAGAACGACACACCTGCCAGGCGCCTGGTGACCAGAGACAAGGCTACCCACACAACCACTGCGGCTGCGGTTGCGGAGATTGCCAACGGCAGCGCAACCAGCCAGATCTGGGAGCCGTCAAAATATGCCACGATATCCAGCAACATTGCGGCAGCCAACACCAGGCCTGCTGGCAAGATGGTGCCCAACAGCAGCAACTCCACAAAGACAAGCGCGTCGGCAAGGGTTTTGGCCCGTTTGGCTTGCCGTTGCGGGAGTTTTGCGGCATTGCGCAAACGGCGTTCAATCCCTGAAAGGCGTGCGGTGTAGGCTGCCAGCAACACACCAGCGCAGAAGGCTGCCCCGGCAAATATCGCCAGGCCGCCCAGAAAGGCCATCATCAAAAGCGCCACACCATATTCGCCGTATGGGCCGAACTGATGCGTCACCGTTGCTTTCCCGATCTCCACATATTGCACCCAAACGTTAATCGGGATCAGCGCTGTGGCATAAAGCCCCGCCGTTGCCACTGCGGCGGTGATGAATTTCCGCCAGCTATAACACAAATACCCGAAGGGCCCGAACACGAGGCAGAGCGGCCCGATGCCTGACTGCTTGACGGGCTCTGTTGAAACAGTGCCATCTCCAGCTTTGCTTTCAGACGACAAGGCCCTGCTGCCAAACTGGAAGACTTTATGTCGCCGGTGAAACACCAACACGTTTATGATATAACCTGCGATGTCCAGACCAAACAGCACTGCAACTGCTATGGCGCAGGCCTGCGCCAATGGATCGCCTGGTTGAGCAATCACCCATTCGGTAATCCGTGCTGATGCCAGCAACAGGCACCAGGCCAGCAAAATGCATCCGGTTTCAAACAGTGAGAATGCTGCGCTGCTGCGAAGAGGATTGTGCGCTTTGCCGCCGGCCCTCTGTGGAAGGGATTGCACCAGCTGGAGCACCTTCTCCGCCCGGACAAGGCACAGACACAACGGCAGTGAGACTGCCGGAATGGCAAGCAATGCAGAAACAAGCAGCTGCAGGGCAGCATGCGTGCCCCGGAAGGAAGGTGTGATCAGCATTGTGACCACAACGACAGATGGGACATAGCAGGCCAATGCCATATAGAAATGCCGCCAGCCAAGTGCTTTTCGAAATCCGAACGGGCCTGTTGCCATTGTGAGAAGCAGTTCTTTTGTTTGCTTGCTCATTGCGCAACCTCCTCAAGATGGGATTTCCGCTTCGAATGTACTGCTCAGCGATAAAACCGGTCCAGCGTCTCGCGGACGGTTTTTTCCCAGAGCACCAGGTTTTCCAATCGGTAACCGGCGGTGCTGATATCCTTGAGCACCATTTCATAGGGCGTGCCGTTTGCCAGGCACGCCTTTGCTGTTTCCTCGATTTCCGCGCGGACAACCGCCGGGTCCACCCGCGTGGCCACATGGGCTGGGTTGGGCTTGCGGGACATCACATAGCCGCCGCCCATCTGCTCGGCAGAGCGGGCAACCTTTGCCCAGGGGCTCACGCCGATCTTGCGCATGTTGGGCACCCGCTTCAAAAGATGGATCTTGTTATCAAGCGGCTCGCAGCAGCCGTAGTAAACCAGGCCGCAGCGCTCAAAGAGCCGGGCCATATACGCAAGCTCAAATTCCTCATGCATGGCCGGCGACACGCTGGAAAAGATCTGCGCCGTGCCCCGAAACCAGATGTCTTTTGCGCGGACATGCACGCCGTCAAAGCCTGGCTGCGGTAGGGCAGAGGTGTAGGCCGGGGTGCAGTGCACGGAGGGCTGGTCGAAGGCCAGCAGGCCCAGCGCCTCGTATTGCTCCAGCACATCAAGGCCGATTTCGGTGAACTTTTCCATGACCCGGTGCATGAACTCCGGCCGGTCAAACAAATCCATCAGCAGCGGCTCGGCGCCGCGGAGCTCGGCGATCAGGTCCCAAGGGGCGAAGTGGAAGTAGAGCACGGTGAGCCTTGGGGGCAGGATGCCGCCGAAGAGTTCGGCGGCCTGCTCCATCCGGAGGGCGTCGGCGGCGGGGTCGGCGGTGATCACCGGCACACGCAGCTTTGCAAGGTCTTCTTCGGTGGAGAGCCTGTCTTCATAATGGTGGGAGACGATGTTGTTTTGCTGGTCCACCGCCAGCGTGACATCCTGGATGGCAATGCCGATGCCGGAGGAATGAATGGTTTTTCGGATGGGGTAATAGGGCGGATAGACCGTGTCGCCGTCAAAATACTTGCGTGTGAAGAGCGCGCGGCGCAGGAAGGTTTCCACTTCTCTGGCAAAGGGGGTTTCACAGGCGCATGTGAGCTCGCCGGTTGCGTTCAGCTCATGCCAGGGCAGCTCGTCAAACCACACGGTGGGCCTCAGGCCCGGTGTCAAGTCGTTGATCGCACGGGCCCTTGTGATCCGCTCCTGCTGGTCCTCCGCCTGGGCAATCTCCATGTAGCGCCGGGCCAATTCCCGGACGGTTGATTTTTCCTGCTCTGTGAACATGCTGCACCCCTGAACCGGTTTGGCACCATTATATCGCAGTTTGCCGGTTTCGTGCGCAAGCCTTGCTTTCTTTTTAACCCATTCGCTAGACTGGATGGGCGGGGCTCTGCCCTCGTGCCTGTACCTTTCATTTTTCCCACCTTTTCATCAAATCAAAGGAGAAACGCCCATGCTGTATGTGAAACCCAATGAAACCAGCGACCACACCCAGTGGATGCGCCTGAGCCAGGCCGATGACAAGACGCTGGCCGGCGAGTGCGAACGGATCTTCGGGGACTACTGGAACGCAGCCCGCCCCCACTTTGAGCGATTCCGCAACAACGACGCCTACTACCGCGGCGCCCACTGGGATCTGGCAGCGGAGCAGGACCCCGGCGAGCCCCGGCCCCACACGCCGGTGCTCTGGAGCACGGTGGACAACATCCACGCCGATCTGGTGGATGCCTTCCCCGGGGCTGCCATCGAGGCGCAGACGCCGGACGATGCGGGCAAGGCGGAAAATGTGTCCGCCCTCTTCAAGGGGATGCTGAAGCGCGCCGGGTTCCAGCGCACCTGGCATGACATGACCGCCGGTCTCACCCAGCAGGGCGCCGACGTGCTGGAGGTGTTTTGGGATAAGAGCCTCTACGGCGGGCTGGGCGATGTGAACATCCAGCGCTGGAGCATCCGCAACTTCCTGTTTGACCCTCTGGTCTCCGACTTGAATGATAGCGAGGCGGTGATCAAGTTCAAGTTTGAGCGGGCAGACACCGTGCGGGCCCTATACCCCAAACACGCCGCCGAAATCGGCGGGGCCGGGGCATGGGCGCCGGAGGAAGCCATCGGCGGCGCGCGCGGCAGCGGGCTTACGCTGGTGTATGACTTCTGGTGGCGGGAGCCGGAGCCGGACCGCGACGGCATGGGCGGCGGGCAGCAGTGGCGCGTCTACTGGTGCAAGGTGGCCGGCGGCGTGGTGGTGGCCCGCTGCGGCAAGGACCGCTCGGGCAAGATGCGCAGCGCCTATGCCCATGGCAAGTATCCCTTCGTGGTGGTGCCCTACGACCCCATTGAGGGGTCGCTCTATGGCCTTGGCGTGGTGGACCGCTTCAAGCAGGTGCAGTGGTTCATTGACCTTTCGGACCAAATGGTGCTGAAAAACCTGTTCGTGTCCGCCCGCAGCAAGCTTCTGGTGGCTGACAACGCCGGCATCGACCTGGACGCGCTGCGCAACTGGCGCAACGACATCATCCGGGGCCGCGACATCTCGCAGAACGCCGTGCGCTGGTTTGACAAGGCCCCCTTTGCCGATGGGCAGATGGAATACTCCAACATGAAAAGCGCCCAGATGAAGGAGGAAAGCGGGCAGAACGATTTTTCACGGGGGGATGTGACCGGCGGCGTGACGGCGGCCTCGGCCATCAAGGCGCTTCAGGAGGCGGCGGGCAAGCGGAGCCGCAAGCGCATCGACATGCTCTATAGCTGCTGCGAGGAGGCCTTCCGCCTGGCGCTGCACCTGATGGCCGAGCACTACACGGAAAAACGGCAGTTTGTGCTGGCCTTTGAGGGCAACAAGGTATTGAAGGAGATTTCCCGCGAAGACTTCCTGACCGCCAAGGGCCGCAGGCTCATCGACTTTGACCTGAACATCCACGCGGAGAAGACCGCCGGTTACCGCACCGCCTGGAACAATGACCAGGCGATGCAGCTGATGCAGGCCGGCATGATCGACGGCGAAACGGCGCTGATGATGATGGACTTTGACCGCAAGGACGAGGTGCTGGCGATGATGCGGAAGAAGAAGGCTGAGGAACCCTCTCCCCTTGCCCCTCCCCCTTCCAGTGGGAGGGGGAGTGCCACCGCCCCGGCTTTACAAATCGGTTCTCCAATGAGCGTGTAAGGCATGCTCCCGCTTGTCTTCTCCCTCATCAGTATAGCACTCACCCCCCAACCCCCTCTCCCACTGACGTGCGAGAGGGGGAGCATTTTATCTAGTTGATTGGCACAAAGTCGAGTCTATGGCCTCTCCCCCCTCTCACATTTATGGTAGAGGGGGGGCAGGGGGGTGAGTGCCTGGCAGAAGAAGGACTTGCTGGATCAGCTGGATGAAGAGTATGCCAAACTGATCCCAACCAAGCCGCAGGCTGCCGCCGCCAAGCCAAACGTGAACCTCGGGAGGCCATTCAAGCCAACCTATGCGCCCGCGGAGGGGCAAACACCCCCTCACAGCAGCGGGGTCCGGCTCTTTGCCGGATTGCCCGGTCAGAAGAAGGCCAATGAGCCGCAGAAGAAGGCGGTGGTGAGGAATCCGTTTACGTATTTGAATCAAGGCCAGCAAGACAATCCGGGAAAGAGACTGGCCGACCCGGTGCTGCCAGGTGGACAGACATATGAATCACCGTCGATCCTGAAGAAACTGACGACGGAAGACTATGTGCGGGCGTGGGAAAACCGCGATTGGAACACAACGGAGGCTTATGCCAATGGCATTCGGAATGGATCAATTTCTGATACTGGCATGACTCCATCGCAAAGGCAAAGATTTCAGGATGCAACACTGAACCAGTTGACCCAGCCTCAAATGAATCTTGTTTCAGGTGTTTTGGGTGTAGGCAATGGTGTATCTATGGATCTGCTGGAATCTTCGCTCCGAATGAACGCAAACAGGCAGGATGAGACCGGGCGATTGGCACAATCTTCCTTACACGTGCTTGACCGATTGAAGGACGAGGCACCAGTTGGGTATCAAATTGGTTATGGAGTTGGCCAGATGATCCCAGTTTATGGCGCTGGGAGCGTGGCAGGCGAAACTGTTGGGAATGTCGTCAAGCAACCGTATCTGCGGGAGGCCGCCATCGGGGCACTTTCAACAGCAGCGCCAACCGTCGTTTCCGGTATCGCACAAGGTAAGCCTGCAGGGCAGATTGCTCTGGAAACTGCCAATAACGCCGCACTGGGCACGCTGTATGGCATGGGGCTCAGGTATTTGGGCGAGGTATTGCCACAGCCGGGGACGATCCCATATTACCAGATGGAAGGAAGAGGCGGGGTCCAGAAGAAGCTTGCCCCGATTGTGGGAGGCATTGCGCAGGGGCTGAATCCGAATGGGGTATTGGCAGTTGATGATCTTGGGATTGTCGATAATGAGATCTATGGATATAATTACCAGGATACTGGAAATTCAGGCACGGCTAATAAGAGAGTTGGTAGATGGATGTCTCAAGCTGAATATGATAATATGATAAGCACTGGGAGGGTACAAGAAAGCTTTTCAGGAACTACTCATGTTGCATATCCTAATAATCTTGATTCGTTTATTAAGCAGGCTAAACCAGGGTCAATTTATGTTGAGTTTGACTTACCTGAATCGTATTTGAAGCAAACGGATATGAACAATGGATGGGCTAAGATTATCGGACCAAATTCACTTGAGGGAAGACTCGCAGCAAAAAAAGGTAATGCAATACTCAATATGCCTAGAGTAGACAATATAGTTATTGCGGGGAGGAAATGATATGAACATTGTGTTTTACAGATGGTTTGAAAAGAATCACGATCTGTTTTCGAGAAATGAAATTGTTACTGAAAATATCAGGCATTCACCGGAAGGAAGCCCTGTGCCCTGTGTGACACTCGAACAAGAGTCAGCATTTTCGCTGGGACAAATAAGCGTTTGGGAAACC
>JAEYRH010000005.1 GCA_023435705.1 Bacillota bacterium | reverse complement strand
AAACACTATCCCAACGCCTGCCATAATCAAAACGCGGGGGGCTTCCGCCGCCCGCTTTTCGCCATCGGTGCTAACGCACCTCGGCGAGTTTTATCTCGTTCATGCGATCAGTTACCCACCCACCGCGCATGTCGCTGGGTGGGATCTTTGCTTATGCATCTCGTTTTCTGGTTTTCCAAATACCGTAGTACGGCCTGAGGGCGGGTTTGCTTTTATTTCGACTGTTTTGTTAATTGCCTCTGCCGGATAAACCGGCTATCGGCTCTTTGCTACTTTTTCGCTCTTTGTTTTTATTAGCTGAAGCGGGCGACTTCCGCCGCCCGCTCAATACCAAACACTTTATACGTTCTTCATCTCTTCCAGCAGGATTCGCTTTGCTGTCTCCGGGTCGGCCTTGCCGCGTGTTTCCTTCATCATCTGCCCCATGAGGAAGCCGAAGGCCTTGTCTTTCCCGGCGTTGTAGCCCTGCACGGCGTCCAGGTTGGCTGCAATGACCCGCTTGGCGGCGTCGCGAAGCGCGCTGTCGTCAGAGATTTTGGCAAGCCCCCTGGCCTCCACGATGGCCGCCGGTGCGCCCTCTTTTACAAACATGAACTCAAGCACGGCCTTGCCGGTGGTGGTGTTGATGGTGCCCTTGTCGATCAGGTTCACCAGCTCCGCCAGATCGGCGGGCGGGAAGGGCAGGGCCGCAAAGTGGGCATCTTCTTCTTCCTTCACCCGGCGCATGATGTCGCCCATCAGGAGGTTAGACACAGCCTTGTAGTTGCCAGTGTGCTGGCAGGCCTCCTCGAAGAATCGGGCCAGGTCCGGGTCAGTGGTTAAAATCCCGGCGTCATATTCTGGCAGGCCGAATTCGGCCATATAGCGGGCCCGTTTGGCTCCCGGCAGCTCCGGCAAGGCTCTTTGGATCTCCTCCATCCATTGGTCGTCCAGCACAATGGGCAGCAGATCTGGGTCGGGGAAGTAGCGGTAGTCGTTGGCTTCTTCCTTGCTGCGCATCGCGATGGAGCGGCCCTTGCTGTCATCCCAACGGCGGGTTTCCTGGATCACGCGCTTGCCGTCTTCGATGAGGTCCTCCTGCCGCTTGGCTTCGCTTTTGGCGGCGCGCACGATGGCCTTCAGGCTGTTCAGGTTCTTCATCTCAGTACGGGTGCCCAGCGGCCCGCCATAGGGACGGATGGAGAGGTTGATGTCCGCCCGCAGGCTGCCCTCTTGCATCTGGCAGTCGGACACGCCGGCGAATTGCAATATGGAGCGCACTGTCTCCACAAAGGCACCGGCTTCCTCGGCGCTGCGGATGTCCGGCTCTGTCACGATCTCAATCAGCGGCACGCCGCAGCGGTTGAAATCCAGCAGCGTGCTCTTGCCATAAGCGTCGTGCAGCGATTTGCCGGCGTCTTCCTCCAGATGGATGCGGTTCAGGCGCACGCGGCCTCGCTGCGGCTTGCCCTGCTCGTCGGTGTAGTCAAACTCCACCACGCCGCCGAGACAAAGGGGGTGGTGCAGCTGGCTGATCTGATAGGCCTTGGGCAGGTCAGGGTAAAAGTAGTTCTTGCGGTCCATGTTGGCACAACGGTTGATCGTGCAGCCAAGTGCCAGGCCCGCCGTCACGCACTTTTCCACGGCCTGGCGGTTCAGCACCGGCAGCGTGCCGGGCATTGCCGTGCACACCGGGCAGGTGTGGGTGTTGGGATCGCCGCCAAACTCCGTGCTGCACTGGCAGAACACCTTGGTTTTGGTGTTCAGCTCGCAGTGGATTTCCAGGCCGATCACTGTTTCGTATGCTGTGCTCATGGGCAGAAACTCCTTTAAGGTCGCGGGAGTTACAACCCCGCTCTCATCTTATGATGCTCCGTCACCTGTTGGTAGGCGTGCACCGCCCTGAGCAGCCCGGCCTCATCAAAGGGCTTGCCGATCAGCTGCATGCCGATGGGCAGGCCGCCGGTGAAGCCACAGGGGGCCGCGATGCCCGGCAGGCCTGCGATATTCACAGACACGGTGGCCAGGTCTGTCAGATACATCGCCAGTGCGTCGCCGGTGCGCTCTCCCAGCTTGAAGGCTGGCCCTGCCGCGACGGGGGAGAGCAGCACGTCGAAGCTCTCAAAGGCCTTGTCAAACCCGGCCTTCACCAGAGACCGCACCTTCAGCGCCTTTGTGTAATACTCATCATAATAGCCGGAGCACAGAGCATAAGTGCCCAGCATGATGCGGCGCTTCACCTCCGGCCCGAAACCTTCGCTGCGGCTGCTCACATACAGGTCTTCGCCGGTGCTCATGTTGGGAGAGCGGTAGCCGTAGCGCACGCCGTCAAAGCGGGCCAGGTTGCTGCTTGCCTCCGCTGAGGAAATCAGGTAATAGGCGCTCAGCGCGTGGCCCAGCGCCGGGATGCTTACTTCACCGATCATAGCGCCCAGGCTCTCATATGCCTTTGCCGCTCCCAACACAGCCTCGCGCACGGCGGGCTCCACACCCTCGCCAAAATATTCTTTCGGCAGGCCGATCCGGAGACCCTGCACGCCGGCATCGATCCCTGTGGAAGTGCTCTGATATGCAATTTTGGCGGAGGTGGAATCCATCGGGTCGTGCCCATTGATCGCGTCAAACAGCAGCGCCGCATCGCGGGCGTCGCGGCCGAATGGTCCAATCTGGTCCAGCGATGAGGCAAAAGCGACCAGGCCGTAGCGGGAAACCGCGCCGTAGGTGGGCTTGAGGCCCGTCACACCGCAGAAGGCCGCCGGAAGGCGGATGGAGCCGCCGGTGTCGCTGCCAAGGGAGAGGGGCGCTTCCAGCGCCGCCACTGCCGCGGCCGAGCCACCGGAGCTGCCGCCGGGCACCCGTGTGAGATCCCACGGGTTGCGGGTGGGCTTGAAGGCCGAGTGCTCGCAGGAGCTGCCCATGGCAAACTCATCCATGTTGGCCTTGGCGATGATGACGGCCAAGCCGTCATTGAGCTTATTGACAACAGTGGCATCATAGGGCGGCACGAAGTTGCCCAGGATTTTGCTGGCGCAGGTGGTGGGTATGCCGCGGGTGCAAAGGTTGTCCTTCAGGATCACCGGCACACCGGCCAATGGCGGCAGGGGCTTCGCCCCTTTTTGCAGGAGTTCGATTTCTCTCTGGACTTCTGCGGCACGTTTGAGCGCGCCCTCCGCATCCACATGCAGCAGCGCGTCCACCTTCGGCTCCACTTGGGCGATGCGGTCCAGCATGGCCTGGGTGGCTTCCACGCCGGTGGTCTCGCCTGTTCTTATTTTGTCAGCCAGCTCGAATGCGGATAATTCGTAAAGCTTCATATAGTAGCTCCTTCAAGACCTGCCATTCTGATGTTCTTTTGCCGCGCAAAAGAACCAAAACGCTCGGGGGAGACAAACCCGTATTTCCGTCCGGCATCAGCCGCTTCGTCTGCGGCTGGCACAACTCCTCGGTCGGTACGCTCCCTCGTCAAACAGTGCCGCCGCCACGCCTGCGCTTTGGCGCGTTGCGCCGCTTTGCCGTCCGGCGGGTTTGTAATCCCCCGAACCCCCTACAGGAAACGAGATTAAGTTACTCTATAACTTTGGGCACCATAAAGCACCCGTCCATTTGCTCAGGGGCGTTCTTCAGCAACTCCTCTCGTGAAAAGGACAGGGGCTCCCCGTCAATCCGCAGCACGTTCTGTATTGGCAGCACGTGCTCCATGGCCTTCACATTCGAAGTATCCAGCGCGTTGATTTCCCGGGCAAAGTTCAAGATGCTCTGCATATCCAGCGCCATTTTGTCCAGCTCTTCGTCGCTGAACGAAAGCTTGGCAAGCTTAGCTATGTATTGTGCTTGATCACGGGTGATTTCCATGATAGGTCTCCTCAAAATCCCCCTCCCCCAATCCCCTGGGGGAGGGGGCGGGGGGTGAGGGTTAGTCGGCGGCAGCATCTTTAAATGGACGTTACGGCTCAAGCCTGCTCAGATCCCTTGGGAACAGCGCCGCCCAGCGCACGTTGTCCAGCCTGAGCAGCTGCATCGTCAGCCGCTCCAGCCCAAGGCCCAGGCCGCCGTGGGGCGGTGCGCCGTATTTGTGGGTCATCAGGTAGCCGGCGAAATCATCCACATCCAACCCCAGGGCCTTGATCTTGTTGTACTGCTGCTCATAATCGTGGATGCGCTGCGCGCCGCTGGTGATCTCCAGGCCACGGAACAGCAGGTCGAAGCTCAGGGAATAGGTGGGGTCTTCCGGATCTTCCATCGTGTAGAATGCGCGGGATGCGGTGGGGTAGTGGGTCACGAAGACGAACTCGCTGCCCAGCTCTTCTGCCGCCCACCGGCTGATCAACGCCTCCTCCTGGGGGTCCAGGTCGCGCCAGTTGGTCACTTTGTGGTTGTATTTCTTCTCGATGGCTTTTTTAGCGTCCAGGAAACGGATCGTAGGGATTTCCGTCACCTTGGGCAACGTTACATTGAGGATGCGTAGTTCCTCTGTGTATTCAGCTTCCATCAGCGCAAAGGCATATTTGAGATAACCGCACTCCACATTCATCACATCAGTAAAGCTGTCAATGAACCCCATCTCGAAATCCAGGCTGGTGTATTCGTTGAGGTGGCGGCTGGTGTTATGCCTCTCAGCGCGGAAGACTGGCCCGATCTCAAACACCCGGCCAAACACCGGCACCATCGCTTGTTTATAGAATTGTGGGCTCTGGCACAGGAAGGCCTTGCGGTCGAAGTATTGCAGCTTGAAGATGTTGCTGCCGCCCTCGGCCCCGGCTGCCACGATTTTGGGCGAGTGAATCTCGGTGAAATCAAGTGTGGTCAGATATTCGCGGAAGGCCCTGGAAAGTGCCTCCTGGATTTTGAAAATGGCACGCATCGTCGGGTGGCGGAGCGCCGCCGGCCGGTAATCAAGTGACGCTTCAATGGAGATGTTGGATTTCTTCTTGTTGACCGGCACCGGCAGAGGCTCCGCAAAGCGTGACAGCACCGCGAGAGAGTTAAGGCGAAGCTCAAACCCATAAGCCGCCCGATTGTCCTCATGCACTGTGCCGGAAACTTTCACGCCGAAGCCCTCATGTACGTCCTGCAAGAGCGGCAGTGCCGCTTCGTCGGCCACGCACTGGATCACGTGCCGGCCGGTGCGCAGCATTAAAAATGCAAACGTGCCCATGTCGCGTATCTTGTGCACCATGCCGCTCAGGCTGACTTCGCCAGTGGCCTCCCTTAACTCCCCCAACGTGGAAAGCTTCGGGGCATCGCCGGTCACAGACTCCATAAGATAACCTCCCAATAGCATAGCGAATTGACGGATTTCGTTTGGAATATTGCATTTTGTTGCGCTGACACAGGGGGTGGCGGCTATATTTTGACAATTATACTCCCTTGCACCGCGCTGACGCAACAGCAAATATGCAGTATGGCTCCGGCCGGATTTACAGGCAGTATGCATTTCGGTAACTAGAACATTCGAAGGTTTTGGTTTTCATCTTGCATAACATTACAGGCTCGTTATAAACCAGTACAAAGTATTGATTTCATAAATCATGGTTTGTGGGGGCGACAGTGAAATGATTTTGCAACGTTCCCATTGCCCTAACTCCAAAACTAATCAAATTGGCCAGAAAAGATGAGAAATTTTTGCATGAAGATATGTTGACACTTGCATTTTACCGTGCTATACTTGCTTCAATTGAATTGTATTCCATTTGCTGGGAAACAATGGCGTTTCAACAGGTTCTGTTGAAACGCTTTTTATTTTGAAAGGGGAAAACGAAATGGGTAAGAATTGTCCTGCGGCCCTGTTTGGCAGCTCCGTGTTCAATGACGCCACGATGCGCACGCGCCTGCCGAAGAACATCTATAAACAGCTAAAGAAGACCGTTGATGAGGGTGCTGCGCTGGATTCGTCCATCGCCGAAACCGTAGCAGCCGCCATGAAAGATTGGGCTATCGAGCTGGGTGCCACCCACTTCACCCATTGGTTCCAACCCTTGACCGGCATCACTGCGGAAAAGCACGAGGCATTTGTGGTGCCCCAGGCGGATGGCACAGCCCTCACAGAGTTCTCCGGCAAGGAGCTGATCAAGGGCGAGCCCGATGCGTCCAGCTTCCCGTCCGGCGGCCTGCGCGCCACCTTCGAAGCCCGCGGCTACACTGCCTGGGATTGCACCTCCCCGGCCTTTGTGAAGGACAACACGCTGTATATCCCCACCGCTTTCTGCTCCTATACCGGCGTGGCGCTAGATCTGAAGACCCCGCTGCTGCGCAGTATGGAAGCTCTTTCCCGCGAGGCGGTGAAGGTGCTGCGGCTTTTCGGTGACACAGAGACAAAGAATGTGGCCACCACAATGGGCCCCGAGCAGGAATACTTCCTGGTGGATAAAGCGCTTTACCTGCAGCGCCCGGACCTGATCTTTACCGGCCGCACGCTCTTCGGTGCCAAACCGCCCAAGGGCCAGGAGATGGAAGACCAGTATTTTGGGTCTTTGAAGCAGCGTGTGGCTGACTTCATGCATGAGCTGGACGAAGAGCTCTGGAAGCTGGGTGTGGCCGCCCGCACCAAGCACAACGAAGTGGCCCCCGCCCAGCACGAACTGGCCCCAATCTTCGCGACCACCAACATTGCCACCGATCACAACCAAATCACCATGGAAATGATGAAGAAAGTCGCCGACCGCCACGGCCTGGCCTGCCTGCTTCATGAGAAGCCCTTCGCCGGCATCAATGGCTCCGGTAAGCACAACAACTGGTCCATGTCCACCGATACGGGCCACAACCTGCTGAACCCCGGCAAAACCCCGGAGGACAACGCTCAGTTCCTGCTGTTCCTCGTGGCCGTGATCAAGGCAGTGGATGAGTACGCAGGCCTCATGCGCGTCTCCATCGCCACCGCCGGCAACGACCACCGTCTGGGCGCCAACGAAGCCCCGCCGGCCATCATCTCTGTTTATTTGGGCGATGAGCTTGCTGCCGTCCTCGACCAGATCGAGACCGGCACACCCCGCACCAACGGCAACAGCACCCACCTGCAGATTGGTGTGACCACACTGCCGCCGCTGCCGCTGGACACCTCCGATCGCAACCGCACCTCGCCGTTTGCGTTCACCGGCAACAAGTTTGAGTTCCGCAGCGTGGGTTCCTCGGCCTCCATCGCGTTCCCCAACACGGTGCTCAACACGATTGTGGCCGAAGTGCTGAGCCAGTTTACTGCCAGGCTGGAGGGTGCCGCCGACTTCAACGCTGAAGTGGCCGCAATCATCAAGGAAGTGGTGGTGAACCACAAGCGCGTGATCTTCAACGGCAACAATTACGCAGCTGAATGGGTGCGTGAAGCCGCCAAGCGTGGCCTCAAAAACATCCGCACCACCGTGGATGCCATTGCTGAACTGCTCAGTGACAAGAACGTTGAGGTGCTTGCCAAGCATGGAGTGCTTTCCAAGGTGGAAACCCACTCCCGTTACGAGATCATGCTGGAAAGCTATATCAAAACAATCAACATCGAGGCCCTCACCGCCATTGAGATGGCCAACCGCCGCATCCTGCCCGCTGTGATGCGCCAGGTGAAGGAAACTGCCGGCACCGTGGCCGCCCTGAAGGCCGCCGGGGTCGATCCGGCCACCTCCGTTGTGATCCTCAACGAGGTCAGCGAGGCCTTCACAGCCTTGAAAGAGAGCATCGTTGCTCTGCAGAAAGCCGCAGCCAGCGCCGACGGCATGCATGGCGACGCGGCCAAGCAGGCCAAGTATTACCGCGACCAGGTCATCCCGAAGATGGAGAAGGTGCGCGAGATTTCTGACAGCCTGGAGGGCAAGGTGGATGCCTCCTTCTGGCCCTTCCCGACCTACAGCGACCTGTTGTTCAAGGTCTGATACCAAGCAAATCAAATAGGGGCAAGGCAAAGGCGCCTCCGGATGTATCCGGGGGCGTCTGTTTTTTGAGAAGGTGTTATCTTTTCTGCGCAGAAGCTTCAAAAGAAGCTGCGCGGCAGGGCCTGAATGGTTTTCGTACTCTCCTTGGGGTCTCCCCACCCCCTTCCCGTGAAACCTCTTGCCATCGAAAATTTACATTCGATTGGGTGAGTTGTTTCATCTTGGTTGACTCGAACTCTTTCCAAAGCTGAGAGCCTCTCTCGCTTTGAAATCATGCTGGAGAACTAAGTCGAGAATGTGATGGCGCCAGATCTCCATTGAGATCGAATGCACGGTTGGTGTGGCCGGATCCATAAGGATCAGGCAATCATTCTTTACAGGTTGTCCTGGCATGATCAAAGCGAAAGAGGCAATGGCGCCTCCGGATGTTTCTGGAGGCGTCTTTCTGTTTAGGAGTTAATATGGCGAAGCAAAGGCGCTTTCGTATTCAGGATCCGGATACGAATGCGCTTTTATTGTTGAGGAGGGAAAACCATGAAAAAAATCGAGATCATCACCCGGCCAGACAAGTTGGAGGAAGTCAAGGAATCTCTGAATGAGCTGGCAATCCATGGCATGACTGTGAGCATGGTGTCCGGCTGTGGCCTCCAGAAAGGGAAAAAGGAAATTTACCGTGGCACGGTGCAGGACATCAATCTGTTGCCGAAAATCAAAATCGAGGTCGTTGTCAAGGATTCCGATGCGGAGCGGCTCTGTGATCTGGTGATCAGCAAGGTGCGCACCGGCAACATTGGGGATGGCAAGATATTCATCTATGATGTGCAGGATGCCATCAGGATAAGGACGGGCGAACATGGCGACAGCGCGGTTTGATCCCAGGGATAATGGCAAAAAGTCGGCAATCACGGTGCTGTATGCGATTTCGGTGCTCATCGTGGTGTTGGGCTTGGCTTTCGCAGCCTACTCCGTAGTTTTTCATGTGAATTATGCTGTGTTTGGCATGGAGATCCCGGGCTATGTGTTCGCTGCGTTCGTCGTGTTTTTGGGCATTCGGTATACCCGTTCTGTCACAAGGATGAGCAAGTCGCTCTCCGGAGTGCGGAAATTCAACTGGGGCAATTTCAAATCTGGATCCAAAACTAAGAAAGTGGAGGGTTGATACTATGAGAAGGGCTTTCAAATTCATCAGTGTTATATTTGTACTCATGATATTATCTGCGATCTTTGCCCCTTTGGCCTTGGCCGATGACGGTCCTGTTGGCGATCCGGGCGGTTCCACAATCGGAAGCGCTGCAGACATTCCAGCTGCCGATCCGGGCAATCCCACGGCTGAAGAGATTGCCACACAGGTCGGAAAGAGCAAGATTGGTTTAAATTATGTGTGGGTGATCATTTGCGGCTTTATGGTTTTCTTCTTCCAGGCCGGCTTCGCTTTGGTGGAGACAGGTTTTACGCAGGCCAAAAATGCCTTGCACACGATGGCGATGAACTTCATGGTATTCCTTGTGGGCCTGGTCGGCTACTATATCTGCGGCTTCGCACTGCAGTTTGGCGGCAGCGGCGGCAACGCCGCTCTGGGCGCCGGCACTGCCACACTAAACGGCATGGTGTCCATCCCTGGTTTGGGTGGCATCTTCGGCACCAAGGGTTTCTTCCTCACCACCGGCGGCACTTATGATGCCGGTGTGTTCCTGCTCTTCTTCTTCCAGATGGTGTTTATGGACACCACCGTGACGATTCCCACGGGTGCTCTTGCAGAACGCGTGAAATTCTCAGCGGTTGTGATCGCTTCATTCTTCGTCTCAATGCTCTATTATCCGCTGTTTGGTAACTGGATGTGGGGCGGCGGCTGGCTCTCCACCCTTGGCAAGAACTTCGGCTTGGGCCATGGCGCGCTGGACTTCGCCGGTTCCTCTGTCGTGCATGGTATGGGCGGCATGATGGCGCTGGCATCGGCCATCGTCATCGGGCCCCGCATTGGCAAGTTCAAGAAGGATGGCACGCCGAACGCCTTCCCCGGCCATGATATCCCAATGGCCCTCTTTGGCACGATCCTGCTGTTCTTCTGCTGGTTCGCGTTCAATGCCGGCTCCACGCTGAGCGGCACTGATTTCCGCCTCTCTGTCGTCGCCACCAACACAATGATCGCCGGCGCGTTCGGCGGCATTGCAGCCATGTTTTATATGTGGGCCAAGTATGGCAAGCCCGACCCATCCATGATGGCCAACGGTGCCCTTGCGGGCCTGGTGGCAATCACCGCCCCCTGCGCCTTTGTCAATTCCATCGCAGCAGCCGGTATCGGCGTTGTGGGCGGCATCCTGGTTTGCATCTCGGTCAGCGTGGTGGAGCGTAAATTCAAGATCGATGACCCGGTGGGCGCCATCTCGGTGCATGGTGTTAATGGCATCTGGGGCATCCTGGCTCTTGGGCTATTTGCCGATGGCTCCTACGGCGACGGATTCAACGGCGTGGCTGGCACGGTCCGTGGCCTGTTCTATGGCGACGCCAGCCAGCTCGTTGCGCAATTGATTTGCATCGGCACGCTGATTGTCTGGGGCGTTGGTATGTCCTTCCTCTTCTATAAAGCGCTCGATAAGGTGTGGGGCCTCAGGGTTCCGGCCGAAGCGGAAGTAGGCGGACTCGATATGCCTGAGATGGGCATGCTCGCCTATCCGGATTTCCAGCTGAAGAGCCCTGAATATGATGGCGCTGCACTGTCAGCAACAACTGCTACAACACTACCGAAAGGTGTTGCCAATAACATGGTGAAATAAGTTTCCGAGGGAACCCCTTTCCTCCTCGGATGCCCCTCTCCTGCCATATGGGATATATGGCGGGGGAGGGGTTTTCTGCGTTGGGGTTGTATTATGTTACCCGCAAACCGGGACCACAAGAAAACGGTGCGCCGCTATCTGTAAGCCGGCGCACCTCATTGATCGTTTTGGGAGAAGTCTTTCTGGGAATCACTTCCCCAACTGCAATACGCTGGCGATTGCGTGGTTGTTGCCGTGCGAAGTGTAAACCATGCGCGCTCCTGTTGTTTCCAACAGCCCTATGCTGCGCTTCATTTGCACCAGATCGGCATAGACGCCGGGCAACTCCGGGCGGTGGAGGCCGCCCACCATGTCGCCTACGATGGCGTCTCCGCCGCTTGTCACCAGCGTGACGGAGCCGGGTGTATGGCCAGGCGTGTGCAGCACGGTTGCATCCACGCCATATCCGGTTAAGTCCAGCTTGTCGTCGATCAGCACATCAGGTTGAACGGCCTTAGGCTTGCTGCCTTTCATAAATACAGACAGCATTTTCATCATCGGGCTGTGCAGCACCGCCGGTGTGCCGGTGCCGTTGGCCATAAATTGGGCCTCGGAGCGGTGCACAGCCACTGGAGCGTGGAGCATATCCTTCAGCTCCCAAAGGCCGCCCATGTGGTCGCCGTGGGCATGTGTGATCAGGATCAGCGAAACGTCGTCATATCGAATGCAGTTGTCCTTCATGGCGTTCAGGATGTGCTTCATCGAGCCGGGCATGCCGGCATCCACGACGATCACGCGGCTGCCTACCACCAAAAATGACTTCACGAAACCCAGGTTGACCGGAATGATCTTCGTTGACATGGCTGGCCTCCGGATCAGAAGGTATAGGTTATTGGCTCTTCGGTGAAAGAAAAGATCGTGGCAGTGGCGTCTTTGAGCCAGAACACCTCTGTGTTGCCGTCGTCGGCCTTGTACATGCTCTGGAGCATCGGATAACTGTCCAGCATGTGCTGCTTGGCTTCCAGCCGGTCGTCGAGCACAGCGATGGCCTCCAGCCTGATCCATTGGCGGCCGAGTGTGGCGCTGATCTCCACCTTTGGGTTGGTCTTCATCTGCTGGGAGACTTTTTTGATCTTCGCTGTCTGGATGTAGAGCCTGCCCTCAAAAATATCCACCGTGCCGAAGGGGCGCACGCGGGGCTGGTCGCCCTCCATGGTGGCCAGATAGTAGGTCTTGCACTGCTTCAGGAATTCGTAGATTTCGTTCATTTTGCATACTCCAATGATAGGTTATATTTATTATAAGCGGCAAAAGCTATTTGGCAAGTGATACCTGGCTCCTTTGCGGGTCGGAACAAAATTGGTTAGGGCCGGGCTCCGCCCCGGCCCGCTCTTTGCTGCACGCGGTTTTGTCGTGGAGGTGTTGATTCTTCGACAAGAATAAAACCAAACTGTGTATTCTACCTAATCATTGCATGAAGAACGCCCTGTTCCTCTGGCAACAACCCCCATTCTTTGCTACAATATGGTTCAAGTGCAAAAGCAAACCGCAGGGGAGTTTTCAATGCCCTATACCCGCGAAGAAACCTATCATATCTGGCTGGCCAGCATTGATGGCGTTGGGCCGGTCACATATGCGTCTCTGCTTTCTGTCTTCGGCACGCCGGAGGCTGTGTTTCACAACGCTCCGAAAACCCCCGCCCTGCTGGACAATGTGCCCCGGTTTGCCAAGCGGTCGGCGAAACTGCTGATCGACAGCTGCTGCGAGGCTTATCTTGAGAAGTTCTTCGCCAACATGGAGAAGAAGGGCATCACGGCGGTTGCCCGAATTTCGCAGCAATACCCGAAGCAACTGCTCGACGTGTTCGGCCCGCCGTTGGTGCTCTACTGCAAGGGGCGGCTGGAGCTGCTTGCCCATGATAAAATCATCGCTGTGATCGGCACCCGCGAGCCCACACCCTATGGCCGCGATGTGGCCGGCAAGATTGCAAGGGCTCTGGCGCAAAACGGCGTGCTGGTGATCTCCGGCATGGCCAAGGGCATTGACGTGTGCGCCCACCTGGGTGCTTTGGAGGGGAAGGGCGACACAATCGCCGTGCTGGGCAACGGTGCGGACGTGCCATACCCAGCAGACAAAGCTTATGTCTATGAGCAGATCTGCCGTGACGGGCTGATCGTCTCGGAATACATCCCCGGCACGCAGCCCTCGCCGGGCAATTTCCCGGCCCGCAACCGCATCATCAGCGGCATGGCCCGGGGTGTGGTCGTGGTGGAGGCAGGGGAGAAATCCGGCACCAACATCACCGTCAATTACGCGCTGGAGCAGGGCAAGGACGTGTTTGCCGTGCCGGGCACGATCACCAGCCGCACCAGTGTTTCCACCAACGCGCTCATCAAGAGCGGTTGCGAGGTCGTGATCTCCGAGGAGGATGTGTTGGAATACTACGGCTGGGGTGGCAGGGCACCTCGTAAGCACGTTTCCGTGAAGGAAAAGGCCGCGCCGCCGGTGCAGCTGAACTTCCAGGAGCGCATGCTGGCCGACGCGCTGGAGGCCGGGGAAAAGAGCTTTGACGAGCTTTATGAGCTCACGCAGTTTTCGATGCCCGACCTGTTCACACTGCTGGCGGAGCTGGAAATGAAGGGCGTGATCGCCCAGAAGCCGGGGCGGGTCTATGTGCTGGGAGGCCAGCCATGAAGGTGACAGTGCTTGGCGCGGGCCTGGCCGGTTGCGAGGCTGCCTGGCAGCTGGCCCGCAGCGGGATCAAAGTGGAGCTGTGGGAGATGAAACCCAAGCGTTTCCAGAGCGTGCACCACAGCGCAGGCTATGCGGAGCTTGTGTGCAGCAATTCGCTTCGGAGCGCCAGCCTGGAAAACGCCGTGGGCATCCTAAAGGAAGAGATGCGCAGGTTGGGGTCACTCATCATGCACGCGGCAGATACCACGGCGCTGCCGGCCGGTGGGGCTCTTGCGGTGGATCGCGATTTGTTTTCAAACTTGATCACTGAATACATCAGCCGTGAGCCGAATATTACTGTGGTAAATGAGGAAGCCACAGCGATCCCCGATGGGCCTTGCGTGGTCGCCACCGGTCCGCTCACCGATGGGGCGATGGCCGATGCCATCCGGGAGCTGTGCGACGGCAAGCAGCTCAATTTCTTTGACGCCGTGGCGCCCATCGTCACCCGCGAATCCATCGACATGGAGCATGCTTTTGAGCTTTCCCGCTGGGGCCGGGGCAATGATTACATCAATTGCCCGCTTACGGAGGAAGAATATGATGCGTTCTGGAATGAACTGGTGAACGCCCGCTCCGCAGACCTGCACGACATTGACCGGGACCTGAAGGTCTTCGAGGGCTGCATGCCTGTGGAAGTGATGGGCAAGCGGGGCCGTGATACGCTGCGCTTTGGGCCCATGAAGCCCATCGGCCTCACCGACCCGCGCACGGGCAAACGCCCCTTCGCCGTGGTGCAGCTAAGGCAGGACAACGCGGAGGGCACCCACTACAATATCGTGGGGTTCCAGACCCAGCTGGCCTGGCCGGAGCAGAAGCGGGTGATCGGGCTGATCCCCGGTTTGGCCCATGCCGAGTTTGTGCGTTACGGTGTGATGCACCGCAACACCTTTCTGAACGCGCCGGAGCTTCTGGAGAAAGACTTTTCGTGGAAGGGCAGGCCTGAGCTTCATTTCGCCGGCCAGATCACCGGCGTAGAGGGCTATGTGGAGTCCGCATCCTCAGGGCTTACCGCAGGGATTGCCCTGGCAAGAAAGCTCAAAGGCCTGCCTCCGTTGGATTATACCAGGCGCACAGCCATCGGCTCTTTGGGGTATTATGTATCAGAGGGAAATTACCAGGGCCGGGAGTTTGTGCCGATGAACGCCAACTTCGGCATCATGGAGCCGCTTTCGGACAAGGTGCGGGGCGGCAGCCGGGGCCGCAGGCAGGCAATGGCTGACCGGGCGCTGGAGGAAATCGACAAAATCGCCGGACAATTGTGCCGGCAGGAGGAAACGATATGACGTTTGAGGGAACAACGATCGTCGCCGTGAAAAAGGATGGCCTGTGCGCCGTGGCCGGTGACGGGCAGGTGACGAGCGGGCAGAACACGATCATGAAAAAGAGCGCCGTGAAGGTGCGCAGGCTCTACCACGAGAGCGTGGTGGTTGGCTTCGCTGGCGGTGTCGCCGACGCGTTCACGCTGGCTGAGCGCTTTGAGGCAAAGCTCGAGCAATACAGCGGCAACCTGAAGCGCGCTGCCGTGGAGTTGGCGCAAGACTGGCGCAGTGACAAGCTGCTGCGCAAGCTGGAGGCGCTGCTGATTGCCGCGGATAAAACCGACATGCTGGTGATCTCCGGCGGCGGCGAGGTGATCGACCCCGACGACGGCATCGCCGCCATCGGATCCGGCGGCAGCTATGCGCTGGCGGCAGCCAAGGCCCTGAAGCAAAACACCGACCTGGACGCCCGGCAGATCGCCGAAAAAGCCATCCGCATCGCCGGCGAAATCTGCATTTATACCAACGACCACATCACGGTCGAGGAAGTGGGTGAGCGCGCATGAAAGAGCTGCAACCGGCTGTGTTGACGCCGAAGGAAATCGTGCTGGAGCTTGACAAATACATCATCGGCCAGGATTCTGCCAAGCACGCCGTGGCCGTGGCGCTGCGCAACCGCTACCGCCGCAGCATGCTCCCCAAAGAGCTGCGCGACGAGGTGACGCCCAAAAACATCCTGATGATCGGGCCCACCGGCGTGGGCAAGACCGAGATCGCCCGCCGCCTTTCCAAACTGGTGAACGCCCCCTTCATCAAGGTGGAGGCCACCAAGTTTACCGAGGTGGGCTATGTGGGCCGCGATGTAGACAGCATGATCCGCGACCTCGTGGAGGCTGCCATCCGCATGGTGAAGACCTACAAAATGGAGTCTGTAAAGGGTGAGGCTGCCCGCCAGGCCGAGCACCGCCTGCTTCAGGTGCTGGTGCCCGGCAAGAAGCCCCGCAAGACCCGCAACCCGCTGGAGATGCTGATGGGCAATCAACCCCAGGAGGAGCAGGAGCAGCCGGACAACGAAATCGCAGTCCGCCGCGCTGAGACCGCCGAGCAGCTCAAAAACGGCAAGCTGGAAAACAGCCTGGTGGAAATTGAGGTGGAAGACAGCGGCGGCGGCATGGAGCTGATGCCCGGTGCCGGCGGCATTGAGATCAATTTGCAGGACATGATGGGGGGGCTACTACCCCGGCGCACCAAGCAGCGCCGCGTGAAGGTGGCCGAAGCCCGGCGCATCTTCGAGCAGGAGGAAGCCCAAAAGCTGATCGACATGGATGAGGTGACCAGCGAGGCGCTCCAGTTGGCTGAGCAGCACGGGATTGTGTTCATCGACGAGATAGACAAGGTGGCTGGGCGCGGCAACATGCAGGGGCCGGACGTATCCCGCGAGGGCGTGCAGCGCGACATATTGCCGCTGGTGGAGGGCAGCACCGTGTCCACCAAGTATGGGCCGGTGAAGACTGACTACATGCTCTTCATCGCCGCCGGCGCGTTCCATGTGAGCAAGGTGACCGACCTGATCCCCGAATTGCAGGGCCGCTTCCCGATCAAGGTGGAGCTCAACAGCCTCACCGAGGAGGATTTCCGCAAGATCCTGACCCAGCCGGAAAACGCATTAATCAAGCAATACACGGCGCTGCTCAGTGTGGATCACATCAAACTGGAGTTCAACGAGGAAGCGTTGAACGCCCTGGCCCACTATGCTTTTGTGGTTAACGAAAACAGCGAGAACCTGGGCGCCCGCCGCCTGCACACGATCATGGAGAACCTGCTGGAGGATATCTCCTTCAATGCGGGCGGGAATTACCCGGATTTTACCCTGACCATCGACGGGGCTTATGTGAATGAGCATTTGAAGAAGGTGGCGGGGGAGAAGGATTTGGGGAGGTTTATTATCTAGAATTCACAGGGCTTCGCCCTGTAACCCACTCCCTCCGCCCCTTCGGGCTGGCCGCAGCTTAGCTGCTGCTCGCCCATGCATCCGGGGGCACCTCCCTCCATGAGGGAGGCAAGTAGGCCATTGAAAGGCAAACTTGTCCCCCTCCTGAGGGGGACGTCGCATAGCGACAGGGGGAGGTTCTCAATTGCGTTGTAGGGGCGGCTCACGAGCCGCCCACATTTCTACATCCAATGAGCAGCCTACTGATTGATAAAGCAGATTCGGAGGTCACTCATGCCTGGAATCAAGCCGAAACTCAATAAGCGTCTCCCCCATGATTGGATGAATTATTTCGATCTGAACTCAGATAAAAAGTTCAGAAAGGAACACCCCATTCTATATCCATTCCTGGTTGTTTTGGGGATAACCGCATTTCTCTCTCCGATGGTTCCGTGGGTTTTTGTATTGTCTGCAATCGGAATTAATTTGGATAGTTCTGTGACACATGAAGTTGTTCTCGCGAGTGTCGGAATGATTGGTTGCTTTGCGATTGGAACAGGATTGTTCAATTTAGTTGCCTCTTTCTTGAATCAATACTTGGGTCATAAGTTTACACTCATCTCAATCGGTGCTGGCCTTTGCATATGGGCATTGGTGATAATCATACTTCTGCTAATCTGATTCTTGAATTGAGGTCAAGGCTATGCCCTTCCACGATTTCTTCCGCCAAGTCCCAACCCTCGAAACAAAAAGATTGCTCCTCCGCCCTTTCACCTACGCCGACCTCCCAGCCTACATGGCTTTCTTACCGACCCGGACGTGCAGCGCTGGTTGGGCGGCATCATGATCCCTAAGGACGAAACGCGGCAGCGCCAATGGGTGGACAACCTCAATGGCCGGTGCCTCAAGGCCAAGCTGGTGCTCACCTGGTGCGTGGAGGGAAAGGAGACGGGCTATGTGATCGGCAGGGTGGACCTGGGCGGCTTTGTGCGTAAATCAATGGCAGACCTTTCCTATTACTTCGGCAAAGAGCATTGGGGCAAGGGCTATGCGAGCGAGGCTGTCTGCGCCGTGGTGGCGTTCGGATTTGCTGAATTGCAGCTGCACCGCATCCAGGCGACCGTGATGCCGGAGAATATGGCATCGCTTCGGGTGCTGGAAAAGGAGGGGTTTGTGCGGGAGGGGCTGCTGCGGCAAACAGACTTCGGCACGGAGTTTCATGACGCATGGATGCTTTCCATTCTGGCGGACGATTTTCTGAGAGGATAAGGCATGGACGCATATAGCAGCATTGCTTTGGTTTTATGGTTTTTTATTGTGTTTCTGACGGGTGCTGATATTGTGCAGAATAGCGAATACGGAGAGCTTTTATATAAGAAGTCAGTGATGTTTCATGACTTAATCCCATACAGCACGCTCCTTTCGATTTGCAATGTTGTTTATGGAATAGTTAAGCTGGGCCTTGTGTTTGGTATGGGCTATGTATTTTGTAGTTCCAGCCTATCGCTATATGCGGTGAGCCATCCTGATTTTCGATATGTAGCCATTGCGATGCACATTTTGTTTCTGGTCGCTGCCATCATCTTTGATCTATTCACCACTTTCAAAAAGTCCCTGGCGAAGAACTACTTTAGAAGAAAGATCCTCTTTGCCGCAGGCATGCTGCTCTATACATTGTTTGTGCAGTTCATTCTACCGCAGCTGGTATTCTCATTTCCGGATTCGATATGATCAACCGTGTTACTTGTCTCACAGATCAGTGTTGGAATATCGCAGATAATTTCTATGTGCCTAGCACACATTAGATTAAACTCAACCTGGCGGTGAGCCTCATGACAAACGATAAATCGAAGCATCTCCTCATTCCCGATGACTTCCAGGCAGCCTTATCCCTCAACGAGACGGCATCCGAGCTTTTCGCGGCCCTTCCGCCGTCTCACAAGAAGGAATACCTCAACCACATCAATGAGGCGAACACCCCCGATGCCCGCATGCGTCGCATTGATCAGGCGGTCTCTGCAATTGCGGCGATGCAGAAATAGCACGAGTACAAGACTTGTCCCCCTCTTTGAGGGGGATGTCGCGAAGCGACAGGGGGAGTTTACTCCCCGCTCCCTGCAATCCGCGCCTTCCACCTCACCAGCTTTTTCCGGTTATGCTTTTCCATGCCCGCCACGGGCCGGGGCAGGCGCACGCGGGCTGCCACCACGGTCATGTCGTCGGCTTTGTTGTAGCGCATCTCGGCGAAGTCCATCAGCTTCTGGGATAGCTGGTGGGGCTCCAGGTGGGCCAGGTTTTTGATCTCCTCCTCCAGCCAGTCGGTCTCCTCGTTGTTGGTGATGCCGTCGCTCACCATCACGATGATGTCGCCATCCTCGAGGATGCGTTTGGACACACCGGGGGTCACCTCATCCAGTATGCCCAGCGGCAGCGTTGGGGAGGAAATGGTGAGCACCTGGTCCCGCCGCAGCAGGAAGGTGGGCGGCGCGCCGATCTTGATGAAGTTGGCTTCGCCGTCCACCAGGTTCAAAAGGCACAAATCCACTGTGGAGAAGGTCTCGCCCACCGAGCGCAGCAGCAGCACCTGGTTGATCGTGTCATAAATCACATCTTCTGTAAAGCCGGCTTGATAAAAGCGTTGCAGCAACGTTAATGTTGCCTGGCTCTGCATAGCGGCCTTGGCACCGGTGCCCATGCCGTCGGAGATCGCGATGAAATAGCTGCTTTCATCCAGGCTGTCCCAGATGCAAGCGTCGCCGCACACGGTGCCTTCCCTTGGCCGCTGGGCGCCGCTGCAGGTCACCCGCATGGCCCGCGCCTGGGTGAATTCCAGATAGCAGGCGTTTTCGGTGGGGTTACAGGCAGTGCCCGCCCGTCGCATGGGCCGCCCCAGCGCTTGGCTCAACGCTTCCTCGTAGCCCCGGCATTTCCGCCTGCCGCCGCAGGGTTTCACAGAAATCTTCACCGACAGACCGAAGGCTTTGCCCTCCTGCACGCTGATCGTGCGGCACTGCACGCCAATGGCGCGCATTGTCTCGCGCACCAGCTGCACCAGGTCTTCGTTGGCGCGGATCTGCATGTTGAACTGGGCGGCCAGCCGCTCCATCACCAACGATACGCCTTTCAGCTGCTTGCCGGCCAGTTGCCGGCTCTCGTCAATACGCCGCCGGTAGCCGGACTTCACGCGGAAAAGGCCCCAGGCATTTCGGAGCGCCGCCACAATGTCTGAAAACTGCCGGCAGTTCTCTCGGAATTCCTGAGGGAAGTCGCTTTCCAACAGCACTTTGCGCTTTCCGGGCGCGGCAAGGGCTGTAAGGAAGTGGCCGTAGGTGGTGTGAAATTCGGTCTGCCAGCACCGCTCCCGGCGGCTGCATTTCTGGCACACCTCCGCGGCCACCGAGTCCAGCATCGGGGCCACGTCTTCCCAGTTGTCGCCGCCGGTGTTGGCCGTCTCCTCAAAGACTGAAGCCAGCTCGTCCAGGCACTTGGAAAAGTCGCGCATTTTGGTCACTACAGTTTCCCGCATTTTGGTGAACCGCAGCTCGCGGGCAGAGTCGTCATCGGCGTTGCCGTGGTTGAGCCGCAGCTCCAGCCAGTGCCACGCCGCCGTTGGGATCGCCAGGAAGAGCGCCGAGGCTAGCAGCATCTCCACCCAGGGCACGGCGGCCTGTGCCAGGTTTGTGGCCCATGCACTCATGAGCACCGCCCCCAGGATAAACCCTCCGGCCATGCCCACGCGCTTCAATGGCCGGAACACGCCTGCCAGCAGCCCGCAAACGCCCAGCGAGCCGGAAAACAGAATCTCGTTGCTGCCGGAAAGCGCGATCACGAGGCCGATGGCCAAGCCCCCGGCTGCGCCAGCGGTGGCTCCGCCTGCAGTGGCCGCGGCCAGCGTAACCAGGATTGCCATGAAGTGCTTCAGGGAGAACCATCCGAACATGGGCAGCCCCGCCAGAAACACGCCTGCTGTGATCGCCAGGCACACCAGCGGCCCGGCCCCGGTGAGCGGCTTTCCCTCATCATAGGAACGGGCGGCGGAATAGAGGGCATAATAGGCTGTAAGTGCAATGCCCGTTTCGATGGCAAACTGCAGCACAGCATACAGCAGCAAGGGCCGCAGCGGCAGATAGACCAGCCGGGCGGCCAGCAGCAGTAGGCCGCCCCAGCCCATGTTGAGCGAGTGGTGGCTGCGCTGGATGGCGAAGATCGCAAAGAAGGTGAGCAGCGGTGGCACCAATACGGCGGCATTGAAGATGCTGAAACCGTTGCTCATGATGCCGATGCACACGCCGATGACCACCGGCAGCACCGGCAGGCCCGCCGCGCCACAGGCGGCCACCATCGCCGCTCCGAAGGGCTTCAGGCCGTCCAGCAGCTCTGCCCGGCCGGCAAGAAAGCCCAATGCCGCCCAGCCCAGGGCAATGAGCTCCGGCTTCATGATATCCAGCTTAGCCCATATTTTTAAGCCTGCGTTCCCCAGCGCCACTCCCATGCAATACGCCCCCACTATATATAGTATGTACCTATGTAAACATATCACTGTGGGTGGGATGTTTTCGTCAGATGGCGCGGGGGAAAGATGGCGATCCAGCGGGATTGGCCGCCCTTGCCATTGCGGAGGCGCGGTTGCCCGCTGATTTTGCTGGAACATGCAGAATGGTTTCTGGCGTTTTTCACATACAGGCTGTTCGCATAACCTGCCATATTCCAATCTTTCTCGTGAAATCTCCCGATGGCGAATTCTACCATGTTTTGGTATAATATCTTGGCGTGCGCAATCGGTATTGCGCACTGTCACTCCATATCTCAATCACAATCAAAAGAAAAGGTGTATCGCCATCATGAGCCGTATCAAACCTGTGTCAACAATCCGTATGATTTTTGCTTGCTGTGTGGCATTAGCCATGCTTTTGTCCGTACCCGGTTGTTCGTTGGTGTCCGGCGGCAGTGTAGCCACCCCTTCTCCCACGGCGGAGGCCACAATGGCCCCCACAACGGAGCCTACACCTTCACCCACTCCGGAGCCGACGGCCACACCTACGCCGGAGCCCACGCCCACACCCACCCCCGAGCCCACCCCCACGCCGGACCCCTGGGCTGGCTTTTTCAGCGACACACCGGTGGTGGAGGTCACCAAACCGTATACACTCAAAGGTACATACCTGTATAAGGACAAAGACCTGTATGTTTCAATCAATGTGTTGATGCGCAACAACAACCGTGAAAACTACGTGGCGGAAATCTACACCCGCAACAAAACGTTCTTCAGCGGCTTTGCCGACCCGAAGAAACTCAACGCCACCAAAAAGCCCTGGTACATTGCACGCACCCACAAGGCGATCCTTGGGATCAACACGGATTACTGGACATTCACCCGCCTGACGATGAAGGGCCAGAAGGAAGTGAAGACACCAAGGGGCATCATCATTCGCGGTGGCCAGGTTTTAAAGGAAGAAAGCAACAACGACACTCTGGCCATCATGCCCGACGGCGAGTTGAAGCTGTTTGAAAAAGGCACCGTAACTTCTCAGCAGCTATTGGAGATGGGTGTGAAGGACACTTATTCTTTTGGCCCCGTGCTTGTGAAGGACGGCCAGGTGAACGCCGGGATGAAAGACCATCTGGTGTATCAAACGATCAACAAGGCCAACACCCGCTGCTCCATTGGCATGGTGGAGCCGGGCCACTATTTCTGCGTGGTCAGCCGCAACCTCACCTATGACCAGCTTGCTGAAATCTATATGGAGCTGGGATGCAAGCTGGCCTATAACCTGGATGGCGGCAACTCCGCTGCGATGGTGTTTATGGGCGAGCAAGTGAACAAGAAAATCTATGACGCTTCCCTGGGCACTGGCCAGCGGTCCGTCACTGATCTTCTTTGCATTGGCACATCCGACGACGTGCCCGGTGTGAAAGACCCGGTGAAGGGCGAAGGCAAATAAGTATGCCTGCCTTTTGGCCAACCCACACTTATGGATGGAGAACATGAAAAAGATTCGTTCAACATTGGTATGCCTGATCTCGCTGATGCTGGCCGTAGCCCTCGCATCATGCGATCTGCTGGCCATTGGCCCCGCCGCAACGGCCACACCAAGCCCCACGGTGGAGGCCACGCTGGAGCCCACCCCCACGCCCACTCCGGAACCCACTCCAACTCCAACACCGGAGCCGACACCAACCCCGACGCCAGAGCCCACCCCCACACCCACGCCGCCCCCAGCCGATGTGAGCCTGCTCTTCTCCGGAGACATCATGTTTCATGAGCCGTCGGTGAAGCTCCAGTGGGATGCAGAGGCAAAGAAGTATGATTTCTCCTCCTACTTCGAGCATGTGGCTCCGATCATTCAAGCTGCCGATTTTGCCATCGGCAACCTGGAGTCGCCTGTGTGGGACATTTCCAAGAGCAAGTTTGGCGAACTTCAATTCGCCGCACCGGTGGAAGCCATCGACGCAATGCAGCAGGCTGGGTTCGATGTGCTGGGCACGGCCAACAACCACGCGATGGACCAGGGCTTGCCAGCTCTTGCCAACACGATTGATGTGATCACCAAGCGGGGCATGCTGACGACGGGCACCTACCGCAATGAGGCTGAGCGTGATGCCGTCTGCATGATGGAAAAGAACGGCGTGAAGATCGCTCTTTTGGCTTATTCCCGGTTTGTGAACCGGTCCTGGCGCAACAAGGATGGCATGGGTGTGAACACAATCGACCTGGAGCGCATGATCGCAGACATGAAGCGGGCCCGCGAGCAGGGTGCCGACGCCGTGATCTTCTATGTGCACTTCGGCACCGAATACACCCATGACGCCGATGGCTCCCAGAAGAGCATTGTCAAGAAGCTCAAGGAGGCCGGGGCAGACGCCGTGATCGGCCACCACCCCCATGTGCTGCAGCCCTTCTCGCTGGATCAGGACGGTTTCCTGGCTGCCTATTCCCTGGGAAATGTGGTCACCTATATGGCCTCGTGGGACAGGCAGTATGCTGCCTTCCTCAAGCTCACCGTGCACAAGGATTCGGACACTGGCAAGATCACGATCAAGGATCTTTCCTATGTGCCCACCTGGGCCAGGGCAATTGCCGCCCCTGGCGAAAAGAAGGCCAAGATGCGCGTGTTTGAGCTGAGATACGCCTTGGCTGCGGCTTCATCCGGCGAAGACCCGTTGATTGGTAAGAAGTATACCAATGAGCTCAAGAAGGGCTTAAAGATCGTCAAGGATGTGCTTGGGGAGCAATATCTGGAGCCGGAGGCCACCCTGCCGCCGGATGCCGCAGAGACCACCACAGCGGAGGCTACTACCGAGCCATGAGGACAGTGCAAATGAAGCAAAACACCAAATCAACCACGGGTAGGCTTCACCGCCTGCCCGCTTTCCTTTTGATGGCAGCGCTGCTTGCACTGACATCCGTACCGGGCTGCCAGCTCCCACCGTTGCCCACGGGTTCTCCGGTTATCACTCCTACGGCCATGGCGAATCCCACGGAAATGCCCAAACCATCTCCCACACCCATGCCGACGGAGTCGCCCACGCCATCTCCCACTCCCACGCCCAGCCCCACACCCACACCGGAGCCCACTCCCACGCCAGACCCCTGGGCCAAGTTCTTCAGCGACAAGCCAGTTGTGGAGATCAAGGACAGCAAGAAGGGCCCATGGATCTATAAGGACAAGGACATCAGCATCACGGTCACGATCCTATATCGCAACAAAGGCCGTGAAAACTACGTGGCGGAGATCTACACTCGCGGCCCGCTGCCGATGAACGGCTTTGCGGATGCCAAGAGATACCGCACCACCAAGCGGCCCTGGTACATTGCCCGCGTCAACCGCGCCGTGCTGGGTGTGACGGCGGATTACCTGACCTGGAAGAATAATAAAAAAGGTGTCATGATCCGCAATGGCAAGGTTTATTATGATAAGAAGGACTGCGACACGCTGGCGATCCTGCCGAGCGGTGAGTTCAAGCTTTATGACAAAGGCAAGGTGACGGCGGATCAACTGCTCAAGCTGGGCGTGAAGGACAGTTATGCCTTTGGGCCATGGCTCGTGCGCGACGGCAAGGTGAATCCAAACCTCAGCAAGCACCGCCTGAACGGAGCCAACTCCCGCTGCTCCATCGGCATGGTGGAGCCGGGGCACTATTTCTTTGTGGTCAGCCGCAATGTGACGCTGGTGCAGCATGCCCAGATCTATCTGGAGCTGGGCTGCAAGGTGGCCTATAACATGGACGGCGGCAACTCCTCGGCCATGGTGTTTATGGGTGAGCAGATCAATGAGAAGATCTTCGACCCCGCTCAGAAGCTGGGGCAGAGGCCCGTGCCCGAGCTGATTGTGGTCGGTCAGTCCGACCTGGTTCCGAAGGTTAATGATCCGGTGAAGGGGTATAACAAGTAGTCAGCCCTACTGGCATACCCTCAACCAGTATTGGTCATCAATTGATGGCGCACTTGGTTGGCGCGGGGTTCCAATACACGTTCTATTATAATATTGCTCCTGGGGACCCCTCCTCCAGTCGCCTGTTCTGTCGCGCCGCTGCGGCGCGACGTGGCGACATCCCCCTCCTAGAGGGGGACGAAAAGCATGGAAAACGGTTCCTTCGCGCCTCCCTCGTGGAGGGAGGTGCCCCTGCAGGGGCGGAAGGAGGGCACTCAGAAGTACTTAACACTCTGGGTCGGGTAGATTGTGCCGATTCTGCGCTTGTAACCAGTATTACAACACTTTATAATGTAACACGTATTACAATTTCTAGGATCAACCATGGAATCATATGAATGGGTCGTGCTCAGCTACACGCTGCCGCGGGAGCCGTCGCGGGCGAGAGTAGCCATCTGGCGGCGACTGAAAAAACTCGGTGCGTTCAATATGCAGCAATCACTGTGGATGCTGCCCCTTATCGGCGATCACGCCGCCTGGATGCGGGATGTCCGCGATGAGGTGGTGAAGGAAGGCGGCGAGGCCTTTGTGATGACCGCCTCCGTGGATGGGGAGACCCATGCCTCCATTGTGTTGCGTTTTAACCGCGACAGGGATGAGGAATACCGGGAGCTCCTGGAGCAATGCGCGGATTTCCTTCATGAAATCGACAAGGAGACCGAGCGCAAAAACTTCTCCTTTGCAGAGATCGAGGAAAATGAGGAAGAGCTCAGAAAACTCCGGGAGTGGCGTGGCAAAATCAAAAGCCGCGATTGTTTTGGTGCATCGCTAGCTGCGGAAGCCACCCACATGTTAGAGTGTTGCGTGGACGCACTGGAACGGTTTTGCACAGCAGTTTATGCGTCTTGTGATGGCATATGAGGGGGAGAATCTGATGGACGGGCAAAAAAATGGTAGCCACTACCCAGGTAAGAAACTGTTTTCCAACATTGTGCTGATTGGCCTGGTCAGCCTGTTCATGGACATGAGCACCGAGATGGTCTACCCGCTGGTGCCGTTGTTTCTCACTGCCACACTGGGCGCGTCTCCGGCCATTGTGGGCGTGATCGAGGGCATCGCCGAAAGTCTTGCGTCGCTGCTGAAGGTTTTCAGCGGCTATGTGGGCGATGTGCGCCAAAACAAGAAGCGGTTGGCTTTCGTTGGCTACGCGGCGTCGGCGGTTTATAAGGTTGCGCTGCTGCTCTCCAGCTCGTGGGCCGGTGTGCTGGTTGCCAGGATCATTGACCGCACCGGCAAGGGCATCCGCACCGCCCCCCGCGACGCGCTGGTGGCCCAGAGCTGCGGCAACGGCAAGCTGGGCGGCGGCTTCGGGATGCACAAGATGCTCGATATGGCCGGCTCTGCGCTGGGCGTGGTGCTGGCGTTAGTGTTTGTGGCCACGGGCGTGGGGTTCCACGGCGCGTTTCTGTGGTCCATCGTGCCTGCGGTGATCAGCATTGTGATCATCCCGCTGATTCGGGAGGAGAAATGCGCCGTGCTGCCGGCGCAGCGGCTGTCCTTCCGGCATATGAAGCTGGATGGCAGGCTGAAGCTCTATCTTGCGGCGATGTTCCTGTTCTGCCTGGGCAACTCCTCCAATACGTTCCTGCTCCTGAAGGCATCGGAGCGGGGCTTTACCACACAAGAGGTCATCTTACTGTATCTGGCGTTCAATGTGGCCACATCGGCGCTGGCGATCCCGGCGGGCCGCCTTTCCGACAAGCTGGGCAGGAGCGCCATCCTCGTGCCGGGTTATGTGATCTACGGGCTGGTATATCTGGGCTTTGCGCTGCTCGCGGGAAAAGGGGAGATCATCGGGTTGTTCATCGCCTACGGTGCTTATAGCGCGTTTGTCAGCGGTGCCGAGCGGGCCTTTGTGGCTGAGGCGGCTCCCAAGGAGTTTCGCGGCACGGTGCTGGGGTTTTATGGCATGCTGCAGGGCATCGGGCTGCTGCTGTCGTCCATCATCGCGGGCTTGCTGTGGGACAAGGTGGATTCCAACGCGCCGTTTTTATTTGGTGGGGTGGTTGGGTTGGTTTCGGCGGGGTTGATTCTGATTATTCTGAGAACTAAACGGGATGCCGGCAAGGGAATGCTCAATACCTTGCATCGCGACTAAAGCGATGATATCCTGATATCAACGTCACTTCCCTGTTTCTTGCCAGAAACCAACATAATACGAAAGGCGGCTGCCAATGACCATTCGTGGGTTCGGCAAAGCTACGAAGCAGATGATCGATGAATTTGAGAAACACATTGGGTTTGCGCTGCCGCAGGATTACAGGGAATTCTTGATGGAATACAACGGCGGCTCAACGGACAATCGTTATCCATCCATTTTCGTTAAGGAAATTCAAGAAAGCATACCGCTTCATGTGCTGTGTGGATTAAATGTGCCTCACCTCGATTTATATCAATGGAATGACGAGTATAGAAGCGACTTGCTCCCCAACAGCCTTATTATTGGTCATGATCCAAGTGAATGTATGATTGTGATGATCTGCGATAGCAAAGATAAAGGTGTTTATGCATGGGATCATTCTTGGTATTTCCCACAATCCAGCGAGGAGTCAAATATCTATTGGATGGCTGGCAGCTTTTCAGAGTTTATGAAGGCGCTGAAAGAACCGGAGGATGGCTAGCAGCGCATTACCTAGATGCTGTGGAAAGAAGGGTGCCCATGAAGGCGGAAGAGCTTGTTAAGAGCGGTGTTTGCTGATATATAAGGCGCTTGTAATAAAAGCTCAGGAGGCAAATGGAAAAAGGGCTATGCTGGAAAGAAACATACCTGCTGATCTTATGGAAAAGTTGAAGAATGATCTCTTGGTATGTGATGAACGGAGTCTTGATAAAGGGAGCTTCTGGTGGGAGACAATGGATGGTCTGGTCAATCCATAACATCCAGAAGTGTGTGCCAACATCAACGATTGTATTTAGTAGAAACAAAGGCTGCCTGCATAAAGCAAGCAGCCTTTTCTTATTGTTTATATCACCCCGGCACCCTCCTGGCCTTCCCAAACAAATCATCCTGCCCATGCACTGCAGGCCGGATCACAAACTCCAGCACCGCCGGTTCCGCTTTCAGCTGATACTGCTCCAGCGGGCCGGGGCCGCAGCTGGCGGACCCAAGGCCACCCTGGGCGTAATCGATATCCAGCGTGATGGCCTCCTGCCGCTCCAGCTCATAGGTGTGCTCCGCCAAGGTGAGATCCATATCCGAATAGTCGTGGGCATTGAAGCTGAAGCTGGGTTGCCCGGCAAAGAGCACCCCCAGGCCCCTGGCGTCGTGCAGCATTGCCCAGGCCACATCGCACTTGGCGCCGTTTTCCTGCGGGCGGGTGTATTCCTCATGCTGCTCTGCCACCGTGCCGGAATAGAGGCCGCTGTGGGCGGCAGTCTTCTTGTCCGGATAGTTTTCATGGGGGCCCCGGCCATACCACTTGAGCCGGTCCATGTCGCTCTCCAGCTCCATCGTGACGCCCAGGCGGGGCAGATGGGGCAGGTTCTGGCTGGGCTTGAACTCAAACCGGCAGCGCACCGAGCCGTCGCCATACACGGTGTAGCGGCTGGTCAGGCGGAGGGCCGGGTCTTTGCCGTAGGCGCCGTGCACCGTTTCGGCGGTGAGCTCGAACACATTGTCGCCTCGCTGCTCATAGCAGACATCTGCCACACGGCTTTGCAGGGCGTCCAGGCCAGCATCCTTCCAGAGGTTCACCATGGGCTTGTCGTTGTCGGTGGGGGCCCGCCACAGGTTGGGCAGGATGGGCCCGGAGATCACCGGTTGCCCCTTGTGTTCATACCACTCCATGCGGCCGGAGTCTTCAGAAAACATCGCCGTGAAACACTGGCCGCTCACCAGAATGTCGCCCTCCAGCACGCTCACATCCAATGCAGGCAGGCTTGTAGCATCAAAGGCGGTGAGTGCAGCGGCTTTCAACGCCAGCTGCTCGCGGGCTATCAGGTGGCCCCGCTCGGCCCATGGCGTGTCAGCTTTCAATGTGAAGAGCGTCTCCAGCCGCCAGTCGCCGTTACGTGCCATCTCACCCACGGGGATGCTGATCTCACGGGATTGGCCAGGTGCGATGTCCAGCTGGCCCAGCATGCCTGATTTGATGGTCTTGCCATCCATCGTGACCCGCCAAGCACCATCGAGCCATGTCAGGTCAGCAAAGTTGTTCATATTGGTGATGCGGATGCAGTCGCCCCCAAGGCTTTCCACCTTCACCGGCTGCAGCACTTTTTTGAGCTCAATCAGGCTGGTGTGGGGGTCATGCTCCGGTGTGGTGAGGCCGTCGATGCAGAAGTTGCCGTCGTTGGGCTGGTCACCGAAGTCGCCGCCATAGGCGAAGAATTCTTCTCCTGCCTCGTTTTCAGCGCGGATGCCATGGTCGGCCCACTCCCACACGCAGCCGCCGATCAGGCGCTTGCTGGCGTAGATCAAATCCCAATACTCCTTCAGATTGCCGGGGCCGTTGCCCATCGCGTGGGCGTATTCGCACATAAAAAACGGGCGGCTGTCCGCTTTGTTGGCAGCTTCATCAGCCAGCCAATCCAGCGTGGGATACATGCAGCTGACCATGTCCAGCTCCGGTGCGTCGTGCCCGTGCTCGTAATGCACCGGGCGGGTGAGGTCATTTGCCTTGATCCAGCGGATCATCGCCAGATGGTTGCAGCCCCAGCCGCTTTCGTTGCCCAGCGACCAGATGATCACGCTGGGGTGGTTGCGGTCGCGGCGCACCATGCGCTCCACACGGTCCACATAGGCGGCTTCCCAATCGGGGTTGTCTGAAAGCTCGCTCAGGCGGCCCACCATTACCGTGCCGTGGGTTTCCAGGTCGGTCTCATCGATCACATAGAGGCCGTAGCGGTCACAAAGGTCCAGCCAGCGGGGGTCGTTGGGGTAGTGGCTGGTGCGCACGGCGTTGATGTTGTGCTGCTTCATCAGCGTGATGTCTTTCACCATGTCGTCCAGACTCACGGTGTGGCCGGTATCGGCGTTGGTGTCGTGGCGGTTCACGCCCTTGATCTTGATCGGCACGCCATTGACCATGAGCTCCACGCCTGCGATTTTCACATCGCGGAAACCCACGTCGATCCGGACTGTCTCCAGCTGCTCGCCGTGCTCGCCCAGCAGTGTGAGCAGCAGCGGGTAGAGAGTGGGCGTTTCGGCGGTCCACTTGGCGGGCGCTTTCACAGCAAGCGCACCCTCGATGGCCGCGCTGCCAAACTTCAGGCTGCCGGAAAACACGCCGGAGGCTACCGGAGCCCAGTCTTCGCCGAAAAGCTCAGCCCGCACTTTGGTTTCCCCGGACTCGCTGGAAGCCACGTCAACATGGAGCTGGAGTGTGGCGTCCTGATAGGCGCTGTCAAACACCGTCTCCACCCATGCGTCGCGGAGATAGCTGTGGCCGTGGGCGGTCAGGTAGACGTCGCGGAAGATGCCGGACATGCGCCACATGTCCTGATCCTCCAGATAGGTTCCGTCTGAATATTTAAGCACCTGCACGGCCATCACGTTGGGGCCGGCAGCCACAAAGTCGGTGATGTCAAACTCCGCCGGCATGTGCGGCACCTTGGAAAAGCCGGCTATATGACCGTTCACCCACACATAGTAGGCAGAGTCCACACCCTCAAAGGTCACATGGGTGCGCATGTCAGCCCAGCCCTCGGGCATCGTAAAGTATTTGCGGTAGCAGCCCACCGGGTTCTCGTCAGGCACAAAGGGCGGGTCGTAGGGGATCGGGTATTTCACATTGGTATAGACGGGCACGCCGTAGCCTTCCATCTCCCAGCAGCAGGGCAGGGCCATGTCGTCCCAGTCGGCGTCATCATAGTCGATTTCCCAGAACTCGCCGGGCAGGTCATTGGGCCTGTCAGCCAGAAAGAAACGCCACACGCCGTTGAGGCTCAGATACCGGTTGCTCATGCCCCGCTGGCCGGACACTGCTCCTTCCACCGAGTCGAAGGGGAAGAGCGTGGCGTGGGCGGGCAGCCTGCCCTTTTGCAGTAGCTTTGGGTTCTGGTAGTCGGGGAACTCTTTGCCTGTCCGCATTGGATGGCCTCCTGTGAAATACTGGAAATGGCAAAATCATTATAGGCTTTCCTTTGGTTGATGTCACGGAGGATTATCAACACTTAGCGTTTGAGCGCAGCGGTTTTTTAGACGCGTCTTACTCTCTAGTGCAGTTGTAAACGGTCTTATCTTCATTGAGGTTGAAATTACCGCAATTTTGCCACAAATTGGGAGCGCAAAAGCACTTCACTTTTGTGGTAATTGAGCGTATATTTCTCATAATTACCATTTGAACATATCAATACATAGATAAGGAGGCAATCTTATGAAAAAGCTGATTGTATTTGCCATCACTGCGGCCATGGTGTTCGCGCTGGGCGTGGCGCCAGGGGCGATGACGGTGCAGGCAGCCTCCCCGGATGCTCCGGGCAGCGCGATCCATTACGCCCCAATGAACCGTGACCTTGTGGCAGATTCGCTTGTGGCATCCGGCAAGCTGTCGGCCAAGGCCACACAACTGGAACTCAATAAGGCTTTGGCCAATTTTGCCGGTGGCTCGCTGAACCGCGGGCAGGCCGGGAAACTTGAAAAGATGCGCTCCTCCATTGCGTCCTCACTGCTTGACGGTGCGCTGAACGGCGGCCATGCCGGCAAGAAGTTTGGCAAGTATAAAGCCGGCACGCTGCCGGCAGCCACTGCCACGGCCTATGGAAGCCCCATGAAGACGGTCAAGGTGTTGGTGCTGCTGGGGCAGTTCAGCGACATGGCCAACAACCAGATCGCCAAGCCGGCCGACCTCGGCCGCACCTACTGGACGCAGGATTTCAGCGCTGCCCATTACCAACAGCTGCTGTTTGGCGACGGGTACTACACCACACCGGAGGGCACAAAGTCACCCACCTTCCGGCAGTATTTCAAAGAGCAGTCCAACGGCAATCTGAATGTGACCGGTGATGTGCTGGGGTGGTTTACCGCACCGAAAGACGGGCAGTATTACGGCCAGGATTCTGATACCAGCCACAACATCAACATCCGCCAGTATGTGACGGACATCGTGGCCGCCGCGCTGGACTCCGGTGTGGATCTTTCCGATTATGATATGGAAGATCCATACGACATGGATGGCGATGGCGACCTGGACGAACCGGACGGCATCGTGGATCATTTGATGGTCATTTTCCCCGGCATCGGCCAGGAGGCCGGCGGCGGTGTGCTGGGTGACGACGCGATTTGGTCCCACAGCTCCTCGGTGGACGTCAACCCGGTTGTCGTGCCCAACAACGGCAACGATACCGCGATCTACAGCTATACCACTGAGCCGGAAAATGGCGCGGTGGGCGTGTTTGCCCATGAGTTTGTGCATGATCTGGGCATCCCTGACGATTATGACACTGCCTACACCGCCGATGGCGATATCGTGGAATACTGGTCCATCATGGGCAGCGGCAGCTGGGGCGGCGCACCGGGCGGAGCGATGCCCACCGGCATCAACCCTTACAGCCGGATCCTGCTGGGCCTGACCCATGGCGGCGACTGGATCAACTGGACGCTTCAGGACTTCAAGACCCTCACCAAGATCAGCACGACGATGGACACGGCCAGCATGAACACCGGCAATCTGCAGGCGATCCTGGTGCGCATGCCCAAGGAGAAGAATGTCCTTGTGCTCAATAAACCCTTTGAGGGCCTGAAGGAATTCTACAGCGGCACCGGCACCGAGATCGATAACTCAATGGTTCTGCCGGTGGACTTGACCGGCAAGGCCTCTGCCACGTTCACCTACAGCGTGTGGTATGATATTGAGGAGAATTGGGATGCTGGCTTTGTGCAGGTGTCCACCGATGGTGTCACCTGGACCTCGCTTTCCACTCCCAACATGGCGGCGGATTTCCACAACCCCGAAGCCTATCCCACCATCGCCAACAGCCTGCCTGCCTATACCGGCAACAGCAACGGCTGGATTTCAGAATCTATCGACCTGTCTGCCTATGCCGGGCAGAACATCAAGCTCCGCTTCCGTTATGCCACCGACTGGGGCACCGAGTTGGCCGGCATGTTTGTGGATAATGTGAAGGTAATGGCTGACGGTGCGGCGATCGTGGCGGAAAACGCCGAAGCCGGCTTGGGCAGCTTCACCACCGGCGGTTGGTCTGTTTCCACCGGTTCGAAGACAGGAAGCCACTATTATGTGCTTGAGTGGCGCAGCTACAAGGGCGTGGACGCCGGGTTGACCACGCTGGCCCGTGCCCGTGTGTCAAACAATAAGGGATTGCTGATGTGGTATGTGAACACCAACTACACCGACAACTTTGTTGGGGTCCATCCCGGATACGGCCAGATCGGCGTCGTGGATGCCACGCAGTATGTCTATCTGAATGCCGGCCTGGGCAACGGCAACGAGAGTGGCCTGCGCACCGGGTATATGCCCTTCATCCAGCTCCATGACGCGGCGTTCAGCCTGACCAAGGCGCCGGACATGAACCTGTCCGTTTATTCCTGGGCATTGAACCCCAACCTGCCCGGCAAACAGGCGGTGCCCGCGTTCAGCGACGCTCAGTCCTGGTTTTCCGTGAAGTCGCCCTACAGCGGCCTGAGGCTGCCGGTCTGCGGCTTGAAGGTCCGGGTGACCGGAAGCGCCCCCGACTATTCCAAGGGCGCCATGGAAATCTACAAGTAAACCCAACTCACGCAATCGTGATTTACGCCCCTTGCCGGCTTTCGGCAAGGGGCGTTTTCTGGAGGAAAGCCATGCCGTTCCAAATTGTCCGAAACGATATTACCAGAATGGATACAGACGCCATTGTGAACGCGGCCAACCGGTCGCTTGAGATGGGCGGCGGTGTGTGCGGCGCGATCTTCAACGCCGCAGGAGCCCGAGAGCTGCAAGCGGAGTGCGACCGCATCGGCGGCTGCGAGACCGGCCAGGCAGTGATCACCGGGGGCTACCGGTTACCCGCCCGCCACATCATCCACGCCGTAGGCCCGGTGTGGCAGGGCGGCGGCCATGGGGAGGAGGCGCTGCTGCGCAGCTGCTACAGCAGCGCGCTGCAGCTTGCCGAGAAGCACCGGCTGAAGTCAGTCGCCTTCCCGTTGATCTCCTCCGGGATCTATGGATACCCGAAGGACCAGGCGCTGCGGGTGGCCGTGTCTGCAATCGAGGAATTCCTGGCTGGCCACGAAATGCAGGTCTTCCTGGTCGTGTTTGACAGGCAGTCCTTCCAGATCGGTGAGGCGCTGTTTGATGACATCGCCCGCTACATCGATGACAATTATGCCGACCAGAGCCTAAGCCTTGAACGGCTGCGTCGCCGCCCGCCTCAGGGTGAGGGGCTATTGGAAAAACAGGTGCTGTCGCTGCGCACAGAGGCGTTGGCACCGGCTCCGGCGCTTGCGCCGGTAGGCAACCTTCAAAAGGCGCTGGAAAGCCTGGATATCTCATTTTCCGAGTCGCTGCTGAAGCTGATTGACCAGCGTGGCATGACCGACGTGGAAGTCTACAAGCGGGCCAACCTGGACCGCAAGCTCTTCTCCAAGATCCGCGCAGGGAAGGGTTATAACCCCAGCAAGCCCACTGCCATCGCGCTGGCTGTGGCCCTCCGGTTGAACCTGGAGGAGACGCGCGCCCTGCTCGCCCGGGCAGGCTACACACTGTCGCCCAGCAGCAAGGCCGACGTGATTGTCCGCTACTTTATTGAGCGGGGTAACCACAACATCCACGAGATCAACGAGGCGCTCTTCGCATTCGACCAGGCGCTGCTGGGCGGGTGATATGTCGCTTTGCGGGCGACCACCGGCTCGAGACCCTATGGTATCCTTGCCCCATCAAGCTGAGGAGGCAATGGATATGAAACAGGGATTGACGGAGTTGGTGTTCATCCTGGACCGCAGCGGCTCCATGGCGGAGTTGGAGGCAGACACCATCGGCGGGTTCAATGCGATGCTCAAAAAGCAGCAGGAAGCACCCGGCGAGGCCGTGGTGACCACGGTGCTGTTTGACAACAACTATGAGCTGCTGCACGACCGCATCAGCATCGGGGGCATTCGGCCCATTACGGAGAAAGAATACTATGTGGGTGGCAGCACGGCGTTGCTGGACGCCATCGGCAAGACGATCCACAAAATCGCCAACGCCCAGAAACACACCGCTGATGAGCTGCGTGCAGAGAAGGTGCTCTTCGTGATCACCACCGACGGGATGGAGAACGCCAGCCGGGAGTATACTTATGGCAAAGTGAAGGAGTTGGTGGAGCTCGAGCAATCGAAATACGGCTGGGAGTTTGTTTTTCTGGGTGCCAACATTGACGCCATCTCCACAGCAGCCAGCATGGGCATTGGGGCTGATCGCGCCGCCAACTACCATGCGGATAGCCATGGCACTGAAGTCAACTACGCCGCAGTGAGCAATCTTGTGAGCGCGGTGCGAGCCAGCGCTCCGGTGGGGGCGGAGTGGAAAGCTTCGATTGAGCGGGATTTCAAACAAAGGAAGAAGTGACGCTTTACAAACCTTCCGCCCGAGACTATAATACAGACCAATTCCACAGAGCAAATGCTACGAAGAGGGATAGTAGGCCCACCCTGAGCCCCCACAGAGAGCCCCGATGCTGAGAACGGGCAGGGCAAAGCGGACCGAACAGGCCTTGGAGCAGTGGGTTGAGCCCGTTTTTCGGGGGTAGGCCGCGCCGGACGCACCCGTTATCGTGCCAGTGTATCCCGATCGGTTCGGTGTGCACATGAGGCCGCTGCCGCGAGGCATCGGCAAACCGGGGTGGTATCACGAAGCAATGGCTCTCGTCCCCAGGCAGTGTCCTGGCGGCGGGAGCTTTTTTATGTTTATTGATTGAAATCGTCAGGAGGAAAAGGAATGGAAACGATTGAGAACTCCGCGGAAAGGCCGGTCTTTCCCAAACGGGCCATTGTGACGGCGGGCATGCCCTATGGCAATAAAGACCTGCACCTGGGCCACATCGGCGGAGTCTTTGTGCCGGCGGACTGCTACGCCCGGTTTCTGCGCGACCGCATCGGGCCGGACAATGTGATCTTCGTGTCTGGTACCGATTGTTACGGCTCACCGATCCTGGAAAGCTGGCGCAAGCTCCGCGAGCAGGAGGGGTATGATGGCACACTGGAAGACTATGTGTCCGGTTACCATGCCCGCCAGAAGAACGTGCTGGATGAGTACCACATCAGCCTCACGCTCTATGGCGCGTCAGCGCTGGGCCGAGCAGGGGAGATCCATCGGCAGATGACCGACGAGTTCATCACCGGCCTTCACCGCAATGGACACCTCATCAAGCTCACCACGCAGCAGTTTTTTGATCCTGAGCGGGGTGTGTTTCTGAATGGCCGCCAGGTGGTGGGGCGGTGCCCCATTGAGGGCTGCGCGTCCGAGCAGGGTTATGCCGACGAGTGCTCGCTCGGTCACTCCTACCTGCCCAGTGAGCTCATCGCCCCGAAAAGCACCTTGACCGGCCAGACACCGGAGATGCGCGACGTGGAAAACTGGTACTTCAAGTTGGACGGGTTCCATGAATTGCTTGAGAAATGGCTTGAGGATTATGCCGTCCGGCCCACCAGCCGGAGCTTTGCCACCAGGAGCATGGCGGAGTTTCTGGAAAAGCCCGCCGTGCACATCAAGCGTGACCGGCAGGAGGAGGTGGAGCCTCTGCGCTCCAGCCTGCCGCCGCACACCGTGGTGGATGAGGAGGGCAAGAGCTCCTTCACGCTTGTGTTTGAACGCCTCGTACAACGGGAGGAGGCCTGCCGGCAACTTAGTGCGGCTGGCATCCGCTACCGCACCGGCAAGGCGCTGGTGCCCTTCCGCCTCACCGGCAACATCAGCTGGGGTGTGCCCGCGCCGGCGCTGGAGGGGCTTGATGGTCTCACCGTGTGGGTGTGGCCGGAGTCGCTCTGGGCGCCCATTTCCTTCACCCGTGCGGCACTGGAGAACCGCGGTGAAACACAGGATAGCTGGCCTCAGTGGTGGTGCAGCAAGGATGCCGCCGTGTATCAGTTCATCGGGCAGGACAATGTGTATTTCTACGGTCCTGCGGAGATGGCGATGTTTATGGGCCAGCAGGGGCCGGACCCCGTGGCTGACCCGCCGGAGGGGCAGATGCAGCTGCCCGACCTCATCGTAAACAACCACCTGCTCTTTCTGGACAAGAAGGCCAGCAGCAGCGGCAAGATCAAGCCGCCCACCGCCGGCCAGCTGCTGGACTATTACACGGCGGAGCAGCTTCGCATGCATTTCCTGGGCCTGGGGCTGGGCATCCGCAGCGTGGGCTTCAAGCCCAAGCCTTTGAACCCTGCTGCCGACCCCGGTCAGGCTGACCCGGTGCTCAAAGAGGGCAATCTGCTCATCAATGTGCTGAACCGGGCCATCCGTTCCTGCTTCTATACGGCCCAGAAGTATTATGAGGGCAAGCACCCGACCGGCTCTGTGTCCGCTGAGGTGCTGGAGGAAGCCCGCGCCTGCGTGCTGGAATATGAGCGCCTGATGCACCGCTGCGAGCTGCACAATGTGATGAGCCTGATGGATACCTACATCCGCAATGTGAACAAGCGCTGGGCCGAGCAGATGCGCCGCGCCGATGCTGAGGGCGACGATGCCCTGCGCCGGCAGACGTTGGTCGATGGCTTCCACGGTGTGCGTACGGCTATTGCGCTCATGCACCCCTTCGCGCCGGAGGGCACCGAGATGGCCAGGGAATATCTGAACCTTGGCGAAGACTTCTGGGATTGGGGGCGCATTCTCGAACCGTTGTCGACGTTCTTTGATCCGGAAACCCATGAGATGAAGTTTTTGGAGCCAAGGGTGGATTTCTTCAAGAGGCATCCGAGCCAGTTAGACACAAAATATGTGTAGTCGCAGCAGGACTGGTTCCAGCCGGCCCCTACTGGGGGTTCGGGGGCTTGCAAGTTCCACCTTGGAGTTGCGGAAATCAGGGCGTCAAGGCCGAGGGACTGTTTGAGACATGCAAAGCATGGCGAGTTGTCCTCGGCCAGCCCTGATGACGGCAACGAAAAGGTCTTGGGAACTTGCCGCCCCCGATTGGTTTTGGTACTTTTGACACGCAAAAGTACGTATGCGTTATGGGCTGAGATGGTTAGCTTATGCCTGTTATGATCAATGCCTGTCGATATACTCCTGCAGCTCCTCATGCCAAGCCTCCGGCTCCCACGTGCCAATCTCCGTGGGCTCGCCAAACAGCAAATCCACCAGATACCGGGGCCTCTTGCCGCCGATGTGCATCGCCTTGATGCAGGACACACAGTAGACCGCCACATCCTCCGCCGGCATTTCCTGCGCCCGCTTTGCCATCTGTGCCTTCACCTGATCGACCGGCAGCACACCGTAGAAGCTGTCGCCGCAGCAGGTGGCGCGGGTGCGTGTGTGCTCTGGTTCTACTATGGTGATGTTCATGCGCCTGAGCAGCGTGCGCACCGCGTCATGCACCCTGGTTTCGGTGCGGGTGGGGCAGGCGTCATGCACAGCCATCGCCGCGCCGCCATAGTCAGGGAACGGGAAATCGCTTTCTGCCAGCAGCTCCCACAAAGAGATTGTCGTAACACCCTCATAAAGCTCCCGGTAACGTCGGTCGCATCCGGCGCACCCGTTGATCACGCGGGTGCCATGGGGTAGACGGGGCTCGTGGCGGCAGCAGGTGAAATGCTCGGCGACAGTCTGATTCCCATTGTTCAGATATTGGAGCAGCCTGTCAGCCAGGTGGGGTTTATACATCTTCAGCGCGCATCCCGGTGCGAACACATCGGCCATGAAAGCCTCCTGCTAAGGATTGGGTTGCGATGAGTATACCACAATGGGCGTGATTGCCGATATAAAGAGAAGGCCCCCTTCCCAACCGGGAAGGGGGCCTCGTGTCAGTTCATTGCTTCAGCTTACTTGCTCTGCGCCAGTTTCCTTTTGCGGGCGAACAGCATCAGCGTCAGACCGGCCAGCAGCACCAGGCCGCCGAGGATCAGGATGTTCCACTCCATCATGCCGGTCTCAATGCCTTTCGGGGGGTTGTATTGGTTCTTGATGACCAACGGTTCCGGCTCGGTCACGCCGGCTGTCACAGTCAGCGGGATCGGATCGGTCAGCAGGTCGTAGTCCTTGGGGGCCTTGGTTTCCTTCAGCCAGTAGATGCCGGGCTCCAGGTTGTCGAAGCGGACGATGCCGTCAGCACCGGAGGTTACCGCGCTGCCCACCTGGTTGATCAATGCCTCTTCTTTGTAGAGCTTGAACTCCGCGCCGGCCAGTGTGGTCTCGGGGTTCAGTGCGTCCACCTTGAGGATTACCAGCGAGCCGGTGGCCGGGTCGTTGTGGAAGGTGAGGTCCACGATTTCGCCGGGTTCTGTGAACTGCACCACGTAGAACTCCTCCTCGTTGAGCAGGTAGCCGTCGGGGGCCTTAAGCTCGATCACAAGGAAGATCTTTGTTGCGGAGAACGGGATGTAGCCGCTGATGCCGGTGCCATCGGGGCCAGTCGTGAAGGTGTAGTCCGGCGGGGGCAGCTCACTCGGGTCTTCCTCGGCATAGGCTTTGTAATTGGCGCCCATGTCAAATTCATACACGCCGTAGACTGCGCCTTCCAGTTTCTTGGTTTCGTCCGTGGCGTCCACCTTGGTCACCCGCACATAACCCACGGGGTTGTTGGCGAAGTATACGGTGGAGGTCTCGTGGAAGACCACGGTCACAGACTGCGTATTGTCCGGGTCAATGTCATAGCCGGGGGCCGGCACTGTCTCGCGTACCCAGAAGGTCTTGCCCGTCTCCAGGTGCTGGAAGAGCGCTTCGCCGTTGGCATCGGTCTTGGCTGTGGCAATGATGTTTGCTGCGGTGAAGGCCGGGTCTTTGGGGTCACGGTCCAGCAGCTCGAAGGTCACGCCCTCCACCGGGGCCTCGGTCATTCTGCTGATCTTGCGCACCAGGATCGAGCCTTCGTCCTTGCTGTCGGCGAACGATACGTCGTAGGTGGTGTCTTTGGTGGTGATATCCACCTGCACCGGGTTGGGGTTGTTGATCACGTAGCCATTGGGGGCTGCGGTTTCCTTGATCCAGTAGGTGCCCAGCGGCAGCCAGGCGCTTTGCGCCTTACCGTCGCTGCCGGTGGTCAGCGTCTCCACCACGTTGGCGTCAAAGTCTGCGCCTGTGGCTGTGGAGATCTTAAACTCGGCGCCCTCCAGGTAGTAGGGGGTGTTGCGCTCGTCGGCGTCGTGCTTGGCCACCTGGATGCGGCCTGTGTGCTTGAGGTTGGTCGCCACCACCAGCACCGGCGTGGTGTAGTTGTCCGCCGTGACGGTGAAGATGGAGTTGGTGATGCTCACGTTGCTGTAGTTCAGGCCGGTCAGGTCTTCAAAGACCATATAGACGCCCACGGGCAGGTCGGTCAGCGTGACGGGCGGGAGCATCTCGCCCACGGTCACGGTGTTGGTGTAGCCGGGGCCCACCACGGTCAGCGTGAAGGTGGCGGGATCGTCGGTCACGTTATCCACAACCTTGCTGAACGTCACTGTGCCGAAGAGCTTGTGGTTGGTGGCGGTCACTTCCACCTTGGTGGTGTAGGTTTCCGCGCCTACGGTAAAGGTGCTGTTGGTGATGCCCACGTTGGAGTAGCCGGGGGCTGCGGCTTCTGCCACGGTGTAGTTGCCGAAGGGCAGGTCATTGAGCTCCTGTGCTGCGCCGGTTTCGCTCACGGTCACGGAGTTGGAGTAGCCGTTGTCGCCGGTGATGTTCAGCGTGAACGTGGCCGGGTCATTGTCCATGTTGTCCACGATCTTTGCGAAGCTCGCCGAGCCCAGCAGCTTGTGGTTGGTCGCCGTCACCTGCACGGTGGTTGGGTAGGTCTCGTCGTTAATGGTGAACTCAGAGGGTGTAATGCCCATCTTCTGATAGCCGGTCGCGTCATCTTCGGTCACGGTGTAGGTGCCGAATGGCAGGTCAGTCAGCTCTTTGGGCAGGCCCGCTTCGCTTACGGTCACGGTGTTGGAGTAGCCGTTGTCGCCGGTGATGCGCAGTGTGAACACGGCAGGGTCACTGTTGATGTTGTCCACGACTTTGCTGAACTGCACTTTGCCATAGAGGCGCGTGTCGGTGAAGCTCACCTCGGCGGTCGTAAACTGCACGATCTGCACTTCCTTGACCGAGGTGTCGTCGATGGCGTAGCCGTAGGGGGCTTTGGTTTCCTTCACATACCAGGTGCCCACAGTGAGCAGTTCACTGGTTACCTTGCCGTCAGCACCGGTGGTCAGTGTGAACGCGCCGGAGAAGTCGTCACGGATGCGGGAGACCTGGAACTCGGCGCCGGGCAGGTAGTTGCCGTGGCCGTCGGTCTTCACGATGCGGAAGTCTCCCACCTGGTCGTTTTGGAACTCCACATCCACCACTTGGGCCAGCACGGCTGTTACAGCGCGCACGTCGGTGATGTCAATGCTGTAACCGGGGGCCTGATGGGTCTCGCGAACATAGTAGGTGGTGCCGGGCACCAGGTGCAGGAACTCTACCACGCCGCTGGAGTTGGTGGTCAGCTCTGCCAGCACGGTGAAGTCCGTGCTCGTGCGGGGGTCTTTATCCAGCAGCTGGAAGGTCACGCCCTCCACCGGGTCGCCGGTCTGGCGATCCAGCTTGGTCACGCGGATGGAGCCCTCGTTCTTTGTGTTTTCAATGGCGGGCAGCAGGGCCGTGCTGCCGGCAGTCACGTTGGCTGTCACGACGATCGTGTTGAGCACGTAGCCTGCGGGGGCGGTGATTTCCTTCACATAGTAGGTGCCGGGGTCCAGCCAGCCGGACACGGCGTGGCCGTCGGCTCCGGTGGCCGCCATTGTCATGACCAGGTCGGTTGCGGCGGCGTCACGATAGATGCCGAACACTGCGCCTGGCAGATAGAGGGTGGGTTCGCTGCCGGCTTCGGTTTTCACGACCTCCAGCTTGCCCAGTTTCAGGTTGTTTGCGGTCACCTGCACGTCCAGGTTATCGGTGCCGATCACCACGGTGTAGCTGCTGCCGTTCCGGGTGCCGTTGCCTCCGGCAAAGCCGTTCAGGCGGTATCCATCTGCCGTGGGCAGCTCAGTGATCACATAGGTGCCGTAGGGCAGGTTGGCATAGGGCTTGCTGCCGCCGGCCTTCAGCGTAAAGCTGTCAGACAGGCCGGGGCCGGTGATTGTGAAGTTGAAGTCCGCCGTGTCGCCGGTCACGCCCTCCTGCAGGGCTTTGGAAATGCTCAGGGAGCCCAGGCGGTGGTTGGCGGCAACCACGGTGTATTGTTGGTTTTCACTGCCGAGCACCACGGTGTAGCTGTTGCCGTTGCGGGTGCCGTTGCCGCCGGAGAAGCCGGTGAGCTCATAGGGCAGCGCGACCGTCTCGGTGATCGTATAGGTGCCGAAGTCAATGTCGGGGAAATTCTTGATCTGGCCGTTGGCCAGTGTGAACTCATAACCATTTGGGTAGCTGGGGCCGGTGATTGTGAAGGTGAACGACTGCGTGTCACCGGCGAAGCTGGTCAACTCCTTGCGGACGGAGAAGCCGCCGAACCTGCGGTCATTGGCAAAGGAGACCTCTGCCGTCTGGCCGGGTGTGGTGAAGGCGACCGGTTCGATCTTTTCAGACTTGGCATAGCGGGCCGGGGCTGAGATTTCCTTCACGTAATAGATCGTGCCGGTGGAGAAGGGCAGCCAGCCGCTGGTTGCCAGGCCATTGGCGTCGGTGGCGGCCAGTGTGGCCACCAGCGTGGTGGCGCCGGGGTCGCTGTAGACGCCGAACACCGCGCCGGCCAGGGCCGAGCTGTTGAAGGAGTCAGTCTTGATGATGCGCACGCGGCCCTGCGGGTGGTTCACGAAGTTGGCCGTGGAGCGGTTGTTGTAGGTGATGGTCACGTTGCGCACGTCGGTGATGTTAAAGTCATAGTTGGCCGCGGCGGCGCTCTCCCGCAGGTAGTAGCTGCCGGATGGCAGGTTTTCCACCAGCAGCTCGCCGTTGGCGTCGGTCTTGCCGCCGTTGGGCAGCGTGACCAGGTCGGTGAAACCAGCATCACGGGCCAGCTGGAAGGTGGCACCAGCCACCGGCTGATCCTGATAGGAGCTTAGTTTCTTGATGAGCAGAGAGCCTTCATCCTTCGGGTCGTTGAAGGTGACCGGTGTGGTCTGGCCCTGCACGAGCACCACAGACTTGGTGTTTGCCGCTGGGATCACATATCCGGCGGGGGCTTTCACTTCTTTTACATAGTAGGTGCCGCTTGCCAGCATCCAGTCAGTGAGGATGGAGGAGTTGGCGCCGGTGTCATACACGGTGTGGGTGGAGAAATCCGCTGATGTGGAAACCCAGAAGACCGCACCGGGCAGCGGGTTGCCTGCCATATCCTGCTTGATCAGGTTCAGCCGGCCCACCGGGTCGTCGGAGAAGTTAAAGGTGGCTGTGCCGCCGATTCCGATTGTCCGCGACACAGGGGCGGGGTTGTTGATGCGGTAGCCCACCGGCACGGCGGTTTCGGTGACGATATAGGTGCCGGCGGCAAGGTCGCCGATATCGATGCGGCCAGTGGCATCAGTCACGATGGTCTGGTTGAAGCCATTGGGCCCGGTGATGTGGAATGTGACACCTGCCACAGGGCCGTTTGTGATTGTGTCGGTTTTCAGGATCACGATGCTGCCGCGCTTTTCATTGTTGGCGGTGAAGGACAGTGACCGGTGGCCGTTGTCCAGCGTGAGCACGCGGCTGCCGCCGTTGGTGGTGCCGTCACCGGAATAGCTGGTCAGGCGGTAGCCAGCCTGGCCTTGCTCTGTGACGGTGTAGCTGCCGAAGGTCAGGGCTGAATAAGTCTTGCTTTCACCATGCTTCAGCGTGAAGTTCTCGCCGCCGGCAGGGAAGCTGGGGCCTGAAATGTTGAAGGTGAATGTGCTGGTTGTATCCGCCGGCGTGAGCTTCTTGGTGATTGTGATCGATCCAAGCTGCTGGTTTGTCACAGTGACGGTGCCGTTTTTGTTTGATTGGGTGCTGTCGATCACCACGGTGTTGTCGTTGGTGTCGCTGTTGACAATGGATACTTTTGTGTAGTTGGCTTTCTGGCTGTCCGTGAGGTTTTCCGTCACGGTGTAGTTGCCAAATGGCAGGCCGGTTACCGTGACGGTGCTGCCGTCACCGGGCACCGTGACAACGCGGCTGACGCTGTTGCCGGGGCCCCCGGAGATCGTGACAGAGAAATCTTCACCGCGGTCTGCGGTTGTGGGATTGGAACTGAACGCTTTCTTCAGCTGCAAGCCGCCGTACTGGGAGGAGAAAGTTGCGGAAACCGTGACATTGCGGCTGGGCGGCGTGCCCACCAGCTTCTGGCCCAACGTGCCGCCATTGTCGGCGCTCTCGGGGATGAAGAAGCTGGCGCCGTAATTCAGCGTCTGCGAGCCGGAGACGGTGAAGTTGATGGTGCGGTCCATGCGGACATCGGTCACTGTGACCACTTTCCAGTCACCGTCGGTGGTGACGGTGCCGATTGTGCCTTCGTTGGTGGAAGGTGTCAGGGCCACGGAGCTTACGGAAGACTTGTAACGGAACGTGAGGTTCAGCCTGTTGCCGCTGACTGTGACATTGGTCAGCTCCAGCGTGACGGTCGCCTCAGTGGGCAGCCCGCCGGCTCCGGCGGAGGGCAGGGCGATCAGCGCGTTATACAGCGCGACCACACCGGCGTCGTTGCCTTCCGTGGAAAGATTGATGCCGTTGCTGAAGTGCCAGATGGCGGCCTGCACGGCCTCCACCCGTTCCGAGTTGTCCAGGTTGATGCCAAGCCCGGTCAGGATGCTGCCGATGTTGGCGTTCACAATGGCGCGGATGTTGCCGTCTGTCAACGGTGCGATGCGGTAATGCTCGCTTCGCAGGTTGTGACTGGAGTCGGCGCAGTAGGTCCAGAAGCTGCTGCCGCCATCCTCGTGCTTCACCTGGATCTGGGCCGTGCTCTTGGTGCCGGCGGATGTTTGAATGCTGCCGCTATTGCTGGTTTGGTTGGTGTAGTAATATGGATGGTCTGCGTCTGCCACTGCGATGGCCGGCAGATTGCCAAAGACCATCAGGAAGACTGTGATCAGTGCAATGATTTTCCTTCCGGTGTTCATGTGTATTCCTCCTTAGTGTTGCTGTCAGGGTTACGTTGTTGTTTGGGGTTATCCTTGTCGATGTCAACCTGTCGGTTCGTCCGGCTGCGCCGGCGGCAGGTCCATCGCTTCATCCATCAGCCACATTAGCTCATTCACGCTGCGAAACTGGCGGGTTTGCCGGCCTTCCAGCCACTGCAGGGTGCCCTGCCAGGTCGCGTTTTGCTGGTAGAGCACCTTTAGTATGAAATTGGATCCGGCGGCTGGCACAGCTTGGCCGTCAGGCAGGTCCACGATGTTGGAGAAGCCGGGGGTTTTTCTGGCCCCAGCCTGGTTCCAGGTGCGAAACTGCACGCAGCATTGTGGATACTTGTTGCTGCACAGGTCGGTCTCCACGAGCTTGACAAGCTCCCAAAGGTTCGAGCAGCTGGCTTGTTTGCCGGTATACAGGTTCACCACTGCAAACAGGTCTTCGTTGCCCTGCCTGCACGCGAGCACTTTGTATGTGCCTTTTGGAAACCTGTCCTGCCGCTCAATCATATTGTGGAATCCTCTCATGGGTTTATTTGAATATTGTGTGAACATGATAACAACCGGCGATCTTATTACGCACTTCTGCCAATCTTCTGCCAATCTTCTGATGGAAAAAGCCCCCATTCCGCTTGGAATGGGGGCTATGTCGTTTGGATTTGGGCCTTTTTTAGGTTAGCGGGTCTTCAATGCCTTCTTGCGGCGGGTGAAGAACACTAGCGCACCACCTCCCAGCAGCGCCAGGGAGGCCACGACCAGGATCGTCCATTCCTCCATGCCGGTCTGGATCGGGTCGGGGTCGTTGTACTGGTTGCTGATCACAATGGTTTCCGGCTCGGACTGGCCGCCAATCACGATCACTGGGATGTAGTCCTCCAGAAGATCATAATCCTTCGGCGCTTTGGTTTCCTTCAGCCAGTAGAGACCGGGGATCAGGTTGTCGAAGCGCAGGATGCCGTCGTTGCCTGTTGTGCCACTGGCGACTTCCAGCAGCATCGACGTGTTGGTGACCCTTGGCGTGGCAGCGCTGGGGTCAAACTGGCCCATGTCAAAGTAGAGCTTGAATGATGCGCCGGCCAGTGCCTTTTTCGGGTTTAACGCATCCACCTTCTTGATGACTACGCTGCCCAGGTTTGGCAGGTCCGCGAAGATCACGGGCAGCATCTGGCCGGGGGCTGTAAACACGATGGGGAACACCTCTTTGTTCAGGATGTAGCCATCGGGTGCGGTGATTTCCCGGATGTAATATGCTGCCGGGCACCCCGGGCCAAAGGGCAGCGCCGCGCTCAGCGAGTTGCCATTTGCATCTGTGGCTGCCATTGTCTGCACCAGCGTGGCACACGTGATGTCTGAGTAAATGCCGAACACCGCGCCGGGCAGCTTCTTTGTTGCAGTATAGGCATCAATCTTGGTGACCCGCACGAAGCCCACCGGAGCGTTTTCAAACACGACCTCCGCCATTTGGCCCTGGGTAATCGTAGCGCTCTTCACCAGTGTGGTGTCGATGCTGTAGCCCTCGATTGTGGCCGTCTCGCGCACCCACCAGGTGCTGCCTGCCGCCAGCCCTGTCGCGAGGATCTCACCGTTGGCGTCTGTCTGGCGGGACCATAGGATGTTCTCGGCGGTGAAAGCGGGGTCGGCCGGGTCTTTGTCCATCAGCTCAAAGGTAACTCCTGCCAGCGGGATGCCGCCCAGGGTGCTCACTTTTCGGATCTTGAGCGCACCCTGATCCAGCGTGTCGGTGAATGTTACAGCGGCAGTCTCCAGCAGTCGCACCTGCACCTTCACCGGCTCGGGGTTGTCAATGGTATAGCCGTCAGGCGCCTTGGTTTCCTTCACCCAATAGGTGCCTGCCACAAGGCAGCCGCTGGTTATGGTGCCGCAGCCATCGGTGGTCAGAGTGAAGGCCTGGGAGAAGTCGTTCGGGTTGGTCGAGACCTGGAACTGTGCGCCGGGCAAATAGGTGCCGTTGCCGTCGGTCTTGATGATCTTGAGCCAGCCGGTCTCGTCATTGTAGCAAGTCACCGTCACCAGCTCGCCAGCCGGGCCCACCGTCACCTTCCGGTTGTTCTCCGGATCCATCTTGAACCCGACGGGTGCCAGCGTTTCCACCAGCCAGTAATCGCCAGGCGTGAGGCCGATGAACCAGGCCTTGCCCTCAGAATCGGACACGCTCAGAGCTGCGAAGTCGCGTACGATGTCAAAGCCTTCCCCCTTGGGATCAGCCTTGTAGAGTGTGAAGGCGGCGCCGGGCAGCGGTTTCTCGGTCTGCCGGTCCAGCTTCAGCACTACCAGGCTCGCCACGTTTTTAAGATTGGCGAACACCACGCAGGCGGTCTGGCCCATTGCCACATCCACTTCCTGCACATTGTTTGCCGGTATTGGGTCGAGGATGTAGCCGTCAGGCGGCGTGATCTCGCGCACCCACCAGTGGCCGGCCACCAGCTCGCCGCTGATGGTGAAGCCATCCTTTGTGGCCGGCAGCGTGACGGCGTTTTCAAACGCGACGTTGTCTGCAATCTGGAAGACCGCGCCATCCAGTGGTTGGCGGGTCAGCTTGTCCACCTTGGTGATCTTGATGCGGCCCACTTCGTCATTCTGGAATGTGAGCGTAATGGTCTTTCCCAGCTCCACAGTGGCTTGCCGCACATCGGATGCATCCACCCGGTAGCCGGCTGGCGCTGCGGTCTCGCGCACCCAATACACCGTGCCGGGTGTGAGGCCCGCAAACACTGCCACGCCGTCGGCGTCGGTGAGCTTTGTCATGGCGATGTCCGCACCAGTGAATTCCGGATCCGCCGGGCTGCGGCGCAGCAGCTCAAAGGTGGCGCCCTGCACCGGGTTGCCGGTCTGGCGGTCCAGCTTCTTGACCAGGATGCCGCCCTCGTTCTTCACGTTGCGGAACTGCAGCTCGGCCACGGCGTTCAGCGCCACGTCCACTTCCTTTGCGGTGCCGTCCAGCACGTAGCCATCAGGCGCCGTGATCTCGCGCACCCACCAGTGGCCTGCCAGCACCGCGCTGCTGGTCACTTCGCCGCCCACGGTGGCTGGCAGAGTGATTGCGTTTTCAAACCCGGCGTTGTTTGCGATCTGGAAAACTGCGCCGTCCAGCTTTTTGTCGGGATCGCCGGCATCCAGCTTGACGATGCGGATTTTCCCCATCGGGTCGTCTGCGAAGTCAAACATCGCCGTGCCGCCCACAGGGATCTCCTTGGCCACGGCGTCCGGGTTCTTGATGTTGTAGCCCGCCGGGGCGCTGATCTCGCGCACGGTGTATTGGTCACCGGGCTTCAGACGGCTCAAACTGATTTTTCCGTCTCCGTCGGTGGAAAGCTGGCCATTATAACCGGGCCCGTTGATCTGGAACACCACACCTGCCACTGGGCCGCCGGTCAAGCTGTCCACCTTTTGGATGAGCAGCCCGCCGAGCTTCTGGTTGTTGCACGTCACCGAAAGGCTCCAACATTTACCCTCCAGAGAGACTGTCACGGCGTTTTTGCCGGCCACGGGGCTCCCGGCGGTAAATCCCAGGAAGCGGTAATCGGCGTCGATCCCTTTCTCCTCAATCGTATAGCTGCCGGGCTCCAGCTCGATTGTTTGCCGCTGCCCGCCGGCGAGCGTGACCGTCTTGCTGAATCCGGGCCTGGTGATCTCAAATGTAAACTGCGTGTTGTCGCCTGCCGCGCCGCCGGCCACTGCCTTGCCCAGGTCCAGCAGGGCCATCCTGTGGTTTTTGCATGTCACGGTGACATTGGGGTTGTCGCAATAGGTGATGGCTTCCTTGTCGGCTACTGAAGCTTCCCCAACGACCACCTTGATCGTATCTGCCCCTTCCATGGCTGAGCCGCTGGAGGGAGAGGCGGTGAAGCTCACGAACCGATAGCCTTCCGGCACTGTTTCCTTGATGTAGTAGGTGCCAAAGGGCACTGTGACCGATGTGCCATCCCGGTCAGATTCCTTCACCTTCACGGTGCGCGCCGGGCCGTCTTTGCCGGGGCCGGTCACGGTGAAGCTGAACTCCCGGCCCGGCTCGCCGCCTTGGCCTTCAAAGCTCTTCTTGATCGTGAGCTGGCCGGTTGGAATCTCCCTGCCGGAAAGGAACAGAGCGATGTGGCTGATGCCGGCGCCCTGCTCCGGCTGGCCCTCCGCCAGCTTTACGGAGACTGATGGCGTGCCTCCTGCTCCGGAAACCGACACATCATACAACGGCGTGTCAGAACCGGGCACCACCTGCTTGCCGCTGGCATCGTAGAGGAAAAACCCGATGCCGTTCTTTACGGATACGTAACGCAGCTGGGTGCTTTCCAGGTCGCCAAACTTGACCTGTGTCTTCCCGTTCTCCGACCACAGCGGCGTGTCCCCGTTCATTGTGAGGGCGGCGCTATCCACCTTCACACCCCAGTAGCCCTTGCCGTCCAGGTATTGGTCGAACGAGGGTAGTTTGAACTCCTGGCTTGGCCATTCAAACTGCCCGGCGGCCAAAACGGGCAGCGTCGTGAACCCATTGCTGAAGATCATCAGCACCACGGTGAGGAATGCCAGTGCCTTCTTGCCAAATCGCATGGTAACAACCTCCTGTACTGGATAGAAAATCCCTGTTAGTATTCCTGCGGCGCTTGTTTTAAAACCCTGATTTGGGATGGTTTCCCAGTGTTTTGCAGACCGCGGGAAAGAGCTGCCGTTTTTCAGCATCAGGGAATTTATATGTGTGGATGAGGAGGTTAATGCGTGTGTGTGAATGAGTTTTTGATACTGTTTCAATGGAGGAGAAAGAACGTGGTGCGAATGGCTTTCCTTGGTGGATAAGTTTATTGCAGGAAAGCTGTTGAATGGTATAGTGGGCTTTGATACAATCTGCCTGCTTGATATGATAAGAAACAGCCGTTGATCCGCCTTGAACTACATACAAGTTATTTTCGAGGGTTTGAAATATGAAGTTTATTGTTACTGGCTCGGGTGGTTGTGTTTGCACACCTAAGCCCTTATGCCAATGCAACGTCTGTGTGCAAGCGCGCAAAGAAGGATATCCGTTTGCCCGTTGCGGATGTAGTTTGTATTTGGAGGATGCTGCCTTATTGATTGATACTCCTGAGGATATCTCAGTAGCCCTGAATAATGCAGACATTCGGACTGTTGACGTAATTATTTACAGCCATTGGGATCCCGATCATACTTTAGGTATGCGGGTGATGGAGCAGCTTCGACTGGAATGGCTGGATTATTACGAGAATATCAAACCCGACAAACCCATATCTGTTTATGCACAGGCTGAGGTAATGGCCGATATAAACCAAATACGGAGTAAGTATGGCTCATTGCTTGATTACTATGAGCATATGAATCTGATTAAGCGGCACATTGTTGAACAGCCCCTGCATATAGGAAATATCAAGGTCACTTTTGTTCCTGTGGCAAATAACAAAGCGGTGTCTGTGTTCGCTTTTGAATCATATGGAAAGAAATTGATCTATGCCCCTTGCGATTGCCTTCCGTTTCCGGAGCACAAGGTATTATACGATGCTGATGTTTTTGTCATCGGAAATACTTTCATAGGAGACACTTTGAAAAATGGCAGAATAATCACACAAGGGCATCCCTTGCGTAAGGAATTGCATAGTTTCGATGGTGCTATGAAAATCAAAGAAAGGCTGCGAGCAAAACGACTGGTTATTACACACCTTGAGGAAGATTGGGGCAAGTCTCTGGACGATTATAATGAGTTGGAGCGCAGATATACAAATGTGAGCTTTGCATATGATGGCATGCGTATCGAGCTGTAGATCATATGCACAGGGAAAAGCCCATAAAACAAAAAGCGGGCACAAGCCCGCTTTCATTGTATTCAGAAATCCTTAGTTATCCCACTTCCGCCTGCACGGGGCTGATCTTCCTTTGCAGCATCAACGGCGCACCTGTCCACGCCTTGTGGAACCGGTTGATGATCCTGCCGGAAATCATCTCCGCATCCTCATATGTGAGGCCCGAAAGCATCACGAGCACCTGAGCGTCGTTCCACATGCACACCACATCGCCCTTGCGGAGGCTCTGCATCAGCACATCCTTCACCAGCGCCCGGGCTGCTTTCAGCGCGTCCGGCGGTGGCATGCCGAAGTTGGGGTTGCTGATCGTGATCAGCAGCAGGCAGTTGGACTGCCCGTTGCGCTGCAGACGCCGCCGCTCCAGCTTGAACAGTTCGTGAAAGATTTCCTCGTCACAGAAATAGGGGCCGTCGGCTGCCCGCTCATCGGTAAAGGTGCCCACGATGGAGTCGATATCATGCTGCACAAACCGGGAGTGGCCGCTGATCTGGGCATAAGCGGCCTTGAGCTCCGCCGAGGGGGAGACACCCAGGTCGCGATAGAGCAGCTCAGTGATATAGCTGTAATGCATACGGGCATGGGCGATCCGGTTGGTGGCCGCCAATGCCCTCAAAAACGCTGCGTGTACCTTTTCGTCGTAGGGGTCTATCGTCATGGTTTTTTCGCAGACCCCTATGATGTCCTGGTGGCGCTCTTCAGCGGATAACAGGCTCAATAGAGTCTCCACACAGTTGGTGAACTTGAGCCGGTAGGCCTGGCGGATGGAGACCGTCCAAAGGTCATAGACTGAATTGGCCAAAAAATCCATCACATAATGGTCAAGAGCCTTGAAAAAAAGATCCATGTCAGCCTTGCCGGCCCGGAGTGACGCCGTCGCGCCGTCCATGGCCCGGTCAAACTCCTCCAGGTCCAGCACATAAGGAGCCTGGGTGTTCCAGCCATAGCCGCCGTTCACATAAAGGATGTGGCTTGGGCCTTCGGGAAGGTCGATCAGCACGCGCAGGCGGTATACGAGATTTTGCACAGCTTTGGCCGGGTTGTCACAGCTGCGGTTCTCCCACAATGCATCCACCAGCTCCTCTGGTGCCACAAAGCGGCCCCGATAGGCAACGAGATATTTTAACAGCCCTTCCAGCTGCCGGCTCCTTTTTAGCTTATCTGTCAGAACCACATCGCCGCGGGCAGCGTAAAATACGCCGAACATGTGCAGCGTCAATGGTGTACGGTGATCATTTGTGATGTCTACTGGCTTCATTGGTCTCCCCGATTCAACAATCGTCATTGGTCGCACTGTATATTCCAAGTTGGTAATATATTGGGGTGTTGCAATTATAACACCGATTGATTCGATATCAAAGCCAAATATGGCTCATATCTGATGTTTCATATCAGTCCAGCACACATATCACAATGTAACGCTGGGGCGCGGAGCCCGCGTAATGGAATGGATAACAGGTCACCAGCGTCATCACCTTATCGCCGTATGCTTTGAAAATCCGGGGATCATCCGGCTCCACCACTGCCATGGACGTGATGTGGTAGGAATAGGTGGTGCCGGGCACTTCCAGCTTAATGGTGTCGCCGTCCTTCAACTTGTCAAACCCGCGGAAGACCGTATTTCTGTGGCCGAAGATCACGCAGTTTCCCACCGCGCCGGCCGGCGAACTCCTTGGATGGTGCGCCGCGCCACTGGCGAGATCAGCTTTCGTCGCGCCTTCGCGTACGGCCACACTGCGGCCCAGGCTCGGAAACACCAGCTTGCCCAGATAGACCGGTTTTTTGGCCGGCTCGCCATCGGGTCCGTCTGTGGCCTCGCTGCCGGATGCCTCCGGTGTGGCGCTTATGGCTGTTTCTGTGGCACTTTCGTCAGGGGTCATTGTCTGAAGGCTGTCGCCACTTCCGCCCGGTTCAGTGGGCAGTGCGCTGTCTTCGGGATAGCCGGTAAAGGCCTCAAAGTCCAGCAGCATTTGCTCCACATCATCCAGACCCTGATTGGTGGAAATCTCCGTGGAGATGAGGGTGTAGGCTGCGTAGCCGATGGCGCAGAGAGATACGGTGATGAGCACCATCCCCGTGATCCTGAGTAATTTTCTGAGCCGTTCGGGCATACGCTTGCCTCCTCTTTTATCTAATTATTGCCATTATAGGAGAAGCGCCACGGAAACGCAATGACAGTCATTGCCATTTTTTGTACTATACCGTGTATGTAATAACAATTTACCCAAACTCAATAAGTTATAAACACTTTGCCGGTTGTTAGGATTCACACATGCATTGATTGTTGTGATATTTGGTAAGTGTGTTGGGCGGTATGTGGCTGGCGGGAATCAGCATGGGTTCTGCAATGGCAGGCCCGGGGAATTATTTGTCAAGGTCGTAACAAACTTTTGGAGCAGCCACTTGGGCGGGAGATGGTCGTGCCTGGCTTTTCGTTTGGCGGCGAATGTTGTGCACTACGCCGTTTGTGGTATACTGAACCTGTCGAAATTCGTTGGCAAAGGAAATTCAATGGCATACAAGGATCTTCAAGAATTTGCAAGCCGGCTGGAGAAGACCGGGCAGCTCAAGCGGATCACCGTGGAGGTGGATCCGGAGCTGGAAATCACTGAAATCGCTGACCGGGTCGTAAAGGCAGGGGGGCCTGCGCTGCTGTTTGAACGGGTGAAGGGCTCAAAATACCCAGTGTTGATCAACGCCTTCGGTACGATGGAGCGCATGGCATCGGCGCTCGGCGTGGGCGATCTGGACGAGATCGGCGCGGAAATCGCCGAATATTTTGAAATCAGCCAATACATCGGTCTCATCAATCAGGTCAAGGCGGTGCCCCGGCTCACCCGGCTGGCAAATGTGTTCCCCAAAAAGCTTTCCGGCAGAGGCGCTTGCCAGGAAGTCGTGGAGCGCAGCCCAGACCTTTCCGCATTGCCTGTGCTCAAGTGCTGGCCCGGTGACGCCGGCAGGTTTTTCACGCTGCCGCTGGTGTTCACCCGAGATCCAGACACCAGCACACAAAACTGCGGCATGTACCGCCTACAGGTGTATGACAATACTACTACCGGGATGCACTGGCATCTGCACAAGGATGGCCGGGCAATCTTTGAGAAATATAAGGCGCTGGGTGGCAAAATGCCCGTTTCAGTGGCTTTGGGCTGCGACCCGGCCATTACCTATGCCGCCACCGCGCCGCTGCCTTCGATCATCGACGAGATGCTGTTCGCGGGTTTTTTGCGCAAGTCGCCGGTCCACATGGTCAAGTCCATCACCAATGATATCTATGTGCCCGCCGATGCTGAGTTTGTGCTGGAAGGTTATGTGGACGCCAACGAGCCGCTTCGCCGCGAAGGCCCCTTTGGTGACCACACCGGCTATTATTCGCTGGCTGACGATTACCCCGTTTTCCATGTGGAGTGCATCACCCATAAGGAGCGGCCCGTCTATCCGGCCACAGTGGTGGGCAAGCCTCCCATGGAGGATTGCTTCCTTGGAAAGGCCACTGAGCGCATCTTCCTGCCACTGCTGAAGCTGCAATTGCCGGAGATTGTGGACATTAACTTCCCGCTGGAGGGTGTGTTTCACAATTGTGTGATTGTCTCGATCCAAAAGCGCTTCCCCGGCCATGCACGCAAGCTGATGAATGCGCTCTGGGGCATGGGCCAGATGATGTATACCAAGATGATCGTGGTGGTGGATGGCGATGTTTCCCCGCAGGACATTTCCACCGTGGCGTGGAAGGTTTTTAACAACATTGACGCCCGAAGGGACCTGGTGATCAATGAAGGCCCGCTGGACGCGCTGGATCACGCTTCCAGCCTGCCGCACTATGGTGCGCGGCTTGGCATCGACGCCACAAAAAAGTGGCCCGATGAAGGGCACACACGGCCCTGGCCAGACGACATTGCCATGACTGATGACATCAAGGCCATAGTGGATGGGAAGTGGGCCAGCTATGGCATCTGATTCATTGCGCCGCGTGGGAGTGCGGGTTACCCGTAAGATCCGTGATTACGGCACGCTGGTGATGTTTTCCCACACCGTGTTTTCACTCTCCTTCGCCGTGGTTGCGATGCTGCTGGCTGCCGGCGGGTTGCCCACCCCGGCTCAGATCCTCTGGATTCTGCTGGCTTTACTGGGGGCCCGCACCGGTGCCAACGCCCTGAACCGCGCCATTGACGCTGAAATCGATGGCCAGAACCCCCGCACCGCGATGCGCCAGCTGCCCCGCAAGCTGATCGGGAAAACAGAGGTGCTCGTGTTTTCCGCCGTTTGTTTTGCTGTAATGGCGGTTTCCGCCGCGCTGCTGAATCCGTTGTGCCTGCTGCTGTCACCGGTGGCGCTTGTGTTGATGGTTGGTTATTCCTACACCAAGCGTTTCACCTGGCTGTGCCATTTGATCCTTGGCATCACCACTGCCTGCGCACCGGTGGGGGCTTGGCTTGCTGTCACCGGTAGCTTTTCGCTCACGCCGCTTGCAATGGGCGCGGCAAACACATTGTGGGTGGCCGGGTTTGACATCATTTATGGCACGCAGGATTATGACTTTGACCGGCAAAACGGCCTGCACTCCATCCCGGTGCGGTTCGGCGTGAAAAACGCACTGGCTATCGCGGCGGTGTTTCACTTCCTGGCGGCGCTGCTGCTGGCAGCCGTAGGCATTCTGGAACCTCGTTTGGGCTGGATTTATGGCGCCGGCGTGATTGCGATTGCGGCGTTGTTTGTGGTGGAGCACCGACTGGTGTCGCCTGAAAACCTGGGAAATGTGAAGATCGCCTCCTACAGCATCAATCAGATCGTGAGCCTGGTGCTGCTGGTTGCAGGGGTGCTGGATGCGTTGATTTAGCCCCCACACCCAGCCCCTTCAGACGATGCCCCTCCCACTAGTTTGCATCATTCCTTCGGAATGACACTGGGTGGAGGGGTTGGAGAGAGGGCGGGCGGCAGAAAACCTTTGTGAGGTTAACCATTGAGCAAATTCGTCCTCGGCATCACCGGTGCCAGCGGCAGCCCCTACGCGGCTAAACTCACGGAAGCCTTGCTGGAGCAAGGCGCTGTGATCCATTTGGTCTGCACCGACAATGGCAAAAAAGTGTTCGCCCATGAGACAGGGCTTGCATTGGTTGACTGGGCTGGTGCGCTGGCTGAGCGGACCGGCAGGCTCGTCCTGGAGGACAACGGCAACCTGTTTTCCTCCATTGCCAGCGGTTCCAACCCGGTGGACGCCGTGGTGATCATCCCCTGCTCGATGAGCACGCTTGGGGAGATCGCCTGCGGCACCGGCAAGACGCTCCTCTGCCGGGTTGCGGATGTGGCGCTCAAGGAAGGCCGCAGGCTGCTGATCGTGCCGCGCGAAACACCGTTCAACGCCATCCACCTGGAAAACATGCTGAAGCTTGCCCGCATGGGCGCCGGCATCTTGCCGGCAATGCCGGGCTTTTATAACAAACCGCAGACGCTGGACGACGCCGTGGCCTTTGTTGCCGGCAAGGCGCTGGACTGGCTGGGCGTGCCCCACAACCTGACAAAACGCTGGGAGGAACCGACCAAATGAGAAAGATGCTGGCCGTTGTGCTCGCTTTGTTGCTGGTCCTTGGCTTGACCGCCTGCGGCACCGCCGCCCCATCGGCCAAAACGCTCACGCTGGGTGCGCTGCCCAGCATCGACGTGATCCCTTTTGTGATCGCCGAGCAGCAGGGCTATTTCAAAAAGTATGGCCTTACGTTCAAGCTGGAGCTCTTCAACAGCGCCAAGGACCGTGACGCCGCGTTCCAGTCCGGATCGCTCGACGGCTTCTGCTGCGACGAAGTGGCCGTGTGTATTTATCAGAATAGCGGCATCAACCTTAAGATTACCGGCATGACCGACGGCGAGTACGCTCTGGTCGTGGGCAAAGATTCGGGCATCACCGATCTGGCTGGCATGAAAGGCCGCAGCGTGGCAATCTCGGAAAAAACGCTGATCGAGTTTGTATTGGACAAGATCCTCGAAAATGACGGCCTTGCGCCGTCAGACGTGGTGAAGACCGCCGTACCCGCCGTGCCGGTGCGCCTGGAAATGCTGAACGCTGGCCAGGCGGACGCGGCGCTGCTGCCGGAGCCTTTCGCCACTTTCGCGGAAAATGGCGGTGGCAAGCGGTTATCATCGGCTACTGCAATCGGTCTTTACCCCTCGGTGATTGCCTTTGAGAAGAAGGTGATCGGCAGCCGCCGGGCGGACATCGCCGCCATGTACAAAGCCTACAACGACGCCGTGGATTACCTCAACAATACGCCGATTGCCAAATATGAGGACTTGATCATCAAGACTGTGGGTTATCCGGAGGAAATGCGCGGCAAGATCGTGCTGCCCAAATTCACCAAGGACATGATGCCCGGTGAGGCTGACCTGGCGGCGGTGGTTGCCTGGGCTTCTGCCAAGGGTTTGTGCGCCAGCACACTGGCACCGAAGGACTTGGTGGAGAAGGTGCGGTAAGTCCCACGGTAGGGGCCGGGCTCCGTCCCGGCCCGGTTTACAGCAAAATTTACCTTGCTCTTGATGCAGTGGGCGGTTCGTGAACCGCCCCTACAGAAGAGCCGAAAGAGATTGATGCAGGTATCGCCGGTTTCAGGGCGAAGCCCTGCAGGAGACCCCCCCTCTCCGATGGGGGCTTAATGGTTCCCGTTGGTTGGACGGGGGCCCTACCAGTAATGAAGGATTACAAATACATGCTCTCAATTACAGATCTCACCATCACATACGGCTCTGGTCCCACGGCGGTGCATGCCCTTGGGCCTTTTTCGCTGCGGCTGGAACCTGGTGACATCTGCGGCATCATCGGCCCGTCTGGCTGCGGCAAGTCCACGCTGCTGCACGCGCTGGCCGGTGTAATAAAGCCCGATGGCGGATCGATCCTGCTGCGCGGCGAGCCGGTGGCCTCGGCGCGGCACAGCATCGGCTTTATCCCGCAGGACTTTGGGTTGCTGCCCTGGCGTACGGTGCGGCAGAATTGTCTTCTACCCTTCTCCATCAAGAAAAAGGCTGTCACGCAAGAGGTGGAGCAACGGTTCGCCGGGCTTTCGGCGCGGCTTGGCATTGAGGGGCTGATGGAGCGTTACCCCCGCGAGCTCTCCGGCGGCCAGCGGCAGCGGGCCGCGATCCTCCGCGCATTTTTGATGGAGCCTGATTTGCTCTTGATGGACGAGCCCTTTTCGGCACTGGACGCACTCACCCGTGAGGAGGCCCAGGATCTGTTTCTGAGCCTTTGGAGCCGGCAGAATGTAACCACTTTGTTTGTGACCCACAGCATTGAGGAAGCGGTGATGATGGGTCGGCGGATTGTGGTAATGAGCCATGGCCCCGGCGTAGCAGCCCGGATCGAGGAAAACCCCCATTTCGGCACGGATGGGTTGCGGACAAGCGGGGGATTTCATGAGATGACTGACTTCATTCGGGGGCTCGTGAACGAGGTGTGGCGGCGATGAAGCGGAAATTGCTGTTGTTTGCCGAGGGCTTTCTTGCCCTCCACGCCATCTGGCTGGTGCTCGCCCTGCTGCTCAACCTGAGGGCGCTGCCCACGCCCATCGCCGTGTATGCCAGGGCTGGCAAGCTTTTCGCCGATGGTCTTGTGCTGCACGCGCTGGCCAGCCTTTTCCGCGTGGCCTGCGGCCTGACGATCGCGCTGCTGGCGGGCGGCACTCTGGGCCTGCTGATGGCACGGTCGCCCCGCTGGAACCGGCTGCTGCACCCGCTGATCTACCTCACCTACCCGGTGCCAAAGACTGCACTGCTGCCGGTCATCATGCTGCTCTTTGGCCTGGGGGATGGCTCCAAAATCACCGTGATCGCGCTCATCGTGGTGTTTCAAGTGATCGTGGTGGTGCGGGGCGCCGCTCTCAACGTGCCGCAGGAAACCTACAACCACCTGAAAAGCCTGGGGGCCACGGGCATGCAGGCCTTCCGCCACGCCACGCTGCCGGCGATCCTGCCGGAGCTATTGACCAACACAAAGGTCTCCATCGGCACGGCACTCTCCATTTTATTTTTCACAGAAGTGTATGGCACCCATTGGGGCCTTGGCTATTACATCATGGATGCGTGGACGCGCATTGACTACCCCGGAATGTATCTGGGGATCATTGTGATCGGGTTATTGGGGTTTGTGTTGTTTGTGGGCATGGATGTGCTGGAGGAAAGGCTGTGCCGGTGGAAGCATCGGCAATGAGGAATGAGGGTTACTTCCTCCCATACTTTCTCTTCAAGCTCCAAAAAATAAGTGCTGGGAGCGCCGCAATCAAAAAGACCTCCCAACGGCTGCCGTAGCGGGACACCTGGCCGCCGACGCCCCATTGCATCGGGATCTGCTCCGGCAGAAAAGGAAAGACGATTGCCGCAATCACAATGCACACAATGAGCACGATGATCGGCGCACGGTTCTGACTAAAAAAGCTTTGCTTCTGTTCGTTCATTTTCATCACCCGTCAATTCTGTAATACCGTATGGATGCGATGTCCAGCGCCTTCACACCGGCCAATGACTGGGCCGCCATCAGCGCCGTAAGCAGTGCGTAGACAAGCCACTCCGGCAGCTTCAGCAGCACCAGCACCACGGCCACCAACACCTCCACGCCAAGTACCACCGCGCAAGCCACCATCGAAATCATCACGTTCAGGTTTTGTTTCACGGCCTCGTAGGGGTTGGTCCAATGAAGCTTGGGGCGGATCAGGTCCGGCAGCATGTTGGTGATCGTGCAGGGGATCGCCCCCAACAGCCCGAGAACCAGTGCCAACGCGCAGCGATAGGGGCTCATTTGCAGAAACACAACCATCAATATGGCAGTCAATAGCAGGCCTGTTGCTGCCACCACATAGGCTGCAAGGAATTTGGCATAGATCTGCTGGCGGGGCGCTACCGGGATCATCCGCGACACCCAGAAGGTGCGGCCTTCCCGCGAAAGAGAGGTGGAAGCAGTCACATTCACTACAGAAACCAGTGACATCAGCGCCACCGCGCCCAGCGTGACCAGCAATGAGTTTGAGGGGTCATTGATGAGTGTGCGGATGCCGGTTACTGCATCAGCCCCTTGCGTCATCGACATCATCAAAAGCACCGGCAGCAGCAGCGAAGCGAGCAGGCAGTTCATCGCGAAGGCAGGCGTGCGCAGCAGCAGCCGCAATTCCCGGAAAAGGAGCGACCGCACCGGGCCGAATACCGGCGCCTCATTCACTGCGCGGCTGTTGGCTGTGGGCCGACGCTTCCGCTCGGCTTCCTCCAGCAGCACGGCGCTACGGTAGTAGTATCGCTCGCTGAGCAGCAGCAGCACTGCGCCGAGCACCACAGAAACGGCAATGTAGAGCAGCAAAAACAGCACTGATTCCACTCCGGATTGCGTGAGCGCCAGCGTAGCCCAAGCGCTGGGTGGGAAGGCAGCACCTGCGGTGTTGATGAAGCGGGCTTGCTCGTTCAATAGTTCCGCCAACGCGCCGGCATCGGGGCTTGCGGCGGCAAACCGCTGGGCAAACAGGTTGAAACCGATGATCGCCACCGTAACAAGCCCGCTGCCCAGGATTGCAAACAGGTCTTTGCGCCGGCCCAGGTTCATCAGCCGCATCAGCCCCAGCGCCGCCACTGAGGACAGCAGCATCGGGATCGCTGGCGAGATGGCCACCAGCAACACGGCCTTCAGCCAATAAAACAGGCCGGAGGCTTGCCCCACACCATAGATGATCACCGGCGGCAGCAGGATGGGCAGCGCCAGCAGGTATTCATAAGCCATCACCACGGCGAACTTGCTGCCCAGCACCTGCCAGGGTTTTAATGGCATCGGCATCAGGCTTGCCATATCTTTGGAGTAATAGAACACGCCGATTACATAAAACACGCCTGTGACCAGCAGAAACATCTGCAGGCCCAGGATGGACATCACTAGCACAATTTCCGGCCTGCCCGATGCCAGGCCTGCCTGGTAGACAGAGCCCATCAGCAGGCTGTACATCGAAATCAGGCCGAAGGCCGTAATGCCGATGGCTGCACCCACCAGCAGCGTTTGCGGCACTTTGTCCCTCTCCTTGCGGAAGCGGAACCGGAGCGCCGAAAAGCCGAAGTTAATATTAAGCTGCATCCAAAACAGCGTAAGGAACTTCTTCATGCTTCCGTCAGCTCCAGGAATATGCTTTCCAGCGATTCGGCGGCGTCGCCCTGCCGCAGTTCTTCCAGCGTGCCGATGGCAATGAGCTTGCCATGGTTCACAATGCCGATGCGGTCACAAAGCTTTTCCGCCACTTCCAGCACATGGGTGGAAAAAAACACCGTGTTGCCGGCCTGGCAATGGCTGCGCATCAGGTCTTTCAGTATCCGGGCGGACTTCGGGTCCAGACCCACCAGCGGCTCATCCAGGATCCACACAGATGGGTCATGGATCAGCGCGCCGGTCAGTATGATCTTCTGGCGCATGCCGTGGCTGTAGCTCTTGATCAGATCCTGCGCGGCATCGTCCAGCTCAAACAAGCCCAGAAACCGTTTGATCTGCTCCTTGCGCTTCTCTTTTGGCACCTGGTAAACGTCTGCCATGAAGTTCAAATACTCCATACCCGTCAGGCGTTCAAACATATCTGGGTTGTCCGGCACATAGCCGATGCCCATCCGGGCTTCGATGGGTTGTTTTTGAATATCTTTTCCGTTCAGCAATATGTGGCCCTTGTCAGGGTTCAGAAGACCAACCATCATCTTGATCGTGGTGGTCTTGCCGGCGCCGTTTGGGCCCAGAAAGCCGAAGATTTCGCCGGAGCGCACCTCCACGCTCAAGTTATCCACAGCCTTTACGTTGCCTTTGTTGTAGCTTTTGGATACGCCGCTGATGCTGATCATCCGATTCTCCTGAAGTGTCTTTGCGTGAAACAGATAATATATCGAGAATCATATGCCCGGTAACCGTTATAGTCAACATAAATCCAGAAAATGGGGTGTAAGCAGCATGGGTATTTGTTATGGCAGGAGGATTGCGTCTTTCCGGCAACCCTTGTATTATTTCTTATAAATGGAGGGGTGCACATGCCTGCAACATCACCGGATCTCTTGGCTCAATTGCTGGTGCCTGTTGTGTTTTGGTTGGCGATTGGCATTGTCTTTGGCCTGATCAACAGGAACATGGCTAAGGAAACCGGGCGCAACCCCGTTGTGATGCTTTGCTTGGGGTTCTTTCTAGGTGTGGTTGGTTATCTGATCGCCCGAGAGATTTGCGGGCTAAACAAGCACGCAAGCTTTCGACTAACCACCAAGGAATCGATAAAAAAGAACCTGACCAACCGGGATCTGTATTGATCGTTATTCTTGCTTATTTTCTCCCTGTTGGTCGTGCGGTGCGACCTTCAGGCTTGAAATGCCCGCCTTCATCACCGTGTGACGCAGCACGCGGTTATACATAAAGGGAGACTTTATGTTCTTCACCAGAATGTTGGTGCGCAGATCACGGGTGTTTCTGGCGTAACGGGCCTCAAAGCCATCAATGCCCGGCCTCAGGCTTTCAGCCAGCGCCTCCGCACTGCGGAAGGCATAGCTGAACCCTTCGCAGGAGCTGGGGCTGATGAAACCGGCCGCTTCACCCACCAGTGCCAACCTGTCAGCCCCTGTGCAGATCTGCTTGGCTGAGGTTGGCCGGAGGATCATTGCGCCTTCCCGGCGGATGGGCTTGCCCAAATCAAAGCCCCATGGAGCGAGCTTTTGCTTCAGGCGCTCAAACTTGGCCGAAGCGTCGCCGCCGGGCCGTAGCGCCGCACCCAGCAGCAGCGCGCCGTCTTTGGGGATCGTCCAGCTGTAGAAGTCAGTGGTCTCCGGATCAAAAATGGCGGAGAAGAATGGCGACTGGCTCCGGTCCTCAAACCATTCCTGGATAGCCACATATCGTTCGGGCCTACGGCCGCCTGGAAAGGCCATCCGCCGCACCGGGGAGGCCGCGCCGTCTGCACCGATCAGCACCGATGCATCTTCTGTAAACTCATGGCCTGCTTCCGCCAGCCGGATGCGAAAACCGCCACCCGTGCGCTCGAGGCTTTTGAACTGACAACCGAAGCGCGTATCCGTGCCGGCGGCCAGTGAAACAAGCCAGCGGTCAAGCCGCTCCCTGTCTATATTGATATAGAATCGTTGATAATGCCGCTCCAACCCTGCTGTCAGGTCGATCGACCGCACGGCAAACAGCTGCGGCCCCACCAGCACCCCTGCGGGCAGCCCCATGCCCAGCCGGGCAATGGCTTGCTGGGCATCCGGCGCCACCAGGCCGCCGCAGCACTTGCCCGGCGCCCCATCCGGGTCTCGGTCCAACCGTCTGCGATCCACCAAAAGGACCTTGTACTGCCTGGAAAGCAGCCTTGCCAGTGTGGAGCCTGCAGGGCCCGCGCCGATGATGGCAATGTCATAATTCATGGGTTTCACCGCTCCGCCTGCCGCCGGTATGGCAGCCGGCTGTGTTATGGTTTTGAATCTAGCATAGAGGCATGGTGAAGTCAACTGAAGCACAAAATCGCGCTTCGCTCACGTTTATTTTTCAAAATCTTTGAAAAAAACATCCATGACCTGATGACAACCTGCATGCTGGGTAGGGCAACTCACATTGTCCATGCTGCTGACTTAATGTGGAATATACAATATGGCGTATAATCATGCTTTACATTATACCATTACGTGATTTAGATTATTACAAATATAATTTAAATAAAACTCTATAAAAATGTTGTGTTTTCTATATGTTTGGGGTATTTTCTTGGTAAGGTTGAAAGGATCAAGTTTTTCAACCAGGGGCACAAAACGACAAGGGTAAACCTGCTGAAAGGCAGGGGCACAAAGCTAAAGGGCCTAAAGGCGAAAGCCCATGGCAGCCAGTTGCCGAAAGCTGTATAGCTCCACCAAAGCAGGTTTGGCCTGCTGGATTTGAGCTACCTACCGCGCTTGGCAACTCGCCAGGCGCGGTTTTGTTTTCTGGCCAAAACACCACCGACAATCGTTCCCGACAATAGTAAACCTGCCGAAAGGCAGGGGCACAAAGCTAAAGGGCCTAAAGGCGAAAGCCCATGGCAGCCAGTTGCCGAAGGATGAGTGGCTTCCCCGTTGGGTGAAGGCGTGTTTCGCCTCCCATTGGGCCATAAGCTTCATCACCGCAGCCGGCAACAGACGGACTGCGGTTTTATTTTTCGGAGGGGCACATGCACGAGACCTGGTTTCCGGCACTGGCACTGGCTCTGGGGTTGGCCCTGGGCCCGGCGCTGGCGGCTTATGCCCGGTGGATCGTGCGGTGCAGAAAGTCGGAGACAGAGAGTAACTTCGCTCCATGGGCCATGATGGCAGCCTGCACGGTAAATGGCCTAGGTTGGCTTCTGGCAGTGCTGGTTAGCAAGGGGCCTGTAGACATGATCAGCCTCATGCTAATGGTCTCTGCCGGGGTGGTGCTCACACTGATTGATGTGTCTATCCGCATCATCCCCAATGAGCTGGCAGGGGCGCTGCTGGCGCTCTCGGCGGCGATGGTGCTTCTGGATCAGGGTTTGGCCGGGCTGCCGGGCAAAATTGTTGGTTTTCTGGTGGCTCTCACGATGCTCCTTGTGGCGATGCTGATCGCCAGGGGCAAGGTGGGCGGCGGCGACGTGAAGCTAGGCGCGGCGGTTGGGTTCGCCGCAGGGTTCCCCAACGTGTTGATGGCAATCCTGCTGATGGCGTTGCTGTCAGCGATGACCGGCGGGGTCAGCATCCGGATGAAGCGGATGGGGAAGAACACCCCAATGCCCTTCGCGGGGTTTCTGATGGCAGGGCTGGTGCTCACACTGATGCTGGACCGGATGGGCGCGCTGGGGTTTCTGGCCTGGTAAAGGCCACATGGATTTGGGTTTTATTGACTGACATAAATCAACAACGAATCAAGGAGGGCAGCACAATGAAGAAGAACCTGTTGGCTTGCACGATGAAGGACGAAAAAGGCCAGGGTATGGTGGAATACGGCTTGATCATTGCACTGGTGGCCGTGGTGGCCATCGCCGGCCTGATCCTGCTGGGCCCCAAGATCAAGGAGCTGTTTGAGAGCATTGCCGGCAACCTGAACACCCCCGCCGCCAGCTAATTGACCGCACCAAAACGAACCGACCTGAAACAATGAAAGTGAGGAAAGAACCATGAAGAAGAATCTGCTTGCTTGCACGATGAAGGACGAACAGGGCCAGGGCATGGTGGAATACGGCTTGATCATCGCACTGGTGGCCGTGGTGGCCATCGCGGGCCTGATCCTGCTGGGCCCCAAGATCAAGGAGCTGTTTGAGAGCATTGCCGGCAACCTGAACGCCCCCGCCGCCAGCTGATCAATCAAGGACGACATGACATGTGTTTGCAACCGCGGGGCCTGAGGCCGAATGGCAGCAGGCTCCGCGGTATCACAGGGGAAGGAGGATGAGCTCATGGTAAAACGGTTGTTTTCCCGCCTGAAGTGCCAGAAAGGCCAGTCGCTGGTGGAAATGGCGCTGGCGCTGCCGGTGCTCATCCTTTTGTTTTGCGGCATCGCCGATTTTGGTTGGATCATCGCAAACACGCTGATCGTGGAAAACGGTTCCCGTGAGGGCGCCAGGCTTGGCACCGTGGTGGCCTCCGATTCCACGTATTCCTCCCAGGTGCGCAGCCGCGTGCTGACGGTATCGCCGGATTACGCACGCTCCGGCATCAGCGTTTCCACCACGCTGACCAGCCCCACAAACCCTTCTGCCGGTGATGTGAAGGTCACTGTGCGCTACACATTCACGTTATTGACGCCAATGGCGCAGATCATCCTGGGCAGCCAGGATTATACGACCAGTTCCACCTGCATCATGAAGGTGGAATGACAGGGAAGGAAGTGGACCGATTGTTTGCAGCTCTCCGCAACAACAGGGGCTCCACAATGGTGATTTACGCCGTGATGGCCACGGTGTTATTGGGCTTTTCCGCTGTGGCGCTGGACACCGGCAATGTAATGATCCAGCGGCAGAAGCTGCAAAACGCGGTGGACGCCGCGGCGCTGGCCGCCGCCCAGAAGCTCCCAAACACCAGCCAGGCATCCGCTGCGGCAGACCGCTATGTGGAGCTCAACGGCTTTCCATCATCCAGCATTACCGTCACATTTTCAGACAACAACAAGTCAGTGAGCGTGAAGTCCAATAAACGCGTGGAATACACATTTGCGCGGATTTTTAGCCTGGATTCCAAGGTGGTGACCACCTCGGCCAAGGCAACGGTTTCCAGCCTGGGCGACGCGTTCAACTATGTCATTTTCTCTGGCAGCAAAACAAACAGCCTTACGCTCAATGGCAGCAAATATGACATTACAGGAAGCGTCCACACAAACAGCAGTTTTTCTGCCAATGGCTCCAGCCTCACCATCACCGGGGCGTGCGAGGCCATGGGGACGATCTCGGTGAACGGCAGCCATATTGACATCCCCAACCGCTACCCCAATTCCGGGTATATCGGCATGCCTGATTTTTCAGAGACCATCAAATTGCAGGCGCAGGCGGCCGGCAACTATTATGTTGGAAACAAGACCTTCAATGGCAGTTCGATAAATGTCAACGAGCCCATCTATGTGGAGGGCAACATCACAATCAACGGCAGCGGCTTTACCGGGATCGGTTGCCTGCTTGCCACCGGCACGATCACATTCAACGGAAGCAGCCAGAACATCTCCACCAGTGACGCGGTTTGCATCTATTCCAAAACCGGAAGCATTTATATCAACGGATCCAGCTCTACGGTGGAGGGCATTCTTTACGCGCCGAACGGCTCAATCGTGATGAACGGCTCCCACCAGACGGTGAATGGCCGGGTCATCTCAGACCGGGTGAATATGAACGGCAGTGACTTTACCATCACCGTAAAGGGGAGCATTGATGATTTGAAGTGCCTGCCACCCAAGTATGTGAAACTCACCAGATAAATGCGCAAGCCGGAGTGACCACACTCTGGCATCGCAACAAGGAGAAAACCCGTGAAACGCATCCGCATCATCGCGGCCATTGCCGCAGTTCTTTTGACTGCCGCTGTTTATTTTCTGCTATCAGACTTAAAAAAGCCCGAGACAATCAAGCGCTTGCCTGTGGTCGTGGCGGCTAAGGAGATCCTGGAGGGCCAGGTGATCACCGATGACATGGTGGCCATCAAGCAGATCCCTGAGGAAGCGGTGGTCAGCAAGGCTGCGAAAACGCTGGACGTTGTCGTTGGTACATTCAGCAGCACTTACGTGGCGCCGGGAGAGCAGATCCTCTCCACGATGGTCTTTAAAGCCGAGCAAACTCAAAACGGCCTTGCCTACACCGTGGGCAAGGGCATGCGCGCTGTCACCGTGCCGGTAGACCAGGTCACCGGCATTGCCGGCTTTCTGAAGCCGGAGGATCATGTGGACGTAATGGCTGTGCTGGACATCAGCGCCGTGCTTTCGCCGGAGGAGTTCAACCAGATGCTCGCTGATAAAAACGGCAGCGGCGAAGAAAAGCCGGAGGGAACTCCATCCTCAGGATCGGGTCAGAAGGAGGAGATCAAATTGTTCTTCTCCATGATCTTGCTCCAGGATATCAAAGTGCTCGCCACCGGCCAGGTGATGAAGCGTGATGGCAATGACTCCGCCCCCGCTGTTGTGGAAACGGTGACGCTGGAAGTCACGCCGGAAGAGGCGCTGCGTCTCAACTATGTGCTGAACGCCGGCAATGTGCGCCTGATGATGCGTTCACCGGGAGACACCACCCTGCCTGATCTGGAGGGCGTCTCCATGGCCAACCTGATCGACAGCAACGACATCCGCATCCTGACGCTATTGGGTGAGCTGGCCCCCACGCCGAGCCCCACACCCACTGCCACGGCCACCCCCGAGGCCAGCCCGGATGCCAGCGGCACTGCCAACCCAACTGCCACGCCATCCCCGTCGCCCACTGCCAGCCCGAAAAAATGATGGGTGGTTTGCAAATCTGTTGAGGATTTGCTTCGTGAGCCGGGTATATACAAGTTAAGTGACAGATAGAGGTATTGTCTTTGAAGATCAAGGTATTGGTCATAGGAAGATCGGATGAACGGCGCGCGGCGCTGCTGGCAATGCTGGCGGCGCCCGACATCGGCAACGCCCAGCAGGTCAAGAGCGGCCCCACGGCGCTGGACCGTGTGGAGAGCATGGACCCGGATGTGGCTGTGATCCTGATGGGCGAGGGGGAGAGCGATGCCTTTGCCCTCTGCGAGCGTATCTATCTGAGCAAGCCCCGCTGCGCCGTGCTGATGGTTGCCGAGTCGCTGGATGTGGACAGCCTGCAAAAGGCGCTGGCAGCCGGAGCCACCAACCTTGTGGGCTGGCCGGATAACGGCGCAGTGCTGCAGGATGCGGTGTTTGCCGCCCACACCCGCCGCAACATGCACCTGGGCGCTCTGAATGAAAAGCGCAAGGGCGGCCCGATCAATAAGGTGATTACCGTGTTCGGCACAAAGGGTGGCATCGGCAAATCCACAATCGCAGTAAACCTGGCCGTCAAGCTGGCCCAAATGAACCGCAAGGTCGCGCTGATTGACCTGGATTTGCAGTTTGGCGATGTGAGTGTTTTCCTCGATATTGAGGCGAAGGACACCATTGCGGAGCTCGTGCGCGACAATGTCAATCTGGACATTGACACGATCCGCAATTACATGGTGCTTCACTCCTCAGGCGTGCATGTGCTTTGCGCACCCAACAGCCCTGAGTATGCCGATGTGGTGTCCGGCGGCCATGTGGAGAAGATCATCAACGCTGTGAAGGGCTACTATGATTACGTCATCATTGACACGCCACCCATGCTCAACGAGTGTGTGCTCACAGCCATCGAAAGCTCCGCACAGGTGCTGTTCATCCTAGGGCTTGATATCTCGATCCTCCGCAACGCCAAAATTTGCCTGAACCTGCTGGATTCCTTGCAGCAGACCGACAAGATCACGATGGTCATCAACCGCGAGGTGGACGGGTCCGTCACCCTCAAGGATGTGCAGCGCATCGTGAACCAGCCCATTGTGGCCCGCTTCCCCAGCGACTGGAAGCTTGCGGTGGCCTCGCTCAACAAGGGCGTGCCCTTTGTGGTGAGCGCCCCCAACTCAGGCCTTGCCAAGTCACTGAGCCAGTTTGCCCAGGGGTTGGCCGCCGCGCCAAAGGTTGAGCCAAAAGTGCCGGAGAAAAAGAAGTAGTCAGTAGGCAGTAGTCAGTAGTAATAGGGAATGCAACTGAGCCATTCAGTTATGATTGGCAGTACGATAACGGTTGAGTATGGCGGTCTATGTAGGGGCTTGGCTCCGTACCGGCCCGCAACCATCGCTCGTTTTTCCTCCTTCTTGCCTCCCTCCTGGAGGGAGGTGCCGCCAACGGGCGGCGGAAGGAGGGGCAGTTCACGAACTGTCGCACAACAACAAATATTCAGATGTAATGCTTGAGTATGGCGGTCAATGTAGGGGCCGGGCTCTGTACCGGCCCGCGACCCTCACCCCCTTGCCCCCCCCCGGGGGATCGGGGGAGGGGGAGGAAATGATGGAGGTTTCCATGGGTCTTCTGGAACGGTTGGAAAGGCAAAAAATCATCGTGCAGCGCGCCGAGGCAACCGCTGTGGCGGCCAAGCGCGCCAACCAGCCGTCAGAGGACTACCAGGACCTCCGGGCCAAGGTGCACACCGAAGTCATCGACATGATGAACAAGCGCCAGTCATCATTGAACCGCAATCAGACACAGGAGTTCAAAGACGAGCTGCTGCGCATCATCGAGACGATTATCGAGCGCGAGGCCAGCAACATCCCCCGGGCGGACAAGCTCCGCGTCAGCCGCGAGATCTGCGACGAGGTGGCCGGCCTGGGCCCGTTGGAGCCGCTCTTGAACAACCCCGAGGTTTCAGAAATCATGGTCAATGGCCCTGAGCGGGTCTATGTGGAGAAGTCCGGCCGGCTGGAGCTTTCCGAGGCCCGGTTCCGTGATTCCACCCATGTGATGAACATTATCGACCGCATCGTGTCCACCATTGGCCGCCGCATCGATGAATCCAGCCCTATGGTGGACGCCCGCCTGCCCGACGGCTCCCGCGTGAACGCCGTGATCCCGCCGCTCTCGCTGGTGGGGCCGGTCATCACGATCCGCAAGTTCTCCAGAAAACCCTTCACCCCGCAGGACTTGATCCGGTTCGGATCCTTGTCGCAGAAAATGATGGCCTTTCTGGAGGCCGGTGTGAAAGGTCGTCTGAACATCATCGTGAGCGGCGGCACCGGCAGCGGCAAAACGACGCTGCTGAACGTCCTTTCCGGGTTTATCCCGGAAGACGAGCGCATCGTGACCATTGAAGACGCCGCAGAGTTGCAGCTGAGGCAGATGCATGTGGTCACGCTGGAGAGCCGCCCTCCCAATATTGAGGGCAATGGCCAGATTACGATCCGCGATTTGGTGCGCAACGCACTGCGCATGCGCCCGGACCGCATTGTCGTGGGCGAGGTGCGCAGCGGTGAAACGCTGGACATGCTCCAGGCCATGAACACCGGCCATGACGGGTCCATCACCACGGCCCACGCCAACACCTCCCGCGATCTCATCTCCCGCCTGGAGACGATGGTGCTGATGGCCGGCATGGACTTGCCCCTGCGGGCCATCCGCGAGCAAATTGCCTCAGCCATAGACCTTATTGTGCAGCAGACCCGCATGCGCGATGGCTCCCGCAAGATCACCGCGATCACCGAGATCGTGGGCATGGAGGGAGACATCATCACGCTGCAGGACCTGTTTGTGTATGAGCAGCAGGGCATGGACGGCAACGGCAGCTTCAAGGGAAATTTCCGTGCCACCGGCATCCGCCCTCAGTTTCTCGAAAAGATGCGGAACAACGGGGTTGGGGTGCGGGATGAGTGGTTTCAGAATTCGTAGAAAGGAGCCCCCGCAATGCCCTTCATGATCGCCATCCTGGCAGGTGTGTTGGTCTTCTGTGTGTTCGTGGCGGTTCTTGCGCTCATCAAGCGCGAAGAGATTGCCGTGAGCGACCGCGTGGGCCGGCTTGCCCGCAAGATCGAGAAGAAGCAGGAGGAGGCAAGGGGCCCGGCGCTGCCGGAGAGTGTGCGCCGACGCTTCAAAGCGAGCAGCAAGATCGCCTCTCAGCTGGAGTCGGCAGGCATCCTGCTGCGTGCAGAGGAGTTTGTTCTGGCATGGGGTGCAGCCACGGTGGTGCCGGCGGGCCTGGTTCTGATGTTTGGCGGCAGCCCGGTCACGGCCTTTGCGCTGGCAGCCGGCGGCGCGATCATTCCGCCGCTGTCTGTATCGATTGCCCGCAAACGGCGGCTTGCTTTATTTGAAAAGCAATTGAGCGATGCCCTCGGCATCATCGGCAACAGCCTGAGGGCAGGCTTCACGTTCGCCCAGTCCATGGAGAGCATCAGCCGCGAAATGCCCGACCCCATTGCCAAGGAGTTTAACAAAACCATCCGCGAGATGGCTCTGGGCGTGCCGATGGAAGACGCGATGACTGCCATGGTGCGCCGCATGGAGAATGAAGACCTTGGCATGCTTATCTCCGCGGTGCTGATCCAGCGCCAGGTGGGCGGCAACCTGGCCGATATCATTGACAACATCTCCATCACGATCCGTGACCGCCTGAAGATCAAGGGCGAAGTGAAGGTGATGTCAGCGTCCGGCCGCATTTCCGGCATGGTCATTGGCCTGCTGCCTGTTTTTTTGATTGCGGTGCTGATGATCCTGAACCCCTCCTATATCATGACGTTCATCAGCACGCCGCTGGGTGTTGGCATGCTGGCGGTGGCCGGATTCATGGAGTTCATCGGCTTCTTCATCGTGCAAAAGATCGTGAACATCAAGTACTGAGGTGAGTCCATGCTGCAGCTTGCAGTGCTTTCAACGCTCATATTGGCCTACTGCCTGGTGATGCTTTTGTTTTGGCGCATCGCCAGCCAGAATGAGCATTTGCGAAGCCGTGTGGAAACTATCGCCCGGCTGGGCCAGGCCGATGAGCAGGATGCCAGCGAACTGAGCCAGCCCTTCACGGAGCGCTTTTTGAAACCCCTGATGCAGGGCCTGATGAAGCGGCTGGAAAGCCTGATGCCCCAAACCGAAAACCCCCAGCTGGCGCTCAACCTGAAAATGGCCGGCTATCGGGCAAGCACTGCCGAATACAATGTCTACCGCCTGATGGCTGTGCTGGTTGCCTTGATTGTTGGCGGGCTGCTTGGCACGGCGATCGGTGGAGCCACCGGCGCGTTTTACGTTGCTCCTATCGGCATGGCGGCGGCATTGATTGTGCTTCGGTTTTTGCTCAAATCCTCCATCAAAAATCGAAAGTTTGAGATTCAGAAGCAGCTGCCGGAGGTGCTGGACCTATTGAGTGTGAGCGTGGAGGCCGGCCTTGGGTTTGACGCGGCGCTGCAGCGGGTGGCCGAGCGGGCAAAAGGCCCATTAATCAACGAGCTCAACGCCACCTACCGCGAGATCACGCTGGGCCGGCCCCGGGCTGAGGCGTTACGCAATTTCGAGCAGCGTTGCGGGCTGGAGGAGATCAAGAGCTTTGTGGGTGCGATCATTCAGGCAGAGCAGCTTGGCATTTCCTTGAAAAACGTTTTGAAAACACAGGCTCAGCAGATGCGGCTTTTAAAGCGGCAGCGGGTGGAAGAAAAAGCAATGAAGGCTCCGGTCAAGATCATCTTCCCGCTTGTGATGTTTGTGTTCCCGGTGCTGTTCATCATTTTGCTGGGTCCGGCGATTCTGAGCATCATCAACATGCAGGGGATGTTTGGCGGATGATTACGATGCATTGCGGCAACCATGTGATCGGTGGCTCCATCGGCCTTGCGGCTACGTTCTGGAGCCGGTTTGCGGGGCTGATGTTCCGCAAGCCCCTGGCCTCTGGCGAGGGGTTGTTGCTTATGCCATGCAGCAGCATTCATATGTGCTTCATGCGCATGGCGCTGGATGTGGTTTATTTGGATGGCAACTTCCGTGTGTTAGCCGTGGAGAAGGCCCTGAAGCCCTGGCGCACCGGGAAAATGATCAAAGGCGTGCGGCAGGTGCTGGAGCTGCCTGTGGGCACGATCGACCGGTGCGGCATTGCACCGGGCAGCACGCTGGTTGTGGAAGCCTCGCTGCTGCCGCATACAGAATCTAGGAGGGTCCATGGAGAGCAAACCGGAAACTGCGTTGAATCCTGAAGAGGAATTCAAGCGCTTGCGTGAGAAGACCGGCCAGCAGGAGCTGACCGAACTGAAGCGTGGCTTGATGGGTGGCTATAAAAAAAAGGATGTGGCGGCTTATGTGGAGCGGCTAAAGAGCCAGCTCGCGACAGCGGAGCGCACCTATAAGGCCCGCATCGCGGAGCTTTCACAGGAAAAGGACCAACTGCGCTATGAACGCGATTCGCTGCAGATCCGCCTGAGGCAAGCCGAATCGGAGCCGGCCAGCGATGAACTCAAAACGGCGCTCCAGCAGGCCCAGCAGGTGGCCGAAAGCTTCCTTGCCGACCGGGGCGGCCTGGAGGAAAAGCTTAAATATATGACCCGGATGTCTGATGATGCAGTCAACTCACTGCAGCGCCGTGTCGAAGAGTTGGAAGCCGGGCTCGCCCAGGCCGGCGAGCGCAACGAGGCGCTGATGTATGAGGCGGAGGCTGCCCATGAGGAGCAGCAGGAGGCATTTGCCAAGGAGCTGGCAGCCCTTGCCGCAGAGCGGGAGGGATTGCAGGTGCAGCTGGAAGCGCTCGCGGCCCGGTCAGAGCAGACGGAGGCCTGGCTGCGCGGCGAGCTTCAGGAAACCGTTGCCCGGCTGGAAGCAGCTCATGCACGCGTTACCGATGCCGATGGCCGGGTGGAGGAAGCCGCCCGCCAATTGGATGGCCTTGCGCGGGAAAATGCCGGGCTCACAGCCCAGGTGGAAACTGCCAGGCAGAATATTTCCGCACTCCTTCGGGACAAGGAGGCTGTGGAGGCCATCAATGACCGCATGCGTGCGGCGCTCAATAGCCTTGTGGTGAAGGCCGAGGCTGTCGTGAAGGAAAACACCGTCGTGGCCGCGCTGCTCGATGCTGAGCGGGAAAAGGTGCGCCGTTACCAGCTGGTGAACAGCGGCCTTGCCGACATGGTAGCCCGTGTGCGTATGGCCGGCCAGCTTCTCGATGAGCGCGTGGCAGAGCTGGACCGCACACTTATGGGGCAGGAGAGCCAGGCTGCCAAACCTGCTCCGGTTCTGACCGGGCGAATGAAAAGCGATCCGCTGGATCTTTCACCGGCCCGTGATCCTTTGAAAGACATTGTAGCGGAGTTGAGTATGATCCAGGCCAACTTGGCCCAATACCAGCTGCCAGGCAGATTGGGCGAAGGCAAGCAAATGAGATCTGCTGTGGGCCCGGATACGGGAGCAAGTGTGACAGACCGACCCATTTCCATGTCTGAAGCCGATGCCGTAGAGCTGGCAGCCGATGAAACGGAACAGCCCACGGCACTCGTTTTGTGAATTCCGGCGGGTCTGGGGAGATCTCCTGGCCCTTTGCCCGCCCAAGCCCTCTGCCAGTGAAATTCGGCGGCACATCCGGATTTTGCAGGGCAGGGGGCTTTTTTTGCCAGTCAACCTGGTGCATTCAGACAGAATTATCATATCTTTATCACTCTCCTCTTTGTTGCTCCTCAAGCAAAAACCACAATCTGTTGTGTGCCTGACGATATAGGAATACAGGCGCTGGAAAACAAAATACACTTTAAAAAAATGCAATGATGAAGTAAAATATTTATATCAATGGAACAATCCGATCAATCGGTTCGTCATAAACATGCATTTCATACGATAGGAAGGATGCGGCTTTGGAACTATTAAGAATTGAAGGCCTGAAAAAGACGATCCGGAACAAAAAGATTCTGGATGGCATCTCGCTCACTGTCAACTCCGGCGAGATTGTCGGCTTCCTCGGCCCCAATGGCGCCGGCAAGACCACCACGATCAAGATGATCATGGGCTTGTTCCGCATAACGGAGGGGAAAATCTCCATCTGCGGCCACGACGTGACCACCGAATTCGAGGCGGCCATGCAGAATGTGGGCGGCATTGTGGAAAACCCCGACCTCTACAAGCGCCTGACCGGCCGGCAGAACCTGGAGTATTTCGCCAGCATGTATGACGATGTGGACGATAAAAACATCGACGATGTGGTGAGCCTCGTTAAGATGTCCGGCCGCATCAAAGACAAGGTCAAGACCTACTCTCTGGGCATGTGCCAGCGCATCGGCATCGCGCAGGCGTTGCTGCACAACCCGAAGCTGCTGGTGCTGGATGAGCCCACCAACGGCCTTGACCCCATCGGCATCAAGGAATTGCGTGAGCTATTGAAAATGCTGGCCAGAGAAGCCGGCGTGGGCGTGTTCATCTCCAGCCACTTGCTTGCCGAGATGGAGCTGATGTGCGACCGCATCGTGATCATCGACAACGGTGTGATGATCGGTGAAAAGACGATGAGCGAGGTCACTGAGCAGCCGGAAGACGAAGTATACAGCTACCATTTTGTGACCGGTGACAACGACAGGGTTATGGAATACTTCAAAAGCCTTGAGGCCAACTGCGAATTGGAAAACAGCGGTGTGAACCTTGTGATGAAGCGCAGCGAGATCCCTGCGATCGTAAAGGCTTTGGTAGGCATGGGAGTGGATCTTTATGCCGTGAACCAGAAGCAGCGCACGCTGGAGCAGGACTTCCTTTCGATGACCACCGGCTCCAAGACCCAGATCCGATAGCATCGGGAAAGGAATAGAATGATGAAGTTTTTAAAACAGGTGAAATTCGAAATCACCAATATATTGCGCTCCAAATTTCTGCTTGTGATCGCCATCATCGTGCTGGCATTGAGTGTGCTGATCCCGGTGGGCACCCTTGTGCTCGAAACGGTGAGGAAGAACAATAACAACGATGGCGGCGGCAAGCCCATCCCGCTGATGCGGGCTTATTACGCCAAGGATTTCGGCGGTGGCGACAACGGCCAGCCACCCATTGAGATTGATGGTGTCACGATCACCGGCGACAACCCCTATTACTGGAACCTGCAGGGCCTGCAGCAGGAAAAGGCCATGCTGGAGACCGACAAAAGCCGCTTCACTAAACCGGAAACGCTGGATGTGGTGCAGGCTTTGCTGGACGCTGAAATTCAGTATTACCTGAAGTTCGCGCAGAACATCACGACCTATCAGGATTATCGTGTGGATCTTGCCTGGAACGGCATTGATAGCTTGTATGATAAATTTCTGTTTGAGCGGGTGGGCACCGTTTCTGAAGATGTGTTTTATGAGGCGGCAGCCTACCGCAAGGGGTTGGATAATGAGGCGCTGAAAAAGAAGTATCTGGATCCCACCCCCACCGAGCGCCTGGATGCCATCTCCAAGGCGGAGGATACGCTTACCCAGTTGTTCAATGTGGTGGAGAACAACGACTTTGACGCCTACATCACGCTGCGCATTGGCCAGTTCCAGAAGCAGATCAAAGATTTTGAAGACAACATTGAGCTGCTGAACAAAAACATCACCGAAAACCCTGACCAGGAGGAAATCCTGAACCAGCAGATTGAGGAGATGCAGCGGCAGATCGCCAACATCAAGGACAACAGCATCCCGATCCTGGAATACCGCAAGCTCAAGCACATTGTGCCCGGTGAGGATGTTTGGCAAAACAACGCGCTGAGCGATGTGGAGAACTACCGCAACCAGCTCATGTATACCAAGCCGGTTGCTGAGGAGGAGTTTAACCAGCAGCCGGGCCTCAAACAGCAATACGGCTCATACCAGCGGTATCTGGAAAAGATCCAGAAACAGATCAACTCCTACAACGACATCATCAAGATTGCCCAGAATTCCCTGGATGCCGGCAAGCCAGACATGAAGTATGTGATCAACGGCTCCCGCAACCGCACCGTTGGGTTCCTTTATTACTCAAGCTTTGTGGCGCTGTTTGGCGTGCTGCTCGGCGGCTGGCTGATCGCCAGTGAGTTCCAGCAGGGCACCGTGCGCCTGCTGATGATCCGGCCAAAGACACGCCTGAAGATCCTGTCGGCCAAATACGTGGGCGCTCTGGCCGTGCTTTTGATCCTGTATCTGGTCGGCATGGCATTGAACTTTCTTGTTAACGGCCTGTGCTTCGGTTTTGCCGACTTTGGCTTCCCGAATTACTCGATCAATGGCGAGATCGCGTTTATCGCCTACTATCTGCCCAGATTGCTGGCCTGCGTGCTGCCAATCCTGTTTGGTTACACGGTGGCGTTCATGATGTCGGTGCTGGTGCGCAACACAGCTGTGTCCATCGCCGTGCCGGTAATCCTTTATGTTGGCTGCCTGATCGTGACCACGATGTTTGCGTTCAACATGAACATGGAGTGGCTGGCCTATACGCCGATTCCCTATGTGGATCTGTCCGCGTTCTATATGACAAACACAAGCATCCAATACGCCATACAAAACGGCGCTGTTTACAGCGTTCCGCTCGGCATCGGTTACCTGGTCGGCCTGTCCGCTGTGGCAATGGCGGTATCGACATTCGTGTTCAAAAAGAGGGATATTACCAACTAGAGAGGAATTTTCATGGACGGCAACAACAGCTTCCTGAACAACTACAAGAAGAAGACCGGCGGGGCGGAGCAGCCGCCGGCGCAGGCCGAACGAACCGAACAGGAGACCCCGGCGCAACAGACGGGGTCCTCCTCCTTGCGTTATGAGCAGAGGAGCAAGTTTGTGCGGCCTGCGCGCAAGGAGGCCGGCAACCCGCCCGCGGGTGGCGGGAAAAAGAGCCCTCTTGCGGCCATCCTGGTTGGGGTTGCGGTTGTCGTGCTTGTGATCGTGGGCGTGTTGCTGCTTCTGAACCAGGGAGTCGAGGTGAAAGACCTGACCGGCTGGACGAAGAACGATGCCCTCCTCTGGGCTGACAACAACGGCCTGAGGATGACGGTGGAGGAGCAGTTCAACGACGAGGTGGACGAAGGCAAGGTGATCTCTCAGGGGACGCCCAAAGGCACCAAGGTGAAAAAGGGCGAGTTTGTGAAAATCACTGTGTCAAAGGGCCACGATCTCACCGTTTCTTTGCCTCTGCCGGACCTGATGGCCATGACCATGGAGGAGATCCAGGCCTGGGCGGACCAGAATTTCATGACCAAGGTGCGCATCACCACCGACTTCAGCGAGGAAGTTGCCGCTGGTCGTGTAATCAGCTTTGAGATCAACGACAACACCGTGGTGAACGAGGTCAAGCGCAACACACCGATCTATGTGGTCATCTCCAAGGGCAAAGAAGATGAAACGGCCGCGCTGATCACCGTGCCCAATTTCCGGGAAAAGAGCGTTTCTGAGAGCTATATCTTCGCCAATGAAAACGGTTTGGTGCTCACGGTGCTGGAGGAGTATGACGATTACGCGCCAAAGGGCTCCATTATGGCCCAGAGCGTCAAGGCTGACGAGAAAGTAAAGAAAGGCGACGAAATCGTGCTCACGGTCTCCAAGGGCAAAAAGATCACCGTGCCCGATTTCTCTGCCTATACCAAGCAGAAAGCCACTTCGGTGGCCGCAGAGCTGGGAATCACGATCAGCATGGTGGAGAAATACTCCTCCCAGGCAGCCGGTGCGTTCATCAGCCAAAGCATCCCCGCGGACTCCATCTATGATGACGGCGACGTGATGGAGCTGTATTACTCGCTGGGCAACAAGATCGTCGTGGGCAGCTTTGTGGGCTCAACCCGTGACGCCATAGAGACCTGGGCAAAGGAATTGAACGAGCAGGGTGCCCAAATCTCCATCAGCGTGACCTACACCCAGAGCAATCAGGACAAAGGCAAGATCCTCTATCAGGACAAGGCCAACACGGTGGTGGGCGTAAAGACCACGATTAAGATCACCGTCTCCAAGGGTAAGGCTGTCTTTGTGCCGGATTTTGTGGCGCCTGAGGGTGCTGGATTTGATGAGGCGATCACCCGCGAAAAGGCGATGGCGATGTGCGATGCGCTGGGCTTGATCCCGGTGTTTGTGGAATCCAGAAACTCCAACCGGCTGCCCGGCGAAATCTGGTATCAGAGCGTTGCCGCCGGCAAAGAAGTGATGGAAGGCACCACGCTCACACTCAAATACAACCCAGCCAACGTCACCTACAGCGTGCCCAACTTCAAGGGCATGTCGGAGGCCCAGATCCTGGCAGCCGGCTGGCACCGCAAGTTTAACCTTACATTTGTGTATGGCGATGATTATGAGGCCGGTTATGAGGGGCTTGTCTATGACCAATCCATGACCGCCGGCAGCACTGCCGCCGCCGGAGCCGCCATCACGCTGCACATCGGAGCCGATGAGCCGCCGGCGACTGTCTCGCCGGAGCCAACTGCGACGCCATAAAACTTGTTTTCTTTTCTATAAGCTCAAAAACTGTCTAGCGTTAAGTTGGGCAGTTTTTCTATTTAGGAAGTATGATTCTTTTGAGGCCATTCATTTGTGGCCGACAGCCGGTTCATCCGGCGGAGGCGCTAGTAATCTTGATAGAGTATCGAAACCTCCCTCGGGGGTCGTCTTAACCAGATTGGGTTCGAGGTGAGAACCATATGCCCGCACAGCGACATGTGCGGTGGGCGGGCAAGCGTTGGGTTGGACGAGCCAAAAATCGCCGAGGTGCATCAGCACCGAAGGCGAATGCGTCAGCAAATTCGTGGCAATCCTTCTCCAGCCAAAGGCCCAACCACCCGGCTGCCGCCGATGCCGGTTTTCATTACCACGCCTGTGCCCTCCGTCACCCGGCCCAGAATTGCGGCGTTTTCGCCAAACCGGGAGCCTTGGATGATTTCAACAGCCCGCTCGGCGTCGCCGCAGTTCACGACGAACAGCATCTTGCCTTCGTTGCCCATATAAAGCGGGTCCAGGCCCAGGATTGCGCAGAACCCGCGTACCTCTGGGCTCAGCGGCAGAGCGCTTTCCTCAATTGTAATGCCGATGCCGTGCAGCTCCGCCAGCTCCGATAAAATTGTGCCCAGGCCTCCTCGTGTCACATCGCGCATGGCGCGTATGCCGACCCCCGCATCCAGTAGGCGTGTTACCATTTCATTCAGTGGCGCACAGTCGCTTTGGATGCCGTTTTCGATGCCCATGCGGCGGCTCAGGATTGCTGCGTGGTGTTCACCCAGGTTGCCGGAGACCAGCACTGCGTCGCCGGGTTTGCAGGGCTGCGGCGCATAATCCTGGCGCACAATGCCGATGCCGGAAGTGTTGATCATCAGGCCGCCCCGGCCCTCGATCACCTTCGTGTCGCCGGTGACGATACGCACGCCTGCTTCCCTGGCGGTTTCCGCCATCGAGCACACGATGGTTTCCAGAAGCTCCAGATCCAACCCTTCCTCCAGGATGAACCCGGCGCTCAGATATTGGGGCACAGCTCCCACCGTCAGCAGGTCGTTCACAGTGCCGCACACGGCCAGCCGCCCGATGTCGCCGCCGGGAAACGTGAGCGGCTGCACCACGAAGCTGTCGGTTGTGAAGGCCGCCTTGCCGTTCAGCGCAAACACTGCCGCATCCTCGCCCCTCATGAGCAGGTCGTTGCGGAAATGGCGCTTGAACAGGCTGTCAATGAGCCCCTGGGTCATTGTGCCGCCGCCGCCATGAGACATATTTATCTTCATTGCTGACTCCTCTTCCCACCCCCTGCCCCCTCCCCGGTCTAGCAAAGGGTATCCATTCATGGTTGACGTTGGGAGGGGGTTCTGGTTTGCAGGGCTTCGCCCTGCACCACATTATTACCGAGACAAAGAATGATCCTTACCCCCTTTAGTAGGGGGGGATGTCACCCGTAGGTGACAGGGGGGATTTATTCCTGTGCCACACCGCGCATGCCCCCTCATCGGACACCATACACGCTCCCAATGGGTCCTGCGGTGTGCAGCGCCTGCCGAAGTGGGGGCAGGCGGCGGGCTCCGCCCTGCCGCACACCACATCGGCGCAGCGGCAGCCGGCAGGATCGGGCAGCAGGGCTGTGAGGCTGCGGCTGCCGGCGTCAAACGCGGCAAACTCCTCCTTGAGATAGAGCCCCGACCCGGGGATCTCGCCGATGCCCCGCCATGTGGCGGCGCCGGGTTCAAACACATGTTGCAGCAGCGCCTGCGCTTTCCGGTTGCCGCCGGCGCTGACTGCCTCCGGATAGAGGTTGCGCACGGCGGGCTTGCCCTGACTGAGCTGGGTCAATATTTCATGAAGTGCCGCCAGCAGATGCTCGCCGGTGAAGCCGCCTACGACCATTGGCTTGCGGTACCGCTCGCAAAGAGGCCGATAAGCCTCTGCGCCCAGGACGGCGCTCACATGGCCGGGGCAAAGAAACCCGTCGACTTGCGGCTCAGTGGCGCAGATGAACTCCATCGCTGGCAGAATTGTTTTGAGTGCAGTCAATTGCTGGATGTTTGTGATTTCTTGCCGCCGTGCTTCTTCCGCCAGAAGCGCGTAGGCCGGCGCGGTGGTCTCGAAGCCCACCGCCGCCACCACATATGTGGTTTGTGGTTCCCGCTTGGCCAGGTCAAGCGCCTGCAGCGGCGAATAAATCATCTGGAACCGGGCGCCGTCGCTGCGGCGGCTTAAAAGCGAACTCGTGCTGCCAGGCACCTTGAGCATGTCGCCAAAGGAAAGCACGCAATGGTTTGGCAGCATGGCAAGCTCAATGAGCCGGTCCACATAGCCTGCGGCGGTCACGCACACCGGGCAGCCGGGGCCGGAGATCAACTTGATTTTCGGTGAGATCACAGAGCGCAGGCCGGACTTGAAGATTGCCGCCGTGTGGGTGCCGCACACTTCCATCACCCGCACCTCCGGCCCGGCATAGTCCTTCAAAAATGCTGCTGCCTTTTCCATCCCGGTCATTTTGACAGCTCCTCAATTTCTTCAAACAGCTTGATCAGTTCCTCAGCCTTCTCCCGGTCGATCTTTTCGATCGCCATGCCGGCATGGGTCAACACATAATCGCCCACTGCCGCATCCACCAGGGACACATTGACCGATATCGTGTTGCCCAGCACATCCACCTTGGCGGTGCTTCCCTCGATTGTGATGATTCTTCCCGGTGTTGCCACACACATATGATTACTCCTGCCTGATCTTCCTTGCCGCGACCCAGGCCTGGCCCAATGCCAGCCCGCCGTCGTTGCAGGGCACTTCATTGTTGGTATAAACAGAAAATCCGGCATTTTTCAGCAATGCCATGCAGCCGGACAGGATGCGCTCGTTCTGGAATGTGCCGCCGGACAGCGCCACAGTGCCCACGCCGTGCCGCTTCCGCAGCAGGGTGCAGACATCAAGAACCATCCGGCAGACCCCGTTGTGGAAGCCCAGCGCGGCGGCATGGGCATTTTCTGCGCCGGCTTCGGCTATTGCCCGGATCACCGGCGCCGTGTCGATCAGGATGCCGTCATCTGTGGCAGATAAATCGAACTCCATCGGCAGCGGTGGAATGCCTTGTTGCTCAGCCAGGTTTGCGGCGTTTTCCAGCGCGATGGCGCACTGGCCCTCATAGCCGTTCCACTGGCAGATGCCCAGCAGACTGGCCGCCGCGTCAAAGAGCCGGCCCATGCCGGAGTATTGCGCAGTGTTCACATGGTTCTGCAGCGCTGCCCTCAAGATGGTCGTATCTTCAGATTTTTCGCATGACACGCCGGCAGCTTCGCAGTAGCACAATGCGGCTTTGCGGGCGTCCACCGCCACTGAGTCGCCGCCGGCTAGTATCACATACTGAAGATGCGCAGCCCGCCGGAAGCCTCCGCCCTCGCAGAGCAAAAACTCACCGCCCCAAACCGCGCCGTCGGCGCCGTAACCGGTGCCGTCAAAGGCCACGCCGAGCACCGGGCCAGTGAGGCCGTGTTCGGCTATCACCGAGGCGATGTGAGCGTGGTGGTGTTGCACCGCCACAATGGGCAGGCCGCTTGCCCTTGCCAGCCGCGAGCTGTGATAACCTGGGTGCAGGTCACAGGCAGCCAGTTCCGCAATGAACCCAAACAGCTTTTGCATGTGCGCCAGGTTCTGCTCATAGGCCCGGCGCACCTCCAGCTCCTCCATGTCACCGAAATACTGGCTCATATGGGCTTCGCCGCCATTGAGCAGGCAAAACGCCGACTTGAGATCGCTGCCATAGGCCAGGATGGCGGGGAAACATGATGCTCTCGCCGGATGGGCGGCGGTCACCGGCCTTGGGGCAAACCCCCGCGCCCGGCGGATGAGCTGCCTCTGCCCGGCGGACACGCGGGCCACCGAGTCATCCAGCCTTGTCACGATCCTGCGCCTGTGGTAGAGCACTCCCGCCAGCTCCTCACGCGCAAGCATCGCCAGCATCGGCCCGTCTTCATGGATCTCCGGCCTGCCGCTTTGGTTGGCGCTGGTCATCACCAGCGGCCCGCACTCCTTGAGCAGCAGCACCTGCATCGCCGTATAGGGCAGAAAACAGCCGGTCAGTTTGGCGTCGCCGCACACCGCCGGGGCAAAGGGCCTTTTGGTCTTCAGCAGCACGATTGGGCGGGCGGGGGAGAGCAGCAGCTCCCGCTCCTGCTCGGATGCTTCACAATGCTCCCGCAGTGCTTCCAAATCTGGAAACATGACGGCAAAGGGCTTTAGCTCCCTGCCTTTGAGCACCCGAAGCCTGCTCACAGACGGCCCGTTGTTTGGGTCGCAGACCAGGTGGTAGCCGCCGATGCCCTTAATGGCGGCGATGCCACCGTCCTTCAGGCAGTGCACCGCCTTTTCGAGCGCTGCCTCGCCTTGCCATTCCCCCGTGCGGTCTCTCCAGAGCAGCGTGGGGCCGCAGTCGTGGCAGCACACCGTTTGGGCGTGGTAGCGGCGGTTGGCGGGGTCGGCATATTCCTTGGCGCAGGCCGGACACATCGGGTAGTCGGTCATCGACGTGGTGTCGCGGTCATAGGGCACCCGCTCCAGAATGCTGTAGCGGGGGCCGCACACGGCGCAGCTGATAAACGGGTGGCGGAACCTCCGGTTCGTATTGTCCAGCAACTCCCGCATGCAGTCGGTGCAGATGGGGAAGTCCGCCGGCAGCATTGCCACCTCGCCGGGGGTGGAGGGGAGGATGGTGAAGGCGGCTGACAGGATGTCGCCCTCAGGCGACAGGGGGAGTTCAATGATCTCCGAAATCTCCGCCATCTCGGGCTTTCTTTGCCTGATCGCCGCTACAAACGTATCCAACGTTTCCGAGTCTGCGCTCGCAACGATCTCCACATTTGAGCCGATGTTTTTCACCGAACCGGCGATACCAAACTCCTTCGCCAACAATGCCAGGAAGGGGCGCATGCCCACTCCCTGCACCATGCCGCGGATGAAGATGCGGCGCGTCACTGCCCCTTGCGCTTCTGCTCCAGCCAACGGGCGGCCTCCTCATAACCTTCGCCGGTCTTGCCGGAAACCTTGAAGACCGGCGCGGTCTTGTTCAGCGACCTCACGCCCTTCATGAAATAGGCCTCGTCAAAGTCCACATAGGGAATCAGGTCGCACTTGTTGATTAGGATCACATCGGCTTTCTCAAAGGCCAGCGGGTATTTGTAGGGCTTGTCGCTGCCCTCTGTCACCGTGAGGATCAAAAGCTTCACATGTTCGCCGATATAAAACTCCGCCGGGCACACCAGGTTGCCCACGTTTTCGATGAAGAGCATGCTGCCGTCGGTGAGCTTCAGGTTGTCCGCCGCCTGGTCGATCACCGGCGCGTCCAGGTGGCAGGCGCCCTGGGTGTTGATCTGCTGGGTGGGGATACCCAGAGCCTCCAGCTTTTTGGTGTCGATGTCGCTTTCAATGTCGCCCTCAATCACGCCCACGTTTTTATCCGCTAGGCGCTCAATGATGCGGATCAGGCTGGTGGTCTTTCCGGCCCCCGGCGCGCCCAGCACATTCACCACGAAGATGCCGCGGCGCTCAAAGGTCCCATGCATTTTCTCCGCCAGGCGGTCGTTCTCCGTCAGCACCGCTTCCATCACCGGCACCCGGATTGTTTCCCTCATCTGTTTTGTCTCCTTGATCCAAATAGATTTCGATATCTTCAATGTAGAGTTCTTTACCCGTTTCGGTAGGGCTGCCCTCGCCACCACAATCGGGGCAATCGAAGGAGAAGGGTTTGCGTTCAAACAGGATACCGCAGGCTCCGCAGCGCATCAGCGGTTTGACCCGCCGCACCGCGAGCCCCGCTCCCTCGCACATTGTGCCGGCGGCGGCAATGTCAAAATACATCTGTATGCTCTCCGGCACATAGCCCGTGCCATCGCCCACCACCAGTGAGATGGACTTCACTGCCCGCCCGCCGTTTAAGCGGGCGTGCTCGGAAGCCTTTGTGATGATGGACTGAACCAATGGAAGCTCGTGCATAACCCGCTCCATGTGTTTCTGCCTGCATATTATAGTGCTGCTCATGGTATTATACAACGAACTCGCCCACTTGATTTGTGCCAGTGGGCACACAATTGTTGAGATATCACACGTTCTTTGTGCTATACTTTTACGGAATTGGCAGGATCTGTCAAACAATATCCGGAGGGTGCTTCATGCATGTGATGATCGAAAATGACAAGCTTTCTGTGGGCTCCAGGGCTGCCGGGGCGGAGCTCACCAGCATCCGGCTGAAAGCCTGCGGCACCGAATACCTGTGGCAGGCTGACCCCAAGCATTGGAACCGGCACGCACCGCTATTGTTCCCGATTGTGGGCTCGGTGGTCAACAATCAATATTCCTACGGCGGCAGGCAATACACGCTGAAGAACCACGGTTTTGCCCGCGACAGTGAGTTTGAAATCGCCCAGGAGTCTGGAGATGCCGTTACTTACCGCCTGGTGAGCAGTCCTGAAAGCCTTGCCATGTATCCGTTCCGTTTTGTTCTGGAGGTTTCCTACCGGCTGGAGGGCAATGCTGTCGTGGTGGGTTGGCGTGTGGAGAATGCTGATAAGAAGGAAATGGTTTTCTCCATCGGAGCCCATCCGGCCTTCAACTGCCCGATTGTAGCAGGCGACTCCTTTGAGGATTATTTCCTGGAATTTGAGAAATCTGAGGTATTGGACCGGCAGTATGTGAATGGAGCCAACCTGCTGATCGCCGGCAAGAGCGAGCCATTCTTGCGCAATGAGCGCATCAAGCAGCTTTCACCCGGCATGTTTGCTGACGGTGCCTTTATCCTGGATGGCGTGAAATCTTCCTCTGTGGCGTTGAAGGGCCGAAAAACCGGCAAATCTGTCACGGTGAGTTTCCCCGGATTTCCGCAATTGGGCATCTGGGCGCCGCCCGGTGCACCGTTCGTGTGCATTGAGCCGTGGTATGGCATCGCCGAATCGACGGACTTTACCGGTGACTTGACGAATAAAAGGGCCGCGCTGCGGCTGGAGCCCGGTGGGCTGTTTGAAAGTGAATATCGAATTTCAGTTGAGTAATGAGCAATTTTCCTGCAAAAGGCGCAGATTGTTTGTTGCAGTTAATGGTGGGGTCGGCGTCTGTGCCGGCCCCATGCTATTTTCACACGCTTTGTCCTTTTTTGTTTCCCTTGTGAAAGAACGACAGGTGCACATCCTTGCGGTAACACACCACCCGCACGGTGAACACAATTGCCATTGCCAGCGCCACAGCCAGGTCCCGGCCCAGCCATTGGTGCAGGAACCAAAGCGCCAACACGCCTGCGATCACCGCCGTGGCATAAATTTCCTTGTGGAGGATCGCCGGGATCTCCTGCACCAGCACATCGCGCATCATGCTGCCACCGACGCCTGTGATCACGGAAACGAATAAGAAGGCCAGAAACGTGTATCCGCTTTCGATGGCCATCATGCCGGCCACTGTGGTGAACACCGCAAGGCCCAGTGCGTCAATGATCACGAATGGCCAGCCCCAGCGGATTTTCTCCCGCAGAAGCATCACTGCCACAGCAACTGTCAATATCACGGCGGAATAGAGATAGTTGGAGAAAAACACAGGGATCCCCCGGTTCATCACCACATCGCGGATCACGCCTCCGCCCACGGCTGTGACGAAGGCAAGCACCAGTATGCCGAATATATCCAGCTTTTTCTCCACGGCCACGATCGCGCCGGAGGCCGCGAACGCCGCCACGCCGATCACTTCAATGATTTCCAGGATGTCAAATTGGGCCATCTTAGTACCTGCCGTATTGCTGGATCGCGTGCATGACGGCCCGCATGCTGGTCAATAGGCTGCCATTGTTGATGGAGCCGGCAGTGAACTCATTCAGGCCCCGGTGGGGTTTGGCCATCTCGCAGTCACGCCGCACCTCGGCCACGATGGCGGCCTCGTCGTTGCCCATAAAGGTGAAAGGCGCCAGCTGCCCGTCAATGCGGGTGCGGGGCATGTGGCGGCGGATCTCGGAAACCGTGAGCGTGGGCCCGAAGTTGCAGGCGGTGAGGTTGAGCCTGCCCAATATCGGCAGCAGGTGGCCCATCGGCGAGTCGGAGTGCTGGTAGCGCCAGTCGCCGGGGTTGGGGCACCAGTGGTCGAACACGCGCTTCAGGATCGGGTAGGCAAACTGCTCATACATGTCCGGCGTCAAAAGGCAGCAGTCGTCATCATTGAATCCAAACCCTGCCGGGCGGTCTTCAGGCGAGCAGCCGGCCTCTTCATCCATCATTGTCGCCAGCGCAAACACCGCGTCGGAAATCGTGCGGCTGAAGCGGTCGGCAAGCTCCGGCTCATCCACCAGCAGATAGATCAGGTTTTCCACACCGTAGAGCGACATCGCCAGCGTGACCGGCCCCCGGATGCTGCGGAATGTGGAGGGCAGGATGCCGTAAGCCTCATAGACTCGTTTCTTCTCCCGCTCCCAGTGTTCGGGCAATGCAAACTGCCGGATGTTTGCGATGCGCTTTTCCGCTGTGTCCAACACAGACTCCAGTTCTTTGGGTGTGCTGCAGCTGGGCATCAGCCAGTTGGATTCACCCTGCACCACGTATTTGCCGCCGAAGATCTCATGGATGCCCCGGATTTCCGGCAGCTTCATCTCCGGCTCCGGCAGCCACTCCGGCAGCAAGCGGCGGCCCACAATTTGCTCTGCCTTATCATTATATCTCTTGTTCAGCTCCAGGCGGCGCTCTCTTGGCGCTTCCAGCCAGGGGGTGCCCGGCTCGCCCAGCTCCGCGTAGACGCATTCCTCGCTCATCGCAATGCCCAGCGCCACCTGGGGCGCGGCGGGGGAAAAGCAGTTGTCTTCATGGGCAAGGGCATCGTCCTTCCAGAACTGCTCCAGATCGACAGGCAGCATCGCGAACCTCCAAATCACATATGAACTGCACAATAATACCATGGGGTTGGGTTGAATTGAATCAGGCAAATATAGATATTTCTTGGAATATTTTGCTTCTCGCACAGTGATGGGGGAGGGGCAAGGGGAGAGGACTCTGATACCCTATTGGCAGTGCCGTCTCTATGCTATAATACCTCCAAAGGATGGGATCACCATGAAGATCACCTTGCTTGGCCACAGCGGCTTCCTGGTGGAAGGCGACACGGCCTGCCTTGTGTTTGACTACTACACCGACGAGCTTGGGTTGGTTGACCAGCTGCCTTTTGGTGAAAAGCCGGTGGTGTTCTTTGCTTCGCACAGCCACCATGACCACTACAACAAGCGGATCCTGAAGCATGCGGGGAAGTCGGTGGGCTATGTGCTGGATGCCGGCATTGCCAAGCCGCCGGTTGGAAATGTGATCGCGCTTAGCAAAGGGCAGTCCGCCGAGGTACGTGGCATCCCGGTGACAGCGTACGGCTCCACTGACCAAGGCGTTTCATTTCTTGTTGAGTTTGAGGGGAAGAGGCTCTTCCATGCCGGCGATCTCAATGACTGGTATTGGGAGGAAGAATCCACCGCAGAGGAGCTGCTCCATGACGAGCAGTGGTTCCTCAATGAGATCGAGCCGCTGAAAAGCAGCAGGCCCGATGCGGCGTTTTTTCCGGTGGATGCCCGGCTTGGCCGCCATGCCATGCGCGGGCCGCTGCACTTTGCGCAGCAAGCCTCGCCCAAGCTGCTGATCCCGATGCACCTTTGCGGAGGGGAGGGGCTGCCCAATGATTTGGCGGGGCTCTTTGCGGCAGAAGGTATTTCCACCGAGGTTGCGCTGATCGCCCGGCCAGGTGACAGCATCATAATCTGATAAATGATTCAAAATACTCAGGAGGGATACCGATGAAATTCACAATCAACCACACCAACATCAATGTGAAAGACATGGAGAAGTCGCTGGCGTTTTATGCCAAAGCCCTGGGTATGACCGAAGTGCGCCGCCATGAAGCTTCTGATGGCAGCTTTGCCATCGTGTTTTTGAGCGACGGCGCATCGGCCCACCAATTGGAACTCACATGGCTTCGCGACAAGGAAGGCCCCTATGAGCTGGGCGACAATGAGTCGCACATCGCCTTTCATGTAGACGATTTTGCCGAAGCATATGCGCTGCATACGGATATGGGTTGCATTTGTTATGAAAACAAGGGGATGGGCATTTATTTCATCGAAGATCCCGATGGCTATTGGCTGGAGATCATCCCTGCGCGGCGCTGAGCGCCGCGCTCAGGCAAACAGCAACAGGCTGACCGCCATCACCGCCATGCCGGCCACCAGCCCGTAGATCGCTATGTGGTGCTCGCCATATTTCTCCGCCGTGGGCAGCAGCTCGTCCAGGGAGATGTAGACCATGATGCCGGCCACGGCCGCGAATATGATGCCAAACATCGCATCGTTGAAAAGCTTCATCAGCAGGAAGAAGCCCACCAGCGCACCCACCGGCTCCGAAAGGCCCGACAGGAAAGACATCCAGAATGCCCGTTTGCGGTTGCCGGTGGCGAAATAGATCGGAGCTGACACGGCGATGCCCTCGGGGATGTTGTGGATGGCAATGGCGACCGTGATGCTCACGGCCATCGTGGTGTCTTGCAACGCGCTGGTGAAGGTGGCCAGGCCCTCTGGGAAATTGTGGATGCCGATGGCCAGCGCCGAGAGCATTCCCATGCGCATCAGCGCCTTGTCGCCAGCCTTTTTGCCGGCGAGGTCGCTGGCATCGTGCATTTCATGGGGGTTGTCTGCGCTGGGCACCAATTTGTCAATCAGCGCGATCAGGCCGATGCCGCCGAAAAACGCCACAGCAGTCACCCAATAGCCGGCGGGGTGACCGTAGAAGTTTGTCAATGAGACTTTTGCCTTGGCAAAGATTTCCACCAACGACACATAGATCATCACACCGGCAGAAAAGCCCAGCGCCGCCGATAAAAATTTCCGATTTGTCTGCTTGGTATACAGCGCGATCAGGCTGCCGATGCCGGTTGATAGGCCGGCGATCACTGTCAGGCCGAAGGCGAACAGTATCTTCTCGGTTGAAAACTGCATCGTGGGCTCCGTGAAGTTGAGATAGTACGATTCTATCCGATTGCCGTGATATGTCAACAATGCGTTGGCTGATAATAGTGGTTGTTTTCGCATTTTGCGGTTTATGGTATAATTTTTTATATGATACGAAAACAGGTCAATCGCATAAAGCTCGTTGTGCTCGCAACGCTTTTGGCAGTGGCTGCATTGCTGCCGGCCTGCGCCAATGTCTCACCTCAGCCCACGCCCACCGCCACGCCGGCGGTATGGGTGGGGGACTCATCCTTTTCCGATGGCAGGGGCTTGCAGATCGGCTTCAGGCTGCTTTATGCGCTGGATACTGGCAGCGGCAACAACGTGATGGGCACCACTGGCCTGGCAGGTGTTCTGGCGGCTGCCAAGTATGGTGCCGCAGGCAGCACCGCCGAGGCATTGGAGCGGGAGCTTGGCATGCAGGGCATGCTGCCCCGGCAAATCAACGAGATTGCGCTCAGGATGCAGCAAGCGGTGGTCAAGCTCAAGCAAGGGCGGTTTACCACAGCCTGGTGCATGGTGTTCGGCAACGGCCAATATGTTAAGGAAGCTTTTCTTACAGACATCAGGCAGATGATGCAGTTGCAGTCGCTGTTTCCATCGGTGCCGTTGACGGGCGAATCCGGCCAAAATTTCCTGGACGAATGGGCTGACGATTCCACCGGCGGCCGTGAGAAAAAGCTGAAGTTCATTCTGCCCGAGGCACAGGCACCCTTTTTTGTTGATATCCTTACAGCAGATCCTGACTGGCAGCAAGCGATGGACGCCGGCAAATCCCGGCCGCTTCCGTTTACCTTCGAAAACGGCGAGGAAACCGCTGTGCCCACATTGGTGTATTATCAAAGCTGCGGGATCTACAACAGCGTGGATGGTTCGGTGGCGGTGATGCCGCTGGCGGGGGATGAAACCCGCCTGGTGGTGATGGTGCCGCCGGAAGGCATGAGCCTGCATGAGTTCATCCCGGTGGCTGCCGCCCGGCATGATGAGTGGTTGGATAAAGCCGAATGGTCCAGGCAGCGTGTGCTGCTGCCCCGCTTTCAGCTGGAGCATTCGGGCTCGGTGATGCCGGTGCTGGATCGGGCTGGCCTGGGGCAATACCTGGCAGAAGGATCGGACTACAGCGCCATGGGCAAGGGGCTGTATGTTTCCGATGTGTTGCACAAAGCAGCTTTGGTTGTGGATGAAAGCGGTGTGGATGAGCCAGACCCCACTATCACCTATCGCCAGGGCATCAAGGATGATATCCCAACGCTTGCTGTTAACCGCCCTTTCCTCGTGCTGCTGGAGCGCACCGACCCGGAAGGCTTCAATGCCGGGCAGATTCTGATGATGGGCTTTGTGCGCGACCCGCTGGGCGCAGCAGTCAATTAAGAACGGAGAAAAGATCAAATGAAACTTGAGATACTGGATTATGCCGTGGAGCAGACCGTGGCCTTGTGCCGCATCCCGAGCCCCACGGGTTATACCAAACAAGCTGCCCAATATCTGATGGACGAGCTTGCCCGGTTGGGCTTCGCACCGAAGATGACCAATAAGGGTGCGGTGATCTGCTGCCTTGGCGGCGATGGCGAGGGTCTTGTGCTGGCCGCCCATGTGGACGCACTTGGCTTGATGGTGCGCTCCGTCAAGCCCAACGGGCGGCTGCGCTATGAGCCCTTGAACGGTTACAGCCACTTCCACGCCGCCACAGAGAACGTGACGGTGTTCACCCGCTCCGGCAAGACGTTTACCGGCACGATCCAGTGCGACAAGCCGTCGGTTCATGTGTTCGGCGACACCGACAAGGTCAATAAGGATGACGGCGCCATGGAGGTGCTGCTGGATGAGGAAGTTGCCTCCGCCGACGATGTGAAGAAGCTGGGCATTGGTCCCGGCGACTATATCGCCTATGATCCCCGCACGATCGTGACGGATAGCGGCTTCTTGAAAAGCCGTCATCTGGACGACAAGGCCGGCAGCGCCTGCCTGATGGCTTTGGGCCGGATGGTGAGCGAGGGCTTGGCCCTGAAGCGCAAGGTATGGCTCTATTTCACCGTGCACGAGGAGGTGGGCCATGGCGGAGCTTCCGGCATCCCGGAGGGCGTTATAGAAGTAATCTCTGTGGACATGGGCGCTGTGGGCGGTGACTTGGGCTGTGATGAGTTCAAGGTATCCATCTGCGCAAAGGACTCTGCCGGGCCCTACCACTACGACGTGGTGAACGCATTGATTGCCGCCGCGGAGCAGGCCGGCTGCGCCTATGCTGTGGACATCTATCCGCGCTACGGCTCCGATGTGGATGTGACGCTGCGGGCCGGTTACGACGTGCGCCACGGTCTCATCGGCCCCGGTGTGTATGCCTCCCACGGTTATGAGCGCACGCACAGGAAGGCGCTGGAAAATTCGATCAAGCTTCTGGAACAGTATGTCAGCAAATAATGATGGACTCATGTTCATAATCCGTATAAATAATGATGTTTGATCTTGACTAAAGCCCCCGGTTTGGATATAATAACATTCGCGTTTCTTTACGGGAAATCCGAAATGACTTCGGTCATGACCATAGAGGCGGCAAGGCAGGTGAATACGCTATGAAAAAAGACATCCATCCCAAGTACCGCGAAAGCACAGTGATCTGCGCTTGCGGCGAGAAGTTCCAGACCATCTCCACTGAGAAGGAGATCAAGGTGGAAATCTGCTCCCAGTGCCATCCGTTCTTCACGGGCAAGCAGAAGCTCGTGGACACCGGCGGCCGTGTGGACCGCTTCAAGAAGCGCTACGGCCTGTAGACCAATATTTGCTTAAGGCAACGCAGAATGGGGAAAACACCCCGTTCTGCGTTTCTTTACGTTCCACCGGTTTAAGGTTGTTTTATGTTTTTTGATGACAAGAACTATGTTACAATAACTCCATAGCATCGGCGGAAACCCGCCCGAACGGAGAGATTATGAGGAAAAACAGCAAGATCGGCGGCCAGGCAGTGCTGGAGGGCGTGATGATGCGCGCCCCGGAGCGCATGGCCGTGGCCGTGCGCACACCCAACGGTGCCATCGCGCTGGAAAAGAAGGAACTGATCAAGCCCGGCAAGAAAGCCTGGTACCGCAAAGCGCCTTTCGTGCGCGGCGTGGTGAGCTTTGTGGATATGCTGGTGATCGGCATCCAATCCATCAACACCTCCGCCTCACTGATGGGCATTGAGGAGGAGCCGGGCAAGTTTGAGCAATGGGTCTCCAAAAAGACTGGAAAGTCTGCCATGGACATCGCCACCGGTTTTGCGATGGTGCTGGGCATGGCGTTGGCGATTGGCTTGTTCTTCGTGCTGCCGCAGGTGTTGTCCGGTTTTCTTACGAAACTAGTGGCAGACCACTTCCTTCTAAACCTCATTGAAGGCGGCGTGCGGCTTGCGATCTTCATCCTCTATTTGGCGGCGGTGTCGCTGATGCCGGATATCAAGCGCTTTTTCGCCTATCATGGCGCCGAGCACAAGGTGGTGAACTGCTACGAGAACGGCGAGCTTCTCACACCGGAAAACGCACAGAAGTTCACGACCAGGCATCCCCGCTGCGGCACCAGCTTTTTGTTGATCGTTATGGTGATCAGCGTGCTGATCTTTGCGCTCACCGGCTGGAGCGGCCAGTGGTACTTGCGCATTGTGATGCGGCTGGCGCTGCTGCCTGTGGTTGCGGCGGTCTCCTTTGAAACACTGATGCTGCTGGCCAAGTGGGAAAACTGGTTCACCAAAGCGCTGCGCTGGCCTGGTATGCTGCTGCAGGGCATGACTACTCGCGAGCCTGATTTGGCGATGCTGGAAGTCTCCATTGCCGCCTTCGCAGCCTGCCTGGATGAGGAGGAGCGCAAGGCCTGCCTGCCCGAGCCGCCGACCCCCGCTGTGGAAGTGGAAGCCCCGGCAGAGGAGCTGCCTCCCACGATTTGCGAGACTGTGGATGAAACAGCGGAGGATCAGGAAGGCCCCTCCGGTGAGGACGTTGCGGCGCAATGACTGCGCGGGAAGCCATTGGCTGGGCCGCTGTGCAGTTGAAGCAGGCCGGCATGGAAGACAGCCGAAGGATCGCAATGATTCTTCTGGAGGGATCCGCCAGGCTGAATGCCTCAACGTTGCTTTTGACCCCTGATCTGACCGTGCCGGATGATGCCCTTGCATCTTTTCGCCTGATGGTGGAGCGGGCCTGCGCACAGGAACCGGTGCAGTATATCCTTGGCCGGTGGGACTTTTTTGGTCGCACATTCCGCACCGACAGGCGGGCGCTGATCCCCAGGCCGGAGACCGAGCGGCTGGTGGAAGAGGCCCTGGCTGTGATCCCGATGGGGCAGCCCTGCCAGGTGATCGATGTGGGTTGCGGCACCGGCTGCATCGGCATTACGCTGAAGCTGGAGCGGCCCGATGCTTCCGTCACATTGATGGATGTGAGTGAGGATGCGTTGGCGCTTGCCAATGAAAACGCCATGAGGCTGCACGCTGACATGGCGTTTGTGCAAGCGGACATGCGAGAGCCCCTACCCGGTGGGCCCTATGATGTGATCGTATCCAACCCGCCCTATATCAGCGGTCCGGACATGGCTGTGCTTCCCGCCAACGTGCGGGAGCACGAGCCCCACCTGGCGCTCTATGGCGGTGAAGACGGTCTGGAGTTTGTTCGTGTGCTGGCGCTTCGGGCGGTGGAAAGCCTGAAACCCGGCGGTTGGATGTTTGTTGAAATCGGATACGACCAGGCCGAAAAGGCCATTGCAGTCATGAAGGCCGCAGCACTGGATGCCCGCGCAATCTCCGACTACGGAGGGGTGTTGCGGCTTGTCGCGGCGAGAAAGGAATCCTGAACCCTTATGCTCGAACAAAAGCTTGCGGAGCTGCAAGCCCGCTACGACGAATTGAACCTGTGGCTTTCCCAGCCGGACGCCATGCGCGACCAGGCTCTTTGGCGCAAGAATCTGAAAGAACAGGCCGACCTGGAGCAGGTGATGGCCGTGGCAACCGGCTACAACAAGGCGCAGGAGGACATCAGGCAGGCCAATGAGCTGCTTGTTTCCGGCGATGCGGAGATGGAGGCACTGGCCCGCGAGGAGCTGCCGGAGCTGGTAAAGACATCCGCTGAGATGGAGGAGCAGCTGAAGCTCATGCTGGCTCCCAAAGATCCCAATGACGATAAAAACGTGGTGATGGAGATCCGCGCCGGCACCGGCGGCGAGGAAGCGGCGCTCTTTGGCATGGACTTGCTGAAGATGTACACCGCCTATGCCGCAGGCCGGGGCTGGCAGGTGGAGTTGGCCGACATCAATGAAACGGAGATCGGCGGCTGCAAAGACGCCACTCTGATCATCTCGGGCCAGGGTGCTTTTTCGCGCTTGAAGTTCGAAAGCGGCGCTCATCGGGTGCAGCGTGTGCCAGACACCGAAAGCGGCGGGCGCATTCACACGTCGGCTGCCACGGTGGCGGTGCTGCCGGAGGCAGAGGAAGTGGAGCTGGATATCAATCCGCAGGATCTGCGCATTGATGTCTACCGTTCCTCCGGCGCAGGCGGCCAGCACGTGAATAAAACCGAGTCCGCCGTGCGCATCACGCACATCCCCACCAACATTGTTGTGACCTGCCAGGACGAAAAAAGCCAGATCAAGAACCGGGAAAAGGCCATGCGCGTGCTGCGCTCCCGCTTGCTGGACAAGCTAGAGAGCGACCGCAACGCCGAATACTCGGCCAACCGAAAGACACTGATTGGCAGCGGCGACCGCAGCGAGCGCATCCGCACCTACAACTTCCCGCAGAACCGTGTGACCGACCACCGCATCGGCTATACAATTTATCAGTTGGATACATTCATTACCGGCAATATCGACGACATGCTGGACAGGCTTGCCATAGCCGACCGGACGGAAAGGATGCAGGCGGCGGAGAAGAAAGAACTGGGGTAAAAAAGCGGGCGATTCATGAATCGCCCCTACGTAGTAATGTTTCGCTTATCAGTCTATATCTTCTCTCCCCGAAAAAGCCCCATCCACGTCTTCTGTTTGGGCAAGCACGCCAGCGCGGCCCAGGCTTCCACAACCTCTCTGGGCGGGTTGCCGGTCAACCTCAGGCCTTTGGTCGTCCACACGAAGAACCGCTGGTTCTCCGCTTTTCTTAGCACATTTTCCTGTTCAACCACTGCCGGCGCCTCCTTTCCCAAAGTCGAAAATAGGAACAATTGTTCTTAAATAAAATAGCATGAAGCGAACACGCAATCAAGCCCGTTGGCTCATATTCCTGACGCAGTAATATATTTGCCCGGTTTCCCAAATATGATAATAAGAAGTTTGCGTTGGGATGGGGAGAAAATGGGGGATGGAGCTGCGGTGGTCTGGGCCACGCTGGCCAGCGTTATGGGCACCGGCCTAGGCGGGCTTGCTGGCTGCTATGGGGGCAGGCGGCGCGGTGTGGTTGCCGCGGTGCTGGGGTTTGCAGCGGGGCTCATGTCAGCAATCGTGTGCTTTGGGCTGCTGCCGGAAGCGATGGAGACCGGCGGCATCCTGACGGCGTTGATGGGCATGGGGGCTGGCATCGCGGCGGTGTGGCTGGCCTCCCAGCTGCTGCCGGAGGGGGAGCCAAGCCTGTCACGCACGAGCTTTCTGGTGCTGGCGGCGATCGCGATCCACAACCTGCCGGAGGGGCTTGCCATCGGCTCCGGCTGGGCGGTGATGCCGGCGCTGGGGGCCAAGCTGGCGCTGGTGATCGGCCTGCATGATTTTCCTGAGGGCATGGCGATCACTGCCCCAATGGCAGCCGCGCAGGGCAGGCCGCCTTATCGGCAGGCGATGTTTGCGATGCTTACCGGCATTCCTACGGGCGTGGGAGCAATCCTTGGCATCTGGCTGGGGAATCTGTCCCCCATTTGGATGAGCATGTGCCTGGGGTTTGCAGCCGGGGCCATGCTCTATGTGACCACAGGGGAAATGGTGCCGCAGTTGCTCCGCGCCGATGGTGGGCACAAAACACTATGGCAGATCATTGGATTCACAGCAGGTCTTGTGGTGTCGGTGATTTAGGTTATTGCTTTTGATCAAACATCCGGTCCACGAATTTGAGCAGCCCGATCATCCGCTTTGCCTCAGCCTCGTCCACCTTCGTCCAGATATAGCTGAATCCGGGGAACATTGTGCAAAGATCAACTTCCTGATCCCCGTGCTGCACGGTCACAATCTGCCTGGGCCGCTTGCCAGTCTTATCAGTCTGGGTGCAGTAGCCGCAGCCGTCGCACTTTTTGGTGCGCGCAATCACCAAAGACTTTAAGTCAACTTCCATTTCATCAAACCGACCCAGCAGCTCCCGGAACATCGGCAGCCTGAGGCCGTAGATCACCGGGTTGGCACGGCGGTAGTCGTAGACGATGGAGAGCCCGCCGTGGACGTGCTCAGCCCAGTGGGCTTTCAGCGGCTCCTCCTTTTTTCCATAGGTCTTCACCCAATCCACCGACATGCCCTCCCGGAGCTCCACCAGCCGGTAGCCGTTGCTGTTGAAATAGCTTTCCAGCAGCGCAAGCGCGTTCCGGTTTTCAGCCAGCGCCCGGAAGACCTCCACAGCCTTGGCATCCGCCGGGTTGAAGATCGCGCGTGAAAACTGGAAAGCCGGGTTGGCGTTTGCCTTGGCGGCAGTGCTCAGCAGTTTCCAGCCCTCTGCCAGTTCGGGGTGCTCTGCGCTCCACAGCATCAGCCGGTCTTTCCGGTTCTCCCAGGCCAGGCCCAACGCCTCCAATGCCTTCAACGCCTTTGGAGACACTTTCATGGCAGATTTCTCAACCGACAGCTTGCCATCCTCAATGGTGGCGCTGTCTCCCAGTTGAAACAGCATGCCGTAGAATTCCTCCAGCTTCCGCATCTGCCTGCGCATCTCATCGATGAGTTCCTGGTTGCTCTTGAATAACTCCCAGTCACCGAAGGCGCCGTCGGGCTTACCAGGCAAGCCAATGAGCGCCGGGTCTTCCGAAATCCGGCAGGCGATGGAGCAAAGGAACGCGTGGGTCTGACGCTGCGGCTCCTCCGGTGCGCCGGTTACCGGTGAGAATGGTGCCATGGTTGCCGCCACGCTGTGGGTCAGCCGGTGGGAAAGTGTTCTAAAATGCATCATGGTTTGCTCCGTGTATTCATAATTGTAAACATTATAACAGGGTAATGATGACAACTGTGCGCCATATTTGGCACAGGCACAGGAAATTGCGCATGGAGCAACGGATTGTCTGATTCGCCGAAGCGATGTATACTGATGCCGAAACAGCGAACATATTTGCCGGAGGGTGCCCGTGTTCCGAAAGATTGCGCCGGGCCGGGAAAAGGAAGCCATTGCCTTCCTCTCGCGGGAACCGGAAGTGAACCATTTCATCCTGGGAGACCTGGAGTGCTACACGCTGGACGACCCCAACCTCGATCTGTGGGTGGAGGGCTGGGGCACTGTCCGGTCTGTGCTGATGCGCTATTTCGGCAGTTACATCCTCTACGCCCCGGAGGGAGCGGATTGGCGGCATGCTGCACGCATCATGCGGGACACCGGCTTTGGGATGCTGAGCGGCAAGCCGGAGTATTTGCAGCCGGTGCTGGATGAGCTGAAACTGGTGCCGGTGATGCACACCAACATCCTGATGAAGCTGCCGCCGGGCCGCCTGATCAAAAGTGAGCGGTCCGTGCCGGTGGTGAAAGTGGGCCTGGAGAACCTGGAAGCGCTACTGCCGGCGATGGCAGCCCTTCGGCAGAGCATTTCTGAGTTTGCGATGGATTTGAACGCTGACGCGGTGCGCGATGAGATGCGGATGGGTTGCAAACGGGTGTTTCTTGCGATGGAGGGTGATCAGGCCGTATCCATGGCGATGACGACGGTGGAGCGCAGCAAATACGCCATGGTGGTGAGCGTCTGCACCCGGGCGGAATACCGCGGCCGCGGCTATGCCGGGGCGCTGATGACGGCCCTTTGCGAGGAACTGGAGCAGGAAGGTAAAACAGCTGTATTGTTTTACAGCAACCCGGTGGCCGGGCGGATCTATGCATCGCTGGGGTTTGAGGAAATCGGGCGGTGGTGTTTTGCGACGTTTAGCTAAGGCATGCCGTCGCAGCGGCAGGGGATATGTGTTATAAAGCGGCCAGGTGTTTGCCTGACCGCTCTTGTTTGCTTATATGGAATGTGTTATTCCACCAACCCCGTCCTCAGCTGGCTGTTCTGCAGCCCGGCATAGAAACCGTTTTGATCCATCAACTCGCTGTGCGTGCCCCGTTCGATAATCTCGCCTGATTTGATCACCAGGATCTGGTCGGCGTTGCGGATCGTGCTCAGCCGGTGGGCGATCACAAAGCTGGTGCGCCCGCGCATCAGCTCCAGCATTGCCTCCTGGATGTGCAGCTCTGTGCGGGTGTCCACGCTGCTTGTGGCTTCATCGAGGATGAGGATCGCCGGATCGGCCAGGATGGCCCGGGCGATGGAGAGCAGCTGCCTCTGGCCTTGAGAAAGGTTGCCGCCGTCGTCGGAGAGCACCGTGTCATACCCATGGGGCAACCGCAGGATGAAGGGCTCTGCGTTGGCCATTCGGGCGGCGGCCTCCACCTCTGCGTCTGTGGCGGTCAGCCGGCCATAGCGGATGTTTTCCCGCACGGACTCGCTGAAGAGCACCGTGTCCTGCAGCACGATGCCAAGACTGGTGCGCAGGCTGTCGCGGCGCACAGCGCGGATGTCCAGCCCGTCAATGGTGATTGTGCCGGAGTCCACGTCATAAAAGCGCGTAAGCAGGTTCACCACGGTGGTCTTGCCTGCTCCTGTCGGGCCTACCAACGCGATGGTCTGGCCGGGCTCAGCTACGAAGCTGGCCTGCTTGAGCACCGGCCTGCCCGGCAGGTAGCTGAAGGTGACGTCGCTTGCGCACACGCGGCCCCTGATGTCAGCCAGCTCCGGCGCGCCAGTATCGTCGGGCTCTTCCGGGGGCTCATCCATCACGTCGAAAATGCGCTCCGCGCCGGCCAGCGCCGATTGGATCGTGTTGAGCAGGTTTGCGATTTCGTTCACAGGCCTGCCGAACTGGCGGAGATAGAGCAGGAAACTGAATACAACGCCCACCGTCACACCGCTGCCGTTCAAAATCATCCACGCGCCGAATGCCGTCATAATGGCGTAGGAGAGGTTGTTCATCATGTTCGTCAGCGGCCCAATCACGCCGGTGAAGATCTGCGCCTTCACACCGGCATCCTTCAGCCGGCCATTGATGCCGGCGAACTCGGCTTTTACCTGTTGCTCGCGGCTGAACACCTTCACCACCCGCTGACCGGAGATCGTTTCTTCCACATAGCCATTGAGCTCGCCCAAAATCTTCTGTTGGGAGCTGTAAAACTTGCGGGTGCGTTTGGAGATCACACGTGTCACCACCATGATCAGCGGCACAGTGAACGCCGTCACCAGCGTCATCACAGGGCTCAAAATGGCCATGGCGATCAGCGTGCCCACGATGCTGATCACGCTGCCGAAGAACTGGGCCACCGACTGTGACAGTGTGGCGTTGACATTTTCCACGTCATTGGTGAAGCGGCTCATCAGGTCGCCATGGGTGTTGCGGTCAAAGAACTTTAACGGCAGCGCCTGCATCCGCTCGAAAAGGTCGCGGCGGAGCCGGGCCACGGTGCCCTGCGCCACGTCTATCATCAGCCAGTTCTGCACCTGGGATGACGCGATGCCGGTCAGATAAACCGCCAGAAGCATCAGGCAGGCCCGTGCCAGCTCTGTCAGATCACGGGTGGCAAGCGTCTTGTCCAGTATCCTGCCGCTCATTTCCGTCGCCAGAATGCCGGAGAGTGTAAACACCACCGTCGCGGCGAACACGATTGCCAGCAACAGCTTCTTTTGCCCCAGATACTTCAGCAGCCGCACCATGGTACCTCTGGCATTTTTGAGCTTGGGCGGCGGGCCCATCTGTCGCATCCAAGGCGGGCCTCCGCCTGGGCCGCCGGGCCGGGGGCCGGGCCCATTCTCGCGCCTGCGTTCGGTCTCAGCCATTGGCCACCGCCTCCTCTCCCAATTGCGAGCGCACAATGTCGCGATAGATCTCCGAGGTCTTCATCAGCTCACTGTGGGAGCCCTCGGCTGCGATGCGGCCATCGTCCATCACGAGGATCTTGTCGGCATCCAGCACAGAGGAGATGCGCTGGGCGATGATGAAGATCGTGCAGTGACCCATCCTGCTGCGGATTGCCGCCTGCAGCCGGGCTTCCGTGGCCATGTCCACGGCGCTGGTGGAGTCATCCAGGATCAGGATCTCCGGATTCTTGATCAGAGCCCTGGCAATGGTGAGGCGCTGCTTCTGCCCGCCTGAGAGGTTTACGCCCCGCTGGCCGAGCATCGTGCCGTAGCCGTCTTCTGTGGCCTGCACAAAATCGTGGGCCTGCGCGTCGCGCGCAGCCTCAGCAATCTGCTCCTCGTCAGCTTCCGGCGAGCCCCAGCGCAAGTTGTCGCGCACGGAGCCGGTGAAGAGGATGCTGTCCTGCATGGCCATCGAGATCTTGCCTCGAAGCTCCTTGAGCGGGATGCTGCGCACGTCGGCGCCGCCGATTGTCACACTGCCCTCCGTTGTGTCATATAACCTTGGGATCAGGCTCACCAGCGTGGACTTGCCCGAGCCGGTCGCACCCAGGATGCCCACTGTCTGGCCCTGCTCCGCGCGGAAGCTGACGCCCTTGATTGTGGGTTCGCCCTCGGCGCCGGGGTAGCGGAATACCACGTTTTGGAATTCCACATCGTAACCGATGGGCTTGTTTGCCTGTGCGGGATCATGGATTGTGGAGGCTGTATCCATCACTTCGTTGATACGGTCAGCGCTGGCCTTTGCCCTGGAGGCGCCCAGCAGCATCATTGAAAACATCATCAGTGAAAACAGGATCTGCGTGAGGTAGTTGATAAACGCCATCAGCTCGCCGGTCTGAAGCTCGCCCTGGAGGATCATGCCGCCGCCGAACCACAGCGCTGCCACAACACTCATATTCATCACAAAGCCCAGCACCGGCCACATCAGGATCATGGTCCGCGATGCCTTTACGCCGGCTTGCATCAGGTCGTCATTGGCCTGGCCAAACCGATTCTTTTCATAATCCTGCCGCACAAACACCTTCACCAGCCGGGCGGCGGAAAGGTTTTCGCGTGTGACGTCGTTCACCCGGTCAATCTTGTCCTGCATGATGTGAAATAGCGGGAAGCCTTTGCGGGTGATCACAATGATCGCTGCCACCAGCACGGGCATGCCCACGACCAGGATCAAAACAAGCTTCATGTTGATCGCCGCCGCCATCACGATGCCACCGATGACCATCAGCGGCACGCGCACCATGATCCTGAGAGCCATCATCACCAGGTTCTGCATCTGCATCACGTCGTTTGTGAGCCTTGTGATCAAGGATGAGGTTTTAAGCTTGTCCAGCTCGGCAAAGGAAAAGGTCTGCACGCGGTCAAACAACGCCTGCCTAAGCTCCGTGCCGAAGCTCATTCCGGCAGTGGAGGAAAAGATCATGCAGCCCATGCCGCCCAAAAAGCCCACTGCAGCAGACAGCAGCATCCGGCCGCCCAGCGCCAGCACAAGGCCGAGGTCACCTGCCGCGACACCCTTGTCCACAATTTCAGACATCAGGTGTGGCTGCTGCAAATCCATCAGAACTTCCACCAGCATGCATAACGGTGCCAAAACGGCAGCAATCCAATTTGATTTTAAAAATCTTAAGAGCCGTATCAACGGTCAGTCACTCTCCCCGTGTTTGCACTTCACTTCCACGGACCGCAGCAGGTTTTCCTGCATCCGCCGCAGGAAATCGGCAAGCTGTTCCCGCTCCTCCAGCGAGAAGCCCTCGAAATTTTCCTCCTCGCCCCGGAGGAATACCTCATGCAGCCTGCCATTGAGCTCGCGGCCTTCCACAGTCAGCCAGATGCGCATGACTCTCAGGTCGTTTTCATCGGGCTTGCGCTCCACCAGGCCGGCTTTCTCCAAGCGGCCAAGCCCCACGGTGATCGTGGCCGGCTCCAAATTGCAGCGGCGGGCCAGATCCGCCTGGCTCATGCCGTCGGCCTCAGCCAGTTTGCGCAGCAATCGGGGCTGCCCCTCGCCCAAACCGAAGGCGCTGAAGCGGTTGTGAGCCTTGCGATAATGCAAATGTTGCGTCTGTATGAACAGTTGATTGAGTTCGCCTGGCTTCAACATTCGGACTACCCCCTTTCAAATTTGCAATCTAATTATTAGACAGCTAATTATCATATTCGGCTGAGATTTTGTCAAGAGTCAGGAAGGCGGATGATGTTTGTTTTTGCGGCTCCTGTTGCCCTGAGGACACAAAAACCCCCTCTCCGGCGCCGGTATGCACCAATACCGGCGGCCAGGGGAGGGGGTGACCGGGCGTTCAGCCCAGATTGGTAACATTACAATCGGATCACATCGGCCATTTCCAGCCATCCTTGCTTGCCCGCTACGCTGCGTACGGCGAGCAATGCGCCATCGGCAAAAGCCTTGCGGGAGAAGGATTCATGCACAATCTCAATCTTGTCATTCTCTCCCACAGCCATCACCTCATGCCGCCCAATATAGCCGCCGGCGCGCACGCTGTTGATCGGAATCTCCGGGTCAAACCCATAGGTTTCCCTGATGCCGTTGTGTAGCGTCTTGCTGATCACCTTCGCCGTGCCGGAGGGGGCGTCCTTTTTGCCTTTGTAGTGTATCTCGGTGATGTTAAAATCGTATCCCTCCAGATATTTGGCGGCCAATTGGGCCATCGCCAGCAATACGTTCACGCCCAGTGTGATATTGGGTGCGTAGAGGATCGCGATGGTTGCACTTAGGGAGTATTCCTTGAGTTTGTTCAACTGTTGCAGTGAGAAACCCGTAGTGCCCAGAATGATGTTGATGCGGTGCTCGATGCAAAGCTCGATCACTTCCATCGCCTGCTCGGGGCTGGAGAAATCCACAATGGCATCCGGCCTTTTGAATACGAATACATCGCGCAACTGCCTGACGCTGTGGGCCAATGCCCCGATGGGGCCGATGCCGGCGATCTCGCCGACGTCCTGGCCTATTTTGTCGCTGCCTTCGCGGCAGATACCTCCAATTACTTGTACGTCGGTTGCCTCAGAGAAAGTTCTGACGAGCTCGCGGCCTGCCTTGCCAAGGCCAGACAACATCACTTTCATGTCCAACCCTCCTTTTTGGTTTCCGCCAACACAGCATTTCTGTTAAAACAAAATGCGCTGTATGTAACACATACAGCGCATGATATAACAACCATGTGCAAAGGTCATGCCGCCATTTTGGTGATAAAACCAAAGGGGCGGTAACCCCTCGGAACGATGCCACACAGCAATTCGATCCTTCTTGCGCTTGCGAGATTAGCTGTCGGGTTCGGGGGAAAGGATCCCCTACCGGATGAACCGGATGCACCCCTGGTTTTGGTTCTCCCGCTCTGTTGCCAGATTCAGCGCTGCATGTTATGACGCTATTCTATTACTTTGGATTATAATTCAAGCTGGCAGTTTTGTCAAGCAATGGCAGGAAGGTGTTTTCTAAAGATTTGTTTGACACATCTATGCAACCATATATCGAGGTAAAACAGACAACAATTGTGAATAGGAGAATTTTGTCCCGGTTATGGGGGTTTCCTAAAGAAATAAGTCGAATGATGGCGCGATGCCGCCACCCTGCAAGATGGAATCCGCGTAAGCTTCTCGATGTGTATTGTGTTTGAATAAACTGGCATCCTGCCACTCCAGGTCAGTTCATTATAGTGGCAGCACCATAAGGCTGGGAGGGGTATACCCCTCCCACAATTATTCTATGGTTTTCGTCTCTTCCCAAAGCGCCAGCAATCGGTTGCGCACTTCCCGCTCAGCTCTGGGGCTGTAGTAGGATGGCAGGCCGTAAAACCATGCGCTCATCCTGGCTTCATAGCCCCCCTCCCGCAAGGCCTTGGCAGTGGGGAGGTAGCCGTGGATTCCATTGGCGTATCCGATGGTGAACACATTCTCCTTGTGAATGCCGGAGTCTTTGAGGCTTAACACCAGTCCCCTTGAGGTTGCGGAAAACACCTCGAATGGCAGCGCGAAGAATGCGACATCACCTGCAAGACGTACCGCTTGCACCATGGCGCTGATGTGAAAAGGCGATTTGTCCTCCAGGTGCTGCAGCGCGTTTTCCACAAACCGCCCGCAATATACGCCGATGATCCTGTCCCAAGAGCCATCGGGTGTTGCTGCCATGCGCGTGCGCCACTCCTCCAGCTCTTTCAACAGGTCTTCCCTGCGGGGCTTTATAAGTGGGACATTGAGCTCAGAACCAACCGGCACAACGTCGCCTTCCTCATGGGGGTCGAAGTCCTTTTTCATCAGCCGGCCCACGTCTTCCAGGAATGTGTCCGTTGTTCGCGTCAGGCATTCCTCGTCACTTTCCCCCTCGTATCGTTTGGGGTTCACATCGCCGCTGCCGCCGTTGAAGTATAGGATGACGGCGTTTTGGTATTGCTCCTCCAGGTTTCTGCAAGCCCGGCCGGGCCAGTCACCGGTGTACTTCGTGTTTCGTTCGCGCATGCAGATTGCGTGGCAGGCGCCTTGCAGGATCGCGCCAAGCAATTTACCATCCTCATCCACAACCCGCAGCATCCGCAGGTTGCGGTCGATCACAGCTTTCGGGCTCTCGCCGATCATCACGCCTCGCTCTGTGAACTCCCTCCGGCCCACACCAATGCGGGAAAGGCTGCCGACCACATCAAACCGCGCCGGCCTCATGCTGCCAAATGCCCGCTCAGCTGCCGCGGCAGCCTTGCCGGACACGGATTCCCACCATTCCGCGTAATCCTCCTCATGCTCGGTCGGTGCAGACATCGGTGCGCTATGCGTATGCGTGCTGGCCACCAGCACCTGGTGTGGAGCCAGTCCGCAGGCCTTGGAGACACTGCGCCTTATGGTGTCGGCCCGTTCGTTTGTCAGCACCAACACCTCCAGGGCTAAGAAAACGAACGCGGATTGATCGGACTTTGTGGCAGCCACCCGAAGCATCAGCGGGTCCAGCACACCGTCTGATGGATGCGCCCGATTGGCAAAACCGTCTTGCCACAGGCCAACGGGCGGGGTGATGTCTTCTCTTACAAATGACCAGAGCATGGTGTTCCCCCAAAATGGAATATGGATGTATTGTGCGCCGATTGAGAAAGAAAAAAACAAATAGCATATAACTCTCGATTTCAGACGCAGTTGTGTTGTATTGCGCTTGGTGGGCGTGCTATAATTATTATTCAATGAAGCTAGTAATACCTTCCATATTGGAGGAATTATGCCTGTGATGAGCATGACCGGCTTTGGCCGGGGCTATGTGGAGCGCGAGGGGCGCAAGCTGCTTCTGGAGCTCAAAGGCGTCAACCACCGCTTTTTGGACATCAGCATGCGCCTGCCCAAGTCGCTGGGCTCCATGGAGGAGCCTCTGAAGCGCAAGCTGCAGGAGAAGTTAAACCGCGGCCATGTGGATGTGTATCTGAAGTATCAAAACGAGGCCGAAGGCAGCAAGACCGTCAACGTCGATGACGCGCTGCTGGCCGCCTATCTCTCCAGCCTCAAGCGCATCCGCAAGATGCATGGCTTGAAAGACGACGTCACGCTCTCCACAGTGCTTCGGATGCCCGATGTGATCGAGGCCCAGGGGGCTGAGGATGATGAGGACCTCCTAAAGGATATCCTCTTCGAGGCAGCCGACATCGCCCTTTCTGAAATGCAGAAGATGCGCGTGGCCGAGGGCGAGCGGCTGAAGGCAGATCTTGCGATCAAGCTGGAGGGCATGCTCAAGGAAATGACCGTGATCGAGCAGCGCTCACCTCAGGTGGTGCAGGACTACAGCGATAAGCTGAAGGCCCGCATCCTGGAGCTCACTGAGGGCGCCCAGCTGGACGAGCAGCGCTTCAACACCGAGGTGGCCTATATGGCCGACCGCGGCAGCATCGATGAGGAAATTGTCCGGTTCAAAAGCCATGTGAAGCACTTTTCCGACACGATGAAATCCGGCGGGGCCATCGGCCGCAAGCTTGATTTCATTGTGCAGGAGATGAACCGCGAGGTCAACACGATCTGCTCCAAGGCCGCCGATCTCACAATCACAAACGCCGGCATCACCCTCAAGGGTGAGATAGAAAAGATCCGCGAGCAGGTGCAAAACATCGAATAGCGGGAGGACATCATGGACATCCGGTTCATCAACATCGGTTTTGGCAACATCGTGAGCGCCAACCGCATGATCGCCATCGTAAGCCCCGATTCGGCCCCGATCAAGCGCATCATCCAGGAGGCCAGAGATGGTGGCAGGCTGATCGACGCCACTTATGGGCGCCGCACCCGCGCTGTGATCATCATGGACAGTGAGCATGTGATCCTGTCTGCTGTGCAGCCGGAGACCGTGGCCAACCGTCTCGAGAGTGACAACAAACTGGATGTGGAAGACGAAGAGGAGTCCTGATGACGCACAAAGGCCTGTTGTTGGTTGTGTCCGGCCCATCCGGTGCCGGAAAGTCCACCGTCTGCAAGCGGCTGCGCACTGAAATGCCCGGCCTGGCTCTGTCAATTTCGGTCACGACACGGCTACCCCGCGCCCACGAGGAGGAGGGAGTGAACTACTTCTTCCGCACCGAAGAGCAGTTTCAGGATATGCTGGTCAACGGTGAGCTTCTTGAACATGCCGATGTCTACGGAGCCCGCTACGGCACGCCGGCGCAATATGTGTTTGAACGCATGGCCGAGGGCCGTGATGTGCTGCTGGAGATTGAAATGCAGGGCGCTTTACAGGTCAAGAAGAATTTTCCCGAGGGTGTGTTCATCTTTGTGGTGCCGCCTTCGATGAACGAGCTCAAAGCCCGGATCACCAAACGGGGCAGCGAAACCCCCGAAAGCCTGCTGCGGCGGTTCCGCAGCGCTTATCAGGAGCTGGGTTATCTGGATGAATACCACTATTTGGTTCTCAACGAGGATGTTGACCAGGCGGTGCTGCGCATCAAGGCGATCATCAATGCCGAGAAGTGCCGCGTGAGCCGCAATCTCGAATTAAAAAACGCTCTATTGGAGGAGGCTGATCCCACATGATGTACCCACCGCTGGATGAACTGATGGAGAAGGTAGACAATCGCTACACCCTGGTCGTGGAGACCGCCAAACGCGCCCGCCAACTGGTGGATGGCGCACCCAAGCTTTCCAAGGCCAGTGTAGACAAGCCTGTCACGATTGCCGTGCGTGAGATCCACGAGGGCAAGATCAAGTATGAGAGGCCATTTGACGGGTTTAAGTAACATTCAGATCCTCGCTGTCTCTTCGCTTCTTCAGGGGGTCCGGGGGATTTCAAACCCGCCTGACGGCAAGGATGCGCGAAGCGCAATAGCACAGGCGTGGCAGCGGGCACTGTTTGACGAGGGAGCGTATCGACCGAGGAGTTGTGCCGCTGCAGCCGTAGCGGCCGTAGCCGGAAGGAGAAACGGGTTTGTCTCCCCCGGGCTTTTTGGTTCTTTTGCGCGGCAAAAGAACACAAACAGTTCAAAATGGGGCGGGTGCCAAACCCGCCTCAAAGTCTATCAGGCTTCTGAAAGGAGCGAACCATGGACGGTGTCACCATTGTCGTAGGCATCACCGGCGGCATCGCCGCCTATAAGTCCGCCGAGCTTGTGAGCAGGCTTAAGAAAGAAAGCTTCACCGTGCATGTGGCGATGACCCATAACGCCACAAAGTTCATTACACCGCTCACCTTGGAGACGCTTTCCGGCAACCCCGTCACAGTGGACACCTTTTTGAGGGACCGCCCCTGGGAGGTGGAGCATGTGGCGCTGGCCAAGATGGCAGATCTTGTGGTGATCGCACCGGCCACCGCCAACGTGATTGGCAAGCTGGCCTGCGGCATTGCTGACGACATGCTCACGACCACCGTAATGGCCACCCGGGCGCCCATTCTGATTGCCCCGGCGATGAACACCGGCATGTATGAAAACACCGTTGTGCAGGAGAATATTGACCGGCTCAAGGCTCGCGGCTATCATTTTGTAGGCCCTGGCCATGGCCGGCTTGCATGCGGCGACGTGGGAGCTGGGCGCATGAGCGAGGTGGATGAAATCCACAGCATGATTACCGACATCCTGGGCGTGAAGAAGACGCTGGCTGGCCGCCGCATCTTGGTGACCGCCGGGCCCACCCGCGAGGCTATCGATCCGGTGCGATACATCACCAACCGCTCCTCCGGCAAAATGGGCTACGCGCTGGCCGAGGAAGCCATGCGCCGTGGCGCGGAAGTTGTGCTTCTCTCCGGGCCGGTGAGCCTGACGCCACCCATCGGTGTGGATGTGGTCAATATCGTAGATACGCAGGAGCTTTATGAGGAGGCTGTGCGGCGGTATCCAAACTGTGATGTGGCGATCATGGCCGGTGCACCCGCTGATTACCGGCCCGAAACGGTGGCCGACCAAAAGATCAAGAAGGTCAACAGCGGTGAGGGGATGACCTTGAAGCTGGTGGAAAACGCCGATATCGCCGCGCAATTGGGGCGGATGAAGCAACCGGGCCAGGTGCTTGTGGTCTATGCCGCAGAGACAGAGAACCTGCTGGATCATGCAAGGGCCAAGCTTATGAAGAAGAATGCCGACCTGGCCGTTGCCAACGATGTGACCGAGCCTGGTGCTGGGTTTGACTCAGACACCAACAAGGTTTCCATTGTGACACAGGAGGAAACTGTCAGCCTGCCGATGATGACAAAGGCTGAGGTGGCCGGGGTCATTTTGGACAGGGTGGAGAAACTGCTCGGCATACATTAATTGTAGATGGGAATATTGAAAGGCGGCGCGAATGCGCCGCCTTTTTGATCGTCACTTCAGCTTGTATTCCCAGAACGTGTCGGTGCTGCGCGGGTAGGAACCAACGCTGTAATAGAACTGTTGGGAAAGGCCGGCATACGCCACTTTCGCACCCAGTTCCCCGCAGCGGCGGATGCCTTCCAGTAAGGCCGCGCGGCCTAGGCCCATCCGGCGGTAGTCAGGGTCGGTGGCCATTGGCTCCAATATGGCGTACTCATCGCCTTGCTGATGCCACATATAGCTGTGAGACACATACTCACCGTTTGGCGCCACCACGGCCAGCGCGAGATGGGGGTTTGCGTGCGGGCTTGTCAGACAGTCACGCCGCCATTGCAGCGATGCGTCATCCTCTGGGGCGGGGCCTTCATGGTTGAACCCCCGCCACAAAACCCGGTTGTATTTATAGATATCTAGCTCTTCATCAAAGCTGATGATGCGAAACCCGTCGGGAAGCGTGTATCGGGTGATTTCATCGGTGATGTCCATCGCCGCCAACGGCTCCTTTTCCTGGGTGGGGCGGAAGCCCTGCTGCAGCGCGTATCGTTGCAGCGGCCTGTCACAGTCGTTGATGGAGACCCTGATCACACCGTCCTCATGTAGATGATCGCGGGCATACAACAGCATTTCCGGTTTGAGATGGTCATGGGCTGCGTCTGTGACCAGCCAGGCATGCCCCGGATCGTCCTCAAGTGTGGCCAGACCTACGATCCTGCCGTCTTCTTCCCAGAGGCCCACTTTTTCATAGGTTCTTTTGCGCTGCATCCCCATGGCATGGGTCCATTCCCACCGCACCCACTCCATGCTTTGCAAATTGCCATCGCAATAGCTGGCTTGGCGAAGAAACTCACAGACACGGAAGAAATCAACGTGATAACCTGATTGGCTGCTGTAGTAGCGGAATATTATGGCCATGTGTTCTCTCCTCATGAGTGGTTTGGTCGAGTATATTTGTCATTGTTCAAGAAAACAAATACGCCCCAAAATATGTCACCGTGTTCTTCCCGTTGATATAGTTCATTCCGGCTAGTTCCGCCAGTTTGCTCACATAGATGCCATAGGCCTCCAGTGACGCGAGTGCTTTATCTGGATGAATACAGGGCTGGTTCAACCGTTTGGCGCATGTTTCGCAGATCACGCAGCCGCCGGCAGAAAGCTGAAGAATATCGCCGTCGCCAATGGCTTCCCGCACTGCTTCGGTGATGCGATCGGTCACTTCCCGGTGCCGCCGGAGTGCCGCCATCATGCCCTCATAATCATAGCTGTCCTCAAGCGCCGACACGGTCTGGAAGACCAGAGCATACCGGTAGCCTTTGGCGCAGGCAATCAGCTCCTCGATGGGGCCCACGTCCGGCGGGCAGGTCCAGTTTCTGCCGTAGTTGCCGCAGGTGTTGGCCGCACAGGCCTGGCGGAGGCTGGGGTCGAAGGGGATGTGTTCCACAGGGATGACGGATGCCTTATGTGCACCCAAGGCCATCGTGTGTATAGCCAACTCAGTCAATACGCTCTGCTTCATAATTACAAATACCTCATGGCTAGATTGTATCATAAAGCATGCAATGAGTTTCTGGCTTTTAGAGCTGATCACGTCTATGTGTTATAATGTGAATCTCAGGTATTTCTTCTTCCGCACACAGAAAAACCTTCAGGATTTCCAATGCATCAGTCAATAGTGGCTGTTGAATTTGATCAAGGCCGATGATTGATATTGTGATTGGATAATCAATGTGACCGGTGAGGCAATCCCACAATGCAGATAGATTCTTTCCATAATAGGATGGAAGATTGAGCGCTGTTTTTATTTCCTCGTGAATATCATTGAGAGATTTGCAGTGTGTAATATTGATCGTTGCCTTTAGCATGATACTCCTCCTACAAAACCTCATAGAATGTTTGATAATGGTCATATGATACAAAAACCAAACCATCGTTGGAAAAGAGTATTCGTGCGCTGTTTCGATATCCTCCCGTATAGTTAATGTCTGCTTCATACCATATTCGGCCATTTACAGCAGGAAGCTTACCATCGTCATTTCGATAAGGGTCGCCACCTATTGTCATTCCTGGCAAGACTTCCCGAAGATTTCCTTTATTATCATTCCATCCAGATGCACGAGCGAATGTTTTGGTTACATAGTTGTTAGGTAGTTTGCGTAAATGCAGTATTGTCCAATCTGCACCGTTACGACCTTGTTCAGTCGCCGTTCCAGCCATAATCGCTTGTAGAATTGATATTATACACCTGCAATAAAAATGTAATGGCGGCTTCTCATCGATCGGTATACCTATATCATATATTTTACCATTTTTCTTTCTACATTTGTCACACGTTTTAAAGTCGACTTTTGCCTTCCATGATAACCATTTCCCACTTGGATCCATAAATATAGGGGTAATAATTTGATTTGCCACGGTTGCCTCCCTTTTTATTTAGAATAGAACATATGTTCGCGCATTGTCAATGCTATGTTTCGCCATTCTCTAGACTAAGCCATTTGCGGTTTGTATAATAGATGCATCTGCTTAAGACAGTAGAGGAGGCCCCATTTGCCCACCCGCTTCGCCGAAGTCATTGTGGACATCGCCCACGCCGACGTTGACCGCGTGTTTGACTATAGGATCCCCGAAACGCTGCCCGGCTTGGTGCCTGGCAGCCGCGTGCGCGTGCCTTTCGGTCCCGGCCGTGTGGAGGGCTTTGTGATGACTGTGAAGGGCAGCTCCAATGTGCCCCCGGGCAAGCTGAAGTCCATTGAAAAATTGCTGGACGAAACACCGGCGCTGCTGCCGGAGCTGGTGGAGCTTGCCGCCTGGATGAAAACGCGGTATCATTGCCGGCTGATTGACGGCTTGCGGGTGATGCTGCCTGCGGAAATGCGGGGCGGCAGGGTGGCTGAGAAGAATGAAAAGGTTGCTTCGCTGCTGGTTTCGCCGGAGGAGGCTGGCCGGGCAATGGCCACGATGGGGCGTGCACCCCGGCAGGCCGATGTGATGAATTTTCTTTTGATGAGCGGCGGTGCGGCGAGCGCACCGGTGTTGGCTGAGGAAGCAGGGGCCACCGCTGCAATATTGGAGGCGCTGGTCAAAAAGGGCTTGATTGAGCTGACAGAACGGCGTGTTTGGCGCAGGCCCATGTCGGCGGAGGCCGGCCGCGATGTGCTGAAGGAACCCACTGACGAGCAGCGGCAGGTGCTCGCCACGCTGTTGGCGGCGATGGATGGAGCATATGCCGCAACTGCAACCGGAAGTGGGGGCGCCGAAGGCAAATGTGCAGGTGAAACCTGCTATTTGCTGCACGGAGTGACCGGCTGCGGCAAGACAGAGGTGTATATGCAGTGCGCCGCCAGGGCGCTGGAGCTTGGGCGCACGGTGCTGATTCTGGTGCCGGAGATTGCCCTCACGCCGCAGATGACGCAGCGCTTTGCCGCTCGTTTTGGCCCGCTGGCCGCCGTGCTGCACAGCAGGCTTTCCGCAGGCGAGCGCTACGACGAGTGGGTGCGCATCCGCCAGGGCACCGCCCGCGTGGTGATCGGCGCGCGCTCGGCGGTGTTCGCACCGGTGCAGAACCTGGGCTTTGTGGTCGTGGATGAGGAGCACGAAACCAGCTTCCGCAGCGAGCATCCGCCCCGCTATGACGCGCTGGAGATCGCCCGCCGCAGAGCGGCGGCACATGGCGCGGTCTATGTGGCTGGCAGTGCAACGCCTTCTGTGGCCAGTTACCACGAGGCGGAGCGGGGCGGCCTGAAGCTGTTGAAGATGACCCGGCGCATCGGCTCGGCCACTCTGCCGGAGGTGGAGATTGTGGATTTGCGCACCGAGCTTGCCACCGGCAACCGGGGTGTGATGAGCCGGAGACTGGTGGAGGAGATGGACGCGTGCCTCAAGTCCGGCGGCCAGGCGATGCTGCTGTTGAATCGCCGGGGCCACTCCAAGTTTGTGTCCTGCCGGGCTTGTGGCTACGTGGCCGCTTGTGCACTGTGCGACGTGCCGATTACCTATCACAGCAGCGGCGAAAAGATGAAGTGCCACTATTGCGGTGCCGAGCAGGACATCCCGAAAACCTGCCCCCAGTGTGGCAGCGCCTACATCCGCTTCTTCGGTGACGGCACCCAGAAGCTGGAGGAGGAAATGCGCGAGCGCTTCCCCAATGTGCCGGTGTTGCGTATGGATGCCGACACAACCCGCAAAAAAGACGGTCACTTCCTGCTGCTGGAGAGATTCCGCCGGGGTGAGGCGAGGGTGCTGGTGGGAACACAAATGATCGCCAAGGGCCTTGACTTCCCCGATGTCACGCTGGTGGGCGTGCTGGCAGCAGATGCCCAGCTCTATATGCCCGATTACCGCAGCGCCGAGCGTGCTTATCAGCTGATGGCGCAGGTGGCAGGCCGGGCCGGCCGTGCCCACAGGCCGGGCAAGGTGCTCATCCAGACCTACTCAACCGGCCATTATGCCGTGCAAGCCGCTTCCAGGCATGACTATCTTGCCTTTTACAAAGAGGAATTGGAGATCCGGCAGGCCAGCCAGTTCCCACCCTTTACCAGGCTCATGCGGGCGCTGTTTGTGAGCGAAGATGAAAGGGCAGCAATATTCGATGCCAAGCGGGCTTATGAGGAGCTGGAGCTTTTTCTGAGTTTGTATCCAGACTATCAAAAGCAAGTGCTGCTGATGGAGCTCACGCCGGCGCCGCTTGCCCGCATCAATGCCCGGTTCCGCCACCAGCTGGTGCTGAAGGTGTGGCCGGAGCCTTATGGCCGGGCCATTGAAGACGCACTGGCGGAGATTGTCATGAAGACGCAGCCCAGCGGGTCGGTGGCCTCGCTGGAGGTTGATCCGGTGAGCATGATGTGAGGGGGAATTGTGGTGAAAACGGCGATTTTCTACTTCTCTGGCACTGGCAATACACAGTGGGCTGCCCGCAAATTCACTGAACTACTGACACTGCGTGGCGTGGATTGCAGTCTGGTGCCCATCGAGCAGGTGCCACAGAACGATGCTGAACTCGTTGAAGCGATCCATCAATCTGATTTTGTTTGCTTCTTTTATCCCATTTACGGCGCTGATTTGCCACCGATCTTAAGGCGGTTTCTTGGCAGGCTGACGAGCCTCTCCGCCGCATGGGCTCCTGGAAAACCGGCTTGCTGTGTTGCCACCTTTGGTTATGTGAACGGATTTGGGCCCATTAAGGCCCATAGGATGCTGGCTTCTGCCGGATTCAGCCTGAAATGCCATGAAAATGTGCGTCTGTGCAACAACTTGTCTACCCCATTGGCACGAACGGAGCCACTGCCTCTGGAAAAGCTCAAACGTCGCAGAGAAAAGGCTGTTGTTGCACTGGACCGGGCTGCCGGCGCTATGGCGGCGGGGAAACGCCAGATCCGGGGCTTCGGACCTTGGCTGCTTGCCGGCTACATGATCCGCAAGTTCACAGGCCCCTTGATCAGGCAAAACCATAAATCAATGGGCGTGGAGTTATCCTTGTGCAAGCGCTGTATGCTCTGTGTTGCGCAATGCCCTACGAGCAGCATTGTCTGGCGGGAGGATGAGGGGTTTGATTTTCTGCCTACCTGCACGGCATGTTCACGATGCTACAACAGTTGCCCGTCGGGTGCGGTTACGATTGGCGGGGTGGTCGCTGACCCTGAAGTATATCAACGTTATACTGCCATGGATAACTAAATATCTGTGTCTCATCCATTATTCCTATTCTGATCAGCATTTTTGGTGAAAGGGCTGTCTTTTGAGCTCTCACAGTGGCGGTAACGCGCATTTTATGATAATATATTTCTGTTTAGGCAGTATTTCATTTGGCAAATGCCAATCCTAAGACGGAGGGTGAATCCATTGGCACTGAGGAAGATACTTACGGTGGACAAAAACGAGGCTGAGCTCCGGCGCATATCCAAGCCGGTAACCTCCTATGACAAGAAGCTCAGCGAGTTGATAGAAGACCTTTTTGATACGATGCACGCTTCGCCGGACGGCGCTGGGCTGGCAGCACCCCAGGTGGGCGTGCTGCGGCGCGTGGCCGTGATAGACCTGGGCGAGGGCCTCATTGAGCTTGTGAACCCGGAGATCATCGAGACCTCTGGCGAAGCCGAGTTTGAGGAGGGCTGCCTGTCATTGCCCGGCAAACGGGGCCGTACGATCCGCCCGGCCCATGTGAAGGTGCGTGCTTATGACCGCCATGGCTGCAAGTTTGAAATTGAGGGCGATGAGATCATGGCCCTTGCGTTGGTGCATGAGATCGGGCACCTGGATGGCAAGCTGTTCGTCGATTATGTGGTCGGCGATCTTTGGGAGGGTGACCAGCCGCAGTGAGGATTGCTTTTCTTGGCACGCCGGATTTCGCCGTGCCATCTCTGACAGCTCTTGTGCATGCCGGCCATGACGTGGTGGGCGTGTTTACCCAGCCGGACCGGCCAAAAGACCGGGGCCATAAAACCCAGCCCTCGGCGGTCAAGCAGGCTGCGCTGGAGCATGGCTTGACCGTGTATGAATTTGAGCGCATCCGCCGCGCGGAGGGCGTGGCCGCAATGGCTGCGCTGGCGCCTGATTTGATGGTCACGGCGGCCTTCGGGCAAATCCTGCCGCAGAAGTTGCTGGATATCCCCAAATATGGGTGTGTCAACGTGCATGGCTCGCTATTGCCCAAATACCGGGGCCCTGCCCCGATCCAGTGGGCTGTGATCAACGGCGAGGCAGAGACCGGCATCACCACGATGATGACCGATGCCGGTGTGGACACCGGTGACATCTTGCTGCAAAAGCGCACCTGCATTGATCCGGAGGAAACGGCTGGTGAGCTATTTGCGCGGCTGGCAGCGCTGGGCGCCGAAACGCTTCTGGAGACGATTGCTTTGCTGGAGCAGGGTAAGCTCACACGCACACCGCAGGACCATGCCGCTGCTACGCACTTTCCCATGCTGGACAAGACATTTGGCCGCATCGACTGGAACAAGTCGCCGCAGGAGATCGTCAACCTGGTGCGGGGCGTGAGCCCGTGGCCCGGTGCGTGGACCACCTGTGGCTGCGATGTCATGAAGGTTTGGCGTGTGGAATGCGTCGCGATGGACGGTGAGCCAGGGCGCATCATGCGAGTTAACCAGAAAGATGGCTTGATCATCGGCGCCCGCGGCGGCGCGATCAGAATATTGGACTTGCAAATGCCTGGCAAGCGGAAGCTGTGCTCCGCCGAATACCTGTGTGGCTGCAGGCTCGTGGAAGGGATGGTACTGGATGCCGGTTGACAAAGGGCGGCTGGCCGCATGGGAGGCACTCAACGACGTGTTGCTGAAGCGCACATTTGCCGATCTAGCGGCAAAGAGCCATTTCAAAGGCCTGGACGCCAGGGAGGCCCGGTTTGCGCGCAAGCTTCTATATCAAACGCTGGACAAGCTCATTGCCATCGACAGCGCGTTGCTGCCATGGATCGATGTGAAGCAAACACCGGACAAGGTGTTGAATGTGCTGAGGCTGGGTGCCTGCCAATTGATGTATATGAATGCCGTGCCCGATTTCGCGGTGCTGGATAGCGCCGTTGAGATGGTCAAGCAGGACGGCTTTATGACCCGCTCTGGCCTTGTGAACGCCGTGCTGCGCAATGTGATCAAGGAAGGCAAGCAGCCCCGGCTTCCCGACCGGGAGGCTGACCCGGCAGGATACCTCAGTGTGAAATACTCCTGGCCCCGTTTCGTCGTGGAGCTGTGGCTGAAAGAGCAACCCCGATATGCCGAGGCCTTGCTGGCTTGGGAGCCCCGCTTTCATGCCACTGCCCGAGCCAACCCTCTGACCGGCGGTAGCGCCAGCGAGCTGGAGGATTTCCTGAAGGCACAGGAAATCGAATATGAGCAAGGCTCTCTGGTGCCTGGCGCATTCCGCATCAGGGGCGGCGCCAATGCCACCGATTGGGAGGTGTTCCAACAGGGCAAGGTGACGCTGCAGGGCGAAGCTTCGCAACTGGTGGCGCAGATCGCCGCCAAAGCAGCTGGCCCCGGCGCTTCGATCCTGGACGCTTGCGCGGCCCCCGGCGGAAAGTCCGCCTCCATTGCGGGATACCTCAACAACGACTGCTCCATCACCGCCTGGGATGTGCACCCCCACCGGGTGACACTGATGAAGGAGACGTTTGCGCGCCTGAAGGTCACCTCTGCGGCCGCTGAGCCCCATGACGCCCGCTTCAGCGATCCCAGGCTGTTTGACCTGGTGTTGGTGGACGCGCCCTGCTCCGGCCTCGGTGTGGCGTGGAACAGCCCGGATATCAAGGTGACCCGCCGGCCAGAGAACATCGTGACACTGGCCGTCACGCAAAAGAAAATCCTGAACAGTGTGGCCGATAGTGTGAAAGTGGGCGGCAAGCTGCTCTATTCCACCTGCACGATCGCCCGGGCGGAAAACCAGGCAATGATCGAGGGATTCCTCAAGCTGGCCCGTTCTTTCAAGCCTGCGGATATCTCCCAGTATCTGCCGGACAGTCTGAAGGGCCGCGTGGAAAACGGCTGCATGGTGCAGCTGCTGCCGCCGGAAGACGGCTGCGAGGGCTTCTTTGTGGCGCTGCTGCAAAAAGTCAAATGAGTATGGACAAACCGGCACTGCTGGATTTGACTGCTGCAGAATTGGCGGATGCCCTTGCGGCACTGGGCGAACCCCGCTTCCGTGCAAAACAGGTGCGGCAGTGGCTGATGAAGGGCAGCGATGTGGACGGCATGGCAAACGTGCCTGCCGCCACCCGCCAGAAATTGAAGGATGCCTTTGCACTGGGCGGCGCCAGAATCATTGAGACACGCCGCTCGGCCCATGATGACACGGAGAAATACCTTTTTGCCCTGCAGGATGGCAATGTGATCGAGGGCGTGCTGATGGCCTATAAGCATGGCAACACGCTGTGCGTTTCCACCCAGGTGGGCTGCCGCATGGGCTGCGCCTTCTGTGCTTCCACCACAGCAGGACTGGTGCGCAATCTCACATCCGGCGAGATGCTCGGGCAGGTGATCGCTGTGAATGCAGCCCGCGGCGGTGGCCGCCAGGTGACCAACCTGGTGTTGATGGGCAGCGGCGAGCCGTTGGACAATTATGACAATGTGCTGAAGTTTTTGCGCGAGGCTTCCAGTCCCGATGGCCTGGGCATCAGCCCACGCAACATCTCCGTTTCCACCTGCGGCCTGCCCGACGGCATGGACAAGCTTGCCCATGAGGGCATGCCGCTGACGCTGTGCCTTTCGCTGCATTCGCCGGACGACGATGGCCGGCGGGCGCTCATTCCGGCGGCGCGTGCCTTTTCGGTGCGGCAAGTCGTCGATGCGCTGCGCCGTTATGTGGAGGCTACAGGCCGGCGGGCTATTGTGGAGTACGCATTGATTGAGGGAGTGAATGATAGCCCTGCCCACGCCAAACGCCTTGCCGAGCTGCTAAGGGGCCTGCAGTGCCATGTGAACCTGATCCCTTTGAACTCGGTGAAGGAAGCACCGCTGAAGGGCAGCCCGCCCCAGGCGGTGGACCGATTCCTGCGGGAGTTGGAGCGCTTTGGGGTCTCCGCCACCAAGCGCCGCACACTTGGTGAAGACATCGAAGGGGCTTGCGGGCAACTGCGCAGGAAGCACTTGGAAGATAGTAGTCAGTAGTGAGCGTGCTTTCTACTGACTACTGACTACTTGCTACTGACTACACACAAGGCAGGTTGAACGAATGATAGAACGCGTTGAATACGCCGCCAGCACCCATCGCGGCAACGTCCGCAAACGAAACGAGGATAGCCTTTACATCCCCGATGGGGATGGGCTTGATAACCTTGTGATCGTGGCCGACGGCATGGGCGGCTACAACGCCGGTGACGTGGCCAGCGCCATGGGGGTGCAGGTGGCCTGCAACATCATCGCTGCCGCCCGCAACCTTGAGGCCGCGCCCACGGTGGAATACATGGTGCGTTGGGCGTTCAACGAGGCCAACCGGGCGATCTTTGAGTATGCCGGCACCAACGAGTTTTATCAGGGCATGGGCACCACGATGGCGATTGCCTGCCGCGACGGTGATCAATGGGTGATCGGCAACGTGGGCGACAGTCGCTGCTATCTCATCCATGACGGCGCGGTGCGGCAGGTCACCGTGGATCACTCCCTGGTGCAGCTGATGGTGGAGCGGGGCCGCATGACCGCTGAGGAAGCCCGCGTGCATCCATACCGCAATGTGATCACCCGCTCCATCGGTGTGGACAGCTTCACCGGTGCCGACATTTTCCGTGTGGAGGCCGTGCCTGGTGATGTGCTGCTGCTGTGCTCCGACGGCCTGTCCAATTATGTGACGGAAGCCGATATGCTCGATTGCCTGGCTTCCGGCGTACTTGAGAACGCGGCGGAGTCGATGATGAACCTGGCGCTTTCGCGGGGCGGCTCCGACAACATCACCGTGGCGATGGCGCGCATGATCGGAGGCGATTCCGATGGAAGGTAGTGTGATCGCCGGCCGCTATGTGGTCAGCGGTGTGATCGGCTCCGGCGGCATGGCCATTGTGTATCGGGCCTACAACCGCGACAATGGCGAGGAAGTGGCCATCAAGGTGCTGCGCAGCGAATTCATGCAGGATGAGGCATATGTGCGGCGCTTTGAGAAGGAATCGCAGATCGCCATCAAGTATTCTCATAAGAACATCGTAAGGACCATCGAGGTGGGCTGCCAGGAGGGCAGGCACTTCATTGTGATGGAGTATGTCAGCGGCAAGACGCTGAAGGAATACATCGCCAAGCAGGGCAGGCTCAAACCCGCCGAGGCTGTGCGCATCGGCCGGCAGATTTGTGATGCATTGTTTTATGCCCACAGCCACCAATTGATCCACCGCGACATCAAGCCGCAGAACATCCTGCTTAATGCCGAGGGCACGGTGAAGGTGGCGGACTTTGGCATTGCCAAGGCGGCGGAAACCGCCACGGTCACAATCAGCGGCTCCAATGTGCTGGGCTCTGTGCATTATATATCACCGGAGCAGGCCCGCGGGGGCCTGACCAATGAAAAGACCGACCTTTATTCCATTGGCATCGTGCTGTATGAAATGGTCACCGGCAGCGTGCCCTTCACCGGTGACTCGCCTGTGGCCGTAGCCCTGAAGCACCTGCAGGACCTGCCCAAGCCGCCCAGGGAGCTGCAGCCAGACCTCCCTAAAGCGCTGGAGCTGGTGATCCTCAAGGCAATCTCCAAGGAGCAGTCCTGCCGCTATGACAACGCCCGAGAGATGGCCCGCGACCTGGAACGCAGCCTGCTGGAGCCGGAGGGCAGCTATGTGAAGTTCCGCCAGCCCGACGAGACCGAGGGCACAAGGCCCATGCCGGCGATCCGGGTGGAGAGCATAGCCGGCGGCACGGGGAGCGCACCCTGGGCCAACACAGGAAACTCCCGGCGGCCCGTGCCGCCGCAGCCCCGGCAGGAGAACCAATGGCGCAGGAAAAAGAAGGGCCCTTCGGCGATCAATGTGGTCATCTTCGTGTTGCTGGCCATCGTGGTGCTGGGCGGCGCATACCTTGGCATCCGGCTGCTCCTTCAGAACACCGGGCCCACCAGGGTGCAGATGCTGGATTTCCGCGGCAAGGATATCGACATCGCCATCCAGCAGCTGGACAAGATGGGCCTGAAACCGGATATCAAGGAGGAGCCCAGCGACCAGGTGCCAATCAACACGATCATGGATCAACGCCCCTCCGAAGGGGAGTACGTATCGCCCGGAGACACCGTGACTCTCACAATCAGCTCCGGTGAGCGAAAGATCGAAGTGCCAGACCTGACCGACAAGACACTGGATCAAGTCCATAAAGAGTTACTCTCTGTGGGCTTGAACGAGGGCACGATCCATTGGGAAATCAGTGATAAGCCCAAAGGCACCGTGATTCGCCAGGAGCCGGTTGCCGGTGAGATGCTGCAACTGAAAGGCCAGGTGGAGCTTTGGGTGTCGCAACCGGTGGAGCCCACCGTAACCACTATGCCCAATGTGTTTGGCAGGACCAAGGAAGACGCCGCGACCTATCTGGGTTCGATGAACATCAAGGTGAGCCGCGTGCTGCCAGTGGCCAGCAGTTTAACGGCGGGGCTTGTGGTGGGGCAATCGCCGGAAGCCGGTCAGCCGGTCAACAGTGAAACTGTTGTGGAGCTTTACTACAGCAATGGGCAGAAGCCGAAATACACCAAGGATTACACGGTGCAGCTTGACGTGGAAAAGGACGACACCGTGGTCAAGATTGTTTATGTGGATGGTGACAAGCGCACTACGATGTATGACGACAAGCGGCCTGCGGGCAAACTCATCGCGTCGCTGAGTTTGGATTCCGAAGCGCAAGGCGCCAAAACGGTGATCATCTATTTCAACGATGAGGAAGTCAAACGGGAGACGGTGAATATCCCGTAACGGAGGGTAAATGAGCCCCATGCAGGGCGTTATCATAAAGGGCGTGGGCGGGTTTTACGAGGTGCAGGCGGAAGGCGCACTGCACACCTGCCGCGCCAGAGGGAAGTTCCGTCGCGACGGCTTGACGCCGTTGCCCGGCGATATGGTGGAGTTTACACCCGGCAATGGCGAGGAACTGGGCTATGTAGACAAAATCCTGCCCCGCCGCAATGCGTTGAAACGCCCGGCGGTAGCCAATGTGGATACTTTGGTGCTTGTTACTGCGGCTGCAAACCCCGAGCCCGATCTGTTGCTGCTGGATAAGCTTCTGATCGCTTCCCGCCCGATGGGCATGGAAGTGCTGCTGGTGATCAACAAGTGTGACCTTGCGGCACCGGGTGCTGCAGAGGCCATCGCCAGCGAATACGGCGGCGCGGTTTCTGCCGTGATCCCTATGTCTGCTCAATCGGGCTTGGGCCGGGAGCTGCTTTATGAGCGCCTTGCGGGCCGATGCACCTGTCTGGCGGGGCAGTCCGGTGTGGGCAAGACGTCGATACTAAACAGCCTGTTTCCAGACAGGGTGGCGATGGAAACGGGAGATGTCAGCCGGAAGACGTCCCGAGGCCGGCACACGACCAGGCATGCCGAGCTTCTGCCGGTGGATGGCGGTGGCGCAGTGGTGGACACACCGGGCTTCAGTCTGATGGAGATGGACCAGATGGAGCCGGCCAGGCTGCCGGAATGCTATCCGGAATTTGTGCCCTTCGCCGCAGATTGCCGCTTTGCCGGATGCCTTCATGATGCAGAGCCGGGCTGCGCAGTGAAGAAGGCCGTGGCTGATGGCGCGATCCCATCCGGCCGCCACAGCCGTTACCGTGAGATATTGAAAGAAACCCGTGAAACGTGGAGGAACCGTTATGATTGAAATCGCCGCATCCATCCTCACAGCAGACTTTTCGGCCATAGGCGAAGCCATCAAAAGAGTCGAAGACTCCGGGGCCGACCTGCTGCATCTGGATGTGATGGATGGCAGCTTTGTGCCACCGATCACCTTCGGTGCTCAGCTGGTGGAGGCGATTAAAAAGCACACCAGCATGCGCCTGGATGTGCACCTGATGATCGTCCACCCTGAGAGGCACATTGACAGTTTTCTTTCTGCCGGTGCCGACATCCTCACCGTGCATGCGGAAGCCACCGAAGACCTGCCCGACGTGCTCCGGCGCATCCGATTGGCCGGAGCCAGGGCTTCTGCCTCCGTGAACCCACCCACACCGGTGGATTGCTTGCTGCCATTGCTGGATCAGTTGGACATGGCGCTTGTGATGAGCGTGAACCCCGGCTACGGCGGTCAGAAGTACATCCCCGAGGCCACAGAGAAAATCGCCAGGCTACGGCAGGAAGCATCCAGGCGCGGCCTGAAATTGGACATTGAGGTGGACGGAGGCATCAACCCGGAGACGATCAAAATCGCCGCATCCGCCGGGGCCAACATCATCGTGGCTGGCTCGGCACTCTTCAACGCAGCCGACATGGGTGTTGCGGTGCGGGCCCTCAAAGAGGCGGCGCGGTGAATGCGTTGATCCTGCTGGGGGGCTCCGGCGCGCCGGAAACCCTGTTGCGACGGGAGCTTGCCGCCTCCGATCTGGTGGTCTGCGCCGACAGCGGTGCGGCCCACCTCAATGCCATGGGCCACTTGCCTGACATCTTGGTTGGCGATATGGACTCCATTGATCCTTCCCTGCTGGCAACCATGGAGCGCTCCGGTGTGGAGCTGGTGCGCGTGTTGGCTGCCAAAGACGAGACCGACGGCTGGCTGGCGGTGGATCAGGCCATCGCCCGCGGTGCCGAAGAAATCGTGATCCTGGGTGCGATGGGCGGCCGGGCTGATCACCTGCTAGGTAACTTGATGCTGCTTGTCCGCGCAACCAAAAGGGGCGTCCGAGCGTTCATCCGCGACGGAGAGTGCGAAATCACGGCCGCGACCGGGCCGGTGGAAATCACCGGCAAGGCAGGGCAGACTGTATCGATCCTGCCCATTGGTGATGGCGTTTCGGTGCGCTATCTGGATGGCCTCATGTATGGCACACTGGAGCCGCTGCCACTTCCCATCGATGCGCCCAACGGCGTCAGCAATGTGATGACGGCGGATGTGGCGCATGTAACAGTAGACGGCTTTGCTTATCTTGTACGGCTTCTTTGTAACTATCATTGATCCCAGATATGAGGTAAACACAAAATGGAGCCAGCCATCATCATCGTCACTGGCATCATGGCCTCAGGCAAATCGACTGTGGCTGAATTGCTGTCTCACCGATTTGAGCGGGGTGTTCACCTCCGTGGTGACGTGTTCCGCCGCATGATCACCAGCGGCCGCGAGGAAATGGCTGAGATACCGAGCGAGGAAGCATTTCGACAGCTCCGACTTCGTTATAACATCGCCACAGCAGCCGCAAAGCAATACTATCATTCGGGATTCACCGTGGTGCTTCAGGACAACTATTTGGGCGGTGAACTGAATTATATTGTTTCCCAGTTGGTTGGATATCCTCTTCATGTGGTTGTCTTGAATCCAAGTGTTGAGGCTGTGAAACAACGTGAGGCAACGAGGGGCAAGAAAGGGTATGTCGGCTTTACCGTGGAGGGATTGCATGACGCGTTTCTTCGGGAGACTCCGAGAATCGGGTTCTGGATCGATTCGTCGGAGTTGACTGCAGAGCAGACGGTGGATCAGATCATGGATAAATTATTATAGTAACTAGAAGATAGGGCAATGATTATGGGTTGGATTCCTGGAGTTGAGAGAGTGCTGGATGCTCAAATAGAGGTGCCTGAGGGCGTATTGATTTGATGGATTTACCCGAACTGCTTTCCCCCGCCGGGGGCATGGACCAACTAAAAGCCGCCGTGGAAAATGGCGCCGATGCCGTCTATATGGGCGGCAGGCTCTTTAACGCACGCCAAAATGCCGCCAACTTCAACGATGACGAGATGCGCCGGGCCATTGAGTATGCCCATGTGCGCGGTGTCAACATCTATATCACGATGAACACGCTGGTCTCAGATGGGGAAATGCAGCAGGCGCTGGACGCCGCCGGGCAGGTTTATCTGGCCGGCGCCGACGCCCTCATTGTGCAGGATCTGGGGTTGGCATCTTTGCTTCGGAAGCACATGCCCGGCTTGCCGCTGCACCTGAGCACACAGGGCACTGTCTACAGCGCCGAGGGCATCCGGGCGCTGGCGCCGCTGGGCTTTGCCCGCACCATCCTTGCCAGGGAGCTCACAATCGCGGAGATCACGGAAACAGCCAAGGCATCGCCGATCCCGGTGGAGGTGTTTGCTCACGGTGCGCTCTGCCTTTGCTATTCGGGCCAGTGCCTGATGAGCAGCCTGATCGGTGGGCGCAGCGGCAACCGGGGGCGGTGCGCCCAACCCTGCCGGCTGCCCTATCAATTGGGGAACGCCAAGGGGTATCTGCTGAGCCCCAAGGACCTTTGCACGATTGAATTGCTGCCGGAGCTAGCGAAGGCCGGCGTGGCATCACTCAAAATCGAGGGGCGTATGAAGTCGCCTGAATATGTGGCGGTCGTCACCGGTATCTATCGGAAATATCTGGACAGGCTGGCAGAGGGCGGGCAAACCCATGTGGAGCGAGAAGACCAGCTCGAATTGATGCAGGCATTCAACCGGGGCGGGTTTTCCACCGGCTACCTGAAGGGCAGGCTTGGCCGAGGCCTGATCAGCCGTGAGCGGCCCAAGCATTGGGGTGTGCCGGTGGGCAAGGCCCTATCAGCGGGCAAGCCCGGTGGAGTCGTCGAAGTGCAGCTGACCGCGCCTGTTTCTATGGGCGATGGCGTGGAGTTCGCCAACGCCTCGATGCCCGGCGGTATCGTGACGATGATCCTTGTGGGCGGCAGGGAGGAGAAATCTGCTGGCACTGGCCGAGTGGAGATCGGAAGCATCAAGGGATCGATCCGGCCCGGTGATCCGCTTTACAAGACCTCCGACAAGGCCCAGCTCCTGCGGGCCGCCGCCACCTATACCGGCAAGCCGACGCGCAGGATCGCCCTCCATGGCAAGCTGACTGCCCGTGTCGGGGAGCCCCTGCGCTTTGAGGTGTGGGATGGAGAAGGTCATTTGGAGCGAACCAATTCGGAGAGCCCTGCCGAGGAGGCCCGCACGCTGCCCCTTTCCGCCGAAACTGCCAGAGAGCAACTTGCCAAGACCGGTGACATGCCCTTTGCCTTTGCTCAAATCGATGTTGAACTCGATGGCAGGGCTTCCGTAAGGCTTTCCGAGCTCAACGGGTTGCGCCGCACAGCATTGGAGCGGCTGGAGCAGGCCCGCGCCACACGGTATCCTGAGCGGGAATCACCAGCCATTGCGCTGCCGCCGATGGCCCGGCCAAGCCCGGTGCAGGCGGGGATATCCCTGTTTTTCTGGCAGTGGCGGGAGGAATACACTGAGGTTCTGCCTCTGGCAGACAGGGTTTATGTGCCATTCGTGCCACTGACGCAGGGGCGTTTCGCCGACTTGGCTGGCCAAGTCAAGCTAATGCCGTGGTTGCCGCCGGTCACCAACGGCAGGCTGGACGGGCTCATTGCCGCCAGCGCCGGAAAGCTGGCCGGGCTTGGCGCTCAAGGCGTTTTGGTCGGTAACATGGCTCATCTGGAGATGCTGAAGGAATGCGGCCTGCCGATTTATGCCGGAGCGTCAATGAACGCATTCAACGGTCTGTCGCTGCAGGTGGTTGCATCTCTTGGGTTGAAGGGTGCCACATTGTCTCATGAGCTTACGATGGAGCAGATCGCCGCGCTGCCCGATGCCGGCATCGAGAAGGAAGCTGCCGTTTATGGCAGGCTGCCGCTGATGTTCAGCGCCCATTGCTCGGTGGGGGCTGAGCTTGCCGGGCAGGGGGGTGGCAAGCCCTGCGGCCTGTGCATCAAGGGAGGCAGGCACGAGCTCATTGATCGCATCGGTGCAAGGTTCCCGGTTGTCTGCGACCCGCTGGATTGCCGCAGTGTGACGCTCAACGGCGACCGGCTGGCGGTGCCCAATCTGGCCCGGAGACTTTCGCAGGCCGGTGTCTCCATGCTGCGGCTTTCCATTGACGACGAATCGCCGGAGGATATGCGGCGGTTGGTTGCGCTGTTTCGCGCAGCCCTTGCTGGAGAATCGGTGGAAGAACTGAAAGGGCAGGGATACACCAAAGGCCATTACTTCCGGGGCGTTTGATTTGCCCAATTCACTGATGCTGTTTTTTCTGGCATTTCCTGCCGTCACTTGTCCGGTTTTGCATTCATATGATACAATCCAGGCATCTTTTCATGGGGGCTTGCATGGCTGGGTTGGAGTTTGCTGCTGACAATATGTATGCGGAGCTCGGAGACGCCGCGCGGTTTCTGCCTGTGGCGGATCATCAGGCTGATGGCGGTGTTGCTGTGTATTACGGCGGCGATCAGGCCTGGTATGGCACCAGGGTTGGCCGGCTGAGCGGCTGCGGCGCTGTGGCCGCTGCCGATGTGTTCGCCTGGCTGGCCCGGCGGGGCGGGCAGTTGGAAAGGCTTTATCATGGCGACCCGCTGCACCCAACCAAAACGGAGTTCCTGCACCACATGGAGGATGTGATCCGGTTTGTACGGCCCACCAGCATCCATTCTCTGGACATCCCTTACGGCGGACTGACGTCAATCAGGCGCTTCGTGAGGTTCAGCGAGGCGTTTGCGGCCAGCCGGGGCGTCAAACTGGTCGGGCATGTGGTTGAAAACAGCAAAATGGGCCTGAACGAAGCCATTCAGGCAGCGCTCGGTTGGCTTCGTGCAGATTACCCAGTCGCGATGCTCAACATGCGCAACCGCACGCTGGCAGCCGTGCCCCATTCCGACGCTGCGGGCAAACCTATCCAATCAGACCTGCAGTTCCATTGGGTGGTGCTCACGGCGCTGCGGCACAGCGAAGGCCGGTGGATTGCCACCGCCTCCTCGGAGGGCTGCCGTGTGGAGTTCGATTTTAAAAGCGCCTGGACCTGTGACAGCCGCACGGTGTTTGGGTGGCGCGGCCTTGTTTGCTTCCTGCCGGAGAGTTGAGGGCAGCAGTTGCCAGATTTCCATTCAAAAACATATTTCTTCTGTTATAATAGTTAGAGATCAAATGAATTATAGGAGCACAATATGAGTATGGACAGCGTACAGGCCATTGCCGCCCGCCTGCGTGAAAACATCGGCAAGGTGATTGTGGGGCGTGATGATACGGTCAATCTGCTGTTGACGGCGATGCTGTCGCAGGGCCATGTGCTGCTGGAGGATGTGCCCGGCACCGGCAAGACGATGCTTGCCAAGGCCATGGCCAAGTCTCTGAGCCTTTCCTTCAAGCGCATCCAGTTCACACCGGACCTGCTGCCCAGCGACATCACCGGCATGAGCATCTTTGACCAGAAGGCTGTGGAGTTCCGCTTCCAGCCAGGGCCGGTGTTTGCCAACATCGTGCTTGCCGATGAGATCAACCGCGCCACGCCCCGCAGCCAGTCGGCATTGCTGGAAAGCATGGAGGAGCGGCAAGTCACCGTGGATGGCCAGACTTATCCCCTGGAGCTTCCCTTCCTTGTGATCGCCACGCAGAACCCCATTGAGACACAGGGTACCTTCCCGCTGCCGGAAGCCCAGTTGGACCGTTTTTTCATCAAAACCAAAATGGGCTACCCCTCCACCGAGGAGGGCATGGCCGTGCTCAACCGCTTTATTTCCGACAATCCATTGGATACGTTGGCGCCTGTGGCGTCTACCCAGGATATCCTCACGGCGCAGAAGGCCGTAACCCAGGTGAAGGTGGCTGCCGATGTGCAGCGTTACATTGTGCAGATCGTGGAGCTCACCCGCGTGGCCGAGGCCGTGATCCTGGGTGTGAGCCCCCGCGGCAGCCTGGCGCTGATGCGCGCCGCGCAGGCATGGGCTGCCATTTCCGGCCGCCATTTCGTGCAGCCGGATGATGTGAAAGCAGTCGCCCGCGCCGTGTTGAGCCACCGCATCATTTGCCGCAGCAGCTTCGGCGGGGCAGGCCGCGCCTCGGAGGAAGTGGTGGAAAAGGTGCTTTTGCAGGTGCCTGTGCCCACAGAGGCAGCGGAGGAAGACCAATGAACATCTTCGGGCTGCTGGCGTCGGCCCTTATCCTGGCCGTACTGCAGGCGGCAGTGTTCCGGTTGTTTGGCATGAGAGCGGTTTCCTACCGCCGTTATTTCACTGCATCGGTTGTGTATGAGGGTCAGAAGGTGGAGTTGGTAGAGGAGATTGCCAACGCCAAGCTGCTGCCGGTGCCGTGGCTCAAGGTGGAGGCCCGCATGTCGCGGCACCTTCGGTTCAAGAGCCAGGAAAACCTGGCCCTGGCTGATGACAGCTATCACCGCAGCATGTTCACGTTGGGTCCGTGGCGCAAGATCACCCGCATACACGCGGTGATCTGCGTGCGCCGCGGCTGCTATACGGTGGACACTGTGGCGCTTTCCACCGGAGACCTGTTTGGGGTCAGCGGGAGCTCAGTGACGGTTGCCAACCCCATGGAGCTCGTGGTATACCCCCGCATCCTGGATTTCAACGCGCTCGACGTGCCGTCCCGCCGGTGGCAGGGCGACGTGGTGGTGCGCCGCCATATCGAACCCGATCCTTTTCTGGTGAATGGCATCCGGCCATTTCTCCGTGGCGACACATTGCGGGATGTGCACTGGGCAGCCACGGCCCGCACCGGCGCGCTGAAGGTGAAAACCCGCGACTTCACTGCCAACCCCCGCCTGCTGCTGGTTGTGAACATGCAGCTCACCGAGACCCAGTGGGGGGAGCTTAATGAGGAGGAGTCACTCCAGATCGAGCAGAGCCTTTCCCTTGCCGCGACTTATGCCGAATGGGCGACGAAGAACGGTGTGGAGACCGGCTTTTTATGCAATGGCCGGTGGGCCGCGATGGCCGATGAGCCAGTGGAGGTGCCGGTGGGCGGCGGCCAGGGGCATCTCATGCAGATGCTGGAGGCGATGGCCCGGGTGAAGATCGTGCGCCGCCGCAGCTTCCATCAGTGGCTGGACGACGAGGTGCTGAGCCGTGGCATCACCGGCATGGATGTGCTGGTTCTCTCCCACTACTGGAGCCCCAACCTGGAGGAACGGGCAGGCCGACTCCGGCGCATGGAAAACTCGGTGACCTGGATCAATCCTTCGGGAGGGCAGGCCGATGCGTGAGGAAAGGGTTATCCGAAGCCTTGCCGCTGCTCTGACAGCCCTCGCGCTGTTGTTTGCCGTGGCTTGCATATTGGCCGGCCTTGCACTGGCCCGCCTTGTGCTGTTCTGCGGGCTTGCCTTCGCGATCATTGGCATTGCTGTGGGCATGCTGCTCGGCAAACGGCATCCGTTGCTGCAGATCCTGCTTTCCGCAGCCCCGGGGGCGGCGCTGGCATGGCTTGCTGGTCGGATCGCCATGGTCGAGCCTGTATATCTGTATTCGTTGGTCGCCATCGGTGTCTTGCTGGCTGTGTGGGCCGAGCGCCTTTATATCACCACCCGCGAGGCGTCGCTCAGCGCTGGGGCGTTGCTGGCGCCTCTTGCCGGGTGGCTTTGCTCCGCTGCCATACTTTACCTCACCATCCGGGAGAGGGCTGACGCCGGCACGGTCTGGCCGTTAGTGATCATCCCTGCGTCGGTCTGGTTTGCAGTGGCGATGGTGGCGCTGAACCGCAATGGTGTGCGGCAGGCAGCCAGAGCAAACACTGGCTCCGGCGTTCCTGCGGCGGTGCGCCGCAACGGCACAATTGGGGCGGTTTTGTTTGTGGCAGCCACGTTTCTTTTTGCAAACGCGAGCGCGATCATGGGCTTCATCGCCGACGGGTTCAAAAAACTCGTTGCCTGGGCAGTAGCCGCGTTCTACTGGCTGTCTTCGTTGCTTTCTCCATCCACTACAGGCGGCCAAACCCCGCAGGGCGGTGACCAGCAGCAGCCACTGCCCATGGGCGGTGAGGCGTCACCACTGATGCAGCTGATCGGTGACATTGTGATGGTGCTGATGCTGGTTTGTATTGCAGCTGCGATGCTTTATGGCATTTACAAACTCTTCCCAAAGCTCTGGCTTAAGCTTCGAGAACGCTTAAACGCGATATTCGGCAGCTGGCATGACAGCGATGATTTCCGCGACAGCAGCGAGCGACTGATGACGCTCCGTCAGGCTTTTTCCAATGCTGGAAAAGGCTTGCGCAAGTTGGTTCGCCGCTTCCGGCGCCGGGAGCGCATCGACGACTTCACTACCAACGCCGCCCGCGCCCGCTTTTTATTTCGTGAATACGTGCGGGGGCTTTGCGCCTCCGGCCACGTTCCGCGCCCCTCCGCCACTGCCTCCGACATTGCCCGGCCAGTGCCGGCCCTGGCCCATGCCTACAACCTTGCCCGGTATGGGGAGGAGGAACCAAGCGATGGTGAGGTTGAGAAGGCGAGGGAGGAGGTGTGCAAGTAGTCAGTAGTCAGGAATGCAAATTTACATTTCCCCCCCACAATGCTATCATATCCCCATGAACGATCAACTCCAAACCACATTGGAAAACCTGCCGGAGAGCCCCGGCGTCTATATTATGCGCAACGCCGAAGGCCGCGTGATCTACGTGGGCAAGGCCGTTTCGCTCAAAAATCGCGTGCGCAACTATTTCCAACTGAGCACCCAGCGGGAGTATCCCAAGACCAGGCGGCTTGTGCAGGACATTGCCAGCATCGGCTACATCGTGGTCAAAAACGAGGCCGAGGCGCTGATGCTGGAGTGCAACCTGATCAAGCAGCACCACCCCCATTACAACATCCTTTTGAAGGACAATAAACATTTTCCTTATCTCCGTATCGACATGAAGGAGGACTTCCCCCGTCTGGAGATTGTCCGCCGTATGCCCAAGAATGACCGGGCCAAATACTTCGGGCCCTATCTTTCTGCCAGCACGCTGAGGCAAACGATGGAGTTGGTGCGCAAGGTGTTCCCGATCCGTTCCTGCACCAAGGACATTCACAAGGCCATCGAGCGTGGCGAGCGGCCCTGCCTCAATTACCAGCTGGGCCTGTGCCTGGGCCCTTGCGGCGGCGGGGTGAGCCGCGAGAAATACCACGCGATGCTCCAGGAGGTTGTGAAGTTTTTGTCCGGCCAGCATGCCGAGATTGCCGCGGGTCTTCGCGCGCAGATGAAACAGGCCGCCGACGATCTGGATTTTGAGCGGGCGGCGGCATTGCGCGACAAGCTGATCGCTGTGGAGAAGGTCGTGAACTCCACCGAGCAAAACGCGATCTCCACCGTGCAGGAAGACCTGGACGTGCTGGGCGTGCACACAGAGGAAAACGAGGCTGCCGTACAGCTCGTGATCGTGCGTGGCGGCAAGGTGGTGGGCAGCGAAAGCTTCGTGTTGGAAGGTTCGGCGGAGGAAAGCGCCGGCTCGGTGCTGGCCAGCTTCATCGGGCAGTTCTATGTGAACGCTGTAATGCTGCCGCGCACCATCGTGGTGCGCGAGCTCCCGCCTAACGCCAACGAACTGATGGAATATCTGCATGGTCGTGCCGGGCGCAAGGTGGAAATCGCCGTGCCCCAGCGGGGCGAAAAGGTGCGGCTGTTGGAAATGGCCGAGGCCAACGCCCGGGAGCGCGTGGAGCGTGAAAAGGCAGGGCGCCTTAGGGAGTGGGAGCGCACCGGCGGGGCCGTGAAGGCATTGGGAGATATCCTGGGTCTGCCTGTGCCGCCGGACCGCATTGAGTGCTACGACATCTCCAACATCCAGGGCACCGACTCTGTGGCTTCGATGGTGGTCTTCGAGCATGGCAAGGCCGCCCGCAACCAATATCGCCGCTTCCGGATCAAGACCGTGGAAGGCGCCAATGACTTTGAGAGCATGCGCGAGGTGCTGACCCGCCGCTTCCGGCACGGGCTGGAGGAGCGGGCACAGTTGGCCGTAACGGGCGGGGACTACAACACCGGCAAGTTCTCCCGGTTCCCGGACCTGGTGCTGATCGACGGCGGCCCGGTGCAGCTGGAGTTTGGCCGCAATGCCATGCGAGACTGCGGCGTGGAGCACATCCCCGCTGTGGGCCTCGCCAAGCGCAATGAGGAGATCATCCTGGAAGACCGGCCTGACCCTCTTGTGCTGCCCCGCAACTCTGCGGCGCTGCACCTGTTGGAGCGGGTGCGCGACGAGGCCCACCGGTTTGCGATCACCTACCACCGGAGCCTGAGGTCTGCCCGCACATTGAAATCCCGGCTGGAAGACATCCCCGGTATTGGCGAAATGCGGGTGAAGGCGCTCTTGCGGGCATATCCGATCCCGGCTCAACTGGAGGCTGCGTCGTTGGAGGAGCTGTTGGCAGTGGATGGGATGAACAAACCAAGTGCTGAGGCGGTGTGGAGTTTCCTGCATCCTTCCACTGAGAAGGGTGACGATGAGGCTGGCCTAACAGAAGGAGAGGCAGATGGACAAGACCGTTCATAAGTTGATCAGAATAATGAATATGCGGTTTTTTGCTCTCCCTGTCATTGCTTTTCTTTATTGCCTTATGCTTTTTTTCTTGCATGTGGACCAGCTGTTTATCTTTATCTCTTTGTTTGTACTGGCGGGCGCCTCGGGCATCGCTGTATATTATGACTGTGGATATAGAATCAGGAATCGGCTTGCCTATCTTGCCACAGAGGCGATGGATGCGGAGCTATTGAAAGAGGAAGCAAGCCATGCGTATCCCAGGAGCGGTGGCTCATGGAAGACGCAATATGGCAGACTCTATTATGAAACCATATACTATAACCTGCTTGGTGATCATGAGAAAGCACTGGAGGCGTGGAAAGCCCTTCCCACGCCCAATGAGCTGCTGCGAAACTCGAAAGAATGCGGTTTGATGCAGCGGCTTATTCGCGTTGGGCGTGTTGATGAAGCCACATTGCATCTTGAGAATGCCCAAAGAATCATGAAAAGCGATAAGCGGCTGGAATCCGGTTGCTTGCGGGTTTTGGGGTCATATTATGCCGCAAAGGGCGATGGTGAAGCCGGTGGGGAGTATCTCTCCCAAGCATATGCCAGAGCGAAGTATCGTTCTGAAAAGATAAGCATTCTATATGATTTGGGTGTGTTGGCTGAAAAACTGGGGAATCAGAACGAAGCCATCGACTATTATTGCCAAGCAGCTGGGCTCGGCCCACAAGCTTGGCTGGGGCAGGAAGCCGCCCGTAGGGCGGAGGCGCTGCAGCACGTGCAGCAAAATCTAGCAGAAGAAAAAGCGCCTCAAGATGATATTGGCGGAGTTGTACTGCCTGCTTAACTGACAGGTTTTATCCATACAAACGTCAATAATGTAAGTATGATCATCAATCTGTATCTTTGAACCGCTGCACGTTGCGCTGAATGCATCTGTCTTTTATAATACCAGAGACATACACTGGGAGGTAGATACTATGGGTTCTCCATTTGGGTTTGGTTTTGACTTTATGTCTGTGGTAGGGACGATTTTTATCAGCCTCATTTTCCTGTTGGTGTTTAGCGTGATCATTGCCGCTATTGTCCGCACGGTCAAGCGCAGCGTGCAAAACAACAACGCACCGATCCTTGCTGTGGATTGCCGCGTGGTAGCCAAGCGCACCGAGACCGGCGGCGGCATGAACGACACCTCGCACTGGACCCACTATTTCGCCACATTCGAGGTGGAGAGCGGCGACCGGATGGAGTTCCAGCTGGAGGGAGAGCAAGCCGGGCTGTTGGTGGAGGGTGATGAGGGCAAGGTGACCTTTCAGGGCACGCGCTACATTTCGTTCCAGCGCAGGATCCAGCCACCGGAACAATAAGCTTCATTTGAGAAACAAGACTAAAAAGCCGCCCAGCAGGGCGGCTTTGTGTTACGAATGGTTGTTGATTATCTGGTCCTCTTGAAGCACTCGCTGCAATAGATGGGCCTGTCATTCTTGGGCATGAAGGGCACCTTTGTGGGGGCGCCGCACTCAGCACAAATGGCATCGTACATCTCACGGGGCGGACGCCTGTCGCCGCCACCCATGCCACCGCCCTGACCCTTGCGGGCATTACGGCAAGATTTGCAACGGACGGGCTTGTTGGTGAAACCCTTCTCAGCGTAGAATTCCTGTTCACGGGCTGTGAACACAAAATCTTCACCGCATTCCCTGCACTTTAAAGTTTCGTCCTGGTACATGTTGACATTTCCCTCGCTTTATTTATTTTGCTCCCGATGGAGCTTTGGCCAAACCTGAAGCCCTATTCCGCCGACTGGGAATTCGTCCGGGTCTTTCCCGGCCCTAGTGATCAGGGCACAATCCTTGGTTTTCTGCCACGCGGTTCGGCCGCAGGAGATAAGCGCGAGGGATCATGGTTCCTGGTCGGGCGGCCACGAATTGGTGCTGGTGTCTGCAGCCATCCAGTGCCTTTCCGCTCCGCGACGCATACCTGGCTTTTACCTGGCACGCATGAAGGACAGATTCAACGATTCCCATTATACAGGAGAATCAAATTTTTGCAATAGGTTTTTTACAGAAGACTGGAAATCCAGCGGACGATTTACTGGATTCATTTGGTTCTTCTTCTCGACAATGCCGATTGCAGGCGAAAAAGCAGTCTGACCGAGATTGTTCCTGCATTGAGGCCTTCTGATGAAAATCCAGGCTCCAACAAATATCATATGATACTGCATCGTCTTGTTATGCAGTTTGGACAATTGGCACAACAGGGCAACGAGCCGTATGTTGTTGCACGGCTGCGCAAGGGTGCCGTTATAGCGATGGAATCAGCGGGCGGCAGCTGGTCAGCGGAAATCGTAATGCTTGCGCACTGGTTTGGTCACTTTCCACACGCAATCCAGCCCTTTAGGAAACACGACATAGTCTCCCGGCCCGAAGCTTGCGCTGCCGCTGGCATATTCCACGGTGACTTCCCCCTCAAGGATCAGGCAATGCTCTTCGCTGTCATAGTGCCAGTCAAATTCGGATACTCCACAGCCCCAGGTGGGCCACTTTTTCATGGCGGATTTTTCCGCTTCAGTGGGCTTGCGAACAGTGACGATCATAGTACCTCCTCTGTTTGATGAGTGTCAAATCGTATTCCAAACGTTCTAGTTTTTATTATATGCGGATGGCACAGCCGGCACAAGCTGCCGGAATCGCATCTTGTGATTGCGATGGTGGATGGACTGAGATATAATAAGTACAGACTAACGAAATAGTCTGATTGCATAAGGAGGAGGCTGCCATGAGACCCAGGTCTACTCTCAAGTTCTATCTGCTCACGATGGGGATACTGCTTGCCCTCTCTGCCTACCCATTGGCGATGGGCCTGAAGATCGTTTTCCTTTTCTGGAGGGACGGAGGCATCGTGCCGGAAGCCTATGCCCGCTATGTGATTCCCTACACCGCCATTTGCCTGTCGGTCTTGATCACAGCTGCGTTGCATCCGCTTCTCTCCCGGTTGAAGCGGTGGCCGGCCCCGGTGGCCATCGTGCTGGCATTGGGGCTTTTCGTGGGATTCGAGCTTTATATGGAGGGTATTGTTATCACCAACCCTCAGGTTGATTCGGTTGTGGATTATCAAGCATTTCTTTGTGTTTACACACCTGATGCAGTCACTGCATTTCAAGGAGTATATGACGATACTTATAAAATTCACTACTTCCTCGTCTCCTTTGTGATGGTGGCGCTTGTTGTGAATGTGGTGTATGGGTTTGGCAGGCTGGCTTCCGGCCAGATGGTGCCAAAGAAGCCTCTCATCATGCAAACTGTAGTGGCTGTGATTTTCGTGGGCTTGTGCGTCTTTGCCAACCGCACCGGATTTTTCCGCTTGCCTGTGGAGGTGCAGCCGATTGGCTCAGGCCTGCTCACAGGGTTGTTTTTCGTGGTGATGGGGGTAGCGGCAGGTGCTTTGGCAGGCAGCTGGCTGCTTCAGCGGCGGAAGCTTTTGGCGGTGGGGTTGCCCGCATTGGTTGCTGTATTTGTTTGTTTGCTGATGTATGCCGGGGAATATTACATGATGGCTGGCGCACTCTACCGTTTCGGCCGTGGCTTTTTCTTCGAAGGTTTACCATGGATCACTGTGGCCCCATTTGATATCACGGTTGTGATCCTCTCCGGTTTGGCAGCGGCTGGCGTGATGCAGATGCTTTGCCGGGGCTCTATACGATGTGACACAACTGGCGGATAAGCCCAATAGCACACAGGATGTTTACTACCACGCTTGATTTTGTTATGATGGGATGGCTTCAGTTGTGTTGGGTATGGCTAATGGTCTGCCACTGTGTGTAACATCAGAAGCAATTGGACCAGTTGCGAGGAACTGTTGGTAGAGGTTCCCGTGATCAGGAGAGAGTCTGTGCAGATATTCCGTCAAAAAAGGGCTCTGGTGAAATTCCAGTATTTGCTGTTGTTTTCCGTGGGATTGCTCGCGCCGCTCGTGTCGTTCTACATCGTGCCCGGCATTGACCCGGTCACCGCGCTGATCAATGGGTTCCCAGGGGTGATACTGGCGTTGATCGCGGTTGTGAATTTATGCCGGGGAGCTCTTGTCACACGCAGCTCTGTTTGGTTTGTGGATCTGCCCCTGTCAACTATTGGATTCGACGGCATTCGGGAAATCACCATGACCCGTGCAGAAATCGGCCTCTCCATCCTGACGGCTGGTGGGAAAACGATCGTATACTCATTGGGAAAGCGCCCTCATGAAGCGGATATTGAGACATTCCGCAAGTTGCTGGCCGTGGTCTGCGAGCGTGCCGGCCAAACTGGCCGCGATGTGGCAATCAGTGCAGACACAAGAGAGTTTCTGTCTGGCTCGTCGGCTTATTATGAGCAGCGCCTTGCCGATGCCCGCGAGAAGCGGGATCAACCCAATGGTCTCGGCGGATGGCTTGGCGTCTTGTGCGCTTACCTGATATTCACAACAGTCGTCAACCTGGCTGGCTATGCACTTGGGTGGGCCACTCCGGTCACTGGTGCAAATGGGCAATTCGTTGGAATGATGGACATACTGGTCACGGCTGTGACCACGCTGTTGGCGATCTGGGCTCTCTACTGCTTTTTCAGGCGCAAGAAGTCTTTCCCCCGAAACATGCTTCTGTATTACGGTGTGGCGGCGCTCGCAATGGTTTTCTCCGGCTTTGTCAGAGGGTTGCTCGCGCAAAACAGCATCACACTGGAGAACATCGTGGAGCTGGCGGTGAGCCTTGTGCTGCAGGCCACCCGGTTCTTCGCGTTGCGGGGTTATCTGCGTCACAGCCTGCGCGTTCGAAACACATTTGTGCGCTAATCATTCGTAATATGAGGCCTCGCTGATGGCAGGCCTTTTTCTTTTTTGGCAAAGATTGGGTATGAATGGGGTTTCCGCAAGCCCGGTCAAGAACACAACCCCACCGTTGCGGTATGATATCTCCGTCAGGAGGTCATGGAATGCGCGAGCAGGCGGACGCAATTCAGAGGATGCAGGATTATATCGAGACGCATCTGGATGAACCGGTAACGCTGCAGCAGCTGGCCGGTGCTGCGGGTTACTCGCCATGGCATGCCACCAGGCTCTTCAGGGAGCTTGTCGGCATCCCACCTCTGGAGTATCTGAGGGCAAGGCGGCTGTCCCGGGCAGCCCTGCGCCTGAGGGATTCCGGCGAACGGGTGCTGGATGTGGCGCTGCAAGTTGCGTTTGACTCCCATGAGGGGTTCACACGGGCGTTCAGCAGCCGGTTCGGCATCCCGCCGGAACGGTACCGCAAGAGCGCCCCGCCGATTCCTCTTTTTATGCCCCGCAGCGCCCGCGACCATTACCTCATGCAGCATGAGGAAGGAGCAACCAAAATGGATCACACAAACACGGTTTATGTGCAAGCCACAGACCGCCCTGCCTGCAAAATGATCGTGCAGAGGGCAAAGAAAGCAACCGGTTATTGGGAGTATTGTGAAGAGATCGGCTGCGATGTGGAGGGCATCCTTGCGAGCATCAAGGGCTCCCTGAGTGAAATCATCGGCATGTGGATGCCTGCGGCCATGCGGCCGGCCGGCACATCGGAATATGTGATGGGCATTGAGCTGCCCGCTGATTACACCGGGCCGGCGCCGGAGGGCATGGAGCTCATCGACGTGCCCGCGGCGACGTATTTACACTTCCAGGGCCAGCCCTACCAGGATGATGAGATGGGCCAGGCTTGCGCGGTGCTGGACAAGGCGTTTGAGAGTTACAACCCTGAGCGGTTTGGTTGGGTCTGGGCTGATGAAATAGGCCCGATGATACAGTATGCGCCGATGCCGGAGCGGGGATGCGCGCTGGCAAGGCCGGTGAGAAAGGTCTGAACCCGCCTGCCCCTCCCTTTCAATTAGGGAGGGGTATTTCATGAAGGACGTATATCTCTTGACAAAACTGCTCACATGTCTCTGTTGTTGCTGACGCTATTTATGTCTTCCGTGGCGTCCTTCTCGAGACATCTCAATGTGATTGCCAGCAATAACAGCACCACCGAGAGAATAAAAAAGATTGCGAAGAATATGGCTCCGCTGATGTAATTTCCGTTGCTGAATTTGAGAGCCTGTTCAAGGACCTGCCCCTCGGTCAAGATGATCAGTGCTACAACGAAGAAAAGAGCGCTTATGCAGAAGAACACATTTGCCAATTTCCTCGACCGGACAAGATACGGTATCATTGTGTCCCCCCGCTTTGTACTATATGTGATTTCATTATACCACTCTTGAAATAAAAAGGCGGGCAGTTTCCTGCCCGCTTATCCGTTTTGGTTCGTCTGTTTACCCCAGCTGTTCCAACACCTTTGCGCTTCTTTCAACAAACTTCGCCAGCGCCTCCGGCTCCAGCGGCCGGTGGGCCAGCATCGCCAGGTCGTGCAGCTGGGCTGCCAAGAGTTCCGCTTCGGCTTTCTTTTCTTCTTCCTTAGAAAGCGCGACCAGCTTCTTGACCAGGCTGTGGTCGGCATTCAGCACCAGTGTTTCGTCAGCGGGGAAGGATGGCATATCCATGCCCATGCCGCCGCCATAAAGCTTGCTCATCTCCTGCATGCGGCGGGATTCCTCGCTCAAAAGCACGATGGCCGGCGCGCCGGTCTCCTTCAGGTGCTCCATCGTGGTCTTGATGCTGTCGTTGAAGGTCTTCACAATGGCCGCTACCGCGTCAATGTCGGCTTTCTCAATCGCGCTGTCCTCACCCTTTACGGCGTCACTGAGGTCACTGTCGATGCGCTTGAAGCGCGTGTCTGTGAGCTTCATTTCCAGGAACGTGATGAAGTGGTTGTCAATCATCGTGTTCAACAGCACGGCGTTCAGGCCGTGGGCCTTGAACATCGACACATATTGGGCCTGCTGCTTCACGTCCGATACATAGTAGACGGTCTTGCGGTGCACCGTCTTCATCGCAGGCTTGCCGTCCTTGGCCTCTTCGCTCTCCCAATCCTCTTCCAGCGCTTCCTCGGCCTTGGCAAACTCATCCAGGTATTCCTGCACGGTCTTGTAGTCGTCGTTGATCGTCTTGAAGATCACGCCGTCTTTCACGCGGTCATAAAACTTCTCGTCGCGCATGCAGCCGAACTTGATGAAGGGGTTGATGCTGTCCCAATATTTGCAGTAGGTCTCCCGCTCGGTCTCAAACAGGCTCATCAGCTTGTCGCCGACCTTCTTGGTGATGTGCTGCGAGAGCTTTTTCACCGTGCCGTCGTTCTGCAAAAAGCTGCGGGAGACGTTCAAAGGCAGGTCCGGGCAGTCAATGCAGCCCTTCAGCAGCAGCAGGTATTCGGGGATGACCTCCTTGATGTTGTCGGCCACGAAGACCTGGTTGCTGTAGAGCTTCACCTGGCCCTCGATCGTGTCAAACTCGTTCTTCAGGCGCGGGAAGTAGAGGATACCCTTCAACTGGAAGGGGTAGTCAATGTTCAGATGCACCCAGAACAGCGGCTCTGCGTAGTCGCTGAACACCTCGCGGTAAAACTTCTTGTATTCCTCCTCGGTGCAATCCTTCGCGGGCTTGTTCCAGAGGGGGTTCACGTCGTTGATGGGTTTGGGGGCTTCGGGAGCCTTGGGCTCCTCGCCTTCCTTGGCTTCCTTCTTGGGCTCGGCGGCCTTCTTGCGTTCGTCGGCGGCGTCGGTGAGATAAAGCTCATAGGGCAGGAAGCGGAAGTATTTGATCAGTGTCTCGCGCATCTTCCAGCGGTCTGCGTACTCCATCGCATCCTCAGCAACATACAGCGTCACTGTGGTGCCGCGGGTGCTGCGGCTGCTTTGCTCAATGGAATATTCCGTTCCGCCGTCTGATTCCCAGCGCACGGCTTCGGCCCCGGGCTGCCAGCTCAGGGTGTCAATTGCCACGCGGGTGGAAACCATGAATGCCGAATAGAACCCCAGGCCGAAGTGGCCGATGATCTGCGCGTCCTCCGCCTTGCCCTGGTATTTCTCCAAAAAGTCCTTGGCGCCGGAGAAGGCGATCTGGTTGATATACTTGCGCACTTCGTCTTCGGTCATGCCCAAGCCGTTGTCTTCAATCTGGATGGTCTTGTTTTCCTTGTCCACGGTCACGGTAATCTTCCAGGCTTCATCGTCGGGCAGCGCGGCCTCGCCGATACCGGCCAGCTTGCGCATCTTTGCGATGGCGTCGTTGGCGTTGCTCACCAGCTCGCGCACAAAGATGTCCTTTTCGGAGTATAGCCACTTCTTGATGATCGGGAAAATGTTTTCGGTGCTGATGGAAATATTGCCCTTTTCGGTCTGCATATGTGAACCTCCTGAGAATGGTGATGATGGTGTTAGCACTCGACGGTGGAGAGTGCTAATGAATAAGATAGGGGCTTTTTGCGGATTTGTCAATATATATCCAACGGTTGTTGTCCGAAGGAATGTATAATAATAGAATGCGTATTCTTAATGAAAAGATGATCTGATTGGATGCACACAAAGGTACAAGCTAAGAATTATGCCTATGGTAACGAGACGAGAAAATCACTCATCTTCTTTCCCAAAGCCCAGGCCTGGGAATCGGCGGGATGACCGGAATTTCTCAGTCCCAGCAGGAAATCGCTCCTGTCCTTGGGTTTCCGGGCATACACGTTCATCTGTGCGAGGTAGCCATCCATCTCTGTAACGAGACCCTGCAAGCGGGCTTTTGGCAAACCGCTTGATTGATAGATCCTGACCAGTTTGCTAAAGCTCTTCAGATCGACGCTCCTGAGCACGTCCCTGACACTTTGAACAATCTCCATAATCAATGCGCTCTTGCATAATGCCGTCGCTCTGTCAATCCTTTTTTCGGCTAGCGCTTTTTCAGCGTCTCCAAGCAGATCATCGATCATTTTGTCAAATCTGGGGCCTTGTGCATACTTATGCGCGGTGTAGATGAAATAGATTTGATAGGCGAACCACGCGGCGCACAGAAGGATGAAAACCGGCTGTGTCTGCATGGTGTTGACGGCCTTTGGTATATTGCCTTCGCGAAAGGTGATGAAACCCCATATGAGAAGGGCCAGCGTTACGAGAATGCCGGTAATTAAACCGGCTTTTCTATGATACCTGCTTATCAGTATTTGCAGGATAACGCCTCCGGTCACAAGGATCTTGCCTGTATCGAATATTCCCATAGCATTGGCCCCGTTGTTATATCGTTATTGGAAATACGAATGTATGTTAAGTATATTTTCGTATTGTAGTGATGTCAATAGGGCTTACGCGTTATCCCTCACAGCGATAAATGTCCGCCAATGCCTCGTAGCACCGCTCCGGTTGGTCAATCATCAGCATGTGCCCGGCATCCATGATCCTGTAGCATTTCTTCGCCGGAGCGTTAATCTTCTGATGGTAATCCTCCGCCAGCACAGAGGGCACCTGCCAGTCGTTGTCTCCCAGCAAGTAATAGACAGGCACCTGATACTCTGTGGGCAACTTCAATAGGTTAAACTCCGCAAAGAATTGATATGTGCTCTTGTTAGCCCCCATGGCGTTTAGAAATGCCAGAATATCGGATAACTGGAAAAGGGGGCTGCGCAGCTCCGCAATCCATGTGGAGAGTTTCGTGTTTTCCATGAGTTGCTTCCCGGCTTGCAACTTGCGGAACAACCTGCATTGTCGGATGAATTGAGTGTTGAACTCGATTTTGTCGCCGGGGTATTCTCCGAGTGCTTGCAGCCGCGCCAAGGATTTCTTGTCGGCGGATTGCGTAACAACCTCTTTTAGCTTTTCATAGGAGGCCCTTTCGCCTGCCACCATGCTGACCACCTGCGATGCCCCGATATAATAGGCCACTTCGTCCGGATGCCGCTGGATGAACAGCGTGCCCAGCACGGTGCCCCAGCTGTGGCCCATCAGTACGACTTTTCTTTGCCGTAATTCCGTTTCAGATATCGGACAATCTCCAGCAAGTCCTGTAACAGTAGTTCGGTTTCTCCGTGCGCCTTTGGGTTTCTTGTCAGTGTCTTTCCGGCCCCCCGTTGATCCCAGTGCACGACGGTGTAAAGCTCTTCCCACTTTTCCTGAAACATGTGGGCAAACAATGCCTCGGAGCTGCCGGGACCGCCGTGCAGATAGAGAAGCACGGGGTTTTCTGCGTTCTTGCCCGAATGATAGAGGAATTGTTCGATGCCGTTGATCGCGACAAACTCTGTGATATGGATGGGCCGGATGTGCTTTCTCTTCATGAAATCATTGTAACAATACGAATCCTGTATATCAAGATCATGGATTGGATCATTCAAAAATGGTATACTGGTTGCCAAAACTACCAGCCGAGTAAATGATGTATGAGACCACTCAATGATCGCGGATAGGAAGCGAATTGATGAATTTGCATAACAGACAAGCAACGCAGCTTGGCTATGCCGACCTCCACATCCATACCTATTACTCCGACGGCACCATGTCCCCCGATATGGTCGCCCGCCGAGCCGCCGCAAATGGCGTGGGCCTGATCGCCGTGGCCGATCACAACATGCTCGCCGGCAGCCGCCGCCTGATGAAGTGCTGCCAAAGAGAGGGCATCCGTTGCATCCCCGCCGTGGAGCTGGACGCGCTGGAGGGGGGCAACCTGTATCACATCCTCGGATATGGCGTAGACCTTGATGATGCAGGCTTTATCACATGTGCCGGGAACCGCAACCTGTTGGACCACATGAATGAGTCGATGGTTGAGCGCGTGGCTTGCGACACGCCTGGTGTGTCGCTTGATGATTACCAGCGGTTTTGTCGTGATTTCCGGCTCGGCGGGTGGAAAGCCCTGCATTACTTCCTAGCCAGGGGCTTGACCTCCAAACTGAGAGATGGCATTCGGTTATATGATATGTATGGGTGCTATCATTCCGATTTTCCGTTTCCATCGGTGGAGCAGGCCTGCACGGCGGTGCGTGCGGCCGGGGGCAAGCCGGTGTTGGCCCACCCTGGCGAGATGATCAATACCGCCGATCCGGCAGAGTTCACTGCCACTCTTGGCCTGCTGATGGCCAAAGGTGTGGCGGGCATTGAGAGTTATTATCCCACCCATTCGCCGGAGATCACTGCCGCCTGCCTGCATTATGCAGCAGGGCGTGGGTTGCTGGTCACATCTGGGTCCGATTGCCATGGGCGATTCGGAAGAACAGAGATCGGGCAGATGAAGGTCACTTTGGAGCAATTAAACTTGAGTGGGCTGATGGATTAGCTCGTTTTCCTCCCTGTGATTCCCGTCACTGCCATTGGGTAAAGATAAGATATACTGAACTCATCGGGGCTTTGCCTGCGGGCAAAACCTGGGAAAGAGGTAATAGCAATGATTAGAATAGTGCCGCATTTGTGGTTTGACCGGGATGCGATAGAAGCCGCGAATTGGTATACGAGCCTGTTTGAGGGTTCTGAAGTCACCAGAATCCACCGCATTACCGGCACCCCATCCGGTGAAGTGGACATCGTGGACTTCCGGCTTGCCAATCTGGAGTTTGAGGCAATCAGCGCCGGGCCCTATTTCAAGTTCAACCCCTCTATATCGTTCATGGTTGCCTGCCGCACGGCAGAAGAAGTGGATCGCCTGCATGCCGCCCTTACCGATGGTGGGTCGGAGCTGATGGAGTTGGGAGAATACCCGTTCAGCAAACGTTACGCCTGGGTTGCCGATAAATATGGCCTGAACTGGCAGCTGATGCTTGCCGATCAGGTAGACGAGAAGAACAAGATCCGGCCAGTGCTGCTCTTTGGCGGCCATGCCTGCGGCCGGGCAGAGGACGCGATGGAGTTTTACGGGTCTGTATTCCCGGATTCCAGCGTTGGCTTCGTGAACCATTACGCGCCGGGTGAAGCCATGGATCCCCGGGCAAGGATCAACTATGGCGAGCTGAACATCGGTGGTATACAACTTGTGATGATGGATCATGGCATGGGTGGGGAGGACGAGTTCAATGAGGCGGTTTCTCTGATTGTGTTCTGTGACAGCCAGCAGGAGATTGATCAGTATTGGGAGAAACTCTCCCATGTGCCAGAGGCCGAGCAATGCGGATGGATCAAGGATAAATTCGGTGTTTCCTGGCAGATTGTGCCTGCAAACATGGGTGACCTCATGACCGGCGGCACCACCGAGGAGGTTGCGCGGGTCACTAAGGCAATGCTCGGCATGAAGAAGCTGGACATTGCGGCGCTGGAGGAAGCTAAAAGGAACTAAATTTATTGGCTGAGGTCAGGCAATTAAGAGTCAAGACTCTCGGAGACTGTTTGGGTGGTGCGCTTCGGTAACGCCATCCTTACGCCGAAGAAAATAAGTGCCGCACCCACCAGGCCGTTGAGTGCCTGGATCGCAACCGCCGGCAATAATGCTCCGACGAGCCCGCCCAAAAGCGCCACCACCGTCAATGAAACCGCCGTGGAGGCCAGCGCCCCGGCGCCAAAGAGCCATACGCTGCGTTTCCCCAGGTCGAGCTCGGCTACCTTGCCGGCAAACACGCCGGCCCAAAACAGGATCGTGAGCGGATTGGACAACGTGAGCAGTAATGAGCCGAAGAAAGGGTGCATTCCTCCGCCGCTCAGGTTGAGGCCGGGCAGTATGGAAATGCCAAAGGCCCCCAGCACCGTGGCTGCGCCAAACAGAATGAGCACTGCCGCGCCAAAGAGCATGAGCCACCGCTTCACATTTGTTTTTTCTACTACGGAAGCCACGCCAAGGATTGCCAGCGAGATGAACGCCGCATCCACCAGGGTTGCCGCTGCCGCTGCAGATTCCGCAGCCCAGAAGCCCCTTGCTGATGCGGATTGCAGCACAAACAGGCACACTGGACCCACAGCCAGCTGCAGCAGCATGCCGAACCGGAACCCTTTGAAGAGGATGCTTTGCGGTTTCATCTGTTCACTTCCTCCTTCAGCGTGGAAAGAGCGATGGCCGTGTTGGTGCGCGACACACCTCTGATCTTTTTGAGGTTTGACAGGAAGCGATCCAGCGCCTGCGTGTCCTCTGTGCAGGTCTTCAAAAGATAGTCATATTCGCCGGCGATGTGGTGGCACTCCAGCACTTCCTCAAACTGCACCACCGCTGCTTTGAACCCCTCTGTGTATTCATTGCGGCCGATGCCCACCATCACGAACGCCAGCAGATGGTGACCCATCTTGTGACGGTTGACTTTTGCCATGTAACCTTCGATCACTCCCGATTGTTCCAGCTTTTTGATCCGCTCGCTCACTGCCGGCACCGACAGGCTCACGGTCCTGCCGATTTCTGACGCGGTTGCCCGGCCATTGCCTTTCAGGCAATCGAGAATCGATTGATCAATTGTATCCATAACTCACCTCGGGTGCATTTAGGCAATCATAACTTTTCCATTCAATTTGTTCAATCTTTTCCTGCAACGACAGAATAAAATTAGCCATAACGGCCAGTGATCGTAATATAATTAAGTTGCGATGCAGAGCCTGGCTGTGCTGCATGCTGCTGAAACAGGCGTTTTATCAAGGCGTCTTCTGTCATTGGCTAAGCGCTGTGGCAACGCCGGTTGCCATCGCTCCCATTTATTGACACACGCAACGCCGCCGTTGTAAGATAATACGAACAGGCGCATAGTATATACTGGAAACGCCGATCAAACCACGGCAAGGAGTGTTGCGCAATGCCGCTGTTCACCGGCTCGGGTGTGGCGCTGGTCACGCCCATGACAGATCATGGAATCGATTTAGACGCACTCGGCAAGCTTATCGACTTTCAGATTGCAAACGGCACCGATGCGCTGGTTGCTTGTGGCACCACCGGCGAGCCGGCCACGCTGACCGAACAGGAATACGAAGACGTCATCCATTATACCATCGAGCGGGCCGCCAAGCGGGTGCCGGTGATTGCCGGCGCCGGCAGCAACAACACAGCCCATGCCATTGCGCTAGCACAAAAGGCCGAGGCCATGGGAGCTGACGGGCTGCTCGTTGTGACGCCCTATTATAATAAAACCACCCAAGCCGGGTTGGTGGCACATTTCAAGGCAATTGCAGACGCTGTGCATTCGCCGGTTATCCTGTATAACGTGCCGATCAGAACCAGCCTCAACATGAAGGCTGACACTGTGGCCAAGCTGGCAGGCTACCCCAACATCCACGCCGTCAAGGAAGCCAGCGGTGACCTTGCCCAGGTTTCAGATATCGCGCGGCTTTGTGGCGATAAGGTTGCGATCTATTCCGGAGACGACAGCATCATCCTGCCCACAATGGCCTGTGGCGGCGTGGGCGTGATCTCGGTCGTGGCTAACATCGCCCCCCGGCAGACACATGACCTATGCGCCAAGTTCCTCGCAGGCGATGTGGCGGGGAGCCGGGAGCTGCAATTTGCCCTGAAACCCCTGGTGGACGCTCTGTTTACGGAGACATCGCCAATCCCAGTGAAGGCTGCCCTGGAGCTCATGGGTATCTGCAAGGCGACAGTGCGGTTGCCGCTGGTGCCCATCAGCGCTGACGCCCTCAGCAAGCTGAAGGCGGAAATGGCGAAACTGAACATGATATGATTTTGCCGGCGTGCTCCCAAGAGCAGGCGCCGGCACGGAGTTACAAATGATCAAGCTGCTCATCAATGGTTGCAATGGCCGCATGGGCCAGGCACTGGCCCAATCCGCTGCGCAACAAACCGACTTCCGTGTTGTAGCCGGTGTGGACAAGTTTCCCGAAACGATCAAACACCCTTTCCCGGTGTTCGGCAGCATCGCCGCCGCCGTGGCGGATGTGGATGTGATTGTGGATTTTTCCAGGCCGGAAGCGCTGCCGGACTTGTTGTCTTTCGCCATCCCCAGGGGTGTGGCCATTGTTTTGTGCACGACAGGCTTCACCCTGGAGGACCTGAAACTGATTGACCGGGCCAGTAACCACATTGCCATTTTCCGCTCGGCCAATATGAGCCTTGGTGTGAACCTTGCCGTGGATCTTTGCCGCCGGGCAGCCGCTTTTCTGGGCGATGCCGCCGATGTTGAGATCATTGAGAAGCACCACAACACCAAGGTGGATTCACCCAGCGGCACGGCGCTGATGATCGCTGACGAGATCAACGCCGTCTATCTCAACTCCAAGAGCTACACGTATGGCCGGCACAGCATGAGCCAGCGCCGCAGCCGCAGTGAAATCGGTATCCATGCCGTGCGCGGCGGCACCATCGTGGGTGAGCACGAGATGCTGTTCATCATGCCCGACGAGGTGGTAACCATCTGCCATCATGCCCAGTCCAAGCAGGTGTTCACCGCGGGGGCGCTTCGGGCTGCCGAATTCCTGGCCGGAAGGGGGCCGGGGCTTTACAGCATGAAGGATATGCTCACCGCCGCCACGGCTGTCACCGCCATATCCACAGACGACAGCCAGTCGCTCATTTCGGTGCGTGCCATACCGGTGGGCCGGGGCTTTGAAAAGCAACTCTTTACGGCGTTGTGGAATGCCCAGATCAACGTGGATATCATTGCGTCCACCGCGCCATCCGGCGGCATGACCAGCCTGGGGTTCACGTTGCCGCAGCTCATGATGGCCCAGGCGCTGCCCATTGTGCGCAGTCTGGCTGACTCGGCTGAGGGTTGCTCTGTGTCCGCCAGGGAAGATATTGTCAAGATCTCCATCGAAGGCCCCGGTATGGAGCATCAGCCCGGCGTAGCCGGCCGGTTCTACTCCGCCCTTTCCGATGCCGGTGTGGAGGCGCTTGCTGTTACCACCAGTGAAACCAAGGTGTCTTGCTGTGTGCCGCAGGCAGGCAGAAGGGCCGCCGTGGAGGCACTGATGAAGGAATTCAAATTGTAGTAAGTAGTCAGAAGCAACAGGCCGGGCATTTGCCCGGCCTGTTGCTTCTGTTGGGTATCATTTTCGTTCTGGTTATTCCCGATACTTTATGCCATGCACCCGCCATAACCATCTTGAATACTATAGTACATGGCCGCCGCCGGGGGCGCCCGCCTCGCCACAATGCTTGAGCGGTGGCGGTTCAGATAGATGAAGATGCCGCCTTGCGCAAGGCGGCATCTTCGTAATCTGGCTTGAATTTGCCTTGTATTTAGGCCTGAGCCGTTTGATCTTTCTTTTTAGTCAGGGCCAGCAAGCCAAGGCTTGCTGCAAACAGCGCTGCCACAAGCAGCATCGGCAGCCGTGGGCCGATTACCGGCAGCTCTGCCAAAAAGCCACCCAGCACCTGGAATATTGCTGACAAGATCACCAGAAGCACCGTCATCAGGCCCATCAGTGGGGCCCGGTCAGCGTCTGGCAAGGCGTTTGCTATCCCGCTGTCCACCATTAGGCCGGTGGCCACAGTGCCCACGGCGGTCACAACAATGGCAACCATCAGGATGGTCGTGCTCCCAACCGGCGAAAGGGCCAGCAGAAGGTTGCTCACCATCAGGATGGACAGGCCGATTGCCAGCGTCTTGTTGGCCGGCCAGGCGCTGAGCCTGGGCAGCAACAGAAGCTGGGTGGGCAACATCACCAATCCTGATACCAGGCTGATCATACCGATCATGCTGTATTCAAACCCCAGGCCCTGCACCACAGCAACCGACTGGAAGGATCCTTTCAAGTTCATCTGCACGTAATACAACGATCGAATGGAAATGAAGAGCAGCAGCACCGGGTTTTTTAAAACCAGCTTGATCATCGGCACGTAAGCTTTCAGCGCCGCAGTGGGTTTTTCATTTCGGGAAGCCTGCATGCGTTCGATACCGATTGCCGTCTCCTTGTGCATGCGGTTGCGGATTATGAACGCAGCCATGTGAATCCCTGCGGAGAAGAGGAACACCCACCGCATCACTGCGACCATCCTCGCCGGGTCGCCGTTCCCCACCATCAGGCCCATCAGGGGCGTAAAGCAGGCGGAGAGCGTGTTGATCACATTCAGCCACCAGAACACGGTGATCCGCTTGTCCGGCGGAGTGCCTTCCGCCAGTGTGCAGTTCCAACTCACGCCGATCAGCCGCACAAAGGAGTTGGCGATGCTGGCGGCGATGAACCAGCCGAAATTCTGCGCCGAGGCCAGCAGCACGCAGTAGGTGCCCCAGCAGAGCGAATCGCCGATCAGGTTTGTGCGCCTCCGCCCCAGCCGGTCGGTAATCCAGCCGGCGAACAGCCCGATCACGCCTCCTGTGATCATCCCCACTGCGTTGATCACACCCACCTCAGCATTGGTGCACCCCAGGCTCAGCATGTATTGTGTGAGGAATGGGGAGTACATGCTAAAGGGTATTGCCCAAAGTATCTGCATGAGTACGACTGCCCGCGCATTGCCTTGCACATGGGAAAATGAGGTTTTTAATCCGCTAAAAAAATTTGAAACCGGGTTCTTCATCAAACTCTCCTGTCACCAGAGATGATTGTAGCATGCGCCCAAAGGTCGCGCAAGGAGGCTGGCTCTGCATTGCCATGGAAACATTTGTGCCCAATTCAGGATATTTATCTCAAAAAAACCTTGTATCTACCACTGCTGTTTTGTATAATCCTGACGGTATCGGTAGAATTTTGGAGGATTGTATCATGTCTAAAAACAAGAGGCTGATCCTGATCCTGATCATTTGCGGCGTTGTGCTGGCGGGGCTTGTGCTGGCCGGAGGTGCCACAGCGGTCTATTTCTACTTCAATGGCCAATACAATGACGCGCTGGATGTGCACAAACATGAGATCGCCGCGCTGAACCGCAGCTTTGAGCAGGGCACCGGTGACTCCGGCGTTTCTCTCAGCGACGAATGCGGCCTTTATGATAACATTGGTAAAAAGCTTGATGAAACATCCGCTGCGATTGTGGAGCTCAATGATAAATACCCCTTGCTGCTGGGTAAGGCCACCGACGAGTCTGTGGGCATCACCTCGCTGAAGACCAGGTTGGAAACCACCCAGGCAAAGATCAAGAAGCTGCGTGAAACCATCGCGGAAGACGAGTCCATTTCCAAGGCTCTTAAAAGCCTTCTGGAAAAGGATCTCAATGAAAACAGCACCAAGAGTTATCAGGATCTGGCTGGCCGTAACACCAAAATCGATGGCGAGGTTGCGACATTATCCTTTACAGGCTCCCTTGAGGAGAAGCGGAAGGCGTTTGGCCAAGCCATTCAGCAGCGCGGCATGGCGCTGGATTTCTTCCTTGAGGATTCGAAGATACAAGATGAGTACCGCGCGCTTTCGGCTGATACCGCCACCGGCCTTTCGGAGCTTTCGCAAAAGTTCACGGGGCTGCTGGGGCAATGCCAGACATTGGAGAGCAAGCTTTCCACCATCAACTTCAAAGGCATTGCGCCCGATGGCCTGAACCTTTCGGCCAGTTTTAACAACCGCAAGGTTACCATCCAGGCCAGCATCGATTATCTGGTTGAGGCCGCCACGTTGCGGATTGCTCTGCAGGAGTATTGCGCCTCGCTGGATACGGCGACGCTGAAGGGCAAGTTTCTGCAAAACCTGGCCGCTTATGCCGGGTGGATTGCGAAGCTGGAAGGCTTTGAAGCTGACCTGAAGAATCTGAATGACAAGCCCAATTATGTCAATGTTGCATGCAGGCGCACGCTGGATGATCTCGGGATGAGCCCAAAAGCCAAGACAGTGCTTTCCTACAAATCGGCCGTGAAAGGCGCCAAAGACGCGATGGCCACATCCGCCAGCATTGACACACAGATCACCAAACTGCTGGCCAACAAATCGGCCAAGGCGGCCAGCATCAAAAGCTCCGCACAGGATTGGGCCAAGAAGAACCAAAGCATCATCACCGCGCTCTCTGCTGCGCTGCCGGATGAACTGAAAGCCGGCGCAAGCAAGGTGGTGTCCGGCTGCAAGGAGCGGGCCAGCTTCCTAACTGAGTGGATTGCGTGCCAGGATGACAAAACTGCAGCGGATTCTCACAACGCAAGCTACAAAGCCCACAATAAAAAGGCGGACGAGTATGCCTCCTCAGGGTTATATTACTATTATTATGTATATGGTTATTGGGGTTCCGAGTGTGAGAAATACTACCAACTGATGCTCAAGGAGCAAAAGGCAGCCAATGCGGAAAAGAGCAAGGCAAACGCCGCGACAAAGCAAGCCAACGCTCACAAAACAAAGTATGAGGCTTCCAGAAAGAAGTATCTGCCGCTGATGAATCCGTGAGGTAAAGTCACACAATGGAATAGATGAGGGGGCACGGGAGACCTTGCCCCCTTTGTGTTTTACCGTTTTGCCCAAAGAACGGATTTATTGAGTTTTAGGTTGATATACTGTAAGATAGAACAATCAATTGGGAGGGATCGGCAAGGATGGCAACCGATACCGCTTTGCGCCGGCTGACAGACACCCTGGGGAGCGGCAAAGTGCTGGCTGATGAGCCGATGAGCCGCCACACCACGTTTCGCGTAGGCGGCCCGGCCGACATCTTTCTGCTGCCGGAGGCAGCGGAGGATGTGGCGGAGATTGTGCGCGTCTGCCGGGAGGAATCTGTCCGCCTTATGGTCATGGGCAACGGCTCCAACCTGCTGGTGCGCGATGGCGGCCTGCGTGGTGCGGTGATGCAGCTGGGCGACCGGTTCGCGGCTGTGACCGTAGCAGGCGACAGCCTGACCGCCCAGGGCGGCGCGCTGCTTTCCAGGGTCGCGGCGGAGGCATACCGGCAGGGGCTCACCGGCATGGAGTTTGCCAGCGGCATCCCCGGCAGCATCGGCGGGGCAGTGGCGATGAACGCCGGCGCTTATGGCGGCGAGATGCAAGACATCGTTCAATCTGTGCAGGCAGTGGCCCGTGACGGCTCTCTTTTTACTCTTTCGAAGGACAGCATGGAGTTCTCATACCGGCATAGCAAGGCGCTGGCTGAGGGGCTCGTCATCGTGTCTGTGACATTGGGCCTTGCCCGTGGTGACCTCGTGCAATCCAAGCAGTTGCTGGATCAATACACCGCCATGCGCCGTGAAAAGCAGCCGCTGGAGATGCCCAGTGCCGGCAGCTTCTTCAAGCGGCCCTGCGGCTATTTTGCCGGCAAACTCATCGCCGATGCGGGCCTCAAGGGCTTCCGGGTTGGCGGGGCGCAGGTGTCGGAAAAGCACGCCGGTTTTCTGGTGAACACCGGGGGAGCCACCGCTGCCGATATCATCGCGCTGGCCGGCGAGGTGCAGCGCCGCGTCAAAGAACTCTACGGTGTGGAGTTGGAGATGGAAGTTCGGCTGGTGGGGGAGGACGCATAATTGGGGGAGGACTGGCGGCTTGTCGCCGATTACCATACACATACATACTACAGCCATGGGCGCGGCAGCATCGAGTGCAACGTGCGCCAGGCTTTGGAGAAGGGGCTTGCCCGGATCGCGCTGACTGACCATGGCTTTTCTCAGCCTCTTATGGGCATGACCGGCGAAAAGCTTCTGCAAATGCGCCGCATCATTGACAGCCTCAACCGGAAATACCAGGGGCAAATTGAGATCCTGCTTGGCGTGGAAGCCAACGTGGTCTCGATGGATGGCCGCATTGACGTGCCGGATAAGTATCTGCCGCTGCTGGATATCCTGGCCGTGGGGCTGCACCGGATGGTGCTCACCACATCGCAAGGCTATGTATGGCGGGTGAAATGGGCGATGAACGCTTCCACGGTGTTCCATAGCCTCAGGAAAAAGCTTGCTCGGTCCTGCACAGAGGCGTTGATTGCTTCGGTGCAACGTTATGACGTGGATGTGCTCACCCATCCGGGTTATCATTACCCGGTGCTGATGGAGCCGTTGGCCGCTGCGGCAGCCGCCGCCGGCACTGTCATCGAGATCAACAGCGCCCATGGCCTGCCGCACGCCGACGCGTTGCGTGTTGCGCTTAACAGAGGGGTCAATTTTTCGATCGGCTCAGATGCCCACAGCCCAGAACGGGTGGGGGATTTTGCCTTGGCGATGGATCTGGCCAAACAGGCCGGCATCCCGCCGGAGCGGATTGTGAATTCTTCGGTATCGACCGTTACGCTGAAGCGAGGGAGGGACGCGACATGAGATTGGTGCTGGTTACGGGGCTTTCCGGAGCGGGCAAATCCTACGCCATCCGCGCCATGGAGGATCTTGGATTCTTCTGCGTGGACAATTTGCCACCTCTGCTCATCGGCACGCTTGTTGGCCTTTGCCGCAAGCAGGACATGGAAAAGGTGGCCATCGGTGCCGACATCCGCGGCGGGCGATTCTTTGGCGACATTTATAAGGCGCTGTATGACCTGAAGGATTATGGCGTGAGCTATGAGGTGCTTTTCCTGGACGCCACCGACGAGACATTGGTGAAGCGCTACAAGGAAAGCCGCCGGTCCCACCCGTTGGCCACCAGCAACATGAGCCTGACGGAAGCCATTGCCAGCGAGCGGGAGCAGCTTGCCCGCCTCCGTGACAACGCAAACTTCGTCATTGACACCAGCCAGCTGCTGACCAAACAGCTTCGGGAGCGGTTGGCGGATGTGTTTACTGACGAAGCCGCTGCCGGGTTCCACATCACGTTTGTGACCTTCGGTTTCAAGCGCGGCATCCCCGCCGACGCCGATATTGTGTTCGATGTGCGTTTTATCCCCAACCCCTTTTATGTGGACCGCCTGAAACCCAAGACCGGTCAGGATGACGAGGTAAAGGAATATGTGATGGCCTTTGAGGGCACCGCAAAGTTTATCGACAGCGTGACCGACCAATTGCTCCTTTTGATCCCGATGTATAAGCAGGAGGCAAAGAACGAACTGGTGGTGGCCATCGGCTGCACCGGCGGCATGCACCGGTCGGTGGTGCTGGCGGAAGCCTTGCAGATGAAAATGCTGAAGGCCGGCTACCGGGCCACGGTGAGCCACAGGGATATGGACCGGGAGCAGGGCGGCAGATAACAGCCGGGTTTTGCAATTGCACAGAAGACAGATGAATTGCCACAGCAATCGATCTTCGATTCTGCGAAAGATCGTTGTTGTCTTTCTCTTGTGATTGAAGCAGCAGAAACGCTGTTATACTGAATCAAAGAGAATCATCATCAAGCATACAAAGGAGGGTGCCATGAATACGCATTTCTTCGTAGACGATCAATACCTTTTTGATCTTTCCGACAAGACCACAGCCTGCAGCCGGATCAACCCGGAGCTATACACCAAATATGAGGTGAAGCGTGGCCTCAGGGATATCAGCGGCAAGGGCGTGCTGGCGGGCTTGACCGAGATTGGCGAGGTGCATGCCTACATTTTGGATGAAGGCGAGCTGGTGCCTGCTCCGGGGAGGTTGTTTTACCGTGGCATTGACATTGAGGAGATCGTGAACGGCTTTCTTTCCGACGGCCGTTATGGCTTTGAGGAGTCGGCCTATTTGCTGCTTTTCGGCAACCTGCCCACCAGGGCGGAGCTGGAGCAATTCCAGCAGACGCTGGCCGGCCTTCGCAAACTGCCGGAAGAATTCGTGAGCGGCATCCTGTTGAAATCCCCCAGCAATGACGTGATGAACGCGCTGGCACGGGCAGTGTTGGCGCTTTACAGCTATGACGGAAACGCCGACGATGTGTCTGTGCCCAATGTGCTGCGCCAATGCCTGAAGCTGATCGCCTGTTTCCCGCTGCTGTCGGTGTATGCCTATCAGGCCACTGTGCACGCCCACAAGGGGCAAAGCCTGGTGATCCACAGCCCCAGGGAAGATCTGAGCACTGCGGAAAACATCCTTCATATGCTGCGGCTCGATTCCAGCTATACCAGCCTGGAGGCTGAGTTGCTGGACATGGCGCTGGTGCTGCACGCCGAGCATGGCGGTGGCAACAACTCGTCCTTCGTGACCCATGTGGTCACATCCTCCGGCACTGATACCTACTCTGCGATTGTTGCTGCCATCGGGTCGTTGAAGGGCCCCCGCCATGGCGGGGCAAACATCAAGGTCGTGCAGATGTTTGAGGACATGAAACAGGCCGTTTCCGACTGGAAGGATGACAACCAGGTGGAAGATTACCTGATGAGGCTTTTGAACCGCGAGGCCTTTGACCAGGCTGGTTTGATTTATGGCATGGGCCATGCGGTCTATTCCCTTTCCGACCCCAGGGCGGAAATATTCAAAAAGTATGTGCGCCAGCTGGCTGAAGAAAAGGGCCTCATGGATGAGTTTGACCTGTATGCGTCGGTGGAGCGGCTGGCCCCGCAGGTGATTGGCCGGGTGCGCAAGATCTACAAAGGCGTCAGCGCCAATGTGGACTTCTATTCCGGCTTCGTCTATCGGATGCTGGGCATCCCTCAGGAGCTGTTCACACCGATCTTCGCGATCTCCCGAATCGTGGGGTGGAGCGCGCATCGAATTGAGGAGATTGTGAACGCCGGCAAGATCATCCGCCCGGCTTATAAGAGTGTTTCCGCCCGGCGGGGGTATGTGGCGATGGGGGAGAGGAAGTAGCCAGTAGCCAGTAGTCAGTATGCAAGACGATACTGATTGAACATGGCGGTCAATGTAGGGGCCGGGCTCTGTACCGGCCCCTCGAACACAGTGATGGACCGTATTGCATTGTACTGCAATCTATGTAGGTCTGTGTACCACCCCCCTGTGAAATTCAACATAGCATACGCAAAGCCCCCTTTTCAGGGGGCTAATTCTTTTGCCACCCAATCCTGAATACACATATACGGGTGAACCGTATGCAACATTGGAGGCAGTTCGTCAAGCCAATCCTCTTCACCGTGCTGCTGGGCGGTATTGTTGTGGCAGGTGTGTTCCTGTTCCCCGGCAAGCTGCAGCCATATGACGAGGTGAGGTTTATGAGCCCCAGGCAATCACCTTATCAGGGTGTGCTGAAGGTTTGGCAGGTGAACGACTGGCGGGTGGGCAGCTACAGCCGCACGAACCTGCTGCAAGCAGCTGCCCGGCGCTTTGAGAAAACCAACATCGGCGTGTTTGTGGAAGCGGAGAATGTGACGGCAGAGCAGTTCGCCCTGCGACTTGCGGGTGGAGAGCAGCCTGATGTGGTCTCCTTTCCTGATGGCTGGGCGGGCATCGATGAAGAGTTACTGCTGGACCTCAATTCCACCGCTCTGCCGCCGCTGGCAAGCCCGTTTGTAAGGCTCTTTTCTGCAGACTCCCGCGCTGCGCCCTGGATGGCTGGTGGGCAGCTGGTGCTCATCAACAATGAGGTGGGCCGCGCCGTTGGCGTAGAGCCGCCGGTGAATGACACAACATGGACTGCCGACACGTTGCTGGCATACGCTCAGTCGGCTGCCACTGGCCGGCGCAAAAAGCCGGTGCTGGCCATGGGTGGCGCGTCGCCGCTGTTTGAGTCACTGGCGCTGGATGGCGCTGGACTGGACGGACTCCTGGAGAAAAAACTGCTGCCCGACAAGGCCTTCCGCATGAGCATTGACCAGGCCAGGTCAGTCTATTCTTCCGGGCGGTGCGCTGTTTTGTTGTGCAGCCAATGGGAGACGGCATTGATGGGCCGTTTGGCTGCCAAAAACAAGGCATTTGATTATGTGGCCTTGCCTTGGCCAAACGACCTCCGGCCCTGCCTGTCGGTGCAGTTTGCTTCCGTGGTGCGCTCTGAGAGTGAGGCAAAAAATGCTGCTGCAGCGGCGTTTGTGGCGGCTCTGCTATCCAAAAGCGTGCAATCCGATGTGGCAAACAAGGCTTGCTGCCTGCCGGTGGTTGCTCTTGCCGATGACGCATTGCCCCAGGGTGAGATCGAGAAAATGCTCTTTGCCCAGTTGCCGGTGGCAAGGCTGCCTTTGCCATTGAAGGCACGGAGCATGGATGATATTGAGGCCGCGCTGGCGGGAGAGGGGGCGGCATTGGAAAGAATCAAAGGGCGCTATTTGAATTGACATGGGCAGCTTTTCCTTGACCGGGATGATTTGTGTATTGTATGATCGTATTAGGTAATAATTTGATATCACAATCAGATGGGAGTAACAAATGAAAAGAACCAACGCGACCCTCATTCTTCTTTCCATTATGCTGGTTTTGGCCTTGACCGGATGCGATGTGATCAAGAGCGTCACGACCGACACTGCCAAGAACATCACGACCGGATCCTTTGAGGGCAACACCTATACCAACGAATATTTCGGATTGAGCTTTACGGTGCCGGATGGTTGGACGATCGCCACCAAGGATGAAATGAAGCAAATTTTTCAGGCTGGAGCCGATGCCATTGGATCTGATGATGAAGAAACGGAAAAGAAGCTGAAGTTGGCTGAAGCCAAGACTCTTTATCTTGCTTACGCATTGAAGCACCCACTGGATTATGCGGACGGATTCAACCCAAATATCAATGCGGTTTGTGAAAACCTCAGCGTTGCGGGTCTGGTGATCAAGACCAGCGGTGACTATATGGATGCGGCAATCAAGAACCTTGCGTCTGCGATGGAGGGATACACCTTCAGCGACGCCCAGACCAAGACCATCGCCGGAGCGGAGTTCTCTGTAGTGGATGCCGTGCTGGATTATTCAGGCGTGGAGATCAAGCAGCAGTTGGTCTGCACTCTGAAAAACAATTATGCCATCTTGTTCACGCTGACTTACCTTGAAGATGCCGAGATGGACGAGCTTCAGAAGATTGTTGATTCCATCAGCTTCGGGAAGTAATACAGACCACATGAGCGCCCTTTCCCTGTTGGGAGAGGGCGTTTTCAATAAGGAGGATAAATGCGGAACAGAAGATTGGTGATCATTGCTGCCTGCATCATCGGCGGTCTTGCCGTCTGTTTTTCTGCATATGCCGCATTCAATAAAAGCCTGCATCTAGTCCCATCCAATGAGCGAGCCAATCAAGATCCCGCGGCGCAGGCAAACATGCTGGAATGCACGCTGGAATGGGCCAGGCTGGCACCAATCCCTGATTCAAAGAAGCAATTCATCATCACGACAGAGGGCGGCCCGGCAACCAGAGCATATCGGGTTAGCTTCACCTTACCGGCAGCAGACCTGAAGGGTTGGGTTGCTGCATCGCCAGGGCTGCAGGACACGGGGCTGGAGATGGAAGGTGTGCAGCAATACGCGATCGAGCCTGGCGGCGGAGCCATGCATGCCGAAGCTGTAATTGACTTTGATGCGGGGTCGGTCAAGGTTTATACCTATTGGAGTTAATGGACGACTGTGCTGCCCGGAGAGGCGATATGAATCGTAAGCCCCCGGCAATCCTGCCGGGGGCTTTGTTGTGTCTTGTTGTCGTTGTTATTCTGACTTTTCCGGAGCAGCCTGCCCGCCGGGTAGCTTTCCGCCGTTCATCGCGATCAACTGAGCCATAAAGACTTCTGCCAGGTTGGCTGGCTTTCCGTCGCCCCCGCCCACGGAGAACTGTGTCTTCGGCACCAGATCGCCCTGGTAGTTGCTCAGTGCGCCGGTGAATGCCTTCACGCTCTGCAACTGGATGTATTCGCCAGTGGAACCGTAGGATTCCACCTGCTTGCGGATCGCCTCAGCCTCCGCCAGACCGATGGCCTGGATCTTTCCGGCTTCTGCGGAACCCGTGGCCGTGATCTTTGTAGCTTCTGCGTTGGCCAGCATTTCCACGCGGTTGGCCTCGGCCTCAGAGGTCAGCCGCACGCGCTTGGCTTCTGCCCCTGCGGCGATCTCGGTCTTTGCGGCCTCGGCCCGGGCTGTGGTCTGGATCACGTTGGCCTGCTGCTCGGCCTTTCGGAGGTCTGCCAGGCCCTGGTTATTCTGCAGCTCAATGTTGATGGCGGACTCGGTCAGGTTCTTCTGCATGTCGCTCTTTGCCTGCGCCTCCACCAGGCCCTGTTTGACAATCGCTGTCTGCCGCTGGCGCTCATAGGTGGTCTTCTGCTCATCAGCGATCTGCCGGTCCTGCAGCTGGGAGAGGATCGTCTCGATACGGCCGTCGGTCTTGGAGCTGCCCGGTGTACCGATCAGCACCTCGATCAGGTTCAGATTGTACTGCGCAAACTTCTCGCGCATCTCCACGGCGGCCTTTTCCTGGATTTCCTTGCGCTCCTGGATGAGCTGGATCAGCGTCTTGGTCTGGCCAATGTTCTTGAAGTATGCGGCCACCATCGGATCCAGCGTCTGCTCCACGAGCTTTCGGATGTCGCCGAAGCGCTGGATCACCAGCGGTGCCTCGGTGTAGTTGATGTGGATCACCACCGACAGCGGCAGCGTGGGTTCGAAGGCATCCATTGTAATGAGCGTCACTTCTGCGAGGTTTGCGTCAAACCCGTGGGCGCCCTGCTGGTTGCGGATCCATTTGAGGATGATGTTGGTGGTGGGCACGGCGAACACGGCGCCGGCATAGGTGTTGAAGGCGTATTTGCCGGGGCGCAGCGTTTCTTTCCACACGCCCTTGTGGCCCTTTTCCACCAGCTCGCCGTGCTTGTAGCTCTCGCCGGAAAGGTCGCGGCCCTCCGGGCCCACGAAGCTGTTTACTACACCCACTTCGCCCACACTGATCGTGGTCTTGGGGTGCATCTCCACCGTGGCAAACAGGCCGTTGATGAAGTAGGTGCCCTCCACCAGCACCTGGTGCTGACGACCTCTGCGCCCGCCCAAGGCGAGGAACCGTTCGGGATCCTGAAAGGAGTTGTGGTCGGTTGCCGGGTCACCAGTGGATACGTTGGCCGCGATGATCTCACCAGTGGCCAGCGTTGGGCCGTCATGCACCGTTACAATCCCCATTGCGTCGGAGTTGCCGTCGATCACAACGGGCTGATATGCTTTCCTCTTGAAGAGGTCTTGTGCGATCAGCGTGAAGTCGTTGCGCTCGCCGGGCAGGTTGAGGGGCAAATAATGAATCTGCGACTTGGTAAACACCACAAACTGCGCCAGGTTGAAGGCATAGGTGCCTTCCCTCAGCATGCCGCGCTGCGGGCCCTTCTGGCCACCACCGGTCAAAAAGCCACGCACCGACTGGAAATTCCGGCCTTCCGGTACGATTTTGCCCAGCGTCTGGCCACCTTCCAGCGGCTTGCCGTCGCGGGCAAACACATAGCCCAGCTCGCCCTGGGGGATGTTCACCAGCGGCACCAGGTAAACCTTGCGGATAAACCGGGGCACAAAGCAGATGCCGCCGCGCAGCACGTCCGGCTGGAAGCCCGCTTCGCCATTCAGGGCGATGATCTGCTCTTTCAGGCTGCCCTTTGCGGAGTATCGTTTTTCCACGATGCCCACCTTGTTGTTGGGGATGTAGCGGATGCCGGATAAAAACAGCAAAAACCACAGCCCCAGAATGCCGATCGCGGCATAAACCAAATAGATCATGTCTCCCATGTGTCGCCTCCTCGGATTGGCTTGACCAATCACTTCCTACTATATTTTGATACCATCATAGAAATTCCTGCATGATTTTAGAATATATTGTGGTTGAAGTGTCGGAGATGGGGGTTCAAGTGACCGAGCGGAGGTGTGTGGGCGGTTATGGTGCTTGTGAAATGATTGCATAAGATATATAATGACATGGTAAATTACCCATACGTTGCCGAATCAACCACCTGGGAGCAGATTTATGATGAAGCGCCTTTTACAGCTCGTTTCTGTGATCGCCATTGGGATCGGGATGCTCGTTGCCATGAGCGGGGCGGCGATGGCGGAGCAGGAGGGGGATTTCGCTTACGCGATATTTGCTGGAAAAGTTGTTATTACAGGATACTCAGGGCCAGGTGGTGATGTATTAATACCGGCAACGTTGGGTGGGTATCCGGTGGATGGTATCGGCAGTGATTGCTTCGCTTCTAATGCGAGTATACAAAAGGTTACATTTTCTTCTGGTATACGATATATTGGTAACAGAGCTTTCAAGAATTGCAGTGGGCTTACCTCTGTTGTTATCTCGGACACCGTAAAAGACATATTGGATGAGAGCTTTAGCAACTGTGTTAACCTCGGAAGCATAGTGATTCCGGAAGGTGTCAAGCAGTTCGGCGGGTATACATTTAAAGGTTGCACTGCACTATCTTCTATCATAATTCCTGATAGCATTACCGGCATTAACAATGGAGCTTTTGAGGGTTGCACAGGTTTGAAGAGCATCACTTTATCATCCGGAATGACAGAAATCCGTGCATCAATGTTCAGTGGGTGTACATCGCTGGAAGCTGTCAGTATTCCTGATTCCATTACAAAAATCAATGACTGCGCTTTCTATAACTGTACTTCATTATGTGATATTGTTTTTCCAAACCAAATTTCTGCTATTGGATCAGATGTTTTCTTTAATACTGGATTAGTGTCAATTGCGTTACCTGATGGGATTGTCAACATCAGTTCGAATCTTTTCGGGCATTGTACAAAGCTTCAAGAGGTATATATACCGGACAGTGTGACGTCAATCGGTGATTTTGCATTTGCTTATTGCAATTCCTTGAGTAAGCTTAATATTCCTGATGGTGTTACTTCTATTGGAGCATCTGCATTCAGAAACTCTGGGCTAACGCAAATATCCTTACCAGATTTGGTAAGTACGATTGGGTACAATACCTTTTACAGTTGCACGATGCTGTCGGAGGTAAATATCTCTTCACAAATCACTGGCATCGGTAGTTCTGCTTTTTATGGTTGTTCATCTCTGACAGGTATTGTTATTCCAGGGAGTGTAGGCACAATTGGTGCTTATGCTTTTTACCAATCAGGATTAACAAGCATATCTATTCCAAATGGTGTTAGTAAGATCAACGAATATGCATTCTCCGGCTGTAAATCTCTAGTATATGTGGCTCTACCAGAGAGTCTCACTGAGATTGGATCATATGCTTTTTCAAGCTGTAAACTTTCCAGCATAGAAATTCCAAATACTTTGAGTGTAATTCATGATTATGCATTCAGCAACAGCTCATTAAGGACAGTTAAGTTTCTCGGCAATGTCCCCAGCATAGGTCAATATGTCTTTTCACAGTGCTCATCACTTGCATTGGTAAATATTGCGGATGGGTTTACTGTTTTTGGTGACTATATGTTCTATGATTGCAGAAATTTAGCGAGTGTAGAGTTCCCTCATAGCGTTACTTCCATAGGTGATTATACCTTTGCCTATTCAGGGGTTAAGAACATCATGTTTTCAGATGGCTTAACTTCGATTGGTGATTATGCATTTTACCAGTGCGATTCATTGCTGTCGGTACATGTTGCGGGGAGCTTAAGCCAATGCGGTCAATATGTATTTGCTCAGTGCGATAAACTGAAAAGTATCGAGCTCTCGGAGGGAATCATAACTCTTGGGAATTTCATGTTTGACCACTGTGTAAACCTTACTGCTGTAACGATTCCTGCCAGTGTCTCATCATGCGGGCAGTCTGCATTTGGTTATTGTAGCAATTTGACAAGTGTAGTGTTATCGGACGGCCTGGCGGTGCTTGGCAACTATATGTTTGATCATTGCACCAAGCTTTTGTCTGTTTCGATACCGGGAAGCGTGCGTGATGCAGGTGTTGGCGCCTTTGAGAATTGCTGGGAATTACAATCTGTATCATTCTCTAGAGGATCGCTTCTAGTTGGCTTTTCTATGTTTTATCATTGTATCAAGCTTTCATCTGTAGCATTACCAAATGGACTTTTACTAGTTGGTGCATATGCATTTGACTCATGCGACCTACTAACAAGCATTCAATTACCGGATTCATTAGAATATATTGATGATTATGCCTTTGCATATAGCAGCCTTAAGTCGATCAATATTCCGGACTCTGTTCGGTTTGTTGGTGACTATGCATTCTACCAATGCGCTTTCACGAATCTTGATGTTCCAGCAACAATCGAGCATTTTGGAGAATATGTCTTTGCGAATTGTAATAGCTTATCAAATGTTTATTTATCAGAGGGAATAAAGTATATCTCACCGGGCATGTTCGCATTTATTCGTGAACTGAGCAAGGTCACCCTCCCAGATAGTGTGGTTGAAATTGATGCCGAAGCATTTAAAGGGTGCTTCACCCTTTCTTGCATAACAATTCCAAGGAATGTGACTAGTATTGGAGATCGGGCTTTTGCTTCTTGTTCAAGTTTATCATCGGCGGTTTTTGTTGGTGCACAACCAGCGATGGGTTTGGCTGTGTTCAGCAATTCGAAAGAAGACTTTAAAGTCAATTATCATTTTAAGAACCAAGCGACTTGGGCATCATTCACCACATATGCCAAGCAACCATTCTGCTGGCTCACACTTGATTTACAGGATAATAATGCACCAGTGAAGTGCGTTGGGATACTTACTGATCTGAAAATTGTTGAGCCTACACCTCCGACCCGCTCTGGCTATGGATTCCAGGGCTGGTACAGGGACCCTGCCTGCACCACCTCATGGAATTTCGAAACCGACACCGCGACAGACGATATCACCCTTTATGCCAAGTGGTCGATCAATCAATACACGGTGACATTTGAGCCTAATGGCGGTAGCAGCGCGGATCAAGTTTCTGCTGCCTACGATACTATAATCACAGAGCCTCTTTGTGAGAAACCCGGTTGCACACTGCAGGGATGGTTTACCGATCCGGATTTCACGGACATGTGGGATTTTTCGTCGGACAAAGTTGTTGAGGATATCACCCTCTACGCCAAATGGACCATCAACACCCACACCGTCACCTTCTCCTCCCAAGGCGGCACCGCCGTGGCCCCCAAGACCGCCCAATACAACACCACCATCACTGCCCCCACACCCCCAACCCGCACAGGTTACGCTTTCCTGGGCTGGTACAAGGAGGCCTCCTGCACCAACTCCTGGAACTTTGCCACCGACAAGGTTACTTCAGACATTACCCTCTATGCCAAGTGGGCTTCCACCACTCCGGCTGCGGTCAAGGCCGCGTCTGCATCCTATACCAGCGTCAAGGTCACTTGGAACGCTGTGCCTGGTGCAGCGGGTTACCAGGTATACTCTGCCACATCCAGCGCCGGCCCATGGGCATTGAAAGGCACCGTGACGTCGCTATATTTCACCAACACAGGGCTGATTACAGGCAAATATTACTATTACAAAGTAAGGTCTTGCAACGCCGCCAAGGTCTACAGCGCGTATTCTGCCACGGTCTCCGCCAGGCCCATCCCAGCCACCCCGTATTCAGTGAAAGCTGCTGCAGCATCCTACAGCAGCGCCAAGGTGAGCTGGGCTGCGGCGAGTGGGGCAACGCGTTATGAGGTGTATCGCGCCACATCAAGCACCGGCAGCTATTCGCTTGTGGGCACGACAACAGCCACCAGCTTCACCAACACCGCGCTTAAGACCGGTTCAACCTATTACTACAAGGTGCGGTGCTACCATCTGGAGGGCAGCACCAAAGTTACCAGTGCGTACTCCGCTGTGGTCTCAGTAAAGACGGCCATTGGCACACCTGCCTCCGTGCGGGCTGCCCGCGCCAGCTCCACCAGCATCAAAGTGACATGGGGTGCTGTCAGTGGCGCAACCAGGTTTGAGGTTTGGCGCAGCACATCAGCAACCGGCACCTATTCGCTCGTGGGCACGACGTCATCACTGTACTACATCAACACCAGCCTGACGACTGGCAGGTTGTATTACTACAAAGTGAGGGCTTACCACCTGGAGGGCAGCACCAAGGTATACAGCGCCTGGTCGGCGGTGGTGTCTGCCAAGCCATAAAACGCTGTTGCGATGGCTGAGGAACGCGGAGGCATTTGCCTCCGCGTTTATTATCGTTCCAACACAAAAAGCACAGAATGAAATAACTATTTCAACATTTCCGTGTTTGAGAGCCATCAGATCTGTGTATTTTAGGAATATCCGGGTTTTCGTATTTAGTCGCAAAGGAGTCTGCTATGAGCAAGATGAAAGGCTTTTGGGGCGCGCTGCTTGCCCTCATGCTTCTTTTAACCGCCGTTACACCGGTTGAGGCCGCGACACAGAGTTGGAAAGTCGTCGGCGGCTTGCACTTTTCTGGCGGCAGCACCAACGATACCAACCTTGCGCTGGACAGCAGCGGTACGCCTTATGTGGCCTACGAAGATGATTCCGATGGATATATGCGGATCCGCGTGAAGAAATTCAACCGTGTAAGCAACACTTGGGACAATGTGGGCGATTACATTGATTCAAACGGTTCGACCGATTTGGATTTCACGATTGACAGCGGTGATGTGCCCTATGTAGCCTATAAAAACCCAAGCAGCCAGAAGGCTTGCGTTGTCCGGTTTGACGGAGCAAATTGGTTGGCGGTCGGGCCTCTGAACTTTTCAGCCGGCGCAATCGACAACATCAGCATTGATACGGACAGCCAGGGGACTCCGTATGTCTCCTATCATGACAATTCACTGGCTAGAGTTGTTGTGGTGAAATATGCCGGTGCAGCCTGGAGCATGGTGGGCGGCTCACCCGTTTCAAGCAATCCAGGCAGGTATACGAACCTTGCCTTCAGCGATGATGATGAGCTCTTCGTGGAATATCAACTGGTCACGAACAGCAACATCATGGTGCACCGATTGTCAGAGGGGTTCTGGTTGACTGTGGGTGCCACGGGGGCAGTCGGGGATTCTGAAAACTGTGGTTTTGCCGTGGACAGGAGTGGGAATCCTTGCTTCATTTTCTCCAACGCTGCGGCATCGAGATTGCCGTCTGTTAGGCGGTGGGACGGTGCAGCCTGGATTACTCTGGGCACAATTTCCAACGCCTATTCCACCTATGAGCCCAGCATCGCAATCGATAACAGTAATACGATTTATATTGCTTATACCAACACCTCCGGCAGTGCGATGGTGCAGAAGTGGAACGGCAGCAGCTGGGTCACGGTGGGAACCGGGCCGGTGACCGGACGAGCTGAGCAATTGAGCCTGTCGATCACCGGCGACGGCATCCTATACCTGGGCATCAAGAACAACGATTCTGGTTATGATCCGGCTGTCTATGGCTATGATTACACTTACTCATTGAACTATTCTGCTGGCTCCCACGGTTCCATCACCGGCACGGCCACACAGGCTGTGGATCGCGGCGGCTCGGGCACTGCGGTGGAAGCCGTGGCGAACGATGGTTATCATTTCGTGCAGTGGAGCGATGGTGTGCTGAACGCCTCCCGCACGGATATCAATGTGTCAGCAGACATTTCCGTGACGGCGCAGTTTGAGATAAACTCCTATACGGTTCACTATGACGCAAATGGCGGCATTGGAACCATGGTGGACGACATCCCCAATTATGGTGATTCCTTCGCTTTGACAAACGTTTTTACAAGATTGGGTTATACATTTGCGGGCTGGGCAATAAGCGAGGATGGCCTTGTCGTTTACAGTGACGGAGAAACCGTGCAGAACCTGACAATGGTAAATGGTGATACAGTCACGTTGTATGCTCAATGGGCCAAAGAGGAATATTCGATCAGTTACGACCTGGATGGCGGCACAGTGGATGAGGCCAACCCCACCACATATGACGTGGACAGTGAGGCAATCACGCTGCACAATCCCACCAAAGAGGATTATGTGTTCGCCGGCTGGTCGGGCACTGGCATCACCGGCCTTGTGGGAACTGTCACGATCCCAACAGGATCCACCGGCAATCGATCCTATACTGCAAACTGGAATGTTGCCACAGTTACCGTCACATTCAATACTCAGGGCGGCACTGCGGTCTCTCCCGTGATTGCAAATTTCAATACAATCATTGCTGCCCCCACACCCCCGATCCGCTCCGGCTACGCCTTTCAGGGCTGGTACAAGGAAGCCTCCTGCACCAATGCCTGGAATTTCGCAACCGACAAAGTCACAACAGACATCACCCTTTACGCCATGTGGGCTTCCACCACTCCGGTTGCGGTCAAGGCAGTGTCTGCATCCTATACCAGCGTCAAGGTCACGTGGAACGCAGTGCCCGGTGCCTCTGGATATCAGGTCTATTCTGCCACTTCCAGCGCCGGCCCCTGGGCATTGAAGGGCACCGTGACGACGCCCAGCTTTTCCAACACAGGGCTGGTAACAGGCAAAACATACTACTACAAAGTGCGTTCCTACAATGCTGCAAAGGTCTACAGCGCTTACTCCTCTGTGGTTTCCGCCAGGCCCATTCCAGCCACCCCATATTCTGTGAAAGCAACTGCGGCTTCCTACAACAGCGCCAAGGTGAGCTGGGTTGCGGTGAGTGGTGCAACGCGTTATGAGGTGTATCGCGCCACATCCAGCACCGGCAGTTATTCTCTCGTGGGCACGACAACAACCATTGGCTTCACCAACACGGGGCTTCGGACCGGCTCACCTTATTACTACAAAGTGCGGTGCTATCATCTGGAGGGCAGTGCCAAAGTTTACAGTGCGTTCTCCACCGTGGTCTCAGTAAAGACAGCCATTGGCACGCCGGGCTCGGTGCGGGCTGCCCGCTCCAGTTCCACCAGCATCAGGGTCACGTGGGGCAGGGTCACCGGCGCGACCAGGTATGAGCTTTGGCGCAGCACGTCATCCGGTGGCACTTACACACTGGTTGCCGCGACGTCCTCGCTGTATTACACCAATACGAAGCTCACAACCGGGAGGGTATATTACTACAAAGTGAGGGCTTACCGCCTGGAGGGCAGCACAAAGGTTTATGGGCCATGGTCACCTGTGGTTTATGCCAAACCTTAATCAGGAATCAATCAAATCGTTTAGCAGCTCGCAACAGGGCGGGGACTTCGGTCTCCGCCTTTTCATTGATGACAACGATCTCCCGCCCCGCTGCTCTGGCGCGATCCACCAAATAGCTTGCGGTGGAGGTGTAGAAACTCGTTCCAATCACAAGGAGTGTCCCCGGCCCCTCCACACGCGCCAATGCTTCATTAAGCCGTGGGATTTGGTCTTCATACAGCACAATGTCGTGCAGTAGCAGCCCTCCGCATGCCGGGCACCGGCTGCCATGCTCTACTTGTGAAAACGGGTATGCTGTGTTGCACCACTTGCATCGCACCTGCTCCAGGTTGCCATGGACTTCTATCAGGCGATTTGAGCCGGCCCGTTTGTGCAAGCCGTCGATGTTCATTGTGATCACTGGTATGTCATGCTGCGCCAATGCCAGGTGGGCTGGGTTTGGCATGGCTTTTTCGCAGGAATGCTTCAACTTCAAGACATTGAGATAAAAGCGATCCGGATCCGCCAGGAAAACACTGCGGCTCAGGCTCCTGCGGAAGCTCTCGCCCAGCTCTTCAAAGGTCGGGATGCCTGAGGCGGCGGAGATGCCTGCGCCTGTGAATGCGATGACTCCCATTGTAACCTCCAAATGCTCCGTTGGGATATTATAACAAATGAGAGAGAACATGCGACATGGATGATTCTCTTGAACATTCTGATCATTCCAGGTAAAGTCGTTGACAAATCCCGCTCGATGCCGTATACTGTCACAGCAATATGGCGTGTGCCCGTAGCTCAGTTGGATAGAGTGCTTGACTACGAATCAAGAGGTCGAAGGTTCGAATCCTTTCGGGCACGCCACAAAAACCCTAGGAATTACGCGGTTCCTAGGGTTTTTATTTTCGCTTGATGTTGTCATAATATCGCGTTTGGCTACTGTTTGGCTACTATTCTCTCGAAATCGTGTCTTGAATGGCATTCAAGAGTCCATTATTCAACCTGTTTCTCCTGATTGTCTTTCCTCTTTCCGAGTAGAGTTTGGAGAGTATCAGCCGCTTTCCTGTCTGAGTTTTGCAATGCATGGGAGTAAATATTCATCGTGGTCGAGGTTTGAGCATGACCGAGGCGGGCAGACACCGTTCGTATATCGGTGTTGCTGGCAATCAGTAGTGTTGCCGATGTATGCCGCAGTCCATGGAAGGGGATAGCTGGAAGCTTCATAGCCTCTTTCTCTTTGTCCGTAATGGTATCGGATTTGGTTACTCCATCATTGTACTTTGATATGAACCGGTTCATCCATTGCCGGGGAGTGGAAGTGTGCATCTGCATGCCGTTCCATTGGGTGAATACTAGATTGTTGTTTTGCCAAAGCTCTCCGAGCTTCATACGCTGTTCAGCCTGTTCCCGCTTGTGTTGCTTCAATAAGGCTAGAACGTTATCTGGGAGGCTTATACAGCGTGTGGAGCCATGATTCTTGGTATCTTTGATAAATAGCCCCTTTTCGGGGGTGTATGTTCCGGCTTTGTCTATATTCAGCATACCCTTTTCCAAATCAACATCATCCCATGTTAGGCCAAGCATTTCACCCTTGCGCGATCCCCCGAAAATACCGATGTAAGCAAGCAGTTGGTACTTTGTTTCTTCTCCCTGTACGGCTTCAAGGAATCGGATAGCCTGTTCTTCCGTGAAATGCTTCAGCTTACCCTTTCCTAGGTCTTTCTTCGCCGGGGGCTTCACCCTTTCGCAGGGGTTGGAGGGGATGATTTGCCAATATACAGCTTGTTGGAGCATGGAGGATAGGATTTGATGCATATACTTCACGGTTCGATTGCTGTAGCCCCCGGCCTTTCCATCCTTCCGCACTCCATCCTCCAAGAGGTTATTGAGGAAAGAAAGAATCTGGACAGGTTGGAGCTTACCAAGCCGGATATGACCCAAAGCAGGGAGTATCTTGGAATCTAGAGCCATCCGGTAAGAATACAGGGTGGTTTCTTCCAGATGCTTTTCCGCATATTCGGTAAGCCATCGGTCTGTGTATTCGGACAGGGTGATATTGTCATCCATGAATTGCCCTGTCTTTACTTTCTTCTCGTATTCGGCAGTAGCTTGCTCTAGTGCCTTATCAACCTGCCGGGGGGTGAGGCCATCGGGAGGTGTCCAGGTTGTTGTTTTAACTATCTTTTTACCATCGGAAGAATAGCCACATGATACAGTTATCTGATAGCCATTGCCACGTTGCTTTATTGATGCCATGTTTGTTAGCCCCCTTGCATTACATATTCGTGTTTATCTCACTCTCGTGTCTCTCTCTTGAATCTTTTAGGATAGCAAGGAACTTATATTCCAGGACTTTAGTGAGCGCTTGTTCACTAGCATTATCATAGAATCCTCTTTTTTCCTTTTCAATATCCAGATGAACTGCAACAATTTGACCATTCCTATAGTCTGGTTTCACAGGCTTACTTTCAATGAAGAATTTACTATACTTCAAAAATTCAAGAAACTGGCTAGACTCAAAAAAGCGGCTAAGAACATGATTATACTCAAATCGCCTAGCATCATCTAGTTTGTTTATAGCCTGTACACTAAATCCGCTTCTTTGGCTAAGCTCTACAAGTTCAATTCGCTCATACTTCGCTCTACCAAGCAAATAATCAACCGATGTCTCTAGAATGTCTGCAATTGAACAGAGTAAATCAAATTCGGGATACCTTCGCCCCTTCTCATAATTACATATAGCTTGCTTATTGATTCCTAGTTTATCAGCCAATTGTTTCTGAGTAAGACACTTCTTGATCCTTGCTTGTTTTAGGTTTTCACAAAAGGTATTCATATTCTTCCTCCATTACTAGTATACACAAAAAAATGGTGCATGTAAACATAATGTGTACTCCGACCTCTTGAATAGACTTTGCTATTAATTCCAAAATGAATTGTCCATAATTGGACATATTATATAAATATTCAAATTTATAGTATGCGTTAGTAGTCGTTAATGTGCGTTAGTGTTAGCGCAGATTGCTTATATAATATTAAAAATTTATTAAAGAGATATTTTTGCACAGATTATCTGTGATATAACCCTATTGCATAAAACAATTGGAAGGAGAAGTAACAAATCATCGGAAGGGAGAAGCAATATTGCGTATGCTCTGGCGTGAAGCGGCTCCAATCCTAGGAATGAGACCGCATGAACTTTACGTTGGTCTTCGATCGGGGAAATTTCCAGGTTACAAGATTGGTGGGGCAAGGGGTAGATGGGTAGTGGAAACTGAACTTGTTAAAGCAAGGGTGGAGGAATTGATGCTTGCCAATGTGTACGAGAATCAGCAGGGGCAAGCTCAAGGTATCAGGCGGGTAGACGGATGAACTGGCGGTGAAGTAGTGGCTGGTGGCAAGAAGAAGAATGAACAACTATTCTATTCGTTCGAGAGCAAGAAAGACCGGGGGAGATTTGTTAGGTTGGCTGAGGATATGATGGATTCCCCCGCATGGAAAAGCTTGAAACTTGCACAACGTGGACTGTATACCGAGCTCAAAAAGAAATTCTCAAAAAGGAGTAATGGCACAACTACACAGAACGATATCTCCATGCCAAAGAGCGAGGCCGAGAGCTTATATGGGGATTTGAGGACATTTCGAAGCAATATGGATGCACTAATTAGCCATGGATTCTTGAAATGTGTCAGGAGTGGATTCAACACAAGGGAAGTGTCAATCTACGGATTTTCTGAACGATGGAAGGACTACGGAACTCCAGGATTCGCTATACCAAAGGATGAATTGAGGCCGCATGTTGGGAAACTGGCTCCCAGAAGCGATGCTTTCGACAACTGAGGCTGGTAGATATATAAAGGATGAGTGGTTTTACATATTCCAGATGCCATTATGGGGTTGAATATGCCGGGGAGGAGAGGCTTCAGTAAACATGCCGGGTACAAGGCATTATTCACCGGACAAATGAATGTGTGCTTTTCCAATGGGGATAGAATCCGAACAGGGGCTGAATATGTAAAATGACACACTCACAGTATGGGATTTTCCACACGCGCTAAAGGCTTGGGCTATTGCGAATAGCCAGAGCATTACCGCAACCTGATACCCTTATATGTGGTACTTCAGCAGAAGATAGCATATGCAGGGGTATTCCTTCCAGATAATGAAATGGAGGGCATGTTTATTGCCTAGAATGTCGAAGAAACGTTTTGAGGAGTGGCAGTACTGGATTGGCGAACATGGTAGGATTCGATACAACAAGTTATGCTTGAAGTGCAAGGGTGATTGCAAGATGAGTTATCGGGCTGCGTTGATTTCGTGCCGCAGATTTGAAAGGAGAAAGCGAAAAACAAGACAAAACGCCGAATAGCTCAGTGTATTATTCCGGTAACAATTTGGGCTCAAATAGGCCGCTATTACCGCATAATATATGTGCTGCATGATTGACCCTACCGAAAGATGATGATGCGATTGCAGCGGCTCATACATAGCTGAATACATCCCGTAAACGTGCAGTTTTGGGGGATGTCGTATCAAGAGCAGTGAGCAAGGGCAGCGGGAGCAATCCCCTGCCTTTCTGTCTAGTATGAGTACCCCCTATCCCCTATTGGGGGGCAGGGGGAGATGCCCTGCCCCTACCTCTTAGACGCTGGGGGGCACGCGCGATTTGTAAAAATTCTATATTGGCCGAATTCTCTAGACTGTGGTTAACTGCATAGAAACATCTACCAATTAATGATAAACTTCGCATAAAGTGAATACCATGTTATAATACAAAAAGCATTGTTATTGTCAGATTGTGAATTATAAGGAGACACTATGTTCGAACAGACTTTCAAGAACATTGATGATATTCTTCATAAAGATGCAGGATGCAGCAGCGAGCTTGATTATGTAGAGCAAACATCATGGATACTCTTCTTAAAATACCTTGATGACTTAGAAAAAGACCGGAAAATGGCTGCGTTGTTAACCGGCAAAACGTACTCGGATATAATTATCTCTGAGTATAAGTGGGAAACATGGGCTGTGCCAAAGGACTCTGACGGTAAGGTGGATTACCATAAGGCACTTACTGGCGATGACTTAAAAGATTTTGTTGATCTCAAGCTCTTCCCCTACCTCAAGAAATTCAAAACTGAGGCCGAAAGCCCTGACACAATAGAGTACAAAATAGGTGAAATATTCAATGAGCTAAAAAACAAAATCCAAAGTGGTTATAACATGCGGGAAATCCTCAATATGATTGACGGATTGCGTTTTCGCTCCCATGCAGAAAAACATGAAATGTCTCACCTGTATGAAGGCAAGATACAAAATATGGGCAATGCGGGGCGTAACGGCGGTGAATACTACACCCCCCGGCCTCTTATCAGGACGATTGTTAAGGTTGTTGCACCTCTCATTGGCAACAAAATATACGATGGTGCTGTTGGCTCAGCTGGATTCCTTGTGGAAGCATTCGAATATCTGAAGGCAAGCAAAACATTATCTACCAGTGATATGGAAGCCCTTCAAAAATGCACTTTCTATGGGAAAGAAAAAAAGTCATTGGCGTATATCATCGGCACAATGAACATGATATTACATGGTATTGAGGCTCCAAATATTCAGCACACGAATACACTATCTGAAAACCTTTCGGACATACAAGAAAAAGACCGTTACGATATAGTATTGGCAAACCCTCCATTTGGTGGGAAAGAACGGGCTGAGGTTCAGCAAAATTTCCCCATCAAGACCGGGGAAACTGCCTTTTTGTTTTTGCAGCATTTTATCAAAATTCTGAGAGCTGGGGGCAGTGCTGGTATTGTTATTAAGAACACTTTTTTGTCAAATACAGACAATGCTTCGGTAAGCTTGAGGAGGCAGCTGTTGGATAGCTGCAATCTGCATACAGTGCTTGATTTGCCCGGTGGGGTGTTCGCCGGGGCAGGGGTAAAGACTGTGGTGTTATTCTTCCAGAAGGGTGCACCAACAAGGAGTATTTGGTACTATCAATTAAATCTGGATAGAAACTTAGGCAAGACCGCGCCGCTGAGTGAAGCGGATTTAGCAGAGTTTGTGGAGTTGCAGAAAACAAAGGCCGATTCTGTGAATTCATGGACTGTGCAAATAGGGGGTGTAAATAAAGAGAGCTGCGATCTTTCGGTGAAGAACCCGAACAGGAAAGAGGAAGTAGTTTTAAGAGACCCGCAAGAGATATTGGACGAGATTGCCGCGTTGGATGAAGAGAGCGCGGAGATTTTGAGTGGAATTAGGGAGCTTTTATGAAAAATTGTTGGAATACCAAAATGATTGGTCAATTCTGCATTACACGGGCAGGCGGGACTCCGCTAAAGTCCAATAAGGATTATTACGAGGGGGGTACCATCCCTTGGCTCATGAGTGGTGAAGTGAACCAGGGAGAAATATCTGAAGCGAGTTATTACATCACTGAGTTGGGCTTGAAAAACTCAGCTGCTAAAATATTCCCAAAGAATACTGTTTTGGTTGCAATGTACGGTGCAACAGCAGGCCAAGTTGGCATTTTGAGGCTCGAAGCAGCAACAAACCAAGCAGTATGTGGGATACTGCCAAACAAAGAAGTTTTGCCTGAGTTTCTATACTACTGTTTTCTAAATATGAGAGAATCGTTAATTCGGCAAGCTGTTGGCAATGCACAGCCTAATATATCTCAAGAAAAAATAAGAAATTTAGTTATACCTGTTCCCCCGCTCCCTGAACAAAAGCACATTGTGACCATTCTTGATGAGGTTTTTTCTACAATAGACAAAGCAAAAGAAAACGCTGAGAAGAACCTAAATAACGCAAGGGAGTTTTTTAGTACATATTTGCAGGGAACATTTATCAAATTGGGAGAGGAACATGAAAAAAAGGTGTTAAGTAGTCTCTGTGATATAAAGCATGGATATGCCTTTGAGAGTAAAGATTTTGAAGATAACTACCAAGGCAAGACCCCAATTGTGATCACACCAGGAAATTTCTCAGAAAATGGGAAACTAAGTTTTACTGAGAAGAACACAAAAAGGTGTATTGGTGATTATTCAAGAGTCTATTTATTTGACAAAGGTGATCTTGTTGTTGTTATGACCGATTTATCATCAAAAATGAAAATTCTTGGTAGGCCTGCTTTTATTGAAATGGAAAACATACTCCACAATCAACGAATCGGGAGGTTCGCTAACATAAAACCGTCAATAAACATAAGGTATTTGTACTATTATCTTCAGACAACTAGATACCTAAACTCAATAAAGGAATCAGCAACTGGAACCATGGTAAAGCATACTGCTCCGAAAAGGATCTTGAGCAGTACAATCCCGCTCCCACCTATGGGTGTGCAGGATGCTATTGTCAACAAACTTGATGTAGCAAAAGATGAGAGCGAAAAGCTTTGTTTATGTTATCAGCAAAAGCTTAGATCACTAGATAGTTTTAAGAAATCCATCCTCCAGAAAGCCTTCAAAGGTGAACTCACAGGAGGTTAACCATGAACGAAGCTGAAACCAGAGCCGAACAAATAGACCCTCAATTGAAGCAATGCGGCTGGGGTGTGATCGAAGGTTCCAGAATTCTTCGTGAACACCACATTACCCTTGGCAAGCTGCAAACCGGGGGCAAGCGTGGTAAACCTGTGATTGCCGATTATGTGCTTGTGTATCAAGGGCGAAAGCTTGCTGTTATTGAGGCGAAGAGTGATGAACTGGAAGTTGGAGAAGGTGTAGCTCAGGCAAAAGAATATGCCCATAAACTCAGTCTTGCCTACACATATTCCAGCAACGGCAAAGAGATATACCAGATAAACATGAAGACAGGCAAGGAAGGTGTAGTTGCCTCTTACCCATCGCCAGACGAATTATGGAACATGATATTCTCTAGCCAAAACGAGTGGAGAGACAAATTTGACTCAGTACCTTTCAACGATATTGGAGGTGTAAAACCCGTTCGGTATTATCAAGAAATTGCCGTAAACAACGTATTGACCGCAATAGCCGAGAAGAAGAACCGTATATTGTTGACATTGGCAACAGGAACAGGAAAAACACACATTGCATTTGAAATTACTTGGAAGCTATTTCAAACGAAATGGAATTTGAAGCGAGATGGTACTCGTAGGCCGCGTGTTTTATTTCTTGCAGACAGAAACATTCTAGCTAACCAGGCATTTAATGATTTCTCTGCATTTCCTGAAGATGCTTTGGTTCGTATCAATCCCGATGAAATCAGCAAGAGAGGAGGAAGAGTACCGACCAACGGTAATGTATTCTTCACCATCTTCCAAACCTTTATGTGTGGCAAGGATAATCAACCCTATTTCGGGGAATACCCTGCTGATTACTTTGATTTGATTATTATTGACGAGTGCCACCGGGGAGGAGCTAATGACGAGGGCAATTGGCGTGGGATACTGGAATACTTTGCCCCTGCTGTGCAGCTTGGATTAACGGCGACACCGAAAAGGAAAGACAATGTTGATACTTATAGATACTTTGGGGAGCCTGTATATATCTACTCATTAAAGGAAGGTATCAATGATGGTTTCCTGACTCCGTTTAAAGTGAAGCGGATAAAAACTACCATTGATGATTATGTTTACACACCTGATGACCATATCATTGAGGGTGAAGTGGAAGAAGGCCGGGTATATGAGGAGCCTGATTTTAATAAGATCATAGAAATCAAGGAGAGGGAAGCTGCGAGGGTTAAGATTTTTCTTGACCAGATTAATCAAAATGAGAAGACGATTGTTTTTTGTGCTACCCAAGACCATGCGTTGGCTGTCAGAGATTTGATCAATCAGTATGCAACGAGCACAGACCCCTTCTATTGTGTGCGTGTTACTGCCAAAGATGGCGCGATTGGTGATCAGTATTTGAAGGATTTTCGCGACAATGACAAGACTATACCCACAATCCTCACCTCATCACAGAAGCTTTCTACAGGTGTTGATGCCCGAAATATTCGTAATATCGTTCTTATGCGGCCTATCAACACAATCATCGAATTTAAGCAAATTATAGGGCGTGGCACACGGCTATTCGAGGGCAAAGAATTCTTCACTATCTATGATTTTGTCGATGCCTATCATCATTTCCTAGACCCTGAGTGGGATGGTGAGCCGCTTGAGCCGGAACCTAAGCCTGAGCCTCATCCCGCGCCACCAACGCCGGGGGAACCCATAGACCCGACTGATCCGGAGAACCCCGACCCTGAAGGAGGGAAAAAGAAGAAAATAAAAATCAAACTGCGAGATGGTAAAGATCGTGAAATACAGCATATGATCTCAACCTTATTTCTGAGTGCTGATGGAAAGCCAATATCAGCTGAGGAGTTTTTGCATAATCTTTTTGGAGTATTGCCCGACTTCTTCAAGAATGAAGATGAGTTGCGCTCCATCTGGTCGAATCCGGCAACGCGAAAGGCTTTCTTGGAGAGACTAACGGATGCGGGATATGGTGCTGCTGAGTTGGCAACTCTACAACGTCTTATTGATGCAGAGAAGAGCGATCTGTTTGATGTGTTTGAGTTTGTTTCATTTGCTGTTAAGCCAATTTCCAGAAAGGAAAGAGTTGAGGCTGCAACGCCCAGAATTTTCGCTGGCCTTGATGAAAAACACAAGGAATTTCTTGAATTTGTATTATCTAAGTATATTGATTCTGGTATTGATGAGCTTAACCAAGAGAAATTACCAAAACTACTTGTATTAAAGTACCAATCAATCCATGATGCAGTTGAGACACTTGGAGGAGTAGAGCAGATATTTAGTGAATTCATCTCTTTCCAAAAGCATCTATACGAAATTATGGTAGCTTAGTGTTATGGGTTTTTATGACTCGTAACGCGCGCGCGAGGGCTGGCAAGCTGAGGTTATTCCGCTCTATAAAAACGCGCACGCACACGCGCGAGGCATGGCTACTATTTGACTACTACAGAAACAAAACAGTAGCCAATAGTACAAATGGCTACTGCAATTCAGAGAGAAAAAATGGCTTAATGAGCAGTCATATAGCGGGATATGTAACAGTACGAATTAGAGTATTTTAGACTACGAATCAAGAGGTCGAAGGTTCGAATCCTTTCGGGCACGCCACAAAAACACCCCTGCATCAGCCGGGGTGTTTTGTTTGTTTCGCTCCAAGATCGCATATAACATCTACCGAAGAGCATCGCCCCATATGATAACAGGCGGTGGCGTTTCAGATGGTTGGGTTGGTGGTGATTTGGGCGGTGGGGAAAACTGCGGGAATACTGCAGTGGAAACTTTGGATAGGGTGAACTTCTTTTTCAAAGCGTCAATATACTGAGACATTGCATTTGCATCCGCTGTATTGAAGTGTGTCAGAATGATGGACCCTGATCTTGTCCTAGACAGCACATATTTGGCTATTGGATTTCCCACCTTGATTGCGCCGGTATAAGTATCAACGCCCCACCCAATCAGCTTATAACCTTGACTGTCGAACAATTTGAGTATCCTGCTATTCTCATGACCTCCGCCTCCTGGCAGCCGCGCCAATTTGGGTATGGAATAATTGCTTCCCAGCACCTTCTTTGCCGTTGTGTTCCATGATTTCAGATCCTCAAGTATTTTGCTGTCACTCCAGCCACTCAAGCTCGAGTGGTTCATGGAATGATAACAAATCTCATGCCCATCCTTGATTGCCTGTCTCCATAAATCTGGATATGCAGTCAGCCTGTTTCCAATGACGAAGAATGTGCATGCAACTTTCTTGGTGCGCATCAGGTTCAATACCTTTGTGATTGCGTCCCTGCTATATCCGTCATCAACCGTGAGGCAAACAACACCTCCCGGGGCGGAATTCACCTCGGTAAGTGTAGCAGCATTGGCCACCACTGATGAGCAAAGGGTCATCAACGCAATGATAACAGAAGCAATTAGTTTCTGAGCTCTAGCCATTGGTTTCATAAGAAGTTCCTCTGGTGCGAAGCGCAAAGTAATACTGATTGATGGATTGGCTCAAACATCTTCCATGCGTTATGCTTGGAAAATGTGAGCTCGGAATATTCTACCATAGTTATAATAGAAAAAGTACACTTATATTATGCGTTCCAACCAGCCATTTCGCGAAATCACATGAGCCTGTTTTCATATGATGGAAGAAAGACTGCATCACATTTATTTGTAAGTAGAAGAGAAGCTGGTTCGATGGTCTTGGCTTGATTTAGAGAATGCGCCAGTAAATTCTGCGTGTTGTTTTTATGTATTGCCCTTGGGCAGTCATGCTGCTCAAGGGCTGAACGGGGTCACATCAGGCACGGTCCACGGCCAGGGCGCTCAGTGTCGCGTTGGTGATGGTCAGCCCTGGGGTGATGTCGATGATGGAGTTGGTGTTCAATTGCACCGTGTAGGTGTAGTTGTTGGGCTCCAGGTTCGTGTCAAAGAACTGGAACGAGAACGCTTCCGATTCCAGCACATTGACCAGCGTGGAGAACGTGTAGGTGGAGCCTACGGGTGCTGCGCCATCATCTGTTGAGCGGAAAATCTGGAAGTTCAGCGTGACTGATATGCCCAACGGCAGATTGACGATGCCTGTGAATGTCAACAGGATGTCCGGCCTCCTGAATTCGGAGGTGTCAATTCCAACGGATACCACGTTGATCGGGTCAGCCAGCAGCGTCGTGATGACCGGCAACGGGCCTGCACCGCCAGTTGAGGCATTCAGCGCAACCTTTTGTGCGTCTTTCTTGTAGGATTCTGGGTGATCATCGCGGGAGTAGTATGCCATTTTCCTCACCTTGCCTTATGATTTCGAAGGCGCCCCGGGTATGGTGATATGGAGACCGATCAGCATCCGCGATATACCCGCATGGTCCTTCTGCTATATCATATGAGTGCAAGTGCGAGATGTGAAATTGCGAACACCTCCAGCGTGGAATGCAGAACCCACCGCCTGGCCCAGGCGGTGGGTTGCCGGTGTTATCTTCGTTTTGCTATTTCCTGCGGGCCATTCTTATTTCTTTTTGTTGATCACAAGCACAATCACCACAGCTGCGCCCACACAAATCAGGGTTGCGGCTGCCCCCAGTGCGATCACCAATATCGAAATGTTCATACTTATCTCCTCGTTAGTTGATCCTTGGATTCTATCAGATTCTTACGGCGGTGTAAAATAAGCGGCTCCAGCAAAAGAAGCCTCCCGCACCGTGGATGGGCGGGAGGCCATATTGCTCTTGATGCCTTGTGATGCAGTTACTCCAATATCTTTGCCGCATCCGCCAGGCGGTTGATGATCGGGATGTGCTGCGGGCAATGGCTTTCGCATGCGCCGCATGCGATGCAGGCGGAAGCTTTTCCGCCGCTGCCGACTGCCCAGCGGTAGTTGCCCTTCGCGCCATCAGCGTTCTGGTAACGCAGATAGTTGTTGTAGGCGTCGAACACACCGGGGATGTTGATCTTCTGCGGGCAATCGTCTGTGCAATAGCGGCAGGCTGTGCACGGCACCGTGGGCACCTTCTTCAGCTCTTCAAGCGCTTGCGCGATCACTGCCCGGTCATCTGCGCTCAACGGCTGAAACTGCGCCATCGTGGCCAGGTTGTCATCCATCTGCTCTGTATTGGACATGCCGCTCAGCACTGTGATGATGCCATCCAGAGACGCTGCGAAACGCAAGGCCCACGATGCCACGGAGTCATTTGGACTCGTAGCCTTGAACAGTGCCTGCACTTCCGGACCCATCGCCGCAAGCGCCCCGCCCTTAAGCGGCTCCATGATGATGACCGGTTTGTTGTGCTTGCGGGCAATCTCGTAGCACAGACGGGACTGAACCTTGTCATCTTCCCAGTCGGCATAGTTGATCTGGAGCTGCACAAACTCCGCTTCCGGGTGGCTGGTGAGCAGCTCATCCAGGTATTTTGCTTCATCGTGGAAGGAGAAGCCCAGATGACGGATCAAGCCCTGCTCCTTAAGACTGCGCCCAAACTCCCAGGCGCCGATTTTTTCCAGATGCACAATCCGGTCACGATCCAGCGCGTGCAACAGGTAATAATCGATGTAGCCAGCCCCGGTGCGCTCCAACTGCGTGTCAAACAGGGGTTGCAGGTCTTCGGGCTTGTTTGCCATCCAAACCGGCAGCTTGGTGGCCAACTGGTAAGCTTCTCTGGGATACCGCTTGACCAGCGCCTCCCGTGCCGCCACTTCTGATTTTCCTCCGTGATATACGTACGCAGTGTCAAAGTAGGTGAAGCCCTGTGCCATAAACCGGTCAACCATCTGCTTGACCTGCTCAAGGTCAATTTCTCCACCGGCCATCGGCAGCCGCATCAATCCAAACCCCAGCTTCGGGATCTCATTACCCAAGTAGCTCATTTTCATCTGTCCCTTTCCTTGTGAGCTGTTTTCGGGTGTAAGTATAAAACTTAAAGTAAACTTCAAGTCAAGTGAATATCCTAAAAAGATTTGTGGTTTGTTTTGACAAAGTACTTTACAAGATCGGAAAATTACGATACAATTGCATCGCAAAAAACCGATGGAGACTGCAATGGATATCGTCAAAATATGCAACGCACTGGGGAACGAGACCAGGTTTGCGATCATCAAGGCTTTGAAAGACAAAACGATTGGCACCTGTTGTGACAGGATTGAGTATTTTGAAAATGGTATTAGTGTGTCTGATGTGGTTGCGAGCACCGGCTTGGCACAATCCACGGTGTCGCAGCACCTGGCAGTGCTGGAGCAGGCGGGCATCATCCTTAGGGAAAAGCGCAGCCAGTGGACTTGCTTCTTTTTGAACCTGCCGTTTCTGGAGGAGTTCTGCTCCGCGATCCATAAATCATTGATAGACTAGGCCCAGGCCTCATGCGCTGCATGAGGTGGGTCCCTATGCTCAAGTGCATCGTAAAAATACGATATTATAGCAAGGAGAGTGATTCATATGGAGTTTGTTTGGGGTCTTTTGAAGGACACGGTCCTGTATGTGCTGGGCACGCTGTGGCACAACCTGCCGGCTCTGGCAATCGGTGTGCTGGTGGCTGGGGTGATGCAGGTGTATGTGGATCCGGGCCGGATGCGGAACTGGCTCATGCGCCGGTCTGCGGTGTCGGTTCCTGCCACGGTCCTGTTCGGTGCGTTCACGCCATTCTGCGCCTGCGGCACGATGGCCGTGGTGCTTTCCATGGTGGCAACGGCGTTGCCTTGGGGGCCCGTCATGGCGTTCCTGACGTCTTCGCCGCTCATGAGCCCGGAGGGGTTTATTCTTTTGTCCGGAGTGGTCAGCCCGGTCTTTGCCATATCGCTTGCTGTGGCATCGGTGCTGATTGGCCTGGGCTCGGGGTATGCCACCCATGTGATTGAGAGGAAGACAGGCATCCTGAAGGACCAGCTGCGGTTTGCCTCCAAAGACGCCGGCAAAGCCTCCGGCAGCTGCGGGTGCACCGGGCAGCTAACCCCTGTTGCCAAGGTGTCCTGCTGCTCTGCAGCTGAGGAAGATACCGGCTGCGACTGTGGAGGTGAGCAACCGGTGGCAGCGTGCGGCTGTGGCTGCGGCACTGGGGCGCTGGCGATGGAGCCGCCCATGCAGGTTAAGCCCATTGGCTCGTTCTTCGCCAAGTATAAGGTGGACAAGCTGCTCAAGGCAGTCTTTGAAGTGGGCGTGCTGAGGATCCTGCCGCTCTTTGCGCTGTTCGCTGGCATCGGATACCTGATCAACCGATTCATCCCGCAGGAGTGGATCTCCGCGCTCTTCGGGCAGAACAATATATTTGCAGTGCCGCTGGCTGCATTGTTGGGCCTGCCGCTATATGTGAACGGCGATGCGTCGGTGCCATTGATCCAATCACTGCTCGCCAGCGGTGTGAGCCCCGGTGCGATGCTGGCTTTCATGATCACCGGCCCGGGCACCAGCGCAGGCGTGCTGGCTGGATTGGCCACGATCCTCAAAAGGAAGGCCATCGGGCTGTATGTGGCCTATTTGCTGGGTGGGGCAATCCTGCTGGGATACCTTTATGAATTGATCTTTACAGTCTTTGGCTAACAGAATAGGAGAGATGGATATGTTGATGATCATTTTTGTACTGTTTGTGATGGTGGTGCTCTTGATTCTGCCGGAAAACAATTCGGCGGAACAGGAATACTGCAAGGTGGAATGCATCGGGTATCAAGCCCGCAGCCATGAGCTCTCCTGAGCCAGGCTGGAACAGAACCCTGCGATAGGATGAAAGAAAGGATGAAAGAAATGAAGACTATGTTTGACGTATTGTTGGAGGTTGCCCTTACGGCGATGCCCATGGTGGAACAGGATCAGGAGAAGGATCACTTTTGCAGGCTGGAGTGCAGGGAATACAAGGAACAGTATTGCTGCTGAACCAATAGAATACTTGAAAGGAGGATTCACCATGTTCGGAAAGAAGACCGAAGAGACGCCCAACTGCTGCCCGACCGGGAGCACGCCTGCTTCAACTGGCTGCGGATGCGGCTCCCACACTCAAACAAACAAGCCCTCCAAAGAGAAGCAGGAGCAGAACCGCTGCTGCTGAGCGGTGGCACCCACAACAAGCCTCTCCCCCAATGGCCTCAACGGTTGATTAGGCATAAACTGGGGAGGGGCTTCATATTTTTAGACATTGACAATCATCAATGCCTTGCATATACTGGATATAGATCGCCGTCAATGTGATGAGGGGTATTCCAGTAGATGATATTGAAATCAGAAGAACAAATCGCCATCCTCAAAGCCTTGTCAGACCGCAACCGCCTGGGCATCGTGGATATGCTCTCCTGTGGAGAGCTGTGCGCCTGCCGGTTGCTCGAGCATTTCCACATCACCCAGCCCACGTTGTCGCACCACATGAAGGTGCTCACCGACTGCGGGCTTGTGGTGGGTCGCAGGGATGGCGTGTGGATGTATTATTCGCTGAACCGCAAAAGGGCGGAGGATTTCATTGGGTTTCTGCAGCTGCTCACCGGTGAAAAGGAGCAGTGCATCTGCAAAGTCTCGGATGATCGCAAGAAAGCGTGCTGCTGCCCGGCGATTCGTAAGGAGGGCTCAACCGATGGACCCCGTAAATGAGAAGAATGTTGGCATTGGTTTTTTTGAAAAGTTCCTCACTGTCTGGGTGGTGCTCTGCATGGTGGCTGGTGTGCTGATCGGCAGGTTTCTGGCCGGCATCCCGGCGTTTTTGGGCCGGTTTGAGGTTGCGCATGTTTCCATTCCCATCGCCATACTGATCTGGTTGATGATCTACCCCATGATGATGAAGGTGGATTTTGCCAGCATCCGGCAGGTGGGTAAAAATCCCAAGGGCTTGTTTGTAACGTGGGTGGCAAATTGGCTGATCAAGCCCTTCACCATGTTTGCCATTGCCGCATTCTTCTTCTTTATCGTGTTCAAGGCGCTGATCCCAGCTGAGCTTGCCAGGGATTATCTGGCAGGGGCGATCTTGCTGGGCGCAGCCCCGTGCACAGCCATGGTGTTTGTGTGGAGCCACCTCACAAAGGGCAATCCGGCCTATACCCTGGTGCAAGTCGCCACCAACGATTTGATCATCTTGGTGGCCTTTACTCCCATTGTTGCTTTGTTACTGGGCATCGGCGGCATATCCATCCCGTGGGACACACTGCTGCTGTCGGTGGTGTTGTTTGTGGTGATCCCCCTGGCGGGCGGCATCCTCACCCGCACGCTGGTCACGCGGAGGAAAGGCGCCGAGTATTTCAATCAGACATTTATCCCGAAATTCAACAATGTGACCATGATTGGATTGCTGCTGACACTTGTCATCATATTCTCCTTTCAGGGGGATGTGATCCTAAACAACCCTCTCCACATCGTGCTGATTGCGATTCCGTTGACACTGCAAACCTTCCTGATCTTCTTTATCTCCTATCTTGCCGGCAAGGCACTCAAGCTGCCCCATGACATTGCTTGCCCCGCCGGCATGATCGGGGCGTCCAACTTCTTTGAACTTTCTGTGGCGGTTGCCATATCCTTGTTTGGGCCGACGTCGCCGGTGGCGCTGGCCACCATCGTAGGCGTGCTGGTGGAAGTGCCCGTAATGCTCACGCTGGTCCGCATCGCAAACAACACGCGGCATTGGTTTAAAGAGTCCCAGTGAATCCAGTCTGGAGGATGATCCCGCAATGAGCAAGCCCACCGTTGCCTTCATCTGCACACACAATTCCTGCCGGTCACAAATGGCTGAGGCATTGGCGAAGCTGTATGCAGCAGACGCGTTTGAGGCTGTCTCTGCCGGCACAGAGTTGAAGCCTCAGATCAATCCTGATGCCGTGCGCGCGATGAAAAGGCTTTACGGCGTGGATATGACCGAAACCGGTCAGCACCCTAAGATCCTAAGCGAGCTGCCACCGGTGGACATCGTCGTGACAATGGGCTGCGGCGTGGAGTGCCCCTGGCTGCCAAGCCGCCACCGGGAGGATTGGGGGCTCGCTGATCCGACCGGCGGGCCGGATAGCTTGTTTGATGAAACAGCCAGGGATATTGAGCAGAAGGTGTTGGATTTGAAGCGCAGGGTGCAGGCTGGGGAGATCTAACCTCCGTATTTATCCTTTCGTTTCTTTGGGGGTCCGGGGGTTTTCATGTTTCCCCTCAGCCGAAAAGCCCATAAGGGCGAATAGGCCGAGAGACTGTTTGACGAAGGAGCTTAGCGACTGAGGAGTTGTCTTCGGCCCGCCCGTTGGGCTTTGAGGTGAGGTCTCAGAAACATGCCACCCCCGGTTGGTTTTGGTACTTTTGCCACACAAAAGTACTTTTGAATATCTTGCGAACTGTTTAACTGAGGTGAAGAAAATGCCCGAATCCTGCTGTTCCGGTTCCCCGCGAAAGAGAAAGCAGCCATGCGGATGCAATCAAACTGCCGCGCCAACCGCTATAAAAACCCCTGAACCTTGTTGCCCGGCCCCAGCGCAAACCGCAGTAAACAATGCCAAAGAGGTTGGACAAGCCTGCAGCTGTGACACCAAGGTGGAACGCCGGCACAAATGGATTGCGGGGTATGTGGATACCCCGGTTGGCCCGGTGCCCAAAGTGAGCACTGTGTTGTCAGCCGGTGATATGCTGGGCTCCTGGAAGGCCCGCTGGAATATTGGCAGGATGGATTACAGTGTAGATCCAGGCTTGTATTGTGTGGGCAGCCCCGATGACAAATCACCTGTTCTGGTGACTGCCAACTACAAGATGACCTTTGACCGGCTTCGCAAGGAATTTCCAGGTGTAGATGCCTGGATCCTGGTGCTTGATACCAAGGGCATCAATGTGTGGTGCGCGGCAGGGAAGGGTACATTCGGCACAGAAGAGTTGGTGCACAGGATAGACCAATCGCGCCTGAAGCAGATTGTAAGCCACCGGACCCTAATCTTACCCCAGTTGGGTGCGGTGGGCGTGGCTGCACACGAGGTTGCTAAGAAAACCGGGTTCAAAGTGACCTATGGGCCGGTGCGGGCCGAGGACCTGAAGGCATATCTGGCTGCCGGAATGAAGGCTTCAGAGGAAATGCGGAGGGTCCGCTTCACGCTGTGGGACCGGCTGGTGCTCGCGCCGCTGGAAGTCGTGATGGCACTGAAGCCCATGATGATTGTGTTTGGCATCCTGTTCATCCTGAACGCAATCGGCTTCGGGCATTTCGGCTTCATGGATCTTGTGGCATATCTCGGAACAGTCCTTGCCGGTTGCGTGCTCACGCCGGTGCTCCTGCCATGGATCCCCGGAAGGGCATTCTCGTTCAAAGGCGCGCTGGTTGGCATGCTGTGGGCGGTTGGAGTGATCCTGCTGGCGGGCTGGGTGCCGCCAATGTCGCTTGAGGCGTGGATGAAGGCAATCGCCTATTTGCTCGTGCTGCCGTCCTTATCGGCTTACGGCGCGATGAACTTCACAGGCAGCTCCACTTTCACGTCGATGTCCGGTGTGGATCGTGAAATGAGGATCGCGCTGCCGGTGATGCTGATTGCGACAGCGTTGGGTGTGATCCTGTTGATCGTAGGGGATTTTGTTGTGTTGTTCCATTGAGGAGGTCATGACATGATGTATTTGAAGAATGTGGCAACGCTGGAATATGACCGCTCCAAGTGCACTGGTTGTGGTGTGTGCGCTGCTGTGTGCCCCCATGGCGTTTTCCGGCTGGAGGGCAAGAAGGCCCAGGTCACTGATCGCAACCGCTGCATGGAGTGCGGGGCTTGCGCCCGCAACTGCGCCTTTGGCGCGATCACCGTGGAGCAGGGCGTCGGCTGCGCCGCGGCGATCATCAAAGGAATGCTCACCGGCAAGGAGCCAAGCTGCGGCTGCGACGACGGGGATTGTTGCTAAACGTACAAAGGCAAACGAGAGATTTTATGGGAGGTAACGATGCAAGTTGGTGATAAAGTATCATTTGGCTGCTATGATTGGCGAGTGCTTGACATACAAAGCGATGCGGCGTTGATTATCACAGAATATATTATTGAGCAGCGGGCTTACCATAACGCTTATACGGATGTGACATGGGCTGAGAGCGCGTTGCGAAACTACCTTAACAATGAATTTTATGACAGGTTTACTGCAGCCGATCAATCGAGAATTATTCCGGTCACAAATAAAAACCCCGACAATCAATGGTATGGCACAAATGGCGGAGCTGATACGCAAGACAGTATATTTTTGTTGAATATGGAGGAAGTAGTGTGCCGATATTTCGGTGACAGCAGTGCAAAACTGACGAACCCTGGGAAAAATCAAAGGTATTGGTTTGAAAGAAAGGATGAAAATAACAGCAAGCGAATCGCAAGAATTGAGGGTAACGGGATTTGTTGGTGGTGGCTTCGCTCGCCTGGCCGCGTCAGCGTGAAAGCCGTGTACGTCCACGGTGATGGCAATATCGGGATCCAGGGCAATAACGTCTTGAAAGGCAATATCAGTGATGGCAGATGTACCGGTGGCGTTCGCCCCGCTTTGTGGCTTAAGATTTGACTCAAATAAATAATTCAGTCTTATGTTACGAATTTCTGTTAATCTTGAATAAAATGTTGTTGACAACAATTGATCCTGTTTATAAAATATAAGAACTTCGCGCGTGGATTGGGGGTTTGTGAGGTCGTTAAGTGCAAAAGTTGTACATCGAAATGGCACAATTTTGTAGTTGACAGCATCTCATGAATCATGTATATTATTATTCGCCGCTTTGAACGGCGACGCGCAGATCACACTTCGGGGTGTAGCGCAGCCTGGTAGCGCACGTGCTTTGGGAGCATGGGGCCGGAGGTTCGAATCCTCTCACCCCGACCAATCCATGGCCCCTTGGTCAAGTGGTTAAGACATCGCCCTTTCACGGCGGTAACAGGGGTTCGAGTCCCCTAGGGGTCACCATTCCGTCTTCAGGCATTTGGGCCTTTAGCTCAGCTGGTCAGAGCGGACGGCTCATAACCGTTTGGTCCGGGGTTCGAATCCCTGAAGGCCCACCAGTCCCAATATACGCGGCCCGGTAGTTCAGTTGGTTAGAACGCTAGCCTGTCACGCTAGAGGTCGACGGTTCGAGCCCGTTCCGGGTCGCCATTTCTTTTCCTAAGCCTCGGTAGCTCAGTTGGTAGAGCAAGGGACTGAAAATCCCTGTGTCGACAGTTCGACTCTGTCCTGAGGCACCATGCTGGTGTAGCTCAATTGGCAGAGCAGCTGATTTGTAATCAGCAGGTTGCGGGTTCGAGTCCCATCACCAGCTCCAACCGAAAAGGCCTGTCATGGAGGGGTTCCCGAGCGGCCAAAGGGGGCAGACTGTAAATCTGTTGTCTCAGACTTCGGTGGTTCGAATCCACCCCCCTCCACCATAAAAGTCCAATTTGCGAGAGTGGCGGAATTGGCAGACGCGCTAGATTCAGGTTCTAGTGGGGTTAAAGCCGTGCAGGTTCAAGTCCTGTCTCTCGCACCAAATAAGACCACCTGCTTTTGAAGCAGGTGGTCTTGTTTTACCTATCCGGCAGTGAAGATATATCCATAAGTCGCTGCCTCCTCATAGACTGGGTGCGTGCGGATCAGTAACACATCAGAATCCATATGATCAGGAGCAATAGGATTATTATAGAAAAGGATTCACATTATGGCGTTATATGGTAAAATACCAAGTATTGACTTTATAAACACCGTAGGAGTACACCATGGAAAACAATAACGAGACCAAAACCAGCCCAAAACCCAAGCGGAAACGCATTATTTGGTTGAGTATCCTCGGCGTGGCGTTGGTGCTGTTGGCTGTCGGTGGGGTGAAGGCCTATCAGATTATATATCAACCCCAGGATCTTTTTGCGAAATCCACCATCGATCCGGCGCTGCTGGCAAGCCCCACCCTGGTGGAGACTCCCACGCCGGAAATCAAGACCACAACGGACGGTGCTCAGAGCGCTGTGGCGACTGCAACTCCGACCATCGAGCCCACCCCTGTTCCCACACCCGGCATCACGGAAAACAAAGACATCTTGAACATACTTTTAATTGGTATTGACAGAAGGCAGGGTGCGGACGGTAACGAGAAGGGCACGCCCAAAGGCGCAGGCACAGATCCCCATGCCGATGTCCAGATGATCGTGGCCATCAACTTCAAGGAAAAGAAGGTAGATCTCATCTCCCTGCCCCGTGACACGTTCATCCACAACACCGACCTCATGGATGGTGTTTATAAGATCAACGCCACGTTCAACATCGGCGGAGGCTTTGAGGCAAAGGACGGCGCCGGGTTTATGAACGTTTGCAAAGGCGCGGAGTATATGCTTGGTGGGATCCCGGTGGATTATTATTACGCAGTGGACTTCAACGCATTGGTGAAAATGGTGGATGCCATCGGCGGCGTGGATTACAAGGTGGAAGACCGCGCCTACAGCCTCTACAAGAAAAAGGGCATGCAACATATGACTGGCGCAGCGGTGTTGTTTTATGTGCGTGCTCGAAAAGTCGGGCCGGCACCGGGCGACCTGAACCGCATCAACCGGCAAAAAGATATGATGGTCGCGATTTTCAACCAGTTGAAGAATAAAGGGAAACTCTCCATGGTGCCGGATTTGGTCAACACCGCAAAGGATGACGTCTATACAAACACAAACCTGGAGCAGACGATGGCGCTGGCCAATTTTGCCCAATCGATTGACCCGGCAAAAATCGGTATGCACTCCATGGTTGGCCCGTCAGCAGACGCAGCCCGGTGGCGTTGGTGTTTTACAGACCAGGAGAAGCGCGTAAAGCTGATCAAAGAAATCTACGGCATCGATGTACCGGAGCAAGTGCGTTGCTCGGAAAAGTATGCCCATTGGCTCATGAGCTATGGGTTTGACGGCATTGTGCATTTGAACACGGCAAAGAAGTTCATCGATGATTGCCAGGCCAAAGAAGCTGGATTCACCGGCGAGCAGAAAAAATCCTATGACGAATTGAAAGCCGCCTATACCGCTGCGCTTACGGCGTGGGATAAAGCATCGCTTTCCATGAAGAGCGGCGACAACCGGACGATGACAATTACCAAAAAGGACCTGAGAAACAAAACTACGGCATTGGCAAAGCTGCTCGCCTATAAGGAGAAGATCGACTGGACCTATTCGCATAACTACTGGTGGCAGGAGCCCAGGATCAACAAGGTGTATGTGGATTTTAACTGATTTGGTCTATTCAGTGATTTGAGAAATCGGCGGCCGCAGTATTGCGAGCCGCCGATTGTTTTTCTAAGTATAATTATTTTGCCCAATCCAGCTGTGTCCATTGCTTCACGCACACGCCGTCTTCCCGGCAATAGAAGGTGTCCAGAGACTCTTTTCCCTTTTCAAATAATGTCCGTGATACTTGCACTTTGCCTTCGGGGCCGGTTTTATGTGTTTCCACCAGCAGATACTCCGCGTTTCGCTCCGGTGCGATTGCCTTTGGAAGCTTGCCTGGTTCGTATTCTGATCGGGCAATAATGGCATTGTTTTGGTCCATCCGGTATACCACGATCTTGCTAGGCGGGTTTATCACCTGGATCGTGATCTTGATGGATGTTTTGTACTCAATAGTCTGGTCATTTTCAGTTGCTGTAAGTTTGGATTCCATGGTTTGTGCCATTGATGCGCCTTCACCTTCGTCTCCGCTTCTGCTGAGACCGCTGCCGGTGGTGGCGTACACCCTGCCGTCGTCACACTGGTAGACCGGGTTAAAATAGTAGGTGCGTTCTCCTTCCTGTGCCGAAACAAATAGTGTGCCTTCCAGGCTCAGGCTATAGTTTGTTTCGCCTGCGTTGATGGCGGTCTTCCCGTCGCTGAATGAATCATCAGAGCTTGTTGCTGTATAATTGCTGTGCTCTTCCGTGGAGGGGATCTTCGTGACAAAATATGAATACCCCTTTACGTCTGTAAAAGCGTACTGCTCAGTTTCAAATTTTTCTCCTGTCTCATCGTTTGTGTGAGTCGTCTTGACCAACTTGGCATACAGTCGGCCTTGGTATTTGCTGCGGTCACCGTCGATGTTGATCTCGCCATTGCTGTTGATCGTCAGGTTGTCATTCAAATAAGCCTCTGTGTCAAACAAATCCAGATACTCCGTCGTTACCAGCACACCAATCAGCCTGTCTTCTCCGGCTGCGGCGCCGGTGTCCGCCTGCGCCAGCTGGCAGCCTGCCAGCGTAAAGATCATCAGCAGGGTCAAACCGATAATGGAGATGCTCCGTTTATTCATCATCATCTTCCTCCAGGTTTCCGTCGAATTTCAGGATGTCACCCACATCGCAGCCCAGGTGCCAGCAGATCTTGTTGATCGTGCCAAAGCGCACGCCCTTGGCCTTGCCGCTGCGCAGGATGGAGAGGTTCGCCTCGGTGATGCCCACCAGCGCGCAAAGCTCCTTGGATGTCATTCCCCGGGCCTTCAGCACATCCTCCAGATGAACACGAATTGCCATGCCGCACTCCTCAAATAAACATGTCGTTGTCGTCTTTGAGCTGCTTGTTTTCCGAAACAAACCGGGCCAGCAGCAGCACGGCCAGCACAAAGGCGAGGGAGGTGAGCGGGATCTGCACACTGCTGTTGATCACAAGCAGCGTTCTGGTAAACAGCAATTGTAATAGGTTCAGCGCGACCGTTGCGAGCGCTGTGGCTGCCAGTGCCGTGGCGCACAGCCTGGACAAGCGGCTGGCTGCGGCCACGCTGGTTGCGGAATAGCGATCTGCCCTGAGCTCATCCAGCAGCTGCAGGGCGGCGAAGATGATGAGCACATCCAGCACATAGGGCAGGGCGTCCACGATGAACTGCAGTGCCAGAAAGCCGTAGGTTGCCCCCAGCAGGTGTTCGTTTCCGGCGTTGCCGGCCAGAAGCGACGCAATGGATTGCTGCAGTTTTCCAAAGGAAACGCCGAATGCCAGATAGACAAACAGCATGCTTAGCAGTGCCAGCATTACGGCCACATATCGGAAAAGCTGGCCTGTGTTGCCCACAGAAAACAGCCGTAGCAGCCTCAAAATAATGTAGGCTGCCAGCACGGAGTAAACTGTGCCGCCTAGTACCGCTTTGCCCATGGTTCCTACCGAGTTGCCAAACAGCCAGGCAATGAGCGAGGGGTTGACCATTAGGTACAACGCGCCAAACAGCGCCGCACTGAGGATTGCCAGCAGCCAGTCTTCCTTTTGTAGCCCTTTCTGCTTCACCCGCATTATCACATATGCCAGCGGTGCAAGGCAGATCGCAGCATACAGGGCAAAGGCAGCGGCGTTGCCCAGCCAGCCGGACAGCGACAGCGCCCGCAGGCCCAACCCGATCTGCTCAAAGGGGAAGGCTACGGCGGCTGTATAGAAGCTGGCGAAGGAGGTTTTCAGCAATTGCAGCAATATGCAGAGCGCTGCTTCTGCTGCCAGGAAAAACCAAAGAGTTTTCCGTTTCATATGCACCTCGATTATTGGTTTACGATAATTATGTTTGAATTATATTTCGGGAATTATTGTTTGTCAATAATAATGTGGATGCGATGTTATATTTTTGGATTAAGAAAGTCTATAGACAGGCAAGCTGTTTTGCTGTATATCAGATGTGAGATCCAGGAACCAAAGAATCTGTAAACAAGGTGAGGGAACACGATGCCAATCACGAAAATTGCAGTAATCGGGGCTGGGGATATCTCGGATGTATATCTCAAGAACCTGACCCAATTGTATTCGGAGATATCTGTTGTTGGAATCTATAGCCGGACGGCGGACCGCGCCAGAGCGCAGGCGGATCGTTATGGAATCCCCAGGGTGTATGGCACACTGGAGGAGTTGCTTGACGATTCTTCCACCAGCATTGTGCTGAACCTCACCCCGCCGCAGGAACATTTTGCGCTCTCGATGAAGTGCCTGGAGGCTCGAAAGCACGTTTATACCGAGAAAGCGATGGCTGCGACCTTGGAACAGGGCCGTATTTTGCTTGAGACTGCCAGGAAAAACCACCTGACCATATGCGGGGCACCGGATACGTTTCTCACAGCGGGGTATCAAACCTTACGGAAACTTGCCGATGATGGTTGGATTGGCAAAGTCACAGGGGCAACGGTGTCGGTGATGCTGCGAGGCCATGAGGCATGGCACAAGAATCCCGCCTTCTTCTACCGGGAGGGTGGTGGGCCGATGATGGATATGGGTGTTTACCCACTCACCGCATTGGTTAATCTGTTCGGCAGCGTTACATCGGTTGCGGGCATGTGCTCTATGGCGTTCACCGAGCGTACCATTACTTCCCAGCCGCTGTATGGCACGAAAATCCAGGTGGAAACACCCACCCAGATCATGGGGCTCCTGCGGTTTGATAATGGCGTGACTGCCAGCATCATCACAGGATTTGACTCCTGCGCCGGGTTGCAGAACCAGATGATGATCTATGGCACACAGGGTGCGCTGAGGATGAGCGCATATGGCGGGCCGGTGTCGCTTCTTCAGCCAGACCGTGGAGAATTCCTGGAGATGCCTTTGTTGTTTCCATATCCCAAGCATGTGCATGGATTGGGTCTTGCCGACCAGGCCTCGGCGATTGAAAAGGGGCGGAAGCCACGGGCCAGCGGTGAGTTGATTCTGCATGTGCTCGAAGTGATGAAGGCTATTGAGCGCTCCGGAATCTCGGGGGAGTTCATAGAGATCGCTTCCAGGGTTGAGCGCCCGAACCCGATGAAGGAGCCTGCTCTTCTGTACGTGTTTGATGAGTGACTGAATTCGCCTATTTGTAATTTTTTGCTTTTCGTGATATATTATTGCGAAATTCACAGGGTCTTTGTGGCCCTTGCGCCTGATGAGGTGTCGAAATGCCCGACCCAAAGCCCTTGCTGTTTGACGGCGCCATGGGCACCTACTATGCCGAGCTGCGAAGCAGCGCAAATGGCAATTGCGAGATGGCCAACCTGGAGGAGCCTGGCGTTGTGCTGCGCATCCACCGGGAATACATCGAAGCCGGTGCCGGCGCCATCCGCACCAACACCTTCGGAGCAAACACGGCCATGCTGGAGTGTGGCATGGCCGATGTGCGGGCCGTGATCGAAGCCGGATGGAAACTGGCGCAGGAGGCCTCTGCCGGCAGGGCGCTGGTCTTCGCTGACATCGGGCCGATCCCTGGCCTTACGGTGGAGCATGCGGCGCGGGAGTATGAAGCGATTGTGGATGCGTTCCTGACTTTGGGAGCGAAACACTTTGTATTTGAGACGTTCGGCGAGCCCAACAGCGTGCGCTCTGCTGCCCGATCTCTGAAAAGCAAGGTTCCGGACGCCTTTGTGCTAGCCCAATTTGCCGTGGCGCCCGATGGATATTCGCGGCTGGGCGTGCCCGGCCGCGAGATCAAGCGGGCGATGGAGGAGGAGGGGGCGGTGGATGCCTGGGGCTTCAACTGTCTTTCCGGCCCGATGTACCTGCTGGAATATATGACAGGGTTGGGCCCTTCCACCAAGCCAATGTCGGCGATGCCCAACGGCGGCTACCCGATGCTCTCCGGCGGGCGCACCGTCTATTCCAACAGCCCGGAGTATTTCGCCGGCAAGCTGAAGCAATTCCGCGAGCTGGGTGTCGGGATCCTGGGCGGCTGCTGCGGCACCACGCCGAAGCACATCGCCGCTGCGTCAGCGCTGTTGCGGGGGCCGGCGGAGCCTTATGCACCGCAAACCCACCACACCCGCCAGCAAGGTTACGCCGCTCCTGTGCCAAACCCCTTCTGGGAGAAGCTCCGGCAGGGCGGCAAGGCCATTGCCGCCGAGGCCGATCCGCCCCATGACACCGCCATCTCCAGGGTGTTGGAAGGCGCAGCGGCGCTCGCCAGGGCCGGGGCAGACGCCATCACCGTGGCCGACAACCCGCTGGCCCGCGTCCGTGCGGACAGCTCCATGACGGCCTCGCTGATTGCCCGGCGCTGCGGTTGCCTGGTGCTGCCGCACATCGCCTGCCGTGACCGCAACCTGAACGCGATCAAGTCATTGCTCATCTCGCTGCACATTGAGGGTGTGCGCAATGTGCTGATCATCACCGGCGACCCGATCGCCCAGGCGGACCGCAGCGAGGTGAAGGGTGTTTATAACTCCAACTCCGCCGTGATGGCCGGTTATGTGAAGAGCCTCAACGAAACGCTTTTTGCCGGCGATCCCTTCGTGATCGGCGCGGCGCTCAATGTCAATGCGCCAAACCTTGGCGCGGAGCTGATTAAAGCAGAGCGCAAGGTGATGAGCGGCGTGAGCTTTTTCCTCACCCAGCCATTGTTTTCCCCTGAATCGATTGAGGCGCTGCGGCGGGCCAGGGAGGCTCTGAACGCCAAGGTACTCACTGGTCTTTTGCCTGTGGTCAGCCACCGCAACGCCGTGTTTCTCGCCAATGAGGTGCCTGGCATGCGCATCCCCGACGATGTGGTGGAGCGTTTCCGGGGGTTGGATCGCGAGCAGGGTGAGAATTTGGGTCTCCAACTGGCCCTGGAGGCAGCAGACAGGATCATGCCACTTGTGGATGGATATTATGTTATCACGCCGGTAAACCGTTACCGGCTTGCAGCAAGTTTGATTCGTGAACTCAGGAGGAAGATTGATGATTCGAGTCGGTGAAAAACTGAATAGCTCCATTCCCGCCACCAGGGAAATGCTGGCAAAACGCGACGGGGAAGGTCTTGCGGCTCTGGCACAAAAGCAGCTGGACGCCGGGGCTGACCTGCTGGATCTGAACGCTTCGGTGTTCCTTTCTGAGGAGCCGGAGTTGCTGGTCTGGGCGGTCCGCACCGTGCAGCAGGCCACCGGCGCGCGGTTGATGATTGACTCGCCAAACCCTGCCGCCGTGGCGGTGGCGCTTGCAGCGGACACGGTGGGCTGCGCCGTTGTGAACTCTGTCACCGCTGACCCAGTTCGCATCGCGGCGGTGGCGCCTCTGCTGGTGCAGCACAAGGCCTCTGTGGTGGCGCTGTGCATGGGCGCTTCCGGCATCCCCAGCACCGCCGAAGGCAGGCTGGAGGCGGCGGAACGGGCACTGGAGGGACTGGATGCCCACGGCATCCCACAGAGCAGGGTGTGGCTGGACCCATTGGCCGAGGCGCTCGCAGCCAACCATGAGTCCGCTGCCGTCACGCTCAAGGCGATCGGGCTCATCCGCGCCCGTTTCCCGGAGGTCACGATTGTGTGCGGGCTTTCCAACGTTTCCTTCGGGCTGCCCCACCGCAAGGCGATCAACAGCGCGTTCCTCATCGCGGCGGTGGCTGCCGGCCTTAACGCTGCCATCCTCGATCCTTCCGATCAGGCGCTGGCGCAGGCCATCGCGGCGGCGGAGGCAGTGGCGGGGCTCGATGAGTATTGCCTGGAATACATCCGGTATTGCAGGGCGAAAGGCTGAGGGGCATATTTCCAAATCCATACCGTATACTTGCCAGACTGGATGGAAGGGCTTATCATTGGAAACTGTGATAAGCCTATTGGAGGTTGAATGATGCGATATATCGACCTGCGCAGTGACACAGTGACCCAGCCCACCGAGGAGATGCGCCGCCTGATGGCAGCCGCACCGGTCGGTGACGACGTATACGGCGACGATCCTACAGCAGTCGAACTGGAGCAGGCAGCTGCGGAGCTGCTGGGCAAGGAGGCCGGGCTATTTGTGCCCAGCGGCACCTTCGGCAATCAGGTTTCTGTGATGGCCCACACCCTCCGGGGCGACGAAATCCTGCTGGATGACAGCTGCCACATCCTCTGGCATGAGGCCGGCGCCGCCGCGGTGCTCTCCTCTGTGCAGACACGGGGCTTTCAGGTGGATGGCCGAACCATTGACATTGGCCAGGTGGCGGCCCGCATTCGCAGTGATGACATCCATGAGCCACGCACCGGCCTCATCTGCCTTGAAAACGCACGTTCCAACGGCATGGTGATCGGGTTGGAGAGCATGCGAGCTGTGAAGGTTCTGGCGGATGCCCACAGGATCCCTGTGCATCTGGATGGCGCGCGCCTGTTCAACGCCGCATTGTCACTTGGTGTGCCAGCCCGCGAGCTGGCTGCCTGCGCCGATTCGGTGATGGTGTGCCTTTCCAAGGGCCTCTGCGCGCCGGTGGGCTCTGTGGTTGTGGGAGACAGGGCGTTCATCGAGCGGGCGCGGCGTTGCCGCAAGCTCATGGGCGGCGGCATGCGGCAGGTGGGCGTGCTCTGCGCAGCGGGTCTTTATGCCCTCCGCCATATGGTGGAGAGACTGGCCGACGACCACGCCAATGCCCGCTATCTGGCCGGCAGGTTGGAGGAAATTGAAGCTGTGGCGGTAGACCGTGACTGCCTGGATATCAACATGGTGTTCTTCGCCCTCAGTGAGTCGGTCATCACCGAGGAAGCTCTCGTGAAGGGCCTATATGAGCGTGGGATCAAGATCAATGGCGGGCCGGGGCAATACCGGTTTGTGACCAACCATGATGTGACCCGCACCGACATTGATGCGGTGGTGGATGCCGTCAAAATGCTGGTACGCTAACAGGAGCGTTTTTAGCGGGCCGCCTGTATACCGGCGGTCCTTTTTGCATGCCTGGGGCCCTTTCCCCGGTTCGCTTTCCGCTGTGGCGTTCCCAGGTCTCGAGAGTTGGTGGTGCGGCGTTTCTGTGCAGAGGGGGCGGGGCTCTGCGCCGGCTGTGCTTTCCATGGCCAGGGCTGCCAGGCCCGCTCAATGCCCGCTGTAGCGGCTGCAATGGCCAGTGCCAGTGTTGCAACCGCGCCCCAGAAGAGAATGTCGCGGAAGGGCAAAGAAGCAGCCCGGAAGAGGGCAATCCAGTCTTGTTCAAACAGCGCCGCAGCCTGGCTCACCGGGTAAAGGCTCGCTGCTTCGCCTGCCAGATTCGCCGTTTGATAAGAAACCAATATGGCACCGGCTGCCAGCATCAGGCCGTTGAGCGCAAGGGTTACCGCCAGCGTGGCGCAGAACCCTCTCCGCTGTCGGACCCAGAGCAGATAGAGGAGCCCCAGAAAGAGCGTGACAGCGGCTAGCACCAGCCACAGCGCGTAGTTGGCCAACCCGGCATAATGCCGCACTGGCCAAAGAGCATTTTCCAGACTCCGGCCATAGATCAGATTCCATTCCGGAGTGAAGGGCATGAAGGCTGGAAAGCTTGGCTTATCCGGCAGCATATCCCACACACCGTCCATCAGCATGTTGCGCACCACGTCGGTCATGCCCTCCGAAAACTCCCTTGAACCTTTCAGAACCGGCAGATCCCCGCCATAAAACACGTATTGTGCAATACCTGGGGCATTCTCTTCCAGCAGCTCAGCCACCTGTTCGGGGGGCAGAGCTTTGACTGCCAGCCGGAGCGCTTCCCTCCGGTCACCGGTCCTGAGCACAATGGATGGCGCTCGCTCCAGCACGGCATCGGCCATCTTTTCCACCACGGCTTGCCCGATGATCGAATAGGCCTGTTTGCCAGACTTGCCATAGAATTCAGGCTCCAGCACGGTGAATCGCACCAGGGCTACCAATTCTGCCACTAGCATGGCGCACAACAGCGATGCTGACAAAATCGTGGCGGCGGCGACCTTCCATGCCTTCATACAATCACTCCTGATCAGTGGGAATCTGCCATAGACTGCAAACGAATCATATTCATATGATATCCAAAGCCTGGATTTGCAAACTTGATCCTTGTTTCTGGTGCTGCAAACATGGAACTGTTGCTGGGTTATTTCCGTCTGAGTATCAGAAGCATGTGTATCAGAAGATTTGGATTTGCTCATTGCATGAGAATTGAGTGCAAAAAATTCAAATAGCGCTCTTTTTCAGCATTCACAGGAAAGCCCAGCCGTGTTAGAATATATTCTGATCGTATACACGAATCATTGCTGACCGGGGATACAAATGAAGTTTAGAAAAAGTATAAAGGTAACAATACTCCTCTTCACCGCAATTGCTTTGGCTGTGCTGCCACTGGCCGGCTGTGATAGCTTCCAGCTGCCCACCCCACTGCCGCAGGAGACCGGCTCGGTTGTGACGGATAGTCCGTCGGCCGAACCGGTGACGCCTTCCGCAACACCGGAGGCTGAAGATTCGGCTGTTCCGGAGGAGACTGCCACGGCGGAGCCCACACCCACGGCAACCCCCACCGAGGAGCCCACGCCCACACCAACGCCGGAGCCCACACCCACTCCTATCCCCACCGCCACGCCGGTGCCCAAAGGGCCATGGAACGATGGGGATCGGTCCGATGTGAAGGTTACCAAGTATTTTTCAACCACGCTGCCTGATGGTATGAAGAAGTCTTTAAAGTATACCAAATATCCAGCATACCTCAGTTACTTTGTGGTGTTGAAATCTTCTGCCATCCGCGAGCTGCCAAGCGCCAGCGCGAAATCGTTGAAAAGCGTGAAATTGGCCCAGCGGTATGAGATGCTTGCCCAGGTGAAGGGATCTGACGGCAAATCTGATTGGTACCGCGTGCGTGTGGCAGACGGCGGCGCCGTGGGCTACATCCCTGCATCGGCAGGCGCACCGAAGTTTTTCCAGGTCAACAAGGTGTTTGACCGGATTCAAGCGCTCAAAAAAGTGACCGATCAGGACGGCACTGTGCGCGTGAGCAATTATAAAAACAGAAACGGCAAACCGCCGCTGTTGCCCAGCAAGAAGGATGTGGATACCTTCGGCAACCTGCGCGACCAGGCGGCGCCGGCCTATCTTGCAGCCGACAAAAGCTCCTCCTTCCGATATGCCCCGGACGGCACCATTTGCCAGATGCTCGGCACCAAGGGCGATTTTGTGCAGGTCTACATCCCTTCCTTTGATGAGGTGCGATTCATCCCGACCAAGTATATTTATGGCGCCAAGGCTGACCAAATCAAATCTCTCACCCAGGTTGCAGTCGTGGACCGCAAGTATCAAAACATCATGACCCTTGAGTATATCGATGGGCACTGGACGATCGTCTCTTTGGCCTTTGTTTCCACCGGGAAAACAGGCGGCTACTCCGACCCCACGCCTGTCGGAGATTTTATGGCCATTGAGAAGAAACGGGCTGGCAAGTATGGTATCGGAGAATTCTGGTATCTGGCTGACGGAGCCGATCCCGGTGCGGAAGATCTGAAGTTTTCAGGCTATGCGCCTTATGCCGTGCGCTTCACCGGCGGTGCTTATCTGCATGGCCTCCCAAAGAGTGTTTCCTATACCACTGACCCGGTCACGCTGGAGAGCAAGCTTGTGATGCCTGGCTCATTGGTCGCTGAAAGTTACGGCACATTCCTTGGTGTCCGGCCTGAGTCGCACATGTGCGTGCGCAATTACTCCAGCCACGCCAAATTCATGTGGCAGTGGTTCAAGGTGGGATCCGGCGCGGTGATGGTGATCGAATAGCGAGAGTTTACACCCCTCATCGGGATTATCCTGATGGGGGGTCTTTTTGTATACATGCATTGGATATTTGTGGTGATTCTGATAAAATGACCCCATATGACAGATTTCTTATGGGAGGGCGACAGACGATGCACCAGCATTTTTATGCCCGGGGCAAGACATTACCGGAGGCATACCACCAAGCCCTTACAATTCTGGAAGAGAAAGGCGACGTGCTGCCGTGCCCCGACTACAACACCACAATGAAGGAAACCGGTATGACCTTCTTTGTGGAGCAGGCTACCGCCGAGCCCATGGTCAGCCGGCTGTTTTGCGGGGGTCACTACGAGCTTCAGCAGTACAAGATGGAGATTCTGGATGGCATCCTGGATTTCAAGATCGGTGAGGGCAGCTGCTGGGAATACACCTACCATGACCGCTATGCGCGGCAATTGCCCTTCTTGTATGAGGAGCTCAGGCGCAACCCCTATTCCCGCCGGGCTGTGATGAACATCCGGGATTTTGAGGTGGATAGCAACAACGAGCATCCGGCTTGCCTGCAGTCACTGCAGTTCATGATCCGCGATGGGGCGCTGCACTTGATGGTGATGATGCGCAGCAACGATGCCGTGCAGGCCACGTTTATGAACTCGTTTGCGTTCATCGCGCTGCAATGCAAGATCGCGGAAGACCTGGGTGTTGCCGTGGGCACCTACACGCACACGGCCCATTCCTTTCACGCCTATGAAAAAAGCTTTGACTTGCTGAAGAAGTACACCGGCGATATCGCCGGCAAACCGCTTGAGGCGTTGACCTATGAATATGAGGGCTTTTACCGTGACATGATGGAAGAAAGCATCCCGAAGATCCAGGAGCAAGTGCGGAAGCTGAAAGAGAAGATGGGGTAAAAACCCCATCTTCTTTATGAATTATGTAGGAACCTCTTCATTTCTCCAAACAACAGATCAAACTCAGGCTCCACGGTGCACACATGCCGGGAGTTTTCCAGCCACAGCATCTCTTTATACGGTGAGTTGACTGCCCCTTTCAGGATCAGATCGGGGCTGTCCAGCCGCACGGTGTCATCTTTCCTCGGCTGCACGACCTGCAAAGGGCAGCGGATGGCGGGCAACCCCCGCTCGGCCATGGCTGCCAGCCGAAGCAGGTCTGGCACCTTTCGCACCGGTGTGACGGGGTACCCGATGTGATAGGCGTTCTCACGCGCTTTTGCATCTTTTTCCGGATCCTCCGGCCAGCCCTGATAGCGCACGAATAATCCAAGCAGCCAGGAGTGCTTTGCCAGGTTGTTTTTCAAGCGCAAGGGTGCGGCAATGGAGACGGCTGCCTTCACCGGCAGCTCGCTGGCCAGAATCAAGGTTAGGATGCCGCCCATGGAAAGGCCGGCCACTGAGATTTCATCGCAGCGCCGGGCCAGTGTCTGAAACCCGTCGCGGCAGGCCTTCAGCCAGGCGGACCAGTTCTGCCGCTCCATGTCTTCCACGGTGGTGCCATGCCCTGGCAGCAGCACCCCCAGCACAGTGTAGCCCTCCCGGTGCAATGCTTCCCCCAACGGCCGCATTTGCGAGGGCGTGGCGGTGAACCCATGGATCAACAAGATTCCCCGCCGATCGCCCTCCAACAGAAACTCTCGGGCCAGTTCGTTTTCAATCGGTGGGATTGCCTGCCGCTTCTTCATCACGCACCATCTCCTTGGCATAAATCAGTATATTCCCATGCGCCTGGCAAATCAACTGTTGGCGGCGCACCGCACTCTGGGCGATCATGATAGAATAGATCAAGCAACCTGCTTCCTGATGCGATATGATGTGGCTGAAGAGAGGGAGTGCCCCATGGGAACCTATGAAAACCTCCAAAAAGCAGTGGACTTCATGGAAGCCAACCTGAAAGGTGACATAACGCTTGAGCAGATTGCCTCCCGGTCGGGATACTCCGTGGCCCATTTCCACCGAGTGTTTACGGCGGTGGCGGGCTGCTCAGCGGCCGGTTATCTGCGCAGACGGAGGTTGAGCCAGGCAATGGTTGAGGTAATGACGGCGCGCGACGGCATCCTCACAATCGCCCTGGACTATGGCTTTGAATCCCACGAAGCATTCACGCGGGCATTTCGGGCCGCCTGGGGAGCGCCGCCATCGGTGTTCCGCAATCGCGGCGCCCAGCCCCGACTCTTCGAGAAAATCAGCATGATTTGCAGGAAGAAAGAAGGAAAACCCATCATGATACCAAGCATTGTTTTAAAGGAGCCCAGGTCTTTGGTCGGCATTGCCCGGCGCATGACACAGGGAGATAACCTCCGCCACGGCCTGATCGCCAAAACACAAAAGGAGTTCCTGGAAGTGGCACAATCCATCCCAGGCCGTGTAAACCCCAATCTGCTGTATGCTGCTTATGATTACCTCCCGGAGGATCTGAGTAAGGATGACGATGATATCGCCTATACCTACTGGTTCTGCGTGGAGTCTTCGGAGGAACCGCCTGCGGGCATGGCCAGAAAGGAGATTCCCCGGGCCAAATACGCTGTGTTTGTCCAAGATCCCAAGACCAATACGCTGAACGGAGAAGATGTCGGGATGTCGCCATATGATTACATCGATGGCGTGTGGCTTCCGGGCTCCGGCCTGGAGCTGGCCGGCACAGCAGATTATGAGGTGCATGACAGCAGTACTGGGCTGATCGAGATCAACGTATCAATTATGTAGGAAGGGAGGGCGCCGGATGGCGTCCTCCCTTCTTTCTCTGTTTTCTGTCATATCGGTTATGAAACCTTTTCGTCCCCCACGATCCTGCCGTCCTGTATCGTCACGCGGCGGCAGGCGGCGTCCGCCACATTGCGGTCATGGGTGATCAACACCACGGTGTTTCCCTGCCGGTGCAGGGCTTTCAAAAGGCATAACACTTCCATGCCGGTGTGGCTGTCCAAATTCCCGGTGGGCTCGTCGGCCAGAATGAGGGAGGGTTCCGTCACAAGCGCCCGGGCAATGGCCACCCGCTGCTGCTGCCCACCGGAAAGCTGGCTGGGTTTGTGGTGCATCCGAGAAGCCAATCCCATCCTGGTAAGCGCCGCCTCAGCTCGCTCGCGGCGCTCTTCCCAGCTCACGTTCTGATAGACCAGTGGTAATTCCACGTTGTGCAGCGCGTCCAGTTTGTGCAGCAGGTTGAAGCCTTGGAATACAAACCCCAGTTCACGGCTGCGCACACCGGCCAGGTCGTCTCCGCTCAGGCGGGACACCTCACGGCCGCCCAGCATGTAGCGTCCGGCTGTCGGGCTGTCCAGGCAGCCAATCACGTTCATCAGTGTGGATTTCCCGCTGCCCGAAGGCCCGATGATCGCCACAAATTCCCCTTTGTCAATTTGGAGGTTCACGCCGTCCAGTGCGTTGATTTTTTCTCCGCCCATATTGTAGGTCTTGTAGACATTGTCTAGCTCGATCATACACAATCACCGGCAATAGTATTGCTTGCGGCGGGCGGTACAATGCGATGAATCCACAATTTGCGATTGGGTTTACACCTTTTTGCGGTAATAGATCTTCAAAGCGATTTGAACAAAAAGGGCAAACAATAAAGCTGCCAGCAACGTGATGAATACGGTTGTGTGTAGAAAGGACGCACATATGGCCGCTGCCGCAAGGCCTGCGACGAGGATGTTGATGCCCATGCCGCCAATCTTGGCGCGAATAAACTTGGTTCGCTCATCGTGCTCGACGATATAAAGCCTCTTCAGGCTTTCCTCACTTTTCATTGCTCTGCGCCATTTTGTCATATGAGCAATTAAGACAAATTGTATGCCAATCAGCATCCCCACTGCGAAAGACCATTCGACCCCACGCAACCGCTGGAGTGACCCAAAGATATGGCTTGAACCGATCAGGACCAACAGGATTGCATTATAGCCGGCAGCCAGGGCGAGTCGCCTTTTCAATGTGTTGCGATACAGTTCCATGCTAGTCATTCTCCACTTCTGAAAAATCGAAAACCTCTTCAATAGCCAGATCAAAATACCTGGCGATTTTATACGCCAATACCAGCGATGCAGTATACTTCCCGCATTCCAGCGATGTAATTGTTTGCCGTGTCACTCCAACGGCCAGTGCCAGCTCTTCTTGTGATAGCTTGCATTGCTTACGCAGTTCTGGTATTTTCGATTTCAATCCATTGCCTCTGATGCAAAGCATGCTTTGCAAAAAGAGTATAGTACGCTTTGCATGTTTTGTCAAGCTTGCTTTGCATACAATCAGCCAGACCCAGTATCTGTAGGATGCAATGACTCGCCTTGCGCGATACCGGCATAGGAAAAGCCCCTGCAAGCATATGGCTATGCAGGGGCTTTGCAATGGGATGCCTCGTGTCTAGTGGATTATTCCCTCATCACGGGTTCGCCCCTGGTCGTCACGCTGACGCCCCAGTCGGCTTTATATCCTGCTTTGCTGAATGCTGCTGTTGCGATGTTGTATAGATTCTTGATTTCAGCCTCCAGGTCTTCGGCGTCAACGGTCTTGACATAACTGGAACCATGGGCTCTCTTGTTATATTTGCTAAGCTTTGCCTCCGTGGAAGCCGCAGCTGCAGTCAGCTTCTCGAAATAGCCTGTTGCTGGAAGCTTTTTCTTGTCGTCGGGAAGCTTGGCGTCTGCCTCCAGGTTCTTTTTTACCTGCTTGAGCCATGCAGACCCTTGCATATATGCCCAGAGCAGCCTTGCGTTTGTGGAATTGTATTTGTATTGCGGCTTCACATCCAGCCCATAGATTTCCTTGATCAGCTTCACGCGCTTCGTCTGGTCAATCAAAACGTAGTTGCGGCGGAAGATGCCATATTTATACGAACCCGGCATTGTGTGCAGCTTGATTTTTTTCTGGTCCAGATCCTTGCCAAAGACTGCCAAGGCCGCCAATTGTTCAAAGTTCATGTTGGTGAACACCTTGCCTTGCATCGACAGCAGCATCTTGGGCACATCCAGTATTGAGGATTCGGTTTGCAGTTTTTTGAATACAGTCAGCAGCATCCTCTTCTGCCTGTCCACCCGGTGCAGGTCGCCAGCTTCGGAAGACTTTATGTCGCCTTTGCGGATTCGGCAGTAATCCAGAACGCCCTGCCCGCTCATGTGTTGCTTGCCCTTTTTGTAGGAGCGGCCTTGTATGGAAAAATCGATGTCCATGTCATAATCCACACCGCCTATGGCATCGGTCAACTCTTTCACCACCGGCATCGTTACTGCGATGTAGTAGTTTACCGGGATGTTGCCGAGCATCACCTGTGCGCTTTTGCACACATTCATAAACCCCTTGTCATTCATGCCGCCGCCGGCTTCCAGGGCGAAATTCAATTTATACACACCGTTCAGGTTGGCGATCTTGGCATAGCTGTCTCTCGGCAGCGAGATCATATCCACTTTTTTCTGCTTGAAGTTGATGGCCAGCACCAGCATCACATCAGAGTTGAAGTTTTTGTTTACGTATTGCTTGGTGTTGCCCACGCGCTCCGTGGAGTAATCCACACCGATCAGCAGCACATTGAGTGTATCCTTCATCAGGGAGGCATCCGCCTGGCTCTTCAACTCGTCGTAGGGGCTCAGCGTTGGCGTGGGTGTCGGCTCCTCGGTTGGCTCCTCGGTGGGCTCCTCCGTCGGCTCGTCGGTGGGCTCATCGGTTGGCTCCGCTGTGGGCTGATCTTCGGTAGGGGCTGGGGTTTGGTCGAAGAGGCCCATTTGGTCGTTGTTGATGTTGTGCCAGGTGGTGGCGGCCCAAACGCCGCCGCCTGCCAGCAGAAGCACGGCAACCACGATTGAGCCCAGGATGATTCTTTTCTTGGTGAAGAATTTTTTCATAACAAACTGCCTTCATTGTTTATTTCGTAAGCCAAGTATTACAAATTGCCATTGGCGCAACAGGTGACCATAACCGCAATCAATTATATTACACTATTCTGGAAATTGCCTTTATAAGAAACGCAGAAATAGTGTTGAAAAAATTGTATCTTTAGCATAAAGAACTAAGAATAATATTGATGAAATATGAAATTATGCCGTTCTTTGTGGTAGGAAAAAAGATGCCTTCCGCAACCGGTGGCCGCGGAAGGCATTATTAGCTGGAATCCTGTTCCGGTTATGCTTGGATCAATGCTGGATGGTCATTTCGGGAATTCATCCTCGCCCAGGCCGATTGATCCGGCGTTGCCCCCGGAAACGCCGATTGAGACGTTCCACAGTGAATAGGTCGAACGCGTGGTTGTGAATTTGATCGATTCCTGGAAACGGCCATAACTTGGCTCTGTAATGAACTTTTTGGAGGCAGAGTCATAATTGCTGCCGACGGAATAAAAGATATAGTAGGTTCCATCTTTAACCTTGATTTTGGATGTGGTGGATCCCGCTCTCACATAAACAGTAAGCAAAGGAACTTTTGGGTTCGACGTGCTTGCCAGGATGATAATCGCATCTTGTTTATAGCCATTCTTCAATGTTAAGCGCCCATAACCGCTGTTCGCCTTTTTGACTAGGAGCGCTCCATTGGCAGGCCTTGTGATGACAACCACCCGCATTGATTGGGAGAAATCCCCCACCTTGATGGTGTAGCCTCCCGCTTTTTCCTGTGACACCTTGAAAGCCACACTGAGCGTGCTGTTGGCTTCCACCGTGACTTCTTTTTCTTGTGCAGCCTTGCCATTGATGTTCAGTATCAGATTGTATTTTCCCGGCAAGTCTCCGTCATTCTGCATGGTGACTGTGGCGGTGATGGCTTCCTTCGGCTTAGGATAAGCTTTTGAGAGCTTTAGTCCTGTCACCTCCACATGCGCCGGTGCGATTACTGTGACAGCCCGGTTTTCTCCTTCCAGCGCAAATGAGTGGCTGCCGCGCTCCTCCATCGTGAACTCCGCTTCCAGCACCTGCTCTTGGCCGGCTTCCACGGTAGCCTCCAGTGTTTTTAGTTTGCCACCGTCCAGCGTCAGCTCGCCTGCAAAATCTCCGGGTAATTCGCCCACATTCTTTACGGTTGCAGAGACCTTCACTGCTTCACCGACCATCAGCTTGTCAGTGCTCAGTGTAAATCCGGTCAGCTTCAGCTCGGCGGGGCGATAGACAGTGAACTCTTTTTCAACGCCGCCGATGCTCGCCGTGTGCTTGCCGGCCGGCAGCCCCTTGATGTCGAAGGTGACTGTCTGAGGATCCTTGGACTCCAGTGTCAGGTCTTCCGTATCGATTTCCTCGCCATCCACCAGCAGCACTGCGTGGTAGTCCTTTGCGCTCAGCACACCCTTGTTTTCCAGTTCCACCTTGGCGGAGAAGGGCTTGCCCAGCTCCGGTTTGTCCATGGAGATGGCGATGGTATTGGCCTGGACATTGCTCCTGAGCAGAAAATAGGCTCCTGTGCCTATGGCAGCCAGAAGAACGAGGCCGATCACCAGGCCGCCTGCCAGCAGCAGGCCCCAGTATTTGGCGAAAAAGCTCTTTTGCACTGGCGGTTGGTTGACCATGGCGGTGTCCTCCCCAATCAACAAAAAATGGAAATAGTTCGATCAAAGTATACATCAATAAATCACAATGGGCAACTATTTGTGAATAATGTGTGAAGAAAATGATGTGCTAAATATACCCATGCAGAAACCTCGACGTGCTGGATCTCAGTAATGTTTTCTCATCCGGATTTTGACATTTTTTGTTTCCTTAATTTGCCAGATATCACCAATCAGGATATACTTGAGTTAATGCGTATCCTGCCCGATGCTGTCTGGAATACTGAGAATATTCAAGAAAAGGAGATGCCAACATGGAAATTGCAGACATTCATGCCCGAGAGATATTGGATTCCCGCGGCAACCCCACCGTGGAGGCTGACGTGATCCTGGCTGACGGCTCGGCTGGCCGTGCGGCGGCGCCGTCCGGTGCGTCCACAGGAGCCTTTGAGGCGCTGGAGTTGCGAGACAAGGACAAAAAGCGCTACCGTGGCCTGGGCGTGCGCAAGGCCGTGGAAAATGTGAACACAACGATCACTGAGGAACTTACTGGCATGGACGCCTCCGACCAGGCGGCCATCGACCGGCTGTTGATCGAGCTGGATGGCACGGAAAACAAAAGCGCATTGGGCGCCAATGCAATGCTGGCGGTGTCGCTGGCTGTAGCCAACGCAGCCGCGAACTCACTGGAGCTGTCTCTTTACCGTTATCTGGGTGGTACCAATGCCAAGGTGCTGCCTGCCCCGATGATGAATATTCTAAATGGCGGCGCCCATGCCGACAACGGGCTGGACATCCAGGAATTCATGGTCGTGCCGATCGGCGCGAAGAGCTTCTCAGAAGCGCTCAGGATGGGGTCGGAAGTGTACCATAGCCTGAAGGGCATCCTGGCTAAGAGGGGCCTGGTCACCGCCGTGGGCGACGAGGGCGGTTTCGCGCCCAGGCTTGAGAATAACAGGGCGGCATTGGAGCTCATCATGGAGGCCATCGGCGAGGCAGGCTTCAAGCCAGGTGAACACTTTTCGGTCTCTCTTGATGTGGCGGCATCAGAGTTTTATGAAAACGGTGTTTACACAATGAAGGCTGAGGGCCGCACATTAACAGCCGGCGAGATGGTGGACTATATCGAGGCGCTGGTTCGCGATTTCCCGATCCTTTCTGTAGAGGACGGGCTGGCGGAGGATGACTGGGAGGGATGGCGGGAAATGACCGCGCGGCTGGGCTCCCGGGTGAAGCTTGTTGGTGACGACTTGTTTGTCACGAACCCAGCCCGCCTCACCAAGGGCATCTGGGAAAAGTGCGGCAATTCCATCCTGATCAAGCTCAATCAGATTGGCACACTCACCGAGACGCTGGATTGCATCGAGGTCGCCAAGCGCTCAGGTTTTGTGCCTGTGGTTTCACACCGCAGCGGTGAAACAGAGGATGTGACGATCGCGCACCTGGCCGTTGCCGTAAACGCGGGGCTGATCAAAACCGGCGCGCCGGCCCGCACCGAGCGGGTGGCCAAATACAATGAACTGCTGCGCATCCAGGAGGAACTGGGTGATTCGGCAAGATACTTCAAGCTGTAGTTGACACAGGTCTTGCAAGCAAAGGGAGGGCATGCGCCCTCCCTTTGCCTTTTATGGGCATGGTCCAATGAGATAATTACTTTGACCACTCTGGTCAAAAATAATATTGACCACTCTGGTCAACGGTGTTACAATCAGCCCATGATGCATCATAACCATTAAGGAGTGGTGGTTTGTATTCGAAGTTTGAAAGTCTGGAGGAGGACAAGCGGCAGCGTATCCTGAACGCCGCGATGAAGGAATTCGCGGCCAAGGGCTATGACCACGCTTCCACGAACAAAATCGTGGAGGACGCCTGCATTGCCAAGGGTTTGTTGTTTCACTATTTCAAGAGCAAGAAGCAGTTGTTCCTCTATCTTTACCAGAGCTGTGTGCAGATGATGAGTGACGTGGTGCTTTCCAAGGTGGATTTTGACGAAGCCGATTTGTTTAAAAGGCTTCATGGTGTTCAGATTGCGAAGTTTGATCTGATCAGGATACATCCGGACATCATCGAATTTATCCAAGGAGCCTATGTGGAGCAATCGGTTGAGGTGCGTGCGGAGCTTAGCAGCTACGGAAGAGAACTGCTACAGCAGAACAGCGGGCGGATCTTCCAAAACATCGACTACAGCCTTTTTCGGGATGACATTGACCGGTGCAGCATCATCAACACGGTGGTGTGGGCATTTGAAGGCTTTGGCAATGAGTATCTGCGGCGGGCCAAGCTTGAGGGCGGGTTGGTGGATTATCAGAAGATGTCAGACGATGCGGATCAATACATGGCTTTTTTGCGCAAGAGTTTCTATAAAGGTTAAGGAGGCGGTTATCCATGGCAGTCATTGAGATCAAAAACCTGAAGAAGCACTATGGAAAGTCCCGCGGCATCGAGGACGTGAGCTTCACCGTGGAGCAGGGCGAGATCTTCGGCTTCATCGGCCCCAACGGCGCCGGCAAGTCCACGACAATCCGCACGCTGCTGGCGCTGATCCACCCCACCTCCGGCAGCGCCACGATCTTTGGGAAGGACTGCATCCGCGACGCCAGGGAAATCGCAAAAGATGTGGGCTATCTGCCCAGCGAGGTGTTTTACTACGACGGCATGCGGGTGATCGATCTGTTGAAATATTCGGCAAGCTTCTACAAAAAGGACTGCACCGGGCGCATCAAGGAGCTGGCCGGTGCGCTGGATCTGGACCTGAAGCGCAAGATCGATGACTTGTCCTTTGGCAATAAAAAGAAGGTCGGGATCATCCAGGGGCTGATCCACGAGCCCAAGCTCATCATCCTGGACGAGCCCAGCACCGGCCTGGATCCGCTCATGCAGCAGATTTTTTTTGAGCTTCTAGAAAAGGAAAATGAAAAGGGAGCCACGATCCTGTTTTCCTCCCACATCCTGAGCGAGGTGCAGAAAATCTGCGACCGCGTGGCGATCATCAAGGAGGGCAAGATCATCAATGTGGACACAATCAGCGCTCTCAAGGAAAACAGCTATAAGAAGATCTCGCTGGAGATATCGGGCTCGGCAGATGCCGAAGCCTTCGGGTTTGACGGTGTGACCAGCCTTGCGGTGAAGGGCAGCTCGGTGAGTTTTATTTATCGGGGCAATGTGAACACGATCCTCAGAAGGCTTTCGGCCATGGAGCTCAACAATGTGTCTATTGGAGAGCCGGATCTGGAAGAGATCTTCCTGCACTATTACCGGTGAGGGGGTGCTTCAAGTGAACATTTACCGTCAGGAATTGCGTGCCCACTTAAAAAACACGTTGATCTGGATGGCGTCACTGTGCGGGGCGCTGGTGCTGTTCTTCGCAATCTTCCCGTCTTTTGCAAGCGCCGCCGATGACATGGTCAAGCTGATGGAGGGTTTCCCCAAAGAGGTGCAAAACTCCTTCGGCGTGCCGATAAAGCTGATCCCCACGGTAAACGGTTACTACTCGTTCATCCTGACCTATCTGGTGCTGTGCGGCGCGATCCAGGCGATGCACCTTGGCCTTGCGGTGCTGGGCAAGGAAGCGGCCGGCAAAACGGTTGACTTCCTGCTGACCAAACCCGTCACCCGCGCCCAGGCGCTCACTGCCAAGCTTCTTGCTGCATTCACACTGCTGGCGGCCACCAGCGCTGTTTACCTGGCCGCTGCCGTTGCATCGGCGCAGGCAGTGTCTTTCGGCTTTGCCATGAAACCATTTCTGTTGCTTTCGCTGTCTTTCTTCTTTGTGCAGCTCATCTTCCTGGCGCTGGGCTTCCTTGTTGCAGCGATTGCGCCGAAAATCCGCTCGATGTTGCCGGTGGCGCTGGGCACAGCCATCGGCTTTTTCATCCTCGGCATGATTGCAGCCGCGCTGGAGGAGCGCAAGCTGTTTGTGCTTACGCCCTTCAAATACTTTGACACTGCTTATATCCTCACCAACCAGGCATATGAGCCGCTTTACCCGATCATCGGCGCGGCCTTTGTGGTGCTTTCGGTCATCGCAGCCTTTTGGGTTTACCGGAAAAAAGACATCCACGCATGACGGGGAGGGAAACCATGAAAACCTGCATCATCACTGGCGCAAACTCCGGCATCGGAAAATGCGCCACCACACAGATCGCTTCCAAGGGCTATGCCGTTGTGCTGGCCTGCCGCAACATGGCGCAGGCCGAGGCAACACGGGAGGGCATTATCCGCGCTACAGGGAACCCAAACGTCACCGCGATGCAGCTGGATCTTTCGAGCATCGCAGAGGTGCGCCGGTTCGTTGATGAGTTCACCGGGCGCTTCGGGGCGCTGGATGTGCTGATCAACAACGCCGCTGATTTTGATCTCAGCCGCAAGGCACCGAAGATCACCGTGGAAGGGTTTGAGGCGCAGTTTGTGACCAACTACCTGGCGCCCTTTGAGTTGGTACGGGGTCTCTTGCCGCTTCTGCAGCAATCGGCTGACGGCAGGATCCTTAACGTTTCCTCACAGGGCCTGATGCTGTATCCCAACCTCACCTTCGACTTTGACAACATCCAGGGGCAAAAGGGGTACTCTCCTGCCAAAACCTATTACCAGACCAAGCTGGCGCTCATGATGTTTTCGCTGGCCCTCCGGGAGAGACTGGCCGGCACAGCAGTATCGGTGTATGGCGTGCGGGTGACCAATGTAAAAATAGACGTCAGCCGTTATCCCAATCTATCGTCGTTGCAGAAGTTCCTTTACCGGATCAAGAGCCGGTTTTCCATTTCGCCCGATGAGATGGCCAAGGTCTATACCGAGCTTGCCACCGGTGAAAAGCGCCAGGGGCTTTATTATGACGAGAAGCTCGCTGAGGTGCCGGTGAACCGTTCCGCCCATGACAAGGCGGCGCAGGAGCGGTTGTGGGCCTTAAGTGAGGAGCTGCTCAAAAAGGAGGGTGCGACATGAATATTTTCCTGAGGGAGTGGAAAGCCAACCGCCGGTCGCTGCTGTTCTGGTGCCTGGGTATGATCATGCTGATCGCCGTGGGCATTGCCAAGTATGCCGCATCGCTCAATGCCGGTCAGTCCATGGATGCACTCATGGAGCAGATGCCGCCGGCACTGCAGGCCATCTTTGGCGTGGGCGTGTTGGATTTTTCCAAGGCCAGCAGCTTCTATGCGGTGCTTTACCTGTATCTGATGCTGATTGCCGCCATTCACGCCTCGATGCTGGGTGCCGGCATCATCAGCCATGAGGAACGCGACAGGACCAGTGAGTTCCTGTTTGTCAAACCCCGCACACGCTCGGAGATCATCACTGCCAAGCTCCTCTCTGCACTGATGCAGATTGTCGTCCTGAACCTGGTCACCTGGGTTGTGTCAGCAGCGGTGGTGAGCCAATACAGCGGCGGGACGGACCTGAACGGCGGCATCGCAAAACTGATGCTGTGCCTGCTGCTGGTGCAGCTCACCTACCTGTCTGTAGGCGCTGCGGCAGCCGGCATCCTGAAAAACCCGAAGGCGTCGGTTGGCCTGGCAACCTTTGTGATGCTGGCCACTTTTATGCTCTACATCGCCATTGACGTAGGCGAGAATCTGGAGTGGCTGAAGCCGCTCACACCATTTGCCTACTTCGATGCCAAGCAGATTTTTGCGCTTGGCCAGAGCATCGAATGGGTGTATCCGGTGATCTGTATCGCGGTGACAGCAGTGTTTACAGCGGCTGCATATGCGTTCTTCCGCCGCAGGGATTTGAAGGTGTAGCCCTGCCAGTATCGGCTCCTTGCCTCTTGCTGTGTCAAACATTCCCTCATGGGCGTATGATGGAGTATCTGTCTTGAGGGGTGGTGTCATCGTGTTCAGGCCTTTTGGAAAAGTCTGCTGGCCCTATAAGCGCATGCTCGGCTGGGCATTGATCGCATTGGGGCTGATCCTGTTGCTGACATTCGTGCCCCTATACATATGGCTGGCGATTGTGGGCCTTGTGTTTGTGATCGTGGGGGTCATACTGTCCCGCTGCTGAGCGAGTATGAAAAAGCGCCGTCCGATGCAATCGGGCGGCGCTTGATACTGCGCACGGACTTCAGATGGAGACGTTGCGCTGAACCTTGCCGGAACGCAAGCAGCGAGTGCAAACGTAGACGCGCTGGGGCGCGCCGTTCACAATCGCGCGCACGCGCTGGATGTTGGGCTTCCATGTGCGTTTTGTCGCGATATGGGAATGGCTGACGCTGTTGCCGTGAACGCTTGTCTTTTCGCAGTACTGACACTTGTATGCCATGTATTACACCTCCTTTATGGAGTCTTCTATGCAAAGCAAAAGTTATTTTATCATTCTGTGGGGCTGTTGGCAAGGGTTTTTCTACATTAATTCCATAGATTTGATTTATTGGGGCAGGGTAATCTGCCAAAAATTTCAACTTTCAGGAGACATTTTCTGCATCTGTTGTGCCAGAGCACTCACTTTTGAATCAGAATGGCCATATATTCAGGATACAATAAGAAACAGAATTATTCAATCTACCCCTCTTTGTTGGTTTTGCAGAGAGATTTGCCCGGTCTTTGCAGATAATATACAAAGCCCTGCGAAATGCGTTTCTTGAGAAATATAGTCGTTTCCTGTATAATTCCCATGGCGCGGGCGCCGCAATCAGGCGAGACGGGGGAGTGCACCAATGACGGATGCAGTGAAGGCTTTCATGTCCGACCACCTTGGCGTGATTGGAATGGCCGGGTGCGACAGTTTGTCGCAACGGGTCAACAACTACCTGTGCGAGTGGCGGGGTGTGTCATCGGCCCAAAATGGCAGTGGCCGGCAGGGTTTTCTGATTCCCACGTCCTGCCCAAGGTTTGGCAGCGGCGAGGCAAAAGGCCTGATCAAACACACCATACGCGGCTATGACCTCTTCATCATCAGTGACGTGTTTAATTATGGCGTGACGTACAGCATGTATGACATGACTGTGCCAATGAGCCCCGATGAGCACTACCAGGATCTGAAGCGTGTGATTGCTGCCTGTGGCGGAAAAGCCAAGCGCATCAACGTGATCATGCCGATGCTTTATGAGGGCCGGCAGCACCGCAGATCGTCCCGCGAGTCTTTGGACAGCGCCTTGGCACTCCAGGAACTGGTGAACATGGGCGTGGAAAACATCATCACATTTGACGCACACGACCCCCGCATCCAAAATGCCATACCGCTGCATGGTTTTGAAAATGTAAAGCCCACCTATCAAATGTTGAAGGCCCTGGTTCGCCGTGTGCCCGATATCAAGATCAATCGTGACAACCTGATGATCATTTCTCCTGACGAAGGCGCGATGAGCCGTTGCATCTATTATTCCTCGGTGCTTGGCGTGGATCTTGGCATGTTTTACAAGCGCAGGAATTATTCTGTCATCATCAATGGCCGCAATCCCATCGAGGCACACGAGTATCTGGGCAATTCGGTGGAGGGCAAGGATGTAATCGTTGTGGACGACATCATATCCTCCGGCGACTCGATGCTGGACCTTGCCCGCCAGCTGCATGAGCGAAAGGCCCGGCGTGTGTTTGTGTTTGCCACCTTTGGCCTTTTCTGCGACGGCCTGGATAAGTTTGATGAAGCGTATTCATCGGGCTTTATCAACAAGGTTTTCACAACCAATCTGGTGTATCGCACCCCGGAGCTTATGAAGCGCCCCTGGTATCAGGAGGTGGATATGTCCAAATACATTGCCTATATCATCGATACACTGAACCGCGACACGTCCATCAGCAATCTGCTAAACCCTGTGGAGCGCATCACGGCTCTCATCCAGAACAAGCGGTAACGGGCGTTAAAAGATTTGACGCTGCTCCACGCCCGGTGTAAAATCTTTCCAGATGGATCATTACATGGAGGTGCAGACATGGCAGATTTCTCGTGCAACTTAAAGTTTCAGAATTTCCCCACGGAAGTTAGCCCCGGCTCCATGATCAAGGCTGCCGCTGAGGTTTCGGAAAACACCGCCCCTGTGCGCAGCGTGATTTTCTCCGTGGACGCTTATGGCATCCGCCAGAGTTTCAAAAAAGAGAGCGACAACAGGTTTGTGCTGAACTTTATGGTGCCGTTTGACGCGCCCCGGGGCAACTACAAGGTGTCTGTGTGGGCCGTGAGTGAAGACGGCGACAAGAGCGCCGTGCAGATGCTGCAGGTTGCCGTCAAATAACCACGATCCTGGCTACTGAGCTCCCGCATTGCCGGGAGCTTTTTCGTTTCTCACCTGTGATAACCGGGTTCAGTGGCTCATATGCTTGAAGGAGGGGGTGCGCGCCATGTCCAATTCCTCCGACATCCGCCAGAAAGACGTGATCAACATCATCAACGGCCGCCGCCTGGGCACCATTGTGGATATGAATTTCAGCCCCGACGGGCGGATCAGCTCCATTGCCGTGCCGGGCCCTTTCAATGTGATGAACCTCTTCCGGGGCACCCGTGCCGATGTGGTGATTCCATGGGAGTGCATCGTAAAGATTGGAGAGGACGTCATTCTTGTGCGTATCAACGAGCCCGGTGGTGACTCCGCGCAGGAGGGGAGATAATCCTGACGGGCCAATGGCCGGTGGCAGATGCTCCTGCCACCGGGATTGCCGCACCGCCGGACTGAAAAACTCAAATACCCACAAAATACATATTGCGCAACAAATGGACATGGTATTACAATATATGGTATAATAAACCTCAAGAGTACATGGGGAGGCTTGTGAAATGCGCTGCATGTTCTGCAACCACGTAGACAGCAAGGTCGTGGATTCCCGCCCCACCGAGGATGGTTGGGCCATCCGGCGCAGGAGAGAGTGCGTGGGTTGCGGCAAGCGCTTCACGACATATGAGAAAATCGAGAACCCTGTGATTTTGGTTGTGAAGAAGGATGGCCGTCGCGAGCCCTTTGACATCGAGAAGGTGAAAAAGGGCATCATAAAGGCATGCGAAAAGCGGCCCGTTGCCATCAAGGACATAGACAACCTGGTGTCCGCTATCGAAAAGAAGGTATATAACTCCCTTGAGCAGGAGATCTCCACCGATGTGCTCGGCGAGCTGGTGATGGATGGCCTGAAGGAACTGGATCAGGTGGCTTATGTGCGTTTTGCCTCGGTCTACCGCCAGTTCAAGGACATCAATACGTTCCGGGATGAGCTCAACAAGTTGTTATTGGAGTAACGGATGAGTTTTGGCGGTTTTACATTGTGCGAGCGGGACGGCGTGAAGTATTACGCCGTTTCTTTTTTGGAGCAAACCGGCCTGGTGCGTGCCGCGTTTACCACCCGTGTGGGCGGCGTGAGCGCGGGTGAGGCGGCCACGATGAATTTTTCCACCAAACGCCGCGACACCTTGGAAAACGTGCGGGAGAACTACCGCCGCATTTGCCATGCTGCCGGTTTTTCGGTGGATGGGCTTGCCGTATCCGTCCAGACCCATGGCGTGACTGTGCATGAGGTTGACGAGGGGGAAGCCGGCCGGGGTGTGTTTGACGAAACCCCCAGCGTGGAAGCCGATGGGCTGATGACCAACCGGCCCGGCGTGGTGTTGGTCAAGCACAGCGCCGACTGCGTGCCGGTGTATCTGCTGGACAAGGCGAATAAGGCCATTGCCCTTGTGCATGCCGGTTGGCGGGGCACCGCCGGGCGCATCGCGCAGGAAGCCCTCAGGCGCATGGCAGAGGTATATGGCACACGCCCGCAGGACTGCCAGGCCGCTGTGGGGCCGTCCATCGGCCCGTGCTGCTTTGCGGTGGGAGAGGATGTGGCAGGCCAGTTTGAATCGGAGTTCCCTGGCTGGGGGCTGGTGGACCGCGCAAGCGGGCAAGCAACGGTGGATCTTTGGCGCTGCAACGCGAAGCAGCTCATTGAGGCGGGGGTGCCGGAGGGTCAGATTGCTGTGGCCGGCATGTGCACTGCCTGCAACACAGAGATGTTTTATTCTCACCGCAAGGAGCAGGGCCGGTGCGGGGCGATGGCGGCGATGATGGAGCTTGTTATGTGACCAATTCTCCTGGATTTCTTCTATCTGTCAGCCTTGTCATGAAGAAACAGGACATATTTGCTTATGCGAACACCACCTGCACCAGCAGCATATACGCCGCTGTGCCGGCAAAGATGCTGAGGATGCTGTTTTTCTTCCAAGCTTGCAGCCCAACCACAATCGCCGCCGCGATGAGCTCCGGCAGGCCGTGGGGCCAAGCGGATGGTATTACGTCCTTGAAGCAATAGACCACCAGCATCGCAATCACCGCCGGGGGTAGCACCCGGCCCATATAGATCACAATCCGGGGCACCGGTCTGTTGCCACCGAAGAACAAAAACGGGGTTGCCCGGATAAACACGGTGACGGCAGCCACCACGGCAATCACAATCAGAGCATATCCTGCGCCTGGCATGGTTCCGCCACCTCCTCCTGCTCGGTTTCTGCTAGCTTTTGTTCCAACGGCCTCCTGAGCGATATCAGCGCCACGGCGATCATCACCATCGCCGGCAAAATGAAATCCTTTGCACTGAACACCAACAGCGCCGCCGTGCTGAGAAGCAGCCCGGCCAGCGCCGGCAGCTTGGTGGGCGACCCGCGCCATTGCTCCACAAAGATAACCAGAAAGAGCGCTGTCAGCGCAAACTCAATTCCCTTGGTGTCAAAGGGCAGCACCGGCCCGATGAGTGCGCCCAATGTTGTGCCTGCCACCCAATAGCACTGGTCCAGCAGCGCGATCCAAAACATGAATTGCAGACTATCCACTCCGTCCGGCACTTTTGCGCCGCACAGCAGGGAGAATGTTTCATCGGTCAGGGAAAACACCATATAGGGCATCCGTTTGCCCATCCTGCGGAATCTCTCGACAAACGGGATGCCATAAAACAAATGCCTCGCGTTGATCAGCAATGTCAGCAATGCGATGGAGAGCATGCCAAAGCTGCCATCCATGAATTTAATGGCGAAAAACTGCATGGACCCGGCATAGACGAACACGCTCATCGCCGTGGCCAAAAGCGGGTGTTGCCCGGTCTGGCGGAACAGCACGCCGAACGCAAACCCGCAAAACAGGTAGCCGGCCATGACCGGTAATGTGCAGGGGAGGGCGGCTTTCAGAGCTTTTTTCATCCTTATTCATTTTCCTGAATGAGTTGTTGAACCAGTATATCATTTGAGTAAGGGAATGAAAACATAGTTGCCTAAGTCAAGAGAGATACTGACTCACGTCGATCAGTGATTCTAGAAGGCACGCTTGCATCTGTGCAAAAATGCTATCATGCTGGCTTACTTGTCCGGACTGGTTATCGATCAGCCGCCTGCCTGCATGCACCAGATGCCGATATATCCGGCTAAACCATGATATAATGGGCGTGAATAGAAGTTCAGCTTGTGATAAAGGAGTCTTGATATGATCGCACCGGCCATCCACTATCCCGGCACATGCGCCGAAGCCATCGCCTTTTATCAAACGGTTTTTCCGGTCACTGATGTTCATGTGGAATACTACCGCGATGCCCCTCCCGATCCGGGCTTTCCTGTCACGGAGGAAAACAGGGACCTGGTGATGCACGCGGAAATGACGATCAGCGGCTCCAGGGTCAACATGAGCGATTCCGGAGACGCAATTGTCGCCGGCAACATGATCGTGTTTAATGTTTTTCTGGATTCAGGCGATGCGGTGTCGCATGCGTTCCGCGAGCTCAATAAGGGCGGGAAGGTGATTGTGGAGCTTGGCCCTCAATTCTTCAGCCCCATGTATGGATCGGTGGAGGACCGGTTTGGTGTTCGTTGGCAGTTGATCTCCTGATCAATCCTGAGGGGGCGTTAGCATATGCTGAGGGAGTTTCCAATACTGGAGTTTGATGCGGACAGATCCGCCTTTATCAGGCCGCAAAACATCATTCAACCGGTAGATGTTTCTGAGCGCTGCGTGTTGTGCTTCTTTGCCGAGGCAATTGATAAGATCCTTACGGAGCATCCGCACAGGATTGCCGCCCATTTCAAGTCCGAATCCATCGATTTCCCGCTGTATGAGCTGGATTACCGGGGTGAGAAGGTGGCATTGATGCAGGCAGGTGTGGGTGCGCCGATTGCAGCCGCGCAAATCGAGGAGCTCACCGCCTTTGGATGCAGGAAGTTCATTGCCTGTGGCGGCTGCGGTGTGCTGCAAAAAGAGATCGCCGTGGGCCACCTGATTCTCCCCACATCGGCTGTCCGTGATGAGGGCACCTCATACCACTATGTCAAGCCAACGAGGGAGATTCAAGCCGACTCCAGGGCCATAGACGTCATCGAGAAGGTGCTGCTGGAGCGCGGCGTGCCATTCATCAAAGCAAAGACATGGACGACTGATGCATTCTATCGGGAGACCGCCGCGAAGGTCCGTATGCGCAAAGAGGAAGGGTGCGTAACGGTTGAGATGGAAGCTTCCGCCTATATGGCCGTCTCTCAGTATAATAATGTGGAGTTCGGCCAGATCCTATATGCAGGTGACAATCTGGGCGGAGATGTCTGGGACAGCCGAAACTTCACCAGCAGGGTTGAGATCAGAGGGCTTGTGCTCAGCCTCGCGTTGGATGCATGCCTTCGGATGTAAAGAAACTTGTGGCTTGGCGCACCTTAACGAAAAAGGTCGAATGTGAACGAATGGTAAACATTCAACCAATATGGATGATACCAATTTGCCTTCATGAACATAATATGGTAAAATCCATCCAATGCATGTGCGGGAGGAATCCCTTTTGGCGAGATTGTTCGGCACCGATGGTGTGCGTGGTGTGGCTGGCACCGAGTTGGATGCTGTGCTGGCCTATGATTTGGGCCGTGCCGGCGCCTATCTGTTGAGTTTAGGCACGAAGCGCCCCAGGATCCTGGTGGGTCGCGACACCCGCATTTCCGGCCAGATGCTGGAAGCTGCTCTTTCCTCGGGCATCTGCTCGGTTGGAGCGGATGTGCTGTCGGTGGGCATCATGCCCACTCCTGCTGTGGCGTGGCTCACCCGCAAATACGGTTGTGACGCCGCCGTGGTGATTTCCGCATCCCACAACCCCATGGAATACAACGGCATCAAGTTCTTTGACGGCAACGGCCTCAAGCTGCCTGACGCCGTGGAAGACCGCATTGAGGAGCTCATCGGCGACAAGGTGGACGAGCTGCCCAAAGCATCCGGGGCCGATATGGGCACGATTCAGCATGTGGAACGTGCTGAGGATGATTATATTGAGTTTCTGAAATCCCTGATGGATGTGAGCGTGAAGGGTGTGCAGGTGGTGCTGGACTGTGCCAATGGCGCTGCGCACCACATTGCCCCAAGGCTGTTCCGCGAGCTGGGTGCCAAGGTGCTGTCCCTCTATGACGAGCCCGACGGCTGCAACATCAACGAGAATTGCGGCTCCACCCACACCGAGCACATCCAGAGTATCGTGCGTGACACTGGAGCTGACATCGGCTTTGCCTTTGACGGCGATGCAGACCGCATGCTGGCCATCGACGGAGATGGCGACTTAATAGACGGCGACCGGATTATGGCCATCTGCGCGCTGGATATGAAGGAGCGCGGGTTGCTTGCCGGCAACACCCTTGTGATGACGGTGATGAGCAACCTGGGCCTGCGGGTCGCGATGGAAAATGCCGGGGTTGGCGTTTCTGTGACCGGCGTGGGTGACCGGTATGTGCTGGAGCGCATGCTGGAGCAGGGCTACAGCATCGGCGGCGAGCAATCGGGCCATGTGATTTTCCTGTCTGACAACACCACCGGCGATGGCCTGGTGAGCGCCGTGCGGCTGCTCTCCGCCGTGAAACGCAGCGGTAAGCCGCTGTGCCAGTGCAAGCGGGTGATGGACGTTTACCCCCAGGTGCTCAAAAACGTGACACTTGCCAGCAACGAGGGCAAGGAGCTTTTCAAGGCCGATGCCGCCATCGCTGATCTCATCAAGGACATTGAGGAAAGCTATGCCGGCCGGGGCAGGGTGCTCGTGCGTGCCTCCGGCACCGAGCCGCTGATCCGCGTGATGGTGGAGGGGGCAGACGAGCAAAAGGTGAATCGCGACGCCGAAGCATTGGCGATGTTGATCCGGGAGAGGCTGGGGTAAAATTCCTGAAAGGAGTTGATGTGACGTTCGGCACAGCCCACAACTGAATAAAGCGCCGGAAAACGGAAGACCACAGCGGAAGCACTGTGAGCCGTTTTGACGAGGACGGGGTTATTCGAAATGTTCGGCGGGTTTCCCCGCGGAGGCATCGCCATCCGACAAAGCATGCTGAAAGCCGCTCGGCAACGGGCGGGACAACCAGCAGCGGGCGATCAGGACGCAAAGCCATTGAGGCGGAGCGAGTTGTTTGTGCACAACCGTTTTTCCAATGGCGAGGGTTTGTTTCACGACCCTTCATCAGAGCGCGTTTAGCGCTCTTTTTTCTTGCACAAAATATGAAATCAGATGGAGGAAACATAGAATATGTGTGGGATTATCGGTTATATTGGCCCCAAGCAGGCCACCCCTGTGTTGATTGACGGCTTGAGCAAGCTGGAATACCGCGGTTACGACAGCGCCGGCGTGGCAGTGTTTGACGGCCAGGGCTTGGTTATCCGCAAGAAGAAAGGCCGCCTGTCCGTATTGGAAGCAAACCTGGCCCAAAGCCCTGTGCACGGCTCCGTTGGCATCGGCCACACCCGCTGGGCCACCCACGGCGAACCCAGCGACATCAACTCCCACCCTCATACCAACCGGTCAGGTGATATTGCGCTGGTGCACAATGGCATCATCGAGAACTACATGCGCCTGAAGGAATGGCTCATTGAGCGGGGCTATGTGTTCGTTTCGCAGACCGACACCGAGGTGCTGGCCCATCTGGTGGACTACCATTACAAGGGCAACCTTCTGGAGGCTGTGCAGCAGGTGCTGGCCCGCGTGCAAGGGTCCTATGCCATTGCAGTGACCAGCGCCAAACACCCCGGCGAGCTCATCGCCGCCCGAAAAGACAGCCCCCTGATCCTGGGCCTGGGCGACGGGGAAAACTTCATTGCCAGCGACATCCCGGCAATCCTTTCCTACACCCGCGAGATCTATCTGCTGGAAGACCGCGAGGTTGCCCGCGTTACTGACCACTCCATCGAAATCTGGGATGAGTATGGCGCGCCGGTGAACCGCGAAATCTTCCATGTGAATTGGGATGTCTCCGCTGCCGAGAAAGGCGGCTACAACCACTTCATGCTTAAGGAGATCCACGAGGAGCCCAAGGCGCTGCGCGACACGCTGTCACCCCGCATGAAGGAGGGCGGCATGATCGACCTGGCCGAAACGGGCCTGGCCGATGAGGTGGTCAAATCGCTGCGCCGCGTCGTGATCGTGGCCTGCGGCACGGCCTACCATGCCGGTGTCGTAGGCAAATATGCCTTTGAGCGGCTTCTGGGCTTGCCAGTTGAGGTGGACATGGCCTCAGAGTTCCGCTACCGCGACCCCACAATCCAGAAGGGTGAGCTGTTCATCGCGATCAGCCAGTCCGGCGAGACAGCCGACACATTGGCTGCGATGCGGCTGGCGAAGGAGCGCGGTGCCATGGTGCTGGCGATCACCAATGTGGTGGGCAGCACCGTGAGCCGCGAAGCCGGCGCCGTGATGTACACCTGGGCCGGTCCGGAGATTGCCGTGGCCTCCACCAAGGCCTACACGACCCAGTTGCTGTGCCTGTATATGCTGATGATGGAAATGGGCCGGGTGCGTGGCAGTGTGAGCAGTGAGGAGTATCAGAGGCTTTCCGCAGCCCTGAAGAAGCTGCCTGAGCAGACCCAGGAGGTGATCGCCCACGAAGAGACGATCGCCCACAGCGCCCACCTGCATTATGCGATGACCGACACCTACTTCCTGGGCCGCAACCTGGATTACGCCGTGGCGATGGAGGGGTCGCTGAAGCTCAAGGAAATCAGCTATATCCATTCGGAGGCATTCCCGGCAGGCGAGCTCAAGCACGGCCCCATTGCGCTCATCGAGAATGACACGCTTGTGATCGCGCTGGCCACCCAACCGCCGCTTTATGAAAAGCTGGCCAGCAACCTCAAGGAGGTGAAGGCCCGCGGGGCACGCGTGCTCTCCATCTGCCCGGAGGAGGCAGATATCATCCGCGAGCTTTCCGACGAGGTGATCCTGCTGCCGAAGACCGAGGATGTGTTTATGCCGGTGCTGGCGGTCATCCCCACGCAGTTGTTTGCGTATTATTGCTCGGTGGAGCGTGGGTTTGATGTGGACAAGCCGAGGAATTTGGCCAAGTCGGTAACGGTGGAGTAGATCCTGTAAAGCTGAAAAAAAGCCCACCGCCTGTTGGCGGCGGGCTTTTTGTATGTTTATGTTGCTGAAACTCTAGTGCTATTATATAATTTGCATGTGGGAGGATGACGGAATGAAGAAGTGGCTATTCGCTATTTTGTGCATTCTTCTCATAGTTCTAAATGTGGTATTCATTATTTTCATGAGACAAATGGCAAACGAGCTCTATACCCTTTTGCTGGGCTTGCGTTATGTGGAATTTCTCATCTGGGCCTCTGTTTTCGCAATCGTAACTACAATTATTACGTTGTGCTTATCCACTCAAGTGGCTCAGGATGTTGCGTTAGTCATGCCTGCTCATGGGCTTAGGTGGCGAGCAATCACACGAATCGCCTTTTTCGGGATATCATGTATTGTCACATTGGCGGTTGGATTTGTGTTTGTCAAGTATTTGCCAAAATACACAAGGCCAAGCGCATATGCAGTTGTTGAAGCGAACCCAAACTTCACTTTAGCGGATGACTTTATGAATGGGAATTATGGTTTCTATATTGAAGCCAATCCTTTTATTGAAACAGGCTATTCATTTAGTTGCTTCACAGCTGATCAAAAACCCTGTTTCGTCAACTTCAATCCTGTTGGTTCGTATGAGTATACTTATACGAATGATTTCTCGATGCAGACCGCAAATTTCATGGTTAACGATTATGGAGTTGGATTTACCTCGGATGATACTGTTTGTTTCCATCTTCAGATTATCAAGGTACGCGAGGAGTATGATCGGGAAGGTCGCTTAAGCCACAACTCTGATTACAAAAAGATGGAGCAGCAGCAGCTTCTTGCGTTAAAAGATATCGATGTACAGGTAATGAGCGAAGAGTTCCAGCAAATTGTTCAAACCTATCTGAAATATTACGATACTATGAGATCTGAGCGGATGCCCACTTCATCTGAGCTGGAAATATCGCTTTCCATTTCCGGTGTCGATGTTGCTTCGTACCAAAACGGAAGCATATTGTTGAAATAATGTTTTGAGCTTTGATGCCCACCTCTCGGTCGAGGCTTAATTTCTTGCGTGTAGTGATCTGATAAAAGGGGACATTTATGAAGAAGATCGCATTCCGGGCAATCTACGTCGGCTTGTTTATCATTGATCTTCTGTTCCTTATATTTGTAGTATACGTCAGCATTCCAACAGGCTATTTCCACTCCTCCTTTTATCTTCCGATAGCCAGTTCCGTCGCACTTGGAGCCATACTCACATATTGCCTGGTCAGAAGCGTCTCAAACTGCAGAACGGTAACATTAGCCATTGGACTGGTAGTCTCGATCATACTGACAGTCATTCATGGCCTTGTCTCTATCTTCCTCCTCCCAAAGTATTCGATTGAAGATGCCTATAAAATAGTAAATCAGGACCCGGCTTATGCATCCGAACTGATCGTATTGAACCCCCGTGTTAGTTATTCGATAGATGGAAACCCTTTTGTGGAAAGAGGTTATGTGTTTCTTTGGGACACAGTTGATTACAGATCGGGGAGTTTCTATATCAGGTCAAGTGAAATTCGGTTTGACCAAGTAACCGGCAAATACTGGGTAGGGCCAAATATTCAATCTGCTGTGAGTGCCGACTCCCCTGATATCTTTGGTATGGACTGCGTTTATTTTGAGAAAGATAAAAAGGCGCAGATTAATCTTCACTTTATCTTAGAACCAGAGAAGGTATTGCATGGCTTTGAAACGAGTTTCTTCTATCAATACTTCAATGAATCATACGAACAGATCAATAAAAACGGTATCCTGTATACAACACGGCGAAGGCCTGACATGGATGTGAACGATGCAAAAGACTTCATAAATGATGTTGGCAATAACAAGCTGAAAATACAACTGGAGAAATATGTCAGCAGATTTCATTCAGAGTTAGGGAAAGGCCTCCCAGATCCCGACATAATTGAAATCAAACTCTATGGCGTAGAGATTGCATCGTATCAAAATGGAGGCATTGAAATGAAGGATTTGAGATGATCATGAGACGAGTGTAGTTTTGAATACTTCAGAAATGGTCTTTATTGGAACGAATTGCCCAGTGGGATGGGTTTTTTGATTAGCACCGCGCATACTAAGAAAAAGAGAATAAGGTGCTATCTCATGCCAATCCCCCCTCCCCGCAAAAAGCAACCCCGCGCCCCTTCGGCCCTGGCCGGCTCCATGCTTTCCTCCAACCTTACAAACATGACCGGCGCCGCCCAGGCACCCTCCGCCGCGCCGGAGCCCTCCCAGGAGGCCTACCGCGACCTGCACGACCGCAACTGACCTTCAATTCCGGCCTTAACCGCCAGGTTAACTGCTGCGCACAGATCAAAGCATTAACATATGCTCGTTTCTTGTTTCTTCCTTAGCCAATTTTAAGAATCCGAACCAGTATGCGCCTGTCAAAAAACACCTTCTTATGTTACAATACTTTTGCGGATAGAATAATGATTGCCGCCAACATCGGAGGTTCACCATGGCCGATCAGGAAAAAGACACCAACGCCACGAAGAGCGGCGATGATTCAGCGCAGCAGGCGCCGGAGCAGAGGCCTGCCCCGCGCATGGCCAAAACGCTCAACAACAATGTGAAGGAAGAGATCGTGATCAAGCGCAAGAAGGCGCTGGATATGATTCTGTATGTGGTCCTGCTGCTCTCCTCCATCTTTTTCGGGCTGATCGGCGCGATGAACCTGATGGGGATCATGGGAGCCGGCGGGTTCAACATCAGCGCGGTCGTGGGGCTTGTGATCTTCGGCGGTGGCGCAGCCTTGATGTGGTTTGGCAAGGATTACCTGCGGGTGGAATATGAATACTCCTTCACCAATGGCATTGTGGACATCTCCCAGGTGCTCAACAACCGCCGCCGCAAGGAGCTTGTTTCCATCAAGACCCGCGAGGTGGAGCTGGTCGCGCCCATTGATGACCCCAGGCTTTTCAACATCGAGAAGCGCCAGGGCATTAAGAAGGTGAAAGCTGTGTTGAACGCCGACAGCCGGATCTATTTCGCCGTTTTCCGCAAAAATGAGCAGCAATACCTTGTTTACTTTGAGCCCAGCGAGGAGTTTTTGCGTTACATGCGCATGTATAACGAACGCAACGTCGTGATCTGAGATGCCGGCAATTAGCTGCTATCTGGATAACAGTGCCACCACAAAGCCCTTTGACGAAGTCATTACTGAAATGGCGCGCTCCATGACCGAAGGATGGCACAACCCATCTGCGGCATATCCGCTGGGTGTGGCGGTGGAGGATACCATCAACGGGGCCCGCTCGCTGATTGGAAAGGCACTGGGCATCGGCAAATTGGTCTTCACCTCCGGTGGCACTGAGGCGGACAATCTGGCGATTTTTGGCGCGGCCACAGCGAAGCGGTCGCGCTTTGTCACGTCCGCCGTGGAGCACCCGGCTGTGTTGGCTGCCTTTGACGAGTTGAAGGCGCGGAAGCAGGATGTGGTCGTGCTGCCGGTGGATGGCAGCGGCCTGGTGCCTCTGGACGCTCTCATTGACGCGGTGGATGGGGACACTGCGCTGGTCAGCGTGATGCATGTGAACAACGAGACCGGCGCCATTCAGGATATTGCCGCACTGGCTGCCGCCGTACGTGCGAAAAGCCCCGGCACGGTCTTCCATTCCGACGGCGTGCAGGCGTTTTTGAAAGTGCCCGCCGAGCCCGCAAAATGGGGCGTCGGGCTCTATTCTGTCAGCGCTCACAAGGTGCATGGCCCCAAGGGGGTAGGCGCGCTGTGGGTGGGTGATGGTGTGAAGCCAAAGCCCCATGCCTTTGGTGGCGGACAGGAGCATGGCTTGCGGTCCGGCACGGAAAATGTGCCCGGCATCCTGGGTTTTGCGAAGGCAGTCGAAGTCTATTCCCAGCGCCTGGATCAGCGCCGGGCTGCGATGATGGAGCTGAAGCTCATGCTTGCGGCTGGCCTACTGGCCATTGACGGCACCATTGTGAACGGCCCCCAACCCGCGCTGGGTGCACCGCACATTCTTAACTTATCATTCGAGGGTGTGACCGGCGAGGTGCTGCTGCGGGCCCTTGCGGAGCAGGGTGTTTATGTGAGCACCGGCTCGGCCTGCGGGGCGAGGCAGCGCAAGCCCAGCGCCACCTTGAAAGCCATGGGGTTGAGCGATGTCAGGGTGGGCAGCGCCATCCGATTCAGCCTTTCCACGATGAACACAGCAGACGATGCCGCCCGCGCCATAGAGACCGTGACTGCGCAGGTCAAGCGGCTTCGGCTGTTCAAGAGGAGATAACATGTCTACAGTGCTATTGGTTCGATATGCCGAGATCCATTTAAAGGGCCAGAACAGGCCTTTTTTTGAAAAGCTGCTGGTGCAGAACGTGATGAAGGCGGCGCAGGCCGTGTGCCCCTGCGGCATCATCCGCGACCGGGGCCGGTTCATCCTGGTGGATTATGATGAGGATAAAGGCGAGGAACTGCTTGCCGCTGTCGTGCGCGTATTCGGCGTGCACTCGGCGAGCCCCGCTGTGGTCTGCGAACCCACGATGGAGCGGATCGTAGACACGGCGCTGGAGCTTGTGAAGCAGGAGCGCCCTGGTGGCGGCAGCTTCAAGGTGGATGCCCGCCGGGCTGACAAGAGATTCCCGCTGGAATCGCCTGAGCTGGCCCGCCAGCTGGGCGGCCTGGTGCTGCGGGCCAACCCTGCCATCACCGTGGATGTGCATAACCCGGCCTGGCGGCTCTATGTGGAGGTGCGCGACAGTGCCTATCTCTATACCCGTTTTGTGGATGGTCCCGGCGGCATGCCGGTGGGCACTGGCGGCCGCGTGGCGCTGCTGCTGTCCGGCGGCATTGACAGCCCGGTGGCCGGTTACATGCTGGCCCGCAGAGGCGTTGAGCTGGAGGCCATCTATTTTGACAGCCCGCCCCACACATCAGACCGGGCCCGCCGCAAAGTAATTGATCTTTGCGAAACGCTAACCAGCTACTGCGGGCCGATCCGCCTGCATGTGGTGCGCTTCACCGAGATTCAGGAGGCTATCTATACCCAGTGCAACCCTGAATATCTGACGATCCTGATGCGCCGGTTCATGATGCGAATCGCCAACCGCATTGCCGCCCATTGCGGCTGCGAGGCGATGGCCACCGGCGAGAACCTGGGCCAGGTGGCCAGCCAGACCATCCAGAGCATCGCCGCCACCAACGCCGTGTGCGCCATGCCGGTGTTTCGTCCATTGATCGCTTTCGATAAGGTGGAGATCATTAACAAAGCCCGGCAGATCGGCACCTATGAGATTTCCATCCTGCCCTATGAGGATTGCTGCACCGTGTTTGTGCCCAAGCACCCGGCCACCAGGCCAAGGCTTCTCGATGTGGAAAAAGCGGAAGCCGTGCTGGATATTGAGGCGATGTGTGCGGAAGCAATGCAGCGGGTGGAGGTTGTGAAGGTGGGGTTTGGCGACAAAGCTACTGACACTGGATCAGTTGGCGAAGAGGGCTAAAACACCCTCCTAGGCAGGAGCGGAAGCTATGAATAATAGGATACTCAACTATCTGAAAGTGGTATTGTTTTTTGCTTTGCTCGCAGCGGTTGTACTTTCTTTTATTCCTGGCATCAGCAGCGGCCTGCAGCGTGCTGTGGTTGTGGTGTTTGGCTTGGGCATCTTTGTGTTCAAAATCGTCTTGCCAATTAAGAAAACTCGCAGCTCTCGGGAAGGCAAACGTTCCATTTTGTTTTGCTGGATAGACGTAGTGCTAGGTACTGTTTTCGTAACGATGATTGTTTTGGCGCTGTTTACCAAGATCCAAATTCACTGGGCATTCATTGCACTTGATACCGGATTGTTGTTGGGGTTGTCTTTTCTCAAAGACAAAGCTTGGTTCAACGAATGAAGAAAAATTATAGGGTCACCCCCACTTCTTCCCCCACAGCTTCATCTCCTTGATGATCGGCTTCAGGCTCATGCCCTTTTCGGTCAGCTCATAGATCACCGTGGGCGGGATCGTGGGATAAGCTGTGCGGGTGACCACGCCCTTCTGCTCCAGCTCTTTCAGCCGGTCGGATAAAGTTTTCGGGCTCACACCAGCCAGCGACTTCCTCAGCTCGCCGAAGCGCCTCGGCCCGTCAAACAGGTCGCGGATGATCAGAAACGTCCATTTGCCGCCCAGGATGTCCAGCGCCTTTTCAATGGAGCACTCCACATGCTTCTGGCAGCATACCGATTCAGACGGCTCTCTTTTAGGCATTCTCTTCCCCCAATGGTTACATTTTTGTAACTATATAAGGTTGTTGTAACTACTTTTTATTCTAAAGTTCCAATGGTATCATGTCAATGTATGCAATGAAAATTCTCCAAGACGGAAGGGGATGGCGCAATGGAGCGAAGGCACTTCGGAAAGACTGGCTTATCTACATCCTTGCTGGGCTTCGGTGGTTTCCACCTGTTGGAAATCCCGCAAGTCGAAGCGGAATTTCTGCTGAACCGTTATCTGGATGCCGGCGGCAACTACATTGAGACGGCGGCCAGCTATGGCGACGGCGAGTCGGAGCTGAAAATCGGAAAGTCCGTATCCCACCGCCGCGACGAATTTGTGCTGGTGACCAAGACTGCTGAGCGCAGCGCCCAGGGCTGCATGGACCAGTTGGACCGCAGCCTGCGAAACCTGAAAACCGATCATGTGGATGTTTTACTCATGCACGCCGTGGGCACAATGGAAGATCTTGAGAGGATTCAGGCTCCCGGCGGAGCGCTGGAGTCGGCGGAGAAGGCGGTCAAGACCGGAAAGGCGCGGCACATTGGTATCTCCATGCACGGCCAGCCTGATGTGTTGGTCGCTGCGTTGAAGGCCTATCCGTTTGCTGCTGTGATGAGCACAATCAACTATTACGACCGGTTCAATTTCCCCGAAATCGAGGGCGAATTGCTGCCGCTTGCGCATGAAAAGGGCGCGGCGGTGATTCTTATGAAACCTCTGGCAGATGGCTTGCTGTGGCGGTCACCGGAGCAGGCGTTCCGCTGGGCGATGAGCCAGCCGGTTTCGGTCGTGGTGGCCGGCATCAACAGCCGTGCAATGCTGGAAAAGGATCTGGCCTTGGCTGAGGGGTTCCTCCCGATGACTGAGGCGGAAAAAGAGGCACTCTACCGCGATGCGGTGGAACTGGGCAATTATGTGTGCCGCCAGTGCGGCAAGTGCCTGCCCTGCCCTGAGAGCATCGACATCCCGTTGCTCTGCAAGCTGGAGGGCTACTACGACCGCCAGATGGCCGACGGCACGGCGGACAATGCAGCTGAATACGCCCTTCGGGAGCGGCTCCGGTTCTGGTTCGGCAACCGAGACATGGCACTTGCCCGTTATCAGGAGGTGGCAGTGAAGGCTGACCGCTGCACAGCCTGCGGCCAGTGCAACCCCCGGTGCCCATATGGCATTGATATCGCCCGCAAGATGTCCATCATCGACTACAAGCTGGGCGGCAGAAAAGTTCTTTAGAGTCAGGCAAAGTGCCGCAAGGCAACAAATACACGGAGGACAAAAAATGATCTATCGTAAGTTTGGCAACACAGGCGCAGAAATCTCGGTGCTTGGTTTCGGGGCAATGCGTCTCCCCACCAAGTCCGTTGATGGGAACACCGTGTTTGATGAGGAAGAGAGCATCCGGATTATCCACAGAGCCTTTGAGCTGGGCGTCAACTATATCGACACAGCTCCCTATTATTGTGACAAGGTCAGTGAAGTGATCGTGGGCAAGGCTTTGAAGGGCTGGCGTGACAAGGTTTATCTTTCCACCAAGAACCCCATCGAAAGCGCCTCCGGCGACGACTGGCGCAAGCGGCTGGAGCTGTCCTTGACCAAACTGGACACCGACCACATTGACTTTTACCATATGTGGGGCATCAGCTGGGACACGTATGTCAAAGAGATCGACGTGAAGGGCGGCCCCATGGAAGCGGCCCGCAAGGCCAAGGAAGAGGGCCTCATCCGCCACATCTCCTTCTCTTTCCACGACGAGCCTGCCAATATGATCAAGATCATTGACACCGGCAACTTTGAGACGGTGCTCTGTCAATACAACCTGCTGGACCGTGCCAATGAGGAAGCGATCGCCTACGCCCATGAAAAGGGCCTGGGCACTGTGATCATGGGCCCGGTGGCCGGCGGCCGCTTGGGCACGCCCTCGCCGGTGATCCAGAAGCTGGCCCCCAGCCACGTTGCCAGCAATGCTGAACTTGCGTTGCGTTTCGTGCTCACCAACCCCAATGTGACCTGCGCGCTGTCCGGCATGGGTAGCATGGCGATGGTGGAAGAAAATTCCCGTGTGGCCTCCAATGAGGCATCCCTAAGCGCTGATGAGCTCACCCGCATCAACGACAGCATGGAGGAAAACAAGAAGCTGGCTGAGCTCTACTGCACCGGCTGCAATTATTGCATGCCCTGCCCGCAGGAAGTCAACATCCCGTTGAACTTCCAGATGATGAACTACCACAAGGTGTATGGCATCACCGAGTATGCCAAGTCTGAGTATGCCAAGATTGGTTCATCACCCTGGATGAAGGGCAAGAAGGCCGAGGAATGCATCGAGTGCGGCCTCTGCGAGGAGAAGTGCCCGCAGAAGATCGAGATCCGCAAGCAGCTCCGGGAGACTGCGGAAGCGCTGCGGTAATCAGGTTGTATGTCACGCAAATGAACTGCCTCACAGTTGATGAATGATATGGAAAATTTCTAGTTATCGGAAAATCTAAATGTTTGCAAATACTGGCGTCGTTCACAAGCGGCGTCAGTTTGCTGTCAACTGTATTTGTTTGTGGTTGAGAGAAAGTACTCACTCCTATTAACATCTTTTCTAATCTTGTGAATGTTATTATCGTATAATTTTATAGTTGTATGTAGGATAGATTTTCAAGATCCGTGTGGCGCATCACAGGAAATGTGTACACGATAAGCAATATCGATGGAAATCACTAATCTCTTGTAATGTGCTTTAGTACTTATGTCGCAAATTTGCTCCAAATTATGATTGCACCAGCAATTCATGGCCAAGGAGGGCTTCACCCTGCGCACCTACACCGATGGGCAAAAGGTCTGGCAGAAGGGCAATGGCTTTGTGACCGCGCCGCAGTTTATTCTTGTGTTGCTAGCGCCGGGTAAGGTCCGAGTGGAGGCGTGGTGCAAGTTCGCTGTGCTGCCTGGTGTATATGGCGATGAAATGAACCTGGAAGGGGTCATGGGCTTTGCAGTGAAGAAGCTACTTAAGACGCGTGTGACAGAGTTGGAGCGATGCCTGGCCGGTTAAGCTGAAAAACCTGTATGAATATAAAGGAGCGGGTTTTGTCTGCCCCTAGCTGAGGATCATTGTAGAGGTTTCTGCAGATCATAATAGCGCGACGGAACCCCGTCTTCCTCAAACTCCTCCATCTCGACAAACCCAATCCGTTTCAGCAGCCGGTCGGAACGGGTGTTGGCCTTGTAGGCGAAGGCACACAGCTTATCAACTCTATACCGGTTAAAAACAAGGGAGCAAAACTGCCCCAGCGCCTCGGCGCCCACGCCTTGCCCCCAACAGCCCTTATCAAACAGCACGATGCTGACGAAGGCTTGCTTCTCCTCCAACTCATCGATGCCATAGCACCACACATCGCCCACATAGCGGCCATCAAGCAAGACAACCTGCCCGTAGCTTGCCGCGCCCGGCAGCTGTGCCTGCTCAAACTGGTGCAAGGCGTCATCAACTGTGCCCCTGGAAAAAGGAAACAACCGCTCGATTTCCTCATCCTGCGTCTTCTCCCAGAACATGCGCACATGCTCAGCTGTGCGATCCGCCAACTGTATGGTATCCATCGAATCCTCCTTTGAAAAAGGCCACCCGGAGTGCCCGGATGGCCATGTGTGATTGGTTGGGAATCAGCCTGTTATGACCGCCCGGATGCGGCGCACGCCAGCCGAGGAGCTTTGCTCCTTCTCGATTTTGAAGCTGCCCAGCTCACCGGTGCTGTTGGCATGGGGGCCTCCGCAGATTTCCTTGCTGAACCCGCCCATTGTGTATACCTTCACGACATCGCCGTATTTGCTGCCGAACAAGCCCATCGCACCGGACTCGCGGGCCTGATCCACTGGCATTTCCTCGCAGACGATCGGCTGGTTGGCCGCGATGGCTTCGTTCACATAGGTTTCCACCTGCTCGATTTCTTCTTTGGTCATGGGCCGGGCAAAGTTGAAGTCGAAACGCAAGCGCTCGGCGGTGATATTGCTGCCGCGCTGCTCCACGGTGTCGCCCAAATACTTGCGAAGGCCGGCGTGCAATAGGTGTGTGGCCGTGTGTAGCCGCGCCGTCTGCTCGCTGTGGTCGGCCAGCCCGCCGCCAAACCGCTGCGCAGACCCTGCGCCGGATACCTCCTGATGTTTCTTGAAGCTCTCCTCATAACCTGCCGTATCCACCTTGAGGCCGCGCTCTTGCGCCAGCTCCACTGTCATTTCCAGTGGGAAGCCATAGGTATCATAAAGACGGAAAGCCAGCAATCCCTCAATCATTCCACCGGGCTGGAGGCCATCTGCCACGCGCGAAAACTCCTTGATTCCTTTCTCCAGCGTGAGCGAGAAGCGATCCTCTTCCTTGACGAGTTCGCCGGTGATGCGGTCGTGGTTGCGCGTGAGCTCCGGATAAACTGCCTGATAGCTATCCACGATGACTTCGGCAATCGTGGCGGTGAAGCCTGCCGGCAGGTTCAGCTGCCTCCCGTATCGCACCGCCCTGCGAATGAGCCGTCTCAGCACATAGCCCTGGTCAATGTTGCTGGGCGTCACGCCTTTTTCATCGCCAAGAATGAACGTGGCGGTGCGGATATGATCGGAAACGACGCGGAATGCCTTTATTAGCTCAGCGTTTTCGCCGTATTTGATGCCGGATAGTCCCTCGATGGCTGCAACGATGGGCTTGAATACATCCGTATCAATATAGCTGCTCTTGCCCTGCAAAACGGTGATGGTCCTCTCAAGGCCCATGCCGGTGTCCACATTCGGCTGCTTCAATGGCTCAAATGTGCCTTCTGCGGTCTTGTTATACTGCATAAACACATCGTTCCAGATCTCCAGATACTTCCCGCAGTCGCAGGCTGGCGAGCAATCGGGGCCGCAGTCCGGCTGATCACGGATGATGAACATCTCGGTGTCCGGGCCGCAGGGGCCGGTGTGGCCAGCAGGACCCCACCAGTTGTTCTTCTTGGGCAGGTAGAATATACGTTCACGGGGCAAGCCGCAGGCAGCCCATAGGTCGGCACTCTCCTCATCGCGGGGCGCGTCAGCATCTCCGGCAAACACGGAGACCGCCAGGCGGTTGGGGTCCAACCCCAACCACTCGGGGCTTGTCAGAAACTCCCAGCTCCAGCGGATGGCATCTTCTTTGAAGTAGTCACCCAATGACCAGTTCCCAAGCATCTCGAAGAATGTATTGTGTGAAGCATCGCCAACTTCCTCGATATCAGCGGTGCGCACGCATTTCTGCACATCGGTCAACCTTGTGCCGGCTGGGTGCTTTTCACCCAGCAGATAAGGCACCAGAGGGTGCATGCCGGCGGTGGTGAAGAGCACGGTTGGGTCATTTTCGGGGATCAACGAGGCAGAAGGGATCACAGCGTGGCCCTTGCTTTTGAAGAATTGCAGATATTTGCTGCGAAGCTCGGAGGAAGTAATCATCGGTATGGCTCCCTAAGTTAAAATAAGGGCAGGATAAACATAAAGGTATTATATTGAAGGACTGAAGGGGTGTCAAGGAAAAGGCCATTCACCATTGGGAACCATATTGCCATCGTGTCTGTCTCACTTTATACTACGAAGAGAAAGCATTGCTGTGAGGCATCTGATGAAGCGGTTCTTCAAACGGTTTTTCCTGGTGCTCTCCATATTGATGATACTGTTTCTCGTGCTCATGGCCGGGAGCATTGCTGCCGTACAATTCGGATCGATAGAGGCGCAAAAGCCTTTACCCCCGTTCATTTTTGGTCACGCAATCACAACCATCCCATATAATGGCGAAAAGCTTGTCTACCCCAATGGAGACTTGTTCCTGATCCGGCAGGCCCAAGGCGGCGTTGAAGCTGCCAAGGTGGTCTTGTTCAAAGCCGGGGAGGGGCAGGGCATCATGTCCGGCCTTGTCGTCGGCATGCAGGGTAGCGCATATCAGGTAGAGATTGCCGGCGGCCGGCATATAGCAGTATCGCCAGAGGAAATAATCGGTGTGTATACTGGCATAATTCGCGGCTTTGTGATGACGCTGCAGTCCATCAGCGCGCCGCTTTCCGTGCTGGCCTTCGCGCTAGCGCTAGTTGTATCTATCAGCTTATGGAAGGTGATCCCCGGAAAGCAAGCGGACACTGGCCTCAGCCGCACCGATGGAGAGATTTCGTCTGTTATTTACTGAGTATAAACATACAGGTCACCCGAATATACGGGTTACCTTCTTTTATCGGCAAATAAAACGGGTAAGTTGTTGTCCATGCAGTGACACAGTCAATAACCCAGATCCTCATCAATCAAAAACACATAAAACGTCCTGCTGCCGGCAGGCCGCTGCAGGCGCACCACGGCGCTGCACATGCGCTGGGGGCTGCGGCAGTCGGTGCAATGGCCCAGCTTGGCACAGGGGGTGTCCAACTTCAAGCGGCGTGCATTTTGCGGGCAGGCCACGTTCTTGATGCGGTCCACAGCCTGGAAGGGATCCTCCACCAGCTTGTTTCTGCCGCAGAGGATGATCACCACGCCAGGGCCATAGAGCATTGTGCCCAGGCGGTTGCAGTTTCCGTCGATGTTGATGAGCTCTCCCTCTGCCGTCACGGCGTTGCTGCTCATCAGATAGTATTCGGCATTATGCGCTTTTCTCTGCTCATCCGCGCGGTTGGCAGGTTCTGCGTACCAATGCCAGTACACATCACTGCCGCGTTCCAGTAAGGCCTCCCGCAGCCCCAACTGCTGCACTGTGATCGAGCCGCCCACACCCACCGGCGCGCCCGCCGGGATCAGCTCCAGCACGGCTGCCTTTGCTTCCTCCGCTGTGGCAAATAGCTGCGCCGTGAAGCCGTTATGATTGAGGTTTTCAACTGCTTTGTTCAAATCCATCCCAATACCTCCCAATATAGATATCATAATTCGGCCTGTGGTTTCCTGCAAGGCCTGATGAAAATCCTCTTGACAACTCATCCGGTTGAACGTAAACTGAACAAGTACGAAACGCGAACGGCGCACAGGAGGGAATCCATGCCAGACATTGAAGCCCGGGAGCGGATCCTCACAGCAGTGCGGGAGATGCTGGAGGAGGGTGTTGATCCTGAGAGCATCACCGTGCGCAAAATCGCCGCCCGTGCCGGCGTGGGCATTGGTACGGTGAGTTACCATTTTCACTCCAAAGACAGACTGGTGTATGAGGCGGTGGCTGGCCAGATGTCCAACCTGGCAGGAGTGATGGCACTGGGGGAGGGGTCCGGCACAGCCCGCCAGCGGCTCAGGCAGTTTTTCCTTGAGACAGCCGAGCTTGCGCTGCGCTACAGCGCCGTTTTCCGCGCCCAGATGTCCTACGATATCATCCACGGTGATATGAGCATTTGCTACCACATCACGCCACTGTTGAAGGAGCATTTCAACGGGGCGAAGACAGACCTCGATATCAAGCTGATCGCGCTGCAGCTAGTTTCCACATTGCAGGCAATCCTGCTCAAAATGGAGGCGTTTCAACGCTACGCCGGTGTGGACGTGCGCAACGCCTACCAGCGCGAAGAGGCGCTGGACGCCATTCTTGACTCTGTACTATAAAAATTACAGGAGGATTAAAACATGAGAACCGTACAAGTCGTCATGTCCGTCATCTCCACACTGCTGGTCGCGTTCACGCTGATCTGCGGCTTCTGGATCCACAACAGCAAAGAAGTCACCGATATGGCCAGCTCCGTGAACTTCCATATGACACTGGCCATCGCGACCGGCGTGTCGGTGCTGATCACCACGATCATCACGCTGATCCGCAAGTAACCGCATCGGAGGCAAGCCATGAAAATTGTGGCGGTGATGGGCTCCATGCGCAAACACGGTGCAGGCGCCGGATATGTCAAGCAGTTGGAAAAGGTGTTTGCAGAAGCGGCTGGCGTTGAGTTTGAGACGGTGTGGCTGGGTGATTACGACATCGGCCTGTGTCGTGGATGCCGGGTTTGTTATGAGCGGGGTGAGGGGGCTTGCCCTCTCGGTGGCCGCTACCTGGAGGCGATGGAAAAGCTTAACAGCGCCGATGCCGCCATCTTCTACTCACCGGTCTATGCCATGGCGATGTCCGGCCTCATGAAAAGCTTTCTGGACCGCAGCTCGTGGGTGCTGCACCGGCCCCATTTCAAGGGGCGGTACGCCTTGGTGCTGACCGCCGTGGCTGCCTGGCCCAAAGACAAAGCGCTGATCACACTGCGTAGTATCGTTTCCATGATGGGGTTTGGGGTGGCCGGCTCGCTGGCAGTTATAAACATGCATTATGATGCACGGCCCCGTTACCGGCAACAGGTGGATCGCGCCTTGCGGCGCATGGCCCGGCGGTTGCTGGATCGCGCCGGCTCCGGAATGCCGGTGAGGCCATCGCTGTTTGAACTGGTGGCGTTTCAGATCCAGAAAGCCGCTTTTGGCGATGCTTCGCCAGAGTGTGCAAACGACAAGCTTTTCTGGAAGCAAGCCGGCTGGACGGACCCGGAGGCAGTCTACTACTGCCCGGCCCGTGTTTCGCCTCTCAGGGCAGCCTTCGCGAGAATGCTGGCAAAGGCATACGGCAAGTTCAGGCTGGGAGGATGACTCGCGCCCGCGATAAGTTTTCCATTGTGAACACAAAATGAAATTGGTATACTTCAACCAAATCAAGCTGGTGTGAGGTGAAGGCGATGGGTGAAGTTGAAATGAACATTCGCGGCATGCTGACGGGTGAGCTGCTCCGCATGGTCCGGGAGGATGCAGACGATTACACGCAGGAGGCGCTGCAAATCGCGCTGGATGAGCTCCAGCAGCGAAATGTCTCGCCGGATGAACCTTCGGATGAGGTTGGTCTTGGCGTGCCGGATGGTGCGAAGGGGCAACCGGCTAGCGGCCCTGAGGAGCAATTCTTCGCTTTGCTTGGCGAGGAGCTGCAATATGAGGAAAGTTATCTGGCCCTTGCAGATTTTGTTGAGTCCATGAACATCCGCAACGGTGAATACGAAGCAGCCAGGTTTGTGGTCAAAAAGATGGACCGGGAGAACTTCATTTTGTACACCGAAGCACCGGAAAGCCCTGATCGGCTCATCACTGCCTGTTTCGCGCTATCGGTTGAGGAGCTCACCGGATGGATGGCCCAGATCGCGCAGGACAACAATTTGCAGCTTGAAGAGCTGGAGGAAGAGGAATAAGCGAAAGGCCGCGCAATGCGGCCTTTTCATTTTCTATTGCAGTCACAGCTCTTTATCGTTGCCCATATGGCTCCAGGCATCCTGCTGGGCAGGGCTGTCTGCCTTTTTTGCATTGAATGCTTCCTGTTGCTCCACGGGGAACAGCGTCAGATACCCTTCCACCTCTGCCTCATTCAATGGAGGGCGGGGCACCATGCCGGTGACCTCGTTGGCGGACACAATGGTGTGGTTGGTTATCTCGTCGTCGAAGATCGGGTGCAGAGGATCCTGGGGCTTGTTATTCTTGTTCTTTTCCATGGGTCGCGCCGCCTTTGCCACATTAATATCATACAGTATGGCGCGGTGGCGGTCATCTTATTCCATGGTTTGGCTCTCGCTGCCCTCGACGGTGATGCAGCAGATCATGTGGTAGTAAACCCGGCCTGCGTCAAACACGTAGAACTCGATTTTTTTCTCATCAGACGGCTCGGCCTTGAAATAAAACACCGGCTGGCTCACTTCGTCGGCGATCTTCACCATTTCCCCAATGCCATTGATGGGCATTATGGTGAGATTATCATGACATAGGGGTTTATCCAGCCGCACCAAGCGCTCACCATATTGCTTGAATGTTTTGGTGAGTGTGCCCACATACATAGTCTCGGGATCGGGCAGGTGTTTGCCACGGCGCAGCATCCATGCTGTGATTGCGGATGCTAGCGCCAGCCCGCCGCTGACGATGATCAGGAGCAGCCATGGTGTGTATGGCTTGGGTGCCGCCACCCGCATTTGCAGGGGGTGCTCTGCTTTTGGTGTGCCGGTGACCACCAGCAGGTTGTCCAGCATCGGGATGATAAGCTCCACGGTGCTGTTGTCCGTCACATCCTCAACCGGCCCATGGATCAGTGTGGTCACACTGAAAATGAGTTTGATCTCATTGATTGTGCTCTCCTGTGTGGTGTCATAAATACCGCTGGCAAATTCAATGCATTTGTGTATGTCCAGATCGGCTTGCTCCGACAGGCTGTTTGTCGAGCCGTCCGATGTTGCTTCGGTGGGCTTAAGCAGCTCATAATCCTTTTGCCATACGATAAAGTCCGGGTCAATGTATTTACTGGACTCGCTTGCGCGGGCGATCATCCGCGCTGAGATGGAGACGGTGTGGTCTGCCGGCATGCCCTCGAAGCCAACCAAGCTGTAATCCAGCTTCAAATGCAGTTTGTCCACATATGCCAGCAGGCGCGCCTCCTTGTCGGAAGGCGTTGGCTTTTGATACAGTGTGTTTGGAAGATAACTTAGTTCATAACTCGTTGAGAGTGTGCCCATGCCTGCCCGCACTGAGGTGTCCGGCGGTGTCTGCGCCTGCAGCACAAGCAATGTGACCATTGCTGCGATCATTGCCGTTGAAATTGCTGCCGCAATGATCCATGCCATTTTGCGCCTGGGTGCCGCTTCCGCTTTGTTTGCTTTTGTTTCGAGCATGTTCATGGTTCCTTTCATTGAGATCTGAGCCAATAGGTCAGCAGCCCGAGCTTTGGCACGATAGAGACCACACGGCCTCGGATCTGGTTTGCCTTGACCGGTTTGAGATCCCTCACATTGTTGTTATCCCCTTTGGTGATATATACGAGCTCACTTTTCTCCTTGCTTACTTCAATGACGCGGTGAATAATGAAGAAGTCACCGGACCAGTATTGCACGATGTCGCCTACCTTCACATGATCCGCAGTGGCTTTCTCAATCATGACCACATCGCCGGGATAAAACACCGGCTCCATGCTCCCGCTCATGATCGTGACCGGATACATTGGAAAGAGGCCGGCAAAAAACCACACGAGCGCCATGCAGCAAGCCAGCACGGCGATCCAGCCCATGGGGTTCTCCTTTTTGGTTTCGCGGAGCTTGGTTTCGCCGGTTCGTTTGCGATACACATCGCGCAGCACATAAACGCTGAACAGCGGGATCAGCGTGCCGATGATGCCATTGGCTAGCCAGGAGAGGTTTGGCAGCACCGGCAGCAGGTAGACCGGTGCGATTGTCACCGCCTGATAAATCATGCCCATCGCCGCACCGCCCAGATAGACCAGGTAGCATAGAAACCCGTTGAGCATCAGTGACGGCAGGAATTCACCGCAAAAAAATGACGCAGCGTCTTCCAATGACTGGATCAGCAGCACGTTACCAAGGTTCACAGTCAAAAGTGTGAACAGCAGCGATACGGCAATCGAGATCTTCAGCGTGTGTTTTGGCTGCACACCGTTCACCAGATAGGATCGCACCCACTCCATCATGACCGGCACACCCACGAAGGCAACCAGATTCTTCAACAGCGGCAGAAAGGCCTGCGAATAAGGCGAACGGCCAAGCCCAAAAGCAATGCCTGCTGCGAAGTATGTAATGCTGAACATGGCGGCGGTCAGAAACGACCATAGATACAGGAATGGCCGAAGCCGGAGCTTGCCGGTGAAGCGCACCCTGGGTTGAAACCAAAGATAGATCCCGAGACCAAGCCAGATCAATGGGTAGAGATAAATAGAATAGATGGCAGGAAGCAGGCGCGGCAAAAACTGGTTCGCGCCCAGAAGAATTGTGATGGCAATGAAAAGAAGCACGATTTGAAAATCTCGTTTATTCATATATGCAAACAATACCATACCTTTCGTAAAAAGGGTAGATCTACTACTGAAAAAAGGGGAGCCGAAATGTCAGGCATTCCGGCTCCAATGGGATTGTTATTGCACAAAGTTGGCGCAGATGGTGAAGGAAAAACCACGCCGGTCCGGGTCGTTGAAATTATACTCATTGCCGACTGAACCGGGCATCGCCACTCGCACCTTAATTGTCATGGTGCCGTTGACGGGTATTACGGCCTGGCTGGGTGAATTCACGGTGTTGTCAGCGGACAGATCCAGCGACACATCCCTGTCTCTTCTGCCGTTTTGCTCCGTGATGCCCACAGCCAGCGCACCAACCGGGCCCTGGATATCATAGACGGAATAGGAGGAAAGCTTCACCGGGATGCTGCCGGTATTGCGGAAGGTAATCGTATAGATGGCCTGTCTGCAATTGTCCGGATAAAACCCGGAGGAAGTCAACGTAATTGCCTTGCGGTCACCGCTGATTTCCACATCGGCGTTGGCCACGCCATTGGTGGAAGCGCAATCCACGGTTGCTTCCAGATTACCGGTGGATCCTCTCACCTGCATGGGGAGGGTCTGGCTCCAGGCCGCATAGCCGATGCCCATTGCCATCAAAGCCACGGCGGTTACGGCTGCGATTACGCGAAGCTTTTTCATTGCCGGTCCTCTTTCTGTTCAATCCTGCTCGAAATAGGGCTTGATCTCCACTTCGAATGCCTGTTCCTGCTCACTGAGCGGCGCGTCGTCGGCCAGAGTCATCTTGACCGCTATGGTCATGGTGCCCCCGGAGGGCAGCTTTTTGTTCAGTTTAACAGTGCGGGTGGCTCCCATGTTCACGCGCTGTTTGTCATCCACCTTGATGGAAATGGTGCCAAGCACATCACTACTCCCGCTCTTTGGCGTCAGCACAACCTTATCCAGCACGGCGTTGGCGTCGCCGGTGTTTTTGAAGGTCACGGTGTAATACCTTGCGCCATTGGGCAGCAGCTTGAATGCGCTCAGCACAACCACATCGCAGTTACGGCTGGCTGCGGCTAGCTCGGAGTCTTGCGGAGCGCCGTCCTGATCCACGGCGGCTGCGTCCGCCACGCCCACCCGGAAGGTGCCGAGCCGGCCTGTCACCGTGATCGGGATGTTTTGGCTCCAAAAAGAATAACCCACCCCCATGATCATGAGGGCGAATGCTGCCGCAAAGGCGATCACTTTGGTTTTGGACATCATAAGGGCCTCCTGATCGGGGCAGAATCATGAAAAGCCGGCTGGCAGCCAAGCCGCCAGCCGGTTACAAGAATCAGTCGGCAATGGTCTCGAAATACGGGATCAGGTCAAAGCTGAAGGTCTCGTCCGCGTAGGCGCTGCCAATCACCAGGTTGGACATTTCCACGGTGTACTTGAAGCTCACGGAGGCGCCGGGCTCAAGGCGGATATTCGGGTTCTCAACCTCGGGGAATACGCTGAAATTATAGGCAGGATTCTCGGTAGACACAGAGACCACCATGTTGGCAGCATTGCCGCCAAAGATAGTGCCATTGGCAGCAAAGCCGAGTTTCTTTAGCATGATCGGCATTGTGCCATTGTTGGTGATCACCGTGGTGAACGTGGAGCTGGCGTCAGGATAGAGGTTGCTAATCTTCACGTTCATGGTCTTCTTGTCGGCGGAGCGGGTCATCGCGGTGGTCACATAGGGGGAGCTGTCAACCCAGTAGTTGGAGTACTGCACATCCATGTGCGTGGTATTGCCGTCGATGTTCAAAGGCGTGGTCTGGCTCCATGCAGCATAACCGATGCCCATGACCATGAGTGCCACCGCTACTACGGCGATGATGACGCGGACCTTTTTCATGTGGGGGCCTCCTTGTGAATTCTTGATAGAAACAGGATGATGCCTGTATCTTCCATTTGGGATGCTTCATGCCGACGCATTAATGGCAATGGAGAACAGATGTAGCTTCCGCTGTGTAATGACTTATCATGTGTTTATGGTTCATTTCCGCGGAGAGTGTAACACTGATTAATCTTATAGCAATCTTTTTTCAGCCTTATATCAAACTTATTTGGCTAGAATGAATAAAAAGAATGTCGAAAAATAAACGAATTGAGCGGCTAGACAATATCTCCAAAGGAGTAACAAAAATCAACACCCTCATTATGTACAGGCGCGAGAGACAAGTGCTAAAGCGCATGTATTGTTTTCGTGAGATTTGCGCCCAGGTGAGGGTTGTAAATCCATGATTGCAACATCAGGCTTCCATAAGGCGGCCGAACATGCCAGACTAGTCTTAAGATTCCGTGTCCAACCTAAAGAATCCGGCCCTTTCGTTGACAATCCAACCCTTGCACATGTAGAATGAGGTAGAATCGCGGCGCAAGCGCCGCGATTCGCATAACGACTCCTGCCATTGCGAGGCAATGACGCTATATTTTTTATCATCAGGAGGCAGCCCTATGTTTGGAAGCGGTAAAGACCATTTCGTGAAAATGGTCGAAAAGAACCAGTGGGACGCGCTGAATAAGAAGTTGAACGGCGCCAACAAGCAGACCAGGCTGGACATCGCGGAGGCTTGCAGTCATTCCTCTGAGGATGAATCCATGAACATTATGATCCGCCTGCTCACCGACAGCGAGCCGGACGTGCAGCTGCAGGCAGTGAAGTCGCTGGGCATCAGCGGCCGGGCCAACGCCAAGTCGCACCTCACCTGGCTCTCCGGCCATCTGCCGGCCCAGCGTAGGGAGGAGATCCAGCAGGCCATCAAGGATTCGTTTGCATCCATCACCACAAGGAACTAGTCATCATCTTCTCCGCCGCTGCCGCGAGCGGAGAGGTTTCCTCGCTTCAATTTCCGATTGCCCGCCCGCCGATGCTTCGGCAGGCGGGTTTTCTTTTTTTGGCTGCGGAGCGCCCCAGGCGGTTCCGGCAGCCTGTGTGCACATCTTCTTTATAGTGATGATCAGGTGGACACTGGGGGGAGCGGGCTTGAAGGCGCGGAATTGCGCGGGTTTGGGGTTGTAGGGGATGGCCGTTTTGGAGACAGGTTTGTGTAAAGTCGATGGATGAAACCTGTCTTTTGGGGTCGTCTCTCTGGACGTTGGATTTTTAGTGGCTTTGATTGCGTCCTACTCTTATCAATGATAGGAAGGTAAAAGGAAATGAAGCGGATTGCCCTGTTGGTGTGTTTGTTTCTTCTGATTGCTGGATGTGATATATCGCCATCGGTCACCCCACAAAGCACGGCATTATGCAAGACTGAAATCGTAGAAGTCAAAAAGCCTGATCTCTCCGGAGATGTGGGCATAAATGATATTATTGTGCCTTCTTATCTGCCGCAGACACTTTCGAATGGCAAAGAGATCCCGAAGCCCTCTATTGTGAAATCGGGAGATCAGGCAACGATATCAACAAACAGCTCCGTGTTGGTTGAAATCTTCTATACTCAGGATTCTCAAGGCTATCCGGAGCTTGGCAAAGCAGAGGTTACGTCGCAAGGCGAGGGTTATTCACTGAAAATGCGCTTGAATGCCAAGATGGCGTGCACGCTAACCTGTGCAGGAATTGCCAAAGATGAGCTGATCCGGATTGCGAACTCATTTTATCTGGAAACCGGGCCGCAGGTTCCTTAAAAGATTGTGATAGGGATCCCTGGTGAGGGGTTGGGTTGACATCCGGGAGTGAATAAAGATAAAGCACGGGCCATCAGACCCGTGCTTTCCTTGCACTCAAACATTATAAACCCAGATACTCATCCATCTTCTCCACCACATCAGCCCCGTCGGCCATCGCCTTCACCACAAGGCTCTGCCCGGTGCGCATGTCGCCGCAGGTGAACACGCCATGCTCCGGGCCGGTGCGGTCGCCCAGGGCGTTCTTGACATAGTCTTTTGGACCGGTGAAGCCCATCGCGATCAGCACCAGGTCTGCCGGATAGGTCCTTTCCGTGCCGGGGATGGGCTCGGGCACGCGGCGGCCATCCTTTGTGACCCACTGCACCTGCACCGTATCCACCGCCTTCACATGGCCATTTTCACCAACAAACGCGGTGGTGTTCACGGTGAAATCGCGGGGGTCGCTGCCCCATACTGCAATGGCCTCTTGCTGGCCGTAGTCGGTCTTCAAGACGAAGGGCCAACGGGGCCAGGGGTTGCTGTCGGCACGGCATTCGGGGGAGGGGGGCATGATCTCCAGCTGCTGCACCTTCATGGCCCCCTGGCGGATGGCGGTTCCGGTGCAATCGTTGCCGGTGTCGCCGCCGCCGATTACGACCACGCTTTTGCCGAAGAGAGGCCGCTCGCTGCCACGGCCAGCCATGGCCAGCCGTGTGGCTTCGGAAAGGAACGGCACAGCAAACTCAATGCCCGCGAGCTCCCGGCCCGGGGCCTTCAAATCGCGGGGTGTTTCGGAGCCGCAGCACAGGGCGATTGCGTCAAAGCCCTTCAGCAGGTCTTCGGATCCGGGCGCGCCCACATCCGCGTTGCAGACGAACTTCACGCCTTCCTGCTCCATGAGCCCGGTGCGGCGCAACACCACTGACTTGGGCAGCTTCATATTGGGGATGCCAAACATCAGCAGGCCGCCTGGCAGCTCGTCCCTTTCAAACACGGTGACCTCGTGGCCCAGGCGGTTGAGCCTCCAGGCACAGGCCAGGCCGGCAGGCCCGCTGCCCACCACTGCCACCTTTTTGCCGGTGCGCACTTTGGGCGGGCGGGGTTTCTCCCAACCTTTCTCAAAAGACATGTCGGAGAGGAAGCGCTCAATCTCGCGGATCGTGACTGCTTCGCCGTGCTCGCCGCAGGCGCAGGCGCCCTCGCATGGCGCCGGGCACACGCGGCTGGTAAACTCGGGGAAGGGGCTGGTGAGCTTGAGCCTGAGCCAAGCCTCGTGGTAAAGGCCCTTATACACCAGGTCGTTCCATTCGGGGATCAGGTTGCCCAGCGGGCAGCCGGACACCACGCCCTGCCAGTTCACGCCGCTGTGGCAGAAGGGCGTGCCGCAGTTCATGCAGCGGGCACTCTGCTCCTTGAGCTGGGCTGCGTCCATGGTCGGATGGAAGGGCTCAAAGTCCTGGATGCGGTCCAGAGGGGCTTTCTCCGCCGTGGTTTTGCGTTCATATTCCATAAAACCGGTTGGCTTACCCATTGTTATGCCCTCCCCTTGGTCTTGATGGCGAAGGCTCTCTCGAGCCTTGCCTCGCCGGTCAGGCCCTCGCCCTTGGCCGTAGCGATGGCGTCCAGCATGTCGCTGTAGTCGTGCGGCAACACCTTGACGAAGCGGTTCACCATGTTTGGCCAGTCTTCGAGGATGTCCTTTGCGATCCTGGAGCCGGTATACTGGGCGTGGCGCATGATCTGCGTGTAGACGGTGACCACATCCAGCCCGTCCAGTGGGTAGAGGCCCACCATCTCGTGGTTGCAGCGGTCGCTGAAGGTGCCATCATCCAGCACATAGGCGGTGCCACCGCTCATGCCGGCGGCGAAGTTGCGGCCCACGCTGCCTAAAATGATTGCTGTGCCGCCTGTCATATATTCGCAGCCGTGGTCACCCACGCCCTCGCACACGGCCACCGCGCCGCTGTTGCGCACGCAGAAGCGCTCGCCGGCCCTGCCTGCCAGGAAAAGCTCGCCGGAGGTGGCGCCATAGAGCACGACGTTGCCCGTCAGATGATTGTCTTCCATGGGCCAGGCGGCTTTGCTTGAGCGGTGCACGATGATCCTGCCGCCGGAGAGGCCCTTGCCCAGATAATCGTTGGCTTCGCCGATCAACGTGAGCTCCATGCCCGCCGGGATGAACGCCCCGAAGCTCTGGCCGGCGGTGCCCTCAAACACAAACTTGATGGAGCCGTCCGGCAAGCTGCCGTATTCTCGGCTGACAAACGCGCCCACGCGGGTGGCCACGGCACGCTCTGTGTTGCGGATGCTGCGCTTCATTTTGGTGCCGCCGGTTTCGATGAGCGACTTCACCACATCGTAGAACAGGCGGTTGTTTTCTTCCCGGTTCTCCGGGATGTCGCGCCAGGGCAGCTTCAGGTTGGTGGCCAGCAGCGGGGAAAGATCAAGTGAAGCGGTCTTTGCGGACTGTCTCACCTGCGTGAGGCGGTCGGCCTGGCCCACCATTTCCTCCACGGTGCGGAAGCCCAATTCCGCCATGATCTCGCGGAGGTCCTCTGCGATGAACTTCATCAGGTTCACCACGTATTCGGGCTTGCCGGTGAAGCGCGCGCGAAGCGCCGGGTTTTGCGTGGCCACGCCCACCGGGCAGTTGTCCAGATTGCACACGCGCATCATGATGCAGCCCGCCGCCACCAGCGGCAGCGTGGCAAAGCCAAATTCCTCGGCGCCCAGCAGGGCCGCCACAGCCACGTCGCGGCCGGTCATCAGCTTGCCGTCCACCTCCAGCCGCACGCGGCCGCGGAGGCCGTTGGCCGTCAAAACCTGGTGGCTCTCGGCCAGGCCAATCTCCCAGGGCAGGCCGGCGTGCTGCATGCTGGTGCGGGGGCTTGCTCCTGTGCCGCCGTCAAAGCCGCTGATCAGAATTACATTGGCGCCACCCTTGGCCACGCCTGCCGCCACAGTGCCTACGCCGGTTTCCGAGACGAGCTTCACGTTGATAGCGGCCTGGGGGTTGGCATTTTTCAGGTCGAAGATCAGCTGCGCCAGATCCTCAATGGAATAGATGTCGTGATGCGGGGGCGGGGATATCAAGCCCACGCCGGGCGTGGAGTGCCGCACCCTGGCGATGTGAGGATACACCTTGTTGCCTGGCAGCTGGCCGCCCTCGCCCGGTTTTGCGCCTTGGGCCATCTTGATCTGGATTTCCTTTGCACTGGCCAGATAGGCGCCGGTCACGCCGAAGCGGCCGGAGGCCACCTGCTTGATGGCGCTGTTGCGGTCGGTGCCGAACCGGTCTGTGGACTCTCCACCCTCGCCTGAGTTGGACTTTCCGCGGATGCGGTTCATCGCCTGTGCCAGGCACTCATGGGCTTCCTGGCTGATGGAGCCATAACTCATGGCGCCGGTCTTGAAGCGGCGCATGATGCGCTCCACCGGCTCCACTTCGTCCAGAGGCACTGGCTTGCCCGGCTTGAAGCCCAGCAGGTGCCGGAGCGCCACGGCCTTTTCCACGCCGATGAGCTTTGTATATTCCTTGTAGAGCTTGTAGTTGCCCTCGCGCACGGCGGTCTGTATCGTGTGGATCACCTGCGGGTGGTAGAGGTGCTCCTCGCCGTTCTTTTTTACGGCATAGCGCCCGCCTGATTGCAGCGGCTCCTCAAGGTTCTTCAGGGCGAAGTTGTGGCGGGCAAGCATTTCGCGCTCCAGGTCGGCGAAGGTCATGCCGCCCACGCGGCTCACCGTGCCGGTGAAGCAGCGGTCAATGACCTCGTCGGACAGGCCAACGGCTTCGAAAATCTGGGCTCGGATGTAGCCGTCCACGCAGGAAATGCCCATCTTGGAAATCACCTTCAGCACGCCGTGCTCCAGCGCGTGAAGCGTGTTGGCCTTGGCCTTTTCCAGCTCCATGGTGCCCAGAATGCCCCGGTCAGCCAGGTCTTCCAGCGAGCGCATCAGGCCCCGTGGAAATACGGCTTTCACACCGTAGCCGATGAGGCAGCACACATGGTGCACCTCTCGGATGCCGAAACTGTCCACGATGATGGAGAAGTTGCCGCGCAGCCCTTTGCGGATCAAGTGGTGGTGCACCAATGACGAGGCCAGCAGCGCCGGGATGGGGATGTGGGTTTCATCGGCACCCCGGTCGGTGAGGATCAGCAGCGAAGCGCCGCCGCGGGCAATTTGCTCGGCCTCGGCGCAAAGCTCATCGAGCGCCTTCATCAAGCCCTGCTCACGGGTGAAAAGGATGCCGATCTCAGCAGAGGGGAATCCCTTCACACCCTGGCGTAACGCCCGGAACGTGGCTTCGGAGAGCACCGGTGACTTCAGATGGATCTTGTGGCAATTTTCGGCGGCGTCCTGCGTGATATCGCCTGAGGGGCCCAGCAGCACGTCGGTGCCGGTCACGCAAGCCTCGCGGATGGCGTCCAGCGGCGGGTTTGTGACCTGGGCAAAAAGCTGCTTGAAGTAGCTGTAGAGGCACTGTGGCTTTTCTGAGAGCACTGCCAGCGACGCATCGTAACCCATTGCGCCAATAGGGTCGCTTCCTGTCTGGGCCATTGGCAGCAGCGTGGTGATCAGGTCTTCATGGGAATAACCAAACAGCTGCTGAAGAGAGCCGGTGGGCATGCCCTCCGGGGGCAGCTCGCCGGCGGCTTGCAGCGACGTTTCGGGGATGCAGTTGTCCTTGAGCCATTTGCGGTAGGGGCCGGCGCAGTGTAGCCCCTTGAGCTCGGCGTCTTCCATGAGTTTGCCGGATTCCAAGTCAAGCACGATCATCTGGCCGGGGCCCAGCTTGCCTTTGCGCACGATTTTTTCTGGGGGAATATCGAGCACACCGGACTCGCTGGAAAGCACCATCACACCGTCGGAGGAAAGCGCCCAGCGGGCGGGCCTGAGGCCGTTGCGGTCCAGCACTGCACCCACCTTGCGGCCGTCGGTGAAGGTGATGGCGGCGGGGCCGTCCCATGGAGGCAGCAGGCAGGCGGCGTATTGGAAAAATGCCCGCTCAGTGTCGCCCATCGTCTTGTCCATACTCCAGGGGCCGGGCATCATCAGCATCAGCGACTGGGGCATGGGCCGCCCGCTCTGGCAATAGAACTCAAATGCATTGTCAAATTTCATGCTGTCGCTGCCATCGTCTTCCAATACCGGCAGGACATCATTTAAATGCTTTTTTAGTTTGCCTCCGTTCAGGCCCTTTTCCATGGCCTTGATGGCGTTTTCCGCGCCGCGCAGTGTGTTGATCTCACCGTTGTGGGCAATCATGCGGCAGGGCTGGCTGCGGCTCCAGGTGGGCAGCGTGTTGGTGGAGTAGCGGGAGTGCACCATGCCCACCGCCGATTCGGTGCGCTCGTCTTCCAGATCGGGATAAAATGCCTCCAACTGCCAGGAATGCATCATACCCTTATACACAATCGTGCGGGTGGAGAGGCTTACCACATAGATGCCGGCCTTCTGCTTATGGGAGCTTCGCTCCAATGTGCGGCGCAGGATGTAGAGCGCCTGCTCCATGTCTGCCATGGCTTTTGCCGGTGCCACAAACACCTGTGTGATCCAGGGCGCGGACTCCCGTGCGGCGGTGCCGCAGGAGTGCAGGTTGTGGGGCACATCGCGCCAGCCCAGCAGCGAGAAACCACAATCTTTCACTGCCTTTTCGACCAACTCCACGCAGACACGCCGGAGCTGCGCGTCACGGGGGAAGAAAAACATACCCGCGCCGTATTGGTCTAATTCTGGCAACTCGAAGGGCAGCACGGCCCGAAAGAGCTTGTCGGGCAGTTGTATGAGGATCCCCGCGCCGTCGCCGGTGTCCGGGTCATAACCGGCACCGCCGCGGTGGGCCATGCGCTTCAACACCTCCAACGCGTCACGGACAGCCTTATGGGATTTATGCCCATCCTTGTTGGCCACAAATCCTGTGCCGCAACTGTCGTGCTCAAATTCCGGTCTCCAAAGGGGGGCATTCCTTAGCTCCATTGCTACTGCTCCGTTCTACCTCAATTGGTAAGTACCAATTGACATATAAAATTATCTTGATACTCTTCCTTCATGCCTCCCTCTTGGAGGGCGGAAGGAGGGTTGGCTACTTGCTCTTATACAGCTCCAGCACCTGTGCCGCGATGTCTTTTAAGGTCCTGCCGCTGTCCATGGCCCGCTTTTGCAAATATCGCCAAGCCTCGGCCTCGGTCATCGCAAGCCTGTGCATCAGCAGCACCTTGGCCTTTTCGGCCAGCGCCCGGCGCTCCAGGTCGATCTTGAGCTTCTGGGCTTCATCGCTGACTTTCCTCAACCGGCTGCGATAATGCTCAATCAGCTCCAGTGCCGAGAGCAACGACTGGGCTGTGGCCGGGCGTTGCAGTGTGACAATGTCCATGCTGCCGGATTGCTCCTTCACATAGGCCATCTGCTCAGGCGGCGTCAGCAGCAGCACCGAGCAGTCACACTTTCCAATCAGATCTCCGGCGAACTCCAGACCGGACATGTCGGCGAGGGAATAACCCACAATGGCCACATCCGCCGGTCGGGAAGATACAGAGCGCAGCCCTTGCATGCCGGATGAGCAGACATCAGTCACAAGATAACCGCGGGAGGCAAGAATGGCCCGGATCTGCTCTGCTAACTCAGGCTTGCGCACGGCGATAAGAACATTGCACGGCATATGGGGCCTTACCTCCCTTCCTTAGGATGCAGCATGGTGACCTCAATACCGTGTCAGGTAGCGATCAATTTCCCATTGGGTGACCTTTTGGCGGTATTCTTCCCATTCCTGGCGCTTGGCCCGGAGGTAACTTGCAGAGCCGTGATCACCAAGAGCACCCATAACCAACCTGTCGGCTTCCAGCGCGTTCAAAGCGTTTTCCAGCGACAGAGGCAGCGATTTCAGCCCCTGCGGGCATCTGCGCTCGACGGTGCGGTGATTCTCCTCGGCCATCGGCGGCGGAGCCAGGCCCTGGCGGATGCCGTCAATGCCCGCTGTAAGGATCGCCGCGTAGGCCAGATAGGGGTTGCAGGACGGGTCGGGGCTGCGAAGCTCCAGCCTTGCGGCCTGGCCTGTTGCTTCCGGCACACGGATCAGCGAATCGTTGTTATGGGTGGACCAACAAGCATGAGTTGGCGCCTCGAAACCGGACACCAGCCTGGTGTAGGAATTGACCAGCGGGTTGGCGACGGCCGTGATAGCGCCGATGTGCTCCATCAGGCCTGCCGCAAACGCGCCTGCTTCCAATGATATGCCGCGCTTGCCTTTTGCGGCAAACAGATTTTCACCGTTCTTCCAAAGCGAGAGGTGCAGGTGCAGGCCGCTGCCGGAAACGCCTTCCAATGGTTTGGGCATAAACGTGGCTGCCAAACCATGGCGCTTGGCGATGGACTTCACTGCCAGGCGGAAGGTCATCATGTCGTCCGCTGCCTTCAGCGCGCCTGCCGGGCCCAGATCGATCTCGTGCTGGCCTGGTGCTACCTCGTGGTGGGAGGCTTCGATGTTGAAGCCCATCTCTTCCAGTGTGATGCAGATGTCGCGGCGGGCGTCTTCGCCCAAATCAACCGGGCCCAGGTCGAAGTAACCGCCCTCATCGTGGGTTACTGTGGTTGCTTTGCCCTGGTTGTCGGTGTGGAAGAGGAAAAATTCACACTCCTGCCCGATCGTGAGCTCGAAGCCCATCGCCTCCGCGTCGGCAATGGCTCGCTTCAGAATCTGCCGGGGATCGCCATCAAAGGGGGAGCCATCAGGATAGTATACATCGCAAATCATTCTTGCGACACGCCCGGCCTGAGGCCTCCATGGGAACACCGTGAATGTGGAGGGATCAGGCCGCAGATACATGTCTGATTCCTCAATGCGGGCAAAACCGTCGATGGAGGAACCGTCAAACATGTATTGCCCATCCAGCGCCAGCGCCAGCTTACCCACCGGGATGGCGAGATTCTTCATCTGGCCGAACAGGTCGGTGAATTGCAGGCGGATGAACTTCACTCCACCCTCCTGGGCCATATACAACACTTCGTCACTCAACACGGCCGTCACCGATCCTTTCGAATGGCATTCACAGGCTTGTGCCTGCAGCTTCATCCTGCAGGACTTCTTGTTTATGCAAGAAATAAAATTGATTCCTGCAATATTATCACATTATATCATATTATTATTCGATTTCAAGTAAAATGTGCAATTGTTCCTTCGGAAGATTCCATTGCGGAAGAAAAGGAAAACCTCCCGGCAGGATTACCGGGAGGTTTTTGTGACGATGTAAGAAATGAAGAACGCCTTTGTAGAACAAACTGCTGCTTAATACGCTATGCCTTGCGCATACATGGCGTCAGCCACCTTCAGGAAGCCGGCGATGTTGGCGCCCATCACCAGATTGTCCTCGTCGCCATACTCATGGGCAGCGGCGCTGGCATTCTTATAGATGTTTACCATGATGTCTTTGAGCTTCGCGTCCACTTCCTCAAAGGTCCAGGAGTAGCGCATGCTGTTCTGGCACATTTCAAGCGCGGAGGTGGCAACGCCGCCGGCGTTTGCCGCCTTGGCCGGGCCATAGATGGTCTTGTTTTTCAGGAAAACTTCCACTGCATCGGGGGTGGAGGGCATGTTGGCGCCTTCGCCCACAGCAAAGCAGCCGTTCTTCACGAGTATCGCTGCATCGTTGCCATCCACTTCGTTCTGTGTGGCGCAGGGCAGGGCAATGTCGCACTTGATCGACCAGATGCCGCGGCAGCCCGCCGTATAGGTGGCGTTGGGGTGGGCCTTCACATACTCGCTGATGCGCTTGCGTTCCACTTCCTTGATTCGCTTCACAGTGTCCAGCTTGATGCCATCGGCGTCATAGATGTAGCCGTCGGAATCGCTCAGCGCCACAACCTTGCCGCCCATCTGATGCACCTTTTCGGTGGCGTAGATGGCCACATTGCCGGATCCGGAAATGACCACGGTGGAACCCGCGAAGGATTTGCCTTTGGCTTTCATCGCTTCTTCCATGAAGTAGCATAGGCCGTAGCCGGTGGCTTCAGTGCGGGCAAGGCTACCGCCCCAGGTGAGGCCCTTGCCGGTGAGCACGCCGGTGAAGTCATTCTTCAAGCGCTTGTATTGGCCATACATATAGCCGATTTCGCGGGCGCCTGTGCCGATATCGCCGGCGGGCACGTCAGTGTTCTCGCCGATGTGCTTGGAAAGCTCGGTCATGAATGCCTGGCAGAACCGCATCACTTCGCCGTCCGACTTGCCCTTGGGATCAAAGTCGCTGCCGCCCTTGCCGCCGCCGATGGGCAGGCCGGTGAGGGAGTTCTTCAGGATCTGCTCAAAGCCCAGGAACTTCAAAATGCTGGCGTTCACCGAGGGGTGCAGCCTCAGGCCGCCTTTATAGGGGCCGATGGCGCTGTTGAACTGGATGCGGAACCCGCGGTTGACCTGCACAACGCCGTTGTCATCCACCCACGCCACACGGAAAAAGATCTGCCGCTCAGGCTCCACAAAACGCTCAAAGATGCCGGCCTTGACCCATTTGGGGTTGCGCTTGGCGACGGGTTCCAGTGATTCGAGCACCTCGCGCACGGCCTGGTGGAACTCGGGCTCGTTCGGGTTCCTCTTCTCCACCTGCTCCATGACTGACTTTAAGATTTCCATGGTTGCCTCCTATATTTATCAATTTTTGATTCCTTAAAAATGCCTGCTTCATTATAATTAAGTAAGATGAGGATGTCTACATAAAAATGAAATATTTCGCATAAAATATTTCATATTTAGTGGAATTCATATGAAATGAGCGCATAAAATGAAGCATCTGATATGGAATGTTGCTTCGTGAAGGCTAAATGCAAAACGTGCCGGCAGTTGCCGGCACGTTTTGCTAGGTAAAACAGGAGAGAGGTGGAGGTTAATTGCTTCAGCGCAGTGCGAAGAGCTGCTCGGCCATCTTGATGTTGGCGGCCTTGACATCATCATAACCCAAACCCTTGGCCTTTTCGATCATCTCAGCCTTCAGATTGTCAAACTCAGCCTGGTCCTTGGCGAAGACCATCTTCCAGGAGTATTCCTTGATCACTGCACCGATCTGGTCCAGCTTGGCTTTCAAGTCATCGGGCAAGGTGGTGTCAACCTTTGTGGCAGTGGGCACGGAGACTGCGAACTTTCCATTCTTCTTGAACCAATCCACAGAGGAAGAAGCGCCCATCTTGGCCTGCCAGTCCTGATCGAGCTTGGTGGTCAGCTTCGGATTGGCCAGTGTGGTGCTCCAGCCGTCCCACAGATAGGACTCACCAGTCACCGGGCTGAAAGAACTGTTGTTCACGATGCCGTTGGCAAACTGGTTGCCGCCCTTGTCCCAGGTGCCGCCGCCCCACTCGTCAGGCACAGCGGAGGTGGGAGAGAGCTTCACGGTCTCGCCAAACTCGGTGAGCACGGGCTTGCCGTCGGCGTTATAATCCCACGCCAGGCCCTTGGGGCCGTCGTAGTTTTCCATCGTGCCTTCCGGTGAGCACTGCCAGTCGATCAGCTGCAGCACACGATCGGGATACTTGCAATTGACTCCGATGGCGGTGATGCGCTGGCCGCCATAGATGTTCATGCCGTAGGAACACACCACTTCCTGCTTGAAGGGCACCAGCATCAGGCCCTTGCCGGCTGCGGTGTTTTCAGCGGTGTTCATCGGGCGCAGCCAGGAGAACCAACTGAACAGGAACTGGCCGGCAGTCGCTTTGGCATACATGGCGTCCCAATTCTGCGTGGGCGAATCCGGATCCACCAGGCCCATCTGGTTGGCGTCGAAATACATCTTCAGCGTGCGCAGGTAGTAGCCGTCTTCCTGCAGCACATCCTGATACTTGGGCTCAGAGTAGTGCACGAGCACCACACCGCCGGTGTCGTCGTTGTAGCCCTGCATGCATGCGAATTGCTTGGCGTTCATCATGTGGGAGCCGTCCCAATCCTTCCAGAAGGAGAAAGCATACACGGGCTTTCCATCAGCAGTGGTTGGCTCCAGAGCCTGCATGTCTTTGAAAATCTTCAGGTAGTCTTCCATTTCGTTGACTGCCGGATAACCCAGCTTGGCATACAGATCCCAACGCACATAGGGGCCCCATGTGAAATCAAGAAGCTCGCCAGGCCCTTTGTTGGAGGTGGCCAGGCTGTGGCCTATGCCGTAGACGGCGGTGCCTTTGCCATATTGGCTCTTGTTGTACTCGATGGCCGAGGGATAATACTGCATGATGTTAGGGGCGGACTTGGTCAGCAGGTCGTTCTTCGTCCAATCGAGCAGGAGGCCCGCATCGATTGCCTGCTTGATGTGCTCGGCATTGTCGCCAAACTGGATGTAATCACCCAGGTCGCCGGATACCAATTTGGTGGCAAACACGGCATCACCGCCGCCGCCCACCTGCGGGGCCTCAATGGACAGTGTGAGGTTGAACTTGTCCTTGATCATCTTGCCGAACCATCCGGGTTGGTCGCCGGCATAGTTGGACGTCTCGGAAAACACGGTGATGGTCAGTGCTTCAGGGGCGGGAGCGGTTGTTGGCGGGGTGTCGGTGGCTGCCACCTCGGTGGTGGGAGCTGGTGTGCTAGGAACTGCAGTGGGGGCTGCCGTTTGGCATGCCGCCATACTCAGAACCATCATTGTGACAACCAGCAGTGCCCAAAGCTTCCGATGGAGTTTCATGGTCGTTCGTTCCTCCTTACGTGTTATTAAGATACAAATTCCCGGTGTGCGCTTGTTGACTGCAGTCCGGTAACACCGGGAAATTGAGTCCTTCTGTCAGGATCAGCCCTTCACGGCGCCGATCATGATGCCCTTGATGAAATAACGCTGGAAAATTGGATACACGAGCAACACCGGGAACACGACGACGATTGAGATTGTCATGCGCACCGAGGTTGCCGTCTGCATTCTTGCAACATCTGCAGCCATATCGTTGCCCTGTGCGCTCTTCAAAAGCGTTGAGAGCGATGTGGAGTTGCTCAGGTAGTTATAAAGGATGAACTGCAATGTCCAGTTGTCCTTTTTGGTCATCAGGAATAATGTGTCAATGAAATAGTTCCATTGGCCCACCGCAGAAAAGATTGTGATCGTGGCCAGGATCGGTATGATCAGCGGTATGATGATGCGGGTCAGGATTGTCCAGAACCCGGCGCCATCGATGGCCGCGCTTTCCTCCAATGACGGCGGAACAGACTCGATATAGGTTTTCACCAGGATGATGAAGAACGGTGAGACGATACCAGGAAGAATATAAGCCAGGAAGTTGTTCATCAGCCCTAGGTTATACATCACGATGAACCAGGGGATGATGCCGGCGTTGAAATACATCGTGATCACGATAAAACGATACCAGAACCTGCGGCCCCACATCCGCTTTTTTGTGAAGAGATATCCCAATACTGACGATGCGAGCACGGTGCACACGGTGCCGCCCACGGTGCGGGCCACAGAGATCAATGCTGCCCGGCCAATGCCCTTGAGCTTCATCACCTCCACATAATTGTTGAAGTGGACGCCAACCGGCCAGAGGATCACGTTGCCCAGTGCGCTTTGGTGATTGTCGCTGATGGAGTTGATCAGGATGTAATAAAACGGATAGATGCAGATCAGCGTGAACAGCCCGAACACGAAGTAATTCACAATGTTGAACGCCACATCTCCGGCGCCAAGCCTGATCCGGTTGTTGATTCTTGCGTTGCCTGCTGCCTTCATCATTGCCGCGCCTCCCTATATGATCGTGTTGCCACGCACCAGCCTGGATAGCTGGTTGGCAATCAGGAGAAGCGACACACTGATGAGCGATTTCAACATGCTGATGGCAGTGGTCATCGAGATATTGGAGATGCTGTTGAATGTCACGTTATATACATAGAGGTCAAGCACTTCGATATAGGATTTGTTCATCGCGTTTTGAAACATGAAATACTGCTCCATGCCGTTGTTCATGAAATTGGCAATGCTGAGCAGCAACAACACGAAGAACGTTTCCATGACACCGGGCAGTGTGATATTCCACATCATACGGAATCGGCCGGCGCCGTCCACGCGGGCGGCCTCGTAAAGCTCTTGGTCAATGCCGGCAATGGCCGCAAGATACATGATGGCGCCCCAGCCAAGACCCTTCCAGATGCCCCACCCTGTCATCTGCAGCCACACAGTCCAGCTGGTGTTGGTCAGAAAGTCGATCTTCCCTTTCATTGGCACTACGCCAAGTTTCACCAACACAGAGTTTACAGCACCGCTGTCGATGCTGAAGAGTGCGAACGCAAAGGAATACACCAGCACCCAGCTGATGAAGTTTGGCAGTGTGGTGAGCACCTGCACGGTTTTCTTATACCACCCCGCACGGATTTCCGCCAGGAAGATCGCGAACGCCACCGGAAAGATCGAGGTGGCCAGGTTCAGCAGGCTGATGGCGGCGGTGTTGCGCAGCACGCGCAGGATTTCCGCCCGCTGGATCTCGTTGCCCAGGATCAGCTTGAAGGAGTTGAAATTGTTCCAATCGGCCCATGTCACCAATTGCTTTGGCCTTGGTGAATAATTGAAGAACGAAATCAGCCAGCCAAGGACCGGCCCATAATTGAATACAAGCACCAGAATCAAGAACGGAATCGCGATCAGGAAAAGACGATACCGGTCGCTGTTTCTGCCTGGCAGTTGTTTTGTGATTTTTTGGGCTTTACCCGTTGTGATCATGGCAGGATTCCTTCCAGGGTTCTTGCAGACCAACAAATACAGTCCATATCGGTTTTGATATGGTCGTTTGCTAAATCTGAATTTTTCTATATAATGATAATATAGTCCAGCATTGTTATACGGCTTGCACAATTGTGACCTTCATTATCGGTATTTTTACATATGGTAATGGAAGAATTGTTGCGTTTCTCTGGGACTGCACGGAGGATGAAACATGAGGCTGGCACATAATCCATTGCTCAAGGAAGACAGCCACCACTCGCTGGGGCCTTTTCCCGCCAACTATTATATGATGGTGGTGCGAGATATGCACCAGATTCTGCCCACCCATTGGCATGATGAATGGGAGTTTTTCTTTGTGGCTAGCGGGCGATGCGTGCTGGCGCTCAACAACGAGAGGGTTTTGATGGAAGTGGGCGACATGGCGCTTGTGCCATCCGGGCAGGTGCATGCAGCCTTTGCCGTGGAAGGAGGGCCGTGCAGCTACAATGCGCTGGTGTTCCACTCCAGGCTGCTGGAGGGCCCCGATGACGATGCTGTCACACAGCGATACATCGCGCCCATGGGCGAGGGGCAGATGGAGCTGCCTGTCATGCTCTCGCGTGGCGTTCCGTGGCAGGCAGCCGTGATGGACAGCGTGCTGCAAGCATATGATCTTCTTCAGAAGCAACCGGCCGCTTACGAACTGAGGATCAAGGCCTGCCTTTATGCGGCGTTTGCAGAGATCTGCGCCAACTGCCCGCCGAAGGGCCAAACTGTGGTCACGATGGAGTGCGTGGATTACCGGGCCGAGCGGATGAGTAGGATTTATGACTATATCCACAGCAACAGCAACAGCAAGCTGACCGTGCAAACCCTTGCGAAAGTGGCCAGCATGAGCCCGGGCTATCTGTGCCGGTTCTTCAAGGACATGACCGGGCGCACCATCACAGAGTACATCAATCACTATCGCGTCGCGCAGGCCGCGATCATGATTGAGTCCACTGACAAGAAGTTGCTGGAGATCGCGATGGACACGGGCTTTAACAACTTGAGCTATTTTGTGAACCAATTCAAGCGCAGTTATGGAGTGACACCTTCAGAATTCAAAAAGACACAGCGGCGTTATGGGGCCAAGATCGTTCATATGGAAGATCAGGCACAGTAACGGTTTTCGACAGCATCTCCCCTTGCTTTGATTGTCATTCAGCCTATACTGATGGCATCACATTGCTTTGTCGGTTTTGATGGGCGGGAGGTGCTCCTGATGTCTGGAAATCGTTGCATCAAGGCTCTATTTACCGTGACAGTTTGTTTGCTTCTTATGATGGCGTTGGGTGCCTGTGAAACCGCCGCTATGAATCCCACCAAGCAGCCTGCTCAGAAGCGGGTGCTGCTGGATGACCTTGTACAAGACGATGGATTCGCGTTTCAACAAACCCAGTGGTTTATGAGCAAAGCGGACTTCTTTGCCATCAGCGGGATGGACGAAAAGACTTCCGTTAGAGAAACACAAGTCTTTGAAAGCGGCACACTTGGAATCGTGTTTGACATGAAGATGATTGCGTATACTGACCCGATGATTACAGCTTTTCCCGTTTTCTACTTTACCGATGACAAAATGACCCACATGCACCTGGTTGCGGAATTCTCCACGGAGCGTGACTTTCTTGCCTGCGCCGCAGAACTTAAGGCCATGTTGGATAAAAACCTGACCCCAATGATCGGCTCCACCGATTTCCTGACCCAATCGCCACCGGTTACCAGCGGCCTGGGGGACGCCCGGTGGGAGGGCAGCGACAAGAGCGGGATGCAGATCACCACGTTTTATCACAAGAAGACTGAGGGCTCTGATGAGAAGTACGCAATTAGCATTTCATTGGAGCCGGGCAAAGATCGATAAGCTTGCTTTTGGATAACTGCATGGTATCAAAAGAGACAGCCGGTAATCGGCTGTCTCTTTGTATTTATGTTTGAATTATGCTTTGCCTTCGCAGCCCAGCACCTCGAGGATCTTGTGCTTGACAATGGCGCGCACGTTGTCGCGAGCCGGTCTAAGATAATCGCGGGGGTCGAAATGCTCGGGGTGTTCGGCCAGGTGCTTGCGGATGCCGGCGGATACAGCCAGACGGATGTCGCTGTCAATGTTGATCTTGCACACGGCCAGGCGGGCTGCCTGACGGAGCATGTGCTCTGGCACGCCTTGTGCACCGGCCATCTTGCCGCCGAACTGATTGATCTCAGCCACATACTCCTGCGGCACACTGGATGCGCCGTGCAGCACGATCGGGAAGCCGGGCAGCCTGCGGGCAACCTCTTCCAGGATGTCAAAGCGCAGCTTGGGCTCACCGGCAAACTTGAACGCGCCGTGGCTAGTGCCGATGGCGATGGCCAGGCTGTCCACACCGGTCTTGGTCACGAACTCTTCCACCTCGTCAGGGTTGGTGTAAAGAGCGTCGTCATCGCTTACATTCACATCGTCTTCAATGCCGGCCAGCTTGCCCAGCTCGCCTTCCACGGTGACGCCTCGGGCGTGGGCGTATTCCACCACCTTGCGGGTCACCGCAATGTTTTCCTCGAAGCTGTGGTGGGAGCCGTCAATCATCACCGAGGTGAAGCCGCCGTCCACGCAGGACTTGCAGATCTCAAAATCAGCGCCGTGGTCCAGGTGCAGCGCAATGGGGAGGTCGCACTCCAGGAGCGCTGCCTCCACCAGCTTCACCAGATAGGAGTTCTTGGCATACTTGCGCGCTCCGGCAGACACCTGCAGGATCAGCGGGCTCTTCAGCTCCGCCGCAGCCTCAGTGATGCCCTGCACGATTTCCATGTTGTTCACGTTGAACGCACCCACCGCGTAACCGCCCTGATAGGCTTTTGACAGCATTTCCTTGGTATTGACTAATGGCATGTGGAACCGTCCTTTCTATGCTCGCCCGTCAGGCGAAAAATCGTCATGGCCATGCAGGGCATGGAGTGAGCAAATGCATTTGAATGCCGCCCCGCAAACATTTCTATTATTTTACATGATACTGTTGCCGTTGGCAACTCAAGTATGACCCGGAAGGCTGACGGCTTTTCTGGCCCGGACATGCCGGATCAGGGCCCCCGAACAAAATCTTTAAGCCCGGCATATTCTGCACTAGAACTGAAAAAGGAGGTTCTATTGATGGGTATGCTCAATGGCCTGTTCAAGGGGATCAGACACGAAGACAATGGCGATAGTCTGCTTTTCTTCTTCTTGCTGCTGGTCATCATTTTCTGCAACTGCGAACTGTTTGAAGACACAGACAGCCTGCTGTTCTTCTTCCTGCTGCTCGTGGTTCTGTTCTGCAGCGGTTGCGGCGGTGTTGACGAGTGCTGATTGCCTACATCCGGATGAGAAGGATGGGAAGCCGGTGAATTGCCGGCTTCCTCTTATATTGGTTCAGCCTCTATTCCAGGTCATTCAGCACCGACCCGATCCGGTTGACCGCCCGGCTGACTGCGCACTCCATGCCGATGTCCGGCATGCCGGTGCCATCCACCGGCAGACGGATGAAGTCATCCATGCCCAGAAACAGAAAGAGATTTTTCAAATAGGTCGCCCCATAATTAAACCGGGCGGAGATGATGTTGCTGTAGGAACCGCCGCAGGATTGGATGAACACCATACGCCTGGGCTTGTCATCCATAAGCCCCTCCACCCGGCGGGATGACACGCGGATCGTGCGACCGTTCAGCACCACACAATCGATATAGGCCTTTAGCCTGGATGGAAAGGTGAGAGACCACATCGGCGCCGCGATGGCATAATGATCGGCCTGCTGGAACTGTGTGCAGAGCTCGGTAATCTGGTCGGCTTTTTGCTGGCCTTCATAATTCAGGTTGTCGTAATCGTTGCCGGACACGATGCCGGAGCGGCCCTGATAAACGATGCCATCTACTTCCGGAAGGTCCATGGCATAAAGATCCAGCTCTTCCACAGCATTGCCCGGATACCGCTTTCCGTACTGCTTGACGAACTCACGGCCCACACGCAGGCAGGCAGATTGTGCTTCGGGCTTTGGATTGCATTTGATGTAAAGTAATTTCATGGTGTAACACCCCGGCATATTGTTGCCGGGGTGCATTTTTTTATGATGCCAAATCGTAGAGCCCGGCTGGTTGAAGCTCAGCTATTATTTTGGCTTTGCTCGGGGTTCGGATATTGATGAATTGGTTCTTCGCACCACACATGGTCTTCCGCATACCGCTCCGGGCCGCAGCTGCCAGCAGCTCCGGCTCCTGCTTGTGAAACAAAGCGCCAGCCAGCCTTTGTAACCTCCTCCCAACAGTCTGCGTATGATGTAAGGACTGAGCATTCGGCTTCGAGGAGGTATAGTATATGGGCAGCTTGGGCAACTTATTTGGCGGCGGCGGCTGCGGGGGTAACGACGACAACAGTTGGTGGATTCTCATCGTGATTGCAGTCCTGTTCCTGTTCAACGGAAACAATGGGCTCTTTGGCAACAACTGCAATAACTCTTGCGATCCCTGCGACAACAATAACAACGACTGGACCTGGATTCTGATTGTGATCGCTATCCTGTTTTTGTGCAATGGTAACAATGGATTCCTGGGCAACAACTGCGACTGCAACAAACCATGCTGATCTACATAAAGGACTGTCGAGAGAAAGCGGGCAGCATCAATGGCTGCCCGCTTCGTTTCGTATTGTCATCAGGGGGCTCGTAACTGCTCAGGCTTTGTATTCGTAAAGCTCCAACGCCTCGCCGTTGGGCCCGGTCAGGAAAATGTTTGTGCTGCCCGAGGGAAACAACGGCAGCACGGCCACATCCTCAGTGCGGAATGCCACGCCCTTGGCTTTGAGACCTGCCACAACGGCGCGGATATCTTCCACTTCGATGGCAATGTGGGCGATCACGCCGTCGGCGGGCTTGGAGCCATCATACTGTTCGGGCTTGATAAACTCCAGGATGCACCCACCGGCGCGCACGAACCGTAGCTGTGTTGTGCCAAGGTCGCGGCTGTAAAATTGCTCAAAGCCAAGTTTGTCGCAGTAGAAATCCAGGGTCTTGTCCATGTCGGCCGTGTAGATGCCAATGTGCGCCAGGCCTATCAATCCTGCCATCAGAAACCTCCTAAGAAACGTGATGCCATTATAACCGGACATATGACAATTGAGAAGAAGTTGGCTGACTTTGCCAGTAAATGGGTCTGCTCGACGGGTTCAATATGACAAATTGATGTCGTGGTGCTCGTTCATCTCACCAATCAGTTCGTCCTTGCAGGAGCATGGTGTCCACTTGCACTCGCAGATTGGATCACCGGACTTGATCAGCTCTACGGCTCCCGCCCGGATCTTGTCGAATTTGTCCTTGTCTCGCTTGTATTGCCCGTAGAAGAGCATGGAGCCCAGCCAACCGATCAGCACGGTGCCTGCAATCACTGCCCACTCGTCTGAGATGTAGATTGTCTGGTCGAACGAGATGGCCGGCAGGGAGCCTGAAAACAAATAATACAACAGAGGCCCGCAGCCTGTCACGGCAAGCAGCGCGCCGCAGGAACCCCACAGGCGCATGCGGCGGCGGAGTTTTCTGAGCTTCTTCACCCGCTTCAGCACGGGCAGCTTCAATCTTCTCTCGACTGCGGATAATCCTGCCACGGGCACCGGCCTCCTGACAGGAGATTGTATGCAACGTGTTCATAAGGTATGCGGTTGTTATTCTATCACGATATGGTCATCACGGTGGCCTGCCAGATTGCCGGTCATTTTCTCCATGATGCGGGGCATGATGTTGCCGCCGTCTTCATCACGGTCAATGCCATAAACAGTTAACGGGAAATTGAGCGGCTTCTGCACCGCCCAAATCTCTTCATGCCGGTCCGGTGGCAGGATCACCGCCGGATCGCCCACGGCGACCCAGCCAATGGGCACAGTCGCGCCCTCCGACAGCACGGTTTTTATATGTACCACGCCATGGATACGTACTTCTGAGCGGGCTTTCAGCGTTGCGCCATGAAAGATCGATGCACCGGTGGCGATGAAAACCTCGTCCTCCACTATGCAGCCAACCACATGGGCATGGGGCCCCACCAGCACGCTGCTGCCGATTGTGAGGTGATGACACATTGTGCTGCGCAGCACGGCGTTTTCCAGTACCACGCAGTTTGCGCCGATGCGAATGCTGCCGCCCTCGGCGATAATGGCCGCGCCGTGCATGATTCGGCAGTTGGCGCCGATCTGCACGTCTCCGCAGATGGTGGCTGTGGGTGCGACCATGGCGCTCGGGTCGATCTCCGGTTCTATGCCGTTATGACGCAGGATCATGGCCTTCTCCTTGTCACACTGTTTATGGGGATGTTTGTTTATAGCCCCAGCCCCTCGTCCAGCCCCAGCATGATGTTCATGCATTGCACCGCGGCGCCGGAGGAGCCTTTGCCCAGGTTGTCCAGCCGCACCATCACGAGTGCCTGCTCAACGTTACCCCGCACAAACACCTCTGCCATGTTGGTGCCGTTGCAGGCCATTGGGTCCAGACAGCCATCAATGAGGCCAGCGGCCGGCTCCGGCGGCATCACGCGCACAAAGCGTTGGCCGGCGTAATATCCGCTGTATAGCTCCTGGAGCAGGGCGGGGGAGAGGGGCTTTTTGGCAAGGCGGCTGAGCACCGGCACAGAGACCGCCATGCCCTGCCGGTAATCGCAGATGATCGGGTTGAACACCGGGGGGTGCTGCAAGCCGGCGTGCAGCCGCATTTCGGGCAGGTGCTTGTGGGCCAGCCCCAGCGCGTAATAAAGCGAGGCCGCTAGATGGCTTGACCGGCCGGGGCTCTCATATTTTTCGATGGCTTCTCGCCCGGCTCCGCTATAGCCGGACACCCCGCTTGTCACAAAGGGGTAGTCACTGCACACCATGCCTTCTGCAACCAAGGGCGCCACAGCCAGCACAAAGCAGGTGGCATAACAACCGGGCACCGACACAAAGCGGGAGGAAGCGATTTTTTCCCGCTGCCCTTTGCCCAGCTCCGGCAGGCCGTAGGCCCAGTCGGGGTGGGTGCGGTGGGCGGTGCTGGCGTCGATGATCATCGTTTGGTTGTTCTCCAGCAGGGAGACCGATTCCTTCGCGGCGGCGTCCGGCAGGCAGAGGAACACCACATCAGCGCTGTTGATAAATTCCTTGCGGGTGGCCGTGTCTTTGCGTTTGTCCGCCGGGATTTGCATGAGCTCAATATCAGGGTGGGCGGAGAGCCGCTCCTCAATTTGCAGGCCAGTGGTGCCGTGTTGGCCGTCGATGAATGCTTTGTACTTCATATGAGCCTCCATTGAACGGGGATATATGTATTATTATACAATTTGGAGAATAAATAATCAAGAAAACCAGCGACACAACATGTGTTCAGTCTTCCACCGTGCCCGCAAACACTTCATCATCATCGATTAAGTCATTGCACGTGTGATTCAGCACTTCAGAATAGGTCTGCAGCGCTGCCCGGCCCGCATCGGTCACGTCAAACATCCCGCCGCCCAGCTTCCGGAACCAGTTGTAGTGGTTGGCGGTCAGGATGTTGTAGGTGCCCTTGGATTTCTGCCCGTCGGGCTTCAGCTGCTTGGCACTCATGGGCCCGTTGTCGGCCAGCTTGGACGCCAGCTGCAGGGCTGCTTCCCGATAGGCGGTGATCAACTTCACCTTGTGGACACCGCCGGTGTTGTAGTCTCCGGTGCGGCCGTTGAGCTCCTGCAGCACACGGATCCTCCGGCGCACAGCGTGGCCTCTGGCTGCCGATCCCTGCGACTCCGCGGGCTCGATCATCTCCTCCACATCATGGCCACCCTCCGCCGCAGTGACACAGAGCAAGCCGATATTGAGCCGCTTCAGAAGCTCCAGTGTGTCACGCCAGCGCTGGGTGCGCATAGCCGCGCGTTTGGATGGCACGGCAATGTAAACAGTATCGGCTACCTTCTGCCGCTGCACAGCCTGCAGGATCACATCCAGGTTGAGCGTGAGCTTCATCTCCACCGCCAGCAGTTTGCCATCCCTGCAGGCGGCGCCGTCCCACCCATGCACCTCGGCTTTCACATCCCAACTCATCGTGTGCAGAAATGCTTTCACCGGGCCATACAGCTCTTGCTCCAGCGCGAAGCCGCCTTGCGTTCTTTTTGCCATTGCAACTCCATACTCATACTGATCCATGTTGGTTGGTTTTACTATAGCACAGTAGGAAGCAAATGCAACCGCCACACCACACGGCATTTGAGTCGGAAGAGGATGATCGGGGCAGAATACTCTGTAGTAACGGATTATCTCAAAATCATTAGGACATATAAGTAAAATTCAGGTAATATTAAGCAAATATGGTTTGCGTAACCATATGATATTGAGTACAATGTTGTTGTACTCGCTAAGGAGGATTGCCCATGACATATAAAATCATTTCAGATTCCACGATGGATATGCCCCAAAAAACCGTTGAGAGCATGGGTGTGGATACTCTTCCGTTGTTGTTTAACCTTGAGGGGAATGAATACAGGGATAATTTCGGTGCCGACATGGATCCGCACACCTTTTATGATAAGGTTCGTGCCGGCCAAATGCCCAGCACCACGCTGATCAACACCGACAGGTTTCTTACCCACTTCCGCACCTATCTGGAAAACGGCGTGGACATTGTCTACATCGCTTTCTCCTCTGCGCTCAGCGGCACCTACCAGTGCGCGATGCAGGCGGCGGATCAACTGAGGGAGGAGTTCCCCGGGCGGAAGATCTATGTGATTGACTCCATGTGCGCCTCGATGGGCGAGGGATTGCTGGTTTGGCAGGCCGCCAGGCTGCGTGACGGCGGCATGGGTGCGGAGGAGCTGGCCGACTGGCTGGAAAAGAACAAGCTGCGCCTGGTGCATTGGTTTACTGTCGACGACATCAACCACCTCCGCCGGGGCGGCAGGGTTTCCGCGGCACAGGCCATCCTGGGCACTTTGATGAAAATCAAGCCCGTGCTGCATGTGGATGATGAAGGCCGCCTGATCGCCATGGAAAAGGTGATGGGCCGTAAAAAAGCGCTTCAGACGATTGTTGACAAGATCGTGGAGCGGTATGACGGCTCTGTGAAGGCCGTGTTCATCAGTCACGGCGACGTGTTGGAGGAAGCACAGGAGGTGGAGCGCCTGGTCAAGGAAAAACTACCTGATGTTGAGGTGCTGATCCACACGGTTGGCCCGGTGGTAGGAGCCCATTCTGGCCCTGGCACAATGGCGATATTCTGTTTCGGCAGCCCTCGGTAAAGTATGAAGAAAACAGTCTGGAGCCTTGGCTCCAGACTGTTTTGTATCAGGTGACTCTCACGGGTTGATCTCTACTTCCACACCAAGAGCTACATATTTCAACAGATAATCCATGTCCTCATCGCTTAACGCCACATTTCCGCCGGTCCAGTTACCCTCCAGCCCCTTGCCGATGGTGCCTGTGCCGCTGATGGCGATTTCACCGCCCAGCTTGGTGTTCCAAAGGGGGATTTCCTGCCGGTCGATGGCGCTGGCAATTTCGTCATACTGTGCTTGGGTGATCTTCTCATCATTCAGGCCGGCCAATGCGTCGTCTGCATTGGGATAGCTGAAAAACAGTGACTTGTAGTATTGGCCTGTGCCAATTGATTTGCAGATATAGTATGTTCCTTCTGGCGTTTTCCCGTCTCCGCTTTTCTGCTTCGGGCCGTCGTTTTTCCCCATTGCGGCCTTTAGCCGTGCCATCAGCGTATCGCCATCCCACAACTCCAGCACATTTTTGCTTTTATAGACAACAATACGAGGAGCAGACATCGATTCCACGTCGTTTTTGAAGATCTTGCTGGTGTCTTCGCTGCCATCACTGGGCTTCGGTGTTGGGGATAGGTCATCGATGAGCCCCGGCGTTCTATTCGGATCCGGCGAATCAAACAATGGCAACCACACTGTCTTTGCGGCGCAAGCAGCCAAAAGGAGCGCTGACAAAATAATGAGGGTTACTGGTATGCCCAACCGTTTCATTGGTGTATCTGCCTTTCTCGCAGCACTGCACCACGCTGTTTGGTTATGGAAGAATTGTAATCTCTGCGCCGACAGGCACCAACTCCCACAGCAAGTCCATGTCTTCATCCTGTAAGGCGATGCATCCTGCAGTCCAATCAGAAGATGTGCCACCGCCATGAATCATGATTTCACCGCCAAGGGCTGTATCCCACGGTGGGCGTGCACCGGCGCTCAGGGCTGTGGTGATGCCGTTGTATTGCATCTCGTCGATGATCCGATCCGCCCGCGCAAGCGCAGCGTCAGCCCGGTTCGGGTAACTGATCCCAATGGACCTGTGATATTTGCTTTTTTCATTTCTCGTGCAGGCAATATAATCGCCTTCAGGCGTCTTGCCGTCACCTTGGCACCTTTTCGGGCCAACTGGTTGGCTGCCAAGGGCGATGGGCAGACACAGGCAAACCGCACCACCACGCCAAACCTCCAGCGTGCGGTTCGCTTTGTGCACGATCACGCGGACTCCTGCCGTGATACCATCAGATTGTTGCCATGCAGACATTCTGCAAACCTCAATGAAAAAGCGCCCTGCCAATCTGACAGGGCGCCTTGGCTCCCCAGGTAGGACTCGAACCTACAACCCCTCGGTTAACAGCCGAGTGCTCTGCCATTGAGCTACTGAGGAACGTGATTGGCACGTGAGATTTATTATATGCAGGAAGCACCGCACTGTCAACAGCAATTTCGACCATTTTTTATTCTTTCCAATAAAAATCATGCGATCGAAACTTGATTTCATACTTGGCCTGTTGTATACTATCTAAGCTAATATTCGGCATGGAGAGATGTCTGAGTGGTCGAAGGAGCATGACTGGAAATCATGTGTAGGGGTAACTCTACCGTGGGTTCAAATCCCACTCTCTCCGCCAAGTAGCACAAGAAGTCCCGGAAACAGTAGGTTTCCGGGACTTCTTGCTTTTGTTATGGCCTCCTCTCCAAACAGGAGAGCACTTAAGATAGTAAAATTGTTGCCCTGATTGTTGCCCAAACTTATGAAGCCCTACGGCCTTGGAGGATTATTGTAACGCACAGCAGCCAGTTCCGGCTCAAAGTGCGACGTGAAAAAGGAATCATGTATTTTGGCTAAATATAGAATATATAACTATCCTTCATCTTGAACTTTTCATAAGCATCTACCAGATCGCTGAGCATCAGCCCATCCAGCGCCTGCGAGGCGGCACCGGTGATGCGGTCCCACACATGCTCGCGAATGGTATCCTGCATGATGGCAGCATCGGTGGCTTCCACGCGATCCTCGGTGATTGTGAAAAGGTCTCCCTCTAATATATCTAGCAGCTTCCGCACCTGTGTTTTATTGGCTGGTTGGCCTAGCACATAGCCGCCCTGGGGGCCCTTTGTGCCCACAACCACGCCGGCCTTGCGCAACGCTGAGAAGATCTGCTCCAGATAACCCACGGAGATTTCCTGCCGGTCGGCAATCTGGGCCAGCGTCACACTGTCCTCACCGGTGTGCACGGCCAGGTCCAGCAAGGCCCTCAGGCCATAACGGCCTTTTGTGGAAATCTTCATTCGTTGCACCTCATCTACATGATTTCCTATCATACCGATATTTTTTCTTGAAATCAAGCATTGACAGCCACTGTGCGGAATATTATAATACCAACTAATCAGATATGATAAATATTTAAATGGAGGAAGATACGATGTCAAAGATCGCAAAGAACCTCACTGAACTCATCGGCAATACTCCACTGCTGGAGCTTGGCAACTATGGCGCAGCCAACGGCCTGGAGGCCACCATTTTGGCGAAGCTGGAATACTTCAACCCGCTGGGCAGCGTGAAGGATCGCATTGGCTACGCAATGATCAAAGACGCGGAAGATCGCGGGGTTCTCAACAAAGACAGCGTGATCATCGAGCCCACCAGCGGCAACACGGGTATCGCGCTGGCCTTCGTAGCGGCGGCCAAGGGTTATCGGTTGATACTTTTGATGCCAGAGACATTCAGCGTGGAGCGCCGCAACCTGCTGAAAGCCCTGGGCGCTGAATTGGTGCTAACGCCTGGCAGCGAGGGCATGAAGGGTGCCGTGCGCCGGGCTGAGGAGCTGGCGGCGGAAACGCCCAATTCCTTTTTGCCCCAGCAGTTCAAGAACCCAGCCAACCCGGCTATCCACCGGGCAACCACAGCGGAGGAAATCTGGCGCGACACCGATGGCAAGGTTGATATCTTTATCAGCGGTGTGGGCACCGGCGGCACGATCACCGGCGTGGGCGAGGCACTGAAGCAGAAGAAGCCCAGCGTGCAGGTGATCGCTGTGGAACCCAACGATTCGCCGGTGCTGTCCGGCGGCAACCCCGGCCCCCACAAGATCCAGGGCATCGGCCCCGGTTTCGTGCCCGATGTGTTGAATCGCGAGATCATAGACGAAGTGTTCCGTGTAAAAAACGACGAAGCCTTCGCCACCTCCCGCAAGCTTGCCAAGTCTGAGGGCCTTCTGGTTGGCATTTCCTCCGGCGCTGCGGCATTTGCGGCCACCGAGATTGCCAAGCGGCCGGAGAATAAGGGAAAGACCATCGTGGTTGTGCTGCCCGACACCGGCGAGCGCTATCTTTCCACTGTGCTGTATCAGGAAGATTAAGCTTACGGCTGGACAAGCTGGCCAACTTCAACCTAAATATTACGAAACGGCATGTGGGCGTACAGTGTACGCCCACCCTTTATATCGGGGAAAAGGCAGGGGGTAATGAGATGCCTGCTGCAGCACCGCGATGACCGGCACAATCCGGCTGTGGCGGCCCAGGTGGAGCCTGAGGCGGCTGCACCGGCATTGCCGGATTTGCCTGCAAAACAGGCAGGCACCCATCGTGTGGCCATTGCCAGCTCCGATGGCAAGGTGAAGCACATGCAGCCGATAATGCTGTTTTGGAAGTGCGTCAGGACAAAATCCGGGAAACTTTGGCAGGGTTTTCATTATGCCGCGTGATACATAAGCCTGCGTTGATGACACGCTGGCTCCTATCAATGGCCCCTGTTGGACAGGCTTTCTCACACCTTCTGCAATCCTCGCACATCTCCATTCGGCAGGCTGCCTGCCAACCGTGAGTGTCACACGGCATGTCGGAATAATACGCAGACAGCAACGCAAAGCTACCGAGCCCATCGACGTAATGACTTTTTGAAAGGAATTGCCGCGATGAACTACTCGATTTCGGATCATCTGGAGATTATGACCACCAAAGACAATGACGCCTGCTCTGCACAGTCATCAAGCCTCACGGTTGCTTAATCCGATCCCTTGTTTATCTTTTGGAGGTCAGTTCATGGTGTTACCTTTGCTCTTGTTATTCAACATATATAGGCCTTGCATAATCTGATAGGACATTGTATCCAGCCTTGTTTACTGCAATATATTGATAAGGTATAATCAATGAGTGATGATGGCACTGTATCGTTATCAGGACTGATTCATCCATGAGGTAATGGTGTGAGAACACGTAAGACCAAAAAATTGAATAGAGTCTTTTTGAGTTTTTTGTTGCGGGTGTTGCCTGTATTCATCGTGCCATTATCTGCATTAATACTAGTATATTATAGCAGCATACAAATCATCAATCAGCAAACATACGAAAAAAATCTTGCTGTGTTGGAGAACAGCGCTGAAACCGTGCAGAAGACCTTTCAGAATGTGGACAACCTGATTACTTACCTCAACGGAAACCAAATCGTGAATCATTTTCTCATGTTTGTGAACCCGCTGAAGGATGGGGCGTCCACAACCGATATGCTAAACGCACAAAACGAGATTAAGTCTTTGACACTCGCAAATGACATCATCAAAAATATCCAGCTGTATTCTGTTAAAAACAACATTCTGATTGATTCCACAACCAATGTGTTGTTTTTAGACAGGTATTACTTTTATGAAAATGTCCAGGGCATGTCTCTGGAAGAGTGGAAGACCAAATTTCTGAGCACAAAATACCGATACAGTGTCATTGCAGATATGACAGTGAGGAAGGGGGGGCAGCCGAAGGACTATATTGTATATGCGGTATCGCTGCCACTCACAGATTCAGATACGAAGGGGGTTGCCTTCTTCTATCTGGATGAAGAATACTTATTGAATCAATATAGCAAAATCCCTTATAAAGATTCTGGTTATGTTTATGTTCTGGATGACAGTGGGAAAGCTGTGCTACACAACAACCAATCGGGAATCAGCAACCCCAATATGGATATGAAGCAGTTTACCAAACAAAGCGGATATTTTTCCCAGAAGATTGATGGCAAAGATATGTTCGTAACCTATTATAAGGGCTCGAAAATGAACTGGATCTATGTTGCCGCCCTCCCTATAAGCCAGGTTTTGGCGCCCACAGCAAATATCCGTTTTGTCATAAGTATGGTGATTCTATTCACGTTTCTCTCCGGTGCTTTTCTGGTTTTTTCCTCTGTGACGAAATTGAGCAGGCCGATCTCCAATATCTTCGTGCTGTTTGCCGAGAAGAACAAAAGCCTAAGCCTTTCTTACAATGATTTCGAGTATGAAATCTCCAATCTGGTGGAAAACAACGAAAAACTCCAGGAAGCAATGAATAATCAGATTCCGGAGCTTAAGACATCCATATTCTATAATTTGTTGATTGGTGGATATCATGACACCGCGGTAGTTACCGAAAATCTGAAGAAGATCAACATAGATATGGGTGCCAAATACTACGTTGTGTTGATCGTGTCGGTCAATGAGTTGAATTCAGATGCTAAACTGGAGGATATCAGCGCGCAAAAGATATTCATAAACAGTGTGCTTACGCAGCACTTCAAAGACATACAGGGTATCTATAACCTGGATTTTGAACGAACGGTGTTGCTGATCAGTTCCGACGACCCTAAACTGAAATCGGTTCTGGATCGCATGGATAGAAGCGCTCAGGATGCCGTTGAGCAGTTCATGACAAATGTTATGATGAGCGTATCGTTTGCCGGTGATATCACAGATGATATCCAGAAAATCCCATCCTGTTTTCTCAACGCTTTCACTGCGATCAACTACAAGCAGAAGGATCCTTTCTCAACGGTGCAGTGGTTTGTCAAAACACAATCGGCAGATAAATCAAACTTCTCCTATCCAATTGAGTTGGAGTCCCAAATGATTGCATTTGTGCGGGACGGCAATGTTGAGAAGCTCCAGGAAACGTTCGATCGAGTTGTACGGGAGAATTCGCACATTACGTCGCAGGAATTTAACCCGGTATTCTATAATCTTCTGCTGTCTGTCAACTCAACGCTGATCCGAATCTTTAACGAAACCAAAAACCACTCCAACAAGGTCATCAAGATTGGCACAAAGATCTCAGCAAAGCTGGATGCAAGGGAAGATCTGCCTCAAATTCTGTTCTTGCTGAAAGAAGCGTTTGTTGCATTGGCAATTCACAGCAAGGACGCGGCCAGGCAGAGCAATATGTCGCAACAGTCGCAGATACAGCAATATATCAATGAGCATTATATGGATTCGCAGCTATCACTCACTTCGGTGGCTAATGTGTTCCACATTACTGAGGTGTATTTGTCTCAGCTATTCAAGCATATTTCCGGTGAGAATTTCTCCAAGTATGTTGAAAAGCTCCGGTTGAAAAGAGCGCAGGAGCTGATTGAGCACGGCTTTCGGATCAATGAGATTGCCCAGATGGTGGGCTACAACTCTCCACAGGTATTCCGCAGGGCTTATAAGAGGCACTTTGGATTTGCGCCATCCGGTGATTTGGGCCATAGCAACAGCCTGGACGATCCGGAGTGATAACAATTCAAGGACGGAACAATTTTTCAGATTATATAAAGAACTGTTCACAGCCGGTTTCAAACTCATGCAGTCAGAACTTCTTTTATACCTTATGCTAAGAAAAGCCCCTTTTTCATTTGTTGAAAATGTATAAGATGAGCTCATATTGATATTGGAGAATTGAGGAATGACAACTTCTGGAGCGGAAGCGTTTGTGCAGCGAAAGCATGGCGCAAAACAGCAGAGTTTTCTGCAGCGTTATCTTTTGGCAAAGGGTGTCTGGCAGCTCTATTTGTTTGCGTTGATACCAGTTGCCTTCGTCGTTGTTTTCTGCTACCTGCCAATGGGCGGAGTTCTGATGGCATTCAAAGACTTCAGCATTCGAAAGGGCATCATGGGAAGCCCCTGGGCAGGATTGCGCTACTTCAACCAGTTGATTGATACCCCCATCTTCATTGATATCTTGAAGAACACAGTGATTCTGAGCTTGTATTCCATTGCCGCCGGGTTCCCTTTTCCAATCATTCTTGCCCTGGCATTCAATGAGGTTCACAATCAAAAGCTGAAGAAAACCATACAAACGATTACCTTCGCGCCCTACTTCATCTCCACGGTGGTTGTTGTCAGTATCTTGATGCAGCTGTTCTCATACCGTTACGGCGTGGCAAATGAGCTGATCAAGCTACTTGGCGGACAATCTGTGGATTTCATTGGGTCATCGACGTTTTTCAGGCCGGCCTATGTGCTGTCAGGCGTGTGGCAAAGCGCCGGTTATGGATCGGTACTTTATATTGCGGCGCTGTCTGGCATCGACGTCGCGCTGTATGAGGCAGCCTATCTGGATGGGGCAAACCGTTTCCAGAAGATTTGGCATATAGACTTGCCTGGGATTATGCCAACGATCATCATCACGCTGATTTTGACAACCGGGGGAATCCTGAATGTCGGCTTTGAAAAGGTTTTCCTGATGCAAAACCCTGTGAACTATGGCACTTCAGAAATCATAGCAACATATGTGTATAAATCAGGAATCCAGCAAGCACAATTCAGCTTCGCCACGGCCGTTGGATTGTTCAATTCTGCCGTGAACTGCGTCATACTGGTGTTGGTGAACTGGCTTGCGTCCCGAATGAGCGAAACAAGCCTATTCTAGAGTGGGGTGATTGTGATGAAGCGCAGCAGGAAAAGTTTCAATAAAATCAAAAGTTCCAGCATTGACCGGATTTTGCTTGGGTTCATCTATACGTTTCTTGGCATCTTCACGCTGGTCATCCTGTATCCGTTAATTTATGTGGTGAGCTGTTCATTCTCATCAGCGGAGTCTTTGGTCAACGGGCAGGTCTTTCTGCTGCCGGTGAAGTTCTCTCTGCAAGGGTATCAAGCAGTGTTTGCCAACGCCCAGGTGTGGACCGGTTATTCCAACTCCATCCTTTACACCGTCGTCGGCACGGCAATCGGGGTGATTGTCACGATCATGGGTGCGTTTGTGCTCTCCCGCAAGGAATTCCCTCTGCGGCGGTTTATCACCGTTTTGTTTATGATTACAATGTTTTTCGGCGGCGGGTTGCTCCCCACATACATCCTGATTAAAACACTGGGAATGTATAACACCATCTGGGCGATCGTTTTACCGGGGGCCTTTAGTGTGTGGCTGGCCATCATCGGCAGGACATTCATACAATCCACGATCCCCGAGGAGCTGTATGAAGCGACCTGCCTGGATGGGGGGAGTTACACTCAGTATTTTTTCCGGGTGATTCTGCCGCTTTCCAAACCGATCATGGCGGTGTTAGCGCTGAATTTCGCCGTAGGCCAGTGGAATTCTTACTTCAACGCGTTGATTTTCTTGAAAGACAGCAGCAAGTTCCCATTGCAGATTGTCTTGAGGGACATCATTATTGCCAATCAGTTTGACATCAACTCCATCAGCAAGACTGACGCCAAAACGATGATGGATAAGGCCTATCTGAGCGAACTGCTCAAATATTCGCTGATCATCGTTTCCAGCGCCCCGTTGCTGGTCATTTATCCCTTTATACAGAAGTATTTCATCAAGGGTATCATGATTGGATCAATCAAAGGATGATCCGTATCACATCCTATTGGTAGGCACAGCGCGCGCGGCTGTTTCTATAATTGACAAACAGGAGGATTCGTTATGAAGCTCAGAAGACTGGCAGTACTCATGCTTGCCTTGTTGATGCTTGCATCAATGGCGGCATGCTCGTCCGCAACGCCAGCTCCGACCACCGCCCCTACAGTTGCCCCTTCTTCGGCTACCGAAACCACTTCGGTTGAAGCCACACCCGCTCCGATTGAAAAGGTGACCATGTCCGCGTTCTTCGTGCTGCAGACGAATGTGCCCGATCCGGTAAAGAACCTTGAGACAATCGAGCTGGAAGAAAAGACTGGTGTTCACCTGGACTTTGTCGCAGTTCCCAATGATGGTGCCCATGACAAGCTTACCTTGATGCTTGCCAGTGGTGATTATCCGGATATCCTTCTCGGGCCTGGGCTCTCCAACGCGGAGCTTGTGAAATACGGCACCCAGGAGAAGATCCTGATCCCCCTCAATAACCTGATCGATCAATATGCCGTCAACCTGAAGGCGAGGTGGGCGGAGCATCCTGAGTGGAAGACTCAGATGACCACGCCGGACGGCAACATCTATGGCATCCCCAGTGCGGACTCCGGCATCACGGGCCACGGCGCCTGCGCCGTCAAGCTCTGGATGAACATGGATTGGCTGAAAACCCTCAATCTTTCAATGCCGACCACCACCGAAGAGTTCAAGAATGTGTTGATCGCGTTCAAGACCAAGGACCCGAACGGGAACGGTAAAGCGGATGAAATCCCGCTGACTGGCGCCATCAACACCTGGGCGGCCGATCCCTATCTGTTCCTGTTGAATTCGTTCACCTACTATTATCCCTACAATCTGCTGCAACTCAAGGATGATAAGTTCACGCTGACCGCCAACACGGACGGCATGCGGGAAGGCCTGAAGTACATTGCAGACCTGTATAAGGAAGGCCTGATCGATCCCGCCGCGTTCACCCAGAACGAACAGCAGATGGCCGCCATTGGCAACAACAGCGACATCGCCATCGGTGGTGCTGCCACCTGCGGCCACTTGGCCATGTTTGTGGACATCAACAATGCGGATCGTGCAAAGCAGTATGACAACATCCTGCCGCTGAAGGGCTCCAATGGCTATCAGGGCATCCCGTATGACAAAGATGTCATGCTGAGCGGTGCGGCCTTTGCGATCACGGACAAGTGCAAAAACCCTGACCGCGCAATGCAGATGGCTGACCTGTTCTGCTCAATGGACTGGGCAATCCGCACCAACATCGGCATCCAGGGTGTAACCTGGGACGTGGCTGATGCCGGCAAGACCGGTATGGATGGCAAGACCCCCGCGCAATACAAATACTTGCCGGGATACCTGCAAACATCCGTCGAATCCCGCAATGACATCTGGGGCTGGGGAATGAGACTGGTAGAGCCAGACTTCAAGGATTTGTTCCAGGTGGATGGCGATATCAATGACCCGACAAATTATGAGGCTCGCCTCTATCAGGCCACAATCAAGCTGACCCCATATAAAGCGGCTGTGCAGCAGGTGCCCCCATTCTTCCTCAGCGCAGACGACTCCGCGAAGATTGGCCAGCTGCAGACCCCCTTGCAGGACTATGTGAAGACATCTGTGGTCGAATTCATCACCGGCAAAAAGAATGTGGACACAGACTGGCAAGCATACCTGGATGGCCTGTCCAAACTGAATTTTGAGGAGTACCTCAGCCTGAACCAGGCGGCATACGACGCCTTGGCCAAGTAATCAATCCACAGCACCATAAGTAGAGGCCGCCGCATGAACACCCGGTCACGGGCCATTGCGGCGGCCTGTTACCCAAACTGGAAAAGAGGGATCACGATGACACAAAGCAATGTGCAAGCCTGGTGGAACGAGGGCAGGTTCGGCATGTTCATCCATTGGGGCATCTACAGCCTGATGGGCATGGGCGAATGGGTGATGTATTTCAAGCGCATACCGGTGAAAGAGTATGAAAAGCTTGCGGCTGAGTTCAACCCTGTGAACTTTGATGCAGAGGAATGGGTAAAGCTCGCCAAAGGCACGGGGATGAAATATATCGTGATCACGGCCAAACACCATGACGGCTTCTCCATGTTCAAAACAAAGGTGGACCAATACAATATCGTTGATGGCACCCCATATGGGAAAGACGTGATGGCTGATCTGGCAAAGGCCTGCGAGAAACACGGAATAAAGCTTTGCTTCTATTACTCTCATGTGCGCGAGTGGCGGCATCCTCATGCGCAGAGCCTGGAGAAGAAGTCTCCGGACCGATATGGTAATTACGGCAATTTCTGGGATTATCCGGAAGAGGAAAAGAAGAATCTGCAGGTCTATCTGGATGAGTTTGATAAACCGCAGCTGCAGGAGCTCTTGTCTCAGTATGGGCCGATTGGCACCATTTGGTTTGACACCCCATCGCTCATCCGGCCAGACCAGGCGCAGGAATTGGTGGAGCTGATCAAAGCCTTGCAGCCGGACTGCATGGTCAACAGCAGGGTGGGGGAATATGCGGATTTCGATTATCACAGCCTTGGGGATGACGAAGTGCCCGAATTCAACAACGGTGTCTTTTTTGAAACACCGATGACGATATGCCATGCCTGGGGTTACAACAAAATGCCGAACAACCGGTATCGCCCCTTGAATGAGTTGCTTCACCAGCTCATCGATATTGTGAGCCTTGGCGGTAACTATCTGCTGAATGTGGGCCCGGACCCGACTGGTATCATCCCACCTGAGGCGCAAGAGAGGCTCAGGGGCATTGGAGATTGGATGGGCGTGAATGGTGAAGCGATCCATGGCACCACTGCGTCACCCTTTCCGGCTAAGCCCTCCTGGGGCAAGATCACGGCGAAAGGCAATACTCTCTATCTGCACCTGTACCAATGGCATAATTCAATATCGTTGGCCGGCATCAAGAGCGGGGTGGCAGATATCCGGCTGCTTGCCGATCAAGATCGCAAGATTGGCTGGGTGAGCGAGCCTTGTGCAGATTTGGGTTACAACAAACTGACTATTCACCTGCCCGGAGATGCGCCAGACCCCAATGTGAGCGTGATCAAGGTGAGCTTTGAGGATCAGATGCTGCTGGAGACAGGCATCATACAGGATGGATCGGGCTGCATCCAGCTTCCCGCCTGTCTGGCTGCTGTTCATTCTTCGCAAATAGAGCCCAAAGCCCATGTGAATATCACCGGCGTCGTGAAGCGTTGGTTCTCCACCGATGATTGGTTCAGTTGGGACTTCCTCTGTGAGAGCCCTGGAAAATTTGATGTGATGGTAACAACCAGCACTGACTTCAACGGACTTTGGGATTTCGGCCACCAACTGGTTGTGCAATACAACGGCCAGGAATGCAGTTTCCAGGTGGAAGACAGCGGTATCGCAACGGCAGGATTCCAAAAGCGGACATACCATGCAGGAGAAATCCGGATCGATAAAACTGGTATGCATAGCATTTCCATCCGTGCCTTGCGCCTGACCAACGAAAATGGCCATGGGTTCCCGATGACGATTGTGAAGCTGGTGCCGAAAGAAACCATAAACCCATGAAACCTAGAGCTAACAACTCATATTGATCATTTGTGGAAAACAGTTGGGCTGCGCGGAAGCCGCACAGCCCAACAGTCTTTTTCTCATTGAGCCGCCATATCAGTTCAGCTGCCGGAATTCCATTGGCGACATCCCGGTGATTTCCTTGAACACTTGGTTGAAATAGCTGATGTTTTCGTAGCCGCAATGCGACGCGATATCGCGGATGCTCATCTCCCGTTTCTCCAGCAGCCTCCGCTTGCACTCATTCACCCGGACAGTGTTGATGAATTGAAACGGTCGTGTGTGCATGGCTTGTTGAAACAGGCGGCAGAAATACTTCGTGGAAACGCCTGCTGCCTCCGCCAGTTGGGCCAGGGATAACGGGTGATTGAAATTCTGCTCGATAAATTGGATCGCCGGCTCGATCCTTGCGTATTGCAAACCTCTGGGTTGGTGTTTGCCAGAAGGCATGGCTCCATACAGCAACCCGAGTGTTCGATACAGCTGGCAGGAGAGATCCAGCTTCTGGGATAGTTTGCTTCCCTTGAGCAAGGCATAAAACTTCGTCATCTCAGCGGCAACAATGCCCGGAGAAAGAAGCTCAAACGCCACAGAGTGTGTCACACCGAGATAACCCAGAAATGATTCCGCGCCATGACCGGTGAAGGTGATCCAATCCACAACCCATGGCTCCTGAACTGGTGCGTAGCTGTGCGGCTCGTTGGGGAACAGCACAATTGCCATGTTCTTGCCAACTGTGTAAGTACGGGACCCTGCGGTGAGATTGCCTTTGCCATCGATGCAGCGAAAAAAGTGGAAGTGCTCATGGCCATTCTCACGGGTAATCCCTTTCTGATCCTGGCCGAGGCCGATGCTTGATACAACCAGGGGCAGTGCGAGATCACTGCCATCAACGGAGAAGAAAGCGTATGTGGGCTCAGGCATCGGGCTCCTCCCAAAGATTTAGGCTTAGTAACCCCAATGAATCATACATGGCTATGCAAGCGTTTTCAAGACACATGAGGTGAATATAGCCAAACATCATGAATAATCAGGAATTGCTTGTTTCCAGTTACGAAAATATAATGGTGGCGCAGGGGTGTTACCGACAACACACAAACCATATGCGAGGAGGACCCCATGATCGATCAAGCGCTGTATGACCAATTGTGTGCTGATGTGCTGCCGGTTTTCCGCAGCATGTCAATGGATGGTCGGTATGCCATTACGCTGGGCGGATCCCACGGCAAGGGCCTGTCAGACAGGAGTTCTGACTTCGACTTCCGCCTGTACTACACGCAACAGGCGGATAAACCGCAATGGGATGCTGCCTTTGCGGATTTGAACCGCTTCATTCAGAAATGGAAGGCTCTGGATGTGGAGATCGATGGGGTGTGGGCCAGGAGTGTTACAGATGTGGATCGCCAGCTGGACGAGTGGATAACCGGCAAGGCGGCCCCTGTGCCAATGTTTTGGAATGTGTGGGGTTATCATTTCCTGACAGATATTTATAACCAGGCTATTGTGGAGGACCCCTGCGGCATCGCGCAGGACTGGAAAGACAGGCTGGCCGTTTATCCTGACACACTACGGCGGTCCATCCTGGACAGGTGCTCCTTTTCGTTGCGCTACTGGCGTAACGATTACCACTACCGCAACAAGGTGACCCGCCGCGACGTTGTTTTCAGCGCGGCAATTACGTCGAGGCTCATCAACGATGTGATGCAGGTGATCTATGCGTTGAACCGGTTCTATTTTCCCGGCGATGGAATGAACCTTCATTATGCCGAAAAGTTCTCTGTTAAGCCGGAGAGCCTTAATGAGCGGGTTATAGAAATCCTCTACCCCGGAAGCGGTCCGGATAGTCTGGAGCGTCAGTATGAAGCCATGCTACGGCTGATCGACGACGTGCTCTCACTCTTTGAATAGAACACAAGGCAACAATGACGAAAGGGCACAATGATATGGAAAAGTTCATTTTAGAGGCAACCCAGGTGAAACCTTCTGCCCGGCAAATGGCCTGGCAGGAAACGGAGTTTTACGCCTTTGTGCACTTCAGCCCCAACACCTATACCAACCTGGCATGGGGCCTGGGCAACGAGGACCCGGCGATCTTCAACCCCACGGAGCTGGATGCCCGGCAATGGGTGAAAGCCATCCAGTCTGCCGGTATGAAGGGCATGATCCTGACCTGCAAGCATCACGACGGCTTTTGCCTGTGGCCCAGCTCGTTCACCGAGCACTCGGTGAAAAACTGCCCATGGAAGGGCGGAAAGGGAGATGTTGTGCGCGAGGCCGCCGACGCCTGTCGTGAGGCCGGCATCAAGTTTGGCGTCTATCTCTCCCCGTGGGACAGGCACGAGCAATGCTACGGCGACTCGCATGCATACAACCGCTATTTTGTGGGCCAGCTCCGGGAGCTGCTTACGAACTACGGCCCTGTGTTCAGCGTGTGGTTTGACGGTGCTTGCGGTGAGGGCCCCAACGGCAAGCGCCAGGTGTATGACTGGGATGCCTACTACAGTACGATCCGCGAGCTGCAGCCTGATGCCTGCATCAGCGTGTGCGGGCCGGATGTGCGTTGGTGCGGCAACGAGGCCGGCCACTGCCGCACGAGCGAGTGGAGCGTGGTGCCGGCGGCTCTACTGGACGTGGAGAAGATCCAGGAGAAATCCCAGCAGATTGACGACGGCGAGTTTTCCCGCCGCATCACAAGCTCTGACGAGGATCTGGGTGGTCGCGAGGCAATCCGCCACGCCGGGAAGCTGGTTTGGTATCCTGCGGAGGTGAATACCTCCATTCGGCCGGAGTGGTTTTATCACCCAGAGGAGAATGACAAAGTACGCTCCGTGGAGGAACTTCTTGATATCTATTACTCCTCCGTGGGCGGTAACGCCACATTTTTGCTGAACATCCCGCCGGACAAACGGGGGCTTTTCCATGAAAATGACGTAGCCAGATTGAAAGAGCTGGGTGACGCCCTCCACGCAGCATTTCCGCGTGACCTGACGCAGGATGCCGTGGTGAGCGCTTCCGAATCCCTGGACGAAACCCATGGCCCGCAATGCGCTGCCGATGGCGACAAGATCACCTATTGGAGGCCGGCGGATGGTGTGGAGCAGGCAGAACTCACCGTGCGGTTCGCCACTGAGCAGACCTTTGACAAGGTGGTGTTGATGGAGCATATCGCTTCATCTGGCCAGAGGATCGAGGCCTTCACGTTAGAATATGAGGATGACTCCGGGCAATTCAGGCCATTTTTCACTGGAAACGTAGTGGGATATAAGAAGATATGCCTTTTTAATCAGGTGAGAACGAAGGTTATCAGACTAAGGATAGAACAGTCACGGTTGTATCCAACTCTGGCAATGATCGGGGTTTATTAGTTTTTCTAGGCGCGCATCTGTAGGTTTTTCTCCCACCCGGCTAATAATCGGCATCAAGAGAAACGGGAGGAATGACCATGGCTGGCAAGAAGAGAAACATCACAGTGTTCTCTGAAATGATGGATGAAAAGCAGATCGCCTTGAATCCTGCTCCTGAGCTTTCCTACCTTGCCGAAAATGAACAAGTCGCTCTCCATGAAACCATGCAGTCAGAAGATTGCACCCCGTCGCTGGCTCAGGCACAGCGCATGAAAAACAAAGAAGGGCGGCTAAATCCCCATATTATATATTCCATCCTGACCGAAGAAAAACCTAACCAGAAAGAAAAGAACGCCATCCAGTCCGTGCGTGTTGACCGGTTCTTCCCCCAAGGGCTTCACTGAAAACGTTCAACTGCTGGAAAACTGGTACAGGAAGCGCCAGCATGAGCAGGAACGATGAACAGCACTATAGTCATATCAACTCCGGTCAACGTTCTTGATATTTCGGGAGCTGTTTTTATACCTTTATGAAGGGGGGTGATACAGACGGGCCAGGTCGCAGCTGTCACCGCAGTCCGCCCTACTTGCTGTTAATAACATAATCTTGCATATATAATATGCAATGGATTAACCACTGATACGTCCACTGATCAGTCTACGAAGAACTGACACAAGAAGATCAAGTTCTTCTTGTGTGTTGTAAAAAGTCAGCGATGGTCTTACCATAGACTCCAAACCAAATCGCCTTACAATTGGCTGAGCGCAATGATGGCCAGCGCGGACGGCTATACCTTCAGCATTGAGTGCGCTGCCGACTTCCGCAGGATCAATGCCATTAATTACAAAGGACAATACACTTGTCTTTTCCTCTGCTGTACCAATCAGTACCAACCCGGGAATACGCTTCAGCGATTCCATGCCGTATTCCAACAGTTGATGCTCATAATCAACAATAGTGTTGAACCCTAGCTTGGTTACATAATCAATTGCTGCGCCAAGCCCAACGGCATCTGCAATGCTGCTTGTTCCTGCTTCAAATTTATGAGGTATGTCCTGATATAGTGTCTTTTCAAAAGTTACATCAGAAATCATGTTGCCGCCACCCTGATAGGGATGCATCTCATTGAGTATTTCTGATTTGGCATAAAGAATGCCTATACCGGTCGGTCCAAAAATCTTGTGGCCGGAGAAAGCGTAGAAATCGCAATCCAATTCCTGAACATTGACGGGCAAATGTGCCGCGGCCTGTGCGCCGTCGATCAAGACTTTCGCTCCATAACGGTGTGCCATGTTGGTAATTTCAGCAACAGGCGTGATGGTCCCTAAAACATTGGAAACATGTGTGACCGATACAATCTTTGTTTTTGGATTCAACAATCTTTGATACTCGCCTAAGTTGATTTGACCCAAACCGTCCACCGGAATAACACGAAGCTTGGAGCCTGTATCCTCGCATATCATTTGCCAGGGAACTATATTAGCATGATGCTCTAGACACGAAATGAGGATCTCATCATCACGGCGCAGATTGTACCTGCCATATGATTGTGCGACCAGGTTAATTGCTTCGGTTGTGCCGCGCACAAACAGGATCTCTTGAGGATTCGCGCTATTCAGGAAGCTGCTGATCTTTTTTCTTGCGCCTTCATATGCATCGGTTGTTCGCGCAGCCAATGTGTGGGCTGCTCTGTGAACGTTGGAATTCTCGTGCTCATAAAAATATGTTATGCGGTCAATGACCTGCCTTGGCTTCTGTGTAGTTGCTGCATTGTCAAGCCAAACCAGATCTTTTCCATTGACCTTTTCAGACAGTATTGGGAAGTCGCTGCGTATCGAGCCGACGTTAAAAGAACCGGTATATGCGTGCGATTCCGGATACGAATCTGATGAAATGATATTTGTGCTTTTTGCCCGAAAGAACTCAGGGAAAAACTCACTGGCAAGCGCTTCCAGTATTGAAACATCCAGAGGGCTATGCTGATTAAAGTCTAATTCCTTCAAGTTTAAATCGGTTGGACTGATTGACTGATCATTTGTAATCATAATAGTTTCCCACATCCACATTTTCCAGCACCGCAATGGCATCGTCAGTCAATACGGCGGTGGAACAGTATAGCGACAAAAGATAAGAGCATATCCCCCTTGTGTCAGTGCCCATGAATCTCACAGACAATCCTCTGCTCTGCTCGCCAGTAAGTCCCGCTTGAAAAAGCCCGATTACGCCCTGCTTTTGCTCACCTGTGCGAATAAGCAGGATATTGGTTTTACCAGACTTTTCTTTTGGCCTGCGCTGGCCGTCTACCAGTAGCTTGTCTGTGGGGACGATTGGAATCCCACGCCAGGTCAAAAAAGGAGTTCCAAATAGGGTTATCGTAGGCGGCGGTACACCTCGTCTTGTGCATTCTCTGCCAAATGCAGCAATGGCCATAGGATGTGCAATGAAGAATGACGGTTCTTTCCATACTTTTGCTATCAGGTCATCCATGTCGTCGGGCGTGGGATAACCATGTCGGGTTTGTATCCTTTGTGAGTCTGCTGTACCCTTCAGCAAGCCATATCCATCGTTGTTGATGAGCTGGCTCTCCTGTCTTTCCTTCATGCTTTCGATACTAAGCCTTAATTGCTCCTTGATTTGGTCATAAGGATTACTGTATATATCTGCGACACGGGTATCAATATTTATGATTGTTGAGATTGAGTTTAAAACATACTCACGAGGCTTGGGCTCATAATCGATAAAGCCTTCTGGAATTTCGTCGTTGTTGGTTTGTGTGCAAAGCACATCCAGAAGGGTTTCCCCTTCTTTCACTTTGTTTAGGCGGAATATGCCAGCGTCCAGGGCTTTCCACTCAAGAAACCTAATCAACCATCTCGGGGTAATTGAATCGTATTGCGGCGCTGTTTTTGTGACATTTGCTAGTTGATAGGCCGCACTTGCAGACAAGGAATCGGGTTTGCTGGTTGTGATAGCCATAGAACTTCTCCTTTTAACTTAACCAACTTACCAATCAATAGTAAGATGATAGAAATTCTATCTAGTATTTTGGTTTATCGTTACCCAATTGGACAGATAGGATACCGTGCTCTAATGTTTTTCTGGATCGAATTGAGGAGGATGCTGCGAAGGTTTTTCAAAATAAAAAAGTGGGCAGGAGAAGATCCTGCCCATTTTCCTGAGCCGTTTATTTTTGTCAAGCTCAGTGGCAGGATACCTGCAAGGCGTACCCGATGTACTTGTCGATATCCGCCATACTTAAGCCCAGCCAACCCAGTGTTGTGGAGTTCAATCCAGCTATCTTGCATTATGAGCCATAGGCATTTACAGTTGAATCCTGTCCGTTCTGTTTTTCTGGAAGGATTCGCGGTATTTTTTTGGTGACACGCCTGTGCTCTTTTTTACGGCAAGCGAAAAATAGTTTGTGTCATTATAACCCACCATTTCCGCAATCCGAAAGGTGTGCAATTGTGTTGTCTCCAATAGCAGCTTGGCTTTCTCTATCCGCTTGCGTACAATATATTCGTTGCAGCCTTCGCCAGTTGTCTTCTTGAAAAGCCTCGAAAGATAGTTTGGTGTGACATAAAGGAAAGAAGCGATCCCGGTAACCGACAAATCATCAGGCAGATGTTCGTGAATATAGCGCTTGGCTCTGTTCACAATTTCATAGCCCTGAAGGTCTTCTTTGTCGTCAAGCAACTTGTTCAGGAATTGTCTGACTAGCTGAAGTTGCTCTTCTCCCCGGAGATTCATCAGACTGTTGATCAAAGTGTCAAGCCGGTCGTCAGCTTCTTTTCCGGTATGGCAAAGATGCTCATAGAATACTGATGAAGCCATCTCATAACAGCACCTGCGAATTGCTGTGTCTGACAGATGATAACAATCCGCCACCCGGCAGAAGCGATCAAATATCCCTAAAGTCCTTTCAATGTCACCGATGCTGGCAGACATAGCGCTCTTCATCTCTTGAAAAATTTCTTGAAAGAGGTTATTTCTGTTCCGGTGCTCTTTGGCTAGGATGATGTCGTCATACTCACTATTTTCATGCTCCAGCAGATGCATGGCGTCATTATAAGATACATGCAAATACCGTAGGCTGGCAACAGGGTTGCCGATGGCCATCTTCGGCGGGCGGCCATATTCGTCTCCAAGTATGCTGTTGAGTTCATGCAGCCACTCCACTGTGCTGCAACCCTTATGATTGTGAAGAAAGAATGCAATGACGATACGCCCATACTCATCCATGAAGGTGAGGCCCCTGTTTCGGGCGTCTACCAGGTCTATGCATATGTTTTTGATCGTCAGGGCCGTATAATACTCATCAGCCTTGCCATTCTCCAGTGTCAATGCCGGAAGCAGGACCGCTACTTGGACCGTCTGATCGGTGCAATAACCATATTTGGCGCAAAAAGCATCCACCTGCTCATCTGTGCTGCGGCAATATACCAGGTTTTGCAGTAGTTTCTCAATGTTCATCTGCTCGGCAATGGCACGTGCCCGGCTTTCGTTGACATCAGCGAGCTTGTCGATTTTATTGCTCTCCAGGTAATCAACCTGTTTGCGGACCGATTCCATTAGTGCCTTTTCATCAATTGGTTTCAGGAAAAAATCGTGTACGTTCAGTTTGATGCAGCGCCTGGCATACTCAAAATCATCGTAACCGGTCAAGACCAAAACCCTGATTTCCGGCACGAGCTTCTTGGCTTGGTCAATTAATTCCAAGCCGGTCATTTCATCCATTTTAATATCTGTAATGAGCACTTCTGGCTTGTGCTCGCGGATGATAGCCAGTGCTTCACGGCCCGATTTGGCCACAAAAACGCTGTTGATCCCGATAGAGTCCCAAGCGATTGCCTTGCGCATTCCCATTCGGATCATCTTTTCATCGTCTACGATCAGGGCTTTATACATGGCTGACCTCCCCCAAGCTCCGGGCTATCCCACCGGGCAGGCGGACCGTAACGGTGATTCCATTGGTCTGGTTCTTGGCATAATGAAGGCCATACTCGCACCCAAACAGGATCTCTATGCGTTTGTTTACGTTTCGGATCCCGTATCCAAAATCCTTGTCGTATTCTGATATGGAGCTGTTCATCCTAACAATTTGCTCCTCTGTCATTCCTGTGCCGTTGTCAGAAACTTGAATCAACACATCGCTCCCCTGCCTGAACGCATGGATGCTCAGGTCTCCGCGGCAGCCCTCCTTGATTTTTATGCCATGATATATGGAGTTTTCCACCAGAGGCTGGAGAGTAATTTTCGGAATGAGTGTTTTCCTGCAATCATCATCCACCTCGATTGTGCTGGACACGATGTTATCGTAACGGATGTTTTGAATGATCAGATAGTTTTTCACATGTTCAATTTCTTGCTCAAGGAAAATTACGTCTTCCCCCTTGCTCAGACAAATCCGATAATACTGAGCGAGCGCCTTCACAAACACAGAGATTTCCTCGCTGCCGTCAGCGCTGGCCTGCCAGTGGATGCAGTCCAGCGCATTGTAGAGGAAATGCGGTTGTATCTGCGATTGCAGCGCGCTCAGGCGGAGTTGCTCGTTCAATTTGGAGTCAAGTCTGACTTGCTCCATTAGAGTATTGATTTTGTCCAACATGAAATTGAAACCGTCTGCCAGCTTTAAAAAGTCAATGCCCACCTTTTCCAAATTGATTCGGATATCAAGCTTCCCCTGGGCTACACTGTTCATCATCAGCACTACATGATCCAGCGGTCGGTAAGCCCGCCGGATGATCACTCTACAAATATGCTGGCCTACAAAGGTCACGACGACGCAGATACCAAGAAGCAGAAGGAATAGCACCAGGCTGTCGCGATACATGTCCATGAGGGGGATTCGGCTGACCAGGTAATAATTCCATTTTCCGATCTTGCGGTAAATATACAGATTGCTGTTCTGCCTGAAATTGCCGCTCATGCCCTCGAGCTTGCCAACATAGGCAAACTGGCGGTCCATCAATGCCTGATCGGAGCCAGAAACCACAGTGCCGGTGCCATCCACCAGCATCAAATCCGAATTGTATTTGAAGACATTCTTGTCTGGCGTGAGTTTCTCAAACAGGCTTCCGTCAAAGATCATCACCAGCAAACCGTTTTCATGAATCATATTCGAAATGGAATACACTGGGAAGTAAACGTTGAGCAGTTTGCTCCCCCCGCCCATATAGGCATCGTTATAACTCATTTTCAACGTGCCGGTCTCCCGGCAGAAGGAGCAACCGGCATAATCCGCGGAATATTTCTGGACAATATTATTGGAAATTTTACTGAGCGTACCCTTATATAAAACATCGTCAAACCGATTGCTGATCACTGCGATGAACATCAGATCAGGAAACATATTCTGAGCATTCTGAAACGTGTTTTTTGTGTCTGTAACCAGATCAAAATAGCGTGGATCCGTCGGGCCGTCGCTTTTCAGATAGGCTTGTATCGCATCGTCTATGGTGAGGGCTTCCGCAAGCTCTTTGTAGCCGTCCAGCGCCGAAGCCTCATTAACCGCAATGGAATAAAGCTGGTCGCCGGCAATGCTGTTTGATTGGTTGATATAGGAGGAAAAAAAGAAGATGGAAAAGACAACCAACATTATGATCGAAATCGCAAATGCAAGGATCCTGACAACGAAGTAAATCTTACGATCCAAGCTCCAGTTGAGAAACTTGTCTTTCATAATGCTGATCACATTTCCACCTTCAGCTAAATACATTAGAACAGTGTGGAGGCTTAAGTGTATATACGATATTCTATTCCTTTCCTGAGACGTTTCCCACTACTTTTTGTTATCAGCACTTTGCTGTCAGCCTTTCACAGCGCCGGCCATCAAACCCTTGACCAGTTTGTCCTGCAGGATGATGAACAGCACAATCATCGGCAACACCGTGAGCACCAGCACGGACATGATCCTTGGTATGTCCAGGGAGTGCTCCCCTTGAAAGGCAGAGATCGCCAGAGGCAGTGTCTGCGCGGCTTTTGATTGTGTGAGTGTGTTGGCAAATGCAAACTCGTTCCAGATACCCACACCGTTATAAATGGCAAGCGTGGAAAGCCCCGCCTTGGAAAGCGGAAGGATGATGCTGAAGAAGGTGCGGAACTTTCCGCAGCCGTCAATCTCCGCTGATTCCTCGATCTCTTTTGGAATGGTGCTCATAAAGGTGGTCAGGATGTAGCAGGATATCGGGATGCCAAACGCCACATTGGGCCCAATCAACGCCCAGAGGGTGTCGTAAGTTTGCATCTGCGTGCTCATTTTGAAAACCGGGATCAGTGTAATATGAATGGGGATGGACATGCAGGCCACAATCAAACCGTAGATGAATCCCCTGAACTTGAACTCCATCCTGGAAAGTGGATAAGATGCGCAGGCTGTTGCAAAAAGCAGGATCACCAGCGATATGGCAAGCACGATCACGCTGTGCAGGAAGTAATTCAAGAAACCTTTGCTGATCACACCAGTATAATTGTCTAGGTACAAGGTGTCCGGCAGCTGAAAGATTCCTTTCCGGAGCATTTCAAACTGCTCCTTGAAGGAATTGAGAACCATGAACACAAAGGGAAGCAGCGTAACCAGCAGCCACACAAGCGCCAGGAGGATTGCAATGCCCCATGCAATGCGGCTGCGGAGTTTTGATTGTCTTAACTTATTCATAGAACACTCTCCCTTGCCCGCAACAACCGCTGGATCAGCAATGCAATGGTGGTTACAAGGATAAACATCCCCGCCGCGACCGTGGAGCCATACCCCATCTTGAAGTTGCGGAACGACATTTTATACATGTAGGTCGCCATCAGTTCGGTCGCCGTGCCAGGCCCGCCGCCGGTCATTACATAAATCAAGTCAAAGTACTTCAACGATCCGATCAGAGAGAGGACGCAGGCGGCCTTGATCACCGGGCTCAGCAAGGGCAGCGCGACATAGCGGAAATACTGTCCCCGGGTAGCACCATCGATGATGGTGGCCTCATAGATTTCCGTGCTCATGTTGGAATACGCCGCAAGGAAGAAGACCATGTAAAACGGCGTGTACTGCCAAGCTATTACGCCGATCACAGCAAACAGCGCCTGTGGCGCCTGCCCGAGAAGGTCTATGTTCTTGCCGCCAAGCCAGCTGGAAATGGTGCTGACAATGCCGCCAGATGTGGCCAAAGCATAGGAAAAGAGAAAGCCAATCGCCACAGATGACATGAGCAGAGGCACAAACCAAACCACCTTGAACAGATTCGCCTTGCGGCCGCTGGCATCCAAGAAGCTTGCCAGAGCCACTGCGATCGGTATTTGGATGACGATCGAACACACCATGACGATGATATTGTTTTTAAAGGCCATCCAGAAATCTGAATCTGCAATTAGTGTGGCCCAGTTGTCAAACCCAATGAACACTTTCTTGGATGATATGCCGTTCCATTTGTATAAGCTGATGTCAAAGGTTGAAATGATGGGGTAGACAATAAAGACGAGCATGATCAGGATGACAGGCGTAAGAAAAACTGTTGCCGCAGTGCGCACCGTCCTCTTCCTGTATTGACCAAGGGATTTTCTATGCACCGGTTGCCCCTCCGATCCCTAAGAAATTGTTGTTGTAAGCCAGCCTGGCACCGGAAAAATTGAAGGAGGAAGCCCGTAGAAAGCAGTCTCCTGATTTGCTGCGGGCTTCCTGTTGGCATGAGGATGATTGGTTATGAACGGTTACTTCTGATCTTTCAGGTATGCCTGCATCGCGTCATTGAGCGCTTTATTGGCTTCTGCCGGAGTCTTTGTCAGGCCAAAGATTTCCTGGCAGGTGTTCTTGTGGACCTCGCCAACTTCCGGAGGCAGATACTGGTCATACCAAAGCTGCACATTGCCGGCGCTGGAGAAATTCTTCCAAAGCACCTGCATGCAGGGATCCTGAATGGTGTCGCCCATGCCTTCGATGGAGGGAATGGTGCCGGCTTCCAGCTGCTGCTGGTTATAGGTGTCATCATTATAGAATTGCGTGGCCAGCACGAAGGCTGCGTTGAGTATATCCTGATCCTTGATGTTGAAGGAGAATCCGTTGCCGATGGAAGTGCCCACGACAATAGTCTGGTCTGCCTTGCTGCTATCAAGCTTCGGGAAGCCGAAGAAACCGATATTCTGGGTGTACCATTCTGCGTTGTCGTTCTTCATGCTGGCAGCCTGCCAACCGCCGTGGAGCATCATGGCCGCTTCCTCTTTGTACATCAGCTGGCGGTCCTGCCCGTCGTCGGTGTTCAGGCTGTTGACGCCCTCGGGGAAGTATCCGGCCTTGACCCATTTTTGAATGGTCTCGGCTGCATACTGGAAAGCGGGGGACTCAAAGGAACCAGTGCCTGCTGCTGCAGCATTGAATTCCTCCACACCGCTGAAGCGCGCGGCCAGATACATAAAGTACATCGAACCGGTCCACTTGTTCTGGTTCGCCAGAGAGAAGGGGGTGTAACCTTTGCTCTTCAGCGTCTCGCAAACTGCTTCCAGCTCGGAAATCGTCTGCGGAACCTGGAGGTTCAGCTTGGAGAAGATTGTTTTGTTGTAGAAAATGCCGCTGCCGCCAAGTCCGCCGTAGGGCACGGCGTAAATCTCGCCCTTGTAGGAGCTCTGTTCAATAGCGGCCTTCAGGAATTTGACCTTGTTGTATTTGTTCATCAATTCCGTGATCGGAACCGCGAAGCCGGAATCGATGTACTCATTCATTGGGCCGCCACCCCAGTGGATATACATGTTCGGGCATTGGCCGGAGCTCATCGCGACGACCAGCTTTTGCTTGTAGGTGTCATTCTGGATATGGGTGGTCTCCACCTTGACGTTGGGGTATGCCTTCATGAAACGGTCCACCGCGCCCTGCTGGATCTTGTTGGCAGGGTCTTCCGTGGCGATGTCCCACAACGTGATGGTGATTTCCTTATCGGTCACCTTCAGGGTATCGTCTGCGGCAGGTTGACTCGCCTCAACCGTGGACGATGGCGCAGTGGTTTTTTCCACCGGCTTGTCAGTGGCTGCCGGCGCGGTCGTGGCGCTGCTGGTTGTGCAGGCCGTCAGCGCTGCGCAAATGAGCATTGCTACCATGAGAAGAGAAATGATTTTGCTGTGCTTCATGGATTTTACTCCTCCTGCTTCCATGCGATTTGTGGTTATGGTATCATACAGCCTTCCAAAAATTAATGGAATAAACTATCTGATTTCTATAATTTTGTTACCTTCTTGCACTGGAACATTCTGCGAGGGATGATTGGATATCAATCGGAGATACATCTAATACAAGACTTGTTGCCTAATAGACGTTTTCGATGGATTTTCACTTCTGGAAATTTTAGGTGGCTAAAGATGCCATGCGGTAAAAATCTGCATGGCATCAGCCTGTTAGGACATCCAACCCCTTATTTTTTTCCATTTGCGATGACTAAGAACTCATTCAGTAATCTGGTGGGATTTGAATAAAAGCAGGAAAGGAGAATGTCAAATGGCAAAAAACGATAATATGATGGCAATTTTACGGATGCCTAATTCTGTCAAACAGAGCGTTGGACTATCTCGTGATCAAAATGGAGCGCGCCCCTTCGGGTGTTAGGCGTTATGCTGCGTTGCGTGGGTTTCATCAGGATTTATCTTACCAATACTGAAAGTTTACAATGGAAATCCTGCAAAGCATTGACAAGCTGATTTATATGGATGTATATTTATTCCATTGAGCAAAGGCGCTCGTCACCCGGTCTGGGGCGAGCGTTTTTACTACCAAAAGGCATCCACAATTTCAGGAGAAGGAGAAAAAATGATGAGAGCAAAGTCAATCGCCGCCATCGCTCTGGCCTGTTTGATGGCCCTGAGTATGGCAGCCTGCGGCACCCCCGCCCCTGTGGCCACCACGGCGCCCACAACAGCGCCGGCAGACAGCACCGCCACCGAAACGCCCGCCACTGAGGCCCCTGCTGCAGGCGGCAAAACCCTCAACGTGATGGTTGAGGTGGAAGTGGCCAGCCTGGATCCCCAGCTCGCCACCGATGGCACCAGTTTTGAAGTGATCGCCAACATCACCGACGGCCTGATGCAGATGGACGCCACAGGCAAAGCGGTGCCCGCCCTCGCCGAGAGCACTGAAGTGAGCCCCGACGGCCTCACCTACACCTTCCACCTGCGCGATGCCAAGTGGAGCAACGGCGACGCCGTGACTGCCGATGACTTTGTGTTCGGCTGGCAGCGCGCCGCAGATCCGAAGAACGCCTCTGAGTATTCCTATATGCTCAGCGACATCGGCCAGATCAAGAACGCCGCCGAAGTCATCAAGGGCGATAAGCCCGTGACCGACCTGGGCGTGACGGCTGTGGATGCCAAGACCCTCAAAGTGGAGCTGAATGTGCCGGTCTCCTACTTTGACAGCCTGATGTATTTCCCCACCTTCTATCCGATCAACCGCAAGTTCTTTACAGGCCTGGCTGAAGGCACCTTCGGCACCAGCCCTGAGACCACGCTGAGCAACGGCGCTTTCAAGCTTTCCAGCTATGAGCCCGCCGCGCTGTCCTTCAGCCTGGTGAAGAACGCTGACTACTATGACGCCGCCAAGGTCAAGCTGGACGGCCTGGAATACCAGGTGGTGAAAGACAGCCAGCAGGCGTTCATGAGCTATCAGAACGGCGCGCTGGACATCGTGAAGCTCTCCGGTGACCAGGTGGATCAGGTTTCCGGCGACAAGGAGCTGAAGGTTGTGGGTGCCGGCTATATGTGGTACCTCACGCTCAACGGCCATAACGTGCCCGCTCTGGCCAACGCCAACATGCGCCTTGCCCTCAGCAACGCCGTGAACCGCGCCGCCATCGTGGCTGACGTGGTGAAGGACGGCTCCGTGGCCACCTACACCGCCGTGCCTCCGCAATTCGCCACCGGCCCTGATGGCACCGACTTCAGCGCCGACCAGACCATGTTTAAGGATGTCTGTGCGGATGACGCCGCCAAGGCCGCTGAATATTATGCAAAGGCCAAGCAGGAGTTGGGCCAGGAAACCTTCACCTTCGAGCTGCTGGTTGAGGATCAGACCGAGACCCAGAACGTGGCAGCCGTGATCAAGGAGCAGGTGGAAAAGGCCCTGCCCGGCGTCACCTTCAACCTGAAGGTGGAGCCCAAGAAGCAGCGCGTGGAAGACATTCAGAACGGCAAATATGAAGTGTGCCTGACCCGCTGGGGCCCCGACTATGCCGACCCGATGACCTATCTGGGCATGTGGGTGACCGACAACAGCAACAACTACGGTCTGTGGAGCGACGCAGCCTATGACAAGCTGATCGCCGACTGCACCACCGGCGCCTACATCACCGATCCGGTGAAGCGTTGGGCCGCCATGTATGATGCCGAAAAGATCGTAATGGCACAGGCCGTGATCGTGCCTCTCTACACCAAGGCTGATGCCTGCATGATCAAGACCAATGTGTCGGGCATTGAATTCCACCCTGTGGCGCTGAACCGCGTGTTTAAAAACGCCGACAAGCAGTAATCAAGTAAGCATTTCGCCTTGTGTCTGCGCGCGCAGCGGCTTTGAAAGTGTCAAGGCCGCTGCGCTTTTTGAGCGAAGCGACGGAAAGAGGGAGCGCTGTGAAACGCTATGTCGCAAAGAGGGTGCTCATTTCTGTGTTCACCCTGCTGGCCATTACGCTGGTGCTGTTTACTCTGCTGCAACTGATGCCGGGTTCGCCGTTCAACGACGAAAAGCTAAACAAAGACCAGCGGGCAGCCCTGAATGTAAAATATGGCTTGGACAAGCCGCTGATCGTGCAGTTCGGCCGTTATGTTTGGAACCTCGCCCAGGGTGATTTCGGGGTGAGTTACAACATCAGTAAAAACACGCCGATCAGCCAGTTGGTGCAGTCCCGGCTGCCTGTCAGCATCAATGTGGGCGGCATGGCCGTTGGACTGGGGGCGCTGATTGGGTTGCTGCTTGGCATTGTTGCTGCGCTCAATCACCGCACCATCCTCGACAGCCTCAGCACTGTGATCTCGGTGCTTGGAGTCGCCGTGCCCAGCTATGTGTTTGCTTTGGGCCTGAGCTACACGCTGGGCTTCAAGCTTTCGTGGCTGCCCATGCTCTACAACATCAAAAACCCGTTTGAGTCCAGCATCATGCCAAGCATCGCGCTGGGCATGTTTACGCTGGCATCCATCGCCCGGTTCACCCGCAACGAGATGCTGGAGGTGCTGGGCAGCGACTATATGATGCTTGTGGAAAGCAAGGGTGTCAGCGGTGCGCCGCTGATCACGCGGCACGCTCTGCGCAACGCGCTGATCCCCATCATCACAGTGCTGGCGCCGCTGATTGTGGATCTGATGACCGGCAGCCTGGTCGTGGAGAAAATCTTCTCCATCCCCGGCGTGGGCAGCCTGTTGGTCACAGCGATACAATCCAACGACTACAATGTTGTCATTGCGCTAAGCTTCATCTATAGCGCGATGTATATTGGCATCATGCTGCTGGTGGACATCCTCTACGGCATCATCGACCCGCGCATCCGCCTGTCTTCCGACAGTGGGGATACCGGTGCCGGGCGGCCAGGCTTCTTTGGCCGCTGGGCCAGGGTGCTGGGCATCAAGAAAGGGAAGGCGGTGAAAGCGAATGGATGAGCATATGGCAGTTGTGCCGAAGGGCTTGGATTACTTGCCTAACGATTTTGAGTTGATCGGCGGCGAACCGGAGGCTGTAATCGATACCGGTTTTACCAGCGACTCCTACTGGAAGGATGTGCGCCGCCGTTTCATGGCCAATAAGGGCGCTGTCGTGGCGCTGGTGTTGATCCTGTTCATCGTGCTGTTCGCCGTGATCGGGCCGCTCGTGAGCGGATATGTTTATTCCGACCAGGCGCTCTCACAGAAAAACTTTGCTCCAAGGGTGCCGGGGCTGGAGAACCTGGGCATCTTCAACGGCAATGAGTCGCTGCACACCACATCGGGCACCAAGATCGTGAACGGCTATCAAGCCAAGAACCTCCCCGACGTCTATTATTGGTTCGGCAGCGACACGCTGGGCCGCGACATCTGGACCCGCGTGTGGGAAGGCGCCCGCATCTCGCTGGGGATCGCCATTGTGAGCGCCATCATCAACATGACGCTGGGTATGAGCTATGGCCTGATCAGCGGCTACTTTGGCGGCTGGGTGGATAGCGCCATGCAGCGCTTCGCCGAGATCAACAACGGCATTCCGCGGCTTGTGATTGTGACACTGTTGCTTCTGGTGATGAAACCGGGGTTCCTCACCATCGTGCTGGCGCTGGTGCTGACCGACTGGATCAGCATGAGCCGCATCGCCCGGGCCGAAATGCTCAAGCTCAAAGAGCAGGAGTTCGTGCTGGCCAGCCACACGCTGGGCGCGGGCAGCATGACGATCATCTTCCGCGAGGTGCTGCCCAACATCATCGGGCAGATCATCACGCAGCTGATGTTCAGCATCCCCACGGCGATCTTCACCGAGGCGTTTTTGAGTTTCGTGGGTCTGGGCATCCCGGTGCCGCAGTGCAGCCTGGGGTCTCTGATCAACGACGCGTTCAACAGCTTCACCACGCATCCCTATCAGATTGTGCCGCCCATTGTGGTGCTGGCGCTGCTGATGCTGTGTTTTAACGTGCTGGCCGACGGCCTGCGCGAAGCATTCGACCCGAAACTGAAGGAAATGTGAGGTGCCGCAGATGGAAAACAGGGAAAAAGCCATGGAAATCCGCGACCTCTCCATCACCTTTGAGACGATGGCAGGCCCGGTGCACGCCATCCGGGGCGTGGACCTGGATCTTTGGCGCGGCGAGACGCTGGCTATCGTGGGCGAGAGCGGCAGCGGCAAGTCGGTCACGATGAAGGCTGCCATGGGCATCCTCGCCAAAAACGGCAAGGTGGACTCCGGCACGATCGAGTATACCTATCACCAGGATGACGGCAATCTGAAAACGGTGGACATCCTCAAAATGAAAAAACGGGAGCTTCGCCGCCACATCAACGGCAAGCGCATCGCAATGATCTTTCAGGACCCGATGACCAGCCTGGACCCCACGATGACGGTGGGCAAGCAGATCATCGAAGGTATGCTGTGGCACAAGCGTGCCACCCGCGCAGAAGCCTGGGGCCGCGCGATCTGCCTGCTGGAGGAGGTGGGCATCCCTGAGCCGGAAAAGCGGATGAAGAACTATCCTCACCAGCTTTCCGGCGGCATGCGCCAGCGCGTGGTGATCGCCATCGCCCTGGCCTGCGACCCTGATCTTCTGATCTGTGACGAGCCCACCACCGCGCTGGATGTGACGATCCAGGCCAAGATACTGGAGCTGATCCAGCGCATCCAGAAGGAGCGCGGCATCAGCGTGATCTACATCACCCACGACCTGGGCGTGGTGGCCAAGATCGCCGACTATGTCTCCGTGATGTATGCCGGCAGGATTGTGGAGAAGGGCACGGCGGAGGAAGTCTTCTATGACCCCCGCCACCCCTACACCTGGGGGCTTCTGAGCGCCATGCCCCATCTGGACACCACCGATGAGCGGCTGTATACGATCCCCGGTTCGCCGCCCAACCTGCTGCATCCGGTGGCTGGCGATGCCTTTGCGCCCCGCAACCGCTACGCGCTGAAGATTGACAAGCGAGCCGAGCCGCCGATGTTTCGGGTGAGCGACACTCACTGGGCAGCCACCTGGTTGCTGGACGAGCGGGCACCAAAGGTGGAAATGCCGGAGGAACTCAAGCATCGTATTCAACGGATGAGGGAAGAAGGTGCGCTCGATGCAAAGCGGTGAGCCGATTCTGAGAGTGAAGGGTCTGAAGCAGCATTTCACCGTGAGCAGCCGGTTCACAGTGCGCGCCGTGGACGGCGTGGATTTTGTGATCTATCCCGGCGAGACCTACGGCTTGGTGGGGGAGAGCGGCAGCGGCAAGAGCACCATTGGCAGAAGCCTCATCCGGCTCTACAAGCCCACAGCGGGCTCCATCGAATTCAATGGAATGGACATTTCCGGCAAAATGGGCCGGTCTACCACCGGCAGGCTGCGTCAGGAGATGCAGATGATCTTTCAGGACCCGATGGCCTGCCTGAACCCCCGCAAGAAGGTTGGAGAGATCATCGCCCAGGGGCTGGACATCCACCACCTGTATAAAACCAGGGCCGAGCGGCAGGAAAAGGTGGCCGCGATGCTCAAGAAGGTGGGCCTTGCCCCCGAACATGCCGACCGCTATCCACACCAGTTCAGCGGCGGCCAGCGCCAGCGTGTGGGCATCGCCAGAGCGCTGATCATGAACCCAAAGCTCGTGATCGCCGATGAATGCATCAGCGCGCTGGATGTGTCCATCCAGGCGCAGGTGGTGAACCTGATGAAGGATCTGCAGATGCAGACCGGCACCACCTATCTGTTCATCGCCCATGACCTTTCCATGGTAAAATACATCTCTGACCGTATCGGCGTGATGCACCTGGGGCATCTGGTGGAGACGGGCACCACCGAGGAGATCTTCCAAAACCCGGTGCATCCCTACACGAAAAGCCTGCTATCGGCGATCCCCCGGCCCGACCCATTGGCGGAGAAGCGCCGTGTGGCATTGAGCTATGACTACAAGGCCCAGGGTGTGGAATACCACAAGGGCGTCCAGCATCATCTGGGCGGGCAGCATTATGTGTTGGCCACGCCGGAGGAGCTTGGCCGCTGGTCCGGGCGGTAATAGAATAGAGGAGACCGGCTATGCCATATCAGCTCACCACACCCCGCAAAACCGTGATCGGCGAGAATGCGCTGGAGACCTGCCGGGCGGACATCACCGCCCTGGGCCGCAAGGCGCTCATCGTGACCGGCAAGCATGTGGAGCAGACCGGCGCCATGCGGATCCTGCTGGGGCTGCTCACACAATGGGAAACCGGTTATGCCGTGTTCAGCGGCATCACCGGCGAGCCCACCGTGGCGATGATTGAAGAGGGTGTGGCGGCTTATCGGGATGCCGGGTGCGACTTTCTGATTGCCATTGGCGGCGGCAGCCCGCTGGACAGCGCCAAGGCCATCGCCGCGATGACCGTGCTGCCCGGCGCGATCTCGGACTACATGGGCAAGGAAATAGAAGGCGAATTTCCCCCGATGGTGCTGATCCCCACCACGGCCGGCACAGGCTCCGAGGCCACGAAGTTTTCAATCATCACCGACACCGCC